>CAWBKL010000001.1:0-262160 GCA_963789405.1 uncultured Alphaproteobacteria bacterium
TGAATAAGCACGGTGTTCAAGGCGTGTTTGTGACGTCAACGACTATGTCGAGCCGAGCACGAATTGCTTGTGATGCTTTGAAGATTGCGGTGGTTGAGGAGCTGGCGATGGACAGCCGCTATCCGCGGATAAAGTGTAATGTTGGAAGAGACGGCAAGATTTATCATTTGCCGTTCGATCAGCAGTATGACCGGATTAAGATTGAACCCTCAAAGGGGGAGTTTTACGCGTTAACGGCGGCCGAAGCTGAGGCGGCGGGCTTCCGCCGCGCCTTTAGGTGGCATCCTCAATAAGCGTAATGAGCTGATGTCAAAGAATACTTCTCTCGCAACGATCGGCTATGAGCAGGCCACGCAGGCGGCGGTGATCGATAAGCTCAAAGCTGCAGGCGTCGAGGTGCTGATCGATGTTCGCGCGGTCGCGGCTTCGCGCCGCGCCGGATTCTCGAAGACGATCCTGGCGAACAGCCTTGCCGAGCACGGCATCGACTATGTGCATCTGCGCGCGCTCGGCACGCCGAAGGCGGGGCGCGACGCCGCGCGCCATGGCCGCATCGCCGAGATGCATGCGATCTATGAGAAGCAGCTCGAATTGCCTGAGGCGCAGTTTCAGCTCGCCAAGGCGGCAGACATCGCGAGCAAGCGCAAGGCGGCGCTTTTGTGCTTCGAGGCGGATCCCACGCGCTGCCACCGCGAGATCGTCGCAGAGCGCCTGCGCGCCGCGCACGGCTTCGAACGATCTGTAGTCCCTCTGAGAGGGAAAGGCGACCTTCGCGATCGGGGGCAGGATCGCTTGAGCGCAAACACCTTGTGGCATCCCGCGAGGGCGGGCACCAAGTCCGCGACAACGCCTGATCCGACCTTTCCCACAAGGAGAGAGGGTGATGCGGCGAGGTTCATCAGTCCTTCGCGTTTTCGATAAATGTCAAGGATCTGACGGCCGAGATAATCATCGGGCGTGTTGAGCGAGATGGTGCCGGTGAAGTGATTATGGCCCATCAGGCGCACGATGTTCGGCCAGTGGCCTTGCTCTTCTGATAATCCTCGATCAGCGGCGAATGCGCGGCCTCGAACAAGCGGCGGATCGTATTCGCGTGATACATAAAGGCATGGCAGCTTGGTCTCGACGAGAGCTTTGATTGATGCCGCTCGGCTGAGCTTGGCTTGATCGCTCGTGCCCATATAGCCGGCCTGGCGCTCATTGGCCTCGATGCCGGTTGCCTCGAGCGAGAAGTCGTAGATGCCGGATTCTGAGAATGGCGCCGGCGATCGGCGGGCCGCCGACAAGATGCGAGTGCGAGATATACATGCCGACATGCATCGCGCCGGCCGAGACGCCGTAGACGAAGATGCGTTCGGGATTGCCGCCGCGCGCTTTGATGTTCTTCTTCGTCCAATCGACGGCGGCCGGCGATGTCTTCGATGCCGCTCGGCCATTGATGCTTGGGTGCAAGCCGATAGGTCATGTTGACGCCGACCAGGCCGTTGCGCATCGCCCAGAGCGGGACATTGTCATTGTACGGAGAGCCGGGCGTGTGCCTGTCGCCTTGCACGAAGCCGCCGCCATGAACGAAGATGATGACGTCGCGATTGTCATTCGGCTTGGCATCCGGTGCGCTGAACACATCGAGCCGGTTACGCTCGTCCGGCCCATAGGAGAGGTCGCGCTCGAGCTTGACGTTCTTATAGGGCTCCTTTTCGTGAAAGTGCGTGTAGAGCGCCATTGTGGCGAAGCCTTCAGGGCCCATGGCCCGCCCGGCCGCGCGCACCTTTCGGGCAATCTCTCGAAGATCGAATGCCATGGCTTTCTCCCTTTCGTCTTTCGGCGATGCGGCTCGCGGCTGCTTGTGCGATGATCATCGCATACCGGCTTGCGAAGGCGCGGACTTCTTGCAGCGCAGCGGGCTGACAAGGGTGGGAACCATGGGAGGCGCAAGGGATTGTTCGCTGCAGGCTTGCGTAATGGTTTTGCAGTGGCGCGGCGGCCGCGGCGGATAATTCAGACCGAGACGAGGCAAGTTGAGTGCGTTCGATCCGATCGAGATGCGTGGCGCCGCCAAGGTCGATGTCGCGTGGGTGCCGGCGCAATCGCGTCATGGTCGAAGCCAAGCCAGACAGTATCGACCAGATCACGACCGAGGTGCACGACAAGACACTTGTCATACAGTCAAGCAGAACTGGTGGCGTGCGAATAGGACCGAAGGCCAGTCACGATCATGATCGCGGTGCCGAAGCTCGCGGGCTATTGCGCTGTCGCGGCGCGGGCGATGTCACAGATCACGGGTCTGAATGGCGGGGCGTAAGCGCGTTGCGATCTCCGGTGCCGGCAACATGAAGGCGACCGGCACGCTCGAACATGCTGACATCTCGCTCAACGGCGCCGGCAATGCCGATTTCTCCGGCGTCGCTGCGACGAAGCTCGGTTACGGTTAATGTCAACGGTGCGGGCGGCGCACATGTGAACGCGAAGCAACGAACTCACCGCGATCATCAATGGCTTGGTTCCATCACCTATGACGGCTCGCCGCAACATCTCGACCAAAGCCGATCAACGGCCTCGGCGAGATCCGCCGCGGCAGAAATAGCTATGACGTGGCGCGGTTGAAGCCACTCCCGATTGGTGGTCTCATCACCCGGAATTTGAAGGATCTGGGCGATGCTGGTTGAAGGCAAATGGACCGAAGGCTTCAAGCTTTCGCGTGACGGCAAAGACGGGCGCTTCGTGCGCCGCGAATCCGTCTTTCGCAATTGGGTGACAGCCGATGGCAGCGCCGGGCCGAGCGGTGAGGGCGGTTTTCCTGCCGAAGCCGGGCGGTACCATCTTTATGTCTCGCTCAATTGCCCGTGGGCCTGCCGCACGCTGATGGTGCGCAAGCTAAAGAAGCTCGACGACGTGATCTCGGTCGAATGTGGTCGAGCCCAAGACGTCATCGGAGGGCTGGAAATTCAGCGACTATCCTGGCGCGACGGAAGAGGCTCTATGGCTCGACGTATCTCCATGAAATCTATACGCGCGCGGATTCGCATTATACCGGCCGCGTAACTGTGCCCGGTCTTGTGGGACAAGAAGCGCGAGACGATCGTCAACAACGAATCCTCCGAGATCATCCGTATGCTGAACTCGGCATTCGGCTCGCTTGGCGATGATCGATTGACCTATATCCCCAGAGCCTGCGCCGCCGAGATCGATGAGCTGAATGCAAAGATCTATCCGCGCTTCAACAACGGGGTTTATCGATGCCGGCTTTGCGATGACGCAGGAAGCCTATGAGGAAGCATTCCGCGATGTGTTCTCGATGCTGGGTGAGCTTGAGGACCGGCTGCAGAACCGCCGCTATCTTGTCGGCGATCAGCTGACCGAAGCGGATGTCCGCCTGTTCGTCACGCTGATCCGTTTCGATGCCGCCTATCACGGCGCATTCAAGTGTAATTGGAAGCGCATCTCCGATTATCCGAATGTGGCGGCTTATACGCGGCGCATCCTGGAGATTCCCGGCATCGCTGAGACGGTGAGCATCGATCACATCAAGAGCGGCTATTATTCGCTGAGGCCCGTCAGCCCGAGTGGAACGTCCGGTGGGGCCGGAGCTTCCTATCTCGGCTCACCTGATGGCTTGGCTTTCAAGGGCAACGGCGTCGAATTGAAACAAGGGAGGCGCGCGTTATGGAAAACCTTGAAGGCAAAGTGGCATTCATCACCGGCGGCGCATCCGGGGCGGGGCTCGGCCAGGCAAAAGTGTTTTCCGAAGCCGGTATGAAAGTGGTGATTGCCGATATTCGGCAGGATCACATCGACGAGGCGATGGAATATTTCCGCAGCAAGAACGCCGCGGTGCACGCGATCAAGCTCGATATCACCGACCGTAAAGCCTACGAGGCCGCGGCCGACGAAGCCGAGCGCGTGTTCGGGCCGGTTCAGCTGCTCTGCAATACTTGCGGCGTCTCGCAATTCGGAGCGATTTCAGAACGCCACCTATGACGATTGGGATTGGCAGATGGATGTCAATGTCGGCGGCGTCATCAACGGCGTGATGACGTTCGTGCCGCGCATGATCGCACGAAAGCAAGGCGGCCATGTCGTGATTGTTTCTTCGATGGCCGCGTTTCGCGGCTCGGCCACGGGCGGAATCTATTGCACGACAAAGTTTGCCGTGCGCGGTCTTGCCGAATCATTGCAGGGCGATCTCGCACCGAAGGAGAATATTGGTGTTTCGCTGTGCTGTCCGGCAGGCATCAATTCCAACATTCACGAGGCCGTATTGGCGCGGCCCTGCGCGCTATGCCAAACCGGCTATTACGGCGCCGATCCTGAGCGCTTCAAGCAGCTGCGAAGGTGATTGTCGGCGGAATGGATCCGGTCGATCTCGCCAAGCACGTGATGAAGGCGGTCAAGACAACACATTCTGGGTGCTGCCCTATCCGGAAGTGAGGAAGGGCTTGTGCGCACGCATCAGGAGATCGCCGAGGCTGTGTCAAGACCCGAGGACGATCCTGACTACGAGGCGCGCAAGGAGCGCCAGGCCAGGGCGTTTGCCGAAGTGCGTGCCGAGCGCGAGGCCGCGCAGAAGAGATAAGACGGAGGCGCTCATGAGAGCACTTGGCAATGGCGTCAACGCCGAGTTCCAGTATGTCTCGCCGGAGTCAAAGCTCAATCTGCGCTGGCAGGACGACGGCGTTGAGAGCAATACCGGTAGGTTCGAGCCCCATCCATGTTTATGCGCAACGCGCGCGCGAGCGCCGAGCGCTTGACGCTGAAACATGCGGGCTTTCAGCTCGTCCGGCACAAGACCGATGATTGACTTTTATGATCCGGAGGTGGACGGCGCGCATTTCCGGCGAGATCGAGCAGCTGCTCTTGGACATTACGGGCGCGGATAAAGCAGTCGTATTCGGCGGGCTCCGGCGCAATGTCGCAAAAGCCGGCAGCAAGGTTTACGGCGCCGGCATCGGATGTACATGTCGATTATTGTGTAGAAGAAGCGCATAGGCTTGCCCACGAGATCTTGGGTCTTCAGCGCGACGAGCCCATCCCTTACAGGCGCTTCATGGCGATAAATCTTTGGCGCGCACTGTCCCACCCGCCGCAGGATCGCCCGCTCGCGGTTTGCGATGCACGCAGCGTTGCAACGCAAAGCGGTGCGTTCAACACGCTCGTCAGAGTCGACAAGGTACCTGATGCCGAAGCGCGCATGAAGCCGCCGGCAAATGTCGATGCGCTGCCCAAGGGTTGGATCTTTCACTACGATCCGGCACATCGCTGGTATTACTATCCGCGCATGACGCTGGACGAGCTTCTGCTCTTCAAGCTCTATGACTCAATCGAAGAGGACCCGTGGCGTTGTCCGCATGCCGCCTTTACCGATCCTTCGGCGCCGGCGGATGCGATCCCTCGCGAAAGCTATGAGATCAGGAGCTTCGTCTATTTCGAGTGAGACATGCCGCGGGCTCCGGCCATCGAAAGGGCTTGCATGCCTGCCGCCACAATGAAAATCTCGCGGGCAAATGACGGTCGGGGAGAGACGTGGGATGAAGGACCTTAAGGGCAAGACGCTTTTCATCACGGGTGGCGCAAGCGGCATTGGCTTCGGCATCACACAAGTGCTGCTCGACGCCGGCATGAACGCGGTGATCGGCGATATTCGTCAGGATCATCTCGACGAGGCGCTCGATTTTTTCGAGAAGAAGCAGCAGGGCCGCCAAGTGCACGGCATTAAGGTCGACATCACCGACCGCGATGCGATGGCGGGCGCTGCCGATGAAACCGAGCGCAAATTCGGCAAGGTGCATGTGCTGATCAACAATGCCGGTGTTGATTGCAATGGCCCGTTCAAGCAAGCGACCTATGCCGATTGGGACTATGGGCTCGGCGTCAATTTCGGCGGCATGCTCAATGGCGTGCAGACTTTCGTACCGCGCATTCTGAAACATGGCGAGGGCGGGCATATCGTTTCGACCGCGTCGCTGGCCGGGCTCATCCCGGTGCCTGGGAGCGCGGCGATGTATGGCGCGGCGAAAGCGGCGGTGATCGCCTTCATGGAAGCCACGCGCAACGAGCTGGCCGAGGACAATATCGGCGTCTCGGTATTGTGTCCGGGCGGCTTCAGAACGCGCATTCATGAAATCCGGCAAAAACCGGCCCGAGAAGTATCGCGGTGAGAGCGGCTTTGGGGAAGCGGAAGAGAAGCTCAGCAAACGCGAGGTTTCATCGCAGTGGAGCGATCCCCTCTGGGCAGGCGAAGTGGTCAAGCGCGGCATCCTCAATAATGAGCTTTATCTCATGACCCATGAGATGGCTGAGCCGGTGCGCAAGCGCGCGGAAGCAATCATCGCAGCAATGCCGCCGGCGGGTGATCGCACGCATATACGGCGAACGGATTGAAACGGGAGGAGTAGCATTCCATGCAGGACCTCAAGGGCAAGACACTCTTCATCACCGGCGGCGCGAGCGGCATCGGCTTCGGCATCACTCAAGTGCTGGTCGATGCCGGCATGAACGCGATGATCGGCGATATCCGCCAGGATCACATCGATGAGGCGCTCGACTTCTTCGAGAAGAAGCAACAGGGCGCGCGCGTTGCGGCGGTCAAGGTCGATGTCACCGATCGCGACGCAATGAAGGCTGCTGCCGATGAGACCGAGAAGAAGTTCGGCAAGGTGCATGTCGTCATCAACAATGCCGGCATCGATCCGTCCGGTCCGCTCAAGCAAGCATCTTATGGTGACTGGGATTTCGCCATGGGCGTCAATCTGGGCGGCGTCATCAATGGCGTGCAGACTTTCCTGCCGCGTATTCTGAAGCATAAAGAAGGCGGGCATATCGTCTCCACTGCATCACTTGCCGGTCTCGTTACGATGCCGGCGCAAATGGCGATGTATGCGACCGCCAAAGCCGCCGTGATCGCGTTCATGGAATCGATCAGAGGCGAGCTGGCGGCTGACAATATCGGTGTCTCGGTGCTGTGCCCGGGCCCGATCAAATCGCGCATTCATGAATCGGGGCGGAACCGGCCGGAAAAATTCGGTGCGGCGAGCGAGGCGTTCAAAGCGTCGGCGGATCAGCTCGCGCAGCGTCAAGTGTCGGATCTGTGGATGGAGCCGACCGAAGTCGGTGAGATGGTCAAGCGCGCGATCCTCAATAACGAGCTTTACATCATTACCCATGGCGAGTGGAAAGATGCCGTGAAGGCGCGCATGGAAGGCATCATGGCGGCAATGCCCAAGAGCAAGGATGTCGATTATTCGGCGAGCTTCTCGCAATCGGCGGCATCGGTGCCTGAAAATCCGGGGCGCAAATGATCAGCTCATCGGAGAGATGAGATGAGTGAGACCGAAGAAATTGCGGCGCTCAAGGCGCGGATTATCGACCTCGAGCGCCGCGCGGCCGTGCGGGAAGACGTCGAAGCGATCCGCCGGCTGCAATTCACCTATGGCTATTTTCTCGACAAATGCCTGTGGCAGGAGGTGGTTGACCTCTTTGCGGAAGATGGTGAGCTTCGGTTCATGGGCGCGATCTGGCGCGGCAAAAAGAGTGTTGCTCGGCTCTATGTCGGCCGGCTCAGCAGCGGGTTCACCAAAGGCCACAACGGCCCAATCGATGGTCTGCTCACGGAATATCCGATCATGCAGGATGTCATCGACGTCTTGCCCGATGGCAAAACGGCGCTTGGGCGCTTTCGCTATCTGCAGATGGCCGGCAGCCATGTGACGATGCGTGATCCACCGCAGCAGTTGCCGCAGCAATGGTGGGAAGCCGGCACCTATGAAAACACTTATGTGAAGGAAGATGGCGTCTGGAAGATCAAGATTCACAATCATCAGCTCACCTTCCAGGCCGATTACCAGACCGGGTGGCGCTACAGCCAGCCCGCGATCGGCGGCAGCCGTATGCTTTATCCCGAGGATCCGCACGGGCCCGATGAGGTCATGACGGATCCGCTGCCAAGTTGGCCGAAGGCGAGCATGCAGCCCTTCCACTATCCGCATCCGGTGACGGGAAAGCCGGTCTGGCCGAACAAAAAGTAGCGGGATGAATAGGCCAGTTTACGGACGAATTAAGTGAACTCTCACCGTAACTCATCGAGCTATCCTTCAAGTCTTTACTCTGACCTCGATCTTGCTGATTGAGGCGCCCTATATGAGAAAGGTGTTCGCGCACTATGTGAAATGGAAGGCCGGTCTGTGGTCGATTATGATGCTATCAATTGTTGGCCTCGGTTATGGCTCGACAATGCCCCCTTTTTCTTCGGCAATTATGCAGAAGTTGGAATCACACGGTCAGTTTGAAATTCCATTGGTTCTGTTCGTGTGGATCGTCCTACCTCTCATTGCAGCTTGGTCACTTATGCTAGCTAAGAACATCATTTTTGAGGACGGAGAAGCCCTATGGATTAGTGGCCGCCGTTGAGTATATTGAACCGACTGTTTCTCGCCGTGGATTGCACAGATATCGACAATATTTCTGGAGGGAAATCGGGCCGTTGGGTCAAGCATCCGGCGATCGTTCTCTCCACCCGACAGGGAAAGAAGAAGTATATTCCCACGAGTTTCTTTCTCGAGTTCGCGGGAAGCTGTGATCAATAATCTGAGAGTGGAAGTTGCGCGTATGTGTGCTGGCGCTCAGCCTACAAAGTAGAGTGCCGACAGAGTGCGGTGACAGTTTACTTAATTCGCCCTACGCTTGCTGTTGCTTGACGAGCGTGGAGGGGCGGGGTGGTGCGGCTTGCTCGCGTCATTGCGCCGGGCCTGCCGCATCATGTAACTCAGAATTACGGTGGCAGTTTACTCAACTCGCGCTGCGAGCGGGTGCGGCGCCTGAAGAGCGGGTAACGCGGTAGTGTGCATGGGGTTTGTTTTTCAAGTCACTTGTTTGGCTGCGGGATCATTCCTGAGGCTCGCACTTGTTCGCCTTGAGGATGACCGTCATCCCGTGCGCGCTGCAGCACCCTCACCCTGAGCCGCGTTTCGCTCTCATCCTTTGACAGGCTCATCCTTCGACGGGCTCAGGATGAGGCAGGGCCCCATTGCCCTCATGGTGAGCTTGATCGAACCATGAGGGCATCCGGCGGATCATTTTCCAGCTTTATGGTGCGGTGCAGTGAGCCCTAAGGGGCTTGCAAAAGGCGCATGCGGTAGTTACTCCACACGGTCATCACGAGGCCGTGAATGCGGTGGACTCGATAGTTTGTCAGCGCGGTGATCTGGGTTACGGTGCCGCCGCTCGCCATCAATAATTAAACGCAAATCGGCGATCAGGCTGTGGGAGGGTCGTGGTGATAAAGCCTTTGGTGCTTGCCCTTGCACTTCTTGCGGCTCTTCCCGCCGCCTGCTTTGCAGTACAAGCTTCAGGTACCACCAGTCAAAGCGCCACGCAGCAGCCTGCCGCGGCCAAGCCGGCTAATCCTCAGCATGTGACGACCTCCTACGGCTACGCGCTATACGGTCACCTCAAATATCCCGCCAACTTCACGCATTTTGATTACACGAATCCAAATGCGCCCAAGGGCGGCACAATCCATATGACGGGACTCGGGTCTTACAACTCGTTCAACACCTTCGCGCTGCGCGGCACTTCGGCAATCAGTCTCGCGAACTTCAATCTGTATTACGACTCGCTGATGCGCGGGTCTGCGGACGGCGTCTCGGAATTCTATTGCTTACTGTGCGAGACCATCAGCTATCCGGACGATTTCTCCTGGGTCGAGTTCCGCTTGCGCAAGAACGCGCGCTGGCACGACGGCAAGCCGATCACGGCAGAGGACGTGATCTTCAGCTTCGACATGATGAAGAATCACTCAGCCCCGCTATGGGCCAATCCGCTCGCGCATGTCGTCAAGGCCGTGCAGACGGGGCCCTTAACGGTGCGCTTTTACGCCGATGCACCGAATAACCGCCGCCTGCCGCTGTCGTTTCAGATCATGATGATCATCCCCAAGCACTATTGGCAGGGGCGCGATTTCACCGCGCCGGTCACAAAGCCGCCGCTGTCGAGCGGTCCTTATGAGATCTCGTCGTTTGATTTCGGCCGCTCCTATACGCTGACGCGGGTCAAGGACTATTGGGCCAAGGATCTGCCGGTCAATCGCGGCGAGTATAATTACGATACGATCATCAACGACTTTTACCGGGATTCAGTTGCTTCGTTCGAAGCGTTCAAGGCCGGCTATACCGATATTCGTGTCGAGATCAATCCGTGCAAGTGGCAATCCGGCTATACGTGGCCTGCGGTCAACAAGCACCAAATCATCAAGTCCTTTATCAACTCGCAGGATTCGCCGCTTTACGAAGGCTTCTTCTTCAATATGCGCAAGCCCGAATTTCAAGATCCGAAATTGCGGGAGGGGCTGAGCTACGCTTTCGATTTCACATGGGTGAACAAGAATCTTTCCTGCAATCAATATCTGCCGACGCACAGCTTGTTTGCGCCGAATGAGCTTGCGGCGAAGGGACCGCCCACGCCGGCAGAGCTTGCGCTGCTTGCGCCTTTTCGCGGCAAGGTCCCGCCGCAGGTTTTCACGACGGCACCAAATGAGCCGCCGCTGACGGACGGCACGCAGGAAGGCTTGCGCAAGAATCTGCGCATGGGTGGGCAAATCCTGCAAAAGGCCGGCTATGTCATCAAGGACGGCAAGCTGATCTCGCCCAGGACTCACAAGCCAATCAAGTTTGAAATCCTGTTGTGGGATCCGGCGCTGCAGCGGGCGTCGACCGCCTGGGCCGATAACCTGAAGCTACTCGGTGTCGATACGACGATCACGACAGTCGATTATCCAGGCTACACCAAGCGCATGGAGAACTTTAATTTTGACGTGATCATCGGACTTATTCCGTTCCTGCCGGCGCCTGGCGAAGAGTTGCGCAACGTCTTCAGCTCCTCATCGGCTAACGTTCCAGGCAGCTTCAATTGGGCCGGCATCAAGGATCCAGTCGTTGATGCGCTGCTTGAAAAACTCATCGCGGCCAAGACGCGTCCTGAGGTTTTGACCGCCGCGCATGCGCTCGACCGTGTCGTTATGTGGAACTTCTATACGACCCCGATCTACACCGGAAAGGGCGTCTACAACGTTGCCTATTGGGATCGCTTTGGCCGGCCGGCCAAGCAGCAGAATTTCGGCTACGCCTACATGACCAGCTGGTGGGTCGATCCAAAGAAGGATGCGGCACTTCGCACCGAGCGCGGCAGAACGAACTGATCGCGAAGGGGGAAATGAGACAGGCTGTGACATGCTTCTGGGAGCGGCACGTTCTGCTGTTGGGTGTAATCACCATAACAGCAGTGTTCTGCGTGCTGCCTGCCGCGGCTGCCGATTCCACGGCGCTGGCCACCGCGCAGCACGTCACAACCTCCTATGGTTACGCGCTCTACGGCAATCTCAAATACCCCGCAAATTTCACACATTTCGATTACACGAAATCCCGATGCGCCCAAGGGCGGCACGGTGCATGCGACGGGGCTCGGGTCTTATAACTCATTCAATGCCTTTGCCTTGCGCGGCACATCCGCGATCAGCATCGTCAATAGTGCCATGTATTATGCATTCGCTGATGCGTGCTGCCGCCGATGTCACTGCGCAATTCTATTGTCTGGTCTGCAAGACGATCAGCTATCCCGACGATTTCTCTTGGGTTGAGTTCAAGCTACGAAAAGATGCGCGCTGGCACGACGGTAAGCCGATCACACCGGAAGACGTAGTCTTCAGCTTCGACATGCTCAAGAACCATTCCACACCGACTTGGGGCAATGCGCTGGCTCATGTCGCCAAGGCTGTCAAAACCGGGTCCTTGACGGTGCGCTTTTATGCCGATGCGCCGGACAATCGCCGCTTGCCGATGTCTGTCGCGAGCCTCGTGGTGCTTCCCAAGCACTACTGGCAGGGGCGCGATTTCACGGCGCCGATCACCAAGCCGCCGCTCTCGAGCGGACCTTACGAAGTCTCATCGTTTGAGTTCGGCAAGTCATACACGTTTTCTCGCGTCAAGGACTATTGGGCCAAGGATCTGCCGGTCAACAAAGGCCAATACAATTACGATACGATCGTAACCAACTATTACCGGGATACATTTGCCGACTTCGTAGCGTTCAAGGCCGGCTATACCGACATTCGGGTCGAGATCAATCCGTGCCAGTGGAAGAAGGGCTATGCGTTCCCGGCTGTTGAGCACAAGCAGATCTTGAAGGGTGCTCTCAATCAAAAGGACGCGCCGCTCTACGAGGGGTTCTTCTTCAATCTACGCCGACCGGAGTTTAAGGATCGTGCCCTGATCGAAGGCTTGAGCTATGCCTGGGATTACACCTGGGTCAATGACAGTCTTTCGTGCAATCAATTCGTACCGCTGAACAGCCTGTTCGCCGAATTCCGATCTCGCGGCGAAAGGGCCACCGTCACCGGCGGAGCTTGCGCTTCTTGAGCCCTATCGCAAGCAGCTGCCGCCTCAGGTCTTCGGTCCGGCCTTTAAGCAGCCACTCACCGACGGCACGCCGGAAGGGCTGCGTAAGAATCTGCGCATCGGCGCGCAGATCCTCCAGAAGGCAGGCTACTCCTTCAAAGGCGGCAAGCTGATCTCGCCGAAGACAGGAAAGCCAGTCGAGTTCGAAATCTTGATTTGGGATCCGAATTTCGAACGGTCAGCGACGGCCTGGGTCAACAATCTGAAATTGCTTGGTGTCAACGCGACCATCAGAAGCGTCGACTTTCCGACCTACACCAAGCTGATGCGCAATTTCGATTACCAAGTCTATATCGGTCTCTTGGGATTTCAGCTTTCGCCTGGTGACGAGCTCAGGCAAATCTTGAGCTCGTCGTCTGCCGACACGCCCGGCAGCATCAACTACGAAGGCATCAAGAATCCGGTGATCGATCTTTGGTTGAGAAGATCATCGCGGCCAAGACACGGCCTGAGCTGCTCGCAGCCGCACATGCGCTCGATCGCGTGTACATGTGGAGCCACTACTCAATTCCGATCTATGGGTTTCCGGGCCACTTGAACCTCGCTTATTGGGATCGCTTCGGCCGGCCCGATAAGTCGCCGAATGCCGGCTATTACTTCACGACCACCTGGTGGATCGATCCCAAGAAAGACGCTGCGCTGCGCGCCGCGCGCGGCACAACCAATTAGTCATGAAGGGGGAGATGACACAGGTGCCTGCAGCAGGGTCTTGGTGGCGGCGTGTTCTGTCGGGCGCACTCGTCCTGGCGGCACTGTCCATGCTGCCTGCCGCAGCTGCCAATGTCGCCGCCCCGGCTGCATCGCAGCATATCACCACATCCTACGGCTATGCGCTCTATGGCGACCTCAAATATCCGGCGAATTTCAAGCACTTCAACTATGTAAATCCGGACGCGCCCAAAGGCGGCACGGTGCATCTGGTCGAATACGGCACCTACAACTCATTCAACACTTTCGCGCTGCGCGGCACATCGGGGATCAACTTCCTCGATTTCTTCATGTATTACAACTCGCTGATGCGCGGGGCCGGTGATGCAACCGCGCAGTCTTACTGCCTGCTGTGCGAGACCATCAGCTACCCCGATGATTTCTCGTGGGTCGAGTTCCGCTTGCGCAAAAGCGCGTGCTGGCACGACGGCAAGCCGATCACCGCAGATGACGTGGTTTTCAGCTTCGATATGCTCAAAAATCATGCAGCGCCGGCTTGGGCCAACTCGCTCGTTCATATCGTGAAAGCCGTCAAGACTGGGCCCATGACTGTACGCTTCTATGCCGACGTGCCGAACAATCGCCGCCTGCCGCTCGGCATTGCCGGCATGCTGGTCATACCAAAGCATTATTGGCAGGGCCGTGATTTCACTGCGCCGGTCTCGGAGCCGCCGCTGTCGAGCGGGCCTTATGAAGTCTCGTCCTTCGAGATCGGCCGGTCCTATACGTTCAAGCGCGTGAAGGACTACTGGGGCAAGGATCTGCCGGTCAATCGCGGCCAGAACAACTACGGTAACATCGTCTTCGATTACTACCGAGATACCGTCGCCGAGTTCGAAGCTTTCAAGGCCGGCTACACCGATGTGCGGCTCGAGATCAGCCCGTGCAAATGGCTATCCGGCTACACCTGGCCCGCCGTCAAACATAATGAGGTCGTCAAAAGCACAATCAATATGAAGGGGACGCCGACATATGCGGGCTTCTTCTATAACATGCGACTGCCGAAGTTTCAGGATCCGGCCCTGCGCAATGCGCTGCGCTATGCCTTCGATTTCACTTGGATCAATAAGAATCTCTCGTGCGGTGCGGGTGTGCCGTCCAATAGCCTGTTCGGTAACACCGAGCTCGCGGCGAAGGGGTTGCCGACACCTCAGGAGCTTGCGCTGCTCGAGCCCTATCGCAGCAAGGTGCCGCCGCAAGTCTTCACAACGCCGTATCAGACACCTTTGACCGACGGCACGGAGGCGAGCTTGCGCAGTAATCTGCGCAAGGCCGCGCAGATCCTGCAGCGGGCCGGCTATGTCATGAAAGATGGAAAGCTAGTCTCACCCAAGACCGGTAAGCCGGTCGAGTTCAACATGCTGCTGTGGGATCCAAACCTCGAGCGCCCAGCCAATAATTGGTCGACGAATCTGAAGCTCTTGGGGATCACCACGAGCATGAGGACGGTCGATTATCCGACCTTCACCAAGCGCATGGAGAGCTTCGACTTCGATGTCGCCTTCCAGCGCATTCCGTTTGGGTCTCCGCCCGGCAACGAGCTGCGCAATCTGTTCAATTCGTCCTATGCAAATGTGTCCGGCAGTGCGAATTTGGGCGGGATCAAGGATCCCGTGATCGACGCTCTGGTCGAAAAGGTTCTCTCGGCAAAGACCAAGCCGGAAATGCTGACTGCCGCTCACGCGCTTGATCGCGTCGTCATGTGGAACAACTACACGATGCCGCTCGGTGCCGATGCGGATCTCTACAATGTCGCTTACTGGAACCGTTTGGGCAGGCCCGAAAAGCAACCCAATGCCGGTTATAGCTATCTCAATCTATGGTGGGTCGACCCGCAAAAGGACGCTCAGCTTCGCGCAGAACGCGGAACAACGAATTAGGCGCGAGTAGGGAAGTGCATAGGATGGGTTCTCTGGGGCAGATTGTGTTGGCATTGGGCGCGCTTATCGCGGCCGCAATGCCGCTTTCGCCCGCAGTTGCGGCCGATGCGCCGAGAACTCGCGACCGCTGCTGAAGCAAAACCGGCGCTTCATACGACTTACGCGGTCTCACTCTATGGCACGCCGAAATATACCGCCGACTTCAAGCATTTCGACTATGTGAATCCGACCGCGCCAAAGGGCGGGACCCTCCGCGAGGCGGGCATAGGGTCCTATGACAGCTTCAATCCTTTCGCGTTTCGCGGGACATCGGCGATCAACATCCTCAATCAGTCATTGGTTTATGACTTACTGATGGCGCAGAGCTTTGACGAGCGCAGCACGCAATATGGCCTCTTGGCCGAATCCATCACCTACCCCGATGATTATTCCTGGGTTGAGTACAAGCTGCGCCCGAATGCGCGCTGGCACGACGGCAAGCCGATCACGGTCGATGATGTCGTCTTTACATTCGACACGATGGCCAAGCACGCTTCGCCGCTGTACCGTGCCGTGTTTCAGGAGATAAAGAAGGTCGAAGCCGTCGGCCCGCGGACGGTGCGCATCACATTCAATGCCGCCGGCAATCGCCGCCATCTCTTGACCGCGGGGCTGGTCGCAATCATTCCGAAGCACTATTGGCAGGGTAAGGATTTCGAGGCGCCACTCGTGACACCGCCGCTAACAAGCGGGCCATACAAGATCAGCGCGTTCGAACTCGGCCGCAGCTTCACGCTCCAGCGGGTACCCAACTATTGGGGCAAGGATCTGCCGGTCAATGTCGGGCGGTATAATTACGACCAGATGATCACCGACTATTATCGCGATACGACAGTCACTTTTGAGGCATTCAAGGCCGGCAGCTACGATCTAAGGGTCGAGTCCTCGCCCAAAGACTGGGCCATGGGATACAACTTCCCCGCTTACAAGCACGGCGATGTCTTGAAGGATGCGATCAAGACGGATCAGGGTTTTCTCTACACGGGCTTTTTCTTCAACACGCGCAGGCCGCTGTTTTCGGATCCCGTGCTGCGCGAAGCCCTGGCATATGCCTTCGACTTCAAGTGGATGAACAAGAATTTGTTTTATGACTTCTTCACGCGCACGCGCAGCTATTTCGGTAACGGTGCGCTTGCGGCTAGAGGATTGCCGAGCCCGGCCGAGCTGAAGCTGCTGGAGCCTTATCGCAAGGAGTTGCCGCCACGCGTCTTCACTCAGGAATATAATCCGCCGGACACCGACGGGACCGACGCCGGTTTGCGCAACAACCTGCGCATCGCCATGCAAATGTTGACGAAGGCCGGCTATGCGCAAAGGAACGGCGCGCTCATCTCGCCGATTACACACGAGCCGGTGGCCTTCGAAATTCTGTTGGCTGATCCCGCCCTTGAGCTCGTATCGAGCCACTGGGCAGATAATTTGAAGCTTCTCGGGATCAAGGTGACGATGCAATCGCTTGATCTGCCTCGATACGTCAAGGAAATGCAGGATTACGATTTCGACGTTATTGTCGGCGTTGCGGGCACCCAATCGGACACACCCGGCCGCGAACAAAAGAGTTATTGGAGCTCCGAGGCGGCAGATACAGAGGGAAAGCTCAACTATGCCGGCGTGAAGAGTCCGGTGGTCGATATGCTGCTCGATAAGCTGGCGACAGCACAGACCAATGAGGATCTGCTCACTGCGGTTCACGCGCTTGATCGCGTGCTCTGTTGGGGCTTCTATTCGGTGCCGCACTACAGCGGTGGCGGTTCGATCAAGATCGCCTATTGGGACAAGTTCGGAAAACCGAAGATCGCGCAGTCGTTCGGCACAGGCTATTCCACAACTTGGTGGGTCGATCCGAAGAAGGCTGCTGCCGTGCGCGCGATGCGCGGCACCGGCAATTAGGCAGGGAAGTGAACGCGATGGGCTTTTTGGAGCGAGTTTTCTTGGCGATGGGCGCGTTGCTCCTGGCTGCGATGCCGCTCTCGCAAGCCTTTGCGGCGGATACCGGCGTACCGGCTCAAGCGGCGAGCGCAAAGCAGGCAGTGCACACAAGCTATGCCATTTCGCTCTACGGCACGCCTAAATACGGCCCGGATTTCAAGCATTTCGACTATGTCAATCCGAATGCGCCCCAGGGCGGCACGGTGCACATGTCGTCCACCGGATCTTATGACAGCTTCAATCCGTTCGCGCTGCGCGGCACCTCCGCGATCAATCTCCTCAATATGTACCTGACCTATGACCCGCTGATGTCACAGAGCATGGATGAGCGCGGTACCTATTATTGCTTGCTGTGCGAGACAGTCAGCTATCCCGATGACTATTCCTGGGTCGAGTACAAGCTGCGCAAGAATGCACGCTGGCATGACGGCACGCCAATTACGGCCGATGATGTCGTCTTCACCTTCAACACGATGAAAGCCCATTCGGCACCGATCTATCGCTCGGTGTTTCAGGAGGCGACGAAGATCGAGAAGACCGGGCCACTGAGCGTGCGCGTATACTTCAGGACGGTCGGCAATCGGCGCAATCTGTTGGTGATGGCGCCGATGGCGATCGCGCCCGAGCACTACTGGCAAGGCAAAGACTTCGAGGCGCCGGTCGTTAAGCCGCCGCTCTCGAGTGGTCCTTATGAGATCAGCTGATTTCGAGCTCGGCCGCTCCTACACGCTGACGCGCGTCAAGAACTATTGGGGCAATGATCTGGCGGTGAACGCGGCCGCTTCAACTACCAGAAGATGATAACCGACTATTACCGCGATACGGTCATCGCCTTCGAGGCATTCAAGGCCGGCGATTTCGATGCGCGCTCTGGAGACCTCGCCGAAGGATTGGGCCACGGGATATGTCTGGCCCGCCGCCAAGCATGGCGAAGTTCTCAAGCTTTCGATTCCATCCACGCAAAGCTTCCTCTATGAGGGCTTCTTCTATAACACGCGCAGGCCGCTGTTCGCGGATCCGGTGCTGCGCGAGGCGCTGGCATATGCCTTTGACTTCAGGTGGATGAACAAGAATCTGTTCTATGACTTCTTCACGCGCACGCGCAGCTATTTCGGTACCGACGAGCTTGCGGCGAAGGGCTTGCCGAGCCCGGCCGAGCTCAAACTGCTCGGATCCTTACCGCAAAGAGTTGCCGCCACGCCTCTTCACCCAGGAATACAACCCACCGGATACGGACGGCACGACGGAGGGGCTGCGTCAAAACCTGCGCATTGCCTCGCAGATGCTGCAGAAGGCCGGCTACACGGTTAAGAACGGCAAGATGATCTCACCGATCACGCATCAGCCGGTCGCTTTCGAGCTTCTCATCTCAGATCCAGCCGCGCAGCTTGTGGGCAGCCATTGGGCTGACAACCTCAAGCTGCTTGGCATAGACGTGACCCTGCGCACGCTCGACCTGCCGCAATACATAAAGACGACGCAAGAGTTCGATTTCGACGTCATCGTTGGCTTCACCGGGGCGACCGCGACGCCGGGACAGGAACAAAGGAGCTTGTGGAGCTCGAAAGCCGCCGATACCAAGGGCAGCGCCAACTACGCGGGCGTTAAGAGCCCAGTTGTCGACATGCTGCTCGATAAGATCATCGCCGCGCAGTCCATGGATGACCTGGTGACAGCCGTGCATGCGCTCGATCGCGTGTTGTGCTGGGGCTTTTATTCGGTGCCGCATTATGGCGGGGGCGGTTCAATCAAGCTCGCGTATCTGGGACCGCTTCGGGCGGCCGAAGATCACCCAGACCTTTGGCACCGGCTATAACGACAATTGGTGGATCGACCCAAAGAAAGATGCGGCGTTGCGTGCCGCAGGGGAAACAGGCAACTAATGTTCTCTCTGGCCGCATTTAAAGAAGGCTAACCCTCAATGGCCGCGTATATTGCACGCCGCATCCTGCTCATCATCCCGACGCTACTCGGGATCCTGACGCTCAACTTCATCATCATTCAGTTCGCACCGGGCGGCCCAGTTGAGCGGGCGATCGCTCAGATGAGCGGCATGGGCAACGAAGCCACGCAGCGCGTCTCAGGCTCCGATGCGTCGGCACAGCAACAGGACTCATCCATGTCGGCCTATCGCGGTGCGCAAGGTGTCGATCCGAAATACATCCACGAGCTCGAAAAGCAGTTCGGTTTCGACAAGCCCCCGCTTGAGCGCTATCTCAAAATGCTCGGCCGACTACGCCCGTTTCGACTTCGGCAAGAGCTTCTATCAGGACCGTCCCGTCGTCAAAATCATCGTCTCGAAGATGCCGGTCTCAATCTCGATCGGCCTATGGACGACGTTGCTTATCTATCTTGATCTCAATTCCGCTTGGTATCAGGAAGGCGGTGAAAGACGGTACCTCTTTCGACATATGGACAAGCGCCGTCATCATTGTCGGCTATGCGGTGCCGAGCTTCCTGTTCGCCGTGCTGCTTATCGTCTTGTTCTGCCGGCGGCTCCTATTGGCACATCTTTCCTTTGCGCGGGCTCGTCTCGGAGAATTGGGCGAGCTTTGGCTGGTTCCACAAGATCACCGATTATTTCTGGCACATCACCCTGCCGGTGGCCTGCAATGTGATTGGTGGATTTGCCAGCCTTACGATGCTTACCAAAAATTCGTTCATGGACGAGATCAACAAGCTCTATGTGATGACGGCGCGTGCCAAGGGCCTCACCGAGCGGCGCGTGCTTATCGGCCATGTGTTCCGCAATGCCATGCTCATCGTCATCGCGGGCTTCCCCGCGGCGTTTATCGGCATTCTCTTCACCGGCGCGCTGCTCATCGAGATCATCTTTTCGCTCGACGGCATGGGGCTTCTGGGTTTCGATGCCATTCTCAATCGAGACTATCCGATCATGTTCGGCACGCTCTACATGTTCTCGCTGATGGGCCTCTCGCTCAATCTAGTGAGTGACATCACCTATACGCTGGTTGATCCGCGCATCGATTTTGAAAGACGTGACGTATGACTATCGCGGCGACAAAACCTTTTCTCGGTATCAAAGCTTTTGGGCGTATCGAGCTGTCGCCGATCACCAAGCGGCGGCTTGCTAATTTCAGGGCCAACAGGCGCGGCTATTTTGCGCTGTGGATCTTTCTCGTGCCTGATGCTCTTCACGTTGCCGGCCGAGTTCATCGCAAACGACAAGCCGTTCCTTGTCGATTACAAAGGCCATCTCTATTTCCCGGTGTTGTGCGATTATCCCGAGTCGACCTTCGGCGGATTTCTTGCTGTCACGGACTACCGCTCTCCTTTCATCCGCGATGAGATCAAGAAGAACGGATGGATGATCTGGCCGCTGATCGAATACAGCTATCGCACCATCAACCGCGATCCGTCTTCGCCGGCGCCATCGCCGCCGAGCAAGGAAAATTGGCTCGGCACCGACAATCAATCGCGCGACGTGCTTGCGCGCGTGATCTATGGCTTTCGCGTCTCCGTGCTGTTCGGCATGATCTTGTCGGTCTTGTCATCGGCGGTCGGCGTGGCGGCGGGCGCAATCCAGGGCTATTTCGGCGGCTGGATTGATCTTACGTTTCAGCGCTTCATCGAGATCTGGCGCGGGCTGCCGCAGCTTTATGTGCTCATCATCATCGCCAGCGTCATTCAGCCAAGCTTCTGGTCGCTGCTAGGCATTCTGTTTCTGTTCCAATGGATGACGCTCACCCAGCTGGTACGTGCCGAATTTCTGCGTGCGCGCAATTTCGATTACATCCGAGCCGCGCGCGCCATGGGCATCGACAACGTCACGATCATGTGGCGCCACGTGCTTGCCCAACGCGATGGTGGCGACTCTGACGTTCCTGCCTTTCGTGCTAACCGGATCGATTACCGCCCTTACGACGCTCGACTTCCTCGGCTTCGGCTTGCCGCCGGGCTCGGCGTCTCTGGGCGAGCTGCTGAACCAGGGCCGCAGCAATCCGCAGGCGCCGTGGCTTGGCCTCACCGGGTTTGCGGTGCTTGCGACCATGCTCACCCTCATGATTTTCATCGGCGAAGCCGTGCGCGACGCATTCGATCCGAAAAAGACCGGCATATGAGCGATCCGTTTCTCGACGTTAGAAGATCTCAGCGTCGACTTCCGCACGCAGGAAGGCGTTGTGCGAGGCCGTGCGCGGCATCTCGTTTCGAGATTCGCAAGGGCGAGACGCTCGCGCTGGTCGGCGAAAGCGGCTCCGGCAAATCGGCGACCGCGCTGTCGATTCCGCAGCTTTTGCCCTATCCGATCGCTTCGCATCCCTGCGGCTCGGTGACGTTCGAGGACACCGAGCTGGTCGGCGCGTCGCCAGGACGATCTGCGCAAGCTCTGCGCGGCAACCGGATCTCGATGATCTTTCAGGAGCCG
The DNA here is from genome assembly GCA_963789405.1 of uncultured Alphaproteobacteria bacterium. Taxonomy (GTDB): domain Bacteria; phylum Pseudomonadota; class Alphaproteobacteria; order CAWBKL01; family CAWBKL01; genus CAWBKL01. The sequence goes on from CAWBKL010000001.1 coordinate 21,387, forward strand.
ATGACTTCGCTCAATCCGCTCCACACGATCGAGAAGCAGGTCAACGAGGTGATGCTGGTTCACCATGGGCTGACGAAGGAAGCTGCGCGCGCCAAGACGCTTGAGCCTGCTTGCGCTGGTCGGTCTGCGCGATGCCGAAGCGCGTCTGCAGGCCTATCCGCATCAGCTTTCAGGTGGTCAACGCCAGCGCGTGATGATCGCCATGGCGCTTGCCAATGAGCCCGACCTCTTGATCGCGGACGAGCCGACGACGGCGCTCGATGTCACCATTCAGGCGCAAATTCTGCAGCTCCTGAAGGAGCTTCAGAGCGCGCATGCACATGGCGCTTCTGTTGATCTCGCACGACCTGCAGGTAGTGCGAAATTGGCGGACCGCGTCGCGGTGATGACCGAATGGCGAAATCGTCGAGATGGGTTCGGTCAAAGAGGTGCTCGGCAATCCGCAGCATCCCTACACCAAGCATCTGATCGCCGCGGAGCCCAAAGGCTTGCCGATCGCGCCGGACCCAAATGCCGAGACGGTGGTCTCGGCCGAGCATGTCAAAGTGTATTTTCCGATTCAGAGAGGCTTTCTGCGCAGGACGGTCGATCATGTAGCGCTGTCGATGACGTTTCAGTTAGCGTCAAGCGCGGCCACACGATCGGGATCGTCGGCGAATCCGGGTCCGGAAAGACGACGCTCGGCCTGGCGCTTTTGCGGCTGATCAGGAGCGAAGGCGAGATCGTTTTTCTCGGCGAAGAGCTGCAGGGCAAGACCTTCAGCGCAGTTGCGTCCGATCCGCCGCAAGATGCAAATCGTCTTTCAGGATCCCTATGCCGCGCTTAGCCCGCGCATGACAGTCGGCGATATCGTGAGCGAAGGATTGCGGTGGCATGAACGCGAGATGTCCCGCGACCGAGGTGCGCAAAACAGTGGCGAAAGACGCTCGAAGAGATCGGGCTTGAAAGCGCGAGATGATGGACCGCTTCCCGCACGAGTTCTCGGGCGGTCAGCGCCAGCGAATCGCGATCGCACGCGCAATGGTCCTTATGCCCGACTTTCTCATCCTCGACGAGCCGACCTCGGCGCTCGATATGTCGGTGCAGGCGCAGATCGTCGATCTCTTGCGCGACCTTCAGGCCGCGCACAATATGGCTTACATCTTCATCAGCCATAATCTCAAAGTCGTGCGCGCCCTCAGCAACTATGTCGTCGTCATGCGCGCGGGTAAGATCGTCGAGCAAGGCGATACCGAGCAGATCTTCGATGCGCCGAAGGACGATTATACCAAGGCGCTCATGGCCGCCGCACTCGACATCGAGGTCGTCACCGGCTCACCGAGCGTTCCTTCGAACAACAATGTCGAGCCGACAGCGCCAGTAGCTTCGCAAAGCTGACCCTCGCTCCGCCTGTCATGCTCGGACTGTTCCGAGCATCCGGAACCAAGAATGTGGATGGCGCGAATATGCCCTGGATTCTCGGGACAGCCCGGGGATGACAATAAGAAGAGGCGGGGAGGAGAGAATGGCCGAAAGCGTCGAAGAGAAGACGACCGGCGCTGGTCTATTTCAAGCCAAGGTGCTTGCGCTTCTGGCGCTCGCGCTGCTTGCCGACAGCTATGATCTTCAGGCAACGAGCTTTGCCGCGCCCGTGCTCGCAAAGCTTTGGCATGTTGAGCCATCCGCCTTCGCGCCGCTCTTCGGAGCCGGGCTCGCCGGCGCGTTCTTCGGTTCGGCCGGCTTCGGCTGGATCGGCGATAGATTTGGCCGCAAGCGCGCCATCATTCTCGCTTGTCTGGTCTATGGCGGCTTTTCGTTGATCTGCACATTCGCGCAGGATCCCATTCAGTTTGCCATCCTGCGCTTTCTCATGGGTCTTGGGTGCGGCGGCGCATTGCCGAATGCCGTTGCGCTCGGCACAGAGCTCGCCCCCGCGCATCGGCGCGGCATGTTGACGGCTCTCATCTTCGTCGCGATGCCGCTTGGCGGCGCTGTTCCTGGTTTCGTGCGGTCTGGTCTCGTGCCGGACTACGGCTGGCAGGTGATCTTCATCATTGGCGGGCTTGCGCCGCTCTTGTTTGCGCTGCTCATTTCACTTGGTCTGCCGGAATCGCCGATGTTTCTTGCTGGCCAAAGGTCGGGCGCTGCAAAGCCGGTTTCGACGCAGACATTCGGCAAGTTGCTCAGCCGCGAGTTCATCGCGCCGACCCTGCTCATGTGGGTCATGTTCACGGCGACGCTGTTGACGCTCTATCTGGTCTCCAATTGGCTGCCGACAATTTTGGAGCAAGCACACGTCAAGCCGTCCGGCGTTGCGATGATCAATTTTCTCAATGCGCTCGGCGGCGCGCTTGCCGGGGTTGCGCTAAGTCTCGTCATCGATCGCATCGGCCTTTGGGCCGTTAGCGGCTTCTTCTTTCTGGCGATTGCCGCAGTCGTGCTCGTCGCGTTCTCGCAGTTCTCCGAAAGCGGGCTCACTGTCGTGATCTTCATCTCAGGGTTTGCGACCGTCGGCGTGCAATATGCGCTCAACGTATCGGCTGGGCTTATCTATCCGACGGAGATCAGGTCGAGCGGTGTAGGTGCCGCACTCGGTATCGGGCGCGTCGGCGCCGTTGTCGGCGCGCTTTCGGGCGGGCTGGTTGTGGGCGATGCGCACGCTGCGCGTGATCTGTTTCTTCTCGGCGCGGCAGCGCTGGGCGTCGGTGCCGTCGCATCACTTATGCTGATGCGCCGGCACGACCTGCGTGCCGGCGCATCATGAGCCCATCTTATTCGGGCCAGTTCGGCTTCATGCCGTAAGGGCGCTTGCGTCAGCACCGCTTCGATGAAACGCAGCTTGCCTTTCTCGATCTTGAACGCCTCTGCAATCTCCCAGGTCCACAGGAGACCCTTGGCCTGCGTGGTCTTGCCCTGCCAGGTGACTGGCGGCGGCGGGCGGCCGTCATGATCGAAGAAGGCAAACGCCATCACCGCGCCATGAACGGGATCGACGACAAGGAAGCGCCGGTCACGAATGCGCGCGACCATGTTGTACATCCCGGAGGCGAACTGAGCTTTGCAGCCCATGGCGCCGATCGCCTGCATCGGCGACGTGGCACCACCGGGCGGCAGCTTCATATTGGTCGTCTGTGTGCCGTTCTCGAGCCGGTTGCAATCATCCGTGAACGGATAGTCACCCTTGCCGTCATTCTTCTGCAGGCCAGTGAAGTATTTGTTCGCGGTCTTGATCAGATCCTCGCGCGACATGCGCTGAGATTTCGGAATCACCTGACTCCAGAGCGGATTGGGCTTGCCGAGCTTTTCCAGATTGGCAGCCGGCGATGAAGTGACGCCCGCACCCGAACCCATGCCGCTCGGCCGCACGATGATCGACTCGACCTCGGTGATCTTTTTGTCGACGATTTTGAGACGGAGCGCCATGACATCGAAACTATCGCCCTCATGGATCGTGCCGTAAAAGCCGACCTGACCAGCCTCAGGATCGGTGAAGTAATTCTTGTAGGTGCCGAGCCCCGTGTTCGTCACCCAGAGCGCCTCGCCCAGCGGCAGCACTTGGCCGTTCTCGGTGAAACGGACATTGTCGGCAACCGGCAGCTTGGATGGATCATGTGCCACCAACGCCGCGAGATATTGATCGACAAAGCCCTTGAGACATTTTGCATCGCAGCTTGTCGCTGCGTGCGCAACGCCGGACAAGGCAAATGTCGCGGCGCCGATGAAAGCAAATGTGCGCCATAAGGCGCGTAAAGACTGCATTGTTTCCTCCCTGTGGACTCGCTGGCGGCATCATGCGCGCTTTGGCGCACAAGGCAAGCGGGCTCACCGCTCGGCGAGCACGTCCATTACATTGCCGTCCACAGCTTGGCGCTCGATATGGGCGCGATGCCACAGTGCGTAGAATAACAGAGTCCAAGTGGCCGCGCTGGCGCGCCAGCCCTGTGTTGCGTTTGCGAAGATGCGCTTGACCGCATCGGGATGGCACATTGCCGAGATTGCTTCATTCTTGGCGAGCAGCTCACCAAGAGTGCGCCCGCGGCTTGCAATCCAATGCTCGACAGGAACGGTGAAGCCTTGCTTGGGTGCTAGTGCCCGTGTTGCGGGCATATGTTCGGCCACCCAATTGCGCAAAAGCCATTTGCCGAGGCGGCCATGGATCTTCTGATCGTCCGGCAAACCGAGCGCAAAGCGGGCGACTTCGATATCGAGAAACGGCACGCGCCCCTCGATGCCATGTGCCATCAAGCAGCGATCGAGCTTGATAAGCAGATCGTTGACGAGCCACTCTGCCATGTCGACACGCTGTGCCTGCTGCAATTGCGTGCCGTCTTTCAGCAGACTTTCAACGGCCTTGATATCTTCGCGCCAGCGCCCACCATTGCGTAGGATACCGGTGGCCAGAAAGCGGCCGCGCTGCCACATCGGTTTCTTCAGCGGCCATGGCGCAATGGCGGAGCGATAGCGGCCATAACCGGCGAACAGCTCATCGCCGCCTTCGCCGGAGAGCACCACAGTGACGGACTTGCGTGCCTCGCGTGCGAGCAGCCAACTCGGAATGATGGCGTAGTCGGCGACGGGGTCATCCATCGCTTTCGCAATCGTGGGCAGATATTGCCAGAAATCATCCTCTGTGACCGCGACTTCGGTGTGATGGGCGCCGGCTGCCTTCGCTGCCGCCTTGGCACGTTCGCGTTCATCGGCGGCGGCGGTGCCGGGAAAGTAGGCCGTGAAGGCGCACACGGGCTGGCTTGTCATGCGCGTCATTGCCGTGAGCACAGCGGCGGAATCAATGCCGCCGGAAAGAAACAGGCCGTACGGCACATCAGAGCGCAAATGCAGCTCAACCGAGCGTGTGAAAACGTCATCGAATGTCTCGAGGGGATCGGTGTTTGCTTTGGGCGCGCTTAGCGGACGCCGCCAATAAGGTGAGCCCTCGCGGCGAATGACCTCGCCACACTTGAGCGTCCACACCGCGCCCGGCGGCAAGCGCTCGATGCCTGCAATCGGAGGATGATCGCCTGAGGGAAATTGAAGCTCGAAGAACTTATTGATTGCCACCTTGTCTTCCGCACCCGCAACAAAGCTAGCCGCGACGAGTGCCGAGACTTCGGAGGCGAAAGCGATGCCGAAATCGCCTTGGGCGATATAGAGCGGCTTGATGCCGAATGGATCGCGCGCAAGCGTCAGCGTATCGCGATTGGGATCATGAAGCGCAAAGGCATACATGCCGCGCAGGCGATCGACGAAGCTCGCATCGTCCGGGTCGTAGACATTGAGGATCGATTCGCAATCGCTGCCGGTCTGATAGAAGCCTTCATTGCCGAGCGAAGCGCGCAACTGAAGGTCGTTGTAGATTTCGCCATTGGCAACGAGCGAAGTGTCATCACGTCCGAACAGTGGCTGGTGGCCGCCTTCGAGATCGATGATGGCGAGGCGTCGATGCACAAGTCCGGTGTTGCCGCTGATGTGGAAGCGCTCGCCATCCGGCCCGCGATGTGCAAGAGCAGCTGCCAGCTTGCGCAAGACCGCCATATCGGGCGGGCGCCCATCGCGCGTCATCAAACCGGCAATGCCGCACATTTCCTTAGCCCGCCAAGCTCTGCGCGCGCTTCTTCGCGGGCGCAACGAATGATTCGAGAAGCGTAAGGTAACGGCGAACCACGACATCTTCGGCGTAGCTCTTGCGCCAGGTCTCGTGCCCCGCGACAGCGCAACGCGTGCGCAAGTCAGCATCGCCGATCATGTGCGTGAGCGCTGTGGAAAGCGCGGCTTGATCATCAATGGGCACGAGAAGGCCGCTCTTGCCGTTCTCAATCAGCATGCCGGGCCCTTGCGCGCGCGCGGCAACGACGGGCTTGGAGTGCGCAAAGGCTTCAAGCACGACATTACCGAGCGGCTCATGCCGGCTGGGGCAGACAAACACATCGCATGCCGCAAACAGCCTGGCGATGTCGCGCCGCCAGCCGAGAAAATGAACGCGTTCCTTGATGCCGCGCGCCTCGGCCAAAGCATGGAGCTTATCGTGCTCGGGCCCAGTGCCGGCGATCCATAAATGCGCGTTCGGCACATCGGCAAAGCTGCGCAGCAGAACGTCGTAGGCCTTGTTCTCGTGCAGGCGCCCAAGTGCAAGCACAAGCGGCACATCCTCGGGCGTGTGATGCTTTGCGCGCGGCTCCGGTTCTGCCTCATCGCTGGCAACGAAATTGGGCACATAGTGTGCGCGCGATGCCGGCCAGCCTTGTGCAATCAGATAATCACGAATGTCCTCGGTGTTGCCGATCAGGTGATCGGCGGAGCGGTAATATTTGAGATCGTAATAACCGCCCATGCGCGCGACATGAATGAACTTGCCTTTGGGTGCCGCGCTCGAGGCGCGGTTCTGCCAGGTGAACACGATATCGGGCCGGAATTTCTCGATTTCGCGCCGGAATATGCCCGGGGTTTGCAGATCGAAGACGCCACCGAACGGCGCAAAGACGGGGTCCAGGCCGCCGGCCTGCAGCACCGCTTCACGATCCGGAAAAGGACGAATGAGCACGCGCTGATCGAGCCCTGCGCGGTGGAGAGCTGGAACCAAGCGCTCAAAGAAGGCCTCGGCTCCGCCGTGAGCAGCGCTCCCCAGGACTTGCAATACGCGCATCCGCTCTCGATGCCTCAGTTTTGTTTCGCAGTGCACACTAGACTGTGTCGGCGTCCAAACGCCAATTGCGCCAATCAATCGTTTCACAATGCTGGATTGCCGAGCCCGGCGCCGCCCCCCGCGTTGTGATCACTGCCGCAAGGGCCTTAATTCTCATGGTGTTGCACTCAAAGGCAATGACGCGAGCGCCTATGGACACTATATTCCCGAATCCGCAGGCAAGGAGGCATCACCAGATGCCGTTGGGCCGCAAGGGGATATACGCTCTGCCTGCACGGTCAAGCCATGGCGCCCGGAAGGATAGAGCGGAGCGATGAGCATCGATAGCGTCGAGGGGCGATCCGCTGCGGCGAGCGTGGGGCGCCCCGGCATGCAGCCGACCGATATCGCCAACCCTGCCTATTTCCATAAAGTCGTCGATTGCCAATGGGCGTGCCCGGCGCACACGCCGGTGCCGGAATATATCCGCCTGATCGCTGCCGGGCGTTACGATGACGCCTATATGGTCAATTGGCAGTCGAATGTGTTCCCCGGAATTCTGGGGCGCACATGTGATCGGCCCTGCGAGCCTGCCTGCCGCCGTGGCCGGGTTGAGGATTCCAAGGAGCCGGTCGCGATCTGCCGGTTGAAGCGCGTCGCCGCCGACAACAAGGGCGATATCAGCGCGCGCCTGCCGGGGCCGCCGGCGGCGAAGAATGGAAAGCGCATCGCCTTGATCGGCGCCGGGCCCGCCTCGCTGACCGTTGCGCGCGATCTCTTGCCGCTCGGCTACACATGCGTGATCTACGATCAGGATGCCTCGGCCGGCGGAATGATTCGCTCGCAAATCCCCAAATTCCGGCTGCCTGAAACCGTGATCGATGAAGAGGTCGGCTACATCACCGCGCTCGAGCCCGAGCTGCGTCTGGGCCAGCAAGTTGACAGCCTCAAGGCGGTGCTTGCCGAAGACTTCGATGCGGTGTTTGTCGGCTGCGGCGCGCCGCGCGGCCGTGAGCTCGGTGTTCCGGGCCGTAAGGAAGCGGCGAAACATATCCACATCGGCATCGATTGGCTCTCCAGCGTCTCGTTCGGCCACACGACGAGATCGGCAAGCGCGTTGTCGTGCTCGGCGGCGGCAACACGGCGATGGATTGCTGCCGCACGTCGCGCCGGTTCGGCGGCGAGCAAGTGCATGTCGTCGTGCGCTCCGGCTTCGATGAGATGAAGGCGAGCCCTTGGGAAAAAGAAGATGCGATGCGCGAGGACATCCCGATCCACAATTTCCTCGTGCCCAAGGAATTCAAGCATGAGAATGGCAAACTCACCGGCGTCGTGTTTCAGCATGTGAAGGCCGAATACGACGCGAACGGCCGGCGCAGCCTCGTGCCTTCCGGCGAGCCGGACCGCTTGTTCGAATGTGATGATGTGCTGGTCGCGGTCGGACAAGAGAATGCGTTTCCGTGGATCGAGCGCGACATCGGCATCGAGTTCGACCGCTGGGGCATGCCGAAGATCGATCCGGTCACGTATCAATCGACAAACTCGCGCGTGTTCTTCGGCGGCGATGCGGCGTTCGGGCCGAAGAACATCATCTGGGCCGTCGCGCATGGCCATGAGGCGGCGATCTCGATCGACCTGTTTGTGCCATGCCGAGCAGGTGAGTGATCGACCGCCGCCGCATGGTCAAGCTCATGTCCCAGAAGATGGGCATCCACGAGTGGAGCTACGACAACGACATCTCGCTCGCGCTGCGCCAAAAGGTGCCGCATGTGCCCAACGAGATCGCGCTCAAGGATGTGAGGAAGGAGGTCGAGCTTGGCTTCGACCGGGCTCGGCTGGAAGGAGGCGATGCGCTGCCTCAATTGCGATGTCGAGACCGTGTTCGACCGCAAGCTGTGCATCGAATGTGATGCTTGCGTCGATGTCTGCCCGATCGATTGCATCACCTTCACCGAAATGGCGAGGAAGCCGAGCTGAGAGCGCGCCTCACCGCGCCCGCACTCAACACCACGCAAGATCTTTATGTCTCGGTGTCCTCAAGACAGGGCGCGTAATGGTGAAGGACGAAGACCTGTGCCTTCATTGCGGCTTGTGCGCCGAGCGCTGCCCAACCGGCGCCTGGGACATGCAAAAATTCCTGTTCGAATCCAGCAACAGCCAGCGCATGCCAGCCGATAGAAAAGCGACAAACGACTTCGTCGTGAAGTTCGCAAATGTGAACGGCTCGGGCTCGGCAAGCGCCAACGAGATGTTCGCGCGCTCGATCCTGCGCATGGGCGTGCCGGTGGCGACGCGCAACATCTTCCCTTCCAACATCCAAGGCCTGCCGACCTGGTACGAAGTGCGCGTCTCAGGCGCCGGCTGGCTCGGCCGCCGCGGCGGCGTCGATCTGATGGTCGCGATGAACCCGCAGACCTGGGACAAGGATGTCGCCGAGATCGATCCGGGCGGCTATCTCTTCTACGACTTCGACCAAGCCCTTGCCGACGGAGAAATTTCGCGCCGACATCACCGTGCTCGGCGTGCCGCTGACCGAGCTGTGCAACGCCGCCTACAAGGATCCGCGCCAGCGTCAGCTGTTCAAGAACATCACCTATGTCGGCGCGCTCGCCGCATCTTCTCGACATGGAGCTCGAGGTAATCGAGGTGGCGATCGGGAAGCAATTCAAGAAGCGCGCAGATCTCTTCGATGCCAATATCAAAGCCTTGCATATGGGCCGCGACTACGCGCGCGATCACCTTGGCGGCCAGTGCAAGCTCAAGCTCGAGCGCGCCAACACGGTGGGCGATCGCATCTTCATCGACGGCAATGATGCCGCGGCGCTCGGTTGCGTCTATGGCGGCGCGACGGTTGCCGCCTGGTATCCGATCACGCCATCGACCTCGCTCGCCGAAGCTTTCCAGAAGCATTGCCGCAAGCTCCGCGTCGATCCCGAGACCAAGCAGAACAAGTTCGCCATCATTCAGTCCGAGGACGAGCTTTCCGCCATCGGCACGGTGATCGGCGCGGGCTGGAACGGCGCGCGCGCGTTCACCGCGACGGCCGGCCCCGGCATCTCGCTGATGCAGGAGTTCCTCGGTCTTGCCTATTTCGCCGAAATTCCCGCCGTGATCTTCGACATTCAGCGCGGCGGGCCTTCGACCGGCATGCCGACACGCACGCAGCAATCCGATCTTCTCGATGTGCGCCTATGCCAGCCACGGCGACACCAAGCATGTCCTGTTGTTTCCGGAGGATCCGGCGGAAGCCTTCGAGTTCGCGGCGCAAAGCTTCGATCTTGCCGAGCGCTTGCAGACGCCGATCTTCGTCATGCTCGACCTCGACATCGGCATGAACGAGTGGCTGATGCGCACCGCTCAAATGGGACGATGCGCGCAGCTATGATCGCGGCAAGATCATGACCTGCGAGATGCTCGAGGAGGGGCAGCGATTTCGGCCGTTATCTCGATGTCGACGGCGACGCGATTCCCTATCGCACTTTGCCGGGCACGCATCCGACCAAGGGTGCCTATTTCACCCGCGGCTACATCGCACAATGCCTACGCGAAATACAGCGAAGAGGGCGCTGACTACGTCGAAAACATGCAGCGCCTCTTGCGCAAGTTCGAGACGGCCAAGGCGCTGGTGCCGCAAGCCGGTGCGGCGCGATGCCAAGATGCCGACCAAGAATTGGTGCGACTCTATTTCGGCTCGACATCGCCCGCGCTGGCGGAGGCGCTCGCCGCGCTCGAGAAGCAGGGCATTCACCTCAACACGATGCGCATCCGGGCGTTTCCGTTCGCCGACGAGCTGGTGGATTTCATCAACGCGCACGATCAGGTGTTCCTGATCGAGCAGAATCGCGATGCGCAAATGCGCACGCTGATCTCAATGAATGCGGCATCGATCCGGCGCGCATCAACTCCGTCTTGCACTATGATGGAACGCCGATCACTGCGCGTTTCATCATCTCCGAGATATCACGAGCGGCTCGCCGCGCTCGGTCGCGGCGTAATGCAGAAGACAGCATCATGACCTACATCGCAAAGCCCAAGCTGCATCATCCCGAAGCTCGCCGAAGAATGCGCTCGGCTTCACGCATCGCGACTACGAAGGCTCGATATCGACTCTGTGCGCGGGGTGCGGGCACGATTCGATCTCCGCTGCGCTGATTCAGGCCTGCTTCGAGCTCGATCTGAGCGCCGCACCGTATCGCCAAGCTCTCCGGCATCGGCTGCTCATCGAAAACGCCCGACTATTTGCTCGGCCAGAGCCACGGCTTCAATTCCGTCCACGGACGGATGCCGTCGGTGCTGACCGGCGCCAATCTCGCCAATCGCGACCTCGATCTATCTCGGCATTTCCGGCGACGGCGATTCCGCCTCGATCGGCCTTGGCCAGTTCGTCCACGCGATCCGGCGCCAGGTGAACATGGTCTATATCTGCGAGAACAACGGCGTTTATGGCCTGACCAAAGGCCAGTTCTCCGCGACGGCCGATCTCGGCTCGAAGATCGAAATATGCTGGCCCCAATACCGACCAGCCGATCGATCTTGATCGGTCTTGCGCTGCTCGCCGGCGCGAGCTTCGTTGCGCGCAGCTTCTCGGGCGACAAGCATCAGCTGGTCCCGCTCATCAAGGCGGCGATTCATCACGACGGCGCCGGCCGTCATCGACGTGATCAGCCCTTGCGTTGCGTTCAACAACAACGACGGCTCGACCAAGAGCTATGATTTCGTGCGCGCGCACAATGCGGCGGTCAACCGCATCGATTTCATCGAGAGCCGTGAGGAGATCACCACAAGCTATGCGCCGGGCGCGCTGCAAGAGGTCGAGCAGCATGACGGCTCGGTCTTGCGTCTGCGTAAGTTGCGCGAGGACTATGACCCGCAAGATCGTGTTGCGACGATGAGCTATCTGCAGGAGCATCATGCCCAGGGCGAAGTCGTTACCGGGCTCCTGTTTGTCGAGGCGGCGCCGCGCGATCTGCATGCGAATCTGGCAACCGTCGATGCACCGCTCAATTCGCTCGGCGAGAAAGAGCTCTGCCCCGGCAGCGCCGCGCTTGCCGCGATCAACGATTCATACCGTTAGCGGTCTTGTCCGATATCGACATTAAGTTCGAGTGGTGGCAGCTCCTGCTCATCTCGCCGATTGCCGGTTGGCCGGGTGCGCTGCTTGGCTTGGTCCTCGGCGCACTCATGTGGAAGCGCCGTAGACTCATTGGCGGCGCCATTGGCGCTGTCATCGGCAATTTAGCGTGGCGGCGGCGGCGATCCTGCTCAAGTGAGCGCCACGCACCGTGCTCGCTAGCGGGCCAATTTCTTGTCGAGCAGCTCGAGCTGTTTTTCATGGGCGACGCCGTCGACATAAGTCTTGTCGCCGAAATGCATCACCTTCTCATTCTGCGTGCTGTAAGCGGGCCAGTCAGGGAGCCCCGCGCCGTTGGGATCTCCCGTCTTGGCAAAGTTCGTCCAGTAGGTCGCCATCTCATTCGAGAGCTTGGCGTCGTAGCCGGTGAACTCGCCGCCGCCGAGCTGATTGCCGAACACGTAAGGCACTTCCATGAAATGTGTTGCGCCCAAGGCGTAGTAGGGATTCTACCGCCATTCGACGGCGGCGCGTGTTCGAAGTGATAATAGAACACTTTGCTTGTGCCGTCTCGCGACCGAAGCTGCGCCCAGCGCCACATATTATAACCCATCCCCGAGTCGCCCGCGAGCGCGGCGCGCGATTCCTTGGCTTGCTCGTCAGTGTTCGCCGGATAAAGCTTGAGCACTTGATCGGCCATATCGCCGAATTGGTCTTTCACTTCCTCGATGAAGGCGTCTTTGCCGCCGGTGTTGTTTCGCGTGAACAGCCGGCCTTCATGCGCGTTGTTGCCAAGGATCATCGGCACGTCGATCTGCTTGCCTGCCTCTTCGATCTTCAAGGGATCGCCGGGGATGACATAGCCGTCGATAATCGCCTGTGTGATGGGGCGCGCATCATCGCCGGCCGCTTCCTGAGCAGCAATCAGCTTATCTGCCGGCAGCGCGCGCAAGTCCGCAATTGAATTGACGCCGAGCGATTTGGCTAATGAAAGGCCTGCCTGCTCGGCTTCGGCGAGCGTTGCCTCCTTGGGGTAGAGCGCCGCGCCGCTTTCGGCGATCGCGCCGACAAAGAGGCCCTTCGATAGTGGCGAGACGACGAGATTGGCCACAGCTGTCGAGCCCGCGGATTTGCCGAAGATCGTGATCTTGTCCGCATCGCCGCCGAAGGCTGCAATATTGCGCTTGACCCATTTGATGGCTGCGATCATGTCGCCGAGCGCATAATCGCCGGAGCTGTGGTTTCGGCGATTCAGCTGTCAACGCCGGATACGCAAGGAAGCCGAATACGCCGAGCCGGTAGGCGATATTCACGACGATGACGCCGTGCTTCGCGAGATGATCGCCGACAAAGAAGGGTTGCGAGGGAGAGCCCGCGGTGAAACCGCCGCCGTGGATCCAAACCATCACGGGCAGCTTTTCGTTGGCCGATGTCGCAGGCGTCCAGATATTGAGGTAAAGGCAATCCTCGCTCATCGCGAGCGATTTGTCGGCCATCGCGGCGCCTTGTTCGCATTGCGGCTTGAAGGCGCCGGCCTTGTAGACGCCGTTCCAGGCTTTCGCCGGCACAGGCATTTTCCAGCGCAATGCCCCCATGGGCGGGGCGGCGAAGGGGACACCTTTATAAACGGTGAGCCCGTTCTCGCTGACGCCTTCGACTTGGCCTTTGTCGGTTGTCACCGGCTTCGCAACTGCGGAACCGGCCACAAGAGCGCATAGGATTGCAGCTGTGCCGAGCGAAATTCTCATAGGACCCTCCCGCTTTGTTGTTGCCTCAAGCGCAACCCTATCGGCAGGCTGATGCAAGGCCGTTATCAGGGCGCCGATCTAAATCCGCGCAGGTGCCAAGCGAATTTTCCCGTTCACCGCTCTCGATGTTATGACAGTGCCCCAACCAAGAACGAGGAGCGCGCATGCGGGAGCCCTTGCCAATCCACGACGTCGAGTGGACCCCGAAGATCAGCCTCAAATTCGAGACAAGCGATGAGCTGGCGCCGCCACCGGGCGTGATCGGCCAGCGCCGCGCGCTTGCCGCCCTGGATTTCGGGCTCGGCGTTGAGGCTGAGGGTTACAATATGTTCGTCATGGGCGACCAGGGCTCGGGGCGCCGGCGCCTCGTGCGTCAGAAGCTTGAACGAGCTGGCGGCCAAGCGTCCGGCGCCTATCGACTGGTGCTATGTCAGATAATTTCGCGATGAGCGCGCGCCCAATGCTATCAAGCTGCCGCGCGGCATGGGCGAAAAGTTTCGCGACCCGCATGTCCGGCTTCGTACCGGAACTGCAGGAGGCCTTCGAACCGCGTTTCAAGGCGAGGAATATCGCACGCTGCAGCAAGTCATCGAAGAAGAGTTCAGCGAGCAGAACGAGCAAGCGCTCAAGGAGGTCGAGGAGAAGGCCAAGGCAGTCGGCCTGCGACATGGTGCGGACGCCGGTCGGATTCGGCTTCGCGCCGACGAAGGACGGACAGATCATTCAACCGGATGCGTTTCACAGCTGCCGAGGAACAGCGTGAGGCGGCAACTGCCAATATGCAAGCAGCATGGAGAGCGAGCTTCAGCGCGCACTGCGCCAGGTGCCGACATGGGCGTTTGCCGCGCGCGAAAAAGTGCGCCAGCTCAACCAACGCACCGCCGCCTATGCGCTCGACTTTCTGCTCGAAGGCGTCAAGCGCGACTTCGCTTAGGTCGAAGAGATCCAGGAGTTTCTTCAGGACTGCGCAAGGACGTTCTTGAAAATGTCGATCATCATCATCGGCGCGCTCGGCGCGCCAAAGGCCAACTCCGTCGATGAGCTGATCAACGGCCATCCGTTTTACCGGCGCTATCTCGTCAATCTGATCGTCGACAACGCGTGACTTCGGGTCGAGCGCCGGTCGTGTTCGAGGACGATCCCTACGCTCGACCGCCTGCTCGGCACGATCGAGCACCGCGCCGAGATGGGCACGCTGCAGACCGATCTTCATCTCATCCGTCCCGGCGCGCTTGCACCAAGCCAATGGCGGCTATCTCGTGCTCGATGCGCGCAAGCTCCTGACGCCGTCCGGCCTCATGGGAGGCGCTCAAGCGCTCGATTTTTGCGGCTGAGATTCGCATCCAACGCGCGGCGCAAGCGCTCGGTATCATCTCGACGGTGTCGCTCGAGCCCGAGCCGATCTGCGCTCGATATCAAGATTCGTGCTGATCGGTGACAGGCGTATCTATTATCTCTTGAATGATGCCGACCCGGATTTCGCTCAGCTGTTCAAGATCGCAGTCGATTGGGAAGACTCGCATCAAGCTCGATAATGGCGAGACGGGATCAATATGTGCGCCTGCTGAGCGCGATCGCCAATGAATCCAAGCTCGCGCCGTTCACGCGAAGCGCCATCGGCCAAGTGTTGCGCTACGCCGCGCGCGAGGCCGGCGACCGGGAGCGGTACACGATGAAGCTCTCCAAAGATGCGCGATCTGATGGTCAGGAAGCCGGCCATCTAGCTGCAGGCCGCGGCAGTGCGCGTATCGATGAGCAGGATGTTGGCGCCGCTATTCGCCGCGCAGATCGACAGGTTGGGCCGCATTCCCGAGCTGGTGCGCGAGACGATCGAGCAAGGCGTCATCTCGATCGACACCGAACTTCGGTCGTCGGGCAGATCAACGGGCTCTCGGTGTCGCAGATCGGCGCCCTGAGCTTTGGCCGGCCGAGCCGCATCACTGCGCGCATCGGGCTTGGCCGCGGCGAGGTCGTCGATATCGAGCGCGAAGTCGAGCTGAGCGGGCCGACCCACTCCAAGGGCGTGTTCGATCCTTGGCAGCTTCCTGCGCTCGACGTTCGGCGTGGCGCAAGCCTTTGTCGCTGCGCGCGAGCCTCGTGTTCGAGCAGTCCTATGGCGGCGTGGACGGCGACAGCGCCTCGGTGGCCGAGACCTGCGCGCTCATTTCGGCGATCGCCGAAGTGCCGATCGATCAGCATTTCGCCATCACCGGCTCGATCAATCAGCGCGGCCAAGTCCAGGCGATCGGCGGCGTCAATGAAAAGATCGAAGGCTATTTCGCGGTTTGCGAGTCGCGCGGCTTGAACGGCCGCCATGGCGTCATCATCCCGGAGAGCAACGCCGCCACCTGGTGCTTGAGCCCGAATGTGGTCGATGCCGTGCGCGCGGGCTCTTTCAAGATCTACGCGGCTCGACGGTGGAGCAGGCGCTCGAAATCCTGACCGGGATGAAGGCCGGCGTGCCCGACGCAGACGGCTCCTATCCGGAAGATACGTTGTTCGGCAAAGTCGAGCGGCGCCTTGCACGAGCTTGATCGGCTGCGCCGCGCCGCCGAGATGCGCCGGGATGGGAGGTGTCAAGTGACACGCCGGATCATTGTCGCGCTCGATGAAGGCGCGGCAAGCCGCAGGCGCGCTGCAATCTGCCGCGCGCCTTGCGGCCGAAATGTCGGCCGAGATCTTGGCGATCTTCATCGAGGATGCGGATCTCTTCTCTGTTGCTGCGCTGCCTGGCCATTTCGTGGTGTCGTTTCAGGGCGGTGACGTCGCGCCGCTCGATGAAGCGGCACTCTATGCGCGCCTGCGTGTGCGAGAGCGGCGCCTGCGTGAGGATGTCGCGCGCATAGCAGGCATTAATCGTGTCGCCTGGAAATTTCAGATCGCGCGCGGGCGTGTCCGCGATGAGATTCTCGCGCGCGCGCATTCCTGCGAGATGATCGCGATCGGCGCTTCTTCTGTTCATCATCGGCGTTTAGGCAGAAATGCCGGCGCGATCCTCGAACAGGCGAGCTGCTCGGTCATCGTTTTTCATGAACGTGCACGGCCTTCGCCGCGCGTTGCCCTTGTCAGTGAAAACCCGTATGCGCGCGAGATCGCGGCCGAGTCTCGCGCGCACGACCGGTGTGCATCCTTTCGAGGAAGTCGGGCTCGCAAATCCGCGAAGGGCATTCGATCAGCTGATGCGCATGGCGCCCAGTCTATGTGCGTGACTGATCGCGCCGCCCTTGCAAAGCTCGGCATGTCGCCGCAGGCTCTGGCGAGCGCACTCGATCTTCGAGGCTTTGCTGATTGCCGGCTCCGGAAACTCGTTAACCTTATGCTGCCGGGGGAGGCTGGCGGTATTTGAGAAAAATCGCCGCTCCGCCTTGAGCCAATCTTCACGCGCACAAATGTTAGGATAGACTGGCTGAAAATCACCCGCGAGCACGCCCATGGCCTCCGAATTGACCCGTTTCCGCCGCGATCTCATCAGCCAGCCGCTCATGAAGCTTTACGGCAAGCTTATGCCGCGGATGTCCGACACCGAGCGCCAGGCGATCGAGGCGGGCACGACCTGGTTCGAGGCGCAGCTCTTCGCCGGCAAGCCGGATTGGAAATATCTGCGTCGCCCTCCCGCCGCCCAAGCTTTCGCCTGCCGAGAAGGCGTTCATCGGATGGGCCGGTCGAAGAGTTGTGCGCCATGCTCGATGATTGGCGATCGAGTTCGAGCACCATGATCTGCCGGAGCCCGTGTGGCAGTTCCTCAAGGCCCAGGGCTTTCTGGGCATGATCATTCCCGAGCAATATGGCGGCAAAGGCTTTTCCGATTTCGCGCATTCCGAGATCGTCAAGCGCATCTCAACGCGCAATGTCAGCGCCGCCGTCTCCGTCATGGTGCCTAACTCGCTCGGGCCCTGGCGAGCTTCTCCTCAAATACGGCACCGAGGAGCAGAAGAACCAATATCTGCCTAAGCTCGCGAGCGGCGAGGAAGTGCCGTGCTTCGGATTGACGGGCGTTGAATCGGGCTCCGATGCTGCCGCGATGAGCGACACCGGCGTCGTCTGCTATGGCGAATGGAATGGCGAACGCATGCTCGGCATGCGGCTCAATTGGGAGAAGCGCTATATCACGCTCGCGCCGGTCGCGACTTTAATGGGACTCGCCTTCAAGCTTCACGATCCCGACAAGCTGCTCGGTGGCGAGGCGGATCTCGGCATCACCGTCGCGCTTATCCCAACGCACTCAAAGGTGTTGAGATTGGCCGGCGGCATTTCCCCGCGCATCTGGCGTTCCAGAATGGCCCGACGCACGGGCACGATGTGTTCGTGCCGCTCTGCCCAAATCTTGGGCGGCCAAGCGCAGATTGGTCAGGGTTGGAAGATGCTGATGGGGGCGCTCGCCGCTGGCCGCAGCATCTCATTGCCCTCGCTCTCGACCGCGGGATTGCAGCTTGCCGCACGCACCACCGGCGCTTATGCGCGCGTTCGCAAACAGTTCAATGTCGCGGTCGGCGAATTCGAGCTGGTGCGCGAGGCAATCGCGCGTATTGCGGGCATGGCCTATCTCGTCGATTCGGCGCGGCGGCTCACCATGGTCGGGCTCGATTCTGGCGAGCATCCGGCGGTTGTCTCGGCGATCCTCAAATATCACGCGACCGAGCGCATGCGCCACGCAATCAATGACGCGATGGATGTGCATGGCGGCAAGGGCATTCAGGACGGGCCGAAGAATTATCTCGGCACGGTCTATCGCTCGATCCCGATCGGTATCACCGTCGAAGGCGCGAATATCCTAACGCGCGGGCTGATCATCTTTGGGCAAGGCGCGATCCGCTGCCATCCTTATCTCATGCGTGAGATGGCGGCCGTTGCGATGGAAGATAAAGCGAAGGGCCTCGAAGAGTTCGACAAAGCGCTGTTCGGCCATCTCGGCTATCAGCTCAGCAATGCCGCGCGCAGCTTCATCCACAATTTGACCAACGGTTTTTTCGCGGGTGTGCCGGAGGCGGGCAAGGCCACGCGTTATTATCGCCAGCTTGCGCGCGTCAGCGCATCACTTGCCGTCGCAGCGGAGATCGCGCTTGTGGGGCTTGGCGGCTCGCTCAAGCGGCGTGAAAGCATTTCCGCACGCTTGGGCGATGTGCTTGCCGAGCTTTATCTGCTCACCGGTGCAGTCAAACGTTTCGAGGATGATGGCCAGCCGGCCGCCGATCAGCCATTGCTCGATTGGGCATTTCACCAAAGCCTTTATGAGATCGAGACACGGCTCGATGAAGTCATCCGCAACTTTCCCGCGCCGGCTTGGGGCCTTCTCATGCGCGCGCTCACTTTGCCGCTCGGCCGGCGCCGGCGCCCGCCCTCCGACAAGCTTGCGCATGCCGCGGGCCAACTGATCATGACCGATAGCGAGACGCGCGAGCGGCTAACCGCGGGCGTCTTCATTGGTACGGGTACTTCGCTTTCGGCGCTCGAAGCGGCGTTCCAGGCAACGCTTGCAACGCATGATCTTGAGCGCAAGCTCTCCAAGGAGCGCGTGCACGATATTGACCAGGCGCTTGCGCGCGGCCTCATCAACACCGATGAGGTGCGGCGCTTGCGCGATGCCCGCACGCTGGTGCGCAAGGTCGTTGAGGTCGACGATTTCGACAAGAGTGAAATCACAGGGCTTGGCGGTGCTGAGCCTCCGGCTTACCCTTCCGAATCGGACTACCCCCGCGCAGCTTCTTCATCGTGACCCATCGTGCTTGAACACTATGACGACGCGCGATCATGCGCTGAGGATGCAATTGCGCATGTCGGCAAGCGCATCGTCCTTGGCCTGCCGCTTGGCCTTGGCAAAGCCAATCATCTCGCCAACGCGTTCTTCGATATTGCGAAGAAGAATCCCTCGATCGAGCTTTCGATCTATGCCGCGCTGACGCTCGAAATCCCGCAACCCTCGCCGGGGCTCGAGAGCCGCTTCATGCAGCCGATCCTGGACCGGTTGTTTCAAGGGCTATGTCGAGCTTGAATATGCCAAGGCGCGGCGCGCGGGCACGATGCCGGATAATGTCACGGTGCGTGAGTTTTTCCTGCCGACCGGAACGCTCATCAATAACGATTATGCGCAGCAGCATTATCTGAGCGCCAACTATACACATGCCACGCGGCGCGTGCTTGAGGGCGGCATCAATGTGCTTGCGCAATTGGTCGCGGTGCGCGAGGGGCCGAGCGGAAAGCGAGTCAGCCTTGCGTCGAACCCTGATCTTGCGGTTGATGTCATTCCGGCAATGCGCGCGCAAAAGGAGCGGCCGATCGCCGTGCTTGGGGAAGTGAATGCGAGCTTGCCGTTCATGGCGGGCGATGCCGAGGTCGATGGCAGTGTGTTTGACGCGATGCTTGATGGCCCGCAAACCTCTTTGTTCGGCATGCCGACCAACGCCGTTTCGCTGAGGGACCACGCGATCGGCCTTCACGCGTCGACGCTCGTCAAAGATGGCGGCACTTTGCAGATCGGCATCGGCTCGCTGGCTGACGCGATATCTTCTGCACTTCTCCTGCGTCACAAGAATAATGCGGCATGGGCAAGCACGATCGGCGCTTTGAACAGCGCCTTTGCACCCGGTCTTGCGGCGGCAACGCTGGGCGACCGCGGGCCTTTCAAGCAAGGGCTCTATGGCTGTAGCGAAATGATTTCCGATGGTCTGTTGGCCTTGTTCGAGCAGGGCATCATCAGCCGCGAAGTGAGCGATGAAGGCAAGCAGAACGGCCGCACCATGGATGGCGGGTTTTTCCTGGGGTCGCGCGAGTTCTACCGGCGCATGCGGGCGCTCGATGACGACACGCGCGCCAAGATCAACATGACATCGGTCGCCAAAGTGAATGCGCTTTACGGCGATGAGATGCAACGCCGGCGCCAGCGCGTTCGTGGCCGCTTCATCAATTCGGTGATGGAAGTCACGGGGCTTGGCGGTGCGGCGTCGGATGCCTTGGCCGACGGCCGTATCGTCAGCGGTGTCGGCGGGCAGTTCAATTTCGTCAATATGGCGCTGGAGCTCGAAGGCGGCCGCTCAATTCTCCTGGTGCGCTCGACCAAGATGCTGCATGGGCGGCTCCATTCCAATTTCGTTTGGGAGCGTCCGAACGAGACGATTCCGCGGCATTTGAAAGACATTGTCATCTCCGAATACGGCATCGCCGATCTACGTGGGGCAACCGATAGCGAGACGGTGGAGCGGATTCTTGCGATCACCGATTCGCGCTTTCAGGAGCAGCTGCTCGAAGCTGCGAAGAAAGCCCGCAAGGTTGAATCCGGTTATGAGATTCCGGCACATCAACGACAAAACACGCCGGAAAAGCTTGCGTCTGCTCTAGGCGCCGCGCGCGCGCAAAATCTCCTGCCGCCGTTTCCGTTCGGCAGCGATCTCGACGAGACGGAGATTGTGCTTGCTCAAGCGCTGCAGCATCTCAAGGCGAACACGCAGTCGCCGCAGGGTCTTGCGCGTCTTGCCCGCGATGGCTTGCGCGCCGGGCATCCGCCACCGGAAGCCGAGCGTTTTCTTGCGCGCCTCGGGCTTTGGGAGGCCGAGTCGCTGCGCGAGAAGGCGCTGAGGCGCCTGGTCGTCGCTGCGCTCTTGGAGACCGGCGCAATCAAGCCCTAGGCCGCCTGCAAAGCCTCGGTTGCCTCGATGTCTCTCTTGGCGTGCCGTGCGCCGATGAAGTAGTGCGCGGCCGACCACAGATTGACGAGGCTGGTGATCACGAGTGCGTAGCGCAGCGCGTTTTCGCCGAAGTGAGGCGTCAACGCATCGCTGATTGCGCCGACGATTGTGGGCCCAAGGCTGAGGCTGAAAATCGTCTGAATGAAAAGAAGCACCGAAGCTGCAACGGCGCGCATGCGCGGGCTCGCCAGCGATTGCGTCATCGCTGCGGTGGGGCCGAAATAGACCGAGTTGAAAATCGTCCAGGCGATGAAGGCCGGGATGTATATGCTGATGTCGTTGGCGAGATAGCTGACGAATTGAAACGGCACCATTACGAGAATGGCAATCGCCGGTATCCAGAAATACCAACGTGGATCGCTATGCTTGCGCGAGAGGAGATCGGCGAGATAGCCGCCGAAAAAGGTTCCGATGGCGCCGATACCGCCTAGAAGCGCGAGCCAATTGCCGGCTTCGCCCGTATTCATATGATGGCTGCGGACGAAGAAGCTGACGGCAAAAGCGGCTCCGCCATAATAGACAAAAGAGTGCAGGCCGGCGCCGATGCTCAGATGGCGAAACGAAACGCGATTCCACAGATGACGCGCGACCGCGAATACCGGTGGTGCGGGCTCGCTGCTCGTGCGCGGCGGCTCTTTGACGGTAAGAAAGAGGAGGGCCGTGATCAGGAGTCCAGGTGCGCCTGCAAGCACAAATGTCCAGCGCCAGCCGAAAAAGACATTTGCCCAGCCGCCGCCAAATGAGCCGAGCATCGAGCCGATCGGGATTGCGAGCGCGTAGATGGAAAGAGCGGTGCCGAGCTTTGCGCGTGGGAAATAGTCGGCAATCAGCGCATTGGACGGCGGTGTACCACCGGCTTCGCCGATTGCCGTGCCGATGCGCGCGGCTAGTAGCGTGAGGTAGCTCGTCGCGGCGCCGCAGAGCGCGGTCGCCACGCTCCACAGCGCAATGCTGATGGCGAGCACATTGCGCCGGTTGGTGCGGTCGGCCAGCGCCGCGATCGGCAAGCCGAGCACGGCGTAGAAGAGGGCGAATGCCAGTCCGCCCAAAAGCCCCAGCTCGGTGTCGCTGAGATCGAAGGCGTGACGGATCTCTTCGTTGAGAATAGTGAGAATGCCGCGGTCGACAGAATTCGACACATAGGCGAGGAACAACACGCCAAGCACATAATTCGCTTTGCGCGTCGCTGGCGTTGGCGCGTTGTTCATGCCGCGATCTTTCGGTGTGGCGCGCTTGGGCGCCGCCGCTTGTTACTGACGGTTATTGATGGCCGATGACGGGTTGCGCTTGATAGTGCTCGCCGAGAGCCTTCAGCTCGTCGCCCGAAAGCTTCAGATCGACCGCCTTGAGCGGCGCTTCAAGCTGCGCAAGCTTGGTGATGCCGACAATCGGCGCCGTCATTGCCGGCTGTGCCATCAGCCAGGCAAGCGCGACTTCAACCGCGCTCACACCGCGTTGCGCGGCAAGCGAGTTGACCGCATCGATCACGCGCTCGTCGGAGGGGCGGCTGAACGCATTGCGCGCCATCGGCGATTTCGAGCGCACGGTGCCGGCTTGGCGCGATCCTGCGAGCCGGCCACCCGCCAGCGGGCTCCATGGAATGAGGCCGACGCCCTGATCGCGGCACAGCGGCACCATCTCGCGCTCTTCCTCGCGATAGAGCAGGTTGTAATGATTCTGCATGGTGACGAAGCGCGAGTAGCCTTTGGCATCGGCCGTCTGCTGCATCTTCGCGAATTGCCACGCCCACATGCTGGAGGCACCGATATAGCGCACCTTGCCTGCCTTGATGACGTCGGTGAGCGCTTCCATCGTCTCGGCGATGGGCGTTTCACGGTCGAAGCGGTGGATCTGATAAAGGTCGATATAGTCCGTACCCAGACGGCGCAGACTGTCATCGACCGCATGCATGATGTGCTTGCGCGAAAGGCCTTTCTGATTGACGTCGTCGCCCATCGCACCGAACAGCTTGGTCGCGATCACGACCTTGTCGCGCGCAACACCGAAGCCTTTGAGCGCGCGGCCAAGAATCTCCTCGCTCTGCCCGCGCGAATAGACATCGGCCGTATCGTAGAAATTGATGCCGCCATCGAGTGCGCGTTTGACGATCGCTTTGGAATCATCCTCGCTGATCATCCAATCCATGCCGCTGCCGAAGCTCATGCAGCCGAGGCAAATGCGCGACACCTTAAGGCCGGTCGCTCCCATACTTACGTATTCCATGATGTTTCTCCCTCATGTGCCCAGCGGCGGATATTTCGGCTTTGAAACTTGCGGGTGAGATGTTAGCGGGCGCGACTGAGCGCAGCAACCGCGCGGCATCACGCGAGCAATGTCAAGCACGTTGAACGATGCTGAGTGACGCTTGCTTATTCGCCTGGGTCGTCCTGGCCGACCCAGCCTTGATCGAGGATCTGTCCACTTGCAGAGAGATCGACAAAGTAGGAAACGGCGGCAGCGTGGCCGCGCTCGAGCGACTTGGGACGCGGCCATGCCTGGACACGGAACCGATCCTCTGAGATTTGCCGTGCTTCGATTGCATAGTCGGTCATCGCCGCATGGCTGTCCGCGTCGAGCGCGATGTCGGGCTCGCTCGCGCCAAAAGGAATTTTCCGATAATTGCCGTGCACCGTCAGCGCCTTGATCTCGCTCGACACCACTGTGTCAACCAGCGATTGCACGCGTGGCTGCTCGGCCAGGGCCTGCCGGTGTGCACCGATCATGGGCAAGACCATCGCCGCGCCCATGGCCGTCGTTGTGGCCATGACACCGATGAGGATCCAGCTGGTGCGCCCGATCATGTGAGATGTTCCGCCTGTCCTGATTTGGCTCACAAGCCAAATGCCGTTATGAGCGGGGCAAGGGCCATGCCGTGCCTGGCAGGACTAAACTGACAAAAAATCGGTGGCACAAATCGCGGGACTTGGCATAATTTGGCTTGAACCAATTGGGAGGAAGGGCAGGCATGAGCACTGATCAAGTCGAGGCGCGGCCGCGCCGGATCGCAATTCAGCAGCCGGAGCCAGGGCTTACGCCAGATGAGCTGGTCAGCCGAGCGGCCGCCATTCGCCCTTTGCTGCGCTCCCAGCAGGATGAGTCCGATAAGCGTGGCTGCTACTCGCCCGAAGCCCATGACGCGATGAAGAAGGCCGGGCTCTACCGCGTCTGTCAGCCGAAAATGTGGGGCGGCTATGAGTTCGATTTCTCGACACTGCTCCGCTGTTCGATGGAGATCTCGCGCGGACAGCCCGGCGCCGGCTGGTGCTACACGCTCGCCACTTCACATGTGATTGTCGCCAGCTCCTACCTCCCGCCGCAGGCACAAGCCGAGATCTTCACCGGCGACGGCGATTTTCGCGCGCCGCACAAGGCTGTGCCGTCCGGCAAGGCCGAGAAAGTCGATGGCGGCTATATGGTCAACGGCACCTGGACCTATTCGTCCGGCATTCCATATGCGACGCACGCCTTTGCGAGCACCACAGTGGCCGACCCGAATGGCGGGCCGCCGAAATGGGGCCATTTCATCGTGCCGCGCGATAAGGTGACGATGCTCGACGACTGGGGCGGCAATCACAGCCTGGGCATGCAGGCCTCCGGCTCGAACGGCATCAAGATCGAGAACGTCTTCGTGCCAGACCGGTTCTTCTTTTTCGACGACATGTTGTTTTCATCGAAGGCCGATGGCAGCGGCACTTACGGCACCGAGCTGCACGGCAACCCAATGTATATCGCGGTGGTCGGCGGCATTTATCACGCAACATTTGGCGCGATCATGACCGGCACGGCGCGCGCCGCGCTCGATGAATATGAAGAGCTTATGCGCAAGCGCACGGTGCCCAACACACCGAACACACGTCTGATGGATCCCGAATCGCAGCGCATTGTCGGTAAGGCCATTCAACTGACCGATTCCGCGGAGGCGCTGACGATCGCGTGCGGTGACCGCTACAAGGAGCAGTGCGAGCGCTGGGCGCGTGACAAGAAACAGATCACGACGGAAGATACGCTCAGGCTTTGGGGCATGGCACAAGAAGCATGCTTCATGGCGAATGAGGCGACTGAGATGCTGTTCAAGACGGCGGGCTCGAGCCCGACCGTGCCGGGGCAGAAGATGGGCCGCTACTTCCGCGACATTCAAATGTACATCACGCATCCTTCATCGCAGACGCGCATTCCTTTGATGATCGCGCAGAACTATCTGGGCCTTACAGGTGCCGCCTCGCTCTTCGCCAGCCGCGGCCGCACTGATACAGGAGAGAAGAAGGACTAAGGCGCCTCGCGCCCACACACACCTTCTCGTCATGGCCGGGTTATTATCCCGGCCATCCATTTTCCGGCAAGCCTTGGTGTTTCAATCAAAAGCGCCTTCCTCGCTGACCCATGGATGGCCGCCACTGAGCCTGCACTCCGGCCGCGCTCTGCGCGGACCGGGGTGGGGCGGCCATGACGATTCCGGAAAACCGAAGCGCAGCGCTCAAAGCTTCGCAGCGCGCAGGCGCAAGGCGTTGGTGATTACCGAAACGGATGAGAGGCTCATCGCCGCCGCCGCGATGATGGGCGAGAGCGTGATGCCGAGTGCGGGGTAGAGCACGCCGGCCGCCACCGGGACGCACACCGCGTTGTAGCCGAACGCAAGCCAGAGATTCTGCCGGATATTACGCATTATCGCGCGGCTCAAATTCCGTGCCCGGACGATTCCGTCCAGCGAACCTTTGACCAGCGTGATGCCGGCGCTTTCGATCGCGACGTCGGTGCCCGTGCCCATTGCGATGCCGATATCGGCGCTGGCTAGCGCGGGCGCGTCGTTGACGCCGTCGCCGGCCATCGCAACGATGTGTCCGCCTTTCTGAATTGCGCGAATAATCTGGCCTTTCTGCTCGGGCAAAACTTCGCCGCGCACTTCCTCGATGCCGGCTTCGCGGGCGATTGCATGAGCGGATGCTTTGTTGTCGCCCGTCGCCATCACGAGCTTAAGTCCGCAATCGCGCAACGCGCCAAGCGCTTCCTTGGCGCCGGGCTTGATCCGATCGGCAACGCCGATGAAACCGGCGATTTTGCCGCCCACGGCGAGATACATCACCGTCTCACCCTGGCCGCAAAGCCTCTGCGCTTCGGCTGAGATCTGATCGAGGGAGACGCCCAGATCACGCATCAGCGCAGCATTGCCAAGCGCTATTTCGCTTTCTGCCACGCGTGCCTTCACGCCTTTGCCACTGATTGCGGCAAAGCTCTCCGCGGTTTCGAGCTTGAGCCCTCGCGCTTCGGCGGCGCGCAGGATCGCGCGTGCAAGTGGATGCTCGCTGCCGCGCTCCAAAGTGGCCGCGCGTGTGAGCACTTCATTCTCCGTCCACGCCCCGGCTGGGACGACCGCAACGACCTCAGGCTTGCCTTCGGTCACCGTGCCAGTCTTGTCGAGAACGAGCGTGTCGGCCTTTTCCAGAAGCTCGAGCGCTTCGGCATTCTTCACCAGCACGCCGGCATGCGCGCCACGCCCAATGCCGACCATGACGGACATCGGCGTTGCAAGCCCGAGCGCGCAGGGGCAAGCGATGATGAGCACCGAGACCGCAGCAATGAGGCCATGTGCGAGGCCTGGCGCGGGACCGAATAGCCACCATGCAAAGAACGCAATCACGGCAATCGCGATCACTGTGGGCACGAAATAGCTCGAAACCTTGTCGGCGAGATTTTGGATCGGCGCGCGTGTACGCTGCGCCTCACGCACTGCCGCAACAATGCGCGAAAGAACGGTTTCGGTGCCGACATGCTCGGCGCGCATAAGAAAGCTGCCGGAGGCGTTGAGCGTGCCGCCGATCACCTTGGAGCCGGGCGCCTTCTCGACCGGCATGGCCTCGCCGGTGACGAGCGACTCATCGATTGCGCTTTCGCCTTCGGTGATGGTGCCGTCGACGGGTACCTTGCCGCCGGGACGCACGCGTAAGATATCGCCGATCGCGACATCGGAGAGATCGATCTCTTGCTCCGTGTCGTCGGTCTTCACGCGTAAGGCGCGCTCAGGGGCGAGGTTGAGCAGCGCTTTGATGGCGGCGCCGGTTCCGGCACGCGCACGCAGCTCCATCACTTGACCCAGCGCAACCAGCACCGTGATGATGGCGGCGGACTCGAAATAGAGCGGCACGAGCCCGATGCGCATCGCGCGCAGCTGGCGGAAACAGTGAAGGGAAGAAAAGTCCAACAGTGCTGTAGACATAAGCGACAATCACGCCGAGCCCGATCAGCGTGAACATGTTGAGATGGCCCGAGCGCAGAGAGGCCGCGCCGCGCTTCAGGAACGGCGCTCCGATGATGAGCGCGACAGGCGTCGCGAGCGCAAACTCGATCCAGCGCGCAACAATTTCCGGGATCAGATTGGTGAACCATCCGAAATGCCCGCCCATATCGAGCGCGACGAGCGGAACCGACAGGGCCGCACCAATCCATAGCCGGCGGGTCATGTCCTTCAGCTCGGAGTTGTCTTCCGTCTCGGCGCCGGCATCAGCGGCTCGAGCGCCATGCCGCAAATCGGGCAGCTACCCGGGCCGATTCGGCGGATTTGTGGATGCATCGGGCAGGTATAGATCGCATCTTTGGGCGCAGGCTTGGGGGCGCGCCGTGCGCGTGATGCGCGTGGCTGTTGTCGTGCCCAAGATATTGGGCGGGATTAGCCTCTGAACTTCTCGACGACAACGCGCGCCGCAGAAGTGGTACTGCTTACCCTTGTGCTCGGCGTGATGCGGCGTCCGCGCGGGATCGACCATCATCCCGCACACCGGATCCTTCACCTTTTCGGTCGTGGTCTGGTTAGATTGCGTTTCCATGTGTTGCACATATATACCCCCATGGGGTATATGGCAAGTTGCGTTCCCTGGAGTGAGAGATGGAAGCTGAAACCAAATCGACGTGCCTCAAGCGGCTCAACCGGGCGGAAGGGCAAATCCGCGGCATCGCCAAGATGATCGAGGAAGACCGCTATTGCATCGATGTCATCACGCAGCTTCAGGCGGTGAAGTCGGCGCTTTTGCGAATTGAGGAGCAGATCCTGAAAGACCACGTCTCGCATTGCGTCGCGCATGCGATGAAGAGCGGCGACAGACGCGAGCAGAAGAAGAAGATCGACGAGCTTGTCGCGGTGATGAGCCGCGCCCGGTGACGCGGCCCCGAATGTCATTACAAGCAGAGCAATCCAGATGGATTGCCGCGGTGGCTTTGCTATCCGCAATGACTGCCATTGCTGGCTTACTCGTTTCCAGCCGCAAAACGCCGCGTCTTACCGCTGACAAGCTCGCCCGCATTCGCCGGCATTGTTAGATAGAAGGCGAGGGAGATCAGCGCTGCCATGCCGATGAGGATGAAGGCGGGGGAGATATCGCTGGGCGTTAGGGTGGCCGCGTGGCTTGAGCCCTGGAGCATACCGACAACGAGCGCGGAAAAGCCGACGCCGAGGGACATTGCAAGCTGCTGCATCATGCTCGCGAGTGTTGAAGCCCGGCTCATGTCCTGCTGCTCGAGATCGGAATAGGCGAGCGAATTAAGCGAGGTGAAGTGCAGCGAGGCGAAAAAGCCGCCGATAAAGAGGATGCCGCTGATCAGAACGTGCGGTGTCGCCGGAGTGAACAGCGCGTAGCTGCAGAAGATGATCGCCTGGCACACGGCGGCGGCAACGAGCACGGGCTTGAAGCCGAAACGCCTGATGATTGGCGGCGCCGTCGTCTTCATCAGAAGGGCGCCGAATGCGCCAGCGAAGGTGATGAGACCGGCCTGAAACGCGCTCAGGCCGAAGCCGATCTGGAGCAGGAGCGCCATCAGGAAGCCACCCGCGCCAATGATCAAGCGCGGGAAAGTGCCGCCGACGGTCGCAACCAGAAAGGTGCGGTGCCTAAACAGCGTCAGGTCGAGAATCGGGTGGGCGGCGCGCCTGGCGTGGAGTGAGAACAGTGTGATCGCTATCGCGCCCACAATGATCAAGCCGATCATGAGCGGTAAAGGCAGCATGCTGCGGCCGAGATTTTCGAACCCGAAGACAAGGCCCGCGAGGCCCAGGCCGGACAAAATGAAGCCCCGCAAGTCGAGCGGCTTGGTCAGCTCCTCGCGGATATCCGGCACGAAAGCGTAGACCGCTGCCACCCCCAGAACGGCGATTGGCAGGTTGAGGAAAAAGATCCAGCGCCACGACCAGAAGGTCACGATGAAGCCGCCGAGCGGCGGCCCAAGCACTGGTCCGAGGATCGCCGGTACAGTCAACCACGACATCGCATCGACGAGGTCGGATTTCGGCACTGTCTTTAGAAGAACGATCCGGCCGACGGGCACCATCATGGCGCCGGCACAACCTTGTACGAAACGCGCGGCGACCATCATCGGCAGTGTGCTTGCCAGCCCGCAAAAGAGCGAGCTGATGGCAAAGCTGATGATCGCGCTCATGAACACGACGCGTGCACCGAACCGGTCGGCGAGCCAACCCGAGATGGGCAGGAAGATCGCGGCGGCAAGCAAATAAGTGGTGATTGCGAGATTGAGCGCGAGCGGGCTTTCGTGGAGCGCACGCGCCATAGTCGGCAGCGCGTTGCCGATGATGGTTGAGTCCAATGTCTGCATGAATAGCGCAATGCCGATGATGATCGGCAGGAACCGCTTGTGCGGGGTGGTGGCCGTCTTCGTAGGAAGTGGGGCTGCAGCCGGCGTAGGCGAGACCGCCGCCAGCTCAAGCTCGCCGGGGACTTCCTCCAGCGGCTCCACGGCAGCAGCGACTTCAACAGACCCTTGACTCAAAACTTGTCCCCAGCGATGTGCGAGAGCGACGAGATCGCTACCGCAAGCGATTGCAATTCTTTTTCACTCAGCTCACCCAGGCGCGCGGCGAGCCAGTCATTGCGCTGTCTGCGTACCGCATCGAACGCCTTCTCGCCTGCGCGGGTAACGGTGAGGCTTGTGCGCCGCTTGTCGCCGCAAGCCGAGGCATCGCGTGCAACAAGACCTTTCTCCTCAAGGCGCTTCACATGTGCGCTCATTGTCGGTGCGGCCATCTGCTCTATCTCCGCAAGCTCGGAGACGCCGATGCCCCGCATTGTGCTTGATCGTGGCGATCAGCTGGGAATCGAGCGGTGAGAGGCCCGTGCCGTGGCTCTCGCGGCGCAGATAGACGCGACAGGCGCAAGAGCACTGGCCGCAGCTCTTCCGCGAGCGTGACCGATGCGCGTTGCAACTGAGACTGCCATTTACGATTCGTTCATATAGATAGTTTGCCTAACTATCTATATGTCTATGCGTGCGCGACAGGTTCAAGGGCAGGCGGCAGGCTGCCGCACCCAGTGCGCCCCAGGCGGGAGAGTGAACAGCCCTTAAGCTTTCTTCTTCGTTGCGCCGATCATCACGCCATAGCGATAGGGGCCGAGGATCAGATAGATCACCGCGCCGAGAACAGGAAATCCACTGAGTGACCCAAAGCGCCGGCTGATAGGAGCCGGTCAACTCCTGGCTCTCGCCGACAACAGGCGCGATGATGCCGAGAAAGATCGCAAAGAAGAAAGAGTTGAGCCCCATCATGCCGCCGAAGGCTTTGAGGCCGAACAGGCGTGTATTGAAGTAAGTGGCCATGGGCGCCATGGCTCCCTGGGAGACGCCCCAAAACACGGCTGACACGGCCAAGAGGCTGAGCCCGCCAAAACTGCTGGTGACAATGCCGAGTAGAACGAGAGCTGCCACCGCCATTAACTTGAATGGTACGGCAAGCTTAGTTGAGTGGTATTTGTCGAGTGCCAGCCCGCCAATGAGAGAGCCAAGTGCACCGGTCGCGGTGATCAAGGTCAGATAATTGGCGGTCTCGGCTTGGCCATTGAAGCCACGCGACGAAAGGATTGGGCTCAAATAAGTGAAGAGTCCGCCGCGGGGCGCGCCCGCGATCAGCGTTGCCAGCAGGATCAGCCAAAACACCCGGTCCTTGGCGATCTGCTTGAATGTCATGCCCTCAAGCTCGCTCGGCGCCTGATCGTGTGAAACTTGCTGCCTCGTTGCTCTTTTAGCCTTCATGTATTTGAAGAGATTGCGCGAACCGCCGGCAGTGCCGGGCTCCTCAAGGAAGAGGTAGAGCAGAGGTACGATGGCAATGATCGCAATCCCCAGGATCACGAACATTTGTTGCCACTGGTAGCGCTCGAGAAGGAAGCGAATGATCTGTGGCGCGATTGCAAATGCGACTGCGGATTTCAGCACCGAGAATGGCGAGCGCTTTGCCACGGTGTCGCGTGAATAACGCCGCCACGACCTTGCTGTAGACCATGCCGGTCGAGCCAAAGAACCCAAGCGCTCCGAAGCCGATACAAAATGTGAGCAGGTTGACAGTCTGCGAGATCAGTATGGTCACAAGGCCGACCAACAGCGTGCCCAAGATAATGATTGGCCGGCAGCCAACGCGATCGACAATGTAGCCGAGGAAGAACACAGACGGTGCCCCAACGAACATCAACGAAGTCGTTGCATAAGAAAACTCTTTAGGAGTCCAACCAAATTGCTGGGTCATCGGCACCAGCAGCAGGGGCAGCGCGATGAACGGCAACATGCTCGTCGCGAAGGTCTGGCCGAGAAGAATGGTCAGTGCGACGCGAATTTTACGTAGCGAGAAGTCTGACTCGTATTGCGATGCAACGTCTCCGGCAGCTGGTTCGGCTCCTGCCGGGGTTGCAATCAGCTTCTCACTCGTGACGTCGACCATCAAACTCCTCCCGCGGGCTCGCGCCCTGATCGCTTTCGGCTGAGCAGGTATTCCCGCTCCTATTTCCAGACATCATACGTGGTTCTGATATCCGCGAAAGCGCCTGCGCAAGCAGCCGTTTTGAATTGATTGAAACGGTACTTTCAAGTTGATCCAGACGGTACTGAAGCAGAGATTTGATTTTTTTCGGAATGTTTGAAGTGTAGACCAAGAATGCGATTTTTTTGAGAAAATACAATGGCACCGTTCGGCGCGTTGCGACACGAATGCAACAGAATGCATACTTGGTAGGGTGTGAGAATTTATTGCCTTGACGCCCAAAAGGCTTATCCGACAACTCTATGTAAAGAACATTGCGTCCGAAGCCCCCGTGCACGTCGGGGTCGGTTTCTGTGCGCACGGCGAAGGCAAAGAAGAATTAGGGGAGAATGACTGTGTCCAATCGACTTGGAAGTCTGAAGTCTCGGGCGTTGATGACCACGAGCGCCGCTGCGTTGGGTCTTGCGCTGGCAAGCTCGTTCGGTGGTGCCGCCTGGGCACAGAGTTCCGATACCGGCGCGGCAGCTCAAGAAATCGTGGTCACGGGTTCGCGTATTGCCCGCCGCGATTACAGCTCGAACAGCCCGATCGTTACGCTCAACTCAGAGACGTTTGAGAACACCGCAAACGTTGCCGTTGAAGCGACCCTAAATAAGTTGCCGCAGTTTGCGCCCGACCAGAACCTGATGGGGCTTAGCGCCGCGGACGTGCAGCCCTCGCCGACTCATACCGTGGGTATCTCAACGGCGAGCCTGCGTAATCTGGGCGCGAACCGTAATTTGGTGCTCGTCGACGGCCGCCGCTTGACGCCGGTCAATGGTCTCATGGTTATCGACCTCAACTCGATTCCATCGGCCATGATCGATCACGTCGAGACGATAACGGGCGGTGCTTCGGCTGTGTACGGCCCCGATGCAGTTTCGGGCGTCGTCAACTTCATCTTGAAGAAGAATTATCAGGGCGTGACCATGAGCGCCCAATATGGCGAGACCGTCGAGAATAACGACGACCAAGAGTTCCGGCTTAGTGCTCTTATGGGCACGAACTTTGCCGATGATCGCGGCAACGTCACCTTCGGCCTTGAACATTATACGCGCGGGCAGGCGCTCTATAACAAGCGCGAGTTCTACAGGAAGGGCTGGGCCGATCCGACGGTGGGTGCCGGAAATGCGTTCGCGACCGGTCAGGGTTTCTACGATGTTCAGCCCCAAGTCAGCTTTGTCATTCCGTTTGGCGCAGGCGGCGTTAACTTCAATGCGGCGCCGTTCAATTGGCACGGCCCCACCGACCCGAACGGACTGCTCGAAGACCGGTGGGCGAATTACTCCGCCGTCTATGACAGCAACGCTCCGGGCGCCACGCAACTTGCAGCGGGCTCACTGGCGTATGGCGGCGTCTATTGGCCGGCTCCGCCGCCAAACATGTTCTTCAACAATGACGGAACAATCTATCCGATGAGCCAATACGACAGGCCTGTCGTATTGGGTCCAAACGGCCAGGTTGATGGGCAGTCGGCGTACCAAGGCACGGTCGACGGATACAATGTTGCCTACGTGCATGAGTATGACACGGTCGTTTACAACGTTCTGTATCAAGATCCGGGCGGTAATCAGGCAGCAACGTCGGCTCTGCGCGCGGCGGCCGGTCCGCCGCCGACTTACAATTTCATCAAGTTCAATGACACGAATGGGCAGCTGCTTGCGCCGCTGAAGCGCTGGAGTTCATTCGCCTCGGGTCATTACGATCTGGACGACAATCTTTCGGTCTTCTTCCAGGCGAACTATTCGACTGACACCACTCAGACCAATACGGCTCCGCCGGTCTTGAGTGAGGCCATTGGTGGCGGCACGGATACGCTGATTCCGTCCCCCACTGATGCGTCGACGGGTACGTTCTTCTTTACTGGTGGCTCACAGAATACCGGCCGGTCGTTGGGTACCGGACATCAGATTCAAGGTTGCGCTCCCGGCAGCGCCGCCGCTGCCTCTACCAAGACTTGTACTGCCGCGCTGCAAACGCTGGGTATTCACTTCCCAGTTCCGAACCAGCTCGGAATTCTCCTTGCCAACCGCTATTACCAGTTCCCGGCCGCATCAGCCGTTACTGGCGCGCCTGCAGGTGCGGTCTGGGCATCACCGCTTCAGAGTGACCCAGTTGCCCAGGCCTGGGATTTGTCTTTCCAACCGCCGCCTGACGGCTCGATCTTCCCGCGGCGCACAGTCACCAACCGGCTCACGAACTATCAATTTACAAGCGGCTTCGATGGCAAGCTGCCGTCCATAGACTGGACGTGGGAACTGTTCGCGAGCTATGGCGAATCGACGAGCTATAATAACTCGCCGAAGAATATCGATTTGCAGCGGTTGCGTGCGCTCCTGCTGTATACGGGGCTGGACAATAACCAGCCGGGCGCTGTGGCCTCTGTCTGGGGCAAAGGCGCGGTCATCACCGGCAACCAGATCAATACGCGCTCGCCTGGCTCAAACACCTCAACGGTGACTTGTACCTCCGGCTTTTACGACACCATCTTCCACAATCAAGCGCCGTCGCAGGATTGCCTCGATGCGGTCTTGGTCGATCTGCAGACCATGAGCACGATGACGCAGAATGTCGTCGAGTTCGATGCGCAGGGTCATCTGTTCGATTTGCCCGCGGGCGAAGTTCGCGCCTCCGTCGGCGCGAGCTATCGCGACGACACGTTGAACTACCAACCCGACTCATTACAGCTCAACAACTCGTTCATTGATCAGCCGGCCGGTGCAGATCCAATCGGCGGCACAACCGGATCGATCTCGGCGAGAGAAGGCTATGGCGAGCTTCTGGTTCCGGTCTTGAAAGACCTGCCGCTGATCAGACACTTCAATCTTGAGCTTGGTGGCCGTTATTCGACCTATACCAACTCACCTGCCGGCTGGACCTACAAGGCCCTCGCGGATTGGCAGGTCTTCGATTGGATGCGTCTGCGTGGCGGTTACAACCTCGCGGTTCGCGCACCGAGCGTTGGCGAGACCTATCAGGCAAGGGCGGCCCTCGCACAGGTCACGACAGACACTGACCCGTGCACCTTGGCAAGCACGTCGCCTATCGGTGCCGGCGGTGCCGATAATCCGATGCTGCGGTGGTTTGCAAACGTTGCTCCAGGTATCAAAACCCTGATCAATACCACTGCAGACAATCTGGACCCCGCCCTGGGTGGCCAGCTCTACAACAGCGATGGACTGAAGGGCGCGCAGAATACTTTTGCGATTTGCCGCGCACAGATGGGCGTTCCAGCCGATCAAGTTGTCGCAGCGGGAGTATCACCTCTTACGCCAGCCGATTACGGCATGGGTACCGGTGTCGGCACGGCTACGCCCGGCTTCGGTGCGGTCGGCGGCGCCGCCTACTTCTTCTATCAGACCAATCCGGGCCATTCCTGGTATTCGTTCGATGGTGCGCCGGCCCACATCTACAAGCAGGGCAGCACGCATCTCGGTCCGGAGATCGGTAAGACCTGGACCGCAGGCATGGTCCTCAACTCGCCGTTCAAGACGCCGTGGCTGCAGCGGGGCACGCTGTCGTTCGACTGGTATAGCATTCTTTTGAACCATACCATCGGCTTCCCCAGCCTCACTCAGGTGGCTACTGACTGCTATACGCAGAATGTGCTCACCCCCGACGGAAGCGGCATCGACTTGACGCTGCTCCAGCAGGCGCTGAACAGCTTCTCGTGCAGCGAATTGGTCAGTCGTAACCAGACAACTGGTAACTGGGATTCGGTTATCGAGGCCTACAATAATCAGGGCTATCAGAAGGTGTCTGGTGTCGATGCCCAGATGAACTGGGGCGCGGAGTTTGCCGACGTCGGCCTCGATATGATCCCTGGTTCGTTCAATGTGAATGTTGTGGCGAACTATATGCTCCACTTCATCACGAACCCCAACCCGCACGATCCATCACAAACCTTCTTGGATTATGCGGGTACGCTGGCGACCACCGGACAGTATCCGGGGGCGTATTTCCGATATCAAACGAATGCGACCTTTACCTACATTATCGGACCAGCGACCTTCAGTCTGAACTGGCGGCATTTGCCGACGATCCGGATCTTTGGGAAGACGCAGCGCAAGACCTTTGATCAGGTGTGTGCGGCGGGCGGTGCACCGTCATTCTGCCCTGCACCCAATTCGGATGCTGACTTCAATGCGTTCTTGCCGATCGATCCGGCGTCGCATGACGAGTTTAACTTCGCGACAAGCTATGCACTGAGCGACAAGATCACGGTTCGCGGCGGTATCGACAACCTGCTTGATGCTCAGCCTGAGGTGACTGGCGGTGTCAGGGGTGCCTTTGCTCCGGAGAGTGGTGTCTGGACGCTGACTACGACCGGCAACGGCTCCACGAACGCGAATGTCTACGATACGCTCGGCCGCCGGTTCTATTTCTCGATCACCGGGAAGTTCTAGTCTCTCGGGGGCCGGTCTTATGGGCCTGAAAGTTCAGAAAAGCCGGCCATCCCTCGATGGCCAGCTTCTTCTTTCCGGCCAGTGCGGTTCGCGGCAACTGATTGCCTGAAGGGCACAGTTTTGAAGTCGATTTCGGCACAAATCGACAAAAATGCAACGCCCCGTGTTTTGAGCCGAGCGCAAAAACTTGGCTCTTAACGGCGTTTTTTTCGCGCAGGCACCCTACCTTTAGTTGACCTTTGCTACTGTCGCGCGGTCTTGACGCACGGAATTCTGGGGCGACAAATAAATTCAATCACTCGCAACACTGGGTTCTGATTTGGGGGCCAGGTTGCGTGGCTCTTGAAGATAATAATTGTTCGGGGAGAATTGGCTTGTCTAATCAGCTTGGAACTTTGAAGTCGCGCGCTTTGATGACGTCAAGCGCGGCCGTTTTAGGTTTTGCACTTGCGAGCAGCTTTGGCAGCGCGGCTTTGGCGCAGGACGGCTCGATTTCGTCGAGCGCAACGCAGGCCCAAGAGATCGCGGTTACTGGTTCGAGCGTTACGCTTCCTAGTCAGAAGTTGAGCCGCCAGCTCGCAAGCGCTGCACGGGTATATGACGAGTCTGGCAGCCAGATGGCCAACACTGCTCCAGCAGACAACTTGGGCGTCCCGCCATCGGCACAGTCGAATGATACATCGTCGACTAGTGCGGCCCCGCAAGAGATCGTGGTGACAGGTTCGCGCATCGTGCGGCGCGACTACACATCCAACAGCCCGATCGTCACGTTGAATTCTCAGGTATTCCAGAACACCTCGAACATCGCCATTGAAAACACGCTGAACAAGCTGCCGCAGTTCTCGCCCGACCAGAATTTGACTGGCTTCGCCCAATCCGGTGACGTGCAGCCGACAGCTGCGCACACGATCGGTATTTCGACCTTGAGTTTGCGGGGCCTTGGCGCCAATCGCAACCTTGTGCTCATCGATGGCCAGCGTGGGATGCCGACAAACGGTTTGGGCGTGGTCGATGTAAACTCCATCCCGTCGGCGATGATTGATCGCGTCGAAGTTATCACCGGTGGCGCATCGGCTGTTTATGGTCCTGACGCGGTCGGCGGTGTTATTAACTTTATCCTCAAAAAGAACTATCAGGGCGTCACGCTTGACACGCAGTACGGTGTGACCCAGGCCGGCGATGGGAATGAGTTTAGAGTTAGTGCTCTCATGGGCACGGATTTCGCCGATGACAAAGGCAATATAACCTTTGGCATAGAGAACTACTCGCGCTCTCCGTCTTGGCAAAGGAACCGCGACTTTTTCACCAAGTCCTGGGCTGATCCGTCGGTTGGGTCGAATGAGTTCTTTACGCCGGAGAACGGCTATACCCCATCGTTTGGGAATTATCCGACCCAGGCTGCAGTGAATAGTGTGTTCCCTGCTGCGACCGCGACAATAAATCCCGGAGCGACGACGTATAACTTTCAGGGCGACGGTACGGTCGCTGGAGCCACGCTATGGACTGGCACAGCTGGCCTTTTTGGCCCCAATGGTGCTGGCGGATTTTATGCCTACAACGGACCAAAGTCGGGCGAGACCATCCTCGGACAAAATTGGAATGTCCAGAATGTTCTCAATGCCGGCGTAGTTGTTCCGGCCCTCAAGGGTAACAGTGCCAACTACTATGTGACCTCCCCAATAAGCCGATATTCGGCATATGCGAGGGCCTCATACGACATCAATGACTGGATCAGCATGTATGCTGATGCGAGCTACGATGCGACGCACACTCACACAAACCTGTTTCCGACGCCCTTTATCACCGGCTGGACAACTCAGATCCCTTACTCTTCGGCCGACGCTGGCGTTACGGCGCAGCATCCGGTTCCTGCGCAATTGGCGACTATCTTGAACTCGCGTCCGACTCCAGACGCGCCGTGGACAATCAGTATGATTCCGTACAACTGGTTTCCGCCACGCTCGGATGACGTCGACAACCAAACGTTCATGACCAATATCGGGTTTAAGGGTAAGTTTGGCGTCGGCGACTGGACTTGGGAGTTACATGGCTCACATGGCCAATCCCAGTCCTATGATCTTGGCTTGGGTTATGCGTCGCTAGCACGTTTCTCAGCGCTATTGCAGGCGCCAAATTATGGTGCCGGTGCGTTTATCCAGGGAAATGAGGTTCCGCCGAATTTCGGCTTTGGCGCCGCTACAGGCACATGTACTTCGGGCTTCGGGGCGACGATCTTTTCCAACGGCTTGATCGCGCCGTCACAAGATTGCATCGAACTCGATGACGGCTAAGTTGCAAAGCCGAACCCTTATGTCACAGAACATTGTTGACGTTAACTTCCAAGGAAGCCTGTTTGATCTTCCGGCCGGCCCACTCCAGATGTCGTTGGGTGCGGACTACCGGGAAAACAGTCTTAGTTATGTGCCGGACATTTTGCAGAGCACTGTGTCCTTCACAGATCAGGTTGCCGGCGTTTACCCGACCGGTTATGAAAACGCGAACACGCAGGAACGTGAAGGCTTTGGCGAGTTTCTTGTTCCAATCGTCAAGGATGTGCCGCTCGTTCAGAAATTTAGCCTCGAGCTCGGTTGGCGTTATTCAACCTATCTTGGCCATGACATGCTCAAGAACACCCAATCCAATCTCGCGTCTGGCTGGACTTATAAGGTCTTAGCCGATTGGTCTGTCACTGATTGGGCGCGGTTTCGCGGCGGCTATAACCTCGCGGTGCGCGCTCCGGGTCTAGGTGAGCTCTACCTTCCCCAGCAGGAAGTCTATGCGGCAGGTGCTGCCACCGCGTATGGTGATCCGTGCAGTCTGGCCGCTTCGGCACCGTTCGGTGCAGGTGGCGCAGACAATGCAACATTCGCGATTACCAATCCAGGCGCGCCGTTACCGACGGTTGTGAACACCGGAGGGCTGGCTGCCGCCCAATCTGCCTATCGCATATGCCAGGCTTTAATGGGGGCGACTGGATCTGCCGCTTATTACAGTAGCTTGCAGGCCGCAGGCGCACCGTCGCCATTTGGTTTCGTTGAGCAACAGGGCAATCCCAATCTAAAGGATGAGAGGGCCGCCACGTGGACTGCGGGTGTGGTCTTGCAGTCGAGGCTCAGCTCGCCACTGCTCGCGCACCTGAGCGGTTCGATTGACTGGTACTCGATCAAGATTACAGGCGCGATTGAGTTCCAGTCGGTGGATAACGTGAAGCAGGCTTGCTTAACTCAATCTGCTCCAGATGCTGCAACGGCTGCAATTGTTGCCGCTTCGCCGGCTTGCCAGCTACTTACGCGTAACCCAGGTAGCGGGCTGGAAGCACCTACAACCATTATATACGATAATCTGGCGACGATCTGGACGAGCGGTGTCGACGCTACATTGGATTGGTCGGCCGATCTTGCCGACGTGTTTGGTAACGTACCAGGTACCCTTGGCCTCAACGTCTCCGCCAACTTCCTGGAGGATTACAACACCCAAGCGGCGCCTAATCAGCCAATTCTGAAGTGGTTGGGATCGCAGGGTCCAAATCTTAATGGTCTGGACCCGGGGGCTTTCCGCTATAAGCTGTATACGACGTTGAGCTACACTCTAGGGCCTGCATATGTCGGTCTGCACTGGCGACATCTTCCGGGAACGAATGCGGAGGGCCATGTTTTGAACGCAGCAACGAATACGACCTTACCGACTTCAGGCTATGATAATGTGGACTTGTCCGGCACATACGCCGTGAACGATCGCCTTACCTTGAGAGCCGGTGTTGATAACTTGTTCGACAAGGCTCCACCTATTCAAGTGGCGACGACAGCTATTCCGGGCTTCACGCTTGCTTCAAGCGGCCTGGGCGGAGAGGGCCCCAACAGTGGCTTTTATGACGAGCTTGGTCGGCGCTTCTATGCCGGTGCCAACCTCAAGTTTTAGCCAGTGACTCAATTCGTTAGGGGACGGCGGGCTTCGGCCCGCCGCCTTTGTTTTCCGTTTCCAACACGCTCAGAGCAGAGGGATTGGCCCGCTTCCCAAATTGCTGGCCTCACCTCGTTGCTCAAACTGCAAACTTGGGCTCATCTAACCCGCTAACTCCAGAAGGTGATGGAAAACCTTCGGGGCAACGTCAGGTATTCCCGGACAACGAGATCAAATCGGCTCCAATAAGGTGGGAGTGATCATTCAGTCCGGCTATGAGATGAAAAGGGGCCGGCAGGAGCCTTTCAGATGCTTTGCTTCGCTCCAGGCACGCAAAAGTAGGCGCGGAGGGCCAACGCAGAACACGCACCCGGGTGTTACTACACCAGCC
The DNA here is from genome assembly GCA_963789405.1 of uncultured Alphaproteobacteria bacterium. Taxonomy (GTDB): domain Bacteria; phylum Pseudomonadota; class Alphaproteobacteria; order CAWBKL01; family CAWBKL01; genus CAWBKL01. The sequence goes on from CAWBKL010000001.1 coordinate 61,966, forward strand.
TCCAACCGGAATCGCTCCATGGAGTGCAACTTGGAAGTCATGGCGGATAAGCGACCGGCTCGCCTGCCGGCAGTAAACGAAAAGTGCTTGACGCGCTTAGGCGTAGCTGCTGTCAAACTTCCCCAATGACAGATCGAAAGGAGCCCCTAATCGAAGACCTTCGGAGTAGAGCCGTCGCCGGTGACGAGACGGCGCTCGCGCCGCTCGCACGCACGCTGGACAGGGCCGGCCGGCTGACTGAGGCAACTGAGATTCTCTCGGCCGCTGCAAATCGCGGAAGCTTCGAGGCGCGCTATCTTGTGGGATTGCGGTTGCTTTTGGGTAGCGGGGCGCCACTGCTTCCTACAGACGGCGTCAGATTGATTGCGGAGAGCGCAAACAACAGTGCAGGAGCTGCTCATCTGCTTGGAGTGCTAGCAGTGCTTGGCGCTTACGTTCGCCAAGATTGGAATCAAGCGCTGAACCTCCTTCAATTGGCCGCCGAGCTAGGATCTCTTACTGCGCGGCGTGAGCTTGCTTTGCTTTCGAAGGCGGGTGAGCTGCCGATCTCTGTGTTACAAAACCCGGCGCGAGAGAATTCTATGGAAAGAGCTTCGAGTGGCGATCGATGCTAGTGAATGGATCGCTGATCCCCAGAGTAAGGTTCTGAGTCAGTCTCCGCGCATAGTTCAATTCGAAAAGTTTGTCTCACCGGAAGTTTGCGCGTGGCTAATCGAGCGCGCTCAGCTGCGGCTTGAGCGGGCACAAGTCTACTTAGGCGCAGCACCTCAAATCGATAAGTATCGCTCAAACACAAGCGCTGAGTTCGGCCTAGCCGAGTCCGATTTCGTCACGGCTTTCCTTCAGGCTCGAAATCGCGAAAGCCGCAAAATTTGTGCTTGCTCAACTCGAGGTACTCACCGTTCTTCATTACGCTATCGGCGAGCAGTTTGGCGATCATTTTGACTTCGTCGATCCGCGGAGCCCCGATTCTGCGAGAGACATTGCAAGGTCGGGACAACGCAACATTACTTTTCTCATCTATTTGAATGATGACTACGCGGGCGGGGAAACAGCATTCCCGCGCCTGGGTATCGACCACAAAGGCTCAGCGGGAGATGCATTGCTCTTTTGGAATGTCTTGCAGGATGGAACGCCCGACCTTCGCACGTTGCATTCGGGTCGACCACCGCTCCGTGGAGAGAAGTGGGTTGTATCTCAATTCATAAGAAGCCGGTCCATAATCCCCGGTACACCGCAGCCCCGCTGAAACTTCAATCCCTTCGTTGAGGTGATGTCAGATCGCGCCCATTGCCTGAAACATTGTTTTCATCGCTTTCACAGCGAAGATTCCGTGACTCGCCCATCAACCTAAGCGCAACGGCAATGGGATCGATATGAAAGGTAAGCCACCAGGTTCGTTCATCGTTGGCGGTATGGAGCGATCGATGGTGGAGCGCGCAGAGAGGAACAGTGAACTCGTCGCTGACCTTTCTGCCAAGTGCTTTTGGTTGAGCGTATGTGATGTGATGTGCGAATGCGGGGATCCGGCCGCAGACCAGGCAAGGTTGCTTGGCAACGAACCGAAGATGCTTCTTGTCGCGCATTCGCTGCGGCTCTGGGAAGGTGAGCTCGGATTTGTCGATGCGACCGGTCCCGGTACACGCATCGATGGCCCTTGTTGCCGGCGAAGCCGGGCTCGGCTCCATGGATGAGGAAGACGATCCGCGCTCATCAAAGCCACTGCCGGCATTTGGCTCCGTGGATTGGGAAGCGTGTCTGTGAGCGGCGATGCCGCCCTCGGCGCTTTGCTTCGTCTCTGCAGATGTCACCATGCGTGCCCGGCGGGTCATCGTTGGGTTCAGCGTCTTGCTGTCGAAATGGAGCTGAGAACTCGCCGCCTCGGCCGGTCTTGCTTAGATTTGCTTGCACTTGGCTCGCCTGGCTTGCCTGGCTTGTCTGACCCGCTGATCGTTGTCGTGGAGCTGACGTGCCCTCCTTCGCTTGGTCCTTCGCGCTCCCTTGATCCCTGGCATAAAGGGCAGAGTCATAGAGGGAGAGGCCGAACTGATTACCGAAGGTGGCTAGGGCTCGCTTGGTGGCGTCGGTCTCAGCAGCTTTGAGTGCAAACTCATAAGCCTCGGCAGCGGTTGAGCCGGTGGCATAGGCGCAGCCATTGCCCTCCCTGGTGACCTGGGCCTCCCCTGCCCTTACGTTGATCTTGACCCTGACAGCATAGGTGCAAGCGAACTGGCCATTGACTTGGCCTTGCCAGATGCAGCTCGAAGCTGTGGTCGTTCTATCCCAGCCATCGAAGCCAAAGATCCGGTTAGCCTCGGCAATGGCATGCCAGCCCTCGATATAGCTGAGGGTTCGGTCATGATCTTGCCGGGTTCTGATGTGCCTGCGCTTGAGCTTGGCCTTGAGCTGAGCGGTCTGTTGATCGGTGAAGGCCATTAGCAGGTCCTCACACTGAGGCTCATGGCGTCTGCGACCAATGTCGCGCCAGGGATCTCTTTGCCAAGCCGGAGATGTCCCAGAAGCCCAACCCGGTCGAGCTTGGGCTTTTGCGCCAGCCAGTACTCAGCTGGGATGAGGCCCTCATCGACCACCTGTACACTCGGCGATGCTGCCCTGAGGTAGGCGGTGAAGTCGGGCTGCATCATCCGCTTCATGCCGGCCTCCTGCATCGCGGTGCGCACGATTGAACGCTTTCGTGCGATCCGCTCATCCAGCCGGGTCAGGCGATCGCGCATCTGGGACAGCCGGTCGCGTAATGCGTAGGCGAGGCTGTGATCGTCGATTGAAGACCTGAGCAGGGCCGCAAGCAGGTCGGGCAGATCGGTGATGCCTTCAAGGGAAAGGCAAGTTCATGGGCAAGCTCAATCAGTTCCAGCTGACACTGCTGATCGGCGCTGCACGCGATGCCGGCGGCATCGCGCCATTTCCCAAGCACCAACACATCCGCGAGCTGATCGATGCCAAGCTTGTGCAAGAGAAGGTTGCAACCGGCAAAGCGCCCACTTGGCGGCATGACACATCAGGACGCGCTTTCGCGCTCAAGATCACCAGGGCCGGCTTTCGGCTCATCGCCGGGGCAGCTGTTCCGGCGCCAACAACGACGCCATCAGCTCTTCATGGCAAGCATGGCACCGCGATGCGGCACACAGGCCAACGTTCGAGGCCTGAACGCTCCACAGCCAACCCAACTGCATCGTCATCAGACGGGCTCGGTAATTGGTCCAAGCAACTCGCCATCGCTAAGCATCGTGGCGGCGCAGCTCCCAAGATCTCAAGACCACCTACGATCACCAAGACCGAGATATTGGTCCGTGCGCTCCAACAACCCCGCGGCGTCACGCTCGCAGAGCTTTGCCGAAAGCTCGACTGGCAACGCCATTCCGTTCGCGCTGTGATCTCGCGTCACGTGCGCCGCCAATTGCAGCTCGAGGTCACCGCCAAAATCGTCAGAGGCCGTGGCCGGGTTATGAGAATCAAAGACCCTTCAGCTCATCCGTTACTGGAGTTGGTCGATTCCAAGACTCCGGCAGTGCGATGAGGCATTCAATGTATCAGAGGTCTTCGCTCCCTAACCGCCTACAGGTTTTCCCTGATCAGCAATCTTAATTCCCTGATCTGGGTTTGCGGGAATTGTAGTTTAAGCCTTGGAGAAATATCGGCTTTTTCGCGTATCACAGCGCATATAGCCGCCCAAATCGGTAGATTCCCTAATATTTCCCGTAGAACAGGGAATAAGTGGATCAATGCGTGAGCCGAGTTCATTCAGCTCTGTGGGGCGCTGCAGTCCTAGAGCTTTGCCGCGAGCACAATTAGCAGCGCCGCTCCGTTCGAAGCAGCGATCTCCCGCCACGTGCGGCGGCGCCTAAGGCTCGACGTCATCGCCAAAATGCTCAAAGGCCGGGGGCGGGCCCTCAAACTCAAGAACTCGTCAAACGATTGGCTTCTGGAACTGGCCGACTCCGCGTCCAGTGGACCAGGAATGGGGACTTGGACGCGCCTCGGCCTGGACCGCAACGCAGCTATCTTATGATCGCAAGATTGAGGCGATCTGACAATGGCTGTCACTGTTGGGGCCGGCGCGAGCTGCGTCCTCGGCCGCGCCCATCGAGCCGCGACGCTGAGGTCTTGCGTCAAGAGCAAATATCGGTTCGGTTAAGCCCTAAGAAATGAGCGATTGCTTGAAGAAAGAAAGGAAAGAAAGGGAGGGGTCCATGGTCAGGTTACGCTCACTGCTCGCACTTATGACTGCTCTATTTCTCACAGCCTGCGCGACCGGGCCCCTGTACAGGGCAGCGGACGCCAATCTCTCGAGCTCGGTAGGTTATCGCGATCAGGAGCTCTCGACCGGGGCTTATGAAGTGAGCTTCACCGCGCCGGAATCAGCCGGGATGTCGAAGACACAAGACCTGGCCCTCCTTCGCGCTGCGGAGCTAACGTTGGCCAAAGGGCACGTATGGTTTGAGCTGATCACTACCAACACCAAGCAAGTTCAGGTGCAGCGCCCCCACCCAAGTTTTCAGCAGTCCGCCAGCAATATGACCTGCAACACGGGCAACGGTGCGGCCGGCATGGGGTGCTCCTACAGCAATACTGAAGGCAACTCCATTGGTGGCATGCAGATGAGCGGCACTGGCGGCTACGAAGCGCGGCTGATAACCACGCTCGTGTTCATTATGGGTGATGGCCAAAAACCGTCGAGCGACCACGTCTATGAGGCTAAGGCAACGGCCGACCACCTGCGCGCCTCGGTGACGCAGTAGCAGGCAAGTCGGCGCGCAACCGTCACTCGCATCCAAAGACATCCTGCAGCTTTTGCTAGCCTTCCACGCGCTAGCTAGGAGCGGGAAGCACAATGAGGGCGCTTGATGAGGGTTCACGTAACAAACCCTCAGCACGGAGAGACGACCGTAGTGGCCTCAGTTTCGCCAGCTTTATCCCCGGGCGCATCATCGTGTCTACAGAGATCGATCTCGGGCCGGAACGCTCAGTTGTCATGATCTAATCCGGCTATGAAATGCGCGGACGCCAGCCCACGCCATTTGCGCGCGTGCACCCAAATTCCTTTCGGCCTAGACCGCTGGATGCGCAGCGCCCATGATGCGACTCTTGCCCGGTCAGGATCACGAAGGTTGCCTACTTTGTCCGAAGCCAGTCCGAATTCTCCGCTGCCGCGTCCGTGCGATGAGTGCAGCTTGTGCTGCAAAGTCTTGGGCGTGAACGAGCTGGGTAAGGCGGCCGATCTATGGTGCAAATATTTCGCATCCGGCAAGCGCTGTACAATCTATCCGGAGCGACCGAACGAATGCCGGGGCTTTCAGTGCGGCTGGTCGAAGACGCCTGGCTTGGACTTGAGATGGCGGCCAGATCATTCGAAATTCGTAATGGATGACAGCCGACCCAATGAGCTCATGATTGTGGTTGATCCGGCGTTTCCCGAGGCGTGGCGGCGCGAGCCGTATTACTCCCGGATCAAGAATGTCTCGGTGCGCGCAAGCGAGCCCTTTATTCTCGTGCATGTGCGGATCAAGGATAGGGTCCTCGTCGTTTTCCCCGAGGCGGAGATCGATATCGGGCCCAACCAGTCCGGCATGCTCATTCAGTCTGGCTACGAGATCAGGGATGGCAAGCGAGTGCCTTTTGCGCACTTTTCGCCGAAGCGCGTCCCCGGATAACGCGGGTCAAGCAAATCTGGCGGCGCAAGAGGCTGAAAGTGCTCACCTGTCAGGGAGGAAATGAGCTGATGAAAGATTTGGTCGGCAAAGTCGCGTTTATCACCGGCGGCGGCTCGGGCGTCGCGCTGGGCCAGGCCAAGGTGTTCGCCGAAGAGGGCATGAAGGTCGTCATTGCCGATGTGCGCCAGGATCATCTCGATGAGGCGATGACCTATTTCCGCAGCAAGAACCAAGCGGTGCACCCGATCAAGCTCGATATCACGGATCGCCAGGCCTACAAGAGCGCCGCAGATGAGGCAGAGCGCGTCTATGGCCAGCCGGTTCAGCTGCTCTGCAACACTTGCGGCGTCAGCCAATTCGGCGCGGTCAAGAAGGCAACCTATGACGACTGGGACTGGGAGATCGACGTCAATATCAAAGGCGTGATCAATGGCGTGCAGACCTTCCTGCCGCGCATGATCGAATATGGCAAAGGCGGCCACATCGTGAATACCGCCTCGATGTCAGGTTTCGTCGCACTTCCCGGCTGCGCGATCTACACCACGACCAAGTTCGCTGTGAGGGGGCTTTCGGAGTCGCTCAAGGCCGAGCTCGGCAAATTCAATATCGGCGTGTCGCTTCTCTGCCCGGGCGGTGTGAACACCAACATTCACCGCTCTGTCGAGGCGCGGCCCGAGAAATATGGCGACACGGGCTATTACGGTGTCGATGAACAGGTGTTTGCAGGGCTCAAGAAGGCGATTGAGACTGGCTTCGATCCGGTTGATCTCGGCAAGATCGTACGCGATGCGGTGAAGCGTGACGATTTCTGGATCCTGCCCTATCCAGAGTTTGTTCCCACGCTCGAGAAGAACAACAAAGAGGTGCTGGACGCGATCGAATCGCTACAAGGACGACCCGGATTACAAGCGCCGCATGGAGCTTAGGCAGCGTGGCGGCGCGCCAATGCCAGGCGCTCAATAATTGTTGGTCATACGGGCGGCGCGCAGGAAATCGGACCGCCGGGTTGATTCAGGTCAAGTCCGGCGGCCCAAGCCCAGACGAGCATCGCCTAACGATAGGGAGATCGTCCATGACTAAGGAATTTCCGCAAACCCCGACATTTGCCGGGTTCAGCGCGCCTTCGCGCGTAGAGGCCGATATCTTCGATCTCGAGGTTGAGGGCGAGATCCCGTCCTCACTTAACGGCGCTGGTATCGTATGACGCCCGATCCGCAATTTCCGCCGCGCCTGGGCGATGATTTCTCGATCTCGGGCGACGGGATGATCTCTTGTTTCCGGTTCTCGAATGGCCATGTCGACTATAAGTCGCAATATGTGCATGACCGACCGGCTGAAGGCCGACCGCAAGAGCCGCAAGTCGCTGTTCGGCGCTTACCGAAATCCGTATACGGACGATCCCGCGGTCAAGGGCGTCAACCGTACGACTTCGAACACGACCCCGGTTTGGCATGCCGGCAAGCTTCTCACCACCAAGGAAGATGGGCGGCCTTATGAGGTCGATCCGGTCACGCTCGAGACCAAGGGCCATTACGACTGGGGCGGCAAGCTGCGCTCGGAGACGGTGACGGCGCATCCCAAGATCGATGCCGAAACCGGCGAGATGATGTTTTTCGGTTATGAGGCGGGCGGGCTGGCTTCGCGCGAGATCGCCTTCATGATCGCCGACAAGTCCGGTAAGCTCGTCAAGGAGGAGTGGTTCACCGCGCCTTACGCCGCGCTGGTGCACGATTTCGCCGTCACCAAGAAATACGCGATCTTCGGCATCTTCCCGACCATCGTCGATGCCGAGCGCGTCAAGACGGGCGGCCCGCACTGGATGCATGATGCCACAAAGCCAAGCCATGTCGGCATCATCCCGCGCGACGGCACGTCAAAGGACGTGCGCTGGTTCGAGCACAGAAGCTGCTTCTCGTTCCATGCCATCAACGCCTATGACGATCGCGACAAGGTGATCGTCGATCTCATGGTCGCTGAGAGCAAATCCGTTCGATTTCATTCCGGATGTCTCGGGCGCGCCGTTCGATCAGCGAAAAGCGACGCCGATTGCCGATGCGCTGGACGTTCGAATCTTGCGTCCAATGCAAAGGATTTCGATGAAGAGCTGATCGGCGATTTTCCCGGCGAGCTGCCGCGCATCGATGACCGCTTGGCATGTCTGCCATATCGCTACGCTTATCACGGCATGATCGATGTCGAGCGCCAGATGAAGGCGCGCTATATGGGGCCGGGCTTCAATCTCGTCGGCAGGCTCGATACCAAGACGCGCAGAGTCAAACGTGGGCGCCGCCTGAGGGCTGCTCATTCCAAGAGCCGCAATTTATCCCGACAGGCGCGGGCGAGGACGATGGTTATGTCGTCTGCGCGATCAACCACTTTGTCGAGATGCGATCAGAAATCGGTGTCTTCGATGCCAAGCATATGGACAAAGGCCCGATTGGCCGCATCAAGATGCCGATGCGGCTCCGGCCCGGCGTCCATGGCACTTGGGTTCCCAAGACGGCGAGCGCCTGAACGGTGGGGCTCAGCGCGTCCTGCGCAGGCACTTGACTCATATATCCGTTACGGATACATTTATATCCGTAACGGATATATCTTGAGCAATGGCAAAGCAAGAATCCAACGCGCCGCTCACGCAGGCTGTTCTTCATATCCTGCTCGCGCTCTCCGCCGGAGAGCTGCATGGCTACGGGATTATGAAACAGGTGAGGGCGGATACGCAGGGCAAGGTGCGTATGGGCCCGGGAACGCTTTACGGCTCGCTCAACCGCATGATCAAAGCCGGGCTCATCAAAGAGAGCGACAAGAAGATCGATCCCGAACTCGATGATGAACGGCGCGTCTATTACAAGGCCACAAATCTCGGCCAAAAGGCGCTGGCTGCTGAGCTCGAGCGCTATCGTGCGGTCGTGGCGCTCGCTAAGCGCAAAGACGCTTTTGCTTAGCACGAGATGGCAGATGAACAGCTTATCGCGAGGTGCAGATCGCTCTACAAGAAGCTGCTTGCGCTCTATCCAAAGCCGTTCCGCGAGAGCTTCGCTGAAGGGATGGTGCAGACCTTTGGCGATCTCTGCCGTGAGCGCGCCAATGGATCAGCGGCGAAGCTTCTCGCTTTTGTGGTTTGGACCTTTGCCGAGACTTCAACAGGCGTCATAAGGGAGCACCTGATGAATCCGTTGTCTTTGGGCGGCTTATTATCAAGGCCGAGCGCGTGGCTGCCGATCCTGCTGTCGGTGGGCTGCCTCGCTTTTATTCTGAGCTGGGTGATGCTGTTCGGTGTATCCACCGAACAGCACGATGAAGGCCCGGCAGCCCGTATCTTCCAATTGACGATGGTCTTGGAAGCGCTGATCGTTGCGTTCTTTGCAGCGCGCTGGCTGCCGCGCATGCCAAAGCGGGCCGCAATTGTCCTTATCATCCAGATCGTGGTCGCAGCGCTACCGATCGCGCTGGTCTGGATTCTTGAGCACCAGTCCTGAGCCGGCTCGGTAGCACCTTCGAGAGGGCACTGCCAAATCCCTGGATCGTTATTTGCCGATGCCTTTGATCTTGCCCTTCCACATCTTGCCCGTCACGGGATGCGGATAGTGGAATGGTAGAACGCTGGTCTTGGGCCAGGAATTTGGCATTTCCTTCTTGAGCTCGTCGGGGCCGTTGGGATCCGCTGGATAGGTCTTGGTAAGCGGCGGCACATGAACGGAATCGTGCTTCCAGCCCTTCTTGAAATCCGCCTGGAAGGTGACGTTGTAATCTAAGAGCTTGATCTTCCAGATGCCGTTGTCATTGACATAGGTGTTTTCGTAGACACCGCCTTCAACGAACTCGTCGGGCACGCCGGGGATCGGATCTTTCTTGCTTTCGTGGATACCGCCGAGCAGAAAGCCGCGGCCGCGCGCCTTAGCGGTCTTGCGGTCATCGGCGACATCGATGATGAACTGGAACATCATGTGGTCGAGCAAGAAACCATAGAGTGGGCCGTTATAGCCGCCAGTGAAGAGCTTCTGAAACCAGCCGACATAAAGCCGATAGGCACCCTTCTTGCCCTTGTAGATGCCGTTGGCGAAACGCACCTCGCAATCATCGGCGAAGAGATCGACAGCCTCCACCCACATGCACTTGTCGATGTAATAGCCGTATTTGTAGTGCAGCTCTTTGATCGTGTTCTTGTCCTGCAAGATGCCGATCTCATGTTCGGCGCGGGCCAGCCGTTTGATGAGGTCAGTATTCGATGGGGCGGCAGCTGCCTTCGCGGCCGGCGCTGTCTTGGCAGCTTTCCGCTTTGCCGCCGGCGCCTTCTTTGCCGCACTTTTTTTCGCTGTCTTCTTGGCCATGAACTTCTCCCTCAGTCGCCAGGACCGCCGTGATAAGGCTTTTCGCCGCCGCGCGCCCGCGCCAGCAGCGAATCAAAATCATCCTTTGGCTCGATATACCAGCCGGAAAGCTCGTCATATTTGCCGGAGGCTAGCTTCACGCACATATCCGTACAGATCTTGTAACCCGGCTCGGGATCGGGATTGGTCTGCGCCAGCTCTTTCAGAAAGGCGACGCCACCGGGGAACCACTTTTGGGCGTCCGGGGCATTGATCGTGTCGTAAGCCATCGGGGTCATCACCGTGCCAGGCTCGATCGCAAAGGAGGAGATACCGAACTCCTTACCCTCCGCGGCGGCCTCTTGCGCAAGCTTGATCTGCGCGCCCTTGCCCACGCAATAAGCCGAAAGATGCTTGGTGATGGTGTGGCCGCCAAGCGATGCGATGGTGATGAGGCGGCCGGCTTTGCGCTCGCGCATGCCGGGCATCAGTGCGCCGAAATAGAGAAAGGGCGCGAGAATGTGTACCTGTATGGCATTCCACCAGGTGTCACGGTCGACGAAACCAATCGGCCCATAAGGGCTCGAGAGGCCGGCATTGTTCACAAGCAATGTCGCTGGCCCGAATTCGCGCTCAGCTGCTTTAACGACGTTCTCGACGTCGCCAGCTTTGGTTACGTCACCGGCAACCGTGAAGGCGCGCCCTCCCTTTGACGTGATCGTATGCGCAACGGCATCGAGCTCGGTCTTGTTACGGGATGTCAGCGTTACGGCCGCGCCTTCCTCGGCAAAGCGCTTGGCGATGGCCGCGCCGAAGCCGCGCCCGGCACCGGTGACGATTGCGATCTGACCTTTCAGTTCTTGGGGCATTGCATTGAGCCTTTTTTTGTCACCTCTGCCTTGATGGGCGAGGTCGCCCCCGACTTGATCGGGGGCCGGTGAGGGTGGGGCAAAAGTCTTTGATAGGGGCCCTCACCCTTAACCCTCTCCCGCAAGGGGAGAGGGCAGTGGAGCCGGGAACCTATTGTGCAGCGCTCGCTGCCGGGCGCGCACTCTCATACATCTTTTTGCAGGCCGGGCGCTCTTGGATGCGCCTGATCCAATCAACGAGATGCGGCGTGTCCTTCTCATTGACCAATTTGGCGAAGCCTCGCTCCATACCGCCAGCGATCGCGAAATTGCAGATATCGGCAAGCGTGTATTCGGGGCCGGCGAGCCATTTGCTCTCCTTCAAGCGGTCATCGAGGCGGCGCACCGAGTATTCGATCTTGCGCATCTCCTCGTCGATGACTTTCTGATCGAAGCCCTTGCGCGCGGTGCGCCACTTGACGCGCTGCTCGTAAACCGGAATGCGCTCGACATATTTCTCGAACTCCTCGTCCGAGAGATTCTTGGTCATGTTGCCGATCATATTGTGCCAGCCGATGGTCGAAACGCACCAGCAGAAATACTCGTCGACCCATTTGGTCCAGATCCGCATTTGCGCAGCGAGATAGGGATCCTTCGGCCGCAGGGGTACGTGATCCGGCCAGACGTCTTCGAGATACTCGCAGATCACGGTCGATTCGGTGATGACCTTGCCGTCGTGGTCGAGCGCCGGCACCTGGCCGCGTGGATTGATCTTCACAAACCAGGGCTCGTGATGCTCGAACTTGCCGGCATTCATCAGCCGATGCTCGAATTCCAGGCCCTTTTCATAAAGCGCAAGCAAAGGCTTCAGCGAGTTGGCGCCGGGCCCGAAACTATAAAGCTTCAACATTTCTGATCTTCCTTCCACGTTCCCAAGGCCCGACAAGCTCACCAAGGGTTTTGCGTCATTCCTCAATCATCCCGAGCCCGTCGAAGGATGCGCCTTTGGTTTGTGTTAGCCGCGTGCCGCCGCCTCTGCAGCCGCCTTCGGATCCGGCGGCGGCAAGGCGTTTGGGGCATTTTCGTACATTTTCTTGCAGGCCGGCCGCTCTCTGATGCGCGCGATCCAGTCGAGCAGCGCGGGCGTTGCCTGCTCATTCACATATTGCGAGAAGCCGCGCTCCATGCCGCCGGCGATCGCGAAGTTGCAGATATCGGCAAGCGTATAATCCGCGCCGGCGAGCCACTTGCTTTCTTTCAGGCGCGCTTCGAGCTTTTTGATCGAGTAATCGACCTTGCGGTATTCCTCTTCGAGCACCTTCGGGTCGAAGCCCTTGCGCGCGTTGCGCCATTTCACCTTCTGCTCGTAGAGCGGCACGCGCTCAACGAGCTTTTCGAACTCTTCGTCGGAAACGCTCTTGGCAATGCGTGCAACACCGATATGCCAGCCGATGGTCGAGACGCACCAGCAGAAATATTCATCGACCCATTTGGTCCAGATGCGCATTTGCGCAGCGAGATAGGGATCCTTCGGCCGCAGCGCCGGCGTGTTCGGGAATGCATCCTCGAGATATTCGCAGATGACAGTCGACTCGGTGATGATCTTGCCATCGTGGTCGAGCGCCGGAACCTGGCCGTTGGGATTGATCTTCTTGAACCACTCTTCATGCTGCTCGAATTTCGCTGCGCTGAGATAGTGCGATTTGAATTTGATGCCCTTCTCATAGAGCGCTAATAGGGGCTTGAGCGAATTGGCGCCTGGGCCAAACGAATAGAGTGTGAGCATCGCGAAAGGTCCTTTGATCCGTTTGCATCTCCAAGGGAGCTGGCTAGGAGGCAATCGGTCCAAGGCCTGCGCGGCAGCGCCTGCCCGGCTTCATTACGCATCCTCCCATTACCCCGACTTGCCGGCGGTTGCCCCGCCGTCTTCTTTGGTCGAGCAAGCTCTAGCGCACCGAGCGCCCTCGATCAAATAGCGAGTATATACGACTGGCCGGGCGAACCTATGCCTTATTGTAATGCCGCGGCGGGGCGCTCTTTTGCGCTGCGCAACAACGCCTTGACGCATTGTTGAGAGCGGCGTGGGTGGCCCCGAGTTGACGTGCGACCAAGATCAAAGCAGCTTGCGAATGCCAAAATGGCGGCCAGATTTGAGGAGCGAGGTATGAGGCGGCTCTTGTTGTGTGTCGGCGCCGTTGCGTTTGCGGCGGCGGCTTATGCTTCGCCGGCCCTCGCACAGAGTGAGACGACCGATCAGACGCTGGATGACTGCAAGCTGATCCCGGACGATGCCGCCCGGCTTGCTTGCTTCGACCGTGTGATGAAGGCAGGGCGTGGGGACGTCCCGGGCACTGGAGGCGATGTATCGCCGGTGCCGATCCCGCAAACCGCGCGCACCAGTGGCGGTGGAGGCGGTAGTGTCGCGACACGTGGGCAGGCAAGCCCCCCTCCCATGACCGCTGAAGAAAAGCGCGAGGCCGCGAAGAGGTCGTTCGGTCTGCCTGGTTACGCTAATCCCGATACCGAGGAGAGAAAGAAGACCGAAGTCAAAGAGCTTACAACGAAAGTGGCGAGCGTCGGCTTGGTGGGTCCCAACCGGTTACGCATTACGACCACCGATGGGCAGGTATGGGATCAGACGGAAGGCGCTGCGCGCTTAGCGAATGTTGGCGACACATTTGTCATCAAGTCAGGCTTCATGGGCGCGAAGATCTGCAAGGTCGGATCCGCTCAGACTTACAGATGTGTGCGTTCCGACCGGGGCGAGGTTGCAGAGGCCGGCAGCGAGGAAGATTTTGTTCGGGGCGATGATACATCGCGTGCGCAAATACCCCAGCAAGCATCGAGCGCCGCAGGCGGCCCTGGAGGCGCGGGGGGCGGGGGCGCAGGTGGGCCCGGCATTATGACTGCCGACAAAAGCGCAGATGCCAGCCCTCCCGTGACCGCTGAAGAAAGGCGCGAGGCCGCGACGGAAGGCTTCGGTTTGCCCGCCTACGCCAAGCCCGGTGCTGAACAAAGCAAGCGGAACGTAATCAAGAAGCTGACGACGAGTGTAGCGAGCGTCGCCGTGGTCGGGCCCAACCGGCTAAGGATAACGACGAGCGATGGTCAAGTGTGGGACCAAACCGAAGGTAGACCGCCGCCTGCAAAAGCCGGTGACCAATTCACCGTCCGGTCCGGCTTTATGGGTTCGATGACCTGCAGAGTTGGTTCTGCAAGAGCCTATAGCTGTGTACGCTCAGATAGGCCGAGCCAATCCTGAGTGAAGCGCGGGTGCTTTGCATCGCCGCTGAGCTTTTAAGGTGGAGGGGGGAGATGACAGTCTTCATAAAGCGCGTGTCGGGCGCGGCCGGTGCACTGCTGGTAGTGATCGCTTTGACCAGCAGCGTGAGCTCCGCGGAAGATTTCTCGCTGCAGCAGAAGATCAATGCGTGTCATACGATTGCTGATCGCGATGCGCGCATCAACTGTTACGACAAGTTGGCGAAACCGGAGGCTCCAGGCGCCGCACTGAAAGCGCCGTTGATGCCGGTATCGCCAAGGCCGCAAGCCAGCGCCGCGCCAAATGTTGCGCCCCAGGCGCTGCCTGCGCCACCGCCGCCCGCGCCGAGTGTTGCACAAACGGCGCCGCCGAGCCTGCCACAGACATCCGAAAGCCTGCGCAGTGACACCGACGAAATCCAACTTGCGGTCGTCAATGCCTCGATTCTTGGAGACGGCAGGCTGAGGCTTGTGATGAGCGACGGCATCACGTGGGACCAAACCGAGGACAGGCCGATTCACAAGATGCCGGCGGCGGGTGATTTCGTGAAGATAACTCGCGGGTGGTTCGGCTACACATGCAAGCTCAGCGGGCGCGACAAGTTTCATTGTAAGCCGCCATACGGGCTCGACGGTAAGATGCACCGCGGCTGAGAGGGACATGATGCGAGTTCTAATTGGACAGGTCCTTTCAGTCGGCGTTGCAGTGGCGGGCGCGCTTTACCTGATGCCGGCCGGTGGGCATGCGCAAGGCGTGATTATGCTCGATCATGCTGTGCGCAATTGCCGGCTGATCACCAACAAGAATGAGCGGCTCTCATGCTATGACCGCGTTATCGACGAGGCGAATGCGAGCGTTGCGCCACAAGCACCCCTCGCGCCGGTTGCATCAGTTGCGCCTCCTCCGCCTCCTGCTCCATCGGTGCAAGCTGCGCCGCCAACACCGCCTCCGCCACGAGTTGCGACTGCACCGCCAGTGCCGGCACCACCGCCCGCTCCCGCGACAGCTCGCGTGGCCAGCACGGCTGCGGTGAAGCCTGCGCCAAACGCCAAAGGCGATGCGCTCAAAATTGCTGCGGCTAGATGGGGCGCTGATGGCGGCATCGAGATCACGATGCGCGATGGAACCGTCTGGCATCAGATCGATTCAACCAGCCTCCACCTGCTGCCGAAGCCGGGTGATAAGCTCTCGGTCAGCGGCGGCGCCTTCGGTAATCGTCTTTGCCAATATGGCGCTGAAGAAGTCTTCGACTGCGCGCGGCAGTGACTAGATCACCTTGCCGGGATTGAGGATGTTCTTAGGATCAAGCGTCGTCTTGAGCGTGCGCATGAGCTTGAATTCGGCTTCACTGCGCGAATGATGCAAAAATTCGCGCTTTCAGACTGCCAATCCCGTGCTCAGCCGAGACCGAGCCGCCGAAATCGCCAACAAGCGAATAGACCTCGCCGTCGAGCTCATGCACGGTGAAGAGATTGAGATCTTCCTTTACCGAGAGATGCAGATTGCTGTCGGCGATATGGCCGAAATACATTGAGCGCAAGCCCGGCCAGCGTGTCTTGATGCGCTTGTCGCATTCTTCCATGAAACGGCCGATATCGCCGACGGGGACCGAGACATCGAAAGAGATTTGCGGCCACCAGCCGGCGCGCGTGAATTCGCCTGGACAATCCCTGATGGCCCAAAGGCTTTGGGTTTCTTTCGATGATTTGGCGATCACTGCATCATTAACCACACCCGCTTCCATCGCTTCGCCGATCACGGTTTCAAAGCGGTCTTGGTCATTGTCGGGGTCGAACCCCAGCATCTCGGTCAGCACATAGACATTATAGCCTTCCTTGACGGGCGGTGTGCGCGAGAGCGCGACGGTGCCGGTGCGGTAGAATTCCGGCCACATGGCTTCGAACGCGGAAAGCGTGGGGCCGAAGCCGGCTTTCAAACGGTTGAGCAGATCGAGGATGCCTTCGTAATTGTCGAGCGCGACAAGGCCCGTGCAAACGCTCTTGGGCTTGGGAAACATCTTGAGCACCAGCCGCGTGATCACGCCGAGCGTACCTTCCGAGCCCAGGAAGAACTGCTTGATGTCATAGCCGGCGTTGTTCTTGATCATCTTGTTCAGTGAACGGATGATCGTGCCGTCCGCCAGCACGGCTTCAACCCCGAGCACCAGATCGCGCATCATGCCGTAGCGCAGGACGCGGTTGCCGCCGGCATTGGTCGAGGCATTGCCGCCGACTTGCGCGGTGCCGCGCCCGCCGAGATCGAGGGGGAACAGAAAGCCCGCGGCATCGGCGGCGTTTTGCACCATTTCGAGCGGCACGCCCGCCTGTGCCGTGATCGTCGCAGCGGCGGTGTCGACTTCTTCAATCGCGCGGAAGCGCTCAAGTGACAAGATCAGCGAGGGCCGAGAGGGAACGCCGCCGCCCGCCAGCCCGGTCATGCCGCCTTGCGGCTGCACCGGCACGCCATATTCGTTGCAAAGCTTCAAAATGTCCGAGACTTGCTCTGTCGTCCGAGGGAAAGCCGCGCCGAGAAGCTGGAGCGATGCTGGCGCCTCGTTGGTGAAGTCCTTCATGTGGCGCGCGACATCGAACTCGCCGGGCAGCTTGATGATGTCCGGGCCAAGCGTTTCGCTGGCTTCTGGATAGCGTAGCGTATATTGATCCGCCTCGCTATTGTCATGGTTCGACAGGCTCACCATGAGGACTTTAAATCCAAATCCCCCATCCTACCTTTAGGATGAGGCGCGACGATCGGCGCCAGCGGCGCGCGGCCTCTAGATCATATCCGGCTGCCTTCTCGGCGACCATAACCGTCGGCGCATTTGTGTTTCCGCCCGGGACCAGCGGCATCACCGAGGCATCGACAATCCTGAGACCGGCGAGGCCGTGCAGCTTTCAGCTCGGGATCGACAACCGCATCCGGCCCCGTGCCCATCGCGCATGTGCCGACGGGATGATGATCCAAATCGAGCGATGAGCGCAAATAGGTATCAAGATCGGCATCGGAGGTGACGAGCGGACCCGGCTTGAGCTCTTCCTTGACGAGATCGCCGAGCGGGCCGGTCGAGTAGAGCTTACGCACCGCACGAATGCCGTCGCGCATCGCGGCGCGGTCGTTTCGGTCGAAGGAAGTTGAAGAGGATTTTGGCTTTGTCGCGCGGATCGGCAGAGCGCAACGTAACGGTCGCCGCGGCTTTCGGGATGCAACAAGCTCGGGCAGCCTTCGAGCGCGTGCGGCTGCGATGGCTTGACGAAGGGAAACCAGACTTCTGCATCGAGGCGCACCGGATTGCAGAAGATCTGTAGATCGGGGCGTTCCAGTTCCGGCCGGCTCTTGATGAAGCCGAGCGCCGTCAGAGGCTGGTTCGACATCGGCCCTGACTTGAACATCATCCATTGGAGGCCCGCCATCGTCACCTTGTCCCAGCGCAACTCCTTCAAATAGGTCACCGGCTCCTTGGTGGCGAACTGAATGAAGGTGATCGGATGCTCTTGCAGATTGCGTCCGACGCCCGGCAATTCGTGCACGACTGGCAACCCATGCTTGCGGATCTCCTCCGGCGGGCCGATGCCGGAAAGCAGCAACACCTGCGGTGAATTATAGGCGCCGCCGGAAAGGATGACTTCGCGGTCCGCATTGGCGACTTCGGTGGCGCGTCCCGCGCGCATATTCAACACCGATCGCGCGGCCGTTTTCGATCAGAACGCGCAGGGCCAGCGCCTCGGTTTCCACCGTCAGATTCGGCCGCGACTTTGCGGGATTCAGATAACCCCGCGCCGAGCTGACGCGCCGCCCGCCCTTCATCATGAAGTCGACACCGCCAAAGCCCTCTTGATATTCGCCGTTGATATCTTCCGTGGTCGGAAAGCCAGCGTTGCGCGCCGCCTGCATCACGTCATCAAAGAAGAGGCCTTTGGTGTCGATGCGCGAAACGCCGATCGGCCCGCTGGCGCCATGATATTTAGTCTCGCCGCGCCAATTGTTTTCGGCGCGCTTGAAGTAGGGCAACACATCGGCATAGCTCCAGCCGGTATTGCCCATCTGGCGCCACTGGTCGTAGTCGCCTCTGTTGCCGCGAATATAGAGCATGCCATTGATCGAGGTCGAGCCGCCGAGGGTCTTGCCGCGCGGCGCCATGATGCTGCGATCGCCCAAATAGGGCTCGGGCTCGGAAGTGTAGTTCCAGTTGTGCATCGGCCCGCGCCAGATCTGCCGCCAGCCCAGCGGCATATGCATGTACATGTTGTTGTCGGGCCCGCCGGCCTCGAGGATCAGCACCTTGACATCGGGGTCTTCGGTCAGGCGATTGGCGAGCACGCAGCCGGCGGCGCCTGCTCCGACAATGACATAATCGTAGCGCTTCACCGCCCTTGCTCCTTATTTCCGGTTCTGCCCCTCTTGGGGCGCGCGGGAGAATGGCATGGGCGCAGGCGCCGGAACAAGTTTGGTGCCATGGTCTCCCGCAGCCGGCACGGAGTAATATCAGCCGCGGGAATGAGAGGAGAAAGCCATGGAAAAGCGCAAGCTCGGCAATTCGAATATCGAGGTGGCGCCGCTCGCCTTCGGCACCAATGTCATGGGCTGGACGGCGGATGCCAAGACATCGCACGCGATGCTCGATTATTTCATCGCGCGCGGGCTCAATCTCGTCGACACGGCCGATGTCTATTCGCGCTGGGCGCCGGGCCACAAAGGCGGCGAAAGCGAAGCGATCATCGGCGAGTGGTTCCAAAAGCGCAAAGCCAACCGCGAAAAGGTCGTGCTCGCGACAAAGGTCGGCATCGAGATGGGTCCGAACGACAAGGGCCTCTCCAAAGCCTATATCATGCGCGGCGTCGAGGCTTCGCTCAAACGTCTGCAGACGGATTATATCGATCTTTATCAGTCCCATCAGGACGACCAGAGCGTGCCGCAAGAGGAGACGCTTTCGGCTTATGACGATCTCATCAAGCAGGGCAAGGTGCGCATTATCGGCGCCTCCAATTTTTCGCTCGAACGATTGAGCGAAGCACTGGCTATTTCCAAACGTGATGGGCTACCGCGCTATGAAACAATGCAGCCCTGGTACAATCTTTACGATCGCAAGGATTTCGAGGGCGCGCCGTTCGATCTCTGCAAGCGCGAGAATATCTCGGTGATCACCTATTTCTCGCTCGCTTCAGGCTTTCTCACCGGCAAATACCGTAAGATGAAGGATGTCGAGGGCAAGCCGCGTGGCTATCGCGTCAAGGATATGATGAATGAGCGCGGCATGCGTATTCTGGCGGCGCTCGATAAGGTCGGCGGCGAACTCGAAGCGACGCCGGCGCAAGTTTCGCTCGCATGGCTGATGGCCAAGGGTGTCACCGCGCCGATTGCCAGCGCAACGACGGTGGCGCAGCTCGAAGAGATCATTGAATCGACCGAGCTAAAGCCCACTCCAGCGCAAATCGGGATGCTCGATGAAGCCAGCACTTATTGATTCCAGACATTGGACTAAGAACTTGTCATGACCGGGTCACCCCGGTCCGCGAAGCGCGGCCGGAGTGCAGGCTCTCTCCCGGCCATCCATGGCTGAGCGCGCCTAGAGGTTTCAATTGAAGCGTTATCGCTCGTTGAACAATGGATGGCCGCCACAACGGGGCGGCCATGACGAACACAAGGGCCTAGTCAGCGTTTATAGCCGGTGGTGATCGAGTAATAGCCGGCGGTGTGCTTGGCTTCGACATCCTTGAAGCCGGCGCGCTCCAGAATTCCCTTCAGCTCATTGAAGGTGAATTGCTGGCCCTGCGTGCCAATCAGCATCAGCATCGAGAAGGCGGTTGCCACGGCAGGCCCGGCGCCGTCGTCATCAATCAGCTGTTCGTGCAGCATGATGCGCCCGCCCGGCTCCAGCGCGTCATAGCATTTCTTCGCCAGCCACTCGCAGGTCCTGAAATTCCAATCGTGAAACACGTTGGAGAAGAACATCGCATCATAGCCCTTGGGCCAGGCTTCGCGGAACATGTCAACCGCAACCGTGTCGACTTGCGCGCCGACACCGCCGGCCTTGATGTAGGAGGTGGCAACCTCGCACATCGTATTGAGCTCCATGATCGTGCATTTGAGCGATGGATTTGCTTGCGCCATCGCGATCATGAAGCAGCCGGAACCGCCGCCGACATCGAGGATCTTCTTAACCTTCGACATGTCGTAATTGCGTGCGGCGCCGATGGCTGCCGGCAGTGAATGCGAGTGCATGGAAGCGGCGATCGTGATGTGCTTGCTCCATCGAGATTTTGCCTGCGGCCCATCCTTCGGCAGGGCGGCCCTCGTTCGCAACGACAGGCGTGCCTTCAGGACCGCCTCTATTGGCTGAGTCCTTCTCCTTGAGCGTCGCAATAAGGCGCTCGAGATTGCGAGGATTGACGCCAATGCGCATCATATTGCCCCAATAATAGGTGCTCGCCTTGAGCAGGTATTGGCGCGCGAGATCGCTCAGCTGAAATACGCCGTTGCGTATATTGAGAAGACCAAGAGAGGCAAGCTGGCGTAGCAGAACGCCGGTCGCGCGCTCATCAAAGCTCATGCGCTTTGCGAGTCCATCGATCGTGTCGGGCTTCTTGTCGAGCTCGGCGTAAATCCCGGTATCGTCTGCCGCGATGACAGAAGTCACGTAAGTGTGCGACAGAAACAATTCCCAGATGCGCCTGTCATCGGTCGTCGGTGCTTCGTATTTCATGCTCTTCCCTCCATACCCGTCCGCTTCTGTTCAGCGGCTCATCAGCAAATGTAATTCCGGCGGCAACGGTTTGACATCGATCTCGACATTGACGCAAGCGGGCTTGCCGGCTATCGAAAGCGGCTTTAAGCGCGGGCGCAAGATCTTCGATGCGCGTGACATAGGCGCCGAAGGCGCCAAAGCCCTTGGCAACCTCATCATAGCGGGCGCCGCCAAGCTGGGTGTGCGTTACGCGATTGGCGCCGGACACCATCTCTTGAAAATGCTGCGATGCGGCCCAGCTGCGATTGTTCATCACCACGACGACGATCGGCAGAGTCAGGCGCACCATGGTGTCGAATTCGGCGATATTGAAGCCGACGGCGCCGTCACCGGCGAGGCACAGCACGCGGCGCTTGGGGTGCGCAACCTGCGCGCCAATCGAGAGGCCGAGGCCGAAGCCGACATCGCCCAGAAAGCCATGCGTGATGTAGCTGCCGGAGTTTTCCTGGCGCACCACCTCGTTGAACCAATGATAGGCCTCGGCGCCATCACCGATCACGATCGAATCTCTTGGGCAGGCATCGGCAATCGCCGTCACGGCCTGATAGGGATGGATGGGCGGCGTGGGTCGCGCAAGATCGTCGGCTGCGCGCTTCTTGCGGTCGATCTTGGCTTGCGCGACCGTGCGTTGCCAATCCGTGCGATCCGGCCATTTGATCTTGGCGCTGCGCTCGATCAGCAGGCGGTAGCGTCTCGCGCGCATCGGCAACGATGGCGATATCGGTCTGGCGCAGCCGGCCGATCTCCTTGGGGTCGATCTCGACATGGATGAGCTTTGCCGCATTGGGAACGAGCCGGTCGCTCGCGCCGAGCGTGAAGAGGCCAAAGCGCAAGCCGAGCGCCAAGACGACATCAGGCCGGCCGGTTGCCTCGGTGAGATCGGACAGCTTGTGTGTCGTGCCGCCATAGAGCGGATGGCTCGAAGGCAGCATGCCGTGCGCGAAGAAGTCGGCATAAACCGGAATGCCGCTCGCCTCGGCGAAGGCCTTAAGCTCCGCTTCGCAGCCGGATTGCCGGACCTGAACGCCCGCGACAATCACCGGCCGCTCCGCGATCGCAAGAAATTCCAGCGCTTCATCCACCAGCCGCTCAGGCGGGGCGGGCGGCGCATCGAGCAGGATGCGTTCTGGGATCTGGACGCTGTCCTCGTCGATCTCGGCGCCCAGCACATCCTGCGGCAGATCGAGGAGCACCGGCCCGGTGATCCCGGAGGTTGCGACTCTGATGGCCTGTGCCACGAGGCGCGGAATATCGCGCGTGAGCGTAATCTGATGCGCCCATTTGGTGATCGGCCGCGCGACTGCCACCTGATCGATGCCGGCCTGCAGATTGTTGGTCTCGGCATTGGAGAGCGCTGCTGCGCCCGCGAGATAGAGCACCGGCGTACGGTCAAGATAGGCGTTGGCAATCGAAGAGACGGCGTTGGTGAAGCCAGGCCCTGCCGTGATCATGGCAACGCCAAGCTTGCGCGTGGTGCGCGCATAGGCCTTCTGCGGCATAGCCGGCCGCGGCCTCGTGGCGGACATCGATGATCGGCATTTATGGTCGAGGCAGGACTGGAACATCGTCTCCAAATGCGCGCCGTGGAGCGCGAACACCGTCTGTCCACCTGAGCCTTGATGAGAGTGCGGACGAGCAGCTCGCCGCCGGTGATCATCCCCATAGAAGGCTCCGTTGTTCAGGCATTTGAGCGCTCGCGCGGGCGCGCCTTGAAGCCCTGGCTGCGCCCGACCCGAGCGAGCTTATAGCCCCTTGCGGAAACCGGCCATAAGCGAAATGATATTTAGTCACATCGGTCGGCGACTAATGTGGCGCCGCGGACTTCAGGAAGACGCCAGAAGGCTGGCGGGGGCGAAGGGCAATGGTTGCCTGCGGCCAGTTTTGACCACAGGGATACGCGATATGCACGCTATTAGCGGCTGAACATTTGAACCGGCGCTTCAAGGATTTTGTCGCCGTCAAAGATGTCTCGTTCACGCGTCGAGGAAGGCGAGCTGTTTGGCTTTCTCGGCCCGAATGGCGCCGGCAAGACGACGACGATCAACATGCTGTGCACGCTTCTTAAGCCAGCCGGCGGGCTCGCCGCGGTGAACGGCTTCGATGTTATCGGGCAACGGAGCGATGTCCGCCGCTCGATCGGACTCGTGTTTCAGGACACGACGCTCGACGATTATCTCTCCGCGGAGCAAAATCTGCGCTTTCACGCCGATGCCTATGGTGTGCCGCGCTCGTTTATGTGCCGCGCATGGAGGCGCTGCTCAATCTCTTGGAGCTGTGGGACCGGCGCAAAGACACGACGCGAAACTATTCGGGTGGCATGAAGCGGCGGCTTGAGATTGCGCGCGGGCTTTTGCATCACCCCAAAGTGCTGTTTCTCGACGAGCCGACGATCGGGCTCGATCCGCAAACACGCCGCCACATCTGGGACCATCTGCGCGAGCTGCGCCAGCGCGACAATCTTACGATCTTCCTCACCACACATTACATGGACGAGGCGGAATATTGCGACCGCATCGCCATCATCGACCATGGCGAGATCGTCGCGCTTGATACGCCGGCGAATCTTAAGGCGGCGATTGGCGGCGATGTCGTCAAGCTCAAGGCCGCGAGACAGTGCACGCGCTGATCGTCGAGCTCAAAGAGCGTGACAGCATCGACGCGCGTATCGAAGACGACGAGGTAACCTTCACGGTGGCCGGCGGCAATGAGTGGCTGCCGAGATTCGCCCGCGAATCCTCGCCAGCCATTGCTGTCGCTGACTTTGCGCGGGCCGACCTTGGAAGACGTGTTCATCAAGATCACCGGCCATGCCATCCGCAGCGAAAGCGCAGACGAATTTGCGGGCATCAGAAGAATGCGGCAGCGGAGCAGTGGCGGCCGGCGCTGATGGAAAGAGCCTCATCCTTCAACAAGCTCAGGATGAGGGCTCGACACACATTTGATCCTCATGGTGAGCCTGTCGAACCATGAGCCTCGCGAGAGCATAGAGGGTGAAATGGATAAGGCAGTTGCAGAAAGCGGAATTGCGCGCATGGGCCGGTGATCGCGCCGCCCGGTGGTAATGAGTTCGTGCGTGGCTTCATGGTGGTGGCTAATCGCGAGCTGACTGCGGCTCTTACATGATCCGCCGCGCATGATCTCATCGTTTGCCCAGCCCTTGATGTTCTTCGTCATTTTCGGTGCTGGCTTCAACCGGATGATCTCCCTCGACGAGCCTTGCGCCCGGCGTCGGCTTTATCCAGTTCCTGTTTCCCGGCATCATCGCGCAGACCGTATTCATGACGTCGATCTTCTCCGGGCTCTCAGTGGTCTGGGACCGTGAGTTCGGCTTCTTGCGCGAGCTTCTCGTTGCGCCGATCAGCCGCTTCGGCATCGTCTTCGGCAAGGTCGTCGGCTCGAGCATTCTCGCCATGATTCAGGCGACGATCATCATGCTGCTGGCGCCGCTTCTGCATGTCAAGTGACGCTCGAGCATGCTGATCGTGCTTTATCCGCTTGCTTGCGCTGGTCTCGATTTCGCTGTCGTGCCTCGGCATTTTGCTGGCCTCGCGCATGCGCTCGCAGCAGGGCTTTCAGATGATCATGCAGCTTTTCATCATGCCGATGATGTTCTTCTCCGGCATTTTCTTCCCGCTCAACAATGTGCCGGCCTGGCTTGCAACGCTCTCCAAGCTCAATCCGCTCACTTACGGCGTTGATGCCATCCGTCAGGTGTTTCTCGATGCCGCGAGCTCGGGCGGGCCGCCTTATGTCGGGCATGGAGCTGTTCGGCCATCCGGTGGGGCTCATCAACGAAGCCATCATCATGGCGATCTCCGGCCTCGTCATGCTTATTCTCGCGGTCTGGGCCTTCACAAAGCAGGAAGGCTGACATCGCTTATTTCGGCTTTTGAAGCGCGCTCGCCGCGCTATAGGCTCGAAGCACGGTTCCAAAAGAAGATCGGGGCCGGGGAGAGACTGCGGAGATGACGCTCATGATGCGTGCGTGTTTTCGGCTGCGCTCAGCGCGGCCGCGAGCTTTGCGCTTTCACAGCCGGTCTTTGCCGAATCTGCGCCCGCTGCACAGCCGGCTCCGGCGATGCACACAGCGACCGCATCTGCGCTGCATGGCGATGCCGAAATATCGCCGCTAATTTCACGCATTTCGATTTCGTCAATCCCGATGCGCCGAAGGGCGGCGACGTGCACCTGAAGCAGCCGGGCAACATACGACACGTTCAATCCCTTCATTATTCGCGGCGCGCCGCACGCGGGCGTCACGCAGCTCCTCACCTATGACACGCTGATGATGCAGAGCGGCGATGAGCCGGCGACGGAATATGGGCTGGTCGCGCAATCGCTCACCTATCCCGACGATTATTCGTGGGTCGAGTTCACGATCAATCCGAAGGCCAAATGGCATGACGGCAAGCCGATCACCGCCGAGGACGTTGTCTTCAGCGTCCAAATGCTGCAAGCGCCTACAACGAGCCCGTGCGATCACCGGCAATTTCATCGACATCGCCAAAGCCGAGATCGTCGGCCCGCGCAAAGTGCGCTTCACGTTTAAGCATGCCGGCAATCCCGCGGACATGATCCTCGATCGGGCCAGTTGCCGATTCTGCCCAAGCATTATTGGCAGGGCAAGGATTTCTCCGTGCCGACGATCGACGCCGCCGCTATCGAGCGGACCCTACAAGATCGGCGCTTTCGATCTTGGCCGCTCGATCACATATGAGCGCGTGAAGGACTATTGGGCCAAAGATCTGCCGGTCATGCGCGGGCGCTACAATTACGACAAGCTCGTCTACGATTTCTTCCGTGACAGACGGTTGCGTTCGAAGCGTTCAAGGCCGGCCAGACCGACATCCGCTGGGAGAAGCAATTTGCGAAGACTGGCAGCAAGGTTATGATTGGCCGGCAGCCAAGCAGGGCCTCGTCAAGCAGACCGCATGAAGATCGATGGCGGCGTCTTGTTCTCGGGCTATCTTCTTCAATCTCCGAAAGCCGATGTTTCAGGATGAGCGCTTGCGCGAGGCGCTCAACTACGCGTTCGATTTCAATTGGGCGAACAAGAATCTCTATTACGGCTTGTGCGCCGGCAGCTCAGCTATTTCGGGCCCAACGATCGCGCGGCGGCGGGCCATGGCTTGCCGAGCCCGCTCGAGCTCAAGCTGCTCGAGCCATTGCGCAGCGAGATTCCGCCGCGCGTGTTCACCAAGCCGGTATCGCTGCCCGAGACCGATGGCACCCAGGAGGGCCTGCGCAACAATCTGCGCACGCCGCCGGCATGCTGCACGATGCCGGTTATGTCATGAAGGGCGGCAAGCTCGTCAATCTCGAAGACCGGGCAGCCCTTAGCTTCGAGATCTTGTCCGCTGCCGGCTCTCAGCCGACCTTGACCGATAGCCTGGATCGCCAATCTGAAGCTGCTCGGGCATCGATGCGCAAGCATACGCCAGGTCGATTCGGTGCAATTCCGGGTCGGCTCCGGCATTTCGATTACGAGGTCGTGTCCTTCTGGGTGCCGCAGATCGGCACGCCGGGTGCCGAGCAACGCGCACGCTGGGGCTCGAAATCCGCCGACGATCCAAAGGCAGCTACAACTATCATGGGCATCAAGAACCCCGCGGTCGATGCGCTGATCGAGGATGTCGTCGCGGCGAAAGATCGAGGATGAACTATCTCGCGGCGCTTCATGCGCTCGATCGCGTGCTGATGTGGAACTTCTATTGCGTGCCGCAATTCAATGGCGGCAACATCGGCTGATGATCGGCTATTGGGACCGGTTCGGCCGGCCTAAGACGAGCCGAATATTCGGCCAGTCCTATACGAGCGTGTGGTGGGTCGATCCGGGCAAGGATGCGCAAGCTCATGGCTGCGCGCGGCGGCGCTTCGGCCGGCAGCGCTGGGTAGCACCAATGGCGCTCGACGGTTGGTGCTAGCGACGGTGAAGCCTGAGCCGTCGGCGCTGAGCTCGATCTGCGCGCCAGCGATCGCCTTCAGCCATTCCGCGGTCTTCTTCAGGCCACCGAACGGGAAGAAGTGCGGCGCGCCTGAATCAGCGTTTCGGTGTTGTGACGAACGTGCTTGGCGATGCCGAGAAGTAGGTCATCCGGGTGCGAGACGGTTGCGAGCTTGGCGAGGCTGCCGGCGCGCTAGCGCAGCGCGCGGATCGACTGCGCCGACGCCGCATTCGGCGGCAAAACGCAAGAGCGTCGGGAAGCTTGCCGGGCCGGGAATGCCGACATGCGACTAGGCAGTGTGATGCCCTCTTCGCGAATCGCCTTTCCCAGTCGATGAAGGGCGCGGCCTCGAAGCCGAATTGCGTGACCAGACGAAGCTTCATGCTGGTCTCTTTGCGCATAGGCGTTTTTCGCTTGAGCGCTTCGCGCACGCGCGCATCGCCGATCGTCTTGCTGCCTTCAGGGTGGCCGGCGAGCCCGACTGCCTTGATGCCGTTCTTCTCCGAGAGGCCGGTGCGCAGGATGGAGATCGTGTCGGCGATACTCGCCGGTGGGCGAGGGCATGTCGCCCGCGATCAGAAGAACTTCCTTGCGCCCGCCTCACCGGTGTAGCGCGCGAGCACATCGATCGAGCGACGGATGCTGTTCGGCATGTCGCGCGCCGTCAGATGAATCACCGGCTCAAAGCCTTCTTTGCGCAAACGGCCGGCGAGCGCGATCAGATCCGTGTACGGAGTGCCGGCGATATGTGCGATGTAGACGCGCTGCCCGTGGGCAAATAGTCCGCGTAGCTCGAAAGGCGGGCGCCTTCCTTCGGTGTCGTCTCGATCGAGAACTTGCGACGCGAAACTAGTGATCGCGTCGATCAGGTCGGGCGCGGCGACAGTCGAATGTGGCATCGTCGCATGCGGTTACTTTTTGCTGGTACCATGTCATGCGTCGATCGATGGCATGGCTTCCGCCCTCCATGTGCCTCAGCTGAGCGCGCGCTTGAGGGCCGGGACGAGATCCGTCTTCTCCCATGAGAAGCCGCCGTCGTTGATCCGGGGTGCTGCCCGAAATGGCCATAAGCCGAGGTGCTGGCATAGATCGGGCGGTTGAGATTGAGGTGCTCGCGGATGCCGCGCGGCGTTAGGCGCATGACATCGCGCAAGCACGGTCTCGAGCTTGGCCTCATCGACGCGGCCGGTGCCATGGGTGTCGACATAGATCGACAAAGGCTCGGCAACGCCGATGGCGTAAGCGAGCTGGATGGTGCAGCGGTCGGCAAAGTCGGCAGCAACGACGTTCTTGGCGAGATAGCTGCGCGGCATAGGCGGCCGAGCGGTCGACCTTGGTCGGGTCCTTGCCCGAGAACGCGCCGCCGCCATGCGGCGCCGCGCCGCCATAGGTGTCGACGATGATCTTGCGCCCCGTGAGCCCGCAATCGCCGTCCGGCCCGCCGATCAGGAACCGCCCGGTCGGGTTGACATGCCACGCCGTATTGGCTTGGTGATCCAGCTCTCGGCAGCGTCTTGCGGATATAGGGCTCGACGACGGCTCGGATGTCCGCCGAGGTCGAATGCGCCGAATTGTGCTGGGTCGAGAGAACGATCTGGGTGACTTCCACCGGCTTGCCGTTCTCGTAGCGCACCGTGACCTGGCTCTTGGCGTCAGGTGCCAGCTCCTTCTCCTTGCCGGAATGGCGGGCGTCGGCGAGGTCCTTGAGGATCTTGTGGGCGTAATAGATCGGCGCCGGCATCAGCTCCGGCGTCTCCTTGCAGGCATAGCCGAACATGATGCCCTGGTCGCCCGCGCCTTCGTCCTTGTTGCCGGCCTCGTCGACGCCTTGGGCGATGTCGAGGATTGGGCGATGCAGCAGGATCTCGATCCTGCGCCTTCTGCCAGTGAAAGCCTTCCTGCTCGTAGCCGATGTCTTTGATCGCCTTGCGGGTCAAATCCTCGATCATGTCGAAGGTGACCTCGCTCGGCCCGCGCGTCTCGCCGGCGATCACCACCCGGTTGGTCGTCGCCAGGCTCTCGCACGCCACCCGGATCTTCCACGGGTCGTAGCCCGCCGTTGCCGACCCCGGAAATACGCGTCAACCACCTCGTCCGAGATCCGGTCACACACCTTGTCCGGATGACCCTCCGCTCACGCTCTCGCTCGTGAACACATAAGATGATCGAGCCATCCGTTTCCTCCTCCACACCGCTTGTTCTTAGTGGCGGCACACTTGTGCAGGGCGCCTCCCCGGGTGTCAACAAAATTCCCATTCCGCGGCCAATTTGCAAGATAAGTGGGCGGCCGCCCAAGATCGTCGGCTGATGTGGGATAAAGCCCAACTCTGCCGCGCGCCCAGAAATTTGGGAAATTTCTTGACGCCCTGTCCTTGCGCTTCCTACAAACGAGGCCCCTGCGGGAGGACCAACAAAAACAAGGCAAAGCCCGATGGAACAGGTCGACGCACTCGTCAAAGAGATCGAAGCGTTTTGCCGGCAAGCCGGGTTGGCCGAGACGACATTCGGCCGCCAAGCCGTGAATGACGGCAAGCTGATGCGCCGCTTGCGCGAAGGCAAGGGCATCACGCTCAAGACCATGGAGCGTGCGCGCGCCTATATGCAGAGCCATGCAGGCGGAAGCGGCAATGGTGCGCCCAGGCTTGCTCAGCCCACGGATAAACGGCCCGGCCTTGCCCGCGCGATCATGACACCGATTGCTGCGCCGGTCTTGTCCCGTGGCGAGCTTGCGCGCGCCCTCCCCAAGAAGGCCGAGGGGGAAAGGCCGGAAGAGGGCGGCCGGGACTTTCGCTTTTACGACAACCGTCAGAAATATCTGATGTTCGTCAACACCTGTAACGAGAAATGGGTGGTGGCGGACCGCGTCGCAAAGGAGCTTGCGCTGGTCGCGCCCTCGCCGCCGGCGATGCGCGTCTTCGATGCGGGCATGGGTGATGGCAGCGTGGTGACGCAGGTCATGCGCCGCATGCACAAGCGGTATCCGAATGTGCCGTTTTATGTGGTCGGCAAGGAGATCAGCCTTGAAGACGTGCGCCTGACGCTCGAGAAACTGCCCGACCGGTTTTACGAGCATCCGGCGACGGTGATGGTGATCACCAATCTCTACTACACCGAGGCGCCGTGGCTTTCACCGCGCTCGCTTTCGGCGGCGGCGGCGCTCAATTGGAAAGAGGTTGCGCTCACCGGCAATTCCGCTGCCGATTACGACGAGCAGATCAAGGATTTGCAGGGCTTTCTCGCCGATGGCTGGCAGGCGAAGGCCTCGTCCAAGACCGGTAACCCGCTTTATGTGCGCCCCTCGATTCTCGTGCTTTATCGCGAGGATCACAAATTCATGCTCGACAAAGTCTTGCCGCGGCGCGGGCAGAACGATGCCAACTACGATCTCGTCATTGCCTCGCAGCCTTACCGCGCGCGCATGCCGGCCGAGTTCAAGGTCGAGAAGGTGTTGGCGCCGCTGGCGCGCGCGCTCGGCCCGGGCGGGCGCATGATCGTCGTGCACTCCTCAGGTGACGACCCCGGCATGGAGATCGTGCACAAGATCTGGCCCAATGAGCGCCCCTTCATCACCGACCGGCACACGCTCTTGCGCGTGATGAAGCATGAGCTCGGCAAATCGGAGCGCGATCTCAATTTCAACACCTATGCGGATAATCGCGCGATCTTCCAGTATCACATGCACACATTGCCGTCGGAGATCGGCGAGGCAATCGGTACATCGACGGCATTCGCGGCCTGGAACAATTCCGTTTATGTCGCGCAGATCGAGGATCAGCGGCTTGAATCGGTGATGAAGGACGGCAGCTATCTCGAAGCCACGCGCGAAGTGCTGCAGAAACATGGCGGGCTTTGGTTCAACGACGAGAGCTTCGTTATCTCCCGCCGGCGGAAGTGATCCGGCGCGTCTAAGCGCCTTTGCCGGCAAGCGCGATGATCAGCTTGCGCGAATTGGTAAGCGCTTGCGTCTCGCTTGGCGTTAGGAGAGCGAGCGCTTCGCTCAAGCTCGAGGACTCCGCAATCTTTGCCCCGGCAATGATCTCGGCCGCATCGAAGCGGTCTTTGGGCGTGTATTGCTCAACTTCAATGAGTGCCAGATGCGCCCCGCGTGCATTGCCATCTGCGGCAAGCGTCTCAAGTCGCGGCGCGTGCCCCACGGCATCTGCGTAAATCGGCTTCAGGCCCGCCGCGCATTTGGCGATCTTGGGCGGTGTGACCTCTTCAGGTGTCAAGAATAAGCCGAGCCGCCGCGCTCTTTGGCCCGCCTCGTGTGATGCGGTTGCGGCAGACAAGACGATAGAAAACAGAAGGCCGATCAGAGCCGGCGAAAGCCATGCAGCGAGATCGGGTGAAACAAGGAATGCCGCGATTGTCAGTGCGATGCCTGTCAGAACATGGGGCGTGTGGCGCTTGATAATATCCGAAAGCGCTATGCCGCCTCCATCCCGGCGCTGCGGTCTCCAGCCCGTGTCTCGCCCGCGCAGCACGGCCCAAACCGCGCCAGTTTGAATCAGCATCATGATCGGGGCAAGCAGGGCTGAAAGCAGGATCTCACACACGACGCTCAGCGCGCCGTGAAACACCCCGCCTGCTTCGTTGCGCCACTTCTTATCGAAGATGAGCAACAGATAGCCGTAGAGCTTGGGCGTGAGCAGCACGGCCATCGTCGCGTAGAACAATGAAAGGGCGCGAGCGGGATCGATGATCGGCCATTCGGGAATGTCGGAGAAATAGTTGGGAAAATATTCCGGTCGGACAAACTGTGCCTGCAATGCAAGCGCCAAGCCGCACAGGATCAACATAAGCCAGAACGGCGAAGCGAGATAAGACATGATGCCGGAGACGAAGTGCATCCGGCTCACCCAATGCAGGCCCTTTGCGCCGACGAGCCGGCTATGCTGCAGATTGCCCTGGCACCAGCGGCGATCCCTGATCGCGAGATCGAGAAGCGATGGCGGGCACTCTTCATAAGAGCCATTGAGGTCCATCGCTGTGCGGACCTTCCAGCCGGCGCGGCGCAAGAGCGCCGCCTCGACGAAATCGTGGGAGAGCACGGAACCGCCGAAAGGCGGACGTCCGGAAAGCTCTGAAAGCCCCGCGGCGCTCATGAAAGCATGCGTTCGGATGATTGCGTTATGGCCCCAGTAATTCCCCTCATTTTGAGTCCACCAGGCGAGTCCCGCGCCCATCAGTGAGCCATAGGCACGCGCGGCGAATTGCTGAATGCGGGCGAACAAGGTTTCGGCGTTGATGATGAGCGGAATTGTCTGGAGCAAACCAAGACGCGGATCGGCTTCCATGCGGCGCGCAAGCTCGATCATCGTCGCGGCGCTCATGGTCGAGTCCGCGTCCAGCACGAGCATGAAATCGTAGGCCGAGCCCCAGCGTCGGCAGAAATCGGAAATGTTGCCTGTCTTGCGATGCTCGTTGTGCCTGCGGCGCCGATAGTAGATGGCGCCGATATCGCCTGCGCGATCGCGCGCCTTGAGAAAGGCAGCTTCTTCTTGAAGCGCTTTGTCGGCGCTGGTCGTGTCGCTCAAGACGAAGAAATCGAAGCTTTGCGCTTCACCGGCATCGCGGAGCTCCGCAAGGTTGGCTTCGATATTGGCGAAGATGCGTACCGGATCTTCATTGTAGACGGGAATGACGACGGCTGTGCGCTTGGTCAAGTTTGCCGGTGGCGCGGATGCCTTTCGCCGCGGCCAGCGTTGAACCACAAGCGCAAGAAAGCCGGCGGTTGCGCTGACAAAAGAAAGTGCGATCCAGGCAAAATTGATGCTGAAGAGAACAAGCACGCCCCACTCCAATGGCGAGACGCCGCCAACGGAGAGAACGAGATACATCTGCCAGATCGCCCAGCCGATCACAGCCAGTGTGCCGGTGAAGATAGCTATACGCCGCCATCCTGCCGAGGCTTCTGAGCGCTGGATGACCGGCGCGGCCTCCGTCTGCCAATGCCAAAAGTCCTGCAGCGGCATCGCGCCCGGCGTCTCGGGCGGCACCGCGGGTTCACCATGCGGCGGCAATGCAAACAAACGAACGATGTTTTGCTCGATGGTCATCAGCGTGTCCACCGGTAAAGCCAGGTTTCGCTCACGGGCGTATCGTTGCGCTCGAGCTGGGCTCGCAACTCGACAAGCGGCGATGAGCCGGGATCCAAATCGAATGAAAGACGCCAGCCGCCCGTATGCGGATTGGGCTGCACGACAATGTTGCTCACCGTGCCGGGCGATGCCGTAACAACGCCTTGCGGCGGCGATGCGTCGGCACTCGGCGCTTCAGGCGTGTAATCGATGACGACAATGCGCTCATGCGCTGTGCTCGCATCGCCGATGCGCGTTGATCTGACCTGTGCCAGTGAGGGGCGGAAAGGTGGGTTGTCCGACCAGTAGAGAGTGTAGCTCAGCGTATAGGGCTTGCCCGCCGGGATAGGCGCGTTCGGATGCCAAAAGGCGACGATGTTGTCATGGGTTTCCGCATCGGTTGGGATCTCGATGAGCGTGACATTGCCGTCGCCCCATTTGCCTCTGGGCTCGACCCAAAGGCTCGGTCGGCGCTCGTAATTCGCTTCGAGATCTTGATAGTCGGCAAAGGAACGGGCCCGTTGCATCAGGCCGAAGCCTTGCGGGTTGCTGTCCACAAAAGCGCTGATCTGCAGTTCGGAAGGATTCTCGAGCGGGCGCCAAATCCATTCGCCATGGCCGCTATACATTTCGAGCCCGTCTGAATCGTGGACGGCGGGACGGAAATCATCGGTATCGGAGCGATCGTTCGGCCCGAAGAAGAACATGCTCGACATGGGTGCGATGCCGATGTGATCGAGCCTGACGCGCGGGAACAGCGTCATGATGACGTTCATGGTTGTCGCTGCGCCGGGCGAAATGGTGAAGTGATAAGCTCCGGCGACGCTGGGGCTGTCCAACAGAGCATCGACATTGATAACCGCGTCGTCGGCGCTTGGTTGCTCAATCCAGAACGTCGTAAAGCGCGGAAATTCTTCGCCCTTGGGCTGAGCGGTGTTGATTGCGAGCCCGCGTGCCGAGAGCCCATAATCTTCGCCTCGGCCGACGGCGCGGAAATAGCTGGCACCGAGAAAGGCGACGACCTCGTCGTAATAGTCGGCGCGATTGATCGGTGCGTGGATGCGAAAGCCGGCAAAGCCAAGGTTGGGGTCGGGCGCCACAGGCTTGGGTGCCGGTGCTTTTGGTGATGTTGTGGTGGTCGGTGCACCGAAGGTGAAAAGGTCCGGCGAATAGTCGAGTAGAGTGGGTTTGCCGTCCGATACGACGTAGATCTGAACTTTGTCCGGATAGATAAAGCCGCGGTGGAACAGCTCCACTTGAAACGGTAGATGCGCGCTTCTCCAGAGTGCGCGGTCCGGCTTGAATCTGATGTCGCGATACTGGTCGTAGCTCAAACTCTGGAAACGCGTCGGGAGCTTTCCTGTCGATGGCACATAAGGCCTATCGGCCAGCTTGCGCGCCATGGCAACGACGTCAGTGAAGGAGAAAGCATTGCCGCTGGCGGCGCGCGCGGGGGGCGGCACTTGCCCGGTCGCCGCCGACGCAGGAAACGCCAAGAGCGTAAGCAGGGCGGCGTAAGCGCCTGAACGCCTGAACGCCTGTGAAGACCCGAACGCCAAACTCATAAACCCTTCCAACAAACCACACGCAGTCCCACGCAAAAGCGAGCTTTCGCGCCCTATTGCCGGTTTTGATGGTGCTTGCCCAACGCCGGACACAGACCCAACGACGAGCGGCGCTGGTTGTTCTGCCGCCGCTCTCTCCCCGCTCGATTCTATGTCATGAGTTCCTGACATGGTGAGCCGGGCAACTGGTCGCAGTCATGAAGATGTCCGGCATCTTCACCATAAGCGACAAGCCTAATGCGAGTATTTCCTCGGCGCGGCGGAACTGCGGCTCAAATTGGGCCGTTTGTTGGCACCGCACAGCCTTGCGGTAACCATTCACGTGAGTGTGGAAAATCGCGATTGCGTCAGCCAGCGAGGAACCAATGCGCTGCAGGCGGGTTATTGGGGCAGTACGAAGAGGATCTGCCTCTGCCCCGCCCCCCATCCTACCAGAAGGTGGCGGATTCTCTTCGAAAGGGGTGGCCGAAAGGCCGCCCCTTTTTCGTTCAGTTGCCCAACCGCTTGAGCGCGCTTTCGGCCTCGGCCAGATCTAGCTCTGTGTTGATATTGAACAGCGGGTCTCTGGGTCCCGCCGGAAGTATCACGGTGTGGCAAGTAACCAGCTTGAGGTAGTCGGTCATCTTTCGCACGCCGCGCTTGAGCGCGAAATCGATCTCCGGCAATTGTGCAATCTCCCAGAGCGCGCAAACCGGGCTTTGATCGCTTGGCGTTGCCGCAACCACAGCCTCGGCGTCACGTGCTACTGCCAAGCGCTCGATAAAGTCGGCCGGAAGGAAGGGCGTATCCACCGCAACTGTGGCAAGCCAGCGGATGCCGTCCAAGGTCGATGCCCAGGCGAGCCCGGCGTGAATCCCGCCGAGCGGACCCGCATCAACGATGATGTCAGGCACGATCGGGCTCGCAAAAGTCAGGAATTCCTCGGTGTTGTAGTTGGCATTGATTGCCGTGTGCTGAAGCGGCCCCAGAACATTCAGCGCATGCACGATCAGCGGCTTGCCACCTAGAAGGGCAAACGCTTTCGGTGCGCCGCCAAAACGCCGCGATGCACCGCCGGCGAGCACGAGGCCCGCAATATCGCCGAGTTCGTTCAATTCGCTGAGAACAGGTTGTGAGGATCGTTAAAGCACAGCATGGAATCGCTGCGTGCCAGTGCGATCATTGTCAGGCCAAGCTTCTTGGCAAGATCGACAGCGAATGTCGTCGGCGCTGAAACGGTCACCAGCATCGGCGCTCCGGCAAGTGCGGTCTTCTGCACGAGCTCGAAGCTGCATCGGCTCGAAAGCAATACAAAACCTTCGGCCGGTGATTGCCCCGAACGCGCCAGATGGCCGATCAGCTTATCGAGCGCGTTGTGCCGGCCGACATCCTCGCGGCAGGCAATGATCCTGCCGTCCTTCACAAAGGCTGCGGCGTGCACCGCGCCGGTCGCGGCATTGAGCGGCTGAAAGCTGCGCAGCTCGTCCAGGCATTTGAACAGAGCCTCCGGTGCGATCTTTTGCGGGGCGCCGAGCGGGCGGGCCGGGCGCACGAGATTCTCAAGCTCGATAATGCCGCAAATGCCGCAGCCAGATTGGCCGACAATGTTGCGCCGGCCCGCCGCGATTGCGGCAAAACGTTCCTTGGGGACACGCAGCGCCGCCAGATAGCCGCCGCCTTCGATCTCTCTTAGATCGATGCTTTCGATCTCGCTTGCGCGCTCGATGATCGCTTCGCTCAATGAAAAGCCGGTGACGAAATCTTCGAGATCCTGCGGCGTTGCCATCATCACCGCATGCGCAAGCCCGTTAAAGGTGATGGACACCGGGACCTCGGCGGCGACCTCGCGCTGGCCCGGCGTGATGCCATCGCGCGAAATGCGCTTGGGCGCGTAAGGCCGGATCGGGGCTTCGGATTCCTTTAGGTCGTTCGCCATGGCGCCGATTATAGACCGGCCGGGATGCAAAAGAATGGTGAATGGCGAAAACCTCGATTATTCCGCAGCCGCGGTCACGAGGCCCTCGATCGTTCCGCCGGAAAGCACGATGCGCACCGGCTCGAATGAGCGGCGATGATGGCGCGTGGCGCCCAGGCTCTGCAGCGCCACGAGGTGCTCGCGCGTGGAATAGCCTTTGTTGCTCGCCCAGCCATAGCCGGGAAACTTCCTATCGAGGGCACGCATCATGCGGTCGCGCGTGACCTTGGCGATGATCGAGGCGGCGGAGACCTGCGGGATCAACGCATCACCGTCAACGACTGCGCGCGCCATGCATTTGATGCGCGGCAAATGAATGCCGTCGACATAGGCAAAATCGGCCGTCGCGCTTAGCGCGGTGAAGGCGCGCTTCATCGCCAAAAGTGTCGCGCGGTGAATGTTGAGCTTGTCGATCTCGGCGACACTCGCCTTGCCAACACCGTAAGACTGCGCTGCCCCGATAATCGCATCGTAAAGCGCCTCGCGCACGGGCTCGGCGATCAGCTTGGAATCGGTGACGCCCTCGGGCAGCTTTGCGGGATCGACGATCACCGCCGCCGCGACGACCGGCCCGGCAAGCGGCCCACGGCCGGCTTCGTCAATGCCGGCAATCTGGGCATCGAGCGGCGGATCGAATAGATCGGGGCTGGGCATTTTGCGAGTGGCGCACATAGCGCCACTCTGCCGCAAGTAGCGGGGCCCATCTACCGCTCAAGTGCGCTTATGCACTTGAGATTGAGCGCGCCCCTTTGCCGCTCGTGCTAAAGGCCCGGGCGATAGCTCACCTCATGCACGTCCGCCGGAGCGCTGACTTGCGCCGGTGGAAGATAGGTGATGCCGCCATTGCCGCCGCTATTCATCGGCGCCGCGTGCCATGCGCTTGTGCTGCCCGTGTTCGCGCAATTGCCGCTGCTGTGCGAAACGACTTTGGGTGCTTTGCTGTCGGCGCTGCGCGTGATCTCCATTGAGCGCATGCAGGTTCCATTGCCCGAGATGGTTGACGTCATCGAGTAAGCGACCGTGCCTTGCGGAATGTTCTTGAGATCGGCTTCGAACAGCGGGCCCGGCGCTGCAAGCGGTAGCGCGAAGGCACTCGTGTCCTGCATGAGCGCATTCATCTCGCGATTCATCTGGGCCGAGATCTGGTCGAGCTCGGCAAAGGGCAAGTCAAATCCGAATACTTGTGATGCGATCGGAGCTGCGCCGAAGGAAATCTGAGGCGGCACATTTCCCGAATATTGAACGACAGCGACCCCGCCATCGGGCAATCTGACTTTCATTGTGTTGAGCTTCGCTCCATTTGCCAGGGCTATGCCGGAGGAGCCAGCGAGCACAATGGCCGCGATGCCGGCTGCGAGCATGCTTTTAGCGATCCGCATGATGGCCTCCATAGCTGGTGGATCCAGGTGCAAGTATAGTCCTGGAGCGCCGCCCGAGCGTTACCGCCCATTCAAATCTCGGCTCACAACTTCGTAGGTAATGTGTGAGGAGCGCAGCAAGCTCCGCGCTTGGTTAAAGCAGTTTCAATTGCGCATCGTCGCGCTTGGGAGGCGTGAAAAGATCGAGCGCCAAAGGCTCGGCGCCGCGGTCGAGTTTGAGCTTTTGCTTGGCGAGCTTGAAGCGCTCGGCGATCAGCGTGGCGTAGGGGCCTTCGCCGGTCATGCGCTTGCCCCAGGTCATGTCGTAATCCTTGCCGCCGCGGGTCGATTGCAAAAGCATCATCACGCGGCTCGCGCGGTTTGGGACATTGGCTTCCAGCCACTCGCGAAACAGGGTCTTGATCTCTAGCGGCAGCCGCAAGAGCACATAGCCGGCGCCATAGGCACCGGCACCGGCGGCGCGCTCCAGAACACTTTCCATCTCGTGATCGGTGAGGCTGGGGATGATCGGTGCGACCATCACGGAGACCGGTACGCCTGCCGAGGCCAGTGCGTGCACGGCTTCAACACGCCGCTCCGGTGTTGCGGCGCGCGGCTCCATCATGCGCGCCAGCTTGCGGTCGAGCGTCGTGATCGACAGCGCCACCTTCACAAGATGCGCACGCGCCATGTCGGCCAAGATATCGAGATCGCGCAACACGAGATTGGATTTGGTTACGATGCTGCAGGGATGGCGCGTCTCGCGCAGCACCTCCAAAATGCTGCGCGTGATGCGCAGCTTGCGCTCGGTCGGTTGATAAGGGTCGGTGTTGGTGCCCATTGCGATGGGCTTCACCTTGTAGCCCCGCACCATCAGCTCAGCGCGCAATAGTTTTGCGGCATCCGGCTTGGCATAGAGCTTGGTTTCGAAATCAAGGCCGGGTGAAAGCCCCATATAGGCGTGGGTCGGGCGTGCGAAACAATAAATGCAGCCATGCTCGCAGCCCCTGTAGGCGTTGATCGAGCGGTCGAACGGAATATCAGGCAAGTCATTGCGCGTGAGTATCTTGCGCGGCGTTTCATAGGTGATGCTCGTGCGCACCTGCTCCGGCTCGGGGTCCTCGGTCCGCCAGCCATCATCGAAAGCCTCGGTTTGATGCGCCTCGTAGCGTCCGCTGGCATTGGAGAGCGCGCCGCGGCCGCGCGTGGGTGAGGTGGGGGAAGGACCGGCCATGGAGCCCAGCCTAGATCTTGGATCAGAACAAATCAAGAACATTGGTTGCGACAATCGATCGTAGGTAGCGGCAACTCGGCAACTGTTGGGAATGAGTCTGACGTCTAATATCGGCGGTCATGATTAGTGTTGTTATTGCCAGCTCGGACCACGCCCGGCACCTGCCGGATACGCTCGAAGCGCTCGTGAACGCCGCGATGAGGGGGCTTATCGCCGAGGTCATCTTGGCCGATGCCGGCTCAAGCGATGCGACGCTGATGATCGCCGATGCGATGGGTGCGAACATCCTCACGCATGTTACCGGCGGGCGCGGCGCCCAGCTTGCCGCGGGTGCAAGGGCTGCGAAGTGCGAGTGGTTCATGTTTCTCCCTGCCGATGCGGTGCTCGAGTCCAGGCTGGGACGATGAGGTGGACAGCTTTCTGCGCCGCACGCGCCGCTCGGGCGGTGAAGTCGCCGCGGCATTTCGTTTTGCGCTTGATGACCCATCGCCCAAGGCGCGGCGCGCCGAGCTCATGGCGCATCTGCGCTATCGCTTTCTACGCTTGCCGCATGGTGATCAAGGCCTTCTCATCAGCCGGCGTTTCTATGAGCGGCTTGGGGGATACAGCGCACTGCCGGCGATGGAGGATATGGATTTGGCGCGCCGGATCGGCGCGGAGCGCTTCGTGCTGTTAAGATCCGCTGCGCTATCGAGCGCCGAGCGTCATCGCGATAACTCATCGCTTGTGCGCTCGGCGCGCAATTTCGCTGCACTGATGCTCTGCTATTTTCGTGCTCCCTCGCAATTGCTCGCCCGCATCGCAGGCTAAGCCGGGCGAGGTCTAGTCTTTGCGGCCGGCCATGGCATGGACATCTGCCGCGGTGAGCGGCTTGCCGCCGATGGCCCAGTTGCCTTCTTCGACTTCTTTGATGATCACCCAGGTGGCGCCGCGCAGGGCTTCACCCTCGACGGAAACCATCGCGTCGGTGACGCGCTTGATCATGTCCTTCTTCTGGCCGGGGGTGAAAACGTTCTTGATCACGTCAATGGTAACGGACGGCATTGCTTTCTCCTTTGATTGGCGGGCGCGGTTGCGCCGCCTGATGTTTGAGCAATAGCGCCGGGCGCCGGGCGCGGCTTGCAGACGGTCTGGAGCTTTCCTGGAGAAGCACTGGAGAACGCCGGGAAATGGTATAAAGCCCGGGCAATGATCTACCGTTTTGGCGAGTTCGAGCTCGATACCGCCAAGATCGAGCTAAGGGCAAATGGCAGTCCGGTGGCGGTTGAGCCGCAGGTCTTTGCGCTTCTGCGCCTGCTCGTCGAAAACCGCGATCGCGCGCTCACCAAAGAAGAGATTATCGAACAGGTATGGGACGGGCGCTTCATCTCGGACGCAGCGCTCTCCAGCCGCATCAAATCGGCGCGCCAGGCGGTGGGCGATGACGGGCGCGCGCAGAATTTCATCCGTACACTGCATGGTGTCGGCTTCCGCTTCGTTGCCGATGTCAGCATGGTTGAACGGCTGGGCGGCGCGCATGTGCTTTCGAACGAGTTCTCCGGCGGCGGCCTCGGCGTCCACGCAACCTTCCTCGCGGCCGGGCGTTGCGGTATTGCCGTTTCGCCTCATCGGTGCAGCGGGCCCTTATGCAGGTATTGCCGACGCTTTACCGGATGATCTGATTACCGAGCTTTCCAAGCTGCGTTGGCTGTTCGTCATCGCGCGCGGATCGAGCTTTAGGTTCCGTGATCCTGATGGCGATATCGGCCGCGTGCGCGATGTGCTCGGCGTGCGCTATTGCCTTTCGGGCGCGGTTGAAATCTTCGGCGGCGGCATGACGGTTTCGGTCGAGCTTTCCGACACCGAAAGCAAGGGCGTCATCTGGGGCGAGCGGTTCAAAGGCGATGTCGGCGCAGTGCACGAGATCCGCGAACAGATTGTCCGCGCGGTCACCGTTGCGCTGGAGCTGCAGATTCCACTCAACGAGGCACGCCTCGCGCGATGGAAGTCGCCGGAGCATCTCGATGCATGGTCGGCCTATCATCTGGGCCTCAATCACATGTACCGCTTCACCAAGACCGACAATGGGCTTGCAACGTCACTATTCGAACGTGCGGCCGCGCTGGAGCCGGGCTTTGCGCGCGCACATGCCGGGCTTTCCTTTACCCACTTTCAGAATGCGTTTTTGCAGTACACGGGCGACATAGAGCGGGCGCGCAAGCAGTCGCTGCGCCATGCCGAGCTTGCACTCGAGCTTGATCCTTTGGACCCGTTCGGCAATTTCACCATGGGCCGCACCTTTATCCTGAACGGCGATCTGGAGGGCGGCTTGCCGTGGCTCGAGCGTGCGAATGTGCTCAACCCGAATTATGCGCAAGCCAAATATTCGCGCGGCTGGACTGAGGTGATGCTCGGCGGCGTTTCCCAAAGCCGGGCCGATGTCGATGCTGCGATGGCGCTCTCGCCGCTGGATCCATTGCGCTATGCGATGCTGAGCGTACGCGGCTTCTCGCACATGCTGCGCGGCGAGAATGGCGAGGCGGCGGATTGGGCCGAGCGCGCGGCGCGCTCACCGGGTGCCCATGTCCTCATCGTGATGATCGCGATCGTGGCGCATGGGCTCAACGGCGATGATGCGCGCGCCCGAGCCTGGACCGCATTGGTGCGTGAGCGGGCGCCAAACTTGACGAAGGAAGATCTTTTGCGCGCGTTTCCGTTCCGCGACGAAGCGATGCGCAAGCGCCTCACTGCAACGCTCGCCCGCTACGGGTTTTGATCGCGCGTCGCGCGCCGCCTCAGAAGCTGTAAGAGCGTAACAATCGCCCCAAGCGGCAGCTGAAATTTTATAACCCATGGATCAACTGGAGAGAGGCCTTTTGTGACGCCAGTATTGATAAGGCCGAGTGAGAGAACGGTGGTCCAGGCACCAGTTGACCAATTCATCACAAATACAGGTATGCCTACCAAAGACACAATCGCCCAAACCCATTTCCGTTTGAAAGTCCGAGTGAGAAGGGAACCAAGCAGCGCGCTCAACATAAGCGCAAGTGAAGCGACCAAGCCGCCAAGAAATACGAGTTGATATAAGGGTTTGTCTCGTAGAGAAAACCTATTTTGATCGACTTTCGCCGGATCGACAGAGTTGACGCGAAAGTCCTCGACTTTGAAAGGCATGTTGCGTTCTTTTTTGAGAGTCTGTAGTCACGACGAGAATGCGATCACTGTAAGTGTACTGATAGATCGCGGTGATAGTTCGGCCGCCGCCAATTTCGGCGAAATTCCATCGGAGGCGTTTGACCGAGATGGGAGCGGACTTCGGAATGATATCTCGTTGCATCTGTTCCAAGGCGGCACGTGTCTGGGCGGTGCGGTACTCCGGCGATAATTGCGATTTAATCTCGTCAAATCTTCCTGCTTTGACTTGTTCAAAGACCGCACGAATTGTTTCGTCCTCGCCAGGCTTTGGACCGCAAGCGGAGAGACTAAGCGATGCCAACACGAGCATCGTCGTCACAATGAGCCAATGAAGACACTTCATGGTTTTCACCGCGCCTAGCAAATCAGACTGCACCAATCCCTTCAACCGTGTCGGGAATCTGTGCCGAGCTAAATTAAGGATGGTGCGTGTTATTTCTCCAACAAGCGGGGCATGATCTCGACGAAATTGCAGGGGCGATAGCGGTTGTCGAGCTGGTATTTCAAAATCTGGTCCCATGCATCGCGGCACGCACCGGTCGAGCCGGGTAGCACGAAAATATATGTGCCTTTGGCAACGCCCGCGCAGGCACGCGATTGAATGGTCGAAAGGCCGATCGTGCCGTAGCTCACCAGATGAAAGATCGCCGAGAATCCCTCGATCTGCTTCTCGAATAGCGAGGTCATCGCCTCGACGGTGACATCGCGTCCGGTAAGGCCGGTGCCGCCGGTCGAGAGGACGCAATCAATGCTTGGATCATCGATCCAAGTGCGCGCCTGCGCAACGATCGCGCGGACATCGTCCTTGACGATTGCGCGGCCTGCCAGCTCGTGGCCCGCTGAGGTTAGCCGGTCGGCGAGCGTGTCGCCGGATTTGTCGTTAGAGGCATCGCGCGTGTCGGAGACGGTGAGCACCGCGATGCGCACGGGGATGAAGGGCCGCGTCTCGTCAATACGCCCGCCGATCTTCAATCCTGCCGCCCCGATATTCACATCGCTCATGATCGCCTCCATTTCCGCAACTATACCCTAAACCGTCATGGCCGGGCTTGGCCCGGCCATCCATGACGAAAGTGAACGGTCTCCGCGCCGTGATGGTGCGGTGGCTGGATGGCCGGCTCGGGGGCCGGCCATGACGATGAGATAGAAACTAGTGGGCGACGGGGGCGAGCGTCGCCGATGTCACGCCGCTTTCGGCGACGCCCGAGCCGCCGGGATCGCCCAGCGAAATCGTTGTGGCGTGGTCCTGCTTGTCGTAGATCGGCCAGTCGCCTTCCGCCACTTGATCGAGCGAGGGCACATCTTCGCCCATGCGGTAGCGGTAGATCCACAGATTGGCCAGCACGCGCTTGAGATAGACGCGTGTCTCACGCGCCGGAATGCTTTCGATGAACAGCAACGGGATCGTCGTCGTCACTGCATTTCGCGCGCCCAGCGGCGCAAGTTTCCCGGCCCCGATTGTAGGCACCGG
This sequence comes from uncultured Alphaproteobacteria bacterium, assembly GCA_963789405.1. Classification (GTDB taxonomy): domain Bacteria; phylum Pseudomonadota; class Alphaproteobacteria; order CAWBKL01; family CAWBKL01; genus CAWBKL01. The sequence continues at coordinate 105,581 of CAWBKL010000001.1, forward strand.
CAGCATGAACAGATTGCCCTTGGGCTCGACATGCGCATCAGCTCTGAATGTAGTTCTGCGCGAGCGTCAGATTATAGCGGGGTCGAGAAGCTTGTTGCGGTTGCTGCTTGAGGATTGGTCACCGGCGATGTGTACGGCCGTCGGCGGCATGATCTGCATCAGGCCTGCGCGCCGACGCCGCTCGATGCTGTCGGCTTGAAAGCGCTTTCCTGGCGCATCAAGGCGTAAATCAGCGCGCGGTCGACTGTGAAGCCGTCTCTCGGCGATAAGGCGGGATCGGATAGAGCGCGCCATAGAGGTTCGGCAGAGAAGAGGTCTCGGCAACGTGAAGCTGTGCGCCGGGAAGGTGATAGTCGGCCGACAGCGCGATCAGCGCCGCATCGAGATCGGGCGGCGCGATCGCATGGCCGCGGCGCATCTCCTGATCGGCCATTTCGATCTCGCCGATCTGGCCAAGCGCGACGGCGCGCTCTACCGGCGGAAGTTCAAGAGCGCGTTCGTAGTCGTCAGGCGTTACCTGCGGCAGCGCCCAATCGAAACTCGGCTGTTGGCCGAGCTGGCGCAAGGCGAGAAGGCCATAAAAGGTTGTCGGCTCGCTTGCCGCGATCTTGAGATCGGCGGAGACAAGCTCCGGCTTTTTGGCGACGAAATTGGCGCGTGCCGCCCAATAGGCGGCCGATGCGCGGTTCCAGCGATGCAGACTCGCCGAATGTGCCATCGCCTCGAAATGGTGGCTGGCCGTATCGATGTTGCCCAGCTGCCAGGCGGCGAGTCCCGCCGTCCAATCGGCGAGAGGCAGCGCATTGCGATTGCGCTCGGCGACGTGATGAGCGAAGTCGAATGCTTTGTCGTTGACGTGCTCGAGGAAGTAAGAGTTGGCGATCCACGACGCCATCTCGTCGCTTTCGAGATCGGTCAGGATCTTCTGGTTCCTCGAGGATTGAGATATTCGTAGCGCCTTGGTCGGCATCTCGTGCGCCGACATCAAGCGCACATGGCGCTGGATTGCCGTTACGTCGCGCTGTGCTTTCCAATTGCTGCGGTCGGGAACCTTCGATTCCTCGGCGTAGTGCGCGTATTTGAGACTGATGCGCACCGGCTTTTGCGGCCAGGAGTCTGCCGGGCCGTTTGCGCTTGAGCGCAAGGGTGTAGAGCTTGTCCGCTTCCGGAAGGTCGGCATATTTGGCGAGCCAATCCTTGAGCTCTCTAAAAGTCGTGCGATAGCTGTCGGAGAGATAGCGCTCGGCAAGGACATGACCGACGAGAATCGGGTTGTCGAGCTGTTTGATCAACGCATCGGCGCGGTCCCATTGTTCATCGTCGTCGGCGCGGAAGATCTCTGAATAGCGCAACACATCGTTCGGGCTCAAAACGGCGCGGCCGCCATAGCGCGTGCTGCCGGTTATGCCTGCGGCTGAGGGCGCAAGCGATGCGGGCGCCAATGATGCGGCGGATGAACTCGGCTGCGATGTAATGGGCGCGCGCAGCGGCGCAACCGCGGGCGCGCTGGATTGGCTATCATATTGCCCGCGTCTGTGCCGCGTAGCTGCGCGACGACCCCTTGTGCATGGACGCCGGCATAGCCGAGGCCGACAAGCGCAAGCGCCATGAGGCCGGCACGCGCCACCGACATAACGGTGCTCTTCCTCATGGTCGAGGCAGCCCTTACCCACTGATCCAGCCGCGAAGGCCGGAGTTTCTTCACTCAGCCCAGTTTCAGCCATCCAGATTAACGAGGGGTGTGCCGCGTGCGCAATGTGCTTAACCACGATTGTTCGCGAGCGTGCCTCAAATCATGCTTAATTGCTTCTTGATTTGGAGAAGATCGCGCCACGCCATCGCTTTTGCGCCGGTTGGCGCAGCAGATAGGCGGGATGAAGCGTCGGCAGGACGGGTATGGTGCCGCCGTCTTGCGGCTCGTAGGCGCGCCACTTGCCGCGCAGGCGCATGATGCCGTCCTCGACACCAAGCAGGAACTTTGCTGCGGCGCCGCCGAGCAGCATCAGCAGTTTGGCGCCGCCCAGTGCGATGTGGCGCTCGAGGAAGGGCAGGCACATCGCCGCCTCTTCCGTGGTCGGCGCGCGATTGCCCGGCGGGCGCCAGGGCAAGACATTGGTGATGTAGACGGCATGTCTCGTCGCCTTTGCGCGTCAAGGCCGATCGCGGCCAGCATGCGGTCGAGCAGCTGGCCCGAGCGGCCGACAAAGGGCAGGCCTTGCAGATCTTCGTCGCGGCCCGGTGCCTCGCCGATCAGCATGAGCGCGGCGCCCGCACGCCGTCGGCGAACACCGTGGTGTTCGCGGTGGCGCGCAACGGGCAAGCGGTGAAGTCGATCGATCGCCGCGCGAAACTCTTCGAGCGTTGCGCATGCCGCGGCGATCTCGCGCGCGGATTGTAGCGCGGCTTGCGGGCGTGCGCTTTGCGCGAAGCGGCTGGTGCGTTGCCTGGTGGCGGCGTGCGATCAGGCAGCTCGAGGGCTTGAGATGATGCGAGAGGGCGCTGGCCTTCAGCCGGTCGATCGGCGCATCCGCCAAGCGCTTCATCGGCGCCGAAGGCGATCTGCAATTTAAGAGCGCTAGCGCCGCGGCCTGCTCGGTTTTGCCACCGGAATGAGCTGGGCTCTGCCATTATGGTTGTTTGCTCGTTCCCCACTCGATTGACGGCATGCGCTGTGCGTGAAAAACCTTGGTGCAGAACAACGCGTCGGCGTCGTCGGTCAATCTCGATCTCATCTTCGGAGCGGCAAATCCCCGGCCATGACTGAACGCGAAGTCATGGACTATGACGTCGTGATCGTCGGCGCCGGGCCTGCGGGGCTCGCGCGCGGCGATCCGGCTCAAGCAGATCGCGGGCGCAGCAGGCGCCGAGGTCTCGGTCTGCGTGATCGAAAAAGGCTCGGAGGTCGGCGCGCATATCCTCTCCGGCGCGGTGATCGATCCGATCGGCGATCGATCAGCTGCATCCCGGATTGGCGCAGCAGGACGCGCCGATCAAGACGCCGGTCGCGCGAAGACCGTTTCTGTTGGCTGGCGGCCACGCGGCTCGCTGCGCATGCCGAATTTCCTGATGCCGCCGCTGATGAGCAATCACGGCAATTACATTGTCAGTCTCGGCAATCTGTGCCGCTGGCTGGCAACGCAAGGCCGAGGCGCTGGGCGTCGAGATCTATCCCGGCTTTGCCGCTGCCGAAGTTCTCTACGACGATCAAGGCGCGGTGCGCGGCGTTGCGACCGGCGACATGGGCGTTGCGCGGGATGGTCACGCACAAAGACAACTTACACGCCCGGCATGGAGCTGCGCGGCAAGTACACACTGATCGCCGAAGGTGCGCGCGGCAGCCTCGCCAAAAAGCTGATCGCGCAGTTTCGAGCTCGACGAGGATCGCGAGCCGCAGAAATTCGGCATCGGCCTCAAAGAGCTGTGGCAGGTGCCGCCAAGACAAGCACCAGCCCGGCCTCGTCATGCACACAATGGGCTGGCCGCTCGACAATGAAACCGGCGGCGGCTCGTTCATGTATCATTTCGAGGACGAGCTTGTGGCGGTCGGCTTCGTCGTCCATCTCAATTACGCGAATCCCTATCTTCGATCCGTTCCACGAGTTTCAGCGCTTCAAGACGCATCCCGGCGATCCGGCGCGTTTCTGGAAGGCGGCAAGCGCATTGCCTATGGCGCGCGCGCGATCACCGAAGGCGGGCTGCAATCGGTGCCGCAAGCTGTCTTTCCCGGGCGGCGCGCTGATCGGCTGCGCGGCGGGGTTCGTCAACTGCCGCGGATCAAGGGCAGCCATAACGCCATGCTGTCCGGCATGCTGGCGGCCGAGGCGGCGATGGAGGCGCTCGGCGCCGGCCGGTGCGGCGACGCGCTCGAAGGCTATGAGGCGGCTGGCGCGTATCGGCACGATTGGGCGCGACCTCAAACCGGTGCGCAACGTCAAGCCGCTGTGGAGCCGCTTCGGCACCGTGGCGGGCATCGCGCTGGGCCGGGCTCGACATGTGGCTCAACCAAGCTGTTCGGCGTTCAGCCCTTCGGGCACGCTGCGCCCATGGCAAGCCGGACTACGCGACGCTCAGGCCGGCCCGGGATCTCCGGCCCGATCGCCTATCCCAAGCCGGACGGCGAATTCAGCTTCGACAAGCTGTCCTCGGTGTTCCTGTCGGGGACAAATCATGAGGAGGATCAGCCTGTTCACCTTGTTCTCAAGGATTTCTCAATCCCAATTGGGGTCAATTTGCCGATCTGGGCAGAGCCCGCTCAGCGCTACTGCCCGGCGGGGGTCTATGAGGTTGTTTATGATGAGAGCGGCGCAAATCCGCGCTTCCAGATCAACGCGCAGAATTGCGTCCACTGCAAAACCTGCGACATCAAGGATCCGTCGCAAAACATCGACTGGACCGTGCCGGAGGGTGGCGGTGGCCCAAATTACCCGAATATGTGAATGAGTTTGTGTTGCGAGGCCACGCGATTGCGAGCATAGGTTCCCCATCGGATGCCCGGCGGGTGCGCGTTTTTGGAGTGGTAATGTTCCGGCCGACTGATGCGATTGTCGGCTTGGGGTGCGCCGGTGCGCCGTTCTTGGCGGCATGTTGCGCTGGGCTATCCGCCTGCGCCTCAACGATGCCGGCATTGCATATCGCGCGGCATGGCGAGCGTGTCGGCAACTCCGCAATCGGCAATTATCTCGCGGGCCGGCAGGCGGCGTCTCGAGCAGGACACCGCAACGGCAGCAAAATATTTCAATCGGGCGCTCACGGCAGACCCCGATAATCCGACGATGCTTGAGCGGGCGTTTCTACTCGATGTCGCTGCGGGCGATGTTGGGTCCGGCGCCAAGCTGGCGCAAAAGGTCGCCGCGACTTCGCCCGACAATCGCGTTGCGCGCCTGATCCTCGCGATCGATGCGATCAAGCACAGACATTATCAGCAAGCGATCAAGACGTTGGATGCGGGCGGCAAAGCTCGTCCGATGTCATCTGGACGACGATCAGGGCCTGGGCGGATGCCGGGATGCATAAGCCGGATGAAGCGCTCGCGCTCCTGCGCACCGACGATGTGAGGACTGCACTTGGCGCCTTCGGCGCCTTTCACGAGGCGTTGATCCTGGATTATGCCGGGCGGACCAAGGACGCCGAGGAGGCCTATGCCAACGCAGTCACCGCCTCGCAAGGCCGCAGCGTGCGCGTGCTTGAAGCGTTTGGCAATTTCCTGACCCGCGAAGGCAAGAACGACGAAGCGATCAAGCTTTACAACACCTATCTCTCGCTCGTGCCGGGTCATCCTGTGATTGCGGCCGCGCTCGCGCACGCAAAGGCGAGCCACAGAGCTGCTCCGGCGATCGTCAGATCGCCGGCAGAAGGTGTTGCCGAAGCGCTTTACGGCATCGCCGTCGTGCTTGCGGGCGAGCAATCGGTCGATCTGCCGATCGTTTACACGCAACTTGCGCTTTACCTGCGCCCCGACCTTTCGCCCGGCTATGCCTTGCTCGGCGATCTCTATGAGCAACAGGAGAATTGGGAGAAGGCGGTCGATGCGTTCAGCAAGATTCCGTCAAGCGCCGATGTCGCGGAGCTTGCGGCAATTTCGATTGCACGTGATATGGCGCGGATGGATAAGACCGGGCAGGCGATCGACTCGTTGCGCAACTGGGCACACAAGGATCCAAGCAGCGTCGATGTTCAGGTAACGCTGGGCGACCTTTATCGCGCCGAGGAGAAGTGGGACCTTGCCGCGTCGGCCTATGATACGGCCCTCAAGGCCATGCCAGCGGATGATGATAACAGATGGCAAATCATCTACGCCAAGGGGATCTCGCTCGAGCGCAGCGGCAAATGGGATCAAGCGGAGCCGCTGTTGCAGCAGGCGCTGAAGCTTCGGCCAAACCAGCCGCAAGATTCTCAATTATCTCGGCTATTCGTGGATCGACCGTGGCGAGAAGCTGAAAGAGGCGCTGTCGCTGATCGATAGAGCGGTCAAGCAGCGCCCGGATGACGGCTTTGTCGTTGACAGCCTGGGCTGGGCCTATTACCGGCTCGGCGATTATCAGACGGCGGTCTATTATCTCGAGCATGCGGTCGAGCTCAAAGCCGACGACCCGACGATCAACGATCATTTGGGCGACGCTTATTGGCGCATTGGGCGGCGGCTCGAGGCGCGCTTCCAATGGAGCCATGCGCTCTCTTACAATCCGAGCGCGGACGAAGCCAAGACGCTCAAGCTCAAGCTCGAAGACGGGCTTGCAGATGTGCGCTCTTCAGCCACCATTGCAAAGCCGACGCGCACTGCGGCTTCGAAATAGCGATTGGCGGCGCGTGCGCAAGGGGGGAATATGCGCGCAGCGGCGCCGGCAAAGATTAATCTGTTTCTGCACATTCTTGGCCGGCGGCCAAACGGCTATCACGAGATGCAAAGTCTTGTGGTGTTCAGTGCGTTCGGCGATGAGATCGAAGCCGCGCCCGCAAGCGATTTGACGCTCACGCTGATCGGCGCTCGCGCTGCGGCGATTGCGAGTGTTGCGAACGCGGATAATCTCGTCATTCGAGCAGCAAAGCTGTTGCGTGAGCGTGCCGGCAAGACGTCACTCGGTGCGCGCATAACTTTGCGCAAGGAAATCCCCACAGGCGCCGGGCTCGGCGGTGGATCGAGCGATGCCGCGGCGACACTTAAGCTGCTCAATGCGCTGTGGGACGTCAATCTGCCGCTTGCGGCGCTTGAAGAGATCGGGCTCTCGCTCGGCGCTGATGTGCCGGTGTGCCTGCGGGCATCGCCGACGCTTGTCGGCGGCATCGGCGAGGTGCTGGTGCCGTGCCGCGTGCCGCCGCTTTGGCTGGTCCTCGCGTTCACCGGAACCGAGATGCCGACCGCGCCGGTGTTCAAGGATCTAAAGCCCGAGGAGTGGAGCGTGCAAAGCGTGGAGCTGCCGCTCGCAAGCGCGGATGCGCTCGCGCTCGGCTTGCGTGAAACGCGCAATGATCTCGAAGCGCCGGCGTTGCGCCTTCAACCGCGTATCGGTGATCTCATTACCGAGATCAAGCATCAACCGGGATGCATGCTCGCGCGCATGTCGGGCTCGGGCTCGGCCTGCTTCGGCATTTTCGCATCCGAAATCGAAGCCTTCGCGGCGATGGACAATCTGACGAAGCGCCACGGCATTTGGGCCGTCGCCACCCGGTCGGTTTAGTCCGCCGGATCGCCCGGCGGCGAAGGCGTTTTTGGCGCCGCTATGAAGCCACGCGGGCCGTGCAGGTTTGATAGATGGCCGATAAATCTCCTTTGAGAGATGTATCCACGCCAGGTGAAAGATCGCTCTTCAGGAACATGACTTTCTGTAGCGTTGGGCCGACGACACTGGGTGCCGGATAGATACGAACGACAATTTTCGTACCTGCGGGAAGGCTCGCAGAGGTGCCGTTGGTGATGACGGCATTGGGAGGAGCCAGTTTGCAGGTGAGTGAATTGGCATTGCTCGCCGCGTTTGCTTGGGTGGCCGCGAGCGGCAACGACAAGGCAAGCGCCGATAGAATCAGATTTGATCGAAATGACATGCGCGGGTTCTCCACCAGAATGCGTTCGAGCTAATACGATTAAGATCAACGCCTCATGACGCCGTGGCCTTCGCTGTTCGGCTCTTGTTTCTGGAAAGATGCGGCAAACGTCACAACGGATGCGTTTCTGCGGCAATTTGTTTGTCGATCACGCCTTTGTGAGCATCGTCCGAAGGCTGAACAAACGCTTGGGAGTGCGCAAAGAGAAGGCCGGAGTCGCCCTTGACGACTCCGGCCCTTCAATAGAAGACAACTTGCTTTCTATCAGTTCGCCTGCGGCTGTGCTGGCGGCTGCGCGGGTCTCTCTATTTTGCCGTTGTCGTCTGCTTGCGGCGAGGGTGTGTCGGACAGATTCACACTCAGCGTATGGATGTAGCGATACTTGCCATCCACAACCCGGAATGTGTGCGAGTCGGGCATGCCGGATTTGCTGTCGCCGAAACGGCAGAAAATATTGATGACGCCGTGCTCGGGATCGACCATGTAGTCGCGGTTGACGATGTAGAGCACGCCCTTCGGAATGCCGACCTCGCAAGTAGCCTCCGGATCGGGCTTGTTGTCGGCGTTCGTATACGCGCCGCCCTCGATGACGCGTGCAATCGGGCGGCCATCGAATGGAGCATCGGTGAACTTGTCCGAGAATCTGTCGAGATAGGCATTCGCGACGTTAATCAGCTGCTGTGCCGGAAATGCGATCCTTCTCCGGCAGAACGCCCCAATCCTGCTTGCTGGCGAATTTCACATAGGCGTTGGCATTGAACAGCCAATCGCCCTTGTCGGTCACGAGGCTGTCGATGCGGATGACTTTGCCGTCATTCATGTAAAGCCGCGTGCCGATCACATAAGGATGGCCGCCTTTGGTGACCGCGATCTCGGTGAAGGTCTTGCAGCGCAACGGGTCATGAAAGCTTTCGGTGAAGGCGACCTTTAGCTTCTTGTTCCAAAGCCCGTCTTCCTTTTTGATCTTCTGCATATTCTCGTAATATTCGACGTCGTCGGCGAGCGGCAGCTTCGAGATGTCGCCCTTCTTCTGAGCCGCAACATAAGCGTCAGTTGCCGCATTCAGTTGCTCGGCCGTACAGGTGGGCTTATCCACGAGCGCGGCATGAGCGGCGATTGCGCCGAACATGATGGCCGCGCCGGCCACTGCCAGCGCATGAAACATCTTCTTGATCATTGAGCTTCTCCCTTATCGTGCAGTCGTTATTGTTCACTGGCGTTGCGGACGAGCCTTGTGGGCCGTCTCTTCCCCCCAGAAACACCGGTCATCAGAACTACTTCGGCTTGATTTGATATCATAGGCCGGGCGTTGGCAAACGGCGTCAATCAGCTGAAAGCAGGTGGCGAAAACGGACCTCAGTTGATCTGAGCGGAATGATCCAGCGAGGAAATCAATATATGCCGCAATGCGGCAAGTGCGGGTTCATTCCATAATGTCTTCGTTCCACAAGGCGGGGTTGTCCGCGATGAACTCCGCCATCAGCTGGATCGAGTCCCAATGGGCGACATCGATCACTTCGACGCCGTGGTCGAGCAAGAACTGCTCATTGCCGCCGAAGTTCTTTGTGTCGTTGATGATGACGCGCGGAATCTTGAATTGCACAATCGTGCCAGAGCACATCATGCAGGGCGATAGAGACGTATAGAGCGTCATGCCGCGATATGATTTCTGCCGCCCCGCTTTTCTCAGGCAATCCATCTCGCCATGTGCAATCGGATCGCCGTTCTGAACCCGCTGATTGTGTCCCGACGACAAAAGCCTGCTGCCCTCAGCGAGAACAGATCCGATGGGCAGCCCGCCGGTATCGGCGCTCTTCTTGGCTTCCAGAAATGCCAGCTCGATGAATCTGCGATCCCAATCGCTGAGCCCGGCCATCGCGTCAGTAGGTGCGGGCGATGCAGAAGTCGACGACGCCGTCGAGTGCTTCGCTCACGCTGTTGCGCGGCACTTGCGTGAGCGCTTCATGCGCCAGCTCGCCATAACGGCGTGCTTGTTCGAAAGTCGTGGCGATCGCCTCGCGCCGTTTCAAAATTCTGATCGCCTCGGCGAGATCGCCATCGTTTTGCTTGCCGGTCTCGAGCGTGCGGCGCCAGAAAGCGCGCTCCTGATCGGTGCCGCGATCGAACGCCAGAACGATCGGCAGCGTGATCTTGCCATCGCGGAAATCATCGCCGACGGATTTGCCCATTTCGTCGGAAGAGCCGGTGTAATCGAGCGCATCGTCCACCAGTTGAAAGGCAATGCCGAGATTGTGGCCATAGGCGCGCATTGCCCCAGCCTCCGGCCCGTCATGACCGGCAACCAGTGCGCCGACTTCGGCGGCGGCGGCAAACAGCTCGGCCGTCTTGGCCTCAATCACCTTCAGATAGGTCTCCTCGGTCGCCGTCGTGTCGTTCGCAACCGAGAGCTGCATTACTTCGCCCTCGGCAATGACCGCGGCGGCACTGGAGAGCACTTCGAGAATGCGCAGATTGCCGCACTCGACCATCAGCTGGAATGCGCGGCTGAACAAGAAATCGCCGACCAGCACGCTCGGCTGATTGCCCCATACGACATGCGCTGCGACTTGGCCCCGCCGCATACCACTTTCGTCGATGACATCATCATGCAGGAGGGTCGCCGTGTGGATAAACTCGACAGCGGCCGCAAGCTTCAAATGTCTTTCGCCCCGGTAGCCGAACGCCTTGGCGCTCGCCAGCGTCAACATCGGACGAAGGCGCTTGCCACCTGACTCGATCAGATGGCCGCCCAACAGCGGAATCAGCGATACCGGGCTTTGCATCCGGTCGACAATGACTTGATTGACACGGTCGAGATCGGCGTCGACGAGATCGACGAGGAATCTGAGCGCCTCATCGGGAGGGCTGGCTTCCAGTTCGAGCGGAACGACGCCAGTCACGCCTTCTGCTCCCATTGAGCTTCTCCCCAACCTAGTGGAAAATATGGTGGGTCATCGCCGGAGGGTCAAGCGCGGCCCAGGAATGCAAGATACATCCATTTAAAGCCGCCACTTGGCAAGCCCGGGCCTTCCCCTTTGAAAGAGCTTCTGAGAACAAACAATGCCGTCCGGCTGTCCTATGCGTCCGCGCTGTTGAGGGACAAGGGGCTTTCGCCCCAGATCTTTGATCTGCATATGAGCATTTTGGATGGCTCGATCGGCGCGTTGCCGCGCCGGCTCATGGTTCCCGACGATGAATATGATGCCGCCAAGCGGCTTTTGATCGAATGGGGCGAGCTGGAGGGCGACGACAAGGATCAAACATGAGCGAGACAGTGCTTGCCCTAGGTGACGTTACGGATGACGGATTTCTCGGCGGGCGACTCCATGTGCTCCAGCCGCGCCGTGGGTTTCGCGCTGCGATTGATTCGGTGCTGTTGCCCGCTGCGGTTGAAGCCAAGGGTGGGCCCCAGATTCTCGATGCCGGGCTGGGCGCCGGCGTTGCATCGCTGTGTCTGCTGGCCCGTGAGCCTCGCTTGCGTATCACCGGCGTCGAAAACCAGAAAGCGCTTGCGGATCTTGCGGCCGCAAATGCCGAGCGAAACGGCTTTGCGCTCGATATTCAGTATGCGGACTTCCTTGTCTGGCGAAGCGATCATTTGTTCGATCAAGTGATGACCAACCCGCCCTACTTTCAGCCGGGGCGATGCACGGGGTCGCCGGTCAAGGGAAAACGCCTCGCCAATGCCGGGCCGCCGATCGGCGCGTGGCTGGGTGCGTGTCTTCTGCATTTGAAGCCGGGCGGCGTGCTCACGCTCATTCACCGCGGCGAGTGCGAGGCCGAGATTCTCGCGGCGCTCGATGGAGCTGCTGGCGATATCGAGATCCTGCCGCTGTTGCCGAAACCAGGTGACGCGCCCCGGCGAATTCTTGTGCGTGCACGCAAAGGCGCCGCGCGCAGTCTGCGCCGATGGCCCGGCTTTGTTCTTCACGGTGAAGCCACAAAATACACCGATGCCGCTGAGGCGGTGCTGCGCCATGGCGCACGCCTCGCTTGGGGCGATGACAAAGCCGGCGGCGCACCCTAGGTTCGCGCCATGCCCAACCTCACCCTCAAGACATTCATGCCATGGCTGAAGCAAGCGCCGCGCATTGCCGTGGTGCGGCTCTCAGGCGTTATTGCCAGCGGCGGCCGGTTGGGCTCCGGCGGTCTTTCTGTTGCAAGCATTGAGAGCGCGCTCGACAAAGCTTTCGCGATGAAGCCGGCGGCGGTGGCGCTCGATATCAACTCACCGGGCGGCTCGGCCGCGCAATCTCATCTCATCTTCAAGCGCATCCGGGCGCTCGCCACGGCAAAGAAACTGCCGGTGCTCGCTTTCGTCGAAGATGCCGCGGCCTCGGGCGGCTATATGATCGCGTGTGCGGCGGATGAGATCTTCGCCGATGAAAACTCGATTCTCGGCTCGATCGGCGTCATCTCTTCCGGCTTCGGCTTCACCGAGCTGATCGCCAAGATCGGCATCGAGCGGCGCGTGCATGCCGCGGGCGAATACAAATCGACGCTTGATCCGTTTCGGCCCGAAAATCCGGAGGATATCGAGCGCCTCAAGGCGATCCAGGCTGAGATCCATAAAGACTTTATCGCGCTGGTGAAGCGGAGCCGGGGTGCCCGGCTCAAGGGCGGCGATGAGCTTTTTACCGGCGAGTTCTGGGCGGGACGGCGCGCGGCCGAGCTTGGCCTTGTCGACGGCGTCGGCGACATCAAGAGCATGCTCGAGGCGCGCTATGGGCCTAAGGTCAAGCTCGTGCCCGTGAGCGCCGAGCGCCGCGGGCTTTTGCGCCGCCTCGCCGGCGTTGAGGGGTCCGGCCCTGCGCCGAGTTTCCTTCCGGGCTTTGCGGAAGAGGGGCTCGCCGCGCTCGAGGCCCGCGCGCTGTGGTCGCGCTTCGGGCTTTAGCAGGCAGGTTGACCCCGCCCGAGCGTGGGACATAGCTTCCCAGCACTTTTTTTGCATTGCGAGCGGTTAATGGCAGGCGCGCGAGACACAAGCTTTCAAGGCCTTATCCTCACGCTCCAGCAATACTGGGCGCGGCAGGGCTGCGTTCTCCTGCAGCCTTACGACATGGAGATGGGCGCGGGGACGTTTCATCCTGCGACGACTTTGCGCTCGCTCGGCCCCAGGCCCTGGCGCGCGGCCTATGTCCAGCCCTCGCGCCGGCCAAAGGATGGGCGCTATGGCGAGAACCCCAACCGCTTCCAGCACTATTACCAGTATCAGGTGATCCTGAAGCCATCGCCTGACGACATCATCGATCTCTATCTCGGCTCCCTGAAGGAGCTGGGGATCGACCCGCTTAACCACGACATCCGCTTTGTCGAGGACGATTGGGAGAGCCCGACGCTGGGCGCCTGGGGGCTCGGCTGGGAGGTGTGGTGCGACGGCATGGAGGTGACGCAGTTCACCTATTTCCAGGGCGTCGGCGGCTTTGATTGCGAGATCGTCTCGGGCGAGATCACTTATGGGCTCGAGCGTCTCGCGATGTATGTGCAAGGCGTCGACGTCGGCTTTGATCTCGCGTTCAATGATCCGCAATCCGAGCACGCGATCACCTGGGGCGATGTGTTCCATCAATCCGAGGTCGAATATTCCGCGCACAATTTCGAGCATGCCGATACCGAGATGCTGTTCAAGCATTTTGCCGATGCCGAGCAAGAATGCTTGAACTTGCTATCCAAAGCCGTGGGCCGCGATCCTGATCATCCGAGCTGGCGCCTGGTGCTGCCGGCTTATGATCAATGCATCAAGGCGAGCCACCGTTTCAATTTGCTCGATGCACGTGGCGTTATCTCAGTGACGGAGCGCCAAGCCTATATCGGGCGCGTACGTGATCTCGCGAAGGCGTGCGCCGAAGCGTGGCTTGAATCGCCGCAAGGCCGCACCGATAAGCGCGCGGGAGCATCCTCATGACGCTCCTTGCAGGGAATATCTCACGCGTAGCCGCGGAGCCGCGGAAAACCTTAATCACCTCTCCCTCGATGGGAGAGGTCGAATTGCTGACGCCGAGCGTCAGCAATTCGGGTGAGGGTGGGGCAACCCACTTGGTACCCCTCACCCTGCAGAAGTCGCAGGCGACTTCTGCCACCCTCTCCCACAGGGGGAGAGGGGATAAGAGTGCACGCTCCTTCTTCTCTGTGTCCTCCGCGTCTTCGCGTCTCCGCGTGAGCCAATGGGCAGGAGTGGCAAATGCCTGAGCTGCTGCTTGAGTTGCTCTCCGAAGAGATCCCAGCGCGCATGCAAGCGGGCGCCGCCGTGCAGCTTGAAGAGCTGATGGTGAAAGAGCTGAAGGCCGCGGGACTTGAAGCGAAAGACTCTAGAGCCTTCGTCACGCCGCGCCGGCTTGCGCTTCACATCGGTGAGCTGCCTGTGTCAACCGCAGACGTGCGTGAGGAGCGCAAGGGCCCGCGTGTCGGCGCGCCAGAAAAGGCGTTGGAAGGCTTTTTGCGTTCGACCGGCCTCACCAAAGCCGATCTCAAAACGCAAAGCGACGCCAAGGGTGAGTTCTATATCGCGGTGACGGAGAAGCGCGGGCGGCCGACTGTCGAAGTGCTGGCCGAAATCATTCCGGCGATTGTTGCGAATTTTCATTGGCCGAAATCGATGCGCTGGGGCGCCGGCACTTTGCGCTGGGTGCGCCCGCTGCATAACGTTCTCTGCATTTTCGGCGGCAAGACGGTGCCGCTCGCCATCGACACCGGCGACCGCGCCGCGCGGGGCGATGGCATCTTGCGCGCCAATCACAATACATATGGCCATCGTTTCCTGGCGCCGCAGCAGCTGCATGTGACTTCGTTCGAGGATTACCGTGAGCAGCTTGCTCGCGCCCATGTCGTGCTCGACCGCGAGGAGCGCAAAGCGATCATCATGCGCGATCTTGCGCGCCTTGCCGCCGCCGAAGGCTTGGAGCCGATCGAAGATGCGGGGCTTCTTGAAGAGGTTTGCGGCCTTGTCGAGGATCCGGTGGTTTTGATCGGCAAGATCGATAAAGAATTTTTGGATGTGCCGCCGGAAGTCTTGTCGACCGCGATGCGCGCGCATCAGAAATATTTTTCGCTGCGCGATGCCAAGACCAAGAAATTTGCCCCGCGCTTCGGCGTCGTCACCAATTTGCGTGCCGCCGATGGCGGCAAGGCGATTATCGCGGGTAATGAGCGCGTCTTGCGTGCGCGGCTTTCCGATGCGCGTTTCTTCTGGGATCAAGACCGCAAGGTGAAGCTCGCGGATCGCGTCGATGCACTCAAGGGCATCACTTTCCATGCCAAGCTCGGCACACAAGCCGAACGCGTTCAGCGCATCGAGCGCTTGGCGCGCGTGATCGCGCCGCTTGTCGGCGCCAATCCGGATGAAGCCGCACGCGCCGCGCAGCTTTGCAAAGCGGATTTGACCAGCGGCATGGTCGGCGAGTTTCCCGAGCTGCAAGGCGTTATGGGGCGCTATTACGCGCTCAAGGATGGCGAGAGCGAAGCCATCGCCGATGCAATTAGCGATCACTATCGCCCGCAAGGCCCGAACGATTCCGTCCCGACAGCGCCCATCTCCATCGCCGTCGCGCTAGCCGACAAGCTCGACATGCTCGCAGGCTTTTGGGCTATCGACGAAAAGCCAACGGGTTCGCGCGATCCGTTTGCCCTCCGCCGCGCCGCGCTTGGCGTCATTCGCGTTATTCTTGAGAACCGTATTGACATGCCTCTTACTGCGATCGCGGACTTTGCAAGATTGTCGCGTACGCACCAAATCGCATCTAAGCGGCCAATCTGGGTTGCAAAGCGAGTTGGCTCCGGATTTGAGGGTCATGTTCTTCCCACCGGCAGCTATGATTTCAGCGAATTGATTCCGTTTGGCGGCGACACAATTCTGTGGGACTTCGAGATCACCGACGCCAGAATTGATCCAAATAGATTTGAAATTGAAAAGATCGACTTCAACGTCATTACGTCGTCTGCATCGGTCGCTGAGTTACGGGTTAGTCAGTTTCAATTTATTGCGGACCGGCTGAAGGTCTATTTGCGGGATCGGGGGGCGCGGCACGATCTGGTGGATGCGGTGTTCTCGCTGCCCGGGCAAGACGATCTTGTTTTGATCGTCAAGCGGGTCGAGGCGCTGTCGACATTTCTCGCGACCGAAGACGGCAAGAGCCTGCTCACGGCGCATGACCGCGCGGCGAATATTCTTCGTATCGAGGAGAAGAAGGACAACAAGCAATACACGGACGAGCCTGATGAGCGGCTGATCGCGGCGCAAGGTCAGCCGGAAGAGCGCGAACTCTTGGATGCCATCTTCGCCATGCAGAAGGAGGCGGATGCGGCGATCGAGAAAACCGATTTCGAGGCGGCGATGCGTGCGCTCGCGCAGCTGCGTGCACCGGTCGACAAATTCTTCGACAAAGTCACGGTCAACGCAAAAGAACCGGCCTTGCGCGAAAACCGGTTGAAGCTTCTCTCGCTCATCCGCCGTTCGATGAGCAAGATCGCAGACTTTTCGAAGATCGAGGGCAGCGCGAAATGAATTGCGATCTTCTTATCGCCTCTCCCTTGAGGGGAGAGGCCGGATCGCCCGCCGCGAAGCGGCGTTGGAGATCCGGGAGAGGGTGGGGCCGCGAACGAGTTTCTGAAATCAACCCCTCTCCCTAGCCCGCCTCCTCAAGGGGGGAGGGGATTTGTCTTTGCGCACGGAGGCGCGAAATGACGAAATGGGTGTACCGGTTCGGCGATGGGCACGCGGAAGGCAAAGGCGAAATGCGCGAGCTTTTGGGCGGCAAAGGCGCGGGTCTCGCCGAGATGAGCGAGCTCGGCTTGCCGGTGCCGCCGGGCTTCACCATCACCACCGAAGTCTGCACCGCCTACTACAAGAACAATGAGCAGTACCCGGAAGGTTTGGCTGCCGAGGTCGATGCCGCCGTTGCCGAGCTTGAGCGCTTGCAGAACCGCAAGTTCGGCGATCCCGCAAAGCCGCTGCTTGGTCTCCGTGCGTTCGGGCGCGCGCGCGTCTATGCCGGGCATGATGGATACCGTGCTCAATCTCGGCCTCAATGATTCAACGGTCGAAGGCTTGGCCAAGCTCTCGGGCGATGCGCGCTTTGCTTATGATTCCTATCGCCGCTTCATTCAGATGTATTCCAATGTCGTTTTGGAGCTTTCGCATGACGCGTTCGAGGAGATCCTCGAAACGGTGAAAGAAGAAGCGGGCTATTCGCTCGACACCGAGCTTTCCGCTGACGAATGGAAAGACGTTGTTGGGCGTTATAAGAAGGCCGTCGAGGTCGAACGCGGCAAGCCGTTTCCGCAGGATGCCAAAGAGCAGCTGTGGGGCGCGATCGGCGCTGTATTCGGCTCGTGGATGAATTCGCGCGCAATCACCTATCGCAAGCTGCACAATATTCCCGCAAGCTGGGGCACCGCCGTCAATGTGCAGGCGATGGTGTTCGGCAATATGGGCGAGCGCTCTGCCACGGGCGTTGCGTTCACGCGCAACCCATCGACAGGCGAGAAGTCGCTTTACGGCGAGTATCTCGTCAATGCGCAAGGCGAAGACGTCGTTGCGGGTATCCGCACGCCACAGCAGATCACCAAGAAGGCGGCTGAAGAGCAGGGCAGCAAAACGCCTTCGCTCGAAGAGGTGATGCCCAAGACGTTTGCCGAGCTGAAGGCCACATGCGACCAGCTCGAAGCGCATTACCGCGACATGCAGGACATCGAATTCACCGTCGAAGACGGCAAGCTCTTCATGCTGCAATGCCGCTCGGGCAAGCGCACGGCGAAGGCAGCGCTCAAGATCGCGGTCGAGATGGTGGGCGAGAAGCTGATCACGCGCGAAGAGGCCGTTGCTGCGCATCGATCCGGCCGCGCTCGATCAGCTCTTGCATCCGATGCTCGACCCCAAGGCGCCGCGCGATGTGCATCGCCAGCGGCCTGCCGGCATCGCCCGGCGCGGCTTCGGGCGAGGTTGTGTTTTCGGCCGATGAAGCGGAGGCGCTGGCGCAAGCGGGCAAGCGCGGTGATTCTTGTGCGCGATCGAGACCAGCCCGGAAGACATTCACGGCATGCATGCCGCCAAAGGCATTCTCACCGCGCGCGGCGGCATGACAGCGCACGCGGCGGTGGTCGCGCGCGGCATGGGCCGGCCTTGCGTTTCCGGCGCCGGCGCGCTGCGCATCAATTACGCGTCGAACAGCTTCACGGCTTCGGGCAAGACGGTGAACAAGGGCGATGTGCTCACCATCGACGGCTCGACCGGCGCTGTGATCCTGGGCGCCGTGCCGACCATCGAGCCCGATCTTTCCGGCGAGTTTGCAACGCTGATGGAATGGGCGGACGGTGTGCGAAAGACCAAGGTGCGCACCAATGCGGAAACGCCGCTCGATGCGAAGACGGCGCGCAAATTCGGCGCCGAAGGCATCGGGCTTTGCCGCACCGAGCATATGTTCTTCGATGAGGAGCGCATCATTGCCGTGCGCGAGATGATCCTCGCAAAGGACGAAGCCGGCCGGCGCAAAGCGCTCGCGAAAATTCTTCCGATGCAGACGGCGGATTTTGTTCGAGCTCTTCACGCATCATGAAGGGCCTGCCGGTGACGATCCGCTTGCTCGATCCGCCGCTCCATGAATTCCTGCCGCATTCTGATGAAGGAAGTTGCGGAAGTCGCCGAGGCTTCCGGCCTGCCGCCGGAGGAGCTCAAGCGCCGCGCGCATGAGCTGCATGAAAGCAATCCGATGCTGGGCCACAGAGGCTGCCGGCTCGGCATCACCTATCCCGAGATTTACGAGATGCAGGCGCGCGCGATCTTCGAGGCGGCGCTCGAGGTCGTGAAGGAGACCGGCGAGGAGGTGATGCCGGAGATCATGATCCCGCTGGTGGCCACGCGCATCGAGCTTGAGCGGTTGAAGGCGCGCATCGATGCGGTTGCCGACGATGTTGCGAAGAAGCGGAGGCCGAAGCCGAAATATCTTGTCGGCACGATGATCGAACTGCCGCGCGCGGCGCTGCATGCGGGCGAGATCGCCGGGGAGGCGGAGTTCTTCTCGTTCGGCACCAACGACTTGACGCAGACGACATTCGGCATCAGCCGCGACGATGCCGGCTCGTTTCTTGACGAGTATGTCGCCAAGGGCATTCTTCCGCGCGATCCGTTCGTCACACTGGATCAAGAGGGCGTCGGCGAGCTGGTGCAGATCGCGGCGGAGCGCGGGCGCAAGACGCGGCCCGAATCTGAAGCTCGGCATTTGCGGCGAGCATGGCGGCGATCCGGCATCGATCGCGTTCTGCGTCGAGGCCGGGCTCGATTACGTCTCCTGCTCGCCTTACCGCGTGCCGATCGCGCGCCTCGCCGCCGCCCAAGCCGAGCTGAAGCGCAAGGCTTGATATTCAGGAGGCCGGATCAATCCTCGATCGGCCGGCACCTGAAATAGTCGCTCTTGTTGGTTCGGCAGCCGAATCCCAGCATCTGGTGAAACACCATCACCGGATCGCCCGGTGCCGGAGCTTTCTTGAAGTGCTTGATCGAGTGGGTCTGCTCCAAGACCGGGCCGCCGGCCGTTATCAGACGAAGCTTTCCGGGCCTTGAGGTGTCGACCTTGGTGATGGTGAAGGTCAGCTTCTCGAACTTGTCCGGGAGCGTGTAGCCATTGGCTGGCGCTACGGCTGCTTCGGCGCCGGAATGATCGGGAACGGTTTGTGTCTGCGCAGTCGTGACCGGCGAGGCAGGAGCGCTTGCAGCCGGGGCATCTGTCGATGCAGAGATGGCGGGCGCCGGTTGCGCTGCCGCTTGGCCGAGCGAGCGGCGGGCTAGCTCATCAAAGCAGCCAAGCCTCGTTTGAGGCTCGCTCATGGCTTGGCAGGCCGCGAGGCCTTTGAGCACGACCCCACCGTCGGGCGCAGCAGAGACCGGCGTGATGAGTGAAAGCGCGAGCCCGAGGCCGGCTAGGGCGCGAGCGATTTGTCGGTCTACGGAATGTTGTACCACTATGACGATTCCCTAGCGGGTGTTTACCTTACTCTATCACCATGTAGCCCGACGCGCGACCAGTGGACCAAGAAGGGCGGCAGGGCTCACCTTCCTGGCCCTTTAAGTTCTTCGTGTTTGGTCGGCTTAGACGCGCAAGGAGGTCTCGAAGTCGAGGGCGACATCAAGCGAGGGCGCGGAGTGCGTGAGCGCGCCGGAGGAAATATAATCGACGCCCGCTCGCGCAATCGCCGCCGCGGTATCGAGCGTGATGCCGCCTGAGGCTTCGAGCACGGCGCGCCCGGCTGTCAGGCGCACGGCTTCGGCCAATTCGTCCGGAGACATATTATCGAGCAAGACGACTTTTGCGCCCGCGGCGAGCGCCTGAAGCAATTGCTCGGTCGTGTCGACTTCGATCTCGATTTGCACCATATGTCCGGCGCGCGCTTGCGCGGCTTTGAGCGCGGCGGCCACGCCGCCTGCTGCCGCGATGTGGTTATCCTTGATGAGAATCGCGTCGGCGAGGCTGAAGCGATGATTGACGCCGCCGCCGAGCAGAACCGCTTGCTTCTCCAAGGCGCGCAGGCCGGGCGTTGTCTTGCGCGTGCAGGTGACGCGCGCTTTCACATTGGTGCCTGCGGCGCGCACGGCTTCGACAAGCCGCGTCGTCGCGGTGGCGATGCCGGATAGATGGCCAAGGAAATTGAGCGCCACGCGCTCGGCGGTGAGCAGGCTATGTGCGCTGCCTTCAAGTGTGGCGATCACATCGCCGCCGCTCGCCCAGGCGCCGTCGGCCTTGCCGATCTCGATCTTGAGTGATGGATCGATCAGCCGGAATGCCATCAGCGCCGGCTGCAGCCCCGCGATCGTGCCCGACTTGCGCGCGCGGATCGCGGCGCGCGCCTTGACGCCCGCGGCAACGACGGCGCTTGTCGTCACGTCGCCGGCAAGGCCGAGATCTTCCTCAAGCGCGTGGCGGACAATCGGCTCGACGATGATGTCGGGAAGATCGTGCGTGCCGGTCATGGACGCTCCAAGAGTGATCGCATGCGCGCGATGAACGGCCCATCCGCTGCGGGGTCGAACTTGCGCGCCGACGGCCAATCATAGCTTTGGAACGCGGGCATGCGGCGCTTGCCGTCAGGCTCCCAAGTGTAGCGGGGAATAATGTGGGTATGAAGCGCGGGCTCGCTATTGCCCAGCGTTTCATAGTTGATGCGGTAGGCCTCGGTTGCCTCAAACAGCGCATCGCCGATGCGCAGCATGTCGAGCGAATATTGAGTGCGGCCCGGCTCGTCTAGCTCGTTGATGCTGGCGATAACGGGATCAGCCAAAAGCAGACAATAGCCGGTGAGCGGCTGCACATCGCCGATCACCGCCCAGCCGGATTTCATGCGCGCGATCACATAGGGGTTCTGGCCCAGCCGGGCCTGCTCAACCCGTTCTGCAATTAGGTTGCTCACTCCGCTGCGGCGCTGGCGAAGGGGCGCATCGGGTGAAGCGTCGAGGCTTCAACGATAAGATCGGCCTCCGGCACATCGAGCGAGAACAGATGCTTCTGTGCCGGCATCTTCAAATCGACCATGCGCTGGACGGCGAGGCGGGCGCGGGCGGCGATCTCAGGATCGATCTTGACCTCATAGGTCATCGTCTCGAGCGAATGCAGAATGCCTTCAAGCGTGATGCGCTTCATATGCGGGCACATATTGCACGGGCGCACGAACTCGGTGTCCGGGAATTCGAGCGCGACATTGTCGCTCATCGAGCACTCGGTGATGAGAACCACGCGCCCCGGGTGCTTTCCCGCGACATAAGTGATCATGTCGGCGGTCGAGCCGGCGAAATCGGCTTCCGCCATCACATCCGGCGGGCATTCGGGGTGCGCCAACACTATGACACCCGGATGCGCCTCACGCATCTCTCGGATGTCTTCCACGGTGAAGAGCTCATGCACTTCGCAGCGGCCCTTCCAGGCGATGATCTTCACCTTAGTGTTGGCGGCGACATTGCGTGCGAGATATTCGTCGGGCAGCAGGATCACCGTGTCCGAGCCGAGCGATTCAACGACATCGATTGCGTTCGATGAGGTGCAGGTGATGTCGCTCTCGGCTTTCACATCGGCTGACGTGTTGACATAGGTGACGACCGGCACGCCGGGATATTTCTGCTTGAGCAGACGCACGTCTTCGCCGGTAATCGAGGAGGCGAGCGAGCATCCCGCGCGGGTGTCGGGGATGAGCACGGTTTTTTCGGGCGAGAGAATTTTCGCCGTCTCGGCCATGAAATGTACGCCCGCCTGCACAATGACTTTGGCATCGGTCTTGGCGGCTTGTTTGGCGAGGGCGAGCGAGTCGCCGGTGAAGTCGGCAACGCAGTGGAAAATCTCCGGCACCTGGTAATTGTGCGCCAGGATCACCGCGTTCTTCTCGCGCTTGAGTTGGTTGATGCGGTGAACGAGCGGCGCGATGCGCGGCCACTCGATGGCGGGGATCTGTGCCTTGACCTTGTCGTAAAGCGGCGCCGTCGCCTCGGCCACCTCTTTGGTGTATTCGAGCGCGGGGCGGGAATTTGGCTTAGCCGGCCGGTGCTTGAGCTCGATGGTCGCCATGGCTGCCTCCAATAAATGCTCTTTCTGAGCATATTATGGTTGTGAAAAAACGCCGTTAGACGGCGCCTACTTATACTCGAACTGAGCATAATATAGGCGCGTGCTGGGAATTTGTCAACCCAAAATCCTGAGCCCCGGCGTGCGCATTGTCACAGCTCAGTGACCGCCGCCGCATGCTCACTAGCCGGAAGTTCTGGAAAGCCTTTGAGTTCCAGGGGTGATGCACATGCCGGTGAAACCGTTTCGTCGTGATTCAGTCGTTCAATCGACCCCGCGCGACTTATGAGGAGAGTGTTTATGCGAAATGCCGCCCGGCTTGCGTTGGTCGTGCTGTGCTGCGCGCTGCTGCCGCGCGAGGCGGGCGCCTGGGGTGCCACCGGTCACAGGCTGATCGGCGAAGATGCAATCAAGGCGCTGCCCGGCGAAGTGCCGGCCTTCCTGCGCACGGATAAGGTGGCCGCAGATATGGGTGAGCTGGCGCGCGAGCCCGACCGCTGGAAGGGCGCGGGCGCCACGCATGACGGCACGCGCGATCCCGGACATTTTCTCGATCTCGATGATTTCGGGCGGGTGAATGGCGGGCCGCTTTTGATGGCGTTGCCGGTCACGCGCGAAGACTATGAATCCGCCCTGCGCGCTGCGGGCACCGACAGCACGAAATCAGGCTTTTTGCCTTACAGCATCATCGATGGCTTTCAGCAGATCGCGAAAGATTTCGCGCTGTGGCGCGCGGATGTTGCGGGTGTGAAATTTGCCAAGGACGAGGCGAAGCGCGCCTGGCTGGATGCCGACCGCGCCCGCCGCGAAGAGCTGATCATCCGCGATATCGGCACGTTCGCGCATTATGTCGGCGATGGCAGCCAGCCTTTGCACGTGACCGTTCATTATGATGGCTGGGGGCCCTATCCGAATCCGAACCGATTCACTGAAGAAGAAGATTCACCGCGATCTTGAGGGGATCTATGTGCGCAATCACATCACGGCGGGTGCCGTGCTCGCCGCGATGGCGCCTTATCACGATTGCAAGTGCGAGATCGCCACGGCAACCGCGCAGTATCTGCGCGCAACCAACGTGCAGGTGGTGCCGCTTTATACGCTCGAGAAAAAGGGCGCGTTCAGAGGCAAGGATAAACGCGGCATAGCGTTCATCACCGCGCGGCTCGCGGCAGGCGCGGGCGAGCTGCGTGATCTGATTGTCGATGCGTGGCACGCGTCGAGCGCTGAGACGGTGGGCTATCCGCCGGCGCCGATCGCCGATGTCGAAAGCGGCAAGGTGGAGGCTTATCCGATCCTTTATGGGCTGGATTAAGCGCTAAAGGCTTGAGAAGAAGCGCCACATCACATCGTCGGCGTTGATCGCTTGCGTTGGCGTGTCGGCCTTGCGGCGCGGCTTCTTCTTTGCACCCGGCCAGCTATGGCCGCCGGTATCGGTCACGCATAGCTCGACCGGCGCACCATCCGGCTCCGCCGCATGAAGATCGCACGTCGCTCCTGGGACGTTCAGCACTTGGTTGGCCGTGGGATTCGCATGATCGAGCGCCACCCATTTCGCAATCGTGTCGGAGACCGAGGTGAAGTCGTTTATGGCACCGCTTTGGCGGCGGAGCGCATTGCCGGCACCGCCATTGAACAGTACATGGCCGTCATTGCGGGCATGAATGTGCAACACCGCAACCGGGCGCGAGGGATGGCATTCCTTGGTGTTGTCGGTTCCCGCAACCGACATGATGCCGCGAAAGACATCGGATGCATCGCAGGCGAGGCGATAGGCCATCATGCCGCCATTCGACATGCCGATGGCAAACACACGCGCGCGGTCGACATTGGTCTCGGCCGAGATATGCTTGATCATTTCTTTGATGAAGCCGACATCGTCGATGTTCTTGTCGCGCGCGCGGCCGCAACATTTTCCGGCGTTCCAGGTCGCCAGAATGCCGGAGCGAAACCGGCTATCTCCGTTCGGGAAAGCTACGATGAATCCGGCTTGCTCGGATTTGGTGATCAGGCCGTAAAGGTCGTCACGCGACATGATATCGGCATCGCCGCCGCCGCCATGCAGCGCGACGATCAGTGCCGCCGGCTTGTTGGCGCTGTAGCTCTTGGGGACATGGAACTTATAAGTCCGCTTCTTGCCGCCGAAATCGAGCGTGGCGTGATAATCGCCGGGGCCTTTCGCGGATGTCTGCTCGCTTTCCGCCGACGCCGAAACGCATGCCGCAGTGAGCACTGCGACCAGAACAAAGAATACACCCACTCTCAGCCGCATCGCCTTCCCTCTATGTGACGGAAGGCGATTATACGCCGCGGAGCGCGCTCAAGTGTTTCCGATTGTAACAGCCGGAAACGAGCCTCACGCCATGAACCAGCCATGGCTGATCGGGATCGATTGGCCGGTGAGCGCATTGGTCTCGAAGCCGGCGAGAAACACGGCGAGCTTGGCGACATCGTCGGTGGTCGTGAACTCCTTGTCGACCGTATCGACCAGCATGATTTTCTCGACCACATCCTTCTCGGAAATGCCGAGCTCCTTTGCCTGTTCGGGTATCTGCTTGTCGACCAGCGGCGTGCGCACGAAGCCGGGGCAGATCACATTGGAGCGCACGCCATGTTTCGCGCCTTCCTTCGCCATCACGCGCGAAAGACCGAGGATCGCGTGCTTGGCAGCGACATAGGCCGATTTGAGCGGCGAGGCCTCGTGGCTGTGCACCGAGCCCATATAGATCAGCGAGCCCGATTTCTGCTTGTACATATATTTGACGCAGGCCTTTGTGGTGAGGAATGCGCCATCGACATGGATCGCCATCAGCTTCTTGTAGTCGGCGAACGGAAACTCCTCGATCGGATAGACGATCTGAATGCCGGCATTGGAAATGAGCGTGTCGATCGTGCCGAAGGTTTGGGCGATCTTGTCGATGCCGGCATTGACCTCGCTTTCGCTCGTCACATCCATCTTCACCGCGATCGCCTGCGCATCCATCTTCTTGAGCTCGGCGACCGTCTTGTTGGCGCCGTCCATATTGATGTCGCAGACGCCGATCTTGGCGCCCTCGCGCGCAAACTCAACGGCGATCTCGTGGCCGATCCCGCTGCCGGCACCGGTGATAACAGCAACCTTGTCCTTGAGCTTCATGAGGCGACCCTTTCCTTGCGAGAAATGACATTGTCTTCGACAGCATCTTCGTCAGTGTCCTTCAGCCGCTCGATCCGGCCGGGCCGCATGTCTTCCTTCTTATCGGGCCTGTCGTGATCGATCACAGCTATATTGCCGGGCACGATCTTGCGGCCGGTCCAGCGCGGATCGGTGAGCGAATGGCGCGCGGATGCGCGGCCGGCCTTCCAATGTTCCTCCATTGAAAGGCGCGAGAACTCGTAGTCATAGGTCGCGGCTTCGTAGGATTTCTTGTGATAGATGAGGTGCATCACAGTTGCGCCGAAGCGCGGCACGAGCCCGCGCAAGAGTTCTCGCTTCCTCGGTTTGCTGTAGCTCAGGCGGCAATTTATCCAGCAAGCGGCCGACCGCCTGCTGTGCACGCCGCTCGCGCACGAAAATGTCGGTGTTGAAGCGCGTCCGGCTTGAAAAGCGGATCTCCTTTTCGCGCTCATAGACGTCGAAGATCGTCTTGGGCGTATTGCCTGAAGCGCTGAAGACATCGACTTGAAACACGGCAAGATCGCTCTCGGGCGTGTCGTCAATCACCGCTTGCAGCGGTGCATTCGAGACGATGCCGCCGTCCCAATAGGCCTCGCCCTTGATGACTACCGGCGGCAGGCCGGGCGGCAGCGCGCCCGAGGCCATGATGTGCTCGGGGCCGACTTTCATGTATGCGGTGTCGAAATATTTGACGTTGCCGGTCTTGATATGAACGGCGCCGACGCTCAAGCGAACCTTACCGGAGTTGAGCAGCTTGAAGTCGACAAGCTCTTCGAGCGTCTTCTTGAGCTCGCCGGTGTCATAAAAGCTTAGAGCGCTCACCGATCCATCCGGCGCCATAAAAGGCGGCATTGCGCGCGGCTTGAAGAAGCCGGGTACGCCCCACGTCGATGCCAGAAAAGCGCTCGCTTCATTGAACGCTTGGTGGATGGAAGAGCCATCAAAGGGCAGCCGGCCGCGCAGCTTCGAGGTCACGAGAGTCCAAAACGCATCGAGGCGCTCTGCCCGCCGCTCCGGCGGGTTACCGGCAATGATTGCTGCGTTGATCGCGCCGATCGAGATACCGGCGACCCAATCGGGCTCGATGCCGGTTTCGTGAAGCTCCTCATAGACGCCGGCCTGATAAGCACCGAGCGCGCCGCCGCCCTGAAGCACGAGCACAGCCTTTTCACCATTGCGCAGCAATTGTGGTCCCGCCTTTGCCATGAATTCACCGAGAGTGAGACAGCAACAAATCAGGGGCGCGTAAAGTTCCCGCACGGGAACATCATCAAAGCGCGAGGTTACGCCGCCCGCAGCCGTTTGAAACTGTCAATGACGTGATTGTGTGACGCTGGCGTCATTTGCCGCGCGTGTGGCGCGGACTGGTTAATCTTACCCCTGGTGCCGGACGCTCGCCCAACACTTCGCGGCGGAAACGGAAAAGCTGTGCCGGCCGGCCGCGCGTTTGAATTGTTGCGCCGGTTTGCTCGACAAGCCCGCCGGTCTCGACCAGGCGGCGGAAATTCTGCTTGTGAATGCGCACGCCGGAGATCGCTTCGACGGTGCGCTGAAGATCAAAGAGCGTGAATGTGGGCGGCATGAGCTCGAAGATCACCGGCCGGTATTTGAGCTTAGCTCTCAGGCGGCCCATCGCTGTCGCCAATATGCGGCGATGATCGTAGATCATCGGCAGGCCGAGGCGCGGATCCGCGGCGTCCATGCCGCGCGAGGATTTCGGCCGGTCGCGCAAGGACTCGTAGATGAGTCCGGCTTCATAGAGCAGCTCATAACGCTCGAGCACGCGCTCCTCATCCCACACCGGGCCGTCATAAAAGCCGAAGCATTGGCGCACGCGTTCGCGCCGCCGCTCGATCGCACGCCCGGCGGATTTCAGCCAGCCGTCAAGCGCAGGCGCGATATGCTCATCGATCAGCTCAGGACGGCCGCGGCGAAAATCCTCCCACGGGAAGTGCTCGTACCAGCTGCGCCAAATCGTGCCGGGGACGCGCTCGCCTTCGCCGCGCCGCGTGAGCGCGAGATAGCCGACCGAGAGGACGCGTAGGCCGCCATCCGGGTCCTGGTCGTGCCGGCCGCGGTCGCCGAAGGTGTAAAGCTGCTCGACATAGCCGAGCTGCAATTTGGTTTGCTCCTCGACCCACATCCTCAGGCCGCTTTCGAGCGTCCTGTGCTCATGCGGATCGAACGGGCCGAAGGGCAGGCCGGTGCGGGCGAAATCAGTCTCGCCGCTCACACGCCGCTCGCCGCTTTGATGCTCGACCTCAAGCGCGCAAGGCATATCGTCGATCGTGGCGACGATCGCCGCAGTCAAGCCGACGGAGACGAAGTTTTCGGCGCTTTGTTCGCTGGGGCGCGGCTGTTGAGCCATGAATGGAGAGCCTAGCGTGCAGGCATGAAGGGGCAAGGCGGGAAACCCCCCACTGCCACGGCCAGTTTCAGCGACGCATAGCGATCCAGGAACTTCTTCTCGGCCTGAGTGGTCGGCAGCGGCGTCATCGACTCGGGGGCGAAGGGGCCCCGGCAATCCAAAATATGTCTTCGCCTCGGCATGAGAAAAGCCGGCCAGCTGGGTTGCTTCAAAGAACGCGGCAACGCGGTCGGCGCGCTTGATCAGCTTGGATATGTCCTCGGGCAGTTTGGCCGGCAGACCAAAGCGAATATGGATCACGGCGAGGAGCCTTAGCTCAAAGCCCTTATAGTCGATGCCGACGGCCGCCTTGAACGGGCTGATGAGATCACCGACGACATATTCCGCGGAATCGTGAAGGAGCGACGCCAGCTCCCAGCGCCGGTCGAGCTTGGCCCGCGAGGCCTTGGCAATGTCGGCGACGAGGAGGCAATGCTGGGCAACCGAGAAAGCGTGCGCGCCCTTGGTCTGGCCGTTCCAGCGCGCGACGCGCGCAAGCCCGTGCGCAATGTCAACAATCTCGATATCGACCGGCGAGGGATCCAGCAGATCGAGCCGCCGGCCGCTCAGCATCCGCTGCCAAGCGCGCTCCGGCGTTTTGGCGGGCCGCTTCAGCGTGCGGGATTTCTCGGCCAAGTCGGGCCTCTCCTTTTACGTGTAAGGCTTTCGAGAAGCCTCAGCGCGGCCAAAAAGTCGCCGCCATCCAGCCTGCCAGGGATGACAAGCGGGTCCGGACATGCTCCTATTAACCTTCATTTGACCTGTTGCCGAAGGGGGCATCAGAGGCTGGTCAGGTGGGGGTCTAGGTCGTGAAGTCCCATTCGGTCAAGCCGCTAGCGAGCGCCGCGCTGAATGCGCGTTGTGATCCGGCAACTCGTGCCGGGGCAGACGACGGCGGATCTGCCTGACGGCGATGGGTTGCTCGGCCAGTCGCGCGCCGTCGATGCGCTCGATTTCGGCGCGCGCATCGATCGCCATGGCTACAACATTTTCGCGCTGTGCGATCCGCAGTCAGGCGCAATGGAATCGATCCGCCAATATTTGCGCGCGATCGCCCGCAGAGGCTGAAGCGCCGCCGGATTGGATTTATGTACAGAATTACCGCGATCCGCGCCAGCCCGCTCGCGCTGTCGCGTGCCGGCCGGCCATGGCCGCGGCTTTGCGCGATGCGCTCGCGCCGCGCCGTGCGCGATCTGAAGGCGACAATTCCCGATATTTTCGAAAGCGACGCCTATCAACAACGCGTGAAAGCCATTCACGGGCCGGTCGAGGATGCGGTGCAGGAGATTTACGACAAGCGCCGAAGATGCCGGGCTCATGCTGATCTCCGATGATAGCGGCTTCAGCTTTGTGCCCCCGCGTGGTGGCCGGCGCTTGCGCAAGGAAGAGATCGCCGGCGCTGCCGGCAGGCCGAGCGCCGGCGCATCGATCAAAAGACCGAGCAGCTCGAGAGCCGAACTCAACGAGCATCATCCGCCAATTGCCGAAATGGGAAGCCGAATCGGCGGAAGCGATTGCGCAGCTGAATTACGAGTTCATGTCGCAGGCGATCGCACACGATCGTGCGACCCGTGCGCGATGCGTTCGCCAGAGCCTCGGGCGATGTGGTCACGTTCACTCGATGAGGTTGCGCCGACATGGTCGAGCATGCGCATCTCTTCGTCGACGACAGCGAAGCGCAAGTGCCGGTGCGTGCCGGCGCTTGGTACGATCCAGCCGGCCGATCCCTTGATGCGCTATTCGGTCAATCTCGTCGTCGACAATGCCGATCTCGATGGCCGCCCGGTGATTGTCGAGTCGCATCCGACTTATTCGCGCCTGGTTGGGCGCATGGATCAGGTTGCCGATATCGGCTCGATCCATTCCGATTTCTCGATGCTGCGTGCGGGCGTATTGCAGCAGGCCAATGGCGGCTTTCTGCTGATGGATGCCGAGACGATTGCTGGAGCTGCCCGCCGCCTGGGAGGCGCTCAAAGCCTCGCTCAAGACCGGCACGGTCGCCATCGACACGCTGCGCGAATTCCTGGGCGACAGCGACACCGGGACCATGATCCTGCCGGATCCGATCCGCTTAAATGTCAAGGTCGTGTTGTTCGGCGATTGGTTTCTGCACTACGCGCTGACGACAGCAGGATCCGGATTTCGCCAAGCTGTTCCGCGTGCAGGCCGACTTTGCCGAATCGATGCCGCGCAGTCGCAAGGCGCGGAGCGCAATTTCGCCTATCTCTGGGCAGCATTCAGCGCCGCTATGAGCTGCGCCCGTTTGACCGCGGCGGCGATGGCGCGCATGGTCGAGGAGAGCTCGCGCCAGGCCGAAGATGCCGAGCGGCTTTCGCTGCGCCTCGATCCCTTGATCGAGATGATGACCGAGGCCGATTATCTGGGCCGGCCAGGATGGCCGCGATGTCGTGCGCGCCGACGGATATCGATCAAGCGATCGATGCGCGCATCAGGCGGCTCGATCTCAACCGTGAGCTTTCTGCCGAAGTGATCTTGCGCGATTTCAGCGCATCGAAACCACTGGCACGCGCGTCGGCCAGATCAACGGCCTCGTCGTCACCGGGCAGTGATCTTATTGTTCGGCATGCCCGCGCGTATCACCGCGCAAGCGCGCATGGGTGCACCCCATGTCGAAGGCACGCGGCCAAATCATCGACATTCAGCGCGAGGTCGGCAAAGGCGGGCCGAGCCACTCCAAGGGCGTGCTCATTCTCGCCGGCTATTTGCGCGGGCGGTATCTGAAGAACGCGCCGTTCGCGCTCTCCGCCACGCTCGCCTTCGAGCAGACCTATTCGGGCGTCGATGGCGACAGCGCATCGGTTGCCGAGATGTGCGCGCTTCTTTCGGCGATCAGCGGGGTGCCGATCAAGCAGTCGCTCGCGCTCACCGGCGCGATCAGCCAGCAGGGCGAGGTGCAGGCGATCGGCGCGGTGAACGAAAAGATCGAGGGCTTTTTCGATATCTGCCAGGCGCGCGGCCTCTCCAAGGATCATGGCGTGATCATTCCGCGGGCCAATATGAAAGACTTGATGCTGCGGCAGCGATGTCGTGGATGCCTGCGCCAAGGGCGATTTCGCGATCTATGCCGTCGATCATGTCGATCAGGTGATGGAGCTTTTGACCGGCAAGAAAGCCGGCAAGCGCTCGGGCGGCAAATATCCCGGCGGCTCGATCAATGCCCGGGTCGAGGCGCGGCTCAAGGCGTTTTCGCTCGCCAGCGCCGGCGGCCGCGGCGGCTGGTTCTAGCCGTCCCGTCTAAACACGACGAACACGAAGAATTTCATAAGGGGCACCAAGCAGTGCGCTTTGTGACCTTCGTGCTATCTTAGTACCCTCGTGTTTAGCCTCTGGGAGGCGCACCAATGATAAGACGCATCTCTCTCTTGCTCTCCGGCACGCCAAGCGATGAGGGCGCGTCGAAAGCCGCGACGCTGATCGCCAAGCGCCTTGGCGCGAGCGTCGAAGGCTTGTCGATCCGGATCGACCCATCCGAGATCATGTTCCGCCTGGGCGAAGGCGTTGCCGCTTCGTCGGTCGATGAGATCATCAAGGCTGCCGAGAAGAACAGCGATGAGGCCGCCGCGCGCGGCCGCGCCACGCTTGAAGCGGCGGCCAAGGCCGTCAACCTGCAAGTTCTCCCCCGTCCGCCGGACAGTGCCTCGCCCGGCGTCTATGCCCATGAAGTGCAAGGCCCGACAATCGATGTGCTTACGCTTGAGATGAAGCTTGCCGATCTCGCAGTGTTCGGCGAGCCGGGTGACACGGCGCCGCTCGATCTCTCGATTCGCATCGAGCATGTGATGATGCAATTGCGCCGGCCGGTGCTTGTTGCGCGTGGGCGAATCGGACCGACCCTCGGCGACAAAGTGCTTTTGCCGTTCAATGGCACGATCGAAGCTTGCGCCGCGCTTTCGCATGCCATGCCGATCCTTGAGAAGGCAAAGTCGATCGAGGTCTTGCATCTCGCCGAGCATGCGGCAGCTGACGGGGTTGCGTTGGGTGCGCAACGTTATATCCGCCAGCATGGCGGAGATGCGACGATCACCGAGGAGGCCCCGGCCGGCAAGAGCATCGGCGAGGACATCGCCTTGCGCGCAAGCGCTATCGGCGCCGATCTCATCGTCATGGGTGCTTATGGCCGGAGCCGGCTGCGCGAGCTTGTCTTGGGCGGCGCCACGCGCCATATGATCACGCATTCTCCGGTGCCGGTCTTCCTCGCGCATTGATGCGCGGCGGGGCGTTGTCCTTCGACAGGCTCAGGATGACGCTGTATTTCCGTCATGGTGAGCTTGTTGAACCATGACGAAAGGATGTCCGAGATGACGACCAAAGTGGCGGTGTTCGGCGGCGGCTGCTTCTGGTGCACGGAAGCCGTGTTCAAAATGATGAAGGGCGTTGCGTCGGTTGCACCTGGCTATGCCGGCGGCCATGTCGACAATCCGACGTATCGCCAAGTCTGCACCGGGCAGACCGGCCATGCCGAAGTGATTCAAATCGAATACGATCCGGCTGTGGTCAAATACCGCGATTTGCTCACGGTGTTTTTCGGCTCGCATGATGCAACGCAAGTCGATGGCCAAGGCAATGATATCGGCCCGCAATATCGCTCGATCATCTTCACGACCGATGATGATCAGAAGCGCGAGGCGGAAGCTTATATCAAAGAGCTCGACGCTTCGGCTTTGGGCGGCGATCCGATCGCAACGACTGTCGAGCCGCTAACGAAATTCTATCCGGCTGAGGATTATCACTTCGACTATTTCGAAAAGAATCCGATGCAGGGCTATTGCCGCGCCATTGTCGCGCCGAAAGTGCAGAAGGCACGCAAGAATTACGCGGCTCTTTTGAAGGACGCCGCTAAATTCGCTTAGACGACACGTATCGTTTAACGTCCAACCGGAGCGAGAATGCCGAAGATCGATCTCAGCAAAGCGGAAGTGCGCAAGGGCTCGCGCTATCCCAAGCCGTTCGATGAGCCGTGCCGGCCCCGCGAGAATCTGCGCCTCGCACTCGCAGGCGGGCTTACGCAGATCGGCGTCAATATTACGACGCTGGGGCCGGGCGTGTGGTCGAGCCAGCGCCATTGGCACGCGAAGGAAGACGAGTTCATCTATATGATCTCAGGCGAGCTTGTGCTGATCGAAGACGACGGCGAGACGATTATGCGCCCAGGCGATTGCGCGGCGTGGAAGGCAGGCGTTCGCAACGGACATCATCTCGTCAATCGCTCGAACGCAGATGCGCGCTTTCTGGTCGTCAGCTCGATCGACCCCACGGATTGGGGCGAATACCCCGATGACGATTTGAAATTCTATCGAGAGAATGCGCCCGGCGCGCCGACGCCGCAGGGCGGCTATACGCATAAGGACGGCACGCCTTATTGAGTTGCGTGGGTGTACTCGGCCCGGCCGGAAGGTGGAATTGATCAGCTCGATCGGTTAGGGTCCGCCAGGAAAGAGGAGCCTCATGCCAATATATATCGATCGCCATGATATGGGGACTGAGGGATTGACGGCGGAGGATGTCGCCGCGGCTCACCAGAAAGACGTTTCGGTCCAGGATAAGTACGGGGCCAATTTTCTGACCTATTGGTTCGATTCCAAACGCGGAACGGTATTCTGCCTGATCGAGGCGCCGAACGCCGAAGCGGCGATGGATGTCCACAAAGAAGCGCATGGCGCGGTCGCGGCAGAGATCATTCCGGTCGAGCTATCGGCAGTCGAGGCTTTTCTCGGTCGCATCGCAGATCCGGCGCCAGCGGACGGAACGGAAAGGCCTGACATGGAGCCGGCCCTGCGCGCCGTGATGTTCACCGACATTGTTAATTCGACGGAGATGACCAAGCGCCTTGGTGATGCGCGCGCCGTTGAGATGGTACGCGCGCATGATGCCATCGTGCGCAGAGCGCTGAAGGAGAGTTGTGGGCGTGAGGTGAAGCATACCGGGGACGGTATTATGGCAGCCTTTGACGATGTAGCTACGGCAGTTGAGAGTTGTTGCGCCATCATGCGCGATCTTGACGAATTCAACGCCCAGGGCGAAGAGTTGATCAATGTGCGCATCGGCCTGCATGCCGGCGAACCCGTGCAGGATAGCAACGACCTCTTTGGCGCGACCGTACAAATGGCCTCGCGCATCTGCGGTGACGCTGCTGTTGATGATATCGTTATATCCGAGGCGGTGCGCGAGCTAGCCGGTGATCGATTTAAGCTCACCGCTCTTGGCCGGCGCGTACTCAAGGGCTTTGCTGAGCCTGTCGCGCTCTACTCGGTCGGCTGGCGCAATAGCTGACGGGCGCATCACTACGCGCGGCCTGCGAGAATCTGCGTCAATGCGTCGGCGTTGAGCACGTGCATGCCCGATTTCGTGAAGGAAATGAGCCCCTCGGCGGCGAAGGCGTGAAGCTTGCGGTTAACCTTCTCGCGAGAGGCCGAGATGCGCCGAGCGACTTCGGTCTGGGTGAGTGAAACGAGCCCCGATGATCCTGCCTCATTGAGCAGGAAATAGGCTAGGCGGGCGCCGAGATCCTGCAGCGTGACAACCTGCAGGCTTTCGTTCGCCGCGCGCAGGCGGCGCGCAAGCTCGCCGATGATTGATAAAGAGGCGGCAGGCTCGGATTCAAGCAGGCTAAGCACAGCACTTTGCGGAATGCGCCAAAGCTTTGTGCGCCGTGCCGCGACGACGTCGGCCGAGCGCGGCTGGCGATCCAGCACCGCCATCTCCCCGACGATGCCGCCGGCGTACTGAGCAGCAAAACGAATCTCGCGGCCATCGGCCAGGCTGGAACGCACTTCAACTTCGCCTGAGATCACCACATACATCGCATCGGGTGGATCGCCGCGGTCAAACAGCGTCTGGCCGGCCGATAGAACAACAAGGCGCCCGGCTCCGGCGAGCTTGTGCCGGCCCTTCTCTGAGACTGCCTTGAGTAGGCTTGAACTGGCAATGCCGGCCCCGACCTGCCGGCGTGCCGAGTTGTCGAGAAGCGACTGTTCGTCGGACATCGCTTTGGGCGCCATGTGACCCTCCCCCATCGACTATGCAGCCTTTCCGCCATGCATGAAATGGACATTGCCGCCCAAGAGCTTGGAGCGGCAATGTCACGAACATGGGGAAGCACTATCGGTCCGCCACTTTCATCTGAGTTGTCGGCCGGTGAAGCGAGGTAAGGAGCGGGACATTGGACTTGTTGACCGCCTCGTCGACAGCCTGGTTCACGCAAGAATTGTAGAACGTGACGGATCTGAGGTCACGAACGCCAGAGCTGGACCCGCACACTCGGCGCGCGGCGCTCTTGATCCGGTTAAGCAGAACCGTCGCGCCCTCGGGGCTGGCTGTGTTGAGATCGCCATAGTGGACGGTGATTTGGGTCTTCTTCAGGTCATGGAGTGACGCTGCATAGCTGGGCGTCGTCAGGGCCGTGGCGGCAAGTGCGGTAATCGTGATACCTGCGGCGGTGTTGAGCAACTTGTTCATGATCATCTCCCTTGTCAGGTCGCGTGTTTGCGACAAGGGAGAGCATGCTGAAAGACACGCCCGCACGGCGTGACCGAAGTCACACCGCAAACCTGCAGAGGTTTTGCGTCTGGGATTTGCGACTCGTTGGTGTCGCGTGTTTTGTGCTGCTATCCTGCCCTAGATTTCGCAGGGTGATTAGTCCGGCCACCAAATGCGGCCGGACTAATCCTTAGCCCCAGCGCGCGTGTTCGGGGCCGGGCGCGAAGGCTTCGTCCGGCTTGCCGGTCTTGCTCATCGCCAGCGCCTTCTTCACCGCCGGGCGCTCGCTCATCTTGGCCATGAGCGCGCGCAAGCTTGGGCGCGCCTTGAAACGCGTCGGCCACCAGCTTGGGCGCCGACATCAGGAGCGAGAAGGCTTCGATATCGGAGATCGAATAATTCGTCGCCCGCAAGCCAAGGCGTTTTGCCGAGCTGCTCTTCGAGGCGGCTGACGGCGAATTTCAGCTTGCGGCGAGAATCGTCGAGCACTTCCTCCGTATACGAATCATCGAGCGCGGCGGCCCAGGCGGTCTTGCGCTCCTGCGTTGCCATCTTCTCCAGGATCGGGTCCTTGGAGTTGAGCCGGCGCTCTTTGAGGATCGGCGCGAGAAACTTGTGGCAGCCGAGCGTTGTAACAGCCGGTGCGGTGGATTCGCCAAGCAGGCGCCCCCACATCCTGACGCGCCAATTGCCTTCGGGATCGCCGGGCAACAGCTTGGGGGCGTTATTGGGGAACGCGTCCTCAAGATATTCGAGCATGAAGAAGCTCTCGCTGATCACCTTGCCGTCGTGATCCAAAAGCGGGCCTTCATTCTCCGGATTGTTGGTGGATTCGAGATTGGGCTTGGGGCCCTATGAGAATTGTTCAAAGCGCGTCCAGTCCTGATAGACGCTTTTGAAGTCGATATTCTTTTCGTTGAGCGCGATCAAAGCCTTCAGGCTGAAGGTGTTCGGCTCGGAATGATAAAGCGTGAGCATGCGTGTCTCCTTCAACCCTTATTTCTTGCGCTCGAGATGAGCCATGCGTTGCATGCCCATCGTCTTGCCGAGTGACCAAGCTTGTTTCGTTGCCGGGCGTTCGTAAATCTTGCGCAGCCATTCCATGGTGTTGGGCGTCTTCTCATCGCTCACGGCGCCGCCGGGCTGCGCGCCCATGCCATAGCAGAGATTGAAGGCGTTGATGTCGGCAAGCGAATAGGTTTCGCCCGCGAGCCATGCGTGCTCTGTGAGCTCCTTTTCCATAAGCTCGGCGCCATAAGCGACGCGGCGGCGCGGATTTGGCAAGCTCTTCTTTGCTGAAGGTGCCATAGATCGCTTTCACCAGGCGATGCGCCGCTCCTTGAGCGGGATGGCTTCGATCTTCTTCTTGAGCACTTCCGGATCCGTTGCTGCGCACCGATGGGCCGACGAAGAAATTCCAGCCGGCCATCGAGGCGGAAGGCGCATAGAACTGATCGAGGAACTTCATCCACCAGCGCATGCGCCAACGCTCTTCGGATCATCAGGAGAAAGCTTCGGCCCCGGGAAAGCCTCGTCGACATATTCCATGATCGCGGTCGACTCATAAAGCATCAGCCCGTCATGCACGAGCGCGGGGATCGTGCCGTTGGGATTGATCTTCAGATATTCCGGATCGTGCTGATCGAAATTCAAGAGGTCGAGATAGTGGCTCTCGAATCGGCACGCCCTTTTCCTTCAGCGTCAGAATGGGTTTGCCGGAATTGGCATTCGGCTCCCAATGATAAAGCGTAAGCATGCGCGGTCCTCCCAATGGGGGCTTTTATAGGCGGAACGCTCGGCTTCGCGCAAACCGGAACGTGCCCGCCTGCTGGCTTGACGCAGGTCAAGGTATGTTGGTCGAGGCAGAGATATTCCTTTGTCGCAATGCACACTGGCTTGGAGAGTGAAGTGTCGCGATTGAGCTATGCCAACAGGACCGAAGTCGTCGGCCTGTTTCACTCAGCAAAGGATATGCAAGCCGCGATCGATGAGCTCGAGACGCATGGGTTCGATCGGGCCGATCTCAGTGTTATGGCCTCGGAGCAGGCAATCGAACAGAAGTTTCGCGGTGCTTATGTTCCGGTCAAGGAACTTGAGGATCGCCCGGAGGTTCCGACGACCGCCTTTATCTCCAGGGAATCGCTCGGCGCCCCCGAGGGGGCCTTGATGGGTGCCTTCATGTATGTGCCAGCGGTTATTGGCCTGACGGCGGTTGTCGCTTCAGGTGGAAGTTTGGCGGCGGCGATCGCGGCGGCCGCGATCGGCACGGGCGCGGGTGGTGCAGTGGGAGCCGTTTTGGCACGCCTCGTCGATGACCGGTATGCCAAGCAGATTGAAGAGCATCTAGCGCTCGGCGGGCTCTTGCTGTGGGCCGCAACGCGTGACGAGGCGCATGTAAAGAAGGCCATTGAGGTAATGCGCCGGCATAATGCCGAAGACGCACACGCGCATACTCTGCCGGCGCTCACGTAATAGCCGCTTTGTTCAAGCGATCGGCTTGCGCGCGATAAGATCGACAAGAGCCGACATGCCCTTATGCGCGATGCCCTCTTCGATCTCAGCGTCATATTCTTCAAGCGTCAGAATCTCGAAGTGTGCAAAGGCTTCTCTGAGAAGCGAGATGGTGTAGAGGTTTTCGGCATTCGGCGGGCCGCCGGTCCGATATTCAAGCTGCTTCAGGCCATAGCCTTCAAGAAACACAAGTCCACCCGGCGCCAGATGCGCCTTGATGTCGTTGAGCA
The DNA here is from genome assembly GCA_963789405.1 of uncultured Alphaproteobacteria bacterium. GTDB lineage: Bacteria > Pseudomonadota > Alphaproteobacteria > CAWBKL01 > CAWBKL01 > CAWBKL01. The sequence goes on from CAWBKL010000001.1 coordinate 143,456, forward strand.
CTTTGGTCCGCAGCGGATCGGGAAAGTGGACGAAAATACTGACAATGAGATCGAATGGGCCGCCGGCCCAGTCCCATGTCGCAAGATCGGCTTGCAGCGTCTTGAGCTTGGCGCCGCGTTCGGCGGCCAGCTTTGCGGCTTTGGTGAGCGCGGTTTCCGAGAAATCGACCGAAAGCACATCGAGCCCGTGCTCGGCGAGCCAAACGCCGTTGCGGCCTTCGCCGTCGGCGATTGCGAGCGCGTGCATGCCAGGTTTTAGCAGGCTTTCCTGCCGCTTGAGAAAGGCATTCGGCGCCTTGCCAAACAAATAATCGTCACGCTGATAGCGCTGGTTCCAATTCATCGCTTGCGGAGAATTTTGTGCCATGCGTCCGCCCTCTTGCCGTGCCAGGATTACCCTATCGCGATCGGCTGTTCAGCGCGAGGGTGGGCGCCTATCATCACAGCAACGCGAAGAACAAAGCCTATCGGAGGCGCCAATGACGAACGGCGGATTTCGGGCAATCGAGGTGAAGCGGCTAACGCCCGCATTGGGCGCAGAGATGCGCGGGGTCAATCTCGCCGATCTCGATGATTGGACATTTGCGCAGGTGCACAAAGCGTTTCTCGATCATCATGTGCTGTTCTTTCCCGATCAGCACTTAACGCCGGAACAGCAAATCGCGTTTGGACGCAGATTCGGCACGCTCAATGTTCATCCTTATGTCAAGGCGATGAAGGGCTATCCGGAAATTCTCGATGTCGTTAAAGAGCCCGCGGCCGAGGCGAATTTCGGCGGTGCTTGGCACGCCGATCTTACCTTTCTCAAAGAGCCGCCGCTCGGCTCCGTGCTTTACGCCAAAGAAGTGCCGGAGGTTGGCGGCGATACGATGTGGGCAAATCTCTGCCTCGCTTATGACACGCTCTCCGAAGGCATGAAGCGGCTGGTTGATGGGCTCATCGGCGTGCATTCGGCGGTGATGCTCTATGGCTCGGCGAAAGTGGGCGGCACAGGCTTTGGCGGCACGATGTCGATGCAGGTCGATCAGAAGGACGAAGCCGCAGAAGAGGTCGAGCATCCTTTGGTGCGCACGCATCCCGAAACCGGGCGAAAGATCCTCGCCATCTCGCCGGGCTATCTCCGGCGCTTCAAAGGCATGACGGAGGAAGACAGCAAGCCGCTGCTCAATCAGCTCAAATATCACGCCCTTAGAGAAGTGATGACGATTCGGTTTCGTTGGCAGAAGAACACCGTCGCGCTGTGGGACAATCGTTGCACATTGCATTATGCGCTCAATGATTATCATGGCGCGCGGCGGCGGATGTTGCGCGTTGCCATCAACGGCGACCGGCCGCGCTGAGCGCGCCTAGCGGGCGCGTGCCTTGCGTTTTGTCGCCCCTGCGAGCGGCGCATGGCGGAAGCAAGTGACGACATGATCATTGACCATGCCGACGGCTTGCATGAAGGCGTAGACAATCGTCGGCCCGCAAAATTTGAAGCCCTTGGCCCTCAGTGCCTTCGATATCTCGGCCGAGAGCGCCGTATCGGCGGGAATGTCGCCATGCCCCTCGAATGTGTTTTGGATCGGGGTGCCATCGACAAAATCCCATAGCCACTTCGACAGCCCGCCGTCGGCCTCGAGATCCAGCGTTGCGCGTGCGCCGGCGATCGCGCCCTCGATCTTGCCGCGGTGGCGCACGATGCCCGGATCGTCTAAGAGACGATCAACGTCCTTGGCACCAAAGCGCGCCACCAGCTCGGGCTTGAAGCCCTTGAAGGCTTTGCGAAACGCCTCTCGCTTCCTCAGGATGGTGATCCAGGAGAGCCCGGCCTGAAAGCCATCGAGCACGAGCTTTTCGTATAGCGCGCGGCTGTCCCGCTCGGGCACGCCCCATTCTTCGTCGTGATAACTGATGTAGAGCGGATCATCGCCCGGCCATTTGCAGCGTGTGATCGGCTTTGATTTCGGCATGGGGCCCTGGCGGCGATCGGCGAAGGCGGCAAATCTGCGCCAGCCAGGCCGCGAACGCAAAGGGTCGGACGCGAACTCAAACGCCGCCGAGCCGAAGCCCGGCGGCGTTTGAAATGAGGCGAAGCCTCAGAGGACACGTGGTCGGCTGGCCTGGAATTCACCAAGCGATCCCCCGCTTACCGCGGTTCCCGCAACGCTAGGCGCCGGCGAAAACGCGGTCAAACTGTTTGACGGTTCTGTGAATCATCGCCATGAGGCGTGGCCTCGAGGGCACGCTTTCAGGTGGTAGTGCTACAACATTCTTGCTTGAGATGAGCGCTTGCCGGGATATTGTTGAGGGGTAGCCCCAATGATCCGACAACGGATGATTTGCCAATTCGCGAAAATCGTCAGCGCTCGATACGCATGAAGCGCGTGCGGTGCCAGTTGAGCGTGTTGTCGACCCAGCCTTTCAGATAGTCCCGCACAAGGGCACGCGAGACGCTGTAGAACAGCGGCGCGACCGGCTCCTGATCGAGCTCGATTTGTTCGGCGGACTTCAAGATATTGGAGCGGTGCACGAGATCTTGCGTGTGGGCTGCCTGGTTCATCAAGTCATCGTATTTAGGGTTGCTGAACTTGCCGTAGTTCATCTGGCCGGAGCTCGACATCAGGATGAACAGGAAGTTTTGAGCATCGTTGTAGTCGGCGACCCAGCCGGCGTCCGCGACCGAGAAATCCTGCGTGCGCAGGGCGTTGTAGTGAACCGCCGTCGTGGAATTGAGGAGGCGCGCGACGACGCCGATCTCTTTCCACATCGCCTGCAGGGCAATCGCGATGCGCTGGTTGTCGGGGTTCTCGCGGTAGCGATAGTCGAAACTGAGCGGCTTTTCCGGCGTGAAGCCGAGTTGCGCCAGAAGCTTCTTCGCTTCGTCGCGGCGCTGGTCCATCGGCCACGACTTGAAATCAAGCTCGGGGCCCCCGGAATAGTTGGCCATGCCGGGCGGCACCAGCGAGTAGGCCGGCACCTGTCCCGTGCCAAGTACCTTGTCGGTGAGGATCTCACGGTCGATCGCAAGCGACAAAGCACGGCGCACGCGCGCATCCGTGAAAGGCACGCGCTCGGTGTTGAACTGCACATAAGTCGTCGCGACATAAGGGAAGACATGCGCTTCCGAGGGCTTGATCTGCGGATAGCCGCCGGCTTTCAGCTTGGCATATTCGCGTGTCGGGAAATCGTTGCTGCAATCGATCTCGCCGGCGCGGAAGCGATCGAGCGTTGCGTGATTATCGGAGATCGGCAGATAGCGCACCGTGTCGATCGCGACATTCGCGGCATCGAAGAAACGCGGATTCTTCTCAAGACGCACAACAGAATTGGGAACCCATTCGGCGAGCTTATAGGCGCCGTTGACTTGGATGTTTTGCGGCTTCGCCCAATCGTCGCCGACTTTTTCCAAAACGTGTTTGGGGACCGGAAAAGTCGTGTGATGCACCAAGAGATTGATGAAGTAGGGCGTTGGGCCCTCGAGCGTTATCTCGAGCGTCTTCGAATCGATCGCGCGCGCACCGACGCTTGAGGTCGGCAGCTTGCCGCTATTCACCGCTTGCGCGTTCTTGATCGGATAGACCAGAGACGCATAGCGCGCGGCAGTCTTGGGATCCAAGATCCGCTGAAACGCGAAGACGAAATCGTCAGCCGTCACCGGCACGCCGTCGGACCAGGTCATCTCGGGGCGCAGCTTGAATGTGTAGACAAGCCCGTCGGGCGAGACGGTGTGGCTGACGGCAGTGCCGAGCGTCGGCTCGCCTTTGACATCTTCGGTCATGAGGCCAATCAGCATGTCGCCGATGATGTTGGCTTCCCAGGTGCCGGAGGATTTGTGTGGATCGAGCGAATCCGGCTCGGCGCCGTTGGCGCGGCGAAGCACCATCGGCGCTTGTGCGAAAACGCGCGCGGGGAAACCAAGCGCCGCGGCGAGAGGCGCAATGGCCCCGGCCTTAAGCGTCCACCGGCGCGATACTCTCCTCATGTTTCATTCCCCCATCTCGACATGCTGAGATTATCGCCCGCACGGCCGCCGGACAAAGGGGGCACGCCAAATTGACCGAATTGTGAGCTTAGGGTGTCGCGCGTTCGACACGCATATAGCGGGTGCGGTGCCATTTGAGCAGGTTGCTCTTGAAGCCTTTAACATAGGGCTTAACGAGCTGGCGGCTGGCGCCGAAATAAATAGGTATCACAGGCACGTCATCGAGGATGAGTTGCTCCGCCTGACGAAGCAGGTCAGCGCGCGCCTTGAGATCCAGCGTTTTCGCCGCCTGATCCATGAGGGCATCGTATTTTACATTCTTGTATTTCGAATAGTTCATCTGGCCCGATGTCGACTCCATTAGAAACAGATAATTCTCGGCATCGTTGTAATCCGCGACCCAGCCTGCGTCGGCGACTTCGAAATCCTGCGTCCTCAGCGCGTTATAATGAACCTGCGTCTCGGTGTTGAGCAACTCCACTTGAATGCCGACCTCTTTCCACATGCCGGCAAGGACGATTGAAACGCGCCGGTTATCCTCGCTGTCACGATAGCGATAGGTGAATTTGAGGGGATGATCGGGGCCAAATCCGGCTGCAGCGAGAAGCTCGCGCGCTTTGGCGCGGCGCCGGTCCATTGTCCAGTCCTTGAAGAAGACATGCGCGCCAGCCTCGTAATTCGCCATGCCGGGCGGCACGAAGGAATAGGCCGGCGTCTGGCCCGCATTCAAGACCTTGTCGCAAATGATCTCGCGGTCGATCGCAAGGCTCAAAGCTTGGCGCACCCGCAAATCGTCGAACGGTTTCTTGTGCACATTGATTTGCACGTAGGTCGTCGACGTATAAGGGAAGACGTGAACCTGATCGGGCCATTTGGCCTTGAGCTCCGGAAGCTCGCGCGCCGGTATGCTGTCGGTCATGTCGAGTGCGCCCGCCTTATATCGGGCCAGCTCGGTTGAGGCGTCCTTGATCGGGTAGAAATAAACGACTTGGATCTGCACCTTGTCCGCGTCGTAGTAATAGGGATTCTTGACCAGCTTGATATCGGTATTGGGGATCCACTCGGCGAGCTTGTAAGGTCCGTTGGTCACCATCGTGCCGGCGGCGGTCCATTTATCGCCATACTTCTCGACCACGTGCTTAGGCACGGGCTGCGCTACTTGGTGGGTGAGCAAGGTCGGAAGAAATGGCGTCGGGTTTTCCAGCGTGATCTGCACCGTCTGATCGTCGAGCGCTTTAACACCGACCGCCGACGGTGGCAGCTTGCCTTCGTTGACCGCCTCAGCATTCTTGATCGGGTAAAGCAGCGAGGCGTATTGCGCGGCCGTCTTGGGATCCAAGATGCGCTGGAACGAAAACACGAAATCTTCCGCCGTGAGCGGGACGCCGTCCGACCATTTGACGCCATCGCGCAGCTTGTAGGTGTAGACGAGACCGTCGGGCGAAACCGTGTGGCTGATCGCGACGCCGTAGATCGTGTTGCCCGCCGCATCATAGGTCATCAGACCTTCGTTGAGATCGGTGGTGATGTTGTTTTCCCACGTGCCCGATTGCTTTTGCGGATCGAGCGTGTCGGGCTCGGCGCCATTGCCGCGCCGAAGCGTGATCAGCGTGTCGGCCGGCGGTTGTGCGCTTGCCTGCTCGCTCGAGCCTTGCTTGGAGCAGCCGCCGAGGAGCGCAAGAGCAAACGCCAAGGCAAAGCCTGTGATGAGCCCGGTCTTCATTGGTTGTTAGCTCTTGGGGCGGTCAACATTCATGAAGCGCAAGGGATGGATATTGTTGAAATTGTCTTCGAAGCCGGTGACGTAAGGTTTTACGAGACGGTGGTAGTGTCCGAAATTTTCGGGCATCACCACGCATCCCTTCAGCAGAATCAACTCGGCTGCCTCGAGCAGCTTTGCGCGCGCCGCCAGATCAGTTTCGGCATTGGCCTGGTTCATCAGCTTGTCGTACGCAGGGTCGGCGAAACGCGAATAATTCATCTGGCCGGTTGTCGAACTCGAAGAGATAGAGGAAGTTCTGCGCATCGTTGTAATCGGCAACCCAGCCGCGCTGAGGAGACTTGGAAATCGCTGCGTGCGCATCGCGTCGTACAACGACTTTGGTCTCCGCATTCAGAAGGTCGACATCGACGCCGATCGATTTCCACATGCTCCTGCAACGCGATCGCAATGTTTCGCCCATTTTCGCATCTCAAAGTAGCGGTAGGTGAATCGAGCGGATGGTCCGGCCCAAATCCGGCCAGCTGCAAGCAGGTTCATGCCTTTGTGCGGCGCTGTTCGAATCGGCATCGCCTTTGAAATCGGATTGCGGGCCATCCGGGTAGTTGGCAACTCCCAGCGGGACAAGGAATAAGCCGGAGTCAATCAAGCCCCTGCAGCAGCTGGCCGGAAATCGTCTTGCGATCAACCGCCATCGAAAGCGCGCACCGACGCGCGGATCGTCGAATGGCTATTTCGGCGGTGTTGAAGATGCGATAGCCGCTCGACATCGTAATGTGCTCGTGCATCTGGGTGCCGAATTGTTTGAGCAGATCCATGTATTGCGGCGTGCGGAATCCCGGCGGTGATGTCGAACTGCGCCGGCCTGATAGCGGTTAAGCTCGTCGCCGGTGCGATCGGACAGCGGATAGAAATAGGCAGCGTCGATCTTGACGTTCGCGGCATCGTAGAACTTCGGATTCTTGACCAGCTTGAGTGGTCGAGTTCGGAATCCAATCGGCGAGCGTGTAGGGCCCGTCGACAACGACATTCTCCGGCCTTGATCCAAGCCGTCGCCGTATTTCTCGACGACATGCTTGGGCACGGCATACATGGTCTGGTGGCTGCGCAAGCTCGGCGAGGTACGGGCACGGATGTTCGAGCTTAATCTCGAGCGTTTCCGGGTCGATCGCGCGTACGCCAAGAGCGCTAGGCGGCATCTTGCCGGAGTTGACGGCTCGGCATTTTTCGATGCATAGAGCAGCGAGGCGTATTGCGCGATCGGTCTTGGGTCGAGAATGCGCCTCAGCGAATAGACGAAATCGTCCGCCGTCACCGGCACGCCATCGGACCACAAAAGGCCGGGGCGCGATCTTGAAAGTCCAGGTGAGCCCGTCAGGCGAGGTCTGTCCAGCTCTCGGCGGCGCCGGGGATGGCCTGGCCGTCCTCGCCGTCGCTCACAAGTCCAAGAACATGTTGCGGATGATGGCAGCTTCCCATGCGCCGGCGACTTTTGCGGATCGAGCGTGTCAGGCTCGGCGCCATTGCCGCAATTCTGATAATTGTGAGCCCTGCATCGGCGCTATTGGCGCCGGCTGCAGCATTCGTCGAAGCTCTGATTGCCTTTTCCGCAAGCCGCGATCACGAGCACGAGGCAAAGGCAAGGCGACCTTGGATCAACTGCACGCATCTATATGTCTCCTGGAATTGAGCAAGCGTTCTAGCGATCTTTGGGATCGAGCGCATCGCGCAAGCCATCGCCGATGAAATTGAAGCAAAACAAAGTGACGCCCATGAACAGGGCCGGAAAGATCAAGAGCCAGGGCGAGATTTCCATTTCCTGCGCGCCTTCGCTGATCAAGCGGCCCCACGAGGTGAGCGGCTCCTGAACGCCGAGGCCGAGAAAGGACAGAAAGCTCTCCGAGAGGATGACGCCCGGAATCGTCAGCGTGATGTAGACGACGACGGGGCCGATGACATTGGGCACGATGTGCCGTGCGATGATGGTCAATGGCCCAACGCCGGCGGCGCGCGCAGCTTCGATAAATTCGCGCTGGCGTACCGAAAGCGTCTGCCCGCGCACGATGCGCGCCATGGTGAGCCAATAGACCGCACCGATCGCGACGAATATGAGGATGAAGTTGCGGCCGAACGTCACGACCAAGATGATGACAAAGAAGATATAGGGCATCGAATAGAGCACATCGACGAAGCGCATCATCAGCTCATCGACCCAACCGCCGACGAAGCCGGCGATCGCGCCATATGTCACGCCGATGATGAGGCTCACTATCGTCGCGACAATGCCGACTGCAAGTGAGACGCGCGCGCCGATCAGCGTGCGCACAAAAACGTCGCGCCCGTCGGCATCCATGCCGAAAATATGAAAGTCCTTGAAGGTCGGGCCGACGTTCTGGCCGACCAGATTCCAATCGATCTCGTCATATTTATGCGGAGAGATATAAGGGCCGAAGATCGCAAGCAGCACGATGATCGCGAGGATGACCATGCACACCACGGCCGCCTTGTTGGCGAACAGGCGGCGCATTGCGTCGTCCCACAGGCTGCGGCCTTTCGGCTCGGCCGCCGGCTGGTTCGTTACCGCGACCATCAATCGTACCTCACTTTGGGGTCGAGCCAGCCATAGGCAATGTCCGAAAGAAGATTGAGAACGATGATGAAAACGGCGTAGATGATGACGACGCCCATTGCCACCGTGTAGTCGCGATTGAGCGCTCCATCGACGAAATAGCGCCCGATACCGGGCAGCCCGAAAATGCGCTCGACGATCAAAGAGCCGGTCATGACGCCGGCGGCGGCGGGTCCTGAGAAAGCTGACTAAGGGCAACAGGCTCGCCCGCAACACGTGGCGCCACATGATCTTCCAGCCCGGCAGCCCCTTGGCGTGTGCCGTGCGCACGAAGTTCGAGCTAAGAACCTCGAGGATCGAGCCGCGCGACAGGCGCGCGACATAGGCGACTTGCGGCAGGACCAGCGTCGTGACGGGCAGGATGAGATGGAGCGGCGCGCCATGGCTCCAGTCGCCGGCGGGCAGCCAGTGCAACCATACGGCAAAGATCAGAATCGATAGCGGCGCAATGACAAAAGTCGGAATCGTAATGCCGAGCATGGCGACCGACATGACGGAATAGTCGATCACGGTGTTCTGTCGCAACGCCGCTACCGTGCCAATCAGCAAGCCGATAATGAGCGAGATCGAGAGCGAAAGCGCGCCGAGCAGCATCGAGACCGGGGCGCCGACCGCAATGAGCTGAGAGACGGTGAAGTCCTTGTTCTTGAAGGAGGGGCCGAAATCGCCCCTAAGCACGCCGCCGAGATATTTGAAGAACTGCACATAGAGCGGCTTATCGAGATTATAGGCCTTCTCCATATTGTGCTCGATCTCGGGCGGCAGCTTGCGTTGGCTGTCGAAGGGACCGCCCGGAGCGATGCGCATCATGAAGAAGGCGAGCGCCACGATGACGAACAGCGTAGGGATGGCGCTCAAAAGCCGCCTGACAACATAGGCAAACATTACGGGGAATGGTCCCTTTCGGTCAGCCCGGCCCTCCCGCCCCGGGGCGCCGCTCTTTGAAGCTTTTGTAAGGGTTGGCCGGGCAACCCCAGGGTGTCAATGGGCGGGCTCGCCACATGCCCAGTCGCGCGATCGTGCTGAGCCGCGACTGGAAGCGTTACGCCGCCCCGCCTAACTCGAATTGTGGGCTGGCCCCGGACGGAACCGCATCTCGGTGCGCTCGGGTGTGGTGAACGATCTTTGGAGACGGAACCATGTCACGCAATCTTATTGCAACTCTCGGCCTTGTACTTCTCATCCCTGCTTCCGCCTTTGCAGCGACGCAAGCCGCCGCTCCGGTAGGCGACATGCATGCCGCGCATCTCAAGAGTTTGGATCCGATTGGCGATGAGGAGACAAACGCCCTCAATGTGCTCGCGGCCAATGGCTATACCGGCATGACGAATTTGCGCGTTCACGGCGATCAGGTCTTCGTTGACGCAAAGAAGAATGATGAAGTTCATCATCTCGTGGTGACGGCGGAAGACATGATCACACCGGCGCCAATGACATCGTGACGGTTTGGCGACGCGCGCATTGCGTGCACCCGGCCTTCGCGTGTTGAGCGCGTTTCTTACATGTTCGTAATTCGGTGCTTCGAGACTCGCTCGGAGCACTAGAAAATGGAACAAAATACCACCTGCGGGTGGGGCGGTAATGGATGGAGGAGGAGCCACCATGTCCCGCGTCTCGCCCGCATTTCATTTCAGCTTCGTGTTGCTTACGTCCGCAGCGGCATTTGCCGCCGCATCGCCCGTGCTCGCCCAGAGTGAGCTTCGGCGCTTGCCGATCTCATTTGAGCGCCCCGCGAATAGGCTCAAAGACACGCATCGGCTTACGGCGCCGCATCAACGAACTCACAAGCGCACCACACCTTTGCTGTCGAAGAATGAGGTTCTGGCGCGCGCGGCCAATCTTCTGACGATCGGTGGCTACGCCGATATCAAGAGCTTGCACACCGAAGGCGATCATGTCGCGGCTGAAGTCGGCGAAGGCAGCGTCGTCAGAGATCTCATCGTGACTGCCAATGGAGCGATCACCGAAGACCCAGCGGCGATAGCCACAACGCCGACGCATGAGGCGCCGCCCGCTCAGCTGGGTGAAGCCGCCGGCAACACCAGCGAAGCGGCAAGCCCGGGCGCATTGTCGGCGAGCAACAGCATGCCGTGATGCAAATTGGCGACGGCCTCGACAAGGCTGAGGCCCAGCCCAACGCCCGGCGTTCCTGTGGTGCCTTCACCGCGCTGGAATTGCTTGGTTACGCGTTCGCGCTCATGCGCAGGGATGCCGGGGCCGTTGTCGCGTACAGCTAGCTCGATATTGCCGTCATCGCGCTTTGTGAGGCTCACCACGATCTTGCCGCCGTGCGGGGCGAATTTGATGGCGTTGTCGAGGAGGTTGGTCAGTGCCTGTGCAAGCAGATGCGGATCGCCTTCAACTGTGATTCCCGATGCGGCATCGACACTCAGGCCGACCTTCTTCTCTTCGAGCAAGGGCGCAAAGAGCTCGCAGACGTCGTGCACGACTTGCGAAAGGTCCACGGCCTTGAAAGCCGCGCGGCGCGTGCCCGACTTGATGTCGGCGAGGCGCAACAGCGCGTTGAAGATCTCTATGAGATTATCCACGGCCTCCACGGCGTCACCGACGGCTTCGGTGGTGCCCTCCGGTGACAAGCGGTCTCTGATGATCGATTCAAGGCGTGAACGCAGCTCAGCAAGCGGTGTGCGCAGATCATGCGCGATCGCATCGGAGGTGTTACGTGCGCCCTCCACTAGAAGCTGAATCTGATCGAGCATGCCGTTGATCGTTCTGATCAGCTGATCGAACTCATCGGAGGAATGCGGCGCCGGCATGCGGCGCGCGAGATCGCCGTGAACGATGGCGTTGGTCGTTTCATTGATCGTTGCGACGCGCTTCAAGACGATATTGCGGACCAGAACGCCGCCGGCAATTGCCAAGAGGATGGCGGCAATCGTCGTCCAGATCAGCGCATTGATGACGAGGGAGCGGATTGCAACGCGGTCTTGCACATCGCGGCCGACCAAGAGATGAAATCCGTCCGGCAAAACGACATGAAGAACACGGGTTGCGTGCAGCTTACCATCGCGTACGAGCGGTATCTCGTACCAGCCGCTCTTCTGGCCCAGCTGCAGCGGCCAAGCGTCGATATTGCCGGCTTGGGGGCTGAGGAGCGGATCGGCGAGCAGGTAAACCGCATGCTCGTCGGCTGTCGCCTTGATGCGGCTGTTGATCGTGTTGATGGCGCCGATCAGGCCGAAATCGCGCAAGCCGTCGCCCACCGCTTGCGCATCCGACACGATTACTGCATCGATCTCGCGATCGAGATAGGCGGTGGTGCGCCACCAGATAATCCCCGAAAGGCCAAGGCCGGCAAGAATCACCAGCGCGGCATAGCCAAGCGCGATGCGCATCGAGGTCGAATGCCAGAGCTTGATCATTCGCCGAGGCGGTAGCCGATGCCGCGCACGGTGTGAAGCAGCGGCCGGTCGAAACCGGCATCGATCTTCTGGCGCAGATTGCTGATATGCGTGTCGATCACGTTGGTCTTGGGGTCGAAATTATAGTCCCAGACATTTTCGAACAGCATTGTTCGTGTGACCACCTGGCCGGCGTGGCGCATCAAGTATTCCAAGAGCTTGAATTCGCGCGGGCGCATCTCGATCTGCTGCCCGGCGCGCGTAACCGTGTGCTTGAGAAGATCCATCTTAAGATCGGCGAATTTGAGCTCGGTCTCGACTGTGTCTCGCTCGGAACGGCGCACAAGCGCATCGAGCCGCGCCGAAAGCTCACCGAACGCAAACGGCTTAGTCAGATAGTCGTCGCCGCCCGCGCGCAAGCCGCTGATGCGGTCATCGACCTCTGCAAGCGCGCTCAAGATGAGGATCGGTGTCTTATTGCCGGTGCGCCGCAAGGCTTCAATGATGCCTAGGCCGTCAACGCCGCCCGGCAGCATGCGGTCGAGGATCATCACATCGTATTGCGCGGTGGTCGCGAGATAGAGCCCATCGCGGCCATTATCCGAATATTCGACCGCGTGCCCAAGCTCTTCGAGGCCCTTGCGCACGAAGCTCGCGACACGTTCATTGTCTTCGACGAGCAAAATTTTCATGCGCGGATCATGAAACGATTCGGGGCGGCACGCGCCGCCCCGATCGATGTCGGATTCAGCCGGCCGTGAGTTGCAGGCCGACATAATAGGTCGTGCCGTTGCGCATGACCATAAGCGGAATGGCGGCTCGCTTCTCTTTCTCAGCAGAGTGAATCGCCTTTGCCGCCTCTGCGGGCGAGGTGACCTTCTCGTTGCCGACACGCACGATGACGTCTCCAGTCTGGATGCCGCTGTCAGCAGCTTTGCTGTCGGGATTGACTTGCGTCACCACCACACCTTGCGTTGCCGGGTCGAGATTAAGCTCATTGCGGATGTCTTCATTGAGCGATTGAAGCGACATACCGACTGGCGTCGCGCCGTCGCTGCCCGTGTCGTTCGAAGCCACTTTCTCCTTGGTCTTCTCGCCGATCTTAACGTTGACCGAGGTTTGGTGCTCGTTACGCCAAACGGTGAGCTTGGCGCTATCGCCCTTGGCGGTGTTGGCCACGGCGACAGCAAGATCGCGCATCGTTTTGATCGGCTTGCCGTTATAGGCGGTGATGACGTCGCCCTGTTTGAGATCGCTATGCGAGGCAGGCGAGTCCTTCTCGATCTCGGCGACGAGAACGCCATCAGTCGATTTCAGATTGACGGCACTGGCGAGCGCAGGCGTTAGCTCCTGCATCTGAACGCCGAGCCAGCCGCGCGAGACGGTGCCATGAGCCTTCAATTGGGTGACGATGTTCTTGGCGAGGTCCGAAGGAATGGCAAAGCCGATGCCGACGCTGCCGCCGTTCGGCGAATAGATCGCGCTATCGATGCCGATCACATTGCCGGATTGATCGAACAGCGGCCCGCCGGAATTGCCGGGATTGATCGGCGCATCGATCTGCAGGAAGTCGTCATAAGGCCCTTCCTGGATGTCGCGGTGATGGGCCGAGATGATGCCCGCCGTCACCGTTCCGCCGAGGCCGTATGGGTTGCCGACGGCAATTACCCAATCGCCAACGCGCGCCTTGCTCGAATCGCCGAAACTGACAAAGGGCAGCTTCTTCTTCGCATCGATCTTAAGGAGCGCAACATCGGTCTTCTCGTCATGGCCGATGATCTTGGCCGTGTATTTCGATCCGTCTGTCAATGTCACCTTTATATCGTGCGCACCATTGATGACGTGATTGTTGGTGACGATGTAGCCACTGGAATCGATGAGAAAGCCCGAGCCAAGTGCGTGGCTTGGTTGTGCATTCTGTTGAAACATCTGGCCGCCTTGATCGCCGAAGAATTGGCGGAACATGTCGCCAAATGGCGAGCCGGGCGGAAATTCCGGCATCTGGCGAAACTGGCGCACGGTCTTCGGCATTTCCTCGGTGGTCGCAATCTGAACCACGGCAGGTGAGACGCGGGCGACGAGGTCGGCAAAGCCAGCCTGATGCATCATCGGGGCTGCGCTCAGCGATTTGCCGGAGTTCAGGGGCTGGTGCTGGCGCAGTGATCGCGGCCGAAGGCGCCATCTGACTGGATTGGGACCATGCCATTCCGCCGGCGCCAAGTGCCGTTCCTAAGAGCAGTGCGGCGGCAAGCGCCACGGCGGTGCGAGGTCGCTTCAAACTGGTCATCAGCGGTACTCCTTCGAATTCGTTTGGGTGTGCCTCGCGCGGCGGCAATCACAGGGCACGGCCGCGGAAGGCTCGGAATGCAAGACGCAATATAGCGCTGCAACCTCAACTCAAATTGGGCGCGAGATTAAAGAATTTTGAGATTGCCGGAGCCTTGCTCACAAGGCCGTGACGTTGAGGGTCTCGTTACTTTGCGGCGCGCTGTCCGTCTATGGGCCGAACAATCCGCCACCGTCTTTGTCATCACCACCTTTCCGCTCGCCGCGGAAGAACCGTGAAACGACAACGATCAGACCCATGAACAATGTCAGGCTGACGGCAACGACGGCCCATTGCGGCCAGCCGCCGGTGACAGCAGGTGGGCGCGCAATATCGGCCCAGGCTGGCGTTGCAGCGAGAAGGCATGGCCACATGGGCCAAATACGAGGATGAGACATACGCCACTCCTATGCCGGAGGCTCGAGCGTAGCACCCCGAGAGATTTGGCCTCGAATGCTCAACTTCAAGACCTTATTTCAGGCCGGTTGAACCTTTTTGAGCGCAGTGATAAGGGGACTGCCCCGAGCCGTCGGGAGGTCTGGCGAGGTAGCTCAGCTGGTTAGAGCACGGGAATCATAATCCTGGGGTCGGGGGTTCAAATCCCTCCCTCGCTACCAAGAACCTAAGGCTCCGGCTCAGCTCGCCGCGACCTCTTCAAGATCGGCAGACTTCAAGATGCGCTCCTCGGGCAGGTGAACGCGTGCAATTGTACCTTTGCCCGCCGTGCTCTCGATCGTGAAAGTGCCGCCATGAAGCTCGGCGAGCGCCTTGACGATCGGCAGCCCAAGACCGATGCCGCCCCGCGATCGCGCCAGCGCATCGGCGACTTGTCCGAAGCGCTCCATCACATGGGCAATCTTGTCGGTCGGAATGCCGATCCCATTGTCGGCAACGACAAGATCGATACCGCCTTCCTTGGGCCGTTCGAGGTGCACGTCGATGCGCCCGTCCACGCCGGTGAACTTGACCGCATTCGACACGAGATTGATGAGGATCTGCTTGACCAGCCGCTCGTCGACGCAAACGAACACCGGGAGATCCGGAGCACGGAACTGGATGACTTTGCCGCTCGATCGCGAGGTCTCTTTGAACATGCGCAACGCATCGGAAATCGTCTTGCCGAGATCGATTTCATCTTCCGAGAGCTCGGCCCGGCCTGCGTCAATGCGCGCCATGTCGAGAATATCATTGAGGATCGAAAGCAGGTGATGCCCGCTGTCCATGATATCCTTGGAATAGGTCTTGTACGCGGGTGAGCCGATAGGACCCAGCATCTCTTGTTCCATCATCTCGGCAAAGCCGATGATGGCATTGAGCGGCGTCCTGAGCTCATGGCTCATATTCGCAAGGAACTGCGTCTTGGAGTGAGATGCGCGTTCTGCCTCATCCTTCGCGAGACGCAGCTCGCTTTCCGTCTCCTTGCGGCGTTCGATCTCCTTGTCGAGTTCGATGACGGTGCGCTGGAGCTTGACATTCGCCTGTCTGATCTCATTGCGGTGCCGCCTGACGCCGATATAGCTCCATCCGATCGCCAGGATAATGACGATGCTGATGAGGACGATGCTGGCAAATAAGATCGCCTGCGAGCGCGTACGCGCTTTGGCCAGGGAGATATCATGCCGGAGCTGCTCGGCCTTGAGGTGCTCGATCTCGAATTGCTGATGCGCGAAGTCGAATTGCGCGGTCATGAGCGCGAGATTGGTGTTGGCGGCAAGGTTGCGTTCTTGATCGTCTAGGCGCTTGAGCTCGATATGATGCTGCAGTGCGCGCGCCGTATCGCCTGCAGCCAAATAGATCTTGAAAGCAACCTCATGCGTGTCCCGGAAGTCCCCCGGCGTCGTGTCCTGATTCGGACCATCGAACGCGCGCGCTATATATTCCTTGGCCTTCGTGATGTCGCCGCGCTCGAACTCGATTTCCGCTTTGACGCCCCACACATTGCCGTGTGCGTCATGGACTAGGGCGAGCGCTTTGTCCGCAGCTTGATCGGCCGCAGAGAGATCTTTTTGCCGGACGTAAATCAGCGCGATATTGGTCAAAATTTGGGCCCGCTGCACGGTGCTGCCCACCTTCTGGCCGATCTTCAGCGCGTTCTGAAAGCTCTCGAGTGCTTCGCGATCTCGTCCAAGCCGTTTGAGCGCATAGCCGAGATCGTTCGCCCCAGCCATGTCAAGCACAGGATCGCCCGAATAGGCCTGAGCGGCCTGTTCGTAATATGCGATTGCATGTTTGTAGTCCTGGGCATCGCTGTAGATGACAGCCAGGCCCTGAAGCGCCATCGATTGGCCACGCGCGTCCCCAATCGCCACGTAGATGTCATAAGCTTTGTGGAAGCTCTTGAGCGAGAGAGCAAGATCGCCGAGCATGGTTGCGACGCGCGCAAGACAGAGATTGAGGTCGCCCTCAAGCTTTTTGTCATTGTCGCTTTGCTTTACGTGGGTGAATGCCTGATCGATGGTCTTGCGTGCCTCTGGCGCCTTATCGAGCCGAAGCAGGGCTTCGGCCTGAAGCCAAAGAGCGGTCGCAAGCGCGTCAGACCGGCGCGGCGCTTCAGGGTGCATCTGAGCTGCCGCCTCGGCACGTTGCGCAGCGTCGAGGCCCTGTACCGGATCGGAAAACATCCGGCTCTTGGACTTGCTAATAAGTTGATCGAATGCATCCCATGATTTGTCCGGCTGCTGAGCCGGATGAGCGGGAAGCGCGGCCCCGGCGGCCGAGAAGAGGCTCAGGCATAGTGCGATCGTGATGAGGACGATCCTCAACATGACGCATAACTCCGGGCCCAGTTCATGACCCAAGAAAATTACATGAACTGAGTTGATGAAGGACTTACGTCAGAGAGCCGAAAACCTCGCGCGTTCTGATGCTTGTTACGTTTTCGCACGTAGGGCGCGAGTTATCCGAGCGTTTTCCGTAGGCGGATGAATTTGTCGAGATTGCGCTGATCAAGCGGAGGGCACGCCTGCGCCACCGTGTGCTGAGACGCCGCGGCTCCCTCGAAAGTTGTGTGCCAAAGTGGTACGTCAGGCCCACTAATTCAGAATATATTAACTCTGTTCATTGACTTACCGGTTCCTTAACCTTAACTAGGGATCAGCTCCGCGAAGTCGTGGTTAACTTCGCTTGGGTCCGTTGCGGAGCAGGACGGGCGAGACCGTCGGAGGCCACTATGAGAGCTCCTTTTTGGCCGTTCTGAACTAGGCCACAAATTGGAGCACCCGCACTGGGTGCCTGAAGTCACCGGCTCTTCCGATTACATCGGGAGGGCCGTTTTTTATTTGCTCAGAGGGGTAGGTTAATCCTTTTGGGCTAATCTATTTGTCTTGGACGACCTGAGATCTTGCCGCGCGCAAAAATTGGGACGGTGGTGCGAACGCATGGTGCTGCGACGCCGCCGATATTTCGAGGCGAGGCAGCGGGCCTGCGACCAAACCCCGCGCGTGCGTTTACGGCAGGCGATGCTGGCTAGAACAGGCCTTCGATCTGGCCTTTGTCGTTCAGGTGGATCGCAGTTGGCGGCCGGCACCTTGGGCAGGCCCGGCATGGTCATGATATCGCCGGTGATCGGCCACGATGAACTCGGCGCCGGCCGACAGCCGCACCTCGCGCACCGTCACCGAATGGCCCGTCGGCGCGCCCTTGAGGTTCGGGTCGGTCGAGAACGAGTACTGCGTCTTGGCCATGCAGACCGGGAACTTGCCGTAGCCCTCGGCTCTGCAGGTCCTTGAAGCGCTGGCGCACCGTCTTGTCGGCCGTCGATCGCCCGGCGCCGTAGAGCGAGGTGGCGATCGTCCGCACCTTGTCCCACAGCGGCATCTCATCGGGATAGAGCGGCTTGAAATCGGCCTTGCCGGATCTCGCACAGCTCGACGACTTGGCGCGCCAGCTCCTCGGTCCCGCGCTGCCGTCGGCCCAGTGCGTGCACAGGATTGCCTCGGCGCCATGCTCGGCGGCGACCTTCTTGATCGCCTCGATCTCGGCCTCGGTGTCGGTGATGAAGTGGTTGATCGCAACGACCACCGGCACGCCGAACTTTTTCATATTCTCGATGTGGCGCGCGAGATTGGAGCAGCCCTTGGTCGACGGCTGCGACATTCTCGTGCTTCAAGATCTTCGCTTGCGCGACGCCGCCATGCATCTTCAGCGCGCGGACGGTTGCGACGATCACCGTCGGCGGACGGGCTTCAGGCCCGCCTTGCGGCACTTGATGTCGAAGAACTTCTCGGCGCCGAGATCGGCGCCGAAGCCGGCCTCGGTGACGACATAGTCGGCCAGCTTGAGCGCGGTCTTGGTCGCCAAGCACCGAGTTGCAGCCATGCGCGATATTGGCGAACGGCCCGCCGTGGATGAAGGCCGGGATTGTTCTCCAGCGTCTGCACAAGATTGGGCATCAGCGCGTCTTTGAGCAGCACGGTCATCGCGCCGTCGGCTTTGATGTCCTTGGCGGTGACCGGCTTGCGGTCGCGCGTCTGGCCGACGACGATGTTGCCGAGCCGGCGCTCGCAGATCCTTCGAGATCCATCGCAAGGCAGAAGATCGCCATCACCTCCGAGGCGACCGTGATGTCAAAGCCGTCCTCGCGCGGGAAGCCATTGGCAACGCCGCCGAGCGAGTTGACGATCGAGCGCAGTGCGCGGTCGTTCATGTCGACGACGCGGCGCCAGGTGACGCGGCGCGGAGTCGATGCTGAGCTCATTGCCCCAATAGATGTGGTTGTCGATCATCGCCGCGCAGCAGGTTGTTGGCGGCGGTGATGGCGTGAAAATCGCCGGTGAAATGCAGATTGATGTCTTCCATCGGCACGACTTGCGCATAGCCGCCGCCGGCCGCGCCGCCCTTCATGCCGAAACCGGGCCGAGCGAAGGCTCGCGCAGGCAGCTCATCGCGCTGCTTGCCGATACGGTTGAGGCCGTCGCCGAGGCCGACCGTCGTGGTGGTCTTGCCCTCGCCGGCCGGGGTCGGCGTGATCGCCGTGACCAGAATGAGCTTGCCGTCCTTGTCGGTCTGCGACGCTGTCGATGAAATCGAAGGAGACCTTGGCCTTGTAGGGGCCGTAATTGCAGCAGCGCGTCTTGCGGGAATATCGATCTTCTCACCGACTCGGCCGATCGGCTTCATTTTCGCGTCGCGGGCAATTTCGATATCGCTGCTGACGGTCGCCATGTGGACCCCTTGCTCCCTTGGTCGTCGTGGCCCGGGCCATGACCCGATGATCCGGGTGACGGTGACCCCTCGGCCGATGGCCGCTAGAAGGACCGCTTCCGCGGGGCCTGAACGCTGAAGGTGAGAGTTGGTACCAGATCACGGAGCGTGCGGAGAACCCCGTGCCGCCTATTTTGACGCGGGCGCCGGGCCTTCGCCGCAACAGGCATCGAAAAGCTCGTCGAGCGAAGCGCGTGTTGGGGCTTGATTCCCACCAATCGGGCGCTTGGAATCCGCCGCCCAATCCTGGCGTTCGGCGATCTTGGCGGACATCAGCGGCTCAAGGCCCGGCTTCCTCACGGTTTTCGCGGCTTCGCGCATTTCTTCGGCGCGCCGGCGGCCATGAATGAGCGCGCGGCTGATCATATAGCGCGCGGTTTCCGGCCAGCCTCTTTCGAGCGTGTCCCTGCAGCGAAGCCAGCACCTCCTTCTCGACGCCGTAGTGTCGCGCCGCCGTCATCGACTCAAGGAACAGCGCCTCCATGCCTTTGTACATGACGCTGCGGCACATTTTGGTGGCGGCTGCCTTGCCGATCGGGCCCTCGACGACCGTCATGTCGACATGCGAAGGGCCGCATGACTTCGGCGAAGTTGCCGCATGCGGGCCGCCGAGCAGCATCGGCGACTTCAGCCCTCGCGGGTTGATCGGGCTCATGACCGCGACTTCGACAAAGCGCCCGCCTTTCGCCTCTCACAATGGCGCCGATGCGCTGCTTGGTCCCGGGGGATACCGAGTTGACGTCGACATAGAGCGCGCCCGGCGCGAGCGATGGCGCGGCCTTCGCGGCGGCGGCCTCAGCCGAGCCGGCCGTGACCGCAGAGATCACGATCGTGATTGGCCACGGAGCGCTTGGTCGCAAAAGGTCGCTGCGCGGATGCCCGCGGCCTTGGCGCGCCTTGGTTTGCGCGCTCGCGGGATCGCGAAAGCGATGTCGAAAGCGGTGATCTCCTTACGCCACATGCCTTGAGGTCGCGCGCGAGCGTCTGGCCGACTTCGCCAAAACCGATGAACGCGATCGGTTTGCGGTGCGTCATATCGGACTCATAATTCGTCATGGCCGCACCTGATGCGGCCATCCAGCGGCCGCGCGCTAGCGCGGCAGAGCTCTTGTGTCGTTCTGGATGGTCGGGTCAAGCCCGGCCATGACGGTGTGTGGATTACTTATTGCCGACGGTGAGCGTGAGCGCGCCCAAATGTTCAAAAAGCGCCAGCCGTTGACCGTGCGCGCGAAGCGGCTGTTGAACGAGCCGACCAGCTTGGAATCTGCCGGCAGTGGCAGCTTGGCGCCTTCGGTCGGTTGCCGGTGTAAAGCATGAGCAGGCAAAAGCCGCGAGGCAGCTTCCCGCGATTGCAACATTGATCTCGATATTCGAGACGATGTGCGCGGTCAGCAATTCCTTGGGCCGCGCCTGGAACCGCGTGAAGATCGTCTCGCGGCCGACTGATCGGATTGGCAGGGTCGGTCGGGCGCGCGAACGTGCCGTCTTCGGTGAAGAGATCGGCCAGCGCGCGATAGTTCGATGTGTCATTGTAGTTGAAGAATTGACGTCACGAGCTTTTCGCATTCCTGCTCGATCGCCAAGCGATCTTGTGCCCAATCATTCATTGTGTTTCCACCCACTGTATCTTGTCGTCATCCCGGACACGATGCGGCGCGAAGCGCCGCCTCGCAGATCCGGGATCTATTCTAGTTCAAGGTTGGATCCCGTGTCTGCAGCGCGTCATTCCGTGCCGCACAGCGCACGGGATGACGGGGGAGAGTAATTAGAGCGTTCCGTCCCAAACTGACTTCGGAATATAGACGGTGCCGTCCATGAGTTTGCGCGCGGTGCGCAAGAGCGCGGCGCGTTCGACGGTGCGGCCGTCCTTGCCGATGCCGACGCGCACACTGAAAAAGCCCGTCGGGTGCTCGACCTCGATCTGCCGCTCATTGCCGCTGCCCGAGGAGGCGGCCATGTCGATGGCGACCGAGCCCGGCAGCATTGCGGCTGTGGCAACGCTCACCGCGCCGAGCACGCCGACCGCTTCGTGAATCCGGTGCGGGAATGAAAGTGCGCGTGCAAATCGTGCCGCCGTCTTTTGGCGGGCGCGATGAGCGACACTTTCGGCACGCTCTTCTTGGTTACATCGCCGAGATTCATCATCGGAGCGGCTTTAAGCCGGATACGCTCCTTGAGCGCGACAAGATCCTTGTTGGCTTCAAGATCGGCGGGTGTCTCATAGCCGGTGACGCCCATGTCCTCGGCGCGCACGACGATCACCGGCATGCCGTTGTCGACGAGCGTAACGGGAATGCCTTCGATCACATCGCGCGTGTTGCCGGTGGGCAGAAGCGATCCGGAAGCCGAGCCGGCGATGTCGAGAAAATCGAGCATGATCGGCGCGGCGGTGCCGGGCACGCCATCGATGCGCGCCGTGCCTTGGTAATTCACTTCGCCGTCCGGCGTCTCGATATCGGCGATCGCGATCGATTCCGAGTTCACCATGTGGATGCGCACTTTGGTATGGCCGTGTCCCGCGCGCACTAGGCCCTGCTCGATGGCGAACGGGCCAACACCGGCAAGGATGTTGCCGCAATTCTGCGTGATGTCGACGCGCGGCTGATCAACGAAGACTTGCAGGAACAGATAATCGACATCGGCATCATTGCGCGTCGAACGCGAGACCATGGCGACTTTGCTGGTGAGCGGATTGGAGCCGCCAATGCCGTCGATCTGGCGCAGATCCGGCGAGCCCATCACCGAAAGCAGCACCTTGTCGCGCAGCTCCGTGTCTCCCGGCAATGCTTCCTTGAGAAAGTAAGGCCCTTTCGATGTGCCGCCGCGAAATACGCTGCATTTGATCCCGGTCTGCATCTCAAGCTCTCTTCTTAATTGCTCGTTCCGTCCTGCATTCGGTGCACGCGCTCCTGAAACTCCTTGGTAGTATTGGCGTGCGGGAACGGCGTATCCGGCACCGGCACTCTAAGGAATTCGCACAGCGGCGCCCAGCCTTGCTTGACTTCGTAAACCAAGAGGCGCTCGGGCGGAATCATACGGCGCACTTCGTCATTGTGGCGCTCAAACTGAGCGATCGCGCCGTCGTGATCACTCGGGCGCCCTGCTGGCTGGCCGCGTCTTGCAAGATAGCCCGCCAATTTGCGCTGCATTGAGGCCATGGGATTGTCCGCGCGGTCATGCTGCATTCGCAATCGCTCGGACATCACGGTCGCCTGGGCGGAGCGCCACCAGCTTTCCGGATCGCGCAGGGTGAGGATCACCTTGGCATCGGGATAGCGCTCCGCGAGCTGGCGATAGATAAAGCAGGTTGGCGCATCGACGGCCGAGTTGTAACCGGCATAAACCTCTTCGAAGTCGACTGGCTCGTCATCGAAGATGCGCTCCCAAAAGCGAAATTGCTCGGGATGGCCGATCAGCTCGATCATGTGATGACACGGGCCGAAGCCGAGCTCTTCGAGCGCATGCTTCAGCGACATCGTGCCTGTGCGGCCTTGTCCGGCGCCGATGACTTTGAGCGGCATGGCTTAGCTCCTGTGCGCCGGCAATTCGCCGGTCTTCACCCAGTGCGCGCAATCGGGCGATAGCTTTTGCGCCATCACCGCGTCGCAACGCGCGATCTCGGCGGGCGAAAGCACATCCTTCCAGCGGCCGTTCGTGCCTTTGTTGAAGAACGTGTCCGTTCCGTTCTTGAATGTCTGCTTGAGCCGTCCTTCCGCCATCGGATTTGAGCGCGCGGTCTCGCGCATATGGTTGATCTCGCAATGCGCTAGAATCTGCGGCATCAAGCTCTCGTCGATCTCGATATCGAGAAACTTCGCGATCCGGCGCACTTCGCCTTCGAGATCGGCTTTGAGATTGTTGTAGTGTACGAGCAGGACATTGGGCAGCTGCCGCGCATCCCACCAGCCCTGGAAATGCTCCCACATCGGCCAGAGACCGCCCGCCATCGCACCATCGCCTTCGATGAACTCGAGATAGAACTCGCGGGCGTTCTTGGCCTTCATTCCGATCTCCGGCCCGAGCGTTGGGTCGGAGTTGAACTCGGCAAGGCCGGCTTCGGTGAAATTCGAAATGTGATTATAGCCGCTCCAGATAATGTCGCGCGGATCGCGCGCGACGTAGATGTATTTGGCTTTAGGCGAGAAGGCGAGCGCCTGAAGCGGCAGATGAGTCTTGATGAAGCGCCGGTGCTCTTGCGCTTCCAGCATTCCCATCATCGGCTCAAAGGGGATGGGGCGCATGTCAAGCCAAGGCGAGATCGCGGCACCCATAATGCCGTCTTGTCCTTTGAAGATCAGCTGAGCGACGATCTGCTGCGTCCAGGTAGTTCCCGTTTTGCCGAAAGTCGCGATGACGATGTCGTCATCGCGGAAGGGAAAATCGTTCCAGCGCGTCGAATCGCAAATTCGATTCTGAATCTCTTGCGTCTTCTTGGGCCAGGCGATGCTTGCGTCTGCCATTTGATTTGATCACTCCCCTTTCGGTAATTCGCCGGTGTTCAGCCAATGCGCGCAATCGGCCGTGAGATATTTCGCGGCGGCTTTGTCGGCAAGCGCGATCTCGTCGGGCGAAAGAACATCCTTCCAGCGCCCGTTCTTGCCTTTGTAGACGTAGAAAGCGCCCATGATCGGATCGTTCGGATATTTTTCGAGCGTCTTGTCGTTCATGTAATCAAGGCTGCAATGCTTGATCATTTGCGGCAACAGCGCTTCGTTCAGCGGAATATCGAGAAAGCGCGCGATCCGGCGCATCTCGCCGCCGAGATCGGTCTTCAGATTGTTGAAATGAACGAACAAGACATTCGGCAGATTGCGGAACGCCCACCAGTTTTGAATGTGCGCCCACATCGGCTCGTAATCCGCGACGTGCAGATAGAACTCGCGTACGCCGACCTTCGGTAGCAGCGGCAGCGACGGCAGGTTGGGCGGCGGCGGACGCATCGGAACTGTTATGGCGGCGTACCAGCTCCAGATGATGTCGCGCATGTCGCGCCCGACATAGATGTATCTCGCCTTTGGGCTGAAGACGAGCGCATCGATCGGCAAATGGGTTTTGATAACGCGGCGCGTCGTTTGCTTCTCGAGAATGTCCAACACTTCCTCGATCGGCCGCACGCGCAGATCGAGCCACGTCTCGGTTGCAATTGGATTAGCGTAGAGCTCGTCTTCGCCTTCGAAGATCAGCTGGCCGACAATCTGCTGCATCCAGGTCGTGCCGCTCTTGCCCAGCGTGTCGATGATGACATCGCCGTCGCGGAATTTGAAATTGTCCCAGCGCGTTGAATCGGCATCCATGTCCTCATATTCGCGCGTCTTCTTCGGCAATTGAATTTCATGCGTCTTTGCCATCCATTTCTTGTTCCTTGTTCTTAATCGGGCAACTCGCCGGTTTTCAGCCAATGCGCGCAATCGGGCGTCAGATGCTTCGCCGCGACTTCGTCACAAAGCGCGATCTCCTCCGGCGAGAGAACATCCTTCCAGCGGCCATTGGTGCCTTGTTTGAAGAATGTATTGGCGCCGCCGTTGAACGTCATGTCCAGCTGCTCGACATTGGTGGCAGCTTTCTTCATGTAGTCGAAGCTGCAATGCTCGGCGATGACCGGCCAGCTCGCCTCTTCGACATCCACACCGAGAAATGCTGCGATCTTGCGCATCTCTCCCGTCAGATCGGCTTTGAGATTGGCAAAGTGCACGAGATGAACATTGGGCAAGCCCTGCACATTCCACCAGCCCTGCACATGGTCCCAGAATGAAGGAAAGTCCGGCGCGCCATGAAACTGCCCAGTCTTGAGCCAATCGAGATAATAGGTTTTGACATCGCAATCCGGGTGGGCGATCGGCTGACCGGCGAGCCCCGGCGGCGAGTTGAAGGCACTGACAATCATGTCGCTGTAGCCGCGCGAGTGATTGTAGAAGCTCCAAGCGACATCGCGCGCATCGCGCGCGACATAGATGTATTTGGCGTTGGGCGAGAACATCAAAGCATCGAGCGGCAGATGCGATTTGATGAAGCGGCGGTGCGTCTGCGCTTCGAGCTGTGTCTGCATTTGCTCGAACGGGATAATGCGCATGTCGAGCCAAGGCGAGGCGCCGGCCGCTGCTATACCCCCGGACGGCCCGAGAACGATCTCGCCACGATCTGCTGCATCCAGGTCGTACCGGTCTTGGCCCAGGTGTCGATGACGATGTCATCGTCGCGGAACTTGAAATCGTTCCAACGCGTCGAATCAAAGATCGACGAGACGATCTCGCGCGTCTTCTTTGGCCGTTGGATGTCAGCTGCGTTCAATGTTATCCCCTGAACAAGATCGACGCACAACGCAAGTCTTACTTGCTCTTTTTGAAGGCCTCCAAGTCGTCGAAATATTTGAGGCCTTTTTCGGCGAGGCGCTCGCGATATTTGTAAAGGTCGAGGCCGAGCGTGCCCTTGGCGAACTCGACGCGGTTTTTCGCCTCCTTCTCGGCGCGCGCTTTGGCCGCGATGAGCACTTTATCGACGGTCGCCTGCGGCACGACGCAAACGCCGTCATCGTCGGCGACGATCATGTCGCCGGCATTCACAATTTCTCCGGCGCAACGCAGCGGCAAATTCACATCGCCGAGTGTCGCCTTCACCGTGCCTTGCGCGTAGATCGCTCGGCTCCACACGGGGAAATTCATCTTCTGCAGCTCTTTGACATCGCGGCAACCGGCTTCGAGGATCAGCCCGCGCACACCGCGCGATTGCAGCGATGTCGCCAGAAGCTCACCGAAATAGCCGTCCTCACAGAAGGAGGTGGGCGAGACGACGAGAATGTCGCCCTCTTTGCACATCTCGACGGCAACATGGATCGTCCAGTTGTCGCCCGGTGCAACCGAAGCCGTCACCGCATTGCCGATAATCTCGGCGCCCGGATAGATCGGGCGCATATAAGAGGCCATGAGGCCCGAGCGGCCTTGCGCTTCCGAAACGGTTGCAACGCCAAGCCCTTTGAATGCATCAAGCGTTGCAAGTGGGATGCGCGGGAAATTTCTGATTGCGATGCCAGCCACAGGCCTTCTCCTCTGAATGCAATATCACTCATCTCAATATCCGGGCGGCGGACGATAGCCGCCGAATTCGCGCTCCAGGAGCTTGGCAAATTCGATTGTCGTCAAGTCCTCAAGATAGGGGCCGACGATCTGAATGCCGATGGGCAGGCCGGATTTCGAGAGGCCAACGGGCACGGCCGTCGCCGGCAGGTTGGGAAATGTCGCCATGCCCGGCCACGCCAGTTGTGCCATGAAGGAGCGTGGGCGCGCCGTCGATCTCTATTCGGCGCCTGGTTTGATCGGGCTCATCGTCGTGGCGGAAAGCGAGGCCGCCAAGCGCCGGTGCCAACACGACATCGTATTCCTTGAACAGGGCGGCCCATTGCCGGCAGATGCGTGCCTGCACATCGAGATAGCTCAGATATTCGCTTGCACTTGCCGATGGCGCGTCCGGCTGGTCGCGCAACATGATCGACAGCATCATCGGCATATAGGCTTCGTGCGAGGCGCGTAGGTCGGGCAGATGCTCGCTTTGCCGAGCAACGCGCGCGCCAGTTGCGGCAAGCTTTGCCGCGAGGGCGTCGAGCGCGCCGATGATTTCGCTGTCGGTCTTGGCGGCAGGATGGCGATCCAGGATCAGCACACGATAGTCCGCGAGCCGCTTGCCGCGTGCCGGGGGGAGTGTCAACTGATGAGCGATAGCATGGTCCTCGTCCGGGCCGGCGAGCACATTCAAAGCGATCTCAAGGTCGGCAGCGCTGCGCGCCAAGGGGCCAGTGACGGCGATGGGCGGCTCGGCGCCATCTTCGCCCGGCCGTCCTTCGCCGCGCGAGGGAATGATGCCGAAGCTCGGCTTATGCCCGTACACGCCGCAAAAGACCGCCGGCACGCGAATCGAGCCGCCGATATCGGAGCCGAATTCCAGTGGGACCATGCGCGCAGCGAGCGCCGCCGCCGCGCCGCCCGATGAGCCGCCCGGCGAGCGCGAGAGATCCCAGGGATTGCTGGTTCTGCCATAGATCGGATTGTTGGCCTGCCAATCGGCGAGACCGACTGGAATGTTGGTCTTGCCGAGAACGATCGCACCCGCCGCCTTGAGGCGCTTGACGCCGACGGAGTCCATCTTCGGCCTGAAGGTTTTGAAATCTTCAAAGCCCCAGGTCTTCGGCAGACCGGCGACATCGTGCGATTCCTTCACCGTCATCGGCACGCCGAGCAGTGGCGCACGCTCGCCGCGTGCGATGCGCGCATCGGCTTTTTGGGCGGCTGCAATCGCACGATCGAAATCGCGAACGACAACCGCGTTGATGGGGCCGTCGCGCGCTTCGATGCGCGCAATCGCCGCCTCTGTCATCTCGACGGCGCTGACTTGCTTGTTCGCGATCGCTTCCGCGATTGCGCCTGCGGTTTGATCGAGCAATTCTTCGGGGGTCATAACGGTGCTCCTTTGCTCACCTCTCCCTTGATGGGAGAGAGCCCGCCCCGCACTTGTTGTGGTGTCGATCTTTCGAAGCGAAAGCTTCGGAAGATCGGGTGAGGGTGGGTAGTAGACTCTGCGACTGGAAACCCCTTACCCCCGCACGTCGAACCAGGCTTCGATGCGCCACCCTCTCCCGCAAGGGGAGAGGGGATAAATGAATATGGCTTACGCCAGCACCTCGCGCACATCGGGGAAGATGCGCTGATAGGCCTCTGCGTATTTGATATCCGGGTAATAGGAATTGCGCTTGGCTTGAACACCGCGGTTGAGCCCGACGCGCGTGTAATACTCCCAGAGATATTCCTGGCCGGCCATCGCCTCGATGGCTTTGTGCTTCTTGTCCCAGACGCTGGTGATGTCGATATAAACGTCTGGGCGCCACTCGCATTGCTCAGTCTGATGCGGCTCGTAAAGGAAGATCGGTGTTGCGCCGATGATCTTCTCGCCGGGCTTGTGGCCCATAGCTTGCGCGATGATCCGGCTTTCCTGCACGGCATGCGTGACGAGGCCGTGGTCGAAATTGTAGGGGTCGTGCAGCGAGTGCGAGGCTGCAAACGCCGGGCGATATTTGCGCCACTCGTCGACGAGGCGATAGAGCACATCATCATTGATGCGCATCGGATAATCGCCGAGATCCCAGAACTCAATCTCACCGGCGCCTAAGATGTCGGCGGCCTTCTCGCTCTCTTCACGGCGCGAGGCTTTCACCTTCTCGAGGCTCATGCTGCTGCCTTGGCGCCAGAGCTTGGCGCTCTCGCCGCGCTCGCCGAAGGAGAGGCAGATGACCTTCACGTGGTAGCCCTTCTCGGCATGGAGGGCGACGGCGCCGCCCGCGCGCCAGACGAAATCGGCGGAATGGGCGGAGATGATAAGGGCGGATTTCTTCTCGTCTGCCATAGGCTAAGTCCTTCGTACTGCAAGCAAATTCTTTGGCCCCTCAGGGCCTTCCGGGGGCAGAATAGCGAAAAGCGCGGCTTGTGGGCAGTCACCTCTGCCGGACCCGCTCAGGCGCCGGGCACAGCCAATATATCGAGCTCCCCCGCGCCCTCGCGCAGCGCCTTGACCTCGGCATATTCGCGCGAGGCCCAGAAGCGGTGCAGAGCCTCCATGGATGGAAACTCAAGCACGACTTGGCGCCGGCCGTCGTGGCCGCCTTCAAGCACTTCAACTGGCCCGCCGCGCACAAGATAGCGGCCGCCGAAGCGCGCAATGACCGCCGGCACGGCCTCGCGATACGCAGCAAATTTCCCGGCATCGGTGACGTCTATGCGAACGATCAGATAGGCGGCCATGCCTCGTCGCTCCCTGCTTGGTTTTGCGGTAGGCCGATCTTGCTCCAAGACTTCGGACGGCTGCCAGACGATCTAGCCGCCGATTTTGGTGCTGCTATTTGTCGAATTGGGCGAAGTGGAGGAGCACGCCGGCGGGGTCGATCACATGCGTGACTATCGCGCCGTATGGCTCATGATGCGTCGGGCGAATCTTCACGCCCTCGAAGCCGCCCTCCGCTTTGACCTTGGTGGCCTTGTCGAACCACGCTTTGGCGTCATCGACGACGAGATGAAGCATCATGTTCTCAGCCCAATCCTTCACATAGGCTTTTTGAAGGAAGAAGTGCGACGAGCCGAGCTCCATGAGCACGAGACTGTCGTTCCGGTATGCGACAGTCCAGCCTAAACGGGAATAGAAGTCGATCGACTGCTCGAAATCCTTGGTCGGCAGGAACGCACGTTGATCAGTGATGGTAAGTGTCATTGCGTGATTCCTTGTGCTTTTTCGGCTTCCTTGAGGATGGCTTCGATGTCCTTGTGGCCGAAGTGATTGGCCCAGCCGGAGGCGGGCGCGTTGTAATTATCTTCGCGAATGGAAAGATCGGCGCCACGCGCGACTAAGAGCTTTGCCGCTTCGAGCTGGCCGCCCCAGGCCGCAGCGAAATGGAGTGGTGTCGCAGAGGTCGGCTCGCCATAGCCGCTCTTTTTGTTGATGTCGGCGCCATGATCGAGCAACCAATTGATAGCATCGAGCCGGCCATTGAGCACGGCTTGCACCAGCGGCGTTGCTTGATAGGGCGCGCTGTCGAGATTGGCGCCGCGGTCATGCAAGACCGCCATGGCTTCAACGTGTCCTGAACGTGCGGCGTAGTTGAGCGCTTCGTCGAGAATCTCTTGCGGTTCGTCTTTCGGGCGCCACGGCGGAAAGCCGGAATGCGGGCGGTGAAACTCGCGGTGAAATCCGGCTTCGGGCTTGAGCTTGCCGTTCTCGCCGAACAGCTCGGCCATGATGTCGAGCCGTCCGAGCCCTGCGGCCATGCGCAAATTGCGCGGCACAACGGCAATCTCGGCGAGCTTTTCGGCGGCCTCGCGATGCCCCCAAAACAAAGCGAAGGCCAGCGGCGTGCCGCCATCGCCATAAGCTTCGGCATCGATGGAAGCGCCTTCCGCCAGCAACTGCTCGATTGTCTCGGCCTTGCCGCGATAGGCGGCTTGCGTGAGCGGTGTCGAGCCTTTGTCGTTGGCGGCGTCAGGGTCGGCGCCGGCTTCGAGCAACAGGCTGACAAGGCGCGGATTGTCGTGATTGACGGCGAAATGCAAAAGCTGATTGCCGTTAGTGCCGCTTGCCTTTGTGAGCGCGGGTTCCTCTTTCAAGAGTTCGGCGAGCCTCGCATCGTCCTGTGCTTCGATCGCCTCGAAGGCAAGTCGAAACGGATCCCTTCGGGCGCCCGCCTTGAGCGATTCGACAGAGGCAACCAACTGTTCCCAAGAAGTGAAACCGTGCTCGCGCGCTTGAATCAGCTCGGCATCTTCCTGCGTGATGTTCGCCGCTTGAATATCGGCGTCGCTTGCGTTTGCAAAACGCGGATGAAATTCGCGCACGAGGCGGAGCGCATTGCGCTCGCCTGTGGCGAGCACGCTGAGCAAACCACCCGCGCGATCGCGGTAATATTGAAGGTTGGTATCGAAGATGCGGTAGGGCCGCCGGTTGGCGCCGGTCATCTCATCAATATGCTGCTTAAGCTTCAGCCAGCTCGAAAAGCCATATTCGCGCGCAATCACCCATTGCGCATCGTGCAGTTTGGCTTTGCGAAGTTCGGCTTCGGCGCATCCGCAAGGCGCGGATGGCCATAGCGCAGGCGCGCAGTCGCGTTGTTCATCGCCGGCGCGGACCGATTTAAGAAGCTCCTTCGCGCGCTTGCGCTGTTGCGCAAGATCGGGCGAAGCGGGCAGGGATGTGGCATAAGGGTTGGACAAAGCGTCCTCCTTTCATAGCGCCTGGTGTCCGCATGACAGGCTGAAAGAAGGATCGAGCGATCATTCTCTTTGTATTCACAAGTGGGCGCTGCCCTTCCCGCGGACCGGATGCGCCTTGCAAGCGCTAGAGGCAAGTTTCGACCGCGGATCGGCTTTCGTCAAGCGCCGCCTAAACACAAAGGCACAAAGGTGGCACGAAGAATACAAAGATCTGGGTGCCTTTGTGTGTTCTTTGTGTCCTTCGTGTTTCCCGCTTACTGAGTTAGAGCCCTACGCATCTTTTCCATGAAATCGCGGTCTTCGCGTCGGGGATCGGTGCGACGCGCGGTGGCGCGGTCATGGGCGCGCAATGCGTTGTCGCGGCGTTTGTCTTCGGGCTCGCTCAAATAACGCGCGACGAGATGAGTGTTCAGGCTTGGCTCGCGATCACACATGGTGAGATAATTGATACGGTAAGCGCCAGTGGCTTCGACGAGGGCATCGCCCGCACGGATCATGTCGAGCGAATATCTGATGCGCGCGGGCTCATCGAGAGCGTTCAGACTTTGGACAACGGGATCGGCCAGAAGCAGGCAATAGCCGGGCAGCATTTGATGATCACCGATCGCCAGCCAGCCAGAAGACACGCGTGCGATGACATAAGGGTTCGTTCGGACGTGCGCCATCGCCATGCGCTGTTCGATCAGGTTGGTCATCTAACCTTCAATTGCAGACATCGAATGCTGCCGCTCGGCAGCTGAACGATCATTATGTGATGTCGGTGCCCGGCATGGCCCAGACATCGAGCTTGGCAAGGCCCCCGCGCAGCTTTTTCACCTCGGCATACTCGCTCGAACCCCAGAACGCGCGCAGGGCCTCCATTGTTGGAAACTCCACAATGATGGTGCGGCGGGTATCGGTCTCGCCCTCAAGACCTTCCGGCTTGCCGCCGCGCACAAGGTAGCGGCCACCGAATTTCTTAAGCAATGGCAGCACGGCTTTGCCGTAGCCGTTGCGAAGACCGTCGGCGTCGAAGACTTCAGCCATCACGATGAGATAAGCGGTCATGCGCGTTCAATCACTTGGCTGAGGCAATCGTAGTTTGACGGACGAGGACTTTCCAGGCCCGGCCGCTCTCTTTCCAGATGTCGGTGAAACGCCGATGCACAGTCCTGCTGGCATTGGGCACGCCCGCGGGCGGGGTGAGGATCTCTTCGCCCATGACCACGACCATGTCGCCGCGCACGCCGGCAAAGTCGATCTTGGTTTCGAGCGCAGTGTAATCGACGCGGCCTTCGCGAAGGCGCGCCATGATGGTGTCAAGGTCGACCACCGCATTGATCGGCGTGTGAAGGATGAGGTCCGGCGCGCACAGCAACTCCACGGTCTCGGCGTCTCTTGCGCGAAACGCTTCATCAAGGCGGGTGCGGGCATCAAGCACGGCCACAATGCGCGGGTCATTCGCAGATGGTTGATAGACGGTCTGTGGAGCCACGACTTCCTCCCGATGGATCAGCGCCAAAGCCGCTTGCTTGCGATGCGAGCGCCTTGGACGAGGCTGCCGAGCTTTTTGTAGGAAATTTCCGGGTCCATCTTCCCGGAGCCGGCGAATGTGCCGAAGCCGCAATCACTGCCGGCGATTACGCGTTCCTTGCCGACAATCGCCGCAAAGCGCTCGATATGCTGCGCAACGAACTCAGGATGCTCGACATAATTGCTGGTCGAAGTGATGGTGCCCGGCACGAGGATCTTGTCCTCCGGAATTTTCAGGCCCCGCCACACCGCCCATTCGTGATCGTGTCGCGGGTTGGAGGCCTCGAACAGGATCGCTTGCGGCTTGGCCTTCAAGAACACGGGCGCGATCTTTTCCAGCGCAATGTCGTGATCGTGTGGGCCCTCGTAATTGCCCCAGCAAATGTGCATGCGGCATTGCTCCGCCGGCACGTTAGCGAGCGCATGATTCATGACTTCGATGTGCAAGGCGGCGCGCTTGAGGAAGTCGGCCCCAGACAAATCTTGAAAGCCGGTGTGATGCGCCATCGCGAGATCGGGGCAATCGAGCTGCAGCAGGAGCCCTGATGCGGCGATCAGCTCATATTCCTCGCGCATCACTTCAGCGAGCGCCCAGACATACTCTTCATGGGTCTTGTAATACTGATTGGTCTGAAACGCCGAGATGAGCCCCGGCGATGCGGTGTTCATGAAAGCTTCGGTGTAGCCGGACTTCTTCATCGCGCTCAGCTCGTTTGCGATGTCGGCTTTCAGCGGCTCCCAGCTTTTCACCGAGATCGGCGCGATGCAGGAAGCGCGGCGGAATTGCTGCGTGCCGGTCATCTTGGCAAGACGCGCGCGGAAGTCCGGATAGTCTTTGAGATCGAGCGCGGGCTTGCGCGGCGTATCGCCGCCGAAGCCGTTCAGGCGGTCCATCATGTAGGTTGAATAGCTGACTTTGCTTTGCTCACCGTCCGAAGGCACGTCGATGCCGATCCCGGCTTGGCGCGCCATCACCTCATCGACGGCCGCCGCGATGGTGCACACATATTCACGCTCGTCCTGAGCCTCGCCTCTGTCTTTCTTCAGAAGCGCGTCGATCAGCCCCGGCGCCGTGCGCGGCAGGCTGCCGACATGGGTTGTCAGGATCCGGTCGGTGCTTTGGCGCATGGCTCTCCCTATTTGCCGCCAGAACTCAGGCATGGGCCCGGCACGGGCAAGAGCCAAGCAGAGCTCGACCGCCAATGATAAAAATCAATTTCATGGCATTGAAATATTGAATATCTTAATTTATATATTGAATAACTGAATTGATAGGGCGCTTGATGGCTGGAAATGGTCAAGATTGGCAAGAGCTTACGCGCCTCACCCAAGGGCGGCGGGTCACCATCGAGCGGGTGCGGCTCTCGGGTACCGGCATTGCCATCGAAGGCAATTTCGAGCTGCCGGAGCTGGCGCAGCTCTCCGCCGAGGATCAGGTGTTCATCGCCGCCTTTGTGCGGGCTCATGGCTCGATCAAGGAGATGGAGCGCGTCTTCGGCGTCAGCTATCCGACGATCAAATCGCGGCTCAACCGCATCTCGGGTGAGCTGAGTTTTGTTGAGACCAATCCCGAGCCGGCAAAACAAGACGTGCTCGACCGGCTCGATCGCGGCGAGATCAGCGCAGCCGAGGCGATCCGCGCGCTTGGTGGCAAAGGATGATCCCCATGCTCGCGATCATCCGTGTACGTCATGATGGGCGCAAGCCTTTGTCATTATGGATTCCGCTCATATTGATCTGGATCCTGCTGCTGCCGCTCGCGCCGGTCTTGTTGCTCGCCGCGCTGTTCATTTGCGCCGTCAAGCAGATCGATCCGGTTCGGGCAATGGGTGCATTCTTCGGTTTTATCTGTGCGCTTACCGGTACACATATCGATATCGAGGATGGGCATTCCCAAGTCAAAGTCGTCATTAGATGAGGTGCAATCATGAGCGAAGACACAAAGCGAATCCTGCAGATGTTGGCTGATGGCAAAGTCACCGTCGAGGAAGCGGAGCGTTTGCTCAGCGCGCTTGGCCAGAATGGCGCGCATGAGCCTTCAGGCGATGCAAACGCGCCCGCGCCGTATAAGCCGAAATATCTGCGCGTTGTCGTCGATGATGAAGAAGGCGAGCCTGGCAAAGGACCGGCGAAGGTGAATATCCGCGTGCCGATGCAATTGCTGCGTGCGGGTATGCGCCTGGGGACTTTGATTCCGCCTCAGGCGCGCGATCACGTCAATGAGGCGATGCGGAACAAGGGAATTGATATCGATCTCAATCAGCTCAAGCCGGAAGATATGGAGGAGCTGATCGAGCAGCTCAACGATCTCACTGTCGATGTCGATCAAGGCAAGACGAAAGTGCGCGTCTTCTGCGAATAGCCCTTGTAAGGGACGGCTTGCCCGGGCTCCCGGCCGGTCTATGATGACGGCGGCATAGAAGACACCGCGCCCCCGCGCGCTTGCTGGTTGTGAAAGGGAGAGACATGAATCCGAAGGTCTATATCACTTGCGCCGTCACCGGTGCGTCGTCGGTTTCGAAGAATGCGCCGCCTGGATTTCCCAAGAGCAATCAGGAAGTCGCGCAATCGGCACTCGAAGCGGCGGAAGCAGGCGCCGCGATCTGCCACATTCATGTGCGCAAGCCGGACGGCCGGCCATCGACCGACATGGCCGACTACAAAGAGGTGGTCGAGACCATCCGCAAGAAGAACACCGATGTCATTTTGAATCTCACCACCGGCCCGGGTTGCGGTTGGGCGCAGAGCGATGATGATCCGCGCATGCCGGCGCCGGGCGTCAGCACGATGCGCGCCGAGAAACGCGTTGAGCATGTGCTGGCGCTGGGCCAAGAGCTGGCTACGCTCGATGTCTGCACGATGCAATTTGCCGGCGGCGGCGTTGCCATCAATACCGACCGCATGATCACGCGCATGTGCAACATGTTCCGCGATGTGAAAGTTAAGCCGGAGATCGAGTGCTTCGACACCGGCGATATCGTGTTCGCACATGATCTGATCGACCGCGGCACGATCGATAATCCCTCCATGTGGTCGTTCGTCCTCGGTACGAAATACGGCCTGCTCGCCACGCCGGAAGCGATGATGTATTGCCGCTCGATGATGCGCCCAGGCGCGCAATGGGCCGGCTTCGGCATCTCGCGCCATTCCTTCCCGATGGCAGCTTTGTCTGTCGTGCTGGGCGGCCATGTGCGCGTCGGCTATGAGGACACGATCTATCTCGGCAAGGGCAAGCTGGCGCCCAACAATGCTTCGATGGTGTTACAGGCGCGGCAATTGATCGAAGGCTGCGGCGCCGAGGTTGCAAGCCCCGGCGAGACGCGCAAGATTCTCGGCCTCAACGAACATTGAAGGCCTAAACACGAAGGGCACGAAGGAGACACGAAGAACACGAAGATCAAACAATCGGTCGCTTTGTGATCTTCGTGAGTGGCTTCGTGTCCTTTGTGTTTAAGAGGGCGGGATGCCGTTTCTCGACAGCATCACGAAAAACCGGGCCGCCGAAGCGGGCGAGGGGTTTCCGTTTAATTTGCCGGCGCTGCGCAATTTTTCGTCGCTCGAATTCGCAAAGCCGATCACCTTTTTCATCGGTGAGAACGGCTCAGGTAAGTCGACATTGATGGAGGCGATTGCGGCGGGCATGAATGCCGTCGCGGTGGGCTCGGCCGACACCGTACGCGATCCGACGCTTGCGGCTGCGCGCACTCTCGCCAAGTCGTTCAGATTTGTGCGGCGGCGCGCGCCCAAGGTGAAAATGTTCTTTCGCGCGGAAGATGCGTTCGGCTTCACCAAGCGCGTGATCGCCGATATCGCCGGGCTCGAGGCGGAGGAAGAGGCGTTTCGTGAGAAACTGCCGGACGGCTCATGGGGGCAGCGCCTGGCGATGGGCGCAATGCGCGGCCAGCGCGCTGCGCTGACGCGGCGCTATGGCGAAAACCCGGACGGCTACTCGCATGGCGAGACGTTTCTGGGCCTTTTGAAAAGCCGGATCGTGCCGAACGGGCTCTATCTCCTGGATGAGCCGGAGACGCCGCTTTCGCCGGCGCGCATCCTCGCGCTCATGGCGCTCATTAAAGAAGGGGTCGAGCAAGGCTCTCAATTCATCGTCGCGACGCATTCGCCCATGCTCATGGCAATGGGCGACGCGCAGATCTTCGCGTTCTCGCCCGACGGCATCGCGCCGATCGCCTGGGACGAGACCGAGCATGTGAAGATCACGCGCGCCTTTCTTGCCGACCCCGAGCGATATTTGCGCCGGCTTTAGCCGGTTTCATTCTTGCGGCGGCCGAGCACGAAATAGCCGATGAGCAGCGCAAGCCCGATGCCGCCCGGAATGAGACCAATCAGCTCGCTTCCGGCCGGAGACTGGTGCGATTGCACCATTGACCATCCAACGGCCGAGAGAGCGACGCCGATGAAAAGCATGACAAGGCCGCCAACCAGCAAGCCGGCCGCGCTGGTCTGCGGCGTTAGGTCGAACATCTCGGCCGGAACGGGTTGGCCACGCCCGGCGATCTCCCTGATGGCGCTGTCGCGGCTGCGGCTCTTTAAATAGCCGAAGAGACCGCCGGCGACGATGATGATCGCCAGAAAAATCCAAAACGCAAAAGGACCAATATTCATGTCAATCTCCTCTGTGATCTTCTTATCGGGACAATCACTTCGGACCCAAAGAGAGTCCGTAGGCGGATGATCATCCTTTGCGCGCGGCGATGAAGCCGAGCATTGCCGCCCAGAACCAAAACGTGCACCACGCATAGCCGATCGCGATGGGGACGATCATGCTTCCGTCATGCGGCGCCGCGTTGCTGCGCTCGATTGCTTCAGCCAGCGACTTGACAAACACGATGGTGAAGCAGACAGCGACAAACTGGCAATAGAAGCGCGCAGGCGGCCAGAGCGAGCTCGAGGGCAGGGACGGGATGGCACGGCGCTGAAAAGTGTTCAGCAGTGGCGCCACAAAGAGAAGGCCGACGAGAAGGATGATGAAATCCGCATGGGCGGATATCCAAGTCGCCAGCGCCAGAGTTGATGAGCTCATATGGGCCTCCAGATTGTTGCTTCAGCGCGTCTTCGGGTGGACAGACGGCAGGATATATTGATCCATGCGGTCGAGAATGATGTCAGCGGGCACGAGGCCGTGGCCGTATCCGGGGATCACTTCGCAGTGCTTCACCGGCGCAGTGATTGCATTGCATAGCGCCATCGCGGTTTCGGCCGGCGTGTTGAAATCATGATCGCCATTCAAGATCACGACCGGCATCTTGAATTTGAGATTGAGCTTGTAGGGATCCCAGGCAAACTCCTGGCGAAACATCGCTGCGATGGTGTCGAGGAACGCCTTGGTGCCGTCATAGTTGGGCAGGCCCTTCGGGATGTACTTCGCATTCGGATCGGGCGGCGTGCTGAGCGCTTTGATGAGCTTGGCGATTGCGGCCTCTTCCTGCGGCGTTGGCGGCAGGCCGGGCGGGTTGGTGTAGGTCTGGCGCACCAGCAGGTCTTCGAACTTGGTGTAAGGCGGCGGGCCGACGCGCTCCAATTCCTTCACCGCTTTGGCATCGCCGCGGTCCTGCGCTGCTTTCAGTGCGAGCTGATAGCCCAAGAGATCGCCCTTCGGTCCGCCGACTTGCGATACGCCAACATAGCCGTCGAAGAGATCGGGGCGCGCATTCGCCATCTCCAGCCCCAAGATCGTGCCCCAGGATGTGCCGTAGAGAATCGTTTTGTCGTTTGTGCAGATGCTTCAGGACATATTCGCTCACCGCGATGCCGTCGCGGCGATAGCGATCGATGGTGAGCGGGCCGATGTCCTTGCCGATGTTCTTGGCATAGGTCGCGCCGCTGCTCGGCTGGTCCCACTGGACGATGGTGTAATTCTTCTCCCAGGGCGCAAAGGCGGGTGCCGATTGGCTGCTCGCCGTGCCCGGCCCGCCATGCAGGACGAGAAGCACGGGGTTGCGCGTGTCACTGCCGCGGATGGTGATCCACTGCTCTATGCCGTTGATCGGCACGAACATGCCTTCGTCGATCGGCTGAGGCGCTGGAGGCTCTTTCATGTCAGCACACCCGGTAAGACCCCACAGAAGCGCCGCGCCAAGCAGGCTCGCGGCCATTCCAATATGGCCGCTTTGGGCCGATTTCCTAAACTTTCCAAATGCTTGCTCTTGACGCCCCACGGCCGCCCTCCCTAATCTCGGTCTATAACCGTCCCGTACCGATCGGGACGGTTATAGACCAGCGGTGGCTGAACCGCAAGCTTTGCTAAATGCCCGGCACCGGTTAGAGGTCCGCCCCATGGCGATGAGCAGCGAAGCAAAGGCGAAGCGGCGCGCGGAGATCCTGGCGGCGGCGCATGAGGTCTTTCTCGAAAAGGGCTTTGAGCGGGCGAGCCTGATGGAAATCGCCGGCCGCGCCCATGCTTCCAAGGAGACGATCTATTCCTGGTTCGGCGGCAAGACGCAACTCATCGGAGCGCTCATCGCAGAGGGCATGAAGGGAATGGGCGAACGCTTCGCAACCGAAGTGACGCAGGGCACGCCGGAACGCGTGCTCTATGTGCTGGCAGTGGATGTGCTGAAGATGATCAATCTCTCGCCGCTCATGCGCATCTTCGCCATTGCCGGCGCGGCAGCACAGCGCGATCCCGCGCTCAAGGAAATGGTGGCGGCGCGCGCTTTCGGCCATCCCCAGCTCGTGGCGTTCCTGAAATCGTGCCGCGAGCGCGGATTGATGCAGTTTGACAACGTGGAGCAAGTGACTTCGATCTTCGTCGGTATGGTGCAGGCCGAATGGGCCAACAAGCTATCGCTTGGCGTTATCAACCGCATCAGCGATGCGGAGATCGAGGCGCACGCAAAGCTTGTGACCAAGATGTTCCTGAAGGCAGTCGCGCCCGATTAGGACACGCCGGCTGTTCGACATCTAATCCGAAGCGAGCCACGACTTTACGGCATCAATTGTGCGCGCATCATCCAGCACGCTGTTATGGCTCGCGCCATCGATGATGACGGCTTTGCCGTGGCTGTACTGCTTGACAACATCGGGAAAGGCGGCTGCGTTGAAGGCTTCATCCTTGCTGCCCGCGATAAGCAAGAGAGGCACTTTGATCGCCGCGAAGGCCGCGCGGTAATCCTTGGGTGCATTGGGCTGCATGCTGGAGAGTGCCGCAAAACCATAGGCCGGGCTCTGGGGCGGCTGATTGAAGTAGAGGATCGGCAGGTGATCGAGCGCATGTATGGCGACAAAATTCAACAACAGCACGCCGAATAGCCTCGGTGTGCGGAAGTGCGTGTAAGCACCGCCGCCATTGGCGCCGCCTGCCGTGCCTTGGGTACGCATCGTGGGCGCGCCGGTTCCCAACAGCGGGGCGAACAAGAGATAGCTATCCACTGCCGGGGCGTTGCGCATGAGCGCATAACGCAGCGCAATACCCCCGCCCATGGAATGTCCGGCGAGAACAATCTTGGCGCTTTCGTCATCCGCGCGGATCTCGCTGATAATGTCGGCAAGATCCTCATCATATTGGCCGGCATGATCGACATCGAATGGCGCTCCGGAGGATCGGCCGTGGCCGCGCAAATCGATCGCGATAACGCGCGCGCCGGTTGCTTGGCTCAGCAGCGTTGCCGGCTCAAGGAGCGCAGAGCCGCTTGAGGCCACGCCGTGAACCAGGAGAATTGTCGTTTGCGCGGGTGCTCCGACAATGCGCGCGAAGATTTCGGCGCCGTCACGCATCTTGAAGCGGCGCGCAGTGAAGGCGTAGCTCTGTTCGGCACCGCTGCCGCTCTCTGCCGCAATCGCCGCGACTTGCGCTGGCGTGAGGCGCGCATTCTTGAAAACACTGTCCGGCCAGAAGGTGAGAGCAAGCGCGATACCAAAATAGCCGATGACGAGACTGGCGAGGATTATGCCGATGATCTTCAACATGGGGATCACGAACGAGCGGGGCGGCCGGCGTTCAAACGATAGAGCACGCCTGCTGTGAGGGATTTTGTGATTTCGGCGGCGACAATCGCGAAGGCGACGAGATCGATCAGCCATGCGTGGGCGGGGAGGTGCACGATGTTTGCGAAGTGCGGGATGGCGAATTGGCCGAGCGTCAGGAAGAGGCCCGCACTAAGTGTCATCAGCCCGATGCGGCGCGCCGTCCGGCCGATGTGTCGGTCTTCCTCGTCCACCGGTTCCGGCGCCTTGCGCACCGCGAACGCAATGTGGATAGCAACTTCCCAGACGATCACGCCAAGCGATGCTTTGATCAGGAGGGGAATGGTTGCGGCCGGATGGTCGAGGGC
Source organism: uncultured Alphaproteobacteria bacterium (assembly GCA_963789405.1). Classification (GTDB taxonomy): domain Bacteria; phylum Pseudomonadota; class Alphaproteobacteria; order CAWBKL01; family CAWBKL01; genus CAWBKL01. The sequence continues at coordinate 184,200 of CAWBKL010000001.1, forward strand.
GGCCGCGAAGAACGCCCCAAAGATTGCCGCCACGATGATCGCCGATGCCCAGGCGCTGGCTTCCCTGAAACGCATGTCTTTGATTTCCCTTGACAAAAGAAAGAACCGTACCGTACGGTACTATCAATATGAAGCTTAGGCAAGGGGTTTTCAAGAGGGGCCGGGAGAGGGCAAATGAAGCGATGGCGGTAAGGAAGGCAAAACTGGCGGATAGGCGCGAGGAGATTCTCGATGCCGCGTGGCATGTCTTCATCGACAAGGGCTATGCGCGGGCGACCATGCAAGACGTTGCGGCGCGCGCGCACGCCTCCAAGGAGACGCTCTATTCTTGGTTCGACAGCAAGGCGATGCTGTTCGAGACCTTATTCAAGTCTCGCTTGCAAAGCGTCGGCGCGACGCTGAGCACCGAGGCGGGGCCCGGTTTCGAACCGGAGAAGGTACTCTATGTGATCGCGCGCGATCTGCTGCGCTTTGTTTCGACGCCCGGCAACATGCAGCTTTATCGGGCCGCCGCGGCCGACTCGGCAAGCTTTCCCGAGCTTAAGGAGCTACTCAAAGAGAGCATCGACCGGACGGAGTTTGCAAAATATCTTGAGCAATGCCGGGCGCGCGGGCTGATGGAGTTCGATGATGCGAACGAAATGGCATCGATCTTCATCTCGATGGCGCAAAGCGAATGGCCGGCACGCATCTCCTATGGTGTGGTTGACAGACTGAGTGAACAGGAGATCGAGCGCATCGCGCGCCTTGCGACGAGATTATTCTTAAAGGCGGTGGCACCGGAGAACAATGAGCGGGGGAAGAAATGAAATTCAGTCGGCCGGCAAAGAGCTGCATGCGGCTTGCGGTGCTCGCCGCCTCCTGCATAATCCCAGCACCTTCACTGGCCGCGGAGAAAGTGATGCCGGCGCCGCTCGTGTTTTTCGATATCGCGGGACCTGATCTTGCGGCGCAGTCGAAATTCTATTCTGCCGTGTTCGGGTGGAAGATTGCGGAAGACGGCAGCTTTTCGGTTTCCGTTGCCTCGCCTTTGCCGGCGAATTTGCGTGTTGAGCCCGCGGACCAGGGCCCGCTCACCGAGCGCGTGGTTTATTTCGGCGTTGATGACATCACGGCGACCTTAAGCAAAGTCGTTGCGAATGGCGGCAGCGTGGTGTTCCCGCGCTTTGTCGTGCCGGGAAAGATCATCGTCGGCATGTTCAAGGATCCGGCGGGCAATCGCACCGGCGTTATTGAAATGAAAGACGGCAAGGTGGTCGTGCCGCCGGCGCCGTAATCAAACGACGCGCTCGCCTTTGATCGTCGTGCGGATGAGATGGCGGCGCTCGTTTTCGTAATCATGCACGCCGCAATGCTGGACGAAGCGGTTGTCCCACATCATCACGGTGCCGGGCTTCCAGCGCACGCGGCATTGATATTGGATGCGGTAAGGCATGGCCGACAGATATTCCATCAGCGGCTTTGAATCTTCCTCGCTCCAGCCGTCGAAGCGCTTGAAGTAAGCGTTGGTCACATAGAGCGCCTTGCGGCCCGTCGCCGGATCGGTGCGCACCGCCGGCTGCACGGTCTCTAGCTCGTCCTCGGTGAAATTGTGTTCCTGGCGCATCCTCAGCTGCTTTTCCTTGGGCAGCGCGGCATTGCGCCTCCAGACATCTTTCGCCGAATAGATAATCCTCAGTGTACTGAGCGTCTCTTTCAGCCCTTCGGAAAGCGCATCATAAGCCAAGAACATGTTGGCAAACGCGGTGTCGCCGCCAAAGCGCGGCACATCGAGCGCGCGCATCACCATGGCGTAAGGCGGCTTGGGCAGGAACGGCGAATCGGTATGAAAGCGCGTGAACGGCACCACGGTGACGGGCTCATGCGCCTCGCGCCGCACTTCCTGCATGTCCTGATGTCCGGGATAGATTGGCGCTTGCGGTAATTCCGTCAGCTCGCCGAAATAGCGCGAGAAGGCTTTGTGCTGCTCTGGCGTGATGTCTTGATCGCGCATCACGAGCACGAGGAAATGCGCAAAAGCGCGCTTGACCTCATCGAGCGTGCCGACATCCAACGGTCGCGATAGGTCAACGCCGGTGATCTCGGCGCCGCATGCGCCGGTCAAAGGATCGACTTTGATGCGGGTGAACTCGGGCATCGGCAGGCCCGAAACGATGGTTCCCGGCTTGATGTCTTCCGCTACGCTCATATGGCTCTCCCGGTTTATATTGGCCCAAGCATAACGCGCGGGAACGCCGTGCGTCACCTGCCGCCGCACGCCTTTGGCGAGGGGATTAAGATGAATTGGAGCCTCAGATTGGTGGCTCTCGCGGCGCTTGCGCTTGCGGGATGCGCGACAAAGCCAACGCAAGCGCCGGAGAACTTCGATCTCTCGATTGCGGTGGGGCGGCTCGGCGTCATGCTCGATCACGAGGAGACGGCGCTGGGCGTCCTGCTGCCGGACGAGCCTTGGTCGCCGCTCGGCACGCTTGGCGGCAATGCGAGCTCCGCCGAGACGTTCAGGACCCAGTATGTCCAGTTGCGACTTAACGCGCTTCACCAGGAAGCCATCCGCACGGAAGTGTGCGAGCGCGGGGTCGTGAGCGGGGCGCCATGTGCGGCGCGCGCTTTGCCGGGATGGGTTTCAAGCCCGGTCCAAAGAACGCCGACGGCAATAGAGATCGAAGCCTGGACGGCGGATTTGCAGGCGCGGATCATGCCGCTCTGGAGCGCTTTATGCGATCGCGCGAGATCGAAGACGGGCGACGCAATGCAATGCGCCATCGAGTGAAGGCTGGCCGGGCGCGAAGCTCGCGCAGGTTTACTCGTCGCGCTGCCAGATGAGAAGGCTGTGCACGCGCCCGCCATCGGGCCGCGTGAGCGGCAGCGTCGTCACTTCGAGCCGGTCGCCTTTGATCTTGAAAAAGCGCTTTTGCTCGGTGCCGACCCAGCCGTCGAAGGCCGACATGTCGACCGAGGTGGTGAAGGAATCGCCCTCGACTCTGTAGGGCCCGGAATAGGCCATCACGCCGGGCCGCGGCGGGCGGCCTTCAGGCCTTGGCGGCGGCGGATTGGGCCCGCGCATATCGATGAAGGCGAACATGCGACCCGGCAGAAAGATCAAATAGCCTTTGGGGTTGTCGCCGAAGCCGTGCGTCTCTTCACCGGTTTGTTCATTGATACCGGTGAAGGAGACCGCCTTCCAGGTGCCGAGAAGCTTTGATGCGTCGGCCGCCATCACCGGCGCGCTCGCCGCGAGCCAGGTGAGCGAAGCCATCGCGCACATCACAAGGGATTTGTCACAAATCAGTGCGCTCAGATGCATGCGTGCCTCCCGATGGTTCTTGTTCTTGTCTTGGCGCGATTGTCGCAGCACGGGCGCTGCGGTCAACCCCGGCTTGGTAGCAGCTAGATCTCAGGTTCAATGCGTGTGGGGGTGCTTTCCGTCTCTTCGCCGCGTGCGCGCAGGAAGGGAATTTGTGCCAGCAGGAACGCTGCCAAAACCGGCACGATGATCACCGCGATAATCGCCACCACAATCGTTATGGTGAGATCGAGGTCGGGCGAAGTGTTTGCGAGTTGCGCGGCCTCGGCATGCGCCCAGGCATTGAGCGGCAAAATTTGGAGGTTGGGTAGTGCTATCGTCGCGGCATAAAGGCCAAGCAGCACGGCCCAGATGATTGTGCCGAGCATTGTCAGATGCCGCGCGGCTCTGTAGCCAAAAAAACACAGCACGAAGACATAAGCGCCAAGGCCGATGCGATACATGTTGGAGGCCGGCAGAGACTCGATGATGCGTTGCGCGATCCTGAGAATTTCCGTGCCGCCCAGTGTCGGCCCATGCGCGAAGGCAGGCGCAAACATCGCCACGACGACGGCAATGGCCGCCGCCACCAGGCTGCGCGCGATGTGCACGAGAATGGATGTCCGCATGCCCTATCCCCTGGCGCCCATTATCGCGCAAAGAAGCGGTCAACTCCAGCTTGCGCCTTCGCCTCTCCCACAAGGGGAGAGGGAATGTGGTAGCGTGACGCCGCAAAAGAACAAGAAGTGGGAAAACGAGGCGGATCATGAAAGACGTTGCGGGCAAGGTTGCATTCATCACGGGCGGCGGCAGCGGCATCGGGCTCGGCATGGCCGACACCTTCGCGCGCAACGGCATGAAGGTTGTCATCGCCGACATTCGCAAAGAGGCGCTCGATGAGGCGATGGCGGGTTTCAAGGACACCAATCTCGCGGTCTATCCGGTTGAGCTCGATGTCGGCGACCGCAAAGCATGGGAGCGCGCAGCGGACGAGGCGGAAGCGCAGTTCGGTAAGATCCATGTGCTCTGCAACAATGCCGGCATCGGCGGCACCGGCGCGCTCAAGGACGCAACCTTCGATGATTGGGATTGGCTGAAGAGCGTCATGCTCGATGGCGTCTTCAATGGCTTCAGAACCATACTGCCGCGCCTCCGCGCCCATGGAGAGGGCGGGCACATCGTCAACACCGCGTCGATGGCCGGCATGTTCGCAACCGAGAATGGCGGCGTTTACACGACGATGAAATATGGCGTGGTCGGATTATCGGAGTCGCTGAGGCGCGAGCTGGCGGGCGAGAATATCGGCGTCTCGGTGTTCATGCCCGGCGGCGTGCAGACCAATATCGGCACCAGCCATCACCACAGGCCGGCGCATTACAAGACCGGCTTTTCCGAGATGGAAGCGCGCATGGATGCGGCGCGGGCCACAGCGCCTGTGCGTGCCTCCGGCGGGCAAGGCGCCGCGCCCAATCCGGCGATGGCAAATCTCGTGATGGACAAATACGAAGCGGGGCGGCGCATCTTGCGCGGCATTAGGCGCAATGATCTTTTCATCTTCAGCCATCCGGAGTTTCGCGAGGGCGTCGAAGCGCGCATGCAAGCGCTCTTGCGTGCGTTCCCCGATGAGCCGCTCAACGAAGCGCGGCTTAAATATCTGCGTGAACGCGGCTCGCTGAAGGGCCTTCAGGAATTTTACGGCGCGCAGACAACGCCCAAAGGCGCGCCTGACGAGCACGGCGAATAAGCAGTCTGTCATTGCGGGGCCGGATGTTTCCGGCCTCGCAAGGACGAACAGGATCAGCGGCGGCCGAACGGGCCGGGCGTGGGCGGGATGACGATCTCGCCGGCGGCTTTCGCATCTTCCGCCGACATGCGCCATTCGCCGGCTTTGACATTGGCTTCGATCTGCTCGGGCTTGGTCGCGCCCGCGATCACGCTGGCAACCGGCTTCTGTGCAAGCAGCCAACCGAAAGCGAGATCGAGCAATTTCTTGCCGCGCTCGGCGGCGAATTTTTCCAGCTGCTCGATCTTGTCGAAATTCGAATCCGACAAAGAGCCGCGAAGAATTGATTGGCGCCCAAGCGCGTATCATTGCCAGGCTCGACGCCGCGCTTGTATTTGCCAGTGAGCAAGCCGCTCGCGAGCGGGAAGTAAGGCAGGATGCCGACATCGTTCGCGGCTGCTGCGGGCACGAGATCGCGCTCGATATTGCGCTCGAGCATGTTGTAGTAGTTCTGCGCCGAGATGAAGGGTGTGTAGCTGTTGGTCTTGGCGATCCACAGCGACTCGACCAATTGCCAGCCGGCGAAATTCGAGCAGCCGGCATAACGGATCTTTCCTTCGCGCACGAGATCATCGAAGGTCGAGATCATTTCCTCGAAAGGCGTGCGCGGATCGGGAAAGTGGAGCTGATAAAGGTCAATCCAGTCGGTGCCCAGGCGCTTCAGGCTCGCTTCGACGGCCTGGCGCATATAGCGCCGTGAAGCGCCGGAGTTATATTCGCCCTGGCCCATCGGCCCGCCGAACTTCGTCGCGACAATAACATTCTGGCGCTTGCCTTTGAGCGCGGCGCCCAAGAGTTCTTCGGACTTGCCTTGGCTATAGATGTCGGCGGTATCGAACAGCGTGATGCCTTGATCGATCGCCTTGTCGACAACGGCTTTGGTCTGCGCCTCGTCGCAGCGGCCGCCGAAATTGTTGCAGCCCAACCCGACAGCGGAAACTTTCAGGCCCGAGCGGCCAAGTGTTCTATATTCCATGATCTTCCCTCCTCGTGGCGCGTCAGGCGCGGGGCGTGCTTCTCGCGCCTCTTCCTCGATGCGGGAGCGAGCCTACACCCCTGGCGCACCGGATGGCGAGGCGGGCCGCGCCCGCCCTTCGCTCATTAGTGCGTGACAACGACTACAGAGGGCGCAAACAAGCGGCCGACGATTGCGCCGAACACGACCTCGACGACGATCCCGCAAACGATGGCGACCAGCGTATAGGTGGTTGCCTTATCTTCAGGTGGCCGCATCAGCATCGGCAGGCCGAGAAACAGAAGATAGAGGCTGTAGAGCGCGCCGATCACCGAGATGATGCTGCCGGCGCCGGGCAAGATGTTGAACACGCCGGCAACCCAAGCGGCGGTCGGCGCATAAGCTGCCACCTTGAACGCTTGTTTGAAATTGCTCGCTGCGCCGAATTGCGGGGCGAGATAGTCGATGATGAGCGCGAAGACATAGACCGCGGCGAGCGCGAGCGCGAAGCTTACAATCGCCGGTATGATGGCAAAACGAAGCCCGAACAGCGCCATGCCGAGAAATGTTGCAACCGGCGGAATCGCCGCGAGCGGAATAATGTAGATCCGATAGAGATCCTGCACATTCACCGGCTCGGCATCGATCTGTGCCCATGCCGCTTTCGGATTGAGAAGGATTTGCTGAACCCGCGCGAGGATCACCTGAAACTGCATCGGCCTCTCCGGAATCATTTCGCCATGAGTCTAGTCGGGCATCGGGCGTATGTCTCGCCGGAGTGCCGCGTGGGGATGGCCCGATCAGGGGAGAAGGCCTAACATCGCCACTAACAACAATTCAAAGAACGGAAGGGAGTGGAAAATGGCGGATGGACAAGCGGCGGGCTCTGGCGATGGCCGCGCCTATGGGTTCAAGCCGGGCACCCCGGATGAGGATATGGTTCGCGTGGGACCGGGCACGCCGGGCGGCGAATTGCTCAGGCGCTATTGGCAGCCGCTCGCGGCGTCCGCAGATGCCGGCAAGCTGCCGAAGCTGGTGAAAATCTTCGGCGAGGAGCTGATCCTTTATCGCGACGGCTCGGGCACAGCGGGGCTCCTGTATCCGCGCTGCTGCCACCGCGGCACTTCGCTCTTGTATGGCAAGGTCGAGGAAGATGGCATCCGCTGCTGCTATCACGGCTGGAAGTTCAATGCCGAAGGCAAAGTGATCGACATGGCGTGCGAGCCGGGCGTTCAAAACACCAATGCGCGCCAGCCTTGGTATCCGCTGGTCGAGAAATATGGCCTGATCTTCGTTTATATGGGCCCGCCGGAGAAGCAGCCGGCGTTTCCGCGTTTTGCGCTCACCGAAAACTTAGCCGAAGGCGAGACGATTGTGGGCACGGGCAGCATTGCGCCGCGGCGTGGCCCGGGCGGCGGCAATATGCAAGCGCTTGGCGGCGGCAATGATTACAATTGGTGGAACTTCCACGACAATGTGCTCGATCCGTTTCACCTTTATTGGCTGCACGGCAATCTGAACGGCATTCAGTTCGTGCCGACTTATGCCATCCTGCCCAAGGTGGAGTTTCAGTACACGAATGATGGCGTGCGCTCGATCCAGCATCGCGACATTGGCGGGGGCAAGATTCACCAGCGCATGGGCCAAGCGCTCTTGCCGAATATGAACACGATCACCCCGCTCAATGACGATGTCGGCTATGGCGGTCTCGGCTGGACGATCGGCATTGACGATACGCATTTCCGCACTTTCGGCCTGATGAAGATGCGGCCCGGCCGCGATCCGGCGAAGATGATGCGCGAGCTCGGCATCACCAACGGCACATGGGGGCCGAACAAGCCGCCCGGCGAAGCCTGGACGCTTGAGGATCACCAGACCTGGCAAAGCGATTATGTCTGCCAGAAGGGTCAGGGCGATATGAGCCTGCATTCGGAGGAGCATCTGTCCGCCACCGACACCGGCCTTGCGATGTTCCGCCGGATGTTTCGTCAGCAGGCGGAGCGTGTTCAGCGCGGCGAGGATCCGGTGGGCGTCACGTTCGATGAGCCCTATCTCATCAAGCCCAAGGCGGCCAATTGCGTTCTCGACGCCAAGACCATGCAGGTGATCGAAGGCCCCGACGAGCGCTAGACTGATCACAAGCCGCTCATCAATTCGTCATGGCAGGAAGAGAGCCTGAACTCCGGCCGCGCTCCGCGCGGACCGGGGTGATCTAGCCATGATTTGGTCAGTCTGTGCGTTTGGGGCCGGATTTAGCGGCATTTGCGCGCGTTAACGGCATTGCAGCAATTATTCGATTGACTGCCCACTAATGGTGTGACACACACCAGCCACGGATTCACGCGAACGCGCGTATGGCGAAGCCTCAGTTGCATCGCCCTTTCGAGTAAGTCTCCTATAAACCAGGGTTTGCACCACCAACGCGCGTGGCCAGCAGCCAAAGCGCCGGCGAAGCCTCGCCTTGCGGGGCCGCGGCGCGTAAGGACTCAATTCATTGTCTAATCTTCAGTTCAATTCGCTCGGCCTTGCCGAGCCGCTTCTGCGTGCTGTTGCCGAAATCGGCCACACCGAGCCGACCCCCATCCAAGCGGGGGCCATTCCGCCGGCGCTTGCCGGCAAGGATGTGCTGGGCTTGGCGCAAACCGGCACCGGCAAAACCGCCGCTTTCGTCTTGCCGATTCTGCAGCACCTCGCCGCCGAGCGCGTTCAACGTTCGCGCGCAAGCACGCGTGCGCTCATTCTCGCGCCGACGCGCGAGCTGGCGCTTCAGATCGATGCGAGCATCATCAAGCTTGCGCGGCATTTGAAGCTCAAAACCGTCGTGTTGGTTGGCGGCGTCGCGCGCCGCCCGCAAGTGCAGCGCCTTTCAAACGGTACGGATATCCTTGTCGGCACGCCGGGCCGTGTGCTCGATCTCATGTCGACCCGTGATCTTCATCTCGAGATGGTCTCTCACTTCGTTCTCGATGAGGCGGACCGGATGCTCGATCTCGGTTTCATTCACGACATCAAGAAGATCGCAGCGCAATTGCCGCACCGGCACCAGACGCTCTTGTTCTCGGCGACCATGCCGAATGACGTCTCGGGTCTCGCAGGCTCGCTGCTCAAATCGCCGGTAAAGGTCGAGGTCGAGCGCGAAACGATTGCGCCGAGCGCGATCGATCAGCGCGTGCACTACGTGCCGACCGCGGAGAAGCGTAAGCTGCTCTCCAAGCTTCTTGCCGAGCAAACCATCTCGCGCGCCATCGTCTTTACGCGCACCAAGCACGGCGCCAACCGCGTCGCCGAGCAGCTCAATGACGAAGGCATCCCGACGGAGGCGATCCATTCCAACAAGAGCCAATCCGCGCGACAGAATTCGCTCGAGCGGTTCAAGAAGGGCAAGTCGCGCATTCTGGTTGCAACCGACATCGCCGCGCGCGGCATCGACATCGCCGCGGTCAGCCATGTGTTCAACTTCGATATCCCCGATGTCGCAGAGAGCTATGTCCATCGCATTGGCCGCACCGCCCGCGCGGGCGCTGAAGGCGTTGCGATCGCCTTCTGCGATGCGACCGAGATCGACAATCTGCGCGCGATCGAGAAATTGATCGGCAAGCCGCTCGCGCATGATGGCGGCACCATCCCGCAGCGCCGGGCGCCGGAACCGCGTGGCCAACACCGCAAGGGCCAGCAACACCAGGGCCAGCAACGCCCTGCCAACAACAACGCCAAGAAGCCGTTCAAGCATCGCCGCAAGAAATACGCGGCTTAAGCCGCCTCGACGCCCCTTTCGTTCCGGTGAGATGATCGCCGGAACGAAGGAGCGATTCGATGGCTGAGATGTCCGGACGCGTCTGTCTCATCACGGGCTCCACCAACGGCATCGGCCGCGCAACCGCCGAGGCGCTGGCGCGTCTCGGTGCGAGCGTGATCTTGCATGGCCGTAGTGCCGAGCGGCTGGATGCTGCTGCCCGGGAAATCAAAGCGAGCACCGGCAATGCAAACATCTCGCGCCTTGCCGCCGATCTTTCTTCGCTCAGCGAAGTGCGGCGGCTTGCGAGCGAGGTGAATGCGCTTGCCTCGCCCTTGCATGTGCTGGTGAACAATGCCGGTGTGCTCAATTTGTTGCCGCACAAAAGCAAGGACGGCTTTGAACTGCAATTCGCCGTCAATCACCTCGCGCATTTCCTTTTGACCAATCTTGTGCTCGACAAAGTGAAAGCGAGCGGGCGTGCGCGCATCGTCGTCGTGGCTTCAAAGGCGCATTACGGCCATCCGATTGATCCTGCGCGGCTTGAGAACAATCCCGGCCCGTTTGCCTATAGCCGCTCGAAATTCTGCAATGTTCTGTTCGCCGAAGAGCTGGCGCGGCGTCTTGCCGGCAGCGATGTCACGGTGAATGCGCTGCATCCGGGCCTCGTTTGGACCAATATGGTGCGCCAGCCGCGCCCGCCCATTTCATGGCTCGTGCCGCTCTTGCGCCCGATGATGTTGTCGCCTGAAGACGGCGCAAAAACCTCCGTCTACCTCGCATCCTCGCCGGATGTGCAAGGAGTCAGCGGAAAATACTACGCGGAATGCAAGGCAGTTGCGCCTGACCCGACGATCAATCCGGCGCTTGCGAAGACGCTTTGGGACAGAAGCGCCGCGCTCACGCAGCTAGGCTGAACAAACGCGCCGTCATCGCAGGCCTGTTGTCAATGTTCCCCTTGCGCCACGCGAATGTGCTAATAGCCGGCGCAAATGGAGGAGACGAATGGCAAACGCAGCTGAAGTTCTCACGGGATTCTTGTCTTCGCTCAAGAACGGTGCGCCGCGCGCTGATCTCTTGAGCGAGAACGCCAAGTTTCAGGCGCTTAATGTCAATCTTGAGGGGCGCGATGAGGTACTCAAGCGCATGAGCGCCGAGCCGGGCGGCAAAGTCTTTCGCGATATCAACTGGCAGGCGCCGCAACTCGAAGGCGGCGTTGCTAAGGTGAAAGGCATTTTACCGCGCGGTGCGCCCTATGGCGGCCTGATCCTTACGGTTCATTTCGATGGCGAGCGCATTTCCGTCATTCAACAGCAAGGTTTGCCCGGAGCACCGCAGTCGGCAACTCCCATCAAGCTCACGCCGACGATCAAGGCGGCTATCGACAACGCTTTGACCTCGAGACATCCAATGCTCATCGCCTATTGCGACGAAACCGGCCAGCCGGTCATGACCTTTCGCGGCTCCTTGCAAGCATTCAGCGACGATCAGCTGGCGGTTTGGATACGCAACGCGGAAGGATCCTTCATCCGGTCGATCAAGAAGAATCCCAGAGTCGCGCTCATGTACCGCGATGAGGAGGCCAAGGCGACCTATCAGTTTCAGGGGCGCGCGCATGCCGTTGCCGATGCTGCGACACGTAAGCAGGTCTATTCGAAGATGGCGAAGGTCGAGCGCGATCACGATTTCGCCGAGGCCGGCGTTGCCGTGGTGATCGATCTCGATTTCGTTCAGGGTTATGCCGGGCTTTCGCCAAGCGGACCGCGCGAACCCGTTCGCATGGCGCGGTAGAGAAAAAAGAGCCCCGACCTCAGTCGAGGCTCAGTCAAATTGATTTCCAGGGGAGGAAAACCAACAATGGCTGCCGAGGGTAATGGCAGCCAGACAGTTGAATTCGAGTCGGCGGCCGAATCCGTCTCGCGTCTCGCCGCTTTCACCGGATCGTGTGGGTCCGTGAGCGCAAATGAGGCAGCGGCCCGGCGTGCGCGTGATCGATGCGAGAAACTTGTGTTGAGGGTGGGCAGTACAAGGATCGAACCTATGACACCTACCGTACATTATCAATTCGGCACATGTCGGCGCGTTCGAGCGCCTCTGCCACCGAGCAGGCGATCGAACTCCCTCTTGGCGATACGGTAGCATTCGCACGAGCGTTGCATCAGGCCCCGGCGATCCAGGATCATGACCTTGCCGCGTTTGTAGCTAATAAGGCCGGCGCGTTGCAGGGCGCTCGCCGCAGCCGTGACGCCCGTCCGCTGCACACCCAACATCATGGCTAGGAGTTCCTGCGTGAGCGGAAACTCGTTCGATTGGATGCGATCATCCGTCATGAGCATCCAGCGGCTGCATCGCTGCTCGATGGTATGGAATTGATTGCATGCTGCGGCCTGAACGACCTTGTTGAAAAGGGCATGCGCATAGTGATGCAACACAGTTCGCATGGTTACGCTTCGCGCCAGCTCCTTCTTGAACAGTTTCGCTGTCATTCTGAGGCCGGAGCCGGCGATCTGGACGTAAACGCTATTGGGCGCCATGTCGTCATCCAATAGGAGGGGCAGTCCCACCAAACCCTCGTTGCCGATCGTTGCGACCCCGGTAGGGTGGCCGTTGGCTCTGGTGTTCACGAGAGCGCCCACGCCGCTTTCGATAAAATAGACGAACTCGATGGGCTTGTTGGCATCATAAAGTCGCTGTCTATACTCCAGCACGACAGGCTGAAGATGCGGGCGAAGGCTCTGGTAATCCTTGGAAGACAACAAACCGAGCAATCGATTAGCGGGCATCTGCGCACCCTTACGCCGAGCTCTCACCTCTGCTGATCCTCCACATGTCGTCACGAAAACTCAAAACCGTTCCAGCGCCTCGAACCGAAGATCTCGCGTGTTCTTCGGCCAAAAGATATGTTGGTATTGGCCACCATAGCGCTTTCCAATCATGGAGATTGTCTGGCGCAAATAGACGCACCCACGCGCCGCCCGCGAGATTCGAGCGGCTGTTGTGGCTTGGGCCAGTACGCCAGATGAGCGCACGGGATTGTCGCCATACCCGGTGATTGATCCGCCGTTATCGAAGGTGACGAAGGCGGCTAAGTCATTCCTCTGACCACGCGAACGAAGCGCGAAAATCCTGTGTTAGTTTCGTGCGTATCGACTCGCCGATTCGTGCTTAGTTTTGCCGAGATATGCCGGGTAGGCGGGAAGCGCGTTTGCGCTTCGGTTCCGATAACCGCTTGTTCTCTCGACTCTTGATGGTGGGCGGTACAGGGATCGAACCTATGACCCCTTCCATGTCAAGGAAGTGCTCTACCGCTGAGCTAACCGCCCACGAGCCTCGCGATATATCGGGAAAGCCCGGAGGCTGCAACTAGCAGGTTCGGCTGCGCAGGGCGCGTCTAGAACCGGCCGGCGACTTCGCGCTCATGGTCCGCCTCGAGCGCACCCAGCCGCGGCGGCGCCGTCAGATCGTCAAGGCGCGCTTCGAAATTACTGGCGAGCATCTCGGCATTGGCGGCGGCGGGGTCATCATGCATGGCGATCAGCCAGCGCTCATAGGCGATTGCGACATCCGCCGTCGTATAAGGTGCCTCGTCGGCGGCTTCGCTCGTCACCGTGTCCTGGGTTTCCTCGTAAGCCCACTGAAGCCGCGCGCGCATCACTTGGTCCTTAACCGGAAAAGCGGCGGGCTGTGCGGGATCCGTCTCGGCGCCATTCTCGATCGCCTTGGCGCGTGCCGCGAAATAGCGCGCGGTATCACTCTTTATCTCGGGTGCTTTGGCGGCGGCCAGGTAGCTGTCATGTAATGCGACAGCGTAAACTTCGCCGTCTGATCGCAGCTTGCTGCGATCGAATGCGTGGGCCGGATTCGCCGAAACGGCGAGGCTTATAAGCAGACTGAGTGCAACGAGCTTGATGGCTGCGAGCTGGATCTTACTAGGCATAGCGCTTCTCCATTCCCTCGCGAACGGATGCCTCTAGAATACTTGAAGGCTGGCAGGGTTTCGCGCCGGAATGATGACGCATGGTGCCGAAATTGCGGCGAATTAGGGCGTTTTCGCCTCAATCGATCAGTGCCTCCAGCGCCTTTCGAACGAGTTCCTCGGTAACGATCTCTGGCACGAAAGCCTTTTGATAAAGAAGACCATTGAACAGCGCATGCACGACGACGGCGAATTCCAGCGGTGGCAAGGGCAAGACCCGCCGGGTCACGATCTTGGAAAGGTTCTCTGCTGACGTAGCATAGCGCTGGCGAGCGATTGCGGTGAGCCGTTTCTTGAGAGCCTTATGCGTCAGCGTGTAAAGATCGAGCTCAATTAAGAAGGTGATGTAACGCGCGTCTTCGGATGTACGCAGAGTGTGTGTAAGGTTTCTTATTTGCTCGTTGAGCGGAGCGCCGCTTTCAAATAGCGGCCATGGCGCCGCCGCGCGTCCGGCCACGGCGAAAACAAGCTCGTCTTTGTTTTCGAAGTTGCCGTATATCGCGCCCTTGGTCAGCCCCGCATGAGCCGCGACTTCGTCAAGGCTCGTCGCATGAATTCCCTTCCTCTTGAAGAGCTCAGTTGCAGCATCCAAAAGCTTTTCACGCGTGCGAGCCCGTTTGCCGCCGGGCTTTTGCGCGTCATGGGAAGCCGTCGCCACCTTGATGGCGGATTTGCGCGATTTGCGCCTTGTGCCTGCGGGACTCGACATAGCACCAATATTATACTATAAGTATTTTATACCAAAGGTATAATAATGGGACAAAGCCGATGTTTGTGCAAATCGCGAAGGGTGTGGGTAAGGCGCTTGCTCTGATTGCGCTGTGCGGTGCGGTCTTCGCTGGGTTTTGTGCCTGGTGCTATTCGCAAGATATGCGGATCAATGCGCCGAACGGCATCGACGAAGCTGGCTACCAGAAGATCGGCGGCATCGATCAGTGGATTCAAATCCGCGGCCAAGACCGAAATAACCCCGTGATCCTCTGGCTCAATGGCGGGCCGGGCCTCTCCACAGTCGGGGCAAGCTATGTTCTACGCGCTTGGGAGAATCGGTTCACGATTGTCATGTGGGATCAGCGCGGCGAGGGCAGGACATTTGATCGCTCAGGCACTTCGGTTGCGAGCACGATGACCATTGCGCAGATGACTCAAGATGGAATCGAGGCTGCCTCGTATCTGACGCAGCACCTGCACAAAAATAAGATCATTCTGCTCGGCCATTCCTGGGGCTCGCTGCTTGGTGTTCACATGGTTCACGAGCGGCCAGACCTGTTCGCCGCCTATGTCGGCACCGGGCAGCTTGTCAACTTGGAGAAGGATGCAGAAGCTGCCTATCCGCTTCTAATTAAACGTGCGCGCGAACTCGGCAATAAACGGGCGGAGCAGCAGCTCCTGCAAGCCGGTCCGCCACCCTATCCCGAACAGGGACCCACAAAATGGATCTGGGTAGCCTGGGCAAACCGTCTCGACCCCCGATCGCCAGCGGTGCCTCGCTCATTTGGCGCGATTTGGTGGAGAGGGATGGAGCTTCTGAATGAGGCCAACAAGGGCGCGGAATTTTCGCAAACGCATCTATGGCCGTCTATTATCAAGGACGACTTGCCTTCGCTTGGGCTTCGCTTTGGCATGCCGGTGGTATTCATTCAGGGTACAGAGGATCGGCTAACCGTCACAGCGCTTGCCAAGAACTATTTTGATGAGATCGAAGCCCCGGCAAAGCGTTTCGCTCTCATTCAAGGAAAGGGTCATCTTGCGATCTTTATGGGGCGCGATCAGTTCTTGCGAGCGCTTGAGGACGAGGTGCGCCCCCTGGCGCTTGCGAATGGCGCTTGACTGGCGCAGCACCCAGGTCACAACGGCGACGCTCCGCTGAACTTGATCGCTCAATCCGGCTCTTTCAAGCGGCGGCGCCCAGCATCCGGTCGACCTCGGAGACGAGGTCTTTGAGATGAAACGGCTTGGACAGCACCTTGGCTTCCTTGGGCGCCGCGTTATTAGGGTTTAGCGCCACCGCCGCGAATCCGGTGATGAACATGATCTTGAGGCCGGGATGGATCTCGGCCGCTTTGCGCGCCAGCTCAATGCCGTCCATCACCGGCATGACGATGTCGGTGAGCAAGAGATCGAAATAATCGTTCTTGATGACTTCGAGCGCTTCATCGCCCTGGCCGAACGACTGAACGTCGTAGCCCGCCTTCTTGAGTGCGCTGGTCAGAAACCGGCGCATTGATTTGTCATCTTCTGCCAACAATATGCGCGCCATACACCCTCCCCGCGCGCGGGCGCGAAAGAAAGCTCGCGCCTGCCGAGCCATGGGGTTTAGGACCGAGGAGGTAAACGCCCCCTTAACTCCGGCAAATCATGGACCGGATCGGCGATTTCCCCAATAGCATTGAGGTGTGCCCCAGAGGCTGCTTGATCACCTGGAATTGCTGGTCCAGTCTTTGCGTAAAGCCCATCGTGCCCGCGTTGAAAGGCTCGCTATGACCGGTCCGAACGCTCGTGATCGCGCGGAGACAGCGCCGGACGAAAGCGCGCCCGTAGGCGTTTTTCGGCCGGCGCATCAGGTGGCGCCGGTCGTGCTCGCATCACCTCATAGCGGGCGCGCCTATCCCAAAAGCTTCCTGGCTGATTCGAAGCTCGATGCCGTCACCTTGCGGCGCTCGGAAGACAGTTTCATCGATGAGATTTTCGGCGCCGGCCCATCGCTCGGCCTGCCGCTTGTAGCGGCTCGATTCCCGCGCGCTTTTTGCGATGTCAACCGCGAGCCGTATGAGCTCGACCAGCAAATGTTCGAAGACCGGCTGCCGGCTTTCGTCAATACGCGCTCGGTGCGTGTGGCCTGCGGGCTCGGCACGATCGCGCGCGTGGTGACGGACGGCGCCGAGATCTATAAGCGGCGACTTACTTTTGCCGAGGCCGAGCAGCGCCTGAGGCAATGCTATCGGCCTTATCACCGTGCGCTAAAGACGCTGGTCGACGACACGTTTGGCCAGTTCGGCACGGCGGTCTTGATCGATTGCCATTCCATGCCATCGGTCGGTGGCCCGATGGATCAGGATGCCGGTATCGGGCGCAAGGATATCGTGCTCGGAGATCGCTACGGGACGTCATGCGATGCGCGCATCATCGCGATGATCGAGCATATATTGAAGGGGCTTGGCTTCGACGTCGCGCGCAACAACCCTTATGCCGGTGGCCATACCACCCAGCTTTACGGCATGCCGGCGCGCGGCATTCACACCGTTCAGATCGAGATCAACCGCGCGCTCTACATGGACGAGCGGCGAATTGAGCGGCGCGCCGGCTTCGATGAAATCACCGGCCGGATGACCGCGATGCTGGAGGGTCTCGCGCGCGGCATCAACTCAACGCTCTACGGCGTCGCCGCGGATTAGGCCTCGACAATGACCGCGCTTGTCATACGGCCGGCGGTGATCAGCGATGTGCCGGCCATCACGCGTATCTATGGCCATCACGCCGTGCACGGCTTTGGTACATTCGACGACGAAGTGCCGCCTGATACGCGATTTGCGGGCCTGCTCACTGAGCTCGACGCCGCCGGCCACCCGTTTCTAGCCGCCTGCCTAAATGATGAGCTTGTGGGCTTTGCCTATGCAGCGCCATTCCGTCCACGGAATGGTTGGCGCTTCAGCTTTGAGGACTCGATCTATTTGGCGCCGGATGCCACCGGGCGCGGACTGGGCACCCAGCTTCTCCGCATGCTGATGGTTAGGTGCGGGGAGGCGGGCGTGCGCCAGCTGATCGCCGTGATCGGTGATTCTCAGAATCTTCCCTCGATAGGTGTGCACGAACGGTGCGGATTCGCGCAGATTGGCACATTGCGGGACGTCGGATTCAAAAAGGGACGCTGGCTGGACGTGGTCTTCATGCAGGCAAGCCTCTAAAGGGGATGCCAAGCTGTTGAGAGTTCCATTCTTCCACAAAGAAAAAAGCCGCGCTTTGGAAAGCGCGGCTGAAGTCTAGGGAGGAAACGCCCAGGAAGGGCGACGGCACCCGAACACGGGGTCCAGATGCCGCGTTGCAAATAGATGCTACCGCAGCGCAGCTAAGTCAAGCGTTTTCGCCCGTCTAAGTAATTTCCCTATAGATTTCAACGTTGTGGCATATTGAAGCACAGTCTTAACAGGCAGTCAGTCATGCTGCTCTGCAACATAAAATGCCATCTTCAACGTGACATTAACCTAGGTTGACAAGACTGGGGGGGTTACCGTGAGTATGCGAGTTAGGGCAGCGCCTCATAAGGGGTGAAGCATCATACCTGGGCATGGCCTGGGGCTTGCTAGTTTGGAAGCACCGGAAGCGACAACACGAGGAGTATCGCGTGGCTAAGTACCGGCGCATGGCATTGGCAGCGACTCTGGCGCTGGGCCTTTTCGGCCCGGTGCTGGCGCAAGCTCAAGATGAGGGTGATCGGCCGGCGGCCGATAACCCCGGCTGGGGCTTGTGCGCCGCGACTGCATCCAAAGTCGAGAAAGAGCTTGGCTTGCCCGCACATCTTCTGACGGCGATCTCGCTGGCGGAGACCGGCCGTTCGGGCCCGGCGCGCCGGGTCGCGACTTGGCCGTGGACCGTCCATGACGGCACTCAGGGCCACTATTTCAATACCAAGAAAGAGGCTGTCGCGTTCGTACGTGAGCTTCGGACCGATGGGCGCCGCTCGATTGATGTCGGCTGCATGCAGATCAACTTGCTCCACCATCCGCGCGCATTCACGAGCGTCGAAGAAGGCTTCAATCCGGAACAGAATATCCGCTACGCGGCGAGCTTCCTCAAAGATCTGGCCCAGACCTCGAAGAGCTGGGAAGAGGCGGTTGCGAAATATCACACCCAGAACCCGACCATCGACGAGGATTATGCGCCAAAAGTGCTGGCGTTCTGGCGGCGCGAGAACACACGTGCGGCCGATGGCGGCCAAGTTGCCGCGCGCGATATCCGTCTCGCTTCAGCCGTGACGCCGACGGCGCGCCCGCATCTCGCGGAGCCGCGTATGATCCTGGCGTCTGCGGCAAGCCCGAGCCAGATGGCGGCGGATTTGCCGGCCGTTTCGGCGGATGCGCCGGATAACGGCCCGGCGCTCCTCAAGCGCGTCTTCGATTCGGCCCGCTAACCCTCGGCACCAAAGTCTAAAGAGGGCCTCGCACTCAGGGCGCGGGGCCCCTATATCTTCGCCATGTTGAACGAACAACAGATGGCCACGGTCGATCCGCTCGACCCGTCGTTGCAAAGCGAGCCCGTGCCCGAGCTGCCGGAGCCGCGGCGCCCGTTTCTCATTCGCATGGGCACGGGGCTCAGGCGCATCGGCCGGATCTTCCGCCGCCGCGCGCCGACCGAGAAGAACCCGACCACGGGGCTCAAAGTGCTGATCGTCACCGACGCGTGGAAGCCGCAGGTGAATGGTGTCGTCAGAACGCTCGACACACTGGGCACGCAGCTCACCAAATTCGGCAATGAGGTGCGCTACATCACGCCTGACATGTTCCGCACCATTCCGATGCCGAGCTATCCCGAGATCAGGCTGGCGCTCGCTCCAAACTGGAAGATCGCGCGCATCATCAACAAATTCGAGCCGGATGCGATTCATATCGCCACTGAGGGCCCGCTCGGACTTGCCGCGCGGCGCTTTTGCGTGCGGCGCGAACATCCCTTTACGTCGAGCTTTCACACGCGCTTCCCCGAATATCTCAATGCGCGCACCGGATTTCCGGTGAGCTGGGGCTACAAATGGATGCGCTGGTTTCACGGGCCCGCTTCGGCGCTGATGGTAAAGACCGACAGCTTGAAGGAAGAGCTCGAAGCCAAGGGCTATGAGAACATCAAGATCTGGCGCAATGGCGT
This sequence comes from uncultured Alphaproteobacteria bacterium, assembly GCA_963789405.1. GTDB lineage: Bacteria > Pseudomonadota > Alphaproteobacteria > CAWBKL01 > CAWBKL01 > CAWBKL01. The sequence continues at coordinate 203,786 of CAWBKL010000001.1, forward strand.
CGATCTCGAGCTGTTTCGTCCGGGCGATAAGGATCATCTCGATCTTCCGCGGCCGATTTGGCTCTATGTCGGGCGCGTTGCGGTCGAGAAGAATATCGAGGCGTTCCTGGATCTCGATCTGCCGGGCACCAAAGTCGTTGTCGGCGATGGGCCGCAAAAGGCGGCGCTTGAAGCGAAACACCCCGAGGCGAAGTTCCTGGGCTTTAGGTTCGGCGAAGAGCTGCCCGCATCTACTCTGCGAGCGATGTTTTGTGTTCCCTTCGAAGACGGATACGTTCGGTCTGGGCAATGTCGAGGCGCTGGCCTGCGGCATTCCGGTCGCTGCTTACGATGTTCAAGGCCCGCGCGACATTCTCGCCGGCTCGGGCGTGGGCGTGGTCAGCGATGATCTCGGTGATGCGTGCATGCAGTGCGCTCGGCATGGCAACGCCGGAAGAGTGCCGCGCGCATGCGATGAAATTCTCTGTGGGAGGGCGCAACGCAGCCAATTCCTGGAGAATCTCGCTGTCCCCGGCTATGACGAGAAATATTGGCTGGAAAGCGCGAACTTCCCCGAATGGCCGTAAATGAGGGAATAGGGAGCGGGTTCGTCGCGGCAGTTGTTCCGCCCACGGTCTATTCCCCGCTCTCCACTCACACCTCCCTCGCAAAGCGTCCCAGAACGGGACGAATGCAACTGGCGCGGTGCTTGCTCTTAGCTTCTCGGAAACCTTTCACCGGGATGGAGAGCACAATGAAAAATCCGATTGACCTTCATGTCGGCCAACGTTTGCGCCACCGCCGCTGGATGCTCGGGCTGACACAGCAGGAGCTTGCGCAGGCGGTTGGTATCAAGTTTCAGCAGATTCAGAAATACGAGAGTGGCATCAACCGCATGAGCGCTTCCCGGCTTTGGGATGTTGCCAATGCGCTTGGTGTTTCGGTCTCCTATTTCTTCGACGGCCTCCAATGTCGCCGAGCAGAACGGCCATGGGCCCAAGCCCGACGTGCTCGAGGATAAGGAGACGCTCGATCTCATCCGCGCTTATTACACGCTCGGCGAGCGCCGCGCCGTTGCCTCCTGGATCTTGCGCGCGCCATCGGCGACCGCGAGACCTTGGCCGCGAGGTCGTGGCCCGCGAGGTCGTCGCCTAACCTAATCTCCGTTGTCTCAGCAGAACTTAGCCCGGCTTCGGCCGGGCTTTTTTCTTTTTCGTAAATTGCTCTAGGCTGCGGCGATGGCCGCGCTCCCCAGATCTGAAGCCGAAGAATATCTTGCTTTCGCGTACCGCCTGGCGGACGCGGCAGTCGTCGATCACGCTCTCAGCATTTCCGCACCGGACTCGATGTCGATAACAAGCTTAAGGCCGGCTTCGATCCGGTGACGCTTGCCGACAAGGGCGCAGAGAGCGCAATCGAGCGCTGATCGAGAGCACATATCCGCGCCACGGCATTTTCGGCGAGGAGCATGGCAGCCTTGCAGGTGAAGATGGGCTCACCTGGGTGATCGATCCCATCGACGGCACGCGCTCGTTCATTTCCGGCTCCCCTTATGGGGCACTCTTGATTGCGCTCAGCAGCGAAGAGGGCCCGATCATCGGACTGCTCGATCAGCCGTTCACGGGTGAGCGGTTCTTCGGCGTGCTGAATGGCGCGCGGCGCCAGTCCTTCTACCAACGCGGTGATACGAAAACGGCGATGAAGACGCGGGCGTGCGCGGGGCTCGCCGAGGCGACGCTATCGACGACGACACCTGAAATGTTCGATACGCCTGCGAAAGCGCGCGCGTTCGGCACGCTGCAATCGCATGCGCGGCTGATGCGCTTTGGCGGCGATTGTTATCAATATGCGCAAGTGGCGATGGGGTTTTTGGATCTCGTCGTCGAAGCCGGGCTCAAGCCTTACGACATTCATGCGCTCATCCCGATCATCGAAGGGGCCGGCGGCGTGGTTACGACGTGGAACGGCAAGGCGGCGAACGAAGGCGGCAACGTCATCGCGGCGGGCGATCCGCGCGCGCACGAGGCCGCGCTTAAAGCGCTCGCAGGCTGACCGGTTGGCTTAACGCGTTTCTTTCGGGCAGTCCGCCGCGGGCTTGGCTGAACAGGTGGCGCTCGGGCCCGTGGCCGAGGAGCTTGCCGCCACTGTCGTGCTCGGCGGTCTTAGGAATGCATCCTGCTCCAATTTCGGTTCGATCTGGCTGCCGATCGCAAGCTGCGGCTCGGACGGCGGAAAGAAGTGTCCGGCCGTCTCCTTACGCGTGACGCAGGATTTCACTTCGCCGGCGAGCGCAACGAAATCATGCGCATGCGGCAGCACTTCGAGCATGCATTCGTCAAAGAACGGATATTTGTTGTCGGTTCCGCAGCCGAATGAGCTGCGGTCCGAGCGCGCTGCCGACATCACGAACCGATTAGGCGCGGATAGTGGGTCGATGAATATGCCCGAATGACAAGCCGACATGATCATCACGGTCGGGCGGCCGCCGCATGTCTTGTCGCCGAGCGCAGCGATGTCTTTGGGCGATGCCAGCTTGTCGCCGAATTTGATGCCTTGCGTGTTACCGTGGCTGGTCACGTAGATCAGGCAACCTTCGCCCGCAGTGCCGAGCAGGCGCTGAAGCATGCCTCTGACGCCGTCCAGGGTGGTCAGGAATGGGTGAGTCGGATCATCGTCCTCGGGTGCGCTTGAGAATTCCGCAACATGCCCGGGTGTGAACCCCGCGCGCAACAAGGCAACGCCGAGATCGCGGCGCGCATTGTCGAAGGCTTCGCTATGTCCGCCATCAGAGCTGTGGTCATCGCCGGACACGATCACCGCCGCCCAATGCGCGAAGGGGCCCTGAGGCAGGCTTGGCTTGTCGGGCCGGGCTTGCGGGTTTTGCAAGGTGCCGGGCTGGGTGTGCGCGAGCAGATAGCGATTATCCGAAAGCCCGTCATCCGCCGTGCCGCAGCCCGAAAGCGCAGCCAGGGCGCCGAGGCCCAGAATCAGCGGGAGCAGAAGCTTGAACACGCGAAGGTGAATCTTGCTCACAGGTACCATCCTATTCAGCCGCTCGCTCCGAGTCCGGTGACGAATGCATCATATTCTCGCCAGAAGGCGGCGCGCACAACATCGCTTTCCAGCAGTATCGCATGACGCGCGCCTGCAATGCGATAGAGCTTTGCGCACGGCAGGCGCCCGGCGAACGTCTCGATGGCGGCGTTAACCACCACGGCGTCCTCGCCGCATTCGAAGATGAGGAGCGGCGGCGTGATGGCGCGCGCCGCCTCGGGCCGGGCCAAGGCATTCATCGCGCGATAGGCGGCGCCGAGCCAGCCGAATGTTGGCGAGCCGACATCAAGCCGCGGCTCGGCGGCAATCAGCTCTTGGATGCGGTCGAAGCGCGCCTTGTCATGGCTGAGCGGATTGTTCTTAAAGGGCGGAAAATCGCTTTTGGGCCCGCCGCCGAAAATATAGTGCTCGCCTCGGCCCAGCGCGGTGTTTGCCTCCGTCAGAAGACGCGCCACCATGGGCGGCCATGGCTTGGTGACGATGCGCAGCATGGGCGCCATCAGCACGGCGGCAGAAACATCTACAACGCGCTCGCTCAGAATGAAGAGGGCAATGTTGCCGCCCATGGATTGGCAGATGAGATGCCACGGCCGCGGCAATTGCGCGAAGGCCCCGTTCACGATCTCGCGAAAGTCTTCGACATAGGTCGAGAAGTCATCGATATGGCGCTTGTGCGGATCCTTAAGCGGGCGATGCGAAAGCCCTTGTCCGCGCCAATCGAGCGTTCCGACCGCGGTGCGCCGCGCCAGAAGCTCGCCGATGGTTTCACCGAATTGCTCGATGAACTCGGTTGCGCCGGGCAGAATGATCGCGGTTCCGTGGGCATTCTCCGGTAGCCATTTTGCGACTCTGATGGGCGCGCCATCGCGCATCGTGGCGTATTCGGCGCGGCCGCCGGGCGGCATTTTGAGATTTCGCGTCTCGATTAGCGGCGCTGCGCTCAAGGGGGGCCTATGAGCGCTTCAGGAACGGACGCACTTTCATCGCGACGCTCATATCACCTGAAACTTTGACCTTGCCTTGCAGAAAAGCGCCCGGCCCATCGAGCTCGCCCGAGACGAGCTTTTGGAACGTATCGAGCGACATCGTCAATGTGCAGTCGGCCGGGCCGTCTTCATTTGTCACCGTGATTGGGCCGCTCGCGCGCATCGAGCAGAATCACGCCGTCATCGCCGAAATTCAGTTTGAGGCGCGCTTTGAGCCCGCAATCTTCGCCAATCGCCCGCTTGAGCCCTTCGGTGATTTTCGCAGTGACGGGCTTTGTGATTGCTGCCATGTCGTTATTGTCCTTGCCCCGCGCCAATCCCCCACATCTAGCGCTACATCTAAAGTATACGAGCGGGCAGCGGGTTCAAGGCGAGGCATGGCCAAGGGCCTTGTTGAGGCCGTGGCCGGCAAGGGCAAGACTGTCGCAGGCGCCCTTCACAGGCTTGTAGAGCTGGGTCTGCTTTGCTATAGTCCGGCCCGAATCTCCGGGCTTACTCGCGCGCTGGGCTTATCCGGCGCGGGCCGCACAACCAGCAGGTTTGAAGATGGCGCATGCTCCGCAAGCCAATGAAGCAACCGAGCTAGCCGGCCGCGGTCGCAAGGGCTGGCAGTTCTTCCTCAAGTTCGCCAAGTGGTTCTCGCTGAGTGTGCTCGGTGGGATCTTCTTTTTGATCTTCACACTGGTCGGACACGCGCCTTTCATTCCTGTTCTTGTTATCATGTCTATAGCCGTGTTCGTTCTGGGCTCGATCGTCCATTAGCTTCACCGGCCCTCGCCGGAAGAGAGCGCCAACCAAGGCCCCATGAAGCTTGCAGTTCTCAAAGAGCGCCTCGATGGCGAGCCCCGCGTTGCCGCAACGCCGGATACGGTCAAGCGCTTCGCTGTTGCTCGGGCTCGATGTGGTGATCGAGACGGGCGCGCCGGGGTCCACTCCGGCATTGTCGATGACGCATATGCGGCCGCCGGCGCGGAGATCGCCGGATCCCCAGGTGAAACCGCCGAAAATGCCGACATCATTCTTAAGGTGCGCGGGGCCACGCGCGATGAGATTCCGCTTGTGAAGCGCGGCGCGCTCGTTGATTGGCCTGCTGAACCCTTACGCCGAGCGCGAGATGATGGCGGACTTATGCCGAGCGCCGGGCTGCTTGCATTCGCGATGGAGCTATTGCCGCGCATCAGCCGCGCGCAATCCATGGACGTCCTCTCCTCGCAATCCAATCTTGCCGGCTATCGCGCCGTGATCGATGCGGCTGCGGTGATCGCGCGCGCCTTTCCGATGATGATGACGGCGGCCGGCACGGTTCCGCCCGCGCGCGTCTCTGGTGATGGGCGCAGGCGTTGCCGGCTTGCAGGCAATCGCAACCGCCAAGCGGCTTGGCGCCATCGTCTCGGCGAGCGATGTGCGGCCCGCAGCGAAGGAGCAAGTGGAATCGCTGGGCGGCACTTTCGTTGCGGTCATCGACGACGAGTTCAAAGCCGCAGAGACCGCCGGCGGCTATGCCAAAGAGATGTCGAAGGAATATCAGGCCAAGCAAGCCGCGCTGATCGCGCAGACGATCCCGAAGCAGGATGTCATCATCACCACGGCGCTGATACCCGGCCGCGCCGGCGCCGCGCCTGGTTTCCGCCGAGATGATCGCCTCGATGAAGCCGGGCTCGGTGATCGTCGATCTGGCGGTCGAGCAGGGCGGCAATGTCGAGGGCAGCCTCGCCGGCGAGATCGTCGACAGTGAGCAATGTGAAGATCATCGGCTACAAGAATATGCCGGGCCGCGTCGCCAACGACGCTTCGATGCTTTATGCCAAGAACCTGTTCAACTTCCTGTCGCCGCTGATCGACAAGGAGAGCAAGTCGCTCAAGATCAATTTCGGCGACGAGATCATCGTCGGGACGCTTGCTCACGCGCGATGGCGCGGTCGTTCACAAGGCGATTGCCCAGGGGAGGGGCTTTGCCATGCGCTCACGTTCTCTTTGTTGCGCTTTCGCTTCTTGATGACTGTGATGCCGGACTTCGCCTTTGCCGCCGAAGCGCAAGCACGCAATCGATCCGGCGATGTTCCGGCTTTCGATCTTCGTGATCGCGATTTTCGTCGGCTATTACGTCGTGTGGAGCGTGACGCCGGCGCTGCACACGCCGCTGATGTCGGTCACCAACGCGATCTCTTCGGTGATTGTTGTCGGCGCGTTGCTTGGCCGTGACCGCGAATACCTCGACGGCCAATGATCCGGGCGCGGCGCTGATCTCGCGCATTCTCGGCTTCTTTGCGCTCACCATGGTGTGCGTGAACATTTTCGGCGGCTTTCTCGTCACCCAGCGCATGCTCTCAATGTACAAGAAGAAAGAGAAATGATCGATAGGAGTCATGTCATACCCGTCATCCCGGACGCGATGCGGCGTGCGATGCCGCTTAGCAGATCCGGGATCATGGCGCCGGTGGATTCCGTGTCTGCAGCGCATCACTTTGTCGCTGCACTGCGCACGGGCCATGACGGACAAGGGATACACTAATGTCGGCCAATCTCGCCGCCATCCTCTATCTCGTCGCGGGCGTTCTGTTCATCCTCGCGCTCAGCGGGCTATCGAGCCCGACGACCTCGCGGCGTGGCAATCAGCTCGGCATGATCGGCATGGCGATCGCCATGGTGACGACGCTGCTCGTTGCCGGCGTGCCCGATCTCGTCAGCTGGGGCTTCATCATCGTCGCCGTGATCATCGGCGGTGGCATCGGCTTCATTATCGCGCGCAAGATACCGATGACGGCGATGCCGCAACTCGTCGCGGCGTTTCATTCGCTCGTCGGTCTTGCCGCCGTGCTGGTTGCCGCGGCGGCCTATCTATTCGCCCCGATGCGTTCGGCATCGTACAATCGCCGATACCGGGCGGCATCGAAGCCGCAGACGCTGATCGAGATGTCGATCGGCGTTGCGATCGGCGCGGTGACGTTCACCGGCTCGGTGATCGCGTTCTTGAAGCTCAACGGCAATATGAGCGGCAAGCCGATCCTTTTGCCGGCGCGCCATGTCGTCAACGCGTTGCTCGGCGTCGCGCTGATCGTGCTGATCGTCATGTTCTGCTATCAGGATAGGCGCTGTGGCAGTTCTGGGCGATCGCCGGGCTCTCGCTTTCCTCATCGGCATCCTGATCATCATCCCGATCGGCGGCGCCGACATGCCGGTCGTCGTCTCGATGCTCAACTCCTATTCCGGCTGGGCGGCGGCCGGCATCGGCTTCACGCTGGAGAACACCGCGCTCATCATCACCGGCGCGCTCGTCGGCTCATCGGGCGCGATCCTTTCCTACATCATGTGCAAGGGCATGAACCGCAGCTTCATCTCGGTGATCCTGGGCGGCTTCGGCGGCGAGAGCGTTGCGGCGGCTTCCGGCGGCGGCGAGCAGAAGCCGGTGAAGCAAGGCTCGGCGGAAGACGCCGCGTTCATCCTCAAGAATTCCGGCCAGAGTCATCATCGTGCCGGGCTACGGCATGGCGGTGGCGCAGGCGCAGCACGCGCTGCGCGAGATGGCCGACAAGCTCAAGAAGGAAGGCGTCGACGTCAAATACGCGATCCACCCGGTCGCGGGGCGCATGCCGGGCCACATGAATGTGCTGCTCGCCGAGGCGCAATGTGCCTTATGACGAGGTCTTCGAGCTTGAAGACATCAACACCGAGTTTCCGCAATCGCAGGTCGCGTTCGTCATCGGCGCCAATGACGTGACCAATCCGGCGGCGGAAGATGATCCCTCATCGCCGATCTACGGCATGCCCGTCTTGGAGGTGTGGAAGGCCGGCACGGTGATGTTCATCAAGCGCTCGATGTCGTCCGGCTATGCCGGCATCGACAATCCGCTGTTCTATCGCGACAACACGATGATGCTGTTCGGCGACGCCAAGAAGATGACCGAAGAGATCGTCAAAGCGCTTTAATGGCCGCCCAATTCCTAGATATAGGAGTCGATGTTCACGTTGGTTGGCCTGGCGAAAGGCTCGACATAACGTTTGATGGCTGTTTGCTGACGTTACTGCCTCGAACTCGGGAGAATGCGGCCTCTGTTCATGTCGATTTGCAGCAGTCGGGGCTGTCTGACGAAGACGCGATCGACTCTGATCAACCGGTTCTTGAGCGTGATCGCTTGGGAGGATGATCGCTCCGCCGTGATGCTCGAAGGTCTGTCAGGAAATCCGAGGCCAGTCGCTGTCCCCAGGAGAGACCTGGGTGGCATGATTGCGCCTTATTGGGTGCATTCAGATCATTCGCCAACGGAGCCCTTAGTGAGGCGAGCACTCGCTCTGTACCGCGAAGCGCTGAACGCTCAGTATGGTGAGCTTGTCGCTTATGCGGTGCTCGGCTACTACAAGATCATCGAGCTAAAATACAAGCAGTCAACCTGCAAGGCTTGGATTCGAGACAAGTTTTCTGTTGTTGAGAACGAGCGCCATATGGAGGAACTGATTAGGCGTTTGGACGCCGTGTGCGGAGGGCCGAGTAAGCGTCACGAATACCTGTATGAGGCGTGTCGAACGGCTGTTGCGCATGCAAATCCTAAGAAGGTTGATCCCATTGACACGGACGACCTTCGGCAAATTAGAGAAATGCATGATGCCGCTTCGGTGCTGAGGGTCTTGGCAAGGCACTTCATAAAGATGGAGCTTGGACTTGTAGATTCCAAGTTCGTACAATCGGGCTAGGCACCAATCGAATTGACCGATCAGATGAAAATTTCGACCAGTATTACGTTGTTTCGCGGCCTTGAGCCGCTCGCGTGCCGGGCGATGGCGCTGACGATTGAAGAGATCGTCAAAGCGCTTTGACTGCGTTTGGTCGTGTGCTTAGGCGGCGTCGACTTTGATCGGTTCGATATTCGCCAAGTCCTTCGCCAGTTTGGCTTCAGCAGTGAGCAGATCATAGCGGCTCTGCAGATTGAGCCAGAATGCGGGCGTTGTGCCGAACAACTTGCCGAGCCGCAAAGCCGTATCAGCGGAAATGCCCATCTCCTCGCGTGCGATTCGCTCGATGCGCGTGCGCGGCAAACCGCAGGCCTTAGCGACCGCATAGGCGGACAGGCCCATCGGCTCCAAAAACTCCTCGCAAAGGACTTCGCCGGGATGCATGGGCGGCAAACGCTTGGGCATCAAACTCTCCTAATGGTAGTCGACGACTTCAACATCGTCCGCATCCGCTCCGGCCCACCGGAAGCAGACGCGCCACTTATCGTTGATCCGGATCGAATGCTGGCCTTTGCGATCTTTCTTGAGGGCTTCCAAGCGGTTGCCCGGCGGCTTCTCAAGGTCGTGCAGGGCGGCCGCCGCATTCACCATTTCGAGCTTCCGCCTCGCAGTCCTTGCCACATCGGCGGGGAAACCTTTTGGACAAACGCCATTGAATAACGACTCGGCAAATTTGCCCTTGAAGGACCGGATCATGCCTTATGTATCTCTCGGCGATACCAAAGTCAAGAGCAATGTATCATCTTATGATACAGGCACTCGAACTGGGTGGCCCTCCGCTGCTTGCTCTCCGGCGAGTTCTACTAAGCTTCTTTGCTGTAGCTCTTGAAGAGCTTGCTCGCATTTTCCCAGCGCATCGCCTTCATGAATGCCGCGACGTAATCGCCCGCTTTCGCGCCATAATCCATTTGATAGGCGTGCTCATACATATCGAGCGCGAGGATCGGACGCCCGCCGGCAATGTTCGTCGTGTGATCGGCCGACCATTGATTGACGAGGCACCTGTCGTGCGGCGAATAGCTTAAGAGCACCCAGCCCGAGCCGCCGCCTTCGGCCTTGCCAAGCGCGGTGAATTCCGCCTGCCAGCGATCCATGCTGCCGAAATCGCGCACAATCGCATCGGCAAGTTGTTTGCTGGGCTTCGCGTTGCCGACAAACCCGGCGAAATAAACCTCGTGAAGGATCATCGAGTTCATCGCCATCAGCTCTTCGCGCTTGAGGCCGTTGAGCACAAAGCCCGGCGCGGCTGCGAAGTCGAGGCCGTCAAGCTGCGCCTTGATTGCATTGAGCCGCTTCACGGCGCCGACATAGTTGTTGTCGTGATGGCTAACGAGAATCTTCTCCGATAGTCCCTCAATCGATTTGGTATCGAAGGGCAGAGGCTTGGGCTCGAATTGCGGCAACGACGCCGCGCCGGGAGCTGTGGCCGTCGCCGCAAAGGCAGTGTTGCTCGCCGCCATAAGAGCGCCGGCGCCCGCCGCCGCAAAACCCACTCCCTGCATGAAACGCCTGCGATTGAAATCGCTGTCCATGGATCCCTCCCTGCGCTGCAGTTCAGCAGCTTTCTCTGAATTCCAAAGAGGTATGCCTGGAGCTGCGCGCGCGCAATCCATCAGCGGTGACGAACCTCAGTCGAAGCGACCGATCAATCGCAATCAGACCGGTCGATTTGATATGAGTCGCGCACTCTTTCGGCCGGGTTGTTATCACGCACTCGCAGCGCGTTCGAAGGCTGCGGTCGTTTCGTCGGGCAGTTCAATCATCGTGTTGTGGCCGCAATCGAGCGTCTCGTAGCGCCAGGCCGGATCTTTCTTGATTTCGGCGATGCGCGGATTTGCCGGGCCCGGCCGGGCTTTCGCCAGCGCTTCAATAAAGGTCTTCACCGGGATGCGTTCGCGCGCGCCGGTGAGATGCAGCTTTTCCGTGAAGCAGGCGCTTGATTGCGGCGTCAGGAGCCGGCGCAACCGATCAAGATCCTCAGGTGTTGTGTGCGGGCGTCCCTCCGGCTTGACCGTGGGCGGATGCACATAAGTCTCCGGCGCTTGTGTGTTGCCGAACGTATCATAGGCGCTCTTGCCATCCTCGGGCACGGCGGCATCGAGAAAGACGATCGATCTTATCGTGCCGTCCGCAACCTTCTCGGTCACGCCGCTCACCACCATGCCACCATAGGAATGGCCGACCAGCACGATGCTTGAAAGCTCCTCCCATTTGATCAGGTTGACGACGTCGAGGACATGGGTCGTCAAATTGATTTCGGGGCTCAGCAAATGCGAACGCTCGCCAAGGCCTGTCAGCGTCGGCGTGAACACGCGGTGGCCGTTTGCGCGTAAGCGATCGGCGACACCGCGCCAAACCCATCCCCCGGCAAAGGCGCCGTGCACGAGCACGAAGGTTGCACGGGATTCCGATGTCTTGGCCATTGATGTGCCCATTGCCATTCGCTCCATCCAGGTCTTTGTTGGAGTGTAACCGAGGCTTTGCGTCGCTTCACGCTGCGCTGCGAAATTGATATCAACAAAGCCGGCCTGCCGCATTGGCCGGTCCGATTGGGGAGCGGCCCGTGCGATTCAGCACAAGCATAACGACGATGTTTCGCGAGTGGGGCTCGCTCGAGCGGCCGGCGCGTGCGAAGGCGGCGGGGTTTGATGCCATCGAGATTCAAATCTTGGATGTTCAGCGCTCGCGACATGGCAAAGGCGGCGCAAGCGGCAGGCGTACAGCTCGTGCTCATCAATGCCGGCATGGGCGATTTGCGTGATGGCGGGCCTGGGCTTTCCGGCGTGCCGGGGCGCGAGCAAGCAATTCGCCGATGAGATCGCGCGCACAATCGAAAACGCATCCATCCTTGGCTGCAAACAAGTGCATGCGGGTCCCTCGCGGCTTGCGCCGGGTGTGGCGCGTGCAGATGCGCTGAAAGTCTATTGCGACAATCTCGCCAAAGCCGGTGAACTTGCGAACAAGGCGGGCATCCGTCTGCTCATCGAGCCGATCAACCCCGTGGATTTACCCAATGCGCTGCTTTCGGATGTGCGTGAGGGTGCGCAGCTCATCCGCGATCATCTCGCGGGATGCGTGGGCCTGCAGTTCGATATCTATCATGTCGCGATGTGCGGCGATGACGTTGCCGGCGCGTTTGCGGATGTCATGGATGTCGCGCGGCATGTTCAATTCTCCGATGTGCCGGGGCGTGTCGAGCCCGGCGCGGGCACGCTTGATTTCGCTTCGATCTTCGAGGCGATCGAGGCGCTGCATTATGACGGCTGGTTCGGCGCGGAATACACGCCGCAAAAGCCAACGCTGGAAAGCCTGGGTTGGCTCAAGCAGTTTGCGTGACCCACTGTCATTCCCGCGAAAGCAGGAAATCCAGGACCTAAATAAGCTGGATGCCCGCCTGCGCGGGCATGACAAAGTTACCTTGAGGCAGTCGGATTACTTCTTGCCGGGCCATTCCAATCGGCCGAAGCGCAAGGATTCGAACATGCGCTTGATGACGCCGATCTCGGCCGGGTCTTTCGCACAGCCATGAATTTGCAGCGAAACGGGCGCGATCATGCCAGCCCCGACATCTTTCATATAGGCTGCGATGAGGTGGCCCTTGCAATCGAAATGGCCGCCTCCGGGCCCGGTGACCAGAAGCGCGCTTTGGCCGTCGAAGACCGCCTGCTCGCGCTTATAGCCCTTCTTCAGGCCGCCGAGATCATTCGCCCACAGCCCGTATTCGAAGTCGATGGTGAAATCGGGATGCGTGAATTTGCCCGCGAACACATCGCCGCTCGGCGTCTCTTGATAGACCGTGCCAGGCGGCGCCGTCATCGCAAACGCTTTGCCGGCACGGATCTCCTGCCAGCCCATATCGGCCCACATCACCTGACCGGCCCTTGCGATGGCGGGCAGGCCGAGGCTCGACAGCAGAATGCAGATGTGAAAGATGCGCCGGAACATGGTGGGCAATCTGAGCGGAGCGCGCGCGATTTCCAATGCCCGGCGAAGCGTCACAAGACGGCAAGCTCTTCATCCGCGCGGCGCGCTTGCCCGAGGAGCAGGGTGTTTTCGAGGATTTCGTCAAAGGTCTCACGCATTATGAGGCCGGGTTCGTGTGGGATCGGCGCACGGATGATGCGGTCGGGCGCGATTATTATGCCTCGCTTGCAAAGCGCATCGCCAAGGACGATGGGCGCGTTTTCGTTGCCGAGATCGACGGCAAGCCGGTGGGTTGGCTGGTTTCGCTGATCAGTGAAGCGGGCCCTGACGTGCGCCCGGAGGAGCGCCAGCGCGGGTTTATCGTCGAGCTTTTCATCGAGCCGGCGTGGCGGAGCAAAGGCGTCGGCCGGGCGCTCGCCCAGGCGGCCGAGGCGGATTTTCGCGCGCGGGGCATCCACATCATGATGATCGGTGTCATGTCGGGCAATGCACACGCGCGCGCCGCTTACGAAGCTTGGGGCTTTGCGCCTTATGTTGAGCAGCTGATGAAGCGCTTGTGATCAGCGCGCGGCGGCTTGCTCGGCGAGCCATGCGCGGTGGCTTTCCTTAATGGTGGGCCAAAGCTGCGTAAGATCGTCACCAAGATCGACACCGAACCAATCGCTTAGCACGTGCGCATAATCGCTTTGCAATTCCACCACGCGTGTCGTTGCGGTGTTGAGGCCTATGTCGCTGGCGGTCAGCCCGCGCAGTACATAGATGCGGCCCGGGAGCCTGCGCTGCAGAACGCTCGATTTTACGAAGCCGGAGTCGGGTGAAGTTTGCAGCTCGGTGCATTTGGCTTGAAACCAGGTGAGATCGCGCGGCTCTTCGGTGAAATCGAAGCTCGGCGCTGCGCCGCGGGCGTGATTGCGCAAACGCCACCAATCGCCATCGCGCTCAAGGCCGAGCTCGAAATCGCCGTGGCGATAGCGTCCGATTTCAAGCGGGATGGGATCGAGCGGGCCATCGCCGAAGCCGACATCGACGAGATAGGGCTTATCGAGCTGTGCAATACCGATTAAATGGTTGCCGAGCCGGCTACCGCCGCCCACCTCGCGGTGAACGCCCGCCCCGGCGCGATAAACATCGAATTCGAGCGCACCCAGCGCCCAAATCAAGAGCTCGTTCATCTCATAACACCAGCCGCCGCGCCGGCGCGTCACCAGCTTGTCGAACGCGGGTTCGGCGCCGAGCGGCAGCGTGCGGCCGAGATGAATGTCGAGATTTTCGTAAGGGATCGCAGAAAGATGCGCGCGGTGAATCGCCGTGAGCGTTTCGAGATCGCGGCGCACCGGCCCGGCATAGCCGATGCGCGCAAGATAGGCATCGATATTCATTCTCAGCCTTCCTGTGCGATGAAGTCGAGCGCTTGGCTCGCTTGGCGCAGGCCATGGCGCCGCTTGATCGGCGCGTTCAAATAACGGTTGACGGACGCAAGCACTGTATCGTGCCAGGGTGCATTGGGGCTGGCAGCAAGCTCATCTTCGAGCGCGAAGAGATTCTTGATGCGATGGCAGGCGATGATCGGCTCCGGCACGGAGTGATCGTAAAGCGCCGACAACTCGCGCACAATGAATGACGCTTCGTTCTCAACACACCATTGCGCGACATCGAGATCGGCATCCGTATATTTGCGGTTGCGCCCGACAAACAGCGCGAGCTGCAACAGCGCCTGTGGCCAGAGCGAGGGCGTCTCCTCGCAGAGATGGCGCACCGCATTTGAGAAAGTGAGCGCATGGGTGAAATCGAGCCAGCCGATATTGTCGGCGATTGCGCCGGTCGTTGCGCGTTCCCATCTGGTGTCGAAATGCAGCTGGTTCCACGCCGCGGCTTCCAGAAGCGCATCATAGATCTCGCGCGGCGGGCGGCCGCTCGATGACAGCACGGCATTAAGCGCGCCGTTCACCGATTGGCCGATCAAATTTTCCGCGCGCGCCGGCGTGTTGCCCTTGCCATCCCAAGCGCTAAGCGCTTTGGCGTATTGCCGGAATTCGGGCAGCTTGTCCTCGCGCGTTGCATAGATGATCGAGCGGGTGAGCGCCTTGGTGAGCGGCAGCGCGAGCTCCGGCCCTAAGCGCTCGATCAGCTGGCCGGTCTTGAAGACATAAATAGCGCTGTGGCCGAAATCGGCGTAGTGCGCAAGCGCGGCTGCGGCGAGGGCGGGGCGCAGCCTTGCATAAGGAATGCCTGTCTCCAGTGCGCCGGCAATGCGTGCGATGGCGTGGGGCTCATCTTCCAATTCGGCAGCGTCGATAAAAACTTGGGCATCCCAGGGCGCGGTTTCATCCGTAAACGGATGATAGGTTTCGCCCGAGATGTCCCAGGCGATATGCGCAATCGGTTCCAAGAGCGCGGCGAGGTACCGCTCTTGATCGGGTGCGCGGGCGGCGAGCGCGAGCCAGTCCGCCGCGGCGGCATAGGCGTGCGTGGTGCCGAACTCGAAGCGCTCATGCGAGAGCTTAATGGCGTGACGGAGCGCATCTTCCGCCGGGAATCCCGCTTTGACCAACCGCGCGGTCTCTCGCGCCATGCGAGTCGTATCCTCATCGTCGATTGCCTGCGACAAGCCTTTAAGCGCGCGCTCAGCGATAGCCGCAGCTGGCGGATCGGCCAAGTTGATCAGGATCTCGCCGTCCTCTTCGCGCACGGGATAGGTGCGCACGGGATCGCCGCCGACCAGCGCTTCGCCGCTCTTCAGATCGAATTTCCAATTATGCCAGTTGCAGGTGAGAACGCATGCGGAGGAGAGCGTGCCTTCGCTGAGGGGATAGCCTTCATGCGGGCATCTGTTGGCGATCGCGAACAGGCGGCCCTCGGCTTCGATAACAAGAATCTGTCTGCCGGCGAGCTTTACGAGCTTCCTGCCGTCCTTGAGCTTGTCACTCGTCAATCCGGTCTTTGTCCACATGGCGCTTCTCCCGGCTTTACATTTCGAGGCTATCGCGCGCACTTGCTTTTCTCAAGTCACGGCTTTAGAAAATAAGGATGAATGTGACGAGCGATACCAGCCATGGCGCGGCGCGATTGCGCGTGCTTGCGGCGCTCAAGCGGCTTGGGCCGATCGAGGCGGAGCGGCTTGCCGAGGAGCTCGAGCTGACGGCGATGGCTGTGCGCCAGCATCTTTATGCGCTTGAGGGCGATGGGCTTGTGAGCTTTGCCGAAGCAGCGCGCCCGCGCGGGCGGCCCGCCAAGCTGTGGCGCACCGAACCCCCGGCTGATGCCTACTTCACCGATGCACATGCTGCGCTCACCGCCGATCTTATCACCGGTATGAAGACGGCGTTTGGCGAGAAGGGGCTTGAGCGCATTCTCAAATTGCGCACCGCCGCGCAAGTCAAGGCCTATAGCGCGGCGCTTAGCGGAAAGAAGACGCTTCAAGCAAAGCTCAAAGCGCTCGCCAAGCTGCGCAGTGAAGAAGGCTATATGGCCGAGGTGCGCGGCGATGGAGCGGGCGGCTATCTCCTGGTTGAAAATAATTGCCCGGTGTGCGCAGCCGCGCGGCTTTGTACTGGGCTGTGCCGCGAAGAGCTTGCCTGCTTTCGCGCTGCGCTCGGCAAAGGCGCCCAAATCGCGCGGCGCGATCATATCATCGCGGGCGCTCGCCGCTGTGTCTATCACGTAACGGCACTCAGCGGCTCGGTTTGACGGCACAAGCTCTCTCTACCAAAATCCGCGGGGCCGGGTTGAAGCATTGTGCAGGATCCCCATATGAGGGGGCGAAGCACTTGGGGGGATTGATTGGCCGATTCAATCGTATCGCTTATCGGCGTCACGAAGCGCTTTGGCGATTTCATTGCCGTTGATGATCTGAGCTTTTCGCTGCCGCGCGGCGCGATTGTCGGTTTTCTTGGCCCCAATGGCGCGGGCAAGACGACGACCGTGCGCATGATGCTCGGCATTCTGCCGCCCGATGCCGGCCAGATCGAGATTTTCGGCCAAGCGGCAACGAGCGCAGCGCGCAACCGCATCGGCTATCTGCCGGAAGAGCGCGGGCTTTACCGGCGCCTGCGCACCATCGATGCGATCGTCTATATCGCTCTGCTCAAAGGCATGAATGCGCGCGCTGCGCGCCAGCGCGGCCTAAAGCTCTTGGATGGGTTCGGGCTCGGCGATTTCGCGCGCGTGCGTATTCAGGGCCTGTCGAAAGGCATGTCGCAAAAAGTTCAGGTGATCGCGATCGATCATTCACGATCCCGAATTCGTCATTCTTGATGAGCCGTTTTCGGGGCTCGATCCGGTCAATCAGGCCGAGCTTGAAGATCATCGTCAGCAGTCTCGCGCAAGCCGGAAAGACGATCCTGTTCTCGACGCACACGATGGAGCATGCCGAGCGGCTGTGTGATGGGCTCATCATCATCGCCAAGGGCAAGAAGCTCTTCGATGGATCGCCCGATGAGGCGCGAATGCTGCTGCCGCGCCGGGCACTGATCGAGGCGAACGAAGATTTGTCATTCCTTGCGCAAGTCGGGGGCGTGGTGTGCGTGATCGCGCCGGGCGAGGGCTCTTCGCTTTGGGAGATCGAGCTGACGCCGGGCGCCGATGGGCGCTCGCTGCTCGCGGCCTGTTTCGAGCGCGGCGTCGTGCCTGCGCGCTTCGAGATCGCGCGGCCCACTTTGCGCGAGGTATTCGTCAGCCTTGTCGGCATTACCGGGCATGAGGTTGAGCTTCAAGGGAGCGCGGCGTGAAACATACATTTCTCATCGCACGCCACGAATACGTCAAATATGTCACGCGCCGCGGCTTCCTGCTCAGCGTGCTGCTGTTTCCGATTCTGGATCGTGCTTGCGGTCGCCGCATCGACCTTGCTGCAGAAAGCCGGGCCGTCGCGGAATTTCGTCATTGTCGATTACCAGGGCGGCTATAGCCAGGTGTTCGCCAAGAGCGTTGCGCGCGCGCGTGATGCGAAGACGCTTTCGGATCTGTCCGACTTTGCCGAGAAGTGGCATGTCGATCTTCCCAAGCTGCGCGCATCGGCGCCCGAAGTCGCGGAAATGATCGAGGCGCCGCGGCGTTCCTCATCGATCGATACGTTCATTGCGCAGGGCGGGCTCGATCCCGCGTTTGATACGATCAAGCCCTATCTTGGCACGGGCTGGACTTCATTCACGCCGGGCAAAGCGCCCTTTACGCTGGTGCCGACGCCCGATGATCTGGCGAGGGCGAGCGATGTTGGGGCGGTCGCTGCGCTTTATTTCAAAGGCATATACACCGTCGATAACGGCCGGCTCGAAAGCGTGTTGGTGATTCCCAAAGGTTTCGACAGCGGCAATGTGCCGGCGCGGTATCTCACCGGCAGCATGGAGGACAATGTGCTGCCGAACTTCATTCGCGAGGTGTTGTCGAATGAGCTGCGGTTGCGGGCCGTCTCGCATATTGTCGGAGACAACGCCGCCATCGCGCCGGCTATGCATCTGAATGCGGACATCGAGGCGAGCGATCCGACGCAAAAGAAATCCAGCCCGATCGCTGCGATCATCACGCGCGTCGCGCCGATCGGATTCGCATTCCTCTTGTTCTTTGCAACCTTCAGCAACTCGGCGGCGCTCTTGACCGGTGTGATCGAGGAAAAGTCGACACGCATGGTGGAGATTCTCATGTCATGCGCTTCTCCTCGCGAGATCATGACCGGCAAGCTTTTGGGCGCGATCGGCGCATCGCTGACGACGCTCATCATCTGGGCCGCCGGACTTTTGGCCGCTGCGCTGGTGCTCGCTCCCAAGGAGATTGTTCACCTGGCGCTGTCCAGCGCGCATGTGTTCATGACAGCCGAGAACCTGCCATTCGTGTTCATCTATTTCATGTGCGGGCTGCTGATCTATGGCTCGATCTATCTTGGCATCGGCAGCATGGCGGCATCGATCACCGATGCACAGGCGCTCTTGGGCCCGGCGTCGCTGATCATCTTTCTGCCGAATATTCTTGTCGGCGTTATCATGGCGGATCCCAACGGCCTGTTGGCGCGCGTGGTCTCATGGATTCCGATCTACACGCCGTTCTATATGCTGATGCGCCTCTCGTCGCATCCGGCACCTTGGGAGATCTGGGCAACGTCGGCGCTCACGCTCGCAACGACGGTGTTCCTCTTGTTCCGGATGGGCCGCGTGTTCGCCAATCATCTTTTGACGACCGAGCGTCCGCCGGCCTTCGGCGCGATGATCAAGGGCGTTATGTCGCGCTTTCGCGGCCGCCGCGCCAAATCGGCTTGAGGCAGTTAAGCGGCGGCGCGCAGGAAGACTTGCAGCGTCTCTTCCGGCATATCGATCATCGTGTTGTGTCCGCAATTGAGCTTTTCGAATCGCCAAGCGGGATCTTGAGCGATGCTCTCAGCCATCTTTGCGAACGGCCCAATCTGCGGGCCTACCGGTTGCCTGCACATAAGTCTTGACCGGGATGCGATCGATTGCGCCGGTGAGATTGAGCTTTTCGGTGAAGCAGCCGAGCGGATGGGCCGTCACAAGCCTCTCAATGCGTGCGTCGTTCAGTTGGCCGGCGCCTGGAAACGGCACAGGATCCTGCTGCAAGGGAACCGGCTGAGGCGCGTCGCGCGGTGCCGCCAGATCGGCCAGCGATTGTCCGTTGCCGGGCACGAAGGCATCGAGATAAACGATCGAACGGATCGCGCCTTCGGGCACTTTTTCGGCCGTGCCCGAGATCACCATGCCGCCATAAGAATGGCCGACAAGCACGACGCCTGAAAGCTCCTCCCATTTAATCAGGTTGGCGACATCAAGCGCATGCGTCGTCAAATTGATCTCAGGGCTGATCAAATGCGAGCGCTCGCCGAGCCCGGTGAGGGTCGGGGTGTAAACGCGGTGGCCGAGCGCGCGCAAGCGCTCCGCCATATCGCGCCAGATCCAGCCGCCCGCCCAAGCGCCGTGCACCAGAACGAAAGTCGATTGCTCTGTCATTGTGTTTTCCTTTTCAGCCTTGCGCACGCGCGATGATCTCAGTTGTCTCTTCGGGTCGCTCGAGCATTGTCATATGCCCGCAATCGATTGTCAGGGTGCGCCAGCCCGGATCGCTTTGCAGCTCATCATAAAAACGGCGGAACACCGGCGAGCCGGTCGCCCACACATAGGTCTTGGTGGGGATCTGATCGCGCGCGCCGGTGAGCGAGAGCTTGTCGAAGAAACAAGCGCGCGCTTGCGGTGTGCCGCGCCGTTTCAGAATTGCGGCAAGCTCGGTGCCTTGCTCGGCGAAGAAGGGCGGTGGCGGAACGGGGTCCGCGTTTCCCAGCGCCTCATTTGCGTTGGAGGCAAGATCGATAAGCGATTCGCCGTTCTTCGGCACGAATGCATCGAGATAGACGACCGAACGGATCGTGCCTGGCGGCACTTCCTCGAGCGCGCCGGAGATCACCATGCCGCCATAGGAGTGGCCGACAAGCACGATGTCGGAAAGCTCCTCCCATTTGATGAGCTGAACGACGTCGGCGATGTGGGTCGAGAGGTTGAGCCCGGGCGAGGCGAGATGCGAGCGCGGCCCGAGCCCTGTGAGCGCCGGCGTGAAAACGCGGTGGCCTTGCGCGCGCAAAGGCGCGGCCACGCCCTGCCACAGCCAATCGCCCGACCACCAGGCACCATGCACCAGCACGAATGCCGTCACTTCGCCCTCCCTTGCTGCCGCTTCTTGCGCTCATCCTCGCGTAACCGGCCACTATGAAACAAGGGTATTGTAACGAGACAATAATCTCATTATAAGAACCTGATCAGAGCAAGCGAGGAGGCTCCAAATGGCGCTGAGCAAGGCGGAAATGGATAAGAAGCTCGATGAGCATTTCGGCTACGAGATGAAGGACGATGTCGAGGGCGTCTTAAGGACGCTCGCCCCAGAGGTCGTGCATGACATTGTCGGCTGGCCGCCGGGGCCTGCGACAAGCCATGCCGATGTGCGTGCCTTCTATGAAAATCTGTTCGCCGATTTGTCGGACGGTCATGTGAAATCGAAATGGCGGCTCTATGGCGAGAACTTTCTCGTCGATCGAATCGATCTGGTCGGGCCGCGCGCCCGGCCGGCCGTTCGGCATTGAAGGCCGGAACCGGCCGCTCGAATTCCGCTTGCTGCATGTGATCGAGTTTGCCGACAGCGGCGACATCAAACGCGAGAATGTGTGGCTCGATCTTGCAGCAATTCAGCAGCAGCTCTCGTGACCGCTTCGCAAACCCATCAAGGCCGCTGGCAGCAAAGGCGCCGCACGCGCAAGGATTTGCTCGATGCTGCAGCGCGCCTCTTGAAGCAAGGCCAGAAGCCGACGCTCGAGGAGGCGGCGAGCGAGGCGCAGGTCTCGCGCGCCACGGCCTATCGCTACTTCGCCAGCGCCGAGGCGCTGTTGGCCGAAGCTGCGCTCGATGTTTCGGTGCCGCCGCCCGAGACGTTGTTTGCGCGCACCGAAGACGATCCCGCTCTACGCGTGATGCGTGTCGATGCCGCGCTCGCTGAAACGATTGCGCAGAATGAGACGGCGATCCGCGTGATGCTGGCGCGCTCTATGGAGCAGCGCGCCGGCTCAAAGAGCGATCTACCGGTGCGCCAGAACCGCCGTTCGCCGCTCATCCAAGAGGCGCTGGCTCCGTCGCGCGCGGAATTCGCCAAGGGTGATCTTGCGCTCTTGGAATCCGCGCTCGCGGTCGTGGTCGGCACCGAAAGCTGGGTGGTGTTTCGCGATGTTCTTCAAGTGAGCGACAAGGAAGCCGCGAAGGTACGCGCCTTCATGGTTCGCGCGCTCATCGATGCCGCAAAGAAGCGCTAGCGCGGCCGGGGTGTGATCGGAGCCGGGTGTGTCTTGCGCCAATCCCTGAGGCGCGCCTCGGCGGCCCGGCGGCGCTGCCATGTGAGCTTGTTTCTGACGGTCTTGAAGAACTTGTCTTTGGGCGCCATTGAGAGCCAGAAATAGGCCTCTTCGAGATCGGGTTTCAGGCCTTCGCCGCCGCGCGCATAAAGCAGCCCCAAGACCCAGGCGGGATAAGAAAATCGGCATCTATGAGGCCGGCGCCAACGCCGCACCACTGGAGCGTATTGGCGACGTCGCGCTGCGACCCCTCGGCCGGCAGGATCTTCGTGATCGCGCCGTTCTTGTCTTCGGGATCGGTGATGTCAAACAGATGCAGCGGCTGCGCATACAGAAAGCAAAGCTTTCTTTGGGCGCCGCGATGTCCGTGCTCGGCTGCTTTCTTGTAGTAGTAGATTGCAGAAGGGCGGTTTGGATTGACGCCGCTGCCGCGTTCGTAATGGGAGGCAAGATCATATTGCGCTTCGGGGTCGCCTTTAACGGCGAGCTTGCGCAGCTTGGCGATGTCAGGTGGAAGCTCGCGGGCGAGAGTCGGCCCTGCCAGGATCGCGGACCCTGCGAGGATCGCGGATCCTGCGAGGGCTAGTAAGAGCACGACGGCCGAAACCTTGTGGCGCATACCGTGCTCTATAAATGGATTCGAGATTGAGGTTTATCTCAATCCTTCGCGCTGGGCGCGCTTGCGAGCGAGCTTGCGGGCGCGGCGAACGGCCTCGGCCTTTTCGCGGGCGCGCTTCTCGGACGGCTTTTCGTAGTGATTGCGAAGCTTCATTTCGCGGAACACGCCCTCGCGCTGCATCTTCTTCTTCAGCGCGCGCAAGGCCTGGTCGACATTATTGTCGCGGACGACGATCTGAACGATGACTGCCTCCATTTGGCGTCTGCCGGCCGGGGGCCTGATCCCAGCTGGCGAAAATGAGCTTAACGCCGGCGGGGCCCGGCCCGCCAGCCTGGCGGGGGAAATAGGGGATTTCCGCCCTCTTGTCCAGTAAAGGGCCCGGGGCTCCTCCGTGGTCCGGTGTGACAGGCCGGACCGGGGGGAAGGCTAAGCGGCGGCGAGCGTGGCCAGGGCCAGGGAGACGAGACCGGAGACAAGCGCGAACCACAGCGCGCGCACCAGATGCTGTTCCAGGACGGTATTAGCGGGGGCTTTCATCCATCTCTCCTCAAAATCGATCCTTTGTCTCCTTTCAGATGCGCTGCACACCAAGCCTGGATGCAGGGCGCGTCGCGATTTCTCCCCGGCTTTACCGGCGGCACGGGCGCCCCCATATTCGGCGCATGGCAATTCGCAAAATCGCCCGCATGGGCCACCCGGTGCTGAGAGGCGTCGCCAAGCCGGTCGAGGATCCGCGCGATCCCGAGATCCAGCGCCTCATCGCCGACATGATCGAGACCATGATCGATGCCGACGGGGCGGGCCTCGCCGCGCCGCAAGTCCATGTGCCGCTCAGGCTGGTGATCTTTCAGGCGCCACCTGAGCGCGCCGTCGGCGAGCTCACCGAGGAAGAGGCGTTCGACGAGACCGCGCCCTTGACCGTTTTGATGAACCCGGAGATCGAGGTGCTCGGCGAAGGTCTTTCCAAGGGGTTCGAGGGCTGCCTTTCGGTGCCGGGCTTGCGCGGGCTGGTGACGCGGCCCGACCATATCCGCTATCGCGGGCTGGGGCCCGGCGGCGAGGTGATCGAGCGCACCGCGCGCGGCTTTCATGCCCGCGTTGTGCAGCATGAATGCGATCATCTGGATGGCATTCTCTATCCGCAGCGCATGGATGATCTTTCCGAGCTCCTGTTCGAGAGCGAGATCAAGTATTGGGTGAAGCCGCCAACGGGCGAGGGAGACGAATGATTCGGGTTGTGGCAACGAGCTTCGTCATCCCGGACGCGATACGGCGTGGAATGCCGCTTCGCAGATCCGGGATAGATCCCGTGTCAGCATTGCATCGGCAAGTCGCTGCAAAGCGCACGGAATGACGGTGGCTTAATATGACCGATGAAGATGATCCTTATACGGAAGAAAAGCGCGGGATGCTCGAAGCCGCGCTGATCGAGGCTGATTTCGACGGCTTTTCGCTCGAAACGCTGCGCCGCGCCGCCGACAAAGCCGGCGTTGCGCGCGAGATGCAGCGCCTCGCTTTCCCGCGCGGGGTTATGGACCTTGTCGCCTATTATTCACTGACCGCGGATGCCGCGATGCTTGAAGGGCTCAAGGCGCATGATCTTGCGGCGATGAAAGTGCGTGAGAAGATTGCGCTTGCGGTGCGTTTGCGCATCGAGGCGCTCAGCGCACACAAGCCGGCGGCACGCCGCGCGGTGCAGTTTCTTACGCTGCCGCAATTCGCGCCCGAGGGCCTGCGCAATCTTTACCGCACGGTCGACGCGATCTGGCGCGGCATCGGCGACACCTCGACCGACTTCAATTTCTACACTAAGCGCGTGCTGCTCGCGGGCGTTTACACCACGACACTCATGCGCTGGTTCGAGGACCAAAGTGACAGATTCGCGTGCCACCTGGGACTTTCTGGACGCACGCATCGAGAATGTGATGCAGATCGAAAAGGCGAAGGCCGGCGCCCGCAAAGCGTTCGGGCGCATACCTTCGCCCTTCGATGTGTTGCGCCAAGCGCGCGAGCGCGCCCGCGGCGATCGGCTCTAGGCGCTTAGCTCGGATTGAAGGTGTAGACGGCGAGCTTGTTGCCATCGGGATCCCGCACATAGGCGGCGTAGGCGTTTTCTTTCCAGCCGCGCGGGCCGACGGCGCCTTCGTCCTTGCCGCCGAGCTCGAGCGCCGCTTTGTGAAACGCGGCAACCGCGGCGCGATCATGTGCGGAAAAGCTGACGGTGACGCCATTGCCGACCGTTGCCGGCTTGCCATCCGCGGGTTTCAAGACGAAGAACTCGATCGAGCCGTGATGGCCCCAGATCGATGCGTTGTCGCCAAGATCGGCTGTGCGCGTATAGCCGAGCGGCTCCAAGACGGCATCATAAAACTTGCGTGCTTTGGCGACGTCGTTGGTTCCCACTGTGATGTGCGTGAACATGCTCATTTTCGCGTTCTCCCTGAAGGCTCGGCATGCGCTGTTGCACGCGCTTGAGCCCGCGCAACGCCTAGCAAGAACGCCGGTGTTTGGGAAGGCGGCTGATCAGCCGTCCCCTGGGTGCTTGGAGCTTGAAAAGTCTTCATAGACCGAGCCGCCATCGACGCGCCAATTCCGCGGCAGGCGTTGCTCGACGATCTCGAAGAGGCGGTCGAGAAAGGGATGCTGCATGCGCTCGTGGCGGAACCAGCGCGCGATCACGGGGTTGTTGGCGATGATGAGCGAGGCGCCGATGACCACCATGGTGAAGCTGAACGGGATCGGCGACACCGTGAAGACGATGCCGACGATCAGGATGACGAAGCCGATGAGCTGCAGGATCAAACGCATGAGCCGATTGTAGCGCGGGGCCGTGTGGCAATTCCACACTAGGGCTGCGCTATTCGGCGCGCGAGCCAAGCGGGAAGGTGTGGGTGACGTGGCCCATTTTGCGGCCCGCTCGCGTCTC
This sequence comes from uncultured Alphaproteobacteria bacterium, assembly GCA_963789405.1. GTDB lineage: Bacteria > Pseudomonadota > Alphaproteobacteria > CAWBKL01 > CAWBKL01 > CAWBKL01. Next base: position 228,832 of record CAWBKL010000001.1, read on the forward strand.
GCGCTTGCCGTAAAGATGCAAATGCGCATTGGGCTCGCCCAAGAAATTGCGCCACTCGCTCACGTCATCGCCGATCAAATTGGTCATCACGGCATCCGAATGGCGCGCGGGTGAGCCCAGCGGCCAGCCGCAAATTGCGCGGATATGCTGGGTGAATTGCGAGGTTTCGGCGGCATCGATGGTCCAATGTCCGCTATTGTGAACGCGCGGCGCGATCTCGTTGACGATCAGCTCCTTGCCGAGGACGAAGAACTCGACCGCAAACACGCCGACATAATCCAAGGCATCGGCGATGTTCTGCGCGATTAGCTGCGCGCGTGCCTCGATATCGCTGTTCCAGCGCGCGGGCACGCGGCTGGTTTTCAAAATGTGCTCATGGGTGTGCGCGTTCTCGGTGAAGTCGTAAGCGGCAAAGCTGCCATCCGCCCCACGCGCTGCGACAATCGAGGCTTCGCCATCGAACTTCACGAAAGCTTCAAGCACCGAAGCGCGGCCGAAGCGGCTCCACGCCGCTTCAAGCTCGGCGCGCGATGAGACTTTCGCCTGGCCTTTGCCGTCATAGCCTTCACGCCGCGTCTTGAGCACGGCAGGAAAGCCGACCGATTGCTCGGCGGCCGCGATATCGTCCGTAGACGAAATATCGGCGAAGGAAGCAACTTCGATCTTGAGGCTGGTGAGAAACTGTTTTTCCTTCAGCCGGTCCTGCTTGGTTTCAAGTGCGCGCGGCGAAGGCAGAACGGGGATGCGCTCGTTGATCTTCAGCGCGGCTTCGAGCGGCACATTCTCCCATTCATGCGTCACGACCGCGGTGGATGCGCAAATCTCTGCGATTGCCTTGTCATCCGTGTAATCGGCGCAAATGTGACGTGCGGCAACGGCCGCGGCCGGTGCGTGCTTATCGGGCTCCAGGATGATGGTATTCAAGCCAAGCTCGGCTGCGGCAAGCGCAAGCATGCGCGCCAGCTGGCCGCCGCCCAAAATGCCAATCGTCTGCCCCGGCTCGATCTCTCTCATGCTTCGACAGGCTCAGCATGAGGGTGAGAGGAGGGGGCGGCCCTCATCCTAAGCTTGTCCAAGGATGAGGTGCGTATGAGGGCAAGAGGCGAAATCATCGTTTCTTGCGGATGACTTTGACGACGTCCAAGACCGGGATTCCGTCTTCCGGCCTTTCGGGCACGGCAGCGGTCTGTGCCGCGCGCCATTTCGCCAAGCGCGCGGCAATCGCGGCATCGGAAGTCGCCAAGATCGCAACGGCAAAGAGCGCCGCGTTCACCGCGCCGGCTTCGCCGATCGCCAGAGTTCCCACCGGCACGCCCGCCGGCATTTGCACAATCGAGAGCAGGCTATCGAGGCCCTTGAGCGCCTTACTCTCCATCGGTACGCCGAGCACCGGCAGCTCCGTCATCGCCGCCGTCATGCCGGGCAGATGCGCCGCCCCGCCCGCCGCTGCGATCAAAACCTTAAGCCCGCGCGACTTGGCGGCGCCGGCATAATCATAAAGCCGCTTTGGTGTCCGGTGCGCCGAGACGATCCGGCTTTCATAAGCAACTTCAAGGGCATCGAGCGTCTTGGCGGCGTGACTGAGCACCGGCCAATCGGAGCGGCTGCCCATGATCAGGCCGATCAGCGGCTTTGCTTTTGCGGCGGATGCCAAATCCGTTAACCTTTGACGCGGCCTCTCGCCCGCGCCCCCTCGCTTAGCGATTTCCTAGCGAAAGCGCGGCAGTATAGATTGCGCCATACCCGGAGCAAGGCCGCGCCCGCCTGCTCCGCGCGTGGGCTGTTGAGAGAATTGGGCTGAGCGAACATTCCGGGCGGGTGTCGGATGGCGATCAAAGTCGAAGGGTCAAGGCCTGCGGGCGCGCCGGCTGGCGTCACGCAAGTACGCGCGGCGGGTGGTGTTGTGCGCTCAGAGCCGGTGGCGCCCACGTCTCAAGTGCGTTCGGTCGAAGACACCGTCCAGATCATGGGCATTCCCGATGCCGAGCTGACGCCGCGCGTGCGCGCAGCGATCTCCAAGCTGATGGGCGAGGTGATCGAGCTCAAGAAGGAGCTGGAAAAGAACAAACGCCGGCTCGAAGAGCTCGAGGCTTTGGCCGATGAGGACACGCTGCTTCCCGTGCTCAACCGGCGCGCTTTCGTGCGTGAGCTCATGCGCACCAAAGCCATGCTCGAGCGCCACGGCCAGAAGGCGAGCCTCATCTATATCGACATGAACAATTTCAAGGAGATCAACGATGCCTATGGCCATGCCACGGGCGATGAAGCGTTGAAACATGTCGGCAAGACGGTGAAGGCGAATGTGCGCGCGACGGATTCCGTCGGCCGGCTGGGCGGTGATGAGTTCGGTGTCATCCTGGTGCGCGCAACGCTCGAGCAGGCGAAGATGCGCGCCGAAGCGATCGCCAAAGCGATTGTCGACAAGCCGCTGGAAGTGGCGAGCAAGAGTGTCGCTCTTTCGATCGCCTATGGCGTTTGTGAAGTGACGGCCGGTGGCGATATCGAGGCGGAGCTGCATTCCGCCGACCGCGCAATGTATGAGCACAAGCGCGCGGCGAACGATAAGCCCGCCGACAAGAGCGCGGGCAAATCGGGCAGATAATCATGCCGTTACGAGCGGAGCGAAGCGATCCGCTTGCGCTCTATGCGGCGTCGCTGGTCTGTTGATTGCGCCAACGCCCGATGGCGACATCGACGGCATCCGGCGTCTCGGACTCGCTTTGCCATGCCGTCGTAAACGACAATGTCTTGCTGCGCGGCATCTCGCCCGCCGGCAAGTCGAGGAATGTCAGCCGTTGCGGCACCGAGACGCCTTCGCCGACGGTGATTGCTTCACCGGCGCGCAATGACGGCAGGAACTCAGAAGACCAAGCCCCGAATCCGACATCGCGCCGCGCACGAACTCCTGATCCTCCATGTTATTCATGCGCATCGCGAAGATCGTGTTGCACTCCGAGAGGATCTCCTGCGCAAGATCGGAAGGCCGTTGGCTGACGATGCACAAGGAGACGCCGTATTTGCGGCCCTCGCTCGCAATGCGCGCCAGCGTGCGCTTGGTCGGCTCAAAGCCGAGCGTCGCATCGCGCGGCACATAACGATGCGCTTCCTCGCACACGATGAGGATCGGGAAACTTGCGGTCGCTCCACAGCGCAAAATCGAGCGTCAAGCGGCACAACACCGAGACGACGACATTGAGTATCTCGGATGGGATGGCCGAAAGATCGGTGATCGTGATCGGCTTGCCATCGACCGGAATGCGGAACAGGCTGCGCAAGCAGCGACTTCATATTGTCGCCGGCCGCGGCGTTGCCGAACATGAAGGCGTAGCGTGAATCGCCGCTCAGCTTTCTCAGCCGGCTCGAAAGGCGCACATAGGCTTGCACCGGCTCGGAGCGGGCCAGCTTGCCTTGCTCCTGCTGGATGAAGGATTGAACCTCGCTCATCCAATAGGGCGTCGGCGTGTCGACCGTGATCGGGTAGTAGACTTGTAGTTGAGGAAGCGCAGCTTGGCCTCGACAATCGCTTCCGCAAGAATTGAGGCTTGTGCGGTGCGCAGCTCGTCATCGCCGAGCACGATCTCGCACAGCTCGTCGAAATTGAACAGCCAATAGGGCAGCTCGAAAGTGCTCGCAGGGTCCAGACGCTGCGCGGCATCGCCGAAAGCGGGCGAATATTCATTGTGCGGATCAAGCAGAAGCACGCGCGCATGCGGGTTCTCGCTGAGCAGCGCCTTCAATATGACGGTAACGGCGCATGACTTGCCCGATCCGGTCGTGCCCAGAACGGCAAAATGCTTGCCCAGAAGATCGTTGATCCGTACGTGAGCGGGCAGGGTCGCCTGTTGATGGACGCGCCCGATGCAGGCGGTCGCGGCGCCCGATGCGGCATAGATCTCACGCAGATCGCCTTGTGATGTCAGTGAGACTTCATCGCCCAATGCCGGGAAAGAAGGAAATGCCACGCTGAAATTCGCGCTTGGAGCCATGCTGGTCGAGCGCGATCTCGCCCAGAAGCTCGATCTCGCCGATGCGCAGCTCATCCTGCGAGCTTTCGCTGCGGGATCGGGATGCTGACGGCTCTGATCATGCCGATGATCTCGGAACGCTTGCCGCAAATCTTGACGACACTGCCCACTTCGGCAGGCACCGCGCGGGCCGCAGCGGCGTTCTCATCCGGCTTGTTGAGCAGGAAGACGACCTGCGCGCCGGAGACGGACACAACGCGTCCGATGACGCAACCTTCATCGCTCATGGTCAGGCTCCCTTGGCGCGCTCTTCCGTACGCGTTTGTGTTGTTTCGTCAAAAACCGCGATGCGATGCGCGGGCAGCTCGATGATCGCCGTGGTTCCGACATGAACTTGGCTCTCCAGCATGATTGAGCCGCCATGCAGCTCGACCAGCCTGCGGGTCAGCGACAAGCCGAGCCCGGTGCCCTCGTATTTGCGATGAAGCGCGCTATCGATCTGCACGAACGGCTCGAATACGCGCCCGAGGTCTTCTTGCGTCATGCCGATCCCGGTGTCGGAGATCATGATCTGATAGCGCCCGCTCTGTTGCAGAGACGTCCGCACGGTGACCGATCCGCCAGGCCGCGAGAACTTCACGGCGTTGGAGAGGATGTTGATGAGAACCTGCTTGAGCTTGCGCTCGTCGACATAGATGTTGTGCTCGATCGGGTATAGCTCGACAATGATGGTCAGGTTCACGCCGTGCGCGCGTTCCTTGACGAGCGCGATGCAGGCCGAGATCAAGGGTTCCGCGCTCACCCAGTCTTCACGCAGGCTCATCTTGCCCGCTTCAATCTGCGATAGATCGAGAATGTCGTTGATGATGTGCAGGAGATGCTGCGCGCTGTCGCGGATGTCTTGCGTGTACTCGACATAGCGCGGGGTTCCCATCGGCCCCAGCATCTCGTTGCCCATCACTTCCGAGAAGCCGATGATGGCGTTGAGCGGCGTCCTGAGCTCGTGGCTCATCGTGGCGAGAAATTCCGACTTCATCCGGCTTGCGGTTTGCGCGGCGACCATGGCGTTGATGGCGGATGTCTTGGCGAGCTTCGGCCGAAATCCGTGCCGCTTCGAGCGCCGTCTCGGCGCGGCGGCGATCGACGATGCTGCCGAGCTGATCGCAATAGCGGCTCATCAGGCTGTCGCCGCTCCGCTTTGCGCGGTCGGCGCGGCCTCGGCTACGTCCGATGGAATAGCTTGTGTATCGCACCCTAACGCCTTGCCGCTTAGCGGATCGGTGATCCGGTAGCCAAGCTAGACGCGTTGTCATAGAAAAGGATTAAATGCGGCCTGGCGGCGGCCGATCGTGACCGTTCCATTCCGCCGCGCCGATGCCGGAGGGACGTAGACATAACTTGTTAACCACGCCCCGCTCTCCCGGCGGCTAAGCGATGATGTCGGGCAGGATGATGTCTTCGAGGCGCGCGATCTCGTCTTTTAGCCAAAGCTTGCGTTTCTTCAGACGCTGGATTTGCAGCCGGTCGCTCGATGCCTGCTCGGAGAGCGCCATGATCGCGGAATCAAGATCCCGATGCTCCTGCTGCAACAGCGCAAGGCGCGTCCTTAACAGATCGAGTTCTTCTTCCGACATTGAGCTCTTCAATCGGCCGTGACGGCGTCAAGGACTTTTTGCCAGTCGGCGCCGCCAATAATGCGGTCCTGATCGCTTTTGGGCGTACGGCGTGCGGCAAAGTATTGCCGCAGATTATCGCTTGCAAGCTCGGCGCGGGTTTCCGGCTCGGATTCGGCATCGGCACAATCGGGCGCGGCGCGCTCTTCAAGAAGCGCGCAATGCATCTCCTCAAGCTCCAGCTCGATCGCCTGGATGCGCTTTCTGATGTCAGTCTTCTTGTTCTCGGCAATGAGCTGGCTTGTCTTGAGCATGCGGCGCACGGCGCGCACGGGCGCAACGATCTCCTGCGCCCATTCACTATTGAGCCGCTCGATCTCGTCGGCTCCGTCGCGCGTCAGCCGGCCGCTGCGGCAAGCCAGCCAAATCGAGAACAGGAGCGCATTGACGTTGAGACCCTCGCGATCCTGCAGCGCAATCAGCGCCTCCGAGACGCCCGGGCGCGGGTAGACGCTCAGCATCCAGTTCCAAAACCTATTGCTCTCGCTCATGCGCTCGGTTCCTTCTTGAGGGGTTGGTGCGGCCTGCCGGGGCGCGATGGCTTCAAATCCTCACCCCAGCGCTTGAGCGCGGGTGCTTCGAAGCCCAAAAGATCGAGGATGCGCAAGACCGATTGATCGACCATATCCTCGATCGATTGCGGCTGGGCATAAAAGGCGGGCAGGGGCGGCGCGATGATCGCGCCCATCTCGCTGAGCGCGGCCATGGAGCGCAAATGGCCGAGGTGCAAGGGCGTCTCGCGCACGATGAGGATCAGGGGGCGGCGCTCCTTGAGGCACACATCGGCGGCGCGGGTGAGCAAGTTGGTCGTTACGCCGGTCGCGATCTCCGACATTGTACGGATTGAGCAGCAGCCGATCACCATGCCGTGGGTCTTGAACGAGCCGGAGGCGAGCGCGGCGCCAATATCCGCATACGGATAATGCCTGTGTGCGCGCGCAATGACCTCATTGATTTTAAGAGGCGTTTCATAAGCGAGCGTGCGCTCACCGGCTGGCGTGATGACGAGATGCGTCTCAGCGCCCGCTTCGGCCAAAAGGTCCAAAAGCCGAACGCCGTAGATAGCGCCGGAAGCCCCGGTCAACCCGACTATGATACGCCGCCTCTTCACCCTGCGGTTAAGCTCCTAAGTAGAGAAACTCGCCTTGGATATACACCGGAACGACTAGAATTCGCCTGACAGTCTACCAAAATCATGGTCTAATTGGATGTCCACCACCAGGGAGATGCTCTATGGCTATAGAGTTGCATATATCCGAGTTGGAGGAGAAACATCAGAAATTAGAGGCTGAAATCAAAGAGGAATTGCTGCATCCTGGATGTGACAGCCTGCATCTTACGGAGCTCAAACGCGAGAAGCTCCGAATCAAAGACCAGCTCGAGACGTTGCGTGTTCCTGAGACCCGACATTAACCATTGTTGAGACTGCCCCCCGCGGATTTTCGCGCAGGCAGCAAAGTTGTCCGGACGCCCTGCCGCACTTTCAAAGTGCAGTGGGGCGTTTTGTTGTTTTTTGGCGCCTGCGCGCTCCGGATAAGTGCCCCTGTCGATATGGTTTGCGTCCCGCTCTCGGGTGAGAGCGGCCGCAATTCACAGGGCCTTGCAGCAAGGCGCTTGATTTCCATCATCCGTACACTGCATCGAGCGCGACAAGCAGCTGCGCGCTATTGCTTGTCTTTCGCGTTGCCGTGCTGGCAGGCCGGGCGCGTTGTGCAACGCTCGGCATAGCGGTCAAAGACGGCGTCTTCGGGGAATTGCTGGCGCATCCACTGGACGGCGCTCGAAACCAGAAGATCCGCCGCGCTGAATTTACTGCCGAGCAGATAATCGCCGGCTTTGAGCGCTTGGGTGAGGCGCGCCATCGACGCCTCATAGGTGCGCTTCCACATCGGGTTGTCGCCTGCGCCGGTCATGCGCGCAATCAGCGAGGGCTCAAGCTCGGCGGCATAGTTGAACAGCCAATAGAGATAATCGGCGCGATCGGGATCTCCCACTTTCGGGCCAATCCCGGCTTTGGGAAACGCGTCGGTGAGATAAAGGCAAATCGCGCCAGTTTCTTTCACCAGCTTGCCGTCATGATCGAGCGCGGGAACCTTGCCTTCAGGATGCGCGTTTTGCGGATCGCGCCCGCCGGTGCCATCGGCGCGCGGGATGGTGACATATTTGATGGTGTAGGGCTCGCCGATCTCTTCGAGCAGCCAAAGCATGCGCGTCGAGCGTGATTGCGGCGAGTGATAAAGCGTCAGCATTTTCGTTTCTCCCATCGCGTTGCGTTCGCTCGACTATAGCCTTGCGCAACGGCATAGTTAATTGTCGATTTGATATTGCTTCCAACCGTCATTGCGACCCCGGCCTAGTGCCGGGGAAGCAATCCAGTCTGGATCGCCGCGGGCGCTGCGCGCCCTCGCGATGACAGAAGCTAATGCGCCGAAGCCGATGTGCGTTCGATCGAAAGGTTGCGAAAGAAATAAGGCTCAGCCTTCATCGTCCAACCCTTTACCGCTGGCGAAATGAACCAGCGTGATGGGATGTGAATGATGGGGATGGCGACATTGAAGCTCGCCCACATCGTATCGGCTTCGGCGAGAAGGCTCGCGCGCAATTTGGGATCGCCGGCATTGCGCACTTTTTCCATCACGCCGCCGTAGTTCGCATCGTGAAATCCGGCGCGGTCATACCAGCCGCCGGGCTCGAAGCCGGACAAGAGATCATAGGGATCAATATTCAGCCCCATATCGAAGCCCGATCCGAGCGCCTCAAAATCGTGGGAATCGAGCGCAGCGAAGAGGCCTGCTTGCTCCTTGCTTAGAAGCGTCGTTTTGACGAGGCCCGATGCGTCCCACATGGATTTGTAGGCGATCGCCAAGTGCGCGCCGACTTTGGACGGGTAGTAGATGTATTGAAGGGCGAGCGGCTTTTGCGCGCTGTATCCGGCGGCTGCGAGCAGCTTCTTCGCCTCTTCCTGCCGTTTGCTCATCGGCCAGCTGGCGTAATCGGGATTGTGCCGCGGCGCGATGCCCGGCCACTCGTCCGGCACCATGGCGTAAGCGGGCGTCGATCCGCCGCCGACGACCTTGGAGGCAAGAACGGCGCGGTTGATCAGCAAGGAAAGCGCGCGGCGCACGCGCGCATCCTTCAGCGCAGGCTTGCGAGTGTTGAAGGTGAGAATATCGGTGTCGGAAGCGGTATAGCCGATGGCTTCATTCGGCGATTGTTTCTTGAGCCTGTCATAGGCCTCCGCGTTGGCGAAATAGACAAGGTCGAGCGCGCCGGTGCGATAGCGATCCTGCATCGCTGAATCGTCATTGACGAAGTAGAAGTCGATCTCGTCGATCGCCGCCGTCTTGGCGTAGATCGACATTGGATTCTTGATCAGCTTGAGGCCCGTTCCCGGCGTGCGCTCCTTCAGCATATACGCACCGGCGCAAACGAAATGCTCGGGCAGCGTCCATTGCGCGCCCCATTTCTCGATCACCTTTTCGGGCACGGCGTAAGCACCGCTGACGAGATTGATGAACAAGGGGTTCGGCCGCGCCAGCGCAATAACGACAGTGCGCGCATCGGGCGCTGTGACGCCAAGCGAGGTGAGCGGCGCTTTGCCCTTGTTCACCTCTTCCGCATTTTTGATCCAATAGTAAAGTTGCGCGCCGTTGAACAACGTCTTGGGATCTTCCATGCGCCGGAAGCTGTAGGCATAGTCGGCCGATGTGATGGGCGAGCCGTCCGACCATTTGAGCCCGTCTTTCAAATGAAAGGTGTAAGTGAGGCCGTCTTTGGAGATGTCCCAGCTTTGCGCGGCGGCGCCGACGAGATTGCCGTCGCGGTCGTAAGTGACAAGCGGCAACCAAACCTGCTGATTGACGAGGCGCGAATAGATCAGCTCGGATTTGTGCGGATCGAGTGAATCCGGTTCGCCAGGCTCGCCGACATTGAGGATCTGCGTAGCGAATGAAGGCTGTGCCGAGAGCGCAAGGCCGGCAAAAACGACGGCAAAAGCAAAAGCCCGCGCGATCCATGGTTTCATCACAGCCCCCTCATGCGCATGTGCATTGGCAGCATGGCACAAGGTGCGCCCGGCTCAAAAGCCGGTCACTGCGGCGCTTTTGCAATCGCGGCTTTGATCTTGGCGTTCTGACTGACGAAGCCTTTGAGCCAGCGTGCGCAAACAGAGGCCGATCCGGCCGTATAGCCTTGCGTGTCGATGGCGACATCGCTGCCGTTGATTGTCACGCTGCGGCGGACATAAGCCGGATGCGCCCTGTTGCGCGCGCGCGTGAAGAAGTCGGCCGTGTTGCCCTGGGCATAGATGATGCGCGTGACATATTTGAAGTTCGAAACTTTCGCGCCGCTTTTGACCTTGGCGCCGGCAAGCGCCTTGTCGTAGTCCGCGCGGCTGATGGCATGGCACCCCGGCGTTGGGGGTGTCGTCGCAGGCTCGGCCGCGTTCGCATCCGCCGCTACGAGAAGAACGCACAAGGCAAGTTGCAGCCGCATCAAGAGCCCTCTTCCGCGCGCTTGTTCAGCAGCGGAACCGGTGAACCTGATCCCGCTGAGCCAAAGGACGGCCCCGGCCGGTATAGCGCGGATTTGCGGCCCGGGGAAACAGGCTGCCGTTCGCTTGACTCAAGCGTAACCGATCGGTTACTTAGGTTGGAAACCTGGTGGTTACGCAGTGGGAGGCGGCTGATGGCGCCGAGGCGGAAGATACGCAGCGAAGCGATCTTTCAAGCGATTGCCGATCCGACGCGGCGGCGCATGCTCAGTCTGCTCAGAGAGCGGCCGCTTGCCGTCGGTGAGCTCGCGCAGAATTTTCGCGTCAGCCGTCCGGCGATCTCAAAACATTTGCGCATTCTCGAAGCGGCCGGGCTGGTCGTTGCGCGCCGCCGCGGCACGGCGCGGCTTTGCACGCTGAATGCCGCCCCATTGCGCACGGTGAATGACTGGCTCGACGACTATCGCTCGTTTTGGAGCGAAACATTGCGCGCGCTCAAAAGCCATGTGGAGGAGAATTGATGAGCACCCCGGAACCTGGCGATACGATCACCGAAGAGATCACGATCAATGCGAGCGCGCACAAAGTGTTTGTTGCGCTCACCGATCCGCAAGAGCGCGTCAAATGGTGGGGCAGGGCAGGGCGGTTTCAGGCACAAGAGATGCAATCCGATCTGCGCCCCGGCGGGCGATGGCAAATGACGGGTATCGGAATGGGCGGCCGGCCCTTCATCGTCGAAGGCATTTACCGGCAAATCCAGCCGCCGCATGTTCTTGCTTTCACGTGGCGCCCAAGCTGGCAGGGAAATGCGCAAGAGACGCTGGTGCGCTTCGATCTTAGCGAGGAGAACGGCGTCACCAAAGTCCGCCTCACGCATTCGGGATTGGGCGGCGAGGCGGTGCGTGGGCATCAGGGCTGGCCCGATGTTCTCTCCTGGCTCAAAGACCACGCCGAGCGGAAGGATTAGCGCTGCGATACCCGCGCGCTATGACGTCATGACGTCATCAATCCGGCGAAGCGCTCGAAGAGATAGTGGCTGTCATGGGGCCCGGGCGAGGCCTCGGGGTGGTATTGCACCGAGAACACCGGCGCGCCCTCGAGGCTGAGGCCGCAATTAGTGCCGTCGAACAGCGAGATATGGGTCTCGCTCACGCCCTTGGGCAGGCTTTCGCGGTCGACCGTGAAGCCGTGATTCATCGAGACGATCTCGACCTTGCCGGTGGTCAAATCCTTCACCGGATGATTGGCGCCTCTATGGCCCTGATACATTTTCATGGTTTTCGCGCCTAGCGCGAGGCCGAGCATCTGATGGCCTAAGCAAATGCCGAAGAGAGGCTTGCCGGAATCGATCAGCTTACGGATCACCGGCACGGCATATTCGCCGGTCGCGGCGGGGTCGCCGGGCCCATTGGAAAGAAAGATGCCGTCGGGCTCGCGCGCTAAAATGTCCTCGGCGCTGGTGTCGGCGGGAACGATGATCACTTCCGCGCCGATGCCGGCAAGCGAACGCGCGATATTGTGCTTGATGCCGTAATCGACAGCGACGACGCGGAAGCGCGGCGCGGTTTGCTTGCCGTAACCTTCCGGCCAAACCCAGGGCGTCTCGTCCCAATTCCTTGTCTGGCGGCCGGTCACCGCTTTGGCGAGATCCATGCCGACAAGCCCCGGCCACTCTTTTGCCGAGCGCTTGAGCGCTTCCAGATCGAACTTGCCGTCCGGTGCGTGCGCAATCACCGCGTTCGGCGCGCCTTGCAATCTGATGCGCCGCGTGAGCGCGCGCGTATCGATGCCGGCAATGCCGACCACATTGCGGCGCTTGAGCCACTCGTCGAGCGCGACTTCGGAGCGGTAATTGGCGGGCTCAGTCGGTAGCGATTTCAAGATCACGCCGCGCACGGCGGGCGTCGCCGCTTCGACGTCTTCGGCATTGGTGCCGACATTGCCGACATGCGGGAAGGTGAAGCAGATGATCTGCCCGGCATAAGAGGGATCGGTCATGATCTCCTCATAGCCCGTCATTGCGGTGTTGAAGCAGATCTCGCCGACCGCGTGGCCGGTGGCGCCGAAGCCCACGCCTTCGATCACCGAGCCATCCGCCAACACGATGAGGCCCGTCGCCGGGCGCGAATCGGCGCCGGCCTCTGGGGGCCGGGATTTGCTGGTCTGATCACTCATGGGATTTTTCCGCCTCGGCGGGGCAAATTCGGGCGGACACTAGGAAGTGCGAGGTGCCCTCGTCAAGCACGCGGTCCGCGATTCATGTTATGAACCCCCCGGTGTTCGAATTCGGGAAGGTGAGCCATGCGTGATGAGCTGCGCGAAGACATGAAGGCTGCGATGAAGGCCAAACAGACGCGGCGCCTGTCCACGATCCGGCTGATCCTCGCCGCGATCCAGGAGCGCGACAATGCTGCGCCCGACGGCAAGATTTCCGATGCCGAGATTTTGCCGGTCTTGAGCAAAATGGTCCGCCAACGGAAGGAATTGCTCGAGACCTATGAGAAGGCGGGGCGCGATGATCTGGCCCAAATTGAGCGCGAGGAGATCGCGATCATCGAAACCTATCTGCCCAAGCAGATGGGCGAGGGTGAGGCGCGCGAGGCGATCGCCGCGCTGGTCAAGGAGCTCGGCGCTTCGGGGCCCAAGGATATGGGCAAGGTGATGGGCGCGCTTAAAGAGCGGTTTTCCGGCCAGATGGATATGGGCAAGGCAAGCGGCGTGGTGAAAGACTTGCTCGCCCCGAAATGACAGAGCCGTCTGTACACACGGATTGGCAAGTCCGACAAGCAAGACGCATGACCTATATATACTCGGCGTCATTGGCGGTGATGTCGCTTTTGTTTCTCCTCATGTATTTCTTGCCACCAACACTGCCAAAGGAATTGTCGCTCAGGTCTTTCTCGGGTCATGTCGTTTCGGTTGTGCCGCATTTGAATTGGATGGGAAGCGTCGATCAGCTCTATGTAGCGCTTGCGGAACGGGATGCAGGATTTTGTTACGAGCGAGAAAACGGAGATATTGCAGGTGTCGAGAGCGCCCTGCATCCGGACGCGGCTGTGTCGCTTCAATATGAAGATCATTCGACTCACGGCGGGTGCGACGGGATCTACGCTTTGAGCATCGATGGTAACATGTTCAGAACTTACGGGACGATCAAAGCGGCACATGCGCATGGCGGGCCTGATGGCAATTGGCTTTTGATTGTCATTGGATTGTTAGGCGGCGGGGCGGTTTGGATGTTCGGCTTCGCGCGTGCGCCGACACCGCCCGCATTCCTCATTCCCAAGGAAACCGCTCCGCCTCAGCCAGAGCGGGTTCCTCTGCTTAGGACCTCCGGAGTGATCGCCGGGGCGATTAGTATTGGTATCTCGCTGATTGCGCTCCTGCATCTCCCTGCGGAGACCGTTGCTGAAAAGGACCTCGACGTCGCATCAGGAAAAGTCGATGGCATCCCGGCGCTGGAGCGCTGTGGGAAGGATTGCCGTTACGTTGAGTTTGAACTGGATGGAGCGGCCTTTTGCGAACGCCAAGGCGATGCTTATGTAATCTGGGATGCGATCCATCCTGCCGCAGAAGTCGCGGTCAAATTCGTTCGGCGCGCGGACTGCAATCAAGTCTATGAGTTATCGGTCGACGGACAGATGCTGCAACCCTATGCGAAGGCGGTTATGGGCGATCGTCATAATGCAATCTGGACATGGGCTCTGGTTGCCGTAATTGGCGGAGGGCTTCTCTTTGTCTGCAGGAGCAAGCGGAAGCGCGATTGAACTGATCTGGCAGTAGGTGCGTTCAGCGGTGGGCGAAGCGGTGCAGGAAGAAGAAAACCGGCGCAGCAAGCCCCAAGCCCCAATGCAGCGCTGACGTGATGGCGCGTGCGGTGTCGCCGCCAATGTAATAAAGCGCAAAGCCCGAGCCGGCGAGGATCGTCAGTACAGAGAGCATTGCGATGCCGGAGGCGAGGCGGCGTGTGCCTTTCAGCGCGCGCGAGATATGCCGCTCCCACAGCGCGCCGGCGAGAATGAGCGTTAGGAAAGCGAAGCCGGCATGCGCAGCGATCATGGGAAATGCGGCCGGATGCGGCTCATCGCCGAATTCGCCATGCCGCACAAAGAAGTAGTGCAGGATCAGCCACACAGCGCCGGTGAACCAAACGCCCAATGCAATGAAATAGATTGTGAAACGCCAGCCGGCAGGCAAACGCACAGGGCCGATTGCGCGTGCGCGCTTGGGCTCGCCCGATTGCGGCGTATCTTGCAAGCGCGCATGCATCAAGCGCTCCCCAATGTCGTCACACTGCCGCGCTCGAACACAAAGGCGCGCGCCCTATAGCGCCTGAGGAGCGCTTCGCTCTCTCGCCCGCGCGCCAGCACGGGTTTGGTCAGCGCATCGGCGAGCGCGCAGCTTTCGGCGGCGACGGAAACGAAACGCGGCGTGGCGTCGCCGTGGCTCCTGGGATCCAGATGATTGCCGCGCGCGCTTTCGCTCGAGGCGAGGCTGCCGCTCGCAAGCTCGATCATCGCGCTTCGCATTTGAAGAAAGCGTGGCGTCAAAGCGATCGATTCCAACGCATCGCCGATTACGCGCAGATCGCCGCCGGCATTCACAACGCCTTGCGTCACGCCGCGGTTCGACAACAGCTCAGCCGCGCAATCGACCGCATAGCCTTTGGCGATGCCGCCGAGATCTATCCAAAGCGATCGGCGGAAGCGCACGCGGTTTTCATCCAAGAGCTCGATGTCGAGCGCGCTTGCGCACGGGTCGGGCAGGGGCGCGGATCGCGGCTTCGGCAAAGCCCCGCGGCGCACCAGCTCGCCCGCAACGCTCACGTCGAAAATGCCGTTCGATGCAATGTAGAGATCGAGCGCGAGCGCCAGGACCGCGTACGTATCTTGGTCGACTTCAACCGCTTGTCCGTGTGCCGCGCGGTTGAGCCGCGAGATATCGCTCTCAGGCAAATGAAAGCTCATCAGCGCGTGTATGCGCTCGATGCGCGCGAACGCTGCCTTGATCGCCGTGCGCGCATCTTCAGGCGCGCTGCATGCGCTGATGCGCAGGCTCACGATTGTGCCGAGCAGCGTCCGGGCGCGGCTAATTGGCAAGCACAAGCTCATAGGTCGCCATCAGACGGCGCACGCCGTCGGTCACATGTTTGGAGGAAAGCGTCGCGCCCGAGATATTCTTGATGTCGGCGCCGAGCTTGATCTTGTCCTTCGCCGTCTTGCCGGTGAATTGTGCGCGCCAGGCCTCGCCGCGCACGGCGCTGCCATAGGCCTCGCGATATTCGAGGATCTCGATGCCTTTGACCGCGCCATTTGCATCGATCCCGAGCGCAAACGGAATGAAATCATGCTTGCCGACGACCTCATCGGCAATGAACCAGCCGCCGCCCGAGACGCGCCAGGCCTTGATCTCGGAATCGCGGACATTGACGTGCGAAGCGCGCTCGATGGCGCGCGCTTCGTCTTTCGTCAAGGTACGGAAGGCTTTGGTGAAGGTGGCGCCGGGAAAGATCTCGGCTTGCGCCTGTTCGATGGTCATATAGACCTCGGCATGGGCCGGCGTGAGTGCCGTTATCGCAATAGCCGCTGGCAACAGAATGAGATTTGCGCGCATTGAGCTTACTCGAATGTGTAACCGATCTTGAATCTGAGCCCGTCCCAGGCGGTATGTTCATCGCCGAAGATGAGGCCGCCCTTTTGCTCGAGCTTATTGTCGGTGCTGAAGGCAACCGAGCCGATCTGCCTTAGCGCCGAGATCGTGAAGAACCAGCGCTCGCCGCCATAGTGAATGTTGGGGCCGAGGAAGAATGCGGTGTGTTCTTGATCGGCGTGATCGAGCGTCCAGCCGCCGAATTCATTGTGATTGCGGAATTCGAGCCCGACCGACCAATTCGGCATGAAACGATAGGACGCGCCGAGATCGAACTCGGCCATGGTGTCTTCGCCTTTCGCGCCATCGGGAATTTCTGTGCTGCCGGGCGGCACGAGATTGCTGCCGACTTCGCGCTCGAACTCGACCCAGAAATTTCCGGCGAAAACGAGCCGATCATCGAGGAAGTTCTTTTGCACAATCGCGCGCAGCTCGAGCCCGGATTTGCGCGGGCCGAACTCCGGCTCGATATAGAACGCTAGCCCGAACGGATCGGTGTAAGGGCTCATCACGCGATAGATCGCTTCGAACGAGATGCCATCCCAGCGCACCGCGCTATAGGGCTTGGTGGGATCGTGATCGAACGGAATCTCGATGCCTTCGGTGAGATGGCGCACGCTGTTGGCGCTCACGTCCGAATAAGACCAGTTCAGATATGCCGAGACCTGCAGATTGTCTTGAAGGCCGTATTCGAGCTCGGTGTTGAAGTGCAGGTGGTGGAAGTCGCCATAGGCTTGGTCTTCCCGGTCGGTGATCCACTGCTCGACTTCCATTTTGCCCTTGGGCAAAAGGTCGGTGGTGTAGACATAGCCGAAAAGCGGCTCATCGGCCTGGGCGGGCAGCGCCATGAGCCCGCCCGCGGCTACGCACAAAGCGGCGATCACGCCCGCGCTCACGCGCCTTCCGAACATGGAATCCCGCCCCATTTCCCTCTCCCCGCCCGCTACATGCGAGTGCAAATGACTCTCAATAGCGGGGAGTCCTAGACGGCGCTCCAGGCTCTGTCAATGAGAATTATTCGCAATTTTGGGCGGCGAGCTGTCGCGCGCCAGGAGGCGCTTGCGCGCAATGGATAGCGATCAAAGTGGTGTCGCGGTGCTTACGCCGTCGGCTCTTCGCCCTCTGCCTTGCTCTTCCCAATCAGGCCCCAGAGGGCGAAGCCGCCGGAGACGACAGCCGCAGCCAGGCTTACCGGAGTCATGAGCGCGGAATGGGCGTCGTAGAGATAGAAGTAGGCGGTGGTGATCAGGAGCGCCGCGGGAAGGATCATCAGCCATCCCGACTGCCCCATATCGTGCAGGCGCTTGGCGCTGAGAATTGTGAACGGATAGATCAGCATGACCAGGCACCACGCGCCGCTCACGCCGCCGACCAGGACAGCGTAGAACGCCGCCACCAACGCCAAGATGATCAGTGCACCGATGAATGACGCGCGCGCAGCGCGGCCGCGCGGATCAATGTAGAGGGATTCAAAGCTCATGGCGCGCTTCCTTCGCCGAGTGTCGGCGCATAGCGCTCAAGCGCGCCCCGGTAGTAATCGATATAGGCCAGCATCAGCAGGCCGTTGAGCGCAAAGGCTGCGAGCGCCAGCACCATGCCGATCGGCTGATGATCCAGGATCACCGCCCAGAACACAGCGCAAGTGGAGATCGGCATCACAATGCACAGCGCCAAGGGAACGAAGAAGCCGGCAAGGATCAGCGCGCCGGTGACCAGCTGAATCGCCATCGCAACATCGAACAGCCGGCTGTGAACCAGCGCCGTCATCAGCTGCACCGCCAGCGGCGCGTGGCCCGCCGGCTCGGGATAAAGCGGATAGAAGAAGTGATTGATGCCGTTTACCAGCATCCAGGCGCCGAAAATCAACTGGGCGAGAAGCACAAGATATTTCATCGTCATGCTCCGGTCGGCTGGGCTGCGGCCGGCGCGCCGGATGTGCCGGATGTGCCGGAGAATAGCGGTTTGGCGCGCAAGGTAAACATCGACGCATAGCTGCGCACATAGGCGAGGCACAAAAACAAATTCGCGCCCAGTGCTACATAGCCGTAGATCGCGCCGATCGTGAACCAGCCTTCGAGCGGCGCGTCCCAATAGAACACGCAGAACGAGACGGGCATGCACGCAAGAAGCGCCAGCGGCGTATAGAACCCGGTGAGCACGCAGAACTCCGGCGATGAACTCGACCGCTTTGACAATGTCGAACAGGTGGCTATCGAGCAATGCCACAATAAGCTCGTGGCTGAGCGGCTGCGTGCCCATCGGCTGCGGAAACAGCGGAACGAAGTGATTAAGGCCCGCAGGAATGAACCAGGCGGCAAACAAAAGCCGCACGAACCACACGGCGTATTTCATGGCGCCCTCCCGCCTATTTTTGTTTGGCCGCGTTTGCTGCGGCCTTGATTGAGGGAAGGTTAGGCTCGCCGCGCGAATCTTGTAAATGCGTTGTAAATACAATTGACCCGGACGGGGCCGTCCGTCTACGAACTTTTTTTGGCGCGGGCCGGGCGGGCGGCGGTACGCTTTGCGGTGTTGAGCGCCACGGCGGCTTTGATCAGCGTCTTGAACGCCTTGTCGTTGAGCTTGGCGTCTTCGAAAAAGTCGATCGCGCGCCTCTGATTGCCATCGAGGCTGGAATTGAACAAGCGCGCCGGATCTTTAAGCGCAGCGCCATTGGCGAAAGTGAGCTTTATCTTGTCCTTATAGGTTTCGCCGGTGCAGATGATGCCGTCATGCTCCCACACCGGAACGCCGAACGGGTTCGACGGCTTCTTCCACTTCACTTCCTCGACGACTTGAGGGTCGGCTTCCTTGATGAGCTTGCGTACATGCGCGAGCATCTCGCCCCGCCAATCGCCCAGCGCCGCAATCCGCGCATCGATCAGTTGAGACGGCGAATCACCGCTCCCTTTCTTCGAACCGTTCTTGCTCTTCATGTTATCGTCGCTTGCTTCGCGGTTGTTGTCCCATCTCAAGAAAGTGCCTAAGCCATGACTCGTGACGTTTGGGCATTTGCTCGGGGGCCATGCGTGCCGCTTTTCTGTCAATCGAGAGCGCCATGACGCTGGACGGCTTTCTCACATTCCTGGCACTGGTCGTTGCAGTCTATACAGTAGCCAGTCCCATTGCGAAGCTCCGCGTCAGGCTTGAAGTCAGGCTTCTTCAAATAATAGCTGCGCTCTCTGCGGTCGTACTCACGCTCTATCTTGAGTTCTTCGATGCGCTGAAGCTCTCCTGCCCGATGAGGCTGGGTAAGGCGTGCAAGTGGCTTACGCTTCCCCCAGACAACTCGTTCACCGCGAAGGATGCGGCGTTTCTCGTTGTTTTTGTTTGGATGTTCGCCGCCTGGCTGATTCACAACCTTTCGAGGCCAGGACCCTCGTCGCTGCCAGTCTTGTCCAAGCTCGTGGACGAACTGCTTGTTGAGGAGCGCTACGCGGAACTCTTGAAGCTCGTCGACCCGCACCTGACACTGGTTGATCGGGCGTCTCGCCGCAAATTACGGCTACAAAGATTGCACGACTGGCTGGCGGGGCTGGCTGGAAAAGCGTCAGTCGATTACTTCATTAAAAGGCTCGATGACGAAAAGAAGCACAGTCGAAGGCACATGCCCGAAGGAGTAGCTCGCATAATCGGCTGGCTTCACGTCGTTGTTCCTTCGCAGCGAACGGAGGAGAGGCACGCCCAGGACATTCTTCAAAGTATTTATCGCGCTGACGAGGCGCGTCGTTTCATGGTGAAACAACGCCCGTACGCAGCGATTCCTCTGCTGCGCCTTGAGCGCTTTGAAAGGTTCGAGTTCTCCGACCGGTTCTTTGGGGATTTGATCGCGGATACCGGGAGCGCTCTCTATCTGGAGATCCGACAAAACCAAACGACAGGACAACACGGTTACGTGTTTCCAGAGCATAATCGCCTGCTTCACTATTTGTTTTCCAACGCCGAAGCAGCAAAGACACTCGCGGTCTGGAAGCCGGTCGGAGATTACGTGCGCAAGCACCTCGATCCAGCCATCGATCCTGGCTATGTGGCACATCTCGAAGGACCCGCCACATACTTTGAGCAGGAATGTTGGACCGACCTCACATTTGTTGGAATCCAATTCTTCCGTCTAATGGTTACCGCAGCGGCGTATCAAGGCGTCGAGGGGCATATGTGGCTCTATTACCTTCCGCTGATCTTGAACGAGTTGGAAGAAAACTATGACACCTCGAATCCACTCGTAGACGTAACTGCCGAGTTTCCCAATCGGGCAGCAAGATTGCTTTATGAGATCGTTGATGCCTTGGGTGATTTTGTAAAGCTGGCACCGGATCTTCCGGAAGGATCGCCGCACCGTCGTATTCCTCACAGGTTCGAGCATCAGAATGGCAACATCCCGGTTTCTGCGACCATCGCACTCGGCCAGTGCATGAAGACGATCGCTACGTCGGATAAGCTCGGCAAGAAACTAGCCGTGTATTTGCACGAGTGCGTTCTTTATGACCTACGCGAGCTTTCAGGCGATGGAGAGGTCGGAAGATTGCGTGCGCTTCTGATCGCATCAATTGTCCGAGGCGGCGATACGTTTGCAGGGGACGGGTTCGATCAAGCCTATGGACAGCGTCTGAGTGCCCTGATTCAAGGTGCAGATCACGTTCTTTGGGGTTACGCGCGCGACTACATCGCAGCGGTCAACGCAGCTTATCCCGGAGCTTTGCCACCCCACATCTCGGGATAAGCACGTCGAATCGCTACGGGGCGTCGTAGATGAGATTAGGCGGTGGGAGCGGCGGCATTTTCACCGTCATTCGCGCGATCGGCGAAGCTGCATTGCGTGCGAGATGCGGCGTGAGCACCGAATCCGAACCGACAAAGCCCGACGCAACAACCGACTGTGTCAGGCTAGTGACGAGTGTGCCGGCCGGCCAGCGAAACGGTTTTTTCGCTTTGAACGCCGCCAACGCAAGCTTGGTCTCGTCCTTCAAATCCCGGCGCGCATCATCGGTTAGAAGCTTGATGGCAAGCTGTTGCTCGCGCACCGCGTCATCGAACTGGCCGTTCTCGGCATAGGCCGCGGCCAGCGTCATGTGAAACGGCGTTGCCATCGCGGCGTCAAGATCGGCGTCGCCGGCGCCGAGCTGGATCGCCTTGATCGCAAGCGCCAAGGCCTCGGTGCCGTTGCGCTGTGCGGCGTCCGGGCAAGTGGCGCGCACCCAGGCCTTGCCGTTATAGGCGATGCCGCTCTCGCCCATCGTAAGGGCGTGATCGAAATCGGCAACTGCGCTTTGGCAATTGCCAATCTCGTCATATTCGGTGCCGCGGCTTTCATAGAACTCGGCTTGGTTGGGCGAGAGCTTGATCGCGGTTGAAAGATCCGCAATCGCCAGCTCATATTTCTTAAGCCCGCCATAGGCGATGGCGCGGTTGTTGTAGGCGAGCGCATTGGTGGGCTGGCGCGTGATCACCGTCGAGAAATCGGTGACAGCTTTATCGTATTGCCGGCTGTTGGCATAGGCCGCGGCTCTAATTTCATAAATTCCCACGGCATTGCTGAGCTTTAGCGCAGCTGTGCAATCGGTAATCGTTCCTTGCCAATCACTTTTCGATGCGTAGGCCAAAGCGCGCAATTGCAGCGCGCTCAGCTTGAGCTTGGGCCCGGTATCGATGACGAAGGTGAAATCGGCGATGGCCTCGTCGGGGCGCTTGAGCTCCACCAGCGCGGTGCCGCGCGCGAGATAGGCCTGCAAGAGCGTGGGATCGAGCTTGAGCGCCTCAGTCAAATCCGTGACGGCGTCTTGCGGATTGTCCATCGCCAGATGAAGCGCGCCGCGCCCGGCAAAGGCGATCGCCAATGTCGGATCGGCGGCGGTGGCCGCGTTGAAATCCTTGAGCGCGTTTTTAAAATCCTGCTCCTTCTCATAAAGAACGGCGCGCGCAGTGTAGGCGAGCGCGCGATCATGCGTTGAAAGCTTCTCCTCGCTCAGGCAATGCGTCCATTCCAGCATTTGCTGGTCGGGCGAGGCGGCGCTGCGCGCGGCGAGGCAAAATTCCTGAGGCAAATGCTGGATGAGCTCGGCGGCGGGGGCGGCACCGGGCAACAGCAAAGCCAAAGCCAATAAGATACGCTTCATGACGATTCCTAACGCGCGGGGGGCGCGCATATGCCTGAGATATAGTGCCGGAAGCGCGGCCGCGTTGATAGTGCGACGCATGTCGGCGCGCGAAAAATCTCAGGCGCCCTGTCCGGTTTTGAGCCAATGCGCGCAATCGGGTGTTAAGTGCTGCGCCGCGACCTTGTCGGCCTTTGCGATCTCGTCCTCGCTCAGTACTTCGCGCCAGCGCCCCGTCTCGCCCTTGTGCATGAAGCTCGCGCCCTTATCCTTGAAGGAGTCGATGGGCAGAAGCTCATTCTTATGTGCCTTCATATAGTCGAAACCGCAATGTTGAAGGATTTTCGGCCACGCGGTTTCGGTGATCGGCGCTTCAATGAAGGCCGCGATCTTTTTCGTCATGCCGGGCAGGTCGTCCTTCAAATTCTGATAATGCACGAGCATGACATTCGGCAGGCTGCGAACATCCCACCAGCTTTGAACGTTCGACCAGAACGGCCAATAAGGCGCGCCGTCATAAGCGAGAAATTCATGATAATAGGCGCGGATATCGCTGGTCGGGATTATGAAGTCGCGCCCGGTGCGCCGGTGCGGCGCCGCGTTGGCGAGAGCGGTCAACTCATCGGTGTAATTCATGAGATGCGGATGAAAGCTCCACACCACATCGCGCACATCGCGGCCGATATAGATGTATTTGACCTCGGCGAGGAGATTGAGCGCATCGGCGGGCAGATGCGTCTTGAACACGCGCCGCCCCGGCAGCTTGTCGATCTCTTGTTTTAGCGTGCGCTTGTCGACGGTCCACCAATCGAGCCAGATGCCGCTATCGCGCACATAGACGCTCGCATCGCCGCCGTGAATGAGCTGCAAGACGATCTGTTGCAGCCAGGTGATGCCGGCCTTCGCCCAGTTGGCGCACATGACGTCGCCGTGCCGGAATTCGACATAATCCCAATTGGTCGGATCCTGATGGTGATTGAGAACGTCGCACGTCTTCTTGTGCAAGATCGCCATGATCCCCTCCGACGGACGCGTTTTAGCCGAAGTCGCGCGCGGCGGCGAGAGTGAAGATTGCGTTGTGCTTACGACCAGCTGACGAAGAACGGCCGCCTCGTGGGATCAAGGCAATATTCGATACGCTGACGAAAATTCAGATAGGTGACCATGTTAAGCGCGTCCGGCAGCGCGAAGAACCCGACCTTCAGCGATTCATCGCTCGTTGTTGGGGCGCCGCCGACGCACCGGCCGCGAAACAGCGCGTTCACCGTGCTGCGCGCGAGATTTTGAAACACGCCGCAGAAAACGAGTTCGGCAACATCGATACCGGATTCTTCCTTGGCCTCGCGAATGGCTGCAGCCTCTAGAGACTCGGCCAGCTCGACTTGGCCGCCTGGCATCTCCCAGCCGCGACGCGGCGAGCGAACGAGCAGCAGCCGTCCTTGCTCATCGGTCGCGACGACTGCGGCGCTCACGATGTGGCGGGGCGATGTGATCCAAACCGGACTTTCAAACCATGCGGACATTAGACCTCCCCAAACCGCGCTCGCGATTTTGGCGCTATAAGCGGCCGGCTTGGCAAGACTATGGCGGACCCTCCCCACGAACGGAGAGGACCCGCCACTGCGGTCAGCATTAATCAGGCGAGGTCGAAGCGATCGGCGTTCATCACTTTGGTCCATGCCGCCACAAAGTCGGTCACGAACTTTGTTTGCGCATCGGCCGCGCCATAAACTTCCGCCACGCGCGCGCAGCTCAGCGTTCGATCCGAAGACGAGATCAACGCGCGTCGCGGTCCATTTCTGGGCGCGGGTCTTGCGATCATAACCTTCGAACACATTCTCGTCCGACGTCGCTTTCCACTCCGTTCCCATGTCCAAGAGGTTCACGAAGAAGTCGTTGGTCAGCGTCCCGGTGCGGTCTGTGAAGACACCATGCGGCGCGTTGCCGTGGTTGGCACCGAGCACGCGCATGCCGCCGACAAGCACCGTCATCTCCGGTGCCGTTAGCGTGAGCAATTGCGCCTTGTCGATCAGGAGCTCTTCGGCCGGCACCGAATATCTCGCTTTGAGATAATTGCGGAAGCCGTCGGCCGCCGGCTCGAGATAGGAGAAGGATTCAACGTCGGTCTGTTCTTGCGAGGCATCGGTGCGGCCCGGGCGCAAACGGAACGGTGATGCTCACGTCTGCCTTCTTAGCCGCTTGCTCAACTGCCGCACAGCCGCCGAGGACGATCATGTCGGCAAGCGAGACCTTCTTTTTGCTCAAGAGCGCGCTGTTGAACTTCTTGCGAATGCCCTCGAGCGTTTCGAGCACATTTGAAAGCTGGGCAGGCTCGTTGACCTCCCAATCTTTTTGCGGTGCCAGGCGAATGCGCGCGCCATTTGCGCCGCCGCGCTTGTCCGAGCCGCGGAAAGTCGAAGCCGACGCCCAAGCGGTTTGCACAAGCTCGGAGATCGAGAGCCCCGAAGCGAGGATCTTGGCTTTGAGATCTTGGATGTCCTTGGCTTCGACCAGCTTGTGATCCACTTCGGGCACCGGGTCCTGCCAGATCAATTCCTCCTGGGGCACTTCCGGGCCGAGATAGCGTGCACGCGGGCCCATATCGCGGTGGGTGAGCTTGAACCAGGCGCGCGCAAACGCGTCGGCAAATTCCTCCGGGTGCTGATAAAAATGCCGCGAGATCTTTTCGTAGGCCGGGTCCATGCGCAAAGACAGATCGGTCGTCAACATGGTGGGCGGGTGGCGCTTGGAGGGATCGAACGCATCCGGGATGGTAGCGATGCCCGTCTTTGCCACCCATTGCTGGGCGCCGGCCGGGCTCTTGGTCAGCTCATATTCGTGGCTGAACAAATTCTCGAAGAAATTGTTGCTCCAGCGCGTCGGCGTCGTTGTCCAGGTGACTTCGGGGCCGCCGGTGATCGCGTCCTTGCCTTTGCCGGTGCCGTATTTGCTGATCCAACCGAAGCCTTGCTGTTCGATCGGCGCGGCTTCCGGCTCGGGGCCGATCAGCGTTGCATCGCCCGCGCCATGCGTCTTGCCGAAGCTGTGGCCGCCGGCAATCAGCGCAACGGTCTCTTCGTCATTCATCGCCATGCGCTTGAAGGTCTCGCGAATATCGATCGCGGCGGCGACAGGGTCGGGGTTGCCGTTGGGGCCTTCGGGATTCACGTAGATCAAGCCCATCTGCACGGCAGCGAGCGGGTTTTCGAGATCGCGATCGCCCGAATAACGCTCATCGCTTTCAGGCGCGGGGAACCACGCTTTCTCCTTACCCCAATAGACGGACTGATCGGGCTCATAGACATCGGTGCGCCCCGCGCCGAAGCCGAATGTCTTAAAGCCCATCGAACTCGAGCGCGACATTGCCGGCGAGCACGATGAGATCGGCCCAGGAAATCTTGCGGCCATATTTCTGCTTGATCGGCCAGAGCAAGCGACGCGCTTTATCGAGATTGGCATTGTCCGGCCACGAATTCAGTGGCGCAAAGCGCTGCTGGCCGGTGCCGGCGCCGCCTCTGCCATCGCCGATGCGATAAGTGCCTGCGGCATGCCACGCCATGCGGATCATCAGCCCGCCATAATGGCCGAAATCCGCCGGCCACCAGTCCTGGCTGTCGGTCATCAGCTTAGTGAGGTCTTTCTTGAGCGCTGCGTAATCGAGCTTCTTGAACTCTTCGGCGTAATCGAAGGCCTCGCCCATCGGGTCGGATTTGGGCGCATTCTGGCGGAGAAGCCCGAGATTGAGCTGGCTCGGCCACCAATCGCTGTTATCGCGCATGCCCATATTGGTGGTGCCGTGCATGACCGGGCATTTGCCCGCTCTTTTGTCGTCGCTACCGTCCATCTTTCTCTCCGATCGTGTTCGTTCAGGGGGGCCGCTTGATAGCGGGCTCGCCCATTTATGATCACGCAACTTAGAAACGTTCTAAAGTACTGCTGGCGGGAGAGCAATCGCTAAGGAGAAACTTGGAGCGCCCGTCACAGAAAACCAGCCGAGGCTGGCATCACGAGCGCGCGACGGCGTTGATCCGCATCAAGCCATGTGCCGGCGTGAGACCCGGCGTGAAGCTGCGCAAGCGTGGCCCAGATCTCCCCGCTATCCCCGCAATCCCCATCGCGCGATCCACAGGGTCGGCGTGGTCTAATGGCGAATCAGTCCCGAGGCGCTGAAGCGAAATGTCCGATTGGAGCCAGATCAGAGACGAGATCAAGGCGCGCTTGCGTCTCTCCGACATTGTCGGGCGCAAGGTGCTGTGGGACCGGCGCAAGAGCCAGCCGGCGCGCGGCGAATATTGGGCGTGCTGCCCGTTTCACAACGAGAAGAGCGCGAGCTTTCACGTGCTCGACCGCGAGGGCTATTACAAATGCTTCGGTTGCGGCGCGGGCGGGGATGCCGTCGAGTTCGTCATGCAGACCGAGAACCGCTCTTACCGCGAGGCGATGGAGATGCTGGCGGAAGAAGCGGGCGTTGAGCTGCCCAAGCCCTCGTCGCATGAACGCGAGGCGGCGCAAAAGCGCGCCACGCTTCATGAAGTGATTGAGAAGGCGTGTGCTTATTTCGAAGAGAGCTTGCGGCTTACGGGCGGCGAGGTGGCGCGCGCTTATCTGAAAAAGCGCGGCTTGCCCGCCGATGTCATCAAAGAGTTTCGCCTCGGTTATGCGCCTGATGGCGGCCATGCGCTGATCGATTATCTGAAATCGCACGGCGTTGAGACCCAGCAAATGCGCGCGGCCGGCTTGCTTGCACATCGCGAAGACGAAGCGCGCGATTTGATGCGCCACCGGCTGATCTTCCCGATCACCGATGGCCGGGGCCGCGTGATCGCCTTCGGCGGGCGCGCCTTGCGCGATGAGCAGCAGCCGAAATATCTCAATAGTCCGGACACGGAGCTTTTTCACAAAGGCCGCACGCTCTACAATTTCGCGCGTGCCCGCGCGCGCGTTGCCTCCCATAATCCCCCCTCCCTTAGGGAGGGGGCAGGGGGAGGGTTTCGGCGCGCTCAGCAAGCCCCCACCTGGGCCCTCCCCCTGAAGGGGAGGGAAAAAGAAGTGCCGGAGGGGGGGGCGCGCCGTGCCCCCTCCACCGCTTCGCGGCTCCTCCCCCGCGAGCGGGGAGGGGAAGAAGAGTAGCGTGCCGATCATCGTCGCTGAAGGCTATATGGATGTGATCGCGCTTGCGCGCGCCGGTTTCCGCGCGGTTGCGCCGCTCGGCACAGCGCTCACCGAAGATCAATTGCAGCTCTTATGGTCGGTCGAAGAATCGCCGGTCATTTGCTTCGATGGCGATGAGGCAGGCCTTGCCGCGGCAGGCCGAGCGCTCGACCGCGCTTTACCGCTGCTCAAACCTGGGCGCACGCTCCGGTTCGCGTTTCTGCCACCGGGTGAGGACCCCGACGATCTCTTAAAGAACGAGGGCGCAGAGGCGCTCACTCGCGTGATCGAAACTGCGCGATCGCTGTCCGACACCTATTGGGATTTCACCATCCGCCGCTCGGACGTGACAACGCCCGATGGCCGCGCGCGCGCCGAAGCCGAGTTGAAAGAAGGCCTGAGGCGCATCGCTGATTTCGCCGTGCGCCGGCATTACGAGAGCTTTATTCAAGGCAAGATCGCCAAGTGGTTCGCGCGCACACCGCGGCGCGACAAGCGCGAAGGTGGTTTCGTGCGCGGGCCACGCGGCGGCGGCATTTTCGTGCAACCCAAGCCCCGCCCCACTGCTGAGCTTCTGGTGCGCCGTGGACGGACGGTTCCCGCCGGGCGCGAGGCCGAGAAGACTGAGGCCACCATCGTGCTTTCAATGCTCACGCATCCTGAGCGTGGTGCATGATCTCGTTGAGGAGATTGGCGCGGCGCATCTTTCGCCGCCTTTGGATGGGCTGGCCGCGGCGAATCATCCGCGCGGTGCATGCATGGCGCGATCAACACTGAGGCGATTCTGGCAAAACTTGATGTTCAGGGCCTTGCCGAGAATGCCCGCCGGCTTATGTCGCTGTCAGGATTGCAGGTGCGAGCCAAGCGCCAATCCGGCTTCCGCGCGCGGCGGTGGTGGTGGCGGGCCTTGAAGGACCTCATCGCGCGCTGCCATGCGCGGGCCGAAGCGAGCCACACGCCGCGACCGCTTCGCGGGGCGGTAGGGCGATTTGGAAGCCGAGCTGGGCAGAGGCAAAGCGGCTGCTCGAGGCCGGCCAAGCGCCAGAACGGCGGAAAAACTTGAGCTGAAGGCTGGTGAAGGGACTGGCGCTGGACATGAGAATTGCCTATCTCTCTTCCTGGCAAGCGCGCCTTTTACAGAGCCGCCGGAACAGCCCATTTGGGGGCCCGGGCACGGCCGGACCGAAGACGCCGCCATTCCTTGCTGGGTTTCTCCGCGCCGGGACGCCTCCCGCGTCGGCGCTTTAAGATTTTGCACCGGGCCGCCTGAGCCAGGGCCGGGCCACTAGGGAGATGCCCGTGGCGACCAAGACGACCGAAGCACCCGAGGCCCCCGAAGCCCGCGAGGACGCGCCGCTCCTTGATCTCTCCGATGCCGCCGTCAAGCGCATGATCGCACGCGCCAAGCAGCGCGGCTATGTCACCTTCGAAGAGCTCAACGAGGTGCTGCCCGCAGGATTCGACCAACACCGAGCAGATCGAAGACACGATGGCGATGCTGTCCGAGATGGGCATCAATGTCATCGAGGCCGATGAGGCCGATGCCGAAGGCGAGGGCGAGGGCGACGAAGGCGGCAAGCGAAACAAGTGGTCGCCTTGCGACGATACCTCGCGCGCGGTCACCAAGGCCGAGCGGCGAAGAGGTGCTCGACCGCACCGACGATCCGGTGCGCATGTATTTGCGCGAGATGGGCTCGGTCGAGTTGCTGTAGCGCGAGGGCGAGATCGCCATCGCCAAGCGCATCGAGGCCGGCCGCGAGACCATGATCGGCGGCCTGCTTGAAATCGCCGCTGACCTATGAAGCCATCATCGTGTGGCGCGACGAGCTGAATGAGGGCCGCGTCTGCTGCGCGACATCATCGATCTGGAAGCGTCTTATGCCGGCGGCCCGGAGGGCCAGGCGCAACGGCATCGCCGGCGTTATCGCCGTCAACGGCGCTTGCCGCGCAGCAATGGCGCGGCCTGCGCCCGGCGCCGCACGCAACGGCCACGCAATGCGCGCCGGCGCCGCCGCGCAGGCCAAGCCGGCGCCGCGCGCCGCCGTCGGACGAAGACGATGAGGTTGCCATCGAGCGCGCGCGGCGCGAGGCGCGAAGAGGCCGAAGACGCCGAGGATCTCGACGAGGCGACCGTTTCGCTCTCGGCCATGGAGCAGGAGCTGAAGCCGAAGATCCTCGCGATCTTCGATCGACATCGCCTCCGACTATAAGAAGCTGCGCCGCCTGCAGGACACCAATGTCGCAGGCCGTGCTCGCCGCCGATTAGCTCACCGACAGCCAGGCGCGCCGCTTCAAGAAGCTGCGCAAGGACATTGTCGAGACGGTCGAAGAATCTGCACCTCAACAACAACCGCATCGAGACGCTGGTCGAGCAGCTCTACACCATCAACCGCCGCCTCACCGCGATGGAAGGCAAGCTGCTGCGTCTCGCGCAAGCGCGCGGCGTCTCCTATGAGCAGTTCTTCGAGCATTACCGCCGCCACGAGCTCGATCCCAATTGGCTCAAGAAGGTCGGCGCGCTGAAAGGCCGGGGCTGGAAGGATTTCGCCAAGATCGAGAAGAACCCGATCCACGACATCCGCGCCGAGATTCAGAAGATCGCCGAAGAGACCGGCTGCGAGATCGGCGAGTTCCGCCGCATCGTGCAGACCGTGCAAAAGGGCGAGCGCGAGGCGCGCCAGGCCAAGAAGGAAATGGTCGAGGCCAATCTTCGCCTCGTCATCTCGATCGCCAAGAAATACACCAATCGCGGCCTGCAATTCCTGGATCTCATCCAGGAGGGCAATATCGGCCTGATGAAGGCGGTCGATAAGTTCGAGTATCGCCGCGGCTACAAGTTCTCGACTTACGCGACGTGGTGGATCCGCCAGGCGATCACGCGCTCGATCGCCGATCAGGCGCGCACCATCCGCATTCCGGTGCACATGATCGAGACGATCAACAAGCTGGTGCGCACCTCGCGCCAGATGCTGCACGAGATCGGCCGCGAGCCGACGCCTGAGGAGCTCGCCGAGAAATTGGCGATGCCGCTCGAGAAGGTGCGCAAGGTGATGAAGATCGCCAAGGAGCCGATCAGCCTGGAGACGCCGATCGGCGACGAGGAAGATTCACATCTCGGCGATTTCATCGAGGACAAGAACGCGATCTTGCCGATCGATGCCGCGATCCAAAGCAATTTGCGCGAGACCACGACGCGCGTGCTTGCCTCCCTCACGCCGCGCGAGGAGCGCGTCCTGCGCATGCGCTTCGGCATCGGCATGAACACCGACCACACGCTGGAAGAAGTCGGCCAGCAATTCTCGGTGACGCGCGAGCGCATCCGCCAAATCGAAGCCAAGGCGCTGCGCAAACTCAAGCACCCCTCCGGTCCCGCAAGCTCCGCAGCTTCCTGGATAACTGAGGCCCTCATGCCTAAAGCTAAGAAGAACGGTTCGGTCAAGCGCTCCGCACCAACGGCAAATTCGTGCGTTGGGCGCGCGGCCTTCGCGAAAGGTGTCGGAATTCGAGGGGCTTCACATTTCGAAGAGCCTTGCCGGTAATTTCGGAAATTCGATAAGGCGAAGTTTCGCCGAGTGCTCGCCGTGCAGCGCTTAAGAAGAAATACGCGAAACAGCCGGCCTGAGCGGACCATGTATGAGGTCGATGACGACTTCTACTGCTATCCGGGCACAAACGTTCTAAAGAACATCCCGGGCATTCGGGATCAGGGAACCTCACCGAATTCGAGCTGGCGATGTCGACGCAGCGCGCCGATGAGCCGTTGCCCGGCGGCCGTCTTAGCGTTCGGCATTACTGCGCCGTCCATCATCATCTGTTCCAGGACGTGTACGCTTGGGCGGGCAAGTTCCGGCGCATGAAGATTGCGCGTGACGGCAGCATGTTCTGCTATCCCGAGAACATCGCTGGCGAGATGCACGCCTTGTTCGCCGAGTTACGCGAAGAGGGCTCTCTGCGAGGCCTTGCAAGGCATGAATTCGCGTCCCGTGCGGCGCACTCTCTCACAACGCTCAATGCCATCCATCCGTTTCGCGATGGCAACGGCCGCGCCCAACTCATGTTCATGGCCCTGCTCGCCGCCCAAGCCGGCCATACCTTGGATTTGACCGCACTCGATCCTCCGGCGTTTCTCAATGCGACGTTTCCGGGGTCCTCGAATTCCTTAAGGTGTTCATCGCTGCAGGCTCAATCGGGATCATATCCCTGCTCATGGACATGCAATACTTTCGTATAAAATGATTCACCAGCAGGGGAATATCTTCTATACGTTCCCTGAGAGGAGGGATACGGATATTCAAAACATTCAGCCGGTAAAACAAATCCTCCCGAAAAGTTCCGCTTTTTACCATGCTTTCAAGATCACGGTTGGTGGCACAAATGACCCTGAAATCGGAGGTAATCTCTTTGTTCCCTCCTACCCGTACAAATGCTTTTGACTCCAGAACCCTCAGCAGTTCAATCTGCATTTTAGGTGAAATGGTTGCAATTTCATCCAGGAAAATGGTCCCGCCATCAGCCATCTCAAACCTTCCTTTCCTGTTGAACGTCGCACCGGTAAAGGCACCTTTCTCATGACCAAATAATTCACTCTCGAGCAGACTCTCAGTCAGAGCCCCGCAATGAACACTTATCATAGGGAAAAATTTCCGGAGGGAATTTGAAGTGAATGGCCCTGGCCACAAGCTCCTTCCCTGTGCCGCTTTCACCTGTGATAATGACGGATGAATTTGACTGTGCAATGCTTTCAATATCCTGTCATGACAATTCTTCAGTGGCTTCACTTTCCCCAATGATATCTTCGACATCAACCAGGGCAGTAATATTCTTCTTTAAGGCTCTCATTCTCTGCTTTAAGTGCCACCTGGGCAGCTGCATTTCTGATAAGGTGTGACAAATCATCGGGATCAAAAGGTTTCGTGACATAGTCAAATGCCCCGTTTTTCAGAGCCTGTACGGCTGTATCAACCGAAGCAAAAGCCGTCATAATGATGAAAATCGGTTCACTGTGAAAGTGTTTTAATCCGCCGGTGCATTTCCATTCCGTCCATCCCTGGCATTTTAATATCTGCAAGAATAATGTCAAAATCTCTGCCTTCGAGCATTGATAAGGCCATTTTTGCATTCTCAGCACATTCCACATCATACCCGTCATCCAATAAACCAGTTATACAGTGAATCCCTTACGGATTCTTCATCATCAACAATTAAAATGGATATTTTTTGTGCCATGGTTTATTCTTATTATGTCCCTACAAGGGGTAATGTGATTGAAATTGTAGTTCCCTTTCCCGGGTTCTGATAGCTACTTCATCTTCCCTTTATGGTTCTCCACTATACCGTGAACGATGGAAAGCCCCAGTCCTATTCCACTGGCATCATGTTTTGTTGAAAAGAAAGGTTCGAAAATATGTGGGAATATCATCGGGTGCGATCCCGGTTCCGTTATCAATGATTTCAATCTTAATATTCTCCTTGTCAGGGTTGGATGTCCTGATGATGATCTCGCCTTGTTCCTGAATGGCTTCGGACGAATTCACCAGAAGAGCG
Organism: uncultured Alphaproteobacteria bacterium; assembly: GCA_963789405.1. Lineage (GTDB taxonomy): Bacteria > Pseudomonadota > Alphaproteobacteria > CAWBKL01 > CAWBKL01 > CAWBKL01. The sequence continues at coordinate 261,395 of CAWBKL010000001.1, forward strand.
ACGCATGCCTGCTTGATCTGGTTCGGGCTGCAGAAGATCTGATCGGCATAAGCCCTGAAATCGGTCACAAAACTGATATCGGCAATTTTTATGGAATGGATCATCAGGTCATACGTTTCCTTCAAAAGTTTATGAAGGTTTGTTGTCTCAAAATCTTCCCGGTCTTTTCTTGAAAAGTCCAGCAAACCTTTAACAATATCGCCGCAGCGTTTGGTTTCATTCTCAATAAACTTCAGATTTTTAAGGATGGATATCCTTCCTGGCATGATAAAACTCCGGGGTGCTGAGTTGTTTGTAAATCAACTTCGAATAGATCAGTATCCCCGACAGAGGGTTATTGATTTCATGAGCAACGGATGAAGACAACTTTCCAAGGGATGCGATGCGTTCCACATGGATAAGTTCATGCTGGAGTCTCCGATAGTTCCTTAGTTTTTTTCTGAACCTTATATTCCAGTTGCTGGGACCAATTCTGTAATTCATTGGTGGCAGCACTGATATTATCCAGCATATTATTGAAGGCCTGTGATACTTTTCTCAGATCATCAAGCAAATCCTTTTTAACCTCAATCCGGATACTATGATCTCCCTTCGATACCGCTTCGCTGGCTAAAATAATGGAGTTCAGGGGATCCTTTATTTTCCTTCGGGTGAAAATGACGAGGAAATGTAACGAGCAACACAGTGATCAGGGTTGCAAGAAGCAGGAAATCAGCAGAGGATTTATCCGCGAAAGAATCCAGGTCCCTCCAGAGGCAGGTTTATC
>CAWBKL010000002.1:0-795000 GCA_963789405.1 uncultured Alphaproteobacteria bacterium
TTGTTCGATTTGCGCACGCTGCCTTCCAGCACATGGCTGACCTTGAGCTGCGCGCCACTTGCGGCAGATCGACATGCTTGCCTTTGAAGGTGAAGGCCGAGTTGCGCGAGATCACCGAGAGCGCCGAGACCTTGGAGAGGTCGGTGATGATGTCTTCGCTGATGCCGTCGGAGAAATATTCCTGCTGCGGATCATCGCTCATATTGGCGAAAGGCAGCACGCAGATCGAGTGCGCCGCTCGGCCTCGGGCGCCGCACGCGGCAACGTCCTTCAGATGCCGCGACAGCGCGCCGAGCAGGTCCTGAAACGCGCGCGCTCTTGGCGTCCTCCTTCCAATCGTCCAGATCGGTGGTGTGGATGGCCATGGCATCGATCGGCAGCTGCGCGCGCTCGAAGCGCACCGGCACGAGGATGCCGCGCTCGGCGCCGAGCCGCGCCTCGCCGCGCACCCAGCGCGAGGCGACGCAGGCCGGCGTCCACACGACGATGACGGCGCTTGCGGCATTGATCTCGCGGCGGATGAGATCATCGAACTCCTGCGCCGGGCATGATCGCCGGGTCCCACCAGACCGACCAGCCCTGGGCCTTCGAGCGCCGCGACCAGCGGCGCCACGCGCGCTTTGTCGGCTCTTGCGTATGAAACGAAGATGTCGGCCAAAGAGGCTTTCCCCCGGGGGTTTTGCGTATCGTAACCTAGGTGCGCGCCGCTTCCTACATTGCCAGTGCGTTGAGGCTCCCCTCTCCCCTCGTGGGAGAGGATTGGGTGAGGGGGGAAATCAGAGGGTTGGGTGAGGGGCAAATCAAAGACTCGCTTGTTGCCCCACCCTCACCCGGATCATCAAGTGGGCTTGATGACCCGGCCCCTCCCATCAAGGGAGAGGCGATTAACTCAAGGCCACTTGGCGACGGGCGGCATGGAGGAGAGGATGGTGTTGATATTGCCGCCGGTCCTGAGGCCAAAGCGCGTGCCGCGGTCATAGAGCAGGTTGAACTCGACATAGCGCCCGCGCCGGATCAATTGCTCCTCGCGCTCGGCCTCGGTCCAGGGCTCGATCATCCGCTTGCGGACGATCGGCAGATAGGCCTCGAGGAAGGCGCGCCCGACATCCTGGGTGAAGGCGAAATCCTGCTCCCAATGGCCGCTATTGTGGTGATCGTAGAAGATGCCGCCGATGCCGCGCGGCTCGTGCGCGGTGCGGCAGATAGAAATACTCGTCGCACCATTTCTTGAAGCGTTCGTAATAGTCGGCGCCGTGCGCGTCGCAGGCGGCCTTGAGCGCGGCATGAAAGGCGATGGCGTCCGGCGCATCCTCGCGGCGCTGGTCGGCGAGCGTGGGCGTTAAGTCGGCGCCGCCGCCGAACCATTGCTCGCTGGTGACCACCATGCGCGTGTTCATATGTACGGCCGGCACACGCGGATTGCGCATATGCGCGATGAGCGAGATGCCGCTGGCCCAGAAGCGCGGGTCTTTCTCCGTGCCCTTGATCTCGCCGCGCGAAATTGTTCGCCGAACGCGCCATGGACGGTCGAGATGTGCACGCCGACTTTCTCGAACAGCCGGCCCTTCATGATGCCGCCTTCGCCGCCGCCTTGATCCTCGGTTTCGCTGCGCTTCCACGGCGTGAATTCGAAGCGGCCCGGGCGGCTGTCGTAGAGGAGGGGGTCGGCTTCTTCCTCGAGCTGCTCGAAGGCCTGGCAGATCTCGTCCCTGAGCGATCTGAACCAGGCACTGGCCATGGCGCGCTCGCGCTCGAAGCCCATGGGATCGTCGTTCGTCATTGTGCTGTCTCGTTTGCGTGCGCGCGGAAGGGCGGCGGTAAGCTTAGCTGATTTCACCCGGGCGCATGGGGTGAAGCCGCATCTCGCCCAAGAGCGTTCACAAGGAGGCGGCCACCGGCATTCGGAAGGGGGACATCTTTAGGCGGGCAGCGCGCTTCCCCGTGAACGTTGAGCCGAGTTCACCCGGCGGCAGGCGGGAACGCATTGATCTGGCGCAAAGCCGTCACCCACCACCATCGCGCTTTCCATGACGCGACAATATGCACTCCCGCCATGATCGGCTCGACTCGGGCGACTTTCGTGACATAGGCGAAATCTGTTTGTGCAGCGTGAAGTCTTCATCAGATCAGATTCGGTCGCTCGGCAGCAAACGTGTTGACAGAAATATGTCACGCGATCCCGACGGGCTAGTTGAATTCATGGCTTGATTGATCGCTTCCCCTAAAATCCTTCTTGTGTATTATAATCCCGGCCATGGCCGCGATGCTGAGTTTGCGGGCTTTGGTCTGCAGTAGGGGTGGTGGGGCAGTCATGAGTTGTGGGTCTTGGGAGCTGGTGCAGCCGGCTCGGCGGCGCGTGCATTATCGTGGCTTGATGTTGGCGAGCACGGCTCTTGTGCTGGTGCTTGCGGGGCGACCGGTTCAGGCGAGCAGCTTCTCGGTCGGCGGTGGCACAATCACAACAACCGACAGTGCTGACACTGCGGTCGACGGGACGTCGATCGGTGACGGATTTAAGGTCAGTTCAAATGTGAGCTCGCCGACAGACACCGTCACCATCAGCAATGTCACGCTAAATAGTACCGTTACAGGCACTCCCGGAAGCATTTTCGACGCCATTTTAGTAATCCCAAACAGTTCGCCCGCTAACCTATTTGTCGTTGCGCATGGCAATACGCTGTCATCGGCAAATGACTTTAGCTTGTCCTTAAACGGCAACGGCAATGTGACTTTTGATACCACCGGCGGTGCTCCTAACATTGCTCCAAATGGCTATAGCGTGGCCGGCGGGAATGTAACCATTTCCACCGGTGCCGATACGATTGGTGGGATTAGCTCCACCGGTGCCGATATTTCGATTGACTCTATCTGGAGCGATTATCAGCGCAACCAGCGGAAACGGAATCTTTGCGGAGGGTGGTGTCGGCATCCAGGGCGGCCAAGTGACAATAGGAGGACACAATAGCGGCATTGCCAGCACAATCACTGCGCCCAACGGATACGGCATTTCCGCGAGCAATATCAGCCCACCCGGCACGCCCTATGGCGTTTCGGTAACGCTTGCGCCAACTGGAAGCATAGATGGAAAAGGCGGAATCTATGTTTTTTCCTCACGACTCAATCAACTCACTGTCGACAGTTACGGTTCGATTACAGCGGGTTCGCTCTACCTGCAATCTCATCGGTGTTCTCAACGAGCCCCAGCATTTTCACTCTGACGCTTGAAAACGGCTCGGTCACGAACGGCGATGTTCAGTTCGAAACCGACGGGGACAACAAGCTTAACATTTTCACGGGCGCAGACATCTCGAACACCACCTTCACAGGGGTCGGCTATGGCTATGGTTCGAACCTTATTGACTTGAAAGGTAGCGGCTCCAACACCTTCGATATCAGCACCGCGGTTGGAATTAACTCGCTCCAAAAAGATGATGCGGGCACGTGGACGTTGACGCGCTCGGCAGGCGCGGGCGCATCCACTGCACAGTTTGTCGTCAACGCAGGCACACTCGTCGGATCGACATCGAGCATTGCCAATGATGTGAGCGTTGCATCTGGCGCTACCCTGCAACTCGATCAGGCGAGTGATGCAACATTTGCCAACATTGTCTCTGGCGGCGGAGCGCTGGTCCAATCTGGCAACGGAACGCTTACGCTCTCCAATGCGAATACCTATTCGGGCGGAACGACAGTTTTGGGCGGCGTACTGCAAATTGGAACGGGGGGAACGACAGGCGCGATAACAGGCGATGTAACGGATAACGCAACGCTTGCGTTTAATCGCTCCGACGATGTCACGTTCAGCGGCGTGATATCGGGCACCGGCGTGCTCCAGCAGAACGGCACCGGGACAATGATTCTCACGGGGGCAAACACTTACAGCGGTGGCACGCTTATTGGTGGCGGCACGTTGCAAATTGGCGATGGAGGGACAACAGGGGCGATCGTCGGCGACGTGACAAACAATGGCGTTCTTGCGTTCGATCGTTCCGGCACGATTACTTTCGGCGGTGTGATTTCCGGCTCCGGCGCACTGAATCAGATCGGAACCGGAACGACAATTCTTAATGGTGCCAACGCCTATACGGGCGCCACGACGATAAGTGCAGGCACGCTTCAAGTGGGAGATTCCAGCCATCCGGGTGCGAAAGTTGGCAGCTCGGTAAATGTGGCTTCCGCCGCGATCCTCAAAGGGTTTGGAACGGTCGGTGGAAATGTCACCAATGCCGGCGGCACGGTTTCGCCGGGCGGATCGATTGGTACACTGACGGTTGGCGGTAATTATTCGCAGACCGGCGGCACTTTCACTTCCGAGATCAGTCCAACATCTGCAAGCAGCATGAATGTGGGCGGAACGGCGACCATTAATAGCGGCGCGCTCGCTCTGAATTTCGATCCAGGAACCTATCCAGTAGAGAGTCTGACGCTCATTCACAGCGGCGGACTGACCGGTGCGTTCGATACAGTCAATCAATCCGGGTTACCGTCCTTGCGCACGATGACCCTTGTTGAGTCTCCAACGGATTTGAGTCCTCAATATCGGGCTTACGCCAATCAGCTCAAGTGTCGCTGTGACCCCAATCCAGCAACAGATCGTAACAGTGCTTAACAATGCATTTCTGACGGCGGGAGCGGAGTTGACTACGGCGCATGATTCGCTTCTGGCGTTGAGCACTCCGCAGCTGCAGGCTGCACTCGCGGAATTTTCGGGAGGCTCGTACACAAATGATGCGATCTTCAGTGCAGCACAAACTTACGCCAACAATCAGATTGTGCTCGATGAAATTCTTTCGGGCAGCGTGAACGCGCAGGCGCAAGGATCTGCCCAGCTTGACGGTGCCCCTCCAGCAGCGTCGATTTCGCAAGCGCCTGCCAACCGCGTCTGGCTGAGGGGATTCGGCCATTGGATTTCGCTCGATGCCGATGCCAATTCGCCTGCGTCGTCAGGCGAGGGTGGCGGCGTGGCGGCCGGCTATGATCGAGCCGTGGCTTCGGGCGTGCGCGTCGGCGCGGCTTTCGGTTATTTCCATGGCCATTGGACAGACGATTTCAATTTGACCGATGCTTCGAACGATAGCTATCGCCTTAGCGCGTATGGCGGATATCAAGGCGAGAAGCTCAGTATGGGCGGCGCGCTGGGCGCGAGTATTGATCGCTACGACGCAACAAGAACTATGGGCGGGGCGCCCTTCGCGGCCTCTTCGCACGATGGCGTTAGTCTTTCGGCTTCGGCTGAAGCCACCTACCGCCTCAATGCCGGCAAAATCAAAATTGCTCCCTATGTCTCCGTTGACTACGCGCATCTCGAACAGGATGCGTTTGATGAATCAGGTGGTGCGTTCAGCCTCTCGGTTCGGCCGAACGATCTTGATTCTCTTCAGCCTGATGTCGGCGTACGGGTCTCGCGTGCGATTGCATTGGCCGGGGCAACGCTCATTCCGCGCCTTGGCGCGGGACTCCGCTATGAGCTTCTTGATAAGAGCGGCGTTGAACTCGTTACGCTTTATGGTGTTGCGTCGGGTCCATTGACGGTTACGGGCGCGGCGAACGACCGGGCACTAGCGCACCTGAGCGCCAAATTGGACCTTGTGCCCGCGAGCCAGACGCTTCATTTCTTCGCCGAGTACGACGCCGAGCTATCGAGCACTGAGCGTTTACAAACGGCTGAGCTGGGGCTGAGTCGCTCATTTTGAGCTAGGCTCGGAGAACGCATTGATCTGGCGCAAAGCTTCGCCCACCACCATCGCGGCCGCGAGCGCGACATTGAGCGAGCGCGTCTCGGCGCGCACCGGAATGAGGAGTCGATTATCCACAGCGGAATGCACCTCTTCCGGAACGCCCCGGCTCTCGCGGCCCAAGAGGATGGTCTGGCCGGAGTCGAAAGGATGCTCCCAATAAGGCGTCTTTGCTTTAGTCGTCAGCAAAGTGAGCTTTCGTCCGGCCTGCGCGGCTCTGAAGCTTGCCCAATCCACATGCCGTGTGATGTCGGCGTGGCCGAGATAGTCCATTCCGGCGCGGCGGAGGCTGGCGAGACTCCAGGGGAATCCGCAAGGCTCGATGATGTCCACGGCACCCCCAGGCACGCGGCCAGCCGAAGGATCGTCCCGGTGTTCTGGGGGATGTCCGGCTGGTAGAGCGCAAGGCGCAACATGCTTGTTCAGGCCCATGATTTTGCGCACTCATACCATTCTGGCGGCATTGTGCCGCACGCGAAGCCGCGCTGGACATGCTAGCCAGCTTCCTGCCATAAAGCGGCGCGCATCGCCTTGGGGTTCATAGTCTTTCCCGCCTTCCTTGGGCTGCACACCGCCTCATGGCAGGGCCTTTCGTAGCTTCGTGTCCAAAATCCCCGGAGGACTTGGCAAATGGTGGCTGAGCAAGCAAGCGAGCCGACGCGCCGGGACTTTCTCTATATCGCAACAGGGGCGATCGGCGCCGTGGGTGCGGCGGCTGTTGTGTGGCCGCTGGTCGACCAGATGAACCCTTCCGCCGATGTGCTCGCGCTGTCTTCGATCAAGGTCGATTTTCGCCGGTTGCCGAAGGCGAGCAGATCACCGTGATGTGGCGCTCCAAGCCGGTGTTCGTGCGCCATCGTACGGCAAGGCGATCAGGAAGCCGAAGCCGCAGAATTGGAAGACGATGCGCGATCCGCAATCGGACCAGGTTCGCGCCTGGTCGCCTTCAACGGGCACTGCAAAAGCAGTGGCTGATCATCGATCGGCATCTGCACGCATCTGGGCTGCATCCCGCTCAAGACCGACAAGGGCTATCTGTGCCCCTGCCACGGCTCGCAATATGATACTATCCGGGCGCATCGTCGCCGGCCCCGCGCCGCTCGATCTGGCCGTGCCGCCCTACAAATATCCTCTCCGCAACACAAGTCCAGATCGGCTGAGGGGAGAAAAGGTGAGCCCATCAGAGCACCTATGTTCCTAAGTCCGGATTTGAGCGCTGGCTCGATGCGCGCCTGCCGGTCATGCGCATGGTGCACGATTCGTTCGTCGATTATCCGACGCCCAAGAATCTCAATTACTGGTGGACCTTCGGCGGCATCCTCTCGTTCTGCCTCGGCGATGCAGATCATCACCGGCATCATCCTGGCGATGCATTACACGCCGAATGCCGATCTCGCTTTCTGGAGCGTGCAAGGCATCATGCGCGATGTGAATTATGGCTGGCTGATGCGCTATATTCACTCCAACGGCGCATCGATGTTCTTCGTCGCCGTGCTACATCCACATGTTCCGCGGCATCTATTACGGCTCGTACAAAGTCGCCGCGCGAGATGTTGTGGATCCTCGGCATGCTCATCTACGTGCTGATGATGGCCGCCGCCTTTTTCGGCTACGTGCTGGTCTGGGGGCAGATGAGCTTCTGGGGCGCAACCGTCATCACCAACATCTTCGGCGCCATTCCCGGCGTCGGCAAAGCGATCACGGAGATGGCTGTGGGGCGGCTATGCGTCGCCAACCCGACGCTCAACCGGTTCTTCTCGCTGCACTATCTCGTGCCGTTCCTGATCGCCGGCGTCGTCGTGTTGCATGTCTGGGCGCTGCATGTGGTCGGCCAGAACAACCCGACCGGCATCGAGCCCAAGGACAAGGGCGACACCGTTCCCTTCACGCCTTATGCGACCGTGAAAGACGGCTTCGCGATTTCGCTGTTCGTCAATCCTGTTGCGCCTATTTCGTGTTCTTTAATCCGGAAGGCTTGGTGACGTTGCCAACAACATCCCGGCCAATCCGCTGCAGACGCCGGCCGAGATCGTGCCCGAATGGTATCTGCTGCCGTTCTACGCGATCTTGCGCTCGATCACGTTCAACTTCCTCGGTCTCGAGGCGAAGTTCCTCGGCGTGATGGCGCTCGGCGCCGCGATGCTGATGCTGTTCATTCTGCCGTGGCTCGACACCTCGAAGGTGCGCAGCTTGCGTTATCGGCCGTGGATGCAGCTGTTCTTCTGGATGTTCATCGTCGACTTTCTGGCGCTCGGCTGGGTCGGCGCGCATAAGCCGGAAGGTCCCGTCATCCTGATCGGCCAGATCGCCACCGCCTATTATTTCATCCACTTCCTCATCGTCTATCCGCTGGTCGGCATTATGGAAAAGCCGCGGCCGATGCCGGACAGCATCTCCAAATCCGTGCTCGGGCGGCACAAGCCTGTGCCCGCCGCCACCGCCAAGCAGACGGCCTGAAGGAGCACGCGATGAAGCTGTTGCGATCGCATCCTGGCTGGGCTCGTTGCGGGCGCGAGCATTGCGGTCCTCGCGGCGCCGGCGCAAGCGGTCGTCGCACGCGAGACTGAAGCATGAGCATTGGTCGTTTGACGGGCCGTTCGGCACGTTCGATCGTGCGCCCTGCAGCGCGGCTATCAGGTCTACAAGGAAGTCTGCTCGGCCTGCCACAGCCTGGATTATCTCTCTTATCGCAATCTCGCCGAGCCGGGCGGACCGGGCTTCACGATGGCGCAGGTCGAGGTGCTGGCGGCGGAAAGCAAGGTGCCGGCCGGGCCGGACGACAATGGTCGACATCCTCGACGACAACGGCCAGCTGCGATGCGCCCGGCGCTGCCCTCGGATCATTTCGCCAAGCCGTTCCAAAACGAAAAGGCGGCGAGCGCCGCGAACAATGGCGCCCTGCCGCCCGATCTGTCATTGATCGTAAAGGCGCGCGAGGGCGGGCCGACATACATCTACTCGCTTCGATCTCGGGCTTCGAGGACACCGCGGAGACCGGCCGGCCGTCATGTCTCGGCGAGACGCCCGGCATGCATTACAACCCCTATTTCGGCCTCCGGCGGCCTGCCCGAGAGCTGCAAGGATCCCAAGACCGGCAGTGGAGATCATCGATGGCAGCTTATGGCGATGCCGCCGCAGCTGACGCCCGACCGCGTGACCTATGCCGATGGCACCCAGGCAACGACCGATCAGATGGCCAAGGATGTCGTCACGTTCCTCGCCTGGGCGAGCGATCCGCATCAGGACGAGCGCAAGAGGATGGGCTTCGAGGTGATGATCTATCTCTTCATCCTCGCCGGCTTCTTGTTGTCGCCTACAGGAAAGTCTGGGTCGACGTCGAGCACTAGCTCGCGACGAGGCGCTCCGGAACCTATGTCTCAGACGAAATCTCGGGCGGGTTTCTTGGCAAGCTGCGTATGAAGTTGCTAGGCTTCCATTAAGTTGCGAGAGTGGCGGGTGCGGGGTTATTCGCGATTATTTTGATGCCGCACTGGCCCGCAAAGTGGGGCAAGAGCCTTTTTTCTTGGGCTCGAAGCTTCAGCTGGAGACCGAAAGATTTTCGTTGAATACGTGCCTGCCGCCATATGGCCCGGCGCGTCTGCGCTGGTTTGCAATGGCAAAGAGCGATGCGAAGCGCATTTTATGGCTTGATTCCGTTCGCGGCATCGCCGCGCTTTGCGTCGTCTATCATCATGTCATTGCGGGATTGACGATCGGACCACTGACCTTTCCCGGTCGCCCGTTCTTCGGGCTACTTAATGTGGGCCGCTTCGGCGTCATCGTGTTCTTTGCGATATCAGGCTACATTATAACCCAAACGCTCTCCGCCGATGCCTACAATAGAGCGACGGTCGCGCGCTTTGTTACGAACCGGGTCTTCCGGCTCTATCCCGCCTATTGGTTGTCGCTTGCGCTCGCATGCATGCTGGCGAGCTTTCCAATGGCCCATATTCTCCTCAACGTGACTATGCTCCAAAGGTTCTTCGGGCAGCGCGATGTCATCGCTCCCTATTGGACGCTGCAGATCGAGATCGTCTTCTATGTGCTGTGCGCGCTGATCTTCGTTTCGGGCTTTATCAACAATCCGAAGGCACCATTCGTGCTTTGCAGAGTATTGCTTGTTCTCGCGTTCGTCCTGGCCGTGGCACGGTTTATAACCGGCGTGCGTTTGCCTGTCGGCCTTCCGCTTCCCTTGTCGGTGATGTTCATAGGGTTCGCATGGCGCGTCGCACGGGGTAGCGCCAAATTCTGGATATTGTTGATTCAGTTTGAGGTTGCGCTTCTGTTGATCTGTCTGTTCGCCTACACGACAACAGCGATCAACGACGAAAATTGGCTGCAGTACTTCATCTTTTATACGATGGGCGTTTTGGTCTTTCTTGCGCTGTCGCACTGGCAGATCAATTGGCAAGTTCTCAGCTTTCTTGGGCACAATAAGCTATTCAGTCTACTTGTTTCACGTGCCGATCTATCATTGGCTCGTCGTGCACAAGGTAGGTGGGAGTTCTGCCGCAAGAGTTCGGCCTCGCGCTCGGCATGACAGTTGCCGTCAGCGTGCTGGCCTACTCTCTGATCGAACGCCCTTTCATCAAGATGGGGCACCGTGTGGCATCTTGGGTCGATGCGCGGCTTCGAGGTCAGCAGGCTAGTGCAGCAGGCGTAGCTGCGAAGTAGAAGTTGCCCGTGCACGACCCCTTTGGGCTGAACTGGGCATTGATGACCTTCTGCCCGCAGTTCACTATAGCAGTACGTGCTAGACTTGGAGCGCACGAGGGCACGCAATGACCAAAACCGTTCTCGGCATTATCGGCGGCTCTGGGCTCTATGATGTGCCTGGGCTCGAAAACACGCGCTGGCAGCGCGTTTCCTCGCCTTGGGGCGAGACATCGGACGAATTTTTGTTCGGCCGGCTTTCGGGCGTCGATCTTATGTTTCTGCCGCGCCACGGCCGCGGGCATCAATTCTCACCCACCACGATCAACTACCGCGCCAATATCGATGCGATGAAACGCGCCGGCGTCACCGACATCCTCTCATTCTCGGCGTGCGGCTCGTTCAAGGAGGAGCTGGCGCCGGGCACATTCGTGCTGGTCGATCAGTTCATCGACCGCACTTTCGCGCGCGAGAAGAGCTTTTTCGGCACCGGCATGGTCGCGCATGTCTCGATGGCGCATCCCGTTTGCCCCAAGCTGATGGGCGCGCTCGAGCGGGCGGCGATGGAGATCGATTTGCAGGTGCATCGCGGCGGCACTTATCTCGCGATGGAAGGCCCGCAATTCTCGACGCTGGCGGAAAGCAATCTCTATCGCGCCTGGGGATGCGATGTGATCGGCATGACCAATATGCCCGAGGCCAAGCTCGCGCGCGAAGCCGAGATCCCTTATGCCACCGTCGCTATGGTGACGGATTACGATTGCTGGCATCCGGACCACGATCATGTCGAGGTGGCGACGATCCTCTCGCATCTCCACAACAACGCCACGCGCGCGACGGATCTGCTTGCTGCCGTTGTCCCTTTGCTTGGCCCAGAACGCAAACCCTCGCCGCTCGGCATCGAAACTGTGCTCGACACCGCGCTGATCACCGCGCCGGAAAAGCGTGACCCGGCGCTGCTCAAAAAGCTCGACGCCATCATGGCCCGTGTATTGAGGAAGTGAAGGCTGAGTAAAAGGGATAGGGTAGCAATGATTCCTCGGCGCTAGGGGCCTCTTTGCGGTGCGAGCAAGGCGCCATGCAACTCACTGAAAGCTCGGACATAGGGATGCGGTCTGCGCGGCTTTCGCTGACCAGCAACAGCTCAAATGTTGCGATCACGCTTTTTCCGATGGTGCACGTCGGAGAAGCGTCTTTCTACAGAGCAGTCTACGACGATGCCTGTCAGCATGATGCTGTGCTCGTCGAAGGACTCAAATCTCCGATCACGACTCGAATAACGAGGATTTATCGATGGATGCAGGGATCGCCGAAGATCGGTCTTTCGGTTCAGCCGCGATATCCTGACCAATCAACATCTCATGCGGCGATCATCCATGCCGATCTCACGCATGCCGAGTTCGTTCAGTATTGGCGTAAGTTGCCATTTTTTCGCAGGCTCGTGCTCTACGCCGTGGCCCCGGCGATTGGTCTTTATTTCCGTTGGTTTGGATCGAGGTGCAGTCTTGCTAAATCCATAGGGAGCCTCACCGATCTTCCAAGTAGGCGAGAGGTGCTTAGCTGGAGTCCGGAGTGGGCGGGACTCGACGACGCCCTCATTGCAGCTCGGGACGAGAGGCTCTTACAAGTAATGAACGAATATCTCGATGTGTCATCGAGCGCGCCGCGTCGCCTTGCGATCGTCTATGGAGCCCGCCACATGCGTGCCGTGCTCGCAGAACTTGAGCGTCGCCACGGCTTTCGTGTTGCGAAGGCCTCGTGGATAAAAATCTTCGAACTGGACTGATCGTGACTGGTCGTGTTGCTGTGAGCTAGATCCGCCTGCTAGGGCGAGAGAGAGGGTGACGCGTGGAGAGCTGGTGGAAAGAGGCTGAGGCGCGCGAGATCATCGCTGCTGAAGCCACCCGCGGTATCGGCGAAGACTTGGCGCTGCGCATCTACACTTCGCGCCTTTTGGGCCGCCAGCCCAAGCTCGTGCTGCATGGCGGCGGCAACACCTCGGTCAAAACCAAAGCCCGCGATATCGTCGGGGATGAGAGCGAAGTCCTGCACATCAAAGGTTCGGGCCATGACATGGCCGATATCGGCGCCTACGGTTTGCCGGCGGTGCGTCTGGAGCCGCTGCTCGCGCTGCGCAAGCTCGATAAGCTGTCCGATGAGGATATGGTCGATATGCTGCGCAGCAATCTGCTCAATAGCCGTGCGCCCAATCCATCGGTCGAGACGCTGCTGCATGCGTTCCTGCCGCATAAATACATCGACCATACGCATTCGACGTCCGTGCTCGCGCTGGTCGATCAGGAAAAGTCTGCCGCACTTGTCGAGGAAGTTTATGGCAAGCGCGTGGCGCCGGTGCCTTACATCATTCCCGGCTTTGCGCTGGCCAAGCTCGCGGCCGATGTGTTCGAAAAGAACCCGAAAGTCGAGGGGCTCATTCTCGACAAGCATGGCATCTTTTCGTTCGGCGAGACAGCGCGCGAAGCCTATGAGCGGATGATCGCATTCGTCACGCTTGCGGAACAGCGTCTCACCCTCACCCGGATTGCGGGGCGGGCCACGCAATCCGACCTCTCCCTAAAGGGCGAGGTGAATGGAAACCCTCTCCCTTCAGGGAGAGGGCAGGGTGAGGGTGTGGCGAAGATCGCGCCGGCATTGCGCGGTGCGTTCGCCAGCGATCTCGGCCAAGGCAATTTCCGCCGCTGGGTGCTTGAATTCAGAACCAATGACCGCATTCTCGAATTCGCGCGCGGCGCCGAGCTTAACCGCTATGCCAATGCCGGCGTCGCAACACCCGATCATGTCATCCGCGTCAAGCCTAAGCCGTTGATCGTCTCGGCGGAAACGGCGGCAAACCCGAGCACCTTGCGCGCGGCGGTGAAAGCCTACGAAGACGATTACAATGCCTATTTCGAGCGCAACAACACACGCGCCGGCGGCATCAAGAAGAAGCTCGATACCACGCCGCGCATCGTCATCGTGCCGGGGCTTGGCCTTTTCGGTGTCGGCAAATCCGCCAAGGACGCGAAGATCGCCGCCGATGTTTACGAGATCGGCATAGAGACGATCCAGGACGCGGAGGCGCTCGGCCAGTTCAAATCGATCAGCGAAGCCGATCTCTTCGACATGGAATATTGGTCGCTCGAGCAGGCCAAGCTCGGCAGCGCGGCCGAGGCGCCGCTCGCGCGCCATATCGCGGTCATCACGGGCGGGGCGGGGACGATCGGTCTTGCAACGGCGAAAGCCTTCGCCAAAGCGGGCGCCGAGGTCGCGCTCCTCGACCTCGATCCCGAGCGAACGGAACTCGCCGTGCGCGCGGTCGGCGGCAATGCGTTCGGCGTGCCTTGTGATGTGACGTCTGCGGAAGATATCGCGCGCGCATTCGCGGACGTTGCCGAGCGCTTCGGCGGCATCGATATCCTCGTCTCCAATGCCGGAACGGTTACGCAAGGCCCGATCGCCGAGCTATCGGATGAAGCACTGCGCGCAAGCTTCGAGATCAATTTCTTTGCGCATCAAGCCGCCGCGCAAGCCGCGGTCAAAATCATGAAGGCGCAAGGCACGGGCGGCTGCCTTCTCTTCAATGTCTCCAAGCAGGCGATCAATCCCGGGCCGGATTTCGGCGCTTACGGCCTGCCGAAAGCCGCGACGCTCTTTCTCTCGCGCCAATATGCGCTGGAGCATGGCAAAGACGGCATCAGATCGAACGCCGTGAATGCCGACCGTATCCGCTCCGGCATTTTAACGGGTGAGATGATCGCCTCGCGCTCGGCCAAGCGTGGGCTGAGCGAGGCCGACTATATGGGCGGCAATCTTCTTGGCCAGGAAGTGCGCGCGGAAGATGTCGCTAAAGCCTTCGTCGACCTGGCGCTTAGCCCGCGTACCACCGGCTGCGTCATCACCGTCGATGGCGGCAACATCGCCGCAGCTTTGCGTTAACCCCTCACCCGGATCATCGAAGCAAGCTTCGATAATCCACCCTCTCCCACAAGGGGAGAGGGGATTGATATGATCCGGCCACAGTCGAGAGGGCGGTGGTGATTGAGATTCGCGAGGACGATCTGGAAGGCGAGGCGGTGCGGGTGCTGCTGGCTCTGCATCTTAAAGGCATGTATGAGACGTCACCGCCCGAAAACGTATTTGCGCTCGATCTAAGCGGGCTTAAAGCGCCCGGCGTCACCGTGTGGTCGGCCTGGGACAGCGCCGCGCTTGCCGGCATTGGCGCGCTCAAAGAGTTGGGGGATGGGTTAGGCGAGATCAAATCCATGCGCACTGATCCGCGTTTCTTGCGCCAGGGCGTCGGCAGCGCGCTGCTCCTTCACATCATCGCCGAGGCGCGGCGGCGCGGGCTTAGCCAGTTGAGCCTCGAGACGGGCAGAGGTCCCGCCTTCGAGCCGGCGCTTTCGATGTATCGCAAGCACGGCTTCATTGAGGGCGAGGCGTTCGCCGGTTACAAGCCGGGCGATTTCAGCCGCTTCTTCCACCTCGCGCTTTAGTTTTCCTCGCGTGCCCCGGGCTTTCGCGCGCGGGATCTCGGCCAAAATCAGCCTACGGAGAAAACTTATCCACGGTCGCGAGCGCGGGCGCATAATCGCGTGCATGAGAGATGAAGCGCTCAAGGCGCGGCGCCGCGCCGCCTATCGTCATGGCCGGCGCTTTCCCGGCGGCCAGCCCAGCAACCGCAATGCGATCAAGACCGGGCGCCACACCGCGTTCGCGCACGCTTTGCGCCGCAAGCAGCGCGACATCCTCGCCGAGGTCAAACAGGTGATCGCGTTGCTGCGCCTCCATGGCGTTGAGCGGCGCGAGTATGTGCGCATCGAATATGGACGCGAGGTGTGGCGGCGTGTCTATGACGTGCGTTGCGTGCGCGATGCGGCCGGGCGCCTTGAGCGCAAATGGACGCTGATCGAACAGACGGGAAGGGGGTACCGCTCGAAAACGCGAAAACGAATATTGCCGAATTGCCTTGAGGATGAGACGGTTAGTCATGCCGACCGCGCCGTTCGCGATCAACTGGGTGCTTTATTGCCTGCCGCTCGCAGAGCTTTTCGTCTGCGCCCTTATGTGGTTCGCGCTCGTTGTGCGCCGCCAGCCGGGCGGCAGCGCTCCCTTTCTCACCGCCTTCGGTGGCGTCTGGATTGCGCTTGTCGTGATCGATTTCGCCGCAGTCACGCAGCTTACGCCGACGATGAGCTGGGCGATGTCGCCTTTGGCGTTGGGCCTGTTCTACCCGCATATCTATCTGATCGGTGGCGTGCTGTTGCTGCGCCTTCTTATGAGGCGGAACACGCCGGGGCAGAGCCCGCTTTATGCCGGCGCGGTTGCGGTCCTGCAGGTGTTGGGGCTCGGCTGGACCGAGTTCTTGCGCTTGGTGGTTGCCTCGGTTGCGGCAGATTGAGCTATAAGCGGTTACGAAGGTCGATTTTCGCGAGGGCATTTCATGAAGGATATCAAGTCCTATATCCGCACGATCCCGGATTACCCGCACAAGGGGATCTTGTTTCGGGACATCACCACGCTGTTATCCGATCCGCATGGTTTCGAGCTGGCGGTCGAGGGTCTGATCGAGCACGCGACGCGCACGGTGGCGAAGATCGATCATGTCGCGGGGATCGAGGCGCGCGGCTTCATCGTCGGCGGCGCTGTCGCGCACCGCCTGCGCGCTGGATTCATTCCGGTGCGCAAGAAGGGCAAATTGCCGTGGCAGACCATTGGCCAGGAATATCAATTGGAATACGGCACGGATTCGGTCGAGATCCATATCGATGCGGTGAAGCCGGGCGAGAAGATTCTGCTTGTCGACGATCTGATCGCAACCGGCGGCACGGCCGAAGCCGGCATCAAGCTGATCGAGCGGGCGGGCGCCGAGGTTGTCGCGTGCTCTTTCGTCATAGACTTGCCTGAGCTTGGCGGGCGCGCGCGATTGGAGGCGATGGGCAAGCCGGTGCTTACGCTTTGCGCCTTCGAAGGCAAATAGCTGGGACGACTACGATCACGCGGTGCGGAGCGGTCGGGGAAATCGCAGCCAGCGCGGCTCTCGGCACAGGCGCGCTCGCCAACAACAATAAGGAGAGGCAGATGCCCTTCGAGACACCACAGTGCGAGTTCGCATTCGAGCTTTTCGCCGAATGCGCGCAGCCAATGCCGATGGGCGATACGCCCCAAGGCAAAGCCGCGCTCATTCCGATCACCGGCGGGCGCTTCGAAGGGCCAAACATCAAAGGCACGGTGCTGCCCGGCGGCGCTGATTGGCCGCTCACGCGGAGTGATGGGGTTAATTTCGTCGAGGCGCGCTACCCCATCCAGACCGACGACGGCGTGATCATTCAGATCCATAATCGCGGGCCAATGGCGCCGGGCGCGAAAGGACGCACGATGACGACGTTCAATGCGCCGGCCGGCAAATATGACTGGCTCAACAAATCGGTATTTGTCGGCACGCTTGAAGTGCCGCCGGGCCAGTTCAAGGGCGTCACCGTGCGCTTTTTCAAAGTGAGCTGAGGCCCACGCTTCATCGCGCTGTCACAAACGCTCTGTTGCGCGAGGCTGCGCGCGGCGATTCGCATTCCGGGCCAGATGTCCTCAGGCTTTGGCTGCGCTATCATCGCGCCCGAGTCGGATGAGCAGGATCAGGGGATCCCGCGTGACGTTGCATTTCCAGTGGTGGATGATACCGGCCGGCATCGGCGCGCTCGGTTTCCTGTTGTTGTTCAAGCCGGCGCATGGGCCGCTGTGGCCGTTTCTTCTGCTCGTCCCAATCCTTTTGATCAGCGCCGTGTTTGCGCTGTTGCCGCCGGTGCGCGCGGGACAGCCTTCGCTTCTCGGCGTGGACACACTGTTTCAGATCATGCTTGCGGCCCGCTTCGCTTGCGCAATTCTAATGGTCTTCCTGGCGCGTGAGCGGCGCATTGCGGCCATCCCGCTTGGCCTTGCCGCGCTCTTTGCCGATCCTATTCTCTTCAACTTCGGCGCTTGCGCCGTCGGTTCATCGCTCTGTAGCTGATCATCCGGCGCCGTGGCGCGCGAAATGATCGAGCGTGCGGGCCCGCGCCAGCGCGCACGCCTTGGCGTTGAAGTGCGTTGGCCTATCTGAACAAAAGCCGTGCCCTGCTTCATAGAGATAGACGCGTACTTCCGGCTTTGCGGCTTGAATCGTCCGTACGGCCTCGAGCGGAATCGATGGATCATTATCGCCGAAGTGCAGGATCAGCGGGCATTTCGGCTTCTCGCCGAGATAATCGGGAATGAGGCGGCCATAGAATCCGGCGCCCGCCGCGATGCCGGGCACGCGGCACGCCGCGATGTAGGTGATCGAGCCGCCATAGCAATAGCCTGTGAAGAAGACGAGCCCGCGGGGGCTGAGAAACTCCACGCACGCCTTCACATCGCTCATCGCGAGCTTCATGTCGGTGTCGGCGGAAGCTTGGCGCCCGCGCGTCATGCCGGCTTCGTCGTAGCCGGTGACAAAGCCCTTCTCGATCCGGTCATACATCGAAGGCGCGATCACCTCGAAGCCTTCGGCGGCAAAGCCGTCGCAGGTCTTCTTGATGTTGTCGTTGAGACCAAAAATCTCCTGGATCAGCACAAGCCCGCCGCGCCGCGCTCCACGTGCTTCCACGTGATAAGCCCCGAACGTGAATCCATCAACGCTGCTTTTGAGCTCGATCATCCTCGCTCTCTCCCAAGAGATCGCATCCAGCCAAACAGGCGCACGATGCCGAAGCCGATGAAGGCAATGATGAGCGAGGCCAAGAACAAGCACAACACGAGGAGAACGTACACGGAGAACACATCTGTCCAGTCGCCATTGGGGCATAGCTGCGACGCACCCAGGAAGCAGACCGGCGGCATGCTTGCGCTGCGTACCGTGCCGAACAGATGGCCGTAAGTTTCGTGCAAGCTCAAAATGCCTTCGATCAAGGTCATGAAGGTGATGAGCGTGAGCAAGATGTCCAAATGATTCTTGTTCTTTTGTTCCTGATGTTGCTGTTGATAGCGCGCCTTGGTTTCAAGCACCTGGGCCGTTTCATTGATGCCTTTGACGACCTCGTCGCAATAAGCCATCCGGTTGTTGATGCCGCGGATTTTCGACACCGATTCGAACACGTCGCGCTCAGTGTCGTAGCGAAACGCATTGGAATAGAAGTAGCGCTTATAGAGCGCAAATGCTTGATGACGAAATTGATCGACCTTTTCCGTCAGGGCTTGGATCAAGCCGGCGCGCTCGCGCGCCGCGCGGCCCTTGCCATCCGGTTCCAGAACGCGCGCAAGCGGCTCCTCGCCATCGTCAAGCTCGGCCAAGAGCTGGTCGCTGCGCCGCTCATAGCGCCGCGTGATCATCTCATTGTGCAGAGCCATGAGATGCACAAGGAAGATGTAAGGGCAGGTGCCGATGGCTTTGCGTCCGACTTCGAGGCTGCGCGAGGAATCGACCACCTGATAGAGCGAGCGGCTATTGGCGAATCGGAAGAACATCTGCTCGTTCTTCTGCTCTTCGCTCGATGGATAGATCGCGTCCGTGCCGTCGCCGATCTCGGAGCTGTCCTGGTTGAGAAAGTCGATGATGTTCTGGAAGAAGCCCGACATGAAGAAATAAGGCAGCGTGGCCTCGGTCCGCGTTTCGACCTCGCGCGGATCAAGCACAAAATGGTTGTGCTCGACCTCCCGTCCCTCGATTGCACCGAGCATGTGCGCGTTGCCGAAGATGATGTCTTCGCGATCGCGCAGAGCCTGAAAGAAATCCGGATCGCGCAGGATGAAAAGCGAGCGGTAGAGCGGGCTGCGCACCTCGCGCGCTTCGGGCATGATCTCCCTATGGACGAGCGACCAGTAATTGATCGCTCGCTTGTCTTTGCGCGGAAGGCCTGGCACATGCGCCATAAGCCCGGCGAACTTTTCATCGAAGCGCCGCGCTATGAACTCCTCAAAGCTTTCTCCGGAAAGACATTTGAGCGTTGTAAGCGGCGTGCCGTCCGCGCCGCCGGCTTCGGTCGGGTAGATCAGCTTTTGGAATACCGAAAGCGCATAAAGGTCTGCCAGGCTTGCGCCGTCATAGGGCAGCTCGAAGGAGACATGAAACGAGATGCTGTCGCCGGCATGGAAATACCAGAAATAGCGGCAAAGGATCTGGCGCTCGAAGCCATTGTCGAATTCGATCTCTCTGAGCGCGCCTTCAGTCGTCCAGCCGATGCGCGGCGGCAGCTTCAAGCTAACGCTCTCTTCCTGTCCATCACTGAAGAGAAACTCGAGGGCGCGCGAATTGCGGTCGCTTGGAGCCACGTCGTTGAACAGAGGATGGATGGCGCTTGCCGGTGCCGATTGCGCGAGCTCATGCAACTCTTCGCGCCAGCCAAGCAGCGTCCTGAGATGCTCCGCCGCCGCTATATCATGCGTATCCAGCCCCTCGGCATCGTTTTCGATATAAATCGACACCGTCGCGAAAAGACACTCGCCTGTCATTTCCCGCTCTCACCCCGAATGAAGGCGCGCAGGGATTTGGGCCGGCTTTGGGCCCGGCTGCGCGCCGATCTTGCCGCTTCAATTGTCGATGATGGCATGTCCAAAAGTTCAAGCGGCGTGCTTTTTGCGCATCTCTCCGAAAGAGAATCAAGCTGCTCTTTCGCATGGGGGAAAAGCTTCGGATCCTTGCCTTTCAGAACCGAGATCGCAAAGAAACGCAAAAGGTGCTCGCGCAACAGGCACGCGCTAAGGCGCGGCCCCGGCGGGCTCAAGACCGCGTAGACGAGGCTGTCGTCCGGCTTCTGGTGCGGGCTGAGCGGCGGCTGCACGTAGTGGAAGTCGACAATGCGCGCGCCCTCGTGCAGCCAGATCGCCAGCCGGTCGAATTGATCGACCCCGGCATAGCTTGTGTCGAGCGCATAGGCCTCATCGCTCATGCGGAACGGATCGTTTTGCTCGATGAAGATGAGGGCGGGAAGCGCGGGCCCGGTGAACAGGCGCGGAATGAAATTTGCAATTCCCGCGAGCAGCGCCTTGAAATGGCCCCGGCCACGATCGCTCTTGTCGATATAGACATAGTTGAGGTTGGCGCAGATGCATTGCGGCGCGCCGGGCGCGATGATCGGAAAGCTGATGAAGTTGGCGCCGCCGATGCGCCTTGCGGTGTTCTTCTCGCGGACGACTAGCACGATCTCGCGAAATGCGCCGTAGCGTGCCGCGAGCGCGTCATAGGCGCCTCCGTGATTAAGCGCCAGGCATTCGGTGAAGCCCGCGAGCGGCTCTTTTTCGTCTTCAAGAACGAACGCGCGGTCATAGCCTTCAAAGAAGTCGGCAATGATGGCGCTTTGCTCTTCGCAACTCGCTTCGAGGCGAAGATCGGGCGAGAGGTCGAATGCCCAATTGCGCTCGGGGACTGCGTTGATTTGTGGGGTCTTTGCCATTGCGCTCGCGCCGGCTCTCATCGGGAGCGCAGTCAAGCACATGGAGAGCCCAAAGCAAGAGGCTGGATCCTCGGGTCAAGCCCGAGGATGAGAATTGCGTTCCCGTGGAACACGATCCTCAATTGGCGAAGCGGAAATGCATCACATCGCCGTCGGCGACGACATAGTCCTTGCCTTCGAGCCGCATCTTGCCGGCCTCTTTGGCCGGAACCTCGCCGCCGAGCCGGTCATAGTCCGCATACGAGATCGTCTCGGCGCGGATGAAGCCCTTCTCGAAATCGGTATGGATGACGCCCGCGGCTTGCGGCGCCTTGGTGCCGCGCGGAATGTCCCAGGCGCGCGCCTCCTTCGGGCCCGGCGGTGAAATAGGTGATGAGGCCAAGAAGATCATAGCCGGCGCGAATCAAGCGGTTGAGGCCCGGCTCCTTGAGGCCCAGCGTTTCGAGATATTCGCGCCGCTCGTCTTCGGGCAGCTGGGCGATCTCGGCTTCGATCTTGGCCGAGATGACGACGCAGGCCGCGCCTTCGGACTTGGCGCGCTCCTCGACGCGCTTGGAAAAATCGTTGCCGGTGCCCGCCGACAGCTTCATCGACATTGCCGACATAAAGCACCGGCTTTGCGGTCAAGAGCTGTAAGAGCTTGAAGTGCGGCGCTTCTTCATCACTGACCTTGACGAGGCGGGCCGGCTTGCCTTCGCGCAACAGCTCCAAAGCGCGATCGATCAATTGCAAGCTGAAGCTTGGCTTCCTTGTCGGCGCCTTTGGCTTTCTTCTCGAGCGCGCCGCGCCGCCGCTCGAGGCTTTCAAGATCGGCAAGCATCAGCTCGGTCTCGACTGTCTCAGCATCGCCCATGGGATCGATGCGGCCCTCGACATGCGTACACGTCGAATCTTCGAAACAGCGCAAGACGAAGGCGAGGGCATCGCACTCACGGATATTGGCGAGAAACTGATTGCCCAGCCCTTCGCCCTTGGAGGCGCCGCGCACGAGGCCGGCGATGTCGACGAATGTCAGCCGCGCCGGAATGATCTCTTTGGATTTGGCGATCGCGGCCAGGCGATCAAGGCGCGTATCCGGTACCGCCACTTCGCCGATATTGGGCTCGATGGTGCAGAACGGATAGTTCGCCGCCTGCGCCGCCGCGGTCTGCGTGAGCGCATTGAACAATGTCGATTTGCCGACATTGGGCAGGCCGACAATGCCGCATTTGAAGCCCATCTAGCTCTCGTCCTCGTCATCTTTGCGCGGGCCGGCATTGCGCGGCGGATTGGTGGTCAAACGCGAGCTTGCTCATATAGCGCTCATAATCGCGGCTTGCGAGCAGGTCGGCATTCTTTGCCATCGCCTCGATCAGCTTATCCAGCTCGGTCTCCTCGGCTTTGCCGAATTCACCCAGCACATGATTTCGCATCGTGGCGGAGTCGGACCGGCCGACGCCGATGCGCACGCGGTGATAAGCATCGGTAATGTGCGCGGTGACGGATTTGATGCCGTTATTGCCGGCGCTGCCGCCGCCGCGTTTTCCAGCGCACTTTGCCGAACGCCAGATCGGCTTCGTCGTGAAAGACGATGACATCGTCGGGTGTCAGCTTGAAGAAGCGCATCGCGGCACCGACCGAGCGGCCGGATTCATTCATGTAAGTCTGCGGACGCAAGGCGACGATCTTCTCGCCGCCGATCGTCCCGTCATTGGTGATGCCCTGAAAGCGCTTGCGGTCGGGTCCGAGCTTCCATTCGCGCACCAGGCGCTCGATCACTTTGAAACCGGCATTGTGCCGAGAGCGCGCATATTCGGCGCCCGGATTGCCGAGGCCCACCAGCAAAAGCATGCTTCACTCCAAGAAGAAGCGAGCACTACTTCTTCTTTTCGTCCTTGGCAGCCTCGGCGGCCGGAGCAGCGCCTGCAGCCGCGCCTTCGGCGGGCGCACCCTCGGCAGCGGCCGTAGTGGTGGCAACTTCTTCCATCTGTCCAGACGGCGCGACCACGGTCGCGATCGTGAAGTTGCGGGTGATGCGCGGGCGTGTGCCCGGCGGCAGCGTGATCGCCGAGATGTGCAAAGAGTCGTTGATGTCGAGGCCCTCGAGATTAGCCTCAATGTGATCGGGAATATTGTCCGGGTCGACGATCATCTCGATGTCGTGGCGCACGATGTTCAAGACACCGCCGCGCTTGATGCCGGGCGAATTCTCCAGGCCCTTGAACTCGACCGGGATGTTGAGCGTGACAGGTGAGCCGGAGACCACGCGCATGAGATCGACATGGATCGGCGTGTCATGTACGGGATCGACCTGAACCTCGCGCGGGATTACCCGCGTCTTCTTGCCGCCGAGCTCAACCTCGTAGAGCCGGCTCATCATCTTGCCGGTCGAGTGGGCCTTGGCGATCTGCGGGACATCGAGGCTGACCATTTGAGGCGCTTCCTGGCCGCCATAGATCACGCCCGGAATCCGGCCGGTGCGGCGCACTGCGCGATTTGGCCCTTTGCCGGCGCGCTCGCGCGGCTCGGCCGAAAAAATCGTCTCCTCACTCATGCTCCGCTCCGAATGGAAAGTGGGCGCCGGGCCCCGGGGGCTCTCGCCAAGCGGCGTTTCCTACAGGAAGCGCCCCTTCAAGGCAATCATGAATGCCCTCGCGGGGAATCGCGGCCGGCCTCGGGCTAGCGGCAGCTTATCCCCTTGTCAAGATGCTGCGTTGCAACATCTTGAGTTGGCAATCATAGGGGACTAGGGTCCCGCCCTCTCCGCAGCCTGCCAGGAGCTCTGGCACTTCCCATGAGCAGTGAGCCAAACGCAACCGCCTCCACAGCTGAGCAAGCCGAGGCCGCGCCAAAATCCACGACCAAGCCGCATCGATTTTGGGGCTTGGTGCTCGGTTCGATTGGCGTCGTCTACGGCGATATCGGCACCAGCCCCATCTATGCCCTGCGCGAGTCGCTCGCCCATGTGGCCGGCGACGGGTTGACCCGTAACGAGGTTTTGGGGGTCGTCTCTCTCGTCATCTGGTCGCTGACCATCATGGTGACTATCAAATATGTGTTGTTCGTCTCGCGGGCCGACAATAACGGCGAGGGCGGCACCCTCTCGCTGCTCGCGCTGGTCGAGCGCGCGGTCGGCAAGCGGACGCCGCTGCTTTTGTTTCTCGGCATTGCGGGCGCCGCATTGTTCTTCGGCGACTCAATGATCACGCCGGCGATCTCGGTGCTCTCGGCGGTTGAGGGCCTTAATCTCGTCACCCATGAGTTCACGCCCTTCGTGCTGCCTGCAACGCTTGTGATTATCATCCTGCTGTTCTCGGTTCAGGCACGCGGCACAAGCGCGGTCGCTGCGTTGTTCGGCCCGGTGACGTCGATCTGGTTCGTCACCATCGCTGCGCTCGGCGTGCTGCACATCATGGATGACCCCGGGATCTTTTATGCGCTTTCGCCGATCCACGGCATCGCGTTTCTGTTTCGGCACGGCTTCATTGCCTTCTTCGTGCTCGGTTCGGTGTTCTTGGCCGTGACGGGCGCCGAGGCGCTGTATCAGGACATGGGCCATTTCGGCCGTGCGCCCATCCGATTCGCCTGGCTGTGGTTCGTGTTCCCGTGCCTCTCGCTCAGCTATATCGGGCAGGGCGCCTTCATTCTCGCGCATCCCGCCTCGCATACCAATCCGTTCTTCCTGATGTGCCCGCCGCATCTGCTGCTGCCGCTCGTCATTCTCGCAACGCTCGCCACGATCATCGCGAGCCAGGCGGTGATCACCGGGACCTATTCGCTGACTCAGCAGGCGATCCAGCTCGGGCTTCTGCCGCGGCTTGAAATCCGCCACATGTCGGCAACCGAGCGCGGCCAGATCTTCATGCCGCGCATCAACACGATCCATCTCGTCGGCGTCGTCTTGATCGTCCTCATGTTCCAGACATCGAGCCGGCTGGCGTCGGCCTACGGCATTGCCGTCACCGGCACGATGCTGGTCGATACGACACTTGCGCTCGTCATGGTCTGGCGCGTGTGGAAGAAGCCGCTGTGGATGGCGGCGGCCACCGTGTTTCCGCTGGTCATTCTCGAAGGCGTGTACTTTGCGGCCAACATGCTCAAGGTCGAAAGCGGCGGCTATATTCCGCTCTTGATCAGTGCCGGGCTCATGATCGTGATGTGGAGCTGGGTGAAGGGCACGCGCATTCTCTTCCTCAAGCAGCGTGGCGATAGCGTGCCGCTTGGCGATATCACCGGCATATTGGAGCGCCGTCCGCCTGCGCGCGTCTCGGGAACGGCAGTGTTTCTTACGACCGATCCTGATACGACACCGCCAGCGCTGTTGCACAATCTCAAGCACAACAAGGTGCTGCATGAACGCAACGTCATCGTCTCGGTGACGGCCGACTAATGTGCCGCGCGTGCTTCCCGAGGACCGGATCGATATCGAAGTCATCAATAAGGATTTCATCCGTATACGCCTTAAATA
Organism: uncultured Alphaproteobacteria bacterium; assembly: GCA_963789405.1. Taxonomy (GTDB): domain Bacteria; phylum Pseudomonadota; class Alphaproteobacteria; order CAWBKL01; family CAWBKL01; genus CAWBKL01. Next base: position 25,236 of record CAWBKL010000002.1, read on the forward strand.
CGGCTATATGGAGCGGCCGGATATTCCCGCGGCGCTCAAGCAGTGCAAGCCTTTGGGCGTCGCGCTTCGATCTCATGACGACCTCATTCTTCCTGGCGCGGCGAAATCTCAGGGCTTCGCCCACCGGCGGCATGCCGCTGTGGCAGGACAAGCTGTTCATCGCTTTGAACAAGGAAGCGGCGAGCGCAACCGACTTCTTCCAGATTCCGCCAGGACGCGTCGTCGAGCTCGGCCAGCAGATCGTCGTCTAGCTCTTGCAGTGCATCGGTGCGCTCGCCAAATTGGCTCCCGAAAAAAGATGCGGGAGGAACGAATGGGCGTGCTCGATGGTCATGTTGCGCTGGTGACGGGCGCGGGGCGCGGCTTCGGCCGGGCGATTGCTCTGCGCTATGCGTGCGAGGGCGCGACCGTCGCCATCACCGCGCGCAGCAAGGGCGAGCTTGACAAGGTAATTGAGGAGATCGAGGCGGCGGGCGGCCGCGGCGTGGCCGTTCCGGGTGATATCACGCGGCGCGCGGACGTCGAGCGCGTTGTGACGGCAGTAGAGCAAGCGCTTGGGCCGCTCACGCTGCTCGTCAGCAATGCCGGTGTGCCGTGGCCGTTCGGGCCGCTCTGGGCGAATGATCCGGAGCGCTGGTGGGCCGCGCAAGAGGTGCACATCAAAGGCCCGATGATGCTTTCGCACGCCGTGCTCAAGGGCATGACCGAGCGGCGAAAGGGGCGGATCATCTATATTTCCGCAATCGCCTCGCATCTCACGGTCTCGGGGCTTTCAGCTTATATCATCGGCAAGACGGCGCAGCGGCGGCTTGCGGAGCTCGTGGCGTTCGAGGCACGCGAGTTCGGTGTTTCCGCGTTTTCGATCGATCCCGGGTTTGTGTTCACAAAGCTTGCCGAAGACACGATGAACTCGCCCGATGCGGAAAAGTATCTGCCGGCAATGGTCGAGCGCTTGCGTGAGATGAAAGCCCAAGGCGGCGGCTCGGAAGAGGATTATCAGCGCTGTGCGCAAAGGTGCGTCGATCTTGCGTCCGGGCGTTACGATGCGCTCTCGGGCAGCTACAGCGAATTGCCCGATGATCTAGATAAGATGCTCGCGAAAGCCGAGGCGCCGAAAAGCTGAAACACGAAGGGCACGAAGGAGCCACAAAGGACACCGAGCCCTCGTGAGCTTCGTGCATTCTTTGTGTCCTTCGTGTTTGCATTTAAGGAGGAGGAAATGGACATTGAGATCCGCAACGAGATCGACAATTTGAAATGGCAGATCGATCAATTGCGCGAAGAGATCGGCATCCAAGAAGACATACATGCCGTGCGCACGCTGCAATTCAAATACGGCTACTACATGGATATGTGCCTGTTCGGCGAGATCGTCGAATTGTTTGCCGATGATTGCGAGATCAATTTCATGGGCGGCGTCTATCGCGGACGCGAGGGCGCAAAGCGCATGTATGGCGGCGCTTCCGGCATGAATGGGCCGGTCGATGGGCTGTTGTTCTCCCATGTTTTGGCGCAGGATATTGTCGATGTCGCGCCTGACCGCAAGACGGCCAAAGGACGCTTCCGCACTTTCATGCAAGGCGGCGTACATGAATCCAAGAAGGACGCGCCACCCAGCATTCCGTCGCAATTCTGGGAATCCGGCATCTATGAGAACCAGTATGTGAAGGAGCGTGGGCAGTGGAAGATTCAGGTGTTCAATTACCGGATCATCTATCAGGCGCCGTATGAGAAAGGCTGGGCGCATTCGCCTGAAGAGCCTTTGATGGTGTCAAACCACACCAAGACATTTCCGGAAAATCCGCGCGGGCCGGATGAAGTGCGTGAGGCGCCTGTGCGCTGGCCCAAGGCGGTTATGCAGCCGTTTCACTATCCCAATCCAGTCACGGGCAAATATTGGAAGGGTTAGACGACTGTTTGTCTGGTGCCTTCCTTCTTCCGTCATGGCCGGGCACCCACCCGGCCATCCAGGATACTGGGCAACGAGTCACTTCGCCGCGCAGACGCGCGGCAGCTCGATGGCCGCATCAAGCCCCGCCATGACGATCTGAGAGGACGACAATGACAACGCGCATTTATCACAATCCGAAATGCAGCAAGTCGCGCCAGACGCTGGAGCTGATCCGCGCAAAAGGCGAAGAGCCGGAGATCATCGAATATCTGAAGATGCCGCCGACGAAAACGCAGCTCAAGGATCTGCTCAAGCAGCTCAAGATGCGCCCACGCGATCTGTGCCGGAAGAAGGAAGCGCCTTACAAGGAGCTTGGCCTCGATGATCCGAAGAAGAGCGATGATGCGATCATCGATGTGATGCTCGCGAATCCGATTTTGATCGAGCGGCCAATCGTTGTGACGAAAAAGGGCGTGCGGCTTGGCCGCCCGCCCGAATTGGTGAATGAAATTCTCTGAAAGCCGATCAGTAAGCGACGGTGAAGCGCTTCTTGATATGCTTCGATTGCTCGACCTCGTCGATCATTGCAACGGCGTAGTCGTCACGGCTGATGCGGCTCTTGCCTTCCGCATCGACAACGAGATTGTCGCCGCCGAGACGGAATTTGCCGGTGCGCGGGCCGGGGCCAATGTCTCCAGCTGGTGAGAAAAACGTCCAATCGAGATCGTCGACCTTACGCAGTTTGTAGAGCACTTCGCGCATGCCTTCGAGCGCGCGCTTGATCGGCGGCGGCAGTTGCAATGAATCGAGCAGCTGCACGCCCGGCTTGGTCTCAAGGCTCGCCGCGCCGCCGACCCATAGCACGCGCTTAACGCCGGCTTTGCGCGCCGCGCCGATCAGCGAGTCCGCAGACTTGATGTAGCTGTCATAGGCGTCGGGTCCGATTCCTGGACCGAAAGAGTTGATGACGGCGTCGCTGCCTTTGATCGCTTGCGCAAGTCCGTCGCTGTCCATGATGTCGCCTTTGACGGCCGTCACGTGCGGCTGAGCCTTCACTTTGCCCGGGTCGCGGCTGAGGACGGTGACGTCATGACCACGCGAGCGCGCCTCGGCGAGAATGCTCGAGCCGATATTGCCGGTCCCGCCGATCAGAAAAAGCTTCATGAGGTTCCTCCCAATTGCCGTTCAAGGTTAACGGCCGACAAACTATTCGCTGCGGGCAAGGTCCGTCCATGGGCCCTGGGCGTGCCAAAGGTCACCAAAGCGGCAGGACTCTTGATCGCCTTCGCTTGGGCCAAGATGTTGTGGACAATCTCGGATCTCATCCAAACCTTGTGCCTGTTGGTGTGCAGTGCGCGAGGGGCATGTTAAATCTTTAGATGCTCGGCGTTAGGGGTAATTCCCTTGCCCGGCTGGAATTCAGCTGGCCAGCAGTCTTGGGCTGTTGCTCGCCGCTCGATCGCTTGGTTTGAGCACCCCCGGTTTGTCGCGTTCAGTGATCAAGGGCTCATGCAGCGGTTCGGCATCGCAGAGGGCGGATAAGACGCCGGTGAAGTTGCGTAGCAAGTTGTGAACAAAGATATTTTCGCTAGAAGCGCTGGAGAGGGATCACCTCTTCAGCGCTCTTTCATCTGAGCGAGCCGCGCGCTCAGCCGATCAGTCGAACAGGCTCGATACCGACTGATCGAAGGCAATCCGGTGAATGGCCTCGCCGATCAAATGCGCAATCGACACGACCTTGATCTTCGGGGTCTCCAGCACGGCCTTCGACGGTTCAATCGAATCCGTGATGACAAGATGCTTGAGCTGGGAGGATGCGATCCGTGCGATTGCGCCGCCCGAGAGCACGCCGTGCGTGACATAGGACGAGACGGATTCAGCGCCTTGCTTGAGCAGCGCTTCCGCCGCGTTACAGATCGTGCCGCCGGAATCGATGATGTCGTCGACCAGGATGCAGGTGCGCCCCGCCACATCGCCGATAATGTTCATCACCTCGCTTTGCCCGGCATGGCTGCGATGCTTGTCGACAATCGCGAGATCGGCGCCGAGCCGGCGCGCAAGCGCGCGCGCCCGCACCACACCGCCGACATCGGGCGAAACGATCATCAGGTCGGCGCCATCGAAGCGCGCGCGAATGTCGCGTTCGAGAACGGGGGCGGCGATGAGGTTGTCGGTCGGGATGTCGAAGAAGCCCTGGATTTGTCCGGCGTGAAGATCAAGCGCGAGCACGCGGCCCGCACCTGCGCCTTGGATCATGTTGGCGACGAGCTTCGCCGAGATCGGCGTGCGCGGGCCCGGTTTGCGATCCTGCCGCGCATAGCCGAAATACGGGATGACCGCCGTGATCCGCGAGGCCGAGGCCCGATAGAGGGCATCGATGCGAGATCAGAAGCTCCATGAGATTGTCGTTGGCCGGATAGGAGGTCGATTGCAGGATGAATACGTCCTGACCGCGGACATTCTCCTGAATCTCGACAAACACTTCGAGATCGGCGAAGCGCTCTATGCGCGCCTTGGTGAGGTCTATCTTCAGATATTCGGCGACGGCCCTTGCGAGGCCCCGATTGCTGTTGCCCGCCAAAAGCTTCATGGCTTCGCAAATCCCCGGTGGCCCCAAAGGGGGCGGTTTAGCGAGCCTGAGCGCTTTGAAAAAAGCCACGCCAGATCGGTTTGTGACGATACTTTGAAGGCTCGCGGCGGTTCTACATTGCGCTGCGGCGCGAGTCCAGAATTCCCGATCACGGGCTTGGGGACTTCTCGACAGCAGGTGCCGGAGTCGTGGGAGCGGGTAGAGTGTGCTGCTGCAACAGGACATCCGGGATCACCGGTCCGGCATTGGGGTCGTCTTCGGCGAGGCCGGTTTGCCGCGCCTCGATCTCGTTCAGCATGTCACCGAGCCCGCCCTCCGCAGCGAGTGCGATGTCGAAGGCGGTCTGTCCCCAATCGCCGTCGAGCGAGCCCGCTTTGATCTCGTTGGACTGGGTGATCTGGCCGGCGACGACGCCTTTCCGGTCGATGACCTGCCAGGTGATCGCGATGCTCTGCTTGCCGTTTTGAGGGGAGTCTGTTGCCACCTTGGCGGCCAATGTGTAGTCCGCCTTTGAGGCATCGCCGGTGAGCGGCGCCCCATCCTCACTCAAGACGGATCTGAGCGCGGCAGGCAGCGATCTATTGCCGTCGCCCGGCGCGCCTGTAACGGCTCCGATATAGATCTTCGGCGGCGCGCCGGCGGTTGATGAGCGTTGTGGAGGCACCGTCATCACGCCGCCGGTGGAAGCCAGCGCTGAGGACAGGACAGCGACGGTCTGACCCGCGAGATCTCGTGCATCGCGGCTGCCGATGATACTGCCGGGGGCTCCGGACAGCTCCGTCGATACCTCAAACGCTTTCACTAGGTGTGTCTTTGGATCGCGCAAATACCAACTGATCGAGAGTGTTCCAGACGACTGCTTCGCGATTCCTTCAAGCACATAGGTCGGCCGATCCGGCATATCGCGCAGCATCAGAATATCAGCGCCGTCGGCCGCTTGGGTGAGAGCGGTCTTGATGGCGTAGTTATTTGCAATCGAGAGCCCGGCAATCGGCGGCACTGCCACGTCACTGCGGCCCATGGAGGTCAGCGCAAGCGGCAGATCTTTGTGGTCGGTGTGAAACGGTTGCGGCAAGGCCATCAAGTTGTTGAGCCCAAGATCGGGCGGGATAACAAAGCCGCCGCGCTGATCACTCACGAGGCTGTGGCAGGCAGCGGCCGACAGCACAATCAGTGTCAGCGCGGATGCTCTAAGGCCGCAACAGAATTGCCGAAACATTGCGCCCGTAATCCTTTTCGCCGTCATGCACGGAGCGGCGATAGCTGAAATAGTCGGCGGCCTGACGATAGGTGCACTCGCCGGACACCGCAATTGCACCGACGCCGGCTCTGCTCAAGCGGCTCGTCACATAGGCGGGCAGGTCGAAGAGAAAATGACCGGGTCTTGCGGACGGAGCGAAGAATTGTTCGTTCCTCGCCTCGGCGGCGGTGAAGCGGGCATGATACTCCGGCCCCACCTCGTAGCTTGCGCCGGAGATCGATGGTCCGACGGCTGCAACGATCTCGCTTCGCCGTGCGCCAATCGCTTCCATTGCATCGAGCGTTGCTTCCAGCACGCCCCCCACCGCGCCTTTCCATCCGGCATGCGCAGCGCCGATAACGCGCTCTCGTGAAGTCAGCCAAAAGGACAGGCACGCAATCAGCGGCGAAAATACCAAGCGCGATTCCTGCCGTCTTGGTGACCATGCCATCGGCCTCCGGATTGGCGGTGATCTCCCAAGGGGCGGTGACGGTTTGCACCTTGTTGCTGTGAATTTGGTGGAGCGGTCAGGAGCTTGGCATCTTTTTCAAGCGCTCGCGCTGCCAGGTCGCGATTGGCGATCACATTGGCCCGCTCGTCGCTGGAGCCGAGCCCGCAATTGAGGCTGGCAAAAATGCCGGTCGAGACCCCACCACGGCGGCCGAAAAAGCCGTGCGCGATACCGCCGCGCGTGAGCCAGGGCTCGGTTCGCATCGGCGGCGTGGTCATCGCGCGCCCTCAAAGCCGGGAGGTGCGGGAAGCTGGGGTGAAGACAGGGCGAGCACGCGAAACAGGTCGCCCATCTCGGCCGGTGAGGTCAAGCGGTGGAAGCCACGCTCAAGCATTTGTCTTTGCGCGGCATTCGCCTTGCGCCAGCGCGGCAAGCCTTGTCTCGATGCCCACTGCCCTAAGGAAATCGCGCTGCGAGATCGGTCCAAACACTTGCGCGCCTTCGCCATGCGCCGCCGCCGTCAGCGCGGCGAAATCGACATGTGCGGTCAGATCGGCGATGCCAATACCGTCCAGCGGATCTGCTTTTGTGCTTGCGAGGGCCTGAAGCGTATCGCCATGGCGCTCTCGCGCATAGCCATAGTCGATGATCAGCGCGCGGGAGGGCTCAGGTGCAAGCCGCTTTCCGAATTCGGCCGCGATCGCGCGCGAGGCAGTGCGACATTTCACAATCTAGCCATCCGGCGCGCGGCGCGTGCTGCAGGATCTCGCCCTCGACATCAATAAAGCGTCGGCTCTGCGATGAATTCAAGCCGGACTTCGCGGTCATGCTCGAAGTCCGGCGCAAAGCGATGCGCCGCTCGCACCAAACGTCCTTTCACTTGCAGGAACTGGCGAATCGGCAATGCATCGAAGAACTCGTTCGCGACGAGGAGGCTCGGCGCGGCGGGACATCGACTCAAGATGGTCGTGCCAGCGCTGCGGCGGCGCTCATCTCGGCGAGTGCATCGCGCTGTAGCGCGCGCAAGGGCGCGCTCGTCTCGACAAGGTGAATGCCAATCCCTTCAAGCGCTTGAGGGCGAACTTCAGCATGCGGATGATGTCGCTTATCAGCGTGCCGCGGCCGGGACCAAGCTCAATGAGCTGCCAGCGCGCGCGGGCTGCCGAGATCGAGCCAGCCTTGCAGCACCCAAATGCCGATCATCTCGCCGAACAGCTGGCTGATCTCCGGCGCGGTAATGAAGTCGCCATCGGCGCCGATGCCGGGGCGCGTGCGATAATAGCCGTGCTCCGGATGGGCGAGCGCGATCTGCATAAGGTCGAAACCGGAACGGGGCCGTCATTGCGATCAGTCTGGCAAGATGCTGCGCTGGCGAATTCGCTCATTGCCTCAGGATGCCGAGGCTTGGCTCGCCCGCTGGCGGTCCCTTGATGGGCCGGGATAAGCTGAGAGCCGAGCGAGCGCTTGGTCAGCGGCATGGTGCCCAAGCGGTCTTCGAAAGCGTGCCACAGGAACAAGAGCGCCGACCAGCGCCATCGGGATCGACAAGACTTCGCCCATGGTCCAGCCGGTGTGGCCGATCTTGTTGTCGGAGTCGCGGTACATGATCTCGACGAATTGGCGTGCCGCCGCGTAGAGAATGAAGAAGACATCCGGTGGCAAATCCGGGCCGGCGCAGAATTTTGAAGGCGTGCACGAGCACATAGAGAATCAGCAACAGCGCGACGCCTTCGAGAAATGCCTCGTATAGTTGGGCCGGATGGCGTGGCAGATCGCCGCTCGGGGCAATAGCCGTAAGCGGCTTCGATGCGCGCATTGCAGAAAATGACGCGCCCAGGGCACCATCGTCGACTTGCCCGACGATCTCGCCATTGATGAAATTCGCGATGCGCCCGAAGCACAGGCCGAACGGCGCGGCGCAAGCGATGCCGTCGCCGATGCGGACGATGTCGAGCTTCTGATTTCGGCAAAACAGGATGATGGCGAGAATCACGCCGATGAAGCCCGCCATGAAAGCTCATGCCGCCGTGCCACACGTAAAAGACTCTCGAGCGGATTTTGCAGAAAATCCTGCGTGTGCAGTGGAGATGAAATAGAACAGCGCCCAGCCGAGCCGGCCGCCGATCAACACGCCGAAATCGTCCAGGTGAGAATGTCGTCGACCTTGGAGGGCGCGTTCGCGATGCGCGGGCCCGTCCGCCTCCTTCCACCACAGCTTCGTGCTTCGAGACGAGAGTAGCGCAAGATAGAGCCAGCCGAGGATGAAGCCGGAGATGTAGGCCAGGGCATACCAGCGGATGGCGAAGCGGCCCGATATGGACCAGCACCGGGTCGATATTGGGAAAACGAATTCCGTGGGCCGGCATGGCTCGGGCCCTCTGCATCGGCGCGCTCTGAGCTTGACGGGCAGGCGCGGCCCCCAAGTCCCAGGCGCCGCACGGGCGAGGGCCGCCTCCGGCGGAGGGCGGCCGCGGGGCCCTTATGTTTGGGCCAATGCAAACTAACAATCGTGTGTTCGACGATCTGCCGCGCTCCTGACCGGCGCAGCGGGCGCTGCCAAGGGCGCGCGGGACGAGGTCTCGCTGCTGCTCCGTCAGCACGGCGAGCGGATCGCCGGCGATCTTGCGCTCGCCTCGCGCGAGGAGGTCGAGGTCGCCAAAGAGCTCGCGCGCCAGGCACTTACGCGGCTCGAGGCGATCGATGAGCGCTTGGCCGCGATCGAGAAGCGCGCTCGAAGCTCGAATTGCGCGAGCTTCGCCGTGCGGCCGGCAAATGGGCCGGGGAAGATTGATTAATCCCCACTCTCTACAAGCGGGGAGCGAGTCGTCCACACCAGAGGCGGTCGGTCGGCTTGCGCGTGCAGCCCGGATCGTGCACCGTCCGATATGGTTCGCGCCGTTGACATTCGCAGGATTTTGTAAGGGAGCAAAGACTTAATGGAACTCACCGAGGTCGCCCGGTTCGAGGATGTGGTCAATCCGCTGGACATGATTGAGGCGATTCTCGCCGAGCAGGACTGGTCATATGAGCGTCCGGCGGATGATGAGCTCAATGTCCGGTGCAGGGCCACTGGTGCAATTATCAGCCTGTCGTTCAGCTGGCACGAAGCGCTTGAAGCCATGCATCTGGCCTGCACCTTCGATGTGAAGGTTCCGCGCGACCGGCAGCGGCGAGATCATCAAGCTTTTGGCACTGATCAATGAGCAGCTTTGGGCCGGGCATTTCGACATGTGGTCGGAGGACGGCATGTTGATCTTCCGTCACGGCGTGATGTTGCAGGGTGAGGCGGAGCTGACGCCCGAGCAGGCCCATGCGCTGCTGCAATTGCCGGTCGATGGCTGCGAGCGCTATTTCCCGGCGTTCCAATTCGTGATGTGGGGCGGCAAAACGGCGACCGAGGCGGATGGCCGCCGCGATGTTCGAGACTGCCGGACAGGCCTGATGCCTGCAGGGTGGCGCGCGCCGCGGGCTGTGGCTCGTCGGTGCCGGGCGGATGGGCTCGGCGCTGCTCGAAGGCTGGATCAAGGCCGGCCTCGTCTCCAAGTCATCGCCCGCACAGGTCGTCGAGCCGAACCCGCCGAAATCGCTCCGTAAGCGGATCAATGAAGGCGTCGTTCGCTTGGCGTCTGCTGCGAGCATCGATGCATCACGGCCATTGCTTGTCGTGCTCGCGGTGAAGCCGCAAATGCTCGATGGGGTGCTCGGTGCGCTTCGTCCTCTCGCGGCGAGCGGCGCGGCGTTTCTATCGATCGCGGCGGGAAAGACAATCGCCTCAATCGGTGCAGCACTGAGTGCAGCTGCGCCGCCGCCCATCATTCGCTCGATGCCGAACTCGCCGGCTTCGGTTGGTGCGGGGGTGAGCGCCGCTGTTGCGGGCGCTGGCGTCGATCAAGCGCTCAAGGCGCAGGCCGATGCGTTGCTCGGCGCGGTGGGTGAGGTCGTTTGGCTCGACGATGAAGATCTTCTCGATGCCGTTACGGCGATCTCCGGCAGCGGGCCGGCTTATGTGTTCAATCTGGTCGAGGCGCTCAGCGATGCGGGAGCGTCGATTGGCCTGCCGCGAGCCGCCGCCGAGCAGCTTGCGCGTGAGACAATTGTCGGCGCGGCGGCGCTCCTGAAGGCGAGCGATGAGGCGCCGGGCGCCTTGCGCGAGGCGGTAACAAGTCCGGGGGGAACCACCGAGGCTGCGCTTAAAGTGCTGATGGGTGAGAAGGGGCTGACCCCGCTCATGCGCCGCGCCGCCGAGGCTGCGCGCCAGCGCGCCAAGGAGCTCGGCAAAGGCTGATTTGGAGCAAATCCCTAGAATTCTTATTAGGGCTCTTGCGCGAGACTTCCCGCTCGCCACATGTTTCTTCTGAACCTGCCGGAACGCATTCATGGCCAAACGCACAAAGCCTGCCGACCCTCGCGCCAAGCTTATCAAAGCCGCGTTCGATAGCGCGGTGCGTGATGGATGGCGCGGCTTGCGCATCGCCCAAGTCGCGAAAGCGGCCGGCATGAGCGTCGGTGATGCCTACAAGGTCGCGCCGGACCGCACGAGTTTGCTCGATACCTATATTGACGCAATCGACGCGAAAGCTGTCGAGCAAATGGCGCAAGAGGTGGAGGACGACACTTGGCGCGATGTCGCGTTCGATGGTTTCATGCGCCGCTTCGATCAAATGCTCAAAGATCGTGATGCGCTGCGTGTCATCTATTTTGATGATCGCCGTGATCCCATCGCGCTCGTGCATGGTGCGCGGCGCACACGGCGCTCCATCGAGCGCGTGCTCGAAACGTCGGGCTTTGCCGAGGATACGCTGACTTTACGACTCGGTGCGATTGCGTTTGTGCCGCTTTATGCGCGCGTGTTTCGCATTTGGCTTAATGATGAGGCCGATCAAGCGAAAACCATGTCGGCGCTTGACAAGGCGCTTGAGCGCATTGAGCGTCTAGCGGCGCGTTTAGGCCGTCGTGCCAGCGAGCCTTCGCGCGATGAAGGGCTTGGAGACGAGGACGACGATCTACCCGAAGTCCCCAGCAGCTCGGTCCACTAGCCGACGTGTCTTCGGCTTAACTTTGCGGCGCGCGCGCCGTGCCGCTATTCTGATCTGCAGTGATTGATGCTCATGGCGGCGCAATACGACAAAGCGCCGCCCGCCCGCGGGAGGTTCTGCCATGGCTAGTCGCAAGGTTGCTCTGATTACGGGCGCAGGAACCGGCATCGGCAAATCGGCAGCGCTGGCGCTTGCGGGCGATGGCTATTCCATCGTTCTCGCCGGCCGCCGCCGCGAGCCGCTCGATGCCGCCGCAAAGGAAGTCGGTGCCAAAGGCGCCGAGACGCTGGCCGTGCCGACCGATGTCGGCGATCCGGCTTCCGTTGCTGCGCTGTTCGCGCAGACCAAGGTCGCGTTTGGGCGCCTCGATGTGCTTTTCAACAATGCCGGCATCGGCGGGCGGTTCGCGCTGCTCGAGGACTTGCCGCACGATGCGTGGACAGAGGTCGTGAACACGCAATCTGACCGGCACGTTTCTGTGCACGCAAGAGGCCTTCAAGCTGATGAAGAGCCAGAGCCCGCGCGGCGGACGCATCATCAACAACGGCTCGATCTCAGCGCATGCGCCGCGGCCGAATTCGATTGCCTACACAGCCACCAAACACGCGATCACCGGCATCACCAAGACCGACATCGCTCGATGGGCGCAAATACGATATCGCTGTCGGGCAAATCGATATCGGCAATGCCGCGAGCGAGATGGCATCGCGCATGAGAGAGGGCATCGCGCAGCCCTCCGGCGAGATCCGGCCCGAGCCGGTGATGGATCTCGACAATGTCGGCGCGCGCGGTCTCCTATATGGCGAGCCTGCCGCTCGATGCGAATGTGCTGTTCATGACGGTGATGGCAACCAAGATGCCGTTCGTCGGCCGCGGTTGATCCGCAGCAGAGCCCGCGCGTTCACGGCAGCCCAATTCAGATGGGAAGCCGGACCGATGCCTTCAGCCCGCCGAGCGTGCTCTTGGAAAGGTGAACATCTCCGCCATGGCTGCGCGCCAGATCGCGCGCGATGGCAAGCCCCAGCCCCGACCCGGCGGGCCGGACTGCAGGCCCGCATCGAGCCGGTGAAACGGCCTGAAGGCTTCTTCGTATGCTCCGGCGGTATGCCTGGCCCGTCATCCTCAATCGCGATCTCGAAATAGCGCCCGCCCGCGCGCAAGCGAGTCGCACATTGCGGCCATAGCCTGCGCATTGTCGAGCATATTGAAGACCGCGCCTTCAGCGCGCCGCGCCGCACCGGAACGGCTTTCAGCCGGTCGCGTGCCTCGGGCTCGATGAGCGTTTCGATATCTGCGCCGCCGCGCGCGGCGTCTGGCGACGATCTCTTCGATGAGAGCCGCAATATCGCAGGGTTCGACGCGCCTCCGAACCTTCGCCGCGCGCAAAAGCGAGATATTCATCGAGCATGTGCTCCATCTCGGCGAGATCGCCGCGCATCGCATCGACATCCGGGCTCGGATCAAGCAACGCGAGCTGAAGCCGGATGCGGGTGAGCGGCGTGCGCATATCGTGGCTGATGCCCGCAAGCATGTCGGTGCGCTGGTCGACATGACGCGAGAGGCGGTTGCGCATATCGATCAGCGCACGCGCGGCGGCGCGCATTTCCGATCGCGCCCGGCGGGGCGAAAATCGGGCACATCCCGGCCGCGTCCAAAGGCTTCGGCGGCGCTGTGCGAGCCGCACAATGGGGCGAATCTGATTGCGCAGGAACGCGACGGCGAACGCTAGGATGAGGATGGAGCTGAAGCACCATCCAAACGAGGAAGATGTGCCAGTTGGTCGTCAAGACCTGAGCTGCGCCGGACCAGGATGCGCAAGACGCCGCCGATCGAGCGCGAACGCGAATGTCGACGAAGCTGGAGCGCGATGATCGTATCGAACCAATAGGGTCGGCTGATGTCCATGCTGAAAGCTGATCATCGATGATGCTATCAAGCACGTCGAAAAAGTCCGCGCGACATGGCCGGCGGCAGCTGTCCGCCGGGCTCGAAGGAGATGTAGAGCTGCAGGGTCTTTGCGACGGGCCGGATGCAGCTGCTGCGATGGTCTCAGGCGAGGGATTTGCCTCGTACAGCGAGAGCACCATGGCGATGTCGCCGGCGACACGCCGTAGAAAGCCGCCGCGTGACCGCTGATAATGCCGCTCAAAGAAGATGATCGTGACCGTCAGCTGCAGCAGCACGACCGGCATAACGATGATAAGCAGCGAGCGCGGAAACAATCCGCGCGGCACAGGAGCGCTTGATCCTGCCAAACGGATAGTTGGCTGCCCGGCGCGTGCCGCTCGGAGCGCGTGCCGGCCGCGTCGCGCACCGTTCGCCGCGCTCGCGGCCGCCGATCCGCCCGGCCGGCGCTCGCTGATCTCATCCATGGCTAATCCGGCACGAGCATATAGCCGACGCCGCGCACCGTCTGGAGGTAGACCGGCATTTTGGGATCGGATTCGATCTTGCGGCGCAAGCGATTGATCTGAACATCGATCGAGCGCTCGAGCCCGGCGCCGGTCATCTCTGTCAGCTCAAGCCGCGACGAGCGGCTTGCCGGCGCTTTGCGCAAGAAGCTTCAGCAGCGTCAATTCCGAGGAGGTCAGGCGTACAAGCTTGCCGTCGCGCGTCAGCTCGCCGCGATCGTGGCTGAACCGGAACGGGCCCATGCGGAGCTCGGACTTCTTCGGCGGGCTTGCGAGCGGCGCAGGATCGAGTCGGATGCGCAAGACCAGCTCGCGCGGCTCGAAATCGGCCTTGGTGAGATAATCGTCGGCGCCGGTTTCCAGGCCCTCGAGGCGGTCGTCTGACCTCGGCGCGCGCCGTGAAGCATGAGGATCGGCACACGCGAGGCCTTGGCGCGCAAGATCCTTGAAGTCGATACCCGAGAGGCCGGGCATCATCACGTCGAGCACAAGAGGTCGAAGTCGAGGCCCTGATCTTGGCTTGGGCCTGCGCGGCATCGCCGGCGGTCGTTACGCGAAAGCCGTTCTTGTGTCAGATAGCGTTGAAGCAGGCGTCCGGATGCGCTCATCATCGTCGACCACCATGATGTGCGGCAGATCTTCGGCATCCTCATCCAGCAGACACGTCAGGCTGAAGGATTGTCGCTCATCGGCGCTTCTTTGCCATGGTTTCGATCAGTCTTGCGCGTGTCGTCGTTGCACGAGCCCCAGCAGCACTTCACGAAAGCCCTGCACCGCCTCCGGCCCCGCCGAGCGATAGGCGCTGGCTATCGCGCGCTTGAGCGACGCCGAAAGGCGCCTTTCCAGCACGATGCCTTTTTCGGTCAGTGCAAGATGTTTTTCGCGCTTGTCGGTCGAGCCCTGCGTGCGGATCACCATGCCGGCTGCGATCAAATCCTTGAGAACGCGCCCGAGACTTTGCTTGGTGATCTTCAAGCACGGCCAGCAGCTCCGTGATCGTTATGCCCGGGTTGCGCGCAACGAAATGCAGCGCGCGGTGATGGGCGCGGCCAAATCCCGGCTCTTCAGGATAGCATCGGCCTCCGCCGTGAAATCACGGTAAGCGAAATACAAAAGCTCCATGCCCTCGCGCAGGCCCTCGTCGCGCAGGAACAGCAGGGAGACCGAGGGCTCGCGGGTCATGTGTTTTTACGTCAGCCATGTTGACGTATTTTATCCATGTTGTAGTCTAGCGCAACAAAAAGCTCGAAAGCGCCTAACAGGCGGCTGCGAAAGGACGAGGAATGCCATGGCGGATCCTTTCGACGATCGGCCGGGATTCATCTGGATGGACGGCCAGTTTCGTGCCTTGGAACCGAGGCCAAGGTCCATGTGCTGACCCATGCGCTTGCATTATGGCAGCTGCGTGTTCGAGGGCGCAGCGCGCCTATTCGCGGCAAGATTTTCAAGCTCGAGGAGCATACGCGCGCGGCTGTTCAAGTCGGCCGAAATTCTCGACATGAAGATCCCGTTCACCGAGGCGGAGATCAACGAGCGCCTGCAACGACTTGCTCAAGAAGCAGGGCCATGACGGATGCCTATGTGCGCCCGATCGTCTGGCGCGGCAGCGAGACGATGGGCGTTGCGGCGCTCGAATTCGAAGATACATGCGGCCGTCGCGATCTGGCAGTGGCCGTCCTATTTCGATCCGGCGCAGCGCGCCAAGGGCCTACAGGCTCGATATCGCGCAGTGGAAGCGGCCGGCGCCCGATACAGCGCCGACGCAAGCCAAGGCGCGGGGCTCTATATGATCTGCACGCTTGTCCAAGCACGCCGCCGAGCAGCGCGGCTATGCCGATGCGCTGATGCTCGACTATCGCGGGCAGGTGGCCGAGGCGACGGGCGCGAACATCTTCTTCCTCAAGGACGGTGTGCTTCACACGCCGACGCCGGATTGTTTCCTCGACGGCATCACGCGCCGCTCGGTGATTGGGCTGGCGCGCGAGCATCAGATCAAAGTTGTCGAGCGCGCGATCATGCCGAGCGAAATGGAAGGCTTCGAGCAGTGCTTCATCACCGGCACGGCCGCTGAAGTCACGCCGATTCGGAAATCGGGCCTTACCGCTTTGAGGTTGGGCCGGTGACGCGCACGCTAATGGCGGATTACGACAAGCTGGTGCGCGCCCACTGAACGATTGGCCGAGCGCTTGGCCGGTATTGAAAGGCTGACTGCGCGTCACCATCTCATGGTACGCGCCTTGGGCGACGTTCGCGGGTGAAGCGAAATCAGATTTGCAAAATCACTCGCAGGTTAGAAAAATTCTTGGTGGTTGTGCGGAGGGTGATCATTTCTCTGTTGGGGCGATCAGCCCTCGGTGTGGAAATAGTCGTAGATGCGCTTGGCGATCGCCGCTGAGATGCCTTCGACCTTTTCAAGATCGCTGATGCCGGCGCGTTTGACTGCGGTGCCCGAGCCGAAATGCGAGAGCAGTGCGCGCTTGCGCGCAGCACCGATGCCGGGCACATCTTCGAGTCCAGTTTCGCCGATGGATTTGGCACGCTTGCGCCCGGTGCGTGCCGATCGCAAAGCGGTGCGCTTCATCGCGCAAGCGCTGCAAATAATAGAGCACCGGCGTATTGGCTTCGAGCATTTTGGGCTCTTGGCCGGGCAGAAAGAAGCGCTCGCGGCCGGCATTGCGTTCCTCGCCCTTGGCAATGCCGACGATGGGAATATCGGTGATCTGTAGATCGCGTAAGACGTCGAGCGCAGCTTGTAGTTGCCCTGCGCCGCCATCGATCAAGACGAGGTCGGGCCTGATGCCGTCTTTCGCCGGCGTCTCGCTTTCTTCAGCCTTCAGTAGACGGACGAAACGCCGGCGTAACACTTCGCGCATCATGCCGTAATCATCGCCGGGCGTAAGGTCCTCGGACTTGATGTTGTATTTACGGTAGTTCGATTTCTCAAAGCCGTCGGGACCGGCAACGATCATACCGCCCACCGCGTTCGTGCCCATGGTATGGCTGTTGTCATAGACCTCGATACGCTCCGGCGGCGCTTCAAGATTGAAAGTGTCGGCAACTGCTGCAAGCAGCCGCTCCTGGCTTGCCGATTCGGCAAAACGCCGCGCCAGCGCTTCTTTGGCATTCGTTAGCGCATGCAGGACGAGCTCGCGCTTCTCGCCGCGTTGAGGCACAGTCGACTTCGATCTTGCGCTCGGCCCTGATCGACAGTGCCTCGGCCAGAAGCGCGCGCCCCGGCACATCCTCGGAAAGGAGGATGTGGGGCGGCGGATCCTTGTTGTCGTAGAATTGTGCGAGGAAGGCGTCGAGCACATTCGCTTGCTCTTCCTTCTTGTCGTGCTTGGGAAAATAAGCGCGGTTGCCCCAATTCTGTCCGGCGCGGAAGAAGAACACCTGAACGCAAGTTTGCCCGCCTTCGGAATGAATGGCCACAACATCGGCATCTTTCACGGTGTGCGGGTTGATGCCCTGATGCAGCAAGAGATGCGCAAGCGCGCGGATGCGGTCGCGGTAATTTGCGGCGGATTCGAAATCCATGGCTTCGCTTGCCGCCGCCATGCGCCTATTTAGGTCAGCTTTGACCTTGGCATCTTTGCCTTGGAGGAAATCACTCGCATCGGCCACGAGCGCGCCATAGGCCGCTGCGTCGATATAGCCGACGCAAGGCGCGGAACAGCGCTTGATCTGATAGAGCAAGCAAGGCCGCGAGCGATTGTCGAACACTAAATCCGAGCAGGAGCGCAGCAGAAACGCGCGCTGCAATGTGTTGAGCGCGCGGTTGACGGCGCCCGCCGAAGCGAACGGGCCGAAATAGCGCCCTTTGGTTGTGCGTGCGCCGCGATGCTTCAAGATTTGCGGAAACGGATGGTCCGCGCGAACGAGAATCTCGGCGAAGCTCTTGTCGTCGCGCAGGATGATGTTGAAGCGCGGCTTGAGCCGTTTGATCAGATTGGCCTCGAGCAGCAGCGCTTCGGTTTCGGTCGCGGTACGCACAAACTCCATATCGCTCGTCAGCGAGATCATCAGTGCGATGCGCTGCGATTGCCCGCCGATCTTGGCGTAGGAGGAAACGCGGTTCTTGAGGTTGCGCGCCTTGCCGACATAGAGCACCTCGCCCTTGTCGCCAAGCATGCGGTAGACGCCGGGCGAGGGAGGCAAGCGGGTTACGAAATCCGCAATCACGGTTGGCCCGCGTGGGCGTTCCGCGGTGCTCGTTTCGGTCGCTTGGTCGTGTTCTTCGCTCATTCGCCGTCATGGCCGGACACCGAGCCGGCTATCCAGTTCTAAACACAAAGGGCACGAAGAAGACACGAAGATCGCGAAGGGTCTTTGTGCACTTCGTGCCGACTTCGTGTTCTTTGTGTTTCCCTTTGGGTGGCCGGGTCAAGCCCGGCCATGACGGGAAATAGGTCGCCCGTGAATTATACGGAGTCGGGGCGGCGGCGCTCGATCTCGACGCCCACGCTTGCGGCGCTCGCGATCGCCTTGAGCTTTTCGATGCGCACACGTGCAACCAGCACCCGCGGGTCTTCGAAGGAGAGCATGGCGATCCGCTCGGCCAGCGTCTCAACGAGATTGAGATGGCCGGCATCGACGATCGCGCGCACCTTTCCGACAACCTGCTCGTAGTCGACAACCGAGGTCAAATCGTCGTCGAGCGGGCCCTTGTCCTCGCGCACGGTCAAATCGATATTGACGCGGATCGGCTGCGTCGTGCCGCGCTCATGGGTATGAACGCCGATCAATGCGTCCAGCTCGAGATCGCGCACAAAGACGTGGCGCTCGAGCCGGTCAGCGCTCGCAATCTGCAAAGGCTGAACGCGCGGTGGAGTCATTTGGCTTCAGGATCGTTCAAGAGAGTACATATCTGATTGAGGCTGTCGCGCCGCACGGTCACCCGGCTTACCGGGAGCCCGCGCGCGCGGGCGCTGCGCCAAATATAGATGCATAAGGCTTCAAGAGTCGGTGCATCAAGGCCTTCGATCTCGTTCAGGAATTGCTTATCGAGCGCGCCGCGGAGCTCTTCGGCAGCCGCTTCGATATCGCCAATATCAAGCGCCCAGCCCTTTGCCGCGTTCATCGGCGCCGTGCATGTGATCACCGCCTGAAAGCTGTGGCCATGCAGGCGGGCATAGTGATCGCGGCCGGCCTTGTCGGGGATGATCCGGTGGGCGGCGCTGAACTCGAAGCCGGCCGAAAGCTCAAACATAGAGCCTCGCCTCTCGCTCGACTTCACCGCTTCTGAATTGCGCAATGCGGCAACCGACGCCCTCTGCGTCGCGGTAAATATCCGGCTTTTCGGTCGTGACGATCACGCCCAGGACCTTCTCGTCTTCAAGGCAGGCAGTGGCGATTTCTTGGCACAAAGTCTCCTGCAAAGCAAAGTGGCGTGATTTCGCAAGCTCGGCGATGCGCGCGCGCAGGAAATCGTAGTCAACGACACCCGATATGTCGTCGGGAATTTCGTGCTCCAGCGCCATAAACAAACGCACACTGACGAAGAGGCGCTGCGTGCCGGCGCGCTCTTCCGGATGGATGCCGATCGATGCCGAGATGCTCATGCGGTTGAGGAAGGTCGAATAGATCTTAGGCATCTATTTCGGGCCGTCTTTCTCACGCACGAGGAACATCACATCACGCCGCGACGGCACGAGATGCTGACCGCCGTCGACAAAAATGATCTCGCCATTGATGCTGGAAGTAGCGAGGATGAACTCGGCAGTCTTTGCGATGTCGACAAGCTCCACAGGCGCGCCGGTTAAATTCATCCGGCTCGATTGGGCAAACTCTTTGTCGGTCTGATCCGCGCTCGGCAAGCTTAAGCCCGGCGCAATGGCGCAGACCCGAACTTCGGGCGCATAACTCATTGCCATCAGCTCGGTTGCACCCGCCAATGCGTGCTTGGTGAGTGTGTAGGAATAATAATCCGTGTTCAGATTCCAAAGCTTCTGATCGAGCATATTAATGATGCAGCCATTGATTCCTTGCCGCTTGACATGCGCTGCAAATTCGCGCGCGAGGATGATCGGCGCGACAAGGTTAACCTCAAGCAGACGGCCGAACAGCTTGGGATCGAATGTTTGCGGCTCGTCGTATTCGAAGGCTGCTGCGTTGTTGATGAGCGCGGTGAGCTCATGCTTGGAGCTCAAGGCGCATTTGCCGAGCAGGGTTTCGCACGCTCCGGGATTCTGCAGATCGGCCTGGATGATTTCAGCCGATCCGCCGGCGGACCTTATGCGCGCAATCAGGGCATCGGCCGTGTCCGAAGAGGCGTTGCAATGCACGAAGACATGCCGGCCGGAGTGCGCCAGATGCTCGGCAATCGCTGCGCCGATGCGCCGGCCTGCGCCCGTGATCAGCACGCTCTGCATAAGCGAAAATCCGTGGTCCCTTAAGGTCAAACTCGCTCGACTTTTAATCGAACGCTTAGCGTTTCAATTGCCGTGCCGGCACGCAAAGTCAAGTGCGGGGCCCCACGAAGGTTTGATTCAAACCCGCGGCCCCAATCTCACCAATGCTTCAATCGAGCTTGCTAGCTTCATAAGCAGATGGGTGCTTTTGAATGGAAATGGGGCAATGCTTACCTACTTGCGCCGCGAGGAGCGCAAACCCTCCGGGTGGAGCCGGCTGACAAGCCTGTTCAGGCCCGGCTCGGGCTTTGTGGAGGACAATGAGCTTCCGCAGGATATCGCCGAAAGGCGCCTCAACCGGCGCATCTACAATTACTGGGCGGCAAGACGGGGGAGCGGCTGCCTTCCTGCGCCCGGCGAAATCACGCCCGCAGAGCTGGGCGAAGACTGGCCCTTCTGCTTCATCCTCGACATCAGCGCGGGTTTCGGGTTCCCCAAATTCGATTTTCTCGGCGCCGAGCTTGCCAAATTTTCAGGCGTATTTTTAAGCGGGCGGAACGATTGGATGTCAACCGTGCTCGACAAGGCGACCGGGCAGGTGGGCAAGGTCGTGGAGAGCGGCGGCCCGGTGTTTTGTGACGACGAGCTAACCTTATTTGACGGCCGCAGATTGTTGTTTCGTTCCGTGCTTTTGCCGCTCAGCGCCGATGCGATGACGATTACGCATTTGTTGGGCGCGGCGAACGGGAAACTCTCGTCCGCACAAAACTGAAGCCAAGAAATGCGAAGGGCCCCGAAATGGCAAAGCCATATCGGGGCCCTCGAGAATAACTTCTTACTCTACGGTCAGGTTGACGGCTTTCGGCCCTTTCTTGTCGGGCTGCAGCTCAAACGTAACCTTCTGGCCTTCTTGCAGGCCGCGCAGGCCGGAGCGCTCAACGGCGGAAATATGGACGAAGACGTCTTTGGTTCCATCGTCGGGACGGATAAACCCGAAGCCCTTCTCCATATTGAAAAATTTCACAGTTCCACTTGGCATGCTTTTAAGTCCTTGCGAATGATTGAAGTTCGCGCTCAGCCGTTGAAGCGTGGGCGCATTTGCCGTTCAGGTTTCCGATTTGGGGGGAGGGTCGTCGAGCAAGCTAGGTCTTTCGCTATCTCACAGGACGGTCGCTTCACACCGGTTGGGCTACCGTCACGGGCGTGATTTTAATGTTTTTGGTCTGCCGAATCCACAACAATGAGTGGCGGGCGCGTTCAAAATTTACTGGCAGTAAAAGTTACAGGTACCGAGAACATTTGCGGCCGTTGCCATCAATTAAACATAATGACCTGTCGCGCAACCGAGCCTTTGCCGGTCCGCAGATTTTCAAGCGCATCGTTGATGTTCTCAAGCCCGATGCGATCGGACACCATCTCGTCAAGCTTAAGCCGCCCTTGCATATAGTATTCGATAAAGCGCGGCATATCGATGCGGAAGCGGTTCGAGCCCATGAACGCACCTTGCAGCTTGCGTTCACGCAAGAGGTCGGGGCCGTGAAGCTCGATATTCGTGCCAACCGGAATCATGCCGATGATCGTTGCGGTGCCACCGGGCTTGAGCACCTTGAAGGCTTGCTCTGCCGTCACTTTTAGCCCGATTGCCTCAAACGAGTAGTGCACGCCGCCAGTCAGATCTTGGATGGCCTTGACGACATCGCCATCTTTCGCATTGACGACGTCGGTCGCGCCAAAGCCCTTCGCCAGATTGAGCTTCGCGCCTTCCATATCGACCGCGATGATGCGTCCGGCGCCGGCAATGTAGGCGGCGTTGATGCACATCAGACCGATGCCGCCGCAACCGAAGACGGCAACCGTCGACCCGGGCTCAATCCTTGCCGTGTGAAACACCGAGCCGAGGCCGGTGACGACCGCGCAACCAATGAGCGCCGCAAGATCGAGTGGCATATCCGGCCTGATCTTTGCGACCGCATGCTGGTGCACAAGCATCTGTTCCGCGTATGCGGAAAGACCGCCGAACTGAAACAACGGTTCGCCCTTGATCGAGAGTCGCGGCGGCGCGCCTTCCTTGCGCCGCGCGTAATTCGGATTGACGTGAATGCACAGCGACATGTGGCCGGTTAGGCAATACTCACACTCGCCGCAAAATGGCGAAAGGATCGTTATGACGTGATCGCCGGGTTTCACATAGCTCACATCAGCGCCAACGGCTTCGACGATGCCCGCGGCTTCGTGGCCGAGAATGGCAGGCATGGGGCAGGTGTAATGTGCATCGACGAAGTGCAGGTCGGAATGGCAAACGCCGGATGCGACAGTCTTGATGAGCACCTCGCCCGGGCCGGGCCCCGCGATTTCGACGTCTTCGATCTCGAGCGGCTTGTTTTGTTCCCGTAAGACGGCTGCCTTCATTGGCGTCTTCCTTCGCACAGCGGCGCTCTTATGGCGCGATCCTGTCGCCGTGCCATGCCAGGAGTCAACGCAAGGGCGTTGAGCTTGGAGCGCTAGCGGCCAATCAGCAGTATCCGCCAGCCGAAGGGCGCGATCTTCAGGCCGATACCGCTGTGCCCATCATCCAGTTCGGGAGGGCTCGGTTTGTTGGCTGGTGAGGGCTGGGCGCTTGCCGGTGCGGCCTTGGACTCGGCAGCAGGAACCACGATTGTGGGCCTGGCCTGCGGAATGCCGTCATCGGGCGGCGCGACCGCAACCGAGATCGGCTGAGGCAGGGCTGGCGTATCGGCCTTGGCCAGAACAGGCGAGGCAGACAGCGCAAAGGCAGCGACAAGGACGAGAGCGAGCCTAGTCATAGTTACCAAACAGCCAACCAAGTGCCTAATTTTGCTTGCACAAGCCTGACAAGACCTTTCTCTTAGGCCGGATATGGGGTTTCTTTGGGGCCCGAAAAAGATCCTCCACAAGAGTTATCGCGCAGAGTTCCGAGGAGCCTGCCGGCGCGGCCGGCCTTCCCGGTGGAAGGGGCAGGAATGAAACCCATTGCAGAGGCGAAGGTTCGCGCCAGATTGATGGCCCTTAAGGCCTCGCTCGAGAGCGCTGCGGATAGCGAGGCGCCCGCGAGCCTGAAACGCGCGCGGCTCGGCGCCATGCAGCATCAGCCGCAGAGGCCTGGCGATGAAGGCCGGCGCCTCGACGAGATCAAACGCGTGGACGCGGCTCTCGCACGCGTCGATGAAAACAAATATGGCTACTGCACGAGTTGCGGCGCCGACATCGAGGATGCGCGGCTCGAAGCGGATCCTGCGGTTGCGCTGTGCGCAAGGTGCGGCGGCGATCAGCAATGAAGATCTATCTGGCCGGGCCGGAAGTGTTTCTTGCTGAAGCGCGAGAGATCGGCGAGCGCAAGAAACGGATCTGCCGCAAATACGGCGCCCTTGGCCATTACCCCCTCGATGCTGCGATCGATCTTGTGGGCCTTTCGCCAGCGGAGGCGGCGCGTCTGATATTTCAAGCGAATATCATGGCGATTGATGATGCTGATGCGCTGGTCGCGAACATGGCGCCGTTTCGCGGGCCTGGGCTCGATGGCGGCACGGCATTCGAGATGGGCTACGCCGCCGCGCTGGGTATTCCAATTTATGCGTACACCAATGATCCGCGGACTTATCTGGGGCGCTCACGCTCGCTCGGGCTTGTTGCGCGGGTCGATGAGCATGGCCGCTCGCGCGATGCGCTCGACATGGAAATCGAGGATTTCGGCTTGGTCGACAATCTCATGCCGGTGTGTTCGGCGCGCGAACTTTCCAAGCCGATGCTGTGGCGCGCCGGCACAACGAGTGCCGAAGGGCTCGATACCGGGCTTGCGATGTTCGAGGCCGCCGTGCAGCAGGCCGTTCACGCTTTCAAGTAGGCTCTCGGCAGGTGTCATCCCGGACGCGATGCAGCATCCGGTGTTAGCGCAGCGTCACTTCGTGCCGCAGCGTGCACGGGATGACGAATTCATTCGCCTCTAGTCCAGTGCAGGCGATGAGAAGCGCCCGGGCCTTGCGCGAGCACATTTGCGAGGAACGGGAGAAGCGCTTCAAGATCGGATTGCAGCGTATACGGCGGATTGACCGCAAGGATGCCGCAACCGTCGAAAGTCGTACCCGTGGGCTTTCGGATGAAGAGCTCGGCGAGCAGCAGCTTTGGTATGCCGGTCTCGAAGAGCGCCTGTTCATAGGCTTCGGCTGCCTTCATGTCTTTGATCGCATGCCAGAGCAGGTATGAGCCGCCGCTCCAGCGGCGATGCGCATTCACGAGGCCGTGGGCAAGACGTTCATACTCGCCTGGCTCCTCGAACGGCGGATCGACAAGCACGAGCCCGCGGCGCTCCTTGGGTGGCACGAAGGCGCCAAGCGCAAGCCAGCCGTCGAGCGTGCGCACTTTTGCTTGCCGATCGCCGTCAAACTCGGCGCCAAGCCTCTTCGCATCCGCCTCATGCAGCTCTGTGAGCGTGAGACGGTCTTGGCGGCGCGCGAGTGCGCGGGCGATCCTTGGTGAGCCGGGATAGAAACGCAGCGCGCCATCCGGATTGGCGGCGTGCAGCGCTTGCGCGTAAGGCTCAAGCGCTGAGAGCGCGACATTAGGCACCGTGACCTCAGGCGCGGCGATGCCGCCTTCGGTTCGCAGACCGAGCAATGGGGCGAGGCGCCCAACGCCGCTACGCAATTCGCCGGTTCGCTGCGGTGCTTCAGCCCTAAGGTCGTAGAGACCTGGGCCGGAATGCGTATCAATGAAGCGCCAAGCGGCCGGTTTCAGATTGAGATGACGCAGGATCAACGCCAAGACGGCGTGCTTAAGCACATCGGCAAAGTTCCCGGCATGAAAGGCGTGGCGATAGTTCATACGAGCGTGCAGTTGGGCCTGGACAAGCACGTCCCTCGGTCTAGCTCAAAACCACTAAGAGCAACGGAACATAGGTGAGGAAATGACTGCAAAATCCAAGGCTCAGCAACATGCCGCGACAATGGCGCTTGCCGCTAAGCGGCGTGAGATCGACCCAAGGCTACTCAAGGGCGCGGCTTGGCAGATGTATGACTCCATGACGGCCGAACAGCTCGAGCACTATGCTGCGACACCGGTGAAAGATAAGCCGGAGCAAGCTTCAAGGCCGTGATTTGGGTTGGTAGGTGACTGAAATCTCTCAACGCTATGTGGGCGTCTTCGCTCCCGATTTCCTGGCGCGTGATGATTCTCGATGCCGGTGCACGACGTCAAGAACAAAGCAAGAACTAATAGGTGGTATTGTCGTATTTGCGATAGAAATTGGCGATATATCTATAGAATGACAGCCGGGCCGTAGCGCATAGTCTCGCTCGCAATCACCGGACGCAAATCGATCCGTATACTGAGAGCTTGGGGACTCGCATGGCAAATCAGATCAGGCATTTCGACATCAGTTGCGATGATGTCGAGCGCGCGAAGAATTTCTATGAAGCCGTGTTCGGCTGGCGCATCGAGGCTTGGGGGCCGCCCAACTATTACCTTATCTTCCCCGACTTTCCGGATCGCACAATCACCGGCGATTTGCGCGAGCGCGATGAGCCGCTTGCGGGCACGGGCCTGCGCGCCTTTGCTTGCACATTCGGAGTCAGCGATCTTGATGCGACGATTAAAGCGGTGCTCGCCAATGGCGGATCGATCGCCGTGCCCAAGCACAAGCTTGAAGGTATCGGTGAGCTTGCCTATTTCATCGACACCGAAGGCAACCGCTTCGCGGCGATGACATATTA
Source organism: uncultured Alphaproteobacteria bacterium (assembly GCA_963789405.1). Classification (GTDB taxonomy): domain Bacteria; phylum Pseudomonadota; class Alphaproteobacteria; order CAWBKL01; family CAWBKL01; genus CAWBKL01. The sequence continues at coordinate 50,931 of CAWBKL010000002.1, forward strand.
CTGATGGCGTCAGAGGTCCGCACGCTCGCGGCGACGTATTATGGCGGCCATCATATCGAGCCGCACGCGCATCCGTGGGGACAACTGGTCTATGCCGACCAAGGCATTATGCGCGTGCACGCTGCCGATCGGCTTTGGATCGTGCCGAGCATGCGTGCCATTTGGGCGCCACCCGGCGCGCGCCATGAGATTTGGGCCCAAGGCACATTCGCAATGCGCACGCTCTATCTCGCGCCTCGTCTTGCGCATCTTTTGCCGGCAGAGTGCAGAGCCATCGTCATCTGCCCGCTCCTGCGCGAGCTTATTCTGCGCATCGTGCAAGAGGGCATGCTTGAGGGCGGCGACCCTAAGCATCGCCGCCTGATTGGCGTTCTTGTCGATCTTCTGCGCGCAACGGAAACATTGCCATTGTCGCTCAAAATGCCTAAGGACAAGCGCGCGCGCCACGTCGCTGAGCGGCTGCAGCACCATCCATCGGACGGCGCCGATCTTGATGCGCTTGCGCAAGATGCGGGCGCGAGCGGGCGCACTTTGCAGCGCCTGTTTCGCGCCGAGACCGGTCTCAATCTTGGTGAGTGGCGGCGGCGCTTACGACTGTTACATGCTATCACGCTGCTCGATACCGGCAGCTCGGTGACGGAGGCGGGGTTTGAAGCGGGCTATCAAAGCACGAGCGCTTTTGTCGCTGCGTTTCACGCCATGTTCGGTATAACGCCCATGCGCATGCAAAAGGCACGTATCGGCACCTGGTGATCGGAAGCTCAACCGAGAATCTTCTGGAGCGCTGTCTCAAGCGCTTGTGTGGCTCCGTCGCCGCCCTCGCGTGAACGCCAAGCGACGAAGCCGTCGGGACGTATCAGCGAAGCGCCGGTTTGCGAAATGCCAAGAGCGGAATGAAGCTTGTGCTCAACATCGATGGCGTCAACACCGGCCGTGAGCGTGTCCAAATTAAGGTTGCGGGCTGTGCCAAGCTTACGTGCGGCCTCGGCAAGTGACTTGCCGCGCGCTCCGGCGATTAGGAGCCAGTTTGTCGAGAGGTCGATGGTGGACATGCGTTCGCCGTCTCGCTCAAGCCAGACGTGCGGCGCGCGGGTGCCTGGCTCCCCGAATGTCTCGCGCGGATCGGCGCTGGTCGTGGCGCTTGCGCCGCGTCTCTGCGATGATTGCGTTCGAACGGTAGCGGTAACCAAGCTCGATATTGAAGTCGTGAACGAGTGGATCGGTTTTGGTCGTGGGTTGGAGCCACGGTGCCGTGCGAGCGACATAGCGTGCAAAGGCCTGCTCGACAGTGAATTTGCCGACCGGTTTGCGCTCGGCCTCATAGCTGTCGAGGAGGGCTGTGCTGGCCTGGCTTTTCAAAACCGCGGCGAGCTTCCAGGCGAGATTGTGTGCATCGTGAATGCCGGTATTGCCGCCAAAGCCGCCATTCGGCGGCATCAAATGCGCAGCGTCGCCGGCGATGAATATTCGTCCGTTGCGGTAGGTCTCGGCGACGTCCGCAGTGGCGCGCCAGCGTGCGATGCCATTGATCTGGACCGGAATATCGGCGCCGATGCCGGCTTGCACGAGTTCTATCAACCTTTGTTCACTGATGTCTGCCGCGGCATTGGAAGCAGCGATTGGATCGGCCTTTGGATCACCAATCGTGTTGATCGCCAAGAACCCTGAGGTCTGCGCCCGGTTCATGCGGAAGAAGCCGCCGATCCTGGCGTTGTTGACATAAACAAGGCTGATCGGCTTCTCGCCGAGCCAGGGCGACAGATCAGCGGTAAAATAGATCGTGATCGAGTTCGAGAACACGCCGCGGCCTTGGTAGCGAACACCGAGCAGCTCTCTTACCTTGGAGTGCGCGCCGTCAGCCGCGATCAGATATTTGCCTCTCTCCGTTCGTTCGCTACCGGTATCCATATCTCGAATCCGCAGAGACACGTTGTTCTGGTTCTGCTCGACACCAACCACCTCATGACCAGCAATGATGCGCGCACCGCCTTCGCAGGCTTTGTCGCGCAGGATCGGTTCTAGGTTCGGTTGGTTGAGAAAGAGGCGGCGGCATGGGCTCACCGCATCGACGCCTTCATTGAGATTGCCGATCACATCCGCGATCTTCTTGCCGGCCACGCAATCCATGGCAATGATTGCACCTTCGGGAACGAAATCCCTTTGGGAGTCCTTGCGGACACGCTGTTCGATCCCGGCGGCGCGAAACATCTCCATTGTGCGCATATGAAAGAACGCGGCGCGCGGAAGCGGCGATGTCTCTTTGAGCCGCTCGACAACCAATGCGTCGATTCCATGCTGTGCAAGGAACATTGCCGCCGAGAGTCCGATCAGGCCGCCGCCGGCAATCAGAACAGGCGCTTCATCCGTGGGCACTGCCATTTCCGCAATCCTGTAGATGCGCGATTTGCTCTTTCAGAGCGCTTCGTACCGCGAAAAGCAAAAGAGCGCGAGTTGATCGACTCGCGCTCTTAATAGCAATCAAGAGCTGCTGGTTATGCGGGGGCGCGCTCGCGCCCACGCCATGATGCCGGATTGGTGTGGTTCGGCATCGCAAGCGCCTCCTTCACGCCTTTGCGCTCGGAGACGCGGCGATCCCAATCGAAGAGCCTGGGATATTTCTTCTCGTTGAAATTATCCGTCGGCGGACGCTTCGAGCTGCCGACCGCCATCGCTGCCACCGAGACATCGGCAAGCAGAACTGATCACCAGCCAGCCACTTGGTCTCCGCGAGCTGGGCTCGATCTGCTCATAGGAAGTTTGGACTTGGCGCGCCCAGTCGTCGAGCTGTTGCTTGGTGTAACCCTGCTTGGCGGAGATACGCCACTTATCCTGCTGCTCTTTGAGCGGGATCTGCTGGAGCTTTTCCTCGAACTCTTCGGGCGTCAGCTGATCCGTGATGTTATGGATAAAGTGATGCCACGCCATGTAGGAGATCGCCGGGCACATATATTCGTCGACGAATTTGGTCCATATGCGCATGCGCGCGCGCCAATAGGGATCGGCAGGGCGGAGCGGCTTTTCGGGCATGAATGTCGTCTAGATATTCGTTGATGACCGTCGAATTCGGTGATCACCTTACCCTCGTGTGCGAGGGCGGGAACTTGGCCGTTGGGGTTGATCTTCTTGAATGCCGGCGAATGCTGCTCGAACTCGTGCAGATTGATGTAGTGGCTGGTGAAGGGAACCTCCTTCTCCTTGAAGGCGATCAAGACCTTCAGGCTGTTGGCGCCCGGTTCGGCATGATAAAGGTCGAGCATTTCATTCCCTCGTGAAATTGTTGCTTTCGCGCGCGGTGCCCCGGCAGCGTCCGGCTGACAATTTATCGCCGCTTGCGCCGTGGGGGCAATGAGAAGTTAGTTCGCGGACGGTTGGGGCTTGGGAGCGACAGGCGGCAGGCGCCCTGTCACCGATTGAGCGAGCTTGAGGAGCCGCGCCTTCAGATCCGGCACGCCGCCCGTCTCACCGGCGACGCCGATGGCGATGAGGCGCGTGCCTTGACGCGAGATATAGGTCACAGAGTGCTCATCTTTGGCCAGATAAGTACCTTCGCCCAGGCCCGACGAGCGAACAGGCTCTATCTCTGCATCGCCTGAGGCCTTCACTGTTGTGATGTCGTGCCCGAGCGCAGCTGCGGCTTCGCTGGGCGTTTTGAAGTCGAGCAACATCAGCGCGAAGACGCGTGCCTTGCCTTCGAAGCGGCAGGATGTGGCAATCGCATCTGCGTGATCGTCGTCAGCCGCCGGGCCAGTGGCGATGGGACTTGCCGGTGTCTCGCCAATGAGCGCGGCGATCTCTTTTGCGCGCACGACCGCACAAAGATTGGATCCGGCAAAGGCGTTCGCCAGTGTTCCGATTAGCGTGGCGATGAGCACCGCGCACGTGAAATGCGCGGCGCGGCTCTTCATCGTGAAGCGGTCTGGCTGCGTTCGATCACGGATTGCGTGAGTTCCTGCAGCGCGGGCCGAAGCGTATCGGGGTCTTGATCCGACCAGTCGGTGCCAACGCTGACGAAATGCGTGCCCGAATGGACGAAATAGGTGCCCTTCTTGACGATTTGACCCTGTTGCGTGGCCGTCGTATCGGTCTCGACAACGCTGGTTACCCAATAGGCGTCATCGCCAAGGCCTGGTTGTTCGGTGACGTCCGGCTTGCGGCCCGCTGAGTTCCTCCGCCGCTTTCACATTCTCAATCGCCTGGTCAAAGGTCGTGCCGGCAGCTTCCGAGCTCGGAAAGAGATTGGAAATGACGGTGATGTGGCCGTTTTCGCCATCGAACTGGCAACGCGTATTGGTCACCGAAGGATTAGCGTCGTCCGGCTTCGGGCCGTCCTGGGTCGGATCCGACAAGATGTCGCCGATAATCTTGGAGACGTCGCGGACGCGCGCGAGCGAGCAGGTGTCCTTCGCCCTATGAGCGACATTTCGCGCTTGCGCAGATTTCACAAAGACCGTGCCGCTTGCCAGCAATGCCAGCACACCAATCACGGCCGCGGCTCCGGCAATGCGCCCGAGCGGCGCCGTGCATTTTTCAATCTTACTCATCATCAGGCCCTATTGCTTCCAAAGGATTATCGCATCAAAAGCCGGTCCGGTCACGCTTGGCACGCATGACGCTTCTTGCAAGCTTGCCAAATGAGCGCGCCCGCTGGTGACTCTGCGCGAGCGTTTCCGTATTTCGGGCGTCCTCGCGCATAAGCTTCCGATACCGTCTGAGGCGTTCCGCATCAAGTGTGCCGTCAGCAATTGCATTTTGCACTGCACAATCAGGTTCGCTCTCATGCTGACAATTTCTGAAACGGCAGGCTGCGGCAAGCCCGGTGATGTCAGTGAACACCTGCTCTATGCCGGATTCGACGTCGCTCAAGCGAAGCTCGCGCATGCCGGGCGAGTCCAAGAGCCAGCCGCCGGCACGCAGGCGATAGAGCGCGCGCGCGGTTGTGGTGTGCTTGCCCTTTTCGTCGCCTGCGCGAATCCCCGCCGTCTCAGCAACTTCAGCGCCGGAGAGCGTGTTGAGCAAGGTTGACTTGCCGACGCCGGAGGACCCTACGAGTGCGATCGTCTGGCCGGCGCGGCACCATGGTTCGAGACATGCGACATCTTTCGGTGCGCGCGCATCCAGCGCCTCGACCATGAGGCCAGGCGTCAGGTGAAGCGCTTCGGAAACATAGTTACGCATGTCTTGTGTGAGATCCGCTTTGGTTAGCACGACCAAGGGCGTCACTGCCGCCTCGCGCGCGAGTGCAAGATAGCGTTCAAGCCTGGCGACATTAAAATCCTGATTGCATGAAGACACGATGAACAGCGTGTCCACATTCGCCGCGATCAGCTGGGTGCCGACGGTTGTTCCGGCCGCTCTGCGTTTAAATAGGCTTCGGCGCCGCAACATGCTCCGTGGGCGGAGAGTGTCGCGGTCGAGCAGCAACCAGTCGCCGATCGTGGCCACAGTTTCGCCATCTTCGCTCTTGCCTTCGTCATTACCCGCGCGCGCGGCGAATGGCGCAATGCGGCCTTCGTGGTCGGGCCCCAGGACTTCCAGCGCGTTTCTGTGCACAGCGGTCACGCGAACCGGAATGCATGTTGCCCGCGCCACGTCATCGAGCTGCGCCTCGAAATGGTTGCTCCAGCCGAAATCGGCAAGTGTCTGAATCGCAGATGCATCTGTGTTGCCCGCATCGCCGCGAGCATTGTCATTGCTGGTCATTTCTCAAGGCTTTCGAGTTGGATATGTCACGCCTCGGCGTGGTGCTTTAGCCATCCACACCAGGCAAAGCTCCGCCACGGGCGCGCATCGCTAGACGCGTGCCGTCTTCAGGCCAAGGGCATCCGCGAAGCTCGCAGAGCTCCGCCACCTACGGACGATTTTGTTGTGAGTGAAAAGATCCGCCAGCGGCGGGAGCGTCAGGCGCGATAACCGCGCGCAACACCGGCCCGGATTGAAATGTGGGCAATATCCTGCATCTCGTTCCTCCTCAGGCCAGTTGACAGTGGCGCAAGATATGACGCCTTGCGTGCGCAAAATCAAGAGCACGGCCCCGTGCGCTCGCAAGATTTTCCGCTTGCGATGTTACGCTTGCGGCCCGCGCTTCATCGGAACGGCGGCAACACGATTAAGAAGATCGGCCGCGTCGTTCTCGTGCGGGAAGGGCGCCGCGGGCACAGTCACGCCAAGGAAATTGCATAAGGGCGCCCAGCCTTGTCTGACATCGAAAACAAGCAGGCGCTCAGGCGCAATCTCTCGCCTAACCATCTCGGTGTTACGTACGAACTGATCGATCAGGAATTGTGCGCGTTCGGGCCCGGGCGGGGGATCGGGCGGCGAGCCACGCTCGCGCGCGATCGCATCGCCCATCTTGGCGAGCGCGGCCTTCACGACGGGGGCAATCTTGCCACCCGCGATCTGGGCTTGGGCGGCGTCTGATCCTGTCTGCATCGAACGCAGCCAGCTTTCGGGATCGCGCACCGTCATGATCACCTTCGCTTCCGGATAGGCGGCGGCGAGCTTGCGCCAAAAGAAGCTGCCCGGAGCATCGACCGTCGAAGCGAAGCCGCGGAACAGCTTTTCCCAATCGACGCTCTTGCCGTCGAAGGCGCGCTTCCAGATCAGCCAGCGCCACGCATGCTCCGGCTTTAAAAGCTCCCACATATGGCAGCACGGCCCGAAGCCCAGCAGTTCGAGCGCCTGCTGGAGCGAGGTTGTTCCCGTGCGCGGATAACCTGCGCCGATGATCTTGAGCGGCACTCTGTCGGCCTCCTCAGAGCAAGTTCTATGCTTTGCGAGCGGCCAGCTCGCGGGCTTGCTCAAACAAGCGCTCTCGTATTGCCGCCGGACTGGGAGTGGGATCCGCCATGCGATTTTCAGTTGCTTTCATCAACTCGCTCACCTCGGCAAAGCTGAGTGAGGGGAAAGCCTTTTGCACCTCACCCATCAGCTGGATCCATGCTTTGAGCGACTGTGCATCGTTGACGTGCGGAAAAGGCTCTTGCGGCACAGGCACGCCGAGAAACGCACAGAGCGGCTCCCAGCCCTCCTTCACATCGAAGATAAGCAGGCGATCCTTGGGAATCGCGCGCTTTACCTCCTCGATATGGCGGTTGAAATGCGCGACCATGAACTCGCGATCGTGAATATGGTCCCCGAAGCCGGCCAGAACGCATTTATCGATGAATTCGCGCTGCGATGGCGGCGCCGATTGCATGCCCGCGATGAGCTCGGGCGAGAAAATCGTCTCTTGCGTCGAATTGAACCATTTGTTCGGGTCGCGCACCGAGAGCAGGACCTTTGCGTCCGGATAGTAGTCAGCAAGCTCGCGCCAGAACGAACAGGCCGGATAATCCGTCGTCGCGTCATAGCCGTCAAAGATGCGATCCCAATCCGGGTGTCCATCGGCCGCAGCGATCCAAAGCGGGTGCGCTGCCTCGCTCACCTCACCCATGTGATAGCAGCGCTTGAAGCCGAGATGCTGCTCGAACGCGGTTTTGAGCGAGAGGGTTCCGGTGCGCCCCAATCCGGCGCCGATGACTCTTAGCGGCATGTCGATTTCTTCCTACGGATAGGGGCAATCGTTTGACTGTGGCTTAGTCGTTTGACTGAACGCCAATCTCCAATCGCCAAATCTTACGTAGACGCTGCTGTAGCGCAACGCACACGAGAAAGACTTCCCGTCGACGGAATTGTGCCCTTCGACCGAAAGCAGGCCAGTGATCACGAACGTCCGCTCGCCCAGAGGATGCAGCTGCTTATGTGAAACGTCGAGATGTTCATATACGATCGCATTGGCTTGCGTCCTCTTCAGAAGGTCATCCCTCGTGAAGGTCGTGCCGCCACCGTCCACCAATTCGAATTCGTCGGCAACGATGTCCCTTATGCGCTGGCCGTCATGCTGCTTAACGGCGTCAAAGTAGGCTGCATCGCGGTCTTGAACTACCTTCGTTTGATCTGCCGCCGCCATGATTGGCTCTGGAGCCAACAGCATTGCGAGCGCCAAAGCACCGGCCAAACCGATTGCGACTGAATTCATGAGGCATTCCCCCAAAGCTGCCTACATGGGCTATGCGCCAACATAGAAGCGAAGGTCTAGAATAGGAAGCTGATTCGCCAATTCTAGGCTGGTCGATGACTATCTGGCCTTACCCAATTGACTGGAATGCTACCGGTGTCTGGATGCAAGCCTGGTCCGGCTTTGCGGGTGCGGGTGCGGTTGTGTACGCCGCCATCAAGGGTACGAGTTCATTTGACGATTGGCTTAGGCAGAGGAAGCTTGAGCGTAAGATGGAAGCTGGGCAGAACGTGCTGACATTACTGTATAGGGCACGTGACGCCTTCTCCGATATTCGAAGCGGCTTTTCACTTCATACCGCAGCCACCGAAGCGAAACTGCGCGAGCTCTTTGACGGTTACGACAGTCTGTCGGCCCCCAAAAAGCGTCGTCTTGCCGAATATCAATTCGTTATGAATAAGATCAATTCGTACAGTGAGCTGTGGGCCGATTATTTTCGGGCATTGCCAATTGCCGAGGCGGTCTTTGGACCCGAGATGTCTAGGCAGCTCAAGGAAATCTGGAGCGCCCGAGCTACAGTGTGGACTGCGGCCGAGGCGTATGGCGATCCCGATTCTGAACCGGACCAGGAATTTGATCAGCAGTGCAAACTTGAAATGTACATGGGTATTGCACGCGGCAAGAAGGTTACTGATCCGGTGAAAAGCAAGCTTGACGCCGCGATCTCGTTTGCCGAGAGCGCGATCCTTCCTATTCTTAGAGACGAATCCTAACGCCCTCGGCGCTTGGACCAATTGCGGGTGCCGGTTTTTCCGGCGGTCGAGCGCGGTTTCGATGAAACGCCGGGGGCGGTCTTGCCGCTTAAGCGTGGCGCGTTCGAGCGGTCGAGCGCGGCGCCTTCGAGCTCGACGGAAATATCCTCCTGCCGCGCGAACGGATCGTCGGCAATCGCAAGCTCGGTCGCTTGCAAGCGCTTGATCTCGTCTCTAATGCGCGCCGCGGTCTCGAATTCGAGATCGGCCGCGGCTTCGCGCATCTTCTTTTCGAGATGCTCGATATGCGCGCGGATATTGTGGCCGATAAACGCTTCGCCTTCCTCGGCAAAGCCTTCGACCGCCACTTGCACATGATCGCGCTCGTACACCGAGCCCAAAATGTCACCGATATTCTTCTGGATCGATTCCGGTGTAATGCCATTGGCCTCATTATAAGCGACCTGCTTTTCGCGGCGCCGATCGGTCTCGGCAATCGCGCGCTCCATCGAATCGGTGATGCGATCGGCATAGAGAATGACGCGGCCTTCGATATTGCGCGCGGCGCGGCCGATGGTCTGCACCAGCGAAGTGGTCGAGCGCAAAAAGCCTTCCTTGTCGGCATCGAGGATCGCCACCAGCGCGCATTCGGGAATATCCAGGCCCTCGCGCAACAGATTGATGCCGACCAGCACATCGAACGCGCCGAGGCGCAAATCGCGCATGATCTCGATACGCTCGATCGTGTCGATGTCGGAATGCATATAGCGCACGCGCACGCCATGCTCGTGCAGATATTCCGTGAGATCCTCGGCCATGCGCTTGGTCAGCGTCGTCACCAGCACGCGCTGGCCCTTGGCCGCCACTTCCTTGCATTCAGCCATCAAATCGTCGACTTGGTTCTTCACCGGGCGAATGATGGTCGGCGGATCGACAAGGCCGGTCGGGCGGATCACCTGCTCGGCGAAAGCTGCCTTGGGTCTGCGCGAGCTCCCATGGGCCCGGTGTCGCCGAGACATAAACCGTCTGCGGGCGCATCGCGTTCCATTCCTCGAAGCGCAAAGGGCGGTTGTCCATGCAAGAGGGCAGGCGGAAGCCATATTCGGCGAGTGTCGCTTTGCGCCGCCTGTCGCCGTGATACATCGCATTGAGCTGTGGCACTGTGACGTGGCTTTCATCGACAAAGATGAGGGCATTGTCGGGGATATATTCGAACAAAGTCGGTGGCGGCTCGCCGGGCTTGCGGCCGGTGAGATAGCGCGAATAGTTTTCGATGCCGGCGCAGGAGCCGGTCGCCTCGATCATCTCAAGATCGAAATTGGTGCGCTGCTCGAGGCGCTGCGCTTCCAGCAGCATGCTCTTGGCGTTGAGATCGGCGAGACGCTCTCTCAGCTCTTCTTTGATCAGTTTGGTTGCTTGCGTCAGCGTCGGGCGCGGCGTGACATAGTGCGTGTTGGCATAGAGCTTGATGAATTCGAGCGAAAGCGAGGTTTCGCCGGTAAGCGAATCGAACTCAACGATATTGTCGACCTCATCGCCCCACAGCGACAGGCGCCAGGCGCGGTCTTCATAGTGCGCGGGGAAGATCTCGACCGTGTCGCCGCGCACGCGGAAAGTGCCGCGGACGAAATTCGTATCGTTGCGCCGGTATTGCAAGGCGGCGAGCGTGCGCTGTAATTCGGTGCGGTCGAGCCGGTCGCCCTTGCTGATCGTCGCGGTCATCGCCGTGTAGTTTTCCGCCGCGCCGATACCGTAAATGCACGAGACCGACGCAACGATGATCACATCATCGCGCTCGAACAGCGCGCGTGTCGCAGAGTGGCGCATGCGGTCGATTTGCTCGTTGATGGTCGATTCTTTCTCGATATAGGTGTCGGTGCGCGGGACGTAAGCTTCCGGCTGGTAATAGTCGTAGTAGGAGACGAAATATTCGACCGCATTGTCGGGAAAGAAGCTCTTGAACTCGCCGTAAAGCTGCGCAGCCAGCGTCTTATTGGGCGCGAGGATCAGTGCCGGGCGCTGCGTCTGCTCGATCACATGCGCCATGGTGAAAGTCTTGCCTGAGCCGGTGACGCCGAGCAGCACCTGGTCGTGTTCGGCCGCGTTCGCGCCTTTCACAAGCTCGGCGATCGCGGTCGGCTGGTCGCCCTTGGGCACATAGTCCGAGACGATTTTCAGCCGTTTGCCGCCCTCGGATTTTTCCGGGCGCGTGGGGCGATGCGGCACCCAGGCCTCGGTCGCTTCCTCGAACGCAAGCATCGCGGCTTGCGTGCGCTCGTCAGGCTTCTTCGAACGGGATTTGGTCGGCGGCATCCCGCAAATATGGGCGAGGGCGGGCAGGTTGGAAAGGCTGCGCGCGAAATTCAAAGGGCCGGCAAAGGCCAGCCCTTTGCATTATGCGTCGTTGGATCAGCGATGGTCGGGGTATGGGCCTTGCGGTCTGCCGGGCGGGGGATGATTGCGCGTCCAGCCACGCTCGCCTCTGATTCGCACGCCGCCGGGAAAGCGCTCGCGGCGGAAATGACGGCCAACGTCGCGGTGATAGACGTGATCCGTGCCTAAGTACCAGAAGACGCCATCTACTGCCCAATAGCCGCGGATATAGGGGCCGTAATAATTGTCGTAGTAGCCGTCGTAAGTGCGCGCGTAGACGACGCCGTCATAAGTCGCGCATGACGACAGCATCGTCGCACCGAGAAATATCGCTGCGATGGCGCGCACAGCGTGCTTGGAACGGATCATGGCTGGTCCTTTCATTGTCACTTGCGCCCCGTCCGGTCATTGTCACTTGCGCCCCGTCCGGCCGGCGCGGCCGCTCGCGTTTAAGCAAATCTGCCAAGCGCAGCATGGTGAATTGGTGGAACCTTGCTTTGATACGGATCAATTGCACGCCGCGCTCTTTGCGGTGCCGATGAGGGCAGGGAACCGCGATTGCGGCTTTTTCGGGGTATTTCAGCGATCCATCGAATTCGAACGACTGTTTTGACCAGTTCTTAGAGCGGGCTTTACAAGCTTTGAACGGCTGAGGGGCGTGTACGCGTTGAGGAGTTGCGTAATGCCCAATGTGTCTAGCATTCATGCCAATTACATCACCGGGCCGGATGGCCGCCCCATGACGCTTGTCGATCTGCCGTCACCGCGAACGAAACGTTGGGTGTCGCGGCGCAAGGCGCAGGTCGTCGCGGCGGTGGAAGGTGGCTTGATCACGCTCGAAGAGGCCTGCCGGCGCTATGCGCTCACGGTCGATGAGTTTCACACCTGGGAGAATGCGCTCAGCCGCTACGGCCTTCAGGGCCTGCGCGCCACGCAAGCGCAGCGCTACCGCAAGGTGATGCGGCACTAAACGCCGGGATGCGGTCAAGGTTGTCGTTCGCTCGTTCTTTCTGGCGGGCAGAAAGAGCGAACGACAGTTCCGGTTTTGGTTGATCCTTTTGCAACAGGGGCTGTAGCCTTTGGGCGCGTGCGGAACGCCGCACCCAAAGGAAAAGTTGGGGGGACAACATGGCTGCTTTGTCTTTGGGCGTGCGCACGCTTGGTGCTGCATTGGTGTTTCTGATCGGCATTGCCGGCTGTGGCACCATCGAGGCCGGCGCGCCTGCCGATCCTGCGCCCGATCAAGCCCTGCTCTCCGCAGTTGATGCAAGCACGCGCGTACCGGAAAATGTGGCGCGCGATAGATATCGGCATCCGGCAGAAGCTCTCGCCTTTTGGGGATTGAAGCCGGGCATGACCTTCATCGAGATCTGGCCGTCACCGGGCTATTGGACCGAGATCGTTGCGCCTTATCTCAAATCGTCCGGCGGGCATTACATCGCGGCCGTGCCCGATCTTGACCGCAAGCTGCCGGAAAAGTTCAGCGACAAATCACTTTACGGCGACATTGGATATGTCGCGTTCGACGATAAGTCCGGGCCGCTTGGGCCGTCCGCAAGCGCCGATATGATTCTGACGTCGCGCAATATCCACGATTGGATGTGGACGCCCGGCTATGCCGAAAAGTTCATGCACGATGCATTCGCCGTGCTCAAGCCCGGCGGGATTTTCGCGGTCGTGGATCACAGGGCCGATCCGCGCCCGACCAATCTTGCGGCCCATGACGGCTATGTAAACACTGCCGACGTCCTTGCGCTGGCCGAGAAGGCAGGCTTCAAGCTGGATGCAAGGTCTGAGATCAACGCCAACCCCAAGGACACGAAAGATCATCCGTTCGGCGTCTGGACATTGCCGCCGACGCGACGGAGCGCTCCCTTTGGAAAGCCGCCCAATCCAGATTTCGACCACAGTAAATATGATGCGATTGGCGAGAGCGACCGCATGACATTGCGTTTTCGCAAACCGGGCTGATGGCCATTATCGAGGGTGCGCACAGATATTGCGTCGAGATGACGCGGCGCCACCGTGTGCCAAAAAGCGGCCGTTATTGATCGACGTCGTAGGTCGGGTCGGTCGCTTCAAGCGTCACGGTGAGCGTCCCGGAGCCATCGATTTGCAACCGGTGATCGCCCTTGGAGGCATAGTTCGCGAACACGAATGCAGCAAGCGCCCCCGACTTTGCGTCAACCGGCGTCTCAGGAACTTCATCTCCAGCTGCAACGGTCCACGACATGACAGCGAGTTTGCCGCCTGCATTCGAGGTCAGCGCGGCCTTGTTCTTGAACCAGCGTGCTGCCGATTCGGATCCAAGCTGTGTGGCCAACGCAGCGTCGTAAGCAAACACCAAGTCAACCGATACCGGGGCACCGTTGTTGGCGTCGTCATCGGACTCAATCGCGATCGAGCCGATATCGATTTCGTCTTCGTCGGTTGATGCAGATGCCGACGGTGTAGCCGCATTAGACACGGTTGCAGATTTAGCGGCAGAGGCCGCCGTTTGCGGTGCCGATGAAGAGCTTGCGGTTGGTGCTGTTGCGGCAGCGGGTGGTGTCCCGCCATTTGATTTACTGCTTTGCTTACTTGGCGATTGGCCGCAGCCCGCCAGTGAAAGCAATGCAAATAAAGATGCGGCCGTTGCACACACCAAAACGCGGCGTGGAGCCCTAGTAATAGCTCTCACCTGATTTGGCGCGGCCACAGCCGCATCTCACTGATTACTGAGCGCCGCTATCAGCCGGAGGCGTGGACGAGTTCGCAGGCGCTGAATCCATGCTTCCGCTATCCGCCGCCGGAGGCGTGGCGTCACCGCTGCCGGAGTCCATGCTGCCGGAGTCAGCCGGCGGCGTGGATTCCATGCTGCCACTGTCTGAAGGCGTCGTGGTGGTCGTCGTCGAATCCGGGGTCGTTGTCGTCGTGGTCGTGCTGTCCGGAGACGTCGTCGTCGTGCTGCTTTTTTGACCGCAAGCCGCGAGGCCCAAGGTAAGCGCCAAAGCGCTCACGCCGAGGATCGCACTCAAGCGGAATTTCGTATGCGAAGTGGGATTGGTCATATAGCTCCTCCTCCCCCTGTCCCGAAGCGCCACATTAGCGCCCCCAGGGATTCACTGCAATCTTAGCGCTTGTGGAACCTTAACCCCAGTTTCAGACGCGGAGTTATAGATTCTAATGGTCATGGCCGGTATTGGTCGCAAATCGGCGAGCGCAAATTTGCGCGATTTTATTGTGCGATCAAGCAAGCTTGTTGCGAATTCGCTCCGCACGCAGGAAGTGCGTCCGGTTCACGGAGCTCTATGTTGCTTTGCAGCGGGAGACGGGCCTGATCGTGCCACCCCGCAAGGCGTTTAGCCCGTCTCTCGCCAAGGCGCTTCTGCCCTATATCAGCATTTTGGAAATCAGAGAGCCGAGGCTCGCACTTGTGGCGCCTGGTCGGCACCGCCATCGTCAATCGCACGCGCATCGACAACACTGGTCGCAACATGATGGAGATTTTGCCGGCCGAGATGCGGGATTGGAGCTGGCAACATTTCAATCGGATGATCAGCACGCCTTGTGGCTCGACGTTCCTGTCCAAAGAAGACTATGAGCATGTCAGCGCCTTGATCGAGGTTGTGAGCTTTCCGCTTGCCGACGGCGATGGTGTTGCCCGCTTTATCCTTTCGCTTTCAGTCGAGATCGACCACCAACGATTAGCGTTGCGCGGCGAACAAGCGATGCAAATCGTCGAGCTGAGCGGTTACCGCTATATCGATATCGGCAACGGCACCTGACGATCACCTAAGCCACGATCCGTATACGGAACTTGGCTGGCGGCAAGCGGCGATACCGATAGATGTGTTCTTCGCTGATCTTGGCCCACGTTGGCCACCTCCGCCGCGAATGCCTATTTGAGAGAGGGCGCCGTCTCGCATAATCTGCGGCCCTGCGCTTCACGCGCTTCGGAGATTGAGCCTTATGTGGTCTCGAATTGCCATTATCAGCGCAGCGGCGCTTGCCGTCATCGTCGGCGCTTATCTTGTGGGCGAGTCGTTTGGGCGGCACTCTCAACCGGCGGCGACCGCTCAGACATCCGGAGCGCAGAGCCGGGCCAAAGGTTCCGACATCAGAATCGATTTCGGCCATAAGCGCACAGGCGACCTCACGCTTACTGACAATGCCTTGAACAGCGCCTCAGATGGCGTGATCGAGACGCTTGTCTCCCGTCCGATGCTCTATATCGATGGCCGTGTGAATGTGTCCAAGGGCGCGGCGACGGCGGCACTGCAAGCGAGCTACAAGAAGATCCGCGCCTTTATGTCCGCGCATCACTTGTCACCTGCCGGGCCGCCAATCGCCATCAACGAGGATTTCGACACGGCCAAGCAGATCTGGATGTATCGTGCGGGTATTCCGCTTGCCGCTGCGCCCAAGACGCCGCCTGCGCCCAGCGAGGGGATCTCGCTCGGCAAAAGCTATGGCGGCGTGGCGGCGCGCTTCGTTCATGCTGGAGATCCGAACCAGGCTCAATCGACATACGCCAAGATCGAGATCTGGATGCGCACGAAGCAGTTCACAGCCAGCGGGCCGAGCTGGGAGGAGTATGTGAGCGATCCTCAAACGCCGGTCTCCAAGTGGCATACCAACATCTATGTCCCTCTCGGTTAGTGGGAGAAGCGCTTGTTTCAGAGCATGGATGCACTGCGCGCAGTAAGCTATTTGACGCCGATCTTGTTGCTTGTCGTGTCGAACACCTTCATGACGACGGCGTGGTATTGGCATCTCAAATTCAGGGGAACGTCGCTTGTCGCGGTCATCTTGATAAGCTGGTCGATTGCGTTCTTCGAATATTGCTTTGCTGTGCCCGCTAACAGGTTTGGCTACAGCGTCTACAGTGCTGCCCAGCTCAAGACGATCCAGGAGGTCGTGACGCTAACGGTCTTTGCCGTCTTTTCAATCGCGTATCTCGATGAGTTGTTTCGTTGGCAGCAGGTCGTTGGCTTTGTACTGATCGCGGCAGGTGCCTTCTTTGTGTTTCAGAGCGGCAAGCCGGGCGCCTGACATGTCCGGTTCCCCAAGCTATGTTTCAGGCACTGAGTAACGGAGGGGCGCGCATGAAAGGGCTGAGAAGACTTGGAATTGCTTTGATCGTCATTGCCGCGGCCGCGGCGGTGGTTGGCTATCTTCTACCTTCGCAGGTTGCTGTGCAGCGCGCTGTCACGATCGATGCGCCTAAGAGTGAAGTGTTTGCAATCATCAGTTCGCTGCGCGCGTTTTCACGTTGGTCGCCCTGGAATGAGCGTGACCCCAAAATCCAGTTCAGCTTCGAAGGACCGGACTCGGGCGTTGGCCAGAAGATGAAATGGCAGAGCCAAAGCAGTGAGGTCGGCAACGGCTCGATGGAGATCGCCGACAGCGTGCGCGGCGAAAAACTCGTGATGAATATCGATTTCAGCAAGAGCGCCGATGCGCGTAGCACGCTTGCGCTCGACGATGTCGCGGGCGGCACAAGGGTCACCTGGAGCTTTGACTATGTGGTTGGCGGCAATCCGTTTGCGCGCTACATCGCGCTGATGATGCCGGGCGTGGTTGGTAGGGAATATGAGCGCGGCCTCGAGCGGCTCAAGAAATATGTCGAGGCAATTCCGCCGGTCGATTTTTCCGATCTCGCGGTGGAGCGCGTCTCGGTAAGCCAGCGCATTCTCATCACGGTCGAAGAAACAACAGCGAATACACCCGAGGGGATGAACAAAGCGCTGGGTCACGCTTTCAAGACGTTGAGCGCGGCCATGCAATCCGCTGGGCTGGCCGGTGACGGCCCACCGATATCGGTTGCGGAGGGCGTGACCGGGGGCGAGGTGAAGGTCGGCGTCTCATATCCGGTCAAGGGTTTTCCGCCCGGCGTCAAGCTTCCGGATGGGGTTCGTTCCTCCATGAGCGAACAGGGGCTTGCCTTGCGCATTCACCACAAGGGAGACACTGCGAGCTTTCAGAAGGCTTATGTCGAGCTCTTGGCCTATGCCATGACGAAAGGCTGGAAGATACGCGGTTCGAGCTGGAACGAATACCCCAATGGAATCGGCAAGATGCCGGGCCCGGGCATCGAGGCCGACATCTATTTGCCGGTCGAGTGAGCTAATCTTTGATGGCGGCGGTGACGCCTGATGCGGCGCGCTCGCGGTCGATAATCGTTTCCGCTTGCGCTCTGATTGTCCGGCCAGGCTTGGCCACGGAGATTTCCGCGCCGGGTGCCGCCAGCACGCCATAAACCCCGCGGGATCTGTCGATCCACGCATAGAGCCCGACGGAGTCTTGCTCAAAGAGGGTGCATGCGCCGCGTTCATCTTTGCGTGTGCAGGCCGCTTTGCCGACCAGCTGCGGGTGAAACAAAAGCGCGATCGATTTCGGTTTGAGCACTTGCGCGCCGTTCGCATCGTGATCGATGAGCGCCAAGAGCAGGCGGGCATAGTCGCGCGTGTTGGTGACAAGCGCCTCGGCCGGCTCTTTGACGCCGAGTGCCTTCGAGATACTGTCGGGCTGCGGATAGCTCGTGCCCGACAGAGCGAGGGGCTTGCCGATCGATTCCTCGAAGAGCGAGCTCCAGGGCCGCGCGGTTGCCGATTCAGCGATCAGGACGAGCATTCTTGCGGCGTCCAGCGCGGTCTTATCGCCCGAAGCCCGGGCAATCATCAGCTCACGGATGGTCGATTTCGAGAACGGGTCCGTCTTGGCGAGCTTGAGATAGTTGCGTGCGGGATCATCGAGCGCGAAGAAACCGGATTGGGCTAGGTTCAAGACCATCATCGGCCCGGCTATGTCCGATTTGGGGCCAACTCTGATGGGCGTTGAGAAATCAGCTTTGCCGACGCTCTCAACATAGAAGATTGTATCGCCATTGCCGATGAAGAGCACATCACCGCGCGCGCCTGTGTCCGCAAGCGCCCGTTTGAGCGTCGCGGAGATCGCGGCGAATCCGGCTTTGGAGCCGTCAGCGGCATGCGCCGGCGCCAAAGCGGCAACGAACGCAAGGCTTGCGGCGGCAATCATACGCAGGAACATTACTGGCTCCGCGAGCTGGGCACCTTCCTTATGCCCGAAGAGTCCTAAAATCGCGTTGTGTGGCCGCAGGCAAATTGAGTGGAGCCAGGGAACCGGCAGGCTCAGGCGCTAGATCAAAGGGGCAAGCGCCGCCATGATGGCAACAGCCCAGAGCGCGATGGCGAGCCAATGCAGATGCCCGCGCGCCCGGCGGGCAAGCTTGCCGATGCCGAGTCTCGAAACGCCGTGGTGCGAAGGATGCGCCGTCATGGGCGCTTCTGCTAGGCCTGGAGTTCGGCGCCATTGCGGGATCATTGGGGCGACAATGAGATAGTTGGTAAAGCAGGAATGAATGCGCGCCAGGCGCACGCGATGACCGAGGCTTCAAGGTTGACAAAGCGCCCGCGAGGGCAGAAACGAAGGCCCATATTTTTCGGGCCTTTTTGAGGGGTTTTCCGTGTCCGGCTCTCACTTCCTGTCGTACGCCATCGAGCGCGTTAAGCCTTCGCCGACGCTTGCCGCGAGCAAGCGCGCGCGGGCGCTCAAGGCGGAGGGCAAAGACATCATCATGCTCGATGCCGGGGAACCCGATTTCGATACGCCCGAAAACATCAAAGAGGCAGGCATCCGCGCGATTCGGGAAGGCAAGACCAAATATACCAATGTCGACGGCATTCCCGAGCTGAAGGCGGCGATTGTGGCCAAGTTCAAGCGCGAGAACGGGCTAGGCTACGAGCCGGGCCAGGTGATCGTCACGCCGGGCGGCAAGTTCGTGATCTTCAACGCCATGCTGGCGACGCTCAATCCCGGCGATGAGGTGCTCGTGCCCGTGCCTTATTGGGTGAGCTATCCGGATATGGTGGCGATGGCGGGCGGCAAGCCGGTGTTTGTGCCCGCAACGGAAGAGACGCTGTTCAAGATGCGCCCGGAGGATCTCGAGCGCGCGATCACGCCCAAGACCAAATGGATCATCTTCAACTCGCCGTCGAACCCGAGCGGAGCGGCGTACACGCGCGCCGAGCTGAAGGCGATCACCGATGTGCTGCTGCGCCACCCGCATGTCTGGGTGCTCACCGACGACATGTATGAGCATCTCGTCTATGACGGGTTCGAGTTCACGACGCCGGCGCAAGTCGAGCCGCAAGCCTCTATGAGCGCACGCTGACGATGAATGGCGCATCGAAGGCTTACGCGATGACCGGCTGGCGCATCGGTTATGCCGCGGGCCCCGAGCTTTTCGATCCGGGCGATGGCGAAGGTGATGTCGCAATCGACCTCGAACGCGACATCGATCTCGCAATGGGCGGTGGTCGAAGCGCTTAACGGCCCGCAGGATTTCATCGCAGGAGCGCGCGGAGGCCTTCAAGAAGCGGCGCGATCTTGTGGTCGCGATGCTGGGTCAGGCGCAAGGCATCAAATGTCATAAGCCTGAGGGCGCGTTCTATGTCTATCCGTCCTGTGCGGGCGTCATTGGCAAGACGGCCGAGACGGGGCGAGATGATCGAGACGGATGAGGATTTCGCGATGGAGCTTCTCGCTGCCGAAGGCGTTTCCGTGGTGCATGGGAGCGCATTCGGGCTCGCGCCGCATTTCCGCATCTCCTATGCGACGTCCGAGGCGCAGCTCGAAGATGCGTGCAACCGCATCCAGCGCTTCTGCGCTAGCTTGCGCTAACCTTTGCATTGTCATGGCCGCCTAGAGCGGCGGCCATTCATTCAGCGTCGCGCATCGTTAACCATCTTTCAGAACTTTTCTAACCAGCGAGTGATATTTCAGCGCGCGGCTCGCGCGAGGCGTGTTTCACTCCGTTGCTGCATTGGCCTCCTTGATCTTGAGCGCGATCGTTTCCTTGCTCGGCTCGCACGGACACAACCGAGCTTAGATGGGTGGCAGCTCTCACGGCTTCAAGCAGCAATCAAGCTTCATGCTCTGTGTATGGACGTCGGATCGTGGATAAGTCTTATGCGCGGCGCTGCTAACGCTTGGCCGACAAGGGTTTCTCAGTGGAACAGCGGGGAAACGCGGCCCGCATTTGCGCCGCGCTTTCCATGCGCATGTTCGAAGGGCGGCTGAGCTTGCGTCTGCAAATTCAGCCGGGTAAGGGGAGCATGATGCAGATACTCTTCAGAACGTTGCACCGAGCTGAAACGAGATCAGGTGCGCATTGATCGCCTTGTACTCGACCCCGAGATCATCTTTCGGTCCCTAGACACGGATATAGCGATAGCGCATGCCGTAATAAGTGTTCTCTGACATCGGCAGGCGCATGCCCAGCGTCAAATCGAGTGCCGGCTGCGTATCTGCATGCGACATGAAAGCTGCGCCGGCGCCGACACCGATATAGGGATGGACGACATTGAGAAAGGGCGATCTGTAATAGAAGTTCGCTGTCGCCAAATGAACGTCATTATCGAAATTCAAGCCCGCATTTTTCAGTTGACTGCTTGAAAAAGTCGCTGAGCCGGGAGCGCCATTGACCGTGCCGGACACAGTCGCCTTGTCGAGATTGGAGCGGAGATAGTCATAAGAGACGCTCCAGCCGAACGGGCTGTTCTCGAGCCCCGGCGTTCCAAGCTCGACGCCCAACGCAAGAGCAGGCTTGTAGTCAAGATTCACGTGGCCGGTAAAGCTGTCGGGCGGTACGGCGGCGGTGTAGGTCTCGGTTTGAATTTCCTGAATGATGCCGGCGCCAACCGTACCTTCGATGTAAGCGGCACCGTGCGCGGCGCTGATTTTTCCAAGCGCGTGCGCGGATGCTTCGCTGTCAGTCGGGCTCTATCGAGGAGAGGCGGGCCCCGTCGCTCTCAATGGTGGATGAAGCTGTGGCCGGTAAAGAAATAGCGGCCGAGACCCACGGTGAAGACGAGATCGCCGTAAAGCGCATGCTCGATCCACGCGCCCCAGAATGAGCGGGCGCGGCTATAACGCCAAGCGATGACGAAGCCCAAAGCGGCGCTCAGCACGACCGAGACGAGGCTGCCGAACATGATATGCGCAAAGCCGAATAGCGCGCCGTTGACGGCGGCGGCGAGCCACCTCGAGTTGCCGAACAGCGCGCCGAAGCGGTGAAAGAAGAGCGTGCGGTAGATCAGCTCTTGCGGCAGCGCCGAGAGCAGCGGGTAGAACACCATGATGATGAGCCAGAATATCGGCACGCGATGCGGCAGGGCGAGAAATTCCATCGGCTGAAATCGCGCCATGAACTCCGAAAGCCCGCTGGCGACGATGACGAACAAGACGGAAATCCAGATAACGAGGCGCAGAGGCGGCAAGCGGCCCAGCTCGCGCTTCACCGAGAATGTGCGATCCAGCAGCAGGAACACGATGATCGCGATCATCGCCGGCTGCAGCAGCAAAAGGATCGATGCGTGCTTCACGCGCACGAGATAGGTGATGACGAGCGGCAGCGCGATATAGAGCAGCGTCAGTTCGATCCAGCGCCGGATGCGGCCCGCCCGCGTGATCGCGAGCGGCTCGATGCTGCCGCCAGCGGCGAGATGCGGCGGCTCAGGCGTTGTTTGATCCATGCGGGGAACCCTAGGGCCTGCCACCCGCCACCATCAATCGCGGAAGGCGCGCGGCATTTCTGGCGGTCCCAAGAGGCCGCGTTTGTCGCAGGTCAATGGCCTTGAATTAGTTGCGACCAGTTCTTAGAATAAGTCTAGAGAGATGGAGATCCTATTCTGGAGATTAGTCAAATGCGTGTCCCCGAAGTGACGTTTAAGACCCGTGTCCGCGACGAGGCCGTTGGCGGGCCCAATCCGTTCCGCTGGCAAGATGCGACCTCAAGCGAGCTATTCAAGGGCAAGCGGGCGGTGCTGATCGCGCTTCCAGGCGCTTTCACGCCGACCTGCTCTTCCACCCATCTGCCGCGCTACGAAGAGCTTTATGACGCGTTCAAGGCGCTTGGCGTCGACGAGGTCTATTGTCTCTCGGTCAATGACGCGTTCGTCATGTATCAGTGGGGCAAATCACTTGGCGTGAACAATATCAAGCTCATCCCCGATGGCTCGGGCGAGTTCACGCGCAAGATGGGCATGCTGGTGCACAAGGACAATCTCGGCTTCGGCCTTAGGTCCTGGCGTTATTCGGCTTTCATCGAGGATGGTGAGATCAAGAAGATCTTCGTCGAGCCGGGCTTTGCCGACAATTGCGAGAGCGATCCGTTCGAAGTCTCGGATGCCGATACGATGCTCAGCTATCTCAAGGGCGCGGCGAAGGATTTGAATCTCAAAGCGGCGGCCTAACGCTTCACCCTCGCCCTTTAGGGAGAGGGCAGGGTGAGGGTGTTGCGTCAACGTTCACCCTCGCCCGGATCAATTCTCGCTTTGCTCGACTTGATCCGACCTCTCCCTGAAGGGAGAGGTGATGAGCTACCGAAATGTGATTTCCCCCCTGAACTTCGGGCGCTTCGGCGCCCGCTCTTTTGGGCGCGGCGCTGCAATTAGCCGCCAACTCGGTTCGCGGGTATCTTCGGCCTGCCGCCTTGCTGAAAATCGAGACTCGACGCCCGCCCATCCGCACCAAGTTTGAAAGCAAGTGTAATCGGAGCCAGACGCAAGAAGAATGTGTCGCCGCTTTCGCGATAGAGCTTAACGAGCGGCGAGTCATTCAATCGCATGAAGATTGCATCGCCTTGACGCACGATCGTAATGATCGATGGCGTCTTGGCGTTCGGTGGCGGTGGCAGCTGGTAACGCCCCACAAGCCCATCGAGCCTTGCAGGATCGACCGGAATCGCTTGCCGGATCGGATCGAGTGGCGTGCCGTAGAGAAGATGGCGGCCGACATCCTCGATTGAATTTGGCGAATTGGAGAGGACTGCGACGCCGATCGACTTGTCGAGATCATAGCCGATATAGGAAGCGAAGCCCGTCAGATTGCCGCTCTTCTCGGCGATATTGCGGCCTCCAATGCCGCGCACCTGCCAGCCCAGCGCTTGTTTTGTATCCGGAATAATTGTGTTTCGCTGGGTCGCAAGCATTGCTTTGAACGATCGGTCGAGTGGCGTGTGTTTAAGCCCCGCCGCAGCGCTAAGAAAAAGCGCAAGGTCATGCGCTGAGAACTCGAGCCCACCTGCGCCGGAGATCATCTGCCAGTGCGGAATCGGATTGAGATCGAAATCATGACCATCCGCCAGCTTGAGATTGTCTCCAAACCCACCGGTCTCAGACATACCCAGCGGCGCAAGGATGCGCGTATGGATGAGCGACAGATAAGTCGTGTTCACGCGCAATGCCAGGATGTGCCCTAAGAGTCCCGCACCGAGATTGGAGTAGAGATACTGCGTGCCGGGCTCAACCTTCAGCTTGTAGGCCCTGAGAAACGCATAGAGATCCTCCGGCGCGACGGAATAAGACTGCTCCAACGTCAACGGTGGGGCGCCGGGCTGGGTTTGACTAAGCACCCCGGGAAGACCCGAGGTGTGTGTCGCCAAGTCTGCAAGGGTTACCGGCCGGCCTGGCCATTCGAGAGCGGTCATTCCGGGCGGCAGGTATTTTGTCGCCGGATCATCGAGCGCGACTTCACCGCGCAAAACCGCATCCGCAAGAAGCAATCCGGTGAACACCTTTGTAACCGATGCCACCTCGAACACCGTGTTGGCTGTCACGGGCGCTCCGCTGTTATTCGCTTTGCCGTAAGAGACAAAGCGCGTGCCCTTGGGCGAGACGAGAGCGGCCGCGATGCCGACTGTTAGGCCAGCTTTCACTCGTTCTTCGAGTATTTTCCGCGCTTCCTGTTCGGATGGCATTTCGATCGCCACCTGCCGCGATGTGCTTGTACAGCCTGACAACAGAACAGCGCTACCGAGGAGTGCATGGCGGCGTGTCAGCTCAAGCTTTCGCTGATGCATGGCTTCCCCCTTTTTGTCAGAACGTGGGGGATCGGCTTGCTGAGATCAAGGGACTTTATTCTGAGGCGATGGTCTCGCTCGCGATCTTGTTAGCTGGAGTGCCGTTTCAGGCAACCGCGGTGGCTTCGATCTCTATCAGCGCATCAGGATGGAAGAGCGCGGCGACGCCGATCGCGCAGCCCGGCGGCTTGGCGTTGTAGCGCTTCAATCGCTCTTGCATCACCCCATGGTTGGCCATGAAGACAGAAAGGTCGGTCACGTAGAAATTGATGCGAACGACATTGGCGAGCGTGACGCCAGCCGATTTCAACACCGCCTCGACATTGTCCATCGCCTGGTTGATTTGCTTGGCCATATCGCGCGGATGGACCAGTTGGCCGTTCTCATCCGCCGAGGTCTGGCCTGCGACATAGATCGTGCGCTCGGCACCGGTGACGGCGAGCGATTGCGAGAATTGAAAGCGGTCTTGCCAGGTCCATGGATTGTGCGCTGTGATCTTTGCGGCCATGCCGTTCCTCCCTGTTTCCTGAATTGAAACACGAAGGGCGCTAGGATTTCACGGGAGGAGACGAGGCGGCCGGAGACTTTGGCGCTCTTGGTGCCTGCTTTGTGATCTTCGTGTTCAAAACCGGCCTTTCCGGTGCGTTGTGACTTTGCCGTCTTGCAGAGGCGGGCGCCGAACCCTAACTAGGAAGCCCTGTCTTTAACGGTGGGAACGCGGAATGGCGAACACGATCAACGCCAAGGTTTTGGTTTTGGGCTCGGGGCCGGCGGGCTATACGGCGGCGATCTATGCCGCGCGCGCCATGCTGGAGCCGGTGCTGGTGGCCGGGCTGCAGCCGGGCGGCCAGCTCACCATCACAACCGATGTCGAGAACTATCCGGGCTTTGCCGAGGTGATCCAGGGCCCTTGGCTGATGGAGCAGATGAAGGGCCAAGCCGAACATGTCGGCACACGGATCATCTCGGACACGATTACCAAGGTCGATCTCTCGCACCGGCCATTCAAGCTCATTGGCGATTCCGGCGATACTTATGTCGTGCGATGCGCTGATCATCGCGACGGGCGCGCAGGCGCGCTGGCTCGGTCTGCCGAGCGAGCAGAAATTCCAAGGTTTTGGCGTTTCGGCTTGCGCGACGTGCGATGGCTTCTTCTTCAAGGGCAAGAAGGTGGTGGTGGTCGGCGGCGGCAATAGCGCGGTCGAGGAAGCTTTGTTCCTCACCAATTTCGCTTCCAAGGTCACGCTGGTTCATCGCCGCGGCGAATTCCGCGCCGAGAAGATGTTGCAGCAGCGCGTGCTGTCGCATCCCAAGATCGAGGTGAAGTGGCACCGCACGGTCGAAGAGATTTTGGGTGAGCAGGGCAAGGGCGTCACCGGCGTCAAGCTCAAGGAGTTCTCGACCGGCGAGATCGAAGAGCTGCAGACTGATGGCGTGTTCATCGCGATCGGCCACGATCCGGCGACGGCGCTATTCAAGGGCCAGGTCGAGATGGACGAGGGCGGCTATATCAAGACCGCTCCGGATTCGACGGCCACCAATGTTCCCGGCGTCTTCGCGGCGGGCGATGTGAAAGACAAGGTGTTCCGTCAAGCGGTGACGGCCGCCGGCATGGGCTGCATGGCCGCGCTCGAAGCGGAAAAATTTCTTGCTCATCACCACGCGCTCGAAGCCGCGGAGTGATTTGAGGCGCTTCACTCTCGCTCGTCATGGCCGGCTCGTAATGCCGGCCATCCATGGACCAGCAGTCTGCGCCTGTTGAGAGCCTTTCGCTTTTTTAGGCACGCGGCACTTGATTACTGCTCGCGCGCATGTTGACAAATGGATGGCCGGGACCACAGCCCGGCCACGACAATGAATGAGTAGGTGGGATCGCAGATGGCGCAGGCGCCAAAGAGGGCATTGAACGTCACGCGGGAGAGCAACTTTCCCGAGTGGTACCAGAATGTCGTCCGCGATGCGGACCTCGCCGAGCATTCGCCGTCACCAGGCTCGATGATCATCAAGCCGTGGGGCTATGGGATTTGGGAGCTGATTCGCGATGAGCTCGACCGGCGCATCAAAGAGACCGGCCACGAGAACTGTTATTTCCCGATGCTCATCCCGCTCTCCTTCTTTGCCAAGGAGGCCGAACATGTCGAAGGCTTTGCCAAGGAGATGGCGGTCGTCACCCATCATCGCCTGAAGATGATCGATGGCGCGCTTCAGCCCGACCCCGAAGCCAAGCTCGCCGAGCCGCTGATCGCGCGCCCGACCTCGGAGACCATCATCGGCGATGCGTTCCAGCGTTGGATCAGGAGCTATCGCGACTTGCCGGTGCTCATCAATCAGTGGGCGAACATCATCCGCTGGGAGATGCGGGCGCGGCTGTTCCTGCGCACACGCGAGTTTCTCTGGCAGGAGGGGCACACGGCGCACGCCGATGAAGCGGATGCGCGCGCCGAGACGATGAAGATGCTCGAAGTCTATCGTGCTTTCTCTGAAGAGACGCTCGCTCTGCCGGTGATTGTTGGCGAGAAGCCGGAAAATGAGCGCTTCCCAGGTGCGGAGAACACCTATTCGATTGAAGCCATGATGCAGGACGGCAAGGCGCTGCAGGCCGGCACCTCGCATTATCTCGGCACGCATTTCGCCGAGGCGCAGAATATCCGCTATCAGGCGGAGGATGGCTCGCTCAAGCTATGCCATACCACGAGCTGGGGCGTTTCCACGCGTCTTATTGGCGGCATCATCATGACGCATGGCGATGACGATGGCCTTCGCCTGCCGCCCGCAATTGCCCCCCGCCAAATCGTCATCGTGCCGATGCTGCGCGATACGCCTGAGGATGCCAATGTGCTCGAATACTGCGATGCGCTTGCCGGCGAGCTGAACAAGCAATTCGCCTTCGGCAGGCCGGTGCGGGCGCTGGTCGACAAGAAGCCGGTGCGCTCAGCGGAAAAACGCTGGGATTGGGTGCGCCGCGGTGCGCCTGTCATTTGCGAGATCGGGCCGCGCGATGTCGCGGCCGGCAGCGTCACTTTCATGCGCAGAGATGAATTACGCGATGGCGACAAGGTGAAATCGCTAAGCTTCGCGCGGCAGGCCTTTGTCGACTACGCTGTCAATCTGCTTGGCGAAATTCAAACCGCGCTGTTCCGCGAAGCCAAAGCGCGGCTCGATGCCAATATCAAAACCGATATCAACAGCTTCGAGCAGCTCAAGGAATATTTCGGCGAGGCTTCGGACAATGAAGACGAGGGTGGAGCCTTCAAAGGCTGGGTGCGCGTACCTTGGTCAAGGCCTTCGGGGGCTACGCTCGAAGCCATCGACGAGAAGCTGAAATCGCTGAAATTGACAATCCGCAATGCGCCGCTCGGCCAGCGCGGCCCGCAAGGCGTGTGCATCTTCACCGGCGCGCCGGCACTCGAAGAGATCATCATCTCGCGGGCCTATTAGAGCACTTTGCTTTCACACTAAATCACTATCATTTGGTGTCATGGTCGGGCTTGACACGACCATCCAGAAAGTAAAACCAAAAGAGTCTCTTGCCGCGCAGACGCGCGGCAGCTGGATGGCCGGCACGGGGACCGGCCATGACACTTTAAGTGATTCAATAGGGTCGCAAATTACTCTAAAGAATCGGGCGGTGGCTTACTTTACCTCGATTGTCTTGCGGCCGATCACCGATTTGCCTCTGAGCACGTAGCGCACCTCATAGGTTCCGGGTGCGGGCGGCGCGGTTAGCTTGGCCGGATTGCCGCGCGGTGCGTCGACATAGGACTTATAGGCGGTCGGTGCATCCGATGGCGCGACGATGGTCAGCCAGTCACCGTTATTGTCCGGCCCATTCCAGCTGATTTCGAATTCCGTACCGGGTTTGACTGTTGCGGGCGCGGTGATGCTCACGCTCAC
Organism: uncultured Alphaproteobacteria bacterium; assembly: GCA_963789405.1. GTDB lineage: Bacteria > Pseudomonadota > Alphaproteobacteria > CAWBKL01 > CAWBKL01 > CAWBKL01. The sequence goes on from CAWBKL010000002.1 coordinate 78,811, forward strand.
CACACTTAAAGTGATGGGCGCACGGGCGATCACTTTTGTGCCGCCTTGCACATAGCGCAGCTCGTAGCTGCCGGGTTCAACCGGCATTTGGAGCGCGCTCTTTTGATCGGATGCGTTGAAGTAATCATTGTAGGTGCTGGCCGGTGCATCGGGCTTGACGATTGTGATCCAGTCACCAGCTGTTTTGGGGCCGGTCCATGTGAACTTCACCGTGCTGCCGACCGCGGCGGTTGCCGGCGCGGTTATGCTGGCGCTTGCCGCGGTCAAAGTGATCGGCCGGCGCGCAAGCACCTTTTGGCCGTCCTGCACATAACGGATCTCATAGTCGCCTGGCTCGACCGGCGTCTTGAGTGCGTTTTTGTTGTCTTTGGTGTTGAAATAGTCGTTGTAGTGCGCCGGCGCATCGTCCGGCTTCACGATGGTGATCCAATCATTCGCGTAATTGGGTCCGGTCCACGCGACATCGATCGTGCTGCCCGCAAGTGCGGTGTCGAGTGCGGTTAAGCTCGCCGTCACTACGGTCGATTTGATCGGCGCCGTCGCCAGTACGCGTTGCGGTGAGCCCAACACATAGCGCACTTCATAGTCGCCGGGCTCGGCGGGAAGCTTGATCTGCGTTGGTGCGCCTTTCGCCGTGTATTGGTAATCGAGATAGGCAGTAGGCTCCGCGTCGGCTTTGACGACGGTGATGTAATCGCCTTTGCGGTTCGGGCCCTTCCAATCGACTTGAACGGTCGAGCCTGCGGGCGCCGCCGCTGCGGGCGTTACGGTGAGCGTGGCGTTTACCGGAAATTGCAGCGGAATCGTCACCGTGCGCTCGGCGCCGGCGCGCGCTTGGAGCGTTGCGGTGCCTTTGAGGCCGTCGTTCGTGCGCACGACGCTAACCGTGTAGCTGCCAGGCGCGATGTCGGCTTGCTCGATGCCGCCATTCGATTTGGAAAATACGACCGTGCCGCTCGCGGGCTTCACTTCCCAAGTGAGGCCGGAACTAATGTCTGGTCCGCCATCGAGCTCGGTTGCGCGCAACGTCACATGCGCGGCTTGCGGCTTCGCCGGCGGCGGAGGCGCAGGCGCTGCAACGGTCTGCGCGAGCGCCGCCGTCAACTCGCTCGCATTCTTGGCGGAGACATATTTGCCGCCGGTTGCTTCGGCGAGGCATTTCAGCCCCGCGGATTCGGTTTCACTCGCTAGGCCGAAGCCGATAATGTGCGCGGTGAAATCGGCGCCCTTTGCTTCAAGTTCACGTCCGAGCGCGCAAGGATCAACGCCGCATGTCTCGGCGCCGTCGGAGACGAGAATCACGGTCGCCTTTTGCTGCGTGTAGCGCAGCTTCTCGGCGGCAAAGCGCACGGCCGCTCCAAGCGGCGTTTTGCCTTTGAAGTTCAGCTTGTCGACCGCTGTGCGAATGGCGGCACGATCGGTGCCGATAGGAACGATCTCTTCGATGTCGGTGCAATCGCCTTGACGGCGGTGTCCATAGGCGACGAGCCCGAGGGAGCGATCCTTGGGTAGCTTGTCGAGCATATTATCGACGACCGAGCGCGCAATCTCGACTTTGGTCTTACCTTCGATCTTGCCCCACATCGAGCCGGAGCCGTCGAGCACCAGAATCGCCTCATCGGCATGCGCAACGCCTGCAAAGGCTAACACCAATGCCAACACCGAAAGCCAAATGCGCATCGCCCCATCCCTCGCCATCCGAGGAAAGCTACCTTAGTTCCACGCGACTGCCGAGCACTCTTCCGAGGAATTTGTCAGTAAATCGGAGATCCAGCACGCATGGCTGTCAGCGGCGCAGCGATAAATCGCTGCGCCGCGCACGGGATGACGTCACGAGGTTAGGCCGCGGTTGGCTGCTGCGAGCCTTGCAGCACATTGTCCGCGAGCCTGCCGGTGAGCTCGGCCAAATGATCGAAGCTCGCCTTGAATGTGCCGGCGCCTTGCGTTGCCGAGCGCAATTCGATGATGAAGCTATGCAGCTCCGCTTGCGGGATTTGCGCTTCGACAACATCCCACCCCGGCCAGCCGGGCCGCGCATCGAAGCCGAGCAATTGTCCACGCCGGCCGGTGACCATCTGGTTGACTTTCGATGTCGCCGAATTCGGCACATAGATCTCGACATGCATGATCGGCTCGAGCAGTACCGGCGCACAATTGGGCAGGCCCTCCTGCATCGCCAATCGTCCGGCGAGCCGGAACGCCATGTCGGATGAATCGACGTCGTGATAAGAGCCGTCTTTGAGGTTCACGGCGACATCGACCACGGGAAAGCCGAGCGGGCCCTTCTCTAGATAGTCTTTGATGCCGGCCTCAATAGCGCCGAAATAGTTCTTCGGCACCGCGCCGCCGGTTATCGATTCGCTGAACACGAAACCGCCGCCACGCGGCAGCGGCGATATGTCGACGACGACATCACCGAACTGGCCGTGGCCGCCGGATTGCTTCTTGTGCCGCCCCCGTTGCGTGGTCGGTTTGCGAATCGCCTCTTTGTAGGGGATTTTCGGCGGGCGAACGTCCAGCGACAGGCCGTATTTCGATTTCAGCGCTCAAGCGCGATGCGCAAATGCATCTCGCCTTGCCCCGAAAGCCGCGTTTCGTGGGTATCCTGATCATGCGTCAGAGACGAGCGAAGGATCTTCTTCAAGCATCTTCGCTAGTGCCGCCGACATTTTCACTTCGTCCTTCTTGTCTTTGACGCCAATCGCGAAGTGATAAACCGGCTCCAGGATCTGCGGGCGTGCGATCGGCTTGAACGGCGCCTTGTCGTTCTCGCCGGTATCGCCCGTGATGCATCGGATCGAGCCGGCCGAGCGCGACCGTGTCGCCCTCGCCGCCTCGCGCAGATCTTGATGTCGCATGCATGCCCATCAGTGCTGGATGCCGGCGATGCGCGCCTCGCGCCCGTCGGCGTGCGCAGCGTGTCTCCATCCTTGATCGTGCCCGACATCACGCGCGCCACCGAGAGCTTGCCGCCATGCTGCGGTGTGATAGGTCTTGATGATATAGGCGAAGGGCCCGTCGCTTGTAACTTAGGCGCTTGCGTGTCTCGGCGATGCCCGGCACCTCATGGCGCAGCACCTTCAAGAGCCGCGTGATGCCGTTGTCGTTTTCTGCCGAGCCGAGCAGAACCGGCACGATGAGCCCTTGCGAAAGTTCGCGCGCCAGCCCCTCGACGATTTCTTCGCGACTCGGGGTCTTGATCTTCCAGAAGCTCTTCCATCAGGTGATCGTCGTGATCGGCGAGGCGTTCGAGCATCTGATAGCGCGCATCTTTTTCGAAGCGTGGCCAGGTCGTCGGTCATCTTGACTTGTTCCGACGGCTGGTGCAGGCGGTAGTTGTAGGCGCGCTCGAGCGCGAGATCGATAAAGCCGGTGATCGCATCGCCTTTCATCACCGGGATCTGGCGCAAGACCAGCGGGCTTTCACTCTCTTCTGTAGGACAGAGATCAGGTCTTGATCGAGCCGAGGCCTTATCGATCTTGTTGACGAAAATCATATGCGGGATGCGGCTGTCATCGAGCTGCTTCAGGATCGGCTTGAGCGTGCCGGCCTTATCGGCATCGGGATCGCACACGACGATGGCGGCATCGATCGCCGGCAAGGCATTCAAGGTTTCCTGCAGGAATTCGATCGAGCCAGGGCAATCGACGAACGTGTAATCCTCGTCCATAAACCGGGCATGGGCGATATTGGCCTCGATGCTCATCGATATGGGCGCGCGCTTCCGGCGATGAATCGCCGATCATATTGCCGTGTTTTGCGTCGCCTTTGCGCTCGATGCTTTGAGTTGCGGCCAAAATGCTCTCGAGCAGCGTGGTTTTGCCCGAGAGATAAGTTCCCACAAGGGCCACGAGACGTGGCCCAACCTTACCCTTCGTTTGCGTCATGGTTTCGCTCCAGGTTTTAGCTACTCCGGGCGCCGAGGCCTCGGGGGCCTACGATGCCTTTACGCTGGGCTTGATGGTCTCGCCCGAAGTGGCGATTTGGGCAAGCAGGAAAGCACGCCGCGGCGCAATAAATCATGCTTGACGTGAATTTAACGAGCGGCAGTTTCGCGCGGCGGCAGACTTCGAGTGCGGCTTTGTCGGCTTCATGCAACGGCTCATAAGTGGTGCCTCAAGCTTGCCGTCAAAGACGCGCGCAATACCGCGCGCGCGCAACTCCTCGTGAAAGCGCGCAAATTTCGGATCATGGCCGCTCAACTTGAGCGTGAAGATCGGCTTGCCCGTCGCTGCGGCATCCGTTGTCATGTTCACCGAATCTTCCGTGACCAGAATGTAATCCGCGAGCGCGAGTATGCCCAGATAAGGATTGTCACCGGTGCCGTCCCAAATGTCCGCGGGTTTGCCGGCGAGTGCGGCGCACAGCTTTTGCGTGTTGGCTTCGCCGGTGCGCCGCGATGTGGTGATCATCAATCCCGCGCCTTCGCTTGAAAGCTTGAGAAGCACATCAGTGATGCTATGCATCGCTTCGTCGGTGAGCTTAAGGCGCTTTGCATCGCCGCCAATCAAAATGGCAATGCGTGGGTGGGGCAGGGAAGCGTAGCGAGGCGCGAATTGTTGTGCGGCTTCGGCGAGCTTTGCTGGAGTAAGGCGGTTGGGGCTACCGATGATCGGGAAGACATTCGCGCCAACGAGTTCGTCATGCAGTGGCGGCACGACAAGATCGAATTCCCCGGGTGCGGTGCGCGGGTCTTGGGTTTGCACTGTGAATGTGGCACCGCCGCTCGCGCGCTTGACGGCGATCGATGCATCAATGCTCATGCGCCCACAGCCGATCAAAAGCTTGGGCCAAGGCGGGGCGAGCTTGGCATGCGCAAGCACGGCCTGCGGCCCACTCAACCGGCGGAGAAGTGCACCAAGCGCATCGTCCCGAGTGATGATTTTGTGCTCGATTGGTCGGGGCGAAAGGCGGGCAACCGCTTCAGCAAGGCCGAGCACTTGATTGTCAAGGCCTGCGCGGCCATCCGACACTGCCCAAATCGCCTCGCTGGTTTGCTCTCTATTCGTCATGGCCGGGTCGTTATCCCGGCCATCCATGCTTCGGCAAGCTCTGTCGTTGAGGCATTAAGCGTGGGTGCCAGCTGCCCCATGGATGGCCGCCACAACGGGGCGGCCATGACGAAGAAGGGAGGCGAGGCGATCAAATTCGTTCGTAGGCGGATGGATTGAAGAAGCTCGCGCCAGTGCCGTAGAGCTTGTCGCCATCCCAATCCGGGCCCTTGCCGCTTTCGGCGCGCGCATCGAAGGACAGCTCCAGCTGAACGCCCGAAGGGTCGAACACATAGAGCTGCCAGAGATTACCGCCTCTGATGCCGCCTTCGCGCCAATCAAGGCCGGCCTTCTTGATGCGATCGCGGATGGCGTCATAGCCGATCGCAGACAGTGCGACATGATCGACGGCCTTCGAACCCACCGGCACCGAGCCGTCGGGCTCGGTCGTTGCCGCGTCGCCGGCATACATGTGAATGATTGCAAAGCCGCTGACCGTCGGCACGCCGAGCCAGGCGCCCGGAAAGCCGAGCGGCGGGCGCTTTTCCTCGGTGAGGCCGAGGATGCTCTTGTAGAAGCGCAGCGATTTTTCCAAGTCAGCCGTCTTGATCGAGACGTGAAACACGCCGGTGATGATGCCGTCCGCCATTTAGTTCTCCGATGCCGCAGCCGGTTCCGCCTGCTTTGCGCCGCCGCCCGTTGCGAATTGCGGATAGACGACGCCGGCTTGGCTCTTGGCGTGTTGCTCGTCCATACGCCGGCCCATCGCGATGTAAGCCGGGTGCATCGCGCGCCCGTTCTCCACATTAAGCCAAAGCCGCAAAAGCAAGCGCTTCTGCGTTTCGGAATCGTGAAACGAGGTGCGCGAATGCATGGTCGTAAAATTATGGAAGAACACCATCTCGCCGGGCTCGAGCATGAAATCCGCGCGCAGGCCGGGCCGCGCCGCGATCTCGTTCAACGCTTTGATCGCCACGGTGAACTCCGGCGGCAATTCTTCGCCGCGCGCCTTGGCCGCGAAAATGTAGAACAGCCCCTGATTGAAGCAGCTCACATTGCCGTCGACATTGGAAAACACCGGCGTCTTCTCGTTGAACAGGGTCGCCGGGCCGCCATTGGAGCCGAGATAATAGCCTTCGTACAAAGCCTTCAGATGATGGGGGCACTCTTCAAGCATCACATTGTGAATGGCGAGGCTGGAGACGAGGCCCGAGGCGCCGCCTTCGGCTGATTTGGTGTAGCTCGCGAGCGAGAGGATCTCGTGAAAATCCGTATGCGAACGAAGCTCGACATCCATGAGATAGCCGCGGCCCGTGGGGTTGTCCTTCTCGAATTGCACCTTGCCGATCTTGTCGCCGCGGTAGCTCTGCGCAACACCTTGGCCGAGATGCGTGCCAAGGCCCCAATAGGCGCGGCCATAGTCTTCCACTGAGCGGCCCTTGATATCGAGGCCCGAAACGATCACACAGCCATGGCCGTTCATCAGCTCGTCTTTGAGCGCGCGCATCAAATCGTTGACCAGTGGATGATCGAAATCGTCGCGCGTCGTGACGTCGGCCGGTTTGTGGCGCGTCTTTTCGACCAGCTCCCAGATCGCCTGATTGTGCTCAGGCGCGATACGGTGTGTGAGGCCCTCGCGTCCGCCGATCTCTTCCGCGCACCAGGCCGCGGGGTGGGTGATCTTCTTATTGTAAATCTCGTTGTTCATCGGCCGTCCCAAAGCCAACTCCTACGCCCGTCAACCTAAGCGATGGCGCGCCAAGAGCCAACCACTCCGGCGTCACAATATAGGCCTCGCCGGGCTGTTGTCTGGCCATCCATCGTGCGGCACGTGCTGAGAACATAGTGGAGACTTGATGCTTGTTGACCGATGGATGGTTGCCACAACCGGGCGGCCCTGACGTGCAGGTGTTCAGACGGATTGACCCGAAGGCCGCATACCAGCCTCGGTCACGAATTTGATAGTGGAAAGTCCGCAGTTTTGCTCTATAGCTCGGGGCTGTGCCACTGAGCAATCTGACCGATCGTGAACGCGAAATCGTCCATCGCTGCCTGAGGGTGGCCGCTGACGAAATCCTCCGTTTTTCCTGATTGGGAATTTCACGCACTCTTCGGTTTCTACCGCCCCGAATTCGTTGCTATTGCGGATCGGTGGCCGTACCTAGACGAAAATTCGAGAGACGATAACGACGCCATCAACAACGCCATGAACCAATTGCTCGGCTATCCGCATAAATGGCGCAAGGAATGGTCAGCGCATTTCGATTTCACACGGGATGAACTTATCGAAGTCTTTGGGAAATGGCGTGGGTCGCGGACGTGGCGCTATATCGAGTGCTTGCGGTAAAGGCATCGGATCGCAAATTTAGTGATCGAGACGCCGTGCTGACTGTCAATACTTCTCGAAGTCGCGGCTCAGACATATTTGACTTTGGCGATCTCATAGGAGCGGCCGCCGCCGGGCGTATTGACCTCGACGGTGTCGCCTTCCTCTTTGCCGATCAAAGCGCGCGCGATCGGCGATGAGATCGAGATCTTGCCCTGTTTCACGTCGGCTTCGAAATCGCCGACGATCTGGTAGACGGCCTTTTGCTCGGTGTCCTCATCGATCACCGTAACGGTTGCGCCGAACTTGACCTGATCGCCCGAGAGCTTAGAGGTGTCGATCACCTGCGCGCGGCTGATCAGATCGTCGAGCTCAACAAGCCGCCCCTCGATGAAGCCCTGGCGCTCCTTCGCCGCGTGATATTCGGCATTCTCCGAGAGGTCGCCATGTGTGCGCGCCTCGGCGATCGCTTGGATCACAGCGGGTCGTTCGACAGTCTTCAGGTGCCGGATCTCGTCCTCGAGCATCTTGTAGCCAGTGGCCGTCATGGGCACTTTGTCCATGGTCGTCTCTTCTCTCAGCGCTTAAGCGACAGAAAAAGAGCCACACAACCTAAAAGGTTGCCGTGACCCTCGTTCATTGACCTATTAAGAGTAGGATTGCAGGGGCTCAACTTCAAGCTGCCCGGCCTTAACCTCCTCGATGGCGCGCACGGCGGCCCGGGCCCCCGCGATCGTCGTGTAGTAAGGGATCTTGGAGACCAGCGCCGTCCGGCGCAATTCGAACGAATCCGCCAGCGCCCGCGCGCCTTCCGTGGTGTTGAACACAAGCGCGATATCGCCGTTTTTCATCGCATCGATGATGTTGGGCCGGCCCTCATGGGCCTTGTTGACGTCCTCGACCTCGAGATTTTGTTCAACAAGAAATTTCGCCGTTCCGCGCGTCGCGATCAGCGTGAAGCCGTGCTTGAGCAGGCGCCGCGCCGGCTCGATGATCGCGGGCTTGTCGCGGTCCTTGACCGAGAGGAACACCTTGCCGCCCACCGGCAGCATGTTGCCGCTGCCGAGCTGGCTCTTGGCGAAGGCACGCGCGAAGCTGCGGTCGATGCCCATCACCTCACCGGTCGAGCGCATCTCGGGCCCGAGCACAGTATCGACACCGGGGAAGCGCGCGAACGGAAACACGGCTTCTTTGACGGCGTATGTGCGCGACGGCTTGCGGCTGCTGCCAGAGCTTGTCCAGCTTTTCACCAGCCATCACGCGTGCGGCAATTTTCGCGACCGGCACGCCGGTGGCTTTGGCGACAAAAGGCACTGTGCGTGAAGCACGTGGATTGACTTCGAGCACATAGACATCACGGTTCTGTACGGCGAATTGAACATTCATGAGACCGACGACTTTCAGCGCGCGCGCAAGCAACTCAGTCGCGCGCTCGATCTCGGCGATGATATCTTTGGGTAAGGAGTAGGGCGGGAGCGAGCAGGCGGAGTCGCCTGAGTGCACGCCGGCCTCTTCGATGTGTTCCATGATGCCGGCAACCACCACGCGCTCGCCATCTGAGATCGCATCGACATCGACTTCGATGGCATCCATGAGATAGCGATCGATCAGCGCGGGCTCCTTGTGGCTGATCTCGAACAGCTCGCGCACCTTGACGCCAGCGTGACGCGCCGTGTTGCCTGCGGCGATCGCTTTGAGATGCGACTTCTTCGGAGATGATTTGCATGCCGCGCCCGCCGAGCACATTCGAAGGCCGAAGCACGATCGGCAGCCCGACCTCATTCGCGATCTTCTCGACCTCGTGCAGGCTTGTGGCGATGCCGTTAGCGGGTTGACGCAAGCCTAGCTCGTGAATGAGCCTTTGAAAGCGGCCGCGGTCTTCGGCGAGATCGATGGCGTCAGGCGAAGTGCCGAGGATGGGAATGCCAGCGGCCTCGAGCGCCGGCGCGAGCTTTAAGGGCGTCTGGCCGCCGAATTGGACGATGACGCCGAGCAATTTGCCGTTGGTCATCTCGGTTTCGATCAGCTCGATCACGTCCTCCGGCGTTAGGGGCTCGAAATAGAGCCGGTCGGATGTGTCGTAGTCGGTCGAGACAGTTTCCGGGTTGCAGTTGACCATGATGGTCTCAAAGCCCGCTTCCGAGAGCGCAAAAGCCGCATGGCAACAGCAATAATCGAACTCAATGCCTTGGCCGATGCGGTTGGGCCCGCCGCCCAGAATGATGATCTTGTTCTCATCGGTTGGGCGGCTTTCGCATTCTGGCGCACCGAAGCTTGGCGCCTCATAGGTCGAATACATGTAAGGCGTGATCGCCTCGAACTCGGCGGCGCATGTGTCGATGCGTTTATAGACGGGCCTTACGCCAACCAAGCGCCGCGCAATGGCGACTTCATCGGCGTGTGTCTTTGCGAGCGCTGCGATGCGCTTGTCGGAAAAGCCCATCTCTTTAAGCTTGCGCCAGCCGGTGGCGGTTTTCGGCACGCCATGCGCGACCAAATCTTGTTCAACCGTGATGATCTCTTCGATTCGCGCGATGAACCAGGGATCATATCCGGCGATCTCGCAGATCTCGCTTGCGGCCATGCCGCGCCGGAGCGCCTCGGCAGCGATCAGCAATCGCTCCGGCGTGGGCGTCTCCAGGGCATCACGGTAAGCATCGAGAGGATCGTCGCTGGTGGCCGCCAGCTCGATTTCGTTCAAGCCATCAAGCCCGGTCTCGAGCGAGCGCAGTGCCTTTTGCAGCGATTCATGGAATGTGCGCCCGATCGCCATCGCTTCGCCGACCGACTTCATCGACGTGGTGAGCATGGGGTCAGCGGCGGGGAATTTCTCGAACGCAAAGCGGGGGATTTTGGTGACGATGTAGTCGATGGTCGGCTCGAAGCTGGCCGGCGTCGCTTTGGTGATGTCGTTCTCAAGCTCATCGAGCGTGTAGCCGACCGCCAATTTCGCCGCGACTTTGGCAATTGGAAAACCCGTTGCCTTGGAAGCGAGCGCCGAAGAACGCGAGACGCGCGGGTTCATCTCGATAATGACTTGTTCGCCGGTCTTGGGGTTGACGCCGAACTGCACATTCGAGCCGCCGGTCTCGACGCCGATCTCGCGCAGGCACGCAATCGCAGCATCGCGCATGATCTGATATTCTTTGTCGGTCAGCGTGAGCGCGGGTGCGACGGTGATCGAGTCGCCGGTGTGCACGCCCATCGGATCGATATTCTCGATCGAGCAGATGATGATTGCGTTGTCGGCCTTGTCTCTAATGACTTCGAGCTCGAACTCCTTCCAGCCAAGCACGGACTGCTCGACGAGCACCTCATGCACGGGGCTGGCATCAAACCCGCCTTGCACAACGGCCGCAAATTCCTCGCGGTTATAGGCGATGCCGCCACCGGTGCCGCCGAGCGTGAAGCTCGGGCGGATGATCGCCGGCAGTCCGACGAAATCGAGCGCTTCAAATGCAGCTTCAAGCGAGCGCACCACGCGGGCGCGCGGACATTTGAGCCCGATCGATTCCATCGCATCTTTGAACAGCTGGCGGTCTTCCGCCTTGCGGATCGCTGCGCGGTTGGCACCGATGATCTCAACGCCGTATTTGTCGAGCGTGCCGTCATCGGCGAGGGCGAGCGCGGTGTTGAGCGCAGTCTGCCCGCCCATGGTTGGCAAGAGCGCATCAGGCCGCTCGCGCGCGATGATCTTGGCCACGAACTCCGGGGTGATCGGCTCGATATAGGTGGCATCAGCGAATTCCGGATCGGTCATGATCGTCGCCGGATTCGAGTTGACGAGGATGATGCGGTAGCCCTCAGCCCTCAGCGCTTTGCAGGCCTGAACGCCGGAATAATCGAACTCGCAGGCTTGGCCGATGATGATCGGACCGGCGCCGATGATGAGAATGCTGTTTATGTCCGTACGCTTAGGCAAGGTTACACGCCTTCGTTTGTACCCTCTCTCCTTGAGGGGGAGGGGACGAGCTTGCTGCGCCGGATACGTCTTTCTTCATCGCACTCGTAGGCTCGCGCGCGGAAAAGAGGCGCGGCTGTGGCGCCTCCTCAGGCACTTCGGTTATGGGCTAAAGCAAGGCTTATAGGGGGGATTCCCTAAGCTGGCTAGCCGCACAAGGTGCGGCCTGTGGACAAGGGGCCTTGGGTCCAGATCCTAGCGCGCGGCGGCCGTTCGCGGCATCAGATAGCGCCAGCTGCGCGGCGCTGCGCCGGGCTGCCAGCCCGCCACCGCCGGCGAGATCAGATAGCGCAGGGGCTCGAAATAGAGCGGCGCAATGTCCCAATTGTCGAGGAGGGCGCCCTCAGCACGCGCCTCGAACTCGGCGCGCTTTGCCGGATCGGCTTCCTGGGACGCCGCGGCAACTGCTGAATCGAAGGCCGGCAGGGGCGCGCGGTTGAAGTCGAAATAGCCGCCCTTCTCGAAGGTGCGCAGATAGTAGATCGGATCGTGGATCAAGGTGTTGCCAAGCTCCGGTAGCCCGACCTCATAGTCGCCGGCATTGAGGCTGGAATACATCGCTGTCACTTCGCTTTGGCGCAGCTTGGCGTCGACGCCGATCTCGCGCCACATGGCTTGAAGAAGCACAGCTACGCGCTGACGCGTGTCCCCGGCATAAATGATCTCGACACTTGGGCGCTTTGTCTCGCTATAGCCGGCCTCATGCAGCAGCGATTTCGCCAGTGCGCGCCGCGCCGCGATCGGCTGCAACTGCTCCGGCGGCGGAAATTGGCGTGAGAGCCCGACCCAGCCACCGGGCATCAAGGTCACTGCGGGAGTCGAGCCGGCGCCGATGATCTTGCTCGTAATCACATCGCGGTCGACCGCGAGGCTCAAGGCTTCGCGCACGCGGATGTCATCGAGCGGCGCGCGCCTGGCATTGAAGGAGAGAAACATGACGGTGCCTGCGGGAAACGAATGGCGCTCGGCGATGCGGTCCGCGGGCATGCGATTATACTCATTCGACCAGATATCTGCGACAAGATCGAAATCGCCGGCGCGATAGCGCTGAAGCGATTGCGATTGATCCGTGACGATGGAGACGGCGACCTTGTCGTAATGCGCCGCCAAATCCGCCGGATAATGCGTGTTGCGCTTAAGCTCGATGCTTGTGTGCGGGATGTTTGCGGCGAGAACATAAGGGCCGTTGCTGACCCAATTCTCCGGCTTCACCCAATCCTTGCCATGCGCCTTGATCGCCGCTTGATCGACCGGCAGGACCACTGCCGTGAATTGCAGAAAAGACGGGTCCGGCACTTGCAGCTTGATCTCGAGGGTTTCGGGATCAATCGCTCTAACGCCCAGGTCCTCGAGCGGCAATTTGCCGAGATTGACCTCGTGTGCATTCTCGATCTCGTACAGCAGCGTCGAGCTTTCGGCGAGCGTCTTGGGATCGAGCTGGCGGCGAAGCGAATAAACCCAATCGTCGGCGCTCATCTTGCTGCCGTCCGACCAGGTCAAATCCGGACGCAGCGTGAATCTGTAGGTCATTCCGTCCGGGCTGATCGTCCAGCTTTTCGCCGCGCCCGGACCGAGCTTTCCGTCCGGCCCGATCAGCGTGAGCGCGGTGAACATTTGCCGGTCGATATCGGCGGCGTAGGTCGTGCCGCTGGTTTGCGGATCGAGCGTGTCCGGCTCGCCGAGAATGGCGACACGTAAGATGCTTTCTGCTTGTGCGGGCAGGGTGCTTAGGGCGAGCAGCGTTGCCGCAAAGAGATAAAGCCCGCCCAGCCGCTTAGCCATCGCCCCCTCCGGTGCTATCCGCCCGAGCGGGAACTGTGGCGCGTGTGCGGCGTTTGTTCAATTACCCGAAATCGAAGTCACGTTACCGAAGATCGCTTTGAGCTTGACTTGTGTCTCTTTGGGCAAAGGTGGGGCGAGGATCGAGGCCACGTTTTCTTCAAGATGTGCCGCCGAGCCCGTGCCGGTGAGGATGACATGCGCACCGGTCTCATAGCGGCAGAAGCGGTAAGCCGCTTCGACTTGCGATTTGATGCCGGGCGTTGTTCGCAGGAAATCCAAGGGATCGTTGGCGTTGACCGGAGCCGGGTCGATCTCGCGCTTGGCCAAAAGCTCGGCGACTGCCTCGCGGGTGTTTGCGACGCTATTGAGCGCGCGGCGCACCGCGAACATGATCAGCGTACCGACATCGTGGCGGATGGTCAGCGGAAAGACAGTATTGCGTGCGCTTGGATTCAAGAGGTTGAAGCCGACCATAATGATGTCGAAACGCATTCTTAGGCAGCGCGGCCTGAAACATCTTGTGGCCGGTGTCGAAAGCGAAGACTTCGGTGATGCCGAGAAAGCGAATCTTGCCGGCTTGCTGCTGCTTCTTCATCTCCGGCAGAAGCACTTCATGGGCGTGCCCGAGCTGCGCTGGCGAAACACCGTGCAGATGAAACACATCGACATGGTCGGTCTTGAGGCGTTTCAAGCTGGCTTCGAGATTCTGCGTGAGCTCAGCGGCGGTGATGTATTCGGGCTGCCCTCTGTGCCGGGCCCTTGGCCACCCAGGATTTGGTTGAGAGAAACAGCTGATCGCGCTTGCCTTGGATGCCAAGGCCGACCGCCTCCTCGGTGCCATAGACGAGCGCGGTGTCGATGAAGGTAATACCGAGATCGATCGCGCGGCGCACGATGTTCGCGGCTTGCTCGCTCGATGCGCCGCGTGCCATGCCGAGCCGGCTATGCCCGCCGCAGCCCAAGCCGACAACGCTGACACTTTCGTTCGTCCTACCGAGTCTGATCAAGTCCATGTACAGCGCTCTCCTTCTCACCTCTCCCTTGACGGGAGAGGTCGATCATTCGAAGCGGCGCTTCGAATGATCGGGTGAGGGTGGGGCAACAGACGTGTGCGGAAAACCCCTCACCCGTCACATCAAAGCAAGCTTCGATGTGACACCCTCTCCCGCAAGGGGAGAGGGGATTCGGAGGATCTCTGCGGCTCCGCGTGAATTATTTCAGATCTTTTGCTTTGTCGCGCAGCTTGAATTTCTGGATCTTGCCGGTCGAGGTTTTCGGCAATTCGCCGAACACCACGCGGGAAGGGCATTTGTAGCGCGCGAGATTATCCTTGCAGAATTGCATAATTCTTCGGCCGTCACTTTCGGCGCGCCAGGCTTCAAATTGATGAAAGCCACCGGCGTCTCGCCCCATTTCTCGTCGGCCATGCCGATCACCGCGGCTTCGGCAATGTGCGGATGCTTGTAGAGCACATCCTCGACCTCGATGGACGAGATATTCTCGCCGCCGGAGATGATGACGTCTTTCGAGCGGTCCTTGATCTGAATGTAATCGTCTTCGTGCCACACGCCGAGATCGCCGGTGTGGAACCAGCCGCCTTTGAACGCCTCTTCAGTGGCTTTGGGGTTTTTCAGATAACCCTTCATCACGATATTGCCCTGGAACATCACCTCGCCCATGGTCACCCCATCGCGCGGCACTTCTTGCATCGTGTCGGGATCGCGCACCGATAAGCCTTCCTGCACGGCATAGCGCACGCCCTGGCGCGATTTGATCTTGGCGCGCTCCTCGATCGGCAGATGGTCCCAATGCTCCTTCCACGCGTTCACCGTGGCCGGGCCATAGGTCTCGGTCAGACCATAAAGATGCGTCACTGTGAAGCCGGCTTCTTCCATCTTGGCGAGCACGGGGGCAGGCGGCGGCGCGGCGGCGGTGAAGAATTCCACTTTGTGCTTGAGCGGCTTCTTATGTGCTTCGCTCGCATTGATGAGCATGCTCATCACGATTGGTGCGCCACACAGATGCGTGACGCCGTATCTCGACAACGCATCATAGATGCGTGCGGATTCAACGCGCCTCAGGCACACATGTGTGCCCGCAACCACGCTCAGCGACCAGGGAAAGCACCAGCCATTGCAGTGAAACATCGGCAAGGTCCAGAGATAGACCGGATGCTGGCGCATCGCCGCGGTGACGACATTGCCGAGCGCGAGAAGATGAGGCACCGCGGTGGTGATAAACGACGCCTTTGGGGTTGCCGGTCGTACCGCTGGTGTAGTTGAGGCTGATCGCATCCCATTCGTCGTCCGGTAAGACGTAAGGGTGCTCCTTAACGCCGCCGATGAAGTCTTCATATTCGATCTCGCCAACGCGCTCGCGCTCGCCGAACTCGGCATCCGCCACGTCG
Source organism: uncultured Alphaproteobacteria bacterium (assembly GCA_963789405.1). Lineage (GTDB taxonomy): Bacteria > Pseudomonadota > Alphaproteobacteria > CAWBKL01 > CAWBKL01 > CAWBKL01. The sequence continues at coordinate 94,279 of CAWBKL010000002.1, forward strand.
ATGACGATGGGTTTGGCTTTTGCCAGCTTGAGCGCCTCGCTTGCGAGCGTTGCGAACTCCGGATCGACAGAAGAGCACTTTGGCTTCGCCGTGATCGAGAATGAAGGCGACCTCGCCTGGCGAAAGGCGATAATTGATCGTGTTGAGCACCGCGCCGCAAAGCGGCACGCCGTAATGCGCTTCGATCTGAGCCGGCACATTGGCGAGGAGCGTGGCCACTGTATCGTTCTTCTTAATGCTGCGCGCTTTGAGCGCGGAAGCGAGCCTGCGGCAGCGCGACCAAAGCTCGGCATAGGTGAATTCAAGATCGCCATGCACGACGGCGCGGTGATCTGGAAACGTGGAGGCCGCTCGCTCGAGAAATGTGATCGGTGATAGCGGCTGATAGTTGGCGGGGGTTTTGCCGAGACCCTGCTCGTAAGGGCTGCTCATGACGTTTCCTCATTTTCGGCCGTTTTAGAAGGCCGTTGGCCAAAAGCTAAAGAAGCGGCAATATCGCGGCAAGCGTTCAACAAAGAAGCTCACCGCGGGAGGAAGTCTCATGGCAGAAAGCAATGCATCGCAGGGTGTTGAAGCCGCTGAATGGGCTGGTCCAATGGGTGAGAGGTGGCTCGCCAATTTGGATCAGTTCGAGGGGATGATTGTCGAGGCCGGCGAGGCGCTCCTGAAGGAAGCGGCGTTCAAGCCGGGCGAGCGCGTTATCGATATTGGCTGCGGTGGCGGCGCGACGAGTATCGAGATCGCCCGTCAGGTTGGGCTGAATGGATCCGTCACCGGATTGGATATCTCGCCGGTGCTTACCAAGCATTGTGAGAGCCGTGCGCGTCAAGCCGGGTTGAGCAACACGCGGTTCATCAACGGCGATGCGTCAAAGACAATAGTCAGCGATGCGAATTTCGACCGGCTAACGTCGCGCTTTGGTGTGATGTTCTTCGACGACCCGAAAGCGGCTTTCAAGCATATGCATGGATTCCTGAAGCCAGGTGGCGGCTTGATCTTCGCGTGCTGGGGCCCGCCGCCGGAGAACACGTGGATGCAGCAAATCATGGAGGTTTCGCAGCGTTTCATGCCGCCGCCGCCCACACCGCCTGCGCCCCCAGCGCCGGGTGAGATGGCCGGGCCGTTCGCCTTCGCCGATCCCGATTATGTGCGCTCGATTTTGACGTATGCGGGATTCAAACAGATCGAGATCAAGCCGTGGCGCGGCAAAATGCATGTCGGCGGACGCGGTGCGAGCCCGGAAGATGCCGCGCGGTTTATGTTGGAGGCAATGCCGATGGGCGCCGCGTTGAACGAGCAACCGGCTGAGGTTCAGCGCCAGGCGCGCGAAGCGCTCGTTCAGGCCTTTGCGCAGCACAAAGGCGGGATGCAGGGCATGTGCTGGTTCGTCTCGGCGCGCGCTTGATCGAACGCACTTTGCTGAGAACGTCATTGCGACCCCGGCCCCGAGCCGGGGGTAGCAATCCAGCTTGGCTCGCCACGGCGCTTCGCGCCTCGCGATGACGATTCCGCACACATGACACCACGCTGAACATTGCCCAGGGCGAGAAAGCCCTGGACAAGCGGCCTGATACCTCCTAAATATATCGTAAGATATGTTTTAAGGAGTATCTTATGAGACATTGGAAACATGAGGCTGAGTTTGCCGGCCGGGGGCGGCGCGGCTTTCGCCATTTCGGAGCCGGGCTTGGTGAGGGTGGCTTTGGCGCTCCAGGCATTGGCGGCTTCGACTTCAGGGCGGGCCGTAAGCTCGCGGCGGGCGATCTGCAGCTCGTGCTCCTGGCGCTGCTCGAAGAGAAGCCGGCACATGGCTATGAGCTAATGAAGGCGCTCGAGGAGCGCTCGGGCGGCTTCTATTCGCCGAGCCCGGGCATGATCTACCCGCAGCTCACGCTGATTGAAGAGCTTGGCTATGCGAGCGTGACGGAGGAGGGCGCCAAGAAGCTCTATACCATCACCGAAGCCGGCAGCGCGTATTTGAAAGACAACCGCGGGGCGGCGGATGCGATGCTTGAGCAGCTCAAATTCTTAGGCGACCAGATGCAGCGCGCCCGCCGCGTGTTTTCCGGCGATTGGGACGGCGAGGATGAGCGCGATTCTCTTTCGCGCGAGATCAGAGCCGCGCGCCGGGATTTGAAATCGGCGTTGCGCGAGAAGCGTGGCTGCTCAGCTGAAGAAGCAAAGCGCATTGCCGAGATTTCTCATCAAAGCCGTTGCCGATATTCGCGGTGCGCGCTGATCAAGTGAGACCCGCGATGGCGTCCCACAACAGCTTGATGCCAACGAGCAGGATCATCACATAGCAAGCCCGGTAGAACGGCTTTTCCGGGACGATCTTGTGCAGCCAGATGCCGAGCATCACGCCGACCGGCGCAAGCGGGATGAGCAGCGCCGAGGTTTCGAGATTGCCGGGGCGCAGCTGGCCGAGCAGCGCATAAGGCAAGGTCTTCATCGCGTTGAGCGAGGCGAAGAACATCACGCTTGTGCCGACATAGAGCGTCTTGTTGAGCCGCTGCGGCAGCATATGCATTTGAAACGGCGGCGAGCCGGCGTGGGAAACGAAGCTGGTGAAAGCCCGCGCCCGCGCCACACAGCGTGCCGGAGAGCCAGCCGCGCTTTGCCGGCTTGTCGCTGTTTTTCGGTATGAACCAGTAAAGCCCGAAGCCGACAGTGATGATGCCGACGACCAGCTTGACGAAGTGCTCGCTGACAATGCCCGGCGGTCAGCGCGCCGATCAGAATGCCGACAGCAGCGCCGGGCAGCAGCATGAATAGATTGCGTTGGTCGAATTTCTTGCGATAGGCGACGACGCCGAAAACATCCATCACGACGAGGATCGGCAGCATGATGCCGGCGGCCTGTACGGGATTGATGATGAGCGCCATCAGCGGCACGGCCAGAAGGCCGATGCCGCCGGCAAAGCCGCCCTTGGAGATGCCGGTGATCAGGACCGCACCGGCACCGACGGCGTAGAACCAGGGATTCGATCATGAAATTCAGAAATCGGAAATGAGAGCGGGATCGTCTTTAGTGGAAACACCTTGTGTCGTACCCGCGAAGGCGGGCATCCAGAAAGTCCGCGAAAACGCTGGATTCCCGCCTGCGGGAATAACGAGCAAAAGGAACGTGAGCCTGATCTGACCGATCGCGCTCTAGAACCAGCGAGGTCTTGGATGATCGATCCTGACGTCTGATTTCCGGATCATTCGCCCCCGGGCTGATTGAGCCGAGCGAGAACACGCGATTCCGCAGTCAGCTCCTTCTCTTTTCCTTGGCGGGCTCGGCCGGCTTGGGCCCGGCAACGATCGCCGCGGCCGGGCGGAGCGTCTGCTCGACCGGCTTCGAGCGGCTCGCCGGCGATGCCGGCCTTGGCGTCTTCGGCGGCCTTGCGATCGGCCGCCTTCTTCACCGCATCGTCAAGCTCGATCTGGCTGCACAGGCCAAGGCTTACCGGATCGACCGGCTTGATGTTCGCCGAGTTCCAATGCGAGCGGTCGCGGATGGACTGGATCGTCGACTTCGTCGTGCCGACGAGCTTGGTGATCTGCGCGTCGGTCAGCTCCGGGTGGTTGCGCAAAAGCCAATAGATCGCGTCGGGGCGCTCCTGGCGCTTGGAGACCGGCGTGTATTTCGGCCGCCGCCGTGCCTTGGGCTCGGCGACTTCGAAGGTGCGTCTTGGCCATCTTCAAGACGGTATGCGGGGTCCTTCTCGGCCTTCGTCGATCTCGGCGCGGCGAGCTGGCCATTGGCCACCGGATCGAGCCCCTTGATGCCCTGCTCGACATCGCCGTCGGCGATGCCTTTCACCTGCAGGGGATGCAGGCCGCAGAAATCGGCGATCTGATCGAAGGTGAGCGCGGTGTTCTCGACCAGCCAAACGGCGGTCGCCTTGGGCATCAGCAAGCGGGCCATGAAAAGTCCTCCTCTCGCTCCGGGGCGCGTTCGCCCCGGCGCCATTTCCTCCGGAAAAGTTGAGGAACAGGCGGTTTAGGGCCCACCGCGAGGATCGCAGGAAGCCCGGCCAAGCCATCCGGACGCGGGGTCCGGGCGGCGCAGTAACTCGCGGGCCGGTATATAGTGCTTTTGGCGCGGGACGGGCAGGCTCAGCCGTCCGCTTGTCAGCACGATCTTGCCGATATGGCCGGATTCCAGCCGCGCATGGGCATCGGCCGCCTTGGCGAGCGGAAACGTCGAATCGATTACGACGCTGACGCGGCGCGAGGCGAGGAACGGCAGGACATGCTCCTTCAGCTCCTCGGCGATCTCGGCCTTTTCGGCAACCGTCCGTGGACGGAGCGTCGAGCCGGTGATCATCAGGCGCTTCATCATCACCGGCGCGAAATTGACTTCGGCCTTCGGCCCGCCGAGAAACGCGATCGAAGACATGGCGGCCTTTCTCGGCCAGGCAATCGATATTCTTCGGCGATGTAGTCGCCGCCGACCATGTCGAGCACCATGTCGACGCCGCGCCCGTCGGTCTCGGCTTTGACGCGCTCGGCGAAATCCTCGGTCTTGTAATTGATCGCCACATCGCGCCGAGATCCGTGCACGCCTTGCATTTGGTTTCGCTGCCGGCGGTCGTGAAGACGCGCGCGCCGAACACCTTGCAGAGCTGAATGGCCGTGGTGCCGATGCCGCAGGAGCCGCCGTGAATAAGAATGCTTTCGCCGACTTTGAGCTTGCCGCGCATGAAGACATTGCCCCACACGGTGAAGAAGGTCTCGGGCACGCCCGCGGCTTCGATCTCGGTCATCGCTTCGGGGATCGGAATGGCGAGCGCTTCGTCGACGACGCAATAGGTGGCGTAGCCGCCGCCGGCGACGAGCGCCATCACGCGCTCGCCCACCCGCCGGCGCGTGACGTTCGGGCCGAGCAGCCACGATGCGTCCCGCAACTTCAAGGCCGGGCCAGCTGGGCGCGCCGGGCGGCGCGGGATAGATGCCGATGCGCTGGAGTGCGTCGGGCCGGTTGACGCCGGCCGCGGCGACCTTGACCAACACTTGGCCTGCGCCGGGCTTGGGTGTTTCCATTTCCGCGGGCTTCAGGACCTCCGGGCCGCCCGGTCTCTCGATCATGACAGCGGTCATTTTGGAGGGGATCGATGTGTTCGCCATCGGCTCATTCCTTGTTCTGGCCCCGACTGGGAAACCGCTATTATTGCGCTGAGGCTTCGGCGGCGGCAGATTTAATCCGGGCGGGGCATGTGACGGAGGCAGCAATGGCGATCGATTTGGATGATCTAACGCCCAGGAAGCCGGCTGTGCCCTCATTCCGGCAGGAAGATATTTCGCGCTATTCGATTGCCGATCTCGATGAGCGCATCAAGGATCTTGAAGCCGAGATCGAGCGCTGCCGTGAGCTGAAAGCCTCCAAGCAGGCGACGATGGCCGATGCGCACGGCCTCTTTAAGAAATGAGTGAGCCGCGTCCGCCATTGCCGCCCTTCACCGCAGAGACCGCAGCAGCGAAGGCGCGTGCAGCGGAGAATGCATGGAATACGCGCGAGCCCGAGCGCGTTCGCTCGCTTACACGGAGAACAGCAAATGGCGCAACCGCTCGGAGTTCTTCTCGGGCCGCGCAGCGATTGTCGAATTCCTCAAGCGCAAATGGACGAAGGAACTGGATTACCGGCTGATCAAAGAGGTGTGGGCGTTTGCCGGCAATCGCATCGCCGTGCGCTTCGTCTATGAGTGGCATGATGAAAGCGGCGCGTGGTTCAGATCGCACGGCAATGAGCAATGGGAGTTCGATGAGCGGGGGCTGATGCGCCGGCGCGAAGCCAGCATCAATGATGTGCCGATCACTGAAGCGCAGCGCAAATTTCGCTGGCCGCTCGGCCCGCGCCCCGCGGATCATCCGGGGCTGACAGAGCTTGGGCTTTAAGAGTTCGAGATTCTGGATCCTCGGGCCCTACCCGAGGATTATTAGCCACGCTGCATAGGCAGCGTGGCTATTAACTTTGCGTTAACCATATCGTCCCTAAATGGGAATTGATCCGTGTATCAGGGTCATGACATTCCCATGCGTGCGTAGAACTCCCTAATGCCCCCCGAAGAGCCGGCCGCCCAAGCCGGCTCTTCACTTTTGTGCCGGTCGCAGCGTGTTGTAAGCGGGGTCTTGGAGCGCGGTGATCAAGGGTTCGAGATAAGGCAGATAGGGCACGTGCCGCCCGATCGATGATTTGTAGATCGGCTGGCGAACCTGCGTTGCGCTTGCGGTTTGCACCGTGCGCTTGTGCTCATAGAACTTCAAGCAACGCTCGTCCCATTCGAGGCCGCAATGCGCAAGGATGCGCCGCGCTTCCTTCTCTACGTCGGCGATAACATCTTCATAACGCACATCGATCATCACGCCTTGAGGCAGCACCTCGCGCCAATGCTGCACGAGGGTGCTTTGCAGAGCGTAGAAGTGGCCGAGCCAAGTCAGGTTCTGGGCGTAGGGAACGCCGCCAAAATATCTGCTGTAGATCGAAAAGCAGGTGTCGAGCGGATCACGAATTGTGTGAATGATCTTGGCTTCCGGCAGAGCGAGATGAATGAGCCCCGCGAGCAAGACATTGCTCACGAGCTTGTCTGTGACGTGCGGCTTGCCGTTGGACCATGGCTCTAGCTGCGCCAGATATTCTTTGCCTATAGCCGTGATGTCAGCAGGCGTAAGATCGCTGAGATAATTCGCAGGGCCCGGCGGCAGATTGCTTTGTGCAGCGTAGGTGGCGCGCGGGAAACGGTTCATCTCTCCGCCCGGTGCGACATCGGAGTGGCTGCTCAGAATCTGCTCAACCAGTGTCGAGCCGGAACGCGGCATGCCAAGGATGAAGATGGGCATCTTCGAACGGGCACCGGCGCCGGCAAGCCTTTGCATCGTCTGGTGGCAGAAGATATCAGCCAAACGGCGAACTTCTTTCAGCGTGCCCATGTCATCATAGGCTGAGAAGCTGCGAAGCAGCTCTTGTGCCGAGTGGAACTGCCTGATTGCAGCTTCGGGCTCGCGGATGTCGTCGTAAGCCTTGCCCAGCACGAAGTGATAACTGATCTTGTCCTGCATCGATTTCGGGGTCGAGGCCAGCTGCTCCAGCCTTGCGATCAAAGGATCATCTGGCGCGAAGCGATGAATCTCGGCGAGTGACAATAGGGCCGAGGCGTTGTTCGGATCCGTTACAAGCACGCTTTCAAGCTCCGCACGTGCTTCGGCGAACCGCCCGAGACCGCGAAGGCCGTTGGCTGTTTCGATACGTATCCGCGGCAATGCAGGATCGAGATCGCGCGCGCGCGCAAATTCGCGAAGCGCTTCCTCGTGCTGGTCGCGCTTTGTCAGGATGAGCGCCAGCTGCAGATGAGTCTGCGCGGTCGAGCACAAAGCAACCGCACGCCTCGCTTTATCGAGAGCCGGCTCGAGCCGGCCCTGTTCCATCAGTATCTCGCTGGCAACAACCAATGGGTCGGGATCGCGCGGGGCGATCGTCTCCCAGCGCGAGAGCAGTGTCTTCGCCTCGTCAAAGCGTCTGCGCCGGGCGTAGAGCACCGCGAGGCTCCGCAGGCTCTTTGTATGGCCGCTGTCGAGCTGTAACGCTCGCGAGAAGCATCTGAACGCGTCCGCCTCGCGTCCGAGTTCCGAAAATAGGCTGCCAAGTGTGTAGGGCGGGGCCGGATCTTGAGGTGCGCGCCGGGCTGCAAGGGCGAACCAGCGGATCGCCTCGTCAAATCTGCGCGCGAGGGCCAGCATGTTGCCAGCCTCCAAAACCGCTTCGATTGGGCCGGAAGGATCGCGACCCGCTAAGCTGATTGCCTTGAAGGCAGCGGCGGGCTGCCCGGCGGCCTTCAAAGCGAGCCCGCTTTCGTAGAGCGCCGAAGCGAGCGTGTTAGGCTCTAAGGCCTTGCCTGCCGTATCAGGGGCCGGGTCGACATACGCAAGCTCGGGATCCGGCGTCCATGCTGAAAGATCAGGTTGGTCGTCAAGTGCTGCCACGCTGGAAACCGCCGCGCATTTGCCCAGAGCGCGTTATAGGCGGAAGCGTGATCGACTCCATACCATATTGCGACGCCGACTGAAGCCGGCCGAGAAAGTCGCGATATGGTACGGCGGGGCGGCATGCCGTGTCCGCGCATGGAACAGAAGCCGCATGCCGGCTTGGGCACGGATCGTGCTTTCCAGCTGGCGGGAGGTTCTTGCGTGGCGCCGAAGGGGGATATCAGCCCTAGTGCGGCCGTGAAGGATCAGGTATTTGGGTGGGCAGATTTATGGCGAATGACAAGACGCCTGATGGCGAGCGTAGTGTGCGGGGGCTGTCGCTCGGCGCGAGCAAGGCGAAGGCTGAGGAGTTCGATCGGGCTGTGCGCGACTTTTCAGCGTCCGAATTGTTTCGCAAGACGTTTGAGGACGGGATGGCCATGGTCGAGGAGACCGCGGCGTATCTCGATGGACCTGGCCGCGAAGCTTCAAAGACCTTGCCGCGCCGTGTCGCGCTGGCTTATGCGGGCGAGAGCATGCGCCTGACAACGCGCCTCATGCAGGTCGCATCATGGTTGCTCGTGCAGCGCGCCATTCTCGATGGCGAAATGACGCCGCAGCAGGCCTCGCAGGAAAAGTATCGTCTGGGCGCACGCGAAGTGTGTCTCGCGCCGCCGATGGAAGGCGCCGATCTTTTGCCGTCGCGGCTACAGGAATTGCTTGAGCGCTCGGCGCATCTTTACGACCGCGTCGATCGCTTGGATCAGATGATGTACCGCGAGCGCAAGGCGCCGCACAGTCTCAATGATCAGCTCGACCGTCTCGCCAACGCCTTCAGCGCAAGGCTCGAAACAACCGAGCACAATTAACGCGCCCTGCAATCTCTTTGAAATCGTCGTCCGGTGTGCTGCGCGGCATGAAATGACGCACTGCTGACACGAGATCCAGAACGCCTATTGCATCCCGGATCTGCGGAGCAGCCTTTCATGCTGCCTTGCGTCCGGGATGACGAATGCATTGGCGTCAGTCGCGATTGCGCTGGCGGATCTGCCATTGGCGGTAGAGGAGATAGGGCAGCACCGCGAAGGCCAGGACCAGCATCCAGGCGCCGATCGACAGATAAAGCCCAAATAGCGGCACACCCGCGCCTTTGGAGAGCAGCAGCATCAGCCCTCCGATGAGCGCCAGGATGGGGATTGCCCCAAGCATGACCTGCCGTGCCGTCATTCCCAGATCCCCTCCAATTATCCCCGGGATTAAAACCCGGGCTTTTCCCTGTCAGGATGCCGGGACCTTGGCATCGGGGCAAGATTGCTGCATCCAAATCAGCGCCCCGATGCATCTAGAGACTGACTTGGCAATGACCGTGGAGGGGTGCTGCAATGCAGTTCTGGTATGCCCTTGGACCTTACGTGTTCTGGATTTTCTTAACCATCATCATCGTTTCGGGCATGTTGTTCGGCTATCTGCGCAGCCGCAGCCGCGATGCCACGATTCGCGATCTGGCCGAGCGGGGCCATCAAATTCCGCCGCAGATGTTCGAGCGCCCCTCGGGCGGCGGGCGCGGCGGGCTGTTGATCGGCGGGCTGGTCATGCTCTTCATCGGCATCGCGCTCTCGGCCTTCATGTGGTCGATGGCATCGAGCGAGGGCATGCACCACGCGTTCGGTGGCGAGGACTACCCCGTGTTTGTCGGCCTGTTTCCCGGCGGGATAGGGCTTGCGCTGCTGCTTAGCTATTTCCTGCTTGGCCAGGATAGGAACGGGGGCGGCCGCTAGCCGGCCGCAAGATCAATGGATGAGCGCGCCCTTGTGGCGCGCGCCGTACGCGGCGATGCGAATGCCTTTGCCGCGCTGGTGCGTGCGCATCAAAGCCGGGTGCGCGGGTTTTCGCTGCGTTTGGCGGGCGGCGATCACGCGCTCGCCGACGATCTCGCGCAGGAGACCTTTATCGAGGCGTTTCGCAAGCTCGCGCAATTTCGCGGCGATGGATCGCTGGCCGGCTGGCTTTGCCGTATCGCCTATTCGCGCTTTTTGATGAATCGCCGCGCGCGCAAGGAGACGCCGAGCGAGGCCGAGCCGGAGGATGGCGCCGAAAGCGAAACCGCCGGGATGGCGCGCCTTGATCTCGAACGGGCCATGGCACATCTGATGCCGGAGGAGCGCGCCGCGCTTACGCTTTGTTATGCACTCGGCCACTCCAATGAGGAGGCGGCGGGCATATTGAGCTTGCCGCTGGGCACGGTAAAATCGCACATACTGCGCGGGCGCGCGAAGCTGCAGAAGTTGCTTACGGGCTGGCGTGACGGTGAGGAAGAAGCATGAACGAGGTCGAGCTCGATAAGGCGCTCTCGGCGCCGCTTCCGGAGATGATCGATGGCGGGTTCAGCGATCGCGTGATGATGCGCGCTGTCGCCGACAAGGCACGGCGCGAGCGCGGGATCGTCTTCTTGCTCGCGGGTTTTGCCGCAATTCTCTGCGCGTTGATGCCGCTTACACCGTTCGGTCAGGTCGTCGACGACTGGGCGTTCCATTTCGGCCGTGAGCTTTCGCGCGCGGCGGACGATGCTTCCAATCTTGCGAATCTGGCGGTGCCGCTTGCGCTGGCTGCGGGAGCGCTTACGCTGGCCGCGCTGGTGATGCAGAGCATCCCCGGGCCGTTGAAGAACAGACCTACTTCAGGCCCTCGAACTTCTTCTTGAACTTCGATACGCGTCCCGCGCGATCGACAAGCTGCTGGCCACCGCCGGTCCAGGCCGGGTGGGTGGTCGGATCGATATCGAGCGTGAGCTTGTCGCCTTCTTTGCCCCAGGTCGAGCGGGTCTGGTAAACCGTGCCGTCAGTCATCTGCACAGTGATGACGTGATAATCGGGGTGACCTTCTGGCTTCATGGGCTTGCCCTGCCGGTTCGAAACGGAGCGGCGTTATAGTCTGCGAGTGCGCCGAAATGCAAGGCCGGCTCCGGAATCGGCGGAAGAGGTGCGAAAAATCCAGCAGCCGCCGAAAGCAAGCGGAAAGGGCTTCTGGGCCAAACTGGGCCGAACGCCCGATGCGGCGCTCCGAGGCTTTATCCGGTTTCGTATCCGATGAATTTTCAAGCGCCGATCGAGGCCAGAACCTTATCTCCGGCCCGCATTTCGAGCCGATATTGGCTGGCGGCCCTGTTCGCCTTCGCCTTCGTGCTTCGCTTCGGCAGCTACTACGTCCTGCGCAACGCCATTTATCCCGACGAAATCTTTCAGGCCACTGAGCAGGCCTACCGCGCGGTCTTCGGCTATGGAATCGTGCCCTGGGAATTTCGCGCTAGTGCGCGCGGCTGGCTTTGGCCCGGCATCATCGCCGGCCTGTTCGATGCGATAAAATGGCTGATCGGGCCTGGAGCGGTGGGGGCGGTCGCGGTTGCCGCGTTCTGCTCCCTGATCTCGCTGATCGGCGTTGCGGCCATGTTCGCACTAGGAGGGACGCAGAGCCGCACACATGCGGTCATTGCCGGCTTTGTCGGAGCCACGTGGGTCGACTTCGTCTATTTTGCGCCCCATCCATTGACTGGGGCCGTTGCAGCCAATTTCCTGCTCGCCGCCCTTGCTTTGATGTCGATGGCCGCGAACCCGCGCCGGAGCTTCTTTATCGGTCTTTGCCTCGGCGCTTGCTTCGTCATGCGCTTCCACCTTGCGCCCGGCCTCGCCGTGGCGGCCGTCTGGTTTGCGCGCACGAAGGTTAAAGAGCGCTGGCTGCCGCTGTGTGCCGGCGGCCTTCTTGTGATTGCGCTTTATGGAGTTGTTGACTGGGCGACGTGGGGAACGCCTTTCGTGTCGATCTACAACAACTTCCATGCGAACATCGTCGATGGGCGCGCTTCGCACTACGGCACTGCGTCGGCAGGCGCCTATGTTAAATATCTGCTGAACTATTGGGGTGGCGCCTTCGGTTTTCTCGTCGTGCTGATTTGGATTGGCGCGCGGCGCTATCCCATGCTGCTCGCCGTCGCGCTAGCGATCATCGTCACGCACAGTTTCATTCCGCACAAAGAGTATCGCTTCGTTTTTCCTGCGGTCGCCTGCCTCATCGCTCTTGCGGCAATTGGCACGGGAGATATCGTGCAATTCCTCCGGGAGAAGCTTAAGAGTTCTGATCTCAAGCGTGACCTCCTGTCCTGTGCGCTCGGAGTCTGGGCACTCACATCTTTGTGCGTCGCGCTCTCGCCGGCATTTGTTCCTCTCTGGTCATCAATGCGCCCAACGATCGCTGCTTTCAGTGCGGCGCGTGGTGTGCGCAATCTTTGCGGGCTGGGGATGATCGGCGATGAACTCGCTTGGTGGAGCACGCCGGGATATAGCGGGCTTCATCGCGACGTGCCCATCTACGAGCCGCGCAACCTTGATCAGTCGAAGTTGGAAAGCCTCTCTGAAGCTTTCAACGTCGTCATTTCCTCCAAGGCTCAGACATTGCCGAAGCGTTTTTCGCGCGAGAAATGTTTCTCAGCTCCCGGTATGAAGACCGTGTGTCTCTTCACGCGAACTGGCGGCTGCGTTGGGCATCCGGATCAGGAGCTCAACCATCTTCTCATCAAATATGGTGAGTAGGCCGGTGCGAGGTGCGTTCTCACAAGCCCCAGCATGCTCGATGATCCAGGCGAGAGGGCAAATTCTGTGGTGGACGGCCGCCGCGACCGTGCTGGCGCTTCTGATGGTGCCGCTCTTCGTCGTCCAGGTGCCGCCGCTTCTAGACTACCCAAATCATCTGGCGCGGCAATGGTTTCTTGCGCACGAAACCGGCGATCCGATCCTTTCGCGTTTTTATGTGCCGCATTGGGCAGCCGTTCCCGATCTGCTCATGGATCTTGTCGTCGTCGCGGCGCTGAAGGTTCTGCCGGTCTACGTTGCGGGCAAGGTCGCGATCGCGTTCTCTCTCATCTCACAGCTCGCGGGCGTCTCGCTTTATTCCCGTGCGCTCACGGGGCGCTGGTCTCTTTGGCCCTTGGCATGGGGCCTGATCGCGTATAACGGCATCTTCCTACTTGGATTTCTCAGCTTCCTAGCCAGCATCGGCCTTGCGCTCGCGGTTGCGGCCGCATGGATTGCATGGCGCGAACAATACCCCGTTCGCACGACGTTGCTGGTCGCTGCAGCAGGTGTCTTCGTCTTCTTTTGTCATGCGCTCGGGTTCGTCTTTCTCGGCTTTCTGATTGCGAGCCGCGAGCTTGATCGATTGATCGCGAGCCGTGCAAGCGGCGGCACTCTTGCGAAGCAGATTGCGCAACGCGCACTTGCGCTTATCGTTGTCGCTTTGCCGTGCGTGGTGATCTATCTGGCCGCTGTTCCGCCGCAGGCCACCTTCATTCGGTTTGCGCCGCTGCTGCTCTCAATTGAGAGCTTCGGCATTGTGTTCGACTGCTACAGCCGGGTCTTTGGCGGGCTGGTGCTCGGGGCGTTGCTTTGCTTTGTCTACTTCGCCTGGAAGCAGGACCATGCGGGCGTGCCGCGGTTGACACTCATTCAGATCACCGTTCTCGCCATTCTCTATCTCTGTTGTCCGTTCGCATTTGGCGACGCGACCTGGCTGAATGTGCGCGTCGCTTATCTGGTCGCGATCCTCTTGTTTGCGGGTGTTGCGCCGCGCCTGCCGCAGCGTGCGGCTTTGTCCGTCTCGGTGGTGGTTGCGCTCGTGTTGGCGCTGCGCATCGAACTCGTCGCTGATGTGTGGCACTCATTTGGCAATGAGCTTCAAGACTTTCGCGAGGTCATTGCACCTGTGACGCCGGGCAGCAAAGTGCTCACCGTGGCTTTGCTGCCCGAAGAAGACCCGGCCTATTGGAAAGCTGCGCCGCGCGCGCGCAGGATTGCCGGGGCCGTGCCGTCCGATACCCATCTGCCGGCGCTCTTGATGATCGAGCGGCATGCATTCTGGCCGATGTTGTTCAGCCGCGCTTCACAGCACACAATTCGAGTGCGGCGCAAATATGTGCCGCTCAGCACGCGGGGGGGCGAGCTTCCGTCCTACCAGACGCTCACAAATCCGAAGCCGACCGATTATGTGTTCGCGCCTTATTTGCGCGGTTGGCAAAAGAAGTTCGATTATGTGCTTCTGATGAATGCGGGCGGCATCGCCGATTTGAACAAGATCGCCCCGAGGCGGCTCACGCTCCTGACGCACGCTGACATTGCAGCGCTTTACAAGGTCAAGCCGGCAGGTGGAGATCAGCTATTCGATGCGACGACATCGACACGGTCGAGGGGGCCGCCATCGGTTGCGCCGCCGACCGCCGTCACGTCGATCAAGCTCGAGGAGACGCCGCGCTCGATCAAATAGCGCCGGATTGCGAGGCCTCGCCGGAGCGCCACAAGATGCGCCTCGTGAGAGTTGTCGCCGCGCAAGCCGCCGAAGGCACGCAGCAGGATGCGTTGCTGCTGCATGCCGATTTCGCGCGCCAGGCGATCGAGCTGCGAAAGCGAGCCCTTTTCGACGTCGACAACCTGATAGCCGTCATTCTTGAACAGCACTTCGCCCATCCGGTGAGCGCGGCTCCACATCATGAGCTGGCTCTCGTCGTTGTTCTCGCTCGGTGCGTATCCAGTTGACGCAGTTTGCCCATAGGACGGCGTCAGCATGGCAGTCTCTCGGGTGCTGTGCGGCAAGACAGCCGGGAGCTTGGTCGCCCCCGTTATGCCCTGAGAGACGACATTGGGGCTGCCGAAGGCCGCGCTCGCGGTCTCATCCTCATCGGCACCCGGTGCGGTGTTGTTATAGAGCGTTGTGGAGTGCTCGAAGATCGGCGGTACCGCATTGCCGACGCCGGTCGGAGCATTGTCCGCATAGGGCGAATAGGCGGGCACAGCGTGACGGCGCACGAGCCCGAGCGGCGTAAGTTGCGGTGCAACCACGCCCGCCGATGCGCTGCGGGCGGGCAGCCGGTCAAGCGCATCATAGTTAACGATGATGCTTGGGCTTGCTTGTGCCGCGCCGAAAGACAATCCGGCGAAGCAAATCGTCGTCGTAAGCAGGCGAATCGCTTTCATGGCACCCATAGCCGTAGCACCAGATAAGTTATCCTGGGTTCGCCAGAGCAACAAGAAGGCTGCCTTCACGTCCGCGCTAATGCCAACACTTTCATGAGCTCCGGATGGAGATCGAGATTCGCCGCGATCACTGCGGGGGCATTAAGTACGTCACTGGATGCAGCCTCGTCGGTGACGAGCCCTCCTGCTTCGCGTACAAGGAGCGTGCCAGCGGCGAGATCCCATGGCTTGAGGCCGCGTTCCCAAAAGCCATCGAACCGGCCCGCCGCGACATAGGCCAAATCGAGCGATGCCGCTCCAAATCGGCGCACGCCAGCTGTCCTTTTCATGACATGTGCGAGCTCGGCGAGGAACAATTCGTGACCTGGCCGTTCCGCAAACGGGATTCCGGTTGCGAAGATGCACTCGGACAACTTGCGCCTGCCGGCAACCCTGATGCGCTTGTCGTTCAACCAGGCGCCACGGCCTTTCTCGGCCCAGAAGAACTCACCCAGCACCGGCGCGTAGACGATGCCCGCGACAAGCTGGCCCTCGCGCTCGAGGCCGATCGAGATCGCGAATTGCGGCAGGGAGTGGATGAAATTGGTCGTGCCGTCGATTGGATCGATATACCAGCGGTGGCTCTTGTCCGGCCCGTCAATTATGCCGCCCTCCTCCATCACGAGGCAGTAGCCGGGGCGGGCGCGCTCCAGCTCCTCGCGCAGAATCTTCTCAACCTTGATGTCTGCAGCGGTGACGAAATCGGCGGGCCCCTTTTGCGAGATCTGCAGGGCCTCAACCTCACCGAAATCGCGCAACAGCGTACGGCCTGCCTTCATCGCGGCAGCACGCATCACATTGACAACGGCGGAGCCTTGCGGCGCCTCGCGTGGGTGGAATGCCATGAACGCTCACTTTCGCATCGCGGGGGCGGCCCCAAGCGCGGGCCTAGACATATCCCGAAACCGCGAAAGCGCAATGGTGGCTCTGCTGTCCTCCGCTGCAAAAGCGCCGCAGACCGCCGCGGGATTCCTGCGGATTTATTGGGCCGGCACGCCGGTTGCGTCCTGAAGCTTGTCGGACATGCCGTCCGCCCAGCTGCTCCAGCCAGATTCCATGCCATAGGGCCGCTTAAGCTCCATGGCCTGAATCTCGTGAATGAGCCCGCCATCAATCTTGAACACTTCCGCAATGCTCCACGTCCACGGCTCGGTGGGGCCGGCCGTCACCTTGCGCCCATCAGGCAATGAGAAGTGGCGCGTGTCGCCGGCAAAGTGGTCGAAATAGGCGTAGGCAAAGACAAGGCCGCGCTCTTGATCGACGGCGATGATGCGCCGGTCGCGGATGCGGCTGACAAAGTGCAACCAGCCGGAGCGGAACTGTTCGAGGCACGTCCACTGATCCGACGGCCCGCTCGCGGTCTTGGGATCGGGCTTAGTCTGTCCTGGTGGCGTCGGTGCGTTGGTGCCGTGCTCACCATTGGTGATGCGGTCGCAGTCATTTGCGAACGGGTAAACGCCCTTGCCGTCATTCTGTTGGACGGCGCTAAAATACATGTTTGCCGTCTTGATCAGATCTGCGCGCGACATGCGCTTTGATTTCGGCACGCTCTGCAGAAAAGCCGGACGCAGCTTGGAGGCTTCGAGCCGGACGAACGCATCAGCATCTCGCAGCTCTTTCTGCTCGATCTCGGCGATCTGTCCGTTCTTGATCTTGAGCCGGATTGCGATGGCGCCACCGACACCTTTGGGCGTGGGGCCTTGTTCGATAAAGGTCGTCATCACGCCGACTTGCTGCGCCGGCACATCGGCAACCACGAGACGAAACTTGCCGATCCCCTGCATCGTGCGCCATAGCCCGTCACCGACTTTGAGGAGCTGGCCATTCGCGGTGTAGCGCACATTGGACGCCAGCTTTGCAGCGCTCGGGTCGTGCTTGATCACGGCTTGCAGGTAGACATCGACCCAGTTCTCAAGACACTTGCGATTGCAATCCGCCGCGTGTGCTGCGCTGGCAGCCAAAAGCATGGCGGCGATTGCCGCAAATGCTCTAACGATCTTTGTGCACATGCCTGCCCTCTTACCGTTTCCCCGATCCCGATATGCGGGTTTGTTCTGGCGACCCCAGCATACTGTTTTGCGTGTACTACAACGGCCAGGGCATTTGAAAGAGCTGAGGCGCGTTCGCCGGTGCAGAGCCTGACGTGAATACGGCCGCAACGCCGACAGCTCTGCCATAAGCATCGCGGAGAAAGACCTGCCGTCCGGCACAAAATTTGACTGAACCGTCCTTACAAAGCATTGGCAGGCGCGCAGCCGGCTGATCGGCCTTGGTGTTGCCGCGCTCAATAGCGGCTCGGTATCCGCTTCGGTGCCGCTCCCGGTAGGGCGCGGGAATGATGAGTTCCAGACTTTGCCCAACAGCCTCGCGCTTGGAATAGCCGAGGAGTGCTTGTGCGGCTTCGTCGCATGAGCAGATGACACCTTGCGTGTCGGCGACGATGATTGCGGTGTCTTTCATACTTGTTTACGTGTCACTTGCCAGACCGTTTGCTGGCCGCCGCGGACTTCGCCTGCAATTGTTTCGGCGCTTTGCGGCGCCAAGCGGCGTGGAGCGCCGACCTCACTAGGGCGGGCTTTGCGTTTTTGAGCGTGACGGTGGTGCTGCCTTTAAGGCCCCAGCCGCCTTTGGCAGGCGCGAACGCCTCCGGCGCCTCATCGACATAAAGCTCTTGCTCCTCGCGCGTGAGCATGATGATGCCGGCGGATTTGTCGGGATAGCCGAGCGTTGCGAAGATTTTTCCGCCGATGCGGAAATCGGCATGGCCCATATGCGCGCCCTCGGTTGCCTCGGGAAAGCTCAGCGCAAGCTTGCGAAACGCGCCGGGTGTCATGCCTGACCTTTCGCTGTCTTTTGCTTTAGCGCGCGTCTTGCCCGGTCTTGTTTCATCATAAGCCTCGACCAATTTGGCCGGCGCCCGCTCGCGCCAGCGGCGTTCGATCAGCTGCCGGAGCTCGCGCTCCGACACATGTTTGAGCGAGATGAGCACGGCCGGATGCGGACGATAGTGGTCGGTTAAGTAATAGATGTCGGGCGCCGCTTGCATGAGGAGCTCGCGCTCGTCCATCGAGATGCGAATACCGAGCGCATTCTCCTCCTCATTGAAGGCACACAGGAATTTCTTGGCGACTTTAAAGCCTTTGCGCCCATAGGCGGAGGCTTCCTCCGTACCCGGAAGGCTTAGAACGATTTTCCTAACCTTGGCCCAACTTATCATCCGGCGGACTTGATCATGGCACGTTCATGCGATGCTTGAGCGAAGCGAGTGAGGCGCGCCACCATTCGCCCGCACGCTTGAGGGTTTCGGCCTCGGGAAAATTATGGCGTGCGACATGCGCCTGCGGAATTGTGTCCCAGCCACGATGCTCGATGGAGACTTGGGTCTCGTCGCCAACAGCCTCGAAACGCACTTCGACCTCCGTCGTCATCTCGGGCGCGAAGCTCGCTTGGCGCCACGCGAAGACAAGCCGCGCGCCGGGCTCCCAGACTTGGATGCGGCCGATCTCGAATGTCTTGCCATTCGCAAGCTCCGTGATTAAGCGGCCATTCTCGCCCGGCTCGAAGCGCAATGTGCCGTCACCGCGCGGCGTGATCTGAAACAAATCGCTCGGCTGCCACCATAGTCCGATGTCGCGCGTGAACGCATCGAAGGCCTCGGTGGGCGAGGCCGGCACGCGCAGCGCAACATAGACGCGCGAGGTCATCGCTTGGTCTTCTTCAGATGCGCTTTGAACGCAGCGAGCTGACGCACCCACATGGCTTCGGTCTCGGCCAGCCAGGCTTTGAGATCATCCATGGCTTCATGCCTCAAACGATAGATCCTGACGCGCGAGTCAAGCTCATCGCGCGCCTCTTCGACAAGCCCGCTTGTGCGCAATGTCTTCAAATGCCGGCTCATCGCGGGTGGGGAGAGCCCGGCGGCTTCGGCCAGCTCGCCCGCGGGCCGCGGATGCTCACGCAACAGATCGATAACGCGGCGCCGATGCGGATCGGCGAGCGCCGCAAGCGTTTGGTCGAGCTTGGTATCCGCGCCGCTTGCGCGTGCCGGTTTTCGAGCCATCAGCGCGCCCGGATCACATTGACGTTTCAGCCCTCGGGCGGTGGGCCCACGGGCGCGGCATCCCTTTGCCCAAACGACCAGCGATGGCCTTCGGGATCGAGCACCGCATACGTTTTATCGCCGTAAAACTCCTGGCGCGGTGCATAGAGCACCTTCGCACCGGCAGCGCGTGCGCGGGCGAAATGCGCATCGATATCTTCCGCGAAGCGGATTTGTAGCGATTGCGTCGCCGTGCCGCCGATCGATGCCGGGCTCAAGTCTTCTTTAGGATGCTCGGGCCCGATCATGATCGCGTTGTCGCCGCACTCGGTGCGTGCGATGACGATCTTTCCGTCGGCGCCGGTGATGAGCAGCGTCGTCTCAAAGCCGAAGGCGCGTGTCAGCCATTCGAGCGCCGCTTTCGGGTCGCGGTACGTCAGCTCGGGTGTTACCTCGAAGTCTTTATTCGCCATCGCGCTCAGTCCTCTTTTAGCGGGCGGTGCTCAGTGCCGGCGCCGCATGTGATACCGATGAATTTGCTTGGCCGCGCCACGAGCGCGCGATGAAACACGCTGCGCGGCACGATGAAGGTCTTGCCCGGCTCGAGCGCAAACTTCTCTTCGGTATCGCCGCGATCGAGCACCATGGTCATCGCGCCTTCGAGCAGGATGATGATTTCCTCGCCTTCAGGATGCATCTCCCAGTGGGGCCAATCCGCTTTGCTCTCGGATGTGACGATAAGCGTTGGGAGGAGCGATGTGTTGCTGCCGATCGTTTGCCAAAAATCATTTGCAGGATGAGTTGCTATGCGGCCCTTTCCATCCAAGCTGAGATAAGTGGTCTGAAGATCGATGATCTCGCCGCCTTGCGCATCCATAGGTTCACCTCGTCAGCCCTGTTTTCGTTGGTCACGCGCGCTCTTTGAAGGTGAGCCCGCTCGCACGCTCCATCTCTTCGCGTGAGACTTCGCGCACGCGCTTGCCGAAGCGCCACACATTGCCTTCGAGGTCGGCCACGCGGTAAGTCCGCTCGCCATAGAACTGATCTTGTGGTTCCTCAAGTATTTTCGCGCCGGCCCTACGAGCGCGCTCGCAATGGGCGTCTAGCCCGGACTCGATCCGGATCATCATTAAATGCGTTGAGTAGCCGTCGAGCGATGCAGCGGGCTTGTGCGTGCTCCACTCGCCCATCACACCGATATTGAAGTCTCCGGCGCTCATTTCGCAGTGCGCGATTTCGCCGTCCGAGGTCGTCAGTAACACCGCGATTTCGAAACCGAACGCCTTTTCCAGAAAAGCTATGGCGGCCTTGGGGTCCTTGTAGCAAATTGCGGGCGTCACGCTTGTGACTGTGCCGATTAATTCTTCAGCCATGCCAATTCTCCTCAATCGAGCTTCTTTGTCTTGAAGCCGGCCTTGTGGTAATCGCCTTCGGTTGCGTGCTTTACGGTTTGCGAGAAGGTCCAGTGATGGCCTTCGTGATCCTCTACGGCATAAGTGCGCTCGCCATAGAATTGATCGGCAGGCTCCATGACGATCTTGGCCCCGGCTTTACGCGCCCGTTCGAAATGCTGATCGATGCCTGAATCAACGCGCACGTGAATGCGCTGGGTGTTGGCACCGCCGATGGAGGCTGGGCTCTTGGCCCACTCCGCAAACTCGTTGCCGACCATGATAACGCCGCCGCCGTGGCTCATTTCGGCGTGAACGATATTGTCGTTTGAATTGACAAGAACTTCGCTCGGCTCGAAGCCGAACGCATTTTCAAGCCACTTCAGCGCGGCTCTGTTGTCCTTGTAGATCACCGAAGGAATGAAGCTCGGGCGTTGTCGCGGGGCGGTCATCGGGCCCTCCATTAGTTACCCAATATAATAATAATTAACGCATGAGAGAACTAATTCGTCAAGCGGCAACTGCCGCCGACCCGGCGTGCCTCTATCGAAAATATGGCAAATAGGCTATGCGCAGCTGCCCCGTGGGGGCGCAAGAGGGAGGAGCGGCAATGCAGGTTACGCTGAGAAGAGCGGCGCGGGATGACGTCACGCCGGCCGGTACGATCGTCTTCGAAGGGTTCAAGGCGATTTCGAGCAAGCACAATTTCCCGTGGGACATGCCGTCGGCAGAGGTCGCCACAATTTTCATCGGCTCGCTTCTTGCCAATGAAGGATTTTACGGTGTCGTTGCCGAAAGCGGCGGGCGCATGGTCGGCAGCAACTTTCTCGATTTGCGCAATTCGATCGCCGGAATTGGGCCGATCTCCGTCGATCCTGCGGCGCAAGACAAGTCGATCGGGCGCCAGCTCATGGCAGCCGTGCTGGAGAAGGCGCGCGAAGTGGAGGCGCCGGGCATACGCCTGGTTCAGGCGGCCTATCACAACCGCTCACTCGCGCTTTACACCAAGCTCGGCTTCGATTGCCGCGAGCAGCTTTCGAAGTTTTATGGCACGCCGCCGAAGATCACGCTCGAAGGCTATCGCGTGCGTGCGGCAACTTCCGGCGATGCCGATGCCTGCAATGCCTTGTGTATGCGTGTGCATGGCCATCACCGTGGCGGCGAGCTTGACGACGCAATCGCGCAAGGTGAGGCGCGGGTCGTTGAACATCTTGGGCGCATCACAGGTTATACAACGGGCATCGCATTCTTCGGTCACGCTGTGGGCGAGACTAATGCCGAAATCAAAGCGCTGATCGGCTCGACAGAAGAAATCGGCGGCGGCGGCTTTCTGGTGCCAACACGCAATGGCGATCTCATGCGCTGGTGCTTGAACAATGGGCTGCCGATTGTGCATCAGCTGACATTGATGACGATCGGGCTTTACAACGAGCCCCAAGGCGCGTGGCTGCCATCAATTCTCTATTGAGCCGAACAGCGCATTGAAAGCGCGCACTGCGGCAGCGGCGCCTTCGGCATGGTTCCAAACGCCTGAGGCGACGGCGAGGAAATCGGCGCCCGCTTCGATCAGCGGCGGTGCATTCTCGGGCGTGATGCCGCCGATCGCGACACAAGGCACTTCGAAAATATCCAACCACCAGCGCAAGAGATCGACATCGGCGCGCGTCTTTGCATCCTTGGTCGTGGTCGGAAAGAAAGCGCCGAAGGCAACATAGTCCGCGCCCTTGTCGGCGGCTTCCATTGCTAAGTGGCGGGAGTTATGTGCTGTTACGCCAAGAATTTTATCCGGGCCAAGCGCGGCGCGTGCTTCTTCATAGCTCATATCGTCTTGGCCGATATGCGCGCCATCGGCGCCGAGCCGCGCTGCCAAGTCGGGCCTGTCGTTAATCAAGAACGCAGCGCCTGCATTTTGCACGATCGGCATAAGCGTTTCGCCGATACGTAGAAACACGTCGTCGCTGACATCCTTGAGCCGCAACTGAACGCAAGCGACATCGCCGGCGCCGAGCGCCGCCTTCATTTGTTCCATGTAGGGAGCAAGCGCATCGCCGGTAATTGCGGTAGGTGTGATGAGATAAAGCCGGCAGCGATCGGATTTGTTGTTTGCCATGGTCACGTCTTCGCGATCGCAACGCGGTGCCGCGCGATCTATTTATGGTTTCCATAAAAGTAATGTCGATTTTTAGCGGAACATCAATCTCGTCGGCGACTTATCCATTGATGCGCGCAAAAAGGCGCGTTCCTCCTGTCAGGAAAGTGCGAGGAAGCCATGACCAACACGCCAAATAATCCCAATCAACGGCAGCAAGGTAGCCAGCAGCACGACCCGAGCAAGAAGCCTCAGCAGCAACATCAGCAAGGCGGTCAGCCGGGCCAGCAAGGCGGACATCAAAATCCGCAGCGTGATCCAAACAGCCCACGTAAGCCCGGTCAGGATCAGATGCCGCGGCGGTAATAGCGCCTGACGCGGCCCAAAGCGACAGGCCTCGCTGTGCTTAAGCGAGGCCCGTCAGCATTCGCTCGCTAGGCCGCTTTCTCCAGCGATTGCTGCCATTTGCCGAGTGAGGCGAGCCCATTCATCTTGGCGCGGTGGGCGAGAGCGGCTTGCGCCTTTGGGTTGTTCGCGTTGTTGCCGGCCCACGCGCTGAGCGGCGCGGCTTGCAACGCACGGCCATAGGAGAATGTAAGTTTCCACGGCAACGGCCCACCCGCATTCATCGCGTTGAGATGCGCAGTTGCTTCTTCATCGGATTGGCCGCCTGAGAGAAAGGCGATGCCCGGCACGAGCGCGGGCACGCAGGCCTTCAAGCACTTCACCGTGTTCTCGGCAACTTCCGCAACGCTTGCTTGCTTGGCGCTCTTTTTGCCGGCGATCACCATATTGGGCTTTAGGACCATGCCTTCGAGCTCAACGCGCTGCATATAAAGCTGCTCGAACACCATTTTGAGGGTCAGCTCGGTCGCTTGATAGCAGCGCTCGATATCGTGATCGCCGTCCATCAAAACTTCCGGCTCAACGATCGGAACGATCTGCTGCTCCTGGCACAGCGCGGCATAACGTGCGAGCGCGTGTGCATTGGTCATCACGCAGTTATAGGAGGGGATCGCGCGATTGCCCTCGCGGCCAATATCAATCACGGCGCGCCATTTCGCGAAGCGCGCGCCAAGTGCGTAGTAAGTCTTGAGCCGGTCGCGCAACCCATCAAGGCCCTCGGTGACCAATTCGCCTTTACAGAAGGGGAGGGCCTTTGCCCCCATATCCACCTTGATGCCCGGCACCGCGCCAGTGCTCTCGATGAGCTTGGCGAGCGGCGTGCCATCGGCGGCTTTCTGCTTGATCGTCTCGTCATAAAGAATGACGCCGGAGATATGCTCGCCGAAGCCCGGCGTGCGGAACAGCATCTCGCGATAGTCGCGGCGCTTCTCCTCCGTCGATTCGATCTTAATCGAGTCGAAGCGCTTCTTGATCGTGCCCGAGCTTTCGTCAGCGGCAAGAATGCCCTTGCCCGGCTCGACCATTTTGTTGGCGATCTTGTTCAGGTCCGCCAAGTTCATTGCCCTCTCCCTAATGCATCAATGCTTCAACGCCGGGCAGCTTCTTGCCCTCGAGCCATTCGAGGAAGGCGCCTCCCGCCGTCGAGACGTAAGTCAAGCCGCCCTCGACGCCCGCGGCATCGAGGGCTGCCAGTGTATCACCGCCGCCCGCGACTGACACGAGGCTGCCCGACTTAGTTAACCGCGCGATCTCGCGCGCAATGGCAAAGCTCGCCTCGCCGAACGGCGTGATCTCGAAGGCGCCAACCGGGCCATTCCACACCACGGTCTTCGAGCTGGCGAGCGCCGCCGTGACCTCGCTGGTTGATTTGGGGCCGATGTCGAGGACCATTTCATCGGCGGCGACTGCGTTCATCGCGACTGTGCGCGAGGGCGCGTTGGCCTTGAATTCTTTCGCGGCAACGCCATCCACCGGCAACAAGATGCGGCAACCCTTGTCTTTGGCTGCGCTGAGGATCTTGAGCGCGGTGGCATGCTGATCGACCTCTTGCAGCGACTTGCCGACATTCACGCCTTGCGCGGCAAGAAACGTGTTAGCCATGCCGCCGCCGATCACCAACGTGTCGACTTTCTCGACGAGGTGTTCGAGGACGGCGATCTTGGTTGACACTTTGGCGCCGCCGACAATCGCCATCACCGGGCGCTTTGGATTGCCGAGCACGCTTTCAAGCGCTTTGAGCTCAGCTTCCATCGCGCGGCCGGCAAAGCTGGGCAGAAGATGCGCCACGCCTTCGGTCGAGGCGTGGGCGCGGTGCGCGGTGGAGAAAGCGTCGTTGACGTAGAGATCTGCAAGCTTGGCGAGATCTGCCGAGAATTTCGGGTCGTTCTTTTCTTCCCCGGCGTGAAAGCGCGTGTTCTCGAGCAGCAAAACTTCGCCGTCTTTGAGCGCAGCGGAAGCTTTCTCCGCTTCCGGCCCGACGCAGTCGGATGCGAAAGCGACCTTCTTGCCCAAATGCTTCTCGAGCGCAGGGATGATCTGCCTAAGCGAGTTCGCCGTATCCGGCCCGTCTTTCGGACGGCCGAAATGCGAGCACAGGATCACGCGCGCGCCCTTATCCATCAGCTCCCGGATGGTTTCGGCCGAGCGCGCAATGCGCGTCTCTTCCGTAACGACGCCGTCCTTCACCGGCACATTGAGATCGACGCGGACAAGCACGCGCTTGCCGAGCGGGTTCATGTCCGAAAGCGTCTTCCAGCTGCTCATACGCCGGCCCCATCCAATCCCCTTTCCCCTTGTGGGAGAGGGTTAGGGTGAGGGGCTGTATCAGGTGATTCTCGTCCCACCCTCACCCGGATCGCTAAGGCGCTTAAGCGCCAAGCGATCCGACCTCTCCCATCAAGGGAGAGGCGATCAGGACGTCGCGCTCGCATCAGATCAGCTTGCTCATCGCGACCGCGGTGTCCGACATGCGGTTGGAGAAGCCCCACTCATTGTCGTACCAGCTCATCACGCTCACGAGATTGCCTTCCATCACCTTCGTCTGATCGAGCGCGAAGGAGGAGGAGTGCGGATCGTGGTTGAAGTCGTGGCTGACAAGCTTGTCATGCACGATGGCGAGCACACCCTTGAGCGGGCCGGCGGCTGCCTTCTTCATCGCTTCATTGACTTCTTCGACGCTCGTCGCCTTCTTCACCACGACTTTGAGATCGACAAGCGAGACATTCGGTGTCGGCACGCGCACCGAAATTCCGTCGAGCTTGCCCTTGAGCTCCGGCATCACGAGGCCGACAGCGCGCGCCGCGCCAGTAGATGTCGGGATCATGTTCAGCGCAGCCGCCCGCGCCCGGTAGAGATCCTTATGCATCTGATCGAGCGAAGGCTGATCATTGGTGTAGGAGTGGATCGTCGTCATGAAGCCTTTTTCGATGCCGAAGGCGTCGTGCAGCACCTTCGCCACAGGAACCAGGCAGTTGGTTGTGCAACTGGCGTTGGAGACGACAATGTCGTCTTTCGTCAGCGCGCTGTGGTTGACGCCGAAGACGATCGTCTTGTCGACGCCATCGGCGGGCGCGGAGATCAGCACGCGCTTGGCGCCGGCAGCGAGATGCGCGGAGGCTTTGTCCTTGCTGGTGAAGATGCCGGTGCATTCAAGCGCGATGTCGACGCTCAGATCCTTGTGCGGAAGCTTGGAAGGGTCGCGTTCGGCGGTGACCTTGATCTTGTGGCCGTCGACGATCATGTGATCGCCCTCCACCTTCACTTCGCCGGGATAACGGCCGTGCACGCTGTCATAGCGCAAGAGGTGGGCATTGGTTTCGACGGGGCCGAGATCATTCACGCTTACGACCTCAATGTCGCTGCGCTTCGATTTCAGCGATGGCTCTCAAGACAAGCCGGCCGATGCGGCCGAAGCCGTTGATTGCAACTTTGACTGCCATGGCATTCTCCCGATATGCGCGGGCGGCTTAGAGGCGTTCGATCGCCATTTGTGCAAGCCGCTCCGCGGTCAAACCGAATTCCTTATATAGTGTTTCCTGAGGGGCGCTCGCGCCGAAATGAGACAAGCCCATGACAGCGCCGGAATCGCCGACATATTTGTCCCAGCCCATGGGGACGCCCGCCTCGACTGCGATCTTCAGAAGATTGCTGGGCAGCACCTGGCTGCGATAGCTCGCGCTTTGGCGGTCGAACAGAGTGGTGGAAGGCATCGATACCACGGTCGATGGAATGCTGCGCCCGGCAAGGATTTGTTGTGCCCTCACAGCGATTGCAACTTCCGAGCCGGTGGCGATCAGCACCAAGCGGATACGCCCCTGGCCTTGGCTCAAGATGTAGCCGCCATAGGCCGACCGGTTTTCCGATGAGGGAACAACGCGGATGGGCGGCAGATCCTGGCGGGTGAGCGCCATCAGGCTCGGGCCCTCGGTGTTTTGTAATGCCAGCTCCCAGCACTCGGCGGCTTCGACGGCATCGGCGGGGCGGAACACTGTGAGGTTCGGCATGGCACGCAAGGCAGCGAGCTGCTCGATCGGCTGATGTGTCGGGCCGTCTTCGCCGACGCCGATCGAGTCATGCGTCATAACGAAAACCTCGTTGAGGCCCATGAGCGCGGCAAGGCGGATCGAGGGGCGGCAATAATCCGAAAACACCATGAACGTGCCCGAATACGGATAAACGCCGCCATGCAGCGCCATGCCGTTCATCGCCGCCGCCATGCCGTGCTCGCGCACGCCATAATGGATATAGCGGCCGGCATAATTGCTCGCATCGAGCACGGGTTCCGATTTCGCTCTGGTGTTGTTCGAGCCCGAAAGATCAGCCGAGCCGCCAATCGCTTCCGGCATGTGCTCGGCGATCACATCAAGGGCAAGGCCTGAGGCTTTGCGCGTGGCCATCGCAGCAGGGTTTTCAGCCATTGCTTTGGCGTGCGCTTTGAGCGCGGGCAACAGGGTTTGCGGCAACACGCTGTTGATGCGGCGCTCGAATTCCGTGCGTTTGTCGGAGGCTTTAAGGCGCTGCTCCCACTCGGTGCGCGCTTCTCTGCCGCGCGCGCCGACTTTGCGCCACACCTTCAGCAAGTCATCGGGCATCTCGAAGGGTCGGCGATGTCCAGCCAAGCGCTTTGCGCGTTGCTTCGATCTCATCGCCTTTGATCGCCGTGCCATGCGCGGCGCTTGTCCCTTGCGATTTTGGTGCGCCGTAACCGATGATGGTCTTGCAGGCGATCAATGTCGGGCGGTCGGCGCTCTGCGCGGCTTCGATCGCTCCTGAGACGGCCTCCGCATCATTGCCGTCAACGCGCAGTGTGTTCCAGCCATAAGCCTCGAAGCGCTTGATTTGATCGACCGAATCCGTGAGCGAAAGCTTGCCGTCGATGGTGATGCCGTTGTCGTCGAACAAAACGATCAGCTTGCGGAGCTTCAAGTGCCCAGCGAGCGCCCCGGCCTCATGGCTGATGCCTTCCATCAAGTCGCCGTCGGAGGCGAAGACATAAGTGCGGTGATCGACGAGATCGGCGCCAAACACAGCGTTCAAATGCGCTTCAGCAATTGCCATGCCGACCGCATTGCCGAGGCCCTGGCCGAGCGGGCCGGTCGTCGTCTCAACGCCCTTGGTGTGGCCGTATTCCGGGTGGCCGGGCGTCTTCGAGCCCCATTGGCGGAAGCGCTTGATCTCCTCGATCGTCATATCGGGCGAGCCGGTGAAATAGAGGAGGGAGTAAAGCAGCATCGAGCCGTGGCCGGCGGAGAGCACGACACGGTCGCGATCAGGCCAATCGGGCGCCGCGGCATCGAACTTCAAAAAGCGCGAATAAAGCACGGTTGCGACATCGGCCATGCCCATCGGCATGCCCTGATGGCCGGATTTCGCCTTGTCGACCGCATCGACCGTGAAGATGCGGATGGCATTGGCCATCGCGCGGAGTTCGCTCGGCTTCAAGACGTCATCAGGCATTAGCAGCAATCCGTGGCGGAACCCTGTTTCCGCGAGAGCCCAGGCGGACAAAGATGCCGGCGCCGGCGGGCCGGGCGCAACATGGCGAGGGGGGGCTGGCGAGTTAACAATCCCAGCGCCGCAGACTGTGCGAAATGCGAAAGGCGAGCCGGCCGTCCGGCTGGGCTCGCCCCCGCAGCTCTGGCTTCGGCAAATGGCCTAGTTAGGCTCTGCCTCTGTCTTTGGGGGCTCGTGACTCATGGGCTTCACATCGCCGCAATCCGAGCCTAGCCATTTGCCCTGCATCGTGTTGGCAATCGTCATTGTGTGCCCGTTTACCGTCGCCGTGCCGTGCATCTCGCCACTATAGGCGAGGGGGGAGCTCGTCTTGAACTCCCCGGTCATGCTCGTTGGGTTCTCTCCGGTGCACTCGTACTTCATCTGAATGTCCGTGGCCGTCTGCTTCAGAATTGTCTGCTTGCAGTCGGGTCGCTCGGGCGCGAAATTCCGCGCGTCCTCGAGATCCTTCTCGGTGATGCAGGATTTTGTGACGATGGGCTTGCCTGCAGTACCCGGCATGTTCTTCAACATCTGCTCGATCCTGGCGCGCTGCGCGGGCGGCAGCTTGGCCAGCTCACTCTCGGGCATGGAAGGCATAGCGGGCATGGCTGCTTGGCCCGACACATTTACTTGCGTGGTCGATTGCCAAAGGCCCGGCTTGAGATGGAGAACCGGCTCGGCGGCTTGAGCAATGGCCATGGCGCTCACGCCAAGGCCGACGCCTACTAAAACGGTCTTCAGCTTGGACATCGGAAAGCTCCCCAATTTCGATCGGCATGGCCCCGAAAGGCCGCCGGCAACGAAGACGTAACTCCATGGCGAAACCATGGCCGAACAGAAACCTGTTGTGAGTCAGGCCAGACGCTCAAAAGCGGCGATGATGAGATCGTCAGGGACGAGACTCGGCGTCAGGAAGCGCTGCGCAATCAGCCCGTCGATGATCGCGTCCAGAATCACCACGAAACGCTCGATCGGCATGCCGATCTCCGCCTCGTCGAAATAGGGCTCAAGGCTCTTCGCGGCGCGGCGCGCGAACTCGCGGCTGCGGGCATCCACGCTGTCACGGAATTCCGGATGGGTCATCGCATGGCGCTGAAACTCGGTGAACAGCACGCCGCGCTTTTCAGCGGTTGGCAAAAAAGCGATCACGCCCTCGCCAAAGCGCCGGAGTTGCTCCTTCAGCGGCGCGCCGGGCCGAAACACCGGACGGACGCCATAGGCCGGGACCTCGAAGATTGCGAGGAATAGCTCCTCCTTGTTCTTGAAGTTGCCGTAGATGGCGCCCTTGGTCATGCCGGCTTCGGCGGCGACATCATCAAGAGTTGCGGCGTGAAACCCTTTGGCGGCAAAGACCTTCGCGGCGGCCTCAAGAAGGCGTGCGCGCGTTCGGGCACGTTTGCCCACCACGGTGGCTGGCGAATCGACCATGCCAAAAAATATACCATTGAGTTTTTAATACTCTTCAGTATATTTTCTACCATACATGAGATTGTTTTGCAGAAATATCAGTTGGAGTCGAGGGGAGGGTAGCTATGGTCAGATTGATTGCCGGCGGGCTGGCCGTGATCGTCGCGCTGCTGCTCGTTGTGGTCTTGGCCGGTCTCGGCTACCGGGCCTACCGCCAGCATGAGATCGCGCCCGATCTTGCCATTTCGACGCCCAATGGGATCGATGAGCACAGGTTCGTCGAGGCGGGCGGCATCAAACAGTTCATCACCATTCGCGGGCAGGACCGGCGAAACCCAATCATCCTGTTCGTCCATGGCGGGCCGGCCGAGTGCCACTCTTACTTCCCCGAAATCTATCAGCCTTGGGAGAAGGACTTCACCATCGTGCAATGGGATCAGCGTGGCGCCGGGCGCACTTATGGCGCCAATCCAAAGCCGCCAGCGAAGCTGAACCTTGCGCACATTGTCGAAGACGGCGTCGAGATCACCGAATGGCTCACCAAGCATCTAGACCAAGACAAAGTAATTCTGGTTGGCCATTCCTGGGGCACGATCGTCGGCGAGCACATGGTGTTCAAGCGCCCCGATCTGTTCAGCGCCTATGTCGGCACCGGACAGGTTGTCGGATGGAAAGTGATGCTCGCCGAGCAATATCGCTACAGCATTGCGCGGGCCGCGGCGGCGCATGACGAGAAGACGCTCGCAAAGCTGCGCGCGCTCGGCCCGCCGCCGTTCAAGGATCTGGCGACCTATATCAAGTACCGGCAAATCAGCCGCGGCGACATGGATCCCGCGGATCTCAACGGCTTCATCCTGAAGGAGCGCGACCGAATCTATTACGCGCCGCGCACCGCGCCGTGGGACATTTTGAGCTTCATGAATGGCGGCAAGGCAGCCGACGCGCTCGGTCCTGACATGGTCGCCGAGGACCTGCCAGCGCTCGGCTTGGACTTTCCGACCCCGTTCTTCGTGATCGAGGGGGCAAACGATCACATCACTCCGAAGAACCTTGCGCGAGGCTATTTCAATCAGATCCAAGCTCCCAAGAAAGCCTTCTTTGTTATTGAAAATGCAGGGCATTTCGTTGCCATGACCGAGCCGGTCAAGTTCCTTCAAGTGCTGGATCAGGCGGTTCGGCCGGTGGCAATGGGCCCTGATATGGAGGCTGATCCGAAACAGCCGTGAGGACTTAAGGCACAAGTTGAGCGCCGCCGTCTCGCACGAAAGATGTGGGAATCGAAAACTGAGTCGGAACAAAGCTTTGTGCGCACCAAACAACTCAGTATGTTAACGAGCATGAGTCGAATCGAAGAAGCGATCGAACAGTTCGGCCTCGCGCTCGAGCGCCTTGAGCAATGCATTCAGGTGCGTAACCCCGGCGCGGTGCCTCTGCCGCCGGTCTCGAGTGAAGTGCGCGCTGAGATGGACAAGCTCAAGGCCGAGCGGGCGATGCTCGCCGACGAGATCGAGATTTTGCGCGGCGAAAACGAGCGGCTGGCAAAGCTCGCCGGTGAAGCGTCGCAGCAGCTCGATGTGGCGATTGAAGATATGCGCGGCGTTCTCAAGCGGGCGAGTTGAGAGAGGTCAATGCCTCAAGTGACAGTCACCATCAATGGGCGCAACTACACGGTCGCCTGCGGCGAAGGCGAGGAAGCTCATTTGCTGGATCTTGCCAGCTACTACGACAAGCAAGTCAGGCTGCTGTCGGAAGAGGTCGGCCAGGTCGGCGAGACGCGGCTGTTGCTGCTGGGTGGCCTCATGATCGCGGACCAGCTGTCCGATATGGTCTCCAAGCTCGATGATCTGCGGAGCGATCTCAACCGGATCAAGGGTGAGCGCACCACGCTTGAGCACCGCGCCCTCAATGCCGAGAACCGGATCGCCGACTTGCTTGATGCCGCCTCGGCCCGGGTCGTCGAGATCGCCGAGCGCCTGAGCGCCGCATAGCTGCATACCCATCCTTCGCCAAGCTCAGGATGAGGGGGTTGGTAAGCCTCATGGCGAGCCCGTCGAACCATGAGGTGACGCTCGACGTTAAGCCAAAACGCGCTAGAGTCTCCCCCGCGGGTTCTGCCGGGTACGTCCGGAACTTGCATCCCAGGGGCCTTAAAGATGCTCACGGGAGCTGTCCCTGCCTCTGGCCGTGGCCTAAGGCATACGGCGCCCACCTGGTTCTCCAGGCTCGTGAGGATCATATGTTCCAACGGCCATGGCGGTCCCCGCACCTAATTTTTCCTGTACACCCTCCGCAGGTCCTTCCTTGCAAATCCGCCATCAGACGGCGAATTTGCAGGGACCAAAGTGGTGCAAAGAGGACAAAATGGAACGCAAGTCAGGCGGCGATGCGGTGCTGGAAGCGGTCGCGCTGAAGGGGAGACACGCCGTGGATGTCGGTAGTGGTGATGGCTCATTCGCCCGCTTCATGGCGCGGCAAGGCGCCCATGTCGTCGGCGTTGAATGCGGCGCCTTGCAGCTCGAGCGTGCGCATGCCACGGCGCCCGTCGCCGACGAGCGCTATGTCGAAGGTGTGGGGCAGGACCTGCCGCTTGCCGATGCCTCGGCCGACCTCGTGACTTTCATCAATTCGCTGCACCATGTGCCGGCGGCCGAGCAAGGCAAGGCGCTCCAGGAGGCCGCGCGTGTCTTGAAGGACGGCGGTGATCTTTACATCGCCGAGCCGCTTGCCGAAGGGCCGGCTTTCGATCTCATGCAGCCGATCGACGATGAGACCGAAGTACGCGCTGCGGCTTATGGCGAGATCGGACGCGCGGGCGACTACGGCTTCGACGCCGTCTCCGAAACCTATTTCCTACAGCCGCGGCGAATTGAGAGCTTCGAATCTCTGCGTGATGCGATGATTGCCATTGACCCCACGCGCCGCGGGCGCTTCGCGGCGATGGAAGCCGATATGACGCGCGATTTCGAGCGGCTGGCCACACGGCTTCCCGACGGTGCTTGGGAGCTGATCCAGCCCGTGCGGGTCAATCTGTTTCGTCGGCGGCCACGTCGTCCGGCGTAAAAGAGGGTTCGGTGCGCATTCTTTTCCTTGGCGACATTGTCGGGCGCGCAGGCCGTGATGCGGTTCATCGCCATCTGCCCGACCTTAGAGAGCGCCTTAAGCCCGATGCCGTCGTCATCAACTGCGAGAACGCTGCGCACGGCTTCGGCGTAACCGAGGGTATTGCTCAGGAGCTGATCGGCGCGGGCGCCGATTGTCTGACCAGCGGCAATCACATCTGGGATCAGCGCGAGACGCTTGGCTTCATCGCGCGCGAGGTGCGGCTGCTACGGCCGATCAACTATCCCAAGACCACGCCCGGCCACGGCAAGGCGATGATCGAGACGCCGGCGGGGCGCCTTCTCGTCGTCAATGCGATGGGCCGGCTTTATATGCCTGATGTGCTCGATGATCCGTTCGCGGCAATCGACCGCGAGCTTGAGGCAACGCGGCTGGGCGAGAGCGCCGACGCGATCCTCATCGACTTTCACGCCGAGGCGACGAGCGAAAAGCAAGCGATGGGGCATTTCTGCGACGGCCGCGCGAGCCTTGTCGTCGGCACCCACACGCATGTTCCGACGGCGGATCATATGATTCTAGCGGGCGGCACCGCTTATCAGTCGGATGCCGGCATGTGTGGTGATTATGATTCCGTGATCGGCATGAAGAAGGCCGACCCCGTGCGCCGCTTTACACACAAGGTGCCCGGGGCACGGCTTGAGCCGGCGGAGGGCGAGGGCACGCTTTGCGGCCTGTTCGTGGTGACGGCGCCGGGCGGGCTGGCGCAGCAGGTCGCGCCGGTGCGAATTGGCGGCAAGCTCCAGGCACAAATGCCAAGCATCGGTTCATGAGTGCTGAGTGCACTCAATGAAACCGATCAATTTCCGCAAGGAAAACTGGGCTAGAGCAGCTTTAGATTGCCAGCATTGGTCTTGCCGCGCTCGGTCATCAGATCATAGCTGAGCTTTTGACCTTCATTGAGGCGGCCAATTCCGGCGCGTTCTACTGCTGTGATGTGTACAAAGACATCTTTGGAGCCGTCATCGGGCTGAATGAAACCATAGCCCTTCTGAGCGTTGAACCATTTCACGGTTCCAGTTGCCATAGCGATTTAGTCCTTCGAGAAGCAAGTGCTGTAAATAGAATGAACTCACACCGTTAATCGTGCAAGCCGGTAAATCTAGTCTATGCTGTGCTGAGAAACCCCTAAGGCGTGTAGTCGAACGTCTTCACGCTCAAAACTTGAGTTTTTGTCATGTGGCGTTGGAGCCGAGGCCATCGATTTGGCTTCGACTGGCCGCGAGATCGAAAATGGAACTCTGTTCCGCTGGTTCGATGGAGCTTTAGGCCGTTCCACCGGCGCCGAAATGGACTGGCACGCCGCGCGGGATGATGCCATTCGGGTTTACGCGCCGGAGCGAATAATAGTTCTGCACGTAGAGCCGCGGCTTCACCGTCGCGGCAATTCCGGGCGTTGAATAGAGGTCATTGGTGTAGCGCCAGAGATTGGGGAAATCCTGGATGCGCTGCCGATTGCACTTGAACGCCGAGAAGTAGGCGACATCGAACCGCACGAGCGTGGGGAACAGGCGCCAATCCGC
This sequence comes from uncultured Alphaproteobacteria bacterium, assembly GCA_963789405.1. Classification (GTDB taxonomy): domain Bacteria; phylum Pseudomonadota; class Alphaproteobacteria; order CAWBKL01; family CAWBKL01; genus CAWBKL01. Next base: position 128,748 of record CAWBKL010000002.1, read on the forward strand.
TTCGGTCTGCTGCTCGCCAATCAGATAGCGCTGCTTGCCGAGCCGCTCTTCCAGCGTATCGAGCGCAGCGAATAATTGCTCGTAGGCGTCCTCATAAGCTTCCTGGCTGCGCGCAAAGCCGGTTCGGTAAACGCCATTGTTCACATTCGCATAAGTGAAGGCGTTGATCTCATCGATCTCCTTGCGCAAGGATTCGGGATAGAAATCCTTGGCGTTGCCGGCAACGCCAACAAACGCGCTGTTCAGCATACGGATGATCTCGGAGCTTTCGTTGTTGATGACCTTGTTCGTCTGCTTGTCCCACAGGACGGGGATCGTCACCTTGCCGGTGTAATGGGGGTCGCTCTTGGCATAGGCCTCCCACAGATGGGTGAAGCCGTTGATCTGATCGAGCGTGCAGTCCGGGCATTCGGGATCGAGCTTGTAGATCCAGCCGGCGTCGCCGAGATAAGGCAGGCAATAGGAGATGGTGATTGCGTCCTCAAGACCCTTGAGCGCGCGGAACATGATGGTGCGATGTGCCCACGGGCAGTGATAGCCGACATAGAGATGATAGCGCCCGGCCTCCGCTGGAAACTGGGTCGATCCGTCATTCGAGATGCGATCGCGCAAGACGCTGGCGATGCGCTTGAACTCGCCCGAAGCGCCGGTCTCGGGCGGCTCTTCATCCACCCATTTGCCTTCGATCATCATTCCCATGGCGCGCTCCTCTCACTTGCAGGCGAGGACGATGCCCATAGCCCGCTCTCATCGATCGTGAAAATACCGCCCTTAGCGGCCTGCCATTGCTTATAGCCGTCTTCGAACGCCGGGTCAGGTGATGCGTGCATCGAAAGCAGCTTGTCGAGCGATGCGCTGAGCGCCGACTTCTCAAACGGCATGTGTCCGATCGTCGTGGTCTTGGCGGCGACGTGAAGGCAAGACGGAACCGGAACATCGATGACCGAGATATGCACCACGGTTTTGTCCGCCCACGGCTCAATCCTGCCGATGACGACCTTCGCTGTTGTGGGTGCGCTCGATTTGATCGACCACATTTGCCCAGGCGCAAGATCGACATCCATGGGGATGACGGTGTGCTCATCGGCTCGGGCCGTGGCCCAGAGCGTGAAGAAATAAGAGAGCAGCGGCTTGAAGAGCTTTCATGTCTTCACCTTTTGAGCGCGTTGTTTTTTCATGCCGCGTCTCAATCTTCATTGGTCCTGAACTATATAGACGATCGGGTGGGGTGGCTCGGCGGCCCCTCCGCGTTTTCCACGTTTGGTGCCTGATGGCAAAACGGGGAGGATGAGGGGGGTGGCCCCAAAACTTGAAAACGAATATGGCCAATTTGCCAGTAGGGACGGAGACTTGCGCCCGAGGCCGCGCGGCGATTATTAGAGGCCGCGTGAATTTGTAGGGATTTGAGATGGCCGGGCATTCACAGTTCAAGAACATCATGTTCAAGAAAGGCGCGAAGGACGCCAAGCGCGCCAAGACCTTCACCAAGATTGCGCGCGAAATCTTCGTCGCCGCGAAAGCTGGCGGGCCCGACCCGCAATATAACCCGCGCCTGAGGCTGGCGATCCAGAACGCCAAAGCCGTCTCGATGCCCAAGGACAATATCGAGCGCTCGATCAAGAAGGCCGCGGGCGGTGACGCCGAAAGCTATGAGGAAATCCGCTATGAGGGCTTTGGGCCCGGCGGGGTCGGCGTGATTGTCGAGATCCTCACCGACAACCGCAATCGCATCGCCCCGGAAGTGCGCGCGGCATTCTCCAAATACGGCGGCAATCTCGGTGAGACGGGCTCGGTCTCTTTCATGTTTCAAAGGGTCGGCTCGATCACCTATCCGGCGAGCGTGGCGAGCGCCGACGCTATGCTCGAAGCCGCGATCGAGGCAGGCGCTGAAGATTGTCAGTCGTCGGATGAATCGCACGAGGTGACCTGTGCGGCCGATGATTTCGCCCAGGTACGCGAAGCGCTGGAAGAGAAGTTCGGCCCGGCGGAATCGGCCAACATCGTGTGGCGGCCGAACAATCTCACGCCGATCGAGGGCGAGGCGGCGGAGAATCTGTTCAAGCTCATTGAAGTTTTGGAAGACAATGACGATGTGCAGAATGTCTATGCAAATTTCGAAGCCAGCGATGAGCTGATGGAAAAGCTGACGGCCTAAATGAACTAGGACCATCTTCGGCGCTGCGGCGGCCAAAGGAAATGCGGTGATGTTAGAGTCACCTAACGAGAGTTCGCAAAACACGGCGCTTTGGCTCGTTGGCTTTGTCTCGTTCGCGCTCATTGCCGGCGGTATCGCCGGCATATCCACGGCCCAGGCGATTCCGCTTTGGTATGCTGGCCTCGCGAAGCCGTCGCTTACGCCGCCCAATTGGGTGTTTCCCGTCGCCTGGACGGCGCTTTACATCCTTATGGGGCTTGCGCAGTGGCTCATCTGGCGGCGCGGCGGCTTTGAAGCACATCGCGGGGCGCACATCGCCTATCTCGTGCAGCTCGTCCTCAATGTCGTTTGGCCGTTTCTTTTCTTCGACCTTCATCTGCTCGTGCTCGCGCTGGTCGAGATCGCGGCGCTTGCAATCGCGATTGTCATTGCCATCTACCTGTTCTGGCGTATTGACGTGCGCGCCGCTTGGCTGTTTGTGCTTTATCTCGGTTGGGTTGGGTTTGCCGCGTATTTGAACTACGAAATCATCATCCTTAATCGCGCTTAAGCGCGGCGCGCGATTTTCCGGCGTCCAGTTGACAATTGCAGGCGCAAGAATAATGTCGCGCCGTTTGACTAAGGACGGGAGAGTCCCGTGCGGAGGATTAGCTAGAGCTTGAGCGCTTGAGGCGCTCTTTGACGTTGAGCGGTGAAACACCGTCACGCTCGCTTTTCATCCGTGCATTTGAATGGGACTCGCGCCTTCGATGGCTTTCTTCCGTAATTCGACCGTCAACCTGCTCAACCTGCACTACGGCATTCATCAGATTGCCCAGGCGGGCGGTGCGGCTTTCGTTACGGTCTTTCTTCTGAAGGCCGGCGTGCCGGCAGTTGCCGTGTTGCTGACTGTGGCGATGGTTCTAGCTGGGCGCTTCGCCATCCGCCCGATTGTCATTCCGCTGGCGGTGAAGTTCGGCATTCGTAATCTTGTCATTCTCGGCACGGTGCTTTCGGCGCTGCCTTATCCGATCCTTGCCGAAGTGCATGGCATCGGCTTTGCGCTTCTTGCCTTCATCGTCGTGGGCGCACTTGGCGACGCAATTTATTGGACCTGTTATCACGCTTATTTCGCGGCGCTCGGCGATGCGGAACATAGAGGCCATCAATTGGGTGCGCGCGAAGCGCTGGCGGCGATTGTCGGCATCGTAAGCCCGATTGCTTCCGGTTGGCTTCTCATCACATTCGGCCCGCAGGTGGCATTCGGCGCGGCGTGCGCGATCGGCCTTCTTGCGGCGGTGCCTTTGCTGTTCTCGCCCAATATCGTTGTCGCGCGCCACGTGCCCGGCGCTTACAAGGCGGCAAGGTTCGGCATGGCGCTCTTCGTTGCCGATGGCTGGATTTGCGCCGGCTATATCACGGCATGGCAGATCACGCTGTTCGTCTCGCTCGGCCAGAGTTTCTTAGCCTATGGCGGTGCATTGGCGATTGCAGCGCTGGCCGGAGCGGTCGCGGGGCTCTTTCTTGGCAGGTATATCGATGGTGGCGGCGGGCGCCGTGCCGCATGGCTGATGTTTGCAACCTTCACTTTCATCATCGCATTGCGTTCGCTTGCGCTCGGCCATGCGGCACTTGCCATCACCGCTAACGCGCTTGGCGCGCTCGGCGGCTGCATCTATGTCCCAACTATGATGACCGCGGTTTACAATGAGGCCAAGCGCTCGCCTTGCGTGCTCCGGTTTCATATGGCCTGCGAAGGCGCGTGGGACATTGGCGGCGCGCTCGGCATGCTGGCGGCGGCCGGGCTCGTCGCGCTTGGGGCGCCTATATCAGCAGGGGTCGCGCTTGCCTTCTGCGGGCTCGTTGCCATCTTCATCTTGCTCCGGCGCTATTACGCCACTGCGCGGATCACGGTGGATGCAGCTGCGCCCAACCTCGCACCCGGTGAGACGGCGAGCGCGGCATAGGGTACAAATTGCGAACGCTCAAGTGATTCGCGAAAGCTGCCCGCCACCCTCATGCTCCGTGCGCCGACTATATTGGGCCTTGATCCGGGCCTTCGACATCTCGGCTGGGGCGTGGTGCGCGCGGAGGGTAACCGGCTGACTTATGTCGCCAGCGGCACCGTCGCGACGCGATCCAGCGAAATGCTGGCCGAGCGGCTGAGATCACTTCACGAGCAGCTCACCGAGATAATCGCCGCGCAAGCTCCGTGCGCCGCGGCGGTTGAGGAGACGTTCGTCAATGCCGACAGCCGCGCGGCGCTCAAGCTGGCGCAGGCACGGGCCATTGCGCTCTTGGCGCCCGCGCAAGCGGGGCTGGAAGTTGCGGAATATGCGCCCAATCTCATCAAGAAGTCGGTGGTCGGCTCGGGCCATGCCAGCAAGGCGCAGATCCGCGTGATGGTGTGTCATCTGTTGCCGGGTTGTTCGCCCGGATCGGAACATGAGTCGGATGCGCTTGCAGTCGCCATCGCGCATGCGCATCTATCTGAGACCAGTGCGCGGCTCAGTGAGGCAATGCGATGATCGGCAAGCTCAGAGGTGTGATCGATGCCGTCACCGAGGATGGCATCATTCTCGATGTGAACGGCGTCGGCTATGTCGTGCAGACGCCGGAGCGCCTGCTTAGTCAATTGCCGCCGGTGGGCAGCGAGATTGCGCTCATCATCGAAACCGTGGTGCGCGAGGATGCGATCCGGCTCTACGGCTTTGCCACTGTCGATGAGAAGGCCTGGTTCCGCCTCTTGCAGGATGTGCAGGGCGTGGGTGCGCGCGTTGCGCTGGCTGTGCTTTCAGTTCTCTCGATCGAGGAACTGGTTGCCGCCATTGCGGCGCAGGATCACGTGCCGCTCGCGCGCGCCAGCGGTGTCGGGCCCAAGCTCGCCAAGCGCATTGTCGCCGAGCTGAAGGACAAAGCACCGGCCTCTTCAGTTGTGGTTCCGTTCAAGACGGCATCCGGCGCCGCACCTGCACCGAAAGCCATCGCGCGCGCCGATGCAATCTCTGCGCTGGTCAATCTCGGCCTGCCGCAAACCCAAGCGGTCAGCGTCATCGACCGCACGCTCGCGCGGCTGGGTGAAGATGCCAAAGTCGAGGAGCTGATCCGCGAAGGCTTGAAAGCCGTGTCGTGATGGGTGCTGATGCGGCGATTGGCCGTAACGCATCCCTTGATCGTGAGTTGCGATCGCGCGCTTGTGGTAGTTCTTGTCTTGCTTGCGCGGCTGGCCCCCGGCCATCCATGCCGACCCGGGAGGATAAATGACAATCGCCCCCGCCGACGATATGCCTGATCCCGTCCCTGGCGATGATGAAAGCGAAGCGGAAGAGGCGCCCATCTTCGCTAGCGATCTCGCGCCGGAGCGGCGGGTGCGCAATCAGCGCCTCGCCGCCTTCGTCATTTTCGTGCTCGTGTTCGTTCTGGTAACTGTCTTCGGCTTGGCGGTCTTTGTTCACTATGCTGCAACTCATCACACCTTTCTCGATGCGCAGTAGAGCGCGCCCACTTGCTTCGCTTGCAGCCGCGCTGGCGCTCGCGCTGCTTGCGGGTTGCAGCGGCGGCGGCAAATGGCATGCGGATGATGTGACCGGCGCATTCAAGCCGCTTGCCTTCACGATGACGCGCGCGCCGGATGACAAAGAGGTGCACGCGGACGCCTTCAAGGGGCATGTCACGCTGCTCTATTTCGGCTACACGCTGTGTCCGGATGTTTGCCCTACAACGCTTGCCAATGTCGCGCATGTGCTCAAGGCGCTTGGGCCGGATGCCAGCAAAGTGCGTGTGCTGTTCGTAACGGTTGATCCCAACCGCGATTCGCTGGAAACTGTGGCGGCTTATGTCAAAGCATTCGCGCCCGAGATTGTCGGCTTGCGCGGCACGCCCGATCAGCTTGCATCGCTCGCGCGGCGCTATCGCGTCTCGTACTCGGTTAAGCCAGACGCCAAGGGCGGTTATGAAGTGACGCATAGCTCGGCGATCTATGTCTTTGACCGCACCGGCGCCGCGCGGCTCGTTGTTACGTCGCTATCATCCGCCAAGCCCGACATCGACGGCACAGCAGCGGATCTCAGACGGCTGATTGACTAAGCTCGCCTTAGTCGCCGGTCGCGCCGCGCACCTCGAAGGCGGCGGAGAGCGTCGTGCCGTCCTTGAAGTCGAGCGTGACTGAAGCCGTTCCGCCGACCTTCATATCGGGCGCAGGCGCCATGCACATCAGATGATAGCCGCCGGGCGCAAACTCGACCGAGCCGTGCGCCGGCACCGTCACGCTGGGGATCATGTGCATGCTCTCAACACCGTTCACGTTGACGCTCTGATGCAGCATGACCGATTTGCAGTCGGGCGACGAAGCGCCAACCAGCTCGTGCGGCCTTGCGCCGCTATTGGTGAGGGTGAAATAGCCGGCCGCCGGGCGCGAGGCGATTATGAAGCGGATCCAGGCGTTATTGATCGCAAGATCGCTTTGCGCGGCTTGCGCGTGCATTGCGGGCCCACAAGCCAAGAGCAGGGAGAAAAGGAGAGGCAGGCGGAGCTTGGTCATCGGCGTTGTTTTCCAGTTGTTTCTTCGGAGAGCCGTAAGGCGTTGATCACCAGCAGAAGCGCAAGCACGCTCATCATGGCGGGCGGAATCCAGATGATGATGCCGCCGATATGCTGATCGGCGACCGGGCTGATCGAAGGATAGAGCCGGCCGCATAGCGCGTAAGAGGGATAAAGGTCGCGGTTTGAAAGCGCGATACCAGCGCCGAGAATAATCTGCGGAAACATGACGCCGATCGCGAGCGCGGCGCGCACGGCAAATGAAACGCGTGCCGGCGGCTTCGGGCGCGGATCGAGCACGAGCGACCAGAACAAGATGCCGTCGAGCACCATTGTCCAATTCATCAGCCCGTAAAGCCGCAAATCGATCATGGCGCGGAAGTGAACCGGCGGGATGAGCCAGAAATAGAACAGGCCGACGAACAGAAACGCGGCAAGCAATGGCTGCTGCACGATGCGCATGAAGGTCGATGCCGGGCGGCTCTGCGCCAGCTGTCTCAGCCAAGCCGGCATGCCGGCTTTGAGCGTCTCAGCGCTGCAGCCGAGCGCGACCAAGAGTGGGCCGATGTGATGCATCACCACATGCTGGATGCGGTTGTAAAAGAACATGTGCTGCGAGAGATATTCAAAGCGCGTTTGCAGCACGGCGTAGATGAGCGCGAGCCCGGCGAGAAATGCGATGCGGCGCCAAAGCGCGGGACGCGATTGGGACGAACTGCGTGCAAGGCCGCGCAGATACCAGAAGAGCGTGAGCGTGGCTGCCAGATAGATGGCCCAGGAAAACTCCCACGGCCCCCAAACGGGCATGAGCGTGGGACGTTCGGCGCTCAACCATGCGAGGCCGAGCCCGAAAGCCAAAATTGCGGCGTAGATGGGCGCGCCGTCTCTTGCCTTCGAAAGGGTCAATACCGATTGCCTGCTGGCCAGCATACGCTCCATGGCAGAATGGCTAAGGTTGCGGCTGAATAGTGTCAAAGCGTCACTTAGCATCGGGCGGCGCCAGCGCAAGGCTACAGCAGGCTTTTGCCCGGCCCCCGGGATGGCGCACACTACGTGCCGGAACGAATCGGAGACGGCGCATGGCTGAGGCGCAAAGATTGGTCGGGCAGGATAAGGGCGAGGAAGATGCGCTCGAGGCGCATTTGCGCCCGCAGGTGCTCGCTTCGTTCATCGGCCAGCAACAAGCGCGCGAAAATCTCAAAGTGTTCATCGAGGCGGCGAAGGCGCGTGGCGAAGCACTCGATCACGTTCTGCTTTCCGGACCACCTGGCCTGGGCAAGACAACGCTCGCGCAGATCGTGGCACGCGAGCTTGGCGTCGGGTTTCGCTCGACCTCGGGGCCGGTGATCGCGCGCGCGGGCGATCTCGCGGCGATCCTCACCAATCTTCAGGAGAATGACGTCCTCTTTATCGATGAGATTCACCGCCTCTCGCCGGCGGTCGAGGAAATCCTTTATCCGGCAATGGAGGATTTCGAGCTCGATCTCATCATCGGCGAGGGGCCGGCGGCGCGCTCGGTCAAGATCGATCTCAAGCCCTTTACGCTGATCGGCGCAACGACGCGCACCGGTCTCATCACGACGCCGCTGCGCGACCGGTTCGGTATCCCAATTCGGCTTAATTTCTATACGCCACAAGAGTTACGCCAAATTGTTGAGCGTGCGGCATCGGTGTTGAATATCGACATCGACCAAGGCGGCGCCGACGAGATCGCGCGGCGCTCGCGCGGCACGCCGCGCATTGCCGGCCGGCTTCTGAAGCGCGTGAGGGATTTCGCGGCGGTCGAAAAACACAAAACCATCACCGCGCCGATTGCGGATAAGGCCCTGAAGCGGCTGGAAGTCGACGAGCGCGGGCTCGACGCGTTCGATCACCGTTATCTGAAGCTTTTGGCGCTCTCGTTTGGCGGCGGGCCTGTCGGTGTTGAAACGATCTCAGCGGCTTTGTCGGAAGCACGCGATGCGATCGAGGAAGTGATCGAGCCCTATCTCATTCAGGCCGGGCTCCTTCAACGCACGCCGCGCGGGCGCGTCTTGACCCTCGCTGCGTTCAAGCATCTGGGGCTCGGCGCGCCCAAGGGCTTCAGTGAGGATCTGTTCGTGCGGCCGGATGATGATGACTGAGCCGGTCGGAGGCGCGCTGCGGCCGCAATCGGGCAGGTTCGAGGCGGAGTCCATCACTTCCCTGTGCGGGTCTATTACGAGGACACCGATTTCACCGGCGTCGGTCTATCACGCCAGCTCCTCAAATTCATGGAGCGTGGCCGGTCGGAGGCGTTGCGCTCTGCCGGGATCGATCATGTGTCCTTGGCGCAACGCGCGGAGCCGCTTGCGTTTGCAGTTCGCCACATCAATATCTCGTTTTTGCGCCCCGCGCGCATTGACGATGCCCTTGTGGTGCAGACATCCTACAGCGAGGTTGCTGGCGCGCGAATCACCGCCGAGCAGCTTGATCTTCCGGGGGAGGAGGTGCTGGCTGGGGCGCGCGTCGAAATTGCATGCATCTCGGCAGAGGGAAGGCCGCGCCGGCTTCCGCGCGATATCGTGGAGCATCTGCGTGCGGCGATCGGGAATGAACCAAAACCATAAGAAAAATGCCGCAGTTTCGACATATTAGCGGGTTAACCGGAGCTTAACGCTCACTCGCCAGTGTGCGGCGTTGCTTTGGGGGGACGCAAGAGGCGAGAGGGGTTTTATGGATCCACATGCGGTGTCGGGGGTCGCGCTCGCACGCGGCGCCGCCGATTACAGCATCTGTCAGCCTGTTCATGAAGGCGGATTCGGTCGTCAAGGCCGTGATGGCCGGGCTTGCGTTCGCGAGCATCTGGTCGTGGGCGAATCATCTTCGACAAGGGCTTCAGTCTGGGCGGCCTCAAGGGCCGGGCCGAGCGCTTCGAGGATCTGTTCTGGTCGGGCAAGCCCGCTCGACGAGCTTTATAAGCGCGTCGAGAGCAAGACCCGATCATCCGCTCGCTGTGGTGTTTGTCGCGGCGATGCGCGAATGGCGCCGCTCGATCGAGAAGCGCAGCGACCTCGTCCAATCCGGCGGCGGCTTGGTCGGCCGCATCAACACGGTGATGCAGGCGACGATCTCACGCGAGATCTCGAACTTGCAGAAGAACATGAATTTTCTCGCGACGCTTGCTTCCTCCGCGCCGTTCATCGGCCTGTTCGGCACGGTGTGGGGCATCATGAACGCGTTCGAGCGCATCGGCATCACGCAATCGACAAGCCTTGCCGGTTGTCGCGCCGGCGATTGCCGAAGCCTTGATGGCGACCGGCCTCGGCCTTGCTGCGGCGATCCCCGCGCTGATCTTCTACAATCGCTATTCCAACACCATCAATGAATATGCCATCCGGCTCGACGGCTTTGCCGATGAGTTCTCGGCGATCCTGTCGCGCCAGATCGAAGAGCGGGGCCGTTAATGGCCGCGTCTCGGTCGATACCGACCTTGGTGGCGGCGGCGGCCGGAGAAGGCGCCGGGCGCTCAGGCCGATGGCTGAGATCAACGTCACGCCGATGGTCGATGTGATGCTGGTGCTGTTGATCATCTTCATGATCACTGCGCCGCTCTTGGCCGTGGGCGTGCCGATTGATCTGCCGCAATCCAAGGCGCCGCCAATTCAGTCGACGCGAAGAGCCGCTGACCATCACGATCACCAAGGACGGCAAGATCTATCTTCAAAAGACCGAGATCAAATATGACGAGCTTGTGCCGCGCATGAAGCGATTTCGGAGAATGGGTACGACAAGCGCATCTATATTCGCGGCGACAAGAATGTTGATTACGGCACGGTGATGAGGGTGATGGGCGCGCTTCAAGGGCGCGGGCTTCAACAAGCTCAACCTCGTGACGGACGTCGAGCCTCACTAACAGGAAGAGGCAAGGCGTATGCGGTTCGGCCTCGATCTTTTCGATTCTGCTGCACGCGGTCGTGCATCGGGTTTCCGCGTCATCACGATTCGAGCGCCGGTTCCGGTATTAACTGTCACGCAGGACATTCCGGTCGAGGTGGCGACCGTCGCCGAGTGGCGAACGTCAAGGCGGCGAGCAAGAAAGAAGAGCCGAAGGAAGAGAAGCCGGAGCCCGCTCCGACGCCGGCTCCCCGCCGCCGCAGAACCCGCGCCGAAGAAGCGCCACCGGCGCCTGATGCTATACCTGAGCGAAACCAAGCCCAAGCCGAAGGACACGGCCGAGAAGGAAAAGCCGAAGCCAAAACCCGAAGCCAAGCCCAAGGCAAAGCCCGGCGCCGCCCAATCCCGAGAAGAAGGACAAGTTCGATCTCGATGCAATCGCGGCGCTCATCAACAAGGAGCAGAAGGCGCAGGACCGTCAGGAGAAGACGGCTGAGGCCAAGCCGAGCCAGGACCGCGACAAGCCGCGCGCGCAGGTGGGCGCCGGCACCGACATGACGATCACGCTGATTCAATTGTTGCAGCGGCAAATGGCCAGTGCTGGAGCTTTCCGGCCGGTGCCGTCCAGCCGGAGACGCTCGGAGTCGATGTGATCGATTTACCTGCGTGCGGATGGAACTCTGGCGCGATGTGCCGCACATCGAAGACGAATCACGCATGAGCGAGCCCTACTACCGAGCGGCCGCGGAATGCGGCTGATTCGCGCCATTAATCAATGCCAGCCTTATGATCTGCCCGCCGATCAATATGATGTGTGGAGAAGGATTCCGACTTGAATTCGACCCGAGCAAGATGATAGGCATCTCGGCGGTGGCGGTGGCAACGGCTAGGGTCGCTGCGAAGCGAAAGGAACGTAATGCGATTGGTTCGTAGTCTGACGGTCTGCCTGTGTCTTGTGGGCGATTTTTGCGCCGCTCAGTGCCGATGCGCTGATCGATGTCGACGATCGACAAAGGCAATCTGGCGCCGATCAAGACGGCGATCCCCGCCTTCATGGGCCAGAGCCGCGGATGAGCGCAAGTGGGTAGCGATATTGCGGGCGTGATCACGGCCGATCTTGAGCGCTCAGGGCTTTTTAAAGCGATCAATCCGGCCGCGTTTATCCAGCGCGACCTCAATATGAACCAGCCGCCGCGGTTTCAGGAATGGCGCCCGATTGGCGCGCAAGCGCTCGTGATGGGCTCGGCCGATCAACAGGAAGACGGCCGGCTGCGTGTCGATTTCCGCCTGTGGGATGTGTTCGCCGAGCAGCAGATGATCGGCCAGCGCTATTTCACGACGCCGGAGAATTGGCGCCGCATCAGCCATATCGTCGCCGACGAAGTTTATAAGCGTATGACCGGCGAGACAGGCTATTTCGATACGCGCATCGTTTATGTTGCGGAGTTCGGCCCCAAGACCAATCGCATCAAGCGCCTCGCGATCATGGACCAAGACGGCGCAAACCCAACCTTCCTGACGGACGGCGCGGCGCTGGTGTTGACGCCGCGCTTCAATCCGTCGGCGCAGGAGATCACCTATCTCTCTTATTATGGCGGGCGGCCGCGCGTTTATATCTTCAATATCGAATCGGGCCAGCAGGAAGTGCTGGGCGATTTTCCCGGCATGACATTCGCGCCTCGGTTTTCGCCCGATGGCAAAGAGGTGATTATGAGCCTCGAGCGCGGCGGCAATTCCGAGATCTATGTGATGGATCTTGCGACGCGCAAGGCGACGCGCCTGACCAATAATCCGGCAATCGACACCTCGCCGAGCTTTTCACCTGATGGCCGGCATATCACCTTCGAGTCCGATCGCTCGGGCACGCAGCAGATCTATGTCATGGACGCTGATGGCTCGAACGTGAAGCGCATCACCTTCGGCAATGGCCGCTACGGCACGCCGGTGTGGTCGCCGCGCGGCGATCTCATCGCTTTCACCAAGATCAGCGGCGGGTTGTTTCACATCGGTGTCATTCGTCCCGATGGTCAGGGCGAGCGCGTCTTAACCGAGAGCTTTCTCGACGAGGGACCGACCTGGGCACCCAATGGCCGCGTGCTCATGTTTTTCCGGGGCGGAAGAACGCGTGCAGATGGCTCGGGAGGCGAGACGCGCCTCTGGTCGATCGACCTCACGGGATACAATGAAAGGCTCGTTCCAACACGTGGAGATGCGTCCGATCCGGCGTGGTCACCCTTGCTCGATTAGCGGAAAAAGGGTTAATTTCGCCTCCGGGGAGAGCTTGCCACAGCCAGGCAAGCCGCTGGGGGGCGGCGCACCCGCGAGGCAGAGTTTGCTCGTTTATGGCTTACCCAGTGGCGCAATTAACCAAAAACACACAATTGGCGCACATGTCTTGGTCGCCCATGCGCATTCGCGAAGGAGTTAGTGAATGAGATTTAGGGGAGCTGCGGTATCGCTTTGCTTGGTGTTCGCCGGAGCGCTCATGCTCTCGGCTTGCGCAAGCACGGGTAAGACAGGGAGCGGCGGCGCGGCCGGGCAGGGCACTGGAGCCGCCGGTGGGCCAGTTCCCGGCAGCCAGGAAGACCTCGTCGTCAATGTCGGCGACCGCGTGTTCTTCGATTACGACCAGTATTCACTGAAGGATGAAGGGCGCGCGACGCTGCAGCGCCAGGCTGCATGGCTGAAGCAACATCCTCAGGTCACGATACAGATTGAAGGGCATTGCGATGAGCGCGGCACGCGCGAGTACAATCTCGCGCTTGGCTCGCGCCGTGCGAACTCGGCAAGAGACTATCTTGTGAGCCTAGGTGTCGCCGAGGCGCGTATTTCAACGATCTCCTACGGCAAGGAGCGGCCCGTGTGCGTTGAATCTGCCGAAAGCTGTTATTCAATCAATCGCCGTGCCGTCACGGTGGTTACCAAGCCTGGAGCGGGGAGCTGATATGAAGCTTGCGAAACTTGGAATGACTTTGAGCCTCGTTGTGATCGCTGCCTTCGCGATCTCGGCCTGTGCAACCACGAAGAAGACTGCGGCGAGCCAAACGAGCACGGCACCAGCGGGTCCTGCGCCCGGCAGTGTCGAGGAGTTCACGAAAGTCGTCGGCGACCGCGTGTTCTTCGATTTCGATCGCTATGACATCAAGGATGAGGGTCGCGCGACCCTGCAGCGCCAAGCGGCGTGGCTGAAGAAATACCCCGCAGTGTCGGTGACTTTGGAAGGCCATTGTGACGAACGCGGCACGCGCGAGTATAACCTTGCGCTCGGCCAGCGCCGCGCCACCGCCGCCAAGGATTATCTGATCAGCCTTGGCGTTGACGCCTCACGGATCACCACAATCTCCTATGGCAAAGAGCGGCCGGTTTGCGTCGAATCGACCGAGTCCTGCTGGGCGCAGAACCGCCGCGCGGTCACCGTGATCAAAGGCGCCAGCAGCTAAACGGAACCAAGCTTTTGAACAGATAAAGGCTCGCCTGGCGACCAGGCGGGCCTTTTCACATCACTTCCCCAAAATCGCCAGGGAATGGCCCTTTTGCTTCGCCATTTAGGTTAATTTAACAGCAATATCGTTCCCTATCGGGAGCGATCGCGGAGTGGTCTCAGGCGTTTCCGTTTTCGCAAGTGGAGGGTTCATGCGTCGCTGGCAAATCGCCCTCGCCGTTGTGGCGGGCACATTCCTAATCGAGCCCTTCGCCGCCGACCGACTAAGCGCTCAGACCAATGACAGCGAGTTCGGCAGCCTGGTCACAGGCATCGGCTCGGTGGAGCAAGGTCTTACGCGCATTGAGCGGCGTATCAACGACACGCGCGGCGATGTGAAGGTCGCCATGGCATCAGATAGTTCGGGATCCGGTGTCACCGGATCCACGCAAACCGATCAGGAAGCGTATGATACGCTGATGCAGCGCGTTGACGGGCTCGATCAGGAAGTGCGCGAGCTGACGGATCAAGTGGAGCAGCTCGGCAACCGGCTCGATCAGCTGCAGAGTCAATTCAATCAATATTCCGGCAATCCGCCGGCGGGCAGCAATGGCTCAACCAGTACGCCGCCGCAAGCGGCAGGATCGCCAGATGCAGGAGCACCGCTTTCCGGCAATAGCGCGCAAGGTCCAGGTCTTGCGCCCGGACCAACAAATCTCGGGCAAGTGCCGGCGGACAGCGTGCAAACCGGTGGTGGCGTTCAAGATCAATACAACACCGCGCTGGGCTATCTGCGCCAGCAGGATTACAAGAATGCCGAAGGCGCACTGAAGAACTTCCTTGCTCAGCACCCGGATGATCAGCTCGCCGGACCGGCAACCTATTGGCTGGGCGAAACCTATTATGTCGAAAACGACTTCACCGATGCGGCGCAAACCTTCGTCAATTCGCTGCAGAAGTTTCCGCAAAGCCCGAAAGCGCCGGACTCGATGCTCAAGCTGGGCATGAGCCTCGCAAAGCTCAATCAGAAGCCGCAGGCTTGCGCGACCTTCAAGGAGCTGCCGAAGAAGTATCCCAATGCATCGTCCACAATCATGCAGCGCGCCAAAGTTGAGAGCTCGCGCGCAGGCTGCCCTGCAAGCTGATATCGGCTTAATATCTACAGCATGGATGCTGTTCCTATTTCGGCCGACGAATTTCGTTCGGCGCTTGATGCATTGCTTGCGCCGCTCGGTGAGCAAGGTGCCGGGCGTCTCGCGCTTGCTGTATCGGGTGGGAGCGACAGCATGGCCTTGCTTCACCTCGCCCGTGAAGCCTATCCGGGCCGCGTTGTCGCGCTGACTGTCGATCACAGGCTGCGCGCGGGCTCAGCGCAGGAAGCCATTCAAGTCGGTGATTGGTGCAAAGGCTTGGGCATCCCCCATCGCATCTTGCGCTGGGAAGGCGCGAAGCCGGCGACAGGCTTGCAGCGCCATGCCCGCGAGGCGCGTTACAGGCTGCTTGCGGAAGCGGCAGCGCAGCTGGGCGAGAAGGGACTCGCCGCGCCGCTCGTTGTTGCGCATACGCTTGACGATCAGGCGGAGACCTTTCTCTTACGCTTGGCGCATGGCAGCGACGTTGGCGGGCTCGGCGCGATGCGCGCCGCCACCGAGATTGCATCGGTTCCGCCAGTGCCGTTGCTCAGACCCTTGCTCGCTTCAACACGCGCAAGGCTGCGCGCAACGCTCCATGCATGCGGGCAGGGATGGGTCGATGATCCCAGCAACGACGATGTGCGTTTCGAGCGCGTGCGGCTCCGGCGCGCCGTGCCTCTGCTCGAATCCTCAGGCGTTTCGCGTGAAGGCTTGGCGCGCGCCAGCGCGTTGATGGCGCGAATCGATGGCTCGCTGCTGGAAGCCACGCGTTCCGCCTGCCCCTACCGGATCGATCCCGATGGCTCGGCCGCCTTCGGGGCGAGAGCCTTTGCGGATTTGGCTGACCAGGCGGCAGCTAGATATCTCTCGCATCTCGTCCGCCTGGTCGGTGGTGAGCCCTATCCACCGGCACGGGTCTCTCTTTTGGCGCTCGGTGCCAAGATGCGCGAGGCGGCTCCCCGAGGGTCGACCCTTGGCGGCTGTGTGGTGCGCCTGCTGAAAGAGACCTGGGTCATCGCGCGCGAGCCCCGCGCTGCGGCGCGAACCCAGGTGAGAAATCTCCCCAATGGGGGTATCACTTTGTGGGATCATCGGTTTTGGGTGAGTGTCCCCGCAGCTCTAGGTGCTGTTACTATTGGCGCTCGTGGCGCTCTGCCGGCGCTGCTTCAGCAGGCAAAAGGTCCGGTCCGTGACCTTTTGATCGTCGAGAATGTGTCGGCGTTTCGCGAGTTGAGAGACCAGCCGGTGGCGCTTTTCGTTGGTGAAGTGCGGATGTCGGGCGGAATGAGCGCCCTGTGGCGTCAGGTGATGAAAGATACGTCCCAAATGGAATATGACACGGCGACGGTCTCGTAATCCTTTGCCGCCATCCTATCTCTGGCTAAAGTGCTTGAATTAACTCTCGGGCTGCGGGCCCGGATTTTGGCGTTAGGTGCCATTCGTGAACAATCTGACGAAAATTGCCATTTGGCTCGGTCTGTTTCTTTTTGTCCTGCTGCTCTTCAATCTTTTCAGCGGCCAGGGCGGCTTGACCGGGCAAGGCTCTGACGCGAAGAGCTATTCGCAGTTCCTCACCGATGTCCAACAGGGCAAAGTGAAGGATGTCGAAATTGACGACGAGAAGGGCCAGCTAAAAGTCCAATCGACTGCCGGCACTTATAATGTAAATCAGGTCAATGATCCCACACTCGTGCAGACGCTCAAAGATAAGGGCGTCAATTTCGACGCCAAGGGGCGCGAGCGCAGTTCGTACCTCCTGTTGCTGATCGGCAATGCACTGCCGGTGCTTGTCATAATTGCATTCCTCTTCCTCATCATGCGCCAGATGCAAGGTGGTGGCGGGCGTGCAATGGGCTTCGGCAAGAGCCGCGCCAAGCTCCTGACCGAGAAGCATGGCCGTGTGACATTCGAGGACGTCGCGGGCGTTGATGAGGCCAAGGAAGAGCTGCAGGAGATTGTCGATTTTCTGCGCGATCCGCAAAAATTTCAGCGCCTGGGCGGGCGCATTCCCAAGGGTGCGCTGCTCGTCGGCCCGCCGGGCACTGGTAAGACTTTGCTTGCGCGTGCGATCGCAGGCGAGGCCGGCGTGCCGTTCTACACGATCTCGGGCTCGGATTTCGTCGAGATGTTTGTCGGCGTTGGCGCCTCGCGCGTGCGCGACATGTTCGTCGATGCGAAGAAGAATGCGCCATGCATCGTGTTCATCGATGAAATCGACGCGGTCGGCCGTCATCGCGGCGCCGGGCTTGGCGGCGGCAATGACGAGCGCGAGCAGACTTTGAACCAGCTCCTCGTTGAGATGGATGGCTTCGAAGCGAACGAAGGCGTGATTATCATAGCGGCAACCAACCGCCCGGATGTGCTTGACCCCGCGCTGCTGCGTCCCGGCCGTTTCGATCGTCAGGTTGTCGTCGGTCTGCCGGACATTGTCGGCCGCGAAAAAATTCTCAAAGTGCACATGCGCAAGGTGCCGATCGCGCCGGATGTCAGCCCTCGCGTGCTCGCACGTGGTACCCCCGGTTTTTCGGGCGCGGACCTTGCCAACCTCGTCAACGAAGCAGCGCTTCTGGCGGCGCGGCGCAATAAGCGCCTCGTCACGATGCGCGAGCTCGAGGACGCCAAGGATAAAGTGCTGATGGGCGCCGAACGGCGGTCCATGGTGATGACTGAGGAAGAGAAGAAGCTCACAGCCTATCACGAGGGCGGCCACGCGCTTGTCTCGATGCACATGGAAGGCCATGACCCGCTGCACAAGGTGACCATCATTCCGCGCGGCCGCGCGCTTGGCGTGACGATGTCGCTGCCGGAACGCGATCGCTATGGCTACTCCAAGAAGTGGCTGGAGCAACGCTTGTGCGTTCTATTTGGCGGGCGCAATGCGGAAGAGATCATTTTCGGGCCCGAAAATGTCACGACCGGCGCCTCGGACGATATTCGCCAAGCCACCAATCTTGCGCGCCGCATGGTGACCGAATGGGGCATGAGCGAAAAGCTTGGCCGGTTGCGTTACACCGACAATGAGGAGGAAGTGTTCCTTGGTCATTCGGTTACGCAGCGCAAGAATGTGTCGGATGCAACGACGCAAGTCATCGACGAGGAGACCCGCATTTTGGTCGATACGGCGGAGGCCGAAGCGCGCCGCATTCTGACGGATAATATCAACGACCTGCATGCGCTCGCGCAAGGCTTGCTCGAATATGAGACGCTCTCTGGCGAGGAGGTGAAGGCGTTGTTGCGCGGTGAGAAGCCGGATCGCGAAGAGCTTGAAAACTCGCCGCGGCCGCAGACCTCATCGGTGCCGACAACCAAGAAGCCGAAGCCGCGCGAGGGCGGTGCAGGCGGCTTGGGCGAGCCACAGCCGCAAGGCGCCTAACCAAGAACACAACCGCGAGCGACGTAATTTCACTTTGCGCGCGAGGTTCAGGTGTTGCCCTGCACCCGTCTAGCAATGCGCGATTGAACTCTTTGTTTACCATGCCTATCATTTCCGCTCTCACGAACAGTGGAAGTGGCAATGAGCGACACGGGCGGGATTCAGCCTTCCGATATATGGCGCGAAAGTCGTCCGCGCGACGCTGCTTCATCCGAAAGCGACGCCGGCGAAGCACTGCTTGCACGTGTGCGCTCACTTGCACCTGAAGTTGCGGCGCGCGCCCCTGAAGCTGAGGCCGGGCGGACGATGCCGCGCGATCTGGTCGAAAAGTTGCGCGCGGCCGGCGTGTTTGGGATGGTCGTGCCTAAAGCCATGGGTGGACCGGCGATTGATTTCGTAACCACATTGCGGGTGATTGAAGCTCTTGCTGCGGCTGATGGTTCTGCCGGTTGGACGGCAATGATCGGCTGCAACGGGCCCTATTGGTATTCACATCTCCCCAGGGCAAGCTTTGAAGCGATCTATGCGAATGGGCCGGATGTCATTGGCGGTGGCTCCACACGCAATGGCGGCGTTGCGGAGATCGGCGACGGCGGCTTTCGGGTGAACGGCAAATGGGGCTTCACCAGCGGGTGTCTCCATGCCGACTGGCTTTATTGCTTCTGTGTGGTTTCGTTGGCAGGAAAACCGGTTCCCGGGTCGCTCGACATGCCGCGTATACGTGTTGTCGTGCTGCCCCGGCGTGAATTCGAGATCATCCAAGACTGGGATGCGGTTGGCCTGCGTGGGTCGGGCAGCCATGATGTTGTTCTCAAGGACAAGTTCGTCCGCGATGATCAGAGCTTTGATCTTCAAATGGATGGCGATCTTGCTTTGGGGCCTGCCAATGTGCTCGCGCACTATCACATGGCGGCGGTCTCGGTCGGGATTGCACAGGGCGCGCTTAACGATGTGATTGCGCTTGCCAAGGCCGGGAAGGCGCGTGCTTACGCCAACACGGGGATCGCCGATTCAGTGCTGTTCCAGAAGATGCTTGGTAAGTCTGAGGCCGACGTCATGGCCGCGCGCGCAATGCTGCATGAGCAGTCCCGCTCCGCACTTGAGGGTCTCGATGTGTGGCAGGCCGGTGATGCGTCCTTTATCACCCGGGCACTGCAAACCATTATGTGGGTGACGGGCGCGTGCGCGCGCGTGGTTGACGCGTGCTACACGGCCGGCGGCGGCAGCGCGCTGCTCAACTCTTCCCCACTTCAACGGCGCCTGCGTGATATTCACGCCGTCACCCAGCATTGGTCGGTGCAGCAGAGGGGCTTTGTCGCGGCGGGCAATTATGCGCTCGGCAAGCCAGTCAATCCGTTCTCCGTCGTTGTTTAAACTTCGCGCCGCCTTGTTTCGGCCGTGCGCATGAAGCTAAACTCGGGCGCATGAGCGCACCCTTCCCTAAAATCCTCGGCATACTGAATATCACGGAGGATTCGTTTTCGGATGGCGGCAAGTTTTTGGCCGGTGATGCCGCGCTCGCGCATGGGCGAAAGCTCTTGGCGGATGGCGCGGATATCATCGACATCGGGCCCTCGGCCAGCAATCCGGACGCCATACCGGTGAGCCCGCGCGATGAGATCCGGCGGCTGGAGCTTGTGATGCCGGAACTGAACGAGGCGGGGGCGAGCATCTCCGTCGACAGCTTCCAATCCGAAACTCAGCTCTGGGCGCTTGCGAACGGTGCCGCCTACATCAACGATATTCATGGCTTTCCGAACGCCTCGATCTATCCGGCGCTTGCCGGCTCGAAGGCAAAGCTGATCATGATGCACGCGATTCAAAGCGAAGGCGTGGCGACTCGCGTCAAAGGCGATCCTGCGACCATTTGGGACAAGATTCTAAGCTTCTTCGAGGCGCGCCTTAGGGCGCTCGAGGCGGGGGGCATTGCGCGGGAGCGGATCATTCTCGATCCCGGCATGGGGCTGTTTTTGGGCGCGGGCCGCGAGGTGTCGCTCAAGGTGCTGCGCGAGATTGGCCGGCTCAAAGCCGCGTTCGGGCTCCCGGTGCTCGTCTCGGTATCGCGTAAGAGCTTCTTGCGGGTCATCGCCGGCGGACGCACGCCTGAGGAGGCCGGGCCCGTTACGCTTGCGGCAGAGCTGTTTGCCGCCTCCCGTGGTGCCGATTACATTCGTACCCACGATGTTCGTGCCCTCAGGGACGCACTCATGGTCATGAGCGCGCTCGACGGCACGTAGGGCGGCCTGCAAAGGGCAGATTTAACATTTGCCGAGCAAACTTCGCCGGCAAGCACGAGGCCAGCAGTAATGGCGCGTAAATTTTTTGGAACGGACGGCATTCGCGGTCTGGCAAACGCCTACCCGATGACCGCGGAGGTGGCGCTCAAAGTGGGCATGGCTGCTGGCCGCGTGTTCAGGCGCGGCGAGCACCGCCATCAGGTCGTCATCGGCAAGGATACGCGCCGCTCCGGCTATATGATCGAGTATGCGATGACCGCCGGCTTCAACTCGGTGGGCATGGATGTGCTTCTGTTCGGGCCGATCCCAACGCCTGCCGTCGCGATGTTGACGCGCTCGATGCGTGCCGATCTCGGCGTGATGATCTCCGCCTCGCACAATCCCTATGAAGACAACGGCATCAAGCTGTTCGGGCCTGACGGCTACAAGTTGTCCGATGAAGTCGAGCTCGAGATCGAGAAATATCTTCAAGAGGATGCCGGTGAAGGGCTTGCCGGGCCTGCTCATATCGGCCGTTCGACGCGTATCGAAGATGCGCAGGCGCGCTACATTGAATTCGTCAAAGCAACGATCCCGCGCTCGCTGCGTCTCGATGGCTTGAAGATCGTTATCGATTGCGCGCATGGTGCGGCTTACAAGGTCGCACCGACCGTGCTTTGGGAACTTGGCGCAGAAGTCATTCGCCTCGGTACCGAGCCCAATGGTTACAATATCAACCGCCAGACCGGCTCGACCGCGCCAGGTGCGATGTGCGAAGCAGTACGCATGCATGGCGCTGACCTCGGCATTGCGCTTGATGGTGATGCCGACCGGGTGATCATTGCGGACGAAAATGGCGCGGTGATCGATGGCGATCAGGTGATGGCACTGATTGCAAAGCGCTGGGCGGGTGAAGGTCGATTGACGGGCGGCGGCGTCGTCTCGACCGTCATGTCGAATCTCGGCTTTGAGCGTTATCTTGCATCGCTGGGCCTCAAGCTCGATCGCACGCAAGTCGGCGATCGCTATGTGGTCGACGCGATGCGCAAGAACGGCATGAATATCGGTGGCGAGCAATCCGGCCATATCGTGCTCAGCGATTTCTCGACGACGGGAGATGGCTTGATCGCCGCGCTGCAGGTCTTGTCGGTGATCATCGGTGAAAACAAGCGCGCGAGCGAGGCCGCCCATGTGTTCGAGACCGTTCCACAGGTCTTGAAGAATGTGCGCGTCAATGGTGCGGCGCCTCAGGCGCTTTTGGAGAGCGCACCTGTGAAGTCGGCGATCGCCGCGGCGGCTCAGCAACTTGGTGCGTCGGGGCGCATCTTGGTGCGCAAATCGGGCACTGAGCCTGTCATTCGGGTGATGGGCGAGGGCGACAGCGAAACGACCGTCAGCGCGGCGGTTCAATCGATTATCGGCGCGATCGAGGCGGAAGCGGCACGATGATCGCGCGCGTTCTTGCAATTGCCGGCTCCGATTCGGGAGGTGGCGCCGGTATCCAGGCCGACATAAAAACGATCACTGCGCTCGGCGGTTATGCGGCGAGCGTTGTGACGGCACTTACCGCGCAGAACACGATGGGTATCACAGAGGTTATGGAGGTGCCGGCTGATTTCATCCGCGCTCAGATTCGTGCCGTGCTTTCCGATATCGGCGCTGATGCCGTGAAGACGGGTATGTTGGCGCGCGACGATGTCATCGTGGCGATCGCCGATGAGCTCAAAGAAGTTGCGCCGAGCATTCCGCTTGTCGTCGATCCGGTGATGGTTGCCAAGGACGGCACGCGGCTTTTGAATAAGGCGGCAAATGATGCGCTCAAGCGCGATCTCTGCCCGATTGCGGCCGTGATCACGCCGAATGTTCCAGAGGCAGAGGAATTGACCGGGCTCAGCATCCGCGATCAAGACGATATGCGCCGCGCCGGCGAAATGTTGATGTCGCTGGGCTCGAAAGCGGTCTTGGTGACTGGCGGGCATTTGGATGTCGATATCATTCCGAATCTGCTTGTTACCTCCGATGGCGAAGAAGTCTTCACGATGAAGCGCATCCGCACACCCCATACGCATGGCACCGGCTGCACGCTTGGCTCGGCGATTGCGACCTATCTTGCGCAGGGTGAGACGCTGTCGCGTGCGGTTGAGAGCGCAATTGCCTATGTCGGGTGCGCTGTCGAGGAGGCGCCTGGACTTGGCCGTGGCCAGGGCCCGATTGCTCATGTGAACAGCTTTTCGCGCGGCGATTGAAATCACCCGCGGCATTTACGCCTGCACAGCTAAGGCAATTGACCGCCAACCTAAACAGGCATATATCCCCGCTCGGGACACGCTGCCCCAACGCAGCGCACTATTCTGAGAGGGATAGACGGATGACTATGCCAGTCATGCGGCCCGTGCGGCCGCATTTTTCGTCTGGGCCAACCGCAAAGCGGCCAGGCTGGACACCCGAGGCGATCGCCAAAGCGGAGCTTGGGCGCTCGCATCGCTCAAAGCCCGCAAAGGCCAAGATCAACGATTCGATGAAGCGCACGCGCGCTCTGCTCGGCATTCCCGACGACTATCTCGTCGGCATCGTGCCGGCTTCCGATACAGGCGCGGTCGAGATGGCGCTGTGGTCGCTCTTGGGCGCGCGCGGCGTCGATATGCTCGCTTGGGAGAGTTTTGGACTTGGTTGGATCACTGATGTCCAGAAGCAGTTGAAGCTCCAAGATGTGCGCGTGCTCAAAGCCGGCTACGGCGCGATCCCTGATCTTGCTCAGGTCGATCCTACGCGCGATGTCGTCTTTACCTGGAATGGCACGACATCAGGCGTGCGTGTGCCCAATGCCGATTGGATCTCCGCGGCGCGCGAAGGCCTGACGATTTGCGATGCGACGTCCGCAGCATTCGCGCAGAGGCTGGATTGGCCGAAGCTCGATGCGACGGCCTTTTCGTGGCAAAAGGCGCTCGGCGGCGAAGCCGGCCATGGCGTTTTGATCCTTTCGCCGCGTGCCGTTCAGCGCCTTGAGTCACATACGCCGCCCTGGCCGATGCCAAAGATTTTCCGCCTGACCAAGGGCGGCAAGCTAAACGCCGCAATCTTTAACGGCGATACGATCAACACGCCATCGATGATGTGCGTTGAGGATTATCTCGATGCACTGTCATGGGCTGAGCGCCTCGGCGGGCTCGCGGCTTTGTTGGCGCGTGCGGACAAGAACTTCGCGGTGATCGAGGATTGGGTGCAAGGAACGCCGTGGATCGAGTTCATGGCAGCGGTTCCCGAGACGCGCTCCAACACTTCGGTGTGCCTCAAGATTGTCGACCCGTGGTTTTCGAAGCTCGATGAAGAGGCGCAGCGCAAAGCGCAAAAGGAAATTGAGGCAGCGCTTGATAAGGAGCGTGTCGCCTTCGACATCGGCAATCATCGTGATGCGCCGGCGGGCCTCAGGATCTGGTGTGGCGCGACTGTCGAAGCCGAGGATTTGAAGGCCCTCACGCCATGGCTCGACTGGGCGTTTGCCAAAGTGAAAGCCGCCGCGGGCGCTTAAACGTCATTCCGAGGCCGTGAATTGGTCGCGGCGATCCAGTTCTGGATTGCTTCGGCCGGATCCGGTTCGGCCCCGCAATGACGCCGTTTTGAGTTTGAAAGGGGATAGGGATGCCCAAAGTTCTGATTGCCGACAAAATGAGCCCGCTTGCGGAAAAGGTGTTTCGCGCGCGCGGCATTGATGTCGATGTGAAGGCGGGTCTCGGTAAGGACGAACTCAATGCCATTATCGGTAATTACGATGGCGTTGCCGTGCGTTCGGCGACCAAGATCCGCGCCGACGCGATCGCGCGGGCCGACAAGCTCAAGGTCATCGGCCGCGCGGGCATCGGCGTTGACACGATCGATGTGCCGGCGGCGACCGCCAAAGGCGTCGTCGTGATGAACACGCCTTACGGCAACTCGGTCACGACGGCAGAGCATGCGATTGCGCTTCTCATGTCGATCGCGCGCGATATTCCTGCTGCAAGTGCGTCGACGCATGCCGGCAAGTGGGAAAAGTCGCGTTTCATGGGTGTCGAGGTTTCAGGCAAGACGCTTGGCGTTATCGGTTGCGGCAATATTGGATCGATCGTCGCGCGCCGCGCCAAGGGCCTCGAGATGAAAGTGATGGCCTACGATCCCTATCTTTCCGAGGACCGCGCCAAGGATCTGGGCGTCGAGAAGGTCGAGCTTGATGATTTGTTCAAGCGCGCAGATTTCATCTCGCTCCACACACCGCTGACCGATAAGACGCGCAATATCATCAATGCCGATGCATTCAAGCTGATGAAGCAGGGCGTCCGGATCGTCAACGCTGCGCGTGGCGGGTTGATGGACGAGAAAGCGCTTAAAGAAGCTCTTGACTCCGGCAAGGTCGCGCGCGCTGCGCTCGATGTGTTCGAGGAAGAGCCGGCGAAGAACCATCCGCTTTTCGGCGATGAGCGCGTTGTCGCCACGCCGCATCTGGGTGCCTCGACGAGTGAAGCGCAGGAGAAGGTTGCTGAGCAGATTGCAGAGCAGATGAGCGATTTTCTGCTGCTCGGCGCGGTCACCAACGCCGTCAATATGCCATCGATTGCGGCGGATGAGGCGCCGCGCATCAAGCCTTATGTCGCGCTTGCGGAAAAGCTCGGCTCCTTTGTCGGACAATTGACGGACACCTCGATTCGGCAAGTGTCGATCGAGTATGAAGGCGCAGTGACTGAGCTCAAGACGACCGCGCTCACGGCTGCCGTGCTTGCCGGGCTGCTTGCGCCGAATGTGAGCGAGGTCAACATGGTCAACGCGCCCATCGTTGCACGTGAGCGCGGCATCAAAGTTGCCGAAACTAAGCGCTCGCAGGAAGGCGTGTTCGAAACCTATGTTCGAGTCATCGTGGAATCGGCGCAGGGCACGCGCTCAATCGCCGGTACGCTCTATTCTGGCAACCGGCCGCGCATCATTCAGATTGACGGCATCGACATGGATGCGGCTTGGGGGCCAAACATGCTGTGCGTTGTCAATGTCGACAAGCCGGGCTTTGTCGGTGCGATTGGCCAAACCTTTGAGGCGGCCGGCATCAATATTGCGACATTCGCGCTTGGCCGAACCGAGGCGGGAGGGCATGCGATCGCGCTTGTCGAGATCGATGCGCCGGTGTCGCAGGAGCTTCTCGCCAAGGTGCAGAGCCTGAAGAACGTCATCGAAGCCAAGGCGCTGCGGTTTTGACCCTCTTTGGGTGCCAAGGGCTTGACCCGGCGCCTGAGACGGGTGATCGCTAGGCATGCAGAAAAGATGAATTGCCGGCGCCCCAGGTCAGCCCTGGGTCGTCCGGCCGTGATGTTTTGGGTGGAATGAATGGCTAATGTTGCGGTCGTCGGCGTCCAGTGGGGCGACGAAGGCAAAGGCAAGATCGTCGATTGGCTGTCTGAGCGCGCCGATGTCGTCGTGCGCTTTCAGGGTGGCCATAATGCCGGCCACACGCTGATCGTAGACGGCGCGACGTACAAGCTCTCGCTCGTACCGTCGGGCGTTGTCCGTCGCAAGCTCTCATTGATCGGAAATGGCGTCGTCGTCGATCCTTGGGCCTTTCTGCAGGAAGTCGAGCGGCTTGCTGAGCAGGGCATCAAAGTTACGCCGGATCTTCTGCGGATTGCTGATAATGCGTGTCTCATTCTGCCGATGCACCGCGAGGCCGATGTGGCGCGCGAGTCTTCCAACAGTGGTATCCGCATCGGCACCACGCGGCGCGGCATCGGACCGGCTTATGAGGACAAGGTCGGACGGAGAGCGGTACGGCTTATCGATCTTGCCGATGAGAGGATATTGGCCGAGCGGGTCGACAGTTTGCTCCTCCATCACAATGTAATGCGGCGCGGGCTCGGCTTGGAGGAATGGCAGGCGGGCGAGATCATCCGCGAGCTGAGTGAGATCGCGCCACGCGTTCTGCCGTTTGCTGATGCGGTGTGGCGGCGGCTCGCCGATCTCAAGCGCGAAGGCAAGCGTATTCTCTTTGAAGGCGCGCAAGGTGCACTCCTCGACATCGATCACGGCACCTATCCGTTTGTTACGTCCTCGAACACCGTTGCCGGGCAAGCAGCAGCCGGAGCGGGCGTGGGGCCGAGCGCCGTGAACTACATCCTCGGCATCTGCAAGGCCTATACGACGCGGGTTGGCGAAGGGCCGTTTCCGACCGAGCAAGACAATGAAGTCGGCACGAAGCTGGGCACGCTCGGCAAGGAGTTCGGCACCGTGACGGGCCGCAAGCGGCGCTGTGGATGGTTCGATGCCGTGCTGGTGCGGCAGACAGTGACGACCGGTGGCATCAACGGGATTGCGCTGACCAAGCTCGATGTGCTCGACGCGTTTGATGAGATCAAGCTGTGCACGGGTTACCGGCTCGATGGCGCGGTGATCGACTATCTCCCGGCTTCCTCGGCCGCGCAGGCACGCGTTGAGCCCATCTACGAGACGATGGAGGGCTGGAAGGAGACGACGCGCGGCGCGCGCTCCTGGGTCGATCTGCCGGCCAAGGCGATCAAATATGTCCGCCGGGTCGAGGAGCTGATTGGCACGCCGGTGGCGATGCTCGGCACGGCGCCGGAGCGCGAGGGGCTGATACTCGTCAAAGACCCATTTGCGGATTAAGATACGCTGGTGCCGCGTGTCTTTGGGGGAGCGATGAGGCAGGCCATCTTAGCCATACTGCTGACGGTTTCTGCGCTGGCCTTGTCGGCGTGCTTTGCGAGCGATGAGCCGTTGATCGACGAAGCGACAAGCGTTGCGCCACTTGCGCCCGGTGACTATGTGGCGAGCGAAACGAAGCCGGCCAAAGGCGATAAGCCAAACAATATCCGGGTGAGCAATGACGGCAATACGACCGTCCTCACGTCCCTCGACAAGAGCGATGACAAGCCCGACAAAGTGCTAATGCGCAAGGTGCAGGGCGACTATTACGTCATGCTCGATACCGGCGACAACAGCTACATGTATATGCTTGTGAAGGTCGATGATGCCGGCATGCTGATGTATGACTTCACCGATGACTGCAAGACGCTTGAAGGCATAGCTGCTGCGAAGAAAGTCGAGATATCCGCCTATGGCGTGGTGCGTGTCGACAAGGGCTCGGAAAGCGACACCTGCTACTTCAAGCGCTTTGAAGACTTGGTAGGGGCCTTCAAGGCGATCATCGATGCGGGGCCGGGTGAGCCTGTCTCGGTTTTGAAGCGCGCGAGCTGATTGATCTTCCGCGATGGCAAGCAAATCGGCGATCAAGCGTGAATATCAGACCCTGGACGAGACGGCGATTATCGACACGATCGACCGCCTGAAGACGCGCGTTGCGGAACGCTTCCCCACACGCGGGCTCACACAGACGGCCGGGTTTCTGAGCGATCTTGCTCGCCGAACGTCGCGCGAGAGCGCGCGCTTGCGGCGGCCGAATTGGCTAATCCGTTTGCTCGCGGTTGCGGCGATCGGAGCGGGCGCTTATGGGCTTTATGCCGTACGTGGCTTTGTGCATTTGTTCACGTCTGATCTGTCCTTCTCGGAATTCGCTCAAGGTCTTGAGGCAACTTTCAATCTCTTGATCCTCAGCGGTCTGACGGTGGCCTTCTTGTTCGGCCTGGATGCGCGGCTCAGGCGACGCAAGGCGTTTGGCGGGCTTTACCGGTTGCGCGCGATTGCGCATGTCATCGACATGCATCAGCTCACCAAGGATCCCGAATCGGTCGTCGGTAGCGAGCGGACGGGCTCTTCGCCCATGCGCGATCTCTCGCGCGAGCAGCTCTTGCGTTATCTCGACTATTGCGCCGAGATGCTCGCCATGATCGGCAAGCTCGCGGCGCTCTATGCGCAACACTTTCCGGATCATGCCGTCGTCTCTGCAGTAAACGATGTCGAAACGCTGACAACCAATCTCTCGCGCAAGATCTGGCAGAAGATCGTCATCGCGTGACGGCCGGTCGAGAGTGACAAGCGTCCATTTGGGATGCGACACTTCGGCAGGATTGACCTTGGCGGCCACGGTCTTAAATTTTGGAATTGTTCCAAAGTGGGGAGCGGGGCTCGTGTTTGGGCTGTTTCGTAGATGGCGCGGCAGTTCGCCGAGGGCCACTCCAGAAGCCGGTCGTCCGGCGCCTGAGATCAGCAAGGGAGAGACATTCTTGTCGAGCGAAGGTCTGCATGCGCCGCGCGAGCGGCTGAGCGAAGAGACGCTGAATGCGCATTATGCAATCTCTTCCTTGATGGAAGAGCTTGAGGCGGTCGATTGGTACCGTCAGCGAGCGGATGACTGCGAGGATGATGCGTTGCGCGGCATTCTCCTGCACAATATGCGTGAAGAGATAGAGCACGCGGCGATGATACTCGAATGGCTTAGGCGCAATTCTGCGGAGTTCGACAAGGAACTGCGCGAGTATCTCTTCACCGACACGCCGATCACCAAGCTTGAGTCGCGCGCGATGGGCCGTACAAAGTAGCGCCAAGCACAGGGCTTCATTGCGGATCGCAATTTTCAGGCAAGCCGCGCTCGCTCAGCGCGGGTTTCATCTTGTCGTGCACGCCGCGAAGCGTCTGCGGCCGGTAACTTTCAAGGCGATTCCACCTCAAAACGGCGGCGTCGGCGACGTCTTCGATGCCGCCCACGAATTTGCGTGGGCCGACACCGGGCAGATTGAGTAACATGCGGCGCAGTTTGGTGATCAGGTTCGCGGGCTCTTCGAAGGCGATCTCGCAATCGGCGCTGTGCGCCCATTGGTTTACGAAGCGGCCCTCGAATTCGAGCCCCATAGAAGATGCGCCGTCGGCAACCCACTGTAATGCGATGGTTGCGAGTGGCTCGGTCTCAGCCGTTCCGCCGCCGACACAGCCATGATCGCCCGGAAACCAGCACTGCCGATAGCGCTCCAGCTCTTTGCCATCTCTCTTGAGAGGACCACGAAGCTCATTGAGCTCCTTGAGATTGCGCCAAGGCACGACCGAGAAGCTTTCACGCATCTCGTCAATTGCAACTGCATGACGCGCGCTTGCGACAAGGCTCGTGAGCTCGGTATCATGAAAGCGATAGCGGCGATTGATATATCGCGAGAACCAGATCTTGTCGGGAAGACCGAGTGATCCTACGGTTTCCCAGATCCCCACATAAGTGATGTTGACAGCTTCAGCATCCGCCGCGAGCGCAAGCTTGGCGGCGTCTTCTATACGCTCGCCGGCAACGACACCGGCTTCATGAAGCTCGCCGCGTACGGATGCGATGACATCTTCAGCGCCGACTTTGCCGCGCGAGTGCGCCAGGCGGAAGTTCTGCGAGTTCTCGGAAGATGCTCGTTCATGATTGCGGTAGTAGTCGACGGCCTTGGGCGCTTCTCGGATCTTCTCACGCCGCAGGATCCCGCATTTGCGGATCAGCCCGCATAGGCTGCGTGCCGTAAAGGCGCCGCGGCTGAAGCCGAAGATATAGATCTCATCTCCGGGCACATAGTTCATGCACAGAAAGCGATAAGCCTCTTCCAGATATTGATCGAGCCCGAGGCCGAATGCGCCTTCAAGCCATTTGCGAACGCCATGAAAGAGCTGCGTGTCCGTGCCAACGCCCTTGTCGTAGAATACGATTTGGGGCGTGCCTTGTGCGTCCACCGGCGCAATGCCCGATGCGAGCTTGACGACATTTGTCGGCACCGCGGCGCCGAGCCGATTTAGAGTGCCGTCACAGCAAACAATCAGCCGCTTCAATTATTGCCCCCATCCGAGCCGGAGCGCTCCCTCTCAATCAGCTGCAATGGCAGCCTGCGCCTCGGCGCGGCGCCGGTCTCGCATCGCTACCTTCATCGCACGCTGAAGCTTCTCGAAGGCGCGCACTTCGATCTGGCGCACGCGCTCGCGGCTGATTCCGAATTCCTTTGAGAGATCATCGAGCGTCGTCGGCTCTTCCTTGAGCCGTCGCTCGGTCAAAATGCGGCGCTCGCGATCGTTAAGCTCGGAGAGCGCAGCCGCAAGCAGCTCTTGACGTTCGCCAGCTCCTCCTGATCGGCGAGCGACGTCTCCTGATCCGCCGCATCGTCGACAAGCCAGTCCTGCCACTCGCCTTCTCGAATCCGCACGCAACGGCGCATTGAGCGAATGATCGGGCGCGGCAAGCCGCCGGTTCATCGACTGAACCTCTTCTTCGGTCACACCGAGCTTCTTGGCGATCGCCTGCACATTTTCCGGCTTCAGATCGCCTTCTTCAAGCGCCTGGATTTGGCCCTTCATACGCCGAGATTGAAGAATAGTTTCTTTTGCGCGGCGGTCGTGCCGATCTTCACGAGGGACCAGGAGCGCAGGATGTATTCCTGGATCGCGGCGCTGATCCACCACATCGCGTAGGTGGCGAGGCGAAACCCGCGTTCAGGATCGAAGCGCTTAACCGCCTGCATGAGCCCGACATTGCCTTCCGAGATGACCTCGGCAATCGGCAGGCCATACCCCCTGTAGCCCATGGCGATCTTGGCGACGAGGCGCAGATGGCTGGTGACGAGCTTGTGCGCTGCCTCCGCGTCGCCATGCTCGAGATAGCGCTTGGCGAGCATGTATTCGTCGCCCTGCTCGAGCATCGGAAATTTGCGGATCTCCTGCAGATAGCGCGACAGGCCGCTTTCGGGCGTTAGGCTCGAGAGCGCGGGAATGTTCGTCTTGGTCAGTTCGTTCGCCATATGCCCAAGCATAACCCAAGTCGGGGGGCCTGCTTATAACGCAAGTGCGAAGGCGAGCGATAACCCCTCATCGATCATATCATAGCGCGGCGAGCGCCTCCTCTAAGTCCTTGAGGGGAGGGGGAAGTCCGACCTCGAAGGAGAGCCGCTCGCCGGTTGCGGGATGGGCAAAGCCCAAGCGCCCGGCGTGCAAAGCCTGGCCGGAAAGCGATTCGATCGGCGCGGACGAGTGGCTCCGGCAAATCGCGCCGGAGCGTGCGGCGGCCTTTGCCGTAAAGCGGGTCACCGATCAAAGGATGGGTGCGTGAGGTGAGGTGAACGCGGATCTGGTGGGTGCGGCCCGGTCTCCAAGCGGCACTCGATGCGCGCGGCCAGATCGCCATAGGCGGCGGTGGTTCTGTAATGGGTGATTGCGGGCTTTGCCGCC
The DNA here is from genome assembly GCA_963789405.1 of uncultured Alphaproteobacteria bacterium. GTDB lineage: Bacteria > Pseudomonadota > Alphaproteobacteria > CAWBKL01 > CAWBKL01 > CAWBKL01. Next base: position 160,525 of record CAWBKL010000002.1, read on the forward strand.
AGCGCACGATCGCCATCTTGCGCCGGTTGGTTGGGCTGCGTCCGATCGCGCCCTCAATCGTGCCGGCAGGCGGGCGCGGGACGCCCCAAACGAAGGCGGTGTAGGTGCGTTCGATCGAGTGCTCGGCGAACTGCTCGGAGAGACCTTTATGCGCGCGCTCCGATTTCGCGACGACAAGCAAGCCCGAGGTGTCCTTGTCGATGCGATGGACGATGCCGGGGCGTTCGACGCCGCCAATGCCGGAAAGATCATCGGCATGCGCAAGGAGCGCATTGACGAGCGTGCCGTCCCAGTTTCCGGCAGCCGGATGAACGACAAGGCCGATCGGCTTGTTGATGACAATCAGATCCTTATCTTCGAAAACGATATCGAGCGCGATGTCTTGCGGCTTCGGCTCGGCTGCGCGCGGCGGCGGGATACGGAGCATGAAACGCTCGCGCGCCTGAACCTTGCGGCTGGCGTCTTGCTCAGCCTTGCCCGTGGCTAGGGTGGTGAGCCGGGCCTCGCTGATCAGCGCTTGAAGCCGCGCGCGGCTCAGCTCGGGCAGCAGCGTTGCCAGCGCCTTGTCCAAGCGTTCGCCAGCAAGTTCCCCCGGTACCTCAAGGCGATGAACCGTTTCCATGCACCTAGATAGGCGTGGCGTGAGGCGTTCGCCAAGCCGGACGGCTCCTGGATCACAGCTATGCGCGGCCGGCGGCAAGGATCACCTTGAGCCCGGGCGGCTGATAGGGTAGCAGATAGCGCCCCGGGCCGCGGCCACGCCGGCCGGGCACGATCAGGGTTCCCTTCGTCTAGTGGCCCAGGACACAGCCCTCGCACGGCTGGAACAGGGGTTCGAATCCCTGGGCAACGCCACGGCCGCCGGTCAGTCATTAACCTCATACAGTTGTTTTTCTGAGAGCATACGACGACGGCCCTGTTACCGCCGTGCCCATCGCTGGTTGATGGTTCGTCGCGTCTTCTGGAAGCAGCTCCCCAAGTGCTTGACGTAAGCCCCCTTCGCATCGACCGTCCGCGTTTTCGGCCACGGTCTTTTAGCGCTCACGTTATCGCTGGATCGATCATCGCGCTCGCGACCTTGCTTCAGATGCACTTGAACGGCTGGGCCGTTCAAACGCCCTATATCATACTCTTTCCGTCAGTCGTGCTCGTCACTTTTCTTTGCGGGTCAATTGCGGGGTGCCTTGCGACCCTCTTGGCCGTGCTATCCGCGTGGATCTTCATCTTACCAACGAAGCTCATTTATATGCCGGTCCACAAGACGGCCCTCTTCAGCATCGGTTCACTTACCGTTGTCGGCGTCATTGCCATGATGCGCTCGGCAACAGCCCATATTCGGCGATCCAATGAACGACTGCGTATTAGCGAGGGTAAGTTCCGTGATCTGCTTGAATCGGCTCCAGACGCAATCATCATTGCTGATGCGGAGCGGCGAATTGTTCTGATCAATGGCCTGGCTGAACAACTCTTCGGCTATCAGCGTCAAGAGCTCTTGGGAAAGAAATTTGAACTGCTGCTTCCCGAACAAGGTCGCGATCAATATCTGATGGAGTGCCAGTCATTCTTGGAGAACGCCCGGACGACGGCAGCTCATACGATCGAGCTCGATGGTGTGCGCAAGGACGGCACTGAGTTTCCAATTGAGGTCAGTTTAGGGCCGATCCAGACTGAAGCTGGATTGGAGATGTCGCACGTTGTTCGAGATATCTCGGCCCGACGTGAGACAGAGAAGGGCCTTGCGCAGGCCAGCAAGGCAAAGTCCGACTTCCTCGCAAGCATGAGCCACGAGCTCAGAACGCCGCTTAATGCAATTATTGGGTTCTCCGAAATCATGCGCGATGCCATCTTTGGCCCACTGGATGTGAGGTACAGGGAATATAGCGCCGATATCAACCAGTCTGCGCAGCATTTGCGGAATATCATCAATGACATTCTGGACATTTCCAGGATCGAGGGTGGCGGCCTTGAGCTTCGCGAGGAGTTGGTGTCGATAGTCGAGATTGCGTGGGCTTGCGAGCGTATTATTTCCACAATGGCAAACGCTGCCGGCGTCTCCCTCGAGATCGATATTGCAGACACAATGCCATTGTTGCGGCTGGACCACCTTCGCATGCAACAAATATTGCTCAACCTCATGTCGAACGCAGTGAAGTTCACGCCAGCTGGCGGCCGCGTGAGGGTAAGTGCACTGCTCGATGACTATGGGCCGCTCATTGCTGTCACAGACACTGGCATTGGCATGAGGTCCGAGGACATTCCGGTTGCCCTGGAGCCGTTCCGACAAATTGAGGGAGTGCTCAACCGTAGCTTTGAAGGGACCGGTCTTGGCCTGCCGCTTGCCAAGGCCCTCGTTGAGCTGCAGGGCGGATGGTTGACCATTGAGAGCGCACCCGGCGCCGGGACAAGCGTTTATGTCCGATTGCCTGCTGACCGTATGGCAAGTGTCGGCCGCCCAAGCCCTGAGCCACACGCCTCCGCGTCGTGAGGCGCGCCATTTTTTGCGGGGCACGAAGCCAGCCACGGTCTCCGTAAGGCTTCGGTTACCATACCGGCCCGAATTCTAAACGATTGCGAAAATCAAAGTTGAAACACTGAGCCCGGCTCCGAGGCGGCCAGCGGGCGTGGATCAAGCGACGCGCGACGCCAGAGTTCGGCTTTTGTGGTTTTCGTGGCGCATAGACCAACAGCACAACGTCATCTCGCGCGATCGGCGGGCCGGCTTACCGACTCGATGTCGGTGCTCGCGGGTCATCGCCGTGACGTTATTCTCCAAGCCATCGCGCTGAGCGCAAAGGAGCTTCTACACTCCAGAGATCTCCGGCGCTCGATTTCAGAATGTCCTTGAACATATCGGGACAGCAACGAATTTCGAGCGCGTTCATCTGATAGAGATGCCGCGCATCGGCACGTCGAACGACCATAAGATCATTCACCACTTCACATGGAGCCTTCCCGACAATCCGCTTCCGGGAGGGATTCGCGATGGCCGTGATCTTCTCGCATCCGAGACCGGCATGCAGCCGTGGGTGGAGAGATGGAGGCGCGGCGAGACGATCGCCGGCAATACGCGCGATTTCGACAAAAGAACACGCAAATTTTTTGAGACTTTGGGCGCGCAGTCGATCATCGCGGTTCCGGTGTTTGTCGACGATCAGTGGTGGGGTGTCGTTGGCTTCGATGCATGCAAAGGCGAGCGCGAATGGGTCCAAAGTGAGATCGACACGTTTAAGATTTTCTCGGTGAGCTATTGGGCGCGGCAGTTACAGCTTCGGAGCACCAACGGAAGCTCGCCGATGCAAATCGCATTATCGAAAACAGCTCGACGGTTCTTTATCGTCTTGGGCCTGAGCCGCCATTTCCGCTTCTATTTATTTCACACAATATCAGCCACTACGGATACGAGGTTGAGGCGTTGTTGCAAGAGCCCGCGCGTTGGCATGAATTGATAGAGCCCACGGATCTCGGTGCCGCGCTGAATAACATGAGCTTGATCACCGAGGGACGTAGTGAACGGCAGCAACTCGACTTTCGTCTCAGGCGTGCTGAAGGCAGCTATGCCTGGTTCGACGGACAATCGAGTGCCGTGCGCGATCCCAACGGCAAGCTCGTCGCGATTGAAGGGATCATGGTCGACATCACGGAGCGCAAGGAGGCAAGCGAAGCGCTTGCCGCTATCGCACGATCGGATGCTCTCACGGGTCTGCCGAACAGAACTGCCTTCGTTGAGCGATTACAGCTTGCATTCGCGCGTGCCCACCGCGGTGGGCACGGATTTGCCCTGCTTTATCTCGATCTCGATCATTTCAAGGACACCAATGACACGCTCGGCCATCCCGCAGGCGATGTGCTTCTGATAGCCGTGGCGGAGCGTCTTAAGGAGTGCGTTCGTGCGAGCGATGCTGTCTCGCGCTTTGGTGGCGATGAATTTGCCATTTTGCAGGAGGATGCCGCCGACCTTCACAGCATGGAGGCGCTCGCCTCTAAGATTGCCGTCGCATTGGCACGCCCGTTCGTGATCGAGGGCAATGACGTCCATGTGACGGCGAGCATCGGCATCGTGCCTTATGATGACAATGTCAAAGGGCCCGAGGCAATGATGACCAAGGCCGATCTAGCGCTTTACCGTGCTAAGGACGGCGGACGAAATCAGTATTGCTTCCATGCCGCCGAGCTCGATGAGGCCGTCAAGGAGCGGATGATCATCAGCCGGGATCTCCACGCCGCGTTGGGGAGGGGAGAGTTCGAGCTGCTCTATCAGCCGCAAGTGGCGCTCAAGAGCCAATGCATCACCGGTCTTGAAGCTTTGCTGCGTTGGCATCATCCCTTGCGCGGGCTGATGCTGCCTGGGGATTTCATTTCGATCACTGAGTTCGAACGGCACGATCTTCTCGATCGGAGAATGGGCGATCAACGAAGCTTGCCGGCAGATGGGCCTGTGGCGCGAGGCCGGGCTCTTGCCGCCAATCACGGCCGTCAATGTTTCTGCGGCCCAGTTCCAATTCGCGAGCGGGCTTGATGATGTCGTCAGGGCGGCGCTTGAAAGGCATGGCATCCCGCCAGATCGCCTCGAATTGGAGCTGACCGAGTTCGTGCTTCTCGAAGCAACGCAAAGACACAGGGAGGCGTTCGACAAGCTGCGCGAGATCGGTGTCAAGCTTGCGATCGACGATTTCGGCACCGGCTTCTCCTCGATCGACTATCTGAGGATCTTTCGTGTCGCGCGTCTGAAGCTCGACCGCAAATTCATCGACGGCGTCGCTTCCAATGCCGACGACGCTGCGATCGTGCGTGCTGCGGCCGGCCTCGCGAACGCACTCGGCATTGAGCTTGTGGCCGAAGGCGTGTGCACCGAAGATCAGCGCGCCTTCCTGCTCTCGGTCGGCTGCCAATATGCGCAAGGCTTCCGCTACGGTGCGCCGATGCCGGCGGCTGACGTCTCTGTGTTGCTCAAGAATGGCCTATAGCAATTACGCACCTTTCCTCTCGGCGAGCCGGCGCTTTGCATCCTCCGACAAGCCGAGGGGGCGCAGATAGGAGCGATCGCTTCTATCGCGTGTGCCGGAAGGCATGGAACCGCCGCCGCGCACCGGCGATGCTTCGAGACGGACCATGTAATCCATCACTGCCTCGCGGTGCGCAATCGCCCAGCGCCCAGCTTTGCGCTCCAGCCTGTCGAGATAGCGCGCACCGCCGATGATCACGTTCTTCTCATCGGCCGACCACACATGAAACGTGATGTAGCTCTCGGCATGTGCCACATCGCCGGTGATCTCGCAGCTGATATTGCTGATATTGTGTGAGGTACCCTTGGCCGATTTGAGGTCGGGAAACACCCAATCGACAAACTCTTCCGGTGAGCCGACGAACGGGCCGCCGCGGTCGTCCGAACCATCGGCGTGATAGGCGGAGAGCGCGAGCTCGCGATCGAGCCGGTCGAGGCCGCGGCAATAACGATGGATGCAATCCTGAATGTCGAGCCGGTCGCGCAGATAGCGAACCTCTTTCGCGAGTGCTTCGAAGTCTTCGTTTGTGCCGCTCTGAGCCATGTGCGTTCCCTCGCTTTGTTCTTGGTAAGTGAAATCTTATGTGCGCGCGCGTGCCCTGCCAAGCTCCACCGCCTCGTGCCAGGCATCACGCGAAATCGCGCGTCATCAAGATAGCGACAATAATGCACAAGCGAGCCTCGTCCCCCATTGAACGGTCGGTGCTAGAACCCAGTTTGTGTTAGACCGGAGGGTTCGATATGTCGATCCACGACGAAAATGCTTCGCTCGCGCTTCCAGAACCAAATCGCCGCGACTTTCTTTTCATCGCGACGGGCGCGCTAGCCGGTGTTGGCGGCGCTCTCACGCTCTGGCCGCTTGTCGATCAAATGGAACCAGCGGCGAATGTCCTTGCGGCTGGTGCTCCAGTCACAGTGGACATCTCGCATCTTGAGCCGGGCCAACAGATGACGGTGATTTGGCGCTCGAAACCGATCTTCATTGCGCGCCGTACGCCGGCGAATCTCGCCGATCTCAAGTCGTCCGCGCTTAAGGCCAAGCTCAGCGACCCCAACTCTAAAGCGCATCAGCAACCGGAATATGCGCAAAACTGGTCGCGCTCGATCAAGCCGGAGTTTGCGGTGCTTGTCGGCATCTGCACACATCTGGGCTGTATACCGAAGTTCCAGCCCAACTCGGCAACGCTTCAATCGAGCGGTGTGGGCTATTTCTGCCCGTGCCATGGCTCGAAATACGATATCGCGGGACACGTATTTAAGGGTGTTCCGGCGCCCTATAACTTGCCGGTTCCGCCCTATCACTTCGCGAGCGCAACCTCGCTTGTCATTGGCGCCAATCCGCCAGGCTCGACTTTCACGCTGTCGTCCGTCGTGCAAATGTAGCGAGATGGCCTATCGGGGCTCTTGCGTGTCCTGCTAGCTTCCTCCGCGATGAACGTTTGGATGCGATCGGCTCCGCAGAGCCCGAAGCGAGGTGCGCTGGCGCAATTGAGCGCATGCGCTGCGGTTGCGCTCGTCTCGTCAATTGCTTCGACAGGCGTGCAAGCGGCCCATGAGATGCCTCCGATTGTCTGCGCCTCTCGTGAGGGTGGGGGAGGCAAGGTTGTAAAGATGGTCGGCTCATTGCAGCTCGAGCTCGACAATGGAACCAGAGTTGCGCTGTCCGAAATCGGCGCGCCGGCACCGGACAAGAATCGTCCTGGTACGGATATTGCCGCTGCCGCGCTCACGCGCGAGGTGCTTGGAATGAATGTGCGGCTCTATTTCGACGGCGTTGAATCCGATCGCCATGGCCGTGCGCTTGCCCAGGTGTGGGTCGAAGGCGCTTCGGAGCCTTGGCTTCAACGCTCGCTGGTGGAACGGGGCGCCGCTTATGTTGACACTTGGTCGACGAACCGGTCTTGCGCCGTTGATCTTCTTGCCGCTGAAGCCGGCGCTCGTGCAGCTGAGCGCGGGCTTTGGGGCGATCCGGCCAACCGCATTCTCAAGGCGGATGAGGCGAGGGAAGGCGAGGGGCGGTTTGCCATCGTCGAAGGCAAAGTCGACAGCGTGACGCGGCTCAGAAGCCCGACGCGGATCTACATCGATTTCGGGCCGGATTGGCATACGGACTTTACCGTCCGCGTCGAGTCCAAGGCCGTGCGTCTTTTCGATAAGGCCAAGCTCGATGTGCAAGATTGGAAGGGCAAGATTTTGCGTGTGCGCGGCTATGTCGGTTGGCGGTGGGGACCTGAGATCGAAGTTACAAACCCCGAGCAAGTTGAGTTGATTACCGCGTCTCAGATGAATTGATCTTGAGGCAAAAAACACCCCCGCCGAAGCGGGGGTGAAGTCTAGGGAGGAACATGTGGCGCATCGCCGAGACGGCCATGCGCCGAATATCAAGCGCCGATCAATCCGGCTTCGACAGGATCGCTCACCTGGTCGAGTAGCGCGGACTTCAATTTCTTGAGCGCGATCTGCTCGATCTGACGCACGCGCTCTTTCGAGATACCAAGCTTGGCACCGAGTGCCTCGAGTGTTTCACTCTCGGGCTGCAATCGGCGCTGTTTAATAATGATCATCTCGCGATCCGAAAGGTGACCGAGCGCCGCATCAAGCCATTCGTGACGTTTTGCGTCATCATTTTGCGTCATCACCTGCTCTTCGGGCAGCGGCCTATCGTCCGCCACCAGATCCATCCACTCGGCGTCGCCTTCGATAGCAAGAGGCGCGTTCAGTGAACGGTCGGACGCGGCAATCCGCGATTCCATCTTGGCGACTTCTTCGGCCGGCACGCGCAGCTTCCTGGCGATCTCCTCGCGACCCTTTTGTGACAGATGTTCGTTGCCGTCTTCGCGGATCAGCGCGCGCAAGCGCCGCAGATTGAAGAACAGCGCCTTCTGCGTTGCGGTGGTGCCGGTGCGCACAATCGACCAGTTGCGCAGGATGTAGTCCTGTATCGAGGAGCGGATCCACCAGCTCGCATAGGTCGAGAAGCGCACTTGGCGCTCCGGCTCGAAGCGCGCCGCCGCCTGCATCAGACCCACAGTGCCTTCCTGTACAAGATCGCTCATCGGAAGGCCATACGCCTTGAAGCGCGCGGCAATCGCTATCACCAGGCGCAGATAGGCTTGCGTGAGCTTATGCAGCGCGGTCTCGTCGTGCTCATCGCGCCAGGCACGCGCGAGCGCCAGCTCCGTCTCCGCGTCGAGCAGAGGTGTCTTCATCGCCGCCTTCACAAGAGCGCGGTCGACAAAACGGTCGGGTGTATTTGCAAACGCCATAAGTTTCCCCGTTCGGTTCGGGTGGGCGCAGCCCCTAAAAGGCACCGTGCCTTCCCTGGAATAGCTCTAAGGTGGTGACGGAGTTGCCAATTTTTAAGGTGTGTTTTTCGTTGCTGACGTCCTTGTGACCGCAGCCACATTTGGCGCCATGGGCCGGCCGCATATGTGGCCGCTCCGTACATCTGCCGTTCATCTCAGCGACCCAAAAAGCCGAACACTCCGCCGGCAATTCGCCGATGGAGCGATTGCACGCTTGGCAAATCGCTTGGCCGGCTACGCTGCCTTTTGCAGCGCGGTTTCGAGCCGCTTGATCGCTGACTCTTCGTCGATCTGCTCGACGGCAGCCAGCTCGCGCGCCATTCTGTCGAGCGCGGCCTCATAGAGTTGACGCTCGCTATAGGACTGCTCCGGCTGGCCAGTTGCGCGGTGCAGATCGCGCACAACCTCGGCGATCGAGATCAGATCGCCGGAGTTGATCTTCGCTTCGTATTCCTGCGCCCGGCGGCTCCACATCGTACGCTTGATGCGCGCACGGCCCTTGAGCGTCTTCATCGCGTCTTTGACGGTGTCGGGCGTCGCCAGCTTGCGCATGCCGACGGCCTCAGCCTTTGCGGTCGGAACCCGCAAGGTCATCTTGTCCTTCTCGAAGCTGATGACGAACAGCTCGATCTTCAGACCGGCGATCTCCTGCTCCTCAACGCCCTTGATGGAGCCGACGCCATGGGCCGGATAGACGACGAAGTCGCCCGTCTTGAATGCCCGCGTCTGAACCTTTTTCGGCTTCTTCGGCGCTGCTGTTGTCGTCCGCTTCGTGCTTGTTGCCGTGCCCATGTTGACCCTTGCTTTTGACGCCCAGCCGATATGCTCTTGCAGCGCGCCCGTAAGGCGCGCCCCATTGCGAAACAACGAACCCCACACAACCCGGTGACGGCTCATGCGCCGGCCCCCACGGCGCATTGACGCTCCGGTTGAACCCGACAAGCGCCATCCCCTCGCTCGCCAGCGAAAAATGCCCTTTATCCAGGACTTTGGCCGCCGGCTCCGTGAGCGCGGCGGCAGCTACCCAGAATCACTCGCTGGCTGTTATGAAAATATCACATCGTGGCCAAAAGTAAAGGACTGTGGCCACTTAGCCGCACTATGATCGTCTACGCACGGCCGCTGGACGCTCTCGACAAGCTTAGCTGCCTTCGCCAGGCTCGGGGCTGAAATACTTCTCCAGCTTGTCCTTTTCCTCGGCGAATTTGTCCGCATCGGCCGGCGGCGTGCCCTTCAAGGTGATATTCGGCCATTTCTCCGAATAATCCTTGTTAAATGAGATCCACTGCTCGGTTCCCGGCTCGGTATCCGGCTTGATGGCATCCACGGGGCATTCAGGCTCGCATACGCCGCAGTCGATACATTCATCGGGATGGATGACGAGCATGTTCTCGCCCTCGTAGAAGCAGTCCACCGGGCAGACTTCCACGCAATCCATGTACTTGCACTTGATGCAAGCATCCATCACCACATAGGTCACTCTTGGTCTCCTTGGCCTTTAGCCCCATCGTCCGATGCGCTGCTTTGGGCGAGCTTTCGTTCTGCTCGCTTGCGTGCTTCGCCCGCCGCCTTGTCCGGCACGTAGAGGAGCCCAGCGATGCGCCGCATCAAGTTCCCCTCGTAATCATGAACCACGCCGTCAGACAAGACCGTCATCCAGAGCATCTCGACAAGCTCAACGCGCTCTTCTTCACTGAAGGCGCGGTTGGCGGCAAGCGTAAACTTGAATACCTCGTTGGCCCGGGCCTGGCGCTCTTCGCCGCGGCTGAGCAGATGAGCCGCCTCATCGGGGCTCAGCCTGAAGCGCCTCTCAAGTAGCGTATGGATGGTCGCGCGCTCGCCCTCATCGAAGTGCCCGTCCATCGCGGCCGCCTCGACAAACAGCGCCGCCGACGCAATCTCAGCCTCGGAGAACTTGCGTTCATGCGGCGTCTTGTCCGGTGCATCAAGCAGCCATGACCTCACTCGCTCGACAAAGCTTGGCGTTTCCTAGTCCTCCTCCAAGTGATCTTTGGCTTTGAGCTCCCCCAGCGCCCGGCGGTCGCGCTTGCTGGGTTTGCCTGGCGGGCGCGGCGAGGGGGCGGCGGCTCCTTCAGCCGGTGCTACGGGCAAGGGCGCCGTCAGATCCCTATACAGGGTCTGCGCTTCGCTGGCCGGCCCACGACGGACACCGCCCGAGATAACCTCGACCACGCGCACCATACCCCTAATCCTGAGCGTGACCACATCGCCGGCCCTGAGCGCATAGCTCGGCTTGTCGGTTCTGATGGTCTGCCCGGCGCGCGTGATGCGCACCGCACCGTCCTCAACGGCTTTGCTCGCCAGCGAGCGCGATTTGAATAAGCGCGTGAACCACAGCCAGCGGTCGATGCGCTGGCCGCTTTGGGCCTCGGGCACGCTCATTTCGGCTTGAGCTGGCCTTTGAGCTGCGCCAGCACGGCGAAGGGTAAATCCTTGTCGTAGCTCTCGCGCGGCCGATGCTGGCGGTCGCCGCGATGCTGCTGCTTGCCGCCGCCGTGATGCGGCTTGCCATGCTGCTGATTGCGCCCGCGGGTGTCGCCGCCCTGGCGTTGCTCACGTTGCTCCGCGGGCTGAGCATTTGCTCCCGTCGGAGCACTCGCGGCGCTTGCATTGTCTTTGTTATCGCGCCGCTGATGCCGTTCACTACGGCTCTTGCCTTGGCCCTGATGCCCGCTTGGCTTGTTATGGCGCTGATGCTGATCGTGGCGGCGGCCACGGCGCTCATCGCGCTGCTCGTCCTGCGGGCGTGAGGCGCGCCAGATCACATGATCAACCTCATCTTCTTTGATCGTGATCTTGCGGTAGCCGAGACCTTTGAGCACTTCTTCGAAATCCGCTGACGAGCAACCTGCAAGCGAGAGCATCTCCGGCACGACTTGGAACGAGCCCGGGCGCGGCTTGAAGGCAGGCTTTGCTTCGGCTGGCGCTGGCGCTTCGGCGGCAGGTGCATCGGCAGTAGCTTCTGCTATCGCGACTTCCCCGGGCGCGGTTGCCTCTGTTGGCGTTGCGATTTCGGCTGAGGTTTGAGCTTCAGCCGATGCGGCTGCCTCAGCGGGCGGTGCCTCGACGCCTGACGCTTCTGCGTCCAGTGTCTCTGCGGCCGTCGCTTCAGCGCTCCCGGTTTCGCTCGGTATTTCTGCGGTTGCAGTGGCGGCTTCTGCCGACGTCTCGGTAGCATCGCGCGGCGCGGGTGTATTTGCTGCGCTTTCCACGGAAGGCGCTCCAAGCGTTACGACGACGGGCGTCTTCGCCGCTGCCTTAGGCGGCTCAGGGAAGCGCTGCTTGCGGATGAGATTGCCGATACGCTCCAGAATATCGACGCGCACCGCTCGGTTGGCGACGTGCCGGTAACCGGCCGCCGACAAGAACTCATCGCTCCACGTCGGATCGAGCGGCGCGGAGGTAAGGCCGGGCGGCGGCGGCGAAGGCACGCCTTCCGGCGTGAGCGCCAATCCGGAATGCACGCCCCACAGAAGCACAAGCAGCCTCGCCTGCGCGGGCTTGAGCAGATTGGGCAGGTAGATCGAGAACTCGCCGAAGCGCACGCCAAGCGCACGCAGTTGCGCGCGGTCTTCAGGCGTGAGCGCTTTGATCTGATCGGCAACATCTGGGCGCGGGATGACGCCGAAATGCTCAAGCAATTGAAAGCCGATGCCGCGTGCAAGACCGTTGAGCGCGGGCTTGCGTTCGGCGCCAAGCGGGATCGGGCCATCGCCGAGCTCGGCGGCTTCTTCATCATGCGCACGCTTGAGCTGAATGAGGCTAGGCAGAGTCTCGGCAATCGTCAGGTCGACCCAGGCTTCGAGCAGCATGATGAGGCCCTGGCGGCCGTCGGCGCCAAGAAGATCGGAGATCATTTCGCTCGCAATCAGCTCAACGCGCGGGTTGAGCGGCGAGCGGCCCGGCTTCAATCGTGCGATCGGATGGCCTTCGAAAACGATGACGCCTTGGTCCTTGAGCGAGACGTCTTCTTTGCGCGCGGCCCTGAGGCGCGCTGCCACGCGGTAGATGAAGGGCTCGAGCGCTTTGGTTGCTGCGCCCCTCAGCGCACGCATCTCCAGCGCGCTTTTGGATTCGGTTGCACGCGGATCGAGCACGAACCGTAACCCCGCAAGGCGGCCGATATATTCGCCTTCGATCGAGACTTCGCCGTCTTCATCGACCATCACGTCGATGAAGTCTTCTTCCGAGAGCTTTCGCATCAGGACGCTGGTGCGCCGATCAACGAAGCGCTGCGTCAGTTGCTCGTGCAAAGCGTCCGACAGCTTGTCTTCGATCTCTTGCGTTCGGCCTTGCCAATGCTCGGGCTTTTCCAGCCACGATGAGCGATTGGAGACGTAGGTCCAGGTGCGAATGAAGGCGAGGCGCGCCTGCAAAGTGTCGATATCGCCCTCGGTGTTATCGAGGCGTTCGATATGACCTTGGAGCCAATCCTCGGGCAGGCGCCCTTCATTGTCGGCGAGATGAACGAAGATATTGGTGAGCAGGCGAACATGGTCGTCGATGAAGGTCTGCTGAAAATCGGGGATCTGACACACGGTCCACAATAGGCGCCGCTGCGCTTCACCCGGCGCGCGGTTCACGACCTCGAGATTTGTGGCCATCTGCTTGAGCGAGACGAGGTCGGTTGCAGCTCTGGCACGCAAAAGGCCGCGCGCGCCGGGCGGCACATCGAGCGAAGCGATCATTGCGTCGATCGATGTGAAATCGACATCATCGTTGCGCCACTGCAAGAGGCGCACGGGATCGAAGCGGTGATTTTCGATCGCATCGACAAGCTCGGAATCAAACGGCGGGCATTCACCGGTGACGCCGAATGTGCCGTCATTCATATAGCGCCCGGCGCGGCCGGCAATCTGCGCCAGCTCATTCGCTTTCAAGTCACGATAGCCATGGCCATCGAATTTGCGGCGCGCGGCAAAAGCGACATGGTCGATATCCATGTTGAGGCCCATGCCGATGGCATCGGTCGCAACGATGAAATCAACGTCGCCGGATTGATAAAGCGCAACTTGCGCATTGCGCGTGCGTGGCGATAGCGCACCCATGACGACAGCCGCGCCGCCACGTTGGCGCTTGATCAGATCGGCCGCGCCATAGACTTGATCGGCTGAGAATGCGACGACTGCAGAGCGGCGCGGCAAGCGCGAGACTTTGCGCTCGCCCGAATAGGAGAGTTGCGAAAGCCGCGAGCGCTGCATGAATTGAATGCCGGGCAAAAGCTCGCGCAGAGCGCCGCGCATTGTTGCCGCGCCCAGAAACAAAGTCTCGAGCTGCCCGCGCGCGTGCAGGAGGCGGCTGGTGAATGTGTGGCCGCGCTCCGGATCGCTTGCGAGCTGGATTTCGTCGACGGCAAGAAACGCAACGCGCTTATCAAGCGGCATCGCCTCAACGGTGCACACCCAATAGCTGGGCGATTCCGGAACGATCTTTTCTTCGCCGGTAATGAGCGCAACGGCACTCTCGCTGCGCATGGTGCAAATGCGATCGTAGATCTCGCGCGCAAGAAGTCTTAACGGCAGGCCGATCATGCCGCTTTCATGCGCGAGCATGCGCTCGACCGCATAGTGGGTTTTGCCGGTGTTGGTGGGCCCTAAGACCGCGATGACGTTGTTCAGCGGGGCGGGCGTATCCGTCCGCCGCTGACTCTGCGGCAAAGAAGCGTCTGCGGCGGTCATGATGGGCAGCTAGATGCCGTATTCCGGGGGAGGAGTCCAGCGCGGCGGGTGGTTGTCAGTTTCCACTGACTTATCCACAGGCTCAAGGCTTGTCCACAGAACAAAGAGAAAACAAAACCCCGACAAATCACCAACTCCGTCAGGTTGACGATTCGTTCTGGGCACTAGATTTTGTGCCAATTCGCAAGAAAACACATAGGCGTTAACCAGGCAAGCGAAATGTCACAAATTGGAACAACTTAGTTAATGGCCTTCGCCAAGAGCGAGGGATTTAACTCGCCGGCGAGACGAGAAGCTTCGTGGCGCGCGCGACGATGCCGCCGAAATCGGTTGAGGCCTGCATGCGCACAGGCACGATGAAATCGGTGCCCGGATAGGGCGCCATCCAAACATCAAGGGTCGGCACGGCGCTTGAGTCGTGGCCCTTCTTGTTCGGCTTGAAGCCGGCAACCCGGACATAATTCGTCGTGCACAAATAGGCGGGCACCGGCCTGCCGTTGTTGTAATTGCGGCCGAGCGAAGCCTTGTCGTCGCCCTTGTAATCGAAGGTGAGATTGTAGCGCCGCTTGCCGTCGAACACCGGAACGACTGCACCGCATTTATGCCCATCATTCGCGCTCGATCCGAGCATGATGTAGAGCGCTGCGCTCAAGGGGTCGACCGTGCCGCGCTTCTCATCATCCGGTACCGGAAAGCGCTTGAGGTTGTAGGCGGGGTTCGAGTTGATATCGACCGGCGCGCCATCGTCGTAAAGCAGGCCGACAAGCTGGCGCTTATCCGGGGCCTGGGTGTCGGAATTATAGGTATGCGGGACGACAAGATGGCCGCGCACCTCGCCCGTCGAGATCGCCGCAACCTGCGAGCTGGCAAAGGCCTCGGCAAGGCCCTTGGTGGTGATCGCGCTGGCGGCGACATATTTGCCGTGATCGACGGTCGCGACCATGTCGGCCGTGGCGAGATGGAGCCCGCCGATATAGACCTGATAGGTGATTTGCAGCTTCTGCGCGCCGTCGGTCTTGGGCAGATCCAGGTTTTTGCCAAGATCGATCTTGCGCGCGCTCCCGGCGTCGTCGGGGTTGTTCTTGGTCAGCGCGGCGAGCGCCAATGGCGGATCGCCTGACGGCTCACCCTTATCCGCGGCAAACGCCGTGCCCGCGCCGAGTATGGCCACCACAACAGCACCGGCCAAAGCCGGCCGGCCAAAAGAACGCTTCGTCATCTTTAGCACGCCCTCACTCCCCGCCGAACTATCCCTCATCGCGTCTTAGCGGCCAAGCCTGCGCCCGCGACTTGATGGAAATGTGACTGAGATATGGCCCTGACAAGACCCTGATTTGAGAACTTGGGCTGCTTGACCCTGGTCCCTTGCCAGCCTATAGGGTGCCCCGCACCGGCGGCCCGAGGCGCGCCGGCTTTAATCTTTGTTGAGGCAGGGTGGTCCTGATGTCCCGGGTTTGTGAACTGACCGGCAAGCGGCCCATGGTCGGGCACAATGTCAGCCATGCCAACAACCGTACCAAGCGGCGGTTCTTGCCTAATCTCATCGCCAGCACGCTGACAAGCGACGTTTTGGGCAAGCGGGTCCGGATGCGGATCAGTGCGGCGGCACTCAGAACCGTCGACAAGAAGGGCGGGCTCGATGCCTTCCTTCTTGATGCCTCGAATGATGCGTTATCGGTCAAGGCCCGCCGGCTGAAGCAGGAGATTGCCAAGGCCAAGTCCCAGGGTTGACGGCGCGCGTTTTGCATCTCGCAACCTTGGGCGGGCTAGAATGGCCGGGATGGATCATCCGGGCTCAAGGGGCGGGCGGTGTCTTTCATAGACTCGGAACAAGACCTTTTGCTGGACGGCGAGGGGGCACGAATTGGCATGGCGCGCGGCCTAGCAGTCAAACCGGCGAAGCCTAAGCCGACAATCTGGACCGCGGTGCGCGCGGTTTTGCGATTGATCGTGCCGGTGATTGCGCTGATTGCGGTCTATGCGCTTGCGCTCAAATACAGCACACAGCCGATTTACGCCTTCGACGTGTTCCCGGATGACAAATGGTACCTTAATCCGGGATATTGGCTCACCGCTGGGCATCTGATCCTGCCGCTCGCGTTTCTGGTAAGCGCGCTTACCAATCGGCGCTATGGCGATGGTTATGCGTTTGCGCAATTGGCGGTGGCTTGGATCATCATCGGCGCAGTTCTCTACTGGCTCTCGCATTTCGGTGGCCTATCGGTCAGTCCGCTACCGTCAAGGCGCACGAGCCTCTCGTTCTTGTTCGCGATCATTGTCGGTCAGGTGATCGGCATCTATGTGTTCGACCGCACGCGCGGGCGCACCTGGTGGGGCGCGCCGCTGTTCTCGGCGCTGTGGGGCCAGACGGCTTTCATCCTGTTGTTCTACACGCTTGCCAATATCGGCATGAATGATCCGTGGGCGAATTTCATGCTGATGGATCTGGGCTTCAAGATCGCCGCGTCGTTCCTGATGCTCATTCCTTATCATCTCTTGCGCGGCATCATCCGGCCCTTGCCGGGTTATGGCGGCGCTTAGAGCCGTCGTTTGTAATCTGCAATCAGCTCGCCCAAGGTGCTGCGCGCCGCCTCGGCTTTGGCACCCACACCGCGCTCCATCGTGATGAGAGCTTTCCAAAGCGTCCATCCTCGGCTACGCGCCCAAGTATTTTCATCGAGCGGCAAAGCGTGACGAAAGTCGCTCCGGCTTGGCCCCGAAAATAGTGTCCAGGCGATAGTGAGGTCGCAGGCGGGATCGCCGACAGCCAGCTGTCCGAAGTCGATGACGGCGCACAATCTGCCGTGCTTCACCAAGAGATTATCTGCGCTCACATCGCCATGCAGCCAGACTGGCGCGCCGGTCCAGCTTGCCGCGAGCGCCTGGCCCCAAATGGCAGTTGCGGCTTGCGCGTCGATCTCGCCCTTGAGCGCATCTATTGCGCGATGAGTCTCTGCGCCATACATCGAAAGCGGTCCGCCGCGATAGAAGTTTTGCGGGCCCGGTGCAGGGCCGCCGGTCGCGTCGATCCCTTGCAGCGCCGCGAGAAACGCGCCCAGCGCTTTTGCAAACTGATTGAGGTCGGCAATACGTTCGGGCCGCGCGGACTCGCCCTCGATCCAGCGACGAACTGACCAAAGCCACGGATAATTCTCGTCCGGCTGCCCTAATGCCAGCGGCTGGGGAATGGCAAGCGGCAAGTGCGGCGCGAGCACCGGGAGCCAGCGATGCTCTTTCGTCGCTTGTGACGAATAGGCTTCGGAGCTCGGCAGCCTGACAGCCATCTCATCGCCCAGATGGAATGTCCGATTGTCCCAGCCGCTTTGTGCGACCTCGCTGACTGGCAGCCCCTTCCATTGCGGAAACTGGCTCGCAATCAAGCGCCGCGCGAGCGACGCATCCATCTTCATGTCGTTCAGCTGCTTGGCTCCTCGCTAGATTTGCAAGGCCCGCGTGATATCGTGCATGGCCTACGCCTGCAAGAAATCGAAAGAGAATGAGCATGAGCCAATCATTGCCGCAGCCCGAGCCGGGCCTAACTTCGGAGCAATTGATCGAACGGGCGCGCGCACTGCAACCGTTGCTGCGTGAGCAGCAGGATGAGAGCGACGCGCGCGGGTTCTATTCCGACGAGATTCATAAGCGGCTGCTTGATGGCGGGCTTTACCGCGTGCTTCAGCCGCGCCGTTTCGGCGGCTATGAATGCGATCTTTCCACTTTCATCAAATGCATCATGGAAATTTCGCGTGGCCATTCCGGCGCCGGCTGGTGCTACGCGCTTGCAGCCTCGCACAGCTATGCGCTTGCCTGTCATTGGCCCGAAGAAGCGCAGGCCGATATTTTCGGCAAGGATGGCGATTACCGCTCGGGGATGGTGATCGGTAACGGTACGCTGGTGCCCTCGCGCGGCGGCTATATCGTCAACGGAACATGGCCGTTCGCTTCCGGAACGCCGGTCTCAAATCATTTCATGGCGAGCGGGCTCGTTATGCGTGACGGCGCGCCGCCGGAGACCGCGCTCTTTGTCGTGCCGCGCGAGAAGATCGATATCCTGCCGGATTGGGGCGGGTCCCGCGGCATGGGCATGCAAGCCAGCGGCTCGAATAGCGTTGCGCTCAAAGATGTCTTCGTTCCGGAGTTGCATGTCGCCATCAAGCCGATCGAGAATGTGATGATGGCGAGCGAGCCGGGCGGCTCGCCGGGCGCGCGGCTCTACGACAACCCGATGTATCTCGGCATTATGCAGGGCTGGTTCGCAACCGAGTTCGGCGCGATCCTTTCAGGCACAGCGCGCGCGGCGCTCGATGAGTATGAGCAGTTGATGAAATCGAAAGTGATGACTTTCGATCCCGCGACCAAACGCTCGCACGATCCCAATCAGCAGCGCGCAATGGGCGATGCGATGAACCTCATCAGATTCTGCCGAGCTTCTGACACTGGCGAATGTCGATTATCTGAAGGGTCTGCATCAGCGTTGGGCGAAGGACGGGACGCTGATCACGCAGGCTGAGACCTTGCGTGCGGCGGGAGTCGCGCGGCAAGCGTGCCGGATGGCGTGTGATGCGGTCGAGCTTCTGTTTCACACTGCAGGCGCGACCGTCGTACGGGAAGGCCAACGTCTGGGCCGCTATTTCCGAGACGTGCAGATGTTTCGCGTGCATGTGCAATCAAGCCCGCGCTGGTCGATCATGCGCGCCGCCGCTCAGCTCGGCGTCGGTCCACAAGGCGCGCATTTCTGAGCGATACCGGTCGCGCACACGCAGCTGGCGAAATCTTTTGCCCTCTCACACGTACCAAAACTTTTTCTAACCTGCGAGTGAATTCTCCAAGACTGTTTCGCTCCACTCGCGAGCGCTGCCATAGCGCATCGTTGGAAAACTGGTGCGCTTATGGACGAGATTCAAGTGCCGTGAGATTGAAGGAAAAGCAGGCTCACTGGTTCAACTGGAATTCGAGCAGCACCGTGCGCTGCAGGACGCTCTGATTATCGTCCGAGATCAGATAGAGCAGGGTCTTGCCGTCCGGCGTCTGGCGATTGGCGAGGCCCTCCATATTGTCGATCGAGCTTGTGTTGCCGAGCTCGGCGATCACTTCGCCGTCAAGCACGGCGCCGGGAACGATCGTGTCGTGCTTGATGAGTCTGATGCGCATGCCGATGCCGCCGATCGGCGAGTAGCGGCGCTCGAGCGTCAAGATATCGCCGTTGGGCAGCCGTGTGAGATCGCTGAGGTCGTATGGATCATCGCGGTGAAGCGTCAACGGCGAAGCTGGCGTGCCATCGAGCGGAACGATCCAGCCTTTCTCGTTGCCCGCCTTGTCGAGCGTGCGCTCGGTGATCGCGAGCAGGCGCCCGTCGGTCAGAAGTGTGATGCCTTCAAAGCCTTTGTTCGGCACGTTGTATTTAATCTCGGGCGGCATGTTCACCGGGTGCGGCAGCGCCATGAAGCCTTTGCGCCCGACCTCATAGCGATCTACGCGGTCCTTGGTCTCGAAGCCGACGAAAATGTCGCCGGTGCCGCCATCGCCAGGAAAATCATCGAGTGGTGCGATCGATTCGGAATCGAACCAAGGCTGCTCAAGCTGCTTGCCGTCTGCGCCGAGCATGGGAGCCAGCACCGTGTCCTTCACATTGGCGATGTGGCCGCGCTTATCGATGAGATCGCCGGTGAACCAATAGGCGCGGTCGGACTGGGCGAGAAACTGCTGTGCCGGCTTTGTTGATGAGCAGGCCCGAATAACCGCCAAAGCGCCGGTCGGGCGAGGTGAGCACAAGCCCGCCAAGATAGGTGAGCTTGCCGACTTGGCGGCGGTCCGGATCATCCGGAAACAGCGGTATCTGATGCGCATAGACGGCCATCGGCTCGCCGCCGGGCTTCGCTTCGGCCGCAATCGCTTTGAGCCGGTAGGAGATGGGGAGCGCCGCGAGCAGCACGCCGGCGAGAACGAGCGCAACGGCAAAGAGCGATGTTCTTTGTATGCGTTGTGTCATGCGTCTATCGAGGATGCCGGGCCACTGAGGCCGGAGTAGTGATCCGGCCTTTGGTCGTCAAAACGAATTACGGTGATCGCAAATGATCACGCCGAGGACTTTAGCGGCCTTGCGGAAGGCGGGGCTGGGTGGAGGCGCGTGGCGCGCCAGGAGGCGGGGCGCGCCGCGTCTCGGTTGAAGGCGTCACGCGTCCGGTGCGCCCGCGCGGCGCCGTGTCTTCTTCATCGAATAGAGCGGCAAGCTGATCGGTCATTGCGCCGCCCAGTTGCTCGGCATCGACAATCGTCACCGCGCGCTTGTAATAGCGCGTCACATCATGGCCGATGCCGATCGCGATCAGCTCGATGGGCGAACGCGTCTCGATCATGCGGATGACATCGCGCAAATGCTTTTCGAGATAATTGCCGGAGTTGACCGAGAGTGTTGAATCGTCGACCGGCGCGCCGTCAGAGATCACCATGAGGATGCGCCGCTGCTCCTGACGGCCGATCAGGCGGTCATAGGCCCACATCAGCGCCTCGCCGTCGATATTCTCTTTGAGCAGCCCTTCGCGCATCATCAGGCCGAGATTTTTGCGCGCGCGGCGCCAAGGCGCAGTCTGCGGCTTTGTAGATGATGTGGCTGCAGATCGTTGAGCCGGCCAGGCATTGGCGGCTTGCCCTCGGCGAGCCACTTCTCGCGCGATTGGCCGCCCTTCCAGGCGCGCGTCGTGAAGCCGAGGATCTCGACTTTGACGGCGCAGCGCTCGAGCGTGCGCGCAAGGATATCGGCGCAAGTGGCGGCGACGGTAATCGGCCGCCCGCGCATCGATCCTGAATTATCGAGCAGCAGCGTCACCACCGTGTCGCGGAAATCCATCTCCTTTTCCTGCTTGAAGGAGAGCGGCGCGACGGGATCGATGACGACACGAGAGAGCCGGGACGCATCGAGCATGCCTTCCTCGAGATCGAAATCCCAGCTGCGGTTTTGCTGCGCCAGCAATTTACGTTGGAGCCGATTGGCAAGCCGCCCGACAACGCCCTGCAGATTCTGCAGCTGCTGATCGAGATAGCGCCTGAGACGCGCCAGCTCATCCGGGTCACACAGCTCTTCCGCCGGGATCGTCTCGTCGAAATCGTGCGTGAAGGCTTTGTAGCTTGGCTCGTTGCCGCGTGCGTTGTCGTGCATGCGCGGGCGCCAGGGCTTTTCGCCGTCGCCGGTCTCGTCCGGGTCGGCGCTCATGTCGAGATCTTCGGATTCGATCTCGACCGATTCGCCTTCACCGTCCTGATCGTCGGACTCGGTCAGCTCGACCTTGGCATCCATCTTGCCCTGGGATTCGGACTCGCCATCCTCGCCTTCGCCGCCCGGCTCGTTGATGTCGCTTTCCATGTCTTCGGAATCGCGATCCTCGTTCTCGCCGGTCATGTCCTCGGCGAGATTGAGATCGGCGAGGAGGTGGCGCGTGAGGCGCGCGAATTTCGCTTGGTCGCGCACTGAGCCGGTGAGCTCATCGAGTGTCTCTTCGGCCTTGTCGCCGAGAAAGGGCCGCCATAGATCGACCATTTTGCGCGCCGAGGGCGGCGGCGGCTCGCCGGTGAGCTTCTCGCGCACCAGAAGGCCAAGCACTTCGGATATCGGTGCATCACTTCTTTCGGTGATGCGCGCATAGCCGCGCCTGACCGCGCGATCTTCAAGCGTTGCGGTCAGATTCTTCGCAACACCGGCCATGGCATTGGCGCCGATCGCCTCGACGCGCGCCTGCTCCACAGCATCGAAGGCTGAGCGCGCAACCGTACCGCCGGGCATGTGCGATGCATGCACGCCCACATCGTGGAAGGCGACCTTGAGCGCCATCGCATCGGCATGCCCGCGCACGAGCGCAAGCTCGCTCGGCGACATATCGCGCCCGGGCACGCGGCAATTTGGCGACATGGCCTTTCAGGCCCGGCGCCTCGGTGCCGAAGCTTGCGGTTAGCTCGGGGTCAGCGGCAAGCGAGCGCATGGTCAGCTCGACTGCGTGCTTGAATGCCCCTGTCGGATCTTCGTCGTTGTCAGCCAAAAGCTAAGTCACCAAAACTTTGGAGGCCGTCGCCGGCAAATCCTCGCCGAAGCAGCGCTGATAGAACTCGGCCACCGCCGGCCGCTCGAGCTCGTCGCACTTATTGAGGAACGTCACGCGAAAGGCAAAGCCGATATCCTGGAAGATCGACGCGTTCTCGGCCCAAGTGATCACCGTGCGCGGGCTCATCACCGTGGAGATATCGCCGTTGATGAAGGCCTGGCGGGTGAGATCGGCGACGCGCACCATATTCGACAGGATCTTCTTGCCGCGGTCGGTGTCGTAGCCTTTGTTCTTGGCGAGCACGATGTCGGTCTCTTCATCGTGCGGCAGATAATTCAGCGTCGTTACGATCGACCAGCGGTCCATCTGGCCCTGATTGATCTGCTGCGTGCCGTGATAAAGGCCGGTGGTGTCGCCCAAACCGACCGTGTTGGTCGTGGAGAACAGGCGAAATGCCGGATGCGGGCGGAGGACGCGGTTCTGATCCAAAAGAGTCAGCTTGCCGGAGATCTCGAGCACGCGCTGAATCACGAACATCACGTCCGGCCGGCCGGCGTCATATTCGTCAAAGACGAGCGCGGTCGGGTGCTGAAGCGCCCAGGGCAGTATGCCTTCACGAAACTCGGTGACCTGCTTGCCGTCTTTGAGGACGATCGCGTCCTTGCCGACAAGGTCGATGCGGCTGATATGGCTGTCCAAATTGACGCGAATGCATGGCCAGTTGAGGCGCGAGGCCACTTGCTCGATATGGGTCGATTTGCCGGTGCCGTGATAACCCTGGATCATCACACGGCGGTTGTAGGCAAAGCCGGCCAGGATCGCGAGCGTGGTTTCGCGGTTGAACCGGTAATCCGGATCCAGCTCGGGCACATAGTCATTCGGCGTGGAAAATGCCGGCACTTCCATATCGACATCGAGGCCGAACACATCACGCGCCCGGACCACCTTGTCGGGCACGTGCTCGGGCGTATCCTCGATCTTCGGGGCTTTCATTTCTTCTCGTTCCTCAAATTCGGGTCACATTGGAGGCCATAAAAAAGCCTCCCGCGGGGGCATGGCCTCGCGAGGGCTGGCCTCGTCGCCCGGCACTCTCGCCGAAAGCTTTGCCCTTTGCAAATTAGGGCAAAGTGCCCTCAACAGAAGCCTGAGGCCCGCAAAATTTGGTAGGCCTCGATGACCTCACGCAAGCGCTCTTCCATGCTTTTGTCGCCGCCATGCACATCGGGGTGGAAGCGCTTCACAAGAACCTTGAATTGGGTGCGGATCGCCTCCCGGCCGGCGCCCTGGTCCATATCGAAGATCGCGAAGGCGCGCTCCTGGCGCTTGGTGAGCTGGCGCCTCGTCGGCTCTTCGGGCGAAGCCGCGCGGCGCCCACGGCCGCCGAGAATGCCGAAGGGATCGGAGAATCCGCCGCCAAGCCCGGCGCCCTTCTGGTTGAGCCCAAGGCCGGAGGCGGCGCCGATCGTGCCGAAGCGCCAGGTTGGGCGGTGGCCTGTCGCCATGCCAGCCTGGAAGGCGCGCACCTCATCGTCATTGAGCCCTTCGAAGAAGTTCCAGGAATTATTGAACTCACGCACATGGGCAAGGCAGAACCAGCGATGCTTATCAAGCCGGTCGCGGCTATGGGGCGCGCGGTATTTCCCTTCGAGCTTGCAGCCGTGCCACTCGCACACGCGCACGCCGGCCTGCGCCGCTTTCTCCTCGGGCGGCGGCGGCTTGATCCTGATGTCGAACCCGAATTTCGGGCGATATGGTTCGTTGGTACTCATGTGCGATCGTAAAGTATGGTGAGCGTCGCCTAACAAAACAAGAAAACGTAGCGCTTGACGGATGCGGCCGTTTGCTATCTTGCCGGCGGGGGCCTTGGAGACGACAATGAATCGTGAAGCTTCCGATCCGTGCGAAACTGCAGGCGGCCTTTGCGCCGGATTCACTCATTGTGGAAAACGAGTCGCATCGTCATCACGGCCATGCCGGCGCCGGCACCGATACGCATTTCAAAGTGACGATTGTTTCAAAGGCGTTCGAAGGCAAGAACCGTATCGAGCGTCACCGCATGGTGAACGAGTTATTGCGCGAGGAGCTGAATGCGGGGCTCCATGCTTTGGCGGTCAAGGCGCTGACGCCGGACGAGGCGCGTGGCACAAGCCTTTGAGGGTGAACATCGTCATGGTTCGACCAGCTCACCATATGAGACGGCGAACATTTTAGCGAGCTCGTGTTGGATGCAGACACATACTCTAAGTCTGGAGCAACGAGCGCAATTCCTAGCCGAGGGCGCCGTCTGGTTCGAAAGGTCATTCCTCGCGAGGTAATAGACGTCATGGCAGACCGTCTCTGGGCGGCGCTTGCCAGCAAGCACGGTGTTCTTCAGAACCGGCCAGAGACCTGGACAAAGCTGGGTTATGCGCAGTTCGGCGATCTGGCGAGATCCGGCGCGTTCGCCGGGATGATGAGCGTGGGGCTGGCGGGGCTGCTTGACGATTTCTTCGGCGACGAAAGTTGGCGCAACCACCGGAGCGAGCCGCCGGCGCCATTGATGGTGACCTTCCCGCTGGGGCGCCGGCCTTGGAACGTTCCTTCGCAGTCATGGCATCTCGATCTTGGACGAGCGGAGGACGCGCTGCGCCAGGCCGGTACGCCCTGGCCGGCCTATGTGCGTATCTTCACCTTCCTTTTGCCCGTCGAGGCGGGCGGCGGAGGGACCGCGTATTTGGCTGGGTCGCACCAGGCCGCCATCGCGATCATGGGTGAGATGGCGCAGGAGGGACGCGACATCCGCTCCGCAGCGGTTGTTAAGCAGATGAAGGCGGAGAGCGATTGGATAGCCGGCTTATATGCGCCGGGCGGCGAGGCTGAGCGGATTGCCCGCTTTATGGAAAACGAAGGTGAGTTGCGGGGCATCCGCTTGCGCGTCAGAGAGATGACGGGTGAGCCAGGCGATGTGGTTTTTTGGCACCCGGCTCTGCTGCACACCATGGCGCCGAACTGCGGGCGTGCCCCGCTTCATGTTATCGACCACAGTCCACGGGAATTAGCGCATTTGTGCGCCCTCGCAAAATCACTCCGCCATGTGTTTCACGGCGCGGGCTGCGGTTGCCACTGACTCAAATAAGTCAAATGCACAAATGCGGAGGTCGTTGTGCCATCGCCCGTGGCAAAGCCGTGCCCGGCTCGTGCCAAGGCTCGCCGGGCACGCGGCGGCGATGGAAATAAAGCTCTTGCGCCAGCGCGCGCATCGGCGCGGTGAACAGCAGCGGATCGATCAGCCAGTTGGGCGGGGCGAAATCCATCGCGCGGCGCATCACGTCTTTGAACCCAAAGCGCGGATATTCGCGCGCCATCACCGCGCCGGGATCGCCGCCGCCATCGAGGAGATAATCCGCAACGGCCTGGCCGGCTCTGCGGCCAAAATGGAACGCCAAGCGAATGCCGCCGCCGGTGAGCGGCGAGACAAGGCCCGCCGCATCGCCGACCAGAAGACCTGTTGCGTCGAGAACGGCCGGACCAGCCCGCCGGCCGGAATGAGCCCGGAGCGCCGCGCGACGACGTGCCCTGTGCCAAGACCGAGTGTTGCGGCGACCTTGGCTTCGAAGGCTTTGAGGTCGGGCTTGCGATTGCCGGACACGGCAAGACCGATTTGCGTCACGCCGACGCCGGGCACGGCCCAGCCGAGATAGCCCGGCGCGAGGCGGCCATCGATGAAGCAGTGCAAGCGGTCTTCGGCGATGGCGAGCCCGTCATATTCGGCTTCGAGGCCAACGAGGAAGCGCCGATTGCGGCCAAGCCCGAACGCCTGCGCAACGACCGAGCGTGCGCCGTCCGCGCCGACAAGATAGCGCGTCCTGATGCCGTGGCCGTGAGCGACGAGATAGCCGCCATCGCGCGACGCGCCCTCGAAGCGCGCGCCGCAAGCGAGCTTGGCGCCCGCGCGCATGCGCTTCATCGGCCAGCCAGCGCAACAGATGGCGTGTCGGTCGAAAGGAAATAATAGCCCGGCGCTTTGAGATCGATATGTGAGGTTCGGCGCATAAAGCCGAACGCCGCGCACCTTGCGGGTGAGCTGGACCGGCAGGTCGAGCTCATCGGCGGCCTCCTTCACCAGGATGCCGGTGGTTGAACGCGTGCGCCCGGCTCCTCCTTGCGCTCGATGACGAGCGTCTTGAGGCCGCGCATCGCGGCCGTCCGTGCACAGACGAGCCCGGCAAAGCTCGCGCCCACGATGACGACATCAAAGGTTGAACGATGTTTGTCATGGCATGTCTGCTCCCCGCAGCCTCATCGATGGCGTCATGGCCGGCCTTCCGTGCCGGCCATCCGCATTCGGAGTGTCGTTGGATGGCCGGGTCAAGCCCGGCCATGACGGTCGGAGGACCATTGGCATTAGGCTGGCCGAATGCGGCAAGCTATGATCGGATGAGGGCAGGCGCGTGACATGGCAATCGAGTTTCGGGAAATCGAGGTCGGCTCGGCTCTGCAGCCGGCGCGAGCAGGCGCTGCGCGACGAGGTGTTGCGCAAGCCTCTGGGCCGCGCTCTCAGCGCCACCGATATCGAGCGCGATCGGGAAGGGCGTGCATTTCGTGGCGGTTGTGGATGGCGAGGTCGTTGGCTGCGTCGGATTTTATCCGCAAGATGAGGGGATTGTCCGCCTACGGCAGATGGCGGTCTCGCCGCGGCTGCAACGCCAACATATCGGCGCGCGCTTGTTGGCGTTCGCCGAAGCTTGGGCGCGCGAGAATGGGATCGTGCGAATT
Source organism: uncultured Alphaproteobacteria bacterium (assembly GCA_963789405.1). Lineage (GTDB taxonomy): Bacteria > Pseudomonadota > Alphaproteobacteria > CAWBKL01 > CAWBKL01 > CAWBKL01. Next base: position 187,319 of record CAWBKL010000002.1, read on the forward strand.
GAGACCCATGCGCGAATCGTTGCGCGCGGCTTCTATGGGCGGTGCGGCTATGAAGCTTATGGCGACGAGTTCGTGGAGGTCACCGTGCCGCACATAAAGATGCGCAAATCTCTTTCGTCGAAGTCGAAATAAGTCGCCTCATCCCTTGATGGGAGAGGTCGGATTGCCCGACACATGTCGGGCAATCCGGGTAAGGGTGGGCCACACGCACATTACCCCTCACCCGGCTGAACTCGCTCGCGCGACTTCGGCCACCCTCTCCCGCAAGGGGAGAGGGGATAAAACTAAGCAGCGCTGGTTTCGGCTTCGGGCAGCTTGGTTATGCGCAGCGCGGTGATCTGATTGCGCTGCTTGCGCAAGATCTCGAACTTGAAGCCGTGGAACGCGAACGCCTGGCCGGGCTCGGGGATTGTCTGCGCCTCGTGAATGACAAGGCCCGCGACGGTTGTTGCCTCTTCGTCGGGCAAGTTCCAATCCATGACACGATTGAGCTCGCGGATCGCCACCGAGCCATCGACCTGAACGCGCGCCGTCTTCCTGCGGGCGGATGCCGAGGCTCTTGATGTCGTACTCGTCGCGGATGTCGCCGACGATCTCCTCGATAATGTCTTCGAGCGTGATGAGGCCCATCAGCGTGCCATATTCGTCGACGACCAGCGCAAAATGGTTGCGCTGGCGCAGGAAGGCTTTGAGCTGCTCTTTCACTGGCGTCGTGTCGGGCACGAACCACGGCTTTTCTGCGATCGCTTTGACGTCGAGCGCCTCGGCGCGCCCGCGCGACCGCCGCCATCGCGCGGAGCAGATCCTTGGCGTGCAGAATGCCGATGATGTTATCAGGCTCACCGCGATAGAGCGGCAGGCGCGTATGCGGGCTCTTGAGCGCCACGGCGACGATCTCGGTCGCGAAGGCAAGTCGGCGTCGATGATCTCGATCGCGTTGCGGTGAACCATGACCTCCGGCAACTGCAGCTCGGCGAGATCGAGAATGCCGCCCAGCATGTCGCGGTCTTCTTTGACGACATCGCCGGTTCGGAGTGTCTAAGGTCGATATGTCCGCGGATCTCTTCATGAGCGGACAGCACGTCGCTGGGTCTTGTCGATCTGGATGCCGAACAGGCTCGAGCGTTGCGCGGACGATCCAGCGGACACAGCGTCATGACGATGCGGCGACAGGACGCCGACCAGGAGACCTGATCACCGGCGCGACCGCCATCGCCGTGCGCTCCGGCGCGGCTGATCGCGTAGGTCTTGGGCAGGACCTCGGCGAAGATCAGGATGAGCGCCGTCATCACGAGCGTCGCGATGGCGACGCCGGCGCTCGCCGAACATATCGATGAAGATGCTCGCGTGCCAGCGCGGAAGCCAGGATATTGACCAGCGTGTTGCCAAGCAGCATCGCGCCGATCAGCCGCTCGCTGTCGGCAATCAGCGCATTGACGATGATGCGCGCGCTTGTATGCCTTCGGCTTCGAGCCGGTGCATGCGCGCGGCCGAAGCAGCCGTCAGCGCCGTCTCGGAGCCGGAGAACAAGCGCCGCGAAGATAAGCAGACGAGGATGATCGCCCGACTGCCCGACAATGTGCCAGTTGATCATCATTTCAGCATATCGCTGCAAAAAGGCGAGCAGCGTCGCGTCTTCGACTTCGCGCGCTGATGAAGGCCTGGCCGATACCTTTGAGGAGAATGAGCGTGATCTTGCCGCCGCTCACCTTCTTGTCGTGGCGCATAGCCCTAAGCATCACGCGCGGGCTCGAATGCGCTGATTGATGCCGCGGTCGGCAAGCGTGGCCGGCAATCCCGTCGCGCGAGAAGTGCGCTTGATGCGCTCGACATCGGCTGTCTCGGGGCAAAGCCCGAGCCGCGCCGAGAATTTGGCGGCCATCATCATGCCGATGGAAACAGCCTCGCCATGAACGAGATATGCGCTCGAAAAGCCGGTCTCCGATTCAAGCGCATGGCCGAATGTATGGCCGAGATTGAGCAGCGCCCGCTCGCCTTGCTCGCGCTCGTCGGCGCCGACGACCGCTGCTTTGATGGCGCAGGAGCGCTCGATGGCATAAGCGCGCGCCGCCTCATCGCCAGCGAGCAGCGCTTTGCGCCGTTCTGTTCCAGCCATGCGAAGAAGGCGGCATCGTTGATCAGACCGTATTTGATGATCTCGGCATAACCGGCCAACAGCTCGCGCTTGGGGAGCGTCTTGAGCACGCCGGTGTCAATCAGCACGAGCTGGGCTGATGGAACGCGCCGATCGTGTTCTTGCCGTATTGGGTGTCGATGCCGGTCTTGCCGCCGACCGAGGAGTCAACCTGCGCCAGCAATGTCGTCGGGATCTGAATAAAGTCGACACCGCGCAGCGCAATCGCGGCGGCAAAGCCGGTGAGATCGCCGATTACGCCGCCGCCGAGCGCAATCAGCGTGTCGCTGCGCTCGAGGCCAGCGCCAAGGCACGACCGTTACCAGCGCGCCGATCTGATCGAAATTTTTGGTGGCTTCACCGGGCGGCAGCACGATTTGCTTAATAACTTCGATGTGATGCGCAGCAAGCGCGCTTTGCAAGGTCGCGGCGTGATGCGCCTCGACATTCTGGTCGGTGACGATGAAGGCGCGTTTGCGTTTCAAGAATGGGGCAATCAATTCACCGGCCCGTGCCAGCAGACCGGTGCCGATCAAAATGTCATAGCTGCGCTCGCCGAGTGGAACGCGCAGCGTGATCGGCTCAGAGCCGGCGGCGACTGGCGCGTCAGGCATCGTGTCTACCTGCCGCTGCCCGCGCAATAGACGGTGAGGGCATCAATAATTGCTTGCACCATCGCTTTTTGTGGTTGATCGCGCGCTTCGACGGTCAGGTTGGCTTGCGCATAGACCGGATAACGCTCGTTCATCAGGCGCGCCAAGATCTCGCGCGGGTTACCGGTGTTGAGCAGCGGACGCGTGTTGCGCCGTAAGACACGCCGCTCCAAGAGGTCGAGATCGGCCTTCAGCCAGACCGAGACAGCGCCTGCCAAAATCTCCGCGCGCGTCTCAGGGTCCATGAAGGCGCCGCCGCCGGTTGCGAGCACGAGCGGGGGCTCGGCCAAGAGGCGCGCGATTACCCGACGCTCGCCAGTGCGGAATTCCGCTTCGCCGTATTTAGCGAAGATATCGTTCACAGAGAGCCCGGCTGCCCGCTCGATCTCCTCATCGGCATCGACAAATCGCATGCCGAGCCGCGCGGCAAGCTTGCGACCAATGGTTGTCTTGCCGGCTCCCATGAGCCCGACCAGCACGATGGTGCGGCCGAGCCCGGGTATCTCAAGATGTGATTCGGTGTCCTTGGTTTCTGACATATACTGGGCTGCGGTCATTTTTTGGCTCAAATGCAGGCGCATTTGCCGCCTGCGTGCAAGGCATTATACATGGTCAGGGGCTTACATTATTCCAAGCACGCTGGGGCCTATCGTTCCGAGGGGACAATGCCTGTTCGACTCATCGTAATTGCCTTGGTTCTCGTTATAGCCGCTGCCGGTGGCCTCATGGTTTATGGCTACACTCTGGCGCCCAAGCCGCAGCCGGTTCATGTCGAGATCCCGAATGATCAGTTCCCTCAATAGGGTCTTAGCGGTTTCGGGTCTTGTTTGCGTGCTGGGCGGCCTCGCCGGGCCGGCGCTCTGTGCGGATTCGCCTGCGCTGCCAACAGGTGCCGGAACGAGCGCGCCAGGCAATGCGCCGGCCGCAGCTCAGCCGCCTGAGCCGACGGAATTGGGCGGGCCAGGCTCCATCAACCCGTTCACGCCGGTCACCAGCCAGACGCTCGGCAAGGTCGAGTCCAGTCTTGTGGGTGTCATCGATTCCCAAAGCGGCGGCTTCAAAGGCAATATGTGGGCGGGGACCGACCGGCTGATTGTCGAGGTCGCGCTGCCGCATTTGCCGACTGCGACGACCTCACCGGCGGCCATGTCGCTGGTACGGCGTCTCTTGCTCACGCGCGCACAATCGCCGAGCGGCGCGACCCATGGCGCTTCTCTTATCGGCGAGCGGCTTGACCTTGTGCTTGCGATCGGCCAAGTCGGCATCGTCGATACGATGGTTGGGCAAACCGGCGACCAATCATCAACGCCGCAGGTCTCAGCCGCTGCGGTCGATGCGCTGCTCTATGAGGGCAAGGACAAAGAAGCATGCGCTCTCGCCGAGAAGCAACGCGGGATCGCCAAATCGATCGCGTGGACCAAGCGCCTTACATTCTGCAGCGCGCTCGCCGGCAAGACGGCGGAGGCGCGACTTGGCGTCGATCTTCTTGGCGATGCCGGCGATAACGATCCGGGCTTTGCCAGCCTGATGTCGAAATGGCTCGATAAGGCCAAGCTCACAAGCGTGAAGATTGCGGTCCCGGATGCGGTTCATTTTGCGCTTCTGCGCAATACGCATGTCGCAATCGATACCCGATCTCTTGCGGCTACGGGGCCCGCTTTCCTTACCGCATGGGCGAATTATGACAAAGCGCCGATGGCACAGCGGCTTATCGCTGCCGAGCGCGCCACATCCTCAGGCGCAATGCCGCAAACCGTGCTCTTGAAGCTCTATCAAGACGTGAAGCTTTCGCACAAGCTGCTCGCCAAGAAGTTCGACCCCAAGATCATGCCATCAGGCACGGAAGGCCTCGCCTATGCCGTGCAAAAATATGATGCGCTGACCGATAATGATGAGCGTGGCCATATGATCGCGGCCGCGCTTGAGGGTGCCAAGACGCGCGGCGCGCTTGCGGCGGCGGCGATCTTGCTGCGCAAAGGCATTGCGGCGACGACGGCGGATCCGGGCCTTATCGATGTCGCGCCAACCTTGGCGACAGGCGCCGTTATGGCGGGGGATGCTGCTCACGCCAAGCGCTGGCTTGACCTTATGAAAGCGCAAGGCCAGGGCGACTCGGAAAGCGCTCACGCGCTGCAATCGCTCCTTGCGGTGGCAACAGGCGATGCAGCGTTCCAATGGACGGCCGATCAGTTCGTTGCGCGGCTGAAAGCTGCATCCGGCGATGACCGTGCGCGTGCCGTGCTGGAGTGGACATTGATGCGCGCGCTGGGCACGCCGGCATCGGAGCCGGTTGTGCTTGCCGAGCTCGGCGCGCCTGCGACTTATCACGGTACGGCGCCAATGCCATCGATCATCGATGCGCTTCGGAATGCCGCGACCCATGACCGGTTTGCCGAGACGGTCATGTTTGCGCTGATGGCGCTTGGGTCCGATGGCCCGCGCGGCGCGCAACCCTTCGCGCTTCAGCTTGCCGTCAATGCGCTGGCGCATGTCGGCCTGATGAGCGATGCGCGCGCGATCGCCGCAGAGGCGCTTGCCTGGCAAATGCCGTAAGGCGGCATCTTAACGTCTCATTCACCGGCGCAGCGTGAAGTCGTGGTTATGGCTCACAGCATTGCCCCATCCGACGTCGCGCGGCTCGATGCGTTTCTCGACATGATCGCGGCCGAGCGCGGCCTTGCCGGCAATTCGCGCCTTGCCTATGCGCGTGACCTCAAGGACTTTCTCGGTTTTCTCAAGACGCGCAAACAGAATGCCGCCCGCGCGAACCCGGAGGCGGTGCGCGCTTATCTCAGCGAGATCGAAAAGCGCGGGCTCAAAGCCACGAGCGCGGCGCGGCGGCTTTCCGCGCTCAAGCAGTTTTTCGGCTTTCTCGTCAGCGAGGGCGAGATCAAGGAGAACCCTTGCGCGTTCATCGATGGTCCAAAGCGCGGCCGGCCCTTGCCTAAAGTGTTGAGCGCGAGCGAAGTCGGCAAGATGATCACCCTTGCCGAGGCCGAGGCGCAAAGCGGCGATAAGGAAGCGGTGCGGCTCAACTGTCTGATCGAGCTTCTCTATGCTAGCGGTTTGCGCGCGAGCGAGCTGTGTGCGTTGCCTGTTGCAGCAGCGCAAGCCGCGCAAGATCATTTTATGGTCAGAGGCAAGGGCGGCAAGACGCGCATGGTGCCGATGGGCGCGCGCGCCAAGGCCGCGCTTGAGCGCTATCTGGTCGTCCGCGAGAAGTTTCTGCCCGAGGCGCCTTTGGCCGAGAAATATCTCTTCTGCTCGCGCGGCAAGCTCGGGCATTTAACGCGTCAGCGGCTCGACCAATTGCTCAAAGGGCTCGGTGCACGTGCTGGCATTTCATCCAAGCGCCTGTCGCCGCATGTCTTGCGCCATGCCTTTGCCACGCACCTTTTGGAAGGCGGCGCCGATCTGCGCGCCGTACAGATGCTGCTCGGCCATGCCGACATCGCAACGACCGAGATTTACACCCATGTCATGGATGAGCGTCTCAAGGAGACTGTCGAACGCCATCATCCGCTCGCCCGCCGCGCGCGGAGCGGTTAGACTCGGCGCATGCCTAGCCCTGAATTCACGATTGCGCCAGCGACGAGCGTGGAAGACATCGCCGCGATCAAGGCGCTGATTCTCGAATACAACCGTATTCTCGATATTGATCTGCGCTTCCAAGGTTTCATGGAAGAGATGCGTGTCTTTCCGGCCACCTATGAGCTTGTGCTTGCGGCAAAACGCGATGGACAAATTGTCGGCAGCGTTTGCCTGAAACGTCTTGACGCAAAGTCATGTGAGATGAAACGCATGTTTGTGGTGCCGACGGCGCGTGGGGTAGGTGTTGGCCGTGCGCTTGCGCAAGCCGTGATCGAGGCGGCCAGGGCGCGCGGCTTCGCCGAGATGAAACTCGATAGCCTTGAGCGCCTAAAGCCTGCAACGACGCTTTATCGCAGCCTCGGCTTCAAAGAAACCGCGCCCTATAACGCCAATCCCGAGCCGGATGTGGTTTACTTCTCGCTCGCGCTTTGATTTGGCCCAAGGAGGCAATGATGAGCTTCACCCAAACGCCCCGTAGTTTCGATCGCCTCTATCGCTCCAAGCTGTTCGTGCCGGGCTCTAAGCCCGATCTGTTTCCAAAAGTCTTCAATCGCGCGGTGCCGGATTGCGTGTGCCTCGATCTTGAGGACTCCGTGGCGCCGACCGACAAGGTGCAGGCGCGCCGCAATGTGGTGAAAGCACTCAATGAGGTCGATTTTCGCGATGCGTTCGTCACCGTGCGGATCAACGGGCTCGATACGCAATGGTGTTACCGCGATGTGATCGAGCTGGTGGAGGAGGGCGGCAGCCGGCTGGACGCGATCATGATCCCCAAGGCCGGGCGTGGCGCTGACGTCTACGCGATCGATATGCTGATCACGCAGGCGAGCGAGTTTGCCGGGCTTAAGAAGCAAATCGGCCTTGAAGTGATTATTGAGACGGCGGCGGGCATCGAGTTCATCAATGAAATCTGCGCGGGGAGCCCGCGGATGCAGACTGTACATTTCGGCCCGGCGGATTTTGCCGCGTCCATGGGCATGCGCACAACATCGATCGGCGGCGCGCAGCGCGATTATCAAGTGCTCAGCGACCCCGATGAGACGGGCATGCGTGTGCGCCACTGGGGCGATGTGTGGAACTATCCGCTCATGCGCATGGTAGCTGCGGCGCGTGCGGCGGGGCTTACGCCGATTGACGGGCCGTTCGGCGATTTCTCCGATGCCGATGGCTTCAAAGCGCAAGCCAAGCGCGCAGCGGTGATGGGGTGCGAGGGCAAATGGGCGATCCACCCCAACCAGATCGCGCTGGCGAATGAAATCTTCACCCCGCCTAAAGCCGAGGTGGAGCGCGCTCAAGGCATTCTTGCTGCCATGGCCGAGGCGGAATCTTCGGGCGCAGGCGCTGTCACCTATAAGGGCGGCCTCGTGGACCGTGCCTCGGTGCGTCAAGCCGAGGTGATCGTCGCCAAAATGCGCCAGATCGAACGCGGTTAAGCCGGGCGGCGGCGCAGAAATCCTCAGGTTTTATTGACCCGGCGTTGAGGGGGCCGAGGCTAGGCTTGCGAGGTGAGGGCGGGTTGTGGCATGCCGCCCACGAGCCGCCCATCGCGGCGGCAGGTCGTTTGCCGGCATCGGGCTTTCCTGGCGTATGCACACCTATCTCGATTTCGAAAAGCCGGTGGCCGAGCTCGAGGGCAAGGTCGAGGAGCTCAGGCAGCTTTCCGCCGAGGGTTCGGAGGTCTCGCTTGAAGACGAGATCGCGCGGCTCGAGGACAAGGCGGCGCAGCTGGTTCGCGAGATCTATTCCAAGCTGACGCCGTGGCAGAAGGCGCAAGTCGCGCGCCATCCCAGCCGGCCGCATTTTCTCGATTATGCGCGCGGGCTGATCGCGGATTTCACCCCGCTCGCGGGCGACCGTGTGTTCGGTGAAGATGCGGCAATCGTGGGTGGGCTTGGGCGCTTCAAAGGCGAGACGGTGATGGTGATCGGCCATGAGAAGGGCTCGGACACCACAACGCGCGTCAAACATAATTTCGGCATGGCAAAGCCTGAAGGTTATCGCAAGGCTGTGCGCCTCATGGACATGGCGGAGAATTTCAACATTCCGGTGATCACGCTTGTCGACACGGCGGGCGCCTATCCCGGCATTGCATCGGAAGAGCGCGGCGTCGCCGAGGCGATCGCGCGCTCGACCGATCGCTCCTTATCGCTTGGCGTGCCGATGGTTTCCGTGATCATCGGCGAGGGCGGCTCCGGCGGCGCGGTCGGCATTGCAGCTGCTGACAAGGTTCTGATGCTCGAGCATTCGATTTACACCGTGATCTCTCCTGAGGGCGCATCCTCGATTCTGTGGCGCGATTCATCCAAGGCGCAGGAGGCCGCGGCGGCCATGAAGATCACGGCGCAAGATCTTTTGTCGCTCGGCGTGATTGATGAGATCGTGCCGGAGCCCATAGGCGGCGCGCATCGCGACCCAGGCACCGCCGTCAAATCGACTGGCGAACGCATCGCAGAACAACTGGATAGTCTCAGATCGCTGGCGCCCAAAGTGTTGCGCACCAAGCGGCAGGAGAAATATCTCGCCATCGGCCGGGGCGGCTTGGGCTAAGGATCTCGGCCGTGGGCGAGCGGATCACGAGCTATCGCGCGTTCTGGCCGTATTATCTGCGTGAGCACGCCAAGCCCGGCACGCGCGCCATCCACTATTGCGGCACCGGCCTCGTTTTGCTCTTGGCTCTCGGCGCGATCGCTAGCGGCGGCGCGTGGCATTTGCTTGTTCTCACGCCGCTCGCCGGTTACGGCCCCGCCTGGGTCGCGCATTTCTTCGTTGAGAAGAACCGCCCCGCGACGTTTCGTTATCCGCTGTGGTCGCTTGTCAGCGACTTTCGCATGTTCTTCACTTGGCTTTTTGGTGCACTTCCGCGCGAGCTCGAGAAAGCCGGGGTTGGCGCTGACGGATACTGATCCCGTCACGCCCGCGAAGGCGGGCATCTAGCTCTCTTCATGCTGGATTGCCGCTTGCGCGGGAATGACAAGAAGAGACAAGTCGTGGTCTTAGCAGTTTGCGATCATGTTTAATCGTCATCACCGTCAAGCCCTGCCATGACGATTGAGCATGATTCAATGCGAAAGCAAAAGTTCCGTATCGAGCTACAGCAGCTTTGCGCATGAAGACACGCGTCTCAAGATCGAGGAACTCCGCTTCATGATCGCGCTGGCGCTTGATGCCCGGCTTGGAATGCTCATCGGGCGCCAAGATGCGAAAGCCCTGGCGTGCATAATAAGGCGCATTCCACGGCACATCCTTGAACGTTGAAAGCAGCATGCTTCGATAGCCGCAAATGCGCGCCCAGTCGCAAGCCGCCGCGATTAAGCGCCGCCCGAGCCCGCGGCCTTGGTAATCGAAATCAACCGCAAGCTCGGCGAGATAGGCTTCGCCATCCATCTCGTCGACGGCCGAAAAACCCATCGGCCAGTCCCATTGATCGACGGCAACGAAGGCCCGGCCGTCTTCAACAAAAGGCGCATATTTTTCGGGCCGCGCAACGAAGCCGACAAATCGCTCCGCAAAATCGGGCAGCGCGCGATACTTCGGAAGTGAGCCGACTTCGATATCGGCAATACGCTCGGCTTCGCCGTGTCTTGCAAGCCTGATAATCGGATCGTCCATCATTCTTTCTCTTGCGTTCGCTGCGATTATATCGAGGATGGCGGGCCTTTGCAGTCCGCCTCAATTCTCACAATGCCGTTCATTGATCAATTCACCGGGCTTTGGCGCCATCCCAATTTTCGCAAGTTGTGGGCGGCGCAAAGCTTGAGCGCATTCGGCGGGCGCATCACGCGCACCGCGATGCCGATGATCGCAATTCTGACCTTGCAAGCGCCCGATGCGCTTGTCGGCTTGTTGTCGGCGAGCGGCCTTGTGCCTGTGGCGCTGATCGGGCTTTTCGGCGGCGGCTTTGTCGAGCGCGCACGCAAGCAGCGCCTCATGGTGACGCTCGATCTTGCGCGCGGCGCGCTGCTTCTTCTCATTCCCATCGCCGCTTGGATGGGCCATCTTGAGATGTGGCTGCTCTTCGTTTGCGCGGCCGTCGCCGGGGCCGCAACGGCGCTGTTTCAAAATGCCGATATCGCGTTTCTGCCGCGCGTCGTCGGGCGCGAGCAGCTCTTGGAGGGAAACTCGAAGCTGCAAATGACCGAATTGATTGCCGAGTTCGTCGGCCCGGGCGCGGCCGGCGTGCTCATTCAGGTGCTGACGGCGCCTTTCGCTATTGTCTTCAATGTCGTGACCTATTTCTGGTCAGCCTATTGGATCGGCCGGGTCAAAGGTGTTGCTGAGGCGCCGGCCGAGGAAGGCGAACAGCACCGCGTCACTATCGCAACATTGATCGAGGATATGCGCGTGGGCTGGCGCGCCGTGATGAGCGCTCCTCCTTTGCGCGCCGCGTTCTTCGCGAGCTCGATCCTGCAGATCTCATGGGGCTTCTTCTTTGCGCTTTATCAGCTGTTCGTCTTGCGGGTATTGCATCTCTCGCCCGCGATGGTCGGCATCATCATCTCGTGCGGCGGCGTCTCAGGGCTGATCGGCGCGGCGATCACGCAGCCATTGGTGCGCCGGGCGGGCTTCGGGCCTGCCATGGCAATGGCATTTGGCCTTGCTCAGGTCGGCAATGTTATGCTGTTGCTTGCGGCCGTCGGCGGGCCGTTCACCATTCCGTTGCTTGTCGGCCATCAGCTGTTCGGCGACGGCTTTCTCGTCTCGTTCAGCATTCTGGTCACGAGCTTGCGTCAGACAACCGTTGCTGAAAGCGAGATCGCGCGCGCCAATGCGCTGTTTCAAGCCGTGGGCGGCGCCTTCCTGCCCGCCGCTTCGGTGACGGCGGGTTTCATCGCGAGCGCCATCGGCACGCAAAACGCAGTGATGATCGGTGTCGCGATCGGGTTTGCCGGCATTCTTCCGCTTTTCGCACCGCGTCTGTTGGCGCTCAAGACCGCCGCGCAGGTTGCGTGAGACTTCTCAAGCAACGCCGGCGACGGCGCCGTGGCAGTGCTTGTATTTCTTGCCCGAGCCGCACGGGCAGGGCGAGTTGCGCGGAGTCTTGCCCCAAGTGGCGGGGTTGTTGCGATCAATGACGGCCGCCGGGCGCGTTGAGCGCGGCATGCGCTTGTCCGGCTCATCGCTCAGCTCATCACGCCCGGTGCTTTGATCGACATGATGTGCGTGCATCTCGGGCAGCTCGCGGCGGCGCTTCGAGCAGGTTGAACTTCGATGCCGATATTCATCAGCGTGCGCGTCGTTTCCATGCCTATGCGCGACAGCAAGCTCTCGAACAGCGAGAAGGATTCGGTCTTGAACTCGTTCAGCGGATCGCGCTGGGCATAGCCGCGCAAGCCGATCACCTGGCGCAAATGATCGAGCATAACGATATGCTCGCGCCAATTGTGATCGAGAGTCTCCAAGAGCAAGTGCTTCTCGACCCGGCGCATGACGTCGGGACCGACATCGGCGCGCGCGCTTGTCCGCCTTGCATCGACAGCGTCGCTCAGGCGCTGTGCTTGATTTCCTCTTCGGCGATGCCTTCTTCCTTGGCCCAATCGTCGATCGGCAGATCGAGCGCGAAGATCGTGCTGCGATCTCTTCTCGAAGGCCGATCGAATCCCATTGCTCGGCATAGGCGTGCTCCGGGATGTGCCGAGCGACAAGGATTGTCGATCACCTCATGGCGCATGCTCTTCGATCGTGTCGGAGAGGTCCTCGGCATGCATGATGTCGAGGCGCTGCTCGAAGATCGCCTTGCGCTGATCGTTCATCACGTCGTCGTATTTCAGCAGGTTCTTGCGGATATCGAAGTTGCGCGCCTCGACCTTCTGCTGCGCCTTCTCGAGCGCCCTGTTGATCCAGGGATGGGTGATCGCTTCGCCTTCCTGCAGGCCCAGGCGCACCAGCATGCCGTCCATGCGGTCGGAGCCGAAGATGCGCATCAGGTCGTCTTGGATCGAGAGGAAGAATTTCGATGCGCCGGGATCGCCCTGGCGTCCGGAGCGGCCGCGCAGCTGATTGTCGATGCGGCGGCTTTCGTGCCGCTCGGTGCCGACGACATAAAGCCCGCCAGCGTCGAGCACCTTCTGCTTTTCGGCTTCGATCTCGGCCTTGAGCTTCTCGATCTGCGGGCCGTGCGTTTCGGGCGTCGCGTCCGGGCCCGAAGCTCGTCCAGGATGCGCATCTGCAGATTGCCGCCGAGCTGAATGTCGGTGCCGCGGCCGGCCATGTTGGTGGCGATCGTCACCCCGCCGTAGCCGGCCGGCCTGAGCGACGATGTGGGCTTCCTGCTCGTGATAGCGCGCGTTCAAGCACGTTGTGCTTGACCTTGCGCTTCTTCAGCGCTTCGTGAAGCTGCTCGGACTTCTCGATCGAGGTCGTGCCGACAAGCATCGGCTGGCCGCGCTTGTTGCACTCTTCGATGAGATCGATGATGGCGTTGTATTTCTCGTCGATCGTCCGATAGACCTCGTCGTCATAGTCCTTGCGCGCGACGGGCACATTGGTCGGGATCTCGTAGACTTCGAGCTTGTAGATGTCGGCGAACTCCGGCGCTTCGGTCAGCGGCGGTGCCGGTCATGCCGGCCAGCTTGGCGTAGAGCCGGAAGTAGTTCTGGAACGTGATCGAGGCGAGCGTCACGTTCTCGGGCTGGATCGTGACATGCTCCTTGGCTTCAAGCGCCTGATGCAGGCCTTCCGAATAGCGCCGGCCCTCCATCATGCGGCCGGTGAACTCGTCGATGATGATGACCTTGTCGTCTTTGACGATGTAATCCTGGTCGCGCTGGAACAGCTTGTGCGCCCGCAACGCCTGGTTGACGTGGTGAACGATGGTGACGTTCTCGATGTCGTAAAGGCTCTCGCCCTTGAAGCAGCTCCGCCTCGCGCAGCATATTCTCGATATGCTCGTTGCCGGCTTCGGTGAGGTTGACTTGGCGCTGCTTCTCGTCGAGATCGTAATCGCCCTGGTCTTCAAGGCTCGCATCCTTGTCGAGATTGCCCTTCTTCGGCGGAACGAGCTTGGGGATGAAGGTGTCGAGAGTGCTTGTAAAGCTCGGATTGGTCGGTCGGTCGGGACCGGAGATGATGAGCGGCGTGCGCGCTTCGTCGATCAGGATCGAGTTGACCTCGTCGACGATCGCGAAGTGATGGCCGCGCTGCACCATGGCATCGAGGCTGTATTTCATATTGTCGCGCAGATAATCGAAGCCGAGCTCGTTGTTGGTGCCGTAGGTGACATCGCACGCATAGGCCTCGCGGCGCTGTTCGTCGTCGAGGTCATGCAGGATCACGCCGACCGTGAGGCCGAGGAAGCGATAGACCTGGCCCATCCATTCGGCGTCGCGCTTGGCGAGATAGTCGTTGACGGTGACGACATGCACGCCTTTGCCGGCGAGCGCATTGAGATAGACGGGCAAGGGTGGCGACCAGCGTCTTGCCTTCGCCGGTCTTCATCTCGGCGATGGCGCCCGAATGCAGCACCATGCCGCCGACCAGCTGCACGTCGAAATGGCGTTGGCCGAGCGTGCGCTTGGCCGCTTCGCGCACGACCGCGAAGGCCTCGTTCAAAAGATCGTCCAGGGTCTTCGCCGGCCGCGAGCCGCGCTTGCGGAACTTCTGGCGTCTGCTGCCCGGAGCTCCTCGTCGGTCATCGCCTCGAATTGGGGCTCCAGCGCGTTGATCGCCTCGACCCGCTTGAACATCGGCTTCAGCCGGCGGTCGTTTTGGGAGCCGAAGATGCGCCGCGCGATCCCACTTAGTCATGATGCAGTCCTTGCCTTGCGCCCGCTCAAGCCTAGTTAAGGGGGCCTCGTAAAGTATATGGTTTCAAGGTTGGCTTGAGATAAGGGCCGGGGGTGGCCTTGTCAAACCAGCGCCCGGGGGTGCTGGGTAGGAAACTTAAAGGACGTTAAATGTCACGAAAACTTGAGCGGCGCGGCCTTCGGCCGGTCGTGGGGATGGCCGCGGCCCTGATGATTGGCTGTGCTCTGTTGGCCTCCTGCACCAAAAAGGAAGCCGACAGCGACCGCCTCGATCTGACGATAAGGTGCTGGCCACGGTCGACGGTGCACCGAATCCACGCAGAGCGACCTCGACTTTGCCAAGACGGCTGTCCAGGCACAAAATCAGGTACTGCCAGACAATGTCCTGATGTCGGGCCTGATGGAGCGGCTGATTCAGCGCCGCGCCGCGGTCAATGCCGCGGAGAAGGCCGGGCTTGAGAAGGATCCCAAGATCAAGCAGCAGATCGAGCAGTTGCGCGAAGAGGTGCTGCAATCCGCCTATCTGCGCCAGGAAGCCAAGAAGTCGATTACCGATGCCGCTCTGCGCGATCTTTACCAGCGCAAGTTGCCTCGTTTGTGCCGCAGCCTGAGATCCGCGCGCGCCTAATCATTGCGTGCAGCGAGGGCGGCATTAAGACCGCCCGGCAGCGAATTGCGGATGGCGAAAAGTTCGAGGACGTCGCCAGCTCCACACCGCCGCAAACCAAGATCTCGCAGCGCGGCGGCGATCTTGGCTATGTCACGCGCGATGCCGTGCCGAAGGAAGTCGGCGATGTTGCGTTCTCGCTTCCGGTCAATCAGGTCTCGCAGCCGTTCCAGATGGCCAGCGGTTGCGGCAAGCCCGATGCGGTCAGCGGCGTGCCGGCCAGCCCGGCATACGGCATCGTCAAAGTCGAAGATTCAAAGAAGACGGAGGCTGCGACCTTCGATCAGGTTAAGCCGCGTCTGGAAGAGATTTTGACTGAGCAATACGCGCAGCAAAAGCTTCAGGATCTGGTCAAGGCGGCGAAGGTCGAGCGCAAGGATCCGTGGGCGAGCGTTGCGCCGCCTGAAGCGGCACCGGCACCTGAAACCGGCATGGCACCTCCGGCTGAGCCAGTGGCGCCGCCGGCGGCACCGGCTCCAAAGAGCAAGAATTAAGCCGCCATAGCTTTGTATCTCTTACGGTGGATGGCCCGGGTGTTTCCCGGGCCATTTGCTTTTATCAAGTCAGGCATGGGTGCGGCGTATCGCAACTCGAAGGTATTCTGATAGAAGGCGCGTTTGCTCGTGCGCGTATCGTGTATGGAGCAATGATCGAGGTGGCCGGGGCGGTATTGAGCGCATCTTAAGCGGGGCGCTGCACCAAGAGGATACGGACATGGCAAAGACGCCGCGCAACGACAGCGAGAAGCAATCTACCCAGGGCATGCTCGATCCGTTGCGCGCCGCGCTCAAGTCGTCCTTCCTGCGCCAATCGCTCGGGTCGCAAGGCGAGCTGAGACGAAGCCGCGCCAGAGCCGCAAAGCCCGCGGCCAAAGCCAAGGCTAAGCCCGCGCCCAAGTCAGCCAAATCCACCAAAGCCGCCGCGGCCTTGGCTGCGCGCGCTAAGCGCACGCATGAAGTGAATGAACGGGTGAGCGCGCTATCGAACTCACGCTATCCGCGCTCGCCGCTTGCGCCCAAAGGCTTTCCGAGATGCCGCCGATCGCCGGCATGACGCATCGCCACTATCGCGTCCGGCCAGAAATACAAGGGCCGCGATGATCTGTTGCTTGCGCTGTTCGAGCCCGGCACGACCAGCTCGCCGGCGTATTCACGCGCTCGACCATGGCATCGGCGCCGGTCGATTGGTGCCGCGCCAATCTGGAAGGCAAGGAAGAGACCGTCGGCGCGTGCGCTCATCGTCAATGCCGGCAACTCGAACGCTTTCACTGGCAAGGCCGGCGCGACTACCGTGAAGGCGATCGGCGCGGCGCTCTGCGATCTTTGAGCTGCCGGCGGCGCGATATCTTTCAGGCCTCGACCGGCGTGATCGGCCAGCCGCTTCGGCCCGAGGCGCTGACGCGCCCATTTCGAGCGGATGATCGACAAGTGCGCGCGCGGGCGAGCTTCGACTTCGGCGGCGCGCGCCATCATGACCACCGACACATTCCCCAAAGCCGCGACCGCAACCGCGATGATCGACGGCGTGCCGGTGACGATCAATGGCGTTGCCAAGGGCTCTGGGATGATCGCGCCCGACATGGCGACGATGTTGTCCTTCATCTTCACCGATGCGGCGATCCCTTCCTCAGTGCTGCAAACGCTGCTCGTGCTGACCGTGCGCGATACCTTTAATATCATCACGGTCGATGGCGACACCTCGACCAGCGATACGGTGCTGCTTGTTCGCCACCGGCAAGGCGGAGCATCCGGCGATCAGCCGGCCGGGCGATGCGCGGCTCGCCGATTTTCGCGAAAAGCTGGAAAGCGTCTGTGCGGATCTTGCGCGCCAGGTCGTGCGTGACGGCGAGGGCGCTTCGAAATTCATCCGCGTGCAAGTGACTGGCGCGGAAAGCCCAAAGGCCGCGCGCACGGTTGCGTTCGCGATCGGCAATTCGCCGCTGGTGAAGACGGCGATTGCCGGGCGAGGACGCCAATTGGGGACGCGTTGTGATGGCGGTCGGCAAATCGGGCGAAAAGGCGGACCGCGACAAGCTCGTCATCAAGTTCGGCGGTTTGCCGGTGGCGTCGAAAGGCGGGCCGATCCGCAAGCCACGACGAGAAGGAGCTCAGCGAATATATGGAAGGCCAGGAGATCGACATCGATGTCGATCTCGGCATCGGCAAGGGCGAAGCCGAGATCTGGACCTGCGATCTGACCCACGGCTACATCTCCATCAACGCCGACTACGCAGCTGATGGCCGCTGAAACCTACATATGTCCAGTTTGCGGTTATCCCGGGCTGTATGAACCCGCATATGACAAATACGAGTGCGCCAGTTTCGAGATTTGCCCGTGTTGCGGAATAGAATTTGGGTACCAAGACGCCAAAACGTCTCACGAAGAGCTGCGCCGGCGCTGGATTGAATCCGGAATGCGCTGGTCGAGCAAAGTGAGTCAACCGCCCGCTGGCTGGAATCCAAAGGAGCAATTGAAGGCTGCAGGAATGCTCAACTGAAACTCCTTCTACGTCATGGCCCGATCTGACCCGTGGTCCTGACGCACGCGCAGTACTCACGTACGAGGTGCATGCACCATGACTCCAATCTTTCCCGGCCGCTTTACCGCACAAGCCGATAAGCCTGTCATTCTGTTTCTTATCGGCATGCGCATCAACAAGCTTTCGGCGTTCGGCAAATGGTGGCCGGTCGCGCAAGCCATGCCTGCGATGCTCAAAGAGCTGAGGGCGCGGCCTGAGTCCGGCTATCTGCAGGGCTGGCTATGGGGCGGGCGCACGACGATCGCGCTGCAATACTGGCGCAGCTTCGACGATTTAGTGGCATACGCGCACGACAAGAACGGCGTGCATTTTCCGGCCTGGGGCAAGTTCAACAAAGCCGTCGGCAATTCCGGCGAGGTCGGCATCTGGCACGAGACCTATCTGATCGAGCCGGGCAAGTTCGAAACGGTTTATGGCAACATGCCGCTGTTCGGGCTTGCCTGCGGCGACAAACCATGTGCCGGCAACGGGGCGCCTGGCGGGCGCCAAAGACCGCATGAGCGCGTAAGCGGTGCACATCTCCATCAACGCCGACTACCGGGGCTAGCGTTTTGGCGGTGGCGCCGATTTTGGTGGCGTTGTCGGCAGCTCTACGTATTGGAAGGTTGTTTTAGGTGCGCCTGTAATTTGCACGCGGCAGCTGCCCCACTTAGGGTTGATGGTTATGACTTCGTCAGCGATGTAGGGCGCCTTGTTGATGGATAAATTGCAATAGAGAACAATCTCGTCGATCTGGCCGGCACCTTCTTTAGCGTGAACTGTTTCCGCAAGGGAGTGTGGAGCCATGCTCCTGCGCTTTCGGTCTTTACCCACAGTATGAGGTTAGGTGTCGAAGCGTCCTCGATAGTTGCGGGAATGGCGATTGGCAGGTTTGCGGCAATGTTGTCTTCGACAGTCTTGTGCGTTGACTCCACCTCAGCGTCGAGAGGTGGGTTAGCCGTCATGCCCAGCCGCCCGTAGGTGTCTAGTGCGTCCGCGTACTCCCCAAGGTCAGCCTCAAGCAAGAACTGTCTCTTTAGCGCATCAACAAGCTCAGCATGGGAAAGCGCGCGCAATTCGGGTGCGGTCGCGATCCGAATTGCCCTCAGTCCGCCAGTCCCGTTGCCTAATCCCGCATCCGCAACGGAAAGTCTCACTTGGAGATCAGCCTATTCTTCAAGCCATTTAGCTCTGGACTTCTGCAATTTAAGAATGCGGTCCTTCGCCTCGCCGTAGCGGCGTTCTGAGAGCAGTTTGTCGACCGGCTTTAACGCGTACGCAAATCCGTTGCGCACTCCAGGCCTCAGGCCCCTCAACTTGAAGACAGTGATCGCGTTCCAATGAAAGAGACTTGGGACGCCGTTCAGCGTACCGGGCCGGAATTTCTGCTGAAGAATCCAGGAGATGGCGGGACGCGAAAAGTAGTTTAGGTTGAAGCCGTCAACGACCTGAGGGCTGCTCACGGTTCCCTCGGGAACGACATCGAACTCCAGACGTGCCCATCCTTCTCGATACCGAACGCTCGCGGAGTAGGGATAGTCAAGTTGGTCCCACCCATGCAAAAGAATTGGAGGCGTTATTTTAATCGTTTCGACGCCCTGATCAGATGCCCAGGCGTTCATCGATAAGACAAGCAAGATCGCTGCTAACAATGATGTACGCATTTAGCCCCCCATTTGTGAGAGAACTTAGGCGCATTCCTGTGAATGGACAACTGATTGAATCGACTTCGCTTCTAGACTTGGCTTTGACCAACACACAAGTTGAATCGAATTCGAGGAATTGACAGCGTAAACTTCGCGCTAAATCGAAGCCGCAATCGCAACGGGACATTGAGAGCTATGACCGATTCTTCCCCCTTGGAAGCACCAAGCGCGCGCATTGTCTTGGTCGTTGCGGTGGCGCTCATCGATGAGGATGGGCGCATCCTGATGACCAAGCGTCCGGAGGGCAAATCGATGGCGGGCCTTTGGGAGTTTCCGGGCGGCAAGACGGAGGCGGGCGAGACGCCGGAAGCGGCGCTCATCCGTGAGCTGAAGGAAGAGCTCGGCTTGGATGTGAAGGCGGATTGCTTGGCGCCGTTCACATTCGCAAGCCACGCCTATCCGGAGCTTCATCTCCTGATGCCGCTTTATGTGTGCCGGAAATGGGCCGGCATCCCGCGCTCCCTTGAGGGGCAGGAGATGAAATGGGTGCGTCCGCGCGATATGCGTGCGCTGCCCATGCCGCCCGCCGACACGCCTTTGGTGGCGCATCTGCAAAGTCTTCTTTGAAGACTTGCGCGGTGTGCGAGGGTTGAGTGGGAGACAAGTTATGCGTAACTCGATGTCGCGATTTTTCGCGTGCGAGCGCGGCGCAACGGCGATTGAATATGCGCTGATCGCGGGTTTCATTGCGGTTGCCATTGTTGCCGCCGTGGGCGCGGTCGGATCTGCCGTGAATTCGGACTTCGCCGCCGTCGCCGCCGGATTTTAAGAGTCATAGTTCGACGGGCTCACCATGACGGCCTGGATCGTCATCCTGAGCTTGTCGAAGGATTGAACTCCCTCCTCGCTTTCCCTGTACGGAGACGAGCGCGGGTATCAGGGGCGACGCATCGCGTCTAATTGTGGCGGGCCCACATATTGGCTTTGCTGCTCCCCTTCATCACCAGCCTCTCCCGATTCGCGACGGGAGAGGCTGAGGTGTTTTTGCGCATCCGCGTCATTGCGAGGTTCCGAAGTGCGCGTGCGCTAATGCTTGCGGCCAGTGCGCTCGCCGGCGCTTTGCTCTTTTGTGTCAAGCGCATCGGCAAGGCGTGCTTTGGCGCTTCCCGGTGCAAGCGGCTTTTGCTGCGAGGCGTCGGGCGCCCAGCCTGAAGCATGAATGATCTCGAATGTTGCGTTCACGCGGCCATCCGGTGCGGCGAAACGCTCCGCGTAGATTTCCATCGCGCGGAACAGCAATTTGCGGGTTAGCGGCTTCTTGCTCTTTGCACGGATGATGTTGGTGGCGCCCATCGCGCGCAGATCCTTGAGGAGCGCGAAGGGCGAGGCATAGGTGACGCTCACGCGGTCGAGATCAATGACCGGCAGCGCGAGCCCCGCGCTCTGCAAGAGCGCGCCGAGCGTGCGCACCTCGACGAAAGGCAGAACGCGCGGGGAGACGCCGCCTTCGATTTCCGCTTCGGCCTCGTAGAAGGCTTGGCGCAGCTCGGTGAGGCTCTCGCCGCCAATCAGCGCGCCGAGAAACAGCCCATCGGGCTTGAGCGCGCGGCGGATTTGCGCGAGCGCTCCAGGCAGATCATTGGTCCATTGCAAGCTCAGCAAGCTCACCACAAGATCAAGCGACTGGTCGGCAACCGGCAGCGCTTCCTCGTCGGCGACCAGTGCCGGAGTGCCCGAGCTGTGCGCCAAGGGCTCGATGCTTTCCGTCGTGATCAGCGTGCCGACTTTGGTGGCCACGGTGCTTTCGCGCAGCATTTGACGGAAGAGCCCGTTATGCGCGCCGATCTCGAGCGCGAGCGGAAAGTCGCGCTTGACCGCGCTCAAGCTGTCGATCACGTCTCCGGCGGCACGCTCAAGCAGATAATCGACGCCCGCCACACGCCTGTCCGCCGCCCGCGCCCTGCGTTGGCGTAGCAGCACGCGATCGAATGGGGCGTGGGTATTGTTCTCGGCCATGTACGTGAATATGGGCACAGGCGCGCGCCCGGTCTATGCTTGTAGCGAGCGGAGCGGCAATGTCACTCGAACCTCTGGAGACCGCGGAACATATTGAAGCGCGCTTTGCGCTCAAGCCGGCGATCAGGCGCGCGGCGGGCGCATTCGCGACGCTCACCAAGCGCGGGCTCGATTTGCTGTTGCCGCCGCAATGCCTTGCTTGCCGCGAGCTGGTGGATCGGCCAGGGCTTCTCTGCGCCAGGTGCTTCGATGGCGCCCAAACGATCACGCCGCCCTTTTGCCGCTCATGCGGTGTGCCGCTGCCCTCGGCGGCCAGCGTCTCCGGCCTTGCCGATCTCGATCTTTCCTGCGGGCAGTGCCTGAGCGCGCCGCCGCGCTTCACGCGTGCGCGCTCAGTCTTCGTTTACGACGATGTCGCGCGCCAAATGGTTCATGATCTGAAATATCGCGACCGGCTCGAAGGGCGGGAAAGCTTCGGTATTTGGCTGGCGCGCGCCGGGGGGGACTTCGCCTCCCGCGCCGATCTCATTGTCCCGGTGCCGCTGCATTACTTTCGTCTTGTGCATCGTCGCTACAACCAGGCTGTGGTATTGGCCAAAGCGCTTTCGCGCAGCACGCGGCGCCCGCTGGCCGTCGATGCGCTGCGCCGCATCCGGGCAACAAAATCCCAAACCGGGCTTTCCGCCGATGCGCGCGCATCGAATATGCGCGGGGCCTTTGCGGTTCGAAAGGGCTGGGCGGCCCGCGTTAAGGGGGCAAAAATCGTGCTGGTGGATGATGTGATGACGACCGGCGCGACGGTAAATGCCTGCGCCCGGGTGCTTAAGAAGGCCGGGGCGGCTGAGGTCACAGTTCTCACACTTGCCCGGGTAAAAGAGCCGATGTGACGGTATTGCAGCTTGTGCGCTGCAAAAGCCGACATAAATATAGTGGAGGCGGGGCCGGATTCGGTGGTTTTGCGTCGGTGATGCCTAGGATTGTCATCTACACCTCGTTTTGTTGCCCGTATTGCGAGCGGGCAAAAGCCTGCTTCACCGCAAGGGGGCAAGGTTCGAAGAGGTCGATGTGACCATGCGGCCGGGCCTCAGAGCCGAGATGCGCGCCAAGGCTGGCGGCTGCAATTCGGTGCCGCAAATCTGGATCGGCGAGCGCCATGTCGGCGGCTGCGATGCGCTGCATGAGCTTGACGCCAAAGGCGGGCTTGACCCGCTGCTGGCGGGTTAAAAGCAGACCCCCGCCTACCTACATAAAAACCACCAAGCATCAAAGTGGCGTCGATCCACACTGGGGGAGGCGCGATGTGGAAGTGGGCTCATAGAGTCGGATTGCTGTTCGGGCTTTGCTGCGCTCATGGTGCGACCTTCATTATCATCATCATTCGATTTAAAAGCTGGGAACGGAGATCAAAAGCGAGCTTCTCAAGAACAGCACCATTGTAGAGACGGCGCGCGGTCCGATCGAATATGCCGAGATCGGGCAGGGGCCGGCGGTGCTCATGGTTCACGGCACGCCTGGCGGTTATGATGATCCGCTCGGAGCCTTGAAGGTCACGCATGCAGAGCGGAATGGCTTTCGCTACATAGTGCCATCGCGCCCGGGATATCTGCGAACCCCGCTAAGCGTCGGAGCAACATCCGCGGAACAGGCGGATGCATTTGCAGCTCTGCTCGATAAGCTGGCGTTCAGAGGACCGCATTGATCGCACAATCGGGCGGCGGGCCTTCAGCATTGCAATTTGCCTTGCGTCATCCGGAACGTTGTTCGGCGCTCGTGCTCGAATCCGCGCTCGTGCGCAACTATTCCGGGCCCACGCCGCAAATACCCAAAAGCGCCGCGGCGCTCTGGACAAGGGATCTATTGATCTACATATTCGCGGGCGCGGCGCATCTCGAGGCGTGCAGATCCCTCGGATCCCGAGTTGGCAGCCCTCGGACAAGCTGCGCTCCGCAGCGTCGTCCCATATAGCCTCAGAAAGACCGGCATCGAAAACGATCTGATCCAGGAGACCAAGCTCGACGGCTGGCCCTTGAACGAGATCACCTGCCCGACACTGATCCTCCAGGGCACCGCCGACGAGAATGTGCCACTTGGGGATGCAGAATATGCTCACGCACAAATCCCGAATTCCGAGCTTGTGGAGCTCGCCGGCCAGGGTCACATGATGAAATATGTGAAGCACAAGCAATTGGATGCGAAGATACTCGACTTCCTGAGCAAACATCCCTAGCGTTGTTGCGATGACCGACTTTAAAGCCGCGTGCATTCAGATGCGCTCCTCGCGCGATGTTGCCGAAAATGTCGTGCACCGCGAGCGAGCTGATCCGCGAGGCGCGCGGGGCCGGCGCCGACTTCATCGCGACGCCCGAAAACACCACGATCATGGACGAAGATCGCGAGCGCATGCGCACGCGGCTTTACCCGACGACGGTGACAACCCGACGCTGCGCGCGTTTCAGGATCTCACCAAAGAGCTGGAATGCTGGGTGCTGATTGGCGCAATGCCGGTGATTGCCGATGACGGGCGGTTCTTCAACCGCTCGATTCTCATCAAGCCCGATGGCAGCGTTGCCGCGCGCTACGACAAGATCCACATGTTCGATGTGAAGGTCTCCGAGGCCGAGCAATACAAGGAATCGAAAAACTTCAAGCCGGGTGCAGAGCGGCGTGATCGCGCGAATTGCCATGGGGCAAGCTCGGCATGACCATCTGCTATGATCTGCGCTTTGCTTATCTTTACCGCGCGCTTGCTAAGGCCGGCGCGATTTTCCTCACCGTGCCGTCCGCCTTCACCAAAGTCACCGGCCAGGCGCATTGGCATGTGCTGTTGCGCGCGCGGGCAATCGAGACCGGCTGCTTTGTCATCGCGCCGGCGCAAGGCGGCAAGCATGAGAACGGCCGCGAGACTTACGGCCATTCGGCTGATCGTCGATCCATGGGGGCGCATTACTCGGCGAAGGCGGCGAGGAGCCTTGTGTCGTGATCGCGAAGATCGACACCGATGACGTCGCGAAGGCGCGCGGGCGCATCCCATCGCTCGATCACACTGTGGACATTCCGCCGGTCGTGTAGGGCGTCATCCTTCGACAAGCTCAGGATGACGGATGTGGGTGATGCGTTCGATTAAGCGGCGGCGGCGATGAATGTGCCGGCGGGGATGTCCGAGCCTAATGCCGCTGCCGCATCGTAGCCATGTTCGAGCGATGCGTTGCGCGCCGGCGCTTTCGGCGTGCTCTCCTCGCTTTGCAGGGCAAGCAGCTGCGCCGTCCCGGCGATCAGCGAGCCGGCGGCGTAGTACTCCGCTTGCGAGATGCGACCATCGCCATTGGTGTCGATCCGCTTAAGCACACCAGGCGTGGCGAACGATTCTGCCGGGGTGCCTGAGCCAAGATCGTCACCGGCAGTGGCAATCTCGGCGGGCCCCAAAAAACCGTCATGGTTGGTGTCGAGCGCGGCAAAGCTTGGTGCCCGGGACTTGACCGGCACTAGCGCTGTGCTCGTGGCTCCGATGCTTCCAACCATGGCTTCTGCAACCCAACCGGAGGGTTAAAGTTCGCTTACCTTGAGATAATGCATCATCGGCGCCACCGGATCGGCGTTCGGATGTCGCATTTCGAGACGATTGCAGTGCCGGAGGGCCGGTATCGGCGGCTGCCGCCCTTGACCGCACGCGGCCAGCCGGTCTGGAGTGCCGGTTAACAGCGGCAGATCAGAAGCGCGAGAGGGAATGCCATGGCAGATAACGAGATGATCATCTACCACATTCCCGGCTGTCCATTTTCCGAGCGTGTCGAGATCCTCGCCGAGCTCAAGGGCATCGAGCTCAAGGATATGGAGATTGATATCTCCAAGCCGCGGCCAGACTGGCTCCTTAAGAAGACGCGCGGCACCACGGCGCTGCCGGCGATGACGCTCGAGAATGGCGAGACGCTGAAAGAGAGCATGGTGATCATGCGCTATCTGGAAGACCGCTTTCCCGAGCGGCCGGTTGCGCAAAAGGATCCATTCAAGCACGCGGTCGAAGGCATGCTGTGCGCGACCGATGGCCAATACTCCGGCTCGGGCTATCGCATGATCCTCAACCGCGATCCGGCGAAGCGCGATGAATGCAAAGCGGGTGTCGATGCGCAATATGCGCGGCTCGACGACTTCCTTTCCTATTACAGCCCGAACGGCACTTATCTCTTCGATGATTTCGGCTGGGCGGAGGTCGCCTTCACGCCGATGTTCAAGCGGCTGTGGTTTCTCGACTACTACGAGGACTACCGCATCCCCGCCAATCTCAAGCGGGTGCAGAAATGGGTGGAGGCATGCGTCGGCCATCCCGCAGCGCAGC
This sequence comes from uncultured Alphaproteobacteria bacterium, assembly GCA_963789405.1. Classification (GTDB taxonomy): domain Bacteria; phylum Pseudomonadota; class Alphaproteobacteria; order CAWBKL01; family CAWBKL01; genus CAWBKL01. The sequence continues at coordinate 212,619 of CAWBKL010000002.1, forward strand.
ACCGCACGCATGACGAGCTCATCAAGCTCTATTACGACTACAGCCAGGGCGGCGGAAACGGCCGGATCCCCGAAGGCCGAAAGGTTTCGAGCTTCACGATTGATATCGCGCCGTCCAAGCGCCCGATGCCGCCGCGCGAGAAATGGAACCACGCCGCGACCGACAACGAGCTGGGTCTGGTTTAAGCGGGCGTTTGACGGTTTGTCATTACAGTCTAGAATTATAGGCACGGGTTGGGCGGGCCAATCCCTGCTTTGAGCGTTGTAAGACGTAGCGGATGATTCATTACTCTTTGAAGTGCGAGCACGGCCACGAGTTCGAAGGCTGGTTCCGGTCGAGCGGCGATTATGACGAGCAGGTGGCCCGTCACGGTATCGAGTGCCCGGATTGCGGCTCGTGCGAAATCAGCAAAGGCGTGATGGCGCCCAATGTCGCGCGAACCGATGAGCGCGGGCAGCCGGCGCCGCATCCGCCAGTGCCGATGTCCGGGCCCGGGCAGATGCCGGCGGGGCCGATGCCGACCAAGGAGCAGGTGAAGACCTATTTCGCCGCGGTGCGCAAACATGTCGAAGAAAATTTCGAAAATGTCGGCGAGAAATTTCCCGAAGAGGCGCGCAAGATCCATTACGGCGAAGCCGAGGAGCGCGGCATCTATGGTGAAGCAACGCCCGAAGAAGCGCGCGAGCTGATTGAAGAGGGCGTTGAAGTGGCGCCGCTGCCGGGGCTCAAGAAGAAGCGCTCGCGCCGCCTCGCCAATTAGCTGTTTGCTTCCAGGATTGATGGTGCACGCTTGTCGTCTCTTCGCGTCGGAGATCAATGTCCATGCCGCACGTTACCGTAAACAACTACGATATCTTCTATTACGATGATGACTTCACCAATCCGTGGGAGCCGGCAGACGTAATTCTTCTGAACCACTATGGGGGTGGCGACTGAACTCTCTACAACAAGTGGATCCCGCTGCTGGCGAGCAAGTATCGCGTTATTCGCTGGGATCGGCCTGGCTATGGTCGTTCGCAGAAGCCCGGTTATGACTACAAGCTCACAACCCAGATCTTTCTGAATGACATTTTGGGATTCTATGGACGCGCTGGGCTTGGAGAAGGTCCACTATATTGGTGACAAGGTGGCTACCGTTGCGGGAATTGCGCTGGCGGCTGCGCATCCGGAGCGAGTCAAGAGCCTGACATTGGCCGTTTGCTTCCTGTCCGCGCAGAGGGTGCGTCAGTTGTTCCTTGATGCTGCTGACGATGTGGTCGCGAAGGGAAGCTGGATCAGCGCATTCCGGTCAAAGGGCGACTCAAGAGACTTGCCGTCTGAGACCGACATGCTCGCGGACCTTTATTATCGGGAGGCCCAGGCGAACATCCCGGCACATATTCAAGCCGCAGCTTACCGGTGCGTAGCAGATCCGTCTTTCGATGTAAGCGCCATCCTGAAAGACGTTCGAGCGCCCACGCTGCTGCTCTCGCCGGATGTCTACATGGAGGGGGCTCCCCTTGTAACCAAGGAGGAGCAAGAGGTGATCCGCAAGGGCATCCCGTCTTGCGAGCAGCGTATCCTGCCGGGCTCATCGTTCCATTTTCCCTTCACGCATGGGGAGTGGTGTGCCGAACAGGTGTTGTCGTTTCTGAGTGGCCACGCCCAGGCCCCGACTGGTGCCAAATAGCGGGTGCAAACACGCAATCGAAATTGAAGCCGCCTGGCGATTGGGCAAGGAAGACGATGCAAGATTTCCAGAGCAAGGTCGCTTTCATAACTGGCGGCGCAAGCGGCATTGGTCTTGGCATGGCCAAGGCATTTGTTGACGCTGGGATGAATGTGGTGATCACGGATGTGAGGCGCGAGGCGCTGCAAGCTGCTGTCCGCTCGCTCGGCAGCACGTCTAAGGTCCACGCGATCGCGCTCGACGTGACGGATCGCGCCGCCTGGGTCCGCGCCGCGGACGAGGCGGAGCAGGCGTTCGGCAAATTGCACATTCTGTGCAACAACGCCGGTGTCAACATTAGCGGTACGATGTGGGAGGCAACCTATAGCGACTGGGATTTCTGTCTCGGCGTAAATCTTGGCGGCGTCGTGAACGGCGTGCACACGGTGGTGCCGCGCATCATCGCTCACGGCGAAGGCGGCCATGTCGTCAACACCTCATCCGCCGGCGGGCTGTCTGCATCCGGCCCAACCGGGATCTACAACACATCGAAATATGCTGTCGTCGGATTATCGGAGGCGCTCCGCGCGGGGCTGGCCCCAAAAGGAATCGGTGTCTCCGTGCTGTGCCCGTCAGGCGTTCAATCGGAGCTGTTCGAGAGCACGGCGGTGGTCCGCCCGAAGTCGCTCTCCGACAGCCGGGCCGATCCGCCACCTGCGCCCGACTTGGCAACCCGCGCTGCAACTCCGATCTTCGCAACGGCGATGACGCCCGAGGAGGTCGGCGCGCGCGTGCTCAAAGGCATCCGGCGCAACGACATGTATATTCTCACGCACCCGGAGATCCGGCCAATGCTTGAAGCCAGAGCGCGCGCGCTCCTTGCCGCGCTGCCCGACGAGCCGGTCAATCAGGCGCGCGTTGATGCAGGGGGCGGCGGAAATCAAACAGCGCTCTATGACGAGCAGTCGGCAAAGCCGCGGCCATAATCGCCGCTTCGGATAAGGTGGGCCGATGCTGATCATCTTTGGCGGTCTGCCAGGAACCGGAAAAACAACGCTTGCGCGGGTGCTCGCGCAAAAGCTTGGCGCCGTGTTTCTGCGCATCGATACGATCGAATACGCGATTGTACCTTCCAAGGACATTCCGCTCGCGGATGAGGGCTACCGCGTTGCTTATGCCGTGGCCGAAGACAATCTCAAGCTCGCCCGCACGGTCATTGCCGAATTCGGTGAACCCGATCGAGATCACGCGCGCGGCTTGGCGCAGTGTTGCAGAGCGTGCTGGCGTCAAAGCAATCGAGGTTGAGGTCCGGTGTTCTGACCGCGCGGAGCAGCGCAGGCGGATTGAAGCACGTGCGGCGAGCGGTGATATTTCCGGCATCATGGCGCCAAACTGGGCCCATGTCGAAAACCGGGAGTTCGAGCCTTGGGGCGCGAGCATCGTCATCGACACAGCGCGCCGCACGGTGGAAGATTGCCTTGAGGAGCTTGAAGAGGCGATCGGGCGGGCATGCACATCGTTCTGAACATTGTCAAAGAAGGAGATGCAGCTGACGACGAGGTGCGCAGGCATTTCGGCAACCGGGCTGATCCGCGCATCTTCGTGCTCAATGGACACTCGCGGCAATATGTGGCGAGCGCTGACGATGCGCCGTTCTCGATCAAGTCAATGCCACGCGGGAGCGCGCGCTATCGCATCGACGGGCGCAACCATCATCTCGCTCCCGGCAGCGCGCTTCTGGTGAATGGCGATCAGCCTTACGATATGGAATTTCGTGAGGGGCTTTCGAGCGAAAGTTTCTGTCTGTTCTTTGATGCTGCACTGGTCAGAGCGGCGTGGGGCGGCTCGCGCGAATTTCCCAATCTCGTTTTCCGGCCATCGAGCGCATTCGCGCACAAGCTCGCCCAGCTGCGCGACAACCTTCTCAATGCGAGATCTATCGCCTGCGCGGCTTGAAGAGCAACTTTTCGAGCTTCTCGATGCTGCAACTGAAACCGCCGATCTTCATCGCGGCCAGGTGCGCGCCATCCCGGCGCAAAAACATGCGGTGCGCGCTGCACTTCTCGCCAAGCTTGATTTAGCGCGGGCTCACATTGAAGGGGATCCCGTACGTGCCGATCTCGATGCGCTCGCCGCCGTGTGCGGGCTCTCGAAATTCCATTTGGTACGCCTGTTTCGTGCGGTCTATGGCGCGCCGCCAATGGCCTACGCCAGACGCGCGCGGATGGAGCGTGCCGCCGAGCTGCTCAAGCGCACGAAAAAGCCCGTGACCGACATCGCAGCCGATCTCGGCTATGAGCATCCGAGCGCCTTCACTAAGGCCTTTCAGTCCCATGCCGGCCTATCGCCGCTGGCCTATCGCGCCGCAAATTAGCAATTCCGGCTAAGCGGCGTTTCGTTTTCTGCGCTATGGTCGGGCCGATGACTGTGCTCATTCCGGATCTTGCGCTTGTGCGCCGCGTGGAGGACGCCGAAAGCGCCTATACGCTGTCGCGCTTGCAGGTTCTGGAACGATTGCCGGGCAACCCGGTCGGCATTGCCTATCGGCGCGAGGGACGCGTGCTCGCGATGATGGCTCGCCGTTTGCCGATGCCGGGCTTCAACCGCGTCGTCGGCATTGACGACACTCAGGCTGAGCTCGTGCCGGTTCTCGCAAAGTGGTTTAGAGATTCCGGCGTGCGTGGACGCTTCGACATCTTGCCGGGCGAGGCGACGAGCGAAGATGTGCCGCGCTCTCGCGCGCGAAGATTATGCTCAAGCAGGCGTTCCCAATTCGGTCGGCTATGCGGAATCCGGCTTTCATGCATCGCTCTATGCCGACGCCAAAGCCGCACCGCAGCCGCCACAAGGTGTTGCTGTCGAGCGCATCGAAACGCCTGCGGGGCTGGAAGAATTTCTCGATACTTATTGCGATGGCTGGTCGGTCGGCGAGGAAGGCCGTGAGGGCTTTAAGAATAATGTGCGCGGTTGGTTGAACGAGCCCGGCTGGCAGCTTTATCTCGCGCGGGTAGGCGGCAAACCCGCCGGCACAGCGATCCTTCATCTGCGCGAGGGCACCGGCTATCTCGCCGACGCTTCAGTTGCGCCGGGACAGCGCGGGCGCGGTGCTCATGCTGCTCTGCTTGCGCGGCGCTGGGATGACGCCTCCGCGGCAGGGGCAGATCTGGTTTGCAGCCAGGCTGCTTATCTTTCGACCAGCTATCGCAACATGATCCGCGCCGGTCTTTCGCTCTTGCACACGCAGGCGATCTGGACGGCTCAATCCGTAGACTGATGATCCAACTCTTTTTGGAGGCTAAATGGCATTCGCGCTTAACAACATCGGACAGATCGCGCTCGGCGTTGCCGACGTCGATGCGGCGGAAGCTTTCTATGCCGGCAAGCTAGGCTTAAGAAAGCTGTTCCGCTTCGGCGATCTCTGCTTCTTCGATGCCGGGGTGCGCCTTCTGATAGAGAAGGCGAGCAAGGTCGAAGCGGGCTCACCGGTCTATTTCAAGGTCGCCGATATTGCGCTGGCGCGACGCGCGCTTGAAGAGCGCGGGATCGTCTTTGTCGACAAGATCCATCTCATCTCGCCAATGGAAGATCATGATCTGTGGATGACCTTCTTCAAGGATCCGGACGGGCATTTGCTCGCGCTGATGTGCGAGACCCCAAAGGGCTATAAGCCAGTGTGAGGAGGGGAGATGAATTTCAATCTTGGCCGCTTGGCTCAAGTCGGCCTCAATGTCGCCGATCTTGATCGGGCTGAAGCGTTTTACCGCGAAACGCTCGGGCTCAAGCATCTCGGACGTGTGCACGATTTCATGACCTTCTTCGATTGCGGCGGCGTCACTTTGCTGCTGTCGAAGACCAAGCCGGAGAATGTCGGCGCCGATGGCGTGCCTATCTTTCATGCGGCGACATCGGGTTTTGCACGCGCGAGCTTGAGTCGCGCGGTGTGAAATTCGTCGAGGCACCGCATTTGATCTCGCGCCAGGAAGCCTTCGATCTCTGGATGGCGTTCTTTAGCGATCCCGATGGCCATATGCTGGCGCTGCACAGCGAGGCGCCCAAGGGCTATCAGCCGAGCTAGTTCCTCAAGCAGGCGCGCACTTCGGCGGCGGTCATGCTGCGGCCGATCTCGTTGCGCAAATCGAAGCGCACCGGCTGCATCACCGTCGATTCCACAGCCCTGCCCGCCGTGCGCGCGGGGCTGTAGCGCCAATCTTGCGCGGCGTTGAGCGCGGCATTGTCAAGTGCGGGATAACCGCTCGATGTGGCGATGCCGGCTTTGCTTACGCGGCCATCAGCGCCGATGAGCAGGTTGAGCGTCACGAGGCCCTGCTCGCAATTGCGCTTGGCGCTCGCGGGATAAGGCGGAATGCTGTTTGACGCGTGGAAGCTCGCCAATTTGTCGGGCTGCACCGGTTTGGCTTGCACCGGCGCCGGCTGCTGCACTGGTTTCGGCGGCTGCACTTTTGCCGTGACGGTGGGCTTCGCCTGTGGTGGCGCCTCGATTTTGAATTTGGGCGGCGCGATGGTTACGTCCACAGGCTCGAGCGGCACGACCTCCGGCACGGGCTGCGGTGTGGGGAGCGGTTCCGGCGCCGATTGCACCTGCACCACGGTTGCCTCGATCACCTTCTCGACGAGCTTCAGCTTAAGCCCTTCGTTAAGGGCATAGATCGTTGTGAGCGTCACCAACATTCCGACACAAAGACCGATCAGTCGGCGCCCAGCCGAGCCCTCACTGATGCGATAATCGGCATAGGTCATGGGCTTCTCCCATCGTCACTCCGTAAACACGGAGCACTCGTGTGAGAAGATAGTTCTGCCGGTTGCCGGTGCCAGTTCGCACCGCCGCTTGAAAATCGGCAGCGGCGACCTATTGCCGTTGACTGTGACGGCCATGACAGGGGCTCTCGCCATCGCGCCCGCTTTAGTCTTTGAGGCAGGCGCGCACTTCTGCCGCCGTCATGCTGACGCCGATCTCATTGCGCAAGTCGAACTTCACCGGCTGCACGATTGTCGTCCCGACTGCGCTGCCGTTCTGCCGCGCTGGCGTGAAGCGCCAATTGCGTGCAGCCCGGAGCGCCGCATCGTCAAGCGCGGGATAGCCGCTCGATCTCGCCACTGATGCATCCGCCACGCGGCCATCGCCGCCGATGCGCAGATTGAGCGCGACGGTGCCTTGCTCGCAATTGCGCTTGGCGCTTTCAGGGTAGAGCGGCAGGCTGTTCGAAGCGCGGAACTGCGCCCCGGTGGCACTACCTTCGCTCGCCATGATGCTTGGGGCGCCGCCCTGGTTATCGACATTGATCTGTGGCGGCGGAATTTCCGCGGTGCCGGGATCATATGTGCCGGTGTTCGGAATCGGCGCGGGCGGAGTCACCTTGGTTTGCACAGGCGGCGCGACCGTTACAACGGCAATATCCATGACGCGGTCGGCCAGGTTGAGATGCAAGCCCTGATCGAGCGCGATCACTGCGACGAGCGGAACAAGCACGCCGGCGCAAAGACCAATCAAGCGGCGCGGGGCCGAGCCCCTGCTGATGCGATAGTGAGCGTAGGCCATCAGAGTCTCCATCATCGCTCCGTGGGCGGAGCAGTTCGCGCGACTCCACTGACCGAATGGTAAGCGCCTTGTCAGCACGCGGCCACTGCAAAACCCGTGTGCGCTCGCACAAAAGTTGACGCGAAGTCACCTTCCACTGCGAGCGCGATCGCTCGTTCGATCTTGAATTTGTCATTCCCGCGAAAGCGGGAATCCAGAAAGCAGAGCGAAATGTTGGATGCCCGCCTGCGCGGGCATGACACTTAAACGTGTTCGCAGTGTCGTGAAAATGTCGTGATGACTGACGGTTCAGCAAATGCCTGCTGCTACTGAGCAGCTTTGCTCGCCCACATGATATAGTTGATGCCGGTGTCGAGCGATGGCGCCCATTCGTCCTTGAGCGGACGATAGCGCATCCCGACCGGCGGGGATGGGGTGAGGCCGGCGGCTTCCAAGGCGTAACGCAGCTCGCGGGGGGTCACGAACTTTCGAAATGCGTGCGTGCCGCGCGGCACCCAGCGCAAGAGATATTCCGCTGTGATCTTTGCCATTGCGAGCGAGCGCAATGTGCGGTTGAGCGTCGACATCACCAGAAGGCCGCCCGGCGCCACCATGTGCGCGCATAGACCGATAAGGCGGAAGGGATCGTCAGTGTGTTCAACGATTTCAAGCGCCAACACAACATCAAACGTCTCACCGCTCTCGGCCATGTCCTCGGGCGTTGCGCAAGCGTAATCGATAGCCAGCCCCATACGCGATGCGTGCGATGCAGCAACTTTGATATTCGCAGCACCCGGATCGGCACCAATAACGCGCGCGCCCAGCCGCGCCATCGGTTCGGCCACCAGCCCACCGCCGCACCCCAGATCCAGGAGCGAAAGATCGCTGAACGGCCGCCCTGCTTTGGGGTCGCGGCCAAAATGCTTAACGATCGCATCCTTGATGATCGCGATGCGCGTTGGATTCATCACATGGAGTGGGCGGTGCAGCCCGCCCGAATCCCACCAAGCCTCCGCCTCGCGCTCGAACTTTTCGACTTCGGCCGGATCGACCGAAGACGCGTTTTCCAGCTCTTTTTGTGCGCTGCGTTCAGAGGCAGACATTTCCAATACTTCTCAAATGCTCGTTGAGAGGGGCGTCACTTCGTTGCCGGTAAGCACCGGGGACTGTATTCATGGCTAAACGGTAATCGGCGCGCAACTTGGCTGATGCAAGGTCTGCCCGGCTTTGGCAGGCAACGGAGTGATATGGCTCGTTTGGTGATGAAATTTGGCGGGACCTCGGTGGGCGATATCGCCCGCATTCGCCGGGTTGCGCGCCATATCAAGCGCGAATGGGACGCCGGCCATGAGGTTTGCGCGGTCATCTCCGCCATGGCGGGTGAGACCAACCGGCTGATCGGGCTTACCTCCGAGATTGCGGCGCTCTATGACGCGCGCGAATACGACTCGGTGATTGCCTCGGGCGAGCAGGTGTCGAGCGGGCTCGTTGCGATAGCGCTGCAGGCGCTGGGCGTTCCGGCGCGCTCCTGGCTGGGGTGGCAGATCCCGATCCACACCAGTGGCATTCACGGTGCCGCCCGCATTAAGGAAATCGAGGCGAAAGAGATGGATTTGCGCCTGAGGGGCGCCGAGGGCCGCGACCGCCAAGTGGCCGTGATCGCCGGGTTCCAAGGTATTGGCCCGGATAACCGGCTCGACGACCCTTGGCCGCGGGGCGGGCGACTTTACGGCGGTTGCCATGGCGGCGGCACTCAATGCCGACCGCTGCGATATCTACACCGACGTCACGGCGTCTTTACGACCGATCCGCGCATTGTCGAAAAGGCGCGCAAGCTCGATCGAATCTCGTATGAAGAGATGCTGGAGATGTCCTCGCTCGGCGCCAAGGTTTTGCAGGCGCGCTCGGTCGAGCTTGCGATGGTGCATGGCGTCAGGCTTCAGGTTTTGTCGAGCTTTCTGGAGCCGGAAGAGATCCCGGCGCTCGATGCTAAAAATGTCATCAGCCGGTGCCCGGCACGCTTGTTTGTGATGAGGATGAGATCGTGGAACAACTGGTCGTAAGCGGAATCGCCTATAGCCGTGACGAGGCAAAGGTGACGGTGCGCGATGTGCCTGATCGGCCAGGCGTCGCCGCCGAAGTCTTCGGCTGCCTTTCTGATGCCAATATCAATGTCGACATGATCGTCCAGAACATATCCGAGGAGAACAAGACGACGGACATCACCTTCACCGTTGCCAAGGCCGATTTGCGGCGAACACTTGAAGCGGTAAAGCCGGCGCTCGAAAAGCTGCCAGGTGCGAAGGTGGTCTCCGATGACGGTGTTGCGAAGATCTCGATCATCGGCGTCGGCATGCGCAGCCATACCGGCATTGCGCGCACGATGTTCGAGACCCTGGCGTGAGAAGGGCATTAATATCCAGGTGATCTCAACGTCCGAGATCAAGGTCAGCGTCTTGATCGATGCGGAATATATCGAGCTTGCGGTGCGTGCGTTGCATGCGGCTTACGGGCTCGATGCGACATGAGATGGTTCTGCGCCTTCCTGCGCCGGAGCGAGTGATGAGATAGGAGCCGATGACCGAAAGCCGCCCCGACCAGCTGAGCCTGGCGGTGGCGCACACGTTCCGGCGGGCCCGCGGCTCTTGCTTCGCCAGATGCGCGCGCTCATGGCCGAGCAGCGTTCGGCGCAGGAGCGGCTCGACAGGCTGGTCTCGCTCATTGCCGCCAACATGGTGAGCGAGGTCTCCTCGATCTATCTCATCCGCCGTGGCGTGTTGGAGCTGTTCGCAACCGAGGGCCTTAATCCGGAAGCCGTTCACCGCACCACGCTTTCGATGGGTGAAGGCCTGGTCGGCGAGATTGCCCGCACGGCGCAACCGCTCAATCTTTCCGATGCGCAGCATCATCCCAAATTCGCCTACAGGCCGGAGACCGGCGAAGATCCGTTTCAGTCCTTTCTTGGCGTGCCGATCCTGCATGGCGGCGAAGTGCTCGGGCGTCTTGACCGTCCAAAACATGACGCAGCGCCATTACGGCGAGGAGGAGGTCGAGGCACTCCTCACTGTGGCGATGGTGCTGGCCGAAGTTGTCTCAAGCCTTGATCTCGAAGGCGTCGCGCCACCCGAGAAGGCGCGCCATGAAGGGCCGCTCACGATTGTGGCGCAGCTTTGGTCGAAGGCATTGCAATCGGCCATGCCGTCATGCACGAGCCGCGCGTGAAAGTCACAAAGCTGATCTCGGAAGATACCGAGGCGGAGCTGGCGCGGCTCGATCTCGGCATTGAGGCGCTGCAGGCCTCGATCGATCAGATGCTGAGCGCGACCGACGGCAATCTCTCGGATGAATCGCGCGACGTGCTCGAAACCTACAAGATGTTCGCGCATGACCGCGGCTGGTCGAAGCGTTTGCGCGAGAGCGTTTTGACGGGTTTGACGGCGGAAGCCGCGGTCGAGCGCGTGCAAGGCGACATTCGCGCACGCATGACAAGATCGCGCGATCTTTATCTGCGCGAGCGCGCGCACGATCTGGATGATCTGTCCAATCGTCTGCTGCGCTTGCTTGTCGGTAAGCGGCCAACCATCCAAGCCGACGAAATGCCCGCGGATGCGATCGTTCTTGCACGGACGATGGGCCCCGCCGAGCTTTTGGATTACGACCGCGCCCCGCTGCGGGGCCTCGTCCTCGAGGAAGGCACGGCCTCATCGCATGTCGCCATTGTCGGGCGCGCGCTCGGCCTGCCCATTCTCGGCCTTGCCAAGGATGTGCTGGCCAATGTTGAAACCGGCGATCTGGTGATCATCGACAGCGAGGCGGGCCAGCTGCATATCCGCCCGACCGGGGAGCTGGTCAAATCCTATCGCGCCAAGCTCCAATTGCTGCAGCAGCGCCAGGCCGTTTACGCCAAGGTGCGCGATAGCCGGCGGTCACAAAGCGACGGAACGCGCATTCACCTCAACATGAATGCCGGCCTGCTTGTCGATCTGCCCAATCTTGTGCGCTCGGGCGCCGAGGGCATCGGCCTTTTCCGCACCGAGCTGCAATTCATGGTGGCGCCGCGATGCCGCGGCTCGAAGCGCAGCGGAAGCTTTATTCCGCCGTGCTCGAAGCGGCCGGGGAGCCGCCAGGTGGTGTTCCGCACCGTCGATCTCGGCGGCGACAAGGTCGTCTCTTACATGACGCCCGAGCGTGAGGACAATCCGGCGCTCGGCTGGCGCGCCATCCGCATCGCGCTCGATCGGCCGGGCTTGTTGCGCTATCAGGCGCGCGCGCTTATCGAGGCTGCGGCCGGCACGAGACTTGCGCATGATGTTTCCGATGGTCTCGTCGGTCGATGAGTTCGTGCAGGCGAAGTCGCTCGTCATCCGCGAGCTTGAACGCGCGCGGGGCCGCGGGCAGGACGCTGCCTAAAGCGGTGCATATCGGCACCATGCTCGAAGTTCCGGCGCTGGCTTATCAGCTCACCGAGCTGTTGCCGCTCGTGCAGTTCGTGTCGATAGGTTCCAACGATCTCTTGCAGTTCTTCTATGCGGTGGACCGGCAAAATCCGCGCCTGTCGGATCGCTACGATATGCTCGCGTCGCGTTCTTGCGCTTTGTGCGCGAGATCGTTTCGGCGTGCGACGAGGCGGCTGTGCCGGTCTCGCTGTGCGGCGAGATGGCAGGCCGTCCGCTTGAAGCGATGGCGCTTGTGGGCATCGGCCTCAGGACAATTTCGATGCCGCCGACGGCGATCGGGCCGATCAAGCTCATGCTGCGCGCCGTTGATTTGCCGCATTTGACCTCAAAGCTTGCGGACCTTGTCGCTGACGGGGAGCCAAATCTGCGCGGCCGCCTCAAGGATTACGCCTCCAGCTGCGGCATCGAGCTTTAATCGCGCAGAAGCACAATTTTATTGTACAATATTTAACCTGGCCGGGGCACCATAGGCGCTATCAAGCCCTTTAGAAACGGCGCTTTTTTGGGGCAGGCGGGCATCGAGGCAGTCATGGCGTCGCAACCCACTCAATTGTCGGAAGCAGCAAACCGCCGCGCGCATCTTAAGGAAGTAACCAACGAAACCGTGCCCGATTCACTCGGTACCGAGCTGCGTGCCGCGCGCCAGAAGCTCGGCATCGAAGTTAAGGACGTTTCGAGCGTTACCAAGATCAAGCCGGAATATCTGGAGGCCCTGGAAGAGGGCCGGCTCGAGGCTTTGCCGGGCCGGACTTACGCGATCGGCTTCTTGCGCACTTATGCTTCGTTCCTTCAGCTCGACGCGGCCGGTATGGTTGCCCGGCTCAGGGCGGAGGAGCCGGTCGACAAGGTCGCCGAGCTGATTCAGGGCTCTGGCTTGCCCGAGCCGCAGCGCGAGATGCGCATTCCGCAAGGCGCGCTGATCATCGTCGGCATCATCATCATCGCGCTGATTTATGCCGGCGTTTACCTGTTCCGTTCGGCCAACGAATATATGGAGCAACGCGCCCATCCGTCGGCGCAAACGCCGGTGCAACCCCTGGGCCCGGCACCGGATAGCCAGCCGGCGCCTTCCCTTGCGCCCCGGCCGCTGGCGCCGATCGGCACGCCGGTTACGGCTACGCCTCAAGTTGAGGGCGGCGTGGTGGACGAGGCAAAGCCTGCCGAGCCGGCCGCGTCCAACACCAGTTCAACGAATGAATCGGCCGCCGCGCCTGTTGTTGTTCGCGGCAGTGAGACTTCACGATCCACACCGGCCGCAAAGCCCGCACCCACACCGCCGACTCCCAAGCCGGTGGAGCCCAGCGGACAGACCAATGCGCATGCACCCGCTCCGAAGGTGCAGGCCAGCGGGGCCGATCAGCCGGCGCCAACGGCTCCATCAACGGAGACTGCGGAAGCCCCTGCGCTGGCAGACAATGCAACCGGGACCGGCGTGAACTATGAGCGCGCCGTCGCGGCGGCGCCCGCCAGCTTTGGCGCAGCGGCGAAAGACAGCCGCGTGATGCTGCGGGCCACCGACACGGTGTTCTTGCGCATCGAGACCGGCGGCCCGCGCGATCAGGTGCTGTTCGAGGGCACGCTCAATAAGGGCGAGGTCTATCATGTGCCCAAAGGCGCCGGTGTCGTTCTCACCACACGCAATGGCGGCGCTGTCGACGTCTATGTCGATAAGGCCGATAAAGGCACGGCCGGGCCGGCCGGGATCGCCCTCAAGGGCCTGCCGCTCGATCCAAGCGCGCTCATTTCCCGTTAGTTCGCGTCGTCGAAGCCGCTGCGCATGAGCCTTTGGCCTTGGCAAGGGCCGATTTCAGCCCTTCCTTGGCTTGCTTTGCCTCTGTACTATCTCGCTTCAGGTAATGGGGGCGGGCGTGCTTGCGGCGTCTTTTCGAGCAAAAGCGGCTGTGCTGGCGGCACTGTCATTCAGCGCGCTTGTCTCGGCCTGCGCCACCGAGGATGCGGTCGATTTCAACAATGCCGGCGTTTTGGCCGGGCGTCAGGGCGATTACGACGTTGCCATTGCGGATTACGACAAAGCCATCGTCCTCGATCCAGGATTCGCGTTCGCCTACAACAATCGGGGCGAGGCTTATCTGAGGAAAGGCGATCTTGACGCGGCTATCGCGGATTTCAATGTCGCGATAGCCAAGCAGCGCAACTTCACCGAAGCGCTGAACAATCGCGCCAACGCCTATCTGGCGGGGAAGGATTATGAAAGCGCGATCCAAGACTACAGCGCGGCGCTGGAGCTTTTCGCCCATGGCCACAGCGTTTCGCATAATGAATTAGTCAAGTTCGCGTTGCTGACCAACCGCGCCAAAGCCTATGTGGCGATGAAGGACTACAAAGCCGCGATCCAGGATTACAACGCGACGCTGGAGCTTTATTCCCATGGCAGCGGCGCGCTGCACGATAATTCAATCAAATTCACCGTGCTGACCCGTCGCGCCCGCGCTTACAACGCTATCGGAGATCATGCCAGCGCGCTGCCGGATTACAAGGAGATCAGCCAGCTGTCGCCGTCATCGGCGAGCGAATACGCCCTGCGCTCAACCGCATGGCATATGCTTTACGATTGGGACCATGAGATTGCGGACACGCGCGAGGTTCTGAACCGCGCACCGGAGGGTCGCCTCAAAGCGGTGGCGCTCAACAATTTGTGCATGGCTCTGGCCGCCAAGAACACGTCGTTGGACGAAGCGCTTTCAGACTGCACGCAATCGCTTGCGATAAATCTTGGGGGGCCTGCCTACAACTCGCGCGGCTTCGTCTATCTGCGGATGCGGCGTTATCGGGAGGCTATCAAAGACTATGATACCGCTTTGCGTACAAAGCCCGACCTGCCAACGGCACTCTATGGCCGGGGCATCGCCAAGCTCCGGTCGGGCGACAAAAAGGGCGGCAAGCGCGATATCGCCGCTGCAGCGAAACTGGACAGCAGCATTGCGGCTCAATTCGAAAATTATGGTATCTCGCCTTGAGGATGGGCTTGCCTGCAGGGCGGAGCCCTCAAATCTCGCTGATGGGCGGAATTCCGCGGCAATCTGTGGCCGGCGCCGCCATGACAAAGTCATGGACCTGGGGTATAAGTCGGGGCCATGAGCGTAAGACCCTATAGAGACATTATCCGGCGCAAGAGCCGGCAAGATCATGGTCGGCAATGTGCCGGTCGGTGGCGATGCGCCGATCACCGTGCAGACCATGACCAACACCCTGACCTCCGACGCCAAGGCGACCATCGACCAGGTGCGCCGGGCGGCCGAGGCCGGCGCCGACATCGTGCGCGTCTCGTGCCCGGATGAGGAATCGACCGCGGCGCTGCCGGCGATCGTCAAGGCCTCGCCGGTGCCGATCGTCGCCGATATCCACTTTCACTATAAGCGCGCGATCGAGGCCGCGAAGGCGGGCGCCGCGTGCCTGCGCATCAACCCGGGCAATATCGGCTCGGCGGCGCGCGTGAAGGAGGTGGTGCAGGCGGCCAAGGATTACGGCTGCTCGATGCGCATCGGCGTCAATGCCGGCTCGCTGGAGAAGGAGCTGCTTGGAGCGCTATGGCGAGCCATGCCCCGAGGCGATGGTCGAAAGCGCGTCTGACGCACGCAAAGATTCTGGAAGACCACGACTTCTTCGAGTTCAAGATTTCCTGCAAAGCTTCCGACGTGTTCCTGGCCGTTGCGGCCTATCAGGGCTTGGCGGATGCTTGCGATTATCCGCTGCACCTGGGCATCACCGAAGCCGGCGCGATGATCCCCGGCACGGTGAAGTCGTCGATCGGCATCGGCATGCTGCTCTGGTCCGGCATCGGCGATACGATCCGCGTTTCGCTGTCCGCGGATGTGGCGGAGGAGGTGACGTGTCGGCTTCGATATTTTGAAGGCGCTTAATCTCCGCCATCGCGGCGTCAACATCATCTCGTGCCCGTCCTGCGCGCGCCAAGGCTTCGATGTCATCAAGACCGTCGGCATTCTGGAGGAGCGTCTGGCGCACATCTCGACGCCCATGACACTTTCGATCATCGGCTGCGTGGTGAACGGCCCGGCGAAGCGCGCGAGACCGATATCGGCTTTACCGGCGGCGGCGCCGGTTCCGGGATGGTTTATCTCTCTGGTGTTCAGGACCACAAGATGGAGAACGACAAGCTCGTCGAGCACATTGTCGAGCTTGTGGAGAAGAAAGCCGCCGAGCTTGAAGCCGAGCGCGCCAAAGCCACTGCATCGGCTGCTGAATAACGATCACCGCTGACGTTCTTTGTCATGGCCGCGTCAAGCCGGCCATGACGAGAAAGTGTAACCGCCGCTTCTCCCTCTCCCTTCAGGGAGAGGGCAGGGTGAGGGTCTGCTGAGTTGTCCGCATACGAGCGCCAAATGATCGATCATTTCAATTTGCCGGTTGCCGATTTGTCGCGCAGCCAGACCTTCTATCAGGCTGTGCTGGAGCCGCTGGGTTACAAGCTCCTGATGAAGGATGGCGACGCGGTCGGCTTTGGACGCGACACCTGGGCGTTCGGCATCATCAAGACGAGCGAGAGCATTCCGAAAATGCATCTCGCCTTTGTTGCCGAGAGCCGCGCCGGCGTTCATGGGTTCTTCGATGCGGCAATCGCGGCAGGCGGCAAGAACAATGGTCCGCCGCGCATCCGCCCGGCTTATGATCCCAATTACTACGCGGCTTTCGTGCTCGATCCCGACGGCCACAATATCGAAGCGGTTTGCCGCAAGCCCGAATGACCGCGAACACGGCCGAACCATCTCAGCCGGAAAACACCGTGCGCGCGCTGTTCAGCCAGCGCGATTACATGCGTTTTTGGGGCTTCCGGTTTTGCTCTGTGCTGGCGACGCAAATGCAAAGCGTCACCATGGGCTGGCAGATCTATGACATCGCGCGGCGCACGCATTCGATCGAGCAATCCGCGCTCTATGTCGGCTTGATCGGGCTTTGTGCTTTCGTTCCGCTGTTCCTGCTGGCATTGCCGGCCGGCGAAACCGCAGATCGGCACACACGGCGCAAGATCCTGATGTTCTGCATGGCTGGTGAGATCTTTCTGTTAGCGTTCTCTTCACCGCCGCGCTGCTGCACGCAACGACAATCCCGCTGCTCTTGGGTATTTCATTCGTGTTCGGAGCATCGCGCGCCTTTCTCGGTCCGGCGAGCACGGCAACCGCACCGATGCTGGTGCCGCGCACATTGCTGCCGCGCGCCATCGCCTGGAACTCACTGGCCTGGCAATCGGCGGCGATTGCGGGCCCGGGTGTCGGCGGCCTGCTTGTCGCGATTTCGCCAGGTGTTTCTTACGGTACATCCCTTGTGCTCTATGCGCTGGCGGGGATCGCGATCTTCTCCGTGCGCAAGAATACACGGCCCGAGCAAAAGCCCGGCAGCCGCATTCAGCTGATCAAGGAAGGGCTCACTTATTTATGGTCGAGCAAGATCGTGCTCGGCGCCATCTCGCTCGATCTGTTTGCGGTTCTCCTCGGCGGCGTCACATCGCTTTTGCCGGTGTTTGCCAAGGACATTCTGCATGTCGGTGCTGAAGGATTTGGCGCTCTGCGCGCGGCACCCGCGATCGGTGCTTCCATCGTTGCGGTTTATCTCGCCGCCAATCCGATCAAGAAAGATGCCGGGCCGATCATTTTCATTTCGGTGGTGTTATTCGGCTTGACCAGCGTGATCTTCGGCCTCTCGCGCCTGTTCGCGCTGTCGATGGGCGTGCTTATTCTGCAAGGCGCATCCGACATGGCGTCGGTTTATGTGCGCCAGACGCTGGTGCAGCTCGTGACGCCCGATCCGATGCGCGGGCGCGTGGCGGCGGTTGCCTCCGTCTTTATCGGTGCCTCCAACGAGCTCGGCGAATTCGAGGGCGGTGTGGCGGCGCGATTGCTCGGGCCCGTAGGCGCGGCGCTGTTCGGCGGCTTCGGCTCGATCGGCATCACGGGGCTGTGGGCCGTCTTGTTCCCTGCGCTGCGCAAAGCTGACAAGCTCGAATGAACTTGACGTCGTCGACGGGCTTGTCATCCCGTGCGCCGCGCAGCATGAAGTGATGCGCTGCTGACACGCGATCTAAAGAAGCTGGATCCCGGATCTGCGAAGCGCGCTTCGCGCTGCGTTGCGTCCGGGATGACAGGATGAATTCAACCCAATGAGTGAAATCGCCAATCAACCCGAGTCCATCCGCGCGCTCCTTAAGGAGCGCAACTATGTGTGTTTTTGGCTTGCACGGCTTTGCGGCGGGCTCGGCAACAACGTGCAGACCGTCGCGATGGGCTGGCAGATCTACGACATCGCGCGCGCCACGCACAATATTGCGCAGTCTTCGCTTTATCTCGGCTGGGTCGGGCTTTGCACCTTCGCGCCGCGCTTTCTGCTTGCGCTCAGTGCGGGCGAGGTGGCCGACCGGCACGACCGCAAGAAAGTCTTGATGCTCTGCACCGCTGCCGAGGCCTGCATTGTCGCCTTTCTCGCCGTCGCGGCGTTGATGAATTTCGCAAGCATTCCGCTCTTGCTGATCACGGCTGCCTTGTTCGGTATAACGCGCGCGTTTCGGTTTCCCGCGGCGACCGCGCTCGGGCCGATGCTTGTGCCGCGTGTGTTGCTGCCGCGCGCAATCGCTTGGAACTCGCTCGCCGGGCAAAGCGCGACGATTATCGGCCCTTCCATCGGTGGCCTGCTGGTCGCGGTGTCGACCGGCTTTGCCTATTCGGCGACGGTTGGCTTCGATTGCCTCGCGCTTCTCGTATATGTCTTCATCAAGGCAGAGACCAAGCCGGTGCAGCGCCCGGGCTCGCGCGTGGCGCTGATCAAAGAGGGGATCTCCTATGTGTGGGAGAACAAGATCGTTTTCGGCGCGATGTCGCTCGATCTTTTCGCCGTCCTACTCGGCGGGGTGACGGCGCTTTTGCCGGTGTTCGCGCGCGATGTCTTGAAGGTCGGGCCTGAGGGATTTGGCATTTTGCGCTCATCGACGGCGATTGGTGCTGCGGGCGTTGCCATCTTTCTCGCCGGCCGGCCGATCCGCACCAAAGCCGGGCAGCGCATCTTTCTCGGCGTTGCGCTTTATGGTGTGGCAACGCTCGTCTTCGCATTGTCGGGCATGCTGTGGCTTTCGGTTGCTGCGCTCGCGGTTGTTGGTGCTGCCGACATGATGTCGGTCTATGTGCGCCAGACGCTGGTTCAGCTTGTCACGCCCGATCCGATGCGCGGACGCGTCGCCGCGGTCTCATCGCTTTTTATCGGCGGATCGAATGAGCTTGGCGAATTCGAATTGGGTGTTGCCTCGCGCATTCTTGGGCCGATTGGTGCGGCGATTTTTGGTGGCGTCGGATCGCTCATCGTTACCGGCGCGTGGGCCAAGCTGTTTCCGGAGCTGCGACGGGCTGACCGATTGGAGTGAAGCGTGGGCATTCTCGAAGACAATTACATTCCGGCCAAGTGTGAGGGCGCGGAGCGCTGGTGCGTGATCATTTCCGGCTGCTCGGGCTCCGGCAAATCGAGCTTGATCGATGAGCTCGCACGCCGTGGCTATCGGGTCTTTCCCGAGCCGGGGCGCGAGATCGTCAAAGAGCAAATGCAGATTGGCGGTCCTGGCCTGCCATGGCCCGACTTGCGCTTGTTCGCCGAGCTGTGCGCCTCGCGCATCATGAGCCGCTACAACAATCTTGGCACAATCAGCCGGCCGGTGTTCTTCGATCGCTCGCTTATCGATCCGGTCGCGGCCTATCTGTGCGCCGGCCTTCAGCCGCCGGTGCATTTGGTCAAAGCCGCCGAGACTTACCGCTTTCATCCCCGCGTGTTTTTGACGCCGCCTTGGCCGGAGATTTACCGCACCGATGCGGAGCGCCGCCACGGCTTCGATGAGGCGGTGGGCGAATATGAGCAGCTTTTGAAGACCTATCCGGCCCATGGCTATGAAACCGTGCTCGTGCCCAAAATGCCGGTCGCTGAGCGGGCTGACTTCGTCTTGACGATTGGAGAGGCGGCTTGACCAATGACGTGTTACCCAGCACATAACCGACTATGATCGCGAAAATCATCACGTGCAGGCGGGACGCGAAGCAAGGGGCCGAAAGCTTCCTTGCCACGTTGCTTGCTTGCGCTATTGCACTTCTTCCGGTCGGCGCCTATGCGGACACGTGCCCATCGCTTGATAAAGTGAGCTCGGGCGACTGGGATGGCTTTCGCGAAGTGTTCAAGAGGCCGGACTCTGGTCGAGTTTTGGGGTGGCGCTTGGCTGAGCTTTCCTTCGGGTCAAATCCCCCGCGGCCGGCTATCGGCGGGATTGCGGCAGGGCAGCACTTGCGTTGCTTCTATGCAGTTAACTCGGCCGATCATCGGCTGCTCGTCTTGGAAGCAACGACCAGGAATTTGGTGGTGAAGATTAAGGGAAGAACGAGCTGGAAGTGGCAATGTAGCGGATCTAATGTGATTTCCTGCACTCGCGCGGTGCAGTGTTGGGCGCCAAAGGTGCGAGTTTTGGCAGGCGCCCCAATGAGCACACCGCATATCAAAGACAGCCAGATCGAGCAGATACTCGCGCGCCATGCCGCGATAGCCGAAGAGCTGTCCGGCACGCTGCCGCGCGAGCGCTTTGTGCAGCTCTCCAAGGAATATGCCGAGCTTTCGCCGGTGGCCGAGTCGGCGCTCGCGCTCAAGAAGGCGCGCAAGGAGTTTGCCGAGCTTGAAGAGATGACCGCCGATAAGACGGCGGATAAGGAGATGCGCGCGCTCGCCGACGCCGAGTTACAGGACTTGTGGGAGAAGCTGCCACAGCTCGAGCTTGATCTGCAGCTCATGTTGCTGCCTAAGGATGCGGCGGATGAGCGCGGCGTTGTGCTAGAAGTGCGCGCCGGCACGGGCGGCGACGAAGCGGGCCTGTTCGCGGCCGATCTCTTCCGCATGTACAGCCGCTATGCCGAGACCAAGCGCTGGAAGGTCGAGATCCTGTCGGCGAGCGAAGGCGCGGTCGGCGGCTATAAGGAAGTCATCGCCGAGATCAGCGGCAAGGGCGTGTTCGCGCGTTTGAAATATCGAAGCAGGCACGCACCGCGTGCAGCGCGTGCCCGAGACCGAAGCGCAGAGGGCGCATTCACACCTCGGCGGCGACGGTTGCGGTTCTTCCGGAGGCGGAGGAAGTCGATATCGAGGTCAATGAGGCGGATCTCAAGATCGATGTCTATCGCGCGTCCGGCGCGGGCGGGCAGCATGTCAACACGACCGATAGCGCCGTCAGGATCACGCATTTGCCGTCGGGTGTTGTCGTCGAATGTCAGGACGAGCGTTCGCAGCACAAGAACAAAGCCAACGCGATGAAGATCCTGCGCGCCAAGCTTTATGAGGCCGAACGCGTGCGCCTGTTCAACGAGCGCAGCGCCGCCCGCAAGGGCCAGGTCGGCTCGGGCGATCGTTCGGAGCGCATCCGCACCTACAATTTCCCCATGGGCGCGTCACGGATCATCGCATCAAGCTGACGCTTTACAAGCTCGATCAAGTGATGGCCGGTGATCTGGATGAATTGATCGATGCGCTGACGACCGCTGACGAGGCGGAGCGTTTGGCGCAACTCGGCGAGGCCGCCGAGTGATTTACGTTCTGTTACAATCGTCATGGCCGGGACAACGGCCCGGCCATGACAGTGTTTGGGATAGTTCTGAGCAAATGACGGGCGGGCTTTATACGGCCGGGACATTTGGCGGGCTTTATTCCGAAGGCCGCTTTGCGCTTGAGCGTGCGGGAATAGAAGGCGCCGCGCTCGATGCGCGCGTGTTGTTGCAACATGCAACGCGGCGTACATGGGTCGAGCTTTTCCAGGATGAAGACGAGATTGCGGCGCCCGGGCGAAATCGTGAGCTTTAATGAAATGATCGCGCGGCGCGTCGCGCATGAGCCGGTTGCCCTCATCATTGGCGTGAAAGAGTTCTGGTCACTGGAATTCAAGGTGACGCCCGCAACGCTCATCCCGCGGCCCGAATCTGAGCATTTGGTCGAGCGCGCGCTGGAGCTGATCCCCAAGGAGTCCACCGGCTGCGTGCTTGATCTTGGCACCGGAACCGGGTGCCTGCTCATCAGCTTTCTCAAAGAGCGCCCGTTGATGACGGGCGTCGGCGTCGATTTGTCGGCAGAGGCACTTGAAGTGGCAAAGTCGAACGCCATATCTCATGAGGTGATTCAGCGCTGCACGTTTTTGCGAAGCGACTGGACCGAAGAAGTGGCCGGTGAATTCGAGCTTGTGCTCGCCAACCCGCCCTATTTGACCGAAGAAGAATTCGAAGCCGCGCCGAGCGAAGTGCGCGAGCATGAGCCGAAGCTCGCACTTAGTCCGTCCACGGATGGATTGGATGCCTATCGCGCAATCGCGAAAGGCCTTTCAAAGGTTCTTAAGCCGGGTGGTTTTACGGTTTCGGAACTGGGCATAGGGCAGGCTCAGAAGGTGAGAGCGCTTCTTCTTTCTGAGGGGCTCGATTCGGTCCGGACGGGGCTGGACCTTGCTGGTCACGAGCGGTTGATCACTGCGCGAAAGCCGATTGCCACCAAAGACTTAGGCGCGGCAAAAAAGAGGTTGGAAAGCGCTCCGTGAGGGGCTAACGTCTCGCCCGGGAACAGCCAACCCCACAGCCCGGCAGGATTGGGCTGGTGGAATTGCTCCCGGTGCGGACAGGGTTCGTGCCGGGCACTCTGGTGAGAAGGGTGGGTGGCTGTTGGCCCTTAACGGAAAGAAATACACGCGTGGTTTGAACGATGGCGGCGTTTGCCGCTAAGGAAGTCGCGATTGTGAATCCGTTTCGATCGGGGTTGTTCGGCGGCGTGTGACCGCCAATTAACTGAAGAAGGCACATGAGACCACAAAAACGGCAAGCGCGGCCGCTCGCGCGGACGTAATAAAGGCAATCACGGCAATCTCAACCGAACGCTTGAGTCGAACGGGCCGGACGTGAAGATCCGCGGAAGCGCGGTCGCATATTCACGAGAAATATCTCCAGCTTGCGCGCGATGCGCATTCCTCCGGCGACAGTGTGGGCGCTGAGAACTATCTGCAGCATGCGGAACATTATCACCGCTTGATGATGGCTGCGCTGCCGCCGGGTCAAACCTTGCCGTACAACCAGGGCCAGCAGAACAGTACAACGGTGATGGCGAAGGTTCGACGATGACGAGATGGATGGTCCGGAGACCGGTGAGGCGCTGCCGCCGCAATATCAGCCTCAGCACCCAAATGGCGGCGGGCACAATCCGAATCAGCAAGCGCATGAGCAAGGCGAGTATCGCCAGCCGCGTGAGCAAGGCGAACATCGCCAGCCGCGTGAACCTCGCGAGTCGCGTGGGGAAGGACGCGAGGTCCGTGAGGGCCGCGATCAGCAGCCGCGTGAACCCCGCCAAGACCGGGAGCCGCGTGAAATGAGAGAGCCACGTGAGCCACGTGGCGAGCGGGAGCCGCGCCAGGATCGCGGCGAGGGCAAGGGTGGTGAGCGGAATGAGCGCAGGCTCAATGGCCGCAGCCGCCGCGTGACCGAGGATCGCGCAACCGCAATGGCCGCGTGATCACGAGCCTCGAGACCGAGGACGGGCCGCGCCCGGCAATCGGCGCCGGTGCCGGCTGAGGATGCGGCCGGTGACGATTCGGATGAGGCGCTGGCCTAAGCCGCCTGGCCCTAACTCGGCATTTAACTCGAAAACCGGCCGCGGCCCCTTGTGCGACGGCGGAGCCTCCCCACATGGAATTGAAGGGCCGGTGCCCGTTAACGGGGCCGGTTCAGACTTGAGGCATATCATTCGAGATCAATGGGTCGTCTGGGCACGGTGTTAAGGTCGGGTCTCCAAGGAGAACGCCGGGATCCGGTGCGCCGAGGAAGGAGTGAGGATGAATTTTGAGAAGTATACCGAGCGCGCCCGCGAGTCTTGTCCAGGCCGCGCAGACGTTCGCCCTGCGTTCCGGCAACCAGCAGTTTCTGCCAGAGCATCTTCTTAAAGATGCTGCTCGATGATGAGGAGGGCTTGCCGCCAATCTCATCCGTCGGCCGGCGGCGATTGGCGCCAGGTAGGCCGCCGTCGACTGGCACTTAAGAAGCTGCCGAAGGTCGAGGGCTCGGGCTCCGGCCAGATCTATCTGTCGCCGACGCTGGCGCGCTGCTTCGAAGCCGCCGAGCAAGCCGCGGAAAAGGCGGGCGACAAGTTCGTAACCGTTGAGCGTTGCTGCTCGCGCTTGCGTTGACACCGCAGCGAGGCCGGCAAGGCGCTGCGCCAGGCGCGGGCGTGACGCCGCAGGCGCTGGAGCGCGCGATCCAGGAAATGCGCAAGGGCCGCACGGCGGATTCGGCTTCCGCCGAGGACAGTATGACGCGCTGAAGAAATATGCGCGCGACATGACCGAGGCGGCGCAAGCAGCGGCAAGGTCGATCCGGTGATCGGCCGCGATGAAGAGATCCGCCGCACGATCCAGGTTCTCGTCGCGCCGCACGAAGAACAATCCGGTGCTTGATTGGCGAGCCGGGCGTCGGCAAGACGGCGATTGTCGAGGGCCTTGCGCTGCGCATCGTCAATGGCGACGTGCCCGAGAGCCTGAAGAACAAGAAGCTGATGGCGCTCGACATGGGCGCGCTCATTGCCGGCGCGAAATATCGCGGCGAGTTCGAGGAGCGCTTGAAGGCGGTGCTTGCAGGAAGTGACCGGCGCGCATGGCGAGATCATTCTGTTCATCGACGAGATGCACACCCTCGTCGGCGCGGGCAAGGCGGAAGGCGCGATGGATGCCTCCAACCTGCTTAAGCCTGCGCTGGCGCGCGGCGAGCTGCATTGCGTCGGCGCCACCACGCTTGATGAGTACCGCAAGCATGTCGAGAAGGATGCGGCGCTGGCGCGGCGCTTCCAGGCCGTATTCGTCAACGAGCCGACGGTTGAGGACACGATCTCGATCCTGCGTGGCCTGAAAGAGAAGTACGAGCTGCATCATGGCGTGCGCATCACCGACTAGCGCGCTGGTGGCCGCGGCAACGCTTTCCGACCGTTACATCTCTGACCGTTTCCTGCCCGACAAGGCAATCGACTGATGGACGAGGCGGCCTCGCGCCTGCGCATGGAAGTCGATTCCAAGCCCGAAGACTTGGACGAGCTCGACCGGCGCATCATTCAGCTCAAGATCGAGCGCGAGGCGCTGAAAAAGGAGAGCGACACGCGCTTCCAAGGACCGGCTCGAAAAGCTCGAAAATGAGCTTGACGAGCTGGAATCCGAATCCGCCGAGAAGACGGCGGCCTGGGAGGCCGAGAAGTCGAAGCTCGGCCAGGCGACCAAGGTCAAAGAGCAGCTCGACAATGCGCGCGCCGAATTGGAGCAGGCCAAGCGCTCCGGCAATCTCGCCAAGGCGGGCGAGCTTTCCTACGGCGTCATCCCCGATCTCGAAAAGCGGCTTGCCGCGATGGAAGCGGCGGGCGGCGCGCAAGCCGCGCGTGAAGCGGTGACCGAGCAGGACATCGCGGCCGTCGTGTCGCGCTGGACCGGCATTCCGGTCGACAAGATGCTGGAAGGCGAGCGCGAGAAGCTCTTGCACATGGAAGATGCGCTGCGCGGCGCGCGTCATCGGCCAGGACGAAGCGCTTGCCGCCGTCGCCCATGCGGTTCGCCGCGCACGTGCCGGATTGCAGGATCCAACCGGCCGATCGGCTCGTTCCTGTTCCTGGGTCCGACCGGCGTCGGCAAGACCGAGCTGACCAAGGCGCTCGCCGCGTTTCTGTTCAATGACGAGCACGCGATCGCGCGCATCGACATGACGCGAATACATGGAGAAGCATGCGGTCGCGCGGCTGATCGGCGCGCCTCCGGGCTATGTCGGCTATGAGGAGGGCGGCGCGCTCACTGAAGCCGTGCGCCGGCGGCCTTATCAGATCGTCTTGTTCGACGAGGTCGAGAAGGCGCATCCGGATGTGTTCAACGTGCTGTTGCAGGTGCTCGACGATGGCCGCCTGACCGACGGCCAGGGCCGCACCGTCGACTTCAAGAACACGCTGATCATCATGACCTCCAATCTGGGCTGCGAGTATCTCGGCGAACCAGCCGGAGGGCCAGGATTCAATCGCGGTGCGCGAGGAGGTGATGGACGTCGTGCGCGGCCATTTCCGGCCTGAGTTCCTCAACCGTCTGGACGAGATCATCCTGTTCCATCGCTTGACGCGCAGCAGATGACGCTCGATCGTCGACATCCAGCTCAGCGGCTCGAATCGCTGCTTGCGGACCGCAAGATCAAGCTGGTCTTCAAGGCCGATGCCAAAGCGTGGCTTGCGGATCGCGGCTATGATCCGGTCTACGGCGCGCGGCCGCTCAAGCGCGTGATCCAGAAGCCAGCGTGCAGGATCCGCTCGCCGAACTGATCCTCGCCGGAACATCCACGATGGCGAGAGATCAAGGTCTCTGCGGCCGGCGACAAGCTGCTCTTCAATGGAGAAAGCATCAAAGCCGCCGCCTAGTAAATGGAGATGGCCGTTTGATGGAGTGGGTCCGGCGAGCGGCCATTCTTCTTGCCATCGTCGCCGCGATGTTCGCCATCGATCGCTTGGGTCTATGGATGGAGACGCGCGGCTGGATCTATTGGCGCAAGAAGAAGCGCAAGGGCGCCGCCGGCGTGGTTGAACTCTTTGGGGCCTTCGATCCGGGCCTCAAGCACCTCAACGAAGTGCGCCAGAAGGCGCGCGAGGAGCGCGGGCGTGAGATCAAGACAAGACGGCGGAGCGGTGGGCGATGAAGTTCCCGAGAACAACTCCGAGGCTCAAGGCGAGCCGCCGAATGCCTAGACGGCGCGCCGCACTGAAAATCAGTGGGCGCGCCTCTTTGTACCAGGCTATTCGTTTCGCGGGGCGGCGGGCGCGCCCACGCTCGGCGTTTTGCCCGATGCCGGAAGCTTCTTGATGTCGCTGGCCGTCAGCATTGCGACCACGGTCTTCTTGCTCGAATCGAACGTCGCTTGCGTTGCCGGCGGTGCGACGGTCTTGGAACCGACCTTCACATCGATCGACTCGGCTTTGCCTGCCGCATCAACATGCACCTTCGACACTTTGCCGATCTTGGCACCGTCAGCGGATTCAACCGATGCGGATTTGAGTGCTTTCGCGGGGTCGGCAACCGCCGAGATCGCCTTGCCCGAGGCAGCGTTCATTCCGCCGATGGCGCCCGTCTCTCCAGTGGGAGCGGGTTTGGCATTCATCTGTTCCACGGGAGGCGGTGCCGCATTGGTGCCGGTTTCCGGATGATGACTGGCGAGGCGGCCATCGCCGCGCCGCAAAGCGCGACTGTGGCGATACCGCTCAACAGGATGGTTCTTAAAGACATGATCATCTCCTCGCTGTTGCATGCGCGCGGGTTTGCGCGCTTGCCCTTTGAGCCCTCGCGCAATTAACAAGCAGCAGCGCCTTCGGTTCCTGGTTCGCTGCATCAAATGTTGGGAAGAACACGATTTAGCCCAATTTCAATTGTGGCGATTGTTTGCGCCAGCTTAAACCAACTCATCCGCCTACGGATTAAATGGAGAGTGGGCACCCGCCCTCATTTTCGACTTGCTTATTTTTGTGCAGCGAGTCCGAACATCAGCGGCAAATTGACGTCGAAGTTGGCCGGGCGTAGCGTTCACGGGCAGTTGATGCCGCCGTAACGCGGCAGACTAAGAGGGAAAAAGAAGCAACTAAAAAAGAATAAGACACTCGGGGAGAAGACGATGGCTGCGAATGGAGCGCGCGCCGCTAGGGCGCGGGTGTGGGGCGTTATTGCATCAAGCATCTTGTCGATGACAGTACTGGCGCACGCTGCAAGTGCTCAGGACTCGGATAATCAAGACGCGAAAAAAGATAAGGCTCAGGAAATCGTAGTGACTGGCTCACGCGTTGCGCGTAGCGGGTTTGACGCTCCGCAACCGCTGACGGTGATTAACGACAAGCAGATCAAAGACTTGGGGCTCGTTAATGTCGGCGAAGTCGCCCGGACGATTCCGCAGAACACGCCGTATTTTACCGAAACCAATGTAGGCATTGGCAATTTCAATGTCGGTGCACAACTCGCAAATCTGCGCGGACTCAATCCGTTCTTTGGAACGCGCACGCTGACGCTTGTCGATACAAAGCGCGTCGTGCCGAACTCGGAAGGCGGCGCGGTCGATCTCACGCTCATCCCGTCCATGCTGGTTGCGCGCGTTGAGACGGTCACCGGGGGTGCATCGGCGGCCTATGGCTCGGATGCAATCGCCGGCGTCGTCAACATCATTCTCGATACCAAGCTGCAGGGCTTTAAGGCGCAGATCGACGGCGGCGAGACTTTCAGGGGCGATGGCGCCGACTATCACGCGGCGTTTGCAACCGGCACCGGGTTTGCCGGAGGCAAAGGTCACGCGCTGCTGGGTGGAGAGTTTCAGCACCAGGACGCGATCGGTCAGTGCTCCCACGTGCGCGATTGGTGCGCTTCCTCCTACATTGTTGGGACGAATAGCGGCTATGCCGCCGGCAACGGTTATCCAAACTATGTCGTTGCGCCGAATGGCAAGTTCATGGGCGGCGATAATGGTGTTGTCACGCCGTTTGGGCCGGGCTCGCAAATGCAGTTCACGGCCGATGGCCAGAATCTTGTCCCTTACGATCCAGGGCAGTTTGGATTTAGCGGCTTTCTCAACCAAGTTGGCGGCGATGGCAATGTGACCGCCTATGACATCTCCAACATCCGGCCGGAGATCGAGCGCTATGCGTTGCTCGGTCATGTCAGCTGGGACTTCACCGACTCGTTTTCCGGCTATGTCGAGGCTGCCTACTCACACAGCCAGTCCAGCAACTATCCGGCCAACGGCTCGCTCGGCCCGAATTTCTATGTCGTTCAGCCCGACAATGCGTTCCTCTCGCCGGCGGTTCAGGCGGCAGAGCCTGGCGGCTTTTTGTTCCAGCGATCCTTGATGCCCAGCATCGTTTCCGGGCTCAACACGACCGAGAACAAGATCGAGCGTTTCGTAGTCGGTTTGAATGGTGATCTTTTTGCCGGCTGGAAGTGGGACGGCTATTACGAGTTCGGCCGTAACGAGAACCATCAAAAGCTCTACCACAATACGGTCGGCACGCTGTTCGGAAATGGTCCGCCGCCGGCGTACAATTTCCTCGGCTGGTCGCTTGATGCGGTCTATCAAACGCCCGGCGATGTCAACAGCCCGATCGTCTGCCGAGCAACGGATCCCGCCTACGGCCCCGTCGATCCGCTTGCGGCCGGTTGCGTTCCGCTCAATCTGTTCGGTACGGGCAATGCCAGCAAAGCGGCGATTGACTATGCGTTCCGCACGCTGGTTGAGAATTCCGTGTACAAACAAAATGCCATTGGTGTGAACGCACGCGGCGATCTGTTCGAGGGTTGGGCAGGTCCGTTCAAGGCGGCGACCGGCTTCGAATGGCGCAAGGACGAGGCCGACACGACGCATGACCGCGCCAATCAGCCTTGGGCCGACTCCTACATCCTGTCCTGGGGCGGTGATCGCTCCGGCGACATCCAGGTCTTTGAGGGTTATGGAGAGCTCAACGCGCCGCTGCTTAAGGACTTGCCGCTGGCTAAGTCAGTCGAGGTCGATCTCGCGGCACGGCGCACGCGCAATGAAGCGAGCAGCCCGGCGATCGGCAATGCGACGCGTGCCCATGATTTCTGGACCTGGAAGACATCCGCCATTTGGGATGTCGTAGACTGGGTGCGGTTGCGCGGCACGCTTTCGCGTGACGTGCGCGCGGCAGGCTTCTACGAGCTGTTCTTCCCGACGCTGGCCTCGACCGCTACGCCGGGCGGCTTTCCTGCAGCGGTGAACAACCCATGGAACAGCGGCATTCCCGATCCGAGCTATACCAATCTTTCGGGCGGCAATCCCGATCTTGCGCCGGAGCGCGCGGACACAACCACGGTCGGCATCGTGCTGTCGCCGCACGGTGCTTTGGAAGGGTTCCGCTTTTCGGCTGATTGGTATCAGATCAAGATCAAGGACGCGATTACGCCGCCGCTGATCAATGCTGCGCTGGCTCAGGCCATTGTTGACGCGTGTTTCAACAGCGGTGGAGCGTCGGCGATTTGCGGCAAGATCGGAGGCGCCGGAACCAACGACATCACACAGATCGATGAGCGGGCGCTCAATCTCGGCTCATTCACCTCGCGTGGCGTCGACTTTGAAGCCAATTACGGCTTCGACCTCGATAAGGTGGGCAATATTCCGGGCCACATCAATACGCGCCTGATCGCGACCTATCTTTACGATATGATCATCGATCCGGGCCTCGGCGCTCCAGCCTTCAACGCTCACGGTCAAACCGGTCCGGTGGCGTCCTTCGGCAGCTTCAACACATCGCCGGATTGGCAAGCCAATATGTGGCTGACCTATTCGCTCAATCGCTTCTCGAGCACATTGGAGATGCGCTATATCGGTCCGGGCACACTGGATGCGCAGTGGTTCACGAGCCCTATCGGTGCGGCGTCGAACACGACGACAAACTCGGTCAACAACAACCATGTCGACAGCCGGTTCTACTTCACGCTCTCGGGGTCATACGACATTCCGATTGGAGACGACCGCTCGCTCGGCGTGTTCGCGGTGGTGAACAACATTTTCGATACCGCTCCGGCGATCGCGCCGGGAGGCAACGGCTTCCCCACCAATCCGGTGTTCTTCGATACGCTTGGTGCCCGGTTCCGCGTTGGCGTTCGGATGAGCTATTGAGGACCGGGTAAAAAGCTTTACACCGGCGATTTGGGCCGACAAAGCAAGCGCCCTGCCTTCAAAAAGGCGGGGTGCTTTTTTTTTGAATTTGCGGTCGCGGACTGAGCGCGCTTATGCTCTCCGGAACAAGACATGTCGGGGAAGCAAGATGACTGAGCGCGATGCCAAGCCATGGGACAGTGATGGCAATGTCCAGGCCGTGCTCGCTGTGCGTGATAGATCGTTGAAGGCGCTGCTTGCGCGCGATTTCGCGACGCGTAGGGAGACCTATTCATCAACCTATGTTGCGCACACGCCGGACTACACGATTGTCGATGAGCAAGGCTTGATCGATGCGCTCACTTCCGGTCGCGTGAGCTACGACTCCTCGGAATACGTCATCGAGTACGCAAAGACGCATTCGCCGGAGATGGTCGTGATGATGGGCGTTGAAACCGTCGTGCCGAGCGCGGGGCGTCCGAACGCAGGCAAACATGTGCCGCGCCGCTTCACCGATATTTATCGCAAGGAGAAGGGTGAGTGGCGCCATGATATGCGTCATGCGCACATCCCGGTCGCGGAGTTGGTACGCGGTGTCGTGCCGCCATCATCGCCGCAGCGCCGCATCTCGGATGACAGCCGCGTGCGCGAGGTGCTGGACTATCGCAAGCGCACGCTTGATGGGCTTGCCGCCGGCACGTCGAGCGATCCGACCGGCAAATATGCTTCGACTTTCATTGCCAACACGCCGCATGGCGCGATCGTGAGTGGGGCAGAGATGCGTGCCATCTTTTCGGGCGGTGCCGTCGGCTATGCGCGCGCCGATCAGGCCATCGAATATGCCGCGCTGCATTCGCCCGATATCGTCGTGATCATGGGCGGCGAGGTGGTGGTTCCGAAGGACGGATCAGCTAATGGCGGCAAGCGAATTCACCGGCGCTTCTCGGATGTCTTCCGCAGGGAGGAGGGTGAATGGCGCCATGATGTGCGCCACGCCAATATCTGGAAAATCGATTAGCGCGTTTACGCTTTGTTTGACGTCACTCCTGCGTCATGGCCCGGTCAAGCCCGGCCATGACGAGTGAGAGTGATTCAATGAGGGCAAGATGCTCCAGAGTTAATCAGGGTCAGCTTGATCCACTCGTCATCTCGATCGCGATGGGCTAATGCGTGGCGGAGCTGGTGTCGTCTCCAGCCGCAGCCACTTGGTTTGCGGGATTCGACTTGAGCGCCACATCGACACGCTCGACTTGCGCCTTGAAGCGATCGAGCTCGGCACCCGCGAGCTTGGTTCCCGTCGGCACTCTGACGCTCATCGGATTGACGAAATGGCCATGCGCGATGACGCCATAGTGCAAATGCGGCCCGGTGGAGAGCCCGGTCGAGCCGACATAGCCGATCACCTCGCCTTGCGCCACACGCACGCCGGCATGAATGCCCTTGGCGTAGCGCGAGAGATGGCCATATTCGGTCTCATAGCCATTGGCGTGCTTGATCTCGACAAAGTTGCCGTAGCCGCCATTCCTGCCCGCACGCTCGATCACGCCGGCGCCAGCAGCATAGATCTTGGTGCCGATGGGTGCCGCGAAATCGACGCCTTGATGCATGCGCGTATAACCGAGGATGGGATGCTTGCGCATGCCAAATGTGGAAGAGATGCGCGCGCCGTCGACGGGCGTGCGCATAAGGAAGGTACGTGCGCTCTTGCCGTGGGCATCGTAATAGTCGACGGTTTTGCCGTCGGCGGAGGCATAGCGGTAATAGGTCTTCACCTTTCCGCCGAAGCTCAGCCGCGAGAACAAGATCTCGCCGCGACTGGGATCGACATCGCCTTCGTCATTGGCGTATTGCGTGTAGTAGATCTCGAATGTGTCGTCGGGGTGCAGATCGCGCTGAAAATCGACGTCGTAGGCATAGATATTGGCGAACTTTGCAACCAGGCCGTTCGACACGCCTTGATCTGCGGCGGCGCTTGCCAGGCTCGACGTGATGACGCCGCGCGCGAGATAGGTATGTGGCGTCAGCTCTTCTTGCGCGATCGACGCTGTGTAATCGCCGTCTGTGCTCCGCTCAATCTTCAGCTTGCGCGCCGGGTCGAGACGAATGGATGCCGAAAGAAGCGGACGCACGTCGTTTTGATCGGCGGTGCCGCCAAGCTCGATGAGCATGCGCTGGTGCGGCCTCAGCTTGAGCTCATTGTCGAGCTTGGCTGCCTTGAGTGCGATGACGGCGGCCCGTGCGTCGCTGTTCTCGACATTGAGCTTGTCGAAGATGCCAAGAAGAGAGTCGCCGCTTACGACCCGATAGTCGACATGGGTCGGCTCGACACCAAGATTATCGACGAAGTCGGCAACCGGGTCCGGCTGGGAGGTTGCCACCGAGGCGACCTCATGCGCGGCCTTCAGTGTTAGAGCGGGGGCTGCCAGCGAGGGCTTGAGCGCGGCGGACGGAATGTTCGTTCCGCTCATCATCACCGAGCGCAAGGCGTTCGGCGATGTCAGCGCTGTTGTCACCTTGATGGCGGCCACAGCCGTAATAGCGAGCGGTAAGGCTGCAAGGATGCTGAAGGTTAACAGATGGCGGTGACTGGACGCTGGGCGGGGCCTTGAAACCCGTGATTGCCCTCGGGCGGCAACGGAGTACGAGGTCAAATCATGGCTCCTCTTTTTGCGGGCCCCAAGCAACCGAGCCTGGGGAACTCAACCCAGCAAGCCTTATGCAATTTTGATGCGGTTAACCCTCGATGCTTCGCAGGCTGATCCGCGAGTTTTTCGAGGGTAGGGGTAAGGCACGCAATGTTCCGTAAAATTAATGCTTAAACCTGTCCAGGACTGGGAAAACTGTCAAGTTCCCACAGCCCGACAGGATTGGTTAACGGTCAGATAGTTAACGAATTCTTACCTGATTCGGGGCTGGGCTGTGGAAACGCTAATACGCCTTTTGGGCTAATACCCCCAGCGCTCACCGCGCGATGAGGCCATCACTGATCGCCTCCTCCGAATACTGAAAGACGATTCGGCGGTCCGGCCGGCAGATGGCGGCGATCTTTTCCTCATACTCCAGGCGGTGGAGGAGGTCGCGGATCACGGCCACCCGCGCAGTGCGCTTATCGTCTGCGCGGACGATGGTCCACGGCGCTACCTCGTGGCTCGTCTGCTTGAACATCGCATCTCGCGCCTGCGAATAATCGTCCCAATGCTTCTGAGCCGCCTGGTCGATCGGGCTCACTTTCCACTGCGTGAGCGGATCGTCCATGCGCTCAGCGAGGCGCTTCTTTTGCGTTTCGTGGCCGATGTCGAGGTAATATTTGAAGAGATAAATGCCATCGCGCACGAGCAGCGATTCAAAGTCAACGACCGTCGCCATGAATTGCCTGTATTGCTTGTCGCTGCAAAATCCCATCACGTGTTCGACGCCGGCGCGGTTGTACCAGCTGCGGTTGAACACAACGAATTCGCCGCCCGCCGGCAATTGGCCGATAAAGCGCTGAAAATACCATTCGGTGTCCTCACGGTCAGACGGCTTGGCGACGGCAAAGATGCGTGTCTCGCGTGGTGCCATGTGCGCCGTCAACCGTTTGATGAGGCCGTCTTTGCCTGCTGCATCACGCCCCTCGACGATCACCAGGACGCGCTCGCTATGCGCAATCAGCCGGCGCTGAAGCTTGACGAGCTCGATCTGCACCTCTCTGAGCCCGGTCTTGTATTCGTGCTTGGAGAGAACCGGATAAGGCTGGTCTGATTTCTTGTTCTTGTCGTTCATTGATCGCCGCCGGCGTAAATTCTCGAACAAATCTTCATTCCGCGCACGCTGCGTGTGCGGATCCTCCGCCTACCAAGTGCCGACATTCGGCATCGACTTCCAAGGCTCCTGCGGCGGCAAGGCAGCGCCCTCCTGCAGGATCTCAATCGAGATGTTGTCGGGCGAGCGCACAAACGCCATGCGGCCATCGCGCGGGGGACGATTGATCGTCACGCCCTTGGATTGCAGCCGCTCGCAAATCTCATAGATGTTGGGAACAGAATAGGCGAGGTGGCCGAAATTGCGCCCGCCATCCAGCTCCTCCGGGTCCCAGTTATAGGTGAGCTCAACCTGCGCCTCGTCCTGCCCCGGGGGTGCGAGGAAGACGAGTGTGAACTTGCCTTGCTCACTTTCCATGCGCCGAAGCTCCTTAAGGCCGAGCTTGTTGCAGTAGAAGTCGAGCGAGGCTTCAAGATCGCTCACGCGCACCATGGTGTGCAGATAACGCATATTCATCTCCCTTGGGTCCCACGCCTAACTATTGGTAATACACCCGCGGCTTGTCACCTTCAAATCACGCAAGGTAGGCTCCTTGAGAGAGCTGATGTGGGGCCGTTTTGAGCACTGGCAAGGACTTTTCCAGCGATAATGCCGCAGGTGCGGCGCCTGCGGTAATCGAGGCACTTGCGCGTGCCAATGCCGGAACGGCGCTTGCCTATGGCGATGATCCGTACACCGCTGAGCTTGAGAGCAAGCTTGCCGAGCTCTTTGAGCATGACGTGACAGTGTTGCCTATGTTCACCGGAACGGCAGCGAATGCGCTGTCTCTTTCCTGTATAGCGCCACCATTCGGCGCCGTGTTCTGTCACTGTGAAGCGCATATCCGTACAAGTGAGTGCGGTGCGCCCGAGTTCTACACCGGCGGCGCCAGGCTTATCCCGCTCGACGGTGATGAAGGACGCATCGATCCTACTTCGTTCGACCGCGCGCTTGCCGACCTTGGCAGGGGCATTACCCATCACTTTCAACCGGCCGGCTTGAGCCTTACGCAGGCGACCGAAAGCGGCACCCTTTATGAGCCGGCACAGATCGCGTGGCTCGCATCGATGGCGCATCGCGAAGACCTTAAGGTCCATATGGACGGCGCGCGGATCTCGAATGCGCTTGCTGCGCAAAATGTGAGCCCGGCCGAGATGAGCTGGAAGTCCGGCGTCGATGTTCTGAGCTTTGGGCTCACCAAGAACGGGGGGATCGCCGCCGAAGCCGTGGTCTTCTTCGATGAAAGTCTTGCGGCCGAGGCGCGCTTTCGGCAGAAGCGCGCCGGGCAAGTGGCCTCGAAGATGCGCTTTGTATCTTCGCAGATCACCGCGCTGCTCGAGGATGGGCTGTGGCTTGAGCTTGCACGTCACGCCAACGCGATGGCGCAGAGACTGGTGGCGCGGGCGCAGGCGGCAGGCATTGAGATAGCATTGCCGGCCCAGATCAATGAAGTCTTTCTTAAGCTCGATCGTGGTGCGGCTGATCGTCTGCGTGCGGATGGGTTTGTGTTTCATCCTTGGGGGACGGAGCCCGAGCGGGGCGCAGCCGTCTACCAATTCGTGACTTCGTTCGCAACCGAGCCACATGATGTCGAAGCCCTTGCGACAGCGCTCAAACACACGCGCCCCTGACATCATTCGAACACAGAGCTTAAGAACATGGTTTCGAATCCCTCAACAAGTTAGACACTCCTTAGGAATCGCCGCGCTATTCTCGGGATCGTTGTAACAATTTGTTTTCATGTGCGGGCATGCGGCGCCGGAAATCGCGGATTACATTTTCCAGGCTGGACCAAGACCAGCTGAACGAGGTGATAAAGGCGCACGAGACATTGCTCTCGGGACGCGTCGGCGGCGCGCGCGCCAATCTCGCCTATAAAGACCTCTCCGGGCTTTCATTGCGAGATCGCGATCTCTCGGATGCCGATTTTACCGGTGCGGTGCTCAACCGCGCCGATCTCGACGGGGCAAAGCTCAATTCCGCTAACCTGTTCGGCGCTGACTTGCGGCGCGCGAGCCTTGTCGGTGCGAACCTGCGGCGCGCCGATCTGCGCGGTGCAAGCCTGCGCGGCGCGGACTTGACGCGTGCTGATCTCTTCGAGGCAGACTTGCGTGAAGGCACAATCGCGGAGCGCGATTCCAAGGGCAATCTCAAATTTCTGCAGCATGATGTCGGGCCTGCGGAGCTGCCGGCGGCGCTTCTGGTCAGCAGCAATCTTGAAGGCGCGAAGATGTCCGGCATCGTTGCCGTGCAGGCGGATTTCAGCGACGCCATCATGCGCCATTGCCGCCTTGTGCGCGCGAATTTGCGCCAGGCGCGATTGACGGGGGCAGTGCTCGAGTATGCTGATCTCTCGGGCTCGGATCTCACGGGCGCTGATCTCGAGGGCGCGGTGATGACCGGCGCGCGGCTCGATCTCGCGGTGCTTGACCAAGCCAATTTGGCCGGTGTGCTCAAAGACCCGGACACCAAGCTCAAGGATGCGCTGGGCGAACCGATCGGTGAGGTTCTGGATGCGCATGACGAGTGGGTGCGCACGGGCGGCGCTTCCGGAAAGCCGTGCACGTTACCTGGTATCGATCTCAGAGAGGTCAAGAGCCTGGCAGACCTGAACCTGGCGGCGCTGGTTGCGCCCAATGCGGTGTTCTACGGCCTCGATATGCACGACATCCACTTGCAGGGCGCGCAGCTTGTCGGCGCCGACTTACGCTCGGCGAATCTGGCGGGCGCCGATCTGCGCGGGGCCAATCTTAGAAACGCCAAGCTCAATGGTGCCAACTTCAAGGGCGCGCTGTTCGGCCCATTGGAGCTTGATACCGACCGCTATATGCCGGCGCAGCTTGATAGCGCCAAGGCGCGCTATGCAGACTTCGAAGGCGCTGATCTCGAGCAGGCGCGGCTTAACAAGATCGATGCGTCCTATGCCAATTTCATGAACGCCAAGCTCAAGGGCGCGGATTTTTCCGAGGCGCATTTGGCCGGCGCGATCATCACGCATTCGAGCTTTATCGAAGCGATGTTTGTCGGCGCGACCGGCGTTCGCCTGATGCGCGGCTGAGGCAGCGCTACTCCGCCGCCATCATGCGCATCGGCACGGAAGGCGTGCGCGATTTGATGAAGTTGCCGATGCGGGCGAGCGATGCTTCCGCTTCCGGAATCTTTTCGAACAGCTGGAAGACGTGCGGCATACCTTCGAACACCTCCACGCTCACGTCGACGCCGGCCTTGTGGCCCTTGTCGGCAAGGCGTGTCGCATCGTCGCGCAGGATCTCATTGGTGCCGGAATGGATGAGCATTGGCGGCAGCCCGGTGAGATTGCCGTAAAGCGGCGAGGCGAGCGGGCTCGTCGGCAGCGCGCCTTTCAAATAGTTCTGCGCGCAATAGGCGAGAAGCTCGATCGAGAGCAGCTTATCTTTCTCGGCATTCTTGATCAGCGTGCGGCCGGAAAGCGCAAGATCGGTCCAGGGTGACATCGCGACGATCGCGCCGGGCATGGGCGCCTTGTTGTCGCGCAAAGCAAGCGCCGTGGCGACGCCATGCCGCCGCCCGAGCCATCGCCGGCGAGGATAATGCCTGAGGGATCAAGCCCCTGTAGAAGCAGCCATTTGTAGACGGACAATGTGTCTTCGAGCGCGGCCGGAAACACATGCTCCGGCGCCAAGCGGTAATCGATAAGCAGGGCGCGCGCATTAGCGGCGGTGGCGAGGCGCGCCACGAGATTGCGATAGGCCGGCAAGTCGCCGGCGACATAGCCGCCGCCGTGTAGATAGATGATGACCCGGTGGAATTGCGCGCCCATCGGCTCGATCCATTCGGCCTCGACCGAACCCGCCATCACCTCGGTGATGTCGACGCCGCTCGCCGGACGCACGAAATTTTGCAGCAGTTTCGTGTGGCGCGCGCGCAATCGCGCCGGGCTCAAGCCGGGCGTGACCTCGCGGTCCCATGTCATCTGCAGAAGGCGCTGGATGTATTTACTGTGCCAGCTGGCCATAATCATCACCCCGCGTCCCGGCGTTGAACAATTGCCGGACTACGCCAACGCAACTGCAAACACCGCGCCGGTGTGATCTCTATTTGTGCGCGGCATTTGCAACAGTCAAATTAATTAACGTTAGCGTTGCGCGCAAGCATGTGTGAGGCTGATCGCAAAAGTATGAGCGCGCACCCGGGGAGGTGCGCGCTCATTGTTGGTTTTGAAGGAGGGGGCTTTAAGCCGCCTGCGACTCCAAAACCTTTTCCTTGCTGCCGATCTCGATCTTGCGCGGCTTCAGCGCTTCGGGGATCTCGCGCTTAAGCTCGACATGCAGAAGACCGTTTTCGAGCTTTGCGCCGGTGACGAGCACATGGTCGGCCAGCTGGAAGCGCCGCTCGAAGCTGCGGCCGGCGATGCCGTGATAGAGATAACGCTTCTCATCCTCGGCTTCGGCCTTTTGGCCCTTGATGGTCA
Organism: uncultured Alphaproteobacteria bacterium; assembly: GCA_963789405.1. Classification (GTDB taxonomy): domain Bacteria; phylum Pseudomonadota; class Alphaproteobacteria; order CAWBKL01; family CAWBKL01; genus CAWBKL01. The sequence continues at coordinate 251,158 of CAWBKL010000002.1, forward strand.
AGACATTCTCATGGGCCTGGATGTCCAGATCCTGCTCGCCGAAGCCGGCGACGGCCATGGTAATGCGGTAGGTGTTCTCACCTGTCGCCTCGATGTCGTAGGGCGGATAGGTCGAGCCGGTGTCAAACTTGGTTGCGCCGTCGAGCAGGTCGAACAGGCGGTCAAAGCCAACGGTTGAGCGATAGAAGGGGGAATAGTCGGTGCGCATAAGCGTCCTCCTGTGAGCGACGAATTTTCAAGCGGCCCGCCACCATGGCCGGGCCCGCGACTTCATGTGCCGAGCCCGCAATTGGGCGCCCGGACAAGCTCTATGTGGGAAGCAGGGGCGGCGCCTTCAAGACCCCTAGCGCTGACCGCGCGCTCTTTACCTTGTCATTCCCGCAGAGGCGGGAATCTCGGCAACAGACGTGTGCGAGCACCAGATATTGGAGCCGACCAGGGCGGTATCCACATCCATTCGTTTTTCATTTTTTGCGGCAGGATTGTGGCGCGACGTAGTTCGCTTTTCAGGCGATGCGCCAGCGTTCTCGCTCTGCTTGTGAGAGAGCATTCCCGGACTTGCGCGGCCGCCTGCGTTGATCCCCTCTCCCCTTGTGGGAGAGGGCGGCCCGCCGAAGCCTTGGCGAAGGCGGGCGAGCGAGGGGGTGGGGTGGCTGAGAAGCACCTCCACATAACCCTCATCCTGAGCCCTCAGCCTGTCGAAGGGTGGAAGGATGAGTCGAGCGAAACGAGGAAAACACGCGTATTCGTTTGCTCCAAGCGGCGCGAGGCCCTCTCCATCTCTTTGATCCACCCTGGCTTCCAGCACCAACCCGCGCATTTAGCGTTCTGCAAAACCGTGAAAACAAAAAGCCATCGAGCTTCACCAAACCGCGCGCTCAACATCCAGACATGGCGATGCCGCCCATGCGCTTCAAGCCAAAATCTTCTTTGTGCTGATGAATGTCCTTAGTGGAACGGAGCTTTCCTTTTCAGGGCTAGAACTCATCGTCGGTCGCCACCGGCTTTCACGTCAGTCGCACTTTCGAGTTCACAAGGCGCATGGCCTCGAAGTCTAATGTGAGTTTGCTCTGCCTGAAGAAGCCGTGTGAGAGCGTTCCGGAGACCGCGAACGGAAAGATTCGATATTGATTACCCCCCGGTTGGTACATGCCGCCAACATCCTTCACCGTCATGCTGCCGAGTGTTGCGCTCGCTTGAAATGGGATGACGGTCACGGGGCCACCGCCACCCATCCCGGTCCGCTTGTTGCTCTCGTCGATCGTTACGCCGGCGGCATCGAGCGTAGCTTTCGTGGCGATCAGTCCCCCGCCGGCCAGCCCCGTGTCGACATGGAAGAGGCCCTGGCTACCGCTGCCGATATGGGCGCGCACGAAAGGAAAATGATCGCCCACAAACCACATCGGCACGATATTGGCCCCCAACTCTTGGGCGGCACGCTCGAAGCTTGCCGAGGAGTCGCGTGGCGCAAGCACAAGCGCACCGCTACAATAGTCGAGCGTCGACAGGAAATGCTCCATGAGGCCCATGCCGATGATTCCGTCGAACCGAAGGCCGGGCAGCGCTCCAGCGGACGGCATGACGCCCGCGGGCACATTCGCGATCTTGACGGGTCCGAGCTCAAGCTCGGGCAGAAGCGTGCGTTCGACCTTTCGGCGTAAACCACCGGCGAAGACTCCTTCGCCCGCTTCCTCGATCTCAAGGCCAAGTGCCTCGGCCTTGTCCTTTGCCAGGATGATGTTTGGCGCGCCGGTATCGATGAGGAAATTGGCGTCCAGCTTGCCATTAAGCTTCACCTGAACGACCGGTAGCGGATCGGTGACGGCGAACTTGATGCTCACCTCATCATTTGGAGCAGAGATTTTATAGAAGTCGCTGCCGAACATATCCTCCCGCCGTCGCGCCTCCCGCATGACCATTTGCGCAACGGGATTGTCTTGCGTTATGGCGAGAGCTTCGCGCGCGAGCCTCGTTGACTCCGTGTCGTGGCCCTCGTATTGGCGAATGCGGGCGAGACCGGCGAGCGCCCCCGCATCTTTCGGTGACCGAGCGAGCACCTCTTCATAAGCGCTCGCTGCTTCGGAGAACTTGCCTTGCGCAAACAGCGCATCGGCTGATGGTGACTGCTCCTCAGCCATTGCTGGGATCGCCGCAGCAGCAAATGCCATCGCCAAGAGAGCGCTCGTAAAATTTCGCATCATTGATTTCGTGACGACCCATTTCCGGCAGGCTACAAATAGCCTCCTCCTTCGTTCGCGATACCGATTAACTTGCAAGCTTATTCAAATGAAATCGCCGAAACTGAGTAGCCCATTCAGAATCACTGCCTCGCGCCAGGCGGATGCGTTTGGTCACCCGCTCAGGACGCAGCTTCTAATGGCTTGCGCGAAGAAAGAGCGAAGCCTTGCCGATCTTTCCCGGTCATTCGGCCAACCCATTCAAAAGCTTCACTTCCATGTGATGAAGCTCATGGACGCCAAGCTATTGTCGGTCAGCAGAGTAGAGCGGCGTCCGGGTCGGCCGATTCGCTACTACAAGGCAGTCAGTGACGCCTTCTTGCTCAGCCAAGAGGCGATGAAGCCTTCTGTCAGCAGTCAATTTGCCAAGGAGCTTCGCCAATCCTTGGAGTCCGCCCGGCCGAGCGATGTCTCCGTGTTATATTCAGTGGATGATCGCGGCCGGATTATCGTGCGCGCCATTCCCGCGAAGCCCAAGCCTGCGAGAGCGCAGGAGTTTTGGACAATTGTGCGGCTTTCGACTGCACAGCGCGAGATGCTGGCGGCGGAAATGAAAGATCTCATCGCGCGTTATGGGGCCGCCAGCGCCGGCAGCCGTGGCGCTGAGCTCCTTCTCGTGCATGCCGCTTTCGCGCCGAAACGCAAGATGCCCAGCTCAGATAGACAGGGAGCTGACGGCATTGCAGATGACTTGCGGAAAAAGGCGCGAATCCGAGCGGATGCGCGCCTTCAATCTTGATAGGTATTGTCGCTTCAGATCAGCGCTTTGCCGTCGCCGATCAGATTTTGCCTTTGGGCAAAGCAAACGCGATGTAGCGGTTGATCTTGGGCGCCGGCGGCAGGCCGAGCCCGCCATTGAACATGCCCGCCCAACCGCACGGGATGACGACATATTCGCGGCCCGCCACTTCATAAACCGCGGGCGTGCCTTCGGATGCCGCGGGCAGATCGTAGGACCACAGCGTCTGGCCGTTCGCGACATCGCGCGCGCGGAACTTGCGGTCGCTCGACGTGCCGACGAACAACAGCCCGCCCGCTGTCGTCACAGGTCCGCCGCGCGGTGTCTGCGAGCCCAGGCCTTTGCCTTTTTCGCCGAGCACTTTCATGTCGCCATTGGGCACCTGATAGAGCATCGCGCCTAAATCCATGTCGTAAGCAGCGATGGTCGACCAGGGCGGGCCGATGGCGACCATGCCGTTCGACTGCAAGAGGAAGTTGAAGCGCCCGTTATAGGGGATCACCTTGCCGCCCGAATTCGGCATCTCCGAGATCGGCCGCTTTTCGGGGATCAGCTTGATCATCGAAGGATAGTTGCGCACGACAATGTAGAGCCGGTGATTGACCGGATCGACCGAGACCATGCCGAAATTCGAGCCGCCATTCTCGCTCGGCATCAGGATCGTGCCTCTAATGCTCTCAGGTGTGAACAGCCCCTCATTGCGCGAGGTTTTCAGCATCTCTTTCAGCTTTTCCTTGTCCGCCTCGGGCAGGAAAGGATTGATGTCGTTCACCGTGAAGCGCTGGCGCGCATAAGGCTTGGGCCAGGTCGGGATCGGCTGCGTGGGTGAAGCGTGCTCGCCCGGCACGTCGGATTTGGGCACTTTCGTTTCGACAATCGGCCAGATCGATTTGCCGGTGCGCCGGTCGAACACCAAAAGCCAGCCCATCTTGGTCGCCTGGATGACAACCGGCACATCCTCGCCATCATGCTTGATGGTCATCAGCTTGGGCGCGGTGGGCAGATCATAATCCCACAAATCGTGATGCACGGCCTGGAAGTGCCAGAGGCGCTTGCCCGTGCGCGCATCGAGCGCGATCAGCGAGTTGCCGAAGAGATTGTCGCCCGGGCGATTGCCGCCGTAATAGTCGTAACGCGGTGAGCCGGTGGGGATGTAGATGACGCCGGCCTTGGCATCGATCGTCGACTCCGACCAGTTGTGCGCGCCGCCGAAGCGATCATGGTCCTTCTTGGGCCACGTGTCGTAGCCGAACTCGCCCTTCTGCGGGACGGTATGGAAGACCCATTTGAGCTTGCCTGTGTGCACGTCGTAGGCGTTGATGTCGGCCGGCGGCACGTCATAGTCGTATTCTGCGGGCAGCGAGAAGATGATCTCGTCCTCGAACACGCGCCCCGGATTGTCGGTCTGGCGCATGGGCTTATCGAGCGCATCTTTGCGCGGAAGGCCGACCCTGAGATCAACGCCGTCAGGGCCGCCGAACTCTTGGATGATCTCGCCGGTATCGGCGTTGATGGCGCGCAAATGGGCGGCGTTGTTGACGAACAGCCGGGTGTCTTTGCCGTCCTTGCTCTGCCAATAGGTGATGCCGCGCTGGCCGATCGGGCCGACGAATTTGTGGCGCCAGATCTCCTTGCCGGTCGTTGCGTTGAGCGCAACCAGCGCGTTGCCGTCCGCCATGACAAAGACCTTGTCACCGATGATTGTCGGGCTGAAGCGGAAGCCGAAAGCGCCGGGCGGATCAACACCCGCCTCGAAGGTCCAGGCGACCTTGAGGTCTTTCACATTGCTTCGGTTGATCTGGTCGAGCGGCGAATGCTGCGAGGAATCGCCGCCGCCGAGATAATTCCACCCGACATTGCCGCTCGCATCGGCTTGGCTGTTGTCTTGTGTTTGCGCTTGTGCACTTACGACGCAAAGCGCCAGCGCCGCCGCGCCGAGGCTCAGCGCTAAGCGGTGGTATTTCGCCCATGATTGTTGGGTGGGTTTGATCATATTTCCCCCGATAATTGTTTGCGGCTATTTGTGCTGCCGGCTTGATTATTTTCCGCAGCTTACTCAATTCGCCCGGCGATACACGCCTGAAATATGAGTTGCTGGGGATAATGTGAACGGATCAGCGCAGCGAAACCGTCGCGGTGGGCCCGCCAAGATGGGGCTCCTGCTCGGGCCAATCGCGTGCGTTCAGCACTTCGCCAGAGCTGCGCACACGCCTGAGCGCTTCCATGTCGAGATCGGCATAAGTCCAGCCGGGTTTGTTCAGCGCGCCTTCGGCGATGATGCCGGTGGGTGTCGTCATGCCGTCCGGCGGTCCATAAATCGCGCCGGTGCCGATATTCGTCTCGACCGCAGGCGAGGCGAAGTCACCCACCGTTGAAGCGTGAATGGCAAACACCTGGTTTTCCAATGCGCGCGCCATCGCGCCGATGCGCACGCGCGAAAAGCCCGCCATCGCATCGGTGCAGGAGGGCACGGCGATGATCTCGGCGCCGGCTTCGGCGAGAGCGCGCGCAATCAACGGAAACTCGCTGTCATAGCAAATGCAAATGCCGATCTTGCCGAGCGTTGTGTCGAACACTTGCGCGCCATGGCCGGGGTCGATGTGCCATTCCTCCCGCTCATAACGCGTCATGATCAGCTTGTCTTGGACGCCGATCTTGCCGTCGGGCGTGAAAAGGCGCGCGCGGTTAAGCGCACGATCATCGGCGATGCGCATGGGCAGGCTCGCCGCGATGATGTGGCAATTGTAGGCCTTCGCAAGATCCGTATGCAGAGCATCGACGCGCAATCTGAGATCGCTGATGAGATCCACTTGCTTATGGATGTCCTTGGCGACAGCCTCGCCATAAATGCTTGCCAGCTCGATCGAGCCATATTCGGGGAACACCAAAAGCTCGGCGCGGTTCTCCGCTGCCTCATGCACCCAGTGCTTGAGCTTGGCCTCATAGGCCTGCCAGTCATCGAGCCAATCAAGCGGATAGGCCGCCGCCGCTACACGCATTTTCTGCCTCGTCTACAACAACTCGCCTCTCCCTTGATGGGAGAGGCCGGATCATCAAGTGCTTGCGCTTGATGATCCGGGTGAGGGTGGGGCCGCAAGCAAGAGTCTTTGGTTCAACCCCTCACCCAAATCCTCTCCCTCAAGGGGAGAGGCGATTCACATAAGAACTACAGCGCTCTGATCCAAAACTGCATCGGCTTTTCGGTCGCGCCAGATTCGCCGACGTCGGGCCAGCTCAAGTTTGCGATGAAGCCTTCGAGCTTTTGATAGCCGCGCTTTTGCCAGAACCCGTCCAGCGGGCGGTAATCGGCCGGGCGCATCGGATGATCCTCGGGGCGGATTACCCCGCAAAAGGCAGAGAACTTGCGGCCCAGCGCGCGGCCATGCGCCTCGCGCAGATCGAAAAACTTATGGCCGATGCCGCGGCCGCGATATTCCGGCAGCAAGACCAACTCGCCGCAATAAAGAATGTCTTCGGGATCGTAGCCGCGCTCTTTGAACGTCTTGGCAAACGCCTTGGCGTGATCTTCCATCGGCGCGGCAGTGGCGATGCCGACAATCTTGTCGCCATCGAAAGCGGCAATGATGATCGCACCTTCGCTCTTGGCATAGACATCGAGATAGTTCTTTTCGTAGTCCAGGCTGCCTTCATAAAGATAAGGGTAATCGCGAAACACGGTGATGCGCAGGCGCGCGAGATCGCCGAGCGCCGCGCGCAGCTCCGGGCCCTTGAGCGCGCGTACGATAATCTCGCTTGCCGGCGCTGAAACCTGGCGCGCCCATTCGGCGGCGTTGTAATAAGTCGTGACGCGCGTGATCTTGCCGCCAGCGATCTCGAAGAAAGTGCCCGCGCGCAGCCGGTAGCGCTGGCCATGCGCGGGCGGTGAGCCTGCGGAGGTCTTCAGATATTCGCCATCGACCACGAACTCGGCGGCGGCGCGGGTGCCACCGGCGCAGGTCATGATCACGATCTCGCTCAGTTTCTCGCGGTAATGTGCATTCATATCGGCGCAGAACGCTGTGAAGGCCGCCTTGCCGTGGCGCACCGCGCCCTGATTGACCTCGTGGATGAGATCATCCGCAACGCAAGCGAGCATGCCGGCCAGGTCGCCCGCATTGAACGCGGCGTAAAAGGCTTCAATCAGTCTTCGCGCATCCCACATCATAGCACCAACATTGTCATCCCGAACGCCATGCGGCATGTGAATGCTGCTTCGCAGATACGGGATCCACCGAACTGGATTCTGGATCCCGAGTCTGCGCAGCGTCACTTCGTGCCGCAGCGCGCGCGGGATGACAGAAGGGAGACTTGGCAAGGTCCCTTGAGAACAGTTGTGCTGCACTGCGGAGAGGCAATCAAGACCATCTTGTCCGCGGCTCTTCTTGCTGTAACCTCCCGCCACACGAAACGAATAAGAAAGCGGGGGCCGGGGATGGCAGTCAGAACCTTTGTGCGCAGCGGGCTCGTGCTGGCGGCATTTCTTTCGGCTGGGGCCACGCATGCCCAGGCGCCGAGCTATTCCGCGGCCGATGCGAAATCCGGCAAAGCCCTTTATGCCCAAGACTGCTCGTCCTGCCATGGCGCGCATCTGACGGATGGACATTTCGCGCCGGCGCTCAAAGGGCAAATGTTCGATAATCATTGGGCCGGCCATTCGGTTGGCGATCTCTACGCTTATGTGAAGACAAATATGCCGCCCGGCCGCGCCGGCGAGCTCGATACCAAAACCTATCGCGCGCTGGTTTCGTATCTTTTGTCGCAGAACGAGGTTGCCGCCGGTCGCAGCTTTGCCGTCTAGCGCCAAGCAAATGTCGGAAATGATCGATTCCGGGCGCGCCGGTGAGTGAGCAGGCCAAGCTGCATGATAGCCCGGTCGGGCAGTTGACGCCGGGCGTGAAGCTGCCCGATTGGCCCGCGCTCGATAATCCCTTGCACAACTGGACCAGCGTTACAGATGCCGATCTCGATAAGCCGGCACCGGGCGATTGGCTCACGTGGCGGCGCGCGCACAACGCGCTCGGTTTCAGCCCGCTCAAGGAGATCACCAAGAAGAAATGCGGGCGATCTGCATCTTGCCTGGTCGCTGACAATCCCGCCGGGCACGAACGAAGCCGCGCCATTGGTGCATGACGGGGTGATGTTCGTCTGGAGCTACAAAGACAATGTGCAGGCGGTCAACGCGGCAACGGGCGATGAGCTCTGGCATTATCAGCGCCAGCTGCCGGATGATGCGACCTATTCGACCAAGCGCAACATGGCGCTCTATGGCGACAAGCTCTATGTCGGCACATCGGACCAGCATGAGATCGCGCTCGATGTGCGCACGGGCCGCGTGGTGTGGGACCATCCGATCGCCGATGCCAAGGGGCTCACACTCAATGGCGGGCCGCTAATTGCGCGCGGCAAGGTGATGCAAGGCCTGACCGGCGGCAAAGACGGCGGCTCGTTCATCGTCGCGATGGATGCCGAGACCGGCAAGGAAGCTTGGCGCTTTTATTCGATCGCGCGCGATGGCGCGGCGGGCAAGTCGTGGAACGGCTTGCCAATCGACAAGCGTCATGGCGGCTCGGTGTGGACCGCCGGCAGCTATGATGCCGAGCACAATCTCGCATTATTTCGGCCCCGCGCCGAGCTACGACACCGGCCCGCTTTGGAAGAAGAGCGACAAGCCGGGCGTCAACAATGATGCGCTCTATACCGATACGACGATCGCGCTCGACCCGGATACCGGCAAGCTTGTCTGGTATTATCAGCATATGAAGAACGACCAATGGGATTTGGATTGGGCGTTCGAGCGGCAGATCGTTCATCTGCCGGTGAACGGACAAGAAAAGAAGCTCGTGCTCACCGCCGGCAAGGAAGCGGTGTGGGATGCGCTCGATGCCGCGACGGGCAAATATGAGTTCTCCTTCGACATGGGGATTCAGAATGTCATCAAGGCAATCGATCCGGTGACCGGTGAAAAGACAATCAACCCCGATGTCTATCCGTCGCATGATCATCCGATGACGATTTGCCCGCACGGCGGCGGCGGGCGCGATTGGATCCCGACCTCGTTCAATCCGACAACGAAGAGTTCTTTATGTGCCGGCGGAGGAGACCTGCATGGTGTTCACGCCGGCCGCCAAGGGCGAGCACGGGTTCCTCTCGAGCGGCGTCACATTGAGCTTGAGCCCGCGGCCCGATAGCGACGGAAAATATGGCCGGCTCGAAGCGATCGATATGAAGACGCGAAAGCCGTTATGGGTTGATCGCCAGCGTGCGGTGCAAAGCTCCGGCGTGCTCGACACAGCGGGCGGTGTGGTGTTCGCGAGCGCGATCGACCGCTGGTTCACGGCTTACGATGATTCGACCGGCAAGGTGCTGTGGCGCGCGCGGCTTTCCGATATCTCCAATGCCTCACCGATCAGCTATTCGGTGAAGGGCAAGCAATATGTCGCGATTGTCGCCGGCTATGGCGGTTCGTCGGCTTCGACTTTCACGGTGCTGACGCCGGAGATTCCGTTGCCGGTGACGAAGGCGCGCAGGTGTGGGTATTCGCATTGCCGGACGATGAGATGAAGAAGGCGAGCTCGAAATCGCGCTCCGATGATGATTCAAAGTCGGCGCACAAATGGTATCAGTTCACGCACGATCTGCGGAAACTGAAGCCTTAAGCGGTTGACGCGGGATTCCAGTCAAGCGCTGGAATCCTTCTAAATCGGCAAATTCATGGCGATTGCGGCGAGGATTCCGCCCTTGCGGTGTTATTGCGCCAGAATCACTGTCTATTTCGATCAGGATGCGCTGAGAACGAAACCATAGAGGCGCAAGTTGGGTTAGCATTCATGTACGCATCGTAAGATTTGCGTTGTGGCTGGCAACTCTAAGGGAGATGCAGAATTGAACTTCGCAAAGACAATCAAGATTACAGCTCTCGCCGGACTGTCAGCCGATTGCGCTGGCCGGCTTCACCATCCCGGCTTCGGCTCATCAAAGCTATGTGCGTTGCGATCGTGACGGCGATCGCTGTGTGCGTATCGTCTGCGATCGCGATGGCGATGACTGCCGGCGCGTGGCCTATTACGGCAATGATCGGGATTGGCGCTACCGCCGTTATGAGCGCGAGCGTAGCGCGCATTACCGGTGGGTCTGTGACCGTGACGGTGATCGTTGCCACTATGTCCGCGGTGAGATATGACGGCTATGACCGCAGACCGCGGCGGCATCTATTTCCGGCTCAACTAGGCCGCAGATAGAGCTCCGCGCGAGCGAAAGGGCCATGGCGCGCCGCCATGCCCAGTCGCCGTGAGCTCTCGACTCAGAACAGATAGAATTTCGCGGTCTCGTTGCCGAGCGCGATCGTCGAATCGACCATGTCGGTCAGAAATTCGTGCAGGCCGGAGTCGAAGATATCGCCTCGACTTGCCGGATTATGAGCCGCTCATGCGTTTGGCAGGCGAGGCGGTGGCATTCGCCCGTACGCCCGTCATAGCCATCGCCGAGGCCCTCATCGCTTCGGCGATGTGATCATAGGATGAGCGCAGCGAGCGCGGCATCTCCGGGCGCAAGATCAATAGCTCGGCAACTTTCCACGGCTGACCCGATCGTCGTAGACCCAATGATAGGCGCTGAGGCCGAAACCGCGCGCAAGATTGCCGACCATTGGTGATAATCAAGTCCGCCGCCGACACCGGAAAACTCGGGCAGCAGGATGTGATATTTCACATCCAAGATGCGCGAGGTGTTGTCGGCGCGCTCGATGAAATGTGCCAAGGCGCAGGAATTGATAGGCGTCGTTCCGAGCATCGTCGAGCCATAGGCGCCGAGAAACAAAAGCGAGCGCTCGCGCACCCAATCGAGCATGCGGCCGAGCGATTCGGGGCCTTTGGCGGCCTGGAAATAATGCGGCGCATCGAGCCAAGTGCCGTTGATGGCTTCCCAGGCGTCGCGCGTGAGGCCGCCGCGTACCGCGCGCGCATTCGCGCGCGCAACTTCGATCGACGACAGAATGCTGGACGGGTTCTCGCGATCGCGGATCAAGAAGTCCATCACGGTCGCCGGCGTGACGGCATCGTGCTTGGCGAAGAACTCGGCTTCGCAACCGGCCGCGATGGTCGCCGAATGCCATTCATTGCCGGCGTGCAGGCCGCCGGGCGCCAGCGCGGCGGTCCGCTGCGCGACTTCCAAGAGGCGCGCGACGTAGTCGGCGCGTTCCATCTGGCGCGCGATCCAGAACAGATTGTTGGCGGTGCGACGATAACATCTATTTCCCGCTTGCGTCCCCTCCCCTTGAGGCAGGTGCGGAAATGCTCCGTAGGCTGACAACGAAGCCCTCCCCCAGCCACTCCTGGAGGCAGTGTGAATCTGCGGCGCCATGTGACGTGCGGCACCCTGCACTCAGCGCTGCGACTGCGACTGGAACTGGCGCGGCATCGGTCCGTCGAGAACCCAGGTGTCCTTGGTGCCGCCGCCTTGGCTCGAGTTGACGACGAGCGAGCCTTCGGAGAGCGCGACGCGCGTGAGGCCGCCGGGCACGATGCGGATCTCGTTGCCGACCAGCACGTAGGGGCGCAAATCGATGTGGCGCGGCGCGACGCCCGAGCCGACAAAGGTCGGGCAGGTCGACAGCGAGAGCGTCGGCTGCGCAATATAGTCTGGAGACTTTTTTTCAGGATCGTGCTGAACTCCTGGCGCATGCCGGCCGAAGCCGTCGGGCCGACAAGCATGCCGTAGCCGCCGGAGCCATGCACCATCTTCACGACCAGCTCGGAGCAGATGCTCCAGCACATAGGTGAGGTCTTCCGGGTGCGAGCAATCATAGGTCGGCACGTTTTTCAGGATCGGCTCCTCGCCGAGATAGAAGCGCACCATCTCCGGTACGAAGCGGTAGACCGATTTGTCGTCGGAGATGCCGGCGCCGATGGCGTTGGCGATGGTGACGTTGCCGGCCAGATAGGCCGAGACGAGCCCGGGCACGCCGAGCGCGGAGTCTTTGCGGAACACCTTGCGGATCGAGGAAGTCATCGTCGACGCGGCGATAGATGACGTCGACGCGCTTGAGGCCTTCGGTCGTGCGCATATAGACGCAGTTGTTGTCGACCATGAGATCGGGCGCTTCGACCAGCTCGATGCCCATCTCATCGGCAAGGAACGAATGCTCGTAATAGGCGGAGTTGTAGGCCCCGGGCGTCAGCAGCACGACGGTCGGATCGCCGTCGCAATGCGCCGGCGCGACCGAGGCGAGAGTGCCCAGAAGCTCGTCCGGATAGTGCGAGACTGGCAGCGACATTCATGCCGCTGAACAGATCGGGAAACAGCCGCATCATCACTTCGCGGTTCTCGATCATGTAGGAGACGCCCGAAGGCGTGCGGCAATTGTCTTCCAGCACGTAGAAGTCGCATCGGGCCGGTGCGCACGATGTCGATGCCGGCGATGTGCGTGTAGGTGCGCTGCGGCAGGTCGAAGCCGACCATCTCCTTGATATAGAGCGAATTGCCGGTGACGAGCTTTTCCGGGATCTTGCCGGCACGGATGATCTCCTTGCCGTGATAGGCGTCCCACAGAAACATGTTGAGGGCGCGCACGCGCTGGATCAGGCCGCGCTCCAGGATCGACCATTCGTCGCGGTCCAAGACGCGCGGCAGGATGTCGAACGGGATCAGGCGCTCGGGGTCGCCGCCTTCGCCATAGACGGCAAAGGTGATGCCGATGCGGCGAAACAGGATCTCGGCTTCCTGCGCCTTCAGATTCAGATAGGTCGGCAGAGGTGCCTGCAAGGAGCTGCTTGACCCTCTCATAGGGGCGGCGGCAATGACCGTCCCAGCCGGACATTTCATCGAAAGCGATGGGCCGTTCCTTGCTCATGGGGGAGGGCCGCCTGTGATAGTCCCGCGGGAACCTGCGGGGCCTTGATCACAGCGGTTCAGGCAGCGCGATTCAAGACCATCGGTTGTGCAGAATTAGGCAGAACCGATGAAAAGCAGCGCCATTTTTGAGCAAGTTGCCTAGCCTTGCGGCGAAGCGGCGTCCAGCGGCCGGGCAGCCTCATGCCAGCAGGCGGAACCGGCACCGCCGACGGCCGAGATGGTGCCCGCTTGGCGGTCATGTACACAGGCCTGGTAAGCGTTGGGTTGCAGCAGGCTGAGGTCGGCATCGATGCGCGGCGAACGTGCAGCGAATACGGCGGCGACCAGAAGGCCGATCGCGGCAAGATAGGGCAGGTACTGCACGAACTCTTGACCATAGCTGTGCTCTGGGGCTACCGCCTCGCGCCCTCAAACGTGGAGCTATAAGAAGACTGCCGACGAACGCGGCGTAACTATGACTCCGCCGCGGGTTTGTCGCCGCGCGGCGAACACAAGCATGTGTTTTGTGTTAATGCGCTGCTCTCTTCGCCCATGAGACCTATTCCCTCTGCCAGGGGAGAGGGTAGGGTGAGATGTTTAGCCGCAGTGCGAGAAGTCTTGAGCTCCATACCGACGCTGGACGACATCCGCGCGGCGGCGCAAGTGATCGAGGGCCAGGTCGTCAAAACGCCGTTTCTTCGCTCGCGCACGCTGTCGGCGATCACCGGCGCCGAGATCTGGATCAAGTTCGAGAACCTGCAGTTCACGGCCTCGTTCAAGGATCGCGGCGCGCTCAACAAGATCGCCAGCCTGTCGGCCGCTGAGCGCGCAAGCGCGGCGTCATCGCCATGTCGGCCGGCAATCACGCGCAAGGCGTTGCCTATCATGCCCAGCGCTTGGAATCCCGGCGACGATCGTGATGCCGGAGTCGACGCCGTTCATCAAAGCTCAGCAGACGAAAGGCTTCGGCGCGGAGGTGATCCTCAAGGGCAAGGGCGGTTGCCGAGGCGGCCAGATCGCCCACAGATCGAAGCCGAGCGCAGCCTGATCTTCGTTCACCCATACGACGATGCGAAGATCATTGCCGGCCAGGGCACGATCGGCCTCGAGATCGCGGAATCGGGCGCCGGCCTCGATGCCGTTATCGTGCCGGTCGGCGGCGGCGGGTTGGTCTGCGGGGATCGGCATTGCGATGAAGGCACTAAGCCCGAGGTCGAGATCGATCGGCGTCGAGGCGGAGCTGTTTCCGGCGATGCGGGCAACGCTGCGCGGCGAGGCGGCGCATCCCGGCGGCGCCACGATCGCGGAGGGCATCGCGGTCTCGCGACGATGGGCGATCTGACCATGGCGATCTGCCGCAAGCTCGACCTCGACATCGTTCTGGTCGCCGAAGCGCGATCGAGCGCGCCATCTATCTCTATTCTCACCATCGAGAAGACGGTCGCTGAAGGCGCGGGCGCTGCTTCGCTTGCCGCGCTGCTCGCCGAGCCGGAACGGTTCAAGGGCAAGCGCGTTGCGCTCATCCTCGCCGGCGGCAATATCGATCCGCGTTTGCTTCCTCCGTCATTATGCGCGAGCTGATCCGCGACGGCCGCATCTTCAAGATTGCCGTCGACATCGAAGATTTGCCGGGCGAGCTCAGCCGGGTTGCAGGTACTGATCGCCAAAGGCGGCGGCTCGATCCTTGAAGTGCAGCACGGCCGCTTTGCGCTCGACATGTCTGCCAAGCATACATCCTGGAAGTTCTGATCGAGGCGCGCGATGCGCATCACGGCGACGAGATCTGCGCGACGCGATCGAGGCCGAGGGTTTGCGCGTGCGCCGCTTGAGCTGATCTTCAAGAGAGCATCACAAAAACGAAAGGGCCCGCCCGAGCGAGCCCTTTGAACGAATTTCAGGATTTGCCGATTAGTTGCCGGGCAGCTGTTTCGGTGCGCTATCGGCATCGGGCCCGAGGACGGCGCCGTCATATGAAGGGGGCGGTGCTGCGCCTGCGCCCGGACCATAGCCGGTGCCGGGCCCAATTCCGGCCGGTGGCTTGCCGCCGCCCATTGCCGGATAGCCACCAGGCGCACCGCCGCCCCTGCCAGGGGCGAGCTGCCAGGCGGTCCGGCGCCAGGACCGAAGCCGGAGGGCGCGCCGCCGCCCCTGCCCGGGGCGAAGCCGCCAGGCGGGCCATTTTTCTTGCTGCCGCCGAAGCCGCTAAACAGCCCGCCGCGCCTCCTCCTATTCTTGTCGTCGGCATTGCCTTTGACTTCGTTCTCGCAATTGGCGGTCAGCGCGCGGGCGGAGGCATCAATGCCCATGCCGAAATTATCCAAGACACTGTTGTCGCAGATCATGCCGCGCGATACCGGCATTGGCGGACCGACATTGCCGGCCTGCGAGACTGCGGGAACGACCTGAATGCCGCTGCCGAAATTCTGATAGATCTTGTTGTAGCGAACGGTCGGCGATTGCGGGCTGATTTGCAGAACAAGCCCTGAGCGCGTGTTGTTGTAAATCGTATTGCCGATCACGCTGCCGCGGCCCTGATAATACACGATGCCTTCCTTCGCGTTGCCGTGATACCGTTGCCGAAAATGTTGACGTGCGACAGGCCTTCGACCCGGATGCCGGTGATGTTTCCGGTGATGTAGTTGTTCACCACGATATAAACGTGCTGGAGGGATCTTGCGAAGCGATCAGGATGCCTTCGCGCCCGCCCTTGATCGTCGATGTTCGACGGTCAGATGGCCGCCGCGCGCGAGCAGCCCCGAAACATAGTCGGTGCGGAGATGGTCGAATCCTTGATTGCGAGCGTTCCATCCTCAAGCTCGACGCAGGCGTGCTGCACATTTTGCTGACCGGCGACAGACTGATCTGGCGCAGAGACACATAACCATCTTTGAGATCCACATTGACGCAAGGCAGGTCGGCGCCCTGGCACATTGACGACCGTCTCGAGCGCGCTTGTCTCGGCCGGCTGGTTGACGCGCCCGAAAATCGTCAGCGGCTTAGTGATCTTGAGGCTCTCGAGTAGAGCCCCTCATCGACGTTCACGACACCGCCCGCGCCGACGGCTTTAATGCCTTCACTGATCGAGTGAAGCGTAACCACGGCCCTTGCCGACATCGACTTCGGGCGGACCGTTCATCCGTGGCCCCTGGGGCTTGTGCCCCCGCCGCGGAAGATGAGGGCCGGTCCGATCCAGAACGCCATAGGATGAGGCCAACGCCGATGCACGGCCATGCCAACGCTGCTACGCATGCCGCGATAAGAGCTTTCGCCTTTGGCGCCATTGTCAACTCCTCCTCACTCGCGGCCGGGCGGACAAGGAGCCTTGTCTTGTCCGCGCGCGCCGCCCCCCTCTTCAGCTCAATTGCGGCTGCAATATTTGTGCATCTCGCGATCCGCGCCCGGATGGCCGAGCGAGTCGGCTTGGCGCAGATAATCGCAGCCGCGATAGACGTCGCGGTTCACGCCATCGCCCTCGGCATACATCGTGCCGAGACGATAGAGTGCGCTGGCAACGCCGCGGTCGGCGGCCTGACCGAGCCAATCGCGCGCGAATGTCGTAGTTTTTGCTCTTGCCGATGCCGCTGTAATACATCTCGCCAAGCGTCGCCTGGCTGATGCCGTCGCCATTGGAGGCCGCGCGCTCGATCAGCGAGCAGATTTGCGTGTCGCTCAAGTCGCCGGTCGGGCTGGCGCATTGAGATCGCGCTGGAAATCGATGAATCGCCGGCGGGTGCCAAGCCCGGCACAGCCATCGATCGGGCCGTGATAGAAGCCAAGCGCCTTCAGAGCCGCCTGCCGATTGGCCGACGGCACCTTGCGCGGCGCCCTTGCACTCGCCGCCGGCCAGTGCTGGCTCGCAGACATCCGCAGTCGGACGGCTCCAGTGCAAGGCCGCGCGCTGGCAATTGTCGATTTGATGCAGGCGTCAGCACCTGATTGAGAACGTCGAGCGCATCCTTGGCTTCGTTCGAGCCCGGGCCGTTCTTGGCCGCGGCGACCGCATAAAAGCGGCACGCGTCGATCGATGATTGCGGCAGGCCGGAGCCCTTTTGATAGATGCGCGCGAGCTCGATAGAGCGAACGCGTGGTATCGACCTTGCATTCATAGATGTCGACGACGTCGCCTGCGCATCGGTGATGGCGCGGTTGGTCATCACATCTTCAAGCCGGTCGCGCGCTTCGCGGCTGTGATCGCGCGCCTGACGGGCTTCCTTGCTGCCGAAATCGCCCGAACATTGCTGCAGATCGTTATTGGCGGCGAGATTGTACCATTTGTGGGCCTCGACATAGTTGATCAGGACCTTGTCGCCATTCTCATAGACTTCGCCAAGCGGTATTGCGAGCGGACATCGCCGGACGAGCGCGGCGCGCGTCCAAATCTCGATCGCGGCCTTCTTGTTGCCGGCATCATAGGAGCGCAGGCCGTCATAATAGTCCTGCCCGCATTTGGCATCGGCGAATGCCGGCTGCCGCGGTGAAGGCCGCCATGGCGAATGCCAACCCCACCAGCGCGCAGCGCGAAAGCCGCGCGAAATCACCGGAAAGGCGTTCTTGTGCCGACATCAACAATCCCCCTCGAAAACCGGCGATGCCTTGAAGGGCTGAGCCAACCCGCTCGAACCTTCCGGCGCGACGAACCATAAGCCCGCCTCGCGAAATCGCCTGGAACGCTAAAGTTCTACCCTCGCCTTACTGCCCGAAGGCTCTCTAGGAATTGCCCTAGAGCCGGGCCACCCAACGACCTCACCAATGGCGGACTTAAGGGATTTTTCGGGCACTGCCCCGATTCCCACGCCCCCGCGCATTAACCAAATTTACCACCGGAAACCCCAGGTGCCACCTGCAAAGGTCAAAAATTTTTGTGCGTGCCTTTTTTGCTTGTGGTTCCGGCGCCTTGTGGATGCCGGGCCCGAGGGGCGATTGCTCAGCCACAGTCCCGCGAAATCTCAGGGAGTTCATCGCCCCCGCGGAGAGGTTCCTCTCGCGCGCGGCGAGAACTGCTGATAGGTTAACAAAGCATAAAGTCGGGGGAGTTCTCATGCTGCGGTCAAAGAACTTTGGCCCTGTGCTGCTTTTGGGCCTGGCTCTGATTGGGGTCATTGCCGTTTACCAGTGGCAGAGTGGGCGGGCCTTTTCGATGGGCTTGATGGGCCGGAGCGGCCCAACAGTTGAGAGGGTCGGCGGCAGGTGGATGAAATTCAAGCCGTCGGATCTGCAAGCCGGCGACCAGATTCTCGCCATCAATGGTATCGAGGTCCACAATGTGGACCAAGCCAAGAAGGTGCTTGAGGCACTTTACCAGCCGGGCGCGGACACGCTGACGGTGCTCGTCAGGCGCAAGGACGATAATGGTCACTGGCATCAGCGCACGGTTGAGCTTGCTCGCAACCGCATTGCGAGCCTTGAGTTCCAAGGCGGCGGCAGAACTAATGTCGCCTCTTACAAGCCGACGGCCGAAGGGCTTTATGCGGCTGCTGAATCAGGCAACGCCACGGCGGTTGAACAAATTCTGGATGCCGGCGGGCAGAAGTTCGTCAATGATCTCGTGCACGGCCAAACGGCGCTATCGGCTGCCGTAGCCAAGGGCAATATGGAAGTTGTCCGGGTGTTGCTCGATCACAAGGCCGATCCCAATAAGGTCAATGTCGATCAAACAACGCCGCTCATGCGCGCCGCTGAAATCGGTAATGCCGATCTCGTTGCATCGCTCATGGTCGCCGGTGCAAACCCTGCGATTCAAAACAGCCAATTCCAGACGGCTTCGGATATTGCGGACAGCCAAGGCTTTTTGGATGTCTCCTCATTCATCGACAATCCGAGCCCGACGAAATTCTTGACGGCCGACCAGAAGCGAAAGCTGGCCGATCCGTTGCGTGATATGGGGCTTTTGAAGAGCAGCGGCTATCGCCCGTCCGATGCGGAGTTCACCGAAGCAATCAAGGGCTATCAGCGCCAGGCGAAATTGCCGGTATCGGGCATTTTGACTGCAAACAGCTTTGGCGACCTTCTCAAGTTTGCGAAGCATTATGCCGGCAGCAAGAACGACGAGGCGATCAGCCAGACGACCAAGATGACGCTCTCGCGCATCTTCAGTCATGAGCTTGCCGATTCATGGACGCCGGTCTCGGGCTCGGGCGCTTATCCCACATGCGATGATCAGAACGTCTTGTTCTCGATCTCGCCGGACCAGAAGCTCATCATCTCGAAGTCTTATCGCCCGGGTCTGGGCGCGAGCGATGATGCCTCGAACACGCCTGCCACCCAGACAACGAGCTATAAGGTGAAGTGGGCGGATCAAGTCGACGGCTACGATACGATCTTCGTTCAGCCGGATCCGCGTCCGATTGTCGGGCCCGCTTATCAGATCTGGCAGATCCGCGATGGCACGATCAAGATCACGGCACAGTCGAAGTATATGAAGAACTCGCCTGCTGATACTTCGCCGCTCGCAGAGCTGGACGGTCCGCCGATCCCGAAGGATGGCGATGCCGTGGGCTATGGCGGGCGCCTGCTTGGCGACGACGCGCAGAGCGGTTCGCCCTCCGCGGATGGCTCGGGGCGCGTTTCATTCCTGGCGACTTGTCACTCCTGACGCGCGAACGCGCGAGCCTGAATAGGTGCAAGAAGGGCGCTCCGGTGGCGCCCTTCTTCGTTTTGCGCCGAAGTGAAACAGGTGTGTTAAGGCGCGTCTCTTGAATGACAGAGCCTCATGAAGCGGGGTGATTTTGCATTTTGTGTCGGCTTGGTCGTGACAACGCTCGCGACCTTTGCCGCGCCCGGCGGCTTCCTCTCCTCCTTCGTTATTGGCACTGGCGCCGGCGTCATCGCCGTCGGCGTGACGACGCTGATCCTCGAAGCCGTCCTCAAGCGATAGGCCGGCTATCGCCGTTCGGCCCCGGCCCGCCTTGAAGCCCACCAGCTGACCGTTAAGAAATTTCGCCGTTTGTGCCAAGTACACTTGTCAATCATCACTGGTTATGACAAGCTTGCTTTTCACTAAGGGCGGAAAACATGTCATTTCCTGTGTCCGAAGGAGGATCCATCATGACCCAGGCAACATCGAGCGCAGGCTCTCTGGTTGGGCGGGCGCTCAGCACGATCGTGATCCTGCTCGTCGCATACACTCTGTTTCGAGAGTTCGTTTTCGACCCGTTTCCCGGAGCGTTCGGATCGATCCTCGGGCTTTCGCTCTTCCCGGTCCTTTTAGTGTGGCTCATGTGGTCGGTCGCACGATGCCGAGACGAGGTGCAGCGGGCGTCGGCTTTCGAGGGCTATGCCTGGGGCGCGATTATCGGCTTGGGCCTCATACAGGTCGGCGTCATTCTTGTGCTCTTTTTGTCGGGCGTTTCGGATTGGTTGCAGGCCCATGCGCTCGCGATGCACAGCCATGGCGGCCCCAACCCGGCATCCATAGGTTTCGGATTTGGCGCGATGTTCTCGATCATCGCTGTCGGCGTGTGCATGTCTTGGAGCCGTGCGATCTGGTGGATGAGCAAGCGGTGATGAGATGGAGACGGCGCTCGATATGAAGAACCGCATTCGTGTGCTGCGCGCCGAGAAGGGCTGGAGCCAGGCCGAGCTGGCAGGCCGCGTCGGCGTCTCGCGCAATTCCATCAACGCCGTGGAGAACGGCAAGTTCGATCCCTCGCTGCCGCTGGCGTTTCGCATCGCGGATGCCTTCGAGCGCAAGATCGAGGATGTGTTTCTCAGAGACGAAGCTTAGATGCTGAACGGGGGCTTATGAGGCGAACACTCGGCTTGCTTGCAGAACCTCTCGTCTTGCTGTCGAGCCTGGCAGCGACATTGGTTCGGCCGTGGATAGGATGGCGCGGCCGTCCAGCCGCCAAGTATCCAGCGCAAGCGATCATCTTCTATGAGTTCGAGGCTTGCCCCTATTGCAAGATTGCGCGCGAGACTTTGAGCGCGCTGCAATTGGAGGCCGACATTCGCCCTTGTCCAAAAGGTGGAAACCGGTTTCGGCCGGAGGTGAAGGCGCTCGGCGGGAAGGCCATGTTTCCCTACATGATCGATCCGAACACGAATG
The DNA here is from genome assembly GCA_963789405.1 of uncultured Alphaproteobacteria bacterium. Taxonomy (GTDB): domain Bacteria; phylum Pseudomonadota; class Alphaproteobacteria; order CAWBKL01; family CAWBKL01; genus CAWBKL01. Next base: position 272,006 of record CAWBKL010000002.1, read on the forward strand.
AAGCCATGTATGAGAGCGCCGACATTTCGCGCTATCTCTACAAGACCTATGGTGAGCGTCGCGGGCCCGTTCGGCAGTGGCCGCTCATCAATGAATTCAATGTCTTTCTATCCTTCTTGAGCCTCCAGCTGCGCCTCTGGGCCGGGCTCACAAGCTATCAGCGCACCAAGGATGTGAGCGAGCCACTCGCGTTCTGGGGTGTGGAGGCGGGCCCTCAAGCGCGCCTGGTTCGCGAGATGCTGTGTGCGCTCGAGATTCCTTATCGTCTGCACACGGAGCGGCCCCAAGGCAAAGGCGGGCTTCTCCTGTCCGATCCCAACACAGGCCTTGCGTTCCGCTCTTCGTTCGGCGCGCGGCATTACCTGCTCAGGACTTATGCCTAAAGCATGGCGCGAGGAATTAAACTCATCGCCTTGCCCGCGAAAGCGGGCATCCATAATCCTTTGCTCTTAAGTTGGAGCGCCGGAGATTATGGGTCCCCGCTTGCGCGGGGAAAGCAGTGTCGTTTGTTGCGCGTCTGATTAACGGCACGGTACTCCAATGCTCTAATTGCCGACCTCGGGCGGGATGTCTTTGATCGCCTCTTCCATCTCAAGGAAGGTCGGCTGGACTGTCGACGGCACATTGCCCCGGCCGATCTCGACCGAGACTTGTGCGGCATTGCCGTGCAGATGCGCGACCAGCACATCGCGGATGATCAGATAGAACTGCGCATCCTCATTGACGATCTGGCCCATGCGGCCGGCAATCGGCGCGATGAAGCCGTAAGACAGAAACACGCCGAGGAACGTTCCGACGAGCGCGGAGCCGATCATATGGCCGAGCACGGCCGGCGGCTCGTTGATCGACGACATGGTCTTGATGATGCCGAGCACAGCGGCGACGATGCCGAGCGCGGGCATCGCATCGGCCATGGATTGCACGGCATGCGAAGGGTCAAATGCTCGTGATGGTGCTTCTCCAGGAGCTTTTCCATCGCGCTCTCGACCTGATGCGGATCTTCGAGATTGAGGCTCATCATCCTCAGCGTGTCGCAGATGAAGTCTGTCGCGAAGTGATCGTGCTGAATCTTGGGATAGTGATTGAACAGCGAGCTTTCGGATGGATTTTCGATATGCTGCTCGATCGCAATCATGCCCTTGGTCTTCATCATGCGCGTGAGCACGTAAAGACAGCACAAAAGGTCGCGGTAATCGGACCCACTTCCATTTCGGGCCCTTGAAGATGCCGCCGATGCCGCCAAAGGCGAGCTTGATCGTGTCGAGGCTGTTGCCGAGCAGAAAAGAGCCGATCGCCGCGCCGACGATTTCGGTTCCCTCGTAAGGGATGGCTTCAAGCACCACTTCGAGCTTGCCGCCGGCGGCCAGGAATCCGCCGAACACGCAAACGAAGATGACGACGATGCCGATGATCTGAAACATGCCGCCCCGACGCGAACGCGAACCGGCCGGCGCCGAACTGGGCCGGGCCGGTGAGACCGTCAGTGTCGCGGGTAAACCCTAATTGCGCGTGAAACTACTTAGCCTCCGGCCAGTGCTGCCGGCGATCCGCGGAACCGGCATGGTATCGAAGGCGTTAACAAGAGCCGCGCGTCTCGCTTCCGGTTACGGAGCACTGGCGACCTTGAGCAAAATGCCTTCGACCGCCTGGATCGTGACGGGCGAGCCTTGGGCGATGTCGCCGCCATCGGCGGCCTCGGCGCGCCAGCGCGTGTCATCGATCTCAACCTCGCCGCGGCCATTGCGAAATGGCTCAACCACGGTTGCTCTGCGCCCGACATATTGCGCAGCGCGCTCATTGAGCAGGGGTGCATCGCCAGCATGACGGCGCTTGTGCCAGGGCCCGGCGCGCCAGATCGTGATCGCGGCGGCGGCGAGAAAGAGAAAGGTCAAGAATCTGCGCGAGCACGCCGATGTGCGGGGCAAACCACAAAACGATGCCAATGATCGCCGCCGCGACGGCAGGCCACAAGAAGAACGAGGTGGGCGCCACAAGCTCGAGCGCGAGCAGGAGGACGGTAAGTGCCCACCAGTGCCAGGGGCTGAGAGTGAGGAAATTCATCGCCGCACCGTTCAACTGTCTCATCCTTCGACCCTTCGACAGGCCAGGCTTAGGATGAGGAGGGATCTCTCTGGACCTCATGGTAAGCCTGTCGGACCATGAGCGCATTCACATTACATGTGCGTATGCGGAGCTTCCGCATCAAGACTTAGCCGTTCGCGCGCGGCACGGTTGGCGCGGGCGCGGGCCGCGTGTTGATCGGCTGACCATTGACGTGCCCGCCCATCGCCTCGCGTGCAAGCTCGCCGATACCCGCAAGGGAGCCGAGAACACCGGTCGTCTCCATCGGCAGCAAGACGAACTTTTGATTGGGCGCCTCGGCAAGCGCCTTGAACGCATCGATATAGCGCTGAGCAACGAAGTAATTGATTGCATTCACGTTGCCGGTGCGAATGGCTTCGGACACCGATTGCGTTGCTTTGGCCTCGGCTTCGGCCATGCGCTCGCGCGCTTCGGCATCGCGGAAGGCAGCTTCCTTGCGGCCTTCGGCCTGCAGGATCGCCGATTGCTTGGCGCCTTCAGCGCGCAAGATCGCGGCCTGCTTCTCGCCGTCGGCGGTGAGCACTTCAGCGCGGCGCTCGCGCTCGGCCTTCATCTGCCGAGCCATGGAATCGGTGATGTCCTTGGGCGGCTCGAGCTCTTTGATCTCGACGCGCGTGACCTTCACGCCCCAGGGGCCGGTCGCGGCATCGACGACACGCAATAGGCGCGCATTGATGTCATCGCGCTTGGCGAGCACTTCATCGAGCTCCATCGAGCCGATCACCGTGCGCAAATTGGTGAGCGCAAGATTGGTGATCGCTTGCTGCAAATTCTGCACTTCATAGGCCGCGCGCGGTGCATCGATCACCTGATAGAAGGCGATCGCATCCGCGGTGACGGTTGCGTTGTCCTTGGTGATCACCTCTTGCGATGGGATGGTGAGCACAGTCTCCATGACCGAAAGGCGGCGGCCGATGCGGTCGATCACCGGCAGGATGATGGCGAGGCCCGGCTTGAGCGTGCGCGTGTATTTGCCGAAGCGCTCGACTGTGTATTCGGTGCCTTGCGGTACGAATTTGACGGTCGAGGTGAACAGAATGAACGCAAGAACAAACAGCGCGACAGTGAAGATCGTGAAGGCGTCCATGGCGCTCCCCATCGTGACTCTTGCGGCCAGAAGCACCGCGCGAGGACCGCCCGGCATCATCCCGCCAGCCATTTTGCATGTGGCTTTGAGGATTTAGCGTTTCAAGACCAAAACGGCGTTAATTAACTGACAGGCAACGTCGCGGATTCCACACTCAGCCCGATTGCGTGAGCCTTGGGATCCACTTAGTCGGCTATCTCTTTGGTTGTCGTCCCAATCCAAGTAAATTGGACAAGTTCGCGTGAGGAGCATTGGCAATGGTCAAACGAGCTCTCGTCGGTACGAGCACTCCGATCGGTTACGATTACAAGAATCAGGCCCAGAAAGCTTCGAGCGACCTTGATGACTCGCCAAACCCGATCATCTACGGGAGCATGGGGCTCTTCATTATCTATGACGAAATCTGGTTCGCTTGCGAAAGTCTGTGTCCTCAAAGTATGAGGCACTTGCCCTACGTCAAATTCCTCGATCGCGAATTTGGCAACGTTTCACTTGACATACCCAACCTCAATCCCTAGATATTGGCCAAGGAGATATTCTCATGGCCAAGTCCGTTCTCTCTGAGCCGCGCTTCCATAACGAGGAAGCTGCTTACGAGTACGTCGAGAAGCGTCTTTGGCCAGCCGGTCCAGTCTGTCCGTTTTGCAAGGCGGACAAAGAGAAGGTCGGCAAGCTGGCGGGCAAGACCACCCGCATTGGCCTTTACAAGTGCTATGCATGCCGAAAGCCCTTCACTGTCAAGATCGGGACCATTTTTGAGAGCAGCCACGTCAAATTGCATATGTGGCTGCAAGCCATCCACCTGCTGTGCTCGTCTAAGAAGGGCTTTTCGACCCGTCAGCTTCAGCGCACTTTGGGATGCGGCATGAAGACCGCTTGGTTTCTTGGCCATCGCATTCGCGAAGCCATGAAGGATGGCGCGCCCATGCCTCTTGGCGGCGATAATGAGGTTGTGGAGGTTGACGAGACCTATGTTGGCGGCAAGGCGAAGAACCGTGCCTATCGCGAGCCGCTGCCCAAGAAGGCCGTTGTCGCGCTTGTTGAGCGCGATGGCCGCGCCCGCTCGTTCCACGTCGCGAGCGTCACTTCCAAAACCTTGAAGCCTATCATCAAGGAGCACGCTAAGGCCGAGTCGTTCCTCATGACCGACGAAAGCCCGATCTATCCAGGCATCGCACGTGAGTTTGGCGGCCACGGTACCGTCAATCATTCGGCAGATGAGTACGTCCGGCTTGGCGGTTTCCTGCACACCAACACCGTCGAGAATTTCTTCTCTGTCATGAAGCGCGGCATCTACGGCACCTATCAGCATGTTTCCGAGGCACACTTGCAGCGCTACCTTGACGAGTTTAGCTTCCGCCACAACGAGCGCGAGGCGCTTGGCGTGAACGATGTGAGCCGTGCGGATCGCGCCCTTGTCGGCGCAAAAGGCAAACGGCTCACCTATCGAACAACTCATTAGGAAATGAGGCATGGCGCGTAGATCAAGGCTCAAGCCAGATGATCCGGAACAATCAAAACGCTTCGTCGAGGCTGCCAAAGAAGCCGGGGCGAGTGATGATTCGAAGACGTTCGATAAAGCGTTCAAAAAAGTAGCATTTCCAAAGAATGCGCGAACCAATAGGCCAACTAAAGCTTCCTAATTTCCGACCTAGACCGGGAAAGCGTTATTGGGCCGTCCGGTGCAAAAAGTGTGAGAGCCCTATTCTTCTGAGTCGCATGAGTGCGACTGATCCGAAGACGGCGCTGCCCTCTCTGAGAGACAAGCCCTTGTTGATCGTTTGTGCAAATGCGGCGTGTCATCACGCGGACATCTATCGACTAGATGAAACCGTTTCAATTCTTTGGCCTCAATGGAGAGCAGAGGGATCGGCGAACTAGTCCAAGTGCGTATTCTTTCAGCGTTAATCCTTGAAATTAGGAGATCGGCATTCTCAGCGGCAACGCGCATTTGATGCGGGAATACCATCCCTGTATTCAAATTATGCGTTCGCATCTCAGCGATATATCGCTGCAAATCTTCGCGACTTATGGACCATCCGGTTACGGTTACCGTGTTTAGTAGATTGCTGGCCTTTCTCGCTAGCTCTTGCTCACCTCTTTCGGTGTAATCCGTTGCCCGCCGTATCAACCCAGCCAGGTAGTCAGCCGCCTGCAAGGGCGGTAGCCCATCATCAGGGACATGGATCGGGCGTGAACCAAAACGGCGTTTGATTTCCGGCTGAGCTAGATCGAGATTTGCAGCCCAATTCGACTGGAAGAAGTCACTTTCTTCTTTTTGCTCGTCAAAAATGAAATCAATTGGCTCATCCATCTCGTTTCGGACCTGCCACATCATCGCAACGCGCATGATCGTGTGCGCCATAAACCAATAAGGGCGATCCATGCGCCTCGCGATGCGTCCTTTGAACGTAGCTGCCCAATCGGCATGATAGACGGTTGCCGCAATACCCCCGAGAGGAAAGTGCTCACGTAGCAATCTTGCCAGAGTCATTAAGTAATCGAAATCTTCTCCAATATCGTGCTCGACGAAGTGAAAGCCATTCGGGCAAGCGGCTTCCCAAGCATCGCTAAAGCGAGCCCAATCCTGCGCATGCCCCACAAATCCCGCCATAACGAACACGCGAGGCGTTGTTTTTCCGCTTTCGTCTATGAATGCCTTTTGGACCAATAGAAGCCGTTTCCTTGCGATGCGGGAGGGCAAGCCGCATAAATGCGGTGCCATCTCCCAAATTTCGAATTGACGCGCCATCTACCATACCCCTTGCGTCTGGGTACGGGAAGTGAAACGTTGCCGCGAATTTCCTATAATGCACCTGCAAGAACAAGGATTTCGCGGCTATGTGAATCAAGTGAGCCAGGAGAGAATAGGCGGCGGCCAGAAGTTAGATGATGTTTTCGATGAAAACTACTCCGTGGGGATGCAAGCGTATCTCGGCTGGGCGCAAGGAATTGACAATCATACTCATCCCATCAGGCTCTTTGATATTGATTTCACCGGGAATTCTAATCTCGGATAATTTAGCTTGTGATGTCTGGCTAACTTCTCAATTCAAAGATCTGGATTTCGATCTCATACTCAATCCATTGACTGCCAAGACAGCCCTCGGCTTACCAGCCGCAGCATGTGATGTCAGTCGGCCCGCCAGGACGTTCGCGGAAATTGAGCGCGCGAGCGATCTTGTTACGATGAACAACGCCTATGACATCGTATCGAAGGACGGTCCTTATGACAGTTCTCTGGAAGAAATCAGAAATGACCCTTTGATCGTCGATTTCCGGAAATGGGTGGGTAAGGAGGTCGCGCGGTTTGACAATGCCGAGGTCAAAGAGATTTCGCGCGCTCGACGCCCGGCTTGCCGAGCTAAAGCGAGATGCGCTCGACAAATATGTCGGTCACGACAGCCTTCGCCGAATGGCTTTCGAGTACACGCGTGAGGGGGTTTTGTCGCTCATTCCAGGTGCCGCAGTCATTCATCGATTTCTAGAGATGATCAAGCACAACCACGCCGTCCGGGATCTGCGATGGCAAGCGTTTATTGTCAAAACCCGCGCTCGGTTTGAACTGGCAGGAACGATCTGAAAAGAGCGACCCGCTTCCAGGGCGTCCAAAACGCGCTTTAGGCGTTTACGTGTTTTTCCACGCAGCCTTGCCGCCAACCCAAGGCACGCCATCACCGCGCCAGATATCCACATAGACGGATTTGAAGCGCCATTCGCCGTCTTCGCATTTATGGGCGAGCGTATCCCAGGTGCCGAGACCGAATACGCCGCACTGAGATGTTTCGACATTGTGCTGCAGGATCGACCAGAAGCATTTGATGCGCACATCGCCGTTCTCGGGCGACATCATAATTTGCGTCATGTTGTGCTGGCGGCCGAGGTAATGATTGGGCTTGCTGTACCAAAGATCGTTTGTGATCTTCCTGATGCCTTCCCGGCCCTGGCAGCGCCCCTGCGGCCAGTGCTCGATCCAGCCATCCTCTGTGAAGCAGTTCGCGTAGCCATCGAAGTCGCCGGTATCAAGCGCCCAGGCATAACGCGCGATCAGCTCCTCGATTTCGACCCGGTCTTCGAGCGGTATTTTCGCAGCCATTTCGCTTCCTCCCCGTTTTGTTGACGTGTTTGCGCAGGGGGAGCGGACCCCGCACTAAGGGAAAGCTAATCGCAAATGGACGGAAATAAGAAGGGGCGCTCCTGCCATCTATAGGGGGAGGGTGGCGGAGCGCCCCGGATTCAAACGATCAGTGGGGGACTGACCATTTGAGGTTAGTGTATAGCGTCATATGTGGAGCGCGGAACCGGAAACAACCGCGGCTCGCAGAGTTGTGATCCCGGCGATATTGTCCGTTTTGAGGAACTCGAGATGTCGGAAAATCCGTTTTTCGGAACTTGGAACGCGCCGTTCGAGACGCCGCCTTTTGATGCAATCGAGGCGGCGCATTTTCCGCCTGCGTTCGAGCGCGCAATGGCGGAGCACGCCGCTGCGGCCCAGCGGGTTGCCGAGGACCCTGCGCCGGCCAGCTTTGCCAATACGATCGAGGCCTTGGAGATTGCGATGCAGGGTTTCGAGCGTGTCGGCAATGTCTTCGGCGCGCTTGCCGGCGCCCATACCAATGATGCGCTCCAAGCGGTCGAGCGCGAGATGGCGCCCAAGCTTGCGCGCCACTTCAATGAATACTTCTTGAACGCCAAGCTGTTCGCGCGGATCAAAGCCGCCGCCGAAGATATGGCAGGCCTCAATGACGAGCAGAAGCGCCTGATCGAGCGCTATCTGATCGATTTTCGGCGCTCGGGCGCAGAGCTTTCCGGCGAAGCGCGCAAACGCTATGCCGGGATCAATGAGCGGCTCGCTTCGCTCTCGACCGCTTTCGGCCAGAATGTGCTGGCCGACGAGCGCGACTTTGTCATGGCGCTTGATGAGAGCGATCTCGCCGGTTTGCCGGAGGCGCTTGTTGCGGCAGCACGCGGTGAGGCTGAACAGCATGGGCTTGACGGCAGATATGCGATTACGCTGTCGCGCTCGAGTGTCGAGCCGTTTCTGACCTATTCGGCGCGCCGCGATTTGCGCGAGAAGGCGTGGCGCGGCTGGGTCATGCGCGGCGAAAACGGCGGCAAGACCGATAACGCCGAAATCATGACGGAGGAGGTGGCCTTGCGCGCTGAGGCGGCGGCGCTGCTTGGCTACAAATCACACGCGGAGTATGTGCTTGCCGACCGCATGGCCAAGACGCCAGAGGTGGCGATGGGCTTGATGCGTGAAGTGTGGGCGCCTGCCCGTACGCGCGCGGAAGGCGAGGCCAAGGAACTGCAGGAGCTGATCCGCGAAGAGGGCGGCAACTTCGCGCTCGAGCCGTGGGATTGGCGCTATTACGCCGAAAAACTGCGCAAGGCGCGCTACGATGTCGATGAAGCCGAGGTGAAGCCCTATCTCGTGCTCGACCGCATCATCGAGGCGGCGTTCTATGTCGCCGGGCGCTTGTTCGGGCTCTCATTCAATGAGCGCAAGGATATTCCGCTCTATCACCCGGATGTGCGGGTCTGGGAGGTGTGCGATCAGGCGGGCAGGCATATCGCGCTGTTCTATGGCGATTATTTCGCGCGTGCCTCAAAGCGCAGCGGCGCTTGGATGACGGCCTATCGCGGCCAGTCCAAGCTCGGTGGCGCTGTGCGCCCGCTGATCACCAATGTGTGCAATTTCGCAAAGCCGGCGAAAGGCGAGCCAGCGCTTTTGAGCCTTACCGATGTGTGCACGCTGTTTCATGAGTTCGGCCACGGGCTGCATGGCATGCTGTCGGATGTGACGTACCCATCGCTTGCGGGGACAGCGGTGCCGACCGATTTCGTCGAGTTGCCATCGCAGCTTTATGAGCATTGGGCGATGCAGCCGGAGATTCTTTCGCACTTTGCGCGTCATGCGAAAACGGGCGAGCCGATGCCGCAAAGCTTGATCGATAAGATCGAAGCCGCGCGCAGGTTTCAGCAGGGATTCGAAACCGTCGAGTTTTTGGGCAGCGCGTTCATCGACATGGATGTGCATTCCAAGCACGATGCGGCCAGCCTTGATCTCAAGAAAGAAGAGGCGGCGGTCTCGGATGAGATCGGCATGCCGCGCGAAATCGTGATGCGTCACCGGCCGCCGCACTTCCAGCACATTTTCTCGGGCGGTTATTCGGCGGGCTATTACAGCTATTTGTGGTCGGCGATGCTCGACAATGACGGGTTCGAGGCGTTCACGGAAGCCGGAGATATTTTCGCGCCTGAAGTTGCTGAGCGGCTCAAGCGCTTTGTCTATTCCGCGGGGAATCTGCGCGATGCTGCGGAGGCCTATCGCGCGTTTCGCGGCCGCGACCCGTCGACAAAGGCGCTGCTCAAAGAGCGCGGCTTCGCTAAGTGAGGAAATCACGCGGAGCTGCGGAGATTGCGCGATGAATTGGTACAAACACGTCATGGCCGCCTCGTTATGGCGGCCATCCATTGCGCAGCAAGCGCGGCCGTTCATTCTGCACCTGTGGTGTTTGCTGAGCTATGGATGGCCGGGACGACGGCTCGGCCATGACGAAATATATAACTCACCCCTTTGCGGATAATTGAGCGTGTGCACAAACTCTCGTCCTCCGCGGCTCCGCGTGAAGAAGTTCGGTTCAGGTGAAAATCATCGCGGCGGCGAAGGCGAGATAGAAAAAGCCGAAGAGTGCGAGGAGGCGCGGTGAGGCGGTGCCGCGCCTGAACAACACAAACAGCGCGAGCACCGAAATGGCGGTGATAGCGCCCGCCCAAATCAGCGAGCGGTCGAAGATCCACGGCGTGAAGAAGAGGCCGAATGCCGTCGGCACGGTTGCCTAAATCATCATCGCGCCGCTGATATTGGCGAGCGCAAGGCGCTCCTTGCCTTGGCGCACCCAGATGATCGCGTTCATGGTTTCGGGCAGCTCGGTTGCGATCGGGCTGATCAAGAGCGCCGTAAGCTGCGGCGATAGGCCCAGATGCGGCGTGATGGCATCAAGCTGACCGACGAAGATCTGCGATGCGATGAAGATGACGATGAGCGAAAGCAGCGTTTGCACCATCACGAGCGAAGTTGGTGGCACCTCGCGCTTCGGCGCGAGCATCAGCGGCTCAAGCGCTTCTTCGGCGGCTTCGTCAATGCGGCTGCGCGTCTCTTTGATGAAGTAGGCAGCATAAGCGATGAGGAAGAGCGCGCCGAGCCAAGGCTTGTAGGCGAAAGCAATAAGTCCGAGCGTGATCTTCACGATGAAGATGCAAAGAAACCAGCCTTGGTCGCGGCTCAAATGCCCGTAATCGACATTAAGCGGCTTTGCAGCGGGCAGCGCTTTGCGCCGTGACGCCAGCATCACCCAGCCGACGGTTGCGTAGGCGATCGTTGCGAGCACAAGCGGGCCGCCCAGTGCCGCGCCGATGCCGATCTGTTGCTTCACATGGCTGTGGCCAAACGCGACGGCGACGAACGTTACAACGCTTTCAGGCAGCGCCGTGCCGATCGCCGCGAGGATCGTGCCGGTGGCCTTCTGTTCGAGATGGAATTTGCGCCCCACCCATTCGACGCCATTGACGAAGAACTCGCAGGAAAAATAGATCGCGCCCGCAGTGACGAGCAGCAGCACGACATTCAGCGTGAAAGGAGACATAAGGCGGCGTGGATACTAAACCGGTTCGAGCGGATGATATGGCGCTGAAGGCAGCTCGATTGCAATCGGATCACCAGGACATATGTCACCGCCTTCAATGACAATGCCCATCACGCCGGATTTGCGGATCAGCTTGCCGTCTGCGCTGCGATCGAGCACGGCGGCCATAAGCCCGGGCGCGAGTCCGTTGATCTGATTGCATGGATTACGCAGCCCGGTGATCTCGATGATAGCGCTGTTGCCGATGCGCAGACGCGTGCCCGTTGGCAAATCGAGCAGCGCGACCCCACGCGTCGTGATGTTCTCGCCCATTGCGCCTGGCGCAACCGCAAAGCCTTTCGCACCCAGCTCATCCAACAGCTCGCTGTGGATCAAATGCACTTGGCGCAGATTGGGCGCGGTCGGGTCGCGCGCCACGCGCGAGCGGTGCTTCACCGCCACGCCGGCATGGGCATCGCCTTCAACGCCGATCCCGGCGATCAAGCGAATTGAGAGCGCGGCCGGCTTGCTGAAGCTATGGCTGCCGCTTCGGCTCACGGCGATTACGCCTGGGCCGATCTGGGATAACCTCTCGTTAACCTCTGTTGATGATGTTTAAATCGCTGAGTCTCAGGCTTTTGGGTGAGGACAGGGAACCACGAAGTTAGCTGCTGCAAGCGCGAAAAATCAGGCCTCTTGAAGCCGCATTGCGTTGACGTCCCAGATCTCCCCGTGATATCCCAGCTGATCCCAATCCCCCGGGAGGGGGAGGTATTGGGGGGCGAGACGTACTGATCCGCGAATGGCGTGGGTCCCCGCGTCCCGCCAACAGGACCAGCCGGGGCGATGCAGCAGGAATTTCTCGCCAATTTCATCAACAAGATCGACGCCAAGGGCCGCGTCATGGTCCCGGCGAGCTTCCGCGCGATTTTGGGCGAAGAGAAGACGATCAACTGCATGTATTCGGCAGCGGGCGACCGTGCGATCGACGTCTACCCGGCGGCTCATCTCGAAGAGAAGACCGAAGCCTTCAAGCAGCAACACGGCGTCAATTCTAAGCAATTCCGCCAATTCTCCACCGTGTTCAAAAGCCTTCTCTTCCCGGTGACGATCGACGGCGATGGCCGGATCATCTTGCCCGAGCGGCTGGCGCGCAAAGCTCAGATCACCGACCACGCGGTGTTTGCCGGCGCCGGCCCTTATTTCCAGATCTGGGAGCCGGGCAATTTCGAGGCCTATCAAGAACAGGCGATGCGGGACGTGCAGGAAGCCATGTTCGGCCCTGTTTCCCACAACGGACGGAGCGATTGATGGCCGAAGCCGTCCACAAGAGCGTTCTTCAACAAGAGACGGTCGATGCGCTGGAACCGCGCGATGGCGGGCTCTACGTAGATGCCACATTCGGCGCGGGCGGCATTTCGCGCGCGCTTTTGGAGAGCGCCGACTGTTCGGTCGTGGCAATCGACCAGGATCCGAAGGCGATCGAGCGCAGCGAGCCGATACGCCGCGACTTCAAAGGCCGGTTCGAGATCGTCGAAGGCCGCTTCGGCTCGATGGATGTGCTTTTAAGGCCCGCGCTCGAGCGCAAGCAACGCGATAGCGTCGATGGCGTCACGCTCGACCTCGGTGTCAGCTCGCCACAGCTCGATGAAGCAAGCCGCGGCTTTTCCTTTCAGAGTGATGGCCCGCTCGATATGCGTATGAGCCGCGAAGGCCCTTCGGCAGCCGATCTCATCAATTCGGCTGAGGAGCGCGAGCTCGAATCGCTCATCCGCGAATATGGCGAGGAGCGGCACGCAAGGCGAATCGCGCACGCAATTGTGGAAGAGCGCGCGCATAAGCGAAATCACGCGAACCTTGGAGCTCGCCGATCTCATTGCGGGTGTCGTGCACGGAAAGCCTGGAGAACGCATTCATCCGGCGACGCGCACCTTCCAGGCCTTGAGAATCAAGATAAACGATGAACTCAGGGAGCTTGCGCTCGGTTTGTCCGCGGCGGAGCGGCTGCTCAAGGAGGCGGGAAGGCTGGCCGTTGTTTCATTTCACTCGCTTGAAGATCGCATCGTGAAATTGTTTCTGGCTGAGCGCTCGAAACCTGCGCCCGCGCCCTCGCGGCATGCGCCGCCCGCGGCCGAGGTGGGGCACGAGCAGTCCTTCCGCGTGCTGACGAAGCGGCCAATCGTTCCCTCGGCTGCAGAGACGAGAGACAATCCCCGGGCCCGCTCGGCAAAGTTGCGCGTTGCCGAGCGCACGAGCGCGCCGAGCCTGATGCTCAATCTTGCCCGCCTTGGAATCGTGGAGAAGGCCAAATGATGATTCGCCTCGTTTCGATGTCCTATATCGCGCTGGTGGCGGGCCTGGTTTTCGGGCTCAATCACGTCAAGCTCGAGACGCAAGCCCTGCAGAAGCAGAAGGCGGAGCTCGCCCAGAATATCGAGCATGCCAACTCCCAGATCAGTATGCTGCAGGCTGAGTGGGCGGATCGCACTGCGCCCGATAATTTGCGCCGCCTCGTCAAGACATATTTGCCGGCAATGCGTCCGACCGAGCCGGCGCAGATGATTGCCATGTCGCAAATCCCGATGCGCTCGACACAGCCCGGCGACGATCAGATCGAACAGCTCCTCTCTATGGTGGAGGTGAGGCCGAGCTCGCACGGTACGGCGCGCCACCCGGCGCTCTAGATGCCGTTCATGGCCCGCCATGAATGATCGCCCGGCCAGGTCGCACCAACCGGAGAATGCGCATCCTCCATCGAGCGATGTAAGCGGTTATTGGCGCGCCGGCGGTTCTGCGGCGCATCCGCGTCCGCGCTCGGATGCGGTTGAAAGCGGGCGGGCGCGGCTTGTGGTGCTCGCGGCCGTTTTTCTGGTGGCTTTCAGTGCGGTCGGTTGCAGCTGTTCGATCTGTGCCTATGGGCATCGGGACGCCACACAACAAAACGATCGCGGCGCTGGGCTCAGGGCTTGGCGCGCCGACATCATCGACCGCAACGGCGAGCTGCTCGCGCGCGATCTGACGCTATACGACATTTCGGTCGATCCCGGCATGCTGACCAATCGGGCCGCCACCGCGAAGGCGGCCGGCGCATGCGGTACCCGGCAACTCGATGCAAAGTGCTCGCCAAGAAGGGTTTATGAGCGAGCAAGAGCTTCGCTACATCATGCGCAACGCGACTCCGAAGTGAGGCGGATGCGGTGCATTCGCTTGGCATGCCGGGCGTGGATTATAAGAAGGTGCCGCGCCGGTCTATCCGCAAGGCACTTGTTTGCCCATGTGCTTGGCTATGTCGAATATCGACAACAAGGGCATTGCGGGCATGGAGCTTGCGCGCGACGATCTGCTGCGCGCGCGAAGGCGACACAGGCGCGCCCTTGCAGCTTTCCGTCGACACGCAGATTCAATATGCCGTGCGCGACGTCATCAATAGTGGCATGGCGAATTACGGCGCCGGGCGGTGGCGTCGGCATCGTGATGGATGTCGCGCAATGGCGAGATCCTATCGCTCGTTTCCTTGCCGGATTTCGATCCCAATCACCGGCCGAGCAAGAATGATGACTCGATGAAGAACCGCGCGACCTCATCGCTTTACGAGATGGGGTCGACCTTCAAATCCTTCACTTTCGCGATCGGCTTCGAAACTGGAATGCTCAAGCTGGGCGAAAGCTTCGATGCCACGCATCCGCTCGAGGTCGGCGGGCGGCTCATTCACGACTTTCACGCCGAGAACAAGTGGCTGACGACGACGCAAGTGTTTCTGAAATCGTCCAACATCGGCGCGGCCGAGATGGCGCTCGAATTCGGCGCGCAGACAGCAGCGTGAATATCATGCAAGAAGTTCGGCATTCTTTCGCCGTCGCCGGTCGAGCTGCCGGAGGTGACGCCGCCGCTCATACAAAACCAATGGGGCGACATCGAGACGGCGACGATCGCCTATGGCTACGGGATTGCGGTCTCGCCGGTGCAGCTCGCAACCGGTATCTCGGCGCTGGTCAATGGCGGCTACTTACATTGCGCCCACTTTGATTAAACGAGCCCGGGCGCCAAGATCGCGCGGCGCGAAGTGGTCAGCGCGCGAACTTGCGGATCTCATCCGCCGGCTCATGCGCGAGAACGTTAAAAACGGCACTGGACATTTTGCCGACGTGCCTGGCTATGATGTCGGCGGCAAGACCGGCACGGCCAATAAGCTTTTAAGCAAGGGCAGCTATGCCGAGAACCAGCGCGTTGCCTCCTTTGTCGTCTATATTTCCGTCTGATACGCCGCGCTATTTGGTGCTCGTGATGTTGGATGATCCGGTCCGCGGTGCCCGGCAACAAATGGCGGCCGCCGACAGGAGGCGCCACCGCCGCGCCACTTTCAGGCCTCATTATTCGCCGGATCGCGCCGATACTAGGAATGCCGCCGGAGAGCCAAGCAAGTCGACGCCGAAGAGGTGCGTCCAAGAAACGACTGTAGCCGCGGCTGGTGGGTGATGGTGAAATGTTACTGAAGGAATTGCTCGCGGGACGCATGCTGCCGAATGGCGCAGCGGATCTCGCTATCCGTGGGTTGACGGCGGATAGCCGCGAAGTCGCGCCGGGTTACTTGTTTGCAGCGCTTTCCGGCACCAAAGCGGATGGCGCTAAGTTCATCAGGACGCCATTGCCAAAGGCGCGGCTGCGATCCTGGCGGACAACAAGGTGAGCGCAAAAGCTGCGGTGCCGATTATCCACGATGCCAATCCGCGTCGTGCGCTGGCGCTGATGGCCGCGCGGTTTTTCAGCGCCAGCCGGAATATATCGTCGCGGTCACCGGCACTAACGGCAAGACGAGCGTTGTCAGCTTTGCGCGCCAGATCTGGATCGATCTCGGCTACAAGTCCGCCAGCCTGGGCACGCTCGGCGCGATCGGGCCGGACGGCAAAAGGATCGATGAAGGCGCGCCATTGACGACGCCCGATCCGGTGGCTCTGCACCGGCTGCTCGACAGCCTGGCGGGCGAGGGCTTCGATCACGTTGCGTTCGAAGCTTCGAGCCATGGGCTCGATCAATTCCGTCTCGATGGCGTGCGCATCAAAGTGGCGGCGTTTACAAATCTCACGCGCGATCATCTCGACTATCACGGCACGGAAGAAGCCTATCTCGCCGCGAAGCTCCGCCTGTTCTCCGAGGTCCTGCCGCCGGAAGGTATTGCGGTTGTCAATGTCGATACGGCCTATGGCGTGCGTGTTGCCGAGGCCGCGGCGAGTGCCGGGCGCAAGGTTTGGCGCGTCGGCCGCGCCGGCAAAGAGATCAGGCTGATCGATGCCGCGCTTGGGCCGAAGGGACAGACATTGTCGGTCGAGGTGCATGGCGAGCGTTATGAAGTTGCGCTGCCGCTGGCCGGTGGTTTTCAGGCATCGAATGCCCTGCTTGCGGCGGGGCTTGTGATCGCTTGCGGCGGCGGCCAACACAGCACGATGCAGGCGCTCGAAAGGCTGGAGACCGTGCCAGGCCGGATGCAATGG
Organism: uncultured Alphaproteobacteria bacterium; assembly: GCA_963789405.1. GTDB lineage: Bacteria > Pseudomonadota > Alphaproteobacteria > CAWBKL01 > CAWBKL01 > CAWBKL01. The sequence goes on from CAWBKL010000002.1 coordinate 288,313, forward strand.
GTCGGCGAAGTGGGAACGGGCGAGAGCGGAGCTTCGGTCTATGTCGATTATGCGCACACGCCGGACGCTTTGCGCACCGTGCTCGAAGCGCTTCGTCCGCATACGAAGCATCGCTTGCATCTGGTCTTTGGCTGCGGCGGCGATAGAGATGCTGGCAAGCGGCCATTGATGGGCATGCTCGCTGCTGCGCTTGCTGACCACACAATCGTCACGGACGACAATCCGCGTGGCGAAGTGCCGGCCGAGATTCGCCGCGAGATCATGGAAGGCGTGCCCGAGGGCTCTGATGTCGAAGAGATCGGCGATCGCGCGAAAGCGATCAAAGCGGCTGTGGGCGCGCTTGAGCCAGGCGATGCCTTGGTGATCGCGGGTAAGGGACATGAGACCGGGCAAATCGTCGGCAAAGTCGTATTGCCGTTCGACGATGCGGAAGTGACGCGCGCGGCAATAACAAGAAAACAGGGGAATGGGAATGGCTAGGCCGCTGTGGACCGGCGCGGAGATTGTGGCGACGGGCGCGCGTTTCGAGCCTGAGGGCGCTGCGGGGAATTTCGCTGCGGGCGGTGTTTCCATCGACACGCGCACCTTGAAGCCCGGCGATCTTTTCGTTGCGATCCGCGGCGAAGCGCGTGATGGCCATGAGTTCGTCGCTAAAGCTCTGACGGAAGGGGCAAGCGCGGCGCTGGTCGATCACAAGCCTGAAGGCGCAGATGGGACTTTGATCTTCGCTGATGACTCGCTCAAAGGCTTGGAGCGATTGGGCGCCGCGGCGCGCGAGCGTTCTGCGGCTAAGCGCATTGCCGTCACCGGCAGCGTCGGCAAGACCGGCACCAAGGAAGCGCTGCGTATTGCGCTCGGCGCATCGGGCCAAACGCATGCGTCCGAAGCCTCCTACAACAATATGTGGGGTGTGCCGCTGACGCTGGCGCGCATGCCGGCCGAAACGAAATACGGCGTGTTCGAGATCGGCATGAACCATGCCGGCGAGATCACGCCACTTTCGAAACTGGTCGAGCCGCATGCCGCGATCATCACGACGGTCGAGCCGGTGCATCTTGAATATTTCGACTCGGTTGAAGAGATTGCCGAAGCCAAAGCGGAGATCTTCGCCGGGCTGATCCCGGGCGGCGCGGCAATTCTCAACATCGACAATCCTCATTTTCAGCGCTTGTCACTGCGCGCGGGCGAAGTGGGGGCGCGGATCATCACATTCGGCGAGAACGAGAAGGCGGATGCGCGCCTGCTCGTCATCGATCTCGGCCCCGAAGGCTCGAATATCCGTGCACGGATTTGCGGCACCGAGGTCGAATATCATCTTGCCTCGCCAGGCCGGCATGTCGCGCGCAACTCGCTTGCCGTTCTTGCGGGCGTCTATGCCCTCGGTGCCGATCTTCAGGCCGCAGCGCGGGCGCTCGATAGTTTGAAGCCGCCGCCCGGGCGCGGCGCGCGGCGCGCGATTTCGCTGGGGTGTGGCGGCTTTACGCTGATCGATGAAAGCTACAACTCCAACCCCGCGTCTATGCGGGCGGCGATCGCCAATCTTGCGCTGCTCGGCGCCTCAAGCAAAAGGCGCATTGCCGTGCTCGGCGACATGCTTGAGCTGGGCCGTGACTCCGCTGCACTGCATGCTGGGCTTGCCGAGCCGCTCGATCAAGCTGCGGTGGATCTCGTTTTCTCGTGCGGGCCGATGATGAAGCATCTGTTTGATGCGCTGCCGGAAAGCCGGCGCGGCGGTTATGCGCCGACATCGAAAGAGCTTGCGGAAATTGTCGCCGAGGCCGTGCGCCCGGGTGATGCAGTGATGATCAAAGGCTCGCTTGGCTCGCGCATGAAGCTGATTGTCGAGCGCCTCGAAAAACTAGATCGGCCCATGCGCGCCGCGAACGGGAGCTAATCCGTGCTGTTGTTGCTGTTCAGTTATCTGGCGGAAGAGTTCCACTTCAACAATATCTTTCGCTATCAGACGTTCCGCACCGGCGGCGCCGTGATGACGGCGCTGTTCATTGCGTTCATCATCGGCCCGTCGCTGATCAAGTGGTTGCGCTCGAAGCAGGGTAGGGGCCAGCCGATCCGCCAGGACGGGCCGCAAAGCCATATCGTCACCAAAGTCGGCACGCCGACCATGGGCGGCTTTCTCATTCTCATTGCAACGATTGTTTCCGTGCTGCTGTGGGCCGATCTTTCCGACCAGCTGGTTTGGGCGGTGTTGTTTGTCACGGTCGGCTTTGGCGCGGTCGGCTTTTATGATGATTATCTCAAGGTCACCAAGCGCTCATCGGATGGCATTTCGAGCAAAGCCAAGCTCGCGCTCACCATGGTGATTGCGCTCGGCGCCGTGATCTGGATCTCCAATGTGACGGCAGGCTGTCCGTTCAACATGCCGCTGACCGGTGATAATTGCTCGGGCACGTCGCTCGCCGTTCCGTTTTTCAAGGAGTTTTTCCCCAATCTCGGCTTCGTCTATCTTCTTTTTGCGGTGTTCGTGATTGTCGGCGCATCGAATGCGGTCAATCTAACCGACGGGCTCGATGGGCTCGCCATCATGCCGGTGATGATCGCGGCAGCAACCTTCGGTCTTATTGCTTATCTCGTCGGCAATTTCAAATTCGCCGACTATCTGCAGATCCATTATGTGTTCGGCGGCGGGGAGCTTGCGGTGTTTTGCGGCGCGCTCTTGGGCGCCGGGCTCGGCTTCTTGTGGTTCAACGCGCCGCCCGCGATGATCTTCATGGGTGACACCGGCTCCTTATCGCTTGGGGGTGCGCTTGGCGCGGTGGCCGTGGCGGTCAAGCATGAGATCGTGCTCGCGATTGTCGGCGGCCTCTTCGTGCTTGAAGCCGTTTCGGTGATGATCCAGGTGGCCAGCTTCAAGCTGACGGGGAAACGCGTATTTCGCATGGCGCCGATTCATCATCATTTTGAGCAATTGGGCTGGAAGGAGCCGACCATCGTGATCCGCTTTTGGATCATCGCGACGATCCTTTCGCTTGTCGGCCTTGCGACATTGAAACTGAGATGAGGTGATGATCCCGGTACGCGAATATGAGGGGCAGACGGTTGCAGTGTTCGGGCTTGCGCGCTCGGGCCTTGCGGCAGTGCGCTCGCTGCGTGAGGGCCGGGCAAATGTCATCGCCTATGACGACAAGACCGAAGCGCGCGAGGCGGCGCATGCGCTCGGCGCCGAGATTGTCGATCCGCAGCGCTGGTCGTGGCGTGGAATTGCGGCGCTCGTGCTTTCGCCGGGCGTGCCTCTGACGCATCCGCAGCCCCATAGTGTGGTGCGTCGTGCAAGCGAAGCTGGCGTTCCGGTGATTGGCGATGTCGAGCTGTTTGCGCTATCGATCGGACATCTGGCGACCGACCGGAATGGCGCGCGCATCCGCCCGCCAATTGCTGCGGTCACCGGCACGAACGGCAAATCGACCACCACGGCGTTGCTCGGCCATATCCTGAACCGCACCGGCATGAATGCGCAGATCGGCGGCAATATCGGCAAGCCGGTCTTAGAACTCGATCCGCCGGCCGAGAACTCCGTCTACGTGCTCGAGCTTTCGTCCTATCAGATCGATTTGACACGCTCGCTCCGGCCGGCTGCTGCGTGCCTGCTCAATCTCACGCCCGACCATCTGGATCGTCACGGCACGATGGAGAACTATGCCAAGGTGAAGGCACGCCTGCTGCAATGGGTACCCAAGACGGGCGCTGCGGTTATCGGCATAGACGATCAGTATACGGAAGCTATCTTCACCGAGCTGTGGGCCAAGAAGGGCCGTAATGTCATCCCCGTCTCTGTCGGCAAGGCGCTCGGATTCGGTGTTTATGTGCTCCAAGGCGTTCTCTATGATGGCACGCGCGCGCCAGCCATCGAGATCGAAGATCTGAAAATGCTGCCCACCTTGCAGGGTAAGCACAACTGGCAAAACGCGGCGGTGGCTTTTGCCATGGCGGCTTCGCTGGGGCGCGACAAGCAGGCAATCGCGCGCGCGATGCACAGCTTTCCGGGGCTCCCCCACCGCATGGAGCAGGCGGCTGAGATTGGCGGCGTCAAGCTCATCAACAATTCCAAGGCGACGAATGCCGATGCTGCTTCCAAGGCGCTCGCGGTCTATGACCCAATCTATTGGATCGCGGGTGGTGTCGCCAAGGCCGGCGGCATCGAAAGCCTGAAGCCATTCTTCCCGCGTGTTGCCTGTGCCTATTTGATCGGCGAGGCAGCGCCTGCCTTTGCAAAGACGCTTGAGGCTGCGGGCGTCAAGCACGCCATGTGCGGCGATCTCGAAACCGCGACACGTGGCGCGCTTGAAGATGCCCGCGCGGCCGGCAAGCCGGGCTCGGCTGTGTTGCTTTCGCCGGCTTGTGCCTCGTTCGATCAATTCAAGGATTTTGAGGATCGCGGGGAGCGCTTCAAGGCGATCGTGTGCGGACTCGCGAAGGAAGCCAAAACCAAATCCGGCAAGCTTGTCGAGGAAGGCGTGAAGTGACGACCTGGTCGCGTACCGATACGAGTGTCTTGAGCCGCTGGTGGTGGACTGTCGACCGGATCACCTTGTTCGCCGTTCTCGCGCTGATCTTCTTTGGCCTCGTGCTCAATCTGTCGGCAAGCCCGGCGATCGCCGCACGGCATCACATGCCGAGCATGCATTTCTTCTATCGCCAGATTGTGTTCGTTGGCCCTGCGGTCGCCCTTATGGTCGCGCTCTCGCTAGTGCCGATCGAGACGGTGCGCAAGCACACGCCAATCCTCTTGCTGGTGTGCTATCTGCTGCTCTTATCGACGCTAATGCTCGGCGCGGACATCAATGGTGCCAAGCGCTGGCTGACGATTGGCGGCTTCAGGTTGGAGCCGTCCGAATTCTTGAAGCCATTCTTTGTGCTTTTGCTCGCGATGATCTTGAACGATGAGAGCCACGCCCGGCCGTGGAAGCGCTATGGCGTTGCCACCGTCTTGCTCGGTCTTGTCATCGTGCCGCTCGCTATGCAGCCGGATTATGGCCAGACCGCGCTCGTCATCGCTGTTTGGGGCCTGATGATGTTTCTGGGCGGCCTGCCCTGGTATGTGCTCGGTGCAGCGGGCGCGGCGATTGCCGGCGGCTCCTATTACGTCTACACGCATGTGCAACATGTTGCCGAGCGCGTGAACGGCTTTCTCAACCCCAATGCTGCGGATACTTATCAAGTGGCAACGGCGCTGCGGGCGTTCCGTGCCGGCGGCGCATTCGGGCGCGGCATGGGCGAGGGCCGCGTCAAATGGGATCTGCCGGATGCCCATACCGATTTCATCTTTGCCGTGGCGGGTGAGGAGTTCGGCCTGATTGTATGCCTGGGTATTGTCGCGCTATTTGCCGTTATCGCATTTCGCGGCTTTTCGCGCGCGATGAAGGAGCCCAATCATTTCGTCCAGCTTGCGGTCACTGGCCTTGCCATGCTGCTGGCGCTGCAGGCCTTCATCAATCTGGGCGTCAATGTGCATATCCTGCCGGCAAAGGGCATGACCTTGCCATTCGTCTCTTATGGCGGCTCGTCGCTGATTGCGGTTTCCATGACGCTTGGCCTTCTGCTCGCGCTCACGCGCCGGCGCATCAGAGGCGGCCTCCCCAAGACCATCCCGATCAAACGGAGCCTTCAGTGAAGGCGGATGTGCGCCAGCCACGGATGAAGACGATCCTGATCGCCGCGGGCGGGACGGGCGGTCATCTGTTTCCGGCGCAGGCGCTTGCTACGGAATTGGGCAAGCGCGGCTGGCGTATCGAGCTGGCGACTGATGAGCGCGTTCAAGGTTATGGCCAGGACTTTCCCGCGGCGGAAATTCATCTGATCAAGTCGGCAACGCCTTCCGGCGGCGGCATTGTCGGCAAGATCGGCGCGATGATTTCGCTCGCGCTCGGCACGCTTTCCGCCATGGGCGTGATCCGCCGGGTAAAGCCGTCCGCGGCGATCGGCTTTGGCGGCTATCCCACGGTGCCGCCGATCCTCGCAGCGTCATTTCTCGGCGTGCCGTGTCTCGTCCACGATGCCAATGCCGTGCTCGGGCGCGCAAACAAATTCCTCGTGCCGCGCGTTCAGGCCGTCGCGACATCGAGCGCGCAAGTCAAAGTGAGCGCGGGTGCCGGCACGGAAGTCGTCGAAACCGGCAATCCGGTGCGCCCCAACGTCATTGAAGCTTCGGCCACGCCCTATTCCTCGCGCGCGGCCGGCGATGTGTTTCGCTTGCTGGTGTTCGGCGGCAGCCAGGGCGCGCATGTATTCGCCGAGCTTGTACCGCCGGCGCTTGAGAAGCTGAGCACCGAACAACGCGCGCTTTTGCACATCACGCAACAATGCCGCGACGAAGACCTGGCTGGCGTGCGCGCGAAATATGACGCCCTGGGATTGAAGGCCGAGCTTGCGCCGTTCTTCCGCGATTTGCCGGCGCGCATTGCGGCAAGCCATCTCGTGATCGCGCGCTCGGGCGCGGGCACGGTCAGCGAGCTTGGCGTGATTGGACGGCCGGCGCTGCTTGTGCCGTTGCCGGGCGCGATCGACCAGGACCAGAAGGCCAATGCCAAGGCGATCGAGGATGCCGGGGGCGCTCTCTTGATCGAGCAGAAATTCCTGACGCCGGAGCGGCTTTCGCTCGAGCTGTCGAACGCGATTAATCATCCGGAATTGATGGAAGAGGCAGCGCGCAAGGCAAAGGCGTTCGGCCGGCCGGATGCGGTTGCGCGATTGGCCGATCTTGTCGAGGCAGTTGCTGCACGTGGAATAAACGCAAAAGCAAAACAAGTGTGATGGCGTAAAGTGGTGGTGGGATAAGGGAGATCAGGGTCATGCCGGCAATTCCATTGGATATCGGGCCGATTCATTTCGTCGGCATCGGCGGTATCGGCATGAGCGGTATTGCCGAGGTCATGCAGAACTTTGGCTATAAGGTGCAGGGCAGCGATGTTGCGGAGAGCGCATACATCAAGCGGCTGCGCGCGCTCGGCATTCCCGTGGTGATCGGCCATCGCGAAGAAAATCTCGGCCAGGCCAGCGTGGTGGTTTATTCGTCCGCCGTGAAGCCCGATAACCCGGAGCTGATCGCCGCGCGCGAGCGCCACATCCCGATCGTGCGCCGCGCGGAGATGCTTGCCGAGCTCATGCGCTTCAAGTCCTGCGTTGCGATCGCGGGTACGCATGGCAAGACGACGACGACTTCGATGGTTGCTGCGCTCTTGGATGCCGCCGGCATGGACCCCACCGTGATCAATGGCGGCATCATCAACGCTTACGGCACCAATGCGCGGCGCGGCGAGGGCGATTGGATGGTGGTCGAAGCCGATGAATCGGACGGCACATTTCTCAAGCTGCCGGCGACGATTGCCGTTGTCACTAATATCGATCCGGAACATTTGGAGCATTACGGCGATTTCGAGCATGTGAAAGCGGCCTTCCATTCGTTCATCGAGAATGTGCCGTTCTATGGGCTTGCCGTGCTGTGCATCGATCACCCGGTGGTGCAGGACATGATCGGTTCGATCACCGACCGGCGCATTGTCACTTACGGCGTCTCGCCGCAAGCGGATGTGCGCGCGATCGATGTGAAGTTTGCGGATGGCGGCGCGCGCTTTTCGGTCGTGATCTCGGACCGTGCGACCGGCGAGAGCCGTACGCTCACCGATATGCGCCTGCCCATGCCGGGCATGCATAATGTTTCGAACGCGCTCGCGGCGATCATTGCGGCGAATGAGATCGGCATCGACGATGCGGTCATCCGCAAGGGGCTTGGCGCTTTTGCCGGCGTGAAACGGCGCTTCACCAAGACGGGCACATGGAACGGCGTCACCATTATCGATGATTACGGCCATCATCCTGTGGAGATCGCTGCCGTGCTTAAAGCTGCGCGCCAATCGGCGACGGGCCGCGTGATCGCGGTGGCGCAGCCCCATCGCTATTCGCGCCTGCATGATCTCATGGGTGAGTTTTGCACCTGCTTCAACGATGCCGATACGGTGATCGTCTCCGATGTTTATCCGGCGGGCGAGCAGCCGATTCCCGGCATTGACCGCAACGCGCTGATCGATGGCTTGCGCGCCCGTGGACACAGACATGTTCTGCCGCTCGAGGCGCCGGACGAGTTGGCCAAGCTGATCGCTGGGCTCGCCGAGCCGGGCGATATCGTCGTGTGTCTTGGCGCCGGTTCGATCACCTATTGGGCCAATGCGCTGCCCGAGCAGCTCAACGCGCTGAAGCCGCATCCCAACCTGACGGTGGTTAAGGCGTGAGCACCCACGTCAATCGCCTCTCCCTTGAGGGGAAAGGCCGGATCGCTTGGCGCGTCAGCGCCCTTAGCGATCCGGAAGAGGGTGGGGCAAGAGGTTCAGATCTAACCCCTCACCCTAACGCTCTCCCTCAAGGGGAGAGGGGACGCGATTGGATCGATCGATGAGCGCACATCAGATCGACGCCGATGGCTTGAGTGGCGCGATCGCTTTCAACGAGCCGCTCGCGCCGATCACTTGGTTCCGCGTCGGCGGCAAGGCGGACGTGTTGTTTCAGCCGCGCGATGAGGAAGACCTTCGGCTCTTCCTCAAGCGCAAGCCGCCCGAGATGCCACTCACCATTATTGGCGTTGGCTCGAATTTGCTCGTGCGCGATGGCGGCATTTCGGGTGCAGTGATTCGGCTCGGCCGCGACTTCAACAAGATCAATGTGGAGGGCACGCGAGATCACCGCGGGCGCTGCTGCGCTCGATGTCATGGTGGCGCGCGAGGCGCAAAAGGCGGGCCTTGCGGGTCTCGAATTCATGCGCGGCATCCCCGGCACGGTCGGCGGCGGACTGCGAATGAATGCAGGGGCTTATGGGCGCGAGTTCAAGGATGTCTTGAAATCGGCGCGAGCGCTCGATCGCGCCGGAAATGTCGTCGAGCTATCGCTCGCCGACATGAAATTCATCTATCGCCATTCCGGCGTCGCCGAGGAATTGATCTTTGTTTCCGCGAGTTTCGAAGGCGTCGCCTGACAATCCGGACGAGATCAAGAAGCGCATGGATGAGATCACGGCGAGCCGCGAAGGTTCACAGCCGGTGAAATCGCGCACCGGCGGCTCGACCTTCAAAAACCCGCCTGGCGAGAAGGCTTGGCAATTGATCGATAAGGCTGGCTGCCGTGGCCTGAAGATCGGAGGCGCGCAGGTCTCGGAGCAGCACTGCAACTTTCTCATCAACACGGGCAATGCGACAGCGGCCGATCTTGAAGCTTTGGGCGAGGAAGTCCGCCGCCGCGTTAAGGCCACCTCTGGCACCCTACTCGAATGGGAAATCAAGCGGCTGGGGCGACCCTGATGTTTCCTTTGACGGAAAGGCGGTTCGCAGACTACTTCAGAGGGCAGCCGGAGACGGGGATGGGATACTGGGTCGCAACCACGTACCTGAAGGATGGCAGGACATTCCCTCAAACAGTGGTCGACAGCGGCTCACGTGACCAAAGTGAAGGGTCACACAGCAATTCCGTTCATCGAGACCGACGTCGATCGGTTCGAAGTCACGCATGCGAAGTGGGATTGGTCTACATGAGTAGGATGTCATCGGCCATGAATCCGCTGCCGAAGCATTTTATTTAATTGTCATGGCCGCCCTTGAGGCGGCCATCCAGCCGGTGCGTCCACGTGGCGTAAAGAGTTGCGTTCAAGACTGGATGGCCGGGTCAGGCCCGGCAATGACGAAGTAAGTGATAATGACGAAATTACATGAGAATGACGAAGTAACTGGCTGAGTGAGCACGCAAATGCCGTCACCGAAAAACATGACTGTTGCGGTCTTGATGGGCGGCTGGTCGGCCGAGCGCGAGATCAGCCTCATCTCCGGCACCAAATGCGCCGAGGCCTGGAACCGCGTCGGCTTCAAGGTCGAGCCGATCGACGTGAAGCGCGACATCGCCGAAGTGCTCACCAAGCTCAAGCCGGATGTTGCCTTCAACGCGCTGCATGGCCGTTGGGGCGAGGATGGCTGCGTGCAGGGCCTCCTCGAAGATCCTCGGCATCCCCTACACGCATTCCGGCGTTCTTGCTTCGTCTCTGGCGATGGACAAGGAGCGCTCCAAGATTGCCTTCCGCGCTGTCGGCATTCCGTGCGCCGCCGAGCACAGTCATTAACAGGCACCGTGTCGCGGAAGCCGGCATCGCCGCGCCTTACATCATCAAGCCCGTGAACGAAGGCTCGAGTGTCGGAATCTACTCAGTGCGCAAGGGCGATAATCGCCCGCCCGAGATATTAACAAGCGACAAGTGGACGCTTGGCGATGAAGTGATGGTCGAGGAGTTCATTCCCGGCCGCGAATTAACGGTTGCCGTGCAAGGCGACCGCGCGCTCGCTCTCACCGAGATTTTCAACAATGTCGGCGACTTCTACGATTACGAAGCCAAATACGCCAAGGGCGGCTCGAACTCATGTTATCCCGGCTGATGTGCCGAAGAAAATTTTCGACGAGGCGATGGACTATGCGCTCAAAGCACATCAAGTTCTTGGATGTCGAGGCGTTTCGCGCACGGACTTCCGTTACGACGATACAAAAGGCGCGCCCGGACGCCTCGTCATTCTCGAAACCAACACACAACCCGGCATGACGCCGACATCGCTGGTTCCGGAGCAGGCCGCACATTGCAAAATGTCGTTCGACGAGCTGGTGACTTGGATGGTCGAGGACGCTGGCCTCAATCGTTAATTTCCTTCTCACGCGTCTCCCGCGATGCGGAGAGGTCGACATTTCGATGCCGCGCTTCGAAATGTCAGGTGAGCGGTGGGGCAACAAGCGAGGTCTTCGCGTAAACCCCTCACCCTGCTGAAGTCGCAAACGACTTCAGCTTCCCTCTCCCACAAGGGGAGAGGGAAATGAGCGCGCCAGAACACGATACGAGCGAGCCGCGCCGCCCCGAATGGAGACGCACGCCGGCCGAACGCAAAGCCGCAGATTTCAGCCGCCTTCTCATTCGCAATCGGCTCGCGCTGCGCGGGGCAGCTGTTGGGCTTGTGCTCGGCGTGGTCGGCGCGGCGATCGCTGTTGGGCGTGCCCAGCTGGATTGCCAGTGGCTTTGAATTCGCCAAGGAAAAGCTCGGCGGCATGGCCGGCTTGAAGATTAAGCTCATCACTGTTTCGGGCCTCAAGCATCTAACTGAACAAGATGTTGAGAGTGCAATGACGATTAGGCCTGGCGCATCGCTGCTTGACGCCGATGTCAAGGCGGCGCGCGAACGCGTGTTGGAGCTCGGTTGGGTGAAGGATGCGACAATCCTCCGTGTGCCGCCTAATCGGCTGCACATTGCCATCACGGAATACAAGCCGAGCATTCTTTGGCAGAGTGGGCCGCCAATCCTATGTGCTTGACGACAAGCGGACATTTGATTGTGCACGTCGATCCGCTTGTTTATGGCGCGCTTGTTTCGCGTCACCGGCAATGGCGCAACACTGCGGCGCCCGGGCTGATTGCGTGGCTCAACAGCGGTGCCCGAAGTGGTGAAGCATGTGCATTTTGCCGAGCGCATCGGCGATTGGCGCTGGAATTTACATTTGAGTAACCAACTCGTGATCGAACTGCCAGATCAGGGCCTTGATAAGGCGCTCGCGGCGCTTACACACATGATCACGAAGGAAGGTCTTCTCAACAGGGATGTTGTCGTCGTCGATTTGCGTGATCCGCAAAGGCCGCGTCTGAGATTGGGCGAAAACGCGGTGCGCGCACTCCATGTACGCGCCACCAGAGTTCGTAAGGGGCGAAGGGTTGCGTTTAACTCCCAAAAGTCCGGGGCGTAAGGAGCCGACGAATTTGCCGGGCCGCCCCGGCATTATCGCCGCCCTCGATGTCGGCTCGTCCAAGGTCGCCTGCTTCATCGCCAAGGTTCATGAAGCCAAGAGCGCCAGGCGAGCGCCGGTCAATGTCATCGGCGTCGGCCATCAGGTCAGCCGCGGCGTCAAATGCGGCGCCGTGGTCGACATGGTCGAGGTCGAGGAATCGATCCGCTCCGCGGTCGATCAGGCCGAGCGCATGGCCGGCGTGACCATCCACGAAGTGGTGGCAAGTTTTTCGGCGGGTGCGCCGCGAAGCTTCATGGCGGTCCGGCGCGGTCGAGCTCGACGGCCAGCCGGCTACCGAGCGCGAGATGGGCCGCGCGATCGCCACCGCGCATAGCGAGCTCGATCTGAAGAATCTCGTCGCGCTGCATGCCGTGCCGGTCAATTATTGGATCGATCGCGAGCGCGGCATCAGAGAGCCATCCGGCATGTTCGGCAATGCGTTAGGCGTCAATCTTCATGTCGATCGGCGCGGATGTCGGGCCGGTGCGGAATCTCGGTGTTTGCATCGAGCGCTGCCATCTGGAGATGGCCGGGCTGGTCGTGGCGCCTTATGCCGCGGTCTTGCGAGCCTGGTCGAAGACGAGATGGATCTTGGCGTGACGCTCATCGACATGGGCGGCGGCACCACGTCGCTCGCGGTGTTCTCCGAAGGCAGCCTGATCCATGCCGGTGTCGTGCCGGTGGGCGGCACTCATGTGACGAGCGATCTGGCGCGCGGGCTATCCACAACTGTTGCGCAAGCCGAGCGCCTCAAGACCCTGTTCGGCTCGGCGCTTGCTTGCCAGGCCGACGACAAGTCGACGCTCACGCGTGCCGCTGATCGGCGAGGACGATCCCGATGCCGTGCACCAGGTTCCGCGCTCGATGCTGACGTGCATCATTCGCCCGCGCATCGAGGAAACGCTGGAGCTGGCGCGTGATCTTTGGAAGATGCGGGCGTTGTCAAGCCTTGCCGGCCGCTGCGTGGTGCTGACCGGCGGCGCGAGCCAGCTCAATGGCGTGAAGGAAACCGCCGCGCGCATTCTTCGGCAAGCAGGTGCGGCTCGGCCGGCCGATCCGCTTGACCGGATTGCCCGATGCAGCTGCCGGTCCGGCGTTTTCCACTGTCGCAGGCCTGCTCACTTACCTTGTTCACGGTCCGGCCGATGCTCTTTTAGTGGATTCCCACAGCGAACCGCGCAAAGGGGCTCACCAAATTGGGCGAATCGGGCGATGGTTCTCTGAAATAATTCGACGGTTAAGCTTTCTTAACCAGTCTTGCCGGAAGGTGAATGGAATCGCCCGACAAAAGTGGGCGCCCCAAACACGTCCTGTCCTTGGAGGGCATGAATGACGATCAACTTACGGGTTCCGGCCAGCATGGAGCTCCACCCGAAAATCACCGTCTTCGGTGTCGGTGGCGCAGGCGGCAACGCCGTCACCAACATGATCAAGTCCGAGCTCGAAGGCGTCGATTTCGTCGTCGCCAACACCGACGCGCAAGCGCTGACCGGCTCCAAGGCCGAGCGCAAGATCCAGATGGGATCGCACATCACGCAAGGCCTGGGCGCGGGTGCGCGGCCGGAGGTCGGCACGAGCGGCGGCCGAAGAGTCGCTCGACGAGATCGTCGAAAATCTCGCCGGCGCCCATATGGTGTTCATCACCGCCGGCATGGGCGGCGGCACCGGATCGGGCGCAGCGCCCGTCATCGCCAAGGCCGCGCGCGATCAAGGCATCTTGACCGTCGGCGTCGTCACCAAGCCGTTTCAATTCGAGGGCGCGCGGCGCTTGCGCATCGCCGAGATCGGCGATCGAAGAGCTGCAGCGCCATGTCGACACGCTGATCGTTATCCCCAACCAAAATCTGTTCCGCATCGCCAACGAGAAGACGACATTCGCCGAGGCGTTCGCGATGGCCGATGAGGTGCTTCATTGCGGCGTGCGCGGCATCACCGATCTCATGGTCATGCCGGGCCTGATCAATCTCGACTTCGCCGACGTCCGTACCGTGATGAACGAGATGGGCAAGGCGATGATGGGCACCGGCGAAGGCAAGGGCGACAAGCGCGCCATCGAAGCCGCCGAGGCCGCGATCTCCAATCCGCTGCTCGACGAAGTGTCGATGAAAGGCGCGCGCGGCGTGCTCATCAACATCACCGGCGGCCCGGACATGACGTTGTTCGAGGTCGACGAAGCCGCCAAACAGCATTCGCGCCGAAGTCGATCCGGATGCCAACATCATCGTCGGCTCGACCTTCAATCCGGATCTCGAGGGCGCGATCCGCGTGTCGGTCGTCGCGACCGGCATTGATGCGGTGGACGAGCAGAGCTCGAAATGCCGCTCAAGCCGCCGGCCCGCGGCATCGCGCCGCCGCGTCCGCATGCATGAGTGCAACCGGCACGTCCGGCGCCCGAGCGGACCGACCGCATGGAGAATGTTCACATGCAGCCGCCTCGCCGCGCCCGGTGCCGCTGACCCAGCCGATCGGCTCGCCCAACATGCGCCCCGAAGCCGGCGCAACCGGCCGGTCAATGAATCTGATCGCTCAGGCGCGCGAGTTCGCGATCTGGTAATGCCGAGCTACAGCAGCGGCGATTTCCGCATGTCCGCCGATGTTCGCTCCGAATATCAGCCGGCGGCAGACTGCGGCGCATGCTCGCCGTGCCGCCGCGCAGGCAGCGACGCAGCTCTCAGCCGGCACAGCGCCGCCGCAGCCGCGCAAGGGCGTGCCCGGCCTTCTTGAGCGGGTCGCTCAGACCGGCCGCTTCCGCTCCAGCACCGCCGGACGAGGCCGAAGCTGGGACGGAATCTGCCGAGCCCGTGCAGCAGCGCCGCGCGCCGCCCAAACCTGCGCAGGCGCGAGCTCGCTCTCGGCCCGCAAAACGAAGAGGATCAGCTTGAGATCCCGGCGTTTCCTGCGCCGCCAGGCGACCTAATTGATATCTCCAGTCACGCGAGATCGCCGCGCGGGATTACGTCTCGCGCGGCGATCTCGTTTCAATGCTGTAAGAAGCGGAAATAAACTGTCATTTGGGCCATGCTGCGCCGCATCTTAAGCTCCCTTCTTAGGCGTAAGCCACATTTGGACGCGCCGTTGCGTGGTGTACCGGGGACAGCGGGGGCTGAAGCAGTGGACCTGAAAGGGTTCAAATCTATCGCAGTCGACAATCCGCACGCCGGCGTCATGCGCCGGCGTCGGATTGCATTCGGGCCAGGCGGCCGTCATCACGCTGCTCCCTGCGGAGCCCGATACCGGCATCGTATTTCGCCGTACTGATCTGTCTTCCGATGGCGCCTATGTCGATGCGCGTTTCGATTGCGTGACGACCACGGAACTCGGCACCACACTATCGAACCAGCGCGGCGTTTCGGTCGCGACGGTCGAGCATCTCTTGTCCGCGCTTTACGGTCTTGGCGTCGACAATGTGGTCATCGAGGTGAACGGGCCCGAAATCCCGATCATGGATGGCAGTGCGCTCGGCTTTGTGGAGCTGATCGATCGGGCTGGCGTCGAGTATTCCGCCGAGCCCAAGCAGCTTCTTCACGTCTTGAAGCCCGTGGTGGTTGAAGACGGCGGAAAGCGCGCTGCGCTGCTGCCGTCTAAGAGCTTCGTGCTTAGCTTCGAGATCGACTTTGAAAGCAAGGCGATCGGCCGGCAAGAGGTCGAGGTCGAGGTGAGCCCGCTCAGCTTCAGGCGCTCGGTCGCGCCGGCGCGCACTTTCGGCTTCCTTCACGAGGTCGAATATTTGCGCTCCAAGGGGCTCGCGCAGGGCGGTTCGCTCGACAATGCGATCGTCGTCTCCGAAGGCCGGATTCTCAACAAAGGGCCGCTGCGCTTCGAAGACGAGTTCGTGCGGCACAAGTTGCTCGATGCCGTGGGCGATCTCGCGCTCGCGGGCCGGCCCTTGATCGCCCGCTATGAAGGCGTCAAGGCGGGTCACGCGCTCAACAACCGCTTGCTCAGGGCGCTGTTCGCCGACAGCTCGGCCTGGCGGCTGGAAAGCGCACCAACGGAGCCGCGCCCGGTCAAAGGCTATGGCGCTCTCGCCGCGCCGGCCTTCTGATTCGGGGTCCTCGGGCGGCGACCGAGCCGCCCTCATTGCTTCTCCTTCACAGTTGCGGCATCGCCTTGCAGGGCAGGGGGAATTCGATCACATTGGCGCCCGTTTAACCCGGGAGCATTCATGAGTAAGCCATTGGCGCAGGCGGAAAATCGGCATCGCCAGCCTGTGGCGTTTGCCGTTCTCGCCGCCTTGTCCCTGGTCCTCTTGCTGCCGGCTGTGCCGGCAAGAAGAGCGAGATCGACGAGGATAATGCCCGTTATCACGAAGCCCCGGTCGAGCAGCTCTACGATGCCGCTTTCCTGCTCTTGCAGCGCAAGCGTTACACCGATGCTGCCAAAGGCTTCGATGAGGTGGAGCGCCAGCATCCCTATTCGGTCTGGGCGCGCCGCGCGATGCTTATGTCGGCCTTCTCCTACTACGAGGCCAACAAATATGATGATGCGATCGATGCGGTCAGACCGGTTTCTCGCCCTTCATCCGGGCAGCCGAGATGCGCCATACGCCTATTATCTGAAGGCGATCTGCTACTATGAGCAGATCTCCGATGTCGGCCGCGATCAGGAGAAGCACGCTGCAGGCGCTGAATGCGCTTGCAGGAGATCGTGCGGCGTTACCCCGAGAGCGAGTATGCGCGCGATGCGCGGCTCAAGATCGATCTGACGCGCGATCATTTGGCCGGCAAGGAGATGTATATCGGCCGCTACTATCTCAATCACGGCCAATATGTCGCCGCGATCGGACCGGTTCAAGATCGTCATCGAAACCTATCAGACGACCAGCCATGTGCCCGAAGCGCTTGAGCGCTTGACCGAGGCCTATTACGCGCTCGGCTTCAACGATGAGGCGCAAGCTTCGGCTGCGGTGCTCGGCTACAATTTCCCGGACAGCTCCTGGTACAAGGACAGCTACGAATTGCTGGTGCAGCGCCATCTGGCGGCGCGGCCGGCGCGCAGTTCAGCAGGCGACGAGTGCTCAGACTCGCCAGGCCGGTTCCGAGCCGTATCGGATGCGCCTGCGCCGAGCCTGGTTCCGCCCGCCGAGCAGCAGCCGAGCGCAGAGTTCGGCGCCGTCATGGAACCGAGCCGTCGGCCAGCCAGACCAACACGAGCCCCGCCGGACCGGGCCAGCCGCCGATGCCGGAAGCCAGCGCCAGCCCCGCGCCGCCGCAGCCGGGCCGGCGCCTTCAACCGAAACGGCGAGCGCGCCTGCAACCCGGCGCCGGCTCCCGCTCGGGCGAGCATCGGCTTCCACCAGGGACGAGGACCTGCACGACACGTGGTCCAGGCGTTTGTGGCGGAGTCTGCTTTAGTCTAGAGGTGCAGTCGGCTCATCTTTCGGCAGGCCCGGGCAACGCATGCTGAGTGCGCTTTCGAATTCGCAATATCGTGCTCATCGAAGCGGTCGACATCGAGTGCGCCTCGGGGCTGACTGTGCTCACCGGCGAAACCGGCGCCGGCAAATCGATCATTCTGGATAGCCTCATCCTGGCGCTCGGCGGACGCGCGGACCGCGCGCTCATGCGCGCCGGCGCCGATCAGGCCTCGGTGACCGCAACATTCGATCTGGCGCGCATCATCCGGCGTTTGCGCTGCTCAGCCGAAGCCGGGCTGGACGCGCGCCGGGCGAAGCGTGATCTTGCGGCGAACGTTGCCGCGAACGGCCAAAGCCGCGCCTTCATCAATGATGCGGCGGTCAGCGCAGCAGCTTCTGAGATCGATCGGCGAAACACTGGTCGAGTTTCATGGCCAGGGCGACGAGCGCGGCCTGTCTGGATCCGCGCGGCCATCGCGGTCTGCTCGATGCGTTTCGCTGCGCTGAAGCCTCGCGAGCTCGGTTGTCGCGAGCGCCTACGAGGCGTGGCGCAGCGCGTCCGATGCGGCAGCTGCGTTCGAGGAACGCCGCGCGCGGGCGGCCGCCGAAGAAGATTATCTGGCCCATGCCGCCGAGGAGCTTGCCAAGCTCGCGCCCGAGCCGGGCGAAGAAGCGGCGCTCGCCGAGGAGCGCGCCTTGCGTCTCAATGCCGGGCGCATCGCCGAGGATGTCGCGGAAGCGCTGATGCTGATCGCAGGAATTCGGGGGCCTCGAGGCGCGGCTTGGCCAGGCATTGCGGCGGCTCGAGCGGGCGCGCGACGAAGCGCGCGCCGTCATCGGCGCCGCAGCCGCCGCGCTCGAGCGCACGGCAATCGAAGCGGCCGAAGCGCGCACGGCGCGTTGGAGGCGCGCTCGATGCGCTGCGCCACGATCCGCAGCGCCTGGCGGTGGTGGAGGAGCGCTCTTCGCCTTACGCGCGGCGGCGCGCAAATATCGCGTCCCGCGCGGACGAGCTGGCGCACAAGCGCGGCGAGATCGACGAGGAGCTTGGCGGCGATCCGCTCAGGCGGACGGCAACCGGCGAATCTCGCGGCGCGAAGCTTGCGGCGGCGCGCGCAGAGCTTTGTGCTCGCCGCGGACGATCTATCAAAGCGCCGACGTGCCGCGGCCGCCAAGCTCGATGCGGCGGTCAATCGCGAGCTGGCGCCGCTGAAGCTCGGCAAGGCCGCGTTCGAAAGCGGGATCGAAGAGTTGCCGCTCGAGCGAGCAGGGCCGCCGGGCTCGACCGCGTCGAGTTCCGTGTACGGACCAATCCGGGAACGGCTGCGGGCCCGCTGAAAGAGATCGCCTCGGGCGGCGAGCTTGCGCGTTTCGTGCTCGCCTTGAAGGTCGTGCTGGCGCGCGAGGGCAGCGGCCGGAACGCATGATCTTCGACGAGGTCGATCGCGGCATCGGCGGCGCGGTTGCGGATGCGGTCGGCGAGCGGCTCGCCAAGCTTGGCGGCGGGCTCGCAGGTGCTTGTCGTTACGCACAGCCCGCAAGTGGCGGCGCGCGGCCATCATCATTTCCTGATCGAGAAGCGCGAATGCCAAGGGAAGACGACGACAGCGTCGCTCACGCCGCTCGAATCGCTGGCGCGGCGCGAAGAGATTGCGCGCATGCTGTCGGGCTCCAAGATCACCGATGAAGCGCGCGCGGCCGCCGGCCGGCTGCTCGCTCGGTGCGCAGGAGCTGGGCGCGGGCCGCCGCGCGCCGCGCCGCAAAAAGGCAAGCGCATGAGCCGCAAGCCGCAAAGAAGGGGCCGACCATCCGAGACCGGCGGTCGAGGATTGACGGCCGAGGCGGCCAAGGAGGAGCTCGCGCGGCTCGCCGCCGAGATCGCCAAGCACGACACGCGCCTATTTCCAGGAAGACGCGCCGACTCATCTCCGATGCGGACTATGACGCTTTGCGCCGGCGCAACAGCGGGATCGAGGCGCGCTTTCCGAAGCTCATCCGTGCCGACAGCCCAAGCAAGCGGCTTGGCGCAGAGCCTTCCGAAAAGTTCGAGAAGGTGCGCCATCGCGTGCCGATGCTTTCGCTCGATAACGCGTTCGAGGATCGAGGATGTCATCGGCTTTTTCGATCGCGTGCGGCGCTTTCTTGGATTGGGTGCGGATGAGCCGATCGAGATCTCAGCCGAGCCGAAGATCGATGGGCTTTCCTCGTCGCTGCGTTATGAGCAAGGCAAGTTTGTCGTTGGGTGCGACGCGCGGCGACGGCGCCGAGGGCGAGAACGTCACGCGCAATCTGATGACCATCAAGGACATTCCGCATGAGGTAAGCGGCATGCCTGATGTGTTCGAGATCCGCGGTGAAGTCTATATGTCGCATAAGGATTTCACCGCGCTCAATAAGCGCCAGGAAGCGGCCGGCAAACCAACCTTTGCCAATCCGCGCAATGCAGCGGCTGGTTCTTTGCGCCAGCTCGATCCTTCCATCACTGCAAGCCGGCCGTTTCGCTTTTTTGCTTATGCCTGGGGCGAAGTCTCGGAGCTTCCCGGCAAGCGGCACAGCGAAGTGATCTCGGCCTTCGAAAAATGGGGCTTTAAGACCAATCCGCTGTCGAAGATTTGCCGCTCGGCCGAAGAAGTCTTGAAGTTCTACCATTCGATCGAAGAGCGGCGTGCCGATCTTGGTTATGACATTGACGGCGTCGTCTACAAGATCGACCGGCTCGATTGGCAGGAGCGTTTGGGCTTCGTCTCACGCGCGCCGCGTTGGGCGATTGCGCATAAGTTCCCGCCCGAACAGGCCGAGACCGTGCTCGAAGACATTGATATTCAGGTCGGCCGCACGGGCGTCTTGACGCCGGTTGCCAAGCTCAAGCCGATCACGGTCGGCGGCGTTGTCGTTTCGAATGCGACTTTGCATAACGAGGACGAAATTGCGCGCAAGGACGTGCGCATCGGCGATACGGTTATCGTGCAGCGCGCGGGCGATGTCATTCCGCAGATCGTCGGTGTTGTGCTCAAGCGGCGCAAGCGCGGCGCTAAGCCGTTCGAATTCCCGACGCGTTGCCCGGTATGCGGTAGCCATGCCGTGCGCGAAGTGAATGAGAAGACGGGCAAGCCGGATGCCGCGCGGCGCTGCACCGGCGGGTTGATTTGCGATGCGCAGGCGGTCGAACGGTTGCGCCATTTCGTTTCACGCCACGCCTTCGATATCGAGGGCTTCGGCGGCACGACGATCGAAACATTGCATGAGGAGGGCTTGCTCAAAGACCCGGCCGACATTTTCCGTTTGCCGGCGCATGCTGCCGAGGTGAAAGCGCGCTCGCCAAGCGGCGCAAGGAATTGAGCGCTGAGCGCGCCGCGGCGGCGGGCAAAGAGGCGCCGGCCAAGAAATCGAAAGCCAAGGAGAGCGACAAGCTGGTGCAGAATTTGATGGCGGCGATCGAGGCGCGGCGTGAGGTTGATCTCGACCGCTTCATCTTCGCGCTCGGCATCCGCCATGTCGGTGAAACGACGGCGCGGCTTTTGGCGCGCAATTTCGACACGCTCGATGCGTTCCTTGTCTCGATGGAAAGCGATCATGCGCTGCAGGATCTCGATGCCATCGAAGGCATTGGCGAGACCGTCGCGCAGGCGATTATCGAGTTCTTCCGCGAGCCGCACAACCGCGCGGTGCTGGGGCGCCTGCATAAAGGAAGTGACGGCGAAGCCATTGCCGCGCCAGGCGCGGCGCATTCGCCGGTCTCGGGCAAGACGGTCGTATTCACCGGCACGCTCGAAAAGATGACGCGCAATGAAGCGAAAGCACGTGCCGAGGCGCTAGGCGCAAAGGTTTCCAGCTCGGTTTCCCCCAAGACGGATTATGTCGTCGCCGGGCCCGGGCGCCGGCTCCAAGCTCAAGGAAGCACAAGCACATGGCGTTCAGGTGCTCGACGAAGCGGCCTGGCACAAGCTGATCGGCGGTTGATCGCGCCCCGGCCCTTCGGCATTCTGGCCGGCTTTTCAAGGGAGCGGGCCATGGCGCGTGAAGGCGACGTGATTGCGAGAACTGGACGGCTTGTCACACCTGCACGAATTGCGCGCGAGCTGAGGGCGCTCGGCGTGGCGCCGGGTGATCTTCTGCTTGTGCACACATCGCTCTCCGAGCTCGGCTGGGTGCCGGGGGGCGCGCAAGGCGCGATCGAAGGCTTGATTGAGAGCGTCGGCCCCGAAGGTACGCTCGTCATGCCGGCCTTCACCGCAGCAAATTCCGACCCGGTCAATTGGCGGCACCCGCCCGTGCCGGCCGAATGGTTCGCTGAGATTTGCGAAAGCATGCCGGCTTATGATCCGCGCAAATCGGCGACACGCATGATGGGCCTCATCAATGGGGCATTCCGCTCCTGGCCGGGCGTGTTACGTAGTACGCATCCGCAAGTCTCTTTTGCCGCGCTTGGCTCTTTGGCCGAGCACATCGTCGCGCCACACGCACTGGAGCATACGATGGATGAGCAGTCCCCGCTCGGAAGGTTGTATGGCGCGAGCGCGAAAGTCTTGTTCTTGGGCACAGGTTACTTGACCTGCACGAGCTTTCATCTTGCTGAATTCCGTTCGGGCAAGCTGGGTCGGTCCGTGCAGACTGGTGCTGCGATAGTGCAGGATGGTAAGCGTCGTTGGGTGAAGTTTGGGCAGTATGAGGGAGGGGATGACTTTCCGGCGATCGGCGAAGCCTTTGAGCATGATACGGGCGCGGTTTGCGTAGGCAAAGTCGGCGAGGCGGAGTGCCGTTTGTTTCCAATGCGCGCAGGCGTTGATTATGCGGCGGAGTGGATGCGCCTCAATCGCTGAGCGCTTCGACGAGGAAGGGCAAGCTGCGGTCCATCCGGTAATCAATGCCGGAATGATTGTCGCCGAACTCTTCATAGGTGTGCGCGACGCCCGCCTACTCAAGCAGGCGGTGCATGCGCCGCGCGCCATAGACCAGATTGTATTGATCGACATCGCCGCAATCGATGAAGAGGCCTTTGAGGCGCTTGAGATCTTGCGCACGCTCGGCCGCAATCGTTAAGGGATCCCATTTCATCCAATTCGCCCAGCGCTCGGGAATTAGCTCGCACGTCTCGGGATCGACCGGCAATCTGATGCCCATGAAGGCGGAAGGGTCGGGGTCGTATTCGGCGCACATGCAGAATTCATCAGAACGTGCACGTCGTTGTCGGAGACTTTCGGCTTCGTCAAGAACTTTTCGAGCCAGGCCTTGATGTCGCCGTTCTCGGACGCGAGCGCGTTGAGCATGCGCGGAAATCCGGCAGATTGCAAAGATCCCATGCCATGTCGCCGGAATGGCAAGCGGCCGCCGACCAAAAATCGGAATGCAGAAGCGCATGCACCATCGCGCCATAGCCGCCTGAGCTTTTGCCGAAGAGGCCGCGCTGCCCGCGCCGCCGCAGCCGAGCTCTGCTCAACGAAAGGCACGGCCTCTTTAGGCAGAAAATCGTCCCAACGGCCGACGGCTGGCGCTATTGATGTATTGGTTGCCGCCAAGGCGCGTGAAGCAATCGGGAAACGCAATCACGCAAGGTGACATTTCGCCGGAGGCGATCAGGCGATCGGCGCGCTCGGGCACATTCTCCGAAAGGTTCTTCCAATTGGTGTGCGATGGCCCGCCGCCAGTGAAGCCGACGAGATCGACAAGCAATGGCAGACCGCGTCCGTCATGGTCCGCCGGAATGTAGATGTCGATCAACCGCCGCGTCGGATCGCCGAGGAGATTGCCTTGCAGCACGCGGCTTTCGATCGTTTCGACGAACAACGCGGCCAGCGCGCACTTTGGGGTCGCGGCGCATCAGATCGGCCGGGTTGCGTCTTCGAGCCAGGCTTTGGCGTCGCCATCGAGCTGCACCCCGATCAGAGCGGCAACGCGCGCATGATAGGCGTTGAGCCAATCGCGTTCGGCTTCAGTGAGCAGCGAAGGTTCGAACGAGATGCCGGTCGATCGGCGCAAGCGTGAGGGTCTCGAAGCTCATCATTGGCCGCTCGCCGCCAGCGATCTCTTCGGCGGGCGTGACAAGCACGCAGATTTTCGATGCGGATGCCATAAGCGCCGGTCTTGTAATAGCCGGGCTCGTTGGAGACGATCATGCCCGGCTCGAGCGGTACATTGCGCAAGGCCTTCGAAATATTGTGCGGGCCTTCATGCACGCCGAGATAGCTGCCGACGCCGTGGCCTGTGCCGTGATCGTAGTCGAGGCCGGCTTGCCAAAGAGAAGGCGCGCCAGCACATCGAGATGCACGCCGCATGTGCCGTGCGGGAAACGCGCCGTGGCGATGCCGATATGGCCTTTGAGCACACGGGTGAAGCGATCGCGCATCTCGGCGCTTGGCTGCCGATGGCAACGGTGCGGGTGACGTCCGTTGTGCCATCGAGATATTGCGCGCCGGAATCGACAAGATAGAGCGAGCCGGGCTCGATCGCGTGGTTGGTCTTGGTGGTTACGCGGTAATGCACGATCGCGCCGTTGGAGCCCGCGCCGGAGATCGTCTCGAAGCTGACGTCTTTCAGCGCGCCGCCCGCCCGGCGCGAAACGCTTCAAGCTCTTCGGCGGCTTTGATCTCGCTCAGCTCGCCGCTTGTGCTTTCGCGCGAAAGCCAATGCAGAAAACGCGAAAGCGCCGCGCCATCGCGCGCATGCGCGGCACGCGTGCCGGCGATCTCGGCGGCGTTCTTGATCGCGCGCGGCGCAATGCACGGATCCATGCCGCGTTTGATGTGGCTTTGGCATCGCCGAGCGCGGCGAAGACGGCGGAGGGCGCGCTGCCCGGATCGGCTGAGACAGTCTTGCCGCCGAGCGCGGCAAGTGCGGGCAGAAACTCCGAGGGCGGACGAATGACGCAACCATTTCCGAGAGTGGCATCAAGGCCCGGGGAGATCTTCTCGCGCTCGATGAAGAGATCGACAGCGCCAGAGGAGTAGAGAATTGCGCGCCCCAGCGGCAATGGCGTGTGAGGCACGTCGCCGCCGCGGACGTTGAGCAGCCATGCCACCGAGGCCGGGCTGGTGATCACCGCCGCGTCAGCCTTGCTCGTCTTGAGCTCTTCGGCAAGGCGCTCGCGCTTGGCGCCCAGAGGACTTCGCCGGAATAATCCTCGCCATGCGCGACCACGGGCGCCATCGGCGCCGGCGGACGGCCCGCCCAGGCGGCATCAATAGGGTTGTCTTTGCATGGAACCAGCTCGATCCCCTTGGCCTTGAGCGCCTCGCTCATCGCATCGAGCGAATTGATTGAATGGAGCCAGGGGTCGTAGCCGATGCGCGCGCCAGTTGCCGCATTTGCCGCGATCCAAGTGGCAACGGCGCCGGGGCGGTAATCCAACGGCTCGAACAGATTGGTGTCGGTTTGCGAACGAACCTGCAATGTGTAGCGCCCGTCAACGAACACGGCGGCCATTTCGGCGAGCACGACGGCGGCGCCGGCGGAGCCGGTGAATCCGGTAAGCCAGGCAAGGCGCTCATTCGACGCCGGCAGATATTCGTTCTGGAACTCGTCCTCATGCGGCACGATGAAGCCATCAAGGCCGCGCCGCTTCAGCTCGGAACGCACTAGAGGCAAATGTGCTGCGCCTTGTGCGGGACTCGTTCGCTCTTCGAAGGTTTGAAACATTGGCTCAGCTTCGCAAATCAGCTTTCGGGGGCTTGTTGATAACCTAGCTTTGCGCTCCTGAGGCGGCAAGGCGGCTTGCCGGGCCGCGGGCGCGCGCGCTACCCCATGGCATTCCGCGCCCGAGGAGCTCGCCCCATGCCCAAATCGCCCAAAAAGCCAACGCGCACCGAGACCGACACGTTCGGCTCGATTCGAGGTCGCCGAGCGAGAAATATTGGGGCGCGCAGACGCAACGCTCGATCGGCAATTTCAAGATCGGCTGGGAGTGCCAGCCGGTGCCCGTCATCCGCGCGCTGGGGTTCATCAAGAAGGCCGCCGCAATCGTAAACACCAAGCTCGGGAAGCTCGACAGTAATTTCTCGAATGCGATTATCGAGGCGGCGGATGAGGTGATTGCGGGAAAGCTTGATGATCACTTTCCCTTGGTCGTGTGGCAGACGGGCTCGGGCACACAGACCAATATGAACGCCAATGAGGTGATCTCGAATCGCGCGATCGAAATCATGGGCGGGCAGATGGGATCGAAATCGCCGGTGCATCCCAATGATCACGTCAACATGTCGCAAAGCTCGAACGACACTTATCCCACGGCGATGCATATCGCTGCGGCGATGGAGATCAATAAGGAGCTGATCCCGGCGCTCGAGCATCTGCTCACTGGCCTTAAGGCCAAAGCGAATTCTTGGAGCAAGATCATCAAGATCGGCCGCACGCATACGCAAGATGCAACGCCCTTGACGCTTGGCCAGGAATTTTCCGGCTATGCTGCGGCGGTCGATTTCGGTTTGAAGCGCTTGAAGGACTCACTCAAATCGATTTACCCGCTGGCGCAGGGCGGCACGGCGGTGGGCACGGGCCTTAACGCGCCCAAGGACTTCGCGGTGCTGTTTGCCAGAGAGGTTGCTTCGCTCACCGGCCTGCCTTTCGTCACCGCTCCCAACAAGTTCGAGGCGCTCGCGTCGCACGGCGCGCTCACCTTCGTGCACGGCGCGATCAATGCGCTGGCGACCGACCTTTTCAAGATCGCCAATGACATCCGGTTTTTGGCATCCGGCCCGCGCTCCGGTCTCGGTGAATTGTCGCTGCCGGAGAATGAGCCCGGCTCATCGATTATGCCGGGCAAGGTGAACCCGACGCAGTGCGAAGCCATGACGATGGTGTGCGCGCAGATTTTCGGTAATCACGTGACGGTGACGACGGCTGCGAGCCAGGGGCATTTCGAGCTCAATGTCTACAAGCCGGTGATTATCTATAATGTGCTGCAGTCGGTTAAGTTGATGGCGGATGCTGCGCGCTCCTTTGCCGATCACTGCGTTACCGGCATCATCGCGAACGAAGAGCAACATTCAGAGCTTGATGGAGCGCTCGCTCATGCTGGTGACGGCGCTGGCACCGAAGATCGGCTATGACAAAGCAGCGCTTGTCGCCAAGACGGCACATAAGAACGGCACAACCTTGCGCGAGGAAGCGGTCAAGCTGGGCTTCGTCACCGAGAAGGAATTCGATGCGCTTGTGCGCCCTGAAAAGATGGTCCGCCCTGGCTGACGAGCCTCGCAGGTGAGCGCGCCGATCAAGCGTTCGGTCACGATCAAGGGCCACAGAACGAGCCTCTCGCTTGAGCCGCAGTTTTGGGATGAGCTCAAACGCGCTGCCGAGTTCCGCGGGATTTCGCTGGCGGGCCTGATTGCCGAAGTCGATGCCGCGCGGGGCGCTGAGCCTCAAAGTAATCTTTCGAGTGCGCTACGCGTTTTCGTGCTCGATTGGGTGCGCAGCGGCCAGTAGCTACTGCGAAGGCGGGGCTTGAAGGAAGTCGCGCAAATCGCTCGGCACATCGCGCGGCTCGATCTCGGATTTCGAGAATCCAAGCTGCGCCGACATGGATTTTGCCGCCTGATTGAAATCGTAATAACGCGCCGGGCCGGCAATCGGACCAATCGCAATGATACCGATCGGCGCGATCTCGGGATGCGCGTTCGATTGTGCTGCCAGTCTGATTGAAAGGCTGCGCGACGGCAGGCGGATGTCGCCGCTCAGCGTGCCTTGCCCACCATCAAGCGTGATGTGCGAGGTACCAAGCGCGATCTTGCCACGCCGCGCCGATGCGGCGATGTTTAAATTGACGACCGGCGTTGTGCCATCGGTGAGTGTGCGTTTGGCGAGATAGAGAAAGCTGTTAATGCCGTTGACGCCACCGACTTCCTTCGCCCAGCCCGCGAGATCGAAGCCATCAAGCGCGCCACCGACGCCGCGAATATCGATGCTGCCGCCCAAACTGTGAACGAGATCGACCATTGAGCGGCCGGAAGCGCCCAGCGCAAACTGCGTATTTGCCTTGCCAGTGCCCAAGGCGCCCAGCGCAGGGAAGAGCTTGTGCGCGGCACGCACCCAATCGAAATTGCCCAGGCCGCCGCGCAGCGTGCCGTTCACACCGTCGTTTGTTATGTTGGCCGTGCCCGAAAACGTGAGCGCGCCACCATAGAGGCTCGCATGCGCTGCCTTGGTGGCGAAGGAACCATCCTTAAGCGTGATCGGTGCGGAAAGGCCGCTCAAATCGTAAGGCCCAATTGTCAGGCGATCGGCGGTCAGATTGAGATTGCCATCAAACCGGCGGAAGACGTCGAGCTTCAAGCGCTCAGGTGACCAGATGGCGCCTTTGTCCGGCGCGGGCAGATAATCGGCGAGCGCGGCATGCGCGATTTTGAAGTTGGCGTTCAGTGTATCGCGCGGGCCGAATGTGAATGTGCCGCTGCCGGCGCCGTTATCCTGGCCAACGCTGGCAGCAAGATCGCTGAGTGTGATGCGCTTACCGTTCGCTGACAGCTGGGTGACGAGCGAGAACGCGCCGAGATTTTTGCGCCGCGGCTGGTAGGTGTAGCCGAGCTCGCGCAGGAAGGCGCCGAGATCGAGCGCATCAATGGTGAGGCTGCTTTCAAGCTCAGGCGCATCGCCAAGCCCACCCAAAGAGCCAGAGAGCGCAACGTCGCCTTGGCTCATATGCGCGGTGAGATTAAGCTTTGCGATATCGGGAATGCCTTCACTCGATGCCGGCCCTGTGCCGCCGCCTTTGAACGAGATATCTCCTGAGGAACCCGTGAGCGCGTAGTTGGCGGCGCTGGGTGTTTGCTTAAGCGTAAGATCAAGCTTGAGCGGGCCCGGCAATCCCTTGCCGGCAAGCGGCAATTTGATCGGCGCGCCGCCACCCGAGATATTGAGATGCGCAGAGATGTTGGGCGGTCCGTCATCGGTCTTGCCGCGCTCACCGTCGAACAACACGTGATAGCCGGAGAAGCTGAGGATCGCGATATGCGCATTGGCGGCGCCGCTGGCCTCGCGCTTTGCGGTTGCATCGAAACCGCGCACAGGATGATGATCAAGCTGCATTGCGCCGAGATGAAGTTCGAGATCGACCTGACCGCGCGTGCAGAATGCGGCCCCAAAGCGTATGCCCCACGCCGCTTGCGAGCGGTTCGGCCGGAAGCCAAAACCCGCTTAAGCCATAGGCATCGGCATCGAGCGTATCGCCGCTCAGGTGGAGCAAGAGGCTGCGCGGTGGGCGATCGTCATAACTCGCCGAGAGCTGCAAGCGCTGATCGTCAAGCTGCAAGAGCGCATTGTCGATAAAGGGCACGGGATAATGCTCGCCGATCGTTCCAACCAGACCGGACCCAGCGCTTGGCGCGTGATCAACCAGCTTGAACGGGCCGATCAGGCTCACTGTCTTGAGTGCGTTCGGCGAAAGGCGCTTGTTTGAAAGTCCGAGCCACTCCATCAGAAGGCGCGGATTGACGCTGTTGAAGGCGATGCGCCCGTCGAACACCGTGCCGTCTGCGCGCGGCGTGTTTAGAAAATCGCCGGAGCCGTCGAGCTGGGATTCGCCGGGAAGGGTGACATGAGCTTGGGCGAGCTGCGCACCTGTCTGGCTCAGCTTCAAATCGACAAGCAGATCGGTCAGCTCGGCTTCGCCGAACTCGACGCGTGGCGCCGAGAATCTTGCTTCGCCTGTGCAATGGCATAGGCCCAGCCCGCGCAAGGGGCCGGTGACGGCGCCAATGGGTGCGAAGCGCAGGCCGCTCGGCGCTTTGAAGTCG
Organism: uncultured Alphaproteobacteria bacterium; assembly: GCA_963789405.1. Classification (GTDB taxonomy): domain Bacteria; phylum Pseudomonadota; class Alphaproteobacteria; order CAWBKL01; family CAWBKL01; genus CAWBKL01. The sequence goes on from CAWBKL010000002.1 coordinate 317,197, forward strand.
ATCATCTCATCGAGATAGAGAATGTCGGCGCTCACTGAGAGATTGAGTGTGGGCGCCTTGCGGCCGCGCGCTGCCGCGGCGGAGAAGCGCGTTCTGCCGAGGCTTCCATTGGCGCCTGTCAGTGAAAGCGCATTGCCCGTGAGGTCAAGCGCGCCTTTTGCTGCGATTGGCAACGGGCGAAATCGCTTCCAGACCGCTTCGCTCATGGGTGTGTGCGGGGTGTCGAACAACGCTAGCGCAAGAAGGCCGCGCGCAACCGCGGTCGATGCAGGTGATTGCAGATCGGCAGTGGCGCGAAAGGTCAATGGCGCAAGGCGCGCCCGTTTCAGCGCGTCGCCCGCGCCCGTGGCTGTGCCGCGCAAAGTCAACGCGCCGCCGCTACTCAAGAACGAAAGCGCTGCCGTAAAAGGCGAGGGTGCGGCGGCCGTCGAACTGAGGTTGAGACCGAAGCGCAGGGATTGGCCTTCAACCGTGAAATCAAGCTTGGCAGTGAGCGCGCCCAACTCGCCGCCTGAGCTCACATGGCCTGAAATCTTCTGAGCTTGGGATTTCGCACCGTTGCGATCATCGGAGAAGAGGAGCGTGCCGTGATCGATCACGACATTGCGAAATACCAGCCGGCTCGAGGCCAAGAAGCCCATGTTGGACGCAGGGTCTATTGTGCGCGCGGGTTTGGGCAAAGACCAATTCGTCTTGCCGTCCGCAGTAATCCGTAGACGGATATTGGGCTCGGTAAGCGCAAGATGATCGACCTCAAGCCGCAACGCAAAAAGCGGCAGCCAGGCGAGCGATGCGTCGATCTGCTTGGCGGCGATCAGCGGCGCTTGCTTATCTTTTGGATCGGCAATGGTGACGTCGCCCAAGATGAATCCGGGCGAAGGCAGCATATGCAACGAGATATTGCCTTTGATCGATACGGGCCGGCCGGCAAGGCGCGATGCCTCACGCTCAATGGGCGCACGAAACCCATTCCAGTCGATGAAACTGGGAACAATCAAAAGCGCCGCGATCGCCGCAACGATCACGAGCAGCAGGGTTGCCAACCAACGACCCACGAGCCCGCCTACTCACCTTCGGCCGCGCCATATGCCGCCCCCCGCCCGGGCGCGCGAACCCCTTGCTCTGGCAAGCATTCTATCGTCTTCTCGCGCCCTTGAGGAGGGCGGATTCGTGGCTGAGATAGTTAATCTGAGGCGTGCACGCAAGGCACAAGAGCGCATGCGCCAAAAGGCCATCGCCGATCAGGCGCGCCTCAAGCATGGACGCTCTGCTCAAGAGCGAGTGCTCGCGCGAGACGAGCGAGAAGCTGCGCGCATACACCTTGATAATCACAAGATCCAGGGCGGTGACGGCGAGCGCGATGACTGAGGCTAATAACAAGTTTCCTGCGCCCAAAGCGCCCGCCGGCCCGCTCAATGACGTGTTCGTGCTCGATCTGAGCCGCGTTCTGGCCGGCCCGTTTTGCACGACGCTTCTCAATGAGCTTGGTGCGCAGGTCTTGAAGGTCGAACGCCCTGGCGCCGGTGATGACTGCGCGCGCTTATGGTCCGTTTGTCGATGGACTATTCCGCTTATTTCGCCGGTGTTAACGAGGCAAAGGATCGATCGCGCTCGCGCTCGATAATGAACGAGGATCGCGAGATTGTGTTTCGCTTGCTGCGGCATGCGGATGTGCTGATTGAAAATTTCCGCCCCGGCACGCTGAGAAGTACGGGCTCGGCTACGAGCACTTCAAGGACCGGTTTCCCTCGCTCATCTACACATCGGTCTAGGGCTATGGCCAATACGGGCCACTGAGCAAATGGCCTGCCTATGATCTCGTGATGCAGGCGATGGGCGGCGTCATCGGCATCACCGGGCATCCCGGACAGCCGCCGATCCGTGTCGGTGCTTCGGTCGGTGACATCACAGCGGGCATTTACACGACCGTCGGCGTGCTCGCCGCGCTTTATGACCGGCGCGCTACCGGCAAAGGCCGGCGTGTCGACATTGCGATGCTCGATTGCCAGGTCTCGCTGATGGAAAATCTGGTCGTTGCTTATTCGGCGAACGGCAAGATTCCGGGCCCCTTGGGCTCGCGCCACGCATCGATCGCGCCGTTCGAGATCTATAAGACCCAAGACAGCTACATGGTCATCGCCGCCGGCAATGACAGGATCTACCGTGTTCTGGCCGATGCGCTGGGTGCTTCGCAGCTCAAAGAGGATCCGCGTTTCAAGACCAATAGCCTTCGAAACGAACATGTGCTCGAGCTCAAGGCTGAGCTTGAAGCGATCCTCGCCGCGCATACGACCGATGCATTGGCTTGGCATCTTGAACAAGGCCGGTGTGCCGGCGAGCGCGATCAACACGGTCGACAAGCTGATTGCCGAGCCGCAGATCCAAGCGCGCAACATGGTCGTGCCGGTCGAGGATCCGCATATTCCGGGCCTTAAGGTCGCCGGCAATCCAGTCAAGCTCTCGGGCTTTGCCGAGCAGGCGAGCCGCCCGCCGGCGCACGCGCTCGATGAAGACAGAGAGGCCGTGCTTGCCTGGCTTGATCGCCGCAAATCCTAACAAGCTCTGAACGCGCTGAGTGTCCTTGCGCAGGTTCAGAAAGAATTAGGGACAACAAATCATTATCTGCGCCAATCGAGCCCACCTAAGCCCGCAATAATAATGCGCGGCGCTTCGTTTTTGGGGAGAAGGCATGGCCGGCGTCACGGATGCATTGCGTCTCGACTTCTATGGCATTGACGACTTCGATCGCGCACGACTTCGCGAGGCTGTCCCGGCGATCAACGAAGTTTTGCCGATTGTCTTCAAGGAAGTCGGCCGTATTGCACAGAAGACACCGGAGATCAAAAGGCTTGCGCGCTCCCAAGACGAGGTGCTGAGGCTTAAGGCGGCCCAGGAAGCGCATTTCAAGCGCCTGTTCTCGGGCCGGTTCGATGAAGAATATGTCAGGCACGCTATCACCAATGTCGAAGAGCATCAGCGTGTCGGCGTCGATATCAGGTTCTATATCGCAACACGCGCGGCGGTTCTCGCCAAGATCACGGAGCATCTTCAAAAGAAGTTCAGAGGCAAGAAGGAAGGCTTTGCGCTGACGATCGCCTCGATTACCAAGGCTTGCGCGCTCGATATGGATTTGGCGGTCTCGGTGCATATGCGCCAGGAGGAGGCGGCGCGGCGCGCTGAGATCGAGCGCATAACCGGTATGCTCGAATCGCGCATCAGCCATGTCCTTGAATCGCTCGTTCACAAGAGCACCGAAGTCGGCGCGGCGGCCGACCAAGTCGCCAGCTCAATTGGCGCGATCGACGGGCGCTTCAAGACGGTTGTCGCCGCAGCGAGCGAATCCAAGACGGGGATCAGCTCGACAACTTCGGCATCGGTCGAGCTTTCCGCTTCGATCAGCGAAATTTCCAAGCAGGTTCAGTACTCGCAAGAGACGACACGCGATGCCGTGCGGCGTGCACGGAGCGCCAAAGAGCTCATCGACAATCTCTCGCGCTCTGCAGGCCAGATCTCCGAGATCGTCGATCTCATCTCTCAGATCGCCAATCAGACCAATCTTCTGGCGCTCAACGCAACGATCGAGGCGGCGCGTGCGGGCGAGGCCGGGCGCGGGTTCGGCGTGGTCGCGGGTGAGGTTAAGTCGCTTGCCAACCAGACCAGCAAGGCCACCGGCGACATCACCTCCAAGGTCAATGAGATTCAAAACGCGGTGCGCAATGCCGTGCAGTCGATCGGCGAGATCAATTCGGTCATCGTTGCGGTCGAGCAATCTTCTTCCTCGATTGCCGCGGCAATCGAGGAGCAAAGCGCGGCTGCGGTCGAGATTGGACGCACATCGACGGAAGCCGCAAAAGGCGCCGAGACGGTTAGGACCAATATCTCCGAGGTCGCCCAGGACACAACGGTGACGACGGCTGCGGTCAACTCACTGGCCTCGCTTGCCGATCTCATGATTGGCGAGGCACGCGGGCTCAAGAGCGAAGTGACTTCGGTGCTTGCCGATCTGCGCAGCTCCGGCGCATCGCATGTTGAGCCTCAGCCTCCCAAAACCGAGGCGGCTGCAAATCTCAAGGTTGCGGTCTAGGCTTTCCGGCGGCTGCCGCCGGAGCTAAGATGCGCAAATGAAAAATAGCGCTTCAAAGCTCCGGCAATTGATCATCGGCCTTTTCGCCGGGTTGCTGGCTAGCACAGCTTATGCTGCCGACTGTTCCTCGCCCGCGGCGCCGGGGGTCAACTGGAAGCGCTGTTCATTGGCTGATCAAAGCTTTACGGGCGTTAATCTCACCGGCGCGACGCTCACCGACGGCAGATTTCTGCGTACAGATTTCTCCGGCGCGAACCTAACCGGCGCCGATGCAAGTGATGCCAATTTCGTCTCGGCGAAGCTTGTGGGTGCTGATCTTGTGCGAACTAATCTTCAAAACGCCGATCTTACCAGCGCCGATTTCTCTCGTGCGAATCTCACGGGTGCCGATCTTTCGCGCGCAACGCTCTTCGGGACGAGTTTTCGCGGCGCCAATCTTACGGGCGCAAAGCTCGATTCAGCGGATATCGAGAATGCTGATTTTTCCGGCGCCACCTGGACAGACGGCAAGCGCATTTGCGGCGCGGCCTCGATTGGTACTTGCGCCAGCGGTGAGCCGCCCGTGCCGGGCGATGCCTCTTAGCGCTCGGTTAAGACGCGCTTAGCCTATCATTAGCAATCGGCCGATATGGTTTGCGGCAAATAAACGCCGCGATGCAGAGAGCCTTTGGCCTACCAGTTTACCGCGCTCCCACAAATCAAGCTCAACCTGATCTACTATTCGGGTCAGCTGAACGATGCTGACCTTGAAAGCGCGATAGACCCCTCCGGCTATGACACCGGGTTCGATGATCTCATTATCTATGCTGCGGATGCGAGCTTCGCGGGCATAGATTTCGACACGGCGAAGGAACAGGCGCACCGCCTTGTCAGCGATGCAAGGCAGACAAGGCAAGGCAAGCGCCGGGCGCTTGTGACTGCGAACGCGATGCAGGGCGTGCTTGGGCGAATGTTCCTTGGTTTTGTGCGTTCGGTCGCGCCGGCCAATTTCGAGATCGAGTGTTTCGACAATTTAGGAACAGCCTTGGCGTGGCTCTCCGCGGGACGGACGGTCGGATCGCCATTGGATCGCTCGATCGTGCTGCGGACGCTTGCTGATCTCGATCGCGGCGCGGGGGCTTCCGATCCTGGCGCGGTCAAGACCGGCTGAGCGAGTTCCGCAACTCGGGAACTCACCCTGATCTAGAGCTTACTGTGTTCCCGGCTTGTTAGCGGTTCGTTAGCGAGTAGTCCATACTCTGTCCACATATACCCCGACATTCTTCTTGGCGTTCAACCTGTTAGATGGCGTACAACTTCAAAATTCTGCCACGGCAGCGGCTTGCCGTGATTTTGTATTCGGGACAGCTCGCCCGCTCTGAATTTGATGAGGTGTGGCACGGGCTGCATGATTCACCGGATTTCGACTGGAATTTCGACGAGATTGCGGTATTCGGTCCCGATGCGGAGCTCGCCAATCTGAACTTCGAGAAAGTCGGCGAGGTCGCCAACAAGTTCGCGACCACGCATGAAAAGGTCGAGGTCGATCACGTGCGCCGGGGCGCCATTGTAGTTTCGAACCAGGTGCAGGTTTTGGGTGCGCGCATGTTTCTTGCGTTCATTGCAACCAATCCACCGCCCAATATGGAAATCAAGCTGTTCAGCAAAGTGAATTTGGCGCTGGAGTGGATCGGGGCAGGGCGTACTGAGGGCGCCGGCAAACCAATCGATATGGCCGAAGTCGACCGTACACTTGGCGCGCTCGACCAAGAGCGGCGTAGCTCTCTCGATGAGAAGCACGCAAGGGCCAGCTAGCCGCAAACAGTGTCGGTGAGAAAACCGGGCAGCTAAGGGCTCGCCTTTCGGCACGGCTCGGCTAAACTTGAGTCATGTCGATTTCCGATGATCCATTCGATCTGGGCCGCGATAGCGAGGAGGAGGCGCCGCGTGGGGTCACCGGTGCGCCGGCGCGCGCCGAGCCGCCCTATTTGCGTGGCCTTAATGACCGCCAGCGCGAGGCCGTGGAGGCGCTCGATGGGCCGGTTTTGGTGCTCGCGGGGGCGGGTACGGGTAAGACGCGCGTCTTGACGACGCGGCTTGCACACATCCTGGCGACGCGGCGCGCCTGGCCGGGGCAGATCCTCGCCGTCACCTTCACCAACAAGGCCGCGCGCGAGATGCGCGAGCGTATCGGCGCGCTGATCGGCGGCGTGGTCGAGGGCATGCAGTGGCTCGGCACATTTCACTCGCTCGGCGCCAAGATATTGCGCCGGCATGCCGAGCTTGTGGGGCTCAAATCCAATTTCACCATCCTTGATACCGATGATCAGATCCGGCTCATCAAGCAGGTGATGCAGGCCGAGGACATCGATGACAAGCGATGGCCCGCGCGCGTCTTCGCCGGCATGCTCGATAAATGGAAGAACCGGGGCTGGGCACCCGACAATGTGCCGGCTGCCGAGGCGGAAGGTTTTGCGAACGGCAAGGCGATCGAGATCTACAAGCTCTATCAGCAGCGCTTGAAGACTTTGAATGCCGCTGACTTCGGGGATCTTCTGCTCGAAAACTTGCGCCTCTTCCAGGGCAATCCGGATGTGCTCGCCGACTATCAGCGCCGCTTTGTCTATATGCTGGTCGACGAATATCAGGATACCAATGTCGCGCAATATTTGTGGCTGCGGCTCTTGGCGCAAGGCCATCGCAATGTCTGTTGTGTCGGCGATGATGATCAATCCATCTATGGCTGGCGCGGCGCAGAGGTCGATAACATCCTGAGGTTCGAGAAGGATTTTCCCGGCGCGAAAGTCATCCGGCTCGAGCAGAATTATCGCTCGACCCCGGAGATTTTGGGCGTCGCTTCTGGCTTGATTGCGGCGAATGCCGGCCGGCTGGGCAAGACGTTGTGGACGCAAGGCCAGCCGGGCGAGCCGGTCACCGTGATGAACGCCTGGGATTCGGAAGGCGAGGCGCGCCTTGTCGGCGATGAGATCGAAGCGCTGCAAGCCAAGGGCAGGGGGCTCTCGCAGATCGCAATCCTGGTGCGCGCTAGCTTTCAGATGCGCGAGTTCGAAGAGCGGTTCCTGACGCTCGGCATCAATTACCGCGTGATCGGTGGGCCGCGCTTTTATGAGCGCTCCGAGATACGCGATGCGCTGGCCTATTTCCGCGTCGTGCAGCAGGAGGATGACGATCTCGCTTTCGAGCGCATCTTCAACAAGCCTAAGCGCGGGCTGGGGGATAAGGCGCTGCAAACTCTGCAGACAACGGCGCGCGGGTCAAGGCATGTCGCTTATGCGCGCGGCGCGCGCTCTTGCCTCGACGGAAGAGCTTTCGCCCAGGGCGCGCACGACGCTTGCGCAGCTCGTGCAGAGCTTTGATCGCTGGCGTTTGGCGATGCGGCCAGAGATCTCACATCTCGATCTTGCGGAGATGGTCTTGGATGAATCCGGCCTCACCGAGATGTGGCAGAACGACAAATCGCCCGATGCACCGAGCCGGCTTGAGAACCTCAAAGAGCTTGTGCGCTCGATGGAGGATTTCGAGACACTCGCCGGCTTCTTGGAGCATGTGTCGCTGGTGATGGAAGCGACCGAAGAAGACGGCTCGGGCGAGAAAGTCACCCTGATGACTTTGCATGCCGCCAAGGGGCTTGAGTTTCCCGTCATGTTCTTGCCGGGCTGGGAGGAGGGGTTGTTTCCCAGCCAGCGCACGCTTGATGAAAGCGGCCTTGCAGGGCTGGAGGAGGAGCGGCGGCTCGCTTATGTCGGGCTCACGCGCGCGAAGGAGAAGGCGTTTATCTCGTTCGTCGCCAATCGGCGCACGCACGGCTCATGGACATCCGCCATCCCTTCGCGCTTTATCGATGAACTGCCCGAGAGCGATGATGGAGCGGCGGATCGACGAGCATTCGGGCTTTGCTACGTTCGGCCAGGGCTCGCGCTTCGATGATGCCGAGCGGTTCAATTCGAGCTATGAGAGCCCGGGCTGGAAGCGCGCCAAAGCCGGCGGTGGCTTCGATGCGCGGCGCCCCGTCGTGATCGATGAGAATGCCGAGCTGGTCGCTACCAGCGATCCGCGCGCGGCGAGCTACAAGCACGGCGAGCGCGTGTTTCATCAGAAATTCGGCTATGGCGAGATCAAGCGGGTCGACGGCAACAAGCTGACGGTCGCGTTCGACAAAGCGGGCGAGAAGCGCGTCATCGACACTTTCGTCGAGCGCACTTGATGCCAAGGTCAGCGAAACTCGACCTAGCGCCCGTAGTGCATAGAATACTGAAGCGCATGAACTCGCTTCACGCCGTCCGACTTAGTATGCACTTCACAGCTGGCCCAAATTGGCCTGGCCCACGGAGAAACGATCTTCGGAGTGTATGAGAACGTTGTGTCGTCACTCCAAAGAGCAGTTGTGGTGACAAATCGCTCGCTCTGGGTCGAACGTGACGGGAAGTTTGAATGTATTCCCTACAAGAAGTCTTGGGGCTATTGACATCTTTCCGGCCGAAAAGCGTGAGGCACACTCACTGAACATCGTGCTTCATGATGGCTCCCGACTTCTACTCCCGATCGAAGGTAAGACTGAAAAAGGCGCGGACTGGTCTGAGTTCTGGCGATTTCTCCTTCACGCAAAGGATATCTCACAAGCTGAAGAGCAGGAGGCTCCCTATTACCAACTCACGCTTGATGCGCCGGAGACGGATGCGCTGATGATCGCAAGTGCGCTGGAAGGCTTTGGTGCGCCGATGCCACTGTCGGTTTCATCGCGGCGAATGGGACGCGGCTCACCTTGGCGGATCGAGGCGATTTTCGATGAGCCACCTGATGAAAGCGCGCTTCAGCAATTCTTCGCCGATATCGCGCCCGGTCTTGCCGCGAAAGTCGAGCCGTTGGCGGAAGACAACTGGGTGGCGCTGAGCCAGAGCAAGCTGCCGCCCATCCGCACCCAGCGTTTTCATGTGCGCAACTATGATGGCGCGCTGCCGGAAGATCTCGGCGCACGCAAAGTCATCGCGATCGAGGCGGGGATGGCCTTCGGTACCGGCCATCACGCTTCGACCCATGGCTGCCTCTTTATGCTCGAGGAGCTGGCGAAGCTCAGGTTCCGGCCGCGCCGCGTGCTCGATCTCGGGGCGGGCACCGCGCTCCTTGCCATTGCCGCCCGCAAGCTGTGGCCGGAGGCGCGGATAATTGCGAGCGATATCGACCCGGTGGCCGTCGAGATTGCGCGCACCAACTGTGTCGCGAGCGGTGCGCCGCAAATTCGCCATGCCGTCGCCGCGGGCTTCCGCCATCCGGTACTGCAGGCAGCGCGGGATTTCGATCTTGTGCTGGCCAATATTCTCGCACGGCCGCTTATTCGCTTGGCGCACGGCATCGCAGCCCATTCGCAGGCGGGCGGGTGCATCATTCTTTCGGGCATATTGGATGAGCAGGCGGCGAGCGTGATTGCCGCTTATCGCGCGGCGGGGTTTGCGCTGATCAAGCGGCGCGATCGTGAAGGCTGGGCAACGCTTTTGATGCGCCGCTTGGCGCGGAGCTACGGGAAGAGAGCCGAGCAATCCCCCGCGTTTCAGCCATCCGATTTTATCGCTTAGAGATTCTAGATCCCGCGTCTGCACAGCGTCACCTCGCGCCGCAGCGCGCACGGGACGACGCTAACGCGTTACTTCTTGCGGAATGCGTCGAGGCTGACGACTTCGCCGCCTTCTTCCGGCTTGTTGGTACGCGCGGAGTCCGGCTTCGGCAGTGCGCCAGATTCCGGCGCGAAGCGCGATGCCGTGACAGGCGTCGGCGTGACGGTCGCCGTCGGTTGAAGCTGCATCTGAAACTGCACGGCCGGATCGTTGAACATCGTCAATGCGCGAAACGGGATGTGCAGAGGCTGCAGCACTTGATTGAACTTGAGCGAGACCGCGAAGCCTTCTTCATCCACCGACAGGTCCCAGAACTGGTTCTGTAGAACGATGGTCATCTCTTCAGGATACTGGGCGCGCAGCGCATCGGACATCTCGACTCCCGGCGCATCGGTTCGGAAGCTGATGAAGAAGTGATGATTGCCCGGCAAGCCTTCTTTGATGACGCGTCTCAGGGCCGCCTTAACCAAGGAGCGCTGCGCGTCCTGGACGAGCAGATCGTACCGCATCCGATCTTTGGACATGTGTGTTGTCATTGCCTTCCATCACCCGTTGCGGGAATTACACCGCCGAACAAGCAACAGAGTCAATGCCGTGCTGCAAAGAGTGTTATCCGTCATGGTGTTTCCGCTTTGTTAGCGGCCGCAATTCCGGCGTCTGCGGCCATCATGTTGAGGAGCTTGAGCTTATCGGCATCCGACATGCTCTGGCGTGTCATCGCCTCATCAAAGCCTCGCGCCATGTCGTTGAACTGGTCGGCGCCGAATGCGTGGCCGTCATGGCCCACCACGCCCACTTTGGCTGCTTCATGCAAGAATCTTTGCCGGTCGGTCTGCGAGAGCGCGGCGAACCAGGCAGCAACCGCGCGCGGGGCCGGCAGCGCGGCGGTCAGGCCGGTTGCGCAAAGCTTCGAAGGATCGGGCAAGGGCAGGATTCCGCTCGCATCGCCGCCGGCGCCGGGCCCGCCTTTGCCGATAAAGCCGTCAGCATCGCCCGATGCGATCAGGCCACCCGCATAGGGATTGGTTTTGCAGGTCGCTCTATCCTGCGCGCGCGCGTGCTCGATGCCCGCCGAGCTTGCGCCCGCGAGCGATATCAAGACGAATACGCGCAATAGGCGCATGGGCCGAGCTTTCGTAACGGGTTGTGCCGTGGCGAAGGTTAGGCTTGCCTTGTTGAGGAAGTGTTAGGTCGGGCTGCATGCGCCTTGCGCCGCAACGCTCACGCCATGCGATGCGGCAACGCAGGAATTGCTGTAGGTTTTGCCGTCGCAACCGCAGACCGGCACGTAATTCATCGGGCACATTTCGGGTCTCGGCCTGCATCTGCCGGATGCATCGGCGACTTTGCGGCATACACCCTCTTCATAGTGGCAATAATCTTTTGCGCCCGTGCATTGAAGGCCCGCAATACCGCCGCACATTTGTGGCGTTTCCGGCGCCGGCTTTGTGCTCGGGGGCGGTGGGGGTGCCATGTCGGCGCTTGCGCGGTTCGGCGCGCAGGAGAACAAACCAAACGCGCAGACGATAACCAGAAGCGCTTTGAACACGGGTGTTTCCCCCTTGCGGCGTGGGCCACGGCCGGAGATTAGGTCGCGATTGTGGCACAAGCTAGCCGGTGTGGGCCATAAACGCCGCAAGCTCGGCATAGGAGCCGAACATTCTGTCGGCACCCGCTGCCAGCAACATCTCGCCGTGATCTTCCAGGCAATGCGCGCCTTGAGTGAAGCCGGCCGCGATCATGCCCGCCGCCTTGGCGGCTATAATGCCGTTCGCGCTATCTTCGATCACGAGCGTGGTTTCGGGCACGGCGCCGATACGTTCGGCGGCATAGAGGAAGAGGTCGGGCGCCGGCTTGCCGCGCTTCACATGTTCGCTCGAATAGATGTGCGGTGCGAAGAATGGCTTCAGCCCGGTCTTAGTCAGCTTCGAGTTCGAGGAGTTCCATCAGCGAGGACGATGCAACCGCCTTGGGTAGAGATATCGCCGAGATTGTTTCGGCTGCCCCCTCGAGGGCCGTGAGCCGCTCTGAATAAGCTGCCCGCAATGCCTGCCAAAATCGATCGGTGAAGTCAGGGGGCAGCTCTTTGCCAGTTCGTTCGCGTGCATCCTTCTTCAGCTCCGAAAAGAAATGCTCATAAGTTGTGCCAAGAAAGCGTTGCCGGTATTCAGCGGATTCATAGATGAGCCCATACTGGGCGAGCAGGTCATGCTCGACCTGAAGCGCGATGGCTTCGCTATCGACCAAAACGCCGTCGCAATCGAAGATAATTGCCTGAATGCGTTCGGTCATGGATGCGTCCCTTGTGGGATGGGTCGCACGCGTCCGCGACGGAATGCAAATGAACTTGTGTTTCGCGCTGTTACGATTTCAGCACGATTGTGGCGTTTGTGCGGGCGATAGGGCAAACTTGCCGGAAAGAGATAAGGGAGGAAGCGCAATGCCCAACCGCTATGCCGAAGACCGCGCCGAGATCGAAAATCTCCAGGCGCGCTATTTGTTTGCTCTCGATTGGCAGGATGCCGATGTATATGCGGGCACATTCGCTGAAGACGGCGTGCTCGATTGGGCCCGCGGCGTCGTGAAGGGGCGCAACGCCATCCGCGAGGAAATGGAGACACTCAAGAAGGTGATGTTTAGCAGTGGTACGGCAGCTCCTTCGGGCCCGCCGATCCGCCTGCGCCACTACATCAGCAATCTCGTCCTCAAGATCGATGGTGACCGCGCCTCCGGGCGTGCGTATTGGCATGAGATGAAAAATGATGGCCCTGAGCGCAGCGTGCGGATCGTCGGCTATGGCCATTACGACGATGAGCTGGTGCGCGTGAATGGCGAATGGCTGTTTTCGTTCCGCCGTATCAACAATGTGCAGCTGCCGGGCCGCGCCGGGGCTGAGGAAAACCCGGCTTGGTGATCGATGGGGGTTGCCCCAAAAGCTTCGAGGCCCTTGCGGGCCCCGAAGTGGGCGGCTTCTGTTGCCACGTGCCGCCCGAACGCCGCATACCTGGTTAGGCTGCGAGTGCTACAACATGGTTGTCGTTGGCACTTATCAAAGTAGCCCGATAACGGCGGAACCATACCGGGCGAAAGGACAGCCTTTACACGCTCGTCGATCCTATTTCGGCCCCACAGCAACCCAGCCAATCTGGCTGGGCTGGTGGTGGAGCCGCCGGGTACTGCCCCCGGGTCCGATGCGCTTATTACGAAGCCGTTTATCGCCATAGCTGGGCGAACCCAACAGGCAGAATATAGGTGGTGGAAGGGGTTAATAAAAGGGCAGGGGCGCCCGCGACTCCGGCCGAGAATCTGCCCATATTGGCTCCATGCGCCAGTATCTCGACCTGATGCGCCACGTGCTTGAACACGGTGCGCGAAAATCCGACCGCACCGGCACGGGCACGCTCTCGGTGTTCGCGCCGCAGATGCGCTTCGATCTCGGAGCGGGTTTTCCGCTGCTGACGACGAAGAAGCTGCACATCAAGTCGATCGTGCATGAGCTGATCTGGTTTCTCGCCGGCTCGACGAACACGAAATATCTGAAAGACCATGGCGTCACGATCTGGGATGAGTGGGCCGATAAGGACGGTAATCTTGGGCCGATCTACGGTTATCAGTGGCGCTCCTGGCCGGCGGCCGATGGCGGCGCGATCGATCAGATCAAAGAGGCCGTGCGGCTCTTGAAGTCCGATCCGGCCTCGCGGCGCATCATCGTTTCGGCGTGGAATGTCGCCGACTTGCCGAAAATGGCTCTCATGCCGTGTCACGCCTTCTTTCAGTTCTATATCGCCGCGGGCAAGCTGTCCTGCCACATGTATCAACGCTCGGCGGATGTGTTTCTCGGCGTGCCGTTCAACATCGCGTCCTACGCGCTGCTCACGCATATGGTGGCACAAGTGACCGAGCTGGTGCCGCATGAGCTCGTCATTTCATTCGGCGATGCGCATCTTTATCTCAACCACCTGGATCAAGCGCGTGAACAGCTGGAGCGCCAGCCGCGCCCTCTGCCGAGGCTCAAGCTCAACCCTTCGGTCCAGAACATCTTCGATTTCCGGTTTGAGGACGTGGCGATCGAAGGCTACGATCCTCATCCGGCAATTGCCGCGCCGATCGCGGTCTAAAAAGAATAAGGTGGGAGGAATTGGGATGAGCACATCGCTGGAAGCGCGCCTGCAGCGCCTGGAAGACATGGAAGAAATTCGCCGTGTGATCATGGATTATGGCCGCACGCTCGATGCGCGCGATTTCAAGGCCTACGCAAATCTGTTTGCTGAGAACGGCACATGGGAAGGCGGCTTCGGGACATACACGGGCCCCAAGGAAATCGAGGAGAAGATCGGCGGCGCGATTGGCAGCTCCGGACCGATGAGCCGGCCGAACTATCATCTGTTGAGCTCGCCGGAGATCGACGTCGATGGCGACAAGGCAACCGCCTGGTCGCGCTGGACCTTCGTTATGGAGAGTGAAGAAGGCCGTTCGTCGATTGCCGCGGCCGGCGAATATCACGACATATTCGTGCGCGAGAAAGGGCGTTGGAAGTTTCTGCGCCGCTTCGCGGGTTCTCCGCGGCCGCCCGCACGCTAAATCCCAAATGTCTGCTCAAGATCAAATTGCGATTTGCTTCAACTTGGCGCGCGCCACGAACGGCGCGATCGGCTATCACGGCAAGGTGCCATGGCATTTGCCGAACGATTTGAAGCGCTTCAAAGCGCTGACAATGGGCAAGCCGATCATCATGGGGCGTGCCAGCTTCACGCGCGATCTTGCACGCAAGCCCTTACCGGGCCGGCTCAATATCGTTTGCACGCGGGATGTGACTTTTACCGCTGAAGGCGCTCTCATCGCGCTTTCGGTCGAGGAGGCGCTCAAGCTCGGTCACGGCGCGGCGGAGAAGACCGGCGTGGACGAGGTCCATGTCATCGGCGGGGCCGAGATCTTCCTGGCCGCCACGCCTTACGCCATGCGCATTTACCTTACCGAAGTGGAAGCGGCGCCTGAGGCGGACACTTATCTGGATCCGTTCGATCCGGCCATGTGGTTGGAAACGTTTCGAGAATCGCATGGAACCGACGACAAGAACGCTTATGCCTATTCCTTCGTTGTGCTCGAGCGGCGGGGGGCCGCGGCCTCATTCGATTAAACGAAACGCTCGCATTTCCAAGGCTCGGCAAACGCGGTATTTACCGCACTCTGCAATCATTCCATCTCGTCATTCGAGTTGGAGTGTTCCATGCGTTTTGTATTGGCGATGACAGCCGTCGCGCTGGTGATTGGCTCTTCGGCACAAGGCGCGGATCTCAAATACACGTGCACGCGCGGCGATACGACGAGGTCGGTCTCGGTCGTCTCGCAGCCGTCTTCGGGCTATGCGTGCGAGGTGCAATATCAGAAGACCTCGATGGGCGATGATCCGGAAGTTCTCTGGCATGCCGATAGCGGCACCGACTTCTGCGTCCAACAGGCGCAAACTCTAGCACAGCGTTTGGGTGACGCGGGCTGGACCTGCGCGCAAGGCTCGGGCGAGACGGCAGCGCTTGTCGATGATCAATCCCCGCAGCCCTATGCGGTTCCGGTGGAGGTGGGGAGCGCCTATCCTACCGATGGCGCTGCCGTGCAGGCGAGCGGCGTGACGGCGGCGATAGCGCCGGAGGCGCCTGCGGGGGCCGCTCCCGCTCCGGTAAAGAGCACTGCGCCGAACTTCGAGCTGCGGCCGCCGCTGCATTAACAAGCTTCCGACTTCTGTCATTTGCGGGTGCGGCGCGCGCCGCTAATGTTGCGCGCAAAAGTGGCTGGGAGGACGAGATGCGTGAGCTTGCGCGCGGGCTGCAATTTCCTGAAGGGCCGGTCGTCATGCCGGACGGCTCGATCATTCTGGTCGAGATCAGGCGCGGAACGCTCACGCGCGTGAGTGCGGAAGGCAAGGTCGAGATTATCGCGCAGCTCGGCGGCGGGCCGAATGGCGCGGCGCTTGGCCCGGGCGGGAAGATCTATGTCTGCAATAATGGCGGCTTTTCGTGGGACGTTGAAGACAAAGACGGCAATGCGATGCCGAATTGGGAGCTGCCCAAGAGCTATACGAGCGGCAGCATCCAGATGGTCGATCCCGAGACCGGCAAGTTCGAAACTCTGTACACGGACTGCAAGGGCGTGCCGCTCAACGGCCCCAACGATCTTGTGTTCGATAAGCAAGGCGGCATCTGGTTTACGGATCTCGGCAAAGGCCGCGGCCGTTCGCGTGATTACGGTGTGGTCTATTACGCCAAATCCGACGGCTCGATGATCAAGCAGGTGATTTTTCCGCTCGAGGGGCCGAAT
The DNA here is from genome assembly GCA_963789405.1 of uncultured Alphaproteobacteria bacterium. GTDB lineage: Bacteria > Pseudomonadota > Alphaproteobacteria > CAWBKL01 > CAWBKL01 > CAWBKL01. Next base: position 333,202 of record CAWBKL010000002.1, read on the forward strand.
GGCATCGGCCTCTCGCCCGACGGCAAGACGCTCTATGTCGCGGAGACATTTACCGCGCGGCTTTGGGCCTATCAGATCGTTGCGCCGGGCGAACTCAAATTGCCGGGTATTTGCCTCGCAGCGCCGGGCGGTCATCAGATGTTCGACTCGCTCGCAGTCGACTCGCGCGGCTTCGTTTGTGTCGGCACGCTTCTTAACGGCGGCATTACCGCGATCTCGCCGGACGGGCGTACGATCAATCACTGGCCGACCGGAGATCCGATCACGACCAATATCGCCTTTGGCGGCCAGGGCCTTAAGAGCGCTTACGTCACGCTCTCCTCCACGGGCCGGCTGGCCGCCTTCGATTGGGCGCCGGGGGGCCTGAGGCTCAATTACTGATCACGTTCTCGTGCGGCGCGGCCGCCCCAAGCCCCTTTTCACATCAAAACTGGCCCCCCTGGACCAAATCAGCTAAACGGGCCTTCAGGCGCGTGGGAACGCACCCTATCTAAGGGCTCGTCCGGTCAGGGAAATTCCCTGGTTACGGGGCGCCGAAAGCGGACGCAAGGGCGGAATGGATGGCTTGGAACAAGAATAGCGGCGGCCGGGGCCAAGGCCCATGGGGACCGCGTCCAGTCGGCGGCGGCAATGGCGGCGGTCCGCGCGGCGACGAACCGCCGGATCTCGATGCCATCCTGAAGCGCAGCCAGGACCGGCTGCGGCGCGCCTTTCCGCCCGGATTCGGCGGCAGCGCTATGGCTATCCTTTTGGTGGCGGCGCTCGTGGTGGTTTGGATGGTGAGCGGCTTCTATGTCGTCTCGCCGACCCAGGAAGGCGTCATCTTGCGCTTCGGTCAATTCGCTCGTGTCGAGCGCAGCGGGATGCATTGGCACATCCCGTGGCCGGTCGAGCAGGTGTTTCTGCCCGAGGTCACGCGCGTCTTTAGAGTCAATATCGGCGGCGCGTCAAATGATACGAGCGAGACCTCCGATGATCTGATGCTGACGAAGGATCGCAACTTCTTGATCGTCAATTTCACGGTGCAGTATCAGATCAACAAAGCGAGAAACTATCTCTTCGATGTCAATGATCCAGATCGCGCGGTTAAAGATGTCGCGACGGCCGCGATGCGCGAAGTCGTGGGACGCAATGATTTCGACTCCTTGCAAACCAACGAGCGTACGTCGGCGGAACGGCAAGCCAAGAGCATCATCCAGCAAACGCTCGATAGCTATGGTGCGGGCATTCAAGTCGTTGAAGTGAACATCCAGAAAGTCGATCCACCGGATCGCGCTCTCAACGCGGCGCGTGATGTCGAAAGCGCGCGACAGGATCAACAGACCGCGCGAAACAATGCCGAGGCCTATCAAAACAAAGTCATTCCGCAAGCACGCGGCAAAGCGCAGCGCATCATTCAGGATGCACAAGCCTATAAGCAGAGCGTGGTCGCCGATGCACAAGGTGAATCGGCGAGGTTCGACTCTATCTACGCGGAGTATAAAAAGGCGCCCGACGTCACACGCCGGCGTATGTATCTGGAGACCATGGAAAATGTTCTTAGCGGCATGAATAAGGTGATTGTCGATGAGAAGGGCGGCGTCTTGCCCTATCTGCCTCTGCCCCAGCTGCATAACAGCATGGCTGCGCCAAAGACGCAGACGGAGGGAGGACAATGATGCGCGTTCCCGCCCTGCCAATCCTCATCGGTGTTGTCGCCCTGCTCATCGTCATCTCCAACACCTTCTTCACGGTGAACGAGATGCAGGAGGCGGTCGTGGTACAGTTCGGCGCTCCCAAGAGCGTCATCAACGCGCCGGGTGGCGGCCATAAAGCCGGTCTTTACGCCAAGATCCCGTTCGTTCAGCAGGTGCTCTATTTCGACCGGCGCATTCAAACCGCCGACATGGATTCGCTTGAAGTGCCGGATAAGGAGCGGCGGCGTATCGTGATCGATGCGTTCGTGCGCTATCAGATCGTTGATCCTTTGCAGTTCTATCAGGCGCTCGGCACTGAAACTGCCGGCCGGCAGCGCATGCTCACCATGCTGTCATCCAGCCTGCGCGATGAGATGGGCACGACGACGATCTTTGCCGTGCTGTCCGAGGAGCGCGGCACGGTGATGAATGCGATCAAGGATTCAGTCAACGTTTCCTCCGAGGCGCATGGCAAGGAAAAGGGCCTCGGCATCAAAGTGGTGGATGTGCGTATCCGCCGCGCCGATCTTCCGCAGCAAAACGTCGATTCGATCATCAAGCGTATGGTGGCGGAGCGCGTGCGTGAGGCCAGCCAGGCGCGCGCCGAGGGCGATCAGATCAAGAACACGATCGAAAGCCAGGCAGACCGCGAGGTCACCGTGATCTTGGCGGATGCCAACAAGCAATCCGAGATCATCCGCGGCGAGGGCGATGCCGAGCGCAACAAAATCTATGCCGCGGCCTATTCGAAGGACCCCGATTTCTTCGCATTTTACCGATCGATGACCGCCTATAAGAAGGCCTTGTCCGATAACGACACGACCATGGTCATCTCGCCCAATAGTGAGTTCTTCAAGTTCTTGGGCGATGATAAAGGCAAATAGAGAGCCGAGCTAAGGCTAAAGAGCCATTGCCGAAGGCCCCGGCCGCTATAATCTTATGCCGCGCCCGGCGTGGCGTTGCAGATAACCCTGGCGCTATGATGTGGCGCGTATCGGCTTGGCCCACCGGCCGAATAAGGAGTTACCGAAGTGTTGCTTGAGCTTTCCGCCTCCTCGATTGTGAAGGGCCTCAATCCATTCAAGGCGTTCGCGGCGGCGATCGTGGTCGCCGGCCTGCTGCAAGCGGCGCCGGCCATGGCGCGTGGCGCGCCTGATGGATTTGCCGATCTTTCGCAAAAGCTCTCGCCCGCGGTCGTCAATGTCTCAACCACGCAAACGCTGAAGCGCGTGGAAGGCCAATCGCCATTTCCCCCGGGCTCGCCCTTCGATGAGTTCTTCAAGCAGTTCGGCCAGGGCGGGCAAGGCGGCGATGGCGACGGTACGCCCGGCCGGCCCGCGCGGCCGCAACGCATCAGCTCGCTCGGCTCGGGCTTCGTGATCGATCCTTCGGGGATCATCGTCACCAATGATCATGTGATCGACGGCGCGGATTCCGTAAAGGTGACATTTCAGGATGGCGATTCCTACACCGCGAAAGTGCTAGGCAAGGACGACTTGACCGATATCGCGCTCTTGAAGGTCGATGCGAAGAAGCCGCTGCCATTCGTCAAGTTCGGCAATTCAGACAAAGCACGTGTTGGCGATTGGGTCGTTGCGATCGGCGCTCCGTTCGGCCTCGGCTTCTCGGTAACGGCCGGGATCATCTCGGCCTTTAACCGCGACATTCAGGCCGGCCCTTATGACGACTTCATTCAGACCGATGCCGCGATCAATCGCGGCAATTCCGGCGGGCCGCTGTTCAACATGGATGGCGAGGTGATCGGCATCAACACGGCGATTATCTCGCCGACCGGCGGCTCGGTCGGCCTCGGCTTTGCCATTCCGGCGAATATCTCGGCCAAGGTTATCAGTCAAATCAGGCAATATGGCGCGCCGCGCCGCGGTTGGATCGGCGTCCGGATTCAGTCGATGAGCCAGGATATTGCGGAGGGCCTCGGCTTGAAGAAACCGGAGGGCGCGCTGATCGCTGAGATCACGCCCGGCGGGCCGGCGGAAAAGACGGGCCTCGGCCCGGCGATCTCATCATCAAGTTCAACGGCAAAGAGGTTTCGACGATGCACGAGCTGCCGCGCATTGTCTCCGAGACGGATATCGGGCGCACTGTTCCTGTCGAGATCATTCGCGACAATCAGCACAAGGTGCTCAATGTCACGGTCGGCAAGCTCGATGAGAAGATCTATGCGAGCAATGACGATCAAGAGCAGCGCGCCGGAGAAGCTCGCGAAGATGTCGAGCGACACGGTGATGGGCTTGCAGCTCACCAAGCTGACGCCTGATCTGCGGCCAGAAATATCAGGTGCCTGCCGGGGTCGACGGCGCTTTGGTGACTGGCGTCGATGATTAGCCCGGCCTTCGGCCAGCTTTCGCGAGGGCGATGTCATCACCGAGATCGGCCAGGCAAGGTCACAACCCAGGCGATGTGCAAAAGCTGACAGCCGCAAGGCAGACCGACAAGAAGGTCGTCTTGATGATGGTGAGCGCGCGCCATCAGGGCGCACGGCGCTTCAAGCGCTTCCGGCCGCGCGCAGTGCGCGCTGGATCAGGTCGGACGAATTCGGAGCGCGGTAGCCCTGAATGAAAGAGTGCCGTGAGGTCGTTGTGGTGCGATCGCGGCGGCGGCAGCAAGCGCGACCGCCGGCTTGGCGTGAAAGGCAATGCCAAGCCGGCCGCCTTGAACATCGCCAGATCGTTGGCGCCGTCGCCGACAGCCATGTGTGGCCGTCGAGCGGGACACTCAACGCGCGCTTCGCGTGCCAGGGCCTCGAGCTTGGCATCGCGCCCGAGGATCGGCGGCACGACGCGGCCCGTCAGCTTGCCGTCGACGACTTCAGCGTGTTGCCGTGATTGCTGTGAAAGCCGGCGAGCCCGGCGACGCGCTCGTGAAGAAGGTGAAGCCGCCGGAGACGAGCACGCGTGCTCGCGCCGTTCGCTCGCATCGTGGCGACGAGCGTCTTGGCGCCAGCGGTCAGCCGGACCCTCGGCTCGAACACGCGCTCAAGCTCGGTGACGGGAAGGCCTTTCAGCAGCTCAACGCGTTCGGTCAGTGCGCCCTCGAATTCGATCTCGCCGCGCATCGCGCGCTCGGTGATCGCGGCGACTTTGGGCTTCAAGCCAATGGCATCGGCCAACTCGTCGATGCATTCGCAAGTGATGATGGTCGAATCCATGTCGGCGACGAGCACGCCCTTCTTGCGATACTCCGTCCACTGATAGATGGCATCGATTGGCGCGGGGCTGAGCGCCTGCTCGACCACCGGCAAGATGGCGCGCGTTGCGCGATCCGGAAGCGTGATGTCACAGGCTTCGCCCTCGCTCAGCCACTCGACCTCAGAGCGTGTGACCATGCCGATCTGCCCCAGCGCGGCGCGCGCCTGCGCGATAAGATCGAGCGTTAGGGCGCCCGGCTTGCCGATAAGGGTCAAAGTGGTAGGCATTTAAGTCTTCTCACGCTTCGACAAGCTTCCACCCTCACGGTTCGACAGGCTCACCATGAGGGTTATAAGATAAATCGCCTCATCCTGAGCTTGTCGAAGGATGAGCCTTTGAATGAGGCAGAGGCATGAAAGAGCGGTTAAGCAGACGATTCTTATTGCAGGCCCGACGGCAAGCGGCAAGTCGGTGCTGGCGCTTGCGCTGGCCAAACAGTTGAAGGGCGTACTGATTAATGCCGATGCTTCGCAGGTTTATACCGAGCTGCGCATCCTGTCCGCTCGGCCCACGCCTGAGGAAGAGGCGGCGGCGCCGCACTTCCTTTATGGCCATGTTCCCGCGGCGGAACGCTATTCGGTTGCGCATTGGCTAAAGGATGCGCGTAGGGCCATTGAGAAAACGCGCGGGCTTGGCCTCATGCCGATCTTGTCGGCGGAACCGGGCTCTACTTCAAAGCGGCGCTCGAGGGGCTCGCGGATGTGCCGCCGATCCCCGCGCATGTACGTGCCGCGGCGCATGCGCTTTGGGAAGATCTCGGGCCCGAAGAGTTCAACAAATGGCTGGCGCGCCACGATCCGGAGGCGGCATTTCGATGGCCGGCGGGCGACCGCGCCGCTCTTTGCGTGCCTATGAGGTCATCATCGCGACTGGCAAGCCGCTCAGTGAGTGGCACAAGCAAGGCGCGCCGCCGCTGTTCACCCCGGACGAGGCGCTGCGGGTCGTGCTCGTGCCGGAGCGCTGCGGCGCTTTATGAGCGCTGCGATCGGCGCTTCGACGCGATGATGGAATCCGGCGCGATGGAGGAGGTGAGGGCGCTTCTTGAGCTTGATCTCGATCCGCATTGCCGGCGATGAAGGCGCTGGGCGTTGAGGAGCTTGCCGGGGTCATCAGAGGCGAGCTTGCGATCGATAAGGCCGTGGCCCACGCCAAGCAACGCACGCGCAACTACGTGAAGCGCCAGCTCACCTGGATCCGGCACCAAATGGCGACTGGCATCAGATAGCGGTGGCTGATCCGGGCGCTATTTCGGCGCAGCTGGAAGAGGGCGCATTAACGGCTCGGAAGTTGACGGATTAGGGCCGTTCCATTACCTTTCGTCGGCTTTTTGCGGAAAGACCAGCAATGTTGCGGAAAGTCGTACTTATTGCGGCTGCTTGCGCTCTGGGCTAACGGCCCGGAAATGCGAGCGGCTGACAAACGAAGGGGCCTCTGGGGCCCCTTTCGTTTTAGGGCGTCTGGGATTATTAACCCATCATGGGGACGCAGATGGCACAGAGCATGTCAGGAACGGCCAACACCCCGATCACCGGCGCGGAGATCGTCATCCGCGCGCTCGTCGATCAGGGTGTAGATACGCTATTCGGCTATCCCGGCGGCGCGGTACTGCCGATCTATGACGCTCTGTTTCAGGACCACCGGCTCACCATGTGCTGGTGCGCCATGAGCAGGGCGCAGCCACGCGGCTGAAGGCTATGCCCGCTCGACCGGCAAGGTCGGCGTGTTTCTGGTCACCTCCGGGCCGGGCGCGACCAATGCGGTCACCGGGCTTACCGATGCGCTGATGGATTCGGTGCCGATCGTCTGCCTCACCGGACAGGTCGCGACTCATCTGATCGGCTCCGACGCATTCCAGGAGGCCGATACGGTCGGCATCACCCGCGCTTGCACCAAGCACAATTGGCTGGTCAAGGACGTCAACGATCTCGCGCGTGTGCTTGCACGAAGCGTTCTACATCGCGCGCTCGGGGCGGCCCGGGCCGGTGGTGGTCGATATCCCGAAGGACATCCAGTTCGCCAAAGGAACTTATGTCGGCCCGGCGCGGATCAAGCATCGCAGCTACAATCCGCGTCTCAAGGGCGATCCGGATCGCATCAAGGAAGCCGTCGATCTGATGGTCGGGGCGAAAAAGCCGATGATCTATTCGGGTGGCGGCGTCATCAATTCCGGTCCGCGCGCGAGCGCGCTGTTCCGCGAGCTGGTGACGGCGACCGGTTTTCCGATCACGTCGACGTTGATCGGCCTTGGCGCGTTTCCGGCATCGGATAAGCACTTTCTCGGCCTGGTCGGCATGCACGGCACCTATGAGTCGAATTTGGCGATGCACGATTGCGATGTGATGATCGCGGTCGGCTCGCGCTTCGATGACCGCGTCACCGGCAAGATCGACATGTTCTCGCCCGGCTCGCAGAAGATCCATATCGACATCGATCCGTCGTCGATCAACAAGAATGTTCATGTCGAGGTGCCGATCATCGGCGACTGCGCGCATGTTCTGGAGGACATGCTCAAGCGCGTGGCGCTCGCATCCGGCAAAGCGCGATGCCGCGGCGCTGAAAGCGTGGTGGGGCGAGATCGACGAGTTGGCGCGGCAAGAACTAGCCTCGCCTTCAAGAACCCGCGCCCGACATCATCAAGCCGCAACACGCGATCAAGCGGCTCTACGAACTGACCAAGGGGCGCGATGTCTACATCACGACCGAAGTCGGCCAGCATCAGATGTGGGCCGCGCAGCACTTCAAGTTCGAGGAGCCCGAACCGCTGGATGACCAGCGGCGGGCTTGGCACCATGGGCTATGGCCTGCCGGCGGCGATCGGCGTGCAAATGGCGCATCCCGATGCGCTCGTCATCGATATCGCCGGCGAAGCCTCGATCCTGATGAACATGCAGGAGATGTCGACCGCGGTTCAGCATGAGCTGCCGGTCAAGGTGTTCATCGTCAACAACGGATATATGGGCATGGTTCGTCAGTGGCAGGAGCTTTTGCACGGCGGGCGCTATGCGCACTCCTACACCGAGGCGCTGCCCGATTTCGTCAAGCTTGCCGAGGCCTATGGCGCGGTCGGCATTCGCGCAACCAAGCCGTCTGAGCTCGACGATAAGATCAAGGAGATGCTCGCGATCAAGCGGCCGGTGTTGTTCGATTGCGTCGTCGATCCGAAGGAGAATTGCTTCCCGATGATCCCGTCGGGCAAGGCGCACAACGAGATGATCCTGTCGCCGGATGAGGAGCGCGAGGAGATCTCCGAAGAAGGCAAGATGCTGGTTTGACGGTGCGATCGGCGCGTAACCATTCCTCCCTTGATGGGAGAGGTCGGATCGCAGGCAAGCTGAGATCCGGGTGAGGGTGGGCGCGGCCGCGTACTCCCATTCGGCCCCTCACCCTAGCCCTCTCCCACAAGCGGGAGAGGAAACAAGAAGGAAGAGACAGTACATGCCGCCACGAGTCGATCAGCCGCTGGAGCGCCATTGCCTTGCCGTTCTCGTCGACAACGAGGCGGGTGTGCTCGCGCGCGTCATCGGCCTGTTCTCCGGCCGCGGCTATAACATCGATTCGCTCACGGTCGCCGAGAGTCGATCCGACCGGGCACATCTCGCGCATCACAGTCGTCTCGACCGGCACGGCGATGATCATCGAGCAGATCAAGGCCCAGCTCGAGCGCCTGGTGCCGGTGCAGAAAGTGGTCGATCTCACGGTCGAAGGGCCGCATGTCGAGCGCGAGATGGCGCTGATCAAGGTGGCCGGCAAAGGCGAGAAGCGCGTCGAGGCGTTGCGCCTGTGCGATACGTTCCGCGCGCGCGTCGTCGACACCACGCTTGAGATCGCTTCATCTTCGAGCTGACCGGCAGCCCGGACAAGCTCGACGCCTTTGTCGATTTGATGCGCCCATTGGGCCTCGTCGATGTCTGCCGCACCGGGCGTTATAGCGCTCGCGCGCGGCGCCAAAGCGATGTGAGGTGCAGATCAAGCTCGGCTTGTTTGCTTGTGTGTTGTTGCTCGCTGCCTGCAATCAGCACGGCGCAGCAACCTCCCCGCAAATGAAGGATCTTTCGGCGCAAGCGGTGCAAGAAATTCTCGCCGCTGATCGCGCGTTCAATGCCGAAGCGAAAGAGAAGGGCGCAGGGCACGCATTCGCGGAAACCATGGACGCACAAGACGGCATGGTCTTGCATCCCGGCGCCGAGCCGGCTCGCGGCAAGGACGCGATCTTCAAGCTCGAGAATGATGGCATTGTGCCCTCGCCTCTGGTTTGGTCGCCCGATGAAGCCTATGCCGGCAAGAGCGGGGATTTCGGTATGAGCTGGGGGCATTGGACCTACACAGTCAAGGCCGCGGACGGCACGCCCTCAACGCTGAAGGGAAAATATGTGACGGTGTGGCGCAAGAATGCGAAGGGCGAGTGGAAAGGCCTGATGGATATCGGCGTCTCCGATCCTCAGCCGAAACAGCCGGGCAAGCAACCATAAAATCTGTATACGAAGCAATTGAAGCATTAGGAGCGAAATGACATGCGCGTCTATTATGATCGGGATGCCGATATCAATCTCATCAAGGGCAAGAAGATCGCCATCATCGGCTATGGCAGCCAGGGCCATGCGCATGCGCTCAATCTGCGCGATTCGGGCGTCAAAGACGTCGTCATTGCGCTGCGCGCCGGTTCGGCATCGGTGAAGAAGGCCGAAGGCGCCAAGTTCAAGGTGATGCCGGTTGCCGATGCCGCCAAATGGGCGGACGTCATGATGATGGTGACGCCCGACGAGCTGCAGGCCGATATCTACAAGGACGACATCGCGCCGAATTTGAAACAGGGCGCCGCGCTGTTCTTTGCGCATGGCCTCAACGTGCACTTCAATCTGATCGAGCCGCGCAAGGATCTCGACATCATGATGGTCGCGCCGAAGGGCCCCGGTCATACGGTGCGCGCGGAATATGCGCGCGGCGCGGGCGTTCCGTGCCTTGTCGCGGTGCATCAGGACGCCAGCGGCAATGCGCACGACATCGCGCTCGCCTACGCCTCGGCGATCGGCGGCGGCAGGGCCGCGATCATCGAGACGACCTTTCAGGAGGAGTGCGAGACCGACCTCTTCGGCGAGCAATCGGTTCTGTGCGGCGGTGTCGTCGAGCTGATGCGCGCCGGCTATGAAACGCTCACCGAAGCCGGCTATGCACCCGAGATGGCCTATTTCGAATGCATCCACGAGATGAAGCTGATCGTCGATCTGATCTATGAGGGCGGCATCGCCAACATGGACTATTCAGTGTCCAACACCGCCGAGTATGGCCAATATGTCACCGGGCCGCGGCTGATCACCGATGAGACGCAAGCGCCGAGATGCGCCGTGTGCTGAAGGATATCCAGTCTGGCCGTTTCACGCGCGATTGGATGCTCGAGAACAAGGTCGGCCAGACCTCGTTCAAGGCGAGCGGGCGAAGTCGGCGGCGCATCCGTCCGAAGAGGTCGGCAAGAAGCTGCGCGCGATGATGCCGTGGATCGCCGAGCGCGCGCTTGTCGACAAGAGCCGTAACTAGGAGGCGAAGGGCACGGAATATATACAATATTATTCTGTAGATATTTCTATTTTACGGCATCCTGCTTGAAAATAGATGGTTCCCCCTCTATCTAAGGTGAAACCAGCGGCTGGGTGAGCCCAAATGTTTCCCATGCTTGTCGATCTGAAGGCGGTCAATGTGGCGCTTGCCGGCAATGGCGAGGGCGCGCTCGGCCGCCTGAGCCAGCTCGATAGCGAGGGTGCGCATGTAACCATCTATGCCCCAGAGGCTTCGGCAGCGCTTGCAGAGGCCGCTGGCAAGCGGCTGGTGCGACAATTGCCGCGGCCCGAAGACATCGCCTTATCGCGCATTCTCTTCATCGCCGATCTTCCCCAGCCCGATTGCGAACGCTTGGCGCGCGAAGCGCGGCGCGCGGGCGTGTTCGTGAACACGGAAGATAATCCGCCGCTATGCGATTTCCATGTGCCGGCGATTGTCCGGCGCGGCGATCTGTGCTGACGGTTTCGACAGGCGGTGCCTCGCCGGCACTTGCGCGCATTCTCAAGCGGCGCCTGGAAGCGGAGTTCGGCGAGAGCTGGGGCGGGCGCCTTAAGGAGATCGCCGGCTGGCGCAAAGCCTGGCGTGAGAATGGCGTCAGCGGCGCGGAGCTCACGGCGCGGACCGAAGCCGCAATCAACGAACGCGGATGGCTGTCATGAGCGTGCTTGGCAGCGCGTCCCGAAGGACGTGCCGACAGATGCCCAGCGGCTTGCTAGCCGCCTTAGCGAGATCTGCGCGAGCGCTACAAAGGTGCAAGCGCGCAGCGATGCTCGAAGGCTTCATTGCCCGCGAATATCCCGGCGAGATCGCGCGTGGTCTCCTCGTTCGGTTCGGAGGCCGTTGTGCTTTTGCACATGCTGAGCGAGATCGATCCTGGCACGCCCGTCGTCTTTCTTAACACCGGCAAGCTGTTCGGTGAGACTTTGCGCTATCGCGATAAGCTGCAGGATGCTGTTGGGCCTGACCGATATCCGCTCGATCCATCCGCATCCAGGAGGACGAGAAGACGCTCGATCCCGATGGCAATCTGTGGCGCCTCGTCGCGACGCGTGCTGCCATTTCCGTAAAGTGCTGCCGCTGCGCCGCGCGCTTGAAGCCGTTCAAGGCCGAGGTCTCGGGGCGCAAGCGGTTTCAGACCAAGTCGCGCGCGGCAATGGAAAAGGTCGAGATCAACGAGGGCCGCATCAAGATCAATCCACTGGCGGAGTGGTCGCTTGATCGTCTCAAGCCATATATGGAGAGCACGATCTGCCGCGTCATCCGCTGGTGAAGGAAGGCTATCTGTCGATCGGCTGCTTTCCGTGCACCGACCGCGTGGCGAGCGCCGGCGAATATCGCGCGGGCCGCTGGGCTGGTACAGATAAGGACGAGTGCGGCATTCACGAGCCGCGGCTCATTGACGGCGAAGGGATTTAATCAGATGCGCTGCGCGGCGATGCGCGCATGAAGCCGGCTGACGGTTGATGAGATGCGCGCTTCGTCGATGGATCTCAATCGCGGATCGCAGTGCGCCCGAGCTCGTGAATGATCTCTTCGGCAATGCCGGGTGAGGGCACCAGAACGCCATCGAGCGAGCGAACCGTCTTGCGCGCCGACCGCTCGATCGCCTGAGGCTGACTGATCAGGCCAAACACCTTGACGCCGTGCGTCTTAAGCGTGAACACCTGATCGAGGCAGCGTTTGATCGTCGATGACGAGGTCATAATCGGACGCACGCTCGGAGACGATATGGGCGAGGCACGCCGCGAGACGATGTTCGGTCTTCGCGCGCGCGCGAGAGCGCACCCAGCAGAACGGCCAAACCCAAGCGGCCGCTTGCGGGCAGACGGTTTCCTGCAATCTGATCAGCCGCACGCGTCCATCGAGCGCGGAGCGCGCGATCTTCCGAGATGAGATCGACGATGTGCCCGCTGATCGCAGAGGCGCGTTCGCAATCCGTGCAAGAGCAAATCTTCGCCGCGGGCGCTGCGGATCCGAGCGCTGTGACAATCAAAACGCGCAACGCGCCGTGATCGAATCCGGACCGCGGGAACAGGGCCGGGCTGCGGCGCGGCGTTTCCGATCGCGCGTGGCACATAAGGGCTTTCGCTTCGAAAGACTGAACGGATCGACATGCGTCACACACAATCATTCGGCGCGCGTGCGAACCGAGCGTTTGATATGACTTACTGCGTTTATGAAGCCAGGGCCCCGGCGGGAATATGACCGCGGACGAACCCTACCCGCTTGTTTGTCATAAACTCTTTCACACTTGACACAGCAAGAAAAATCCAAGCGCCATGCGCGTCGCGTGCCATTTTGGTTCTGTGTTTGTCATGCCGAATCAGAGCAGTGGAAAAATAGCACTTACTCGGCGGCTCTCAAATTCGCGCTTGACAAGCTCGAGCATTTCGCGCCGATCGGGCCCCAGTTTGCCGGGATAGAACTTCGCTTTGAGCGGCCGCGGCGTCGCCCACACGCGCATGATGATGGAGATGACGCGCGGCTGCGTCGTACCAATCGTCCGGCGCCTTGCAACATATGAGGCTCGCAAGAGCGAAGCGCAGCACGCGCTCGTCGCGTCGGATTGCGGGGACAACGCCGTGCTCGGCGATCGAGCGCGCCATAGCGCGAGCTGAAATGCGTGGATCTTGCGCGCCTTCTTGGTTACGTTCGGCGAGACGGATCGCTGCGACGTCCTGGCGCACCATTGAATCGTAGAAGCCGCGCAACTCGGCGCGTTTCGGCGCAAACAGCTTGGCGCTTGCGCACGGATCGCGCGTCTTGCGCAGAACGCGCGCAAGAATATGGCCTTGCAGGAAGCCGATCGAGCAGCCGCGGCCATAAAGCGGATTGGTGCGAATGGTTGAATCGCCGATCGCGAAGAACCCAAGACGCGCGGCGTATCGTCCACGATCCATATTCGCGCCAGATGCTTTGCAGCTTGCCCATCGCAAACACTTTGCTTGTCGGTTCGGCGCGCTCGGGTCGGTCCAGCGCATGACGCCGGGAAAGCTCGCGCAGATGCGATCGAAGATCTCGCCGCGCATAATCGCTTTGCGGATTTCGGTTTCGATTTCCGGCACCGATAGAGTGATCGAGAAATGTCCTTCATCGGCGGGGAACACGCCGTATTTGATATAGCCGAGATCGCCGGCGCCGGGGGCGAGCCACGCGCCGCGGCTCGGCTCCTGCTTGCCGGGGCGCAACTTGTAATGGCGCGTGTAATAGATGATGCCCGCCGGCGCATGTTCGGCCGGAATTTCAATGCCCGCCTCGGCGAGCCAATCGGGAAACGGCGTGTTGCGTCCGCTTGCATCGATGACGATGTCGCCGAGCGCGTCTTGGCGCTTGCCATTCATCTCGACAATAAGGCCCTTCGCAATGGGCGTGTCCGCGCTTCTGTCGAGGATCAAGCCGCGAATGCGCGCATTGGGGACGACCCTGACATGCGGCAGTGACTGAACATGCGCGCGCATCACGGCTTCGAGCGTCGTGCGGCGGCAGGAAAGGATTGTGAGGTCGCTGTCGTTCGCGCGCGGGCGATAGCGCGTGCGCAGCGAGGCGGGGAGGGAATCGTGAAACTTGAGCTCGCGCGCGCCTGCCGCCAATAGACGCTTGAGCAATTTGGGATAGCCGGTCTCGAATGAGCGTGTAGAGCCGCGCAAGAAATACGTGGCTATGGCGCAGCTGCGTTGCGCCCGGCCGGCGCCAATCCTCGAAGATATCCTCGGCCGATCCCTCGGGCGGCGGCAGCGTCACGGTCGTAGAGAATGATCTCGCGATCTTTGCGCGCAAGCTCGAGCGCGGCCGAAAGCCCGGCGATGCCTGCACCTGCCACGAGAATCTTCATGAGAAGAATATGGGCTTGCCTTGGCGAGCCGTCAAAGCGTGCGCTTCTGCGCGAGGCGCAAGGCGCCGCCGGCCGCAATCGCAAGCCAGCCCAGGATCAATGCCATTCCGCCGGCGGGCGTGAGCATCATAAGGGTGCGCACACCGCTCACGCCGTAATGAAGCAAGGGGCCGGCGAACAGGATGACGCCGAGTGTGAACAGGATGCCGGTCGTGCGCGCGACGCGCGGCACATAATCGGCAACGCCGGCAAGTGCCAGCATGGCCGGCGCGTGCAACATCAGCATTTCGGTGCCGGAGCGGAAGTCGGTAAGGCGCGGCTGCGATATGCCGGGCAGGGTGATGATGCCATGCGCCTCGAAGGCGCGCGCTGCAATTGCGACCGCCCCTAAGATGCCGGCGGCGAGAACCAAAGCGCTCTTTGTCATTATATCGTCCGGTATGAAGATTGGCGGGGCAATGATCGGCCGCAATCTATACCAGAGGCAGGTTTCGTCCAGTCAGGCTCTCCGCCTTCAGGCGGGGCTGTCAGGCGCGTATGCGCTCAGCGCATCGAACAGGCCCTTGAAGCCCGCCTTCTTGATGAGCGCGCTAAAGTCGGAGCGCTCGGCTTGTATGAGGCTGAGACCTGCCACCTCGACATCGATCACGCGCGGCTCGCCGTCGAACATGCGCACGCGCCAGCGTGTGTCGACCGTCTCGCCCTTGCGGTAGATCATGAGATGCACCAGCGCATCGCGCCGCCCGACCTGCTCGGCACCCGTCGCGCTGAACCGCACGACGCCGTAATTCTCAACAAGCGTCGTATATTTGCCGTAGAGAAAATCGGCAAACTTGTCCTCGTATTCGCTGAGCCCTTTTTCATCGAGATCGCGGGCGTAAGGCCCAAGCGCTAAAAGCGACACGTAACGCACGTTGAAGCCATGATCGATGAGCGAGCGGGCGCGCATCTGGCGCTCCTTGGCGCTCATCGAATGATCGTTCAATGCCTGATAGGCCTTGGTCGCCAGATCATCAACGAATTCGAGCGCCTGGGCGGGGCCGGCGATTTCTTCATTCCCGGTTCCGGCAAATGCGCTGGGGGACGAAAGCGCGCCGATCGCGAGCACCAGCAACAAGGCTCCGGCACCACGCCGCAATTGGTAGACAACGCTACTCATACGCCAACACCGAAAAGAACGCCTCGGCTCCTTCGTGTTCCTTCCCCAGTGCGGCAAGCTAGGGCCGTGTCGCTAACGCCGGTTTAAGGTTCGCGCTCCGGTTCGCAAAAGACTTGAATCAAAACCGTCGGATGTCGGCTCTATTCGACCGGGAGGCGAAGAACGCCGCTCCAATCGCGCGGTGGTTGCCACGTCTTGAGAAACGCGATGCGCTGATCGTAGAGCGAAACCAGCCGCT
Source organism: uncultured Alphaproteobacteria bacterium (assembly GCA_963789405.1). Classification (GTDB taxonomy): domain Bacteria; phylum Pseudomonadota; class Alphaproteobacteria; order CAWBKL01; family CAWBKL01; genus CAWBKL01. Next base: position 348,869 of record CAWBKL010000002.1, read on the forward strand.
GGGAGACGCCAGGCAGCTTTGCGCATTGCTCCAGGAGCTGCATCGCTTGATCCCAATGGCCCCGGCGATAGGCGGCATAGAAGGCGCGAAAACCTTCCTGCAGTGCTTTAAAGCGCGGGTTGGCGCGCAGCACCGGATTGCCCAAGAGCGCGAAGAAGGAGCGGGTGTTGCTGTTGGCCACTTCTCTGATGTCGAGCTCGAGAAGCGCGAAATTGCGGTTGATTAGCTGTTCAGCCTTGTCGCCGACAAGAATGGCGGGCCCATAAGTCTTGGAAAGACCGGCGAGCGCCGCCGCGCCATCGAGCGCCGGGCCGAACGCCGCAAACTCGCGCTTGGACTTAAAGCCGATATCGCCGACCACTGCATCGCCGGTGTCGATGCCGATCGAGAAGTTAACCGGCGTGAACGGAATGCCCGTGGGCGCCAGTGCCTTTTCCAGTGCTTCGTTCAGCGGATCGAGCCGGCCCATCACGGCGAGTGCAGCTTCTGCGGCCTTCTCGGCGTGCTTGGCGTCCTTGCCGGGCGCGTTGAACACGGCATAGAGCCGCGCCGGGCCGATGTTCTCAATCGTGCCGCGATGCGCTTTGATGATCTCGGCGGCGGTGCCCAGGAGCCTGCCGACCAGCCGCGTCATGGCGATCGGGCTGTCCTTATAGGTTTCGGTCAGTGCGGAAAGATCCCTGATCTCGCAGACAAGAGCGGTCACTTCACGCCGCTCAACGCCGATGAGATCGGATTCGGCGCTGCGGCGCGCGGGCGGCGCGGCGGCATCGGCGCCTAGCGACCAGCGCGCGGCGAGAAGGAGCGCGGAGGTCACCAGCGAGCCGGCGACGAAAAGCGCCGGCGTTATCGGGTCGATCAGCTGGAGCTCGAGGATGAAGATGGCGATGGCGGTGACGCCGAAGACAAGAATGAAGCCGATCGCGGTTTCGATCGCCTGGCGGATCCGCCCGCGAATCATCAGCAGGCTGACGATACCGCCGGCCAGCGCGGCGGCCACGGCTTCCGCGATCAATGCCCAATTGGTGCGCGCGGGGGTAAGGCCGTTGAGCAATTGCGCCACGGCTTGCGCCTCGCGCCAGGCCGCCGAGCTTGCATTGGCGTGCGCGGTGCGCTGGACGAGAACAACGGCGCCATTCAGATCGTCGTTTGCCGACCTTGAGCCGCTCAATATGGTGGAGGCCGAAACCGCCGAAAGACCTACTGGCGTCTCAGGCGTCAAAAGGCGCAAGGCGCCACTTGGCGTTGTTGCCCAAGCCCAATTGCCGACGCGCGCATCGGCGGGCCCGAGCGCATGAACACCGCGCGGCACAGCCGCGAACAAGCTGCGCTCTGAATTGCCTTCAATCCGCAAGCTCGAAATATGCGCAACCTGCATCGCATTGGCTGCGGCCGGCGAGGGCGCTATGACGCCGTTCACGGTCTGAAGCAAGGGGAAGGTGCGCGTGCGGCGGCTCGTGGGCTGAAGGGCGCCCGCTTTGAGCACGGCAATGCTACCTTGAAGCTTCTCACTGAGCCGCGCGCCGGAAAGTGCCAAGTGCGCCGGCGCGACGGAAGCCGCATTCCGCTCGATCAATATGGTGCGTGGCCTGTCGATCCGGATTTGGTCGATCAGATTTGTGAGCTGCTCATCCGACCAGCCGCCGGCACGTTTCAGTGTCGCGTCATCAATGGCGATCAGGCGGACCTGGGTTTGGGCCGGGATGCGGATGAACGGGCTTAACAATTCCGTAAGTGTGCCGAAAACGGACTCGCGCCACGCCGCCACCGGTTTGGCGGGCGTGTAGAACATGAGAGCGGGTGCCAGAATGGCGATGGCGACAGCTAGAACTGCCGCGCCGCGGCGCGCCAGAGCGACCATAGTCTTCCCCTAAACCCCGACTGTTACCTGTTTGTTAGGTCCGAACAGCAAGGCTCTTGCCGCCCGGCAACAATCCGTTGACGTTAACATAACTCTACCTTCGAACCTTCAGACTGTCAGGCAAAGCAAGCTGCGGGCCGGAAAGGCTGTTTTGGGTTTCAACTGCTAAGGACGGGCGAAAGTTCGTGGTGAAGGAAGGCGCTCATAACGCAAATGAGCCCGCTCGCCTTGAGGTGGAGGGTAGCGGCGCGCTGCGCGTGCTTGTCGCCTTAGGCGCCTGGACGCTGGGCCGCCTGGCAAGGGTCGATGCACAAATCCGTGAACTCACGCGTACGCCGGGCGGGGCCGCGCGCATCGATGTCTCCAAGCTTTCCCGGCTCGATACCGCCGGCGCCTGGCTGCTCTATCGGGCGGCGGCATCGCTCGGCGGCTTGGGATCGCCGGTGCCGATCGAAGGCGCAAGCGATAACGCCCGCGTGCTCTTGGATGCCGTCGCCAAGAATGCGCCCAAGCCGCTTCAAGCGCCGCCGCGCGCGATGCTGCTGCTCGTATTGCTCGAGCGGATCGGCACCAATCTCGATGCGGGTGCGCGGGCCGGTTGGGAGATGCTCGGCTTTTCCGGCCTCATCGTCGATACCGTCTTTCGTGTGTTCGTCGGCCGCGCAAGGCTGCGCATCAATGCGACCGTGCGCAATATCGAAGCCGCCGGATTCAATGCCGTGCCGATCATCGCGCTCATGAGCTTTCTCATCGGCGCGGTGATGTCGTTCATGTCGGGCGACATCTTGAAGGATTATGGCGGGCAGATCTTCGCCGTCGACTTTTTGGCCTTTGCTTTCTTGCGCGAGTTCGGCGTGCTGCTCGCTTCGATCATGGTGGCCGGCCGCTCCGGCAGCGCCTTCACCGCCGAGATCGGTGCGATGAAGTCGCATGAAGAGATCGATGCCATGCGCTCGCTGGCGCTCGACCCGGTCGAGATCCTGGTCGTGCCGCGCGTTCTTGCGCTCATTATCGCGCTGCCGCTCTTGACTTTCATAGCCAACATGGCCGGTCTTCTCGGCGGCGCGCTGGTCGATCTGGACGACGCTGGGTATCACGCCGTCCGCCTTTGTGAGCCGCCTGCTTCAAGTCACCGATGTTGCCCAATTCAATGTCGGCATGATCAAAACGCCGGTGTTCGCTTTCGTCATCGCCATGATCGGCTGCTTCCAAGGCTTCAAGGTGACGGGAACGGCGGAGTCGGTCGGCGAGCGGACGACACTCTCCGTCGTGCAATCGATCTTCACCGTCATCGTGTTCGATGCGCTCTTTGCGATGTTCTTTCAGGAGATCAACTACTGATGGAACGCGGCGAGACCATCATCAAGATCGAAAAGCTGGTCAACAGATTCGGCGCGCAGACCGTGCATGACGAGCTTGATCTCGAAGTCAGGCGCGGGGAGATCATCGGCATTGTCGGTGGATCGGGCTCGGGCAAGTCCGTTCTCCTACGTTCCATCATCGGCCTTAACAAGCCGGTCTCCGGCAGGATCGAGGTATTCGGCGAGGATTTGACCAAGCTTCCGCTCGATGAGCTGCAGGTGGTCGAGCGGCGCTGGGGCGTCTTGTTTCAGGAAGGGGCGCTGTTCTCCTCGCTCAACGTCCTGCAGAATGTGCAAGTCGCGCTGCGCGAGCATTTGCACATCAAGCCGCCGCTGATCGACGAGATCGCCGGGCTCAAGCTCAACATGGTCGGCCTTGATGCCGTGGCGGCGATGAAGATGCCCAATCGAGCTATCCGGCGGCATGAAGAAGCGCGCGGGGCTGGCGCGTGCGCTTGTGCTCGACCCTGAGCTGGTGTTTCTCGATGAGCCCACCGCCGGGCTTGATCCCATCGGCGCTTCGGCCTTCGATGCGCTGATTGCGCAAATGCACGAGACGCTCGATCTCACCGTGTTTCTTGTCACCCATGATCTCGATACTTTGCATGCAGTGTGCGACCGCGTCGCCGTGCTCGCCGACAAGCGCGTGATCGCCATCGGCACGATCGCCGACATGCTCAAGCTCGACCATCCGTGGATTCAGGAGTATTTCAACGGGCCGCGCGGACGCGCTGCTCTCTCAGCGAAAGGCAAGGGCTGATATGGAAACGCGCGCCAACCATATTTTGATCGGGGCGTTTACGCTCGCCGTGTTGCTCGCCGCGATGCTGTTCGTGCTGTGGCTGTCGAAGACATCGACGAATGCGGCCTATTACGATGTCAAATTCATCGGCAGTGTCTCGGGCCTGCCGGAAGCCGGTGAGGTGCGCTACAACGGCTTCAAGGTCGGCACGGTCGAGCGGATCAGCTTCATCGCGAATGAGCCCGATGCCGTGCTTGTGCGCATCAAGGTCGGCCAGCGCAAAGATTTCGCGGTCCGGGAAGACTCGAAAGTGAGCCTTCAGCTCGCCGGCATCACGGGCATCACTTATGTGCAGATCGCGGGCGGCACTTTGAAATCGCCGAAGCTGCCCGTGATCACCGATCCAAACAGCCCGAAGATTCCGCTCATCAAAGCGCAGGGCTCGGCGATCGATCAATTGCTGAACTCCATTCCGTCATTGATTGCCAAGGCGAACACGACTTTCGATAGCCTCAATGGCATCCTGACGCCGGAGAATCAGGCGAAGGTGACGCAAATCCTCACCAATCTGGATGCGGGCTCGAAGGATTTCGCTTCGGCCATCAAGAACGTCAATAAGCTCACGCACGATGCCGATGGTTTCATGACCGGCGATGGCAAAGAGATGGTTGCGCAAATCACGACAGCGGCAAAGAAGATCTCCGACGCGGCCGATCTCGGCGATCAGGTGCTTGCCGAGAACCGCGCCTCGATCAACAACTTTACCACGCAAGGGCTTTCGCAGCTTGCGACTTTCGTGGTCGAGGCGCGCCAGTTGGTGGCGACACTTGACCGTATTGCACGTCATGTCGAGAGCGACCCCGCAGGCTTTGTACTTGGCGGATCGCGCGGCCAGGAAATTCCGGTGCGCAAATGAGAAAGCTGTTCCGAATCTCGCTTACGGCAGCACTTGCGCTCTCGCTCTCATCATGCGGCGTCAAGCTGGTCGATCTCGGCCCGGCGCCCAATCTTTACGATATTCAGACTACGCCGGAATTCACGCAGAAAATGATGCCGGTGACTTGGCAGCTGGTGATCGATGAACCGAGTGCGTCCACCGCGCTCGAACTCGGACCGGATCCTGGTGCGGCCGGGCGATTCCGAGATCAAGTATTTCGCTGGCGCGCGCTGGTCGGAGCGGGTGCCGCGGCTTATTCAATCGCAGCTGCTGCAGGGTTTCGACAAGTCGGGCGCGATTGTCGGAGTCAGCCGGCAGGCGATCGGCTTGCACGGCGATTATGAGCTGCAGGGCGAGCTGATGAATTTCGATACGGTCTATTCGGGCGGCACAACGCCGATGGCCGTCATTGTGATCAACTTCAAGATCGTGCGCGAGCCGGGCGAGCTCATCATCGCATCGAAGAATTTCGAACAGAAGGAGCGGGCGACGGCGCCGTCGCTGATCGCAATCACTGCAAGCTTCAGCGATGTGCTTTCCAAGATTATCAGCCAAGCCGTGCCGTGGACGCTCGATGAGGCCCAGGCCGACTATGAGCGAACCGCCGCCAGTGCACGCAAGACAGCCGAGCCTTCGCCGCAAAATCCTTAGGGGCTTTCGATCGCGCCCTTCACGAGAACATAGAGCTTGCCGGATTCGCCGGAGAGCAGCCGCACAAGTGCGCGCTGCCCGTTCGCCTTGGCGCGCGCAAGCTCGGCCTCGAAGAGTAGCGTGAAGCGCTCGACGAGACCGGCGAAGGCAGCATCGTTCTTTGCACGCTCTTTGATGCGCGGGGGGATTTGCGGACCCACGCGCGCCAGCAGGAACTCTGTGTAGAGCGCGCGGTCACCGGAGCCGAAGGCGATCATGAACTTATCGGAGGCACGCTCGGAATAGAATTTCTTGAGATCGAGCGACATGCCGCTGATCTGGGCGGCAAGCTCTTCGGTTGCCGTCATCTTTGAATCCGGCGCGGCAGGAGACTTCGCCGTATCCTCTTTGATCGCTTGATCGACAGCCCGCAGGATCTCGCTCATGCCCTTGGATTCCTTGCCCGGCTCGTTGCGCACGGGCGGTGCATTGCGGTTGCCGGTAAGGCGGCGCGCCAAGCCCTCGAGCAGCGGCTTTTCGGCACGCCGCAGCGGATCGGCAGACAGGCTGAGATTGAGATTTGTCTCGGCACTGGACAGCGGATCGACCGACAGGCTCAGCCGCCCGGGCCTGGGCACGCCGAGGGATTCGGCCGCCGTCGGCTCAATCTTTTCCGGCTCCTTGCTGACCGAGGCGGGTTGTCCGCTCTGAGCGGCACGGGCACGCGGCGTGCGATCTTCGTTTACGCTGGGTGCTTGGGTTTGCGGCGGCTCCGCAGGCGGCCGTGCTTGCACCGGAGCCGCTGGCGCGTGCGTTGCCTGCGATGCCGGTGCCGGCGCCGGCGCCGGCGGTTGAGGCGCCGCGATCGCTCTGGCTTCGTCAGCTGCCGGCGCATCCGGGTTGGCGAGCTGCGGGCCAAACGCGGCGAGGTTAAGGCCCATCGCCGCCTTCATCGAAGCTTCAAGCGCTTCGTTCATGGCGCGCGCGCGTCCGGCCGCTTCATTGGCGAGCGTCGACATTGCGGCAAGCTGATTGTGCACGAGCGTGCGCACTTGGCTCGCGGTCTGGTTGGCGCGCTCGGGCAGGTCCTTGAGCCGCTCCTCGAGCTTGATGACGGTGTCGTCCACCACTTCGCGCGTACGCTCCGCAGCGCTCTGCAATTGCACCACCGCGCTTTCGAGTGCACGCACCAGCCGGCGCGCTTCGTCGGTGCCGCTGGTGAGGCCGGTTGCAAGTGCTGCCGATTGCTGTTCCATCAGCTCGCGCGCTTCCTCGATCTGACGCGAGACCTCGGCCTTTAGATGCGCCGTCAGCTCATCGATCGCCGAGGTTGCGCGGCCTTCCGCATCGGCGATTGCCGTCACCTCATAGCTGAGGCGCGCACGCGCCTCGTCGAGCTGCTGGCTGAACGCACTGCGCAGCGAACCGGCAAGGTCGTTGACAAGCTTCTGCGCTTCGGCTTGGCGCGTCTCATAGGCGCCGGTCTCGGATTTGAGCCTCTCGACAGCCGAGCCAATGCGGCTTTCAATGGCGCTGGAGAAGCGCTCCGACGTCTCGGCGATGATTGCCTCGGCCTCTTTGCGGCGCACATCGAAGGTGCCGCTCGACATCTTCAAGCGCTCTTGCAGCCCGGCCATCTGCTTCTCGACCGTGCTCTCTGCGGCGCGCACAAGCGTGTCGAGCTCGCGCTTGACCAGCGCAAGCGATTCGCTCGCGCGCTTGCTCTCGGCCGAGACTTCGGCGCGGATTGCATTTGCGCTCGCCCCGAGCGCTTGGCTCGCTTCCTCTTGAACCGTGCGAATGGCCGTGGCCTGCGTCGCAAGCTGATCCTGAAGCTGGTCGGCAGCGGTTTGCAGGGCACTGAGGATCTGCTCGCGCTGATCGTCGATGGATGATGAATCGCTTTGCAGACGCTCCTCGACATGCTCGCGCGCCGTGTCGAGCGAGCCGAGGATCTTATCGAAATACTCGCTGAGCACGTTGGTTTGGCGCTCAAGCTCGCCTTCGAGCGCGTTGGTCGCATTGCCGACACGCGCGACGATGTCGCGGTCGCGCGCAAGCAGCGCGTTTTCGCGTTCTCTGAGCGCATCGCCGACAGCGATTGTTGCGCGTTCGATCGAGCCCAGAAGCTCACTCTGGTTACGCTCGAGCTCGCCGGCCTGAGTTTCAAAGCCTTGGGCCAGCGCGGCGGCGCGCTCACCGACCATCTGCTCGAGCCGGTCGGTGAAGCCGCCAAGCGCAGTTGCCAACGCGCTTTCGTGGCGTTGGATCGCCTGCGTCTGTTGATTGAGGCTGCCGGATGTGCGCATCGAGGCCTGTTCTACGACATTGGCAAGCTCGCGCTCGTCAAGCTTGAGTTCTTCGATGCCGCTCTGCAGGCGTTCGCGCACTTCACCAAATGCGACTTCGAGCGCTTTGATGATCTCGCCTTGCTCGAGCTTGAGCGCGCCGGTCTCGGCCATCATGCGCTCATGCACAGCCTTGGCGGCGCGCTCGACGGCAACTAGAAGTCTCGCCTTGCGCTTCGCGCAGCGCTTGCGCCTCGGCACGAAGCCGCGCGCCGGTTTGATCGAACTGCGCGATGACGGCAGCACGCGCTTCGGTTGCGAATTCTTCGATGCCGCGCTGGAGCTCGGCTTGCTGCTCGCTCCACACCGAGGCCTCTTCTCTGAGGCGTGCGCGCGCCTCCTCGAGCTGGCGGTCCATCGCATCGCGCGTGCGCTCGCCAAAATTCTCGATCGCTTCGTGAAGGCCGGTTTGTTGGCGGGTCCAGGCATCGGCTTCCGCGGCAAGTCCGGCGCGGGCGCGCTCGACTTGCGCAACGACTGCGGCGCGCGCCTGGTCGGCGAAAGCCTCCAAAGCTTCGCGCATCTTGTTCTGCTCGTCCGCCCATTCTTCGGCATCCTTGCGGATCTCGTCGCGGATCGAGCTGAACTGCCGGACGACGGCGTCGCGCGCGGCAGCGCCAAGGTCGGCAACGCCGGCGCGCAATTGTGCTTGCTGATCTTCCCAGGCGCGCGCCTGCTCGGCGAGACCATCACGCGCGACATTCAGCTCATCGAGCACGATCTGGCGTGTCTCTGCGGCGACCTCTTGAACATCCTGGCGATATTCGGCGTGCTCTTGCCGCCAAGCCTCGGCCTCGCCGCGCATCGCGTCTTGCGCCGCATTCATCTCATCCATCGTCGCTTGGCGCGCCTCGGCGGCGAGTTGTTCGATGCCGCGGCGATATTCGGCGTGCTCTTGCTGCCAGACCTCGGCCTCGCCGCGCATCGCCTCTTGCGCCGCGCTCATCTCATCCATCACCGCCTGGCGTGCCTGGGCGGCGACCTTTTCGATCTCCTGGCGATATTCGGCGTGCGCCTCTTTCCACGCCTCCGCCTCTTTGGCGATGCCGTCATAGGTCTCGGCCATCTCCTCGAGCACACTCTTGCGCGTCTCGTTCGCCAAGCTTTGAAGATCTTCGCGGTATTCCGAATGCATCTGCTGCCAAGTCGAGCTTTCCTTTAAGAGCCCTTCGCGCGCCGCGATCATCTCGGCTTCCATGCCTTTGCGCATGTCGGATGCGATCCGGGCGAGGTCTTCGGCACGCCCGGCTTGCGCCTCTTGCCATTCACGCGCTTGCTGATCGAGGGCGCGGCGCACTGCGCTCATCTCGCCGACGACATTCTCGCGCGTCTTGGTGGCGAGCTCTTCGATGCCTTGGCGCAGCTCTTCCTGCTGATCGGCCCAAGCCTGGACCTGGCTGCTCAGCGCATCGCGCGCCGTCGCCATCTCATTAGCGAAGCGGCTGCGGGCCGCCGCCGAGACATCTTCAAGCCCGCTCTTGAAAGCCTGATGCTCCGCGTTCCAGGCCTCGGCCTCGCGGCGGAGCTGATCGGTTGCCTCGTTGGCGTATTTCGCAGCGGCCTCGCGCGCATCACCAATGAACGCCTGCAACCCGCGCTTGATATCGTCGTGCCGGGCTTCCCAGCTTTGCATCTGATCGGCGAGCCGTTGGCGCACCGTCTCAAGCTCGCCGGTGAGCGTTGAGCCGGTGAGGGCCGCAAGCTCGTTGATATCGCGCTGGAACTCCGAGCGCTGCTCCGACCATTGATCGACTTGCTTCGCGATCGCTTCGGTTGCTTCGGCGGCGTAGGTGCCGGCCGCCTCGCGCAATTCGATGATGTAGGCGTTGAGCTGGTGCTGGAGCTGCTCCTGCTGGCCGGCCCAGGCCTGGCTTTCCGACTGCAGGCGGGCCCGCGCTTGATCGAGCTGAAGCGCCAGCTGCTCGCCGATATTGTTGGTGAGCGCCTTCACGGCCTCGGCAATCTTCGTCTTCTCCGACTCGAGGAAGGTGGCATTCGCCTTGGACTGCGCCGCCATCATCTCGTCGATACGCGTGCGCTGCGCCGTGAGCGCCGCTTCTGCTTCGCCGGCGCGCTCGCCGATGGTCTTGGCCGTGTCTTCGGCGAAGGCCTGTGCGGTCTCCGCGGCCCGGATCCAGCCTTTGGAAGCTTCCTCAGCGGATTCGCGCGCGGTGTTGAGCTCTTCATTGAAGACGGACGCCGCCATGCGCGTACGGTCTTCCAGCTCTTCGAGTGTTGTGCCGAGGCGGTCGGTGGCGCGGCGCAAATGCGAATCGAGCACGCGCAGCTCCTGGCTCGCCGTATCGCCGATCTTGAGCATGGTGTCGCGGTTGACCGCCATCGCTTCTTCGAGACGCTCATGCTCGTCGCGCAGCTGCGCAACCGTGTTCTCGACGGCCTTCTGCAGCGTGCCGTAGCGCTCGCTCAGCTGCTCAGCCAGTGACAGCGCCGCCTGGCTGGTGACATCGAGTGTCGCCAATTCATTCGACAGCAGGGTGGTGATCTTTTCGGTTGAGGCGGCAATGCTCTGGGTGAGAGTCTGCAGCGATTGCTCGCGTGCGCCGAGCTGCGTATCGGCCGTGTTGATCTGGTTGACGAGATCGGTCGCGCGGTCGGCGAGCGCGGAGGAGCGCTCATCGACCACCTTCGAGCCTTCATCCATCTTGGCAACAAGCGCGGCCATCGCCTCATCGATCGAGGCGCGCTCGGTCTTCATCATCGCCTGGACAGCAACGGTGCGCTCTTCGGTTGCCTTGGTCGCGGCGTCGATCGCGGCGAGATTGCGCGTCAGGCCCTCTTCCATCGTGCGCAAGCGGCGTGCGGTATCCTCAATGCGCAGATTGAGCGTTTCGACTTCACGGCGCACCGCAACGCCGATCGAGGTGACGTTGCCGGCGGCGGTCATCTCGGGGCGCATCAGCTTTTCGGCAAGCTCGGCAAGCTCCCCGGCGCGCTGATGCATGCGGTAGGAGTGGCGCGCCATAAGAACGATCAGTGCAATGATCGGCGGCGGCAGAAACACGGCGAGATAGACGACCCAGACTTGCTCAAGCGGGCCGGCAAGCATTTCCTCCAGGCCGCTATGCGGCAGCAGAAATGCGAAGAAGCAGCCGAGCCAAAGCAGCGAGCCGGCAATGCCGAAGAAGCTAAGCCATGACAAGCCCAACGGCTTCTTTGCCGGACGCTCCTCCGGGAGGATCGGCGGCAATTCCTGGCGCAGCGGCGTCACCTTCTCCTTATCGGCGGTGCCCGGCTCATCGCGCCGCTCATAGATCTCGCTCACTTGACGCCTCGCTTCCCGTGACGTGCAAAAACGCTCAAACACCAAATGGGTACAGGCGGACTCTGATACGCCGCTTGCACCCCCACCGCCCGCTGTTTTTTGCACCGTGAACCACGAGCGAAGAGGGCGTCAAGCAAAGCTGTCGGCCATCCATGTGGACAATCGCGCTTGGGCCCTGAGGATCTTCTCTTAACGCATTGGCATTGCTTGAAAGAGTAGGCTTGCAAGGCCCCCGCAAATGTCATCGAGGACAATATGAAGGTCGCCGCAAGCACTCAAGCCAATGCTGCATTCGATGCGTCGTTTCTCGATATCTATACCGGCGGCGACAAGGACGTCCGTAATCAGGTGCTGGAGCTGTTTCTGGGCCAGGGCGAGCTGCTGCTCGATCGTTTGAAAGAAGCGTGCGGTAATGAGCGCGCCTGGCACGATGCTGCGCACTCGCTCAAAGGCTGCGCGAGCGGGGTTGGCGCCAATAGATTGGCGGGTCTGGCCCGTGAGGCAGAGGCGCAGGGCGCTGCGCCAGAGTCCGATCAGGCGGCGATGTTGGACGAGCTTGCCTCTGCTTTCGCCGCGACGGCGCAGCAAGTCCGCGCTCTTCTGGCCGCTTAGCGGCTTAGAAGATATATTAGAAACCTGCGGCAACGAACTGTGTTGCCAAGATAATCTGCTTTGAGAGCCTCGGCATTTTCCGGATGCCAGCAAGCGCGTAATCGCTTTAGGTTGGCTGGGCGAAAATATCGCGTCCCACATTGTGCGGTGCCGAGCTATGAGAGTGCGACAAGGCCCATTATTCAACGTGATTTGACTGTAATACAAAATAATTTACATTCCCATCTGAAGTTTTTACAAACCGGATGCGATCGGGCAATAGGCGCCGGCGCTTTGAAGAGGTGAAGTGGAATGAGCGAAGTCGTCAGCCGCCATGAGACGGATGTCGTGATCGTCGGCGCCGGGCCGGCCGGCCTGTTCGCGGTGTTCGAGCTTGGGCTCCTCGATCTTAAAGCCCACCTCATCGATATCCTGGACCGCCCGGGCGGGCAGTGCGCCGAGCTCTATCCCGAAAAGCCGATCTACGACATTCCGGCGGTGCCGGTGTGCACCGGCCAGGAGCTGACCGACAGCCTGATGAAGCAGATCGAGCCGTTCGGCCCCACTTTCCATTTCAGCCAGATGGCCGAGCAGCTTGAGCGCCTCGAGGATGGGCGCTTCCGGATCAAGACCGATATGGGCGTGCGAGATCACTGCGCCGGTTTTGGTGATTGCCGCGGGCGGCGGCAGCTTCGTGCCGCGCAAGCCCAAGATCGCCGGCATCGAGGACTATGAAGGCAAGTCGGTCTTCTATTCCGTGCGCAAGATGGACCAGTTCCGCGATAAGAACGTCTTGATCGCGGGCGGCGGCGACAGCGCGCTCGATTGGACGCTCAATCTTCACCCGATTGCCAAGAAGCTGAATCTTATCCACCGGCGCGATGAGTTCCGCGGCGCGCCGGCGAGCGTCGCCAAGATGCGCGATCTCGTTGCCAAGGATCAGATGCAGCTCCACATCGGCGACATCAAATCGCTCAATGGCGAGAATGGCGAGCTGAAGTCGGTCACGGTCGGTAGCAAGACGGCCGGCGAGTATGAGGTGCCGTGCGAGCGGCTCCTGGCCTTCTATGGCCTGACGATGAAGCTGGGGCCCATCGCCGAGTTTGGCCTCAACTTCACCGAGAACTTGATCCCGGTCGACACCGAGAAGTTTGAGACTTCGGAGAAGGGCATTTTCGCCATCGGCGATATCAACAGCTATCCGGGCAAGCTTAAGCTGATCCTCTCGGGCTTTCATGAGGGCGCGCTGATGGCGCAGGAGGCCTACAAGATTGTCCACAAGGGCAAGAAGGCGGTGTTCCTCTATACGACCTCGTCGAACGAGCTGAAGAAGAAGCTCGGCGTCGTGCCTGAGAAAGCTTGACCCCGCCAAGCGCCTCGCGAGAAGCGAATTATCGATCAAGCACTCGCATTTTTTGAATTTTTCTAACCTGCGAGTGAATTGTCCGGCATCGTGTTCGCCTGTGTGGTGATCATGACGCCGAAGCCGGGGTTTTGAGATTGGTTGCTGCGCGAAGCGCCTCGCCGCTCGGCTGCTTCAGCTGGTGGGAAGTGAATATGTCTGTCTGATAGCGGCCAGACCAGAACCAGCCGCATCCGAGCCGGTCTCCATCCTCACTAATCCCGATTACCGTCATAAATGGTCCGCCGGATTTGAGCTGAACCACCTCGCCCGGCGCGAACCGCTCGTCTACTGCTGCGCTCATACTGGCTCCTTATCCCGCACTTTCTTAGCGAGATTGGGAAGCGGCGATTGCGTTTCAAGGCCGTACCGCGCACTTGCTCCGCTCACGGAACATCGCAAGCGGGGATAACACGGCGCAACGCCCGATCTTGCTTCGGCGGCGAGGGGGAAACGGCGCCAACAAAAATTTAAGCCGTCATGGCCGGCCGCCGAGCCGGCGATCCAGACAGCGAACGCCCACGCCTATTGCCCTGGATGGCCGGGTCAAGCCCGGCCATGACGAAGTAGAATCACGTTGTTGGTCTGGATCTTCCGACCAAGTTGGAAGAATGAGGGCGCAAACGCGCGCTCAGGTCGCTGGGAAGAGGACGTCGTTGACGTGCTTGCGGATGTCTTCGAGTGAAGACTTGACGAGATCCTTATGAACCTCATGCGTGATCTTTTTGGTGAGGCCACCGCTGAAGTCGCGCCGCAGATTGCCGAGAAACACGGGCGGCGCGAAGATCACAATGCCCGCATAAGTCTGATCGCTCGCAAGGCCTTCGAGACGGTTCGCAAGATCGACCGCGAGTTTGTCTTCAGCCTTCTGATGCGGATCGGCGCCGGGATCCATCGCGGGGTGGCGCGCATGAATATTGGAGCTGGGCGAAGGGCCGCCATGGCTGTGATGATGCGCGGGCGCGGGCGGCAGCGCATCAAGGCCGCCCGGCAATTCATGAACGCTTGCGCCGCGATCCTCGGTCGTGAATGCGCGCGCCCCCGAAGCGTCGGCAACGATGATGAGCGTGGGTTTGTTGTGAGCCATGAATTCCTCAAGCGGGTTAAGGCTGGTCGGGGCGGATCCTGATTTCGGCGCCAAGCTAGTCGGGCTGGTGCGCGCGGGCAAGGTGGCGAATTGGACAGGCGCGGGAAGCCCATGATACCTGGGGCTCCCAAGGGAAACGCCATGAGCATAAGCAGCCGGCCGCTGAGCGATTTCGAGCGCACCAAGCTCGCCGACTTCCTGTTCGCTTCGCCCGTCATCGCCTGGTACTGCTACGCGGTTGCACGCGATTACGAGCCTTTCGCGGGGCTCATCTGGCGCGTGATGGTCGGCGCGGGCACTTTTGCCATCTATGCCAATCTGGCCGCGCGCATCGCCTCCTTCGCCTTTGCGTTTCTGGTGATCGCGTTTCTCATCCTGCGCGCGCCCCCGGTCGGCAAGACGCGCGGGGCTTTGCCCAAGCTTGTCGCCGTGCTCGGTGCGTTTCTCGGGATCGCGTTTCTCGGCCTGCCGGTTGCCGTCATTCCGCCCTGGCTGAGCATCTTCTCGGCCTTCCTGATCGTGGCCGGCAGCCTTTATGCGATTTATGCTCTGTCGTTTCTTGGCCGCTCGTTCAGCGTGCTGCCGGAAGCGCGCCGGCTCGTCACCGCGGGGCCGTTCGGCTGGATGCGTCATCCGGTCTATTTCGGCGAGGAGGTCGCGCTCATCGGCATCATGCTGCAATTCAAACAGCCATGGAGCCTTTTGCTCATCCTCGTGCAGTTCGCTTTTCAGATCGGGCGCATGATCTATGAGGAGCGCATCCTGGGCGAAGTGTTTCCCGACTACACAAGCTACAAAGCGCGCACGGCGCGTCTGATCCCAGGGCTCTATTAGGGGCGAGCATGGACGTCTATCAGGGGTTCTTCGATTTAAAGCCGGGCACGGACGATCTCGCCTTCGCCGAATCCTTCGGTGCCTATATGGCGCATCTGAAAACGCAAGGCTTGATCGACTCCTATCGCCTCTTGCGCCGTAAGCTTGGGCTTGGGCCCGACGGCTTAGGCGGGTGGCAATTCATCATCGAAGTCAAAGATCTCGCGCAGCTTGACCGTGCGTTCAAAGACGTTTCCTCGCGGCGTGACCCTGTCGAAAGCAAGCACTTTGCGGTCAATGCGCATATCGCTGGCATCAAATTCCAGCTCAGCCGCGACTTTCCCGATCCCAATCGCCATGACGGTGAGGAGAAATTCTAGATGCCGTGGCAAGTCAAATGGGTGTGTATCGGCCTCAATGTGCTGATGACCGTCGTGATCGGTTTTATCTCAATCTTTTCGTTTGCGACGGGTGGCTTTTGGCTCGGTGTGTTTTTCGGTGTGTGGGCCGCGGTCGCCGCTTATTCGGCTTATGAGATGAACAAGGTGCGTCTCTGGTTCCGGCGTCAAACGTCTGCGCCCGTCAGCAATAAGGCGGCGTCTTCTATCCCTCCAGAAACGCAATGATCGCCGGAATGGCGCGCGCATCCTGCATCATGAAAGCGTGGCCGCCCTCAAACATTTCGAGCCTCGCGCCCGGGATGCGCCGCGTCATCTTCTCTTGAGTCTCAGGCAGCGCGATGCCGTCATAGCGCCCGCCGGTGATCAATGTGGGGCACGCGATTTGCGGCAGCCGGTCCCATGTGTCGTGATGCGCGCGCGCTTCGAGCTGGCGCTTCGCTCCAATGGCGTACCCGGGTTCATTCGTGAATGGATTGTTCAGCACGCGCGTGAGCACGCCGTATTCGTTCGGGTGCGCCGCGGCCCAGGCTGCATCGTGGCGCGTGTCGCTGATACCGAGCATGAGGTTGGCGCGCTCTTCGGCGCTCAAATGTCCGACCTCGTGGAACGCAAATGAGGCACCGCCAGCACCGCCGGGCGAGGTGCAAGCCAGCACAAGCCGTTCAACCATCTCCGGGTGACGCAGCGCCAGCTCCTGCGCCACCATGCCGCCGAAAGAGATGCCGAGCACGCGCGCCGAGCTCCACCCGATGGCGCGCATCAGGCCTGCCGCGTCATCGGCATACCCAGCCATCGTGTACGGACGATCCGGCTTGTCCGTTTGGCCAAGGCCGCGTTGATCGAAGACCAGCGTATCGAAGTGTTTGGGCCAGACATTGTCGAGCGCGCGCGGCTTCAGGCGCAAATCGCCGCCCGTGCCTGAGATATAGAGAAGGCGCGGCAGGCTCGGGTCGCCGCCACGCTCATAATAAATCTCGATATCGCCAACTCTGGTCTTCGGCATGCCCCGTTCTTTACACGCGATGCGCGATCAAGAACAGCTAAGGTGCCCTGCGACTTATGTCGCGGCCCGGCCTAGACCAGCGCGCTTATGGCGCCCATCGCGACAGGCGGCGCGGAAGGCTGCGGCTGGGAAGCGCTGCGGCCCAGATTCGGCTTGAGACCAACAAGAGACACGGCAATCGCGATGGCGAAGATCACCATCAAGAAGCCCTGCATAAATCCCTGAAGCGCTGCCATGGTGAGCCCTCCAACACCCAACATCGCCAAGCTAGAACGCAACACATTCAGACTTCGTTGAATGCGTTTGTTCAATTAAACACGAAATTATCGCGAGGGCAAAAATATAAAATTGTTCACATAGGCTTTGGTGCCAACAGCACCGCGATGCTCGCGGTCGAAATCGAGCACGTGCGCGGACTTCAGCCCGGCATGCGTCATGACAAGCGCAAAATAGCCGTAGGTTTCAACCTCCGCGATAAGATCCTCGATGCGTCTTTTGGTGTGGCGCTCTTCCATCTCGACAACCAGCGTGGGCTTGGAGCGCTTGAGCGTTTCGCGTGCGCCGCGAAGAACGGCAAGCTCATGGCCTTCGACATCGATCTTGATGAAGCCGACATCATCGAGGCGCAATGCATCGAGCGGCTTTGTCTCCACTTCGACCGCGCCGAAATTCTCACTCACATTCTCGGGCGACAGTGATGCGTGCTGGTTGGAATAGCCGCGGGTGTATTTCGGCACGCGCAGCACCGCTTTGCCTTCAGCGTCCGAAAGGGCGAGGGCCGACGCCGTGACATTGGAGAGGCGCACATAGCGCGTGAGCCAGCGATAGACTTTCGGGTTGGCCTCGAACGCATAGACATGGCGGCAATGGCGCGCGAGATAGAGCGTCCAAACACCTTTGTTGGCACCGATATCGATCGCGGCGCGCTTTGGATCGGCAAGAAAGGGCACCAGATGCAGCTCGCGCTCGCCTTTCTTGAGCTCCTTGGCGAGGCGGTAGCGCATGTAAAGCGGCGCGGGCACGAAGATCTCGCGCAAGCGTTCTTCAAGCGATGTCGGCTGCCGCCAAATTCCTGGTGCTGATGATGGAAGCGTCATGCCGCCTTTCGTCCCCCGCGCCGGCGGCGAGAACTTACGAATCGGGACACTAAAGGCAGCGAGTCTTAAGGAGCAAGTGGGCTTCAGGCGGCGGCGCGCTTTTGCCCCGCCCACTCGCTGAGTGCCGCGGCGGCCTGAGCGAGCCCGTCGTCGAAATCGCCATAGGCCTTGGGTTCGAAGACGCGGGTCCTGGGATACCATGGCACGTGATCGGTGCCGAGCTGCGGCCAGATATTATTGCTCGCGATGTACCAGCTCTCGGTGCCGACACCGCCAACGATCTGCGCCGCTGCGTTGGGCGCCGTGATCGCGAGATCGAGCGCGCTACACAGCGCCGCGTTGTCGTCGAGATTGTTCTTGATGTCGAAATCCTCGAAATTATGGATCGTCACGCCATAGCGCTCTTGCGCATCTTTGAGATCGGCGGCGCAATCGCCGTATTGCAGGTTGACGAATTTGACGCCGGGTGTGGTGAGCACCGGGCCCCATTGCTTGATCTGCGTATAGAACTTGGCGCGCCGGCCGCTCATCACCAAGCTCTTCCAGGAGATGCCGACATAGGGGCCGGGTCCCAATGCCTCAAGGCGCTTGCGCCAGAATTTCACGCGCTCGGGATCGGCCTTGAGGAGCGGGCCCTTGCCTTCAAAATCCTCGATGCGCTTGCGGCGATATTGCAGCACCGTGCCGAACGGCGCCCAATAGTCGATGGGTGCGACCTTGTTCAGCCACGGTACCGTGCGCACCATCTTGCCGTTGTGACTCATGCCCGAATGCGGGCCGACAATCGCATCGGGAAAGCTGCGCGCGAACAGGTGGACGAGGCGCTGATCGCAAGCGATGCAGACTTTGCCCGCAGGGCCCACTTCCGCAATGATGTCGGGGATGGCATTGCCATACATGATCTCATCGCCCAGGCCTTGCTCGGCAATGAGCAGGATGCGCTTGCCTTCGAGCGGCTCGTCGCGCCACGGGGTCAAACGGAAGCCATAGATCGGCGCAGCGCGAAAGCGCCGGTCGTTGCGCACGGCCCACTGCTCGAAGCCTTCTTCGACGCGCCCCAGCTGCAGCAATATGAGCGCGCGCGCATGCTCGGTCTCGGCGCGATCCTCGGCCGAGAGGGGCAGGTTCAGCGCATCCTCATAAGCTTCGAGCGCCGACTCGAACGGGCCGGTGTGGTTGTAGAGAAAGCCTATATTGTGATGTGCGCGGGCGTAGCCGGGCTTAAGGCGCGCCGCTTCCTGAAAGAAGGTGAGCGCCTCCGGCATTTGCCCGGTCTCGAGCAAGACAGTGCCGAGCGAGTTCCAAAGCTGCGCGTCTTCCGGATAGCGCATAAGCGCGCCGCGCAGGATATCGATCGCGGCATCATATTGGTTCTTGTCGCGCAAGACGCCGCCTAAATTGTTATAGCCCTCCGTGTGGCCGGGCGCCTTGTCGACATAGATGCGAAACAGGCGCTCGGCGGCATCCAGCATCTGCAGGCGCCAGGCGACGAGACCCAGGTTGAAATAGATCTCGTTATCGTTCGGATCGCGCTCCATCGCGCGCTCGAAAAAGGCAATCGATTTGGAGAGCTCGCCCAGCCGCTCAAGGCCCACGGCCATGATGTGATTGGCCATGGCGTGGTCTTCGTCGATGTCGAGCGCCTCGAGCGCAAGCTTGCAGCATTCCGCATAATTGTCGGTACGAAAGGCTTCGAGCGCTTTGCGCAGGAGCTTATTGATCTTGCGGGTCTTTGCTTCGCTCTTGGCATCGCCATTGGGGTTCTTGGTGAGGAGGTCGCTGAGATAACTGAGCGTGCGGCCTTTGGATGGAAGCTCGTCCGGGCCGATCGCGTGGGCTTCGAAAGGCGGGATTGGCATGTTCGTCATGGCGGCCCCTTGGCTGAGCGCCTAGTGAGCACGCGAGGGCCTTAAGATGCGGCTAAACATGAGGGGCGTGCGCGCGTGGATTCGCGAACGGCCGTCGAGACGGAAAATTAATCAAGAGCAACCAAAATCATTCCAATTGCCGTGAGCGAGGAGCACGCCATGCCGCTTAAGCTTTCGTTGAAACCGGGTGAGAAGTTCGTCATCAACGGCGCTGTGGTGGCCAATGGCGATAAGCGTTCGACGCTCGTCGTCCAGAACCAGGCGGCGATCCTGCGCGAGAAGGAGATCCTTCAGGCGGAAGAAGTGAATACGCCGGCGCGGCGCATCTATTTCCCGATCATGATGATGTATCTCGACAGCGAGAATCACGAGACCTATTACGACGAATTCGCGCTCAGAATGACCGAATTCATGCAGGTGGTTGCGACCCCGGAGGTCTTGGCCACCTGTGTCACAATAAGCAAAGAAGTAATGCGTGGGGAGTATTATCGGGCTCTCATCCACGCGAAGAAATTGTTTGCGTATGAGGACGAGAGGCTGAGCTATGTCCCTCAAGGCGTACCAACAAACCCAGAAGAAATTCGCCAATCCACGGGACACTGAGTATCGACTGTTCGCCCAGGTTACCTCGGCTCTGATCAACTCCAGAGATCTGCCGAGGACCGATCAGCGCCTCATCTCCGCGGTCATGCGCAATCGTGAGCTGTGGTCGACGCTCGCTATCGACTGCTCGGACGATTCCAATCAGCTGGCGGGTTCCTTGCGCGCGCAGATCATCTCGCTCAGCCTTTGGGTGAGCCGCTACACGAGCACGGTCATGAAGGATCGCGCCGATATGGAGCCGCTCATCGACATCAACCGGACGATCATGGAAGGCTTGGCGCCGCGCAATGAGGCGCCCAAGGCCGGCCCGGCTGTGGTTCGCGGCGGCGTTGCCTGACTGGCAGAAAACCGCAGTTCTTCTCCAATTATTCGTAGCCGAGCCCGGCAGGATTTGCCGCGTGCGGCAGAAATTGCCCGGTCAGATTTGCCGGAGCGGCAATTTTTGCCGAGCCTTGTTGGTGAATCGTAAAATTTGAAATAGCGGGGTTTTTGACCGCTCGCTTGATGCGCGAATGTTAACGCGGGTGAGCGCTCCTCAGTGGCACGCCGATTGCCCTTGTACCGGTCGGGACAGAAGTCCCCGCGGCCAGAAGGCTTAGCGAGACACCGAGAACGGAGCACTCAAGAAATGACGAACATTTCAGTCAATACCAATGTCGGCGCGATGGTCGCGCTTCAGAATCTGAACGCAACACAAAGCACGTTGCAGACGGTTCAGAAGCAGATCAACACCGGCCTTAAAGTCGCCGACGCCATGGACAATGGCGGCGTGTTTGCGATTGCGCAGAATATGCGCGCTCAGGTCGGCGGTCTCCAAGCCGTCACAGACTCTCTCAACAACGCTGCGAACGTCGTCGATGTCGCGAACTCCGCCGGCACCGCGATCTCGAACATTCTCGTTGAGATGAAGCAGAAGGCCGTTGCTGCGTCCGACAGCTCGCTCGACAGCACCAGCCGCAAGGCGCTTAACGAAGACTTCACATCGCTCCGCGATCAGATCTCGACGATCGTGAGCAATGCGGCCTTCAACGGCGTCAATATCATCGACGGCTCGACCAATTCGGTTGCCGCGTTGGCAAGCGCAGATGGCAAGAATCACATCACGATCTCTGCCACAAATCTGAGCTTGAGCGGGTCGATCGTGACGCTTACGTCGACTCAAACGATCGGTACGCAGACTCAGGCTGCTGCCGCTGCTTCGATCGTCGGCACTTCGCTCGCCAACGTCAACAACGCTCTGGCGAAGCTTGGTACCGGCTCGAAGAAGCTGAGCATTCATGAGACCTTCGTCAGCCAGCTGACGGATGCTCTGAATACCGGCATCGGCAATCTGGTGGATGCGAATCTTGCCCAGGCGAGTGCCCAGTTGCAGGCCTTGCAGGTCAAACAGCAGCTCGGTGTTCAAGCACTGGCGATTGCCAACTCGACGCCGCAGATATTGCTTGGTCTCTTCCGGTAACGGAAGCCTTCGGTTTTCGAGGCGGGCTTGGGCCCGCCTCGGGCCATCGATGAGTGAGTAGATGATTTCGGCAATAAGAGGTGCCCCATAAGAAGAGGACGGGGGCTGAGTGAAGCAGAGGTGCCGGCAATCCGGCAATAAGTCGATGGTTGAGGCAGTATCAGCCAGTTTGTCGCATACGTATCCGGCGCCCAGCGCCGGCGCGCCGTCCGGCTCTGTGCCGGCGAGCCAGCCGCCCGTGCCGGCGTTGCCGGGCCAGGCAACTCCCGATAGCAAAAAGAGCAAGGAATTCGGTGACCACGCTCTCGATCAGATCGCGTCGCGCCTCGTTACGGCCGATTCCCGTCTTGCGATCTCGCGCGACGATGTCATTCAACGTTTCATTTACAAATTCGTCAATCCGAACGACGGCAAGGTCGTTAAGCAGTATCCGCAGAAGATGACGCTCAACACGATGTATGCGATGGAAGAGGCCTATAAGCGCTTCCTCGACGAGCACGCATAGATCTCGAATTCATTCCTCCTCAGGACTTCTCCGGCCCGCCGCTCGATGCGCGCGGGCCGCTTCTTTTGTACTTAGCGCGGCAGATTTGACCGGGTGGACCGGCATCTTTGAGCGGCAGCTCTTGCCGGGTCGGGCGCGGGCGCAATCGCGCTGACGAGAGAATTTTTCAGCAAAATCAACGCATTGGGGCGGCATGAGCGCGTTGGCACACCGCTTGCGCTAGAGCATTCCGGGAACAAGTTCAGCCCACGGAATATGTAGGCCGCTCCGAGCAAAGCCCGGAGCGCATAAGGAGACCACGATGGTTCTTTCGGTCAACACCAACACTTCTGCGATGATCGCGCTGCAGAATCTGCAGCAAACCAACAGTAATCTGGACACGGTGCAGAACCAGATTAACACCGGTCTTGCGGTCAGCGGGCCGAAAGACAACGCCGCTGTTTGGGCGATTGCGCAAAATATGCGCGCTCAGGTCGGTGGATACGAAGCCGTGCAGCAGAGCTTGTCGCGCGGCTCGAGTGTCGCCGACGTCGCGACTGCGGCGGGCCAGTCGATCTCGGATCTCTTGGTGCAGATCAAGCAGAAGGTCGTTGCGGCAACCGATGTGTCGCTTGATACGGCCTCGCGCAATGCGCTCAATGAAGATTTTCAGTCGCTCAAGAATCAGATCACCTCGATCGTTCAGAATGCGAGCTTCAACGGCACCAATCTGCTCGACGGCTCGGCCACGCCGGGCATTCAGGTCTTGGCGGATGCGGATGCCAAGCACACGCTGACGATCGCCTCGGAGAACTTCACGCTCTCGGGCTCTCTTATCACGCTCACCACGACCTCGACGATTGCAACGATCACCGGTGCGTCTCAGGCGCTCACCGCGATCGCTACGAGCTTGCAGAACGTCAACTCCGCTCTTGCGCGGCTCGGCTCGGCGCAAAAGAAGGTCGAGGCGCATGCGACATTCGTGTCCAAGCTGATCAACTCACTCAATGCCGGCATAGGCAATTTGGTGGACGCGGACCTTGCGCAAGCAAGTGCGAAGTTACAGGCCTTACAGGTCAAACAGCAGCTCGGTGTTCAAGCCATATCCATCGCCAACTCGCGACCGCAGATATTGCTCAGCCTGTTCAGATAATAACAAACCCCTCCATCCCCGCACCCAAACTAAGTCCCCGCCATTCGGCGGGGATTTTTCATGGGGATCTGATTGTTCGATAAGGCCCGCCCGCCGCTGTTTTACGCGTGCGACATCAATGGCGCCCGCCAAGAGGGGCACTGCGGGAAATCCGGGAGGCTCTAGGCGCCGATAAGCGCCGCCAGTGCATTGGCGACGCGCTTCACGTCATCTTCGCTCATGCCGACAAATAGCGGCAGGCTGAGGCATGATTGATAATAGCTATCGGCGCCTGGCAGATCCTGCTCTCGATAGCGCGCGACGTAATAGGGCTGACGCGCGACGGGAATATAGTGCACTTGCGTGCCGATGCCCTTGTGCTTGAGCGCCGCCATCAGCTCGCCGCGCGTGAGCCCGATATTCGCAAAGTCGATCTGCGTCACATAAAGGTGCCAAGCCGGTATGACGGCTGCGTGCCGGCTGAGTGGACGCACGATCGGCCATAGCGGCTCGAGCTGCCTGTCATAGCTCGCGGCAAGCGCGCGCCGCTCGCGCACGAATTTCGGCAGCTTCTTGAGCTGGCTTGCGCCTAGCGCGCAATGAATGTCGCTGGCGCGGTAATTGTAGCCGGGCTGGTACATCTCGTAGGCCCAGGGGGCCGGCTCGCCGGAAAGATCACGCGAGAAGGGCTGGCTCAGCTTTGCCGGATCGCGCTCGACGCCGTGATTACGATAGCGCTTGATGCGGGCGGCAAGGGCCGGGTCATTCACCGAGACGGCGCCGCCTTCACCCATGGCGATCGTCTTCACCGGATGAAACGAAAAGCAGGTGAGGTCTGCGTGCGCGTTTGAGCCGATCTTATACCAAGCACCGGAAGCCGTGCGGTATTCCGTTCCGATCGCATGGCACGCATCATCGACGATCGAGAGACCGGCGGTCCGGGCGATCCTGGCGATGGCTTCGACATCCTCGCATTGACCGGCGAAATGAACATTGAAAAGCGCGCGCTTGCCGGTCGGCGGCAGCTCGGCGATTGCCGCCTTGAGATGTTCGGGCGACATGAGGCCGGTATCCGGATCGACGTCGGCAAAGACGACCTCGGCACCGACCAGGCGCGCCGCATTGGCGGTTGCCAGGAATGTGATCGCAGGAACGATAACCGTATCGCCGGGCCCGAGCCCGAGCGCGAGCGCGGCGAGATGAAGCGCCGCGGTGCCGCTCGAGCACGCAATCGCTTCCTTCGCGCCGACATAGGCGGCGAGCGCGCTTTCGAAGGCCGGGACGGCCGGCCCGGTTGTGAGATAATCGCCGCGCAGCACCTGCGTGACCGCCGCGATATCATCCTCATCGATGAAGTGGCGGCCATAGGGCAGCGTGATAAGGCCGGAATCGTTTGCCGCCTGCGGCGGCGATTTTACGCGAAGCATTGGGTGAGCAAGGTTTGGAGGCCGCGTGCGTCGAGGCGCTCTGGGTTGGTGTTGCTGGCATAGTAGAAGCCGTCCGGGACGGGCGTCGCCCCGGTGATGGTGAAGTGCTCGCGCGATTGCCAGGCCGGCAGGATCATGTAGCGGTCGGCGATTTCGAGCGTCGAGCGCCCGTCATCTTCCGGCACCATGACTTCATGCAGCTTCTCGCCGGGCCTTATGCCGACAATCTTGATCTTCATGTTGGGCGCAAGCGTTGCCGCAAGCTCGGTCATGCGCATGGAGGGAATCTTGGGCACGAAGATCTCGCCGCCTTGCATCATCGCAATCGACGAGAGCACGAAATTCACGCCCTGCGGCAAAGTGATCCAAAACCGCGTCATGCGGTCATCGGTGATCGGCAGAAATTCCGCCTTCTCCTGGATGAGCTTTCTGAAGAACGGGACGACGCTGCCGCGTGAGCCGACGACATTGCCGTAGCGCACGACGCAAAAGCGTGTGCCATCGGCGCCGGCGAGATTGTTGGCGGCAACGAAGATCTTGTCGGAGGCCAGCTTGGTTGCGCCGTAAAGATTGATCGGGTTCGCCGCCTTGTCGGTCGACAGCGCAACCACGCGCTTGACGCCCTGACGGATCGCGGCCGTGACCACATTCTCGGCGCCGAGAATATTGGTGTAGACGCATTCGAACGGATTGTATTCGGCGATCGGTACATGCTTCATCGCCGCGGCGTGAATCACATAGTCGACGCCGCGCATCGCCATTTCCAGCCGGTCGCGGTTACGCACATCGCCGATGAAGTAGCGCATGCAGGGGTGCTCGGTGGTGGAGAAGCGCTGCGCCATCTCGTATTGCTTGAGCTCATCGCGCGAGAACACAATCAGCTTGCGCGGCTTGAAGCGCTGCAACACGGTGGAGATGAACTCATGACCGAAAGAGCCCGTCCCGCCCGTGATCAAAACGACCTTGTCATTGAGGTCGATGGAGGGCGCGGAGAAATCGCGGGTGGGAAGGCTTTGCGCGAGCCCGAGCTGCGGTTCGTCATTAACCGCGCGTTCGGATCTCTGAACGGCTTTTGAGGATTGTCGCGACATGCTTTATTGAGCCCAGCTTGGTTGACGCAAGCTTGCCCTAGCCGCCGTCAACAAAGACCTAAGTTCGAGGGGATGCGCGCTGCGACATCGAGATACGTGGTTAATGAAACGGAAAACTGGGTGTTCGGCTTCGGCTCTCTGATGTGGCGGCCGGGCTTTGCCTTCGCCGAACGCGCACCCGCAACGCTTTATGGCCGCCACCGCGCTTTCTGCATCTATTCGGTTCATCACCGCGGCACGCATGAGCGTCGCGGGCTGGTGTTGGGGCTGGCGCCGGGCGGATCAACGCGCGGCATTGCCTACCGGATCGCTGATGCTGAGTGGGAGAATGTGCGCGACTATCTGAAAGAGCGCGAGCAGCCGACCGAGACCTATGTCGAATCGCGCGCGCCTGTGCGGCTGCGCGATGGCCGCGCGGCGAATGCGCTGCTTTACATCTCGGACCGGAGCCACGCGCAATGGGCAGGGGCGCTGACGCTCGACGAGCAAGCCGGCTTCATCGCGGAGGCAACAGGGATTTCGGGACGCAATATCGATTATCTGCGCGATCTGGTCGCGCATCTGCGCGCGGAGGGCATCAAAGACCGCGATATGGAAAAGCTGCTGGGGCTTGTGGAAGCGCGCGAGCGCGCTCAGGCCGGCGAGATTGTATAGCCGAGGCTCAGAGGCTGGGTGCCGGGCCAAGGCTTGCGCGTTTCATCAAGTTCGCTGGCCGAGAGCGAGACGCGGCAGAACACTTTGCCTTTGACCATGCGATGCGTGATGAGGCCGAGGAACGCATTCGAATCCGTCGTCGCGGAAACTCGGATTGCCGAGCGCGCATCGCCGATCACGATGGCGCCTTCCGTCATGCCAACGCCGCTCGAGGCCGAGACCAGGAAAGAGATTGGTGCGCCATGATCGACAGTTTGGCCCGCGAGGGCAAAGCGCTCCGGCATCGCGCCGCCATTGTGCGTCTCGAAATAGAGCGTCGCGGCATCGAGGGCTTCGGGCAGCAGGGTGATGTTGCCGATGCGCAGGGTGCCGGCGGCGGCGTTTATCGGCAGGATATAGCGCACTGCTATCTTGGGCTCGTCACGCGTGATCTCGATCAGCTTGATGGCGTCGCAATCGGCCATCGGGAAGGGCGCTCTTAATGTCACCTTGCCGGTTTCGGGATCGGTGCTGATGCGCGGCTCGGTGGCGGCAAGGTCGGTCCATTTGGGGTGGCCGACAAATTCCGAGATCATGGTGCCCGAAAACCAATCGAAAGCGTGCACGACATCATCATAGGCGCCGTGCGAGATCGTGCCGATCAAGGCACTGCCGTGCTGGGCGAATTGCAGGCGATCGATCGCAAGCCCTTTGCGCGGGTTGAGCGTAAGCGAGATGAGATCGCTTTCGATTGTCAGCTTGCGCGCCGAGCGCTCGATGCGAATGGGCGCGCCGGCGGGTCTGTTTGCGCGAGACTGAGCGGGGCCGGGCGCTGGGATGTTCGCGTCCAGCCGGTCGAGCTCGAAAAGCATGTTGGCGAAGCGCTTCTGGGTGATGTGCGTGCGGAAGTCGCTCGATGCAAGCCAGCACAATCGCCGCCAATGCGCGACATTACCGCTTTGGGTTTCGCTCAAGCGTTTCACCAGCGCCCGGCAACGCCCGTTGATCTCGAAATCGGCGCGGCCCGTCACAGCCCAGCGCGAGACGTTATACTTCATCTGCTTCTTGACGGGGATCGGGAATGCCGCCGATTCAAGCTTCAGTCTGTGCATCTCGTCGGGTGAGCCGCGCGGTTCCATCGCCTGGGCCGTCGAGATCCATTCAATGTCGGTGCGCTCGATCAGCTTGCGAAAAGCCTCTTCAACCGCTTCCCATTCGTCTCGCTTGCCGGCGGCTGCCGCTTCGGTCTTGTAGCGGCCGGGGCGAAAGTTGAAGATCTCGGCGTCATTGCTGTAAAGCGCGAGCGTTCGGCTGGGCGCGGCTCTGCGTGACGCAATATAATCGACATACTCATCGAGCTCGATATCGCCGTGCGCGAGGCGCTGCAGCTTTTGGAATGCGACAGTGTTCGTCCAGATGACCGGCAGCTCGGCATTCTGTCCTTGCGCAATCTGCGTATGATAGCGCCACTCGTCGTGCCATTCGGGATGCGCATAGGCGCACATATCCCAATCCATCAGGATCGCTTCGTATCCCGCTTCAGCGTAAAGCGGCAGGATGCCGGCTGAATAGGCTTGCTCATTAATCAGCGCGACCCGAGGCCGCCGCCCAAACATGTGCTCGTAAACCTTGTGGCCGAGCTTCAGGTTCCAGCGGGTCAATTCCGATGGAAAGAGCGGCGCGATAATCTGCGCATAGCCCGAGCCGATCGGCTCGATAAGGCCGCGCTCAATCAGCGCGCGGCACTTTTGGGTCCATGCAGGATCGATGCGCTCGATCTCTTCAAGCGTATATCCCGTTGCCTCGATGCCGAGCGGCCGCCCGAGCTTCTCGGCGAGATTCAGAATCGGCCAATAGCAACGCTCGATAACGGCCGGCCGGCTCTCCTCCTCGATCGAGGAAAACATGAGATTGAGATGAAAGAAGGCATGGAGCCTTAGCATGTTTAGCCGGCCTTGGCCCGAGCCTCGCGGCTTGGTTGCGAATCGGTTGTTATCTTAAGTGCATTAATCGCGGCCTGTGCGCGCTCTCGTGCTTCTGCAACGTCGATACCCGTTGTGATCACCATTGCAGAGCGGCTGGTTGTGTCTTTTGTCGAGTGCGTTACGTCGCCGACGCCGCGGCTCAGGATCAGATGTGCAACGCCAGGCATTCTGCGTGCTTCCTCAACGCCGGTGATCGAGATGATACGTCCCGGCTCGGGGAAGAGATAGCGCTGCACGACAGGGCGCTGCAGCTTTGGCGTCACCTCGGCATGTGGGATTCTGTCGCCAAGCGCCGCTTTGATGGCGACACCAACGAAATCCACGCCCGTGTTGAGCGGGATTTCGAGCGTGCAGAAATAGCCGCCGGAAAGGCGTGGTGCGAGCTCGATAATGTAGGCGCGGCCCCGATGCACAACGACATCGCCTTTGACCGTGCCGACATCGAAGCCAAGGGCCGTTGCGGCGAGCGCAACGGTGCGGCGCACATCGTCCTGAACATTTGGCGGCAGGCTGCTGGGCTGATCGCCGCCATTCTCGATGAAATAGGGCGCATAGCGCTCCAAGAGCTCGTAATTCCGATCCGCAAAGCCCGGAGTCAAAATGTCTTTGCCGAGGATGACGGATTCGGTCGAGACTTGGGGGCCGTCGAGATAGGCCTCGGCCATCACGCGGCGTGTCGGCGAGATTTCGCGCGCCTGTTCGAAGGCCCATTTCGTATCGATATCCCTGGTCAGACGCACAACGCCGCGGCTACCGCGGCTGTCGACCGGCTTGACGATCAACGCTTGGCGCTCGTTGCGAAGCTCGGCCAAATGCGCGGCGCTCTCTACGGCGGAGAACCACGGAACAGGTATGCGGGCTTCGGCGAGCCGCTCCTTCATCGCGAGCTTGTCGGTCGCGAGCTCCGCGGCTTTGAGCGAAAGGCCGGGCAGCTCGAGCGCATGCGCAACCGACGCAACAGTCAGCGGCACATCGGCGCCGACCGAGAGCACGCCGTGGATCGGCCGCTTGGTGCGCACATAATCTTGGGCCGCTGCAACGGTGCCGTCAGCATCATAAGTGGAAGCGATCAGCGCATCATCGGCTTCGGCAAGGCCGGGCGCCGCAGGTGAGCCGTCGCTCACGACGACATGCAGGCCCATTTCCTTGGCGCGCCTGATGCCGTGTATGGCCTCGATGCCGCCGCAGATGATCAGAATGGTGCGCTTCATCCGAAATACATCCCGCCATTGACGTTGAGCGTCTGGCCCGTGATGTAGGCGGCGCCGTTGCTGCACAGAAACGCAACCGCGGAGGCGATCTCTTCAGGCGCGGCGACGCGGCCAACTGGGATGCCGGCGACTTTTGCGCGGCCTTCTTCCGATGCCAGCTCCTCCGCAATCATCTCGGTCGAGACAAGGCCCGGCGAGACAGCGTTCGATGTGATGCCTTTGGCGGAGTAGAGCTTGGCGATCGATTGCGTGAAATTGATAAGCCCTGCTTTCGCCGCCGCATAGTGCACCTGGCGCATGCCGCCCCATTGGCCGCCAATGGAGACGATATTGATGATGCGCCCCCAGCGGTTTTCGAGCATCGGCGGCAGCGTTTCCTGCGTGAACGCAAAGGGACCGCGCAAATTGGTCTCGAGCACCCGGTCCCAATCCGCATCGCTTATCGTGTCGAAGGCCCGCTCGTCGGCGATGGCGGCATTGTTGACGAGAATATCGATTTGCCGGTCGAAGTGATCGCGCGAGGCATCAATCGCTGCGCGGATCGATGTGCGGCTGTGAATATCCACCTGGACCGGACAAGCACTCGCATATCTATCGAGCAGCTCATCAAGGCCGGCTTTGCCCGTGCGGTAGCCGCAGGCGACCTTGTAGCCTTGATCAAGCAGCGCGCGCGCGATCGCTCTGCCGATGCCGCGGCTCGCGCCGGTGACAAATGCAACACGCCTTGTGCGGCCGGGCGTTTCCATCTCACTCGAAGGAGGTCTGGTAGCTCATATCGTCGAGCGTGTGGCCGCCCAGCAGCATGGGCAGCAGATCTTCCTTGGGGTCGACCTCGCAATGAATCAGCACGGGGCCCGAGCGCTTGAGCGCCGCGCCGAGCTTGCGCTCGACTTCGGCCGGGCGCGTGATCTTGACGGCGTCGATGCCGTAGGCGCGCGCGATCTTGGCGAAGTCGGGATTATATTTGCCGCCGGTTGCCGGATCCGAGTGCCAGTTCTGGCGCTGGAATTGCGCAACGATGTTAAGCGCGTGGTTGTCGACGACGATGATCTTGATGTCGAGCTCCATCTCCGCGATTGCGGCAAGCTCCTGGATGTTCATCTGCAGGCTGCCGTCGCCGACAATGCAAACGATTTTGGCATCGGGCCGCGCCAATTTGGCGCCGATAGCCGCTGGCAGATCAAAGCCCATCGTTCCGTGTCCGGATGATGTGAGAAGCTGACGGCGCGGATAGTCGAAAGAGCAATGGCGCGCCGCCCAGATCTGATGCTGGCCGACGCCGGTCACGAAGATCACGTCTTCGCCCTCGGTCAGGCGGTCGGCCATTGCGATCAGATATTCCGGCTTCAAGCGGTCGGCTGGGGAGGTGGCGGAGAGATAGTGATTATCGCGCCACTGGGCGACGGTGTTGAGCCAGGCTTGCGTCTTTCCGAAGCTGCGCTTGCCGACCTTAAGAAGCACGTTGAGCGCGGCAAGAGCTTCTTTGGCATCCGCGTTGATCGCAAGATCAAGCGGCACGCGGCTATGGGCAAGCTCGTTCTCATCAAGATCGATGCGCACAATCTTTGCGTCCGGCGCCGTCTTGTCGGGAAGGCTGCCGGTCTGACGCAGATGAAATGTCGTGCCGATGCCGATCAAGAGATCGCAATTGTGGATCGCGAGATTGGCGTATTGGCTGCCGGCATAGCCGCAAAGCCCAAGCGACATCGGACCGGTTGACGGATAGGCGCCCATGCCGGGCAGGCTCATCGTCACAGGGATCGCGTAGTTGTCCGCGAGCTGGCGGATCTCGTGCTCGGCGCCCGAAGCGATTGCGCCGCCGCCCGCAAGAATGATGGGGCGCTCGGCTTTCTCGATCAGCTCGGAGAGCGCGAAGATTTTCGAAGTTTCCACCTGTGGCGGAAAATAGCTGCGCGTCATCACCGGCAGATATTCGCCGTTCTTCGGTTCGGCGCGTTGCACATTCATCGGTAGATCAATGACAACCGGCCCTTGGCGGCCGGTGCTTGCGAGGAAGAAGGCATGCGCAAGAAGATCGGGCAGCTCGCGCGCATCCTTGGCAAGGAACGCGGCCTTGGTGATCGGCTTCATCAGCGCGACGGTATCGACCTCTTGAAAGCCGCGCTGCTTCACGGGCAGATCGCCTCTCATGTCGCTCATGCCGACTTGGCCGGTGAGCACAACCAGCGGCACATTGTCGAAATAGGCATCGGCAATCGGTGTTACGGCATTGGTGACGCCGGGGCCGGACGTCACCATGTAGACGGCGGGCTTGCCGGTCAGCTTGGCATGCGCGATGGCGGCATAGCCCGCACCCTGTTCGTTCCGTGGGCAGATGATCTCGATCTTGGATTTGAACTCGATGACATCGAGGATGGGCGCGATCGTACCGCCCGGATAGATGAAGACGCGCTCAACACCGTTGCCGGTAAACGCATCGACAATCTTTTGCGCACCGGAAACGGGCTCGTTGGCGGGCAGGCCTCGCGGTTGCGCCCCATGCTGAGAAATCGCGACCACGTTGCTATCAGTCATCGGAGCCCCGCTACGTAAAACACCGGCGGAAACTCTCGCGCATCAGCGTTAACGCATCCCGAATTCGAGAGATCGCGCCACGAAAAAATAAATTCGCGTTAGGGCGTCTTGCGAGCGACGACAATGGCCTCGCGCCTAAGCTCGGCCTCAGCGAGCGCCGTATATATCAGCTTGCGCACTTGCGGCACGCCGGCGTTTGAGAAAGCGCGATCGAAGCCGGCGAACGCCTCGTGGCCGGCGCCGGTGCGTGCGCCGTCGCCGATATCGCCCATGAGTGCGAACAGCTCCATCGGCAACGCGGTCCCGCGCGCGAGCTCTTTAAAGCCCATCCGCGTGAGCAGGCCCGTGAGCGAGGCGAGGGTGAAATAGTTAAAGTGGTGGGGTGGGGCGAACCACCAGGGCGGCAAGCCGGCACCACGCCGCAGCGTTTCCTGAAGCCGGTTATAGTCGTTCGGCACCGTCACGCAGATCAGGCCGCCCGGCGAGAGGTTTTATATGCGCGCGCGATGAGCCCGGTCGGGTCGGCGACGTGCTCCAGCACATTGGTTAACGTGATGGCATCGAAGCTGCCGAGCTCGCCGGCCGCCCTATCGTCGTAGCAAGCTTCGGCCGCCGCAACGCCGAGCGTGCGCGCATATGCACAGGCCTGCCGCGAGGGATCGATGCCCTCGGCGGCAAAGCCGCGCTCGATCGCGCGAAGAACAAAGAAGCCGGACCCGCAACCGATATCGAGCAGGCGCCGGCGCGGGGCCGGCAAATGCGAAATCAACAATTCGAGCCGGTCGTCATAGGCGTGCCGCGCCTGCGGGCCGTCTTCTCGCATCCGCACAAGATCGTCCGGCTCGGTGTCGGCGGAGTGGCCGTCCTGATAGATGCTCGCCAGCTCGGCTTCAGTTGGCAGCGGCGCCATATGGACAAAGCCGCAATGCTCGCAGGCGATCGCGTCATAGCCGCCGACGCTGTCAAGCACCGCACCGGCGTGGCCGCGCCACTCTTTGTGTGACTCTTTTGTTGCAAGTGCGTTGCGCGCGCGCGGAAAAGTCATCTTTGTCTCGGAAAGGAAATAGAAACGAAGTATTAGGGGAATAAGCCTAAGCCTCGCTTAACGGGGCGCAATCGGGTAGTTGGCGTTTAAGGTCCCCCCGAGTCCTGCCGAGGGGTGGGTCATGCCTGTCAAATTTATCGCCGAGGTTTCGAGCAATCATGCTCGCGATCTTTCGCGCGCCAGGCGCTTTATCGCTGCGGCCGGCGAAGGCCGGCGCCGATGCGGTCAAGTTCCAGCTGTTAAGAGTCGACGAGCTTTTCGCGCCCGAGATTCTGGCGCGCAGCGAGGAGCATCGCGACGCGTAAGGAATGGGAGCTGCCGGTCGAATTTCTGCCCGAGCTTGCGCGCGCCTGCGGCGAGCACGGCCTCGCGTTTTCGTGCACGCCATTTTATCTGAAGGCGGTCGCGGAACTTGAGCCTTATGTCGACTTCTACAAGATCGCTTCCTACGAGCTGTTGTGGACCGATCTCTTGAAGGAAGTCGGTGCGACGGGCAAGCCGGTGGTGGTATCGACCGGCATGGCGACAATGCCGGAGATCCGGCGCGCTGTTGCAGGCGCTCGAAAGCGTCGGCGCGCGCGACATCACGCTTCTGCATTGCGTCTCGGCTTATCCGACGCCGCTCAACGAATGCAATCTCGCCGCGATCGAGACCATGCGCACGGCGACGGGCTTGCCGGTCGGCTGGTCGGATCACACGCGCGAGCCCGCGGTCATCGAGCGCGCGGTGCTTGCGCTGGGGCGCCAATACGGTCGAGTTTCATATCGATATCGACGGCCAGGGCGCCGAGTATCCGCGCCGGCCATTGCTGGTTGCCCGGCGAGATTGCGCCGGTGATTGCAGCGCATACGGCATGGCGAGCAGGCGGATGGGCGCTATCTCAAGGCGCCGAGCGAGGCCGAATTGGCCGACCGCACATGGCGCGCCGATCCGGCAGATGGCCTAAGGCCGCTCAAGCAAGTCAGAGAACAATGGGCGCAGGAGCGCGCCGCCGGGTGAGAGGCGAATGAAAGTCGCCGCGATCATCCAGGCGCGGATGAAGTCGACCAGGCTGCCGGGCAAAGTCTCGTGCCGCTTGCCGGGCGGCCGGTTCTTCATACATCATCGAACGTCTGCGCCGCGCTAATACGATAGGTGAGATCGCGATCACGACATCGACCGAGCCGGAAGACGATGCAATCGCCATGTTCGGCGGGGAGCATGGCGTCGACCGTCACACGCGGACCTGAAGCACGATGTGCTGGCGCGCTATGAGATCGCGGCGCGCGAACCGGATGCCGACATTTTCGTGCGCGTCACCGGCGATTGCCGCTGATCGATCCGTGGTTCGTCGACTTTCTCGTCACGCAGATGCAGGAGCAGGGCGCGGATTTTCTGATGCCGGAAGACGGCATCAAATGCATTCAGGAGGGCGTCGATCCGTTCAGCCGGCGCGCGCTTGAGAGCGATGCTGCGCCACAAAGGATGATCCGGTTGCGCGCGAGCACGTGACCAGCTGGCTGAAGCTCATCCGGAAGCCGCGCGCGTCATGCGGGTGAGCATTCCCCCGGAATATCAGTTTCCAGCGCGCGGCTCAGCATCGATACGCCGGCCGATGTCGACATTCTTTGCGGCGCTCGCTGAGCGCCTCGACCTGCGGAGGCTTCGCTGCCGAGGTGGCGGCGCTGCTCAACGGGAGCCCTGGCTCATGACCATCAATGCGCATGTTCAGCAAAAGACCGCCGATCAGCAAGCGGCGACAATTCTCATTGCGCGCCGACGGCGGCGGCAAGCTTGGGCTTGGCCATTTGATGCGCACGATCGCGATCGGCGAGGCGCTGCGCGATCATGCGGGCTTTGGCGTCATCGCGCTCACCGGCGTTCACCCGGACGGCGACGGCGAGTTGGCGGCAGCGCCTGTTCGGCGAGCACAAGATCCCCGTCATTACGATGCCGAAGGACAAGACCGAGGAAATCTTCATCCTCGACGAGGCGCGGCGGACCAAGGCAGAGCGGCGTGGTGTTCGATATCGTACCGCATTGCCGCGTGTCGCGCTTGAACAGATGCGGCGCGCGGGGCATGTCGCATCGTAGATCGACGACGGCAGCGAGCGCCGGCTCGGCGCCGATCTTGCCGTCTATCCGCCGGTGCCGCAGGCGGAGGAGATGATTGGGTCGGCTTTAAAGGCAAGCACTTGATCGGCGCGGAATGGGTCGTGCTGTCGCCGGCGATCGCGCGGGCCGCAGGCGCGCGCAGCCAATTGGCATCGCAAAGGCGCCGCGCGTGCTGATTTCAATGGGCGGCAGCGATCCCAGGGGCACTGACCGGGCCCATCGCCGTTGCAGCTGACGCGCAAGCTGGGGATCCGAGATGCCGATCGATGTGGTGATCGGCCCGGCATATTCCGACGTCAATGAGTTGATGGGGCGGCTGGCCAAGCATCCCGGCGATCGTCATCCATCGCGCGCCGAAGGACATTGCCGCGCTCTACAAGCAAGCGTCGCTCGCAATCATCAGCTTCGGCGTCACGGCCTATGAGCTTGCGGCGCTCGGCGTGCCCGCGCTCTACATCGCGCTGACCGAGGATCACCGCAAATCGGCGAGGGCGCCGAGGAGCTGGGCTTCGGACGTTTGGCCACCATGGCTGCCGGGCCTTATGCGCCGAACGATTGCGGCGCAGGCGGCGCGTTGCATTTCG
The DNA here is from genome assembly GCA_963789405.1 of uncultured Alphaproteobacteria bacterium. Lineage (GTDB taxonomy): Bacteria > Pseudomonadota > Alphaproteobacteria > CAWBKL01 > CAWBKL01 > CAWBKL01. The sequence goes on from CAWBKL010000002.1 coordinate 384,577, forward strand.
GATCGCAAACGAGCTTGCCGCGATGTCGGCGGCTGGCCGCGCGGCGATCGATGCCGGCGGCGCGGTGCGCATCGCCGGACAAGATCGCCGCGCTCATTGGCGCCGCAGCACCTCGTCAAGCGCGAGCCTGCGCCAGCGAAACGACTCCTGCCCAATCGCCGGCCTGCCGTGGGCGAATGAGCCGCGCCGCGGGCAAGGAACGCTTCGCGGCTCCTTGCCGAGCGCCGTCCATGAGCCCGAATGCGTGAGCTTAAGCTCGGTGTGCCAACCGCTGCTGCGAGCACGGCGACCACGGTCGGCGCGCTAATGACCGCATCGAGCTCTGAAAGCAGCGCGGTCAAGCCGGTCGATCTCATTGCGCTGATCAAGCCCGGCGGCACATGCAGCGGCCGCCCGCAGGCTTCGATAGCGCCTCCAGCTCTTCATCGGTCAGATCGTATTGCACGACGATCGAAATGGCCGGAAACTTCAGCCGCGAAACGCGCCCAGAATTCGAGCGGCGCATATTGGATGTCGCGCAATCCGCCGCGTCTGTCCGCTGCGCCAGCACAGGCCGATCTTGGGTCCGTCGCCGAGGCGCGTCAAGCCAAGCGCGCCAATGCGCCGCCTCTATTGGCATCGGCCTTGAACGGCGCAAGCCTGGACGGAAAGCTCTCGCGCGCCGGGCGCAATAGGCGCGGCAGGCTGCCGAGCATCGGTCGCCAGCTCCGCACGCTGCGCATGCCGTCCAGTCATAAGCGATTTGCGTGCGGCCTTCAATGGATTTGGGCTCGGCGGCATGCACATGCACGCCGGGAAATGAGCGCGCAATCAGCGGTACAAGGCGCGGCTCGCAATCCATCAGGAGCGGTCCATCGTCACGCGCGATGAGGTCGGGGATCAGGCTCGCAAACAGGATTTGGTCGCCCAAGCCCTGCTCTGTCATGACGAGCAGCGATTTTCCCTCGCGCCTCTCGCCATCCCACGGCTCGGGCGGCTTTGCCAGAAAATGCGCTCGATCTCGCGGCCGGGCACTTTGCCCCGCCATTCATATTCGCGCCAGCCGGTCTTGAGATCGCCGGAATAGAGGAGGGCGACCGCGCGGTTGAAACGGATTTGCGCGTTCTGCGGCGCGGCTTTGACCGCTTTATCGAATTCCTTGAGCGCGGCTTCCATTTCGCCGCGGTCGAACAAGAGGCCGGCCAAGTTCGCACGCGCCTCCGCGCTTGACGGTTTCAGGCGCAGGGATTCTTGCGCAAAACGTCTCCGCTTCGCCCAGCAAGCCGGTTTCATGCACCGTGTTGGCGAGCGCGAGCCACAGCTCGGCACGCGGAGGATCTTCGCGTAGGCGCGCGCGCAAGAGCGCGATGGCATCGTCATGGCGGGAAAGCGCGCGGAGCGCATTGGTGCGCTCGACGAGGATCTCCGTGCTCTCCGGCTCAAGCTCCTGCGCGGCGGCGGCGCAGCGCTCGGCCGCTTCAGGCAGCGAAAGCCGCGCGGCGATCCGCGCCAGCTCAAGCAGGATGCGCGCATCGAACGGGTCGGCATTGCGCGCGCGCTCCAAGACTTCGAGCGCGTGGCTGAGCTTGCCGGCACGCGCGAGCGCATCGGCTTCCGCAAGCTGGGTCGCATTGCGCTTGAGTGATGCCTTCGCCATTGAGCCCTTCGCCGCCAAGCGGCAAGAAGTGGCGCGAGTTGGTTAACCTGCGATTAAGCAGCGACTTAACGGCGGCCTTTTCGCCAATCGTCGATGCGCGCGAAGATCACATAGATCACGCCCAGAACGACGAGCGCGAAGAGGACTGTGTAGATCCAAGGGTGATCGGCAAACCATGAGCCGACCTCGTGCACGGCCGTCGGCTTTTGCGTCGATGTCGTGGTCCCGGTTGTTGCAGGCGCGGTGGCCGGCGGAGTGGTTGTGGTTGCCGGCGGCGTTGTTGTGGCCGGTTGTGCGGGCGCCTCGGTCGAAGTTGATGGCGCCGTTGTCTCAGCCGGCGGCGTGGTTCCTGGTGTTGTCGTCTCGGTTGTCGTGCCGGTTTGTGTTTGCGAGGTGGCTTGGCCGCCCGAGAGCGATTGCGTCACAGCGCCTACGCCACCGGCCGCGGCCGCTGCGCCGGCAACCGTGCCGCCCTGGATTGTGCGGCTCGATGTGAGATTTTCGCGCCGGTCCGGCGCTTCACCGGAGTTGGGAGCGATGCGCCCGCTGGTGCCGATCGTTTTCGCCGGCGCTGCGGATTCAGGCTTCAGAAACAGCGCCTTTTCCGCGGCGCGGCGGCGCGCCAGACCAGGCAGGACATAAAGCTTGCCGCCCACCTTGCCTTTGTTCCACCACTCGATGGCATCAGCGGCGCCGATAATGTCGCCGGCATTCAGCCGCCTGAGCGCGGTGGAGCTGCCGAGATTGCCCAAGCCGATATTGTAGGCGAGCGAGACGAGCGCCGAGAACTCGTTGTCGTTGATCGGCACCTTGACGAGATTCGAGACACCGTTCTCGTAGTGGACGAGATCATTCTGCAGCATCTGATCGGCCTGTTGCGGCGTGATCTTGTCGCCGGCCTTGACGTTCTCAATGTGGCCATAACCGATCGTCAAAATGCCGACCGGATCGACATAGGCCTGGGTCGCAAGGCCCTCGAAGGACTTGATGAGATCAAGCCCGGCGGCATTGATGCTTCTGGCTGCCATTCGACGCCCCCACCCATTAACCCTAACCTGACGCTAAGACCCCGCGCGCGCCAGCTGCCCACCCATGACTATAACCCCAAGCGGGGCGCCGTGCACGATCGCACAAGGATGACACGCGCTCATGACGCGCGGGCCGGCGCCTTTGCCTTGCGTTAAGTCTATGATTTTTCGGGCTAAGCCGCCGATTTCCGGCAATTCTAAACCGGCTCTTAAGCCAGCCGCTCTAGGCTTTGCGGGACGGGGATAAAGCCCGGCGCCCGGCGAGAGTCATGACAGTCACCGCGTACTCCGATTACACATCGCTGCTCAGCTCGACATCCGGGCTGTCGAGCGATCTGCTGTCGAGCTGGTATGCCTCGAAGAGCGCGCAGAGCTCGGCCAATGCAAGCTCGTTGACCGCGCTTGCAGCAGCGGCGCAATCGGCTTCCTCAGGTTCGGCGACGCAAGGTCAAAGCGCGCAAGTTACCCCGCCTTGGGATCCGAGCGTTGCAGGCTCGACATCGGATCTTCTGACCAAAGCGCTCAGCGGCCAGCCCTTTATCGACGAGAACGCCGTCCAGCTCGCCGATCCCAATGCTTCGGACGCGGACCAGAAGCTTTTCACGCTTTACAACGGCCTCGCCAAGCTCTCGGCAATCGCCAACAACGCCGCCAGCAAAACAACCGCGAGCATTATGCTCGGCAGCCTCAATACGCAGTTCCAGAACGGCTTGAGCGAGGTTCTTGCCTACGCGCAGTCGATCAAGTCGAGCGATCTTGCCATCATCCCCGGCGAGAAAGCGAGCCAGGTCACGGCCGGCATTGTCGTGCCGTCGAGCGCGCTTTCGCAGTACACCACCAAGATCGTGCAACGCGCGCTGCCGAGCGATCCGATGCCGGGACTTAACGGCACCGAGCAATTCATAGTCAGCGTGACCAAGGGCGGCGTCACCAAGAACATCAATATCGATCTTTCGACTCTCGGCACATCGACACCTTCGCTCGATGATGTAATCAACCTCGTCAATCAACAGCTCACCGCCAATGGCGAGAAGACGCAGCTCAAGCGCGTGCGGCTTGACACCAAAAACCCCGACGGCACGGATATCTCGCCGCCGCCGCAAACCTGGGGCATTCAGATCGAGGGCGTGAGCACGGAGAAGATCGCATTCTCGGCGCCTTCGGGCGGCACGGCGGTCTATCTCGCCGGTAATTCGGGCGCGCCGAACGATGTCGCGGGGCAGATCCTCAAGCTCGATGCATCCGGTGCAACGCCATCGGTGATGACGACCGCGCGCATCGAGGCGCAGACTCCATCAGGAACGGATGGATCGAGCGCAACGAGTACGTCCACGACAAATACGAACACGACTACTGTCACGAGCGACAGCACGAATTCCGGCGTTCAGGCCGCGATCAAGAACATCAACTCGATTTTGACGAAGTCTTCGACGTCAACAACCGATGGCCAAGCAACGAGCCCGGCAACGACCGTTTCGGCGTCGGCGATCGACTCCGAAGGCAACACTTACGTCGTCGGCACGACGGCCGGTTCAGTCAATGGCGATGTGCTCCAGGGCACGCAGGATGCCTATCTCACCAAATATGACTCAACGGGCGCAGTGGTGTGGCAGCGCATGCTGGGCGATACGGGATCGACCCAAGCGAGCGCCGTCGCGGTCGATGCCAATGGCAATGTCGTCATCGCCGGCAAGACCGACGGCGATCTGACCGGCGGCACGACGGGCAATGGCGGCACCAACAGCTTCGTCACCAAATACGATTCAAGCGGCAATGAGATCTTCACGCGCGATGTCGGCCCGGTCGTCAATGATGGCGCCAACGCGATCACCATCGGCAGCGACGGCTCGATCTACTATGGCGGCGACACGACAGGTGCGCTTGCAGCGGGGTTGACATCGGGCGGCGGCAAGGATGCCTACATCACCAAGCTGTCTTCAACCGGCAGTCTCGTCTATAGCCGCCAGTTCGGCGGCACGGGAGATCAATCGATCGCCGCGCTCTCGACTGATGCGAGCGGCAACCTCATCGCTGTATCGATGAATGCGGACGGCACGGCGAGCGTCTCGAGCTTTGATTCCACCAATGGGACCTCGGCGGCGCAGTGGTCGCAAAATATCGGCGATCTCGGCGGCGGCAAGGCCAGCTCGGTTGCGGTCGACGGCTCGAACATTTATGTCGGCGGCTGGACGAATAATGCGAATATCGGCGGCACCGCACAGAACGCCTATAACGGCGGAACCGACGGCTTCGTCGTCGGGCTCGACGACAGCGGCAATGTCAATACGACGAATTTCGTCGGCACAAACTCGACCGACCGCGTCAGAGCGATCACGGCGAAGAATGGCGAGGTATATGTCGCGGGCGATACGACCGGCGACTTCGGCAACGGCAAGATCGGCACACTCGATGGCTTTGCCGCCAAGGTGAATATTGCGGGCGGCACCCTCGATTGGGCCTATCAATATTCCGGCCGCGAGGGGCAGGCGCAGGCTTACGGCGTTCAGGTCGACAATACCGGCTCATCCGTGTTGGATGTGCTCGGCCTGCCCAAAGGCACGATCAGTTATGACAAGCCATTGGCGATCACCTCGCAATCGACGGTACGGCCGGGCCAGGAGTTCTTTGTTTCGGTCAATGGCGGCGCGAAGCGCCCGATCTATATCGACGCCGGCGACACGCTGAATGAGCTGACGATCAAGCTCAACACGATCTTGCTGCTAAACGGCACGGCGAGCGTTACCTATGCGCCGGGTGGCTGGGGCCTGACCATCAAGAGCAAAGGCACTTCGCGTATCGATTTGAGCGCCGGGCCCGCCGGCAATGATGCGCTCAAAGGGCTTGGTCTTACAGAGGGCACGATCGTCAACGATACGCCGACGGATACCAAGAAGAAGCCCAAAATCACCGACAACTACAAGACCGTCTTCACTCAGGATACGAAGACATCCAGCAGCGATGCGCAGCCGCTTTATGTCGGCCTGGGGCTGACCAGCAATCTCGACATCACGACCAGGGAAGGCGCGGCGAGCGTGACGCAGCTGGTTCAAACCGCGATGTCGAATTTGCGTACAGCCTTCCGCACGCTCAATCCGGACCCCAATCTCGCCGCGCTTCAGGGCCTTTCGAACAACCAGTTCAGCAGCAGCGGTAATGGCACCGTGCCGGATTACATCAACAACCAGCTGTCGAACTATCAGGCGGCGCTGACACGGCTCACCGCCGGCTCGCAGAGCGCATCAAGCACGACAACGCTCGTCTAGAGCGCTTTACTCTGTCATTTATTCACTCTTAATCGTCATGGTCGGCTTGACCCGGCCATCTAGAGCAACAGGCACCCGCGTTCTCCGTCTGGATGGCCGGCTCGGGGGGCCGGCCATGACGCTGGGTGAAGTTAGACCTGATCGCGAAGTGCTCTAGTGCTTGTCCGAGCGCGTCACATAAGCAAGCTTGTCGCGATAAGAAATGTAGAGATGCATCTTCTTCAAAATCGGCATGCCAATGAGCAGCTGGTAACCGTGCAGGTTCGAATCGGCCAGCACGAGAATGGACGGCCGCTCGATTGTGAGCCCACCAAAATCGATCGACTTGAATGTGTGCAAGCCTTCCTCATGAATGCCGAACACTTGCGCGGCAACTGCAAGATCCATGAGTGAGCCTGCGCTCCCCGTGTCCAAGGTTGCGTCGAAGTCTTTGCCGTCGAGCTTGGCCGACGCAACGATATGTTGCGCGTCGTTGTCTTTAAGCGGCAATGAAGCGTGGGCCCGCTTGGTCCAGTAGACCGGGTTGTCCTTGCAGCGGCCGGGCGCGATGAGATTGAGGACGCTCTTGCCGAAATCGAAATCGGTATCCCAGGCTTGCAGGAAATCGGCGCCGAAGGATCCTGCAAAAGGCGACGGAATCTGAACTGTCGGAACCAGAAAGAATTTGGCGTCGTGCCCGGTCAGCGCGCCGAGCGAAAGTGTCTCAACATTCGCGGTGGCCGTGGGCGAGACTCCCATCACCGACTTGTAGGTCTGCGGAATGGGTGTGAGCGGCAGCTTGAGCTCGTCCACGACCGTGTCTTTGATCAGGCTGATCGGCGCGCCAGTATCGACAATCAGCAGCTCCTTGGTGCCGTTCATTTGAGCGCTAATGCTTGGGCGGCCGTCGGGCTCGAAGCTGAGCGGCACCGAGGCCGCCGCCTTCAGCGGGCAGGCGGGCTCTGCAGCCGTAATGCACGGCAGCAGTGCAAGCGATAAGATTGCCCAAAGGAAATTTGTTCGCACGGCGCCCCGCCCACTCATCGGGCGGAGCTTAGCGCAAAGCGGCTCCTAAATCACGGCCCGTGATTAGGCGGTGCGGTTGAGCGCGAAGGCGGTGCCGCTATTGGCCGCTTTGGCATAGACGGCATTCTTGCCATAGGCGGTATTGGGGTTGCGCGTCTTGGCGACTTCCTTGGCGATCGTCTGCACCAGCTTCTCCGAGACGGTTCTGAGGCCGGTAAGCACGTTGGTCTGCTTGTCGAGATTGGTTCTGAGGCGCGCCGTCGAGGATTTGAGATCCTGCAACAGGCCTTCGGGCACATCCTTTGTCAGCGAGCGATCCTTGCGGAAACTCGTCATCTCGTTGGCATAGACCTTGGCAAGCTTGGTCTTTTCTTCCTCGAACTCCGCCAGTGCCGAGGGGCGGCGCGTCGCAAGCAGATCGATCTCCTGATCGATAATGTCGGCGAGGCTCTCGGTCATCAGGATGAGCTGAACAACGCGCTCTCTGTTACTTACCTGTTTTGCCTGGGCTTGCTGCATGGCTGCCACTCTCCTGATAAGCGAGAAGCTCGCGATAAACCGTGTCCGAAAGTCCGATGCCGCCGCGGTCCGACACCGCTTGGGCGTATTGATCATTGAGCAGCGAGCGCACCATGCCTTCGCCTTGGCCGCCATCGAACGGGCCGTCGGTCGGCAAGCTTTGATTCATCATGCCGAACATCTGCGAGAGGAAGATGCTTTCGAACTGCTTTGCCGCTTCCTTGAGCTGCGCCTTGGTCTGATCCGAGGTGACATGCGGCTGCTCCAGCGGCTTGTTCGCAAGCTGCGTCTGCGCACTGAGAAGCGTGGATAGAGAATCAGCCGCCATTACCTGACCTCGATATCGGCCTGCAGCGCGCCGGCTGCCTTGATTGTCTGCAAGATCGAGATCATGTCGCGCGGGCCGACGCCGAGCGCGTTGAGCCCGTCAACCAGAACCTGAAGGTTCACACCCTGTTTCAGGATGCCGAGCTTCTTATCCTTCTGTTGATCGACGGTGATGTTGGTGCGCGGCACCACAACAGTTTGTCCGCCTTTGCTCAATGGTGTGGGCTGGCTGACTTCGGGCGTCTCCTGGATCGAGATCGTGAGCGAGCCCTGCGCAATCGCAACGGTCGAGACGCGCACATTGGCGCCCATCACGATGATGCCGAGATTTTCGTCGATCACGACGCGCGCCGGCTGATCGGGCTGGACATCGAGCTGCTCGATATTGGTCAAGAGGCCGACGACATTGCCTTTGTAAGCCGGCGGCACATTGAGCTGGACTGTTGCGTTGTCGAGCGGCGTTGCCGCACTAAGGCCGAGCTTGTCGTTGATGACATTGGCGATGCGCGTTGCCGTCGTGAAATCCGGGTTGCGCAAGGGCAGGCGCAAACTCATGAGATCATTCAGCTTGAACGGAATTTCGCGCTCGATAATCGCGCCATTGGCGATGTTGCCATTGGTCGAGACGCCTTGCTTGATCGAGCTGCCGGCACCTTCCGCCGAGAAGCCGCCAACCGCCACCGAGCCTTGGGCCACGGCATAGACCTCGCCATCGGCGCCCATCAGCGGTGTCACAAGCAGCGTGCCGCCGCGCAGCGATTTGGCATCGCCAAGCGCAGAGACATTGACATCGATCCGGTTGCCTTGGGTGGAGAAGGGCGGCATCGAGGCCGTCACCATCACGGCGGCGACATTCTTGGCGTTCAGCGATGTGTCGCCGCGGATGTTGACGCCAAGGCGCTCGAGCATGGCCTGCAGGCTCTGGCGCGTAAACGGCGCGTTCTTCAGCGTGTCGCCCGAGCCGTCGAGACCAACCACGAGGCCGTAGCCGACCAGCGGATTGTCCCTGATGCTTTCGACATTAGTGAGGTCTTTGATGCGCGAAGTCGCCAGCGCCTCTCCAGGCAGCAACAGGCAAACCACCAAAAACGCACGCAGCCACATACGAAGTGTCCTTCTGACGGCGCGCGGGGATAAGCCGGGCGCCATTCGCTCCCACGGGAAAGAGCGAGAACCATGCCAGCGGCTGGGGCAGAAAACGCTTTGTATTTCAGTATGTTATAAAGGCCTAAGCCCCCCCCGAGGGCGGCCGGCTAGGGTGTCGGTTGCCGCCCCGGCAGAAACGACCCGGCATCCCCTGCCGGTTTAAGCCCAACTTAACCAGGCACTTTGCATTCTATTAGCCGTAAGGGTGCCAAGGCCGTTTCCTCTTTTCAGCGAGGCCTCGCAAGATGCGAGTTGAAGGCACATCGGCGGCTCCGGCTCAGCAAATCGCCGGAAAACAGTGGACGCCAAACCGGGCTTCAAGGTTGAGCAGGGCGCGGGCGATGCACGTCGGAGCGAGTTTCCGAGGCGCAGCCGCTGGCAACGCTCGACACTTTGGTCACCCTTCAGGAGGCGCCGGATCAGCTCACGGCGCGCAAACGGGCGGTCAAGCGGGCAAGTGATATGCTTGATATGCTTGAAGGGATCCGCCTCGACCTGCTCAATGGCGAGGTGCCGGCCGGGCGGCTCGGAGCGCTTTTGCGGCTCTGCGGCACAGCCGCGACCAGGTGGAGGACCCGCGCCTCTCCCATGTGCTTGATGAAATCGAGCTCAGAGCCCGTGTTGAGCTCGCCAAGCTCGGACACACTTGCTAAACGGCGAAATCTTCGTCATATGAGCGGCCCGATACCGGAGGCCGGAACAAAAGGGGCTCCGGAGTGGAGTGGGGTCCCCTGGGGGTCTGGCTAATGGCAGCACATGTAAACGGAGCCGACCGCACTCGGCGTACCAAGGCCAAGGCCAAGCCGAAACCCAAGGCTGGGGCCAAGGCGAAGGCTGCGCCCGCCGCGCGTGCCTCGACAAAGTCCAAAGCCAAGTCGCCGTCCAAGCCCAAGCCTAAGGCCAAGGCAAAGTCGCGGAGTAAGCCAATGCGCTTGGAGCTCACTGAAGATTACCGCCCGTCGGAAGACGAGCCGTTCATGAATGAGGTCCAACGCGAATATTTCCGCCGCAAGCTGCTTGCCTGGAAGGATGAGATTCTGCGCGAGAGCCGCGAGACCATCCAAAACCTGCAGGAAGACAATGGCTATCATGCCGACCTCGCGGACCGCGCGACCTCCGAGACCGAAAAGGGCCTCGAGCTCCGGGCGCGCGACCGCCAGCGCAAGCTGATCGCCAAGATCGACGCCGCGCTCAAGCGGATCGAAGACGGCACTTATGGCTATTGCGAGGAGACCGGCGAGCCGATCTCCGTGCGCCGGCTCGATGCGCGCCCGATCGCGACCTTGTCGATCGAAGCGCAAGAGCGCCATGAGCGCCGCGAGAAAGTCTACCGCGACGAGTAGGGGCTGCTGAGCCTTGCACGTAATCGCGAGGCTGCAGATCGGCCGTGGCGATCCAGTCTGGATTGCTTCGCTTCGTTCGCAATGACGTTTCCTGAAGATTGCGCAGCGCGCGTCATTCCACGATTTGGAAGCCTGCGAAGGAGTGGGGCTCGACGATGAGCGTGAAGCTCGAGCGCGCGGGGCCGAGATTTGGCGGCGGGCCGAACGGCGATTTCGGCGGTGGTGGTGGCGGATCGGCAGCGATCGTTTCGCCGGTCTCCAAATTGCGCAGCTTCAAGTTCTCGCCGAGAACCGAAACATGCGCCGTCGCCTTGTCGTCGCGGAACGACTCCACAACGAAGGTCTCATTGTCGTAGGCGAAGAGGCTCATCGGCGAGGGCGCATCGAGCCGCACAGGGAAGTTGCCCTGGATATAAGTCTTGATCTGCGTGACGAGGGCTCTCGGCAAATTATAGAGATCGCCGATATTGTCCGGGATCGTCAGCAAGATAGATCGACTCCCTTTGGAATAGCGGTTCATCAGCATCGACCGGAAAGCCCTTGGCGCTCGCCACGCCTCTGATGATCGGCCAGGAATCGTTGGTGAAGAAATGGATTTCCGGCAGCAGCACGGCGGGGTTGTCGTGCTTGGCATCGTTCAGGCTCGTGCCATTGCCGGCGCCGAAGCCGTTGATGAAGTCGTGCACGGAGCACGGTGCGTCCGGTGTCCTGCCATTCGACAATGTCCTGAAAGCCCTTGTCCTGCATCGCGCGCAGAAAGCCCGAGGTGACGACGACGGATTTGCCCTGCCTCAGATGCGTCTCGATCTTGGCGATGATATCGGGATCGAACTTCGCGCTTCGGTCAAGAGCACGATATCGCGCCTCGATCGGGAAATTCGGCGTCAACTCGATCGGGAATGCCGATATTGCCGAGATAGTTCTGCAGGAAATCCTCGCCGATCGATTGATAAGGCTTGTAGCTGGCGATGCCGATCGGATGGCCGAGCTTGCCGACCAAGCTCATCGACGTGCTGAAGCGAATAGCCGGCGACATGCCCCCAGCCCGGCCCTGGGTCGTCCTTCGCGCCGGTCGAACATAGGACTTGGCCATGCGCGTTCCAGTTGAAGCTGGTCGTGGCCGTTCTTCCATGCCTTGCGGTCGCCGGGCTCGACGGCGTGGTCGATCAGCCATGCCGACCAGTTGAACAGCGTGATCTCCGGCGCCTTGGCGAACATGGTGTCCCACAGCTGCTCGGCATAGCGGTCGACATAGCGCATCGCCGTAGGTATCGACCCAGCCGCCGCCGATTGTGCGCCGGGCCGGATGTTGTCGAAATAGCGGATAGATCTCGTAGCTCTCATATTGCTGGAGAAGCTGATCGGTGATGTTCGGGATCGCGCGTCTCGGTGCCGGTGTAGATCGCATCGAACATCTGCGCTTCTTTGTCGAGGTCGTAGCCCAGCCCCTGGAAATGCTCGTACCAGTTGGGGTATTTGATGATCATCTTGATGTTCGGGTTGACCGCGCGGGCCGGCTTCAGCACGAGATCCTGGCGACATTGCGCATCGTGTCCAGGCGGTATTGGGTCCAGCTGCGCTTGCCCTTGGCCGCGATGTCGGCGTCGCTCTTGCTGGTGTAGAAGAAGAAGTCGTCGAGGATGACTTCGTCGAAATGTTGTGCGGCAAGCTCGACGGCGCGCTGGCATTCGGCGCGATCGTCTGGCTTCTCATAGTCGAAGGTGCCGAACTGGCCGCCTTGGCCGCCGCCGCGGCCAGCGTGATGCCGCCGGCGACCTCGATGCCCTTGCTCTCGAAGAATTTCTTGACGGTCTCGATCTCGTCGTCGGTGGCGAACGGTGCCGTCGCGATAGGCTTCGAGATAGACCTTGTCGAAATGGACCTGGCGCGAGACGCGGTCCCATTCGCGCGCGCGGGCCGCCGGATCATCGGCGAGGCGCTTGGTCGAATTGACGGTGATGTAGATCGCGACCTTGAAGCTGTGATATTTGCCGGGCGTTGCCACCGCCGGTGCTGCATCAAGCCGAGGGCCCGGCCAAATCGCGCAGGCAAGCAAAATCGCCGCAATGATCCCCAAGCGCTTCATCCTCGTCCCCTCTCATTTTGTTCTTGTCTCCTCTATAGAGGGCGGATGCGCGGGGAAGCGAGCCCAGCGCGGCACTCAGCCTACCGCTCACCCCGCCATCGACATCACTCAAATTATGGATCCACCCTCCCCTTGTGGGAGGGTCGGAATTTGCGTGCTTGCAAATTTCGGGGAGGGGATTATTTCGGTGCCGTCAAACCCCTCCCCGAAAAATCCTTCCCACTGCTTGCGCAGTGGTCTTGATTTTTCGACCCTCCCGCAAGGGGAGGGTGATTTGTCTGAAGAGCGGCTGAATGGCGAGCGTGCGTGAAGAGACGGGTCCCGATGCCGCGGTGCGCTCACCGGTTTCGCACCGCGCTGTGCTGGCGATCGCCATCCCCATCGTCTTTTCCAATGTCACGACGCCGCTCTTGGGGCTTGTCGACACCGCCGTGATCGGCCGGCTGGGCGAAGCGAAATATCTCGGCGGTGTGGCGCTCGGCGCACTGATCTTTTCCACCGTCTATTGGGCGTTCGGCTTTTTGCGCATGGGCACGACGGGCCTGACGGCGCAAGCGAAAGGTGCCGGTGACGGCAACGAGATCCGCGCAACGCTTGGCCGCTCGCTGCTCATCGCCGCTGCAATTGGGCTCCTGATCATCTGTTTGCAGTGGCCGATCAAATGGCTCGCCTTCAAGCTTTTGCCGGGTGAGGCGGATGTCGAAAGCCTCGCGCGCGGCTATTACGCCATCCGCATCTGGAGCGCGCCGGCGGCGCTTGCCAATTACGCCGTACTCGGATGGTTCATCGGGCTCGGGCGCGCCGGCAAGGCGCTCACGGTGCAGATCGTGCTCAACGGCATCAACGCCGCGCTCGATGTCTTGTTCGTTTGGGGGCTGGGCTGGGGCGTGCATGGCGTCGCGGCCGGAACGCTGATTGCCGAGATCTGCCGCTGCAGTGTTCGGCATCGCGTTCGCGCTCTGATCATCTCCGGCGGATACCGGGCGCGTGGCATTTGCCGCGGCTTCTCGACGCCGCACAGATCAAGCGTACGATTGCCGTCAACCGCGACATCTTCATTCGGACGCTGGCGCTGCTTGCGGCGTTTGCGTGGTTCACCGCCGGAAGGCGCGCGCCAAGGCGATCTCGTGCTCGCCGTCAACGCGATCTTGCTGCAATTCGTTTCGGTCAGCGCGTTTTTCCTCGATGGCTTCGCCTTTTCTGCCGAAGCGCTGGTCGGACTGCTCGATCGGCGCGGGTCACCGCGCAGAGGTCGTGCTTGCGGTCAAGCGCTCGACATTGTGGGCCGGCGCCATCGCGCTCGGCTTGACATTGCTGCTCGCCGCGCTCGGGCCTTACGCCATTGATGCGCTCTCGACCGATCCTCAAGTGCGTAAGCTTGGGCGCGCCTATTATCTCTGGGCCGCGGCAATCCCGTTTCTTGCTGTGTGGTGCTATCAGCTCGACGGCATTTTCATCGGCGCGACACGAAGCACCATTATGCGCAATGCGATGCTCGTCTCTTTCGCGATCTATCTTTTGTTGTGGTGGGTGCTCAGGCCCTACGGCAATCATGGCCTGTGGGCCGCCTTTATCGGTTTCATGATCGCACGCGCCCTAACGCTCGGCTGGTTCTATCCCGCTCTCGTGCGCGCTGTCCCCGAGCGCGCCGATGATCCGGCTCTCGCCGCCAGCGCGAGTTAACGGGTTGCTCCTCCGGCGCCAATCCGGCACCTTGTGCGCTTCGATTTGGGGGACGGAGCCGCCGTGAGCACCACGACGACGATAACGAGAATGCCGCGCAGCGCGGCGATTGCCGTGGTCATCGGCAATTGGCTCGAATTCTACGACTTCATCGTCTACACGTTTTTCGCCGTCATGATCGGCGATGCATTCTTTCCCGGCGATAATCAGACCGCAAAGCTCCTTGCTTCACTTGCGACCTTCGGCGCCGGCTTCGTGACGCGCCCGATCGGTGCCGCGATCATCGGTGCCTACGCGGATCGGCACGGACGCAAGGCCGCGCTGACAATGACGATCCTCATGATGGCCGCGGGCTCAGGGCTGGTTGGTATCACGCCCAGCTATCATCAGATCGGTATTGCGGCGCCAATCATCCTTTTGATCGCGCGGCTCCTCCAAGGCTTCTCGACCGGCGGCGAAGTCGGCCCGGCGACGACTTATCTGCTCGAAGCGGTGCCGCATAAACATCGCGCGGCTTCCACGGCTTGGCAGGGTTACAGCCAATCGCTTGCATCGATCATGGGCAGTCTGATCGGCCTCATTCTGGCAACCACGCTCTCCAAGCATGATCTTTATTCCTGGGGCTGGCGCATTCCGTTTCTCGCCGGAATCATCATTGCGCCGGTCGGTCTTCTATATTCGCCAGCGCTTGCCCGAAACGATCGAGAAGCACGAGGCGCATGACTCGACGCTCGCCGTGCTTGGCAATCTCGTGCGGCATCATTTCCGCACGGTGTTGCTTGGCATTTTCGTCATCTGCGGCGGCACCGTCTCGACTTATGTCTTCAGCTATATGACGACTTACGCCATCACAACATTGCATTTGTCCGAGGCGATCGGCACCACGATGACGCTCACCGGCGGCGTTGCCTCCATGGTCGGGCTGTTCATCGGCGTATGGGCGGATCAATTCGGGCGCAAGCCGGTTTTTGTCGGCGTCAGGACGCTCTACATCCTACTGACTTATCCCGCCTATCTTTTGATGACGGCGCACGGCTCGACACCGATGACGATTATCCTCGTCAATATGGGGCTCAATTTCATCTCATCGATGGCATTCGGCGGGCTCTACGCGCTGATGTGCGAGGCCTTCCCCAAAGCGGTGCGATCGAGCGGGATGTCGATTCTTTATGCGCTGGGCGTTGCGATCTTTGGCGCCACGACCCAATTCGTCATCGCGTGGCTGATCGCCGTCACCGGCAATGCGATGGTGCCCGGCTTTTACACCATCGTTGCCAATCTGGTCATGGTGGCCGCGGTCATCTTCATGCCGCGCCATAGCGAGGTGGAGCGCGAACTGCGCGAGGGCCTTGGCGAGGTCGTCGTCGAGAGCGGCACTGGCGCTTGAGCCGTTCTTAACGTGTCATGGCCCGGTTTATCCGGGCCATCCAAATCCCCATCAACTTCATAAATCTGGATCCCCCGGACAAGCCGGGGGATGACAAAGAAGAAGTGTCTGTGTTGAACGTATTGGCTAAAACGGCGAGACGATGTCGAGCACCTGCTGGCCGTAGCGCGGCTGCTGAATGCGCGTGATGTCGCCACGTCCGCCATAAGAGATGCGCGCTTCGGCGATCTGCGTCTGGTTGATCGTGTTGGCGTTGGAAATGTCTTCCGGCCGGATAATGCCGGCGATGTCGAGCTCGCGCACCTCGTTGTTGACGCGCACTTCCTGCTTGCCGCTGATCACGAGATTGCCGTTGGGCAGAATTTGCGTGACGATCGCAGCGATCGTTGTGTTGATCGTCTCGTCGCGCTGGATCTGGCCCTTGCCGTCGGTTTGGCTGTCGGAACTTGTATCGACAAGGCTTGATGGATCGGTCACGCCCGGCAGCGCCTTCGCAATCGGATTTTCTAGGCCAAAGAGGTTGGTCAGCCCCATCTTCTCGGTGCCGACGCGCGAGCGCTGGGTTTGATTGTCGATCTTTGCGCTGTCGGCAATCGAGACCTCGACGGTCAAGATATCGCCGACCTTTGAAGCGCGCTGGTCGCGGAAGAAGGCTTTCGCGCCGATGCGCCACAAGGAATTCCTATCCGTCTGTTCAACCGGGGCCACGGGCATCGGCATCGAGACCGGCTCATAGCCGCGCGTCGCCGTCGGGTTGACGATCGGCGACAGCGGCGGCGGGCGGCCGACATTGCGCAAATCGCTTACCATGGAGCAGCCGCAAAGCCCGGCCGCGATGGAAATCAGAAGAAGAGTGCGAAGGGTGGTCATGGCGGTTTCCTTCACGGGCTCAAGCTTGCTTGGATGGAGGCCGAGCCAAATCCGGTCGGGGCGAGCGAGACTTCGTTCGCCGCAATGACGACGGCTTGCACCGTGCGATGTGAATGCTCATTGACGACGCTGATCGTGTCGCCGACGGCGCCTTGCTCGAGCGCTCTGCCGGTGTCGGTCGAACTCATGCCCGGGATCTTGTAGGTCATCAGCACGAGCGCGCCTTTGTTCACGACCGCGGGGCGCTCGATATCCGCCGTCATGAGCGGGAGCCCCGAGCGCAAAGGCCGGCGCGCCGTCAAGCCGATGATCTGTTTGGGATCGGTGATGACCTGGCGGCTCAGCGTGTCGATACGCATCTTGGTCCAGGTGAGATCCGCATCGGTGATCACTTCGCCACGCTCGAAGGGCCGCGCCAGAACCGGCACGCTCATGACTTCATACGCAACGCCATTGACGGCGATGCCGTCGCCGCCGGGCGCAGAGACTTGCGCCTCGAAGCGACCGCTGTGCTCATCATAGGTGGTGATGGTGACCTGTGGCGGCGATAAATCGTCGGCAGCGGCGTTGAGCGCAAATCCGGATTGCAGAAGATGCACATCGAGATCGCGGCCATTGGACTGAGCGCTCAGTGCCTTGGCGATGGCATCCGAGATATCATCCGCACCGATGACGCGCGATGCGCGCGTGACATCGACGCTGGAAAGACCGGCGATATTCGCCCACGCAAGGCCATGATTGGAAGCGAGCGCGGCGAGGCTACGCGCATCGATCGAGATCTTCTGGCCCGGGCGCGGCGAAGCAATCACCGGCACGGTGGCGGCATCGCCGGTGTTGTCGAACAGATCGCCGAAGGTGATCATCGGCCCGGTGACGGTCGGGTTGGATTTGAGCTCGACGGTTGTGCGTGCGAGCAGCGCGAATGCCGGCGTGCCGAAGGCGCCGGCAAGGGCCGCGCCGATCAAGCCGGCCAAAGCAAGACGCATCATGCGCTTCATGAGGATTCTCCTGCTATCTCAGATTGTTCGTCGCCTGCAGCATGTCGTCGGCCGCGGTGATGACTTTCGAGTTCATCTCGTAGGCGCGCTGCGCGGTAATGAGATTGGTGATTTCGGAGACCGCATTCACATTCGAGGTCTCGAGAAAGCCCTGGCTGACCGTGCCAAAGCCGGTATCGCCGGGCGTGCCGGTGGTCGGCGAGCCCGATGAGGCGGTCTCCTTGAAGTCGTTGTTGCCGAGCGATTCAAGACCGGCCTCGTTGAAGAAGCTTGCCAGCTCGAGCTGGCCGAGGGTTTGCGGCGCGCTTTGCCCTGGAAGCGTTGCCTGCACCTGGCCGGTCTTGCTGATCGATACCGCCGTTGCGTCCTGCGGGATCGTGATGCCGGGCGCGACCGTATAGCCCTCGGGCGTCACGAGCTGGCCGGTCGGCGAAAGCTGGAACGATCCCGCCCGCGTGTAGGCGTCGCTGCCGTCCGGCATCTGGATGTGAAAGAAGCCGCGGCCCTCGATGGCAAGATCATAGGGGTTCTCGGTCTGCTCGAGATTGCCCTGCTGCATGATGCGGTAGACGCTGCCGGTGCGCACGCCAAGGCCGATCTGGATGCCGTTGGTGACCACGGTGCCGGCATCCGAGGAGGCCGCGCCCGCGCGCTCCAAATTCTGATAAAGCAGATCCTGGAACTCCGCGCGCTGGCGCTTGTAGCCAGTCGTGTTCATGTTGGCGATATTGTTCGAGATGACCTCGACATTCAGCTGTTGGGCCAACATGCCGGTCGCAGCGATATTTAGAGCACGCATCTACTTATCTCTTGTCCACTCTAAGACTCGTCAAACCTTGCCGAGCGCGTTGATGGCCTGTTGGCTTAGATCGTCTGATTGCTTCAACATCTGGCTTGACGCGGTATAGGCGCGCATCACATCGATCATCGTGGTCATCTCGACGATGGGCACGACATTCGATTGCTCGAGCATGCCTTGCTGCACATTCTCATTGTCGGACGCGGTGGGCGTCTCGCTGGTCTGATAGAGGCTGCCGCCGACGCGGGTAAGGTCGCCCTCGTTGGCGAATTCGACCACGCCGATCTTGCCCTTCTCACCGGCGGAGGTGGAGATGGACCCGTCTTGGGCGACTTTGAGATCCGTCTCGTCCTGAGCGAAGGTGATCGGCGAATGATTGGAATCCAGCACCGCATCGCCATCGGATGTGACGAGCTCGCCGTTCGCGCTCAAACCGAAATGGCCGTTGCGCGTGTAGCGCTCGCCATCGGCCGTCTGCACCATGAAGTAGCCCTTGCCTTGAATGGCAAGATCGAGCGGATTGTTTGTCGATTTGAGCGCGCCTTCGCTCATGTCGCGCGTCATGCCGTAATCATTGACCATGCGCGCATCGTCGTGCCGGCCTTCGACGTCGCGGATGGCGGTTAAATAAGTGTGAAACAGAGGCCGCTCGACCTTGTAGGCGGTCGTCGACATGTTCGCGAGGTTATGAGCGATGATGTCCAGATCGCGCTGAAGCGCAGTCTGCTGCGATAGCCCTATGAGTTCGGCATTTTGCATCGCGAGTCCTTGAAGGCCTTTGGCGTTCGGCCGGGTTTCCTCTAGCAGCGCGCGTGCCATGGCAATGTTCGCGGATTTCCGCGGCGGCGGTGGTGAATCAAAGATTGATTTGGGCCCTGAGGCGTGCCGACCGGCAGAAAGGTGCTGGCAAGAATTGCCGGGCCCTGAAGCTCGGGGCCGGCCGCAATTCCCCCCGCGCCGGGCATGCATGCGCAAGGGATATTTAACCGCGCAAACCCTAGAGTTGCTGCGGGAAATCGTCAGTTGCGGATCTTTTTGCGTAGGGCAGCTCTATGGCCAAGAAAAAGAAGGGCAAGGAGGCTTCTTCCGAAGAAGACGCGGAAGAGGTGAAGGCCAATGCCAAGTCGGCCGATGGCGAGGCTGAAGGCGAAGAAGGCGAAGAGGGCGCCGAAGGCGGTAAGAAAAAGCTGCCTCTCGTCAAGATCGCGATCTTCGGCGGCGCGCCGCTCTTGCTCATCATCATCGGCGTTGTCGTTGCGATGATGCTCGGCGTGTTCGGCGGCAAGCACGACAAGGTCGCAGACAAAGCCGCGGAGCACAAGCCCGCCGTCAGTGAAGTTCAGTTCTACGACCTGCCTGAGATGCTCGTGAACCTCAATACGGGCGGCAAGTCTCAATCTTATTTGAAGCTTCAGGTTGCGATCGAGATTCCCAAGAGCGCGGCGACGGCCGCGATCGATCCCGTCCTGCCGCGCATCATCGACCGCTTTCAGGTGTTCTTGCGCGAGCTGCGTCTGGAGGATCTGAACGGCTCGGCAGGCACCTATCGCTTGAAGCAGGAATTGTTGCGGCGCGTGAAGCTCTCGGGCCTCGCAGTGCCGGTGAGCGATGTGCTCATCAGAGAAATGATCATCCAGTAGGATTTCGATGGCTGGCGAAGAAGACGAAAACGGAGCTGCGGGCGAATCGCCGGCGGAAGGTGCTGCGCTGGACGCGCCAGCCGGCGAAGCCGTGCTTCCCGGCGGCGAGACCACGGCGGACCGCGTTCTCGATCAGAATGAGATCGACAGTCTTTTGGGCTTCGATGTCGGTGACGGCGGAAGCGGCGAGCGCAGCGGCATCGATGCCATCCTCAATTCGACGCTGGTTTCCTACGAGCGTCTGCCGATGCTCGAGATCGTGTTCGATCGCCTGGTGCGATTGATGACGACGATCTTTGCGCAACTTCACATCCGATAATGTCGAAGTCAGTCTCGACAACATCACCTCGATCCGCTTCGGCGACTATCTCAACTCGATCCCGCTACCGGCGATCCTTTCGGTGTTTCGCGCGGTCGAGCTCGATAATTTCGGGCTGATCACCATCGATTCATCGCTGATCTACTCGATTGTCGATGTCTTGCTCGGCGGGCGGCGCGGCACGGTGGCGATGCGCATCGAGGGCCGGCCTTACACCACGATCGAGCGCAGCCTCGTCCAGCAGATGGTCGAGGTGTTGCTCAAAGATATGGGCGTCGCCTTCGAGCCCTTGTCCAAGGTGCAGTTCCAGCTCGACCGTTTGGAGACCAATCCGCGCTTTGCGGCGATTGCGCGGCCCGCCAATGCCGCCATCCTCGTGCGCCTGCGCGTCGATATGGAAGACCGCGGCGGGCGCGTTGAGCTTCTATTGCCTTACGCAACGCTGGAGCCAATCCGTAAATTGCTGCTGCAGATGTTCATGGGCGAAAAGTTCGGCCGTGACACGATATGGGAAGGCCATTTGGCGAGCGAGCTTTGGGCAACCAAGGTGCCGCTCGAGGTCGTGCTCGACGAGCAACATATGACGCTCTCGGAGGTCATGAACTTCAAGGTCGGCCAGACCATTCTACTCAATGCACCGATCGACGGCCTTGTCGATTTGCGCGTCGGCGGCGTGACGCTTTTGCAGGGCCATATGGGCCGGCTCGGCCATCACGTGGCCGTACGCGTCGACCGCAAGATCACCCGGGCGATTTCGATCGACCTCTCGTGAGGAACAGATGAATCTTATCGGCCTTATTGTCGATGGCATGGTGATGGCGTTGCTCGTCGTCACGGTGGCCTATTGCACCCAGCTCAATCGGCGACTCAAAGCTCTGCATACGGATCAAGACGGGCTGAGGAGCGTCGTCGCGGCGCTTGACCGCGCCACCGACCGTGCGCAAGCGAGCCTTGCCGAGCTTAAGGCTCAAGGTGCTTCGGCGGCGGAGGATCTTAAAGCCGAGCGCGAACGCGCCGATGCCTTGCTCGAAGAGCTCAAGCTCATGGTCGGCTCGGCCGACAGGGTCGCCGATCGGCTATCGGGGTTGCGCGGCGGCGCTGCCGGCACTGAGCCGCGGCCTTCGGTTGCGGTGGTCAAAGAGCCGCCCACGGGCGACATCTTTCAGGCTTTGCGTCAGGCGCGGTGAGGGCAGGCATGGTGCGCGCGTTTCGTCTCCTTCCGGTTCTCGTTATTGCCTTGCTGGTGATGACCGGCTTGCAAGCGCTCAAATTGTGGACCGGCTTTTCGGCGATCGAAGCTGCGCAAGCGAGCGATGGCAATGCCAAGACATCGGCGCCGCCTGCGCCCGCGCCGGCTGCAGGCGCTGAGGCCAATGCTTCGGGTGATGCTGCGGCAAGCGATCAGACGGCCGCCGGTGTCACCGGCTCGACAGGGGCAAGTGCAGCCGTGCCGACAGCACCATCGGCCGACGCATCGTCCGAACCGAAGGACCCAAACATTCCCGCGCTTGCTTCCAAGGATGCTGCGGCGCCCGAGCAGGCCGTGGCGTCGGCCGATGCGCATCCCGCGCCCGCGCCGGCACAGGCCGAGCGGCCGAAGATCCCCGGCGAGGAAGATTTCATGAGCCCCTCGGAGATCGAGGTGCTCACCAGCCTCACCAAGCGGCGCGAGGATCTGGATAAGCGCCAGGCGCAGCTCGATATGCGCGAGAAGCTCTTGATGGCGACCGAGCAGCGGCTGGATCAAAAGCTTGCCGAGATCAAATCGATCCAAAGCCAGATCCAGGCGGCGACGCATACGCTGAGCGACAAGCAGGAAGCGGAGATTGCCAGCCTTGTGAAAGTCTATCAGACCATGAAGCCGAAAGATGCGGCGGCGATCATGCAGGATCTGGATCGCACGATCCTTCTTGAGGTCGCTTCGCGTATCAATGACCGCAAGATGGCGCCGATCCTCGCCGCCATGGACCCATCGAAAGCGCGCGAGATCACCGTGCTTCTCGCCAAGCGCAATCAGCTTCCGGGCGGCAACGGCTGACCGCTCAGTTACGCAGCTGCGGTGAACTTGATTTCGCCTTCCGTGAGCTTGCGGCGTTTCTTGTGGCTGATGGTCACGTCGTGCCCGAGCTTAGCCAGAAATGTGAGCAGGCGCTCAAGCGAGAAGCCGCTGATCTTTCCATTCAAGAGCGCCGAGACTTTGGGCTGCTTCAATCCCAAGAGCTTGGCAGCTTCCGTCTGAGTTAGATCGCGATCTTCAAGCGCTCGGATGATGCGGAGGGCCACCGAAGCTTTGAGTGCCAGCCCTTCGGGATCGCCAAGCCCAAGGTCCTGAAACACATTGCCGCTGCTCTTTGCGATCTTGATCTTCGGTTTGCTAGCCATTCTTCTGCTCCCCAGCGTGCTCTCGTGCCGCTTTCAGCCTGGCGCGGATCAACTCCATATCGGGCTTTGGTGTTTCGCTGCCACGCTTCGACTTCTTCTGAAATGCGTGCAAGACATAAATGCGCTCGCCGAGCATCAAGGCATATACGGCCCGGTAGGTGCCGCCGCCGTGGTCCTCGCGGATCTCATAGACGCCGCCCATGTCCTCTCCGCGCGAGCCATAACATCCGCTCAAGCCAGCGAGGCAAACGGCCAATCCTTAATGGCGAATTAACCGTTCAGCGGCCCTAATCGGTCCCCGGGATTGTGGGGATTTACCCCCCAGCGTGAGTGGAGTTGAGGCGAGGGCGTGCGCCTGAAAATCGAAACGGCCAGGGGGCGTGCAAGGCTGCTGCGCGAGCTTATTCGCGCGGCATTCGTCTGCGTGGCTTTAGCGGGCCTGCCGCAGCTTGCGCTTGCCGCCGTCACCGTGAGCGCGGCGGGTGAGGGCCAAGGCAAAAGCATCACGCTGCACGAGGCGGCGGGCGCGAATGCTGCGATCAACGGCCGTACACTGACAATCACCTTCGCCAAGCCGTTCGATGGCAGCCTGGACAAGGTCGCCGATGCGCTTAACGGCATGGGCAGCTTCGTGCGCCTCTCGGCTGATCAAAAGACGCTGCGCGTCAATCTACTCAAAGACATGCAAGTGACGAGCGAAGGGGCGGGCAATGATGTCGTCCTGCACCTGACACCAGGCACTGCGCCCAACCCCGCCGCGACGGCAAGCGCATCGGCGACGCCGCAGAGCAATTCGGTCAATCTCGGCGATGATGGCGCGCCGGAGCCCATTGTGCCGCAAGTCGATCAACCCGATCTTGTCGTATCGGAAGGGCCGGATTACACGCGGCTCAGATTCGAGTTTCCGCTCAAGACGAGCTACACGGCGAGCCTGGCCGAGGGCCAGCTTTCGCTTGCCTTCAAGAGCGATAAGCCGGTGCGCCTCTCTCAGTTGCGTGTCGATCCGCCGCCGCGCGTGCGCAGCGCGACCGGCAAGCTCGCCGATGGCACATTCACCGCGACGATCGGTGTGAAGCCCGGCGTTTCGCTGCGGCAGTCGACCGAAGCCAATATGATCATGATCGATCTTGTCGATCCGCCAAAGCCGGTTGCGAGCGCCGACGCTCATCCGCCTGCGGATGATAATGACAAGACCGACGTCAAAACCGCCGAGGCGAATGCACCGGCCGCCGCGCCCGAGCCGCCCGCGGTGGCAGACGCCAAGCCGGCCGAGACGAAAGCTGTGGCCGTCACGCCTCCGGCAAACGGCGCTGTGCCTGCATCGAGCGGTGCGGCCGCACCCATGCAAGGCGCGCAAGCCGGGACGGCGCAAGCGCAGCCGGCCAAGCCGCCCGCTGGGCAAGGTGAGACCGGCGCGACCTCGCCTTTGCCCGACACGGTCGACAGCATGCTCAAGGTCAAGGATGTCGATGTGTCGATGCTCGATGCGCGGCTGAAGGATCCCAATGCCGGCAATCCGCCGCCGACTGCCGATGATGCCGAAGACCCGGCCGATACGTCGGTTGCGGGGGGAGATGCGGATGTCGCGCCGCCGCCGCCGGCAAAATTCACCGTCACGGTCAGCTTCGGCAATGATGCCAATCGCGTGCGCTTCCCGTGGGGCAGCGCAGTGCCGACGGCCGTGATCCGGCGCGGTGAGCGCTTGTGGATTGCGTTCGGCGCGAAAGGCGATATCGATCTTTCGCCGCTTAACGCGCTAAGCGATAAGGGCGTTTTGTCTTACGGCATCTTTCCGGCCGACGGCGCAACGGTTGTCGGGCTGCAGCTCGACGATCACATTCTTGGCAACCGTCATTCCCGACGATACCGGTTGGACGATTGCGCTCGGCGACACGATTCTCTCAACCGCGCCGGACATTCTGCTCAATGCGCGGCTCGACGATGATAATGCAGAGATTGATGCATCAATGAGCGGCGATCTCAAGGTCGCCTACTTCAAAGATGCCGATATCGAGGATCAGCTCATCTTCGTTATGAACGGGCCCAAGGCGCAAGGGCTTGTCGCCACGCGGCGCTTTGTTGATTTCGATGTGCTGGCGAGCGCGCAAGGTCTTGTGGTCCGCCCGATGTCAGATGGCATTCGCGTGCACACCGAGCCCGGCTTTGCGATGATTACAAAGCCCGATGGGCTCGCGCTTTCGGGCACGCATATGCCCGGCTCGCCGGTCGCCGTCATGCCCAAGAAGCTCAAGGCGAGCCCGGCCGAGATGAAGTTCGGCCTGTGGCGCGGGCCCACGAAGATCTCATTCAATGACGGTCAGAAGAAGCGCCTGTTGCGTGTCGCGCTTGCTGGCAAGGACGATCTCATTCCCGCGCAGTTCGATCTTGTGCATTACCTGTTGGCTTATCAGTTGCCGCAAGAAGCGCTTGGAGAGCTCGAGGTGATGGCAAGCCAGACGCCGGAGATCAAATCGGACCTGCATTACCGTGCGCTCAGAGGCGTCGCCAATTATATGGCGCATCGTTATGACGATGCGGCGAAGGATCTGGATGATCGCGCGTTGCCGAGCGATGCGAACACCGATCTGTGGCGCGGCATGCTCGCGGCCGCGCCGGCATAATTGGTCGAAGGCGCGCGTTCTGTTTGCACGCTCGGGCAATGCGATCGACAAGCTCGACGCGCCATGGCAAGCGCGTGCGCGCATCGCCGCGGCCGAGTCGGCGCTTGGGGTCAACGATGTCACCAATGCGCGTATGAATCTCGAGTTTCTGCCGCGCGACGGGCTCACGGTCGAGGATGCCGGGGCGGCGACCTTTCTCGATGCGCGGCTCGACGAAGCGCTCGGCCAATACGACAAGGCGGCGGAGGTCTATGACAAGCTTGCAAAGCATGCCGCGCGAGCCGATCGCGGTCAAAGCCAAGCTGGCGGCCACGCGCCTTGCGGTTAAGCGAAATAAGATCACGCCCGATGAGGCGATCGACCGGCTCGAGTCTTTGCGCTTTCAATGGCGCGGCGATGACGTCGAGGCCGCCACGCTCAAGACGCTTGGCCAGCTTTACGCCAAGCTCGGCGATTATCGCCATGCGCTGACCACGATGAAGATCGCGGTGCAAGCCATTTCCCGGGCACGCCGACAGAGCGCGAGATCACCGACGAAATGTACAAGATGTTCGAGGATCTATATCTGGGCGGCAAAGCCGATCGGATGCCGCCGATTCAGGCGCTCGCACTCTATTACGACTTCAAGCAGCTGACGCCGATCGGCCCCAAGGGCGACATCATGATTCGCCGGCTGTCGGATCGCCTCGTCGATATGGACCTTCTCGATCAGGCAACCGATCTGTTGAGCTATCAGGTCAATAATCGCCTTGAAGGCGTTGCGCGTTCGCAGGTGGCGGCGCGGCTTGCGCTCGTGCAGCTGATGAATCACAGAGCGGAGGACGCGCTCAGGACGATCAACTCGACGCGCCAGGCGCGGCTGCCCGATACGATCGCCGAGCAGCGCCGCCTGATCGAGGCACGCGCGCTTATGGATTTGAAGCGCTATGACGATGCGCTCGATGTGATCAGCGATGATCTGGGGCCCACTCATCGATCGATTACGCGCCGACATCTTTTGGCATCAGGACGACTGGGCCAAGGCCGGCCCGGCGCTCGAAAGCGAGCTTGGCAAGGCGTGGAGCCTCGCGCCTGCACTCAGCGAAGGCCAGCGCTTCGACGTGATGCGCGCCTCGATCGCCTATGTGCTCGGTGGCGACAAGGCGAGCCTCGATCGCATGGCGCAGGAATACGGCCCGAAGATGAAGGGCACGCCGGATGAGCATGCCTTTCAGGTCGTCGTTTCCGATCCCGGTAATGCCAATCTCGAGCTGCACTCCCTCACCGAGAAATTCGCATCGATCGACACGCTTTCCGCGTTCTTGAATGACCTCAAAAAAGAAGATGCGGCCGATCTTGGGCCTGCTCCCGCAAATCCGGGCCCTGCGCCAGCTAATCCGCCCACCAATTAAGATCGCCCGAAGCGATTCGGCTCCGGAAAAAGCCGCCCGAGGCCTCGGGGAGAGACCTCGGGCGGCATCGAGCTACCGTCCAAATGGAGGCTGGCGGCTCTCAGCTCGTCACTAGTTGCGCGTTGCAACTTTGAGCGTTTGGTTTCCCGCTGCAGCGATAAGAAGCGGGCTGCCAACCTCGGCAATGGCCTGAGTCATCGAGTCCGACACGCAGCTATGGTACGCGCGCTGGCTCGTGATGTCGTATCTGTCAGGCATTGGCCCGCAAACGCGGTGCGCGGCGCCCTCGATCCGCCCGAGCAGCGTTTTCGCACCTGCTGCTTGCTGGATGTTGAGATCGGCATAGCTGACGGTCTCTTGAGCGACCCTGACGCCGACATCGGCTGCGTGCGCCGGTGCGACAAGCGTGGCGAGGCTGAGGGCGGCGGCGATGGAAATGGTCTTCAACATGATCTGTCCTCCAGGTTGGGATGACACGCGGGTTTGCGTGGCAAGGCGGACGAGCGCGGAGCGGCCTGTGACGAGGGGGTGGGGAAGATGGGTCATGTTCCTGTCTCGCTTGGCTTTCCCGGTTGGTGCCGGCTTGCAGGGCAGATCGTGCGGTTATGGGCCGTTTGCCGACAGGACCGCGGCCTGATCGTTGGCTGATCATGTGCTGATGGAATTCTGATCGAGGACGCGAAGGCGGCGCGGATGACCACCTAAATGGCGGAAACGCTCGCAGATTTCTTGAGTCCGCCTCAGGCAAAAGACCGCCCGAGGCCTCGGGGAGAAACCTCGGGCGGGATCGAGCTACCGTCCACAGGGAGGCCGGTGGCTCTCAGCTCGTCACTAGTTGCGGGAGGCAACCAATTCAGGCACGGCGCCTCCGCCGTTCAGCGCGGTTACGAGCGGATTGCCGAGATCGGCAACTGCCCGATTGACCGCACAACTCACGCAAGCCTCGAATTCCGCCGGGTCGTCTGAAGCAAATCGAGGCTTTGGGCCACACAGCTCCTGAGCAGCTTGTGTAATACGGACCAGCAGAGTCCGCGCGCCTGAAACGGCACTCGGATTGAGATCCGAATAGTCAACCTGCTTCTGGGCCTGCACCGTGTAGCCCTCGGCAGCACAGGCCGGGTTGCCGACTGCCGCGGCGAGAACAAGGGCAACCGTGGCGGCTGAGAGTGACTTGAGCATCACGGTCTTGTCCTCCATGCGAATGGCGCGCGTGGCTGGTGCCTCGCGTGGATTGGTGTCCTTTCACACCACGATGTTGTGTTTGAGCGGATGGCCAACGACAGGATGTCGGGCCGATCTATTGCCGATCTAATATCGACCCTGAGCTCGATGAGCGAAACGGAGACCAGATCAAGCGGCCCGATGCGCGTGAATCTCGCGTCGGAGTCGCCATTTTTTCTTGGCGCGATGGAAGTGTGCCCGGTCGCGCGCGAAGTCGTGCTCGATGGCAAGCCGCAAGCGCTCCAGCCGCGCGTGATGCAGGTGCTCGTCGCCCTGGCACGCCGTCAGGGCGAGGTCGTCTCGCGCGATGAGCTGGTTGCAAGCTGCTGGGAGGGACTTGCGGTCAGCGAGGATGCCATCAACCGCTGCATATCCGCCTTGCGCCGTTTGGCTGAACAAGCAACAGGTCAATTCGAAATCGAGACCATTGCCAAGGTCGGCTATCGACTCACTGTGCCGCAAAGCGATTCGGACTTGAGCGAGAACGCGCCCCCGACGCATGAGCGCGCATCGATCGCGGTCCTGCCCTTTGTCAATATATCGGCCGATCCCGAGCAGGAATATTTCTCCGACGGCATCACCGAGGACATCATCACGGATCTCGCGCGCTGGCCGTCATTGGCGGTCGCCTCGCGCAACTCGACCTTCCGGTTCAAGGGCCAGGCGATTGATCCCAGAGCCGTGGGACGCGAGCTCGGCGTGCGCTTCATCGTCGAGGGCAGCGTGCGCCGAATGGGCGAGCGCATCCGAATCACGGCGCAGCTGATCGAAGTCGAAACGGGCAATCACGTCTGGGCCGAGCGCTATGATCGGCCGATCGCCGATCTCTTCGATGTCCAGGATGAAGTCATTCAGGCGATTGTCGGAACGCTGGTCGGCCGGGTGCTCAACAACGAGACGGAGCGGATCCGCCGCAAGCCACCCTCCAGCCTTGCCGCCTACGACCTTGCGCTGCGCGGCAATTGGCTATCCTGGGATGAGCTGCAAGAAAGGGCCGAGGCGCAGCGTTGCTTTGAGCGCGCGATCGAGCTCGATCCCGACTATGCGCCGCCTTATGCCCAGCTCGCGGCGATGTTGACCGGTCAAGCAATGGCAAATCTGGACGGATGGGGGCCGCTCCTTGATCGCCCGCTTGTACTGGCAGAACGCGCCGTCAAGCTGGCGGATAACGATACGATAGGCCATTTGGTCTTGGCACACATCCACATGTACAGGCGATCATTCGATCGGGCGCTTAGGCAGGCCGAGCGAGGAATGGAAATCAACCCCCGCAACCCTCGCAACCAGATCACATATGCGATCATAAGGACCCATCTCGGCCACGCGGAGGAAGGCCTTGAGTGGTTCCAAAAGGCGCTGCGCGCCGACCCCTATTATGACCAGTCATGGTTCTGGCGCGGGCGTGCAGTGGCGCATTTCCTGCTAGGCCACTACGCCGATGCGCTGATGGATCTCGGTCACGGGCCGCTCGACCGGCCTCGATACCATCTCCTTCTCGCGATCGCGTGTTGCGCAAAACTGGGTCTTAAGGACCGCGCGAACGAAATGATTTCGCAGTGCATGGCCGAGGTTGCCGACGCAAATGTCGTTACGCTGGCGGAGATTCCTGCGTTCAAGCTTGCAAGCGACAAGCAGCATCTGGCCGAGTGCTTGCGGCTCGCCGGTTTGCCGGATTAGATACGATGACCAGCAAATCCGAGTCCTCAGATCGAGTTGACTTGGCGAGCGAGGCCGCCTTTACGCTTGGCGCGATGCAAGTCAAGCCGGCCACGCTTTGGAAATTGGGCTTACTTCGCGATCTTCGGCGTTCCGAGCGCACCCGCGTGGCGAATTCGCTTTGAGGCGCTCGAAGCTTGAAACACAAATGGCCGCGAACAGGAGGCTGTTCATTTGCGCAGCCGTGAAGCCGATAGCAGTTGCCCGAAACCTTGGGGGGGAGGCTTCGGGCAACCGGCAGGTTAGAGGTCAATACGCATCCTCGCTCTGTCTTTAGTTGCGGTCGGAGACAACTAACTCCTGTGCGCCAGAGCCATTTTGGTAGGCCGCGCTTACCGTGGCGCTGTTGACTGTCAGAAGCGCGCGCGAGACCGTCTCGTTCAGGCATGCGCGGTAGCTATCCCAGCCGACGACATTGCGCATGTCCGGAGAAGGCCCGCACACGGCCTGCGCAGCGTAGCGAATGCGGTTGATCAGCACGGCTGCGCCTTTGGGGTTCGTGATGTTGAGATCGTCATAGTGCACCGTGACGGAGCGGCCTTCCGAGCTCTGAGCGGCACTTGCCGGGATAGCGGCGGTGGCCATCAGGGCGCTGGCGATGCAAATAGCTTTGAGCAACATGATTTATCCTCCAAATTGGCGGAAAATCCCGCCGGGTTTGCGCGACTTGGGGGGTAGGCCTCGGTAGCTTTGGGGGGCTGCCCGCCGGATTGAGGCCAATCACCGTTCGCACGATGATCCTCGCCGGACCGGCGCGCCGCCGACAGGAGGTGGAGCTGATCTGTGGCTGATCTCTGGCTGATCTGAAGATGGCATCTTGATGGAAGGGACACCGCGGAATTTGGGGTCTGGTGCGACGATCGATCTTGCGCGCGAGGCGCCGTTTTCGATCGGTCCGATGCTTGTGCGCCCAAGCGCCAGGGAGATCGTGATCTCCGGGCGGCACCGGGTTTTGCAAGGGCGGGTGATGCAAGTCTTGATCGCGCTTGCGCGCGAGGACGGCGAGGTTGTCGCGCGCGATGATCTGGTCGCGCGCTGCTGGGGCGGCGTTCATGTCAGCGAGGATGCGATCAACCGGAGCATTGCCCAGCTGCGCCGACTTTCGGACGGCGAAGCGAAAGGCGTATTCGCAATCGAGACGGTGCGCGGCGTGGGCTACCGCTTGGCTGTTGAGGGCGAGCCGGGCGGCGTCGCCGATTCGAAGGAGGCGCCAACGGAGCACGCGGCTGTTTCGATCGCCGTTCTGCCGTTCGCCAACATGTCGCCGGACCCAGAGCAGGAATATTTTTCTGATGGCATTACCGAGGACATCATCACGGATCTGTCGCGCTGGCCGTCTTTGGGGGTTGCCTCGCGCAATGCGACGTTCAGATACAAAGGTCAAGCTCTCGACCCCAAAGATGCTGGCCGCGCGCTTGGTGTGCGCTTCATCGTTGAAGGCAGCGTGCGCCGCTTGGGCGAGCGCATCCGAATCACGGCGCAGCTGATCGAAGTCGACTCCGGCAATCACGTTTGGGCCGAGCGCTATGACCGGCCGATTGCCGATCTCTTCGATGTCCAGGATGAGGTCGTGCAGATGATCGTCGGAACGCTGGTGGGCCGGGTCCAGAGCACTGAGACGGAGCGGGTTCGCCGAAAGCCGCCATCGAGCCTTGCTGCCTATGATCTTACGTTGCGCGGCAATTGGCTGCACTGGGACGATCCGCAATCGAGAGCCGAGGCGCAGCGCTGTTTCGAGCGGGCGATCGAGCTCGATCCCGACTATGCGCCCCCCTATGCTCAGCTCGCCGCATTACTTACAGCGCGGGCGAGGTTGGATCTGGACGAGCCGATTACGCGCCTTGATCGTTCGCTCGCCTTGGCCGAACGTGCCGTTCAGCTGGCTGACAACGAAACCATCGGTCACCTGGTTCTGGCGCACATCTACCTGTATCGCCGATCATTCGACCGGGCTCTGCAACAAGCCATGCGCGGAATGGAGATCAACCCCAGCAATCCACGCAACCAAGCTGCGCTTGGCGTCATACTGACTAATATTGGCCGCCCGGAGGAAGGCCTGGAGTGGTTCAAAAGAGCGCTGCGCGCAGATCCTTACTACAATCAACCCTGGATTTGGCGCGGGCGTGGTGTTGCACAATTCATGCTGCGCAATTACGCCGATGCTCTTGCAGACTTCGAGCGTACGCCGCTGAACCTGCCTAGCTATAATCTCCTTCTCGCGACTGCATGTTGTGCGCAATTGGGTCTTAAGGACCGCGCAAAGCAGATGATGGCGCTTTTTTTGGCCGAGGCTCCGGACGCTACTGTGGGCAAGTTGGTGGGGCTGGCCCCGTTCAAGCTCGCGAGCGACAAGGAACATTTGGCGGAAAGCCTGCGCCTTGTCGGGCTGCCGGATTGATCGCTTTAGGTACGCCTATTTGAAGCTTTCGATCAGTGAGCCGCAGACCGGATACCAGCCGTCCACAAGCACGAAGAAGATCAGCTTGAACGGCAGGGATATGATGACCGGCGGCAGCATCATCATGCCCATCGCCATCAAAATGGATGCGACGACGAGATTGATGATGAGAAACGGCACGAAGACTAAGAGACCGATCTGCGTTCGCCACGCAATCCTTTATCTCACTAGAGCCGCCGGAATTTCACGCCATGCTTCAAGCAAAGCGCTTGAATGCTCGCCGGGCCGACTGTGTGCTCGATCCCCACGCTGATGAAGTGCGTGCCGCCTTCCTTCAACATGCTGTCGATGCGCCTCGCCCACTTTTCGTTACGGCCGACTTCAATAATTGCATAAAGATCCGGATAGCTCGTTCGCAGGTGATCGTTCCAGGCAAGCCAGCCGGATAGATCGCCGTGGAGCCACTGCTTGCTCCAGTTCGTCATTGCGTCCGGCGGCAGCTCGGTGATGTCGATCTGGTATAGCAGATACTGGACCGCCGCCTTTTGTGGAAAGCTCGCGTAGAACCGGACCCAGTCATCCCATTGGTCGACTTCTCCGGTGATCGGAATCCCGCGTGCTTGGGCGATCTTCTGAATGGCCAATTGACCTCCGCCGTCATCGAGCTTGTTGTTGGCTGCATATTTTGGATAGTTGAGGGCCGCAATGACGGCACCGGCGGCCCACGGCAGCATCGGCGCGAGCTGTTCGCGCTTGATCCCGAGCACATTCGCGGCCTTCATCACCCGCGCTTCCTCGTCCTTGGTGAGGTCATCGAAGAGCGTGCCGCTCTTGCGCGTGCCAAGCTCGATATTGAGTTGCCGGTTGAATACGGATTTGCCGGGCGGGTCTTCCTCCCAGAGGTGATTTATCGTATCGAGCGCCATTTGAATCTGTGGCGTCAACCAATCCTGCTGCGAGATGATTGCCCCGCCGAAGAGATATATCTTTGCGTTGCCTTGCTCGGCGACATAGAGCGGGGGGCCATCCCTGGGCGGAGCCGGGGTCGCACACCCGCCAAAGGCAAGCAGAATCATTATCGTGCCCGCGGCGCGAGCGACAATTTTCATGGCTGGCTCCAATCGGTTCGAGTGGTTGCTAAGCTTGCGACTCACCCTTCCAATGGCGAGGAAAACATAATCATCATTATCATAATTGATATTATGTTTTAAGTTTGATGTCGAGTGCTCCAAAAAAACGCGGAAAAACCAGGAAGATCAGCCCCAAAGGCGCGGATACCCGCCGCCGATTGATCGAGGCGGCCGGTGCTCTCTTCGTTAAGAAGGGGATTGCAGCTTCATCGCTCGAGGAGATTGCCGCCGCAGCCGGGGTTACGACCGGGGCGATCTACGACAATTTTGACGGCAAGGACGATCTCATCTTTGAAGACTTCAAGTCGCACAACACACCCGGGGGCGGGCCTGCCTTTGTAAAGGATGTTCCAGTGCGTGAGCAGTTGGAGAGAATTCGGGATGGGCTCATTAAGATGGCGCCTAATGCGCTGCAATTCGTGCCGGTCAATGCGGAGTTCAGCCACTATCTCGCAGCGCGCGAGCCCTTGCGCCGGCGTATCGCCGACATTATGCGGCAAAACCTGAAGAGCACCGAGGCCCAGATGCAAGGCATCCCGGATGTTGATGATCTGCCGCTCAGACCTGCAGAGCTAATCGTTGCATTGGGGGTTCTGCACCACGGGCTCGCTCTGCAACGATTGCTGCTGCCCGATATCATCACCGATGAGGCGATCAAGCATATCTATGACTGGCTGCTTGGTGTGGAAGATAGGAGCGCTCCCAAGAAGTCGCGCCGGACAAGATCTACTTGAAGCTTTCGATCAGTGAGCCGCAGACCAGATACCAGCCGTCCACAAGCACGAAGAAGATCAGCTTGAAGGGCAGGGAGATGATGATCGGCGGCAGCATCATCATGCCCATCGCCATCAAAATGGATGCGACGACAAGATCGATGATGAGAAACGGCACGAATATCAAAAAGCCGATCTCGAAAGGCGCGCCTCAGCTCGCTGATCATGAAGGCGGGGATGAGGAGCTGCAGAGGCGTTGCCTGCGGGTCCTTGCGGAATCCGGCGTTTGGTAAGATTGAAGAACAGCGAGAGATCCTTCTCGCGCACTTGTTTCAGCATAAATGTCTTGAATGGCGCGGAGGCCTTCGTGAAGGCTTCAGGCGCTTTGATCGTCACCGGCCTGCCACGGCGCATAGCCCTCCGTGTAGGCCTTCTCGAAAGTCGGTGCCATGACGAACGCAGTGAGAAACAGCGACAGGCTGATGATCACCATGTTCGGCGGCGAGGCTGCACGCCCATCGCCATGCGCACGAGCGAGAGAACGACGACGATGCGCACGAAAGAGGTGACCATGATGAGGATCGACGGCGCGAGCGAAAGGATCGTCATGAGCAGGACGATTTGAACGAGCTGCTGGGTGAGGCTCGTGTCGTCGCCGAAATTGATGGAGATGTCCTGCGCCGATGTGCTGCCGGCCAAGAGCGGCAGGAAGATGAGCGCAAGCGTAAGGATCAAAGGATCCGGCGCATCGGGAAACCGTTAAGGAGCATGGTCATTTCGGCTTGCGTCGTCGGCAGCGGGCCGATCAGCGGCTCGCGCCGGCTGCGCGGATTGGAGGAGGGCATTTGCCTCCGGTCCAAGTCTCGGGCTTGTTGCCGAGCGGCTTGTTCAACGCTTCGGCGCCGCGGGCCGCAAATGCCGCGGCGCGCGCTGCCGCTTCGGACTTTGTTTCCGCGGGCGCGGCCGGCTGGTTGGCCGGCCGGGGCGCCGGTGCATTCGGCGCACTCGGCAAATTCGTGGTTGAGGATTGGTAGATCTCGCGTTCGGGCGGGCGGCCGCTTAGAACCGTCTCGGAGTTGGGCCCCAAGAGCACCAGGTGCTCGGCGCTATCACATTTGATAAGAGCACGCGGCGCTTGGGGTCGAGCGTCATGGCTTCGACAACCGAAAGCCTGCGGTGGTCGCGGCGCAATGGGCCGTTGCCAAAACCGAGCCTGCGCGCAATGAAGGCGACAAGCACGATCGAGCCCAAGAACGATCGCCAGGCCCGCGCCCGTCTGCAGATAAGTGAGGGTCTCCATTTGAGGATCCGTGAACGCCGAAACGCGGGCCAACCATGCCCGCTCATGCTTAAGGCCGGCTTAAGCACGCTTCATTCGTTGCAAAATCGTGAGAATGGGATGGGTGGGTTTTCGGCTATTTGTTCAGAGCATCTTAACGCGCAGCCCATGATTATGTACGAGGCGTAAGCGAGGCGCTCACCCCACGAGGCCCAGATGAATTTATACGACATTCCGCTGTTCGGAATGCTCCGTGTAAAGATGGATTGGCTGAACGCGCGTCAGGAGACGCTTGCCGAGAACATCGCCAATGCATCGACGCCGGAACTACAAGGCCAAGGATATCAAGCCGCTCGATTTCAAAGAGCTTATGAAGCGGGCGAAGACCTTGGCTGCAGATACCGACAAGCCGGCCGAGCCAAATCAAGGTCGACGTCTGGGCGACACGAGCTATGAGCCGCAGGATCTGCGTGACGGCGAAATGACGCCCAACGGCAACTCGGTCGTGCTCGAAGAGCAGATGATGAAGCAGTCCGAGACGCAAGTGCAGTTTCAGACCGCGCTCGACATCTATCAGAAAGGCCTGCAGATGCTGCGCACGGCCATAGATAAGTGAGCGGCAGGCGCTAGGGAGAGCCTCTCATGGAAGCGTTCAAGACCATGATGATCGCCTGGTCCGGTATGCGGGCGCAGACCGGGCGCATGCGTGTGATCGCGGAAAATCTCGCCAATGCGGATTCGACCGGCCGTACGCCGAACGATGTGCCGTATCAGCGGCAGATTCCCACCTTTAAGGATCATCTCGACCGCGCGGCGGGTGTTGATTTGGTGCAGCTCGGCAAGACCGTGACAGGACCGTTCGCAGTTCAAGCTGCGCTATGATCCCTCGCATCCGGCGGCGGATAAGAACGGCTATGTGAAGCTGCCCAATGTCGATCCGCTGGTCGAATCCATGGACATGCGTGAATCGATGCGCGTCTATCAAGCCAATCTCAATGTCATTGAAGCTTCCAAGACGATGATCAACAAATTGCTCGATCTGTTGCAGCGCGCGTAATCAATCCGGGGCGAAGCCATGAGTACCATCACCACAAACGCGATTGCGGCTTACAACAAGGCGGCCGGCATTGCCGATATTCCCGGTGCCGGCGGCGAAGAGGGCGCTAAGAAGGCGGGTGATTTTGCCAGCCTGGTGCAGGATGCGCTCAGCAATGCAGTCCAGACCGGCAAGGCAGCCGAGGTCACATCGGCGAAAAATCTGGCCGGCAAGGGCGAGCTTGTCGATGTCGTCACCGCGCTTACCGCGGCCGAGACGACCTTGGATACGATCGTCGCCGTCAGAGATCGCGTGATCCAGGCTTATCAAGAAATCTCGCGCATGCCGATTTAGATCGGCGGCGTTAGTTTCATCTCCTTGCTTGTCATGGCCGGGTCGTTATCCCGGCCATCCGTTTTTCATCAATCGCAACAGATTTAACTGATGCACCGGCGCAAGCCGACCGATGGATGGCCGCCATGGGCAGGGCGGCCATGACCCGGAGGGGATGATCGAGCGTGCAGGCGAAAGTCAGTGATCGGTAACCATATTGGCGCATAAATTTTGCTGAAACACCTGATCGGAAAGTCAGAATGACTGGAGCAGATACGCTCGATCTCGCACGCGATGCGATTTGGCTGCTCATCCAGCTTTCGGCGCCGATGATGATCGCCGGCCTTGTGGTGGGCATTGCGATTGCGATCCTTCAGGCGCTGACGCAAATCCAGGAAATGACGCTGACATTCGTCCCGAAGATCCTCGCGGTGTTCGTCGTTTTGATCTTGTCGTTGCCGTTCATGGCCGCGCAGCTCTCTGCCTTCATGCACAAAATCGCGCTTCTCATCATCAAGTGAGGCGCGGCCGATGAACTATATCGAGGCCAATGCGTTCCTGTTCATGGCCGTGTTCATGCGCATCGGCACGGCGATGATGGTGCTGCCGGGGTTTGGCGAGCTCAATGTGCCGGCGCAAATCCGGCTGACTTTGGCGCTCACCACGAGCTTCGTCATTGCGCCCATCGTTGCGCCCGACTATCCGCCGATGCCTGCCGAGCTTGCGCCTTTCCTGGGCATTCTGCTCGGCGAGTTTGCCTATGGGCTGGCGCTCGGCACGCTCGCGCGCATCTTCATGATGACGCTTAATATCGCGGGCAATGTCATCGCCTTTGAGAGCGGGCTCGCCTTTGCGATGAGCTTCGATCCCACGATCGGTATTCAGGGCGCGCTGCTCAGCTCGTTCTTGAGCATGCTCGGTATCACGCTCGTTTTTCAGGCCGATCTGCATCACTACATGATTGCCGGCCTCGTCGATGCCTATAGCGTGCTCAAGCCGGGCACCGCGCCGCCCTGGGGTGACCTTGCCGATCTTGCGAGTCAGACGATGAGCAAGACCTTCCGCCTGGCGATTCAGATGTCGGCGCCGTTCATCGTGTTCAATCTGGTGTTCAATGCGGCCGCCGGAACCGTGGCGCGCCTTCTGCCGCAGATCCAGGTGTTCTTCATCGTCATGCCGCTCAACATCATCGCGGGCGTCGGCCTTTTGATGGTCACGCTCGGCTCGATCATGATGCTGTTCCTAAATTCCTTCGCCGCTCAGCTTCAGCACGGCTGGTTCTAGAGGCGAGGACGGGATGTCCGATCAGGACCAGGACCAGAAAACCGAAGAACCGACTGCCCGAAGACTATCCAAGGCGTTCGAGGAAGGCTCGGTTCCGAAAAGTGCCGAGGTTTCATCCTGGGTGCTGCTTGCGGCCGGCACGCTCACGCTCGCTCTTGTCGTGGGCCCGATGGTAAAGACCCTCGGCGGCGAGCTGACCACATTCCTCGCCAAGCCCGAGACTTTCGACCTTCAAGGCCAGGCCGGGTTCGGCTTCGCCGCCAATGTTGCGCTGATTATCTTCAAGGCGCTCGCCATACCGTTCGGCATTCTCGTGCTCGCGGCGATCGGCAGCCATTTGGTGCAGCACCGCCCGACCTGGTCGAGCCATGTCTTTGAGTTCAATCTCGAGAAGCTTTCGCCGCTCAAGGGCTTTCAGCGCCTGTTCGGCATTCAGGGCGTGGCGAATTTCGTCAAGTCGATTTTGAAGCTGGTCGTCGTCTCGAGCGCGGCGGGGGCCGTGCTGTGGCCCGCGCGCCATCTTCTGATCACCTTTGTCGATCGCGCACCGGAGCTGATCCTGCCTGGCGCGCTTGCGCTCGTGCTCAAAGTACTCGGCGCGATCCTGGCGATCTTCGCGGTTATTGCGTTCGGCGATCTGTTCTTTCAGCGCATGCAGCACCATCAGAAGTTGCGCATGACCAAGCAGGAAGTGAAGGACGAGCATAAGGAGACCGAGGGCGATCCCAAGATCAAAGCCAAGATCCGTCAGCTCCGAATGGAGCGCAGCCGGCGGCGGATGATGCAGGCGATCCCCACCGCGACTGTCGTCGTCACCAACCCGACGCACTATGCGGTGGCGCTGCGCTATGTGGAAAAAGAAATGGCCGCGCCCATGTGCGTCGCCAAGGGTGTTGACGAGCTGGCTCTGCGCCTCAGGCTCGCCGCCAAAGAGCACAAGGTTCCCATTGTGGAAAACCCGCCGCTGGCGCGCGCTCTCTATGCCTCGGTCGAGGTGGATGAGATGATCCCGCAGGATCACTATAAGGCGGTGGCTGAAGTCATCGGCTTCGTGCTCCGGCTTAAAAGCCGTGGAAGGCCGCGTGCACGCATCGATTCGCGCGCGCCAGGGCGCCCCCGAATCAATTAAGCTCGCACGCTAGGCTTTGTGGTTAACAGCCTCTTAATGCGGCGCGATTCGCCCGCTAAAGGGGCTTAGCGGTGATGTCCCGATGACAATAGAATCGACCGAACCGGAAACACCGCCTCTCAAGCTTGATGAGGTGCTGAAAGCGGATCAGGAGATGATGCCGCCAAGCTCGGGTGAGGAGCGCGACGAGGCGCCGCCGACCGCTGATGAGATTTTCAAAGGCGCGGTGATTGCGTGCGTCGTCGCCTTGATCATGGCGCTCGGCGTTGCGCTGGCAGCGCCGGCGAGCGCGAGCCTTGCGGGGCTCATACTGTTCGGCGGTGTGATCGCGGTTGCCGGCGCAGGCGTCTTCGCGCTTACGCGGCCGCGCGAGAAAAATGTCGCCGGCATCATGATCGAGGAGCGCGTCGACACCGATCTTGCCGTGTTGCTCGATGCGATGAGCGATCCTGTTGCGGCGGTCGGTCCGGCGGGCGATATCCGTTTTTCCAATGTGGCTTATCGGCAATTCCTCGAGCGTTTTGACATCGCCACCGAGCCGCTGGAAGGCCCGCGCATGGCGTTCGCCGGGCATCCCTTGTTCGCACCGGTGATCTTTCGCCTCGCTTCGCGCCCGGGCCTGAAGAGGGAGACGCTGCTGGTCGCACCCGCGCCGGGTGAGGCGCCGCATCGCGTGACGATCGAGGAACGCGCCGTCACCAGCGCGCCCGATGCGCCGCGGCTCTGGTTGTTCCGCGACGAGGGGCCGCTGCCGGTCGAGCCACCCAAGCCGGTGCCGGAAGAGAAATTCGTCTGGGCGGATGTGCTTGGCATTGCGCGCTTCATGATGAACCCCGACGGGCGTGTGAACTCGACCTATGGCGGGCTTGCGGAGCTTGTCGGTGCACCGGTCGCACCGGCCTCGCAAGTGCGCGATTTTCTGCCCGAGATCGATATCGAGCGCTTGATCGCACCCATCGAGGGTAAGCAATGGGGCGAGCCGCAGACGACGTTCCTGCGCACGGTCAATGAAATGGCGGTCCCGGTGACGGTCACCGCCTATCATCGCCAGGGTCTGCAAAAGAGCGTGCAGATTGTCGTTGTGCCGCTTGCGCGCGCCGAGTTCACGGCAGCGCCCGAGCCGGAGCAGGCCGAAGCCGCGGCGCTGCCCGCACCAAGCGCGCTGTCACGGACAACCGACGGGCCGGGGCCGCAAGCCTTGTTCCCGCGCCTGTTCGCAGAAGCGCCGGTTGGCGCGGCGCTGTTGGGCGCTGATCGCCGGCTTGTCGCCTCGAACCCGGCCTTTGAAAAGCTCTTGGGCCAACAGCTCACCGCCGGCATGGCGCTCCGGCAATTCGTCGGTCCCGATTATACCGATGCGGTGCAACGCCTGATCGATCTCGCGCAACAGGGTCTGGCGCCCGCAGGTGGTGTCGAGGTCGTCATTCCGGGCGACAGCCCGCGCTCGGTGCGGCTCTATGCAACGCGCGTCGGTAAAGCCGGCTCGGCGCTTCTGTTTATTATCGACGCAACCGAGCAGCGCCTGCTCGAAGAGCAGGTTTCGCAATCGGAAAAGATGAACGCGGTCGGCCAGCTTGCCGGCGGCATTGCGCACGACTTCAACAATCTGCTTACAGCGATCACGGGCTATTGCGATTTGCTCCTGCAAAGCCATCCGGTGGGCGATCCTTCGTTCCCGGACATTTCGCAAATTCGCCAGACGGCGGTGCGTGCGGCAAATCTGGTGCGCCAACTGCTCGCGTTCTCGCGCCAGCAGACCATGCGTCCCACCGTCGTATGGCTCAACGACACGATCGCCGATCTGAAAGTCTTCCTGGGCCGCGTTATCACCGAGCGGATAACTCTGCAGGTCACGCTCGGACGCGATCTTTGGCCGGTATTCGCCGACCCGGGCCAGCTCGAGCGCGTGATCATGAATCTCGCCGTCAATGCGCGCGATGCCATGCCGAGCGGCGGGCGGCTCGATCCTCAAGACTTACAATCTGCCCAAGGAGCAAGCCGGCAAGCTCACCAATGTCGATCTCAGGCCCGCCGATCATGTCGTCATCGAGATCACTGATGCCGGCGTCGGCATTCCGGCGGAAAATCTGTAAAAGATCTTCGAGCCGTTCTTCACCACTAAAGGCGTGGGCGAGGGCACCGGCCTTGGGCTTTCCACGGCCTACGGCATCATCTCGCAATCGGGCGGACAAATCGCCGTCGAAAGCCAGGTCGGTCACGGTACGACGTTTCAGCATTTATCTGCCGCGCGATGAGCGTGCCGAAATCCGTCATCCCGAGCCGGGCCATCAGGATCTCGCAACGCGCATGCAGGATCTCACCGGCAAGGGCTCCATTCTTCTGGTTGAGGACGAGGATGCGGTGCGCTCTTTTGCCGTGCGTGCGCTCAAGGCGCGCGGCTATGAAGTGTTCGAGGCCGCCAATGGCGACGATGCGCTGGAAATCATGCGTGAGCGCGGCCGGCCGGTCGATTTGCTCGTCTCCGATGTCGTGATGCCGGGCTGGATGGGCCGACGCTGGCGCATGCGCTGCGCGAGGAGTTCGGCCCGCACAAGGTGATCCTGATTTCCGGTTATGCCGAGGATGCGATCCGCAAGAATCTGGAGACGGAGCAGAATGTCGAGTTTCTGCCCAAGCCGTTCTCGCTCAAGGAGCTGGCGCAGAAGGTCAAGGATGTTCTCGCCGCGGAGGCGGCAGCGCCGGCTAACAGTTGTCAAGCGCGCAATAGGTAACATCGTCATGGCCGGGTTGTGGTCCCGGCCATCCATGTTTCGGCCAGCTCCTCATTCTTAGTTGAGGCATCTACGCTCGATCACCGATGGATGGCCGCCACAACGGGGCGTCCATGACGAGTAAGTGGTAAGGACGAAAAAGCGTGCTTGATCCGCATGAGATGTTTGCCAGCCGCGAGTTTTGGATCGCAGCGGCTGTCATCGCGGTCTTCTTCTACTGGCTTGGACGCAGCCACGCAGGTGGCGAGACCGGCGCAGAGCGGCAGGGTCGTATCGCCGCTGAACGCATACAAGCAGCGGCCGCGCTCAAAGCGCTGGCACCCGATCAGCGCAAAGAGATCGACGGTCTTTTGCGCGGCCGCCAAAAGATCGCTGCGATCAAATTGATCCGTGAACTGACGGGGCTCGGCCTCAAAGAGGCGAAAGACGCGGCCGAGCAGCGCCTTGCCGAGCTTGCGGGCGGTTAGCGTTTTGCTGTGTGCCTGGATCTAGAACGCGACAGATCCCGGATCTGCGAAGCAGCATCTCATGCCGCATCGCGTCCGGGATGACGCATACATGAGCTATTTACGTTAGCCGAACTCATGAAAGCTCGACATAAGACAGAATGCGCTTGATCGCATCGGCGTTGTCAACGAAGGGCAGCAGAAGCGTCTTGTAGGATTTGAAGTCGTTCGGTGACCAGCTCGCACGGCCTTGCGCAAGGATCGGCTCGCGCAGCGCGAGGCATTGGTCGTGGACGCGAATGATCTCCTCGCCGCCCGCAATGTCCTCGCCCATCGTCTTTGTCGCATCGAAGCCGATATCCTGCACCGTGCGCGTGCCGACAAGCCGGATCCGGAAGCGTTTGGGACCATCCTCGACGCCGGCGATCGCCACGCGCGTCAAAAGCTCCTTAGGCAGCTTGAGCGCACTCAGCACGCTCATCGGCGGCAGCTTGCCCGGGCTCCGGGCCGAGCGCCAGAAATCGTATGCAGTCGAAAAGCCTAGCCCCGGCAAGGCCTCTGGCCCCCTGACAATAATCGACTGGTGCTCGCCGGTGGCGCCCAAATTCGCCTCGCTCATGGCCACAGCTCGGCCATATGAGACAGCAACAGGGTTGAGATTTGATCAAACGAACTCAGAGCGCCAGACCGGCGTGCTGATAGCTGAACTGGCTGTAGGAGAGGATCCTGCGCACGGCGTTGTCGGCCCCGGCATAGGGCAACAACAGTGTCTTGGCGCGTTTGTACTGGTTGCCGGCCCAAGCGGTCGACATATCGGTATAGAGCGGCACGCGGTCTTCGACACATTGAATGCAGGCGGAATAGATGTCGGACGCGTTCTCTCTATCGTCGCCCCAGCTATTGGTGAGGTCGATGCCCAGCTCCTGGACGATGCGCGTGCCGACAAGGCGGATAAAGAAGCGCTTCGGGCCGTCCTCGATGGACATGATGGAACAATCGCCCAAGAGCGCCCGGGGGATTTTCTGCGCACTTATGGCGCTGATGGGCGGCAACTCATGCGCCGCCTTGGCGGTGCGCCAAAAGTCATAAATGACTTGAAAGTTGTCGCTGGCGAGCGCGCTCGGCTCTTGCACAGCCATCATAACGGCGGATCTGTTGTTCATGTCGCCGCAAGCCATCCCGCGCGAGGTGTTCTGATGATCAACGTTAAACTGCGGGCGTTAATGCCTCGCTAATCCTTGCGGCAAAGTGAGCCTTAAAAGGCCGCCCGCCTGCGGGATCAGCGGCGCACGGCGACTTTGCGCTTATTTGAGCGTCGTGACGAGGCGTGCCGCCGTTCCGTCCGCAAGCAGGAGGCGCTCCCATACGAAGCGGCCCTTTGGGATGGGCACCAAGGAATCGCCATTCGGCCCGGTATCGACGGTTAGCGCCGCAAGCTTGTGCTCAAACCAGCCGCGGCCGGGGAGCGAGCTTTCCGCCTTCAGAATCTCAGGTGACGCAAAGCGCAGCATTGGGCGTCCCATAAGCTGCGAAAGATCCGCCTTCCACTCCGCGGCGCGTGGTGGCGACGCTGCGAACAGCCGATGGGTCCGGTCGCAGACAAGATGAAGCCTGAATGCCGAGCTTTCGATCAAGCGACGAAGCGCTAGATCTTGCGCAGGGCCCAAAATGTTCGCCATGAGCCGCTGTGCGGTATCGATCTGCGCGTCCGAAAACGGCGACAGGCCGCACTCCCAGCGCGAAACCGTTGTCTGGCTCACGCCCATGAGCTCGGCGAGATGATACTGCTTCATGCCGGAGCGAAGGCGCATGGTGCGCAAGAGCCAACCATTTGCCTTGGGGCGCATCGTCAATCTTTCCAGCCGAGATAGACGACGTCTTCGCGGCCCAGGCCGTAGCGCGGCTCATCCTCCTGCGGCATGCGCCAGCTTTCGACTCTGAAGCCCGCGCGCGCCAGGCGCTCGGGGAAGTCGCGGCCGTAATAGCGCACATGGCCGGCATCGAGATAATGCGCATAGCGCCCCATCTCGGTCTTGTTCGCTTCGGCGTTCTCGTAAGTCGTCTCGCGCGCCCAGTTTTGCGGCACGGTGATGAGCGCAAATTTCCCGCGTTTCAAAACACGGTAAATCTCGCGCATCGCCTTCTCGTCATCCGCCACATGTTCAAGCACATGGTTGGTGATCACCATGTCGAAGCTTTCGTCCTCGAACTTGATGTCCGACATGTCCATGGCGTGGCGTGCCTTGCCGGGAACGAGATCGGCGGTGTGATAATTCGGGTCATCTCCCATGAACCGCTTGAAATAACCTTCCGGCGCAAAATGCAGGATCGTGCGCCCATCCTTGATGTTGATGCCCCGCGCGTCCAGGAACAACCGGATCAGCCGGTCACGTTCTCGCGAGCCGCAATTGGGGCAGCGCCCGTCCCAGCGCGAGGGGGTGCCGAGCGCCAGAAAAACGCCCTTGTAGCCGCAAATCGGGCATTCGCGGGCGAGCTTGGGCACCGAAAACTGGCGCGGGTCGCGCAGCCAGCTATGCGCCGTCTTAATAACCGTTTTGAGACTCACCGCGCCATTTACCCTTTCGCCCGGTTTCTTAGGCCAGGGCGGCGATGAAGCCAAGCTGCCTGCATTCGCCCCGGGGGCGATGCTTACCCATTCGTTTACTTCTGGGACGCGTCTTGTTGGCACGCAGCTTGATGGGCAAGGGCCGTTATTGCACCGATCAAGGACGGCCCCATGGCAGAGGCGCGAGAACGGCGATCGAATATCTTGATTGTGGACCGCAGCTTGAGCTTCGGCCGGCTCGTTCGCAGCGAGCTGAGGCATGCGGGCTTCAGTGAGATT
Organism: uncultured Alphaproteobacteria bacterium; assembly: GCA_963789405.1. Classification (GTDB taxonomy): domain Bacteria; phylum Pseudomonadota; class Alphaproteobacteria; order CAWBKL01; family CAWBKL01; genus CAWBKL01. Next base: position 429,282 of record CAWBKL010000002.1, read on the forward strand.
TGGCTTGCCGGCGATACCTGCGAGGCGCTCGACATGCTGGCGAGCGAGCGCTTCTTCGGCGTGCTCTGCGATATCGACACAGGCCCCTTTAAGGGCCCGGAATTTACCCAAGCCGCGCGCACGCGCCCCGATATGATCGACCCCTATATCCCGATCATCATGACTTCCTTCATGCCGACCTTGCGAGCAATCTCCGATTGCCGCGATGCCGGGGCCAACACGTTTCTGGCCAAGCCCGTGAGCAATGCTCAGCTCACGGAGAAGCTGCGGGTTTCCTTGAACGAGAAGCGCCGTTTCGTGCGCGTCATGTCTTATTTCGGGCCCGAGCGCCGCAAAGGTGTGCGCCGCACCTATCTGGGTGAGGAGCGCCGCCGCGCGCGCCTTGTCGAAAATCAAATCACTTTGCCGGCCAAGGATAACCAGATCCTTGTGCAGGCGCGGGATAACCAGATCGTCTTGCCGGCGGAAGAAATGGAGATCGCCATGCCGGTGGAAGATGTTCAGATCGCTCTGCCGTTCGAACTCGGGCGCTGCGCGAGCTGAGAGAAGAAGTTTTGGCGCGCGCTTAAGCCCCGGGGGAAAGGGGGCGGGCGCGGGCTCAAAGACAAATGAAAAACAGTATTGGGCTAATGAAGTGGGGATACTTCAATGAAACTTGCACTTGCATCATGTGTCGTCGTGCTTTTGACGGTGCCGGCTCTCGCGCACTATTCGAGCCCGCCGCCGCCGCCAGCACCACCGCCGCCACCACCGCCGAGCTATTCGAATTACAACTCGAATAACAATTCGAACGCCAATTCGAACGCGAACTACAACAACAACACGAACAGCAACGCCAATGCGAATTCCAACTCGAATTGGAACAGCAACAGCAACCTGAACAAGAACTATAACAACAATACGGCGAGCGCCACGAACAACAACACCAATTCGGGCAACGCCACCAACACCAACAATATCGGCTACTCGCCGACGAACAATTATTCGCCGACGAACACGGTCTCCAATAGCGCGACCAACAATGCGTCGAATTCGGGCAATGCGAACTCGAAGAGCAAGTCGAATTCAAACTCGTCGGCGAGCATCTCGAACAACACCAATGTCACCAACACATCGCCCAGCCATGTGTCGATCCGTCAGGCGAATGTGCCGGACGTCTTCATGCCGGGCCTTACCGCGGGCGCCAATCCGTGCTCGGGCTCAGCCTCGATCGGCGGCTCGGGCGTCGGCTTCGGCTTCGGCGTCGGCAAGACGGTGCGTGATAAGAATTGCGAGCTCAGAAACACTGCGGCGCTTCTGCAGGGGCTCGGCTATACCGATGCCGCGCGCCAGCTCTTGTGCCAGGACAGCCGCGTGCGCAAGGCGTTCGCCGATGCCGGCATGCCATGCGCCGAGGAGCATGTCGCCGTGGCCGTCGCGCCACCGCCGCCGCCGCCACCGGCGCCTGTCGTCTATCACGCCAATGCCGCGGTTCCCTTGGTGCCGCTGCCGCCCGTCGTCCATCACAGGAAGAAGGTGGTGCACAAGAAGTCTTATGTCGATTGCCCGCCAGGCGTCGCGCCGACGCCGACCGCAAAGCCGGATGGCGAGCGCGGCTAAGCGATAAAGATCTGGATATTACGAGTGGAAAGGGCGGCCTCATCAGCCGCCCTTTTTTGCGATGTCAGAGTTTGGAGAGGATACGCGTAAGGCCGATAGGCCGGACTCCGAGGAGGATACAATTCCGTTTGTAGCTGGGCTTCCGAGCGCGTTTGCAGCGCCAGCTGAAGGGATCGATGAATTAGCGAAACTCGTTGGCAGCGAGATTGTTCGTATCGGAGCGACGCCCCCGGGGATCTTCGTGGGAGGCGGCCCGAGATGGACGCAGGCAAAGAATTATTCTTGCGTGTTCTGAGCGTGGGATGTCGATAGAGCGCTGGCGAGTCTTGTCAGCTTAATTTGAAATTTGTCCCACTCAGGCTTCTGCTCCACGATAAGCGTTCTTAGAATGTCCGGCAGCGGGAACAATGCGAACAGGCTCGTACTCTCGTCATCTTGATATAGGTATCGCCATTCCACGAAAGCTTCAGCGCCAGCTGTGAGAATTTCGCGGAAGGTTTGTGGGTGTCTTTCTATCCGTTTACTCATTTCAGAGGGTATGTTTGATAAGTCGTAGCCAGGATGCTTGGCTGTTGCTTCATCAAATCGCTTTGCGATTTCATCTTGCCTTCCCTCAGATAGCTTCAGAAAAAGATGTTCCAGGTTGTGTACTTTAGCGACTGACTGGCCTGTTTCCATTTCTATCAGGCACTTGAAGTACAGTTCAGCAGCGAATGCGCTGTTTGTGACCAATGCGGCGAAGCAAGCAGGATCAAAACCCGGATCGCTGGGTTCCTTGGCTAGATGCATTACGGTCTTGAGAAAGCTATCGGCGTGAACGAAGATGCTTTGCGGAGGTTTAAGACCAAACATGGAGTTATCTATTTCGAAAAAGGACTTGGAAGACGAGCGTTCTAACGCAGAGATAGAATGATGGCTGGATCAGGCGCTAAGCGCTCGCTCGAAATGTAGACTGAGCCGCACGAAGCAAAGAAGCGGGAACCTACGAAGGCAAGCTCCCGCAAGCGCAAATAGTTATTTCTTGCCGTAAGGGCTTTGGTTCGTCGGTTTGAGCGAGATGCCTTTCTCGGATGCTTTGGCGTAGATCGAATCCGGCGTGCGTCCGAGATGAAGGCCGATCACGCGCGTGGGCGTGTTGTGTTTCACTTCTTGTTTAAGCTGATTGATGTCAGTACGGGTCCACGGCTTGCCGTGGTTTGGAGGTAGCTTTGCCATTTCGTCACCTATTTGATGTGCCAGGTGACGATTGACCAAGATACGCGAGTTTGAGAATCTGAGCCCGTGAACACGACCGCCGTCACCTGGCGGGTTTCAATGAGGACCGAATTGGTTGGGGCTGATTCGGTCCTTTCCTTTCTACCATAGATTGCACCTGACCCCAAATCGTTTGGTGTGGAACAATAAGAGAACATATGTCGAATTGAATCATTGAAACAAACACTTATATGGTAGCTTGCAAAAGAGAACAAAGCGTGTACTTTAGCCTCCAGCTGATTCACCCGTAGGGGACGGGAGACGGGGCCGGAGGCCGCGCCGCGGCCCTCGCCCCTCGACACGCAGGAGAGAGCCGTGGCAAACGCAAACAACGTCGTTTCGCTAGAGAGGCCCATGGACAAGAACAAGGCGCTGGAGGCAGCCCTTTCCCAAATCGACAAAGCCTTCGGCAAAGGCTCGATCATGAAGCTCGGCGCGCGCGAGGCCATTGCGGTCGAGTGCCGGCGATCCCGACGGGCTCTTTGGGGCTCGATCTCGCGCTCGGCGTCGGCGGCGTGCCGCGCGGGCGCGTCATCGAGATCTTCGGGCCGGAAAGCTCGGGCAAGACCACGCTCGCCCAGCACATCGTCGCCGAAGCGCAAAAGCGCGGCGGCATCGCGGCGTTCATCGATGCCGAGCATGCGCTCGATCCGGGCTATGCCAGGAAGCTCGGCGTCAATGTCGATGAGCTGTTGATCTCGCAGCCCGATACCGGCGAGCAGGCGCTCGAGATCGCCGATACGCTGGTGCGCTCGGGCGCCGTCGATGTGCTTGGTGATCGATTCCGTTGCCGCGCTCACGCCCAAGGCGGAGCTCGAAGGCGAGATGGGCGATCAGTTGCCCGGCCTGCAGGCACGACTGATGAGCCAGGCCCTGCGCAAGCTCACCGGCTCGATCTCCAAGTCGATGACCACGGTCATCTTCATCAATCAGATCCGCATGAAGATCGGCGTGATGTTCGGCAATCCCGAGACCACGACCGGCGGCAACGCGCTGAAATTCTATGCCTCCGTGCGCCTCGATATCCGCCGGATCGGCGCGATCAAGGACCGCGACGAGGTGGTCGGCAATCAGACCCGCGTGAAGGTGGTGAAGAACAAGGTGGCGCCGCCGTTCCGCCAGGTCGAGTTCGACATCATGTATCGGCGAAGGCATCTCCAAGACCGGCGAGCTTCTGGATCTCGGGTCCAAGGCCGGCATCGTCGAGAAATCCGGCTCGTGGTTCTCCTATAATGGCGAGCGCATCGGCCAAGGCCGCGAGAACGCCAAGAACTTCCTGAAAGAAAATCCCGATATCGCGAACGCGATCGAGCAGGAGATCCGCGCCAATGCCGGGCTGATCGCCAAGGAGCTCGAGGGCGGTCCGGACGAAGCCGCTGAAGCTTGATTAAGCAGGGAAACACCAAGACACGAAGAGGTCACAAAGAGCATGGGGGCGACTTCGTGCTCTTTGTGCTTGTTCTTTGTGACCTTGGTGTTGCGACTTCAGGGCGCTCGCTGGGTTCGCTGGACTTGAAGAGGCCGCAAGGCTAAATCCAAAAGCCGGTCCTTCAGGTGGGGCTCTGGCTTTGGGCAATCGCGGTATGAAGAGTTTTCAGGAAATCAGGACGAGCTTCCTTTCCTACTTTAAGGAAAACGGCCACGAGATCGTGGCCTCGTCCTCGCTCGTGCCGCAGAACGACCCCACGCTTCTGTTCACCAATGCCGGCATGGTGCAATTCAAGAATGTCTTCACCGGCCAGGAGGCGCGTACCAACAAGCGCGCGGCCACGGTGCAGAAATGCGTGCGCGCGGGCGGCAAGCACAATGATCTCGATAATGTCGGCTATACCGCCCGCCATCACACCTTTTTCGAGATGCTCGGCAATTTCTCCTTCGGCGACTATTTCAAGGAGGAGGCGATCCGTCTGGCCTGGGACTATGTCGCGCGCGAGATCGGCCTCGCCAAGGATAGGATCTGGGTGACGGTGCATCCCAGTGACGCCGAGGCGCGCGCGCTATGGCGGAAGATCGCCGGACTTGCTGACAGCCGTATCGTCGATCACCCGGACAATCTTTGGGCGATGGGGCCTTTGGGGCCGTGCGGCTACTACTCGGAGATCTTTTACGATCAGGGTGAGACCGTCAAAGGCGGCCCGCCCGGATCGCCGGACGAGGACGGCGACCGCTATCTCGAATTCTGGAATCTTGTCTTCATGCAGTTCGAGCAGGTCGACGAGAAGACGCGTACCCTCCTGCCCAAGCCTTCGATCGACACCGGCATGGGGCTCGAGCGCATTACCGCGATCCTGCAGGGCGTTACCGACAATTACGATATCGATTTGTTCCGTGAGCTGATTAAAACCTCGCGCGGTTCCACGCGCGGGAGCGCGGGCGACAATCATCCGGTCAGCCACCGCGTCATCGCCGATCATTTGCGCTCCGGCAGCTTTCTCATGGCCGATGGCGTCTTGCCGGCGAATGACGGGCGCGGCTATGTGCTCCGCCGCATTCTGAGGCGCGCAATGCGCCATGCGCATATTCTGGGCGCCAAGGAGCCGCTTTTGCACCAGCTCGTGCCGACGCTCGTCGGGCTGATGGGCGATGCCTATCCTGAGCTCGGCCGCGCGGAGGCGCTGATCAAGGATCAATTCCTGCAAGAGGAGACGCGCTTCCGCGATCTTCTGGAGCGCGGCCTCAAGCTGCTCGACGAAGCGACCGCAGGTATGTCCAAAGGCGGCGTCTTGCCCGGTGATGTCGCATTCCGGCTTTACGACACCTATGGCTTTCCGATCGATCTCACGCAGGATGCACTCAGGGAGCGCGGCATGACGGTCGATGTTGCAGGCTATGAGGCGGCTATGGAGGAGCAGCGCAAAGGCAGCCGCGCGGCTTGGGCAGGTTCGGGCGAGACCGCGACCGAAGCGGTGTGGTTTGCTCTCAGGCGAAAGCTCGGCGCAACCAAATTCCTCGGCTATGAGACGACGAGCGCGGAAGGCAAGGTGCTCGCCATTCTAAATGGCGCGGACGAGGTCGGGTCCGCCAAAGCCGGCGAGACCGTGCGCGTCGTCATCGATCAAACGCCGTTCTATGGTGAAAGCGGCGGCCAGATCGGCGATACCGGCGGCGCGCTCAATGCCAAAGGCTTCGAGGCGAGCGTCATCGACACCCAAAAGCAGCTCGGCGACTTCTATGTGCACGTCATGAAGATCGATCACGGCGCGCTCGCCATCGGCGATACGCTGGAGCTGCGCGTCGATGCTCTGCGCCGCGATCAGATCCGCGCCAATCATTCGGCGACGCATTTGCTGCACGAGGCGCTCGGCGCGTGCTCGGCGCGCATGTCACGCAAAAAGGCTCGCTCGTTGCGCCCGATCGTCTGCGCTTCGATTTCAGCCATGGCAAGCCGATGAGCGCGGACGAGATCGCGCGGGTGGAGACCATCGTCAATGCGCAAATTCGTCAGAACGCGGATGTTTCAACGCGGCTGATGACGCCCGACAAGCCGTCAAAGCGGGCGCGCTGGCGCTGTTCGGCGAGAAATACGGCGATGAGGTGCGCGTGCTGGCGATGGGCCGCGATGACGAGGCAGCGAGCGCGAGGGCAATTATTCGGTCGAGCTGTGCGGCGGCACGCATGTGCGGCGCTTCGGCGACATCGCGCTGTTCAAGATTTTCTCGGAGACCGGGTCGCGGCGGGCGTGAGGCGCATCGGGCGCTGACCGGTGAAGCGGCGCGCGCAATATTTCGAAGATGAAGAGAGCGCGCTCAAACAAGCTGCGGAAATACTTGAAGGTCGCGGCGGATGCCGTGCCGGACCGCGTGCGCGCGCTCGTCGATGAGCGCCGGCAAGCTCGAGCGTGAGCTGGCCGAAGCGAAAAAGGCGCTTGCGCTCGGCGGCGGCGCCGGCGCGCAAAAGAAATTGCGCGTGCGCGAGATGAGGGCTTCAAATTCATTGGCGATGTGGTGGAAGGCATTCCGCCGGGTGATCTGAGGGGGCTCATCGATGCCGGCAAGAAGGAGATCGGCTCCGGCGTTGTCGCGTTTGTCGGTATCAACGAAGGCAAGGCGGCGCTCGCCGTGGGCGTTACGGATGATTTGAAAGCGAAGGTCTGCGCTGTCGATCTCGTCAAAACCGGCGTTGCGGTTCTCGGCGGCAAGGGCGGCGGCGGGCGGCCCGACATGGCGCAAGGCGGTGGGCCGGATGCAACCAAGGCGGACGAGGCGGTGAAGGCGATCGAGGAAAAGCTCGCCGCACCCGGGGCGGCTTAAGACCGTTGGGCGCGCGGGGCCAAAATATCTGGCGCCGCCGCCTTCACATTTCAATACGCTCATGAAAAGGCATCCCGAGCTTAGTGCCCGTGTGCAGCAAATCGCGCAGCTGCGCCTTAAAGAGCTCGAAGATGTGCAGGAGATCGCGCAGGCGGAGCTCGATGCCGCCGAAAAGCACCGCGCGGAGACCGGCGCGGACTGATACAGCGGGGAGCAAGCCAAATGGTCGAGATGAGCCAAGTTCAGCTGCGCCCGCCTGCCGATCGCGACTGGCCCGAAATCCTTCGTCTTGCCCATGCGTCACTGGGCGAGATGTCGGCCGTTCCGAGCCAGCAGTCTTGGCTCGACAACCGAAAATCGTTCTCGCAATCGGGCGGCATTCAATACCACTTCGTTGCATCAAGTGGAGATCGGATCATTGGCTATGCGTGCGCCGAACATCACGCCCGGGCCGCTGACGGGGAGTTTCGCCTGTTTGTGGTCGTGGAGCCGGCGGATCGCGAGACACTCGGCACGAAGCTGTTTGACAGACTGAGCGAACAATTGCCGCATCTCGGTGCGACTTATGTCTGGGTGCTGGAATACAAGACCGATGTGAAGTTTCTCCAGTGGTGGCGGGAGAGGGGCTTTGAGTTCCTCAAGGAGTTCGTTTTGGATGATGGGACACCGGTCGTCGAATTGAAGCAGAACCTGGCGCGCACCGATGAGGTGGATCCTTCAATCAAGACGGGGTAGCGCTGCGCCTTCGGGCGATGACAGCGCACGCACCGTGCCTTCGTAACCGGCGCGCACGGCCTGATCATAGGCGTGCCAGTCTCTCAGCTCGACATCGCGGAGCTCCGGGGTGATCAAGAGATCGGCATCCTTGCGGTGCGCGGTAGGATCGATGCCGAGCGTTGCGGTGCGGATCAGCAAGGTCACGATGGGCGGCGGATTCTTGAAGCCGTGCCTCAGCACCCATTGCGCGAAATCCGGCGGGTTGATGAAATCCTTGGGGTCGATCGAGCCGCGCTCGGCGACATCGATGGCGAGGGTGATGCCGTTGTGCAGACTCTGCATGATGTCGGTCGGCAGATTGTTGAGCACCGCGCCATCGACAAGCACATGATCTGCGCTCGCGACCGGCGGCAAGATGCCTGGCAACGCGACCGAGGCGCGCAATGCTCCGCGCAACAGCCCGCTGCGATGGACGTATGAAGTTGCCGAAACCAGATCGGTCGAGACGCAATAAAATGGCAGGCGCAAATTCTTCGATCAGCGCGTCGCCGAAATGCTTGACGAGCCGCTGCTCGACAAGATGGCCGCTGCGCCAAGCGCGACGACCGGCAAATGATGATCGCCGAGCGGATTGGAGCGCACGAAGGCATCGCGGATATGCTCATCGAGCTCTTCATCGCTCCAGCCCATCGCAATACCGGCGGCAATTATGCCGCCCATGCTGGTGCCGCCGACGAAATCGATGGGCACATGCGCCTCGCGCAACGCTTTGATGGCGCCGATATGCGCATAAGCGCGCGCGCCGCCGCCGGAGAGCACGAGCCCGACCGAGCGGCCGGTGATCATGCGCGCCAAGCGATCCGCATCGGCATCATCGCGCCAATGAAACAGCTGCTCCGCGCGTGTTGCCCTTAGCCATTCCTGCGTGTTGGAGGCTTTCGTCTCCCCTTGGTGCACACAAATAAGATCGAGGAGACGAAAGCGCCGCGCCGCCGATTGCGCATCTTGCAGCACCGGCAGCGTCACTACCGGCTCATCGTCCTCGACGAGGAGCCAGATGCGGTCGGCCTGGCGCATTACCAGCCGATACCACTCCTCGTCTTCGGCGCGGGCTTCGAACAGAACGACATCGCTCTCTTGTTCGACGGCTTCGAAATAGCCGGCCGGCTTGTCGCGCTCCTTGTCGGTCAGGATCGTGCATTTCCGCCCGCTGGCGGTGACGCGTTGGCACAGCTCGGCGCCGCGCGCGCTGACGTCGATGGTCGGCGATAGCGCGATCAGCGCGAAGACGCGGGGCGGCGCGGCATGTAGATCGGGGCGCGGCTCGCGGGCCCGCGAGAGCATCCGGCGCGCCAGGCTCTGAATCAGCACCGGATGGTCATGCCACAGCCGCTCATAATCTTCGCGCTCGACCCTGAGGAGCTCGCTGTCCCTCAAAGCATAGGCCGAGGCGGTGTGGGCGCCCCCTGCGATCAACGCCATCTCGCCCACCGGCTCGCCTCGGCGGACATAGCCGACAAGCTCCTCGCCATGCGGGCCGGGCCGCATGATCACGAGCGCCCCAGCCAGGACAAAGTGCAGCGCGCGCGCCGGATCGCCGGCGCGGAACAGAGCGTGGCCGCCGGGCAAGGCGATCTCCCTGGCGGCGGCAGCCAGGTCCGCGGCGGCCTTTGGTCCCGCCTCCCTGAGCAGCAGAATCGAGTTGATAAGAGCTGGCATTTCGTTCCAAAGTCTCACGCGCGGGCATTAAAGAATTGCCAGAACGCCGCTGCAATATTGGCAGATTCGATGCCGGGCTGTGCACTGGCTACGGCCCCGGGACCATCACAGCGGATTGTCCTGGAGGGTGCGCGAGGTGCTGGTACGGCGCGCTCAACTCATCTAGAACTATCGCTCCCTTGGGCGGGCAGGGGACCTGCGGCCGCTCAATCCCGCCGTGCCTCACCTTGCCGCCTGGAGAGCGTTTGGATGACATCGCAAGTGATGGGTCGACGTTTGCGTGTGCAAAAGCGTTGCGTCGCGCTCTCGATCCTGTCCCTGGCCGCGCTTCCCGGCACGGCAGCCGTGGCTGCGACGGTCACCATCTCGACAGCGACGACCACACCGCTTCAGACCGCCACGGTCGATGGCGGCAATCCCGGCGATATCGCGCTTGTGAGCGGCGGCACGATCTCGCCCGCTAATGCCTCGGCGCCGGCGATCACGCTCAACTCCAACAACACGGTCAAGAACGGCGGCGGAATCATCTTTACCGACCTCGCCAACACGGTCGGCATTGACGTGCAGTCCGGCTTCACGGGCACGGTCGATAACGCGGGCGCGATGACGATGGGAGCGCCAGTGTCGGGCACGACGCACCCGAATTATGCCGACAACAAGGCCGCGATCAGAATCGACGCCGGAACCTTTAGCGGCAGCATCCTGAACGAAGCGGCCGGTGCGATCACGGTTTACGGCGACAATTCCGCCGGCATCGACATACAAGGCGCGGTGACGGGTGACATCGACAATGAGGGCTCGATCTCGGTTGTCGGTGACCACTCGGCGGGTATTCGTATTCTCGCGCCGCTAACCGGCAATCTGACAAGTAAGAACGTCAACACGATCGGTATCGGCACGTCTGCAATATTGGTTGAGGCACCCGTTACGGGCGCTTTCGCGGTCAACGGTATTGTCGGGACGACGGGTTATGATCACCCGATTAATCCGGCGACCTATACCGACAGCGATGTTCAGATAACGCAGCAGTCCGGTCCGGCGATCGGGGTCGGCGCGAGCATCGGCAAGGGGATCTATTTCAACGGTCCCTCCTACGCCGACAACAAGGCAGTGGCGGCGGGAGACACGACGGTGACGCCGCCTTCCCAATCGGTCGTTAATCCGCTCTCCTCGGCTGACGCGGTCTTGATCTCGCCGACATTGGCAGTGACGCCCGCCGATATCACGCTCGGCGTGGTCGGCACCGGCGATAAGGCCTATGGGTTCGTCAATCGCGGCACGCTCAGTGGGACTGGCGGATATGATGCGCTGACGAGCGGCGGCTTGGGCGTATCGGCCGAGGCTGTGCGCATCGAGGGCGCGACGATCGGCGGCACCGACTATCACACCGTGCTCACCGGCGGCTTGCGCAATGACGGCACGATTTCAGCGACGGCACTGACGAACTTCGCAAATGGCCTGGTTATCGGCAATCTGGCGACAGTTCCCGTCATCTCCAACACGGGTGTCATTGGCGCGACCGTCAAGGGTGGCGGCAGCTTCAGCGCGACCGGCATCTTGATTCTGCCGGGCGCGAATGTCGGCGAGATCGACAATAACGGCTCAATCACGGCCACGCTCACAGGTGCAACCGGCGATGCGGTGGCAATCCGCGATCAATCAGGCACGCTGACGACGATCAACAATACCGGCCAGATCGGCGTGAGCCTCGTTCCCGCGACCAATTCCGACGGAACCGTAACGCTACCGGCCGGTAAGATGATCGCAGCGGATCTTTCGGCCGCCTCGAACGACATTACCTTTACGAACGACGTACCGTCCGATTTCAGCACTGCAGGTTCGAATGCAGGCAAAGTGACTGGCGATCTGATGTTCGGGTCCGGCAACGACACGCTCGACATGAAGGGCGGATCTATCCTGAGCAACATCACTTTCGGCGCGGGCAATGACAGCCTCATCGCGACGGGTGGCTCAATCGCCGGCACGATGGACTTCGGGACCGGCACGAATTTGATCTCGATCGACGGTGGTGCCATCGTCCAAAGCAAAATCGCAAGCGCGGGCCCGTTGTCGATTGCCGTGAATAAGGGCGAGCTCGACATCACATCGGACCAGCCAATCCCGGTTACGAGCGCAACCTTCGGCTCCAGTGGCGTATTGGGCGTGACCATCAATACGACGACGGGCAATTCGACGCGGCTTGACGCATCGGGAACGATCAGTTTTGCCAGTGGCGCTGAAATCGTGCCGGCGTTCAGCGGCGCCTATGTCCAAGACATTACCTCGACAATCTTGACCACCCCCAATCTGCAGATCGCCGGCGGCGATGTGTCGAGCCTTTTGTCTGCCAAAGTCCCGTATATCTACAAGGCGTCGCTCAGCGAGGCTTCGAGCGGCGGTATCGATAGCGTTGACTTCACGCTTACGCGCAAGACGACGCAGGAACTGGGCATTCCGCAAAAACTCGGGCCGGCGCTCGACGCAATGCTCCGGGTTATGCCGGGCGATGTAAATCTCAACGCCCAATTTGCCGCGCTCACGACGCAAGCCACATTCGGCAAGGCATTCGAGGAGCTTCTGCCTTCCTATACCGACGCGTGGCTCGCGCTTGCCAAACAATCGACCATGGTCTCGTCACGGCAGATCAGAGAGCGGCTTGAGAATGCGCTCAGCGAGCGCAGGGCCGGCGGCGCCTGGGTGAGTGAAAGCATCTATACGCTCAACCGCGATCTTTCGGGCGGAACGCGCGGCTATGATGGGCAGGGTACCGTGTTGGGCCTTGGGCTCGACGACTATGTCACGCACAATATCCTTGCCGGCATCGAATTCGGTGTCGATCACGGCTCGTATCAGGAAGACGGCGATATCGACCACCCGGTGTCGATCCAGCGCTGGATGGGCGGCGCATATGTGGGCGCACGCGAGGGCAATCTCTACCTCTCCGGGTCGGTGCTCGGCGCGCTCACAAGCACGGACTCCTCGCGCGGCGTGGTTATCGGCTCGCAGCTGCGCGCGACGCAAGCGACTTGGGGCGGCTCGCGCTATTCGGCGGATTTCGCGGCGACCTATCTTGGGCGGCGTGGACGCTGGAGCTTCAAGCCGGCCGCGGGCGTTGAATATTTTCACATCAACGACAGCGGCTATACCGAGACGGGTGGCACCGACCCCAACCTCACAACCTCGACCAACGCGATGGCCCTGCAAGTCGGTCCGCGTTCCGCCGATGCGGCGATTGCCTATGGCCGAATGGTCGTCGGCTATGACCTTAGCGGCACGCAGAAGATCGTGCCCTATCAGGCGGGGCAGCCTTACATTCTCAGGCCGGAGCTTACGTTCGGCTTTCGGCGCGATCTCATCAACTCGACGATCAATACGCGGGCGCGCTATGTGGGTGATGCGAGCTGGTTCACGATCGCCAGTGATCCGCGCGATGTGCAAGACTTCAACGCCGGTATCGGCCTCAATTTCGAGACCGCTTACGGCACGATCGGCCTCGATGCCGATGGCATCCTCGGCGAGCACACCAAGGCGTTTGTCGGCAAGCTGAACGCTACCTTCCGCTTCTAGAGCACTTTGCTTTCATATTGAATCATACTCAATCGTCATGGCCAGGCTCGACCCGGCCATGATTCTTTCAGAATGTCGCTCGCGCCCAGTAAATCACGCGGAGACGCGAAACGGCACGGGAAGATCGGCACCGGAGGAAGAACTCGCCGCGTCTTACGGGCTTGGCGGCAAGCTCGTTTCCGTTGACGCCACGCGCGGCTCCCGCACCTACGATGCATCGCCGCCGGACAATGAGGGCGCTCGGGCCGCAGAGAAGGCTCGCTGCAAACGTGTACGACTGCCCAACTCGCAATTGCCCCAAATAGCGTCGGCGGAAATTCAAATCCTGCGAACACTGGTGCCGGGGCATATCTAGGATGCCGCGGGGTAGCAGGAATCGGAGATCATTGCTTCGTAGTTGTCACCGATAAGAATGGGAACGTGCAGAAGACGTTTGACTACGGCCCCCAACGCAACAATCCGCTAAATCCCGGAAAGCTTGTTGAGACGTCGAGCGCTCCCACGTCAAACACGCGAAATGACGACCTCACAGCTTGGAACACGCAAAGCGTAAAGTTCATAAATCTAGCGAATTATGGGCTCACCGTTGACCAGGTGCTCGCTGCTGGAGCAAAGGTCGATGCTATGCTCGGAACGCCGGACCATCCCGGTCCAACTTGGTATAACCTAGCGCCCGACGGCCGGCCGGGCGATGCGAACAGCAACGCTGCTGTGGCCCGTCTTCTTGAAGAGGCACAACCCGGTATCAGCGCCCAAATTCCCGTCCCGCACGCTTGGATCGGTGGAGCAGTCGGCTGGGGCGATTATCGACAAGTTGGCACAGGACCACCGCCTAACCCGTGCGCCAACCAACCAGGTGGAGTGTGTACAAGATGATGGGTTGGCATTAACGCTAGGTAGATAATTACATGAAACTTCAAGGGAAAGAGGGCGTTTCGCTCGGGAGCGACCGTTTGGTTCGGTGCTTGGTAATGGCTATGCTCATTTGTTCTGTCACGGCCTGTAAGGTTGTTGCCGCGCGGCCGATTAAGCCTGGGACGGATACCTACTACTCCGGCTACATCACTCAGGGATGGAAGTTCGGCGTTGAGATCGGGCAATCGCGCGAGGATGCTAAGCAGACTCTTACAAAAGGGGGCTTTCTGTATCGCGGCACGGTGGACTGCAGTTATGGACCGCTCAATGAGACAATTGAATGTCATTCCGACCAAAAGAGCGACGCGTACAATTTACGGAAGACGTTCCGGCAAGGGGAGCTGTACGTCTCATTTGCGGATGATAAGGTCACTTCAATAGTTTGGTCGTTTAACTTGCTGCCATCTATTGATTGGTAGCCCGTCGGGCTCCTTCTCGAGTTTGCTGCTCAACCTCTTGATGACCCTCGCGACGGAGTTGGGGTGCCATCTGGCGCTTTCGCGTGAGGGCACCTGATGCTGGTTCAGCCAGGTGGCGATTGCGGTGAGCGTGATCGCACCTGATGCCTGCGCGGCTTGGATGTGGTGAGCAACCGACAACGCGTGAACGACGGCCTCGGCCTTTGACTTCTCGGCGAGAATTGCGCCGTTGGTGCCGAGCTTGACGCCACGGGCCTTGGCGGCGGCGAGAGCGGCGCGGGTTCGTTCACGGATCATGTCGCGCTCGTGCTCGGCGAATGCGGCGAGCAGATGCAGCATCAGGCGGGAGGCGTGGGGGTTGTCGGCGGCGACGAAGTTGATCTTCGATTCCATGAGGGCCGAAATGAAGGCGACGTTGCGGCCGAGGCGGTCGAGCTTGGCGATGAGGAGTGTGGCGTTCATCCGCTCGCAGCTTTGAAGGGCCATGGCGAGCTGAGGCCGGTCGTTCTTGGCGCCGCTTTCGATCTCGACGAACTCGGCGACGAGATTGGCGCTGCGGCGGAGGAGGAACTCTCTGACAGCCTCTTCCTGGGCTTCAAGACCGAGACCGGAGCGATGCTGCTTGTCGGTCGAGACGCGGACGTAGCTGACGAAGCGCCCGGCGGCGGCGGGATCGTGCTCGCTGATCATGCGCTCACGCACCGGTCTTCGGATTGTCGGCGCTGCTGCTGCCGGCGTCGGTGTGCTTTAAATTATCATCGTGATCGGTGCTCTGAGCGTCATTTTTGAACAGTTGAACTTGTAGAGGGAGGTATGAACGTGAATTGCGTTCTGCGGTGCTCGGCGAAGCTTCTTTCGTAGCTGCCGTCTTTGTTGCGGTGTACCAGACATGAAGACGGGCGGCTAAGAGAGAGGACTGCTCGGAAGCGATGAAGGCCATGAGATCGGCGTGGCGCGCAGGTGCCAGACCGGTTGCGGCGATCTCGGCGGCATCGGCCCGGATGCGCAGGGTGTTGCCGAGGGACCAATCGAGCGTGCGGTCGCAGATGGCGGCTTCGGTGATCCACTGGCCCATGGCGAGCTGGGGTGCTGAGAAAACTTTGCTGTCACCGAGAATGGGTAGATGAGCGCCGCGCCAAAGATGGATGGCGCGCTTGCCGAGACGTGTGTGCAAGGGATCAAGGCTGAAGGCCGGCAGGGAGCCGATAAGCGGACTGATGATGCGATGCTCGGCGACGGCATCGGATGCGCCGGTCTCGTTCGAGAGGAGCCAGGCGAGCGGAACGAGAATGAGAGGGTCGCGGTGCTTTGCATGAACGGCGCAAGCGGCGAGGAGAAGATCGGGCACGCCGAGATCGCGGAAGATGCGCAAGGCGATCTCCGGGTGTGCAATCAATTGCACAGCGCCATGCGAACGGATGCCGGCGAGACGGGCGGCGGCGTGAAGACGCGGCAGAATGTCGATGTCCTTGGCAGCGATGAGGAGCGCGAGATCAGCGCATGAGGCGGCACTGATGGCGGCAAGGGCCTCGGCATTGAGGGGCTCGTGATTGAGCACCGAAATCAGATGATCCCCGCTCCGGTCTTTGACGGCGGCGCAGGCCAGCTTGAGCGCGATGTCGAGCGCGTGAGCATCGCCGCCGAGGAGCCTGCGGGCTTCCGGGAGATTGGCGATAGCGACGAGAACGGCGACAGCTTCGATGTCGGCAATGCCGATGTCTTCGAGCGCGATGATGGAAAGCCGGCGGAGGAGCCGGGCGCGGTCAATAGCAAGAAGCTGATGAGCGGCACGCCTGGCCCAAATCAGCTCGCCGCGGCGCACGGCTTTTTGCAGGAGGCTCGCCAACACCCACTGATCGGCAATGGGGGCCGGCGGATTGTCTGGCGTATCGACTGAACGGAGCCCGTCTAACTTGTGGGCTCTATCACGAAGGAAGGCGAAGAGCTGGTCCTTGGCTATCAAACGAGATCCTTGAACGATGATCTGTACAAGGAACGTTAGAGAGGACCGAACGAGAGGCAAGAAGAAAGCGCCTCACTCGGGAAATGTGATCCGCACCCGCTGTCGTGCAATTAATTGCATAACGAGCCATCAACAACTCGATGAGGATGAGAGCTTCAAATCGCTCTTCAAGCTTCGTGGGGACGCATACGGGCGTGATGACGGATGAGGAAGAGTGATTGACCCTGAAAGGATTGTGCGGCTCATGCGAGGCTTGGAGCGACGGGTTTGTGCAATTGATTGCACACTTCCCCTAGCCGCTGTCCCCCGCCTTCGCGAGGACAAGCTTTAGCTGCGTCGTTGCTGTCAGCGGCCGGCCTGAGCAAGCACGGTGTCGATCATCTGCATGACGAAGCGCTGCTGGGCCTTGGGGAGACGCTGAATGCGCTCGACCTGTTGAAGGAGCTTGGGCGCGGGTCCACGGCGTGCGGCGGGCGACGGCGTTCCGATAAGCTCCTCGACCGAGACGGCGAGCGTTGAAGCGAGCATGGGCAAGGCCGAAACCGGAACGCGGCGATAGCCGGTCTCATAGGCGTTCACGGTCTGCTGGGAAACGCCGAGGGTCTCGGCGAGCTGAACCTGGGTGATGTTCTGGGTCTTGCGCAGCTCGGCGATGCGCGCGCCCAGGCGGGTAAAGAAGGCCCGTTCGTCTTTGCTGATAGCCATGGCTCCGGTCCATGCGGCTTGCTCACTGGCCATAGCTACTCATCCCTTTTGACATGGCGGGGATGCATGATCCCGTAACGCGGTTGACTCTACCACGAAACGTAGTAGCGTCCAGCGCAGTTAATTTTTGTCAATTTTGCGTCTCCTCCCTCTTGACGGGTTTTGGCTGAGAGCCGGTTTTTTGACACGCGGGGACCTCATGGCACGCATCGCCGAATCGGAGCTCACGCGGCTCAAGGCGGAGGTGTCGGTTGCCAGGCTGATCGAGGCGAGCGGGGTCAAGCTCGAAAAGCGCGGGCGTGATCTCGTTGGGCCTTGTCCGTTCCATCAAGACGATGAGCCGTCGCTGACGGTGACGCCGGAGAAGAACCTCTTCCATTGCTTCGGCTGCGGTGCGGGCGGCGGGCCGATTGACTGGGTGATCAAGAAGAACGGGGTCAGCTTCCGGCATGCCGTCGAGCTTTTGCGCGAAGGCCTTCCGAGCGTGACGGATGGCGCGGTGAAGCGTACGACGGTCAGGGCGTTGCCGGCGCCGGTTGCGTTCGATGCCGACGATGAAGCGCTCTTGGCCCAGGTGAGCGACTATTATCATCAGACCTTGCGGCAATCGGGCGAGGCGCTCGCCTATCTGCAATCGCGCGGGCTCGACCATCCGGCGGTGATCGACACGTTCAAGCTCGGCTATGCCAACCGGACGCTCGGGCTTCGATTGCCGAACAAGCAGCGCAGGGACGGTGCTGAGATCAGAGCACGCCTCGAAAAGATCGGGCTCTATCGCGAGAGCGGACACGAGCACTTCAACGGCTCGCTCGTGGTGCCGATCTTCGATGCGCAAGGCCGCGTCACGGAGATGTACGGGCGCAAGATCATCGACAATCTGCGGAAGGGCACGCCCAAGCATCTTTATCTGCCGGGACCGCACAAAGGCGTGTTCAATCTCGCCGGCATTGCCGAGAGTGGTGGCGAGATCATCCTCACCGAGGCTCTGATCGATGCGCTGACCTTCTGGTGTGCCGGCTTCAGAAACGTCACCTCCGCCTATGGCGTTGAGGGCTTCACAGCCGATCATCTGGCCGCGTTCAAGCAGCACAACATCAAGCGCGTGGTGATCGCGTTCGACCGCGATGAAGCCGGCGAGCGTGGTGCAACGAAGATTGCCGGCGAGCTGATGGCCGAAGGCTTTGATTGCTACCGGGTGCTGTTCCCCAAGGGGATGGATGCCAACGACTATGCGCTCAAGGTGACGCCGGCAGCGAAGTCGCTCGGGCTTTTGATCCGCAAGGCCGAATGGCTGGGCGGCAACAAAGCGATGCCGGCTGTGCAATTAATTGCACAGATTGCCGATGCCGAGCTTGCCGGTGAGGCGGCAGCTAAAGCAAGAACTCCAACTGATGCCGGCGGCGCGACCGACGATCCTCTTCCTTCTTTAGCCGCTCCTTCGAATCTCAGCGACTGCGCCTCTGTGCAATCAACGGCGCAGCTCGATCCGCCGGCCGAAGTCGATGCCTCTGTGCAATTAATTGCACAAGAGCCTGACTCCGATCTTCGGATCGCGGTCGCCACGGACACCGTGCAATCAATTGCACAAGCGCGTGTCGTTGGCGAAGCGCCGGAGCTGAAGATTGCCGCCAAGCAAACCGAGCGCGAGACTATCATTGTGTTCGGCGACCGGCGCTACCGGGTGCGCGGCCTCTCTAAGAACACAAGCTATGAGGTGATGCGCGTCAATGTGCTGGCGACCAAAGAGGACGGCGTGCATGTCGATACGTTCGATCTTTATGCTGCCAAATCGCGCCAGCTCTTTGCC
The DNA here is from genome assembly GCA_963789405.1 of uncultured Alphaproteobacteria bacterium. GTDB lineage: Bacteria > Pseudomonadota > Alphaproteobacteria > CAWBKL01 > CAWBKL01 > CAWBKL01. The sequence continues at coordinate 448,197 of CAWBKL010000002.1, forward strand.
AAGGCCGCTTCTTCCGAGCTCCAAACCGAGGAAAGCGTGATCCAGCGCGATCTGGGGCGCCTGCTTCTGAAACTCGAAGAGCTGCAGGATGCGAATATACAAGCGGCGATGACGCCAAAGCCGCCGAGCGCGACCGAGATCGCCAAGGCCGATGAAGAGAAAGCTCTGGCATTCCTGCGCGATCCCGAACTGATCGAACGCTTGTCGGCCGACTTTGACCGCACGGGTCTCGTTGGCGAGCCCATCAATGCGCTTGTTGGCTATCTTGCCGCCGTCTCGCGCAAGCTCAAATCGCCGCTTGCGATCATCGTGCAATCGACGAGCGCGGCCGGCAAATCGGCGCTGATGGAAGCGGTGCTCGCCTTCATGCCGGAGGAGGACCGGATGCACTACTCGGCGATGACGGGACAGAGCCTGTTCTATCTCGGCGAGAAAGACCTCAAGCACAAAATCCTTGCAATCGCCGAGGAGGAAGGCGTGCGGAAAGCCGCCTATGCGCTCAAGCTTCTTCAATCTCAAGGCGAGCTGACGATTGCGAGCACGGGGAAAGACCCGGACACCGGCCTTCTCGTCACCCAAGAATATCATGTCGAGGGACCGGTGATGCTGTTCCTGACGACAACCGCCATCGACATCGATGAAGAGCTGCTCAATCGCTGCCTCGTGCTCACCATCGATGAGAGCCGGGCGCAGACACGGGCAGTCCAAGAACGCCAGCGCCAGAAGCGCACCCTTGCCGGCCTGCTTGAGGTGAGCGAGGCCGAAAGCATCGTCAATCTGCATCGCAACGCGCAGCGGCTGTTGAAGCCCCTCTCGGTCGTCAACCCTTATGCCGACAAGCTCACCTTCCTCGATGAGAAGACGCGAACCCGGCGCGATCACCAGAAATATCTCACCCTGATCGATGCGATTGCGCTTCTGCACCAGCATCAGCGCGAGGTGAAGAGCTTGGAAGCCCATGGCCGCGTCATTCAATATATCGAGGTGACGCCGGCCGACATCGCGCTTGCCAACTGCTTGGCTCATGAGGTGCTCGGCCGCTCGCTCGATGAGCTGCCGCCGCAGACGCGGCTCATCCTGGGTGAAATCTGCCGGCTCGTTGAGGAGCGCTGCGCTGTGCAATCAATTGCACAATCCGAGGCGCTGTTCACCCGGCGTGAGCTGCGTGAGCGATCCGGTCTCAGCAACACCCAGCTCGGCGTTCATCTCGCCCGGCTCGTCGCCATGGAATATGTGCTCGCTCACCGTGGTGGCAGAGGCTCAAGCTTCGTCTATGAGCTGATCTTTGACGGCAAAGCGGATGCGGACGGCGCGCATCTGCCCGGCCTGATCGCCGTCGAAACCCTGACAGGCGAAGCTATGACGGCGAGTGTAAGGGGTCAGGAGCCGGGGTGTGCGGGGTCAATACGGCCCCAAAACGGGGTCAAAACGGGGGGATCACGGCCCCTCGAAACCGACGAAAATACCAGCATTGATGCGGCTCTTGATCACTCTGCCATCGATATTAGCGAAACCGCACGCCGCAGGTCGGCGGTGAATGGGGCGTCGTACACGCCTTCTTCTTTAGCTGCTTCTTCTTAGCTGCCGATGCCATCCGCACACGCCAAAGATCAGCGTGGCGCGTCGGTGTTCGAGCGCTACATCGCCACCTATCTCGATCATCTGCGTGCCCGCAACTACGCCGAGGAGACGATCAAGTTCAAGAACATGGCGCTCAAGGTGTTCATACTCTGGTGCGCCGAGCGCGGAATCGCACGGCCCTCCGAAGTGACGCGGCCGGTGCTGCAGCGCTATCAGCGCCATCTCTATCATGCGCAAGGCCGTGGCGGACGGCCCTTGTCGGCGGCCGCTCAGTTCAACCGGTTGATGGCCTTGCGTGGCTTCTTCAAGTTCCTCACCCGCGAGAATGTGCTGCTCTACAATCCCGCTTCCGAGCTTGATCTGCCGCGTCTGGAGCGGCGCCTCCCCAAAGACGTGCTCAGTGCCGCCGAGGCCGAGCGCGTTCTCTCTCAGCCCGATCTTGCAACCCCGCTCGGCATCAGAGATCGCGCCATCCTGGAGGTGTTCTACTCGACCGGCATCCGCCGCATGGAATTGATCCGTCTCGAGCGCCGCCAGGTCGAGGCCGAGCGCGGCGTGATCTTGATCCGCCAGGGCAAGGGCAAGAAGGATCGCTATGTCCCAATCGGGGCACGCGCGCTTCTGTGGCTCGACAAATATCTTGTCGATGTGCGCCCGGAGCACGAAACAACAGACGTGAACGCGCTGTTCCTCGAACCAACCGGCGAGCCGCTCGATCCCGACCGATTGAGCCGCATCGTTCGTGCTTACGTCGAACAAAGCGGCGTTCAGAAGAAGGGCCGCTGCCATCTCTTCCGCCACACCATGGCGACACTGATGTTGGAGGGCGGTGCCGACATCCGCTACATCCAGCAAATCTTGGGACACGTGAAGCTGGAGACGACTGAGATTTACACCCACGTCTCGATCTTCAAGCTCAAGGAAATCCACACGCTTACGCATCCCGCGAAGCTTGCTCGCAGCGATCATGCCGGCGTCGGTGCCGATGCGCCCCGCGAAGGTGATGAAGATCAGGCCCGTGCGGAGCTACTGGCAGCCCTCGATGAAGAAGCGGCTAGTGAAGAAGACGACCTCGAAAACAGCTCCTGAAAACGGGCTACAAACGCCTCCCGCATGCACCGGCAACTTGCTCCGTCACCCCTATGTCAAAAAAACTCTCTCAGCAGAGTTTTCAACTCCCCTGAAAACGCGAATAAGTGCAGTTGGATCAAGGCACTTAAGCAAAATCGCCGCGACGGTGAAGATTTTTGTCCAAAGCCGAATCGAAACCTGTCCACAGGACACCGAAAATGGCCTTCAGGACATGCGTTCGATCCCCTCTCAGATGCCATCATGCCCATGCAACTAATTGCACGAAACTCCCCGCCAAAATGTTCATCGGTGATGGGTGATTGATTGCACGAGCTCCCGCATCGGTGACACGGGGGCGAGGATCATCAGGCGCTGCCCAGTGTGCAATTAATTGCACGAGAGCCCGGGTGTCAGCTCAGTCCGATGTGCAAGCAATTGCACGAGGTCTAGCCCTCGCATCTGCCCCTCATGCGTGCAGTCGGTTGTGCAGTTAATTGCACCGATCAGCCGGCCTTGCGGCTCTGCCGCTTCACATGCTCGCGCAGGGCATGGTTGATGTCCGTCTGATAGCCTTCGCCTTTGGGTGCGTGTGTCTTGAACCATGCAACCACATCCGCATCGAGCCGCAGCGTAAGCTGCTGCTTCACCGGCCGATAGAACAGGCCCCGCTTGGCGCCGGCCCAGTTCTTGACCTCTGGGATCGAGCCCGTGTCGATCTTATCGTCCGGCAGGCGTACCAAAGCCTCCAGCTCCTTCTTCTGCTTCGCCGTCAGCGGCTTAGAACTTGCCTTCTTCATACGCCTTCCTCTCATGTGCGGTCGCCTTGCGGGCGCTGATGATGCGGCCGACTTCCTCGCCGTCCTCGTCCGCCTCCGGCCAGGTGTGCACCACGAACACGACCACATGGCCGATGGCCCCAATCGTCTGCCAGCGCTCCTCGTCTGCCGAGGGATCGAGCCGCGAGGCCGCCAGGGGATCGTCGAACACCAGCACAGCCGTCTCAAAGCTCAGCCCATGGGCCTTAAGGTTGCTGCGGTCCTTCTTGGCGTCCCATGTCCAGCGCAAGGCGGCTCCATCCACGTAACTACAATAATGTAGCTACATCATGGCCCCCCCGGCAAGGCCTCTCCCCGCCTTGCCCGGCCGACCTGAAACAAGCCAAAATGCACCTCTAGGAAAAATTTGGTCGGGGTGGCACCGCTACCGGGAGGTGATTGGGCCCCAGGCGCTTGGGGCGTCAGGGAAAATCGAGCTTGCGATACGATTGCGTGTCGGAGTCACCAGTAGCCCCAGATGGAGCAACACTCGCTTACGTTGGACAACAGGAAGTCCGATCAATCCCAGCGGGACAAATTATTCACCGCACGCTTGCAGGCGGCGGTGCTCTGGGCGTTGTTAACGGAACAGCGTATGGCAAACCCGGCCAGAAGCTGACAGTCAATATAGCGGCAACCGCAATTCAAACGACGGTCAGTCCCGAGGACAAAGGACGCGGCATTCCAATGGCACCAGGCATTGTCGAGTATGAGATCGTTCCTGTGTACCGTAGTGACAACGGCAAAGAATCAACGGGATTTGCAATAGCAGCTGGACAAGTCACTGTTACGCACACACCCAACCCAACCCCGGTGCCTGTCGAGATACCGAACGGTGCCGTCGGCATCGAAGTGCGAATTTACGCAAACGAGTTCTTCACACCAGACGACACCGACGTTGAGGCCAATGTAGATCCACCGGAAGCTGCCTTCCCACCACGAGGATATTAAGAAATGCGGCTCGAATTGGTGTGTCTGACCCTCGTGGTGCTTGGGCTCTTCGTGCAAGCGTCACCGGCTGTTGAAGCAGCCGATGTTGCCGACGACAGCCGCACAATCTCCGCAAATGTGCCGCCTGAATTCTACGTGCCAAATCCCAATGCTAACTATTGCTTGGTGATGGTGAAATTTGGGGCCTCGGACCGTAACGTGCGAAGAGATGCACTATTGAAGTTCGTTGGGAGCTCTTACAGCCGCACCGAAAAGTGGAAGAAGGACTATGCGATAATTGGGGTGGATTACATCGACTTCTCCTCCCTGCACCTTGTGAGCTACTCGGACTGCGATGGCGCCGTAAGATTAGCAAGGAGTGCCGTCGCTTCGATTCTGAATTGTGGCCGTGCGAAGAGCTGCAAGAACGAATATGTTGCTTTGGATAAGACGTCGCCTCTGTTTACGAGTAGCCGCGACGAAATGAGTCCTTTTGGAATGTCTGTTTTTGACAAATACGTCGGACGCGCACATCTGCAGGAGTGCACGCTTGGGATAGGTTTGAAAAATTGGGCCTCGCTTGGACCGAAGAAGTGGGCGGCGATTGACGATAGTATGCTCGGTTTGATCTGGAAATTTAGGATGCCAATCGTCGACCTGAAGAGAATTAACGGCACCGTGTTCATCACGTTCGCCAGAGAGTGCGCGAAGAAAAAGCAGTACTACTCAGTGATGGCTGAAATCATCTCGCGAGAGAATCCGGGTGTGACGCAGCTATTTGATCGCATCGACTACAGTCCCGAGCTCGCGCCCTACATATACTCTGAAACAGGTGGGCGATAGCAGGCGCGAGTAGCGCCTCGACACACAATCTCCTGGCACGGATCAGTGCGCAGCAGGCCTTAGGTGTTGCCTGGTCCAAGCTCTGCGAGTTCTGCTTCTATCTCCTCAAGGATAGTTTGGAGCTTTGCGAGCAACACAGGCCAATCCGGAATACTTCGACGGAACGGACCGGCTTCAAGGATTGCGATTTGTCGCTCTACATCGGCACGAGCTTTAAGAAGTTCCTCTCGGGTCATCGCTCATTTATACCGAGCATGACGGCTTTCGGCAAAGCCTCGAATCTATTTGACGATTCGCCGTGCTCGATGGCGCGTTCTGAGATCGGACAGCTGACAAATGCATTGTGTATTGAGTGTTCAGTGAACGCTTGGGATGCATGATCTCTGCAGATGGCACGCATGCACAGTGCAGCCCGAGCGCAGCTTCACTGACAGTTCAGTCGCTAAAGAATGAGCAGTTGATCTGCAAGTTGGCTGCACGTTCTCTGCGTTCGCTTTGCGCTTCCGCGTGCGAATTTGGGATCGCGTGTTATGGTGGGATCGGCGGCGTTTGGGCGGGTTGTGTGAACGGAATCTTTAACGGCAAGATAAAAGGCGGCACTTTGTGTCGCGCCGGTCGGTCGGATTGTGGTTTGGAATCAGCGTCGTCGATCGGCGTTGCGCAATGTGCGGATTTTGGCCGTAAGGTGCGCCGAATCTGAAACCGCTCACTTCCGCCGATTTTTACACCTTGCGTCTTTTGCGCATCACGGCACTCGCGAGCGATACGCCGTGTACGGATCGATGCTTGGAGGTCGGGTGATTGAAGGTTCTTTGTTAAAGTCGCCGGCAGGCTGGTTGCCAGCCCCGCCGGCGGGTGTTTGCAGCGTGCTCAGGGCTCACCAAGGGGATGATGCGCGCCACCCCTCTGCGCCGCCGTCACTCGCCGGACTGGGCGAGCGAGCGACGGCGGCTCCGAGGGGATGGCTTAGGGCAATCCCTGATCAACGATCATCGGAATGAAGAGGTGGAGACAGGCGCGGCCGTCAGCGCCTCACTCAGCGGCGTCTGTCGCGCTCGCTTGCAAGGCCGTGTCGATCATCTGCATGACGAAGCGTTGTTGCGACTTCGGTAGCCGATGGATGCGCTCGATCTGTTGCAAGAGCTTGGGCGCAGGCCCGCGCTTCGGGCGCTGCGTCTCCTCACCGACCAGCTCTTCCACTGAGATGGCGAGCACGCGGGCAAGGCGGGGCAAGAACGAGGCCGGCACCCGGTGGCGGCCGACCTCATAGGAAGCGACGACCTGTTGAGCAACGCCCAGCTCGTCGGCGAGCTGGACCTGGGTCATACCGAGGGCCTTGCGGCTGTCGGCGATACGCCCGCCCATCGCCTGAAAAAACATCTTCTCGTCCGGGGACATGGAGGTCGGCATGACGGTCGCGGTGCGAATGGTGTTGCAGTTCATGGCTACTCCGACTTTTGGATGAACGTTGACTCTACGCTTAATGAGCGTAAACCTCATCCGAGTTGTTTGGCGATTCTCGGTCTTGACAGGTTTTTGGGTCGGGCCGGTTTTTTGACATGAGGGGCGGCCATGGCGCGCATCGCCGAATCGGAGCTGGAGCGGCTGAAGGCGGAGGTGTCGGTCGCGCGGCTGATCGAGGGCAGCGGCATCAAGCTGGAGAAGCGCGGGCGCGACCTTGTGGGGCCGTGCCCGTTCCACAACGACGACGAGCCGTCGCTGACGGTGACGCCCGACAAGAACCTTTGGCATTGCTTCGGCTGCGGCGCGGCCGGCGGGCCGATTGATTGGGTGATCAAGAAGAACGGGGTCAGCTTCCGTCACGCCGTCGAGCTGCTGCGCGAGGGGCTGCCATCGATCACCGAGGGAACGGTCAAGCACTCGACCGTGCGGGCGTTGCCGCCGCCGGTCGCGTTCGACGCCGATGACCAGGCGCTCCTCGACCAGGTGACGGGCTATTACCATCAGAGCCTGAAGACAATCGCCCGAGGCGCTCGCTTACTTGCAATCGCGCGGGCTCGGGGATCCCGCCGTCATCGACACGTTCAAGCTCGGCTATGCCAACCGCACGCTCGGGCTTCGGCTGCCCAACAAGCAGAGGAAGGACGGCGCCGAGATCAGGGAGCGCCTGGAGCGCATCGGCCTCTATCGCGCGAGCGGGCACGAGCACTTCAACGGCTCGCTCGTCGTGCCGATCTTCGATGACGCCGGACACGTCACCGAGATGTATGGGCGCAAGATCATCGACAACTTACGGAAGGGCACGCCCAAGCATCTGTATCTGCCGGGGCCGCACCGGGGCGTGTTCAATCTCGCCGGCATCGCCGAGAGTGGCGGCGAGATCATCCTCACCGAGGCGCTGATCGATGCACTGACCTTTTGGTGTGCCGGCTATCGCAACGTCACGGCCGCCTATGGCGTCGAGGGCTTCACAGGCGATCACCTGGCCGCGTTCAAGGCGCATGGCGTCAAGCGCGTGGTGATCGCGTTCGACCGCGACGAGGCCGGCGAGCGCGGCGCCGCGAAGATCGCCGGCGAGCTGATGGCCGAGGGCTTTGAGTGCTACCGCGTGCTGTTCCCCAAGGGCATGGACGCCAACGAGTATGCGCTGAAAGTGACGCCGGCAGCGAAGTCGCTTGGCGTCTTGATCCGCAAGGCGGAGTGGCTCGGAAATGGAGTCGCACCGACACCGCCGACAACCGCCGCCGTTGACGGCGCGTTGCCGACGCCGATTGCCGCCGAACCTGCGACGCTGGAGTGCGATCCTGTTCTCCCTTTAGCTGCCTCGTTTGTTGACACGCCGGTGAAGGCGGCTAAAGAAGAAATTGCATCAGAAGACGATGCGGAACTTGTGCCCTCCGAGCCCGCCACATCTTCCTTAGCCGCTATCGACAGCAGCGCCGCACTCGATGCCGGCGAAGCTGAAATCCCTGCTGCCGGCGCGTGCCGGCGGCGAGAGGCCGGCGCCTCCGATCGCGCACGTGCAGAATGAGCGCGAGGTCATGGTGACGTTCGGCGACCGGCGCTATCGGGTGCGCGGCCTGCAAAAGAACACCAGCTACGAGGTGATGCGCGTCAATGTGCTGGTTGCGAGCGGCGACGGCGTGCATGTCGATACGTTCGACCTTTACGCCGCCAAATCGCGCCAGCTCTTTGCCAGAGCCGCCGCGGCCGAGCTCGAAACCGAAGAGAGCACGATCGGGCGCGATCTCGGACGGTTGCTCTTGAAGCTCGAAGAGCTGCAGGACGCCAACATCCAGGCGGCGATGAAGCCGAAGGCGCCGAGCGCGGCCGAGATCGTGAAGGCCGACGAGGACGCGGCGCTCGCGCTCTTGCGCGATCCAAATCTGATCGAGCGCTTGACCGCCGACTTCGACCGCACCGGCCTTGTTGGTGAGCCGGTGAATGCGCTTGTCGGTTATCTCGCCGCCGTGTCGCGCAAGCTTCAATCGCCGCTCGCGATCATCGTGCAATCGACGAGCGCGGCGGGCAAAAGCGCGCTCATGGATGCCGTGCTGCGCCTCGTGCCGGAAGAGGACCGCGTGCACTACTCGGCGATGACGGGCCAAAGCCTGTTCTATCTCGGCGAGAAGGACTTGAAGCACAAAATCCTTGGCATCGCCGAGGAGGAAGGCGTGCGCCAGGCGGCGTATGCGCTGAAGCTCTTGCAGAGCCAGGGCGAGCTGACGATTGCGAGCACAGGCAAAGACCCGGACACCGGCCTGCTCGTCACCCAGGAATATCATGTCGAAGGGCCGGTGATGCTGTTCCTGACGACAACCGCGATCGACATCGACGAGGAACTCTTGAATCGTTGTCTCGTTCTGTCGATCGACGAGAGCCGCGAGCAAACGCGTGCGATCCAGGAACGCCAGAGAACGGCGCGCACGCTCACGGGCCTCTTGGCCATGAGCGAAGCCGAGGAGATCACCAAGCTGCACAGAAATGCGCAGCGGCTCCTGAAACCCTTGGCCGTGGTCAATCCTTATGCCGACCGGCTCACCTTCCTTGACGAGCGCACGCGCACCCGCCGCGATCACCAGAAATATCTCACGCTCATCGATGCGATTGCGCTGTTGCACCAGCATCAGCGCGAGGTGAAATCGATCACACATCAGAGCCAGGTGATCGACTATATCGAGGTGACGCCGGCCGACATCGCGCTCGCCAATCGCCTCGCGCATGAAGTGCTCGGCCGATCGCTCGACGAGCTGCCGCCGCAGACGCGCATGCTGCTCGGTGAAGTGTGCAGGCTCGTGGAAGAGCGCATGCAATCGCAAGATATCGTGCGTTCGGAGGTGCGCTTCACCCGCCGCGAGCTGCGCCAGCGCATCGGCTCCGGCGACACACAGCTTAAGGTCCACCTCGCTCGCCTAACCGAGCTTGAATATCTCATCGCACACCGCGCCGAGCGCGGCTTTATCTACGAGCTGGTCTATGACGGCGGCGGCAACGGCACTTCTCATCTGTGTGGGTTGATCGATGCCGAGGCTTTGACTTACGACTGCGATCGGTCGGCCCAAAACGAAGAGCGGCCGGCGGCAAATCGGGGCTTGGCCGGGCCTCAGCCGGAGGATGGCCGGAGTGCTGAAAATGCCGAAATACTCAATGATGGCAGCGCCCTAACTGCAACTCATCCGACGACGGACAAAACGGCACGCCGCAGGACCTCAGCGAACGGTGCGGCATCGTATGCGCACGCTTCTTCTTTAGCTGCTTCTTCTTAGCTGCTCGGCCATGGCCCGCGCACGCCAGACAGAGCAGCATCCTGCGTCACCGTTCGATCGCTTCATCAGCGCCTATCTCGATCACTTGCGAGCGCTCAACTACGCCGATCAAACGGTTGTGTTCAAAAACATGGCGCTCAAGGCCTTCACCCTTTGGTGCGGCGAGCGAGGGCTAACGCGGCCCAGTGAGGTGACGCGCCCGGTGCTGCAGCGCTATCAGCGCCATCTCTATCATGCGCAAGGACGCGGCGGACGCCCGCTCTCCGCTGCGGCGCAGTTCAATCGCTTGATGGCTTTGCGCGGCTTCTTCCGCTTCCTCACGCGCGAGAATGTGCTCTTGTACAATCCGGCTTCCGAGCTTGATCTGCCGCGCCTCGAACGGCGCTTGCCGAAAGACGTGCTCAGCGCCAATGAAGCCGAGCGCGTGCTGTCGCAACCGGACATTGAAACCCCGCTCGGCGTGCGCGACCGCGCCATCCTCGAGATGTTCTACTCGACCGGCATCCGGCGCATGGAGCTGATCCGTCTCGAGCGCCGCCAGATCGACCAGGAACGCGGCGTCGTCTTGATCCGCCAGGGCAAGGGCAAGACGGACCGTTATGTGCCGATCGGCGAGCGCGCGCTGCTCTGGCTCGACAAATACCTTGCCGATGTGCGCCCGGAGCACGAAACAACCGACGTGAACACGCTGTTCCTCGAAGCCACCGGCGAGCGGCTCGACCACGATCGCCTGAGCCGCATCGTGCGCGGCTATGTCGAAGCAAGCGGCGTCGGCAAGCGCGGCCGCTGTCATCTATTCCGTCACACCATGGCGACCCTGATGCTGGAGAACGGCGCCGACATCCGCTACATCCAGCAAATCCTCGGGCATGTGAAGCTCGAAACGACCGAGATTTACACCCACGTCTCGATCTTCAAACTGAAGCAGGTGCACGCCCTCACGCATCCCGCGAAGCTCCCCGAGGGCACGGCAGACGCGCTGCGAGCGCATGACGGCGGCGCCCGCACCGACGCCGGCCGAGGCGCCGATCGTGAGGGCGACGGCGAAAGCTCCGACACGCCGACGGCTGAAGAGCTGCTCTCCGCGCTCGATCAGGAAGCCGCCGAAGAGGATGCGGAGCTGCACGGCGACGGCGACGAATCCCGCACCTGAATCGCACGCCGACGATCTCTTTTAGCAGCTAAAAAAGGATGCCGGTTGCACTCCGGTTGCACCTGACCGAGCTGCCGATCGGCAGCTCGACCGTCTGCGAATCATCGCCACCAAATCCTTCTTTAGCCGCTACTTCCTGCAGCCGATGCGCCGCCCGCGCACGCTCAAATCGCCCCGAAACCGTCGCTTGCGGCGAGCGCCGATGCGGCCCAAAATGCGCTTCTAGGATTTTTTTGAGCGGTGCGACGGCACTCGGGAGGTGATTGGGCCCCAGGGCTTTGAGGCGTCGGGGAAAATCGAGCTTGCGCTTACGATTGCGTGTCGGAGTCACCAGTAGCCCCAAATGGAGCACAGAGCGTTGCAGGAAATTCAGCTCTGGATAGTACAGGCGCGGGAACGTATCTTGCGTGCCGTGGAGGAGTGGCTGTCGTCGGAGATCACTGCTTCACGGTCGTCGTAACCCGACACAACACGGTCTATTACTCGTATGGGCCGCAGCGCAACAATCCACTCAATGCAGGAAAGTTGGTGGAGACACAAGGTGATCCTCTATCTCACACTGCTGGAGATGATCGCAAAGCTTGGAACAACAGAGATAGCAATGGGCTCATCGTGATTCCGCTTGTGCCTCGTGGCTTGAACGCACTGCAGGTTCTCACCGCCGGAAGCAAGGTTGACGCGATGCTTGGATCTCCCGGCAATCCTGGACCGACCTGGTACTCAGTTATCCCTGATGGTCGGCCGGGGGATGCAAATAGCAACGCCGCGACCGCGCGGTTGTTGGAAGAGGCGCAACCGGGCATTAGCGCCGGCATGCCCGTCCCCCATGCGTGGATCGGCGGAGCAGTTGGTTGGGACGATTATCGTCAGGTAGGAACTGCACCGCTGCCAGGGCCATGTGCTGATCAGCCGGGCGGTGTTTGTACAAGGTGAAATGATCGGAGGGGGCAATGACAAATGGTTGGTTTTGGGGCTTGCTGCTTTCAATGGCGGTTATCGTTTCTTCAAGTGCACATGCCCGTCCCATCTCTCTTGGTACGGACACTGACTATCGTGGCTATCTAACCCAGGGCCAACGGTTCGGCGTTGCGATTGGTCAATCAAGAGAGCAGGCGAAGCAAACTCTTATCAAGAGCGGGTTTGAGTACGCAGGCGTAGTAGATTGCAGCTACTGGAGACTCAAGGAGACCATTGATTGTCGCTCTGGTGACCAAAGCGACGCTTACAGCCTCAGAAACACGTTCCGTCACGGGGAGCTGTACGTATCCTTTGCAGATGACAAGGTAACGGCGATCATATGGTCGTTCTACCTGCTGCCCTACGTAGACTGGTAAGGCTCTGACTTCACACCCGACTGCATGTTATCGTGGGATCGGCGGCGTTTGAGCTGGTTGTGTGCGCGGAATCATTTGCGGCAAGATAAAAGGCTGCAACGTGCGCGGCCTCGGTTGTGTTAAATCGTCTTTTGGAAACAAGCGGGGCACGCAACGTGCGGAAATGGCGCGCAAGGTGCGTTGATGGCGGAACCGGCTCACTCCCGCCGTAAATTGCACGTTGCGCTTGAGCGCTCACTCATCATCGTCGTCGTCATCAATGATGAGTCCTTCTCGATCGAGAGCGTCGTTGATGAGGGCTTCGATCTCGCTTGGTGACTCTGTGCCGGCGATTAAATCAAGCTCAGAGCTGATGCGCTGCTCGATTGTGTAGCGCTCGAAGAAGGCAAGATCATCGACCTCAGAAAGCTCGCGGCGGAGAAAGCTGATCCCGTGAGCGATGAGACGAGTGCGACGCTCTGCGGCTTCGCGAGATTGCTGCTCAGCTTGAAGAGCCTGCTGCTGAGCTTGCAGCGCCTTGGCGGAGAAGCGGTCGCGGATACCGCTTGCGATCGCGATCAGCTCGGCATGCGGCAGGTCTTCGACGACGAGCGCCGAGCGCGCGCGCTCGATCTCGGTGAGGGAACGCTGGTCGATCTTGTGCGCTATGGGCTGCCGCATGAGCCGAGCATTCAGGTTTTCGCCGGTGCTTCAGCATGAAAAATGGCCGGGGCAGTGCCCGGCCACTTTCGTTCCTGTGTCATCGCGCGCTGGCTGGCTTTGAAACTACTTCTTGGCGCGCTTCTTCTTCTTGGCGCGCGGCTTCACGGTTTCGGTAAACGTGGTTGCCGGGTGGTGCTTCACCTCTTCTTTGGTGACAAAGAGGCCCGTCTTTGCGCTCTTGTTCACCTTGCGAGCTTTCTTGGCCGCTGCTTTCTTCGCAGGAGCCTTTTTCGCTGCCTTCTTCGTTGCAGCCTTCTTTGCTTTCTTAGCCATCATAACCTCCGATAGGCTAGGCTAGTTGAAACTCACGAACAGCCGGATGTTGAGCCGCAGCTCACGCACTTCAAGCAAGTGCCATTACGCACCAATGTGAAGTTGCCGCAAGAGTGGCAGGCATCACCTTCAAAGCCTTTAATCTTTGCTTCGCGCGCCATCGACGCTTGCTCACTCTTCGCCAGCTCTTTGTTCAGCCGGTCGAGCGCCGCCTGGAATTTCGAGGTCGCGCCTTCATCCAGCAGTTGCAATTCCTCCTGGGCGATGATCTCGGTTTCCTCCTCTTCATAAGTGACCTGCACGGCGGCACCCGCGGCTGCGCCACTTGCAGATGCCGCGACCGGCGTTGATTGAGGCGATGTGCCCACGGTGACATTCGCCGCCGCGCGCCCGGACAAGACATAAAGATTGTCGGCCTTACCGCGGAAGAGGCCGCGCGAGACCAGGCGGCCTGCGGGTACTGGCCTTGATGTTTTGCTTTCATCACCTTCTCTGGCGGGGTCGAACTCCGCCGGCTCGACATGCGCGAGGTCGAAGCGGCCGAGATAGGAGATGCCGAGCTCGCGGAAGACATAATCGAGCACGAGGTCGCGGTTTTGATCGAAGTCGTTGCCTTTCACCATGCCGGCCGGCTCGAAGCGCGTGAAGGTGAAGGCGTCGACGAACTCTTCCAGCGGCACGCCATATTGCAGGCCGATCGAAATCGCGATGGCGAAGTTGTTCATCAGCAGCGGACGGCCGTGCCTTCCTTGTTCATGTCGATGAAGATCTCGCCCAGCGAGCCATCTTCATATTCGCCGGTGTGCAGATAGACCTTGTGTCCGCCGACAGCCGTTTTTTGAATGTAGCCTTTGCGCCGGTCGGGCAGCTTGCGCTCGTTCCTGGCGCGCCACGATGCGCTCGACGATCTTTTCGCTGACGACCTGCGCGCGCACTGCTGCCGGCGCGTCGATGATGCGCTCGACTGTGTCTTCGGCCTCGACCGGCATCTTCGACAAGCTGCGCATTGAGCGGCTGCGACAGCTTGGAGCCGTCACGATAGAGCGCATTGGCTTTCAGCGCGAGCTTCCAGGACATCTCATAGGCGGCGCGGCACTCTTCGACGCTCGCGCTGTTCGGCATGTTGATCGTCTTGGAGATTGCGCCCGAGATAAAGGGTTGCGCCGCTGCCATCATGCGAATGTGGCTTTGAGGCGAGAGCGCGCGCTTGCCGATGCGCCCGCACGGATTGGCGCAATCGAACACCGGCAAATGCTCTTCTTTGAGGTGCGGCGCACCTTCGAGCGTCATCGCGCCGCAAACATGAAGAGATTGGCGTCTTCGATCTCGGCTTTGGGTGAAACCCAAATGCTCCAGTAAATCGAAGCATCGGATCGTCGAGCTGCTCCGCGGCGCGCCGAGCAGTTTCATGCAGAATTGATCGCCAAGCGCATAGCGGTTAAAGGCGAAGCGCACATCGAACACATCGGCGAGCTGCTGCTCGATCTTGTCGAGCTCCACGCTCGTGAAGCCAAGCTCTTTCAATCGCTCGTGATTGATGCCGGGCGCCCCCACGAGCGTTGCCGACCGACGGCATAATCGACAATCTCTTTGATCTCGGTCTCGGGATAGCCGAGCGCGCGCAACGCTTGCGGCACCGCCTGGTTGATGATCTTGAAGTAGCCGCCGCCGGCAAGCTTCTTGAACTTGACCAGCGCGAAATCGGGCTCGATGCCGGTGGTCTCGCAATCCATGACGAGGCCAATCGTGCCGGTGGGGGCGATCACCGAGGCCTGCGCATTGCGAAAGCCATGCTCCGCGCCGAGAACCAGCGCACTATCCCATGCGCCGCGCGCGGCCCAGACAAGATCCGCATAGGGGCAATCATCGGCATTGAGCGCGACGGGCGCGGTCGAAAGCTGCTCGTATTCGCCGAGCTTGTCGAATGCCGCCTCGCCGCCATAAGCCGCGCGGCGGTGATTGCGCATCACGCGCAGCATGTGTTCGGCATTGTGCCAATATTTCGGAAACGCGCCGAGCTTGTGCGCCATCTCCGCCGAGGTTGCGTAAGCAACGCCCGTCATCAGCGCCGAGAAGGCGGCGGCAATCGCGCGGCCCTGATCGGAATCATAGGCAATGCCCGCGGACATCAGAAGCCCGCCAATATTGGCAAAGCCAAGGCCGAGCGTGCGGTAGTCATAAGAGCGCTGCGCGATCTCGCGGGAGGGGAATTGCGCCATCATCACCGAGATCTCAAGCGCGATGGTCCACAGCCGGCAGGCATGCTCGAAGCCCGCAACATCGATGCCAAGCTCGCCGGTCAGCTCGTTCTGGGTTTGGAATGCTTTGAGATTGATCGAAGCGAGATTGCAGGCCGTGTTGTCGAGGAACATATATTCCGAGCACGGATTGCTGGCCCGGATTTCGCCGCCCGCGGGGCAGGTGTGCCAATCATTGATCGTGGTGTGGAACTGCACGCCCGGGTCGGCGCAGGCCCAGGCGGCCTCGGCGACCTTGTCCCACAGCTCGCGCGCTTTCACAGTGTTCGCGACAGCGCCGCCCGTGCGATAGGTCAAATCCCAATTGTCATTGGCTTCGACAGCCTTGAGGAACTTGTCGGTGACGCGCACCGAGTTGTTCGAGTTCTGGCCCGACACGGTGAGATAGGCCTCCGAATCCCAATCGGTGTCATAGGTGGGGAAGGTGATCTCCTTGAATCCTTGGCGCGCGAACTGGATGACGCGCTGGATATAATTCTCCGGGATCATCGCGCGCTTGGCAGCTTGGATCTCACGCTTGAGCGCCGGGTTCTTTTTCGGATCGAAGCAATCGCCGGGCGGGCCGTCGCAGTTCACGCAAGCCTTCATCACGGCCTTCAAATGCTTCTCGGCCATGCGGCTGCCGACGACGAGCGAAAGCACTTTCTGCTCTTCGACCACTTTCCAATCGATGAAGTCCTCGATGTCCGGGTGATCCATGTCGACGATCACCATCTTTGCCGCGCGCCGCGTGGTGCCGCCGGATTTGATCGCGCCGGCCGCGCGGTCGCCGACTTTCAGAAAGCTCATCAGGCCGGAGGATTTGCCGCCACCCGAGAGCGCTTCTTTCTCGCCGCGTAGCGAGGAGAAATTCGAGCCGGTGCCGGAGCCGTATTTGAACAGGCGCGCCTCGCGCACCCACAAATCCATGATGCCGCCGTCATTGACGAGATCGTCCTTGATGCCCTGGATGAAGCAGGCATGCGGCTGCGGATGCTCATAGGCCGACTGCGATCGCGTCAGCACGCCCGAGCGATAGTCGACATAATAATGGCCTTGCGCCGGGCCATCGATGCCGTAAGCCCAATAGAGGCCGGTGTTGAACCATTGGGGCGAGTTGGGCGCGGCGGCTTGCGTCGCCAGCATGAAGCGCATCTCGTCGTAATAGGCGAGGGCGTCGTCTTCCGAATCGAAATAGCCGCCTTTCCAACCCCAATAGGTCCAGGCACCGGCCATGCGATCGAACACTTGGCGTGCCGAGAGCTCGGGGCCGAATCGATTTTCAGAGGAGAGCGCCTCAAGCGCAGAGCTGTCGGCCTCGCGGCGCGCCAGCCACAGCGGCACGCCCTCCTCGGACGACAGGCTTGAGCATCGCGGGCACGCCGGCCTTGCGGAAATATTTCTGCGCCAGCACATCGCACGCGACCTGGCTCCAATCCGCCGGGACTTCGATGCCATCGAGCGCAAACACGACCGAGCCGTCCGGGTTCTTGATCGAGCTCGCCGTGCGCCGGAACGCGATCTCAGCGTAAGGGTCTTGGCCGCTTGCGGTGTACTTGCGTTCGATGCGCATTCTTGTTGCCTCTCTCTGGTCTCACGCCTGCTTCCGCGCGCCCCCGAATCAGGCAAAGCTCTGCCGGTGCGGCCGATGCGGGCTCGGCCGCCTCCCTCAAAAATTGCTGTCTGGAGGCGAGAGGAAGGCTACATGTTGTGGCCAACCCCTCAGCGGACCCAAAGGCTAGTGCAGTGGGGCGGGGGTCGCAAGCGGATTTCGCGCCTGAGGAGAAACTTTTCACTGCTCCCGCGCGCCCGGTCTTTAACACCTTGTTAACCCGTAGATTCGCCGCCGCCCGCCTTGTGGAAAGTGGCGCCAAAACCGTTGGCTCTGGCCGGAAAAGCCGAGCCGAACTATCATTCGCGATATGACGAAGCTTCTCGAAAAAGCGCTCGAAGCGGTGCGCCAATTGCCGCCTGAAAGCCAGGATCACATCGCCAGGCTGCTGTTGCAGTTCGCCGACGGCGAGGGTGAGCCGGAGGCAATCGAGCCTGAGCACCTTGCTGCGGTGGCCGAAGGTCTGGCCCAGGCAGAGCGCGGCGAGTTTGCCGATGATGAGCAGGTGGCTGCGCTTCTGGCGCGCCATCAGAGGTGAGACTGCGATTTACGCCGCGCGCGATGGCCGATCTTGAGTCAATCGCCAATTATCTCGAACAGGCCAATCCTAACGCAGCCAAGTCTGTCATCAGTTCAATCGCGGAAACGCTCGACATTCTTCGGCTGTTTCCTGATTTGGGTAGATCGCAGACAGAATCAGGCGTTCGCAAAATCATCACAAGAAGATACCGCTATCTTGTTTACTACCGGATCGCACACGACGCCGAAGAAATTCACGTTCTGACGGTCCAGCATCCGTCCCGAAGAAGGACGTTTCAGGATGCGTAAGTCATGACATTCTATCGCGATCTGACACCCTACCGATACAGCGCGGCGCCCCAGCCGAACGTTCTCAACGTCGGATGGCTGTCTCGCGACCAACCATTTCCCTCCGTTCCGCCAGATGAACGTTTCGTCGATGCTCTTCGCCGACTGGTTGCCTATCCGACAAACCTTGCAAGGGGGAGTCATCTCTGCGAGTTCTGTCCGCCGCCGAAGAAGAAGCTCTCGCCGGGCGGGATTCTCATGATCGACCCAGAACCCGGAACGACCGGCAACGGCGAAATAAAGGTGCGAGGGGGCGATGGGTTGCTCTACGTAGCTCCCGTTCTCATCCTGCACTATGTGAGCGAGCATCACTATGCGCCACCACAACAATTCGTAGAAGCTGTTCTGCGAGTGATTTAACGAGCTTGCCAGAGTTGGAGTACCGCGCCCTGCCGATTAATGCAGCGTGCAGTCGAGGATTTTGTTTTCGTAGACGGCACCAAGATAGAGGTGCCCGTCGAAGGCGCTGCCGACCGATGCCGAGCCATATTGTCCGCCCCGATCGACATAAATGGGCTTTGCGCGGCCCATCACGCCGCCATTCGTGCTGATCTTATAGATCGCCGAGGGTGAGGGCTGATCAGGGTGCTTTGCGAACGCCATGAGCTTCAATGCTTTGAGATGGCTCGCGACCCAGAGATTCCCTTTCGCATCGACATCGATATTGTCCGGGTTGCCCGGCACTTTCAGCCGGCTCGTCTCGCTCCAGCCGGCGAGCGGATTGCCTTCAATGGTCACGATTTGCCCGCGCAAGGAATCCGAGACATAGATTTTCGAGTAATCCGGCGAAGCATTGATACCGGCCGTAAGCGTCAGCCCGCGCATAGCGACCTTGGGCACTTCGCCATTGTAATAGAAGATCGTCGCGCCGGGCCGCAGCAATAGCGAATCGAAAAGCTGGCCGAGTTGAGAGCGCTTGCTCGTCTGATTGGCGGCGTAGAATTCGTCGGGGCCGACGGCGACAAGATCATTGAGCAAGACGAACTGCGTGCTTGATATGCTGGCGCGGTGATGCAGCGTGACATTGCTGCCGTCGATCTTCACGTCATAGATCTCGACGGTCGAACGCGCGGGGTCCGGGTGGTTGATCGCCATGAGCGTGCGCGTGCCGTCCGGCGCGATGTAAAGGCTGAGACCATGCGGATGAAATGTGGTCGATGGGGAAGTTAGGCGCACAAAGCCCCGTTCTTTCTGATCGAGATGCATCACATAGAGCCCGTCGGCGCGGTCGGGCACCAAGGGGTCTTCGCGCCAATTGCGCGCCGAGACGAACATCAGCCGCTTGGCTCGGTCGATCTGCAAATCTTCCGGGCCGGTCACGCCGGCAAGCGCGGTGCAGGCGCCGGGATGTACCTCTGCCACGCGCCTGAAAGCGCCGACCGCGTTCAAGAAGCGGAAGCCGAGCACGGCGATGCCGATCACCGCCACGATGGCGAGATAGCCGAGCCAGAACATCAATCGCCGCATTGGCTCCCCCCTCGATCGCGCAGAGCTTAGCCCCAAGCGGGCGCCGGGCAGCATGGCAAGGGGTCAATTTGATGCGATTGGCCGGTCTTTACACGGGGTTCGTCATGGGCGTTAGGCCCGGCTTTACCGTTCGAGTGCTTCTTGCGATAGTCGCGCCCGATTTGCGGCAGGTGCCGGGCGCGGGGCGTTCGAGGAGCTTTAATGGGCATTTTCCAACAGATCTTCACCTGGTGGAACGGCGCCACTCTGGGCACGCAAATCTTCACCTCGGCCAAGGGCGTGCTTGTCGGCAAGGACGAGAACGGCAACCGGTATTACGAAGAGAAGCAGAGCGGGGCCCGAGAGAAGCGGCGCTGGGTCGTCTATAAGGGGCTTGCCGAGGCTTCCAAAGTCCCGCCGGATTGGCATGGCTGGCTGCATCACACCTTCGAGCAGCCGCCGACCTCGGCGCCTTTCAAGGTGAAGCCTTGGGAAAAACCGCATCAACCGAATCTTTCCGGCACGCCGTTCGCGCCGCGTCCGCGCGGCAGCCTTTATCGCGGCGGCGAGCGGGCGCACGCGACCGGCGATTACGAGGCGTGGCAGCCGAAGGATCCTTCGGCAAGCTGAGGATGAAGTTGAACTTGATACCTCATGGTGAGCCTGTCGAACCATGAGTGGCGTTGAAGTCGCGGAGGGGATCCATGACGAACTCATTGGTTGAGACGCTGATCGGCGCGGTCGTGATCGCGGTTGCAGCGGTGTTTCTCGTCTACGCGTATTCAAACGCGGGGATGACGCGCGCCGGCGGCTATCCGCTCTCGGCCGTCTTCAGCCGCGCCGACGGCATCACCACCGGCACGGATGTGCGCATTGCCGGCATCAAAGTCGGCACGGTCACCGGCCTCACACTCGATCAGAAGCTTTATCAGGCCAAGGTGAGTTTCGACGTCGCCGATAATGTGAAGCTGCCCGATGATTTGCAGATCAAGGTGGCTTCGGAAGGGCTGCTCGGCGGCAATTATCTCGCGATCGAGCCGGGCGGCAGCGACAACTATCTTAAGCCCGGCGATCAGATCGAGTACACGCAAGGTACGATCGATCTGATGAGCCTTGTCTCCAAGGCGCTGTTCTCGACCGCAGGCAAATCATCCTCGGACTCTGGTAACGCAGCAGGCACAACACCGTGAGTGCCTCACCTCTGCCACAAGGCCGGGCTATAGTGAGTGTGATGTGAGGGGGCGTATTCAGGTTTGAGTTGCATGTCGCCATTAAGGAAGCGCTGGATCGCGGGCCTTTCGGCCGTCGCGCTCGTGGCCGCTGCCGGCTTTGCCCTGGCGCAGGATCAGGCGCCATCAGGCTTGCAGCCGGGCGACCTGCCGGCCGCCAGCGACAACGCCTCGGCCCCCGATGATTCGGCGGGTAATGATAACGGCTTGGCGCCGGCGGCGGGTGATGACGGCGGAGCCGCGCCCGGCAATTCGGAAGATCAAGGCGGTGCGCTACCGCCGATGCGCGGCTCGACCGCGGATGAGCAGCCGATGGATATCGGCATCACGCCGCCCGAACAGAGCGGTGACGAGACCGGCGGCCAGACCCCGCCGCCGGATGCCGCCAATCCCGATATCGGGTTGTCGCCTGACACGGCGCCGGGCGATGTGCTTGCGCCGCCGGGCGAGGCCCCGCCGCCACAGCCCGCCGAGACAACGCATCAGCCGTTGCCGCGCGCGCCAGCCGAGCCGGGCGGGGCGGTTGCCGTGCTGCGCGGGCTCGACAAGATCTCGGCGCGCGTCACCGTGGTCGATGCGCCGATCGGTAAGCCGGTGATGTTCGGCCGGCTCAAGATCATCGCCGACTACTGCCACAAGCAGCCGCCGGAATTGCCGCCCGAAGTCACTGCGTTCTTGCGCATCGACGATACGCGCATAACGGATCCCACCAAGTCGCGCATCTTTTCGGGCTGGATGTATGCCTCAACCCCCGCGCTCCATGCGGTGGAGCATCCGGTCTATGATGTGTGGTTGGTTGACTGCAAATCGTCGACGCCGGAAAGCGACTTCGGCAAGCTGCCGAGCACACCGACGCCAAAGCAGAGATCTACGACCAAGGCGAGCCCGACCGGCACGGTCAATCAATAGCGTGGATCGCCTGCAGCGCTTCGGCGCCGGTCAGCGTATCCGGCGCGCTGCCCAAGACGCTATTGCCGAAAGAAGAACTCAACCAAGCGGATCAAATAGTCCGAGCGCGGAATTTCGACTGCGCCGAATTGGGCGAGATGCTCGGTCAGGAATTGGGTATCGAGCAGGATAAAGCCCTTGAGCTTCAAATGCGCAACAAGGTGGCAGAGCGCCACTTTGCTGGCATCGCGCTGCCTCGAGAACATGCTTTCGCCGAAAAAGGCGCGATGAAGGCTGACGCCATATAATCCGCCGACCAGCTCGCCGTCTTGATAGGTCTCGACGCTATGGGCATTGCCCATTTCGTGGAGCTGGCTGTAGAGCCGGCGGATCTGGGCGTTTATCCAGGTCTCCTTGCGCAGCTTGGTCGATTCCGCACAAAGCGCAACGATATCGGCGAAGCGCTGGTCGATGCGGACAATGAACTTGTCCTGACGGACCGTGCGCGCAAGGCGGCGCGGAATGTGAAACGCATCAAGCGGGATGATGCCGCGCCACTCCGGATTGACCCAGAAAATGTCTTCGGCGCGTGCGCTCTCGGCCATCGGGAAGACGCCGTTGGCATAAGCATTCAAAAGCTGGCGCGGTCCGATCTTGGCCATTGTATGACGCAGAAAAAAGCGCCTGGGCACCGCGCCCCGGCGCGCCTAACTTATGCATTTACCGCCAGCATTGGGTTTTTCAAATGACTGCTCCAAGCCCCATTCTCGGACAGTGTCTCTGCGGCGCGGTTAACTTCCAGCTCGTTCCTCCGCTGGACGCCATAACGCATTGTCATTGCCGCTCATGCCGTCTGTCCAGAGGCGTCGCTTTCGTGACCTGGACATCTGTGCCATCAGACCGGTTCATGTTTTTGAAAGGTGAGGCTGAGGTCAATTGGTACCGGTCCTCGCCGCAGGTCCGTTGGGGATCCTGCAGCCGGTGCGGAAGCTCGATGTTCTATGTCGCCGATAGCCCCGGCCATAAGGAAGCTCCCAAGCTTGGGCACATCTATGTCTCGCTTGGCAGCTTGACGAGCGAGATCGGCGCGCGGCCCGTTGCACATGTCAGTTTTGAGGAGCATTTGAGCTGGATTGAAGGGAGCGAGGCGCTGCCCAAATACCGCGGAAAGTCGCAAGATCGGATCGGCTAGCGTAAATCCCCTCCGGCAGTCTCTTTAAATGTCGGCGCCGTGGCGGGCGAGATAGCGCTCGAGCCAGTGAATGTCGTAATCGCCGTTGATGATGTCTGGCTCTTCCAAGAGGTCGTTGAAGAGCTGGATTGTCGTCTCGACGCCGTCGACGACGAACTCCTTGAGCGCGCGGCGGCAGACGCATCAGGCATTCATTGCGGTTTCGTCCGTGTACGATCAGTTTACCGATCATGCGAATCGTAATAGGGCGGGATCGTGTAGCCGGAATAGGCGGCTGAATCGACTCTGACACCCGAAGCCCCCCGGCGTATGGAATTCCTTGATGCGGCCCGGCGAGGGGCGGAAATTACATGGGTCTTCGGCATTGATGCGGCATTCGATGGCGTGGCCGTTGAACTTGACGTCGCTGCTGCTGAATTTCGAGCTTGGCGCCGGCGGCGACTCTGATCTGCTCGCGGATGAGATCGATGCCGGTGATCATCTCGGTCACCGGGTGTTCGACCTGGATGCGCGTGTTCATCTCGATGAAGTAGAATTTGCCGTTGGCGTAAAGAAACTCGACCGTGCCGACGCCCTGATAGCCGATGCGGCGCATGGCGTGCGCCACCGTCTCGCCGATCTTCTCCCGCTCACCTGCATTGAGCGCGGGCGAGGGCGCTTCT
Source organism: uncultured Alphaproteobacteria bacterium (assembly GCA_963789405.1). Classification (GTDB taxonomy): domain Bacteria; phylum Pseudomonadota; class Alphaproteobacteria; order CAWBKL01; family CAWBKL01; genus CAWBKL01. The sequence continues at coordinate 471,759 of CAWBKL010000002.1, forward strand.
TCCATCAGTTTCTGATGGCGGCGCTGCAGCGAGCAATCGCGCTCGCCCAAATGCAGAAGCCGGCCATGCGAATCGCAGAGCACCTGCACTTCGATATGGCGCGGCTCTTCCAAAAATTTTTCGATATAGAGCGTGTCGTCGCCGAAGCCGGCTTTGGCTTCCGCGCGCGCCGTGGAGAAAGCGTGGACGATATCAGCCGGCGTTCGCGCGATTTTCATGCCGCGCCCGCCGCCGCCGGCCGCCGCCTTCAAGATCACCGGATAGCCGATATCGGCGGCGAACTTCTTGGCATCGGCGTCGGTCCACACCGGACCATCCGAGCCCGGAACAACCGGAATGCCCGCCCTGGCGACGGCGTTCTTGGCCTCGATCTTATCGCCCATCAGGCTGATGTGCTCAGGCGAGGGGCCGATGAAGGCGATGCCGTGCTCGCGCAAGATCTCGGCAAAGCGCGCATTCTCGGAGAGAAAGCCGTAGCCGGGATGCACGGCATCCGCGCCGGTGATCTCGGCGGCGGAAATGATCGCGGGCATATTCAGATAGCTTTGCGCCGGCGGCGGCGGGCCGATGCACACGCTTTCATCGGCCATGCGCACATGCATGGCGTGATCATCCGCCGTCGAATGAACGGCAACGGTGTGAATGCCCATCTCGCTGCAGGCGCGCAGAATCCGCAGCGCAATCTCGCCGCTGTTGGCGATGAGAATTTTTTCAAACATAACGCGCCGCGAACATGAGGCTACTCGATGATCATCAAGGGCTGACCGTATTCGACGGGCGCTTCATTCATCACCAAGATCTCGGCCACTTTGCCGGCCTTGGGCGCGGGGATCGGATTCATCGTCTTCATGGCGTCGATGATGAGAAGCGTCTGTCCTTCGCTCACCTGGTCGCCGACCTTGACGAAGGGCGTCGCGCTAGGCTCGGGCGCGAGAAACGCCGTGCCAACCATCGGCGATATGATGGCACCGGGATGTTTGGCCAGATCGTTTGCGAGGGCTGCGGCGCCCGCGGCATCATCGATGGGCGGGGCGAGCGGTGCGCGCAGAGCACCGACGGCGGCAGGCACGGCAGCGGCGGCCGCATTCACGGTCAATTGACGCACGACTTTGACGCGCTTGCCGCTTTGCTCGATCTCGATCTCGGAAAGCCCGGTCTCATCCAGAAGCCGCGCCAGATCGCGGATCACGCGTGCATCGATCTCGGGCTCGGCCGGCCGGATTCTTGCTGTTGTTACGAGCCAAAACGGCGCCTCTTTAGTTACGCGGAGCGGGCTTGCAATTGTTGCGCGACGGCTTGAACGGCGAGCGCATAGCCTTGAATGCCGAGCCCGCAAATCACCCCCGTCGCCGCGAGCGATACATAGGAATGATGACGAAAGCTTTCGCGCGCGAACGGGTTGGAGACATGCACCTCGATGATCGGGCCCGCGAAAGCCTTGAGCGCATCGTAGAGCGCAACCGATGTGTGGGTGAGCGCGCCGGCATTGAGGATGATCGCGCTTGCCGCGGTGCGCGCCTCTTGGATCCAATCGACAAGGTCGCCCTCGTGATTGGATTGCTTGGCGATGATCGTGAGGCCCAGGGTCTCGGCGGCCTTGGCGGCGAGGTTCTCGGCATCGGCCAGCGTTCCCCGGCCATAGATTTCCGGCTCGCGCGCGCCCAGAAGATTGAGGTTCGGGCCGCTCAGGATATATACGGGATTGGGCATGGAACGCTTGCCGCCGGGCCTTGTTTTTTGCGAATTGTCAGTGAGTTATACTTGAGGCGGCCGGAGAGGACAGCCCCTTTTGTGGGCAGGGGCCCATGGCCTGCGCTGGCTGCCCGTCCGAGGAGATCGAATGCGCATCACCTTGAATGGGGAGGCTCGCGAGGTTGGGGCCGCGCTGACGGTCGAGGCGCTTTTGCGCGCCTTCGATCTCGACCCCAAGAAAGTGGCGGTTGAGCGCAACCTGGAGATTGTACGCCGCTCGGAGTTTTCGCGTCTTATGATCGAGGATGGCGACCGGCTGGAGATCGTCCACTTTATCGGCGGCGGCTGAAGGAGAGGCGCGTGCAGCGGCCTTACAAACTATCCTGCCATTGCGGCGCGATCCGCATCGAGGTCGATGCGGATCTCGGGGGGTTGGTCGAATGCAACTGCTCGACTTGTGCGCGCCATGGATTTTTGCATTGGAAGGTGCCGGTCAAGGCGGTGCGGCTCTTGAGTGAGAGGCGCGTGCTTTCCATCTACAAATGGAGAGACGCCGATGGCGGCCACGAATTCTGTCCGACTTGCGGGACGGCGCTGCTCCGTTCCGGCTATCCGGGCGGCATCATCTCGGTCAATGCGCGCTGCATCGAGGGCATTGATGTGTTCGAGCTGAACCCCAAGCGATATGACGGACGCAAGCTGATGCCGCCGGGCCCCGAGCCGGTGTCACGTTGATGCAAGACGATTGAACCAAGGAGAGCCATTGATGGCGACGATCAGACAAGGCGATGAAGTGTTTTTGCATGATGGCGAGGTCGCCTTCGGCACGGTGCAGCGCCATCCGCCGCATGATGCCAAAGAGATCGTCATCTATGTCGAGAATGCCGGCGAGTTTCTGGTGCCGATGAGCGCCGTCAAAGCCGTGCATGAGGGCAAGGTGCTGCTCGACAAAGGCAAGCTGCATCAGGAGCTGTTGCAGGCCATCCGCAACGCGCACGAGCATGAGGATGCTTCGGTGAGCGAACGCGAGGATGATGAGTTCATCGAGGACAAGGAAGACTAGGCGCGAAAAGACAAGAGGCGCGCGCATTGCCGGAGCGATGGTGATAAGCGGAATTTTCGCTCCACCCGCTACTACCTAAGTGCAATCGACCCGCGGCAGGCCGAAGCGCAAACTCACCTGCGAATGAATTTCAAACTGAAGTTCGTGAGCACAAGGAGATTTGCAGATGGCCACCATCACCGTCAAAGACGGCACGCAAATTTACTACAAGGATTGGGGCTCGGGTCAGCCCGTCGTGTTCAGCCACGGATGGCCGCTGTCATCCGATGCGTTCGAAGATCAGATGTTTTTCCTCGCAAGCCAGGGCTATCGCTGTATCGCTCCCGACCGGCGCGGCCATGGCCGCTCCGGCCAGCCGTGGCAGGGCAATGATCTCGACACTTATGCCGATGATCTTGCCGAGCTGACGGCGAAGCTCGACCTCAAGGATGCGATCCATATCGGCCACTCGACCGGCGGCGGCGAGGTGGCGCGCTATATCGGCCGGCACGGCACTTCCCGCGTCGCCAAGGCGGTGCTGATCGGTGCGATCCCGCCACTGATGCTGAAGACGCCGAACAACCCCAACGGCACGCCGATGGAAGCGTTCGATCAAATCCGCGCCGCCGTTCTTGCCGATCGGTCGTCGTTCTGGCTCGAGCTGGCAAAGCCCTTCTACGGCTTCAACCGGCCGGGCGCGCAAGTGAGCCAGGGCCTGATCTATTCGTTCTGGCTGCAAAGCCAGATGTGCGGCTTTCCGGCGGCCTATTTCTGCATCAAGGCATTTTCGGAAACCGACACCACGCGCGATCTGAAGGAAATGACGATCCCGACGCTGTGGATCCACGGCGATGATGACCAGATCGTGCCGATCAAGGCCGCGGCCGAGCCGGGCATCAAGCTGCTGCCGCAAGGCAAGCTCGAGGTCTACAAAGGCGCGCCGCACGGCGTGGCGCAAACCCAAAAGGACCGCGTCAACAAGGACATCCTGGCTTTCATCAAATCCTGAATTTCGCTCCTTTTGGCGATTTTGGCGTGGCCGGGGCGCTGCCTCGGCCATTCGCTTTTTTGGCCCGGCCCCCGGCGCTATATAGTCTCTTGCAGCAACCAAGAGACCTGAAAGCACGCCATGACCGAGTTTGAAAACTCCCCACTTATCATTGCCGGCAAGCGTTATAACTCGCGCCTCATCATCGGCACCGGCAAATATAAGGATTACGCGGAGAACGCCGCGGCGCTCGAAGCTTCCGGTGCGGAGATCATCACCGTTGCCGTCGGCGCGTGAATCTGGGCGACAAATCAAGCCCATGCTGGTGGATTATATCGATCCCAAGAAGGTGACGTTTCTTCCCAACACCGCGGGCTGCTTCACCGGCGAGGATGCGGTGCGCACTTTGCGGCTGGCGCGCGAGGCCGGCGGCTGGAGCCTTGTGAAGCTCGAAGTGCTGGGCGACCCAAGACGCTTTATCCCAATATGCCGGAGACATTGCGCGCCGCGGAGCTGCTGATCAAAGACGGCTTTGAAGTGATGGTCTATTGCAGCGACGATCCGATCCAGGCCAAGCGCCTTGAAGAGATCGGCTGCGCCGCGATCATGCCGCTGGCATCGCCGATCGGCTCGGGGCTCGGCATTCAAAACCCGATTGGCATGCGGCTCATCATCGAGCAGGCGGAAGTGCCCGTGCTTGTCGATGCCGGCATCGGCACGGCATCGGACGCCGCGATCGCGATGGAGCTTGGCTGCGATGGCGTGATCTCGAACACCGGCATCGCCGAAGCGAAAGATCCGGTGATGATGGCGCGCGCGATGAAGCTTGGTGTTGAAGCGGGGCGCATGGCCTATCTCGCCGGCCGCATGAAGAAAAAGCTCTACGCCGATCCTTCAAGCCCGCTCGGTGGGTTGATTTAGTTGAGCCGGACAGATGGAAGTGTGGGACCGCCATCGCTTTGTCTTCCACTATACATCACTAGCTGGGCTGCGAGGGATCGTTGAAGTCAGACGATATGGGCAAAGTACTATCAGGATCTCAATGATACGACAGAGTTCAAGCATGCGGCTCTGAAGTTGAATGAGTTACTTCAGCCAAACATAGAAGATATCCTTCGCAAGAATCGGCGTGATCTCAAGGCTGAGATAAGGCGGTCTGGCAGCATTGCCAAGCTGGCTCGGGATCAATCGTCTGTAGTGATCAATGCGTCATTCGAGGCCGCCTTCGGCGAGGTAGGTGCCGAGCCGCTGTTCTTACCGTATGTGGTTTCGTTCTGCAGTCACGATAATGATGACAGTTATGCACGCAAGAACGGCCTATTGAGTATGTGGCGCGGCTATGCTTCCGGCGAAGGCGTTGCAATAGTCTTCAGAACGAGGGCGCTAGCGCAGTTACTCAAATTGGAGATTAAGAGCTTTGGTTATTCTGCAATGCATTTTGGTGATGTTGTCTACGATGGGGATGAGACCGCCTTCGCAAGTGAGTTTGGTTCTTTCATCGACGTGTTCAAAGAGAAGCTTGTCAAGTTTCTAACGGGCGATGAGCAGGATCTCGGTCAAGAGTACCTAGGGAAATTTATCGATTTGGCATCACGTTACAAGCACAGAGCGTTTGCAGAAGAACGAGAAGTGAGAATTGTGGCGGTGCCAGTTTCCGAGCGGATGCTCGAATTCGTTGATCCAAAAACTTCATCAATGGTGAAAACACGTCAGCGGCAGGTGAGAAATGGTGCGCGATTTATCGATCTTTTCGGTTTCGGCTCATCGAATCCGCTGCCTATTGAGAGGATCATAATAGGACCGTCTCGGGATCAGACACTTACAAAGATGAAGATTACCAAGATACTCAAAGGTCGCTATAGCATCCCCATTGAACTGTCGGAAACACCCTTCATCGGCGGCGCGGGATCCGCATAGTGGATGGGTCGTTCGTGCTCTAGCGTCTTAAAATGCCGCCGAGGGCGCCGCGGACAATCGAGCGTCCAATCGAGCCGCCGAGTGAGCCGCCAAGCTGTTTGCCAATATCGGCCGCCATGCCGCCGACAACTTTGTTCGTCACCGAGCGCGTGACATTGCGCGCGATCAATTGGCCGGTCGAAAGCCGCTGGCCGCGCGGGCGCGATGTGCCGAAGATGGCGCCCGCAATCGCACCGATGCCGCCCAGCACTTGCGCCGCGCCGCCCGCAACGCCGCCCGATGGCGCGTCTTGCGGCGCGCCTGCGGGTGTGCTCTGCGCGCTTGCGGGCGCGGCTTTCCCGGCGACGCGCGCTTGCAGCATCTCGTAAGCGGATTCGGGGTCGACCGCGGTATCGTATTTGCCTTTGCACGGCGATGCAGCGATGACGGCCGCGCGCTCTTCCGGCGTGATCGGCCCGAGGCGCGATGCGGGCGGGCGGATCAGCGCGCGCTCGACAATCCCCGGCACGTCGTCGCCTTCAAGAAACGAGACCAGCGCTTCGCCCTTGCCAAGCTCGGTGATCACTTTCGCGGTGTCGAGCGCGGGGTTTTGGCGGAAGGTTTGCGCGGCGGCGGTGACATCCTTCTGATCGCGCGGTGTGAAGGCGCGCAAGGCATGCTGCACGCGGTTGCCAAGCTGCGAGAGCACGGTGTCGGGCACATCGAGCGGATTTTGCGTGACGAAATAAACCCCGACGCCCTTGGAGCGGATGAGGCGCACAACTTGCTCGATCTTTTCAAGGAGCGCCTTGGGCGCATCGTTGAAGAGAAGATGCGCCTCATCGAAGAAGAAGCACAGCTTGGGCGCTGGCGCATCGCCGACCTCGGGCAGCTCCTCGAACAACTCGGACAGTAGCCACAGAAGGAAGGTCGCATAAAGCCGCGGGTTCTGCATCAGCTTGTCGGCGGCGAGCACATTGATATAGCCGCGGCCATCGCGATCCGTGCGCATGAAATCCTGGAGCGTGAGCGCGGGCTCTGAGAAGAATTTTTCGCCGTCCTGGTTTTCGAGCACCAGAAGCTGGCGCTGGATTGTGCCCACGCTCGCTTTGCTGACATTGCCATATTGCGTGGTCAGCGTGTCGGCATTCTCGGCGATGAAGTTCAGCATCGCGCGCATGTCCTTGAGATCATAGAGCAGGAGGCCCTGCTCGTCGGCAACGCGGAAGGCGATATTGAGCACGCCCTCTTGCGTGTCGTTGAGATCCAAAAGGCGCGAGAGCAGGAGCGGGCCCATCTCCGAGATGGTCGCGCGCACCGGATGGCCTTTTTCGCCGAAGAGATCCCAGAACATCACGGGGAAGCGGTCCGGCTCGTAATCGAAGCCGATCGTCTTGGCGCGCTGAACGAACGCGTCCTTGGCTTCGCCCGCCGCGGCGATGCCGGAAAGATCGCCTTTGACGTCGGCGGCAAATACCGAAACGCCGGCGCGCGAGAGCCCTTCGGCGAGGATCTGCAAGGTGACGGTCTTGCCGGTGCCGGTGGCGCCCGCGACGAGGCCATGGCGATTGGCGAGCGCCAGGCTGAGATAGGCCGGCTTCTCGCCCTTGCCGACGAGGATCTTGCCGTCAATATCCGGTTTCATTCGGTGTTATCTCCGATGGGCGCGCGTTTGCCAGGCCAATATAATTCGCGCGCCCGCTTACGCCATTCCCTTGCGCCGCCGGTTATAGACCAGCTCTCGGTCTTGAATTGTGCGGCGCAGCATGCGTCACTGGGCCCGCGATAGCCGCGAAAGCCAAGCGGCATTGGCCCGCAAAGAGCGGCGGGCGTGGGCGAGACGGTGAGACGTGAGCGCATGAAGATCCGGGTCGGGTTCGACATCGCCTACGAATGTCCGCAACCGACGCCGATGATCCTGACGCTGAACATCCATTATTCGCGCGTCTCCGACCTTCTCATGCCGGATCATCTGCGCATCACGCCCACCGTGCCGATCAGGGGCTATCGCGACAGTTTCGGCAATTGGTGCAGCCGCATCGTCGCGCCGGCGGGCCTGACGCACATCACTACAGATGCGATCGTCAACGATTTCGGCCTGCCTGAGCCGGTCTCGCCTCGATGCCATGCAGCATGAGGTGCAGGACCTGCCCGACGAGTCATTCGTATATCTGCTCGCCAGCCGCTATTGCGAGGTCGACCGCCTGACTCGAGCCGGCGTGGCAGTTGTTCGGCCAGACGCCGCTCGGCTGGGGGCGCGTGCAGGCGATCTGCGACTTCGTGCATGGGCATCTGGCGTTCGGATATGAGCATGCGCGCGCCACGCGCTCGGCTTGGGAGGCGTATCAACGAGCGCAAGGGCGTGTGCCGCGATTTCGCGCATCTGGCCGTGGCGCTGTGCCGCTGCATGAACATCCCGGCGCGCTATGCCACCGGCTATCTCGGCGATATCGGCGTGCCGCCCGACCCCGCGCCGATGGATTTCAGCGGCTGGTTCGAGGCCTATCTGGGCGGGCAATGGCACTCATTCGATGCTCGCCACAACGAGCCGCGCATCGGCCGGGTACTGATCGGTTATGGGCGCGATGCCGCCGATGTGCCGCTCTCGACGAGCTTTGGGCCCAATATACTGAGATCCTTCAAAGTGTGGACTGACGAGGTCCTCTGAGATTGCTCGCGCTCTTCGGCGCTTGCAGCCGGGCGCGGGGCGCGGGGCTTGAAAGCGCTCGTGCCGCCGCCATTTGATGAAAACTGCGCGCGAATGAAAGCAAGGCAAGAAAGGGTGTTGGGCTAACGTCCCATGTTGTCGCGGCGAAACAATGGGATGTAGGTTGGCCGCACGCGGATTGAGCAAACGAATAGGCATGTTTTCCCCGAATGACGGCGCGATACAGGGATTTGGAGGCGGTGCAGTTTGCGCCCGCCGCGTTTGGCGAAGTGCCGGCGCTGCCGGAAGGGGCGGTGTGGGAGGAGCTGTGTCTCAGCCTCACCGGCGAAATTCATCTGGTGCGCTTGGGCAGCCCCGGCGAGGGATTTTCGATCCACGACGTTCAGGGCAATAAGATCGCGCTCGCATCGCCCCGCGATCATGGGCGGTTCTATTATCCCAAGGTGCAGCGTTTTGCCGACGGCCGGTGGCTGGTGGTTGAATTCGCGCGCCGACCCTGATGAGCACAATGCTTTTATCTTCGATCCGGCCTGCTGCTTCATTCGCGCTTTCCATGCGGGTGATCAGGTCCAAACAGCGCTTGTCGATGGCCGGGATCGGATTTGGCTCGGCTATTTCGAGGAAGGTATTTTTGACCGCGCCGCGTTGCAGGCCTACAGCCCGCAAGGGCTGTTGCGCCTCGATGACGAAGGCAAGATCGAGTTCAGCTATAACGAGGAGATCGATGAGCCTTTCATCTGGGATATGCGAGCGCTGACGATCGATGCCGAGGATCGCGCGTGGTTTTGCGCGCGTGACGATTATTTCGTTGCCTCGGTCGAAGACGGCAGAACCGAGCAAATCCTGCCGCGCGCGCCGATGATCGAGCCGCGCGCGATGAGCGTCAGCGAGAGCCACATCGCGTTTTTCGGCACGATTCCGCAGTTCTCGATGGTCTGCATGATGGAGCGCGAAAGCCGGCGCGTGCGGCTCGTGCAGCTGCGCGGCGGCGATGGGCGCACGCTTAATCCACAGCGAATCACGACCTATGGTGGGGCGGCTGTCATGCTTGCCGGCAACCAGCTTTACCAATCGATCACACTACGCTCTTGGGTGCGCTCGGGCCGTGGAGCGACGGTAACAGCGCAACCGTTGCCTCCGCGGTTCAATATCGCGATGAAGAGGCTTCATATAAGACGCGCGCGATTGTCGTGTCCGGGAGAGAGGGGTTGACGAGCACAACGGTGCGCGATGCGGAGCGGCCGCCGGAGAATCCGCCCCGCAATGACGATGATGATTGGAGGCGAAGATGACTGTGAGCGGTGGATGTCTGTGTGGCGCGGTGCGCTATGAAATTGACGCCGAGCCGATCATCACACGCATTTGCTGGTGCAAGGATTGCCAGAAATTCGGCGCGGGCGGGCCGACCGTGAATGCCGGCTTTCCGGTTGCCGCGCTGACGGCAGTGGGCAATTTGAGCGACTATCCGTCGACCGCCGATAGCGGCAGCAGGATGCATCGCAAGTTTTGCGGCAAGTGCGGCACGCATCTTTTCAGCGCGGCCGAGGCGCGGCCGGATTTCGTCTTCGTGCGCGTGGGCACGCTTGATGACCCGGAGATCGCAAAGCCGGCGGTCACGATCTGGACCTCGTCCGCGCCGAGCTGGGCGGTGTTCGATGAGCGACTGCCGAAACATGATCGCCAGCCGCCGCCCGCAGGGCAGTAATCGCCTCTCCCTTGAGGGGAGAGGCCGGATCGCTTGGTGCGCAGCGCCTTAGCGATCCGGGTGAGGGTGGGGTAGCAAGCGAGAGTTCTTCAATTCGACCCCTCACCCTAACCCTCTCCCACAAGCGGATAGGGGATTTAAGAAGCGTCACTGAATGAGTGGTGGCTTCTTCGAGCACGACGAGCAGGGGCCCGAGCGCGCGGCCGTGATCTTTGCGCCCGAGTGACGGCGCCCAAAGCGATGAGACATTGCCGTCGAAATAGAGCGCGTTTTCGCAGCCGAGCGCATCGCGAAATAGCCGCGCGAATGTGCCGAACGAGACGGGCGCTTCGCTGATGGCGAAATAGGTGTCGCCGTTTGGCGTCGTGCCGACGCCGTTGCGCACATAATGCGATGGGCCGTCATGCTGGAAATGCGGATTGAGCGCGCCGTCTATCAGCAGCATCGGGCCGGATTGTGTCGCCCAGAGCGGCGTCTTCTCGTGTGCCGCGTATTGCTCGGTGGTTTCCACATGCGGTGCGCCCGCGCTATCCACGAAGAAGACGCCGTTCGGCTTCATGTAGAAATTGCCAGTGCCGCTATTCGTCACGAGGCTGTGCTGCTGCTTTCCGTTATCGACTAAGAGCCCGACGGGCGCACCATTCGCCTCGAACATGCCGGCATTCATGGCGAAGGCGATGCGAGATGCGTTGACGCCAAGCACATTACCGAGCGCGGCGAAGCTGCGAATGTAGTTGCCCGCGCCGTCTTTGGAGACGAGCTCCAGCTCCTGCTGCGCGGGGTCGTATTTGCAGACCACGAAGCTGTCGCCATCGAACGCCTTCGTGGTGCAAGCCGCGGCCCGGCCGGTGACTTGCGGCGGTTGCAACACCGGCTGCGTAACCGGCGCGCGCGTCACGCTTGCGCAAGCCGAAAGCGCGATCAGCGACAGAAGGATCAAAATGCGGGCGAAACGAGGCATAAGGAAAAATGTCATTGCGAGCGGAGCGAAGCAATCCATGGTTCAGGAAGCTCACCTTGAGGGGAGTGAACTGAGCGTCATCCTGGGCTTGTCGAAGGCTGGATCACCACGGCGCTATGCGCTTCGCGATGACAGTCGTTAGGCTGCGCCGGACTTTGCGCGCTGCGATTTCGCGGTGTCAGCCGTCTTAGCGGCGATGGCTACGGACGGCTGTTGGCGCGGCATGCGGTTCTACGCATCGAGCGCGGCGATCTTATAGGCCTCGGCGAGCGTCGGATAATTGAAGGTGTTCTCGACGAAATAATCGAGCGTGCCGCCCAGATTGAGCACCGCCTGGCCGATATGAATAAGCTCGGTGGCGCCTTCGCCGACAATGTGCACGCCGAGCAAGCGCTGGGTATCGAGCGCGAAGATCATCTTCATGAAGCCGGACGAAAGGCCCATAATGTGGCCACGCGATGTCTCGCGGAAGCGCGCGATACCGCATTCAAGCGGGATGCTTCTTTTCGCGTACCTGCTCTTCGGTCATGCCGACGGTCGAGATTTCCGGCACGGAATAGATGCCGTAGGGGAAGAATTCTGGCGGCGCCGGCGCATCGACACCGAGCGCGTGGCAGGCGGCGATGCGGCCTTGCTCCATCGAGGTCGAGGCGAGGCTCGGGAAGCCGATAATGTCGCCGGCGGCATAGATATGGGCCCGCGCGGTTTGGAATGTCGCGGGGTTGACGGCAATGCGCCCGCGCGAATCGGCGGTGAGGCCCGCTGCGGCGAGATCGAGCGAGGAGACCGCGCCTTGCCGCCCCGCGGCGAACAGCACCATCTCGGCCCAAACCTGGCGGCCGTCTTCAAGATCGAGGAGGCACGCATCGGCCGCTTTGCGCTCAACGCGCGTGACCTTGCTGCGGAAGCGCAAATTCATGCCGCGGTCGCGCATGTCGTGAATGAACTCATCCACCAACTCTTGATCGACGAAAGGCAGAAGGCTCGTGCCCGGCTCGACAACGGTGACTTTGACGTCGAGCGCGCGAGAAGATCGTCGCGTATTCGATGCCGATCACGGTGGCGCCGATCACTGCGAGGCTGCGCGGCAAGCGCTTCAGGTTCAGGATGTCGTCAGCATCGAGCACGGCTTCGCCATCGAAGGGGATCTCGGGCGGGTGATAAGGTGCGGTGCCGACGGCGATGATGAACTTGTCCGCCGTGTACTGCGCAAGCTTGTCGTCGGCGCCCAGGACTTCGATACGGTTCGGGTCGAGAAAGCGCGCCGTGCCTTTGACCGTGTCGACCTTGTTGCGGGTGAATTGGTGCTCGAGAATCTCGACCTCATGATTGAGCGTGATCGAGAGGCGCTGATTGAGATCAGCCGCCGAGATGTGCTGCTTGACGCGGTAGGCGCGGCCGTAGAATTCGCGCTCGCGCCAGCCGGAGAGATTGAGCACGGTCTCGCGCAAGGTCTTGGAAGGGATCGTGCCGGTGTGCACGCAAACGCCGCCCACGCGGTGGCCCTTCTCGACGACGAGCACGGATTTCTTCAGCTTGGCGCCCTGGATGGCCGCGCGGCGCCCGGCCGGCCCCGAGCCGATAACGATGAGATCGTAGTGGATCATGGATGGTGCTCTTTAGCTCTCCACCACAATAAGAGGGGCGCGTAGCAGTTTGATTAAGCGATGTGGGGAAAGGCCGCAGTGGGCCTTGCGCCCGCCGCAGGCGATGATGTATACACCGTATACATGAGCGCTACCAAAGACCGGATATTTGCCGCCGCGAGGCGCCTTTTCGACGAGCAAGGCCCGGAGGGGCTTTCGATGCGCAAGATCGCCGAGGCGGTCGAGCTCACGCCGATGGCGATCTACCGGCACTTCGCCGACAAGGAAGCGCTTCTTGATGCATTGATGCTGGATGGCTTTTCGGTATGGGAAGCGCGCGTTCGGGCAATCAGCGCGAAAGAGCCGATGCAATGGCTCGGAGCCTTGAGCGAGGCGTTTCTCGATTTCGCTTTGAAGGAGCCGCGGCGCTATGAGGCGGCGTTCTTGCTGCCCGCACGTAAAGCGCGGCGCTACCCGGACGATTTCGTCGCCGGAAGATCGCCTGTCATCTCATCGGCCTATACGCGCCTCGACAAAGCAAAGGCGAACGGCATTCTTGGCGACTATTCGGCGGCGGAGATTGCGCTTGCGTTCTCCGCGCTCGCCCAAGGCCTTGTGTCCATGTATCAGGCCGGCCGCTTTGTCAGCGAAGCGGAATTTCGCGCGGCTTACCGGCGTGCAACGCGTCATTGCATCTTGTCCTTTGCGCCCGCCCAAGAAACAAAAAGGAAGCCGACGTGATTGCAATCGCTGCCGCACTGTTGAGCGGCACCATGTTCTATCTATCGCAAGGCATCGATAATGTTTGGCCGCTCGCATGGATTGCGCCTGTGCCCGTTTTGTGGCTGGCCTATGGCGAAGCGCCAAGATGGCAGGTCTGGCTTGCCGCGCTCACCGCCTTTGCCGCCGGCCAGATTTATCTTGTGCAATGCTACGGCAGCTCGTTGCCGCCCCTGCTCCTTGTGCTTGGATTTACGCCGGCTGCGCTCTTCTCTTTCGCCGTTAATCGCACACGCGCTGCCTATCGTGCTTTGCCGCCGATTGCTGCGCTCTTCGCTTTTCCGGCGCTTTGGACGGCGAGCGAGTATTTAATATCTCTTGTGTCACCGGGCGGAAGCTTCGGCTCATTGGCCTATAGCCAGGTCTCCGCACCGATGCTGGTTCAAACCGCTTCGCTGTTCGGCTATTACGCAGTGACGTTTCTCATCTGTCTCACCGCTAATGCAATCGCATTCATACTGAGACGAAAGCGCGCAAACCTTGTTGCCGGCGCGCTCGGTTTGGCGATTTGCGCGGCTGCAATTGGCTTCGGCTATTTGCGGCTCAACGCGCCCCAAGGCTCCACTGTCGCCGTTGCTGCGCTTGCCAATGAAGATGCGGCTTATGTGAAAGCCTCGCGCACGGGCGATGTAAGCGCCGCCACTACGGTTACAACCGCCTATGCTGACGCAATTCACACGCAAGCGGCGCGCGGCACGAAAGTCTTTCTGACACCGGAAGGATCAGTGGTCGTGCGCAAGGGAGCGGATGCTCAGGTGCTGGTGCCGCTCCACGCCGCTGCGGCGCAGACCGGCACGCTCGTCGTCGCGGGCGTCATAGCGGCAGCGCCAGCGCGCGATCTTGCAATCGCATTCATGCCGGACGGCCGAGCAATCAGTTATGCGAAACGGCATTTGCTGCTGCCGCTCGAAGCGAGGTTCGCGCCCGGCCGATCACCAGGTCTGATCGGCGATGGTATTGCCACGGTGATCTGCAAGGACATGGATTTTCCGCGCACGATCAGGAGCGATGCTGCGCATTCGATCCGCCTCATGATGGTGCCGGCAGGTGATTTCGGCTTGGACAGATGGATACATGCGCGCATGGCGATCATGCGCGGTGTCGAGAACGGGTTTGCCGTCTTAAGGTCTGCTTTCAACGGGCTCGAGACGATCTCGGATGATCGCGGACAAGTCTTGGCGCAAGCCAGCGTCATGCGCCCCGGTATGATCATCACCGCGGCGGATGTGCCGCTTGGCGGTGGGCCGACGCTCTACACGCGAATTGGCGATATTTTTGCGATCATCTGCGCCGCGGCGAGCGCTCTCCTCATTGTGTGGACGATGTTTTTGCGACGCACATTGACAACCAGGGCGGAATGAATGGCTTGATGCGCTCAATGGCCCGGGAGTTTAATCTTGGCCAAAAGGGAGAGCGCAAGTGCCGGAAAGACCAACACTCATCGTCAATGGCATGAAGCATAAAGTTCGGGCGGCGCCGGATACGCCGCTGCTTTATGTGCTTTCGGGCGAGCTGAAACTGAAAGGCCCGCGCTTCGGTTGCGGGCTTTCGCAGTGCGGCTCGTGCTCGGTCTTGGTCGATGGTGTGGAGCGGCGCTCTTGCGTTACGCCCGTCTCTGCAGTGGAAGGCAAGTCCGTCACGACATTGGAGGGCTTGCCGGCTTGGTATGCGGCGCGCGCCGAGTTGAAGAAGCCGCCCGCGCTCACGCCGCTACAGCAAGCGTTGATTGATGAGCAGGCTGCGCAATGCGGCTATTGCTATAACGGCATCATCATCAAAGCCTCGGAACTTTTGGCGAAGAACTCGAAGCCGAGCGATGACGAGATTCGCGATCATATGAACGGGCATCTGTGCCGGTGCGGCACCTATCCGCGCATCATTGCAGCGATCAAACGCGCTTCGGCCGTGATGAATGGGCGCGCACAATGAACCTCATGTCTCCGAATATGGAATTGTCACGCCGCGGATTTCTGAAAGCCGGTGGCGCGCTTGTGGTCGGCTTCAGCTTGGCGGATTCGATGCTTGGCGAAGCGGCGGCTGCACCACTCAAGCGCGGCGCAGTGGCGGGACCGCCGGATCCGAAACAGATCGATACATGGCTGGCCATCCATTCCGATAACACGGCGACGCTTTATCAGGGTTATGTCGAGCTGGGGCAGGCGGGGCCGCAAGGGCTTTGCCAAGTCGCGGCGGAAGAGCTCGACCTCGGCTTCGATCAGATCGCGACGGTTCAGTGCGATACCAACATCACGCCGAACCAGGGCGGCACTTATTCCAGCTCATCGATCGCGCGCGGCTCGCCCGCGGTGCGCCAGGCGGCGGCGGAGGCTCGGGCAGCACTAATCGCGATGGCGTCGAAGAAGCTTGGTGTGCCAACGAATTTGCTGAGTACGCGCCCGAGCGGAGTGATCTTTAATATCGTCGATAACAGCAAGTCGATCACGTATGGCAAGCTGATCGGCGGAAAGCGGTTCGATCTCGCGATAACCGGTAAAGTTGCTCCCAAACCAGCAACAGAGCTCACCTATCAAGTCGTCGGCAAGCCAATGCCGCGCAAGGACATCCCCGAAAAAGTCGCCGGCACTTACACCTATATTCAGCACATCGAGCTGCCCGGCATGCTCCATGCGCGCGTGGTGCGCCCGGAAGGCCAGCGGGTCTATATGGCGGGCGCCAAAGTGCGCTGGATCGATTTGCGCTCGGTCATGCACATCAAAGGCGCTAAGATCTATCAGAAAGGCGACTTCGTCGGCGTGGTTGCGCCGAGTGAATGGGATGCCATCCGCGCCGCGCGCGACACCAAGATCATGTGGGAGGAGCCGCGCGATCTGCCCGATGATGGCGAGATCTATCAGCAAATGCGCGCCGAGCGCACCGAAGACACGGTCGTCAAGCAAGCGGGCGATGTCGATGCCGCGTTTGCGGGCGCTGCGCACGGTGTGCAGATGTCGTGTCATACGCCTTATCAATCACACGCAACTTTCGCACCCAATTGCGCGCTCGCGGATGTTAAGCGCAACTCGGCGCTCGTCATCGCGACCTCGCAGGATCTTTACGGCCTGCGCCAGAAGCTTTCGACAGTGCTTAGTATGCCGCAGAAGAAAATCCGCGTGCAGTTCGCTGATGCATCGGGCACTTATGGCCATAGCTGCTATGACGATGTTGCGCTGGCTGCGGCGATCCTTTCGCAAATGGCGAAGAAGCCGGTGCGGCTTCAATTCATGCGTCATGACGAGCATGGCTGGGATACGTATGGCCCGGCGCATGTCGGCGAGGTGCGCGTGGCGGCCGACAAAAGCGGCAAGATCACCGGCTATCAATATGATGGCTGGCAGCATAATTGGAGCTTGATCGAAACCAGCCAGCAGCTTGCGCTCGGCACCAAATGGGCGGAGTGGCCGACCTTTCCCTCGCAGCAGGTCAATCCCTTAGTGTGCGGCGGGCAATACAAGATCGAGAACAAGAAGCTCATCAATCACCATGTGCCGGGCGGCACCTATTTGCGTGGTGCTTGGCTGCGTTCGCCGCTCGATCTCGCATTCGCTTTCACCTCAGAACAGGCGATCGACGAGCTGGCGCATCGCTTAAAGAAGGACCCATATCAATTCCGCCGCGATAACATTGCGGATGAGCGCTGGCTCGGCGTGCTCGATGCGGCAGCGCAGGCGGCGGATTGGTCAAATAAGAACGCGCGGCCGAAACCATCCGTCTACGGAACGGTGATCGGGCGCGGCATCGGGCTTGGCACGCATCTCGCTTCATGGGGTGGGGCGGTTGCCGATATCGAGGTCAATAAGGAAACCGGCGTCGTCAAGGTGAAGCATCTTTATGGCGCGATGGATTCCGGGCTTGTGGTCAACACGGCAAGCGTTGAAGCGCAGATCATGGGCCAGCTTGTGCAAACCGCCAGCCGCATGCTGTTCGAGGAGGTGACGTTCTCGACGCTTGGCGTCACCAGCCTGGACTGGGCGAGCTATCCGGTGCTGCGCATGAAGGATTGCCCGGAGGTGACGGCGAGGATCGTGCAACGCATGGATAAGCCGTCATCAGGTGCGGGCGAAGAAGTCATGGCTGCTGCTGCGGCGGCGATCGCCAATGCTTTCTTCGATGCGACGGGCAAGCGCATGCGTGAATTTCCGTTCACGCCCAAACGTGTGTTGGCAACACTCGGCCACACCTGAAATTCCTTGGGGCCATGCTTTGCGTCATGGCCGGGCTTGACCCGGCCATCCAGAGCCGCGAGCCTCTTAGTGTAATCCTGGATGGCCAGCTCGGAGGCCGGCTATGACGTTTGAAGATTATACGGGTCGGGAGAAACGTTCATGAAAGACATAGAAGGGCGCGTTGCGTTCATCACCGGCGGCGCAAGCGGCATCGGGCTCGGCATGGCGAAAGCCTTCGTCAAGGCAGGCATGAAAGCCGTGCTCGCCGATATCAGAGACGATCACATGGACCAGGCGCGCAGCTTCTTCCAGGAAGCCGGCCAGGAAGATGCCGTGCACATCATCAAGCTCGATGTCACCGACCGCAAAGCCTATGAAGCCGCCGCCGTGGACGCCGAGCGCAAGTTCGGCAAGATTCATGTGCTGTGCAACAATGCCGGCATCGGCATCTCAAGCTCAGTGTCGGATGCGAGCTATAAGGATTGGGATTGGGGCATCGACGTCAATCTCAATGGCGTGTTCAACGGCGTGCATACGATCCTGCCGTTCATCCGCAAGCACGGCGAGGGTGGGCACATCGTCAACACCGCATCCATGGGTGGCATTCTGCAATACAGCCGTTCCGGCGTTTATGTAACGACGAAATTCGCGGTGGTCGGGTTATCCGAAGCGCTACGCTTTGAGCTGATGAACGAGAATATCGGCGTCTCGGCATTTTGCCCGGGCGGTGTGCGCACGAATATCCGCGAGTGGGAGAAGACGCGGCCGGCGCGCTTCACCGATGAATCCACGCCCAAGCCAGCAGCCGCGGGCGGCGGGCCGAGCTTCAAGATGGATGAGAATGTGATGAAGCTTCTGGGCCGCATGAGTCATGAGCCGGAAGCCGTCGGTGAAATGGTGCTCGAAGGCATCAAGAAGGATGCGCTCTACATCTTCACCTCGCCCGAGTTTCGCCCCGGCATCGTTGAGCGCTTCGAGGCGATCCTCAATGCGATCGGCGAAAATCCGGAGCTTGCGCTGCAGGCGCGCGAGCATGTGCCAGGGCTTGTCTCCAGCCCGATCTACCAGGAGAGCCTGAAGCATATCGACGATTAAGGCAGGGCGCCCTCGATGTGGCTTACACCATCACCGTCATGGCCACCTCAAGGGCGGCCATGACGAAGACGAAATAACTCGATCAAAGAGCTGTCAGCTCTTTTTGGCGTTGATGGCGTCGTCGATTTCCTTCTCGGACCAGCCGCCGATCAGCTTGCCGTCAACGATGAAGCTCGGCGTGCCGTCGATGCCGAGATCATCGCCGAGCTTCAGATTCTCTTCGACATGCGCTTCGGCCGAGGGATCGTTCATGTCCTTGTGAAACTGGTCCATGTTGAGGCCGATCTTCTTGGCGACCTCTTCAATGGCCTCTTCATTGGCGCGGCCGGGATGCGACATGAGGCCTTTGTGAAACTCGAGATATTTGTTCTGCTTCTCCGCGGCGAAGGCGGCCTTTGCAGCCACTTTGGATTCCGGCGTGAGAATCGGAAATTCCTTGAAGATGAAGCGCACTTTCGAGTTGGGTTTGGCGAGCGTCATCATCTTGGCAAACGCCTTGCGGCAATAGGCGCAGTTATAATCGAAGAACTCGACCAGCGTGACCTTGGCATTAGGATTGCCCGCAACGAAGGAATAGCCGTCCTTATAGATTTCATCCGGGTGCTGCTTGATCACTGTGGCCGCCTTGTCCTTGGCCGCCTTGTCCTGCTTGGCCTGCAGCGCATCCATCGCGTCGACCAGCACTTCCGGATGATCGAGGAGATAGCTTCTCACAAGCTGGCCAATCTCGGCCTGCTGATCGGGCGTGAAGGAGGATTTCGAGGCCGCGCCCGTTGCGGTCAGCGCAACCACGGCGATCAAGACAAGACCAGCCGCACCAGCAGCCCACCAATAACGCATGACGTATTCCCCTCTTATTCCGGCCGGCGCTGGCGCAGATCGGCGCCCGAAGCCTTGGCGACCTCCAATATATCGGTCGCGCGATTATACGGCACACTTCCCTTGTCGAGCTTGCGGCGTGCCCTTACGGCAAACTCGACGGCGGGGGCCATATTGCCGGTATTATAATACATCTCTGCGGTCGCAAGCTCGGCAAGGCCTTCCTTGCCTTGCAGCGAATAGACTTGCCCGAGCGCACGCCACGCATCCGGCATATCGGGCTCGACGGCCAGCGCAGCGCGCAGCTCAATGCCCGCCTTTTCCATCATCGCCTTGTCGTGGGTCTTCTCGGCGGCAGCGGAGAGCGATTGGCCGTAGCCGAAGCGCAAGAGCGGCTCGTTGCCTTCGATCGCGACCGAGCGCTCATAAGGCTCGACGGATTCCGCGACATGTCCGCTCTCATAAAGCTCCTGGCCCTTGAGCTCTTCGAAATAAGCGTTCTTGGGTTGCTCCTTGATGAGCGAATTGATCTCGGCAAGCGCGCTCGTCATGTTTCCGAGCCGGAAATAAATCACCGAGCGCGCATATCGCGCGGGTGCGCTTGTATCGCTCGGCGGAAAACGCCTGAGCCCGGCATCGGTGCGCTCGAGAAAGCCGTAGATCTTCGCCTTGATGAGATCGAGCTTGTCGATCGCCGCCTGCGAATCTTCGTCGTTGTAATAGGGGGACTTCTCGACTTCGTTTTGAAGCGCATCGATGCGCTCGGATGAGATCGGATGATCCTGAATGTAGGGATCGATCTGGTAGTAGCTCATCGCTTCGTCATTGGCCAATTTCTGGAACAAAGTCAGCAGCCCTTTGCCGCTTTGGTGGCTTGCAAGAAGAAAGCGTGCTGCAGCTTGATCGGCCGAGGCCTCCTGCACGCGCGTGAAAGCGGCCATGTTGCGTTGGGCGATCGTGCCGGAGCCGGCAAGGATCGCCGTCCCGGCGTCGGGCGAGCCGGCGGCCATCGCGCCAATACCCGCAACCATGCCGATAATGTAGGGCAGGGAAACGCTGGCGCCCGGCGAGCGGGTCAAATGCCCAGCAGCCATGTGGCCGGTTTCATGGGCAAACACGCCGACTAGCTCATTGGGATTATCGGCTGCGACAATAAGGCCTGTGTTCACGAACAGGTTCTGTCCGCCAGCAACGAAGGCGTTTATCGACATGTCGCCGACGATGTAGATATGCACTGCCTGGGGATCGATGCCGGCCGCGGTGAAGATCGGGGTGGTCAGCTTGCGCAGCCAAGCCTCGGTTTCGGCATCGCGCAAAAGCACAATACCTTGACCTTGTTGGGCGAATGCAGGCCCGGAGCTTGTCAACGCCACGAGCACTGTCATAAACACGGCGAGCCCCGCCGCCAGGGCGTTTCGCCCTCTAATTTTCAGATAGGCCAAAATGACCGCTGTTCCTTCGCGTTCTGGTCGCCTGTCCGGGCCCGCCCAAACAAACGGTAGGGAGCCGCCGCCTCATCGTCAATCAAGCCGCGCGGGCGGGGCGGGGCCAACTTTGCGTGATCCAAGGTTACAGCTTTTAAGCCGCCTCAGCGGCAGAATTGCGGCTGCCCTGGCCATCGGTGCATTGCTGGCCGGGTGCTCTGCGCTGCCGTGGCACAAATCCGCGCCAAAACAACAGATCAGCGCTGAGGAAAAGGCCAAGCTCGAGGCGCATCTGGCTGATTTGCGCGCCGAACTCGCCGAGCGCCAGGCACAAACAACGCAGCAAGCCCAGGCGCAACCGGCAAGCCCGCCGACGGCAGATGAAGCAAACGCCCAGCGGGCCAAGCTTCAGGCGCGGCTCGATACACTCAAGGCGGAGGTTGCGCGCCGTGAGGCCGCCGCCGAGGGCAAACTCGGCGCGCGTGCTGGTGCTGAAGATCTGTTTTCCGGCCGGGCCCGTGCGGCGGCGATCGCCGACGAGCCGCAGGCCGCCATCATCGGACGCATGGCGCTTGAATCCGGCGGCTCGGCCGCCGATGCCGCGGCGGCCATGTATTTCGCGTTGAGCGTCACGCATCCTGCCGCTGCGAGCCTTGGCGGCGGCGGCATTTGCCTGGTTCGCTCGGCCAATGGCCGGGTCGACAGCCTTGATTTTCTCGCGCGCGCGCCGGCTGGGGGCGGCTCGGTCGCAATTCCGGGAAATCTCGCAGGCATCGCCGCGCTTCAATCACATTATGGTGTGATGCGCTGGGCGGCCGTTATTCTGCCCGCTGAACGGCTCGCTGGCGCCGGCACGGTGACGCGGACGCTGTCGCACGACATCGCCGCGCTGCCGGCGGACAAGATGAGCGATCCGGCGCTGCAATCGCTGGCGTGGCGCACGAGCGGCCAGCCGCGTCTGGAAGGCGACAGCATCAATCGCCCCGATCTTGCGATGACACTCATGCAGATCAGCGCGGGCGGCGTGAATGCCTTTTACAGCGGCGCGCTCGGCCGTGCCTTCATCAGGGCCGCGAATGCAAATGGCGGCGCGATTACGCCGAATGAGCTGCGCGATTATGCGGTGAAGATCGCGCCTGCCGATGCTTTCGACCTGAACGGCACGCGTATCTTTGTGCCGAGCCTTGCCACGGGTGCGGGGCAGCTCGCCGCCGAGACCTTATCGTCCGCACGCGGAACAACTGATCGAAGCGCCATCGATGCGGCCGTAAAGAAGAGCTTGGATGCGCTCGGGGCGCCGGAAAGCCTGCCGGCGGATTTCGGCTCGACCAGCTTTCTTGCAGCCGATACGGAAGGGCGCGCGGTTGCCTGTGCGGTGACGATGAACGGGCCGTTCGGCGCGCTGGCCTCGAGCGATGGCATCATCATGGCGAAGAACCCGGCGACCTCGCCTGAGGGCTACGGCAATGCGTTTCTTGACCCGATGATTGCAAGCGGAGCGCAGACCCAGACGCTTCACGCTGTGGCAAGCGCTTCGAACGGGCCGTCCTCGCTTGCGAGCATTATTGAGGCGATGGGCGTGAGCCGCGCTTCGCCTAAGCGCAGCGCGCGCGATATCTTGTCGTCGATGAGCTCAGGCGGTGCGACAGGGAATCTCTTCACCTGCCGCCCCGGGAACAAGCACGAATGCTCGGCGGCGAGCGACCCAACACGCTCCGGGCTTGCCGGCGTTATCGTCGGCAAGTGAAGGCTGCCGCCATTTCGCTGGTCGGCTTGTCCAGGGCTTGAGCACGCTGCGATTAAGTTGAAGCACGTTCGTCATGGCCGCCTCGTTGTGGCGGCCATGACGAAATGTGAGATCTAATTCGCGGTTGAGTTCTTCAACCGAAAATCTTGCGCTGCCACCAGCCTTTGCGGCGCGGCCGGCTGGGATCCTCAGCCGCCTCGGGCTCGGCTTCGCTTAATACGGGCCCTGGCGCTTCATCTTCGTCTGTTTCATCCTCGCCATTGCGCAGCTCGTCGTGTCCGTTGCCGGATTCGGCGGCCGCTTGCGGCTCTTCATCCTCATGGCTTTCCGAGGCTGAGATCTCGCGAATTTCAATCCGCTCATGGCGCACCGGCGGGGCTTCAGGCTCTGCCTCCGCCGCAAAGTGCGGCTCGTATGTGATCGGCTCTGCCGGCGCTTCTTCCGTAGGCTGATCGTCCTGGGCTGTCGCGAAGTCGGAGCCTTGCTCGTCTTGTGCCGCTTCGCCCTCCGCGCTTTCACCAAAGCGCTGCTCCTGATCATCGCGCTCGCGGCGGCGGTTGCGCCTGCCACCGCGCCGTCCACGGCGACGGCGACGGGCGCGATCATCGTCATTGTCCGCACGGGGCTCACCGGCGAGCTCGGCTGACTCGTCTTCGCCGGTTTGCGTGCCGGCCTCCGCTGCGACCGGCTCGCCTTCAGCGGTTTCAGAAGGATGCGCCTCGTCTTCGCGATCGAAACGCTGCTCGCCGCGCTCGCCACGGCCTCTGCGGCCACCACGCCTGCGCCTGCGCCGGCCACGGCGGGCTTCGCCATCACCGCGCGTCTCGCCGCGTGCGCTGGTTTCCTCGCGCTCCTCATCACCGGTTTCGATGACTTCGCCTTCGTTTTCGGCATCGAGCATCGCCTCGTGCTCGGCCTCGTCGATTTCCTCTTCAGCCTCGGCGGATTGCGCGGCAAAGCCGGATTCGGGACTGAGCACCGGCTTTGCCGGTTGCCAATCGATGAGACCTTCGGCGGCGCGTTCGAGGGAGAAATGTCCGGCGCGCATCTCGGGTGCGTTTTCGATATAGCAGGGCAGGCCGAAGCGCTCTTCGATCTGCTGCAGCATCGGCCGCTTATAGTTCAAGAGATAAAGCGCAACATCGGGCGGTGCTTTGACATGCGCGCCATCCATGCGCCCGCGCATGCCTTCTTCCTCGATCGCGCGCAGTATGCTGAGCGCCGTGGTTTCGGTGGAAGGTACGCGGCCCGCGCCTTCGCAGGTCTCGCAAACAGCGTCGAGCCTTCGAGCACGCTTGCGCGCAAGCGCTGGCGCGACATCTCCAAGAGCCCGAACGCCGAGATGCGCCCGATCTGAATGCGTGCCCGGTCGGTCTTCAGGCAATCCTTGAGCTTGCGCTCGACTGCGCGGTCGTGGCGGTGCTCTTCCATATCGATGAAATCGATGACGATGAGGCCGGCCAAGATCACGCAAGCGCAATTGCCGCGCGACTTCCTCGGCGGCTTCAAGATTAGTCTTAAGCGCGGTTTCCTCGATCGAGTGCTCGCGCGTCGCCTTGCCGGAGTTGACGTCGATGGCGACCAGCGCCTCGGTCGAGTTGATGACGATATAGCCGCCGGATCTCAGCTCGACCGTCGGCGAGATACAGGGAATCGAGCTGCGTCTCGACCTGATAGCGCTGAAACAGCGGCAATTTGTCCGTGTACTGCTGAACATTCTTCGCATGCGAAGGCGTCAGCATCTTCATGAAGGCTTTCGCTTCCTTGTAGGCTTCGATCGCCTTCGACCAGAACCTCCTCGATGTCGCGGCCATAAAGATCGCGGATCGAGCGCTTGACGAGATTGCCTTCCTCGTAGACCAGCGCAGGGGCGGTCGATTGCAATGTGAGCTCGCGCACGCTCTCCCACAGGCGCAAGAGATATTCAAAATCGCGCTTGAGCTCAGCCCTCGTGCGGTTGGCGCCAGCTGTGCGCACGATCAGCCCCATGCCCTCTGGCACTTCGAGATCGTGCGCGATCTCCTTGAGCCGCTTGCGGTCGGCACCGGAGGTGATCTTGCGCGAGATGCCGCCGCCACGATCGGTGTTGGGCATCAAGACGCAATAGCGCCCGGCGAGCGAGAGATAAGTCGTCAGCGCAGCGCCTTTGTTGCCGCGCTCTTCTTTGACGACTTGCACCAGCAGAATCTGGCGGCGCTTGATGACTTCTTGGATCTTGTAGCGACGCACGGGCTTGCGTTTGCGGCGCGGCAATTCTTCCAGCGCGTCCTGCGCGCCGACTTCTTCGGGCGGTGCTTCGGCGGCGACCGACGTTCTCGACCTAATCGATGTCGCCTGACTCAGAAGATGACGGCTCGTCGAACTCTTCATTCAGCGCTTCGGCCTCTTCGGCGCTCTCCGCAGGCGCTGAGATCTCAATCGGTGCAAGGCCGCTTGCTTCGGTAAGTGCCGGCGGTGGTCCATCACCGGCCGGCTGGTCAAAGGATTCGGTCGGCGCGACATGATCATCGAATGAAAGCGCCGCTCCTTCCGAAAGCTGTGCTTTGCTCTCGGAGTCCAGCGCAGGCTCGGCGGCACGCTCGGCCTCGGCACTCAGCTCATCCGCAGACGCGCCGTCATCGGCCGGTGATTCTACATTCTCGTGATCATCATCGTCTTCCGAGGCTTCGCTCTCGTCGGCATCGGATTCTTCGGATCGCGGTGGAAGAGTTGGCGCGTCTGTCCTCGACCTCGTCCTCTTCATCCTCATCTTCCTCGGCCTGCTCTGCGAGCAAGGCCAAGCGATCCTCATGCGGGATCTGGTAATAGTCGGGATGAATTTCGCTGAAAGCCAAGAAGCCGTGGCGATTGCCGCCATACTCGACAAAGGCCGCTTGGAGCGAAGGCTCCACTCGGGTCACTTTAGCGAGATAAATATTTCCTTTGAGCTGCTTCTTGGTGAGCGTTTCAAAATCGAATTCTTCAACTCGATTGCCTGAAACCACCACAACCCGGGTCTCTTCCGGGTGGGCGGCATCGATCAACATCTTTCTTGCCATATGCGAGTTCTCCAAGACGCGCCGCATCGCGCGCCGCGCCGAGGGGGCGAGCGGGGGCGGCAATGCGTCCGTTGTTAGTGTGAAAGCGGGAGAGCGCTTGCCTCTGCGCGGCTCATTGCCATGCGCAGATCCAAATCGAAGCTCGTCCCGCAGGGGGAAGTTCATCTAATCGTTCGGCCCGCCCCAAGGGCGAAGCCGCCTTAATCTCTGCCTTTGCCCCGCACGCCAACCGGTGTTGCCGTGCAACAAAGGCTCGTCAGTTACCTTGGGGCGTCGTCTCTGCCGCCAGGCCCTTGCCTGGCAAGATCGCGCTCATCTTGCGATGACGACTCGATCGGCTCATCAGCCCCTAGGGACTACCCACCGACTTCTAGACCGCGCCCTAAAGCGTTGGCAAGTCCCGAAGCCGGTAGCCGGTACCTGACAAGTGGTCAGAGCGCTGGCCAAAATCAAGGTTACGTCTCGTTCACTAACGACCGCTAAACAGCCCATGTGTATGCTGCTTAACGAAGAGTCGCGGGGCTGGCACAAGGATTGCGGCGCCGTGCCCTCAGGGTGCTCTACGAAGGAAGATCATTTGCGTCATCTGCCGACGCTCGCCGCGGCCGTCTTAGCCGGCCTGTTCCTGATCGCCGGGACGGGGCTCGCCTTTGCCGGAGAGCCCACGGTCTTGGGCATTCGCTTAGGCGTTGATTCGCAGCGCACGCGTGTGGTGTTGGACCTCTCCGAGCCTCTTACGCCCCAGGTCATGCTGCTCAGCGGGCCGGACCGGCTGGTTATCGATCTGCCTAAGGTCGATTGGAAAGCGCCGGATAGCGCCAATACCCGGGTGGGGCTGGTTAAGGGCTTTCGCTTTGGCCGTGTCGATTCGAACACTTACCGGCTGGTCTTGGACCTTGGCGGGCCAACGGACATCTCCGGCAAGTTCAGTCTGCCGCCTGGGTCCGGCTACAAAGACCGCTATGTGATCGATCTGAAAGCGGTCGCCGCGCCGCCACGGAATTCGGTGCAGAACCAGCCGGATATCGAACTCAATGCCGGCCCCGAAGATGACCGAGGCCGCCCCGGCACCCAAGCCGCGCAAGGCTGGACAAGAAGAGACAGTCGCTATCGCTCAGCCCTCACCAGCGCCGGCACCCTCTGCCGGCGGAGGCAAGCAAGCTGAGAATGTGCCGTCACCGGCGCGCCGGCCGCGTCAGTCGGTCGCACGATCGTGATCGATCCGGGCCATGGCGGGCAGGATCCGGGCACCACCGGCGTTAATGGCGTGATCGAGAAGAAGCGTCGTGCTCAAGGTCGGGATAAAGCTAAGAGATGCCTTAAGAAAGAAGGGCTATCATGTTGTGATGACAAGAGAATCCGACAATGTATTATCAGTCTGAGGGAGCGCGTCGATATGGCCCGCGAGGCCAAGCGCCGATCTGTTCATTTCGCTGCATGCCGACAGCAATGACGAGAGCGAGTCTGAGGGGCGCCTCGATCTACACTTTGAGCGACAGGGCTTCCGACGCCGCAGACCGCCGAACTGGCGAAGAAAGGAAAATGGCGCCGACACGATCGCCGGGCGTCGATATCAGCGATGAATCGGAAGAGGTCTCCTCGATCCTGATCGAGCTGACCATGCGCGAGACGATGAACCAATCGGCGCGGTTTGCGCGCATGTTGTTCCGCAGCTCGGCCAGGTCGATGCCGCTGCTCAAGAACACGCACCGCTTTGCCGGTTTTCGCGTCTTCAAGGCGCCAGATGTGCCCTCGGTGCTGGTCGAGCTTGGCCAGCTCTCGAATAAGTCAGACGAAGAGCGCTTGACGGATGGTAAGGTAGAGGCTCGCATGGCGGAGCGCCATCGCTGAGCGCTGTCGATGCAGTTTTTCTCGCTCGATCAAAGGGCTGAGCGGGGCGGGGGCCATGCCGTCTTTGCAAGTGCCGCGAGGATGCCGCATTTTGCTGGCAATCTCGCGCGGGTGGGAGTTAAGCCAGTGTCATATTCGGATGGCGATGGGGAAGAGCCGGATGGGCCGCGGGATGATCTCAAGGCTGACCGGCGCGAGCCCCGACGTGAGCGTGCCGGTTGCGTCCGATGAACAGGCTTTGGTGGTTGCGCTGGGTGGCAGGCGCGTTCGGCGCGGTTGCCTTTGTCGGCATCGCGCTTGCGATCGTTGCCGCGATTTATGTCGCGCGCATGTCCGCCGATTTGCCCGACTACAAGGTGCTCGCCAATTATCAGCCGCCGATCACGACACGCGTGCATGCGGGCGATGGCACGCTGATCGCCGAGTATCGCGACGCAGAACCGCCTGTTCGTTCCGATCGATGAAATTCCGCCTCTGGTGCGCAATGCCTTTGTCGCTGCCGAGGATGCGGGCTTCTATCAGCATGGCGGCATCGACTTAAGGGCATTCTGCGCGCCGCCATCGCCAATATCGGCAATTATCTCAGGCACCGCCGGCCCGAGGGCGGCTCGACCATCACCCAGCAGGTCGCCAAGAATTTCCTGTTGTCGAGCGATCAAAAGATCGAGCGCAAGATCAAGGAAGCGTTGATCGCGCAGCGCATCGAGAAGCACTTCACCAAGGACCAGATCCTCGAGCTTTATCTCAATCAGATCTATCTGGGCATGTCGGCCTATGGCGTGGCTTCCGCTTCACTGCAGTATTTCGACAAGCCGCTCGATGAGCTGACGATCGCGGAAGCCGCATTTCTCGCCGGCGTTGCCCAAGGCGCCGAATAATTACAACCCGATCGATCGACCATACCCGCGCGGTCGACCGGCGCAATTACGTTCTCGA
Organism: uncultured Alphaproteobacteria bacterium; assembly: GCA_963789405.1. Classification (GTDB taxonomy): domain Bacteria; phylum Pseudomonadota; class Alphaproteobacteria; order CAWBKL01; family CAWBKL01; genus CAWBKL01. The sequence goes on from CAWBKL010000002.1 coordinate 500,150, forward strand.
TCGCATGTATGACAGTGGCTACATCACCAAGGCGCAGCAGCGATGAGGCGGTGAAGTCCGATCTGTCAGGTGTTCCCGCGCAAGCTCGCCTCGAGCTTTCCCGAGGCGGCCTATTTCAGCGAAGAGGTGCGGCGCGAGATCTACAATGTGTTCGGCGAGAAGATGCTCTATGAGGGCGGGCTTTCGGTTCGAACCTCGCTCGACACCGATTATCAGCGCGTCGCGCAAAAGGCGCTGCGCGACGGCTTGCAGGCTTATGACCGCACACGCGGCTACAGGGGCCCGGTCAGCACGATCGATCTTTCAAAGCCCGGCACCAGCTGGGAGAAGTCGCTTGAAGACATCAAGCCGCTCTCCGATGTTCCGGAGTGGACGCTGGCTGTCGTCTTGAGCGTCACTGATGATCGCGCCGAGATCGGCTTGCGCTCGGGCGGTCACGGTTTCATTCCGCATGAAGCGACGTGACGTGGGCGCGCACGGTCGACAAGAACGGTCACTGGAACGCCGTCACCGACCAAGGCTACGCAAGTGTTCTCGCGCGGCGATGTCGTCTATGTCTGAACCGGTACTGATGGAAGGCGCGCGCGAGCTCAATCAGGACAAAGACGCCCGATCCCAATCAGATTCAATATTGGAGTTTACGCCAGATCCCCGCCGTCAACGGCGCGATCCTGGCGATGGATCCGCATACCGGACGCGTGCTCGCGATGGTGGGCGGCTTCAGCTATGCGCTGAGCGAGTTCGACCGTGCAACGCAGGCGCTGCGGCAGCCAGGCTCTTCAATCAAGCCGATCGTCTATTCGGCTGCGCTTGATTATGACGGCGGCACGCGCTTTACGCCGTCAAGCCTCGTGCTCGACACGCCGTTCGTGCTCGATCAAGGCCCGGGCCTCGGCTTCTGGAAGCCGGAAAATTATGAGGGTGAGTTCAGCTTCGGCCCCTCCACCTTGCGCCGCGCGATCGAGAAATCGCGCAATGTCGTCACCATCCGTCTCTCGCAGGAGATCGGCATGGACACGATCGCCGATTACATTCAGCGCTTCGGCATCATCAAGAAGGTGCCGGACTTCAAGCCGCTGTCGATGTCGATTGGTGCGGTCGACACCACGCTCATGCGCATGCTGACGGCCTATTGCGCGCTCGATAACGGCGGCAAGAAAGTCGAAGCGACATTGATCGATCGCGTGCAGAACCGGTTCGGCAAGACGATCTATAAGCACGATCAACGCCAATGTCCGGAATGCTCGGCCGAGAAATGGGATGGGCTGGGCGCGCCGATCCTGCCCGATGATCGTCCGCAGATCCTTGATCCGCGTACGGCCTATCAAATCGTCAACATCATGACAGGCGTTATTCAACGCGGCACGGGTTATGTGATTCACACTGTCGCCTGTCCCGCTCGCCGGCAAGACGGGTACGACGAACGACGAGAAGGATGCATGGTTCCTCGGCTTCTCGCCCGATCTCGCGCTCGGCGTTTTCGTCGGCTATGACACGCCAACGCCGATGGGTAAGAGCGGTACGGGCGGTCTTGTCGCGGCGCCGATCTTCCGTGACTTCATGCAGGCGACAATCGGCGATAAGCCGGCCATTCCGTTCCGCATCCCGCCCGGCCTGACCATGGTGCGCGTCAATCTGCACACCGGCCAGCCGAGCAATTCCCCCACCGGCACGGTGATGGAAGCCTTCAAGTCCGGCACCGAGCCGACGGGCCAGGAGGGCCCGGTGCTGCAAGGCCAGCCGCTTTCCGCGCAAGACATGCAGCCGGAAGGCGAAGATACCGGTGCGCCCGCGCCTGGAACGGGGTCGAATATCGGCTCCGGCACCGGCGGCCTTTATTGACGGCGCCGGGGCGCCGCCGGCAATCGCGCGACAGAATGATGGAGAGCCGATATGGAAATCAGGCGTAGCGGTTCACGAGCAACCGGCAAGGGCGGTTCGGAGACCTTCACCGGCGATGTGTATCTCGATCGGCTGATGGAGGCGCCGTCGCCCGCGCGCGTCGCTGCGGCCAGCGTGACATTCACGCCGGGCGCACGCACCGCCTGGCACACCCACCCGCTGGGCCAGACACTGATCGTTACATCGGGCGTTGGCTGGACCCAGTGCTGGGGTGAGCCTAAGCAGGAGATTCGCGCGGGCGATGTGATCTTTTGCCCGCCGAACCACAAGCATTGGCACGGCGCGACCTCGACGACGGCGATGACGCATATCGCGATTTAAGAGGGGCTCGACGGCAAGTTCGTCGAATGGCTGGAAAAGGTCAGTGACGAGCAATATCTGTCGGCTTGACCGCGTGTATCGGCTTGGCAGTGCGGCTTTATTGAGCCCGTTTTTGTCGCCTCTCCCTTGATGGGAGAGGTCGGATCGCCCCGCGCTTTAGCGCGGACGGCGATCCGGGTGAGGGTGGGGCAAGAGCGTTTGGTCTTTGATTCAACCCCTCATCCCAGCCCTCTCCCACAAGGGGAGAGGGGATCACGTTGGTGAGCGCGGCCTCTTTACAGCAAACCGCCGCCGCCATATTTCACGTGGCGGATTGGAGAAGTGAGACATGAAAGCGGAAGTGGAAGCCCTTGCCAATGAAGCCCAGCAGTCGCTCGCGCTGCTGAGGAGGCATCTTTGACTTCGACGCCGCAAAGAAGCGTCTCGCCGAGCTGAACGAAAAGGCCGAAGACCCCAAGCTGTGGGACGATCCGCAAGCGGCGCAAAAGCTGATGCGCGAGCGCACGCGTCTCGAAGAGTCGATGAGCGCGTTCTCCTCGCTCGAGAGCGAGCTCAAGGACACAATCGAGCTGATCGAGCTGGCTGAGGCCGAGGGCGACGCGGCAATGGTCGCCGATGCCGAGCGCGCGCTCAAAGACCTCGCCAAGCGCGCCAAGAAGGCCGAGCTGGAGGCGCTGCTTTCGCGGCGAAGCCGACGGCAATGACGCCTATATCGAAATTCATGCCGGCGCGGGCGGCACCGAAAGCCAGGATTGGGCGCTGATGCTGGAGCGCATGTATATGCGCTGGGGCGGCCGACCACAAGATGAAGGTCGAGCTGATCGAAGAGAATGCCGGTGAAGAAGCCGGCATCAAATCGGCAACGCTGCTGGTCAAGGGCCGCGATGCGTTCGGCTGGCTGAAGACCGAAGGCCGGCGTGCATCGCCTTGTGCGCATCTCGCCGTTCGATTCCAATGCGCGCCGGCACACCAGCTTCGCGTCGGTCTCGGTCTATCCCTTCGATCGATGACAATATCGATATCCAGGTGCCCGAAAGCGATGTGCGCATCGACACCTATCGCGCATCGGGCGCGGGCGGCCAGCACGTCAACACGACCGACAGCGCCGTGCGCATCACGCATATCCCGACCGGCATCGTCGTCGCGTGTCAGAACGAGCGCTCGCAACACAAGAACAAGGCGACGGCGTGGAACATGCTGCGCGCCAAGCTTTATGAGCTTGAAGTGCAAAAGCGCGAGGAAGCGGCCGCAAGCCAAGCAGGCCGAAAAGACCGAGATCGGCTGGGGCCATCAAATCCGTTCTTATGTCTTGCAGCCCTATCAGCTGGTGAAGGATTTGCGCACCGGCGTTGAGCGCACTGACCCTGCGCGCGTGCTCGATGGCGATATCGACGATTTTCTCGGCGCTGCCTTGGCCGCGCGCGTTGAGGGCAAGCCGCGCGCCGCGATCAAGGATCTCGATTAGAGCAATTCGCCCTCGCGCCAGAATTGCTCAACTGTCATGGCCGGGCTTGACCCGGCCATCCATCGCCCCGCAAACACTGCGTTTCAATTCTTGCTGTCGCGCCGGCCGACTGATGGATGGCCGCCACTGAGCCTGCACTCCGGCCGCGCTCTGCGCGGACCGGGGTGGGGCGGCCATGACGCCGAGTGTGGTTCCGGAACGGCTCTAGCTGCTCGCCGTTGTGGCGTCCGGTTTCTTCATCTCACCGATATTGGCTGCATAGCGGTATTTCGGCAGGAAGAAGTAGACCCCAGCGGACACAAGCGGCGCTGCCGCCATCAAGATAAAGGCGATGTTGTAGGAGCCCGTCGCGTCAAAGATCACACCGACTATGGGCGCTGCAAATGCCGTGATTGGATTGGTGATCATGAACTGGACCGAGGAAATTTCAGTGAATGCTCGTAGGCCGAAGAACCGCGTGTGAAAATAGGTGCCCATCGGCCGCGCCGCGCCCAAGGCGAAGCCGCCGACACCGATTGCCGCGAAGAGAAGCGGAATCCCGCCGAAACGCGAGCTAACGATAAGCAGAAGAATTGCGCCACCTGCCGACAGCAAGTTGAACGGGATGGCCATCTTCGCCGTGTGATAGCGGTCGACGAGAAACCCTCCGGCAAGCGAACCGGCTATTCCGATCAGGCTCGAGATCGATATGGTCGCGGCGGCCTCGGTTTGGGTAAATCCCTTGGCCAGAAGGGCTTCCACCATATGCGCCATCATGCCGGTCGCGACCAGCATGCCGGCGAGGCCGGCAGCCACAATCATCCAGAAAACGCGGTCCTTTAGAGCGTCCTTGACCGCCATGCCTTCAAGGACGACATGGCGCTGCGAAGCATCATGAGTGGACTTGCCCTCTTTCGGGCTCTTGATGAAACGGCTTTTGATGCCTCTTTCACCAGGCTCTTCAAGTGTGAAGAAGAGAATCGGCACGATGATGAGTATGACGATCCCGAACACGACGAACATGGTGCGCCAGCCATAATTGAGCAGCAGCGCGTTGGTAATAAGAGGAATGATCGCCGCCGCCACGGTCAATTTCGCACCGAGAATTGCCAGCGCTTTGCCGCGGTTTTGCGTAAATAGGGCAGCGACCACCTTGGAGTAGGCAACGCCTGTCGAGCCAAAGATGCCGAGCATCGCATAATAGAAGTAGAGCTGCGGAAGGCTCTTGGTTTGCAGCGCCATTGCGAGCGTGATGAGGCCCACAATCGTGGTGCCGATCAGGATCACAGGGCGTACGCCCACCTTGTCCGTGAGGCGTCCGATTGGCCAAAGACTCGCAGCACCGAAGATGAAAATGAATGTCGAGGCGAAAGAAAACTCGGTGCGCGACCAGCCGAAGCCATCGGTCATCGGCTTCATCAGCAGGCTGAACGCGCTATAGGGCAAGATGCTGGTGGCAAAGGTCTGCCCGATGAGAACAGCCGTAGCGATCTTGATCTTGCGTGGGGAGAAGTCTCCCTCGATCTCGTGCGGGACCGCGTGTGCCTCGGCATCTGGAGCCGCCGTGGCTTCGGCTATATCCACCATCCGTTTCACTCCCGATCGGGCGCTTGCGCTCATTGTTGTTGGCCTGGCGCGGATACTAGCCAACTGAGCGGGCTCGCGACAATGCGCCTTGAGGCGTGTAATGCCTGCGCAACGCGCAACCGTGAGTCAATTCGCAGTGAGGATGGTGATGGCCCTGCCTCATGCTGCAACGCGGCGAGAGGACCGGGTGGCGCCTAGCCCTCAAGCGCGCTGATCAAAGCCGCCGATTGAATGACTGCTGCCATCCAGGGCTTGGCTCGAGGATAAGAGAGCTCCGACGATTGCTGGTTGCGGGCCCTGAAGAATTCGTCCGACTACAGATCGTCGGCAACGGACCTTCGCATTTCCGCGGAGGAATAGCGCCTGGGCAGCATCAAGGTGCCAAATCCGCAGGTGAGGAATACGATTGCACCTGGAAAACCGAGCGCAAACAGCACATAGCCCGGCTGATGTAGTGTGAACGCAATGCCGGCAATCACTATCAACGCCAGCCCAGTCACCGTCGCGGCGAGATAAATCGCCGTCACCCAGCGGCGATAGAGCCCGCGCTGGACGAACATCTGCAGCGCGGCAATCACGGAGAGAAGCGAAAAGAACGAAAAGAAGGGCGCAATATGTGCCGGAAACCAAGCCTCATTCATCCGTCTTCTCCCTTGTTCCGCGGTGCAGCCGCATCAGCTCGCCACCAATCCGGGCGCTCAGCGTTCCTTGCGCCACCAAGACGCGCATTCGCCGCTCAAATGCGTCATCATCCCCATGCCGCTCCAAGAGCTTGATGCGCTCGATGATGCGATCGAGCCGCTGGCGGATCGTCGGGTAAGAGACCCGATAATCTTCGGCGAGCTGCTTGAGCGAGCCCGAGGCCAGCACCATCCGCCGGACGAATTGCAAATCCTCCTCGTCCAGATGTTTGACCCACAGCGGCACGTCTTTGTCGTCCATCCATGCAAAGAATGGACTTAAACAAAGTGAAAGTCAACTTTCGTTTTGTTCAAGGGGGGTCTTCGGGGCTGGGAGCATTGCTGATCCTGATCGCGCGCATTCTCGACTTTCAACGTCGCTGAACTGAGGATAGCGGAGCGCGGATTCGCGATTGTGACTGCAACTGAGGGCGTATGCACACGACACCTCTGATCGGAACGCTGGTTGCCGCGTTCTTCTTCGCCTTCGTGCTCGGCACGTTGGCCCAGCGCCTGCGCATCTCGCCAATTGTCGGCTATCTGCTGGCAGGCATCGCCGTCGGTCCCTATACGCCGGGCTTCACCGCCGACCAATCGCTGGCGAACGAGCTTGCCGATATCGGCATCGTGCTTTTGATGTTCGGCGTCGGGCTGCACTTCTCGGTTAAGGAGCTGGGGGCGGTGCGCGGCATCGTGGTTCCCGGCGCGCTCCTGGCGATTGTGGCGATGACGCTTCTAGGCTCGGGGCTCGGCCTTGCGCTTGGCCGCTCTTTGCCTGCCGCGGTGCTGTTCGGGCTTTCGCTTTCGGTTGCGAGCACCGTCTTGGTCTTGCGCGTGCTCGAAGAACATCACGAGCTGCAGACCGAACGTGGGCGCATCGCGATTGGCTGGCTGATCGTCGAAGACGGCGCGATGGTGCTCGCGCTTGTGCTGGTGCCGGCGCTTGCCGCGCTTGGCAACAACAGCGCTGCGGGCGTTTCGGATGTCGCCGCGGCGGTCGGCATCACGCTAGGAAAGGTGGCGGGTTTCATCCTTGTCATGTTGGTCATCGGCCGGCGTGTTATCCCATGGGTTCTGCATTTCGTCGCACATTCCGGCTCGCGCGAATTGTTTCGCCTCGCGGTGCTCGCGCTTTCTTTCGGGACGGCCTTTGGCGTCGCCTCGCTGTTCGGCGTCTCGTTCGCACTCGGCGCGTTCTTTGCCGGCATGGTGCTCGCCGAATCCACGCTCAGCCAGCAAGCGGCGCGCGAGATTCTGCCGCTGCGCGATGCATTCGCCGTTCTGTTTTTCGTGTCGGTGGGGATGCTGGTCGATCCATCGATCATCTGGCGCAATCCGTTGCCGTTTGCCGCCACCGTGCTGGTTGTGCTCGCGGGCAAATCGCTTGTTGCCTATGGCGTGCTGCGCTTGTTCGGCCGATCGCATGAAACCGCGCTCTTCATGTCGACGTGCCTTGCGCAAATCGGCGAGTTCTCCTTCATCCTTGCCGGGCTTGGCATCACGCTCGGCATTTTCAAACCGGAAGCGCGCGATCTCATTCTCGCCGCATCGATCGCATCGATCCTCGTCAATCCAGTCGCGCATTTTGTCCGCATCAGAAGCGAGCACGCCCGCGCCAAAGCGGCGAAGCCCGCCGAGCCAGCGGCTCCATCGCCTGTGCACCATGCTGTCGTTGTCGGCTATGGCCGCCTGGGCCAAAAGATCGTCGAAGCGCTGGCGTTGCGCGGCGTGCCAATAGTCGTTATCGAGCTCGATGAGCTGGAGACCAAGCCTGCATCAACGGCGCGCTTCATTTGTGGTAATGGCGCAAGCGCCGACATTCTTGCCCAAGCCGATCTGGCGCATGCCGGCTGGGTCTTCACCGCAATCAGCGATGCCTTTGAGGCAGGGCAGATTACCGAGCAAGCCAAAGCAGCGAACGCGAAGCTCAAAGTGATTGCGGGTGCCGGTTCGGTGGAAGAAGCCGAGCATCTCACCAAGCTCGGTGCCGACAAGATCGTTTCGGGCGAAGCGGAGGTCGCCCAGGCGATGGTGCGCACAGCCTTCGAGCGCGCACGCTAAGGTGTTTCGTCATCCCGTGCGCATTGCGGCGCGAAGCGCTGCTGGGCTGACACGGGATCCATAGCGTGGTTTGTGGATCCCGGATCTGCGACCGGCTTCGCCCAACGCTATGCCGGTCCAACGAGCGTGAAGTCCGCCGTAGCTTTGCGCAGGCGGAAGCAGCATTGCATGCTGCATCGCGTCCGGGATGGCGTTGAGTAGGACTATTTGTTCTTGCGATCGGGAGCCGCGATGTCGTCCGGTCCGCGGTCGAGCCGTCCGGGGCGGGCAGCAAGAATTGGCGCGGGCCGGCCGAGCAAGCCGCCAGGAATGCGCGGGCCATGCGTCGGCGGTGCGGCCGAAGTAACGGCGACGGCTGTTGCTGAGGGCGCTCCTGGATGATCCGGGCGCGGCGCGGGGCCCGAGCCCGGGCGGCGATCGACAGACGGCGATGAGCGTCGGCCGGCCGAAGGTACGCTCTCTTTCATCGGATCGTCCGAGTGGCGGCAATTGCCTTCGAAATACGCGCCGGTCTCAACCGCCAGCGCCTGATGATAAATGTCGCCCTCAACATGGCAGGTCGAGCACAGCTGAACCTTGCGCGCTCTGATCGAGCCGATGATCTTGCCGCGCACGATGACTTCTTCGGCGAGGATCTCGCCTTCGACCGTCGCCTTCTCGCCGATCGTCAGCGAGCCGGACGTGATGTCGCCTTGCACCTTGCCGTCGACTTGAATATCGCCGCTCGCGGAAATCGCGCCGTTCACGACCATATCGCTCGAGATGATCGAAGGCGCAGCGCGCATCGGCCGGCGTGCCGGCTGATTGGATTGGGGCGCCTGCGGAGCCATCTCGCTCGTGTCTTTACTCCTGGAAAACATACCGCCCAGCCTCAATGAAATGTTCCGCGTCAAGAACTTGCCTTCGTACCAGACTTCGTAGTGCACGTGCGGGCCGGTCGACCGGCCAGTCGATCCCATCAGACCGATCGCTGCCGAAACTTCACTTTATCGCCGACATCTACCTTAATTTGATTAAGATGGCCGTAACGGGTCTTGAAGCCGAAGCCATGATCGATCTCGACGAGACGGCCATAAGCGCTGTAGCGCCCGGCGCGAGACACGGTTCCCGCGGCGGTTGCATGAACCGGTGTATTGTATGGCCCCGGAAAATCGGTGCCTGAATGAAACGCGACTCGGCGCGTGAACGGATCAAGGCGCGCGCCAAAGCCGGAAGAGACCGGCAGGCCAAGCACCGGCTTGACCAGAGGGCGTGCGCTCCAGCGCTTCACTCAGATAAGTCAGCCGATCGATCTTGTCGGAGAGCCGCAGCATCTGGCGCGAGAACTGATCACCGGTGGGATCGTGTTGCAGTTGCTGGCCATATCGTCAAGCGTGAACAGCGGCCCGCCTGTGCCCGTGCCGCATCTTCTTTGCGGGCGTGATCGGCAAGCTCGTCGACATCGAGCTGAGTCAGATCGAGGATCGACGGTGACTTTGTTGATGTCGTGCTGAACGCCTTCTTCGAAGCGCATGACCATGTCGCGCTGTGCGGCGCGCATGCCGGCGATCTTGGCGTCAAGATGCGAGAACTGATTGGCGGTTGATGCGGCGACCGGAAGCTTCTCGTTGGCTTTGGGGATGTCAGCGCGGCGATCGTGCCGAGGATCTTGATGCCTTCAGCCTTGGTCTCGGTGAGCTCGATCGCGAAATGCGCGGGCGCGGGATCGAGGTCGGTGACCTCCATCAGGATGCGGTTTTGTCGGGGGCAAGGGCGGCTCGTCTTTCGCCACCGAGATCTTGGTCTGCAGCGAGGCATAGTCGCGGCGAATCAACTCCTGCTTGCGAGACGAGTTGTTCCGAGATGGGCTGTTTCAGCGCAAAAGCTCGGTCTCACGCTGGAAGCGGTCTTCGGCCTGGATCAGGAACGTGTGCAGCCGCTCGTAGGCGTCTTGCGCCTCGGCCAGGCGGACCTCGTAATTGGCCTGCATGGCGACGAGGTTGCGCTCTTTTGCGGAGATGATCTGCTCTTTGAAGACAACATTAACCGAGGCGTAGGCGACCCAGCTCAGAAACGCCAGCGTAACGATCAGAAGCGCGATCTGGGTCTGTGCCGACATCGACACAAACCGGACCTGACCATGGCTCCGATGATAGAGCTGCCGCTCCGGAAAGAGGCGGTTGAATAGATTTGCGAACGCCGGCGAGCGGACCCTTCGCCATGGGCGACTGCCCCCACACATCACTACCAGGAGATCCCAACACCCAAGGGGATATTCCACAGGATCGTGAACATAAATGCAAGGGCGGCGGGCCATGTTGTCTCAATTTTAACGAAATCTTATTGGGTTTTCTCGCGCCTCTTCGCCTTGCAGGCTGATCCGTCACTGCTGAAGATGCCGTAAAGGCAGAAGTGTCAATTTAAAATGCTCTCGGCCGAATTAGAGATCTTCTTCGCCGGGCTTAGTGCTTAGAGCGCTTTGACTGCGTCCAGCACTTCCTCGACATGCCCGGGAATTTTCACTTTACGCCAAACTCGCGCGATCCGGCCCGTTGGATCAATCAGGAAAGTCGATCGCTCGATGCCCATATATTTGCGGCCATACATGCTCTTCTCTTTCCAGACGCCATACGCTTCGCAGGTTCCGTCCGGATCGGAGCCCAGCGACGACGCCGAGCTTGTGCTTGGCTTTGAAACGGTCGTGGGCCGCAACCGTATCCTTGGATATGCCGACAATGCTCGCGCCCGCCTTTTCGAATTGCTTTGAGCTTGGCGGTGAAGCCGACCGCTTCGGCGGTGCAGCCCGAGGTATCGTCCTTTGGATAGAAGTAGAGGACGAGCGCCGTAGCCTTGAAATCCTTGAGCGCCACCTTGCCGCCTCCATCTCGCTCAAGTGAAAACGACGGCGCCTTATCGCCGGCCTCAAGCGCTTTCGACATGAATTGCTCCATTCAGACGTTGTTAATGCTTTGGGGGTCATTCCCATTCGGCGTCGCACGAGAAGTTATCGCGCGCGCTCGGCATTAAGAAACATGGATTTGGCGGCCCCCCACGCCTATAGTGAATTTTGAAGCCTCCTTATGTCCGAGTGGGTGGGGACTCTGGGGGAAATAGCCGCGCCGGGGCAGGGAAGGCTTCAGACTTAGGTTAAAGGTCGACAAGCTCGTGATCCGCCCGGCGGCGAAACACTTTTTGGAATTTGTGACCGGCGTCATGACCGTCCTTGTGGTGGGCGGCTTGGTGTTTGCCGTAAAGGTCGCCTCCGGCCCGACATCGCTGAAGTTCCTCGCGCCGACAATCGCGTCCGTGCTGTCCGAGCAAATGGGCGGCACGCGCGTTGAAGTGAAAGACGCGATCATGCATTGGTCGCCGAGCACGCATGCCGTGGAGCTCAGGGTCGTCGGCGTCAGCTTCATCGACAGCGCCGGTAACAAAGTCGCCGGCATTCCCAATCTCGATCTCGGTCTTGCGATGACCGGATGGAAGTCCGGCATCGTCGCACCGACGCGCATCCGGCTCGATCACGCCTCGGCGACGATCGAGCGCGACATCACGGGCGCCTTTTCGGTCGGCACGCCGAGCAAAGCGAGTGGCGGCGACAATCTCTTTCCAGTCATGCTGGCGCGGCTTCTTTCGTCGAAAGGCGGCGGGCTTGCCGCGCTTGCGGAGCTCAACATCAAAGATGCCGACATCACTTTGATCGACCACCGCACTGGCGCTGTTATTCACGCGCCCGGCTCGCATGTGATGTTTGAAAGAACCGATCACGGCTTTCAATGTCATATGGATGCGCGCGCCGAGATTGCCGGCGAGCACTCGGTGCTTACGCTCAATGGTCAGTTCGATAATGCCGCGGGGACGGGTGCGCTGATCGCGCGCTTCACGCCTGTCGGGCTTGCCGGGCTTTCCGGCATTTCGAGCTTCTATGCGCCGTTCAAGCCATTTGACGTTGCCATCGGCGGCATTGCCCATCTCATGCTCGGTGCCGGCGGCGTGATCACGCGCGCGCAGCTTTCGCTTTCAGCAGAGCCCGGTAAGTTCATTCCTGCAAATCCGGCCGCCGCTCCCATCCCGGTTCAGAGCGCAAGCTTCAGCGGCACCTATTGGCCGAATACCGGCGACATTCTGGTTGAGAATTTGAGCTTCGAGGCGAGCGGCAATCATGCGGCCATCGCCGGCAAGGCAAAGCTCAAGACTCTCGAAGATAAAGCAGTCCACATCATCGGCATCGAGGGCGACCTCAAGGCGAGCAAGATTGGCCTGGCTTTGCCGGCGCGTTTCGCCGAGCCGATCGCCATCGATAATGCCGCGGTGCAGGGCAAAGTCGCTTTCGGCGATGCGTGGACTGCAGAGATCAAGTCGGCATCGCTTGCAATCGGCGCAACCAAGATCGATGCCGCCGGCAGCATCGCTGCGGGCGCCGGCTCGCCGGCCGTTAATCTCACGGCGGATCTGGCAGGCTTTCCGGTGAGCGATATCGGCAAATACTGGCCGATCGATATGGCGCCTCATGCACGGCTTTGGGTTACCAACCACGTGAAGTCCGGGCAGCTCACCAAAGGCGTTCTTAAGATCGATGCGCCGGCAGGCGCGCTCGCCGCGCGGCCGGTCGATAATCACATCTGGCGCTTTGACTTTCACATCGACAATGGCGTTGCCGATTATGTGTTCGGCATGCCGCTGCTGACGAATGCCTCGGCCGATTCAACGCTGACGCCGCACACATTCGCGCTCACACTCAATCACGCCAAAATCTTGGATGGCGAGCTCACCTCCGGCCATGTCGCGATCCCGGAGCTTGGCGAGATGGGCGCGCCGATCCAGATCAGTGTTCAAGGCAATGGCGAAGTTGGCGATGCGTTGCGCGTCATCGACAGCCCGCCGCTCAAATTGCTTGCGCGCTATGGCTTGAAGCCGGAGGAAGGCTCGGGCCATGCGGCGTTCGATGTTTCGCTGACCATCCCGGAGCAGAGCCATATTCCGGAAGGCGACCTCGTCTATAAGGTCGATGCCAAGGGCAGCGATGTGAAGCTCATCGGTATCGTGCCGAATGTCACGATCGATCATGGTGCGCTTGACGTGCATGTGACGCAAGCCGGGCTGTCATCGACGGGCAAGTTCGCGCTCGACGGCGCGCCGATGGACATCACCTGGAACGAGAAGTTCCACGATCATAGCGGGTTTTCGACCGACTTTGCCGTCAAAACGACGCTCAATGACGAAGCGCGCTCGGGGCTCGGCTTCGACACCGGCACTTATGTCACGGGCCCCGTGGGCGTCGATGCGAAGATGCGCGGCGAAGGCATCAAGCTGCGCGAGCTTGCCGGCAAGCTCGATTTCACGCCTTCGACGATCGATCTCGGCGAATTCAAATGGTCCAAGCGCGCAGGGGTCCCGACCAATGTCGCGTTTAAGCTCGCGATCTCGAAGGATGGCGCGATCTCTCTCAAATCGGCAAGCGCCACCGGCAAAGGCATTGCCATCGACGGCAGGGCCGAGCTTGCCAAGGACGGCATGCTGGTTTCGGCGAATTTCCCGCATCTCAAGATCGAAGGCGTTTCCGATCTTGCTGCGAATGTGAGCCGCCAAGACGATAAGGGCCTCGCCGTGCGCGTGAGCGGCGGCTTTCTCGATATCGCGCCGGTACTCAAGCAAGCGCTGGATGAAAGCGGGACAGCCGGCACGGTGCCGTGGCGCATCGATGCCAACCTCGATCAGGCGATGCTGCGCGACGGTGTGGCGGCAAACAATTTCAGGGCTGCGCTTGCTTCAACAGGTTCGCGTCTCAACGCCGTCGATGTGCGCGGGCAGTTCGCAGGGTCCGGAGATTTCTCGGCAAACTTGATCGCGGCGGCGGATAAAGGCCGCGCGCTCACAATAAGCTCCAACAATGCCGGGCAGTTCGTGAAGGGTGCGACCGGAATCGACAGCGTGCTCGGCGGCCATTTGGCGCTGCGCGCCAATCTGGCCGATGAAGGTGCAACGCCGCCTGCACCGGCACCAACTCAAGATACGCCGCCTCAACCCACAGCCACGCAAGACGCATTGCTGGGCGGGCCCAGCGCGCAGCACAAGCAGGCGGGCGTGAGCGGGACGCTCAAGATCGACGATTTCAGAGTGGTCAATGCGCCGATCCTCGCCAAGCTTCTGACTGTCGGATCGCTGCAAGGCATCAGCGATCTTCTTTCCGGCGAGGGCATTCAGTTCACCCATCTCGACGTACCGTTCTGGTATGAGAAGGGCAAGCTCGGAATCGATGAGGGGCGCGCGGCTGGCCCGGCGATCGGCCTCACCATGCAAGGCGTTATCGACCGCAAGCAGAAGCTCACGCAGCTCAACGGCACCATCGTGCCGGCCTACTCGCTCAATAGCGTGTTCGGCAAAGTGCCCGTGCTCGGCCAGCTTCTGGTGTCGCGGCCCGGTGAGGGCGTCTTCGCTTTCACCTATGATGTGGCGGGCAACACCAGCGATCCGCAGGTGACCGTCAATCCACTTTCCGCGCTGGCGCCGGGCTTTTTGCGCCGCTTGTTCCAGCTTGGCGAAAGCCAGGCAGGCGCGCTCCGGCTTCAGAACGAAGCGGACCAAACTGCTCAGTGATCACTGGACAGCGCCGCTCCCGCCGCGCCATCCTTGCCCAAACAAAGCTTGAGGGCAGGGAGCCAAGCGATGCGCGAACTCAACGAGATGACGATCACCGATGAGGTCAAGGAGACCTTCAAGAACCGCGACAACAAGCGCTTCTCCTTTCTCCTCGATAAGCTCATCGACCATCTGCACGACTATGTGCGCGAGACCAATCTGACCCATGCCGAATGGATGACGACGCTGCAGTTCCTCTATGACTGCGGCAAGATCTCAACGCCCGACCGCCAGGAATTCATTTTGCTCTCGGACGTGCTCGGCGTCTCCGCGCTGGTCGATATGATCAACACCAAGGGTGGCGGAACGCCGGGCAGCAATCTCGGCCCGTTCTATCTGGAGAATGCGCCGCGCTTCGATCTCGGCAAGCATCTGGCCGATGGACGCGAGGGCGTCGTCATTCTCGTCAACGGCCAAGTGCGCAACACGATGGGCCAGCCGGTCAAAGACGCTGTGATCGACACTTGGCAATCTGACGGCGAAGGCATGTATCCGATCCAGGACCCAAGCCAAGACAAGTGGGATTTGCGCGGTGTCTTCAAGACCGATGATGAGGGACGCTATTACTACACGACCGTGATGCCGAAGTCCTACACGGTGCCTTATGACGGCCCGGTCGGTAAGCTTCTTATTGCGGGCGATCGCCATGCCTGGCGCACCAAGCATCTGCATTTCATTTTGAGCGCGCCGGGCCTGCGCGCCATCACCACTGAAGTTTTCTTCAAAGGTGATGAGTATTTGGAGTCCGATGCGGTGTTTGGCGTGCGCAAGTCGCTGATCGCCGAGGCCAAGCGCGTACCCAAGGATGCCAATTTGGAGTTCGATCTCGAGCAACGTCCGGACGCGCGCGTCGATTTCGATTTCGTCCTCGCGCCCGCGAGCGCTTAGATCCAAAGATTGCCATGGCCGCCCTTGAGGCGGCCATCCAGCCGCCGCGCTCTCAGCGCGGCGAGAAGACTCTTGCGCAGGCTGTTCTGGATGGCCGGGTCAAGCCCGGCCACAACGAAGACTGGAGTCAAAGCGAACGATAACTGCTTCAACACGCCGTGTTATATCGGCCGCACCAAAATGTGCTGCTTCTTGCCGAGCGAGATTTTTATGCCGGGCTTGCCGCCGATAATGCCAATGTCTGTGGCGCTCGAGGTGTAGGATGGGTCACGCGGAATGTCGTTGACCCGAAAGCCGCCACCTTCGGCAAGCCGGCGCGCCTCGCCGCCTGATTTCGTCAGCCCGGCGCGGTGGGCGATTAGGTAGGCGGGAACGCCAATGACCTGCACCTCGGCGAGTTCGACCGTCGGCAAATCGGCTGTCACCTCGCCCGCCTCAAAGGTTGCGTGCGCCGCCGCCGCCGCTTTTTCGGCCTCTTCGCGGCCGTGCACGAGTGCCGTCACTTCGGTTGCGAGAATCTTCTTGGCGTCGTTGATCTCGGCACCGCCTAGTGCTTCGAGCCGCTCGATTTCATCGAGCGGCAGCTCGGTGAAGAGTTTTAGGAAACGGGCGACGTCGGCGTCCTCGGTGTTGCGCCAGTATTGCCAGAAGTCGAAAACGGGAAGCATATCAGCGTTAAGCCATACCGCGCCCGCGGCGGTCTTGCCCATCTTCGCGCCCGATGCGGTGGTGAGCAGCGGCGTCGTCAGCCCGAACACTTGCGCACCGTCCGCGCGCCGGCACAGCTCGACGCCTTGAATGATATTGCCCCATTGATCCGAGCCGGCGGTCTGCAAGATGCAGCCATAGCGGCGATAAAGCTCGAGAAAATCGTAGGCCTGCAGCAACATGTAGTTGAATTCGAGAAACGTCATCGCCTGCTCGCGATCGAGGCGGAGCTTCACCGAGTCCATCGTCAGCATCTTGTTGATGGTGAAATGCGGGCCGATATCGCGCAGGAACTCGATGTAGTTGAGCTGCGAAAGCCAATCGGCGTTGTTGATCATCAGCGCGTCGTTGCTGTTGGGCCGCGTGGTGCCAGCAGCTGCGTCGTCTCCGAATTTCACCAGTCGCTCAAAGACGCGCCTGATGCTCACCATGTTCGAGTTGATCACGGCATCGCTCAGCAGCGGGCGGCTTTCATCCTTGCCGCTGGGATCCCCGACTTTGGTCGTGCCGCCGCCCATGATGACGATCGGCCGGTGGCCGCATTTCTGAAACCAGCGCTGCAGCATCATCGGCATCAGATGGCCGACATGCAGGCTCGCCGCGGTGCAATCATAGCCGTTATAAGACGTGACGATGCCCTTGGAGAGCGCGGCATCGAGCGCCGCCTCGTCGGTGCACTGATGAATGAAGCCGCGCTCCGTCGCGATATTCAAGAAATCTGACTTAAACCTGGCCATGGCGCTCGAGCCTTTTTCGGGTGGGCGTCCTTAGCACGGCGCGTGCTGAGCACCAAGTTGGCCATGCGCTAATCTGTCGTCGCGGCGTGCGGTGAAGCGGAGCTCCCGCCTAACCATCACTTCTTCGGCTCGGACGGGCCGCCGAGCCATTGGCCGGCAGCTTTGAGATCGGCTGAGACCTCGGGCTTGGCGGCTTGCGAAACCGCCGCGCCGGGCACGGCGCCGCGCGGCATTGTCGGCGCGCTGAGGCTCGACACATCGATCTCGGGCATGTCGACATCGAGGGTCTTTAGAACGCCATTCGCCAGATCGTTGTAGGATTTGAAGCCGCCGCGCACACGCATGCGCCACGCGGAAACGCCGCCATTGGCATGCATCTCGTAAGTGGATTCGCGGCCATCGAGACCGGACGACACATGATCCCAAATCAGATTGAGCAGCGCCGCGCGTTGCTGCGCCGAATAAGCGCCGCCGCCGAATGCTTCTTCCAGATCTTTCGCGATTGCCGGGTTGTCGAAATCAGATGGCGCGGGCGCCACCACCAGCGATGAGCCGGGCAGGCGCCTTAAGGTTTCGGTCAGGCGCTGACGCACGCGCAAGAGGTGCAGGCTCGCCGAGGCGACATGCAATTGCCCGGGCATCAGAAAGCCGCCGTCGGACATTTCCGGATCGGTTTCGGCAGCGATAAAGCAGCTGCGCGCGGTTTGCACATCGATCACCATGTCGAGAAGCGCTTCGCCATGGACGGGATTGTCCTTGAAGCCCATCAACTCGGCGGCGGCGAGCGCAAGGCCGAGCGCGAATTCGACCTTGGCGAGCCAGCCGATGCCTTGATGCCAAAACAGCCATGCTGCGAGGTTGGAGTTGCGCGGCGCGCCGGTTTTGGACGCGCTCTTGCCGAAGCCGAGCGGCGTCTCGGCGGTGAAGACGCGCTCCCATGGAATGAAGACATTCTCGAGCCAGAGTTGCGCATCGAGCTCATCATAGCGATGGCTCATCGGCGCAACCCCCGGCTCTTTGTGCCGCGCCGCGGTTTTACGCGTAATCATACGCACGCCCGGTGCAGCGACGGGGATGATGAACCACGAGAAATTGGGCGAATTCACCCGGCGCCGCGTGCCGCCGGAAACGAAGACGTCATCGGCGAAAGGCGAGCTTGTGTGCATGCCGACCTTGCCGGAGATGATAACGCCATCATCTTTCTCGCGGATGATCTTGATTGCCGCGCGCTCGGATTCCTCGGAGCGATAGCGAAATCCGATCGGCGCGCCGCCGGCGGAGAAGGTGAGAAACTTGCTGGTGCGGGCAAGCTCGTCGCGATAGGCCGCGGCGTTGGCGATCTCTTCAGCGGAAAGATCCATCGCCTTCAGTGTGTCCAAGAGGCCAAGCGCAATGAGCGCGCCGTAGCCCGGCGTGTGAGTCATGTTGCCGCCGGTCGTGAAATGCACCGACGAGACGGCCTTGCCGAGCCGCTTCAAATCATCCGCTGACTGAGGAATTTCGAAGGCGAGCGGGCGCCGCTCGCCGGATGCGCCGGGTTGCGTCCATAATGTGTCCTGCCACGCGGGATCGCTGTAGCGGTCGTACCAGGCGGCGTAGGAATCGACCATGCCTTTGGTTAGAGGGTGCGTCGTTACATCGTCGACCGGCCCGTCACCCAAAATGATGATCTGCCGGCCGTCTTTGAGCGCCTCACGATATTCCTTGCCCGTCCGCACGACCTCACTCCCTGATTGTTGTTGTGGCCGGATTGTGCGCCGGACGCGCAAGCGAGGCAATGGCGCCTGCAGGCACTCTTCGCGCTAGTCCTCGTGCATCAGCCGGAAGTTGAACATCACCGCATCCGGTGTGCGCTCGATGCCGCCGACGGAAGCATAGAGCCGCATACCCGCGGCATTGTCGCGGTCGGTCAGGACCCAGGCTTCGCGGCAGCCGATCTCTTGTGCTTGTTTGAGCATGGCATCGAGCGTGCGCCGTGCGATGCCGTGGCGGCGATGCGCATGTCCAACGCCCACCTCATTGATCCAAAGCTCGCGCGGCTTATCGGGGTGAACGTAATCGAGCGCCGAGACGAAACCGATAATCACGCCATCCTCAATGGCCACTGCGATGTGATGGCGCGGATCGGCCAGGAATTCACGCACCAATTCGGGCCTCACCGGCTCATCGAACACGCCCGGCGCGACATGCGCGAACGCGGCTTCATCGCCCTTCGTCAGTATCTTGATATCGAGCGCCATGGCCCGCGCATCATAGCGCGAGTTTCTTCCTGCGCGAGTAGGTGGCTGAAATCAGCGCTCTTCGACCGGGTTGGCGAGGCGCATATCGAGATAGCGCTCGATCTCTTCGATCAGCTCTTCCGACTTGTCGTCGAAGAAGTGATTGGCCTCATCGATGATCGTATAGGTGATTTTAATGCCGCGCTGCGCCGAAAGCCGCTGCACGAGCTTGGCCACATCGGGCTCGGGCGCGACCATGTCGTTGCGGCCCGCGACGATCAAGCCCGAGGAGGGGCAGGGCGCGAGGAAGGTGAAGTCATACATGTTGGCGGGCGGCGCCACCGAGATGAAGCCATGAATCTCCGGCCGGCGCATAAGAAGCTGCATGCCGATCCAGGCGCCGAACGAAAAGCCGGCAATCCAGCATTCGCTGGCCGTGGGGTTCATCGCCTGCAGCCAATCGAGCGCTGAGGCGGCATCCGCCAGCTCGCCAATGCCGGCATCGAACTCACCCTGGCTGCGCCCCGCGCCGCGGAAATTGAAGCGCAAAACCGAGAAGCCCTTGCGCTGGAACGCATAGAACATCTCATAGACGACCTTATTGTTCATCGTCCCGCCATATTGCGGGTGCGGATGCAGGATCATCGCGATCCGGTTCGAATCGGTTTTGGTGTGCTGATAGCGGCCTTCGATTCGCCCCGCGGGCCCGGTGAACATGACCTCAGGCATTGTGGGGCTCCAGGGCAGGCGAGAAAGGGGCAATTGGGTGAGATTTATTGAGCGCCGAACTCATCCATTCCGGGCTCAAAATCCCCAATAAAATCAGCATAATTGATCGGGCTCGCGCGATTTCTTGACTTCAGCAATCGGGTATTTATATTCCGCCTTAACGAAGGGGCCCGCGCGGGAAGCGGGTCTTATTTCATGGCCCCCAAGTCTTTGCAAGGTCAAGGACTTAAGGCGGCCTCCAAGGGATCAAGAGCCCATGAAGCTCGGCACCAAGGCACGTTATGCAGTGATGGCGATGGTGGATCTGGCGCGTCATGACGCAGGCGCGCCCGTGCCGCTCGCCGAGATTGCCGAGCGCCAGGGCATCTCGCTTCTTTATCTCGAGCAGCTGTTCGGCCGCTTGCGCCGCGCGGGCCTGGTTGAAGTCGAGGCGCGGGCCGGGCGGCGGCTTCGAGCTGGCGCGGCCGGCTGCGGAGCTGCGCATCGCCGACATCGTCACCTCGGTCGATGAAGATATCCGGGTCACGCGTTGCGAGGCCGGCTCGGCCGATGGTTGCATGGCCGATAAGGCGCGATGCTTGACGCATGATCTTTGGGAGGAGCTGGGGCGCCAGATCTTCCTCTTCCTCAATGCGGTATCGCTCGAAGATGTTGCCGAGGGCCGCATGCTCGGCGCGGCGCGCCTGTTCGCGCCGGATGAGCATGGCGCCGCTTCGGCGCACGCCGCGGAGTAAGTGATGACCAAGGCGCCCGTCTATCTCGACTACAACGCGACCACACCTGTGGTGCCGCAGGCCATCGCAGCCGCGAATGATGCCATGGCGCATGTGGGCAATCCGTCCTCGGTGCATGCCGCGGGGCGCCGCGCCCGCGCCGTGCTTGAAGACGCGCGCAGGAACATTGCCGAGTTTGCGGGCGTTGAATCGTCTCAGGTCGTGTTCACGAGCGGCGGTACGGAAGCCAATGCAATGGTGATCTTGGGCTCGGCTGCGGCTGGACTTATCAATCGCGTGATCGTTTTGGCGATCGAGCATGACAGTGTGCTCGCGTCTGCCAAGCTCGCAGCGGAGCGCTATGGCATTGCATTTGATATCGCGCCCGTTTTGCCGAGTGGCGTTATCGATCTCGAAGCGCTCGAACGTATGCTCAAGAGCAGCTCGGTGCCGGGTCTCGTTTCCATCATGGCTGCGAACAATGAAACAGGTGTGCTGCAGCCGATCGATGAGGCCGCAAAGCTCGCGCATGCTCATGGTGCGCTGTTTCACACCGATGCCGCGCAAGCTTGCGGGCGCGTGCCCTTTGGTGCAGGTGATTTCGACTTCACGACGATTGTTGCCCATAAACTTGGCGGCATGGCCGGAGCGGCAGCGTTGATCATTCGCGGCGACCGCGATCCCGCGCCGCTTTGGGGTGGGGGAAAGCAGGAATCAGCGCGCCGTTCCGGCACGGAATCGCTGACGGCGATTGCTGCGTTTGGCGCGGCTGCGGCTGAGGCGAAGCAGCGGCTCGAGCTGAACGCAGATCTGGCCAGCTGGCGCGACGCGATGGAAGAGCGCCTCAAGGCCGCCGTGCCGGGCATCAAAGTGTTCGGCGCCGGCAGCCCGCGGCTACCGCAAACCTCTTGCATCGGTCTTCCCAGCACGCTTGCCGAAACGCAGGTGATCGCGCTCGATCTTGCCGGCTTTCAGGTGAGCGCGGGCAGTGCTTGCTCCTCCGGCAAGGTGCAGCAGAGCCATGTGCTCACCGCCATGGGCATGAGCGAAGCGGAAGCGCGTTGCGCGATCCGCGTCAGCTTCGGCTGGAACACCAAAGACGCAGATCTTCATCAGTTCACGGATGTTTGGACCCAGCAGCTGATGCGCTCGGCCGGCATTCGCGCGCCACTTGCCGTGGCAGGAGCAGCTTAAATGGCCGCCGTCAAAGACACAGTGCGCGATGTCGAGGCGCTTGAGCGCTACAAATACGGCTTCGTCACCGATATCGAATCCGACATGGCGCCCAAGGGTCTCTCGGAAGACACAGTGCGCTTCATCTCGATGAAGAAGGGCGAGCCGGAATGGATGCTCGAATGGCGCTTGGCCGCGTTTCATCGCTGGCAGCAAATGGCCGAGCCGAAATGGGCGCGCGTGCACTATCCGCCGATCGATTTTCAGGACGCCTATTATTACGCGGCGCCCAAGGGTCAGAAGGATAGGCCGAAAGTCGCTGGACGAGGTCGATCCGCAGCTGTTGGAGACCTACAAGAAGCTCGGCATCCCACTCTCGGAGCAGAAGATCCTTGCCGGCGTTGCCGTCGATGCGGTGTTCGATAGCGTTTCCGTCGCGACGACCTTCCGCGAGAAGCTGGCTGAGGCCGGCGTTATCTTCATGCCGATCTCGGAGGCCGTGCATCACCATCCCGAGCTGGTGAAGAAATATCTCGGCTCGGTTGTTCCGGTCACGGACAATTATTACGCGACGCTCAATTCGGCGGTGTTCTCGGACGGCTCGTTCGTCTACATCCCCAAGGGCGTGCGCTGCCCGATGGAGCTGTCGACCTATTTCCGCATCAATGAGCGCAAGACCGGCCAGTTCGAGCGCACTTTGATCATCGCGGACGAGGGCTCTTACGTGAGCTATCTCGAAGGCTGCACTGCGCCGATGCGCGATGAGAACCAGCTGCATGCCGCGGTTGTCGAGCTGATCGCGCATGACGATGCCGAGATCAAATATTCGACGGTGCAGAACTGGTATCCCGGCAACGAGAAGGGCGAGGGCGGCATTTATAATTTCGTCACCAAGCGTGGCGATTGCCGCGGCCGCAACTCGAAAATCTCGTGGACGCAGGTGGAGACCGGCTCGGCGATCACCTGGAAATATCCCTCGTGCATTTTGCGCGGCGATAATTCGCAGGGCGAGTTCTACTCTATCGCGATCACCAACAATTATCAGCAGGCCGATACCGGCACGAAGATGATCCATCTCGGCAAGAACACGACGCAGCCGCATCATCTCCAAAGGCATTTCGGCGGGTCATGCGCAGAACACTTATCGCGGCCACGTGCAGGTGCATCAGAAGGCCGATGGTGCGCGCAATTACACGCAATGCAATTCATTGCTGATCGGCGACAATGCGGCGCGCATACCGTGCCTTATATCGAAAATCGCAATCGCGCGCGCGCAGCTTGAGCATGAGGCGACGACCTCGAAGCTTTCGGAAGAGCAGCTGTTCTATTGCCGACAGCGTGGCTTGTCGGCAAGAGGAAGCGGTGGCGTTGCTGGTCAATGGCTTTTGCCGCGATGTGTTGCAGAAACTGCCGATGGAATTCGCCGTCGAAGCCCAAAAGCTCGTCGCTATCAGCCTCGAAGGGAGCGTCGGGTAGTCATGGAATACGTCACGCTCTTTCGACCGGTGGACGTTCATGAACTGACTTTGATCGAGAAGTCAGGATGGAAGGAATTTCCGCCGCGCTTGCCGGGGCAGCCGATCTTCTATCCGGTGACCAATCTTGAATACGCGAGCCAGATTGCGCGCGAGTGGAACACGAAGTTCGGCGATGGGCGCGGTTATGTGACGCAATTCGACGTGCGCCGTGAGTATCTCGTTCAATTTGAGAAGAAGATCGTGGGCGCTGCGATACATGAAGAATTTTGGATACCCGCCGAACGGCTTGACGAGTTCAATTCGAACATTGTTGGGACAATCGACGTGATTGCCGAATTTGTGAGTACCGATGCTTGAGATAGACAACCTTCACGTTGCCGTTGGCGGCAAGGAAATTCTCAAAGGGCTGACGCTGTCGGTGCCGACGGGCGAAGTGCACGCCATCATGGGCCCCAACGGCTCCGGCAAATCGACGCTGTCTTACGCGCTTGCGGGCCGCGAAGGCTATGAGGTCACACGCGGCAG
Organism: uncultured Alphaproteobacteria bacterium; assembly: GCA_963789405.1. GTDB lineage: Bacteria > Pseudomonadota > Alphaproteobacteria > CAWBKL01 > CAWBKL01 > CAWBKL01. The sequence continues at coordinate 523,933 of CAWBKL010000002.1, forward strand.
CGTGACATTCGACGGCGCGGACTTGCTGGCGATGTCGATCGAGGAGCGGGCCGCTAAAGGCCTGTTCCTCGCTTTCCAATATCCGCTCGAGATCGACGGCGTGACGACGATGAATTTCTTGCGCACGGCGCTCAATGCGCAACACAGATTGCGCGGCGAAGCGGAGATCGATTCCGCCTCGTTCCTGCGCCTGGTGCGCGCCAAAGCCAAAACGCTCGGCATCAATGACGACATGCTCAAGCGCGCGGTCAATGTCGGTTTTTCGGGTGGCGAGAAGAAGCGCAACGAGATGCTGCAAATGGCGCTTTTGGAGCCCAAGCTTGCGGTGCTGGATGAGACCAACTCCGGGCTCGACATCGATGCGCTTAAGCTGGTGGCCGAAGGCGTGAACGCCATGCGCTCGCCGCAGCGCTCCTTCCTCGTCATCACGCATTATCAGCGCCTCCTCAACTACATCGTGCCCGATAAGGTGCACATTCTCGCGGGCGGCCGGATCGTGCGCTCGGGCTCGAAGGATTTAGCGCACGAGCTTGAAGCCGGCGGCTATGACGCAGCGATTGCATCGGCGGGATGATGGTTGAAACTCAGCGAGCCACGATGACGGAAGCCGAGCGCGCCTTTGCGCTGGGTGCCCCGCGCGCCCCGCATGAGCCGGACTGGCTGGCCGAGATGCGCGATGCGGCGCTGCGCACGTTTGAGGCCGAGGGACTGCCGGATCGCAAGGTCGAGGCGTTTCACTTCACCGATTTGCGCGCTGCGCTGCGCGAGGCCTATCCGCCGCTCGGTAATGTCGCTGTGCGCGGCGTGCCTGGTGCCGCACATAAGGCGCTGGCGCTCCGGCTTGGCGCGCATGTCGTGCCGGTCGTCAACGGCCTTCTGAGCACCGATCTTTCCGCCGGCCGCGCTTTGCCCGCGGGCGTTGAGCTCGTGCCGCTGCATGCGGCGATTGCTTCATCGCCCGAGATTGCGCGCCTCGCCTTCGAATCCGAAAGTGAGGGCCGCGCCAACACATTGCGCACGCTCAACACGGCGCTGGCGCGCGATGGCGCGGTGATCCGCGTGCGTGCGGGCATCAAGGCGCCATTAATCGCGCTCAAGCATATGGCGGCGCTCGATGCGCGCGGCTCTGTGCATTTGCGCCACCTCATCGTGCTCGAAGAGGGCGCGAGCGCGGACGTTATCGAAGTCTTTGCGAGCGAACGCGCGCCGAGCCTCACAAGCGCGGTGACGGTTGTCAGCCTTGCGGCGGGCGCGCGCCTTAATCACACCAAGCTGATCAAAGGCGATGTGCAGGCGATCAATCTCAGCCGCAGCGATGCGCGCATCGGCGCCGATGCAGCTTATCATTTGTTCGTGCAAGGCGCGGGGGCGGGCCTTGCGCGCGAGGAAGTCGCGGCGACCTTCGCCGGTGAAGGCGGGCATTTGGATCTCGGCGGCGTGATTCTTCTGTCGCGTGAGCAGCATTTCGACTTGACGGCGGGCATCGATCACGCTGCCCCGCGTTGCACCAGCGATATGGAGGCGCGCGCGGTGCTTGCCGGCCGCTCTAAAGGCGTTGTGCAGGGCGCAGTGCGTGTGGCGCCGGATGCGCAGCACACCGAAGCCAATCAACAAATCCGCGGGCTCTTGCTGTCGGACCGCGCCGAGTTCGAATTCGAAGCCCGAGCTGGAAATTCTCGCTGACGATGTGAAGTGCGCGCATGGCGCGGCCTCGGGCGACCTCGACAGCCGATGCCATCTTCTATCTGCGCTCACGCGGTATTCCCGAGACTGAGGCGCGCGCTTTGCTCATCGAGGCGTTTCTCGAGCACGGCCTCGTAAGAGTCGAAAACGAAACGCTGCGTGCGCTGTTGCGTGATGAGATGCGCGAGCGGCTCGATAGCTCGCCGGAGGGACACAATGCCTGATAGCGGCAACAAGCTTGGCCTCGATATCGCGAGCATCCGCGCGGCAGTTTCCAATTCTGTCGCGCACCGTGCATGGCAAGCCACTCGTCTATCTCGACAATGCGGCCTCGGCGCAAAAGCCGCGCGCCGTGATCGAAAAGATGAAATGGCAGATGGAGCATTCCTACGCCAATGTGCATCGGGGGCTGCATGAGATGGCGAACGAGACCACCGAGGCCTATGAAGGCGCGCGGGCTAAGGTCGCCAAGTTCCTGGGTGCGCGCGAGCCGCCGAGATCATTTTCACGCGCGGTTCGACGGAGGCGATCAATCTCGTTGCGTCTTCCTTCGGGCTCGGCCTCAAAGAGGGCGATGAGATCATTCTTTCGCTCCTGGAGCATCATTCCAACATCGTGCCGTGGCATTTTCTGCGCGAGCGCAAGGGCGTGGTGATTAAGTGGGTGCCGGTTGCGACGATGGCGCGTTCGATCTGGGAGCGTTCAAGCAGCTGCTCTCGCCGCGCACCAAGATGGTCGCGCTTCACGCATATGTCGAATGTGCTCGGCACCATCGTGCCGGTGAAGGAGGTTGTTCGCCTCGCGCATGAGGCGGGCGCCAAAGTGCTGATCGACGGCTCGCAAGGCGCGGTGCATCTGAAGGTCGATGTGCAGGAATCGGATGCGGACTTCTACGCTTTCACCGGCCACAAGCTTTACGGGCCGACCGGCATTGGCGTGCTTGCATGGCAAGCGCGCGGCACTCGAAGCCTTGCCGCCTTATCAAGGCGGCGGCGAGATGATCGAGACGGTCAGTTGACCGAGCGCGTGCTCTATGGCCAGCTGCCGCACAAGTTCGAGGCCGGCACGCCGCCGATCCTGGAAGCGATCGGCCTCGGCGCCGCGATCGATTGGCTTACGGCATTCGACCGCGAGGCCGTGGCCGCGCATGAGCTGCGCTTGATGCAGCATGGCAACCGAGCGCTTGCGCGCGCATCAACGTCGGTGAAGCTCTATGGGCTTGCCGAGCCCAAAGGCTCGATTATCTCGTTTGCTGTGGAAGGCGCGCATGCGCATGACGTCGCCACGATCCTTGATCGCTATGGCGTTGCGGTGCGCGCGGGCACGCATTGCGCGGAGCCTTTGATGGCGCGCCTGGGCGTGACTTCGACGGCGCGCGCATCTTTGCGATCTACAACACCGAAGAAGAAGTGGCCGCGCTCGGCGAAGCGGTCGAAAAAGCGATTGGTTTTTTGCGATGAGTGACGCGATGGATGGCGCAAGCGAAAATCAAACGGCCGAAGCCCCCGCGGGCCCGGCGGAGTTCAAGGCGCACTGGCGCGCTGCCGCCGGAGGAGCTGGAAGCGCTGACGGCCGCGCTGATCGCGCGAGCTCAAGACGGTCTATGATCCGGAGATCCCGGTCGATATTTATGAGCTTGGCCTCATCTATAAGGTCGATGTGTCGGACGATAAGGACATTGCGGTCGATATGACTCTGACGGCGCCGGGCTGCCCGGTTGCCGGCGAGATGCCGGGCTGGGTGGAGGAGGCCGTGAGGCGCGTGCCGGGCGTGAAAGAGGTCACGGTTAATCTGGTGTTCGATCCGCCGTGGGATCCTTCCAAAATGTCCGAGGAAGCCAAGCTTGAACTGAATATGTTTTGAAGTCCTCTTTGGTGTCATCCTCCGGCTTGTCCGGGGGATCCAAATCACCAGCTATTGAAGGCGTTTGGTGAGGCTGGATTGCCCGGATAAACCGGGTAATGACGATTAAAATCGAATAGAGTAGACGCCATGGCAAGACGACCAAGACCGAAGCTGGTGAGTTTGACCGACGCTGCCGCGAGCCGCGTGAAAGAGCTGATGGCCGCGCGCCCCGATGGCGCCGCCAATTTGCGTGTGGGCGTGAAGAATGGCGGCTGCGCCGGCATGGAATACACGCTCGAATATGCCAGCGAGCAGAAGCCGCTCGATGAGGTGGTCGAGGATAAGGGCGTGAAGATTCTGGTCGATGCCAAGGCCGTCTTGTTCCTGATCGGCACCGAGATCGATCACGAAGTGACCAAGCTGAAATCGGGCTTCGTGTTCAACAACCCCAACCAGACCGATGCTTGCGGCTGCGGCGAAAGCGTCACGATCAAACCTGCTTCTGCCGAGATGAGCGAAGCTTAGCAATCCTGCCCGTTATCAATGGTGTCATGGCCCGGCTTGACCGGGCCATCCAAATTCACCAGCTTGGCATGCTGGATGGCCCGCTTCCGCGGGCCATGACATGTGAGTGAGATGACGGATTTCATCACGCGCAAGCTGGGTGATGCGCCCGATGCGATAGCGCCGGACGGCAGCGAAGTGCGGCTCTTGGCCAATGCTAATCGCGGCAGCATGGCGCATTTCAAGTTGCCGCCGGGCGCTGTCTCCAAAGCGGTCGCGCATAAGACGGTCGAAGAGGTCTGGTATATCGCGAGCGGCCGTGGGCGCATGTGGCGCAAGCTCGGCGCCGATGAAGAGATCACCGAGCTGGCGCAAGGCGTCTCTATCTTCATTCCGGTCGGCGCGCATTTTCAGTTTCGCGCCGATGGCGATGCGCCGCTTGAAGCCGTTGGCGTGACCATGCCGTCCTGGCCGGGCATGGACGAAGCCTATGAAGTCCCCGGCGTCTGGCCCGCGGGGTGAGGTGTTTTTCGGCGCCCGCGGGCCTATATTAGAGGCAGCTCATACCGGCGTGGGAGGAACGAGATGAATCTCTTCAAATCCTTCACAATGACATGGTGGCAGGTCGGCTTCTTCAAGCTCGGCATGCTGGCGCTTGGGATCATCATCGGCGTCTATTTTCATCAAGTGCTAGCGAACTATTATGCGGCGCTGATTGTCATTGCCGTCTTGTCGCTCGGCTATGTCACTTATGTCTGGTTCAGGCAGCATGGCGCGGCGCCGCCGACCTCCGTGCACTGAGGGTATCGGCGTGCGTGCCGCTGAGAGGACGGCACGCACCGAAAGAGTTGAAGCTTCGTTGCAGGACCATCTGAGAGAGGCGGCGCGTGCACGCCGCCTCTGGCCCCGTGTTACTCGGAAACGGGAGAAAAATCCGCAGAACTCAGCGGAATTCCAATTTTGCTGTTAACCGCGTCTTACTCATTTTCCCCTAAGAAAGGAGCACCTGACGCTCCACCCCGCAAGTTTCGTGATGGCCGACGCAGAGCTGCAAAATACAACCGATTTCGCTCAGCGCGCGCTCAAGCTGATGGCGGAGCAGCAGCTGGCACCCAAGCCTGAGAATTTTGAGCTGTGGTTTGCGCATGCATCGGGCGCCAATCCGGAGCTGTCGCGCGCGCTCGAGGAGCATCTGAGCGTGGGTGGAATCACACAGAAAGACTGTTCGGATCTCTATCAGCGCTTTTTCGGGCGCCCGTCGGCCGCGGCCGAGCAGGCCTTTATCGAGCTCGGTCAAAGCGTCTCGGCGGAGCTCTCCAATGTGCAAAAGATCCTCGAGAATGCCAGCCGCGATACGACGACCTATGGCGACACTTTGGAGGGCGTCTCGGGGCAGCTGAGAAAGTCGCAAGACCCGGCCAAGATGAAAGCCGTCATTGACAATCTCGTCGTGGCGACGCGCTCGATGGTCAGCCGCTCGCAGCAGCTCGAACAGAGATTGCAGCAATCCAAGGACGAAGTGTCGAAGCTGCAGGAAAATATCGATGTTGCACGCGCCGAGGCGCGCACCGATCAGCTGACGCAACTGCCGAACCGTAAGGCTTTCGATGAAGCGCTGGAGAACGCGCTTAGTGCCAGCGGCAAGAATGCGGAAACGTTGTGCCTCATCTTTGGCGACATCGATCATTTCAAGAAGTTCAATGACCGCTGGGGCCATCAAACCGGCGATCAAGTGCTCCGCCTTGTTGCGCATTGTATGCGCGAAAGCGTGCGCGAGCGCGATGTGCCTGCGCGTTTCGGCGGCGAGGAATTTGCGGTGATCCTGCCCTCGGCAACGATTGAGATCGCCGCGCAGATTGCCGAGCGCATCCGCTGGAATGTCGAATCAAAGCGTGTCGTGAAGCGCTCGACCGGCGATGATCTGGGCACGATCACCATGTCGCTTGGGGTTGCCGTGTTCCGGGCCGGTGAAGATGGCGCATCGCTCATCAAGCGTGCGGATGCGGCGCTTTATGCGGCGAAGCATGCAGGGCGCAATCGTGTCCTGACGGAGCGCCAGGTGGAGGCGCCGGCGTCGAAGACCGGTGAGGTCGTCGACCGGATGACCGGGCGCTTCGCCAACGGCTCATCAGCGCTTTAGATCGCTCACTTTTGCGGAGTGGCGCGCCGAGCGGATGCGCCAGAATTGCTCGTTCCTGTATTCCCACAGGCAGAAGCTGACATTTTCGTAGAGCTTGCCGGCTTCAAAATTGAGCCCGTATTTCTTGAAGTCCTTTATCGCTTCGAAGCGCGAGGGAACGACCGCGAAAATCTTACCCTCGCCGAAAATGATGTCTTCGATCTCGACATGCTCATTCACGCAAGGGTGGAACTCCTTGTAGAGGCCGATAATGGCCTCGGGCCCGTGCAAGGTTAGTGTCGGCAGCGCAAAGGAAACGTCCGGCGCATAGAACTTAGCCTGCTCGGCATAGCGCCGGTTGTTGAAGTGCCCCAGATAGGTGTTGAGAGTTTCCATATTCATCGGCGGTTCTCTATTTCCCGGCTGTCGCAAGGAGGCTTTCGCGCTCGGGCACCCAACGGCCCTCGGGGTCGCGCGCCGGGAATGGCCCGGCTGCCGGATCATCGGGCCCGGTGAGCGGGGCAAAGCGATACTCGCCCGCATTCATGTTGCGCCCCGCGAGATAGCCTTCAAGAAAGCCGTCGATGCGCGCAAGATCATCCTCATAGGTCCGATGGATCGGGCGGGCCGGCCCGGCGCGAAATTCGATCACATAGCCGTTGCCTTGATTGAGTATCTGCATGAATTGCGCAGGTTGCGGGGCGATGCAGAAGAAACGCCCCTTGATGAACCAGTCTTTGCCGAGCAGCACCGCGCGGTCGTCTTGGGTGACGTATTTCAAGATGCAGCGCTCGCTGGTGAACGCGGCCAACTCTAACGGTGCTGTTTCGGGCTTTATGGCGCATACCCAGCCGCCGGCCGTGGCGTTGCAATAGATGATCTCGTTGGCGAGCGTTAAGAGGCTCGGGTCGGTCTGGAACAGATCGCCGCTCTCGACCTCCACCGTCACCGTAAACGCGGTCTTGTGCAGCATGTAACGGGCGTGGCCGGGTGCGAGTGTGCCGTTGCCCGGCGTGTTGGGGCGCTCGGCTTGCAGCGCATTAATCACCGATTGGAGCGGCGCAGGCAGATCTTCGGGCAGTTTCGCGCGCGAAAATTTGGGACGGCCGAGCTCGTATCTGTGATAGGCGATGAGATCGCGTGAGCGGATGATGCGTTTGCTGGGGAGGCCGAAGAAGAGATCGAACTGCATCTGTCTGTTGCCGGGGTTGTTGTTGTGTTGATCTTAGCGGCATCAATTGCCGTGTCATCCCAGCGACCGCCAAATTTGATCGAAAGGCGAGGCAAGCGCTTCTATTTTTCTCGGGGTGTGCGGCCCAGGCAACCGGGGCCGCAGGGGGCGGAGCCTATGCCGCCTTGGTCTTGGTGAGCTTCGTCGTCTTCAAAAGAAACGCCGGAACATGATCGCCGAGGCCGGGCGCCGCCGGCTCGTTGGGCTCTTCGCGCCGGCGCCGCCGGCCATGGTCGGCTTGTGCCTTACCTTCCTGGTGCTTGTCCTTGGCGCGGGTGCGATGTGAATGCTTCTCACGCGCCGGCCGCTCGTCGGCAGTCTCATTCGCAGCAGCACTCGCCGGCTCGCTTTGATGCTCGCGTGGCGTGTGCTCCCGCCCTTGTTTGCGGCTGCGGCTGCCACCGCCACGGCGTCCCCGCCGGCTTTCGCGGTGCTCGGCTTCTTCGCCGGCACCTTCGGCATTGGCATCAACGCCTTCAAGCGTGATCTCATCAATGCCTTTGTTGATGAGATGCAGGATCGCATCGAGTGACTTCTGGTCTGCGCGCGTGACGAGCGTTAAAGCCTCGCCGGCGCGGCCAGCACGGCCGGTGCGGCCAATCCGATGCACGAAATCTTCCGCGTGAAAGGGCGCGTCATAGTTGAACACATGGCTGACCTCGGGAATGTCGAGCCCGCGCGCTGCGACATCGCTCGCGATCAAGAAGCGCAACTCGCCGGAGCGGAACCTGTCGAGCGTCGCCGTGCGTACGCTTTGATCGAGATCGCCGTGGATTGGTGCGGCGTCGAAATCATGACGCCGAAGCGACTTGGCGAGAATATCGACATCGCGCTTGCGATTGCAGAAGATGATGGCGTTCTTGACTTCGCGCGAGCGGATCAAGGCGCGCAGTGCCGCGCGCTTTGCTTTCGGCTCGCTCGATGTTCGCAAGAGGCCGAGCGTCACGGTCTCGGCAGTCGAGGATCGGCGCGCGACTTCGATGCGCTCGGGGCTCGAGAGGAACTTGTCCGCGAGATGCTGAATTTCGGGCGGCATGGTTGCCGAGAACAGCATGGTCTGGCGGGTGAAGGGCAGAAGCGAGCAGATACGCTCGATGTCCGGGATGAAGCCCATATCGAGCATGCGGTCAGCTTCATCGATCACAAGGATCTGCACGCCGCCGAGCATCACGCGCCCGCGCTCGAAATGATCGAGCAAGCGCCCAGGCGTTGCGATGAGAACGTCGACGCCTCTATCGAGCTTTTTGTTTTGCTCCTCAAAGGAAACGCCGCCGATAAGAAGCGCCATGGAGAGCTTTTGGCCCTTGCCGTATTTTTCGAAGCTTTCGGCAACCTGCGCCGCAAGCTCGCGCGTCGGCTCGAGGATCAAAGAGCGGGGCATGCGCGCTTTGGCGCGGCCTTGCGCAAGAAGATCGAGCATTGGAAGGGTGAAGCCGGCCGTCTTGCCTGTGCCGGTTTGTGCGAGCCCGAATAGATCGCGCCGTTGAAGCGCGACTGGGATGGCTTTTTCTTGGATGGGTGTGGGCCGCTCGTAGCCGATGCTTTTGAGAGTGGCCAAAACCTCCGGGCTTAAGCCGAGGTCTGAGAACTGCATTACTTACTTTCTGTCGTCTGACGTTTCGGGCCTGGCGCCCTAACGCGCCAGATCGGACAGGGGATTATCCCGCGCGAATCCCCAGCGCGCTTATCGCTACAGATTGGGACCAGAGGGGCTTAAGTCAATTGACCGCCCTCAATCGCCATTTAGCGTGGTTCTCATATAGCACGCATGTGCCTGATTTGCAACAAAAATCGCCACAGAGGCGAATGACGTAATCGTCGCAGGCGATTAGGCGGTGCGCATTCGCTCATTTGGCTGGCGCCGATCCGGCCGGCGCAGGCGCAATAGCCTTTTCGCCGGGCGAGGGGATGTTTTCGTTTTCCGCAAGCTCGACGTCGACGCGCTGAAAGAGGCGCAAGCCGTATGCACGTTCGTCGGCGCGCTGGTTATAGGCGAGAAAGGCACCAATCGCCGTGCCTGAGATGCCGCCCGGCTGCATGGCCAGCAGTACCGCGCGTGATCGTGCCAGGGCGAGCTTGGTGTTGCCGCGGCGCGAGCCCGTGCTGCTGGCATAGCCAATGACTCGCACCTTGTCTGCGTTCCAGCGCCTGAGCGCCCAGACGATGTTGCCGATGGATGAGGTGGCTGCGCTGTCGATGGAGGAGGAGCCATCGGCGAAATGGATTGGCGGCAGACGCGAAGCCGGCGGCACGATAACTATCTGCCATCCGGAAAAATGCTTGGCGAGCGCCTGTTCAGCGGCGCGATATTCCGCAAGCGTGCCGTGGCCTGCGGCCTCTGGGTAAAGCCGCGCGGTATGCGCCTTATCATCGATTTGGAGTGCTGCAAGCTTGAAGGGGGCGGCATTCGCCATGGCGTTACGCACTGTGTCCCGGCTCTTGTAATCCTCGAGCGCGGATTGCAGCGGCGCCATCGATGTCGCCGCTTGCTGCAGGATCTCGGATTTCTCGATCGACAGATCACGGTCGACCATCACTTGATGCAGGCTGAGCACAACATGATGCTCGGATTCCTTGTCGAGTACCGCCTGGAGATCGTGCTCAGCGTTGGGATGATAGGTCCGGCTGAGCACGACCGCATCGACACGTGCATTGCCGTCAGTGCCGCTTGTGATCTTGAATTCTGAAATACGGCTCTCCTCGCCCTCGAACGAATGTTCGATGGCATCGCGCGCCAGAGCGGCATATTGCGTTTGCACGACAATCTTGTGGAGCGCAAACCCGAGCGGCACGGAGAGCGCAATGAATGTCGCGACAATAAGCGAGGTCTGCCAGACGGTGTGGCCCCGGCCGTGGCTATAGCCGAAGCCGTACCACTTGGCGACCAGTGTCACCGAGAGCGCGATCGCCAGCAAATTGGTCATGAACAAGAAACCCGCGCCCCAGGTGATGGCGAAGGAGCCGGTGGCGAGCCCATAGCCGGTAACACAGAGCGGCGGCATCAAAGCCGTGGCGATGGCAACGCCGACAATTGTCTCGCCCTTGCGCGCGACGACGGCGTAGCCGCCGGCCAGGCCGGAGAAGATCGCAACCAGAAGATCGAAAAGATTGGGCTGGGTTCGAGAAAGAATCTCTGGCGTTGCTTGCGTGAGCGGTGAAAGCGCGACAATTCCGGCAGAGGCAACGAGCACAAGGCCGACGCCGACGCCGAGGCTGAGAAGGCTTGAGCGCATGGCTCTGAAGTCCAGGATGCAGAGCGACATGCCAAGCTGCACGATCGGGCCCATAAGCGGCGATATCAACATCGCGCCGATGACGATGGCAGGCGATGACAGCAGCAGGCCGAGCGTCGCGATAGCGCACGACATCAGCGTCATGAACTGATAGCGCCCGCTGAGCGCGCCGTCTTCGCGCACATGCTGAACCACCGCCGCATAGTCGATCTCGGTTTGCGCGCGCAGATGCAAGAGGCGCAGAGCGCGCCTCCACCTTCCTATCGTTTCCTTGGCGGTTTCGGTGGCGGTTTCGGTCATGGCGTAAGGATAAGGCTCTGCAAGAGGCTTGGCACGTGCCGGTTAACGCAAAGTCACCGCGGGGGCCGTTATCCGGTTGCTAAGCGTTTGCGATCGGATTTCCTGAGGGCGCCAAATTCGGGCTTGCCGCCCTCGGCGAGCGCACGTTGAACCACCTTCAGCGCGGCCTGTGCATCGGAGAGCGCATTGTGGCGCTCCAGCATGATGCCGAAACGTTTCGAGATCTCATCGAGCCTATAGCTTTCGAGCTTCCACATATGCTCGGCCATATGGAGGGAGCAGATCCAGGGCTTGTCGGGCGGCGCAATGCCGGCCTCCTTGCACGAGGCTTCGAGCACGGCTTTGTCGTATTGCGCTTTGTGGGCAATGAAAGCATCGGCCGCTTCGAAGAATGGCGCGATCTCATCCCAGAGGCCGCCGAAGGCACGCTGATCGGCCACGTCTTGCCAAGTGATGCCGTGGATGTCCGACACCCAGCCTTCGTGACGCGGCGAGCGGATCAGTGAATAATATTCGCGGGTGATGCGCTTCTCGTCTCCGAGCGCAAGGCCGATCGAGCACGCGCTGGCGATATCGTCCGTTCCAGTCTCGAAATCGATGGCGAGAAATCGCATCAGCAAGCCATGAATCTAGCTGGTCCCTTTATGCCGTAACGTTGAAGCGTGAAGCAGAGAAGACTGGAATGCGGGATCAAAGCTGGAGCTCGTGTTCGATGCGCGCGGGATCGATCGAGGCGGGCGGTGCTTGTGTGCGCACCATCTCGGCGGCGAGCGCGCAGAAATAATCATTCAACGGTGTCGGCACGCCGTGAAGCCGGCCGAGCAGAGAGATCTCGCCATTGAGGTAATCCGTCTCGATCGAGCCGGCGCCGCGCGCGAGGCTTTGCCATGACGAGCCGCCGGGATGCGCCTCGCCCTTCACCGGCGCAACGCGCAAGAGCTCGCCGCGCCGCGGGCTGTCGAAATCGGCATTGCCCCACTTGATGCCGGCCGCTTTGAGAACTGCCTCGCCTTCTGCGCGCAGCGTTTCGAAATAGGGCCCACGCCGCGCTGCCGTGCCGAGCGCCGCTTGCAGCGCATTGCCGAGATTCATCAGGAGCTTGCCATATTTCTGCGCCATGATGTCGTCATCGGCGACGGAGCTGAAGCCGCCGCTTTCAAGCCCGCGCGCGATCTCTTCGCAAGTCTTGTCCTTGCCGTGCGGATAGCGGCCGATATCCAAAATACCCGGGCGCGGTGTTGAATAACAGCGCACAATACCGGGCTCGAGATAGCTCGCCGGCAGTATCACGCAAACACCATAGACGTTGGGAAAGAAGCGCAGCGCCAAGCGCTCATTCTCGACGGCATTCTGTACACAGACGATCGGGTTGTCTTTCACGCCCGCTTCACGCAACTGCTCGAGCGCGCGTGCGGTGTCTTGCGTCTTCATGGTGAGAAGGATGGCATCATCCGGCTTGATGCCGGCTTCGGCGGGGCTGCCAAAAGCGGGAAAGCTCGAATGCTCCTCGCCTTCGGGCGTTTCGAGATAGAGCCCGTTCACCTGAAGCGAGCGCAATTGCTCGCCGCGCGCAATGCCGATCACCTCTTCGCCGGCGCCCGCGAGCTTGCCTGCAATCGTGCCGCCGATCGCGCCGACGCCGAAAACGATGAACCGCATGGCTTTCTCCGAACTGCTGGCGAATGTTATCGCGCAGCATAGTCGTGCGGTCATGTGTTCTGAAGCAAGCCGGCAATCATCACAGGCCGAGCCCTCAGCCTTCAGCTTTGCCGAAAAAGCCGTTCCAGATAATGCCGATGCCCAAGAGGATAAGCAGCAGCGGCGCAAGCGGAAACGCGATGTGAAATCAGCTGCCACAGGCCGCCGATCAGGAAAATCGCGCCGCCGATCGTCCATGCGGTTGAAAGCTTGAGATCGAGCTTCCAGCGCGCTGCCTGCTCGCCCAGCACGATGACGCCGATGCCGGTGAGCGTCCAGCCCCAGCCGAGATGCGCCAGCACGGCAAGGCCAAGCCAAACGAAGAACAGCCCGCGCGAGGTGACGTTGAGGCGGCGCGCGAGAGCGCGGCTCTCAGGTTTGTCTCCCGTCGCGGTCTGGGCGGTCTGATCAATTGTCATGGCGTGCTCCGGTCAATGCTTTGCAACACATATAGTTGTGACTCTGGCGTCTTCCATCCTTGATCTTCATCAACGCAACAATTGCGGGGCCAGGTCAGGCTCGGCCCTGGTTTTTCAAAGGAGGCTCAAATGTCGCGCAAAGCCGCAATCGCCGCTGTTATGGCATCGCTCGTTTTCGCTGCTCCTTCGCTGGCTCAGCAAGGCGGCGGCGCTTGGACGATGGGTCCGGAAATGATGGGCGGCGACGGGCCCGGCATGATGATGGGCCGCGGCTACGGCATGATGGGCGGCATGGGCATGATGAGCCAATACCCGGATGGCACGGTTGCCTTTCTCAAGACGGAGCTGGGCATCACCTCGGCACAGGAAAAAGTGTGGGCGCCATTCGCCAAGGCGGTTCGCGATGCTGCCGCTGCCAATGCGCGCGGCTGGGGCATGGGGCGAGGACGGATGATGCGCGGCGCGGGTCAGATGGGGCCGGGCATGATGCAGGGCCAGCAGAGAGGGCCGGGCATGATGCAAGGCCGGCAGACGGGCCCCGGCGCGATGCAGAATTATCAAGCATGGCAACCGCAACCTTTGCCGCAAGCGCTTGACCAGGACGTCGATCAGGCACAATCGCAGCTCGACAGCTTGAAGGCGCTGCGCGATGCGGCGAAGCCGCTTTACGCCAAGCTCACCGATGACCAGAAGGCAAAGGCCGACAGGCTCCTTGGCTTCGGCATGATGTACTGACCGGTAGCGCGATCATCGCTGAGCGATTGTCGCCGCCCAGTCTTCCCAGGCGGTATAATCGCGTTCGCCGAAACTCTCGCCGCTGAGAGCCTTGAGGATCTCATAGGCTGGGTCGTGGTTGTTGGCCTGCTTGAGGCGGAGAAGCTTGAGGAGCGTCGGGACAGCCTTCGCTTTGATTGCGCTTCGGTAGCGCGGCGACTCGACCAGTGCCACTAGAACATAGCCGGATTTGTTGCGGTCGTCTGCGCTTGGGAAATCGAGCGCAGCGATTAGATCGACGATGGGGTAATCACGGTTTGGATCGGACTGCGCCATGAAGATCATGATGCGCATCGCATTGTTGCGTACGATGTCACTGGGGTCATGGATGGCGTGGCCAAGCACCGGCAAGAGCTTTGCCGCATTGTCGGTGTGCGCAAGCACAAACAGTGCGATCGCGCGGTGCTCCGGGTTCTTATCGTGCGCCGCGATGGCGTAAAGCTCTTTCTCATGCGCTTTGGCGCCCGCAGTGAAGATCGGCAGATATGGCGCAAGCTCGGGAATATTGAACGGCGCGAGGCAATGAAGCACGGGGCAATCCGTCACCTTTAGCGGCGTACCCGCATACATGAGCTTGAACACCTTGTCTTGATATTCGCTCCATTTGGCAATCAGGCCGCCGGGGTCAGGCAGCGTTTCGGCTGGCGCTTTGTAGAACGGCATGCGCCGCGCGGCATCCTTCTCCTCGACCGCGTCGATCATCATGTAAAGGCCGTTATCGGGCGCAGGCGCAAAGGTCACGCCGAGATCGAAATAGGCGAAAGGCGCCCGCGATTTGAGCTGCAGCTTGATGTCGCGCGAAGCGGGGCCAGCGATATCGGCATTGGGCGGCCAGACCGCGAAAGCTTTCACGATCGTGTCGATATCAGTCTTGAATTCTGCGGCGACCTCATCGCCGGTGAAGCGATCGGTGCCGTAGACATCGATCGACCGGAAGACAGGTGGCCGGCGCGCGTGCGCGACTGGTGATGCGGATGCCTGCTCAGTTCTCAGTGTCGTGTGAGCGCAGCCCGCAAGCATGACTGCCGCGCGATGCACGCGCAGAGCACCCCCAGCTGTTTCATGTGCCTCCCCACGCTTTTGCACCATTATAGCAGGCTGCGCAGGGTGAGATAGGCGCCGAGCAGCAGAAGTGCGCTCAGGAAAATCTTGCGGAAGTGCGCAGGGTGCGTGCGGGCGCGGATGAATTGTCCCAGGCCCAAGCCGATCGGCATCGCAGCCAATGCTGCGAGGGAGGGCAGGGCTACCGAAGCACGCAAGATGCCGCCATGCGTGAGCGCTGCAGCAAGCGCGAGCGTCGAGAGCGTGAACAGCATGCCCAGCGCTTGTACGATCTCATCGCGGCTCAGATGCAATCCATCGAGATAAGGCAATGCCGGCACCGAGAAGATTGCGGTCATCACGCTGACGATGCCGTTGATGAGGCCGATCACCGGTGCGATGAGATTTTCAGCTTTGGACGGCACGGAGAAATGAAGGTTGAAAAGGCCGAGCAGGGCGTAGGTGATCAGCACACCGCCGAGCAGGGTGATCGCCCACGGGCTTTCGGTTGCGTTCAGCGCGAGCGCGCCGATGCCGAAGCCGATGAGAACGCCGGCAAAGAGTGGCCATAGCCGCCGCAGCAGAGTGAAGAACGCGCGCCCTGCGACCCCTTGCCAAGCATTGGCGACGAGCGCGGGCAAGACGATAATCGCCGCGGCTTCGGCCGGCGTCATGAACAGGCTGAGGAGCGGGATCGCCACCATCGGCAATCCCATGCCGATCATGCCTTTGACCGTGCTCGCGAGCACGAAGATCAGAAATATCGGCGCAAGTTGGGTGAACAGACTCAAAGGCGGGCGGCCTTCCGCCTAAATATCAAGGTCGGTGGCGAATTGGGCGTTTTCTGTGATGTATTGAAAGCGCAATTCGGCTTTGCGGCCCATCAATTGCTCGACAAGGCTTTCGGTCGTCTCGACCTCATCGCCTGGAATGACAACTTTGAGCAAGGTGCGGCTGCCGGGCTTCATCGTGGTTTCTTTGAGCTGCGCAGGCATCATCTCGCCCAGGCCTTTGAAGCGCGAGACCTCGACCTTCTGGTTGCCTTTGAACGCGCTCTTCATGAGCTCGTCTTTGTGCTGATCGTCGCGCGCATACGATCGTCTTGCCGCCTTGGCGTCAGGCGATAAAGCGGCGGCACAGCGAGATAAAGATGTCCATCACTGATGAGGCCGGGAATCTCGCGATAGAAGAATGTGATGAGAAGCGATGCGATATGCGCGCCATCGACATCGGCATCGGTCATGATGATCACGCGTTCATAGCGCAGATCCTGCTCGCGGTAGCGCTCGCGCACGCCACAACCAAGCGCTTGCAAGAGATCCGCAAGCTCCTGGTTTTGCGAAAGCTTTGCCGTGCGCCTGCGCTTGCGACGTTCAAGATCTTGCCGCGCAAAGGCAGCACGGCTTGGGTTGCGCGATCGCGCGCCTGCTTGGCCGAGCCGCCGGCGGAATCGCCTTCGACCAGAAAGATCTCGGTGCCTTGCGATGAGCCGGCCGCGCAATCGGCGAGCTTGCCGGGCAAGCGCAGTTTGCGCGTGGCGGATTGCACGGCTGACTTCCTTTTCTTGCCGCCGCCGCAAGCGATCTTCGGCCTGGATGATCACCCAATCCAAAAGCTTGCCGGCGCGCGGTGGCGATTCCGCCAGCCAATGATCGAAGTGATCGCGCACGGCGGCTTCGACCAGGCGCTGCGCTTCGGCGCTGGCAAGCTTCTCCTTGGTCTGGCCCTGAAATTCGGGCTCGCGAATGAACACCGAAAGAAGGCCCGCCGCGCTGCCGAGCACATCCTCGGGCAGAATCTGCGCGCCCTTCTTGTTGCCGACGAGCTCGGCATAACTGCGCTAGAGCGCGCGTGCAAGCGCGGTGCGCAGGCCCGCTTCGTGCGTGCCGCCTTCGGTGGTCGGGATCGTGTTGCAGTAGGTGTTGAGAAAGCCGTCGCGGTCGGCAAGCCAGGTGATCGCCCATTCGACGCTGCCGTGCTGGCCCGGCTTTGTGACATGGCCGGCGAACGCTTCCGGCGCCACGGGCGTCGCGCCTTCGGTCTCGGCGGCGAGAAAGTCCTTTGAGCCCGCCTGGAAAATGCAGCGTGTCTTCGGCCGGCGTGTCGTCCTTGATCAAGGCTGGGATGCGCACTGACCAATGAATCTTCACGCCGCCTAACAGATAGGCCTTGGAGCGCGCCATCCGGTAGAGCCGCGCCGGCTTGAAGGCGACGCCCTTGCCGAAGATCTCCGGGTCCGGACGAAACGAGACCTTGGTGCCGCGCCGGTTATTGATCGGCCCGAGATTCTTCAGCTTCGAAGTCGGGTGGCCTTTGGCGTAGGTCTGGCGATAGAGCGTGCGCTCGAGCGCGACCTCGACCTCCAGATGATCCGACAGCGCGTTGACGACCGAGACGCCGACGCCATGCAAGCCGCCGCTCGTCTCGTAGGCCTTGCCGCCGAACTTGCCGCCCGAATGCAGCATGGTCATGATGACTTCGAGCGCGGACTTGTCCTTGAACTTGGGGTGCGGATCGACCGGGATGCCGCGGCCGTTGTCGGTCACCGAGAGCGTGCCGTCCTTGGCGAGCTCGACCTTGATGAAGCTCGCCATGGCCGTTGAGCGCCTCGTCCATCGCGTTGTCGAGCACTTCGGCGAAGAGATGATGGAGTGCGCGCTCATCCGTGCCGCCGATATACATGCCGGGCCGGCGCCGCACCGGCTCGAGCCCTTCGAGAACCTCGATATCCTTGGCGGAGTAGGAGCTATCGTGCTTACCGGCTTCTCGAACAAATCCTTGGTGCGGGCAGTCGCTCGCGCCATCAAACTCACCTTTACGCAAAATGAGAAAGCCGCCCGGTGGGCGAATCAACGCGCCAGACGGCTCATAACATAGGGCGGCGGCGCCTAAAGTCTCAATGACCGCCCCGCAGCACCGTCTTCTTCACGAGGTAAAAGAACGTGATCGCAATGAACAGGCCGACCGCAAGCAGCCCAACCTCGCGCCAGAACATTGACAACCATGACGTCGGGCAGCTTAAGCGCCGCCCGATGGTCGATCACCGGCACCAGGACTTGCGCGATGATGAACACCAACGTCGCGCCGATCGTGGTCGCAGGATGGTCGGGCGAAGACGGTACTGGCCGAGCATGAAAGCCGCGACGACGGCAATCAGAAGCCCGAGCACGACATTGACCTGCAAAAAGCCCTGATGCGCGAAGTCGAGCGCTTGAACGAGATACTGCTGGGCATCTGTGAGATATGGTTGCAAGGAGTGCATCATAGGTCCCCTGAGGTTGGTTCGCTCTATCGCTAAACGGCCGTACGCGATACCCTCGGCCGGGGAAGCCACTGGCATAATGCATACACCCTCATGCCGGTTCCGTGAATGCCGGTCGTGTGGCGAAAATCCGGGAGATTTAAGGGCGGATGGCTGAAAGTCTTGTGCTGGTGATCGGTGACAAGTGCTTTTCATCCTGGTCGCTGCGGCCGTGGCTCGTGCTCAAGGAATTCGGCATTGCCTTCAAGGAAGAGCACATCGCTCTGCGCCGGCCGGAGACCAGCGCCGAGATTGCAAAGCACGGCAAGGCGCGACCGTACCGATCCTCAAAGACGGTGAGACGGTGATTTGGGACTCGCTGGCGATTGCTGAGTATCTGGCGGAATCATTTCCCGCCAAGCCGCTGTGGCCGCGCGCGCCCGCCGCACGCGCCTTCGCGCGCTCGATTTGTGCCGAGATGCATGCGAGCTTTCAGGCGCTCCGGAGCGAGTGCTCGATGAATATCCTTGCGCGTGTTGCGCCTTTCACGCCCGTGCAGGGTGTTGTACGCGATACGCGGCGCATTGAGCACTTATGGTCGGAAGCGCGGACGCGCTTTGGCACCGGCGGCAAATTTCTGTTCGGTGATTTCTCCATTGCCGATGCGTTTTATGCGCCGGTGGTCACGCGGTTCCGAACTTACGGCATTGCGCTTTCACCGGCGGCTCAGGATTACTGTGAAGCGATCCTGGCGCTTGAAGGCATGCGTGAATGGGAACGCGGTGCGCGGGACGAGATCGATCATGAGGGGCTGGCGTGATCACCAACAAAACATGCGTTGGCCAAAGCCGAACGCATGAATTAGCCACGGAGCAATAAGAAAGCGCTGCAGCGCTTCTACCGGGAGGGGGGAGGCCGCAGCGCTCCTTACAATCCAAGAGGATTGCATTTGGGGCGGAGCTCAAGCTCCGCTTTTCGGGAAGTTTCGATTGTGTTTTGTCAGAACCTGGAATGATCCGGTGGCGTCATTTTCGTAGGCCTCCGCTCCTGAGAGTTCAGATGTTTAAGCTAGGTCCGGCCGCTGAATTTGTCAAATGCGCTGCAGCAAAATTCGCGCTTAACTACCCTGGCACGGGCGGCCGGAAAATACGCTCAGCGCGGGTTCAACGCCTCGCCGGTGATATGCACGAGATGCGTACGGAATGCGACGGTTTCGTCATTCATGCCGAAGATGAGATGCAGCATCACGCGCAGTTGTTCGTCGTCGTGGATTTGCTCGACCTGCCTGAAGATCGCCGCGCGCGCAACCGGATCATAAGTCGTGACCGGCTTATCGCTTGCGATAATTGAAATGAGCCGCTCCACATAGAGTGCCTGCAGATCCTGGCGGAACGTGTTGACATTGCCGTTCATGTCGCTGGCGAAGACCGCGTCCGTCAGATCGTTCATGAATGCTTCGGCCGTGTAGGTGCCGCCATACGTGCGTGAATTGGTGAGGCGAGCGAGAACGCGATAATAAAGCAAGCGATCAAGAACCGATTTCTGCACTGTGCCTGCCCAGGCATGAACATTGGGATCGAGCGTAACGGAGTTGCCGCGCGGCTGCGCCTCCAAAGAACGCGTGAGGTCGGCCGGAAATAGAAATGCATTGGGTGCGAAGACGTATTTGGCGAGAACTGCAAGCGCGGTCTTTTGCGTCGCCTCGGGGACTGCGGTGAAGGGTTGTGTGCCGCCGGGTTGATCAGTCGCGGCATGATCGACATAGACGCCGCCGATATTGCGTGCCAGCGCACGCGCGGCGACGATCTTTTCGTCGAGCAGATCGGCAAATGTGTTGCGCAGCTCCTGGCGGGATTGGCCGGGGCTTAATACTCTTGCCTTGATCTCGGGCAGGGTCTCTTCGACAAGCTCCATCCGGTCGCGCGCCCAGGCAACGGGATCGGAAGAGAGATCGAAGCTTTCAATTCTCGGATCGACGCCGGTATTGCCGGCATCGGCATCGTTTCCGTAGGCAAGGTCGGGCTCGGTCGATCGTGCAAGCAGCTTGTCTCTGCGCGCCTCTTCGCCAGCGGGATCATCGAGCGAAGGGGTGTAACCAAAGGCGATCGCCCATTTGTCGTAAGGGCCGATGCGGGTCATGTAGAACACGCCCTGATGCTTGCCCTTGCGTGCAATATTGACCGGAAAATAGTCCATCACCGAGCCGGCAAGCGGATATTTCTCCTGGTCCGTCTCCTGGAGCTGCGAGAACGGGCGAATAACGCTCGCCTTGTAGTTATGCGTCAGGCCGAGCGCGTGGCCGATCTCGTGCATGACAGTCTGCTTGACCGCTTCGAGGTAAAGACGAGAAACCTCCACCTTGTCGGCGTTGCGCGATTGCAGTGTTGCGATACCGAGCGCAATTCCGGCGGCATCCTGGGGACGGGAAAGACTGTTCAGCGCAACCATGGGCTCGTTTGCGCGCCGCGCCCGCTCGGCCGTCGCCACCGATGCAAAAAGCTTGTTCTCGTTCATCAGCTCGCGAAATTGCCAATAGTCGAGCGTGATTGTTGCGTTGAGGATCTCGCCCGTGCGCGGGTTGGCGATTGGCAGAGTTTCGCCGGCGTAGGGCAGGTTCGGCGACGAAACCCAGCGGACCATATTGTGGCGGATGTCGCCTGGGCTCCAATCCGGCTTGTCGGGTTGAAGCTCGGCGCGAACGGCGTCCTTGAAGCCTGCAGCCTCGAAGGCTTTGTTCCACGCAAGAATGCCGTCTTTGACGGCATCGCGATACTCGGCCGGTGTTGTGTTCTCGATCCAGAACGTGATCGGCGTAACCGGCTCGGAGAGTGCCGCCTTTGGGTCTTTCTTCTTGAGATTCCAGCGCTCGATCACGTCGGCGAACGGAACGGGCACGGTCGAGGTAAGATCGGTGATCTGAATTGTGCGATAGCCGACGCGGTAATCATAAGCGCGCGGCGTGTAGTCTGAAGGCGTGAGCGCGATGAAGCTATGGCGCACGCGGATCGGGAATCCCGCGACGAAATAGTCGATGATGAAATCCGAATTGGCGGGATGGGTCTCGATATCGACGGACCGCGAGCGCGTCGGCTTTTCCTTCAGTTGCGATACGGCGTCATCGTCAAAGCTTTGATCGAGCCGCACAAGATAGACGCTCTCGTTCGCGTCGGCTGCGATGATCTGCGCCGTCGCAAAGATCTCGGGGGCCTTATTCGCGGCGGAGGAGCGCGCAAGCGGGCTCGACGGGTCGTAGTAATAGTCGGTCTGTTCGTCGATGAAATCGAGGCGGTTCGGCTGGATTTGCGGATGAACGATCTTGAAGATGCGGTCCTCGAGCAGCGTTGTGCGCTCGAGCTCGGTCGTACCGGTCAGATCCGAAAGCCCGGCCTCGATTCGCGCGGCGTAGAGGAAATCCTTGTCCAGCTGATCGGCGCGCACTTCGATGTAGATTGCACCGCTCTGCCGATCCAGAAACAGGGTGAAGAGGCCCCGCTTGGGCTCGAGCTTGAGCGATTTGACCACAACGTCGAGCGGGGCATATTTCGAAGTCGAAAGCCCCGCGCCCCAGGCGGCATTACCAAAGATCACAGAGACGAGAGTGAGCGCGAGCGCGCCCAGGCTGGACGGCCACTTTGTCATCATTTCCCCACACCGTCCCACCGCGAGCCCGCCGGGACGCCAATATTTGTCAGATAACAGCCGGTGGCGGAGCGGGTAAAGCGGTCAATCGAAGATGCGCTGGGCGCTTTGTGCGGCGCGAAACCGCCGCCAGCGTCGATGCGCCGCCGCATTCGCCTCTGGCTAAGACTTGAGCGGCGTGCATAAGCTTAAGGCAATCAGCGCGCGACGGCCCAGGGCCGGCGGTCACGTTCTGAGTTAAGCCATTGACGAAGCGATAGAACTAGCGTCGTTAAGGGCTGGCATGAGGTCTGCACTAGAACCACCGGCGCGCCCGCTGAACAGCGGGCCAACACCGATCACCATCATTCACCAGGGCGTCGGATGAAGAAGATCGAAGCCATAATTAAGCCGTTCAAACTGGACGAGGTGAAGGAAGCGCTGCAGGAGGTTGGGCTCCTCGGCATTACTGTCACCGAGGCCAAGGGGTTCGGGCGTCAGAAGGGGCACACCGAACTCTACCGGGGCGCGGAATACGTCGTCGATTTTTTGCCTAAGGTGAAGATCGAGATCGTGCTGCCAGATGATCTGGTCGAGCGCGCCGTCGAAGCGATTCAGACCGCGGCGCGCACAGGTCGCATTGGCGACGGCAAGATCTTTGTGACACCGGTAGAGGAAGCCATTCGCATCCGCACCGGGGAGCGTGGAGGCGAGGCGATTTAGCGAGTTCTATGCGGGGGTGGTTGGAGTTTCCGGAATATCGGTTTCGCCGGGGCGGCTTCTGGCCAGTTACGGAGGGGCGCAAATGGGAACCGAAATCCGAGCTAAAATAGGGAAGATGCAATGAGTACACCAGCGAACGTCCTCAACATGATGAAGTCGAAGGGCGTGAAGTTCGTCGATCTGCGGTTCACCGACCCGCGCGGCAAGTGGCAGCATGTGACATTCGATCCGTCGTTGGTTGACAACGATTTCTTGACCCAGGGCTCGATGTTCGATGGCTCTTCGATCGCCGGCTGGAAGGCGATCAACGAATCCGACATGTTGCTGCTGCCCGATTGCGGCTCCGCTGTGATGGACCCGTTCTTCTCACAGCCGACGCTCATCTTGTTCTGCGATGTTCTCGATCCTACGACGGGTGAGACCTACAACCGCGATCCGCGCTCGATCGCCAAGGCCGCGGAGGCTTATCTGAAGTCGTCCGGAATTGGCGATACCGCCTATTTCGGTCCTGAGGCCGAGTTCTTCGTGTTCGATGATGTGCGTTGGCAGACGCTGCAGCAGGGCATGAGCTATTCGATCGATTCGGCCGAAATGCCCTCCAATACGAACACACCTTATGAAGGCGGCAATATGGGCCACAGAGTCGGCCCCAAGGGCGGCTACTTCCCGGTTCCGCCGGTCGATTTCAGCGCAAGACATGCGTTCAGAGATGCTCGCCGTCTTGGCTGAGATGGGCTGCGATCCGGAAAAGCATCACCATGAGGTGGCGCCTGCTCAGCATGAGCTCGGCATGCAGTTTTCGACGCTCGCCAAGATGGCCGACCGCATGCAGATCTATCGCTATGTCGTGCAGCAGGTTGCGTCGGCCTATGGCAAGACGGCGACCTTCATGCCCAAGCCGATGTGGAACGACAATGGCTCCGGCATGCATTGCCATCAGTCGATCTGGAAGGGTGGAACGCCGCTGTTTGCCGGCTCGGGCTATGCCGGTCTTTCCGACACCTGCCTCTATTACATCGGCGGCATCATTAAGCATGCCAAGGCGATCAACGCTTTCACCAATCCGACGACCAACAGCTACAAGCGCTTGGTGCCGGGCTTTGAGGCGCCGGTGCTTTTGGCTTACTCCTCACGCAATCGCTCGGCCTCTTGCCGCATTCCATTCGGCTCCGGTCCGAAAGCGAAGCGTGTCGAAGTGCGCTTCCCCGATCCGCTCGCCAATCCCTATCTCGCTTTTGCCGCACTGTTCATGGCCGGCATTGACGGCATCGAGAAGAAGATCGATCCGGGCGCGCCGATGGATAAGGACCTTTACGAGCTGCCGCCGGAAGAGCTCAAGGATGTCCCGACTGTTTGCGGATCTTTGCGTGAGGCGCTTGCCAATCTCGATACCGATCGCACCTTCCTCAAGAAGGGCGGCGTGTTCGACGACGATTTCATCGACAGCTATATCG
Organism: uncultured Alphaproteobacteria bacterium; assembly: GCA_963789405.1. Lineage (GTDB taxonomy): Bacteria > Pseudomonadota > Alphaproteobacteria > CAWBKL01 > CAWBKL01 > CAWBKL01. The sequence goes on from CAWBKL010000002.1 coordinate 547,816, forward strand.
AGCTCAAGATGAAGGAAGTGCAGCGCTTCGAGATGGCGCCGCATCCGGTCGAGTTCGACATGTATTACAGCGCCGGCTAATCGCCGCGTTGATAACTTCAAAATCGAGCGGGGCCTTCGGGCCCCGCTTTTGTTATGATCACACAGTGGACCGCATCACAGGAGCCGGCCTTGAGCGCACTCTATGACACGATCGGGAAGGGTTATGCGAAATACCGCAAACCTGATCCGCGCATCACGGAGTTGATCCGCGCGGCGCTTGGCGATGCAAAGAGCGCGATCAATTTTGGGGCGGGCGCCGGTTCGTATGAGATTCCGGGCCTGCACGTTGCAGCGATTGAGCCTTCGGCGGAGATGATTGCCCAACGGCCCGCCTCGCTCGCCAAAGCTGTGCAGGCATCAGCGGAAAACGTCCCGTTCGATGACAAGAGCTTTGACGCGGCAACGGCGTTTCTCACGACGCATCACTGGGCCGATCAGGAGCAAGGTTTGCGAGAGATGAAGCGCGTTGCGCGCAAGCGCTGCGTGATCTTCACCTGGGAGGAGCCTCCGACACCGTTCTGGCTGACGCGCGATTACTTTCCCGAGATCATCGCCCATGACCGCACAACCTTCTCTCCCACGCCGTTCCGCGAGGCGCTCGGCTCCGCCGAGACACGCGTCGTGCCTTTGCCGCACAACTGCACCGACGGCTTCCTTTGCGCCTATTGGCGCAGGCCCAAGATGTATCTTGATGCCTGCGCGCGCCGCGCGATATCGAGCTTCGCGCGGCTGGGAGATGTGCAGGCAGCGCTCGCGCAGCTCGAGCGCGACATCGAAGATGGTACATGGGCGCATCGCAACGCTAGTCTTCTCAACAAAACCGAGTTTGATTTCGGCTATCGCCTGATCGTTGCGGATATTTTGTGACTGCTGGTGACGGCCGTTACCAGCAAGTGAACAAGCTCTATCGTCATCCCGTGCGCGTTGCGGCACAAAGTGACGCTGCGCAGACACAGGATCTCTTGTCTCCAACAGATCCCGGATCTGCGAAGCAGCATTTCGATGCCGCATCGCATCCGGGATGACGAGTTAACTTGATCGCAAACGCATCATTCACTCGCGCTCGGAACGCGGAATGTCGCCAGATCCGGCGCTGCGACCGGGTTCTCCGTGTGCGGCGTTCCCTTCGGGGCCCAATCATACGGTACAGGCTGCGCACGATAGACCCAAATGACCGGGCCCGGCGCGGGCGGCGGCGCACCTTGGATCTGCCGCAACGGCGAGGCGTCCTGCGGGCTCGGTATCGATTTAAACGGCGAGACATATTCCCAAACGATCTCGCCCTGCGGCGTTACTTGAAAGAAGCGGCCAGCCTGGCCTTCGTCGATCAGCGTGTTGCCATTGGGCAGGCGCTCTGCGCTTGAGATATTGAAGCTGTAGAACGGCGTGTTGCCGGACTTCATGCCGGTGTATTGCCACACAATCTCCTTCTTGACCGGATCGATCTCGAGAATGCGTGAGGCGGCGCGCGTGATCACCGGCGGATAACCGGCCGCGCCCTGATTGTCGAAGATAAGGATGTTGCCGGCACCCGGCAGGCCCTTGGCAATCATGTGCGCATCGTGCTGGCCGCTGATCTGATCGATCACCTTAGCGCGCTCTTCCGGTTTCAAACCCTCCGGGACCGTGTAGTCGGGGCCGATGCGCCATACCACCTTGCCGGTCTTCTTGCTGATGATGATTGTGAAGTTGGCTTCGCGCGAGCACATGATGATGTTCTCGGGGGCAAAGCGCTTGTCCTTTGCCGCCCAATGATTGGGACCGAGCGCCTGCATGTCGTTGAAGTGCAGGAAGTCGGGGTTCTTGGTTTTGTGTACGAGATCGAGCTCTTCCGGTGTCAAGCCGAACTCGTCCATATGATCGGAGGCGCGCCACTGCCAAACGACATTGCCCTTCTTGTCGGCTTCGAAGACGACATCATCGAGCATCTCTCTGTCGCCGAAGCCTTCGAGCTTGGTCGTGCGGTCTGTCAGCATCAACATGTGGCCGTTTGGAAGCCGCTCCCAATCATGGTGCTGGCGCGCGTAACCGCCGGGCGCTTTGTCGCCCCACTCCCAAACCACTTTGTCATTCCAATCGACAATGCCGAACGTCTTGTTGTTGAACATTGGCGGACCGGGCCGAGCGCCGGGCTCACCGGCTTTGAGCGCCGTCAGTTGAAGTCCGACAGTCCCGCGCTGGCCGCCGATCAGCTTGGGATCGATCATCGCTGCCGGAATGCCTTCGTGATCCCAGCGATGCACCTCATTGCCGTCCATGTCGATGAGATGAGTCTTTCCATCCGTGCCGCCCGAGAACAGCACATAGCTGCTGTATGCCTTGGCCGGATCGTAGCGCGTGACACCGGTGGGATAGATGCTTGGAGAGCCGAGCGCAGCCGATGCGAATAACGCGCCGCCGGCAGCAATGGCAGCCACCTTCCAAGCGCACATGCGATGCGGTGATTTCGGTTCGCCGCGGGCGAAGAGATTCATCACTATCCCCTTTGTGTTTATTTGTTTGGACTTTAGAGAATCGGTGGGTGGCGGCTTGTCTGAGACGGTACCCCGGTGTTCACCGTCTTGCGATTACCAATGCGCGGATTGTCCATGTGCGGTGCGGGATGATTTGCGCGTTGCAGTGCACGATTAGGGGCTTGCCAGAAGGCGTTCGCGGGTCCACACCTTCGCGACGCTTATAGTTCACTAGAACAACCAATTCACAGGGGAGAGAAAATGAAACTGCAAATATGTGCTGCCGCGCTTGCCGCGGTGGCGCTTGCCGGCTGCTCGGCGCTTGGCATGCAAGAGAAGCCCAAGCCTGTCGCCCAAGCTCAGCCCAAGGTTTGTGATCGCACCTGCCTGGATGGTGTTGCCGACGCTTACATCGCCGCCATCGTCGCGCATGATCCGTCAAAAGCGCCGCTCGCCACCGGTATCAAGACCACTGAGAACGCCACGTCGATCCAGCCTGGCGAGGGATTGTGGAAGACGGTCACAGGCGGCCCGACATCGTTCAAGATCTTGGTGCCGGATCCTGTCAGCCAAGAAGTCGCCTTCATGGGCGTGCTGCAAGAGGACAACAAGCCGATCCTTGTTGGCCTCCGGCTCAAGCTCAATCAGGACGGCAAGATCACCGAGGCCGAGACTCAAATCGCGCGCAATCTCGGTCCGGTAAACCTGCCGCAGCTGCAGACGCCGCGCCCGGGTCTTCTTGCACAAGTGCCGCCGGCTGAGCGTGAGGCGCGTGCCCAGCTCATCAAGGAGGGCGCTGCCTATTATGATGCGCTCGATGACAATAACGGCTCGGAAGCTCCGTTCGCGGATGATTGCGAGCGCCACGAAAACGGCATGATCACGGCGACTTACAAGCCGCTCGATCCCAAAGGCCCGAAGCCGGCGAACAAGGCATTTGCCTATCTCGGCCATATCGGCTGCGCCAAGCAGCTCGACACCCAGGCAATGAGCTATATCGACACGATTGACCGTCGCCGCGTTGACATCGCCGATCCGGTGACGGGGCTTGTGGTGGGCTTCTCGCATTTTCATCACTCGATGAAGAACAAGGTGGAGAAGCTTGTTGGCGTTCCCGGCGTCAAGTCGATGCCGATGGACTTCAAGCCGTTCGATCTGCCTGCCATGCACATCTTCAAAGTGCAGGACGGCAAGATCCACGAGATCGAGGCGATGGGCTACACCGCGCCCTATAACTCGCCTGACGGCTGGGAATAAGACACGGCCAGACCGGTATAATCTTGGTGGGGCGTGTGGAGGAAGACTCCGCGCGCCCCATTTCTTTTGTCATTCGGGCAAGCGCGTGCTGAGCGCCTTAAGCGCTTCCGGGTTGCGTGCCATGGCGATATGCGGCGCATCGACTTCAATGCAAACGCCGCCCGGCGCGTCGGAAACGCAGCTTGGCCAGGCGATCAATCCATCACGCTTGCTGTAGATCGAGGTCCACGGCACCGGCAGCGGATGCGCGAGGCGTTCCAGGTTGAGGTCGCGTGAATAGAAGCGGGCGCAAAGCCGGAGCAACGGCTCGAGATTAGTTGCCGTCGGCAATGTGATGGGCGCTGCGATCGTTGCAACATGCGCAATGTCGCCGGGAAAATCGAACGCAAGATCGCGTGCAAGCAATCCGCCAAGGCTTATGCCGACGAGAGCCACCGGGCTTTGCGATAGCGCACGAACCTCGTGAAGCCGCTCACGCAGTGCGGTGAGGATCTTCGCCGTCGGTCCCCAATTCGTGCCGATGCCGGCGCCAAAGCTTTGAAAACCGCAGGCTTCAAGAAAGCCTCGCAGGCCGCGCGTGTAGGAATCATCGGTCAAGAATGCCGGGATAACGAGCACGCCCCGGCCATTGCCATGAGGCAATATGCGTGGATCCGGCCGTGGCGGCGCATAAAACTGCAAAGCCCAAAGCTCGCGCAGCAATCCTGTGATGGGCGGCGCGTGCAGCGCGCCGGTGGTATCGAACGCGGCATCGATATCAAGGCGCGCCATCAAACGCCGCGCGAGGTTTCATCGCGTGTCCAGTCGCCGCTTTTGCCGGCGCGCTTGTTCGCCTGATAGCGCCGCCGGCATTCGAGCTTCACATAAGCGAAGATCGCAAGCGCCGGCCATTGCCAGGGGCGCAGAGCGAGTGCTGCAAGGGCGGTGAGCTGACCGGGCAGGCTGGTCTGCCTATGGCCCAACAGCGCGCGAATTTCATCATCGCCGGCGCGCCGCCGCACTTCGACATTCACCAAGTTCTCAAGCGTGCCGGCCCAGAAGATCGTGAACTTCGCCGGCTTGCCTTTGCTGTCTTGCGCAACGCTCACGCGTTCGCCCGGCGCGAACTTCTCATAGACATATTGATCATCGCCGATGAGGTTGGGAAATCCGCCGATGCGCGCAAGGCCTGCAGCGTTCAATCCGTAAACGCCCGCGCCGACCAAGCCTTCGCGCATGAAAGGCAAGCGCAGGCTGAGCGCAGCATAAAGCTTGACCGGCCAGCTTGCGTGGCTCGTATCGATGTTGAGAGCGGGCGCGGCGGCGCGCGGCGCTTGGGTGCGCAGTGCATCGGCGGCCGCTGCAAGGCTTGGATACGAAACAACAACGTCGGCATCGACAAAGAAACGCGGCAGTGCGTGGGCGGCTTCGTTGCCGGTATTGAGCGCCAAGGGCTTGGAGCCTTGGGCAAGCTCGATGACTTTCGCGCGCGCACCGAAGCGGCGGGCGCGCTCCGCGGTGTCATCGGTGCAGCCATTGCACACGACGATGATCTCGGGCTCGTCTTGGGGCGCATCGGCGAGCAGCGCGCCGAGGCAGCGCTCGATCACCTTAGATTCATTGTGTGCGGGGATGATGACGGAGAAAGCGGCCACGCGTTTGCCTCAGAACTTGGCCGTCGAGTAAGGGCGTGGGCCCGGTTCGACAAGGCGGCCGATACCGATTTAACCTGATTTTGTGCCGCCAACGCCACGGAACAAGATGAGCGAGCCTCCTGAAGCCTTGTTGACCAGTGCCGAGATGGGGCGGGCGGACGCCTTTGCCGTCAAATCTGGTGTGCCCAGCCTGACGCTGATGGAGAATGCGGGCGCGGCGGTGGCCGCTGAGATTATGCGCCGGTTTGCGCCGCGCTCGGTGTGCGTCTTCACCGGCCCCGGCAATAATGGTGGCGATGGCTGGGTGGTCGCGCGGCATTTGCTGGAGCATGGCTGGGACGTTTGGGTCGAATGGCTCACGGCACCGCAAGCGCTCAAGGGCGATGCGGCCGAGATGGCAAAGCGCTTTAGCGGGCAGGCCGGGCCGATCAACGCCGAGGGGCGGGACCCGCGGCTTTTTGTTGATGCCTTGTTCGGCGCGGGGATCACGCGCCCGCTCGAAGGCGATGCCAAGCGGCTGGCCGAAGAGTCCAGGCACTTTAGAAAGCGCGTGGTTTCGATCGATGTGCCGAGCGGGCTCGATGGCACAACGGGCGAGCCGGCGGGCGGGCTGGGTGCGCCATGCTTTCATGCCGGGCTGACGGTGACTTTCTTCCGCAAGAAGCCTGGCCACTTGCTCATGCCGGGCCGCGCGCTCTGTGGAGAAGTTGTCTTGAGTCCGATCGGGATTCCTGTGGAAGCGCTTGAGGAGTTGGAGTCAAGGGCTTGGATTAACTCACAAAATCTCTGGGGAAGGACTTTTCCAAAGCGCGGGCTGGAGTTGCACAAATACACGCGCGGCCACACCATTGTGGTCTCGGGCGGACCATGGGCGACGGGCGCGGGGCGGCTTGCGGCACGGGGCGCTTTGCGCGCCGGCAGCGGGCTTGTGACGGTCGCCAGCCCGGTCGATGCGCTTGCCGTCAATGCCGCGCATCTGACGGCGATCATGCTCGCGCGCGCCGATGATGGGGCGGGGCTCACGGCGCTGCTCGCCGACAAGCGCAAGAATGCCGTGGTCATCGGGCCGGGCAATGGCGTGAGTGGAGAGACCGTGCGCAAAGTGGAAGCCGCGCTCAAATCGCCGGCTGCGGTGGTGCTCGATGCCGATGCGCTTTCGAGCTTCAAAGACATGCCCGAGGCGTTGTTTGCGCTCGGACGCGACAAGGTCGTGATGACACCGCATGAAGGCGAGTTCGCGCGCCTGTTTCCCGGCGTGCTCGATGCCAGCCCACGACCGGGGCGGCTCGAGGCTGCTCGGCTTGCTGCGAAACGATCCAAGATCGTTGTCGTGCTCAAAGGCGCCGATACGGTGATCGCTGCACCTGACGGTCGCGCCGCGATCAATGATAACGCGCCGCCCGATCTCGCGACCGCCGGCGCGGGCGATGTGCTTGCCGGAATCATCGGCGGTCTGTTGGCGCAAGGCATGCCGGCCTTCGAAGCCGCTTGCGCAGGCGTTTGGCTCCACGGTGCCGCAGCATCGCGCATCGGCCGCGGCCTCATTGCCGAGGATCTGCCCGAAGCATTGCCCGATGTGATGAAGGCGCTTGGCTAAGCTGTTGTTGCCATCGTGCCGAAAGCCTCGCGAAACTTTGCGGCCGAGGTGAGCGCGCGATAACGCTTCTCTTCGGCGGCTGTCACGAACTCGATCATGAATTTGTCTTCCATCCAGAATTCGACGAGCTTGAACATTCCGCCGCGATCGCAAATGCGCGCGATCCAGCCTTCGCGCTTGGCGATTGCAAGCACCTCGTCTGCGCTGAGCGGCGTGCCGAGCAACAGGTGCGCTTCTGAATAGGGTGAGGGCGAGACGTTGCGTCTGAAGCCGACTTCGCTTTCGTCCGGAAAGCCTTCGAAGCCGCGCGGGCCGACTTCGATTTCGCTGCCGCGATCATCATTGGCGAACGCGACATAAATGCCCGGCACCGGCGGGAAGGGCATGCTCTCGCCGCGCCACACTTCAGCAATCACGCGCGCAACGCGCTCCGGATCATCTGCGGGGATCGATGCATGAAACAGCATGGCTGCTATCCTTTCGCCTTTTTGGGCTTGCGCGACTTGGAACGTGTCGAGGCAGCGCGCTTGCGTGCAGCCTCGAAGAGAAGTTCGATGGCGAAGGCGCAGGCTTTGCCTGCTTCCTCGCCGGAATAGTTCCAGTTGTCTTTCATCGATTGCCAGGCAGCGCTCGAGTAAAGCAGTTGCGTTGTCGCCGCGAGCCATTCGGCCTCACGCTTGGAGAGCCCGCGCGTTGCTTCCGCCGTCACGGTTTGGAATATGGCTTGGCGGTCGTTGTTCGAGCGCCGTCTCGAACTCTTCGCCGATCGGGCTGACCCGCATCGCACGGATCACGTTTTCATTGGCGTCGAATCCCGCAAAGGCGCGGGGCAGGGTTGCAATCAAGTCCGCCTCGGATACGGGACGAGCGGGCACGCCGAGGCGCGAATTGACCCAAGCCCTGATCGCATCAAGGAGTGCGCCCTTATTAGGAAAGTGGCGATAGACCGTGCGCTCCTGAACACCCGCGCCTTTGGCGACGGCCGCATAGGAAAGCTCGGTGAGCCCGCGGTCCGCCATCAGCTCATGGGCGGCCTTGAGGATGCGCTGGCGCGTCGCCGCCTTCTGCTCCTCGCGCAACGGGCTCTCATAGGTTGATGTCTGAGCTGCTGTATTCATGGCAGTCAAATGACATGAATACAGCAGTACTGTCAAGAGGATTCCGTAGGAGCGACGGGGACGCCCGCGGGCGATGCCAGTTGAAGACCTCTAAGGCACTCGTGATATAGAGACGCCGCTACCGAAGTGCGGGCGTGGCGGAACTGGTAGACGCGCAGGATTTAGGTTCCTGTGCCGCAAGGCGTGTGGGTTCAAGTCCCTCCGCCCGCACCAGCCTTCGCTCACGAGGTGAGGGAAGGCTGCTGCGCCGAAGCACAATTTGTGGAGGCGGGCTAGCGGCGTGAGCCACGGCTTGGCAAGCCCGCCACTCAAGCGGTGCGGATTGCGCCGGCGAGTGTATCTTCTAAGGTGCCTAACGTCCGATCACGTCAAACAGGGGGAGAGCGATGAGCGAAGGAGCATTCGCGCAATTCAAAGATGTCGTCACGTCGTTCGATGAGGTCAGGAAGACGATGGGCGCGCCGATGCCTTCGGTCCTTATCAAGGTGCAGGACCATATCGATCCGGTCAGCCGCGCAATCATCGAGAAATCGCCGTTCATCATCCTGGCTTCCGCCGCCAAAGACGGCTATCCGGATCTCTCACCCAAGGGCGATCCCGCCGGCTTTGTGCGCATTCTGGATGAGAAGTATTTGGCAATTCCGGACCGGCTCGGCAACCGCAGAGCCGACACCTTCCAAAACCTGCTCGACAATCCCTATCTCGCTATCCTCTTCATGATTCCGGGCAAGGGCGAGACGCTGCGCGTCACCGGCGAGTGCCGGATCGTGCGCGATAAAGCCCTGCGCGAGAGCATGGCCGTCAATAATCGCGCACCGCAATTCGCAATTGTTATGCGTGTCGAGCGCGTCTTCATTCACTGCCCGAAATGCGTCGCGCGCGCAAAGCTATGGCAGCCCAATGAATGGCCCGACAGCTCCGAGACGGCGAGTATCGTGCAGGCGATGATGGCCCACGCCAAGATCGGCGAAGAGGAGCTCTTGAAGCAGGCAAAGAGGGCAGACGTCGAACGGCTCTATTAGCCCTCGATTGGCGTGACCGCGACCGAGACAGCGCGCCATTCTCCATCGCGCTTGGCGAAGACACGCAGAAAGCGCTGATCGATATTGCGGTCCTCCAATTCCAGCTGAAGCCGTCCACGGCTGATCCCGCTATCACCGAACACATGCGCCCATTGCTCACTGAATTGCGCTGGCTCGGCAGGCGGCGGGTTGACCATCAGCGAGGCTCTGGTGATCGGTTCGCCCGATAGTGTCAGCGCGATGAAGTCTTCAGCAAGGATATCGGCGAGGCGCGCGCGGTCATGGCGCAAATAAGCCTCGTTCCAAGCCATGTCCAAGCGCAACAATTCCATCTCGTCATCCATTCGTCGAAAAGCTCCGCTTATCTGAAGCTGGTCAATCGCCTTGCGGCGCGCTTAGAATTGGCGACGCAAGGCGTCGGCGCTCAAGGGTATGAGCCTGCGGGTCAAAGGGTGGGGTGTTTCGTGTTTGGCAAATTGCGCGTCGGCCATGCTGTGGCCGCGCTGCTGTTTTTGATCGGCTGTTTCGCGCCGCGCGGTGCATACGCGCAATCGCAGCAGCCAGAAGTCCAGCGCGATGATCTTGTCGGCCGGTTGCGCGTGGTGCCGCTCTATAAAGAAAAGCTCGAAGACGTCGCGCGCGCCAATGATGTTTCGGTTCCCAACACCGCCGCTGCCAATTGGGGCATTTCCGAGTTCTTTGCCGATACGCGCGAGCGCGTGCTGTTGCCGCGCGCGCATTTGCTGCCTGAGGGGCTGCGCAATGGGATATTGGTCAACCGCGCCGAGTTTCGTCTCTATTACATCAAAGGCGGAGTGGTGCTGTTCACGGCGCCGATCGGGCTTGGCGAGGATGGGCTCGATACGCCAGCCGGCACGAGCCGCGTGGTGCGCAAGAAAGAGCATCCGTCTTGGATCCCGACACCGGAGGCGCTGGAGGCGCACCCTGAATGGCCGCGCTACTGGCCGCCCGGCCCGGACAATCCGATGGGGCAGTATGCGATGTATCTTGGCTGGCAATATATCGCGATCCACGGCAATTCGGATGTGTACGGCATTGGCCGGTTGTCGACGCGCGGCTGCATCAGGCTCTATCCCGAGGACATAAAGTCCTTGTTCGCCATGGTGCCGGTCGGCACCAAGGTCGAGGTCGTCGATCAACCGGTCAAGCTCGGCTGGCATGACGGCGAGCTGTTCCTGGAGGCGCAGGCCGACGAGGCGCAGCGCGCGGAGCTGGCGGTCAAAGGCAGCTTCACCCTGAAGCCGGGGCCGAACCTCAAAGATTGGATCTCCGGTCAGGCCGGCGGGCGCGCCCATGACGTCAATTGGCAGGTGGTGGCGGATACCCTGGCGCGGCGGAGCGGCATCCCCAGCCAGATCACCGGCCTCATCTCCCACCGGGTGAACATTTTCGAGCCGGAAATGCTGCTGAGCGAGGGCCTGTCCAACTTCCTCAAGGCGCAGCGCGGCTTTGACGCCAAAGGCCCGGCGAAACCGCCGGAGAACCGGCCGGCCTATGAAGACATCATCAAGGCGCACCGGCTTAAATTCCCCTATAACATTTGAGGCGAGGCGCGCTGGGGCCCGGTGCGGCGGGGCTTGAGAAAGCCTCATCTTTCTGTCATCTCGTGCGGCCTTAAGGTGCCGGACGGCACCAGCCAGGGCGGCCACCGCCGCTGGCGCCGAAGGAGAGCGAAGCCATGCAAGTCACTGAAACCGGAAGCGAGGGCCTGTTACGCGAGTTCAAGGTCACCATTCCGATGGCCGAGCTCGATGAGCGTCTCGATAAGCGCCTGGTGGAGATGGCGCCCCAAGTTCAGATGAAGGGCTTCCGGCCCGGCAAGGTGCCGGTCTCCTTCCTCAAGAAGACTTACGGCAAGTCGCTGATGGCCGAGGTCGTCAATGACGCGGTGAATGAGACGAGCGCCGAAGCGATCAAAGAGATCAAGGCCGCCACGCAGCCGCGGATCAATTTCGATGAGAAGGCGCTGCCTGAAGTCGTCGCCGGCAAGTCCGATCTCGAATACACGATCGCCGTTGATGTCATGCCGGATTTCGAGCCGGCCGATGTCACCACATTGAAGTTCGAGCGCCTGACCACTGAAGTCAGCGACGGCGAAGTGATGGAGCAGCTCGAGCGCCTGGCCGAGACGCAACGCACTTACAAGGCGCGCGGCGAGGGCGAGGCGGCGCAAGAAGGCGATCAGCTCACCATTGATTTCGAAGGCAAGGTCGATGGCGAGGCGTTCGATGGCGGCACCGGCCAGGATGTGCAGATCGTGCTCGGGCAGGGGCGGTTCCTCAAGGAATTCGAGGAGCAGCTTTCGGGCGCGAAAGCGGGCGACGACCGCGAGGTCAATTTGACCTTCCCGGAGGATTACGGCGCGACAAATCTGGCCGGCAAGAAGGCCGTGTTCGCCGTCAAGGTGAAGGAGGTCGCCGCGCCCGAGAAGGTCGAGATCAATGAAGAGTTCGCAACCCGGCTCGGCATTGAGAATCTCGATAAGCTCAAGGAAGCGATGAAGGAGCGCATTGCGGCGGATTATGCGCAAATGGGCCGCGCGAAATTGAAGCGCGCCATTCTCGACCGGCTCGATGAGCTTCATTCCTTCGACTTGCCGCAAGCCATGGTCGAAAGCGAATTCAGCTCGATCTGGCAGCAGGTCGCCTCCAATCTCGAAGAAGAGATGAAGGCGGAAAATAAGACAGAGGACGAGCTTAAAGCCGACTATCGCAAGATCGCCGAGCGGCGCGTGCGCCTTGGCCTGCTCCTCGCCGAGATCGGACGGCGCGGCGAAGTGCAGGTGACTCAGGAAGAGATCTCACGCGCGATGGCGGAGCAGGCGCGCCGCCTGCCCGGTCAGGAGCAGCAGGTCTATCGCTATTTCCGCGACAACCCCGGCGCGCTCGATCAATTGCGTGCGCCGCTCTATGAAGAGAAGGTCGTCGATTACATCATCGAGCACGCGAGCGTTGAAGATAAGCCTGTCTCCAAGGAAGAGCTGATGAAGGAGATGGACGGGCTCGACGAGAATTTGACGCGCGCCGGCCATGCCGATCATGACCACGATCATGACCATGACCATGACCATGACCACGACCACGATCATGCGCACGATCACAACCATGACCACGCGCACGATCATGATCACGACCACGCTGATCAGGAACCGGCTGCGGCGGAAGAGGGCGGCGATAAGCCCAAGCCCAAACGGACGCGCAAGAAGAAGGCCGAATAATCAGGCGCCGTCTTTCACCTTGAGCTTGCCGGGATCGCTCAGCACGATCTCAGGCATGCCTCGATAAAGCTTGATAGCGCCCGTGACGCGCACCGTTCTGCCCTTGAGCGTGTCGAGATTTGAGAACTTTGAAAGATCATCTTTGAAGATGACGACCGTGAAGGCGTTGTTCGGATAGTGACCGTCCATGTTGACAAACACGGCGCTGCCTGAGGCGCTGTGATGGACCTCGCCCACAACAGACTCGACAGTTACGGTCTGCCCGATATGCGATCTTACGTCGGTTGCCGCGATGGCTTGGATTTGCGGTGCCGGTGCTGGCGCCGCGAGCGCCGGCCCGATGCCAATGATCAAGAGGAGCCCGAGTGCTGCAGCGGTCGTGTTCATGGCGTCTTTCTCCATCCAACGAGCGGAGTCCAGCAGTTAAGAACGAAACAAGAACACATTTGCGCAAGGCCGTCAATTGGGCACGTCGAGTGGCTGGTGCTCGCTGGTCCGCCCGCCTGGAGCCGGCGGTAAGGTGTGATAGGCTCGCCGACATGATCGCCAAGCTTGCCCGCATCGCTGCCTATCTTGCCGTATTTGCGGTGATCGCCGGCATGTTCTGGGTCGCGATCTCGCAAGCACGGGTCGAGCGCTTTATCGAGATTTCGAGCATTCCAGGTGTTGTGCCTGCGCTTCTGCTGGTTGCGTTCGCCTTGCTCTTGGCCGGCGTTTGGCGCTCCAACCGCCACTAAAAACATCTCAAGCCGGATGGAGGCTTCGAGGCTCGCTCGCAAGGGGCCATAGGTCGAGCGAAGAGACATAGTCGGCGTCAAGTTCCTGCACGACAGACTTAATGTCCGGGGAACCGTCCGCGATCACGGCCAGGCGCTTTCCCGCCTCGTGCAGTTGCCGTGCGCGCGTGCGCAAACGCATTACGACCGGGTTGTGAACGTCTTGAAACAAAGCGGCAGTGCGCGGATCAAGGTGATAACCGAATGAGGACAGGCAGGGATGGCCCAGAATGTCGGTGTTCGGATCATCAATCGACAGATCGAGCCCGAGCTTGATCTGTTTTTGATGAAGCAGGCGGATATGCTCATCGAGCAGGAACCGCGGAAAGCCGGGTGGAACATTGGCCAAGCGAATGGTCGCATAGCGGCGGAGCTCCGGCTCGATCCGCCCCAATGCATCAAGCACAATGTGCCGGCGCGCCTGATCGGTCAGTGTCTCGATGTGAACAGTGAGGCCGACAATGATACGCCCGCCGCCGCCCACAACCCGCGCAAGGCATTTATGCCTATCTCGATGGTTACAAAGTCGAGCGCAACATAGGCGCGCCGTGCCGCTGCGAGTGACCCAGCTGATGCATCTTCATAGGGCTTGCAGGGCTTTTCGTTCTCATCGACCGGCTCGGTGAAGTAAGTCACGATGAGGTTCTTGCGAACATCGCTGACCGGCCGGAAACGAATTTCGTATTCCGGCAGCCGGTGTTCGCGGGTGGGTTGCGCGCCATAAACCGCTCGAGCTCCAGCCGAAATGGCCATCTTCCTGACGAGGTCTTCAAGCTCGGCGATGCTTAGTGACAGATGCTGGCACACCACATGGCAGGTGCTTAGCGTCTGGCTTTCGGCGAAAGAACCTGTTCAGTGCTTCGGTCAGCCTGAGGCCGGCTAGCGCGGCCGCCGGACCCTCGTCTTCGCCGAAGATAACGATGAATCCATCGCTGCACGGAATGAGCGTGTCGTATTCGGCCAACCGCTTCTTGAGAAAATGTAGCGCGGTGCCAAAGACGCGCGCGTTCGCCTCGCTCCGCCGCTCGCCGAAGCTTGCGGCGATCGTGCCCAGATTGATGACCTGCAGCTGCGAAGCCGAGAGCTGCGATCGCGCGTGCGCGAGTTGTCTAAGCCGCTCGCTGAGCGATTTGGCAGCTGAGAGCTCTTCACGTCGGGCCTTACAGGCAGAGGGGCCAACAGTCGTCCCCCCGGCAGCCCTTGTGAGGCTAAGACGCACAATTGCCCAGGCCTTAATGGTGGCCCTATGGCGGCGGATTGGCCATCTGGCAGCCTGGCCATCTTGGCCCCTTCCGTTAACGGAAAGCCGACCTAGATTTAACCTTCCGCGAGGCCCATCCGCGCTAAGCTCCCCCGATTCGAATCGAGGCTGCGGCGGTCTGGCCACGCGCGGAAGAGCCAAATCAGGTTAGGCTAGGCAGCCAACAGAGTGAGGGCGGTGGCGGTGACGATACGCGATAGAGATCCAGTCGATTTCACGATGGGCACCTTGATCCCAATGGTGGTCGAGCAGACCAACCGGGGCGAGCGCTCCTACGATATCTTCTCGCGCCTTCTCAAGGAGCGGATCATCTTCGTCACCGGCGGCATCAACGAGGCCCTGGCGAGCTTGATTGCCGCGCAGCTTCTGCATCTTGAGGCCGACAACCCCAAGAAAGAGATCTGGATGTATATCAACTCGCCGGGCGGTTATGTGACGGCGGGCCTGGCGATCTACGACACGATGCAATATGTCCGCCCGGCCGTGCACACCATGGTCATCGGCCATGCCGCGTCGATGGCGGCATTGCTCCTGGCGGCGGGGGAGAAGGGCTTCCGGTTTGCCTTGCCCAATTCGCGCATCATGGTCCACCAGCCCTCGGGTGGCTATCAGGGCCAGGCCGCCGACATCGAGCGCCACGCCAGGGACATTCTGGAGATGAAAGACCGGCTTAACCGGATCTTCGTTCAGCACACCGGGCAGAAGCTCGAAGTCGTCGACGAGGCGCTGCGATCGCGACACCTTTCTGACCCCAAAAGAGGCAGTCGAGTTCGGGATTATCGATGAAGTCATGAATAGGCGGCCGATGCCCGGCGAGGACGATCGGGGTTAATCCGCCAGAAACCGGGCAAAACAAGGAAAATGCCAATCTGTGTGACGGGAGTTTAAACAAATCTTGATCCGAGCCGGCCGTATCATGCTCGAATGCCCTGACCGGTTCGGGGTCTCGGCATAGCGCCGTGCATCTGAGTTGAGAGTTATGGGTGCCAGCCAAAGCCGAAGCTGGGAGAACGAAAACGGGGCCAAGCGCTGTAACGGGCCGAGCCACGGCCATGTCGGGAGGTCCCCGGCCCGATGGTAAAGGAGCGCGTATGAGCAAAGCTGGTGGGACTGACGGCAAGAACACTCTTTATTGCTCGTTCTGCGGCAAGAGCCAGCACGAGGTCCGCAAGCTGATTGCCGGGCCCGACGGTTTTCATTTGCGATGAATGCGTCGAGCTGTGCATGGACATCATCCGCGAGGAGAATAAAACCTCGGTGATGAAGTCGCGTGACGGCGTTCCCACGCCGTCGGAGATCTGCCGTGTGCTCGACGACTATGTCATCGGCCAGCGCCACGCCAAGCGCGTGCTCTCGGTCGCGGTTCACAATCACTACAAGCGGTTGAGCCAGGCGCCAACGCCGATGTCGAGCTCGCCAAGTCGAACATTCTTCTGATCGGCCCCACCGGCTGCGGCAAGACTTTGCTCGCGCAGACGCTTGCGCGCATTCTCGATGTGCCGTTCACCATGGCCGATGCGACGACGCTCACCGAGGCCGGCTATGTCGGCGAGGACGTCGAGAACATCATCCTGAAGCTGTTGCAGAACGCCGACTACAATGTCGAGCGCGCACAGCGCGGCATCGTCTATATCGACGAAGTCGACAAGATTAGCCGCAAATCGGACAATCCTTCGATCACCCGCGACGTATCGGGCGAAGGCGTGCAGCAGGCCTTGCTGAAGATCATGGAAGGCACGGTCGCTTCGGTTCCGCCGCAAGGCGGGCGCAAGCACCCGCAGCAGGAGTTCCTGCAGGTCGACACGACCAATATCCTGTTCATCTGCGGCGGCGCATTTTCCGGCCTCGAGAAGATCATCAGCCAGCGCAGCCGCGGCTCGTCGATCGGCTTCGGCGCCGGCGGTGCGTGTCGGAGGATGACCGGCGCATCGGGCGAAATCCTCAAGGAAATCGAGCCGGAGGATCTGTTGAAGTTTGGCCTGATTCCCGAATTCGTCGGCCGCCTGCCGGTGGTCGCGACGCTCGAGGATCTCGACGAAGTCGGCGCTCGTCGACATTCTGACCAAGCCGAAAAACGCGCTCGTGCGGCAGTATCAGCGTCTGTTCGAGATGGAAGACTGTAAGCTCGACCTTCAACGAGGATGCGCTCAAAGCCGTCTCGCGAGCGGGCGATCGCGCGTAAGACCGGCGCGCGGGGCTTGCGCTCGATCATGGAAGGCATCCTGCTCGACACGATGTTCGAGCTGCCGGCGCTGAATGGCGTCTCGGAGGTCGTCATCAACGCCGAGGTGGTCGAGGGCCGCGCCCAGCCGCTCTATATCTATTCGGATCGTCGCGCACGACGTCGAATCGACGGCATAATGCCGCCCGTGTCGGGGTGTGGGCGTATGATTGCTTGCTTCCTGCGACTTCATTGCCCCTGACGCATTGTGGTCCGGCCGCTAGGCTGGGTTCCTGTGGCCTTGAACCAGATCAAGGACAGGGCCACCTATAGTGTCTAGAAACCAGCGGGCCGGTGGCCTGCCGGGAAGCGCGCGTGAGAGGGACCAATGGCCGGGTCCAGATCGGAACGGCTCAAAGGTCGCCTGGACAAATAAGAAGGCGCTTTTCGGCGATCTCACCGAAGTCGCTTCCAGTTGAAGGACAAGACCCATGACAGATAAGCCGGACACCAATCCACCTGAGCGCGTCGAGCCAGACTTTCGCCGTTCTGCCGTTCCGCGACATCGTCGTGTTTCCGCAGCATGTCGCGCCGCTTTTTGTCGGCCGCGAGAAATCCGTGCGCGCACTCGAAGAGGTGATGGTTGACGACAAGCAGATCTTGCTCGTCGCGCAAAAGGACCCCGGCGACGATGATCCGAAGACGGACGACATCTATACCGTCGGCACCGTCGCTTCCGTGTTGCAGCTGTTGAAATTGCCTGACGGCACCGTGAAGGTGCTGGTCGAGGGCAATTACCGCGCGAAGATCACCGAATATCTGCCGAACGACAAATTTCTTTCAGGCCAAGGCCGAGCCGATCGCCGAGAGTGATGGGCGCGCCCGAAGAGCTTGAGGCTTTGTCGCGCTCGGTCACTCAGCAATTCGAGCAATACATCAAGCTCAACAAGAAGGTGCCGGCCGAGGTTCTGCGTCTCGATCAATCAGATCGAAGACCCGGCCAAGCTTGCCGATAATGTCGCGTGGCAATCTTGCCGTGAAGATCCCTGAGAAGCAGGACCTTCTCGAAATGGCGAAGGTTTGCCGATCGCCTGGAGAAGGTGCTCGCTTTGATGGAAGGCGAGATCGGCGTTCTGCAGGTCGAAAAGCGCATCCGCTAGCACGCGTCAAGCGGCAGATGGAGAAGACGCAGCGCGAGTATTATTTGAACGAGCAGCTCAAGGCGATCCAGAAGGAGCTGGGCGAGACCGAAGACGGGCGCGATGAGATCAACGAGATCGAAGAGCGCATCAAGAAGGTCAAGCTCTCCGAGGAAGCGCGCGAGAAATGCATGGCCGAGATGAAGAAGCTCCGCCAGATGTCGCCGATGTCGGCGGAAGCAACCGTCGTGCGCAACTATCTCGATTGGATCTTGTCATTGCCCTGGGGCAAGAAGAACAAGATCAAGAAGGATCTCGGTGCAGCCGAGGAGGTGCTTGAGCACGATCATTATGGCCTGGAGAAGGTCAAGGAGCGCATCCTTGAATATCTCGCCGTTCAGCAGCGCATGACGAAGCTCAAGGGCCCGATCCTGTGCTTGGTCGGCCCTCCGGGTGTCGGCAAGACCTCGCTCGGCAAGTCGGTCGCGCGTGCGACGGGCCGCGAGTTCGTGCGCATGTCGCTTGGCGGCGTGCGCGATGAGGCCGAGATCACGTGGTCATCGCCGCACTTATATCGGCTCGATGCCCGGCAAGATCATCCAGTCGATGAAGAAGGCGAAGAGCGGCAATCCGCTGATCCTTTTGGACGAGATCGACAAGCTCGGCGCAGATTTCCGCGGCGACCCGTCATCGGCGCTCTTGGAGGTCTTGGATCCCGAGCAGAACGCGACCTTCGTCGACCATTATCTCGAGGTCGAATACGACCTTTCGGACGTGATGTTCATCACCACGGCCAACTCATTGCGCATGCCGCAAGCTCTGATGGACCGCATGGAGATCATCCGCATTCCGGGGTACACGGAGGATGAGAAGCTCGAGATCGCCAAGCGGCATTTGATGACCAAGCAGCTTGAAGCGCATGGCCTTAAAGAGGATGAGTGGAAGATCACCGATGGGGCGATCCTCGATCTTATCCGCTACTACACGCGCGAGGCGGGCGTTCGCAACCTGGAGCGTGAGCTTGCCAATCTTACGCGCAAAGCGGTGCGCGACATCGTCTCGGGCAAAGCCGAGAAAGTGTCGATCACCTCGCGCAATCTCGATAAATATGCCGGCGTCAGGAAGTTCCGCTATGGCGAGGTCGACAAGGAAGATGCGGTCGGCATCGTCAATGGCCTGGCTTGGACCGAGACCGGCGGCGACATATTGCAGATCGAGTCGGTGATGCTGCCCGGCCGTGGCCGCATGCAGACCACCGGCAAGCTCGGCGATGTGATGAAAGAGTTGATCGATGCGGCGCGTTCATTCGTGCGCTCGCGCTCGGTCCGCTTCGGCATCAAGCCGACAGCGTTCGACAAGAAGGACATCCATGTGCATGTGCCGGAAGGCGCAACGCCCAAGGACGGGCCTTCGGCGGGCGTCGCCATGGTCACCTCGATCGTTTCGGTGCTCACTGGCATTCCGGTAAAGGCCAATGTCGCGATGACCGGCGAAGTCACGTTGCGCGGGCGTGTGCTGCCGATCGGCGGGCTCAAGGAGAAGCTCCTGGCGGCTTTGCGTGGTGGCATCGCCACCGTCTTGATCCCCGAGGAGAACGAGAAGGACCTTGCTGAGATCCCCGACAATGTGAAGAAGGGGCTCACCATCATTCCCGTCTCCAATGTCGAGGAGGTGCTCAAGCACGCGCTGGTGCGCCCGCTCGAGGCGATCGAGTGGACCGATGCCGACGACGACGCTGCGGCACCGGTGCCGCCCAAGGATATCGAGGGCGATCATCCGAGTATGACGCACTGATTGATCAAGCTCTGAATTGAAGTGGTGAAGGGCGGCAGCAATGCCGCCCTTTGCATTTGCGCTAAAGCCTTTGCGCTTTAGTTGCCGACTTTGTAGCCGTCGCCCGGCTTGACCCAGATGACCGCATCGGTCGCGTCGGCCGAGGGCTCGCCGCCCACTGTTGTGCTCGCTTGGTAGGCGGAGCCCTTCAATGTGTAGGTCGTGCAAATCTCTTTATCGAAGATCTTCGTGTAAGCAGCCGTCACCTGGTTGCGCAGGGTTTCAGCTTGGCCGGCAGACGCCGGTTGGCCATCAACATCGAACGCGGCGCCTTGAATGCTGGCTCGATGGATTTGACCGCAAACAGCACCGGCTTTGATCGTGACCGGATCGTGCGTCTTCATCACGACCAGCGGCTCCGGTGAGATCAGCGTCGCCGCCGGATTGACGATCGAGCCATCCTTGTTGAAGACATAGCTTGCAAGCGCGCGGCAAGTCTTGCGTTCCGGGTGAGGCGTGTAGCATTGCAGCAAGCCGGCTCTTGCAGGTGCAAGTGGATCGGCTGCCTCCGGCGCGTTGGAAAGCGCGGCCGCGAGCATCAGGGCAACGCCAATCATTTGATCCCCCTTTGGTGCATGCAGGTCGCGACTGCAAACAGTCGCTTGAGCGCAATAATGAACATTATTCCTGCGGGGTTTGCACCAAAAACCCGCGTGCCGGCAGGCCGGGGCCCCTCGGAAATCCTCAGGATTCTGCGGGTTTGCGGTTTGCGCCGCCTTGCGATCTGACTAGTATTTGACAGCCTGATGAACCGAATCGGGGCCTTTTTAGGGAGTGCGCCTTATGAACAAGAACGATCTGATCGCGCAGGTCTCGGATAACACGGGCGTTTCCCGGTCCGACACGACGCGCCTCATTGAGGCGACGCTTGATGTGATCACGTCAGCTCTCAAATCCGGCGATGAAGTGCGCCTTGTCGGCTTTGGCACATTTGCCGTGTCGCAGCGCGCGGCGACCACCGGGCGCAATCCACGCACGGGCGAGGAGATTCAAATCCCCGCGGTGAAACAGCCGAAGTTCAAAGCCGGCAAGCAACTTAAAGACGCCGTCAACTGAGCCTTGCATTGCCGGGCGATGCGCTGAGGATCAGACTTAGTAGATGCCCGGCATCAGCCGGGCCGTTCGGGCAGCGTATTCTCCGTAGGCCGGAAAGGTTCGCATCAGGATCTTCTCCTCAAGTCGCATTCGTGGAAATTGCACGGCGAAACTGAGCAGCGCGACGAGAACGCCCCACGGCTGCTGGTATTGCAGTGCCACGCCGAAGACGGACAATTGCTCGGCGATATAAAGAGGATGACGGACATAGCGGTAGGGCCCGCTTGTGATCAATCCGCGCGCCTGGGGCAGGACGCTGAAGCATCGCCCCAAATAGATGACGACGATGGTCGCGGCCACAAATCCGGCGAACGTCAAAGATGACGAGGCAAGACTGAGCTGGGGCGACAGCTGCTGTTTGGGCAATATCAGGAGAAGCAGCGCCGCGTTGAAGGCGATTGTCGTTACGACTCTGGGTAGCCAGCCCGTGGCCCCAGCCACAGGCAGTCGCCGAATGAAGATGAGGATGATTGTGAGCGACAAGAAGGCAGTTGTCGCCAGATCGGGACCGTCTATGACGAAGAAGGTCAGCGGCGATGTTGCATGAGGCGTCTGCGAGCGTATCTGCAGTAACAGGCCAGCGACCGCAAATGCATACCAGATGATTATTGGAGAAGCGGCGGCAACGTCACGCAAGCGCTCTTTGGTCATCGAGATTGCCCGCATGCAATGCGGCGAATATGCGATCGGCTTGGATGCCGCGGCGGCTCCATTTGTCTTAGACGCCGCCGCCGAAGGAGGGCCCCACATTGATCCAGCGCCTCAGAGCACGATATTTCTTGTCGGGATGGCTGGCCCCGTTGCAACGTGCCAGCGCATCTGCAAACCATCGCGCCTTTAGGGAGGTTTCATGATCACGCTTTATCACGCGCCGAAGTCGCGCTCGTCTCGTTTTATCTGGTTGCTCGAGGAATTGGGCACGCCTTATGAGGTGGTCTATGTCTCAATTCGCCATGGCGATGCGGGCGGGCCGGACCCCAAGAACATTCATCCGGAGGGTAAGGTCCCTGCGCTCGTTCATGACGGCAAGCTGGTGATGGAATTCGGGCGCGATTTGCCTTTATCTCACCGATCTCTTTCCTAAAGCGGGCATTGGCCCGGTCGTCGGTGATCCCAAGCGCGCCGATTATCTCTTCTGGCTGTTTAATTGCGGCACCGATCTTGAGCCGGCGTTGGTTGCGCGCATGATGGGGCAGGGCGATAGCCCGATGCAGAAGCGTGCCTATGATCAGTTGATTGCGCGGCTCACCAAAGCGCTCGGTGCGGGCGATTATCTGCTTGGCGACAAATTCTCCGGAGCCGACATTCTTGTCGGCGCCAATATGGCTGCGTTCCGTCAGCAATTTCCCGAGGATGCGCTGTTTACGAATTATCTCGCACGCCTTACCGAACGTCCGGCTTATAAGCGCGCCGCCGCCAAGGATGCCGCACCCTGACGGTGCGCATCGACGTTCAGCGTTGGTCGGCGATCTCTTTTGCGGTTTCGATCGACCGCGCGAAGCCGACCGGATGGGCGATCGTCGGCAGCTCGTAATGGTCTTCGCCGGTGCCTTCGATGGTGAGCTTGCCATAGCCGAAGATGCGGCCCCAAAAGCCCTGATGCACCTGCACGCCTTCGATATTGGTGAGGGAGAATTCCTTGGCGTCGAGTTGAAACAGGCCGGTCTTGAAGATGAAACGCCGGTTGGTCACCGCAATCTCGGTGGTCCATTTCTTGATCATCATGGCGAAGAAGATGTAGATGCCGATCAGAATGATGCCGAGAAAGACCAGCGCAAGGATCGCCCCTGCCGTGTAGGACCAATGAAAATGCGCACGGGCGACGATCTGCTCACGCGGGCCCAGCGACTTCGAGATAAAGCTCATACCTGCCTCCCCACCGCCCGAAGCTTAACGGATTTGGCGGGGTTTGGCATTCACCTAATCGAGAGTGCGGCGGTAGCGGATAAGCGCCAGGGTTGCGATGGCGATGAGGATCACCACGAGCGGCCAGAGATCGGTCCCGATGTCGGCGAGGCTGGCGCCCTTGAGCATTACCTTGCGCACGATGCGGATGAAATGGGTGATCGGCACGCATTCGCCGATCGCTTGCGCCCAGCCGGGCATGGCCGCGAAGGGAAACAGGAAACCGGATAAGAGGACCGATGGCAGAAACACCATGAAGGTCAGTTGCATCGCCTGCATCTGATTGCGCACAGCTGTCGAGATGAGAAAACCGAGAAGCAGATTGGTGCAGACGAACAGGACCAGCCCTACCACAAGCGCGACGGACGAGCCGGTGAACGGCACATGGAACAGGAAGTACGCGGCCAGAAGCACAAGCGCAATCTGTATCGCTGCAACCAGAATGTAGGGCGTGGTCTTGCCGATCATCACCTCATAGGGCTTCACCGGCGTTGAAAGCAGAGTCTCCAGCGTGCCGCGCTCCGCCTCGCGCGTGATCGCGATCGCGGTGATCATCACCAGCGTCATGGTGAGGATGATGCCCAAGAGGCCCGGCACGATATTGTAAGCGGTGATCGCGGCGGGGTTGTAGCGCTTGTGGATGACGAGATTGTAAGGCGCGGGCGTGGGCGCAAGCTTGGCGAGCGGCCCTTTGAGATCATGCGCAAGCGCTCTTTGCACGATTGTCGATAGCGCGCCGACTGGTCCGCCGGAGGCAACGGGGTCGGAAGCATCGGCGGCAAACAGAAGCTCCGGGCGTTCGCCGCGAATGAGCTTCTCTTCGAAATGTTCCGGCACGATCAGAATGAAATTCGCCTGGCCCGATCGCATCATCGCATCGGCAATAGCGGGGTCTTTGGTCGTCGCCTTGATGTCGAAGTAGGACGAGTTGACAAGGCCGGCAACAATGTCGCGCACCAAGGGCCCATCGTCACGCAACTCGACCACGGTCGGCAGATGGCGCGGGTCGGTGTTGATGGCGTAGCCGAGGATGAGTGTCTGCACCACCGGCAGCATGATCATCATCGCGAAGGTCGTGCGGTCGCGCCGCATCTGCACGAACTCTTTGAAGAACACGGCGAGAAGGCGCGTGAACGGGCTGTGATTGCGCGCGCGCATCGAGGTGCGGGTTTGCGGCGCCGCGACCTCTGGATGCTCGGCAGGGCGCACATTCATCGCCAATTGTCCTCGCTTTGGCCCATCAGATAGATGAACGCCTCTTCGAGGCCCGAGGCGATTGGCGCGATCGTCAAATCTGCGCGTGCGCGATAGGGATCGAGTGCGGCTTCGAGCGCGGTTTCATCGCATGAAGCGACATGCAGCGCTTCGCCGAACCGCGCAACGACATCGACGCGCTTGTCCTGTTTGAGCGCAACACCGGCCTCATCGATACCGTCGCCTCTCAGCTCATAAGCGTGAAGGCCAACGCGCCCAGGGATCTCGCCGGTCGGCCCATCGATCAGCTTCTTGCCCCAAGCGATGAAGGCGATGTGATCGCATTGCACCGCTTCGTCCATGTAATGGGTCGAGACGAGCGTGGTGACGCCGCGCTGCGAATAGGCGCGGATCTGATCCCAGAAATCGCGCCGCGCTTTGGGATCGACACCGGCTGTCGGCTCATCGAGCAAAAGAAGATCGGGGTCATGGATCATGCAGGCGGCAAGCGCCAAGCGCTGTTTCCAGCCGCCGGAGAGCCGCCCGGCAAGCTGGCGTGCGCGTGCTTTGAGGCCGAGCTCGTCAAGCGCTTCATCGACACGATGCTTGCGGTCAGCAAGGCCATACATGCGCGCGATGAATTCCAAATTCTCGCGGATCGATAGATCCTCATAGAGCGAGAAGCGCTGAGTCATGTAGCCGACGCGCTCCTTGATGTCCGCGCCGCCTTTCGCGACATCATGGCCGAGCACAATGCCTGTGCCGGCATCGGGGGTGAGCAGGCCGCACACCATGCGAATGGTCGTCGTCTTGCCCGAGCCGTTCGGCCCCAAGAAGCCATAGATGTTGCCGCGCTCGATTTTGAGATCGAGCTTGTCGACAACCGTGCGCTCGCCATAGCGCTTGGTGAGCCCGCGCACATCGACGACCGTTTCGTGGTTGCGGTTCACTTGCCGAGCCTCACATCGACGGGCTGGCCGGGGCGCAGATCGCTCGGCGTGAGAGGCTTGGCTTCAACGAGATAAACCAGCTTCTCGCGCTCGTCGCGGCTATAGATGAAGGGTGGGGTGTATTGCGCATTGCGCGCGATGAAGCTGATGCGTGCCGCAATCGGCTGCTTGCACGCATCGCAGGTGACGTTGATTTCTTCGCCGAGCTTGAGCTTGGAGAGCCCGGTTTCGGGCACAAAGAAGCGCACCTTCATGTTGGCGGGCGGCAGCAGCGCAAGGATCGGCTCATTGGGTCCGGTGCGCTCGCCCTGGCGATGATAGATCTCTTCGATCGAGCCGGTGACGGGCGCCGCGATCTCACGGTCGTCCATGTTTTGCTGAGCGGTTGCAAGCGCAGCTTTGGCGGCGAGCACGCGGGCTTTCGCCGAGGTCAACGTGGATGATGCCTGGTCGAAATCAGCGCGCGATTTGGTGCCGCTTTTTAAGAGATTCTTGGTGCGGTCATAGGTCTGCTGCGCCAGCGTCTGGGCGGATTGCGCTTCGTTGAGATTCTCCTGCGCGCTTTGTAGAGCGGGCGTCTGTAATGTCTTGTCGAGTGAGATGAGCGGCTGACCTTGCGTGACCTGATCGCCTTCATGCACCGCAAGCTTGGTGACGGTGCCGGCCTCGCGCGCCGAGACATAGATGTAGTCCGCTTCGGCATAGCCTTCGATGCCGCCGCCTGCCTTCTTAGCGCACCCGGCGAGCGCGGCGGCGGCAAGGAGCAGGAGGAACAGAAGCGCGGAGACAAATCTCAGTTTCATCAGTGCGCCCCCAACCCGTTCACCAGGACATCAATCTGTGCACGGACGAAGGCTTTGGGATCGCCAAATGCCGTCTCACCCGCAAGCACGTGGGTCCATAGGGCCTCGAAGAGGAGCGGGCCGATAATGGCGCGTGTTGCCGCAGAGGGATCGACGGCGCGGAACTGCCCTGCCTGGATGCCGCGCTCGATCAAGCGTTCGACCGTGCGCCGCGCCGGCTCGACAATGGCATGGCGGTAGTGATCGCGGATTTCGGGAAAGCGCGCGGCAATCGAGATCACAAGGCGCGGCACCGCAAAGATGCGCGGGTTCGCCAGGACGGTGACGACGCGCTCGAGCGCAATCGCAAGCGCGGTCTTGGGGTCGGCGGCCTCTGCGCCGGCAAGCGCGGTGATGCGCGCAATGAGCGGCGCAAGCTCGCGCTCGACAAGGGCGTGCAACAGCGCCTCCTTACTGTCGAAATAGAGATAGACCGCGCCCTTGGAGAGGCCGGCCTTGGCGGCGATGTCTTCGATGCGCGCCAAATCGAACCCCTTGGCGATGAACTCGTCCAAGGCAGCGCTCAGGATCTCGTCGGGCCGGGCGTCGGCTCTGCGGCGCCAGGTCGGCTTGGTCTTTGCGGTCGTTTTCGCCATTGCACGTCTCCCGGCCAGTGATATAACTGACCGGTCATTTAGTTTCAAGGGGAGCGCTCTGACCTTGGCGTGAGCCGTGGCTTTAGGGCATTCCGGCGAGGAGGACATGCGCGGTGATTTTGCCGGTCTCCATGAGCAGAGCGATGCTTGCCCAGGTTTCCAGCTGCGCGCCGAAGGAGAGGGTCATCAGGCGCCTATGTGGCTCATCGAGCGTGCGCAGGGCGGCGAGCGCGCTGGTGCAGGCCTGAAACCCGGACCTGATCGTGGCGATGATCTCTTTGGTGAGATCGATCTCCTGGCTCAGCTTGAGGCCGGACGAGGCGAGTGCCGCCTTATGCTCGGTGAGCGGCTTGAGATGCTGAAGCACTTGGGGCCCCGCCGTAGGCGCGGCATCGAGCGCTAGATCGGCATGGAACAGCCGCCCGCCGGCCTTGAGGCTCTTGGCGATCTGCCCGCAAACATCGCCGAGCGATGCTTCAAGCTGGCTGGTTTGGCAGGCAACGATGTCGGTGAACTTTCCTTCGCCCAAAAGCCCGGGCGATTTCTCCCACGGCTTGTAAGTGAGCTTGGCGTCCGTCTCCTTGAGCTGGCGCGAAAGCTCCGGCTCGCCCTCGAAGACGTCGATCCAAAGGTCCGTTTCCTTGGAATAGCGATTGAGCCGGCGGCCCATATGGCGGCCGACAAAAGCGAGCTTGGATTGCTTGGTGGGTGTGAGCGAAACCAGCGCGCGCAATTCAAACGGATCATCGAGGGGCGAAAGATTGCCGTTGCCCAAAGCTCCTGCGCAATGATCAAAGCGGCAGATGCTTCATCTTTCGCGTCCGCCCCAAGCGATTGCGCCGGGTGATCGGCCGCCTGCGGCGCCGGTTTTGGCTTGGCCATCGGCGATGCCTAGCTTTGACCGGATGCGCGGCGTTTCGCGCGGGTTGTCATTATGGCCTCGCTGGCTTTAACCCTTGAGCAAAATTCTAGCGCTCGCGGATTTTACGGCGCGTAAAGGCCCAATTTACCGCGCATAAAGAAATCGCGGGGGGGGGCGGGGCATTGCGGCTTGTTTGCTTTACCGCTTATGGGAAATAAGTTGGCTCGCGCGCGCGGCGCGTTTGCGCGCGGGAAGGCTCCCGTTTGAGGAGAGGGCGATTAGCTCAGTTGGTTAGAGCGTTCGGTTTACACCCGAGAGGTCGGCAGTTCGAGCCTGTCATCGCCCACCAAACGGCCCGCAGCCCGGGCCCTCGAACTCTACTTTGTCTTTGTCCTTGATATGGCCGAGGCGCTCTTTGTCTCCGCGGCCCGGCATCTATCCTTCCCAAGTTTTCGCAGGCAAAATGCAGAGAGGCCGGCATGGAGATTCTTTGCTATCAACGCAAGATTCGCCGGCGGTGACGCGCCGAAGCCTGGCGCAGAGTTGGGGGTAAGGCGTGAAGCGTTTCGCATCTCGCTTGGTCGCATCGGTTGCGTTCGTGCTGTTATTCATGATCACCGCGCATGCCGACCCGGCTGTGACCGAGATGAGCGCTGGCGGCACGATCGTGTCGATGCCGATCAGCATCGATGACCGCACTGTTCAATCGCTCGGCCATTTGCTGCAGGAACTGCACGAACGCTTTGGGGCGGAGCCGGAGCTGGGCGCGATCGAAACGGATCGCTCAGGCGAGGTTGTCGTCGCTGACTTCACCACGAAGACGAAGGATGGAAGCTATAGCGGGCTGGCAACGGTTGGCGTCGCACCTGGCGAGGCCGTCGCGCTCTATGACATCAAGACGCGGTTTGCTGCGAGCGAGCCGGTAATGCTGGGCTATCTGCAGTCGCTGTATGCGCCGGGCGATCCCGTACCTGAGCTGAAGGAAGCAGCATTTGCGGATCAAAGCGGCAGCGTCGCTTTGCCTGACGGCTGGAAGCTCGTGCAAAGTGCCTTGGGCTATGGCGCTGTTCGAGGCCCGCATGGGGAATCGATCGTGCTTGGGCTGTTTCTTCCAATCTACGATCCGGCCAATCCCAATAGCGCTAAGCTCATTGCCATGGCGAAAGCCCAATCGACTATGGCCCTAGTTGCGCCATATACGGCCGATGAGGCGAAGGCGTTTGTCGAGGCGAATAATGCATTGGCAGCGGAAAACAAAATTCCACCACCGAAAATCGATATCACCGCTGTCGAGTCGCCTAGCGCTCCAGGTGCCAAGATCTTGCGCGGCACGGCTGAAGGCGGCGCTCTTCCGGGCAAGCGTGCCTTCATCGCCAAGGTGGGGGTGATGGCGCCGTTTGGCTCATCGGGATTGTGGGGCGTTGGCGTTTCCGAATCGCAGGTCGATTTGGCGCGCGCGGCGAAAGAACAGCCGCTGGTGAGTGCGATCCTTGCGAGCTATAGGCCGAATTTGGGGCGCATTGAGCAGATTGCAAACCCCGGGCACGACATTGTGCCGGAAAGCGATCGCACGCGGGGTATCATGCAGGAGCTCGCCACAGATCCGCCTGTCCGGGAATCGGGGTCAGCGTTCGAGAGCTATCTTGCAGGGCAGGGGAAAGCTCAACTCATCACGTGGAGCGAGCTTGCGGCGAAATCGGCCAAGCTCGCGCCCGCGCCTCCGGGAATTGTGACGGGAATCGATTATTAGCTTGGAGTGAGAATATGCAGGTGCAAGTCAGGGGCGCCAAAGCGCTCAACAATCGTCCGGCTACGGAATGGGCGATGCGTTTGGTTGGCAAGGGCGGCGCGGTTTCGATCCTCGCGCTTTGCGCCTCACTCGGGTTTGCCTCGGCGGCGACGGGGCCGCAGTCTCAAATCATCAACGGGCCGAATGGCGGGCGCGTTCTAATGACCGCACTCCAGGCGCCGAGCGAACAGGATGCGCTCATCGTCCTCCTGCGCGATGTGCATCAGTATTTCGGGGCAAGGCCTCAGCTGGGCCAGATTCTCAAGGATCGCAAAGGCAATGTCTCTGCCTTTTTCAGCGACATGAGTGAGGGCAAGGAGGTCGATGGCATTGCAATTGTCAGCCCCTATGGCTATGGCACGGTTGTCTACGATATCGCTTCACGCTTCCCCAACACCGCGAACACGCTTCTCAAGATCGCGCAAGCGCACGCACCGCGAAGCGCGCCAGCGAGTGCGCCCGGCGGCGGTCCGGCGATGGACCAACCCGAGCCTGCAGCGCCGCTCACGCAAACGACGTTTCCTGATGGCAGCGGCAGCATCGGCATGCCGCAAGGTTGGCGCTTTCTCGCGGCCTATTCGGGCGGTGCAATTCTCGAAGGGCCCAATAGGGAGCGCCTGATCATTGGCAATTTCTTCCCGGTCATCGATCCCAACACGCCGCGAGGCTATCAGCAGCTACAGATGGCGCAGATGTCGGGCCGCGGCTTGCCGGGCAAATACACGGCAGTGCCCTACACTCAGAATGTCGCGCAGGCCTATGTCGAGATTGCCAATCAGCTCGCTCAGAAGCAGGGCAATCCGCCGCCACGAATTGAAATCCACAGCGCCCAAGCCGGCGCGGCATATGATGGCAGCGGCGGCGTGGTCGGCATCGTCTCAGGCGTGCTCGACTTTCACGACGGGGAGGGCGCCAAGAACTTCAAGATGCAGCTTGGGATCTCGGCGGAGAATGCGTCGGGCTGGTCGGTCATTGCGACGGGTGCGCAAGTCCCGGTCGAGATCGGCAGGCGCGAGGCCAATACGCTCACCGCGATGCTTGCGAGCTACCGCTCGAATAATGGCGTCATCGGCGGCGAGACCGCGCAGGCGATCGGCCAGATCGACGCCTATGGCGATGCGGCGCGGGCGCAAGCCAATAACGCCCACGCACAGGAAGGCGCGCAGCAGCAGGGTTACGAACAGCATATGAGATCAATCGATCGCCAGGGCGCGGGCTTCTCCGATTACCTGCTCGATCAGTCAGTGGTTGCGAATAGCAATGGCGAGCACAAGCGTTTCTCCAACGCCTATGCGAATGCGCTGGTGCAATCGAACCCGCAGGAATTCTCGGTTGTGCCGCAATCCGGCTACATCCAGGGCAAGGACTATTGAGCGCCTGACCAAGCGAGCGTCAGAACGCGATTGATTGAACAGGGCCGAAGCGATAGCTCCGGCCCCATTGGTTCAAGAACTTTCTGCTGACAATCTCAGCGGCGATGGTCGCGGTGATCACGATGGTCGTGATCACGATGGTCGCGGTGATCGCGATGTCTACGCTCGTGCTCCCACCAGCGGTCACTGCGGTGCCAACCGCGATCGCGTGCGCGGTCGTGGTCCCAATCGTAATAGTGGGAGCGATAATCGACGCGATAACGGTAACGTTGTTCTGGGCTGTACCAGCGATGCCAACGATGATCCCGGTCCCAATAGCCGTCGCGATAGGCAAACGCGACATTGCCGAGATCAAGCACGACACTGACTTGAGAGTGCGCTTGGGCCGGCACGGCGGAAACGATCGGCACCAAGGCAATCGTGCTGGCGACAAGAAGTGCTTTCAAACCGTGTTTCATAGTCGGTTCCTCCGGCAATTTTGCCTCTGCATCAGTAACCTTGTTGCGTGGCCATTGTTCCGTTTGCCGCAGTATTGCCTTGTTTCCACGCCGCGCTTACTCGCGCGGCGCAGCGTTTGGCTTGACAGGACGAGGGGTGGCCCCCTAGATCACGGGCTCCCTGAAGGCCGCCCCAGAGCGGCGTTCCGGACGCCCGCGGGGGCGTAGCTCAGTTGGTTAGAGTGCCGGCCTGTCACGCCGGAGGTCGCGGGTTCGAGCCCCGTCGCTCCCGCCACCCTACGCCCTTACGGGCTTCGGGTGGCAGCCGACACACCGCTTCGCAAATTCAAGCGCCGGCTTCTTTCGGCAACAGGTGAGCGGGGGGCACTTCCAGGCGGAAAGACAGCCCGGAAGAGTTCGATGTGATCTCGAGCCGGCCGAGCGAGCGCGCCAGCATTCGGATCACCTTAAAGCCGGTTCCGCCATCGCGCTCGACATCAAAGCCGGCGGGCAGGCCATTGCCGTTGTCGCCGATCCACAGCAGGAGCGCGCCGCATTCCTTGCGCTGGCAGGAAAGATCAAGCCGGACCCGGTTGCCCGGCGGATGCGCATGTTTGAGCGTGTTCATGGTCACCTCGATGGTGATCAAGAGGATCGCGCGGGCAACGTCGTAGGGAACCTGAAGCGTGCCGCCAAAGGCACAATTGAGGTCCATGTGTCCTTTGTGCCCAAGCGAGCCGGTGATGTTTTGTGTCGTGAGGCGCAACAGCTCTTCAAGATCGACCGTATCGGTCAACGGCGCCTGGGCAAGCAGCCGGTTAAGATTGGCGATCGAATAAACCGAGCCCGCAAGCTCTTCGAGCATGGCGCGAACTTCGGCGCGTGGAACGGTCTCCGCGCTCGATTGTTTCAACACTGAGAGCTGCCGGTTGACCGAGCTCAGAATGACGGCGAGATGATTTGCGAAGCGGTGGTTGGCTTCGCGAACGAGGGCAAGATTCTCAATCGGGCTCTGAGGCGCCTGCATATGTGCTCCTCTTCACCCCCCATACCGCTAAGCCTAACCCCTTAATCATGGCGACAACAAGAAACCATCGTGACGTCTCAAGACTTTATGTTGCAACCGTGAGGCTCTGGACACGACTTTGTGTAAAGGTGCGGTTGCAGTTCCCTAACGCATCGGCGCTGCTGCAAGCGCTTGAGCAACCGCCTCGCGCATCGGCTTCGGCTGGTAATCCGCATCATAGAGCGTCGGCCGTCTCGGGGTTCCATCCGCGCGCGGCGTCTGGCCTTGCAACCAGCTTTGTGAATCGACGAGCCCCCAAACCAAAACGTCTTTCGTTTCAGGATAGGACAGCATGAGGTCGAGATAGTCTTTCGTCACACTGGCGACGGCTGCATCGCGCGCAGCCACATCGCCCTCAAGCTTGCCGTCATTCACGTCGAGCTCGGTCAGATAGATTTCGAGCCCCATAGCGGCCACCTGATCACAGAAGCTGCGCCATGCGCGCTGGCGCGCGGGCGTGAAGGCATCGTCCGGCGCGGCGCTTAAGTGGCTCTGGACACCGAGCGCGTCGATCGGCACGCCGCCGGCGCGGAGCCGCTCCAGGAGCCTGAGCACACCGGCGCGGTGGCGCTCATCATTCTCGCCCCAGATCATGTAGTCGTTGTAGGCAAGGCGCGCATGCGGCGCGGCCCGTTTCGCAGCATGAAAGCAGAAGTCGATCAACTTCGGTCCCATCGCACGCGAGAGCGAGGTCTCCCGCAAGGCGCCGGTCGCCGGGTCGATGGTTTCGTTGACCACGTCCCAGGCATAGACCTGCGGCGCATAGTGCTTGGCGACGCGGGTGATATAGCCGCCGATCAGCTTTTCGGCTTCGGCCGCGGAGGCGAAGCTCTGCTGCTCGACCCAGGCCGGCAGCCAGCGCGGGTGATGCCAGACTAGATTGTGGCCGCGCAGGCCAAGATGGTTGTCGGCGGCGAAGCCGGCGATCGCGTCGCCGGGCGCGAAGTTCCAGACATCGGGCTGCGGCTCGATCGTGTACATCTTGTGCGCGTTCTCGGCGACGATAACGCCGCATTCGGCGCGCACGATGCCTGTGTATTTGACGTCGCCGAGCTGCCGGAAGCTGATGGCCGAACCGAATCCAAGCCCTTTCGCGCGGGCGAGCGCTGCAAGGGATGCATCGGCCGGCTTTGGGCTCTGCTGTGTCGCCGGTGGAAACGGTGTGCAGGCGGCCGCCCCGGCGCCGGCGATGAGGCCAAGACACGCGCGGCGGGAGACGCCGGCAGCGCCAGCCTTGGGTTCGGAGCCGAGTGCGGGGAGGCGGGACATCGCCGCTTAGTCTCAAGCACCCTTACGCCGACTTCAAGGACAGGCTAATGGCCGCATGCTCAGCGTTCGGTTGCTCGCCTAAGGGGTTGTTAGGCCTTGTGTTTTTGGCCGCGTCGCGCGCTTGCATCGACCGGGCTCGCCGATATACTCGCGCCCATTCGAGTCCGAGGCGGCCGAAAGAGCCGCTCCCACCTGCCCAAAGTGGCCCTGAAAGAAAAGGAGTGGCGCGCCGTGGCCGCCTCACCGAGCTTTCTTATCCAATATCTGCCGATCCTCATGTTCATCGGCATCGCGGTCGTGCTCGGCGGCGCCATGATGCTTGCCGCATTCGTGGTTGCGCCATCAAAGCCCGATGCCGGAAAAGCTCTCGGCTTATGAGTGCGGGTTCAACGCGTTCGATGATGCGCGCATGAAATTCGATGTGCGGTTCTATCTGGTTTCGATTCTGTTCATCATCTTCGATCTCGAGGTGGCCTTCTTGTTTCCGTGGGCTATCTCTCTGGGAAAGATCGGCGTTTTCGGCTTTTGGTCGATGGTTGTGTTTCTCGCGGTTTTGACAGTCGGCTTCATTTATGAGTGGCGCAAAGGCGCGCTGGAGTGGGAATGAGCGATACGGCACCGCGTCTGGATGGTTCGGGATTGGTGACGCCGGAAGGCCGGCGCGTCGATCCTTATGATCCCAATTTCAAGCGCATGCAGGATGCGCTTGCCGACAAAGGATTTCTGCTTACCACGGCCGACAATCTCATCAACTGGGCGCGCACCGGGTCCTTGATGCCGATGACTTTTGGGCTCGCCTGCTGCGCGGTCGAGATGATCCAGGCTTCATGCCGCGCTACGATATGGAGCGCTTGGGCTTTGCGCCGCGCGCTTCGCCGCGCCAGAGCGATGTGATGATCGTTGCCGGCACGCTCACCAACAAGATGGCGCCGGCTTTGCGCAAGGTCTACGACCAGATGCCCGAGCCCCGCTACGTGCTCTCGATGGGCAGCTGCGCCAATGGCGGCGGCTATTATCATTATTCCTATGCGGTGGTGCGCGGCTGCGACCGCGTCGTGCCGGTCGACATCTACATGCCGGGCTGTCCGCCGACGGCGGAAGCGCTGGTTTACGGCGTGTTTCAGCTCCAGCGGAAGATCCGCCGCGAAGGCACGATCACGCGGTGACTTGAATTGTTCCCTCGCCCCGCCTGGCGGGGAGAGGGCAGGGTGAGGGGCCTCTCGTGGCACAAGCGACGATCGAAGAATTGACGGATCTCGGCGGTTACTTCAGGCCGCTCTGTCAGATGCCGTGACCGGCCACGAGGTCGCGTATCGGCGAGCTCAATGTCGATGTGATCCCCGCGCAGATCGTGCGCGTGGTGCAATTCCTGCGCGATGATCCGCGCTCGAAATTCATCCAGCTCATCGATATTTGCGGCGTCGATTATCCTGAGCGCGCGCCTCGCTTCGATGTCGTCTATCATCTGCTCAGCCTGCGGCAATCAACCAACGCATCCGCTTGCGCCTGCCGGCGGAAGAGGGCGTGCCTATGCCTTCGATCATGGAAGTGCATCCATGCGCCAACTGGTTCGAGCGCGAGACCTTCGATATGTACGGTATTCTGTTCTCCGGCCATTCGGATTTGCGCCGCATCCTCACCGATTACGGCTTCGATGGGCATCCATTGCGCAAGGACTTCCCGCTCACCGGCTTTGTCGAGGTGCGCTATGACGATGCCGAAAAGCGCGTGATCTATGAGCCGGTCAAGCTGGTGCAGGAATTCCGCGTGTTTGATTTTCTCAGCCCTTGGGAAGGCGCGAAATACATCCTGCCGGGCGATGAGAAAGCGGGCGAGGCGAAGAAATGAGCGCGTCTGACGCATCCGTAACCGTAAAGCCGAACGAAGCGCCCGAAGAGAGCCGCACGTTCAATCTGAATTTCGGCCCGCAGCACCCGGCCGCGCATGGCGTGTTTCGGCTCGTCCTTGAGCTTGATGGCGAAGTTGTCGAGCGCGTCGATCCGCATATCGGGCTTTTGCATCGCGGCACCGAGAAGCTGATCGAAGCCAAGACCTATCTGCAGGCGATCCCCTATTTCGACCGGCTCGATTATGTCGCGCCGATGAATCAGGAGCATGCGTTCTGTCTCGCATCGAGAAGCTCTGTGAGGTCAAGGTGCCGCCGCGCGGCCAATATATCCGCATGCTCTATTGCGAGATCGGGCGCCTGCTCAGCCACCTGCTCAATGTCACGACGCAAGCGATGGATGTCGGCGCGCTGACCCCGCCGCTTTGGGGCTTTGAGGAGCGCGAAAAGCTCATGGTGTTCTACGAGCGCGCGAGCGGCTCTCGCATGCATGCAGCTTATTTCCGCCCCGGCGGCGTCCATCAGGATCTGCCGCCGGCGTTACTCGATGACATCATGAAGTTTTGCGAGACGTTCCCGCCGGTCGTCGACGACATCGAAGGCTTGCTCACCGAAAACCGCATCTTCAAGCAGCGCAATGTCGATATCGGCGTCGTCACGCAGAAGGAGTGCTTCGATTGGGGCTTTTCCGGCGTGATGGTGCGCGGCTCCGGCATTCAATGGGATTTGCGCCGAACGCAGCCTTACGAGGCGTATTCGGATATCGAATTCGAGATCCCGATCGGCAAGAACGGCGACAATTATGATCGCTATCTCTGCCGCGTCGCCGAGATGCGCCAATCCGTCAAGATCATGCAGCAATGCATCGGGAACATGCCGCAAGGCGCGGTGATTACCGACGATCATAAGGTTGTGCCGCCCAAGCGCGCCGAGATGAAGCGCTCGATGGAAGCGCTTATCCATCATTTCAAGCTTTACACTGAGGGCTATCACGTACCGGCGGGCGAGGTTTATTGCCCGGTCGAAGCGCCCAAGGGCGAGTTCGGCGTTTATCTCGTCAGTGACGGCACCAACAAGCCGTATCGCTGCAAGATCCGCGCGCCGGGCTATCCCCATTTGCAGGCGATGGATCATCTCTGCCGCGGCCATATGGTTGCCGATGTGTCCGCCGTACTGGGCTCGCTCGATATCGTGTTCGGGGAGATCGACCGATGAGCGGAAAGTTTACCGCTGATGATTTGGTCGCCCGCGTGGAAGCTGTGTGTGTTCAGTATCGAGACGTCGCTTTGGAGAAGCTCAAGGGCAGCGTTACCTCCCATCCTATTTGGCATGTTCTGGGCATTATCGTTCTGCGCTATCGAGGGTAAGGCTGCCCTCAAGAATCTCGCGAGTAGCGATGAGATACTTCGCTTCCCCGTAAAGTGCGCCGAGAATTTCGTTGTCCATGCTCTCGCGGGATTTGGACCAATGAATTCTCGGGAGATAGAGGAAGGGAAGGTACTGTTTGATCGATGTCGTGCTGACGCCCAGATTCTTCTTAGCTTTGTACCGCAAAGCGGAGGCCTTCAGGGCGCCCTTCGCGGTTGGTCGGAGCAAAGTGAAATTGGAAGAGCCCTTCTTTGGGGCGATGAGGCTCTAGCTGGCGTGGCAATAGTGACTTTGTTTGGAGTGATGACAGATTCATTCCTAACCATTGAGGATTAGAAGACTAATGTCAGTTCGCCGCTTAGCGCATGAGCAGCCCGCAAGCTTCGCCTTCACGCCGGAAAACAAGGCGTGGGCGGAGAAGACCATGGCGAAATATCCGCCCGGCCGTCAGCAATCGGCGATCATCCCGATCCTGTGGCGCGCGCAGGAGCAGCATGACGGCTGGCTGCCCAAGCCCGCGATCGAGCTCGTCGCCGATATGCTCGGCATGCCTTATATCCGCGCGCTCGAAGTCGCCACCTTCTACACGATGTTCAATCTCGAGCCGGTCGGCAAACACCAGGTGCAAGTGTGCACGACGACGCCGTGCTGGCTGCGCGGCTCCGACGACATCGTGAAAGTGTGCAAGAGCCGTATCTCGCCGAGCAGCATCATGTCTCGGAAGACGGCATGTTCTCGTGGGTCGAGGTCGAGTGCCTGGGCGCGTGCGTGAATGCGCCGATGGTGCAAATCCACGATGACTATTATGAGGATCTCACGGCCGAGAGCTTCGAGAAGATCCTTGACGATCTCGCCGCGGGCAAGACGCCCAAGCCGGGCCCGCAAGTCGATCGCCAGACTTCAGCGCCCGTCGGCGGCATGACAACGCTTAAGGACGTCTGAGCGCGATGAGCGAGCTCAACCGCGAGAAGAAGGTTCATGAAGCGTTCGGCGCGATGATCGGCATCGACGTCTTATCGTTCATCACGTTCTGGGTCGATACGCAAATACGGCCACAATCTCTACATTGCTTTTGCGGCGTTGATCGTCGGCCTGCTCGCCGGCGCTGCTTACTACATCTATCAATCCTACAAGCTGCGTTCGAAGGACTAGCGCTGTGCTCAGCGATAAGGACCGCATCTTCACGAATCTCTATGGCCAGGGTGACTGGCGCCTTGCTGGCGCGCGCGCGCGTGGCATATGGGACGGCACCAAGGCGCTTATCGAAAAGGGCCGCGAGGCGATCATCGAGGAGGTGAAGAAGTCGGGTTTGCGCGGTCGCGGCGGCGGCGGCTTTTCGACCGGCACGAAGTGGGGCTTCATGCCGAAAGAGGTCGGTGCGCTGCCGCATTATCTCGTCGTCAATGCCGATGAATCGGAACCCGGCGCCTGCAAGGATCGCGAGATTCTGCGCCACGAGCCGCACCTCTTCATCGAGGCCTGCTTCATTGCGAGCTTTGCCGTCGGTGCGCACACCTGCTTTGTCTATATGCGCGGCGAGTTCATCCGTGAGCGGAACAATCTGCGAAGCCGCGCATCGAAGAAGCGCGCGAAGCGAGGCTGATCGGGCCGAACAACATCCATGGCTGGGATTTCGAGCTCATCGTTCATCAAGGCGCCGGCGCCTATATCTGCGGCGAGGAAACCGCGCTGCTCGAAAGCCTCGAAGGCAAGAAGGGCCTGCCGCGCTTAAGGACGGCCTATCCGGCTGCAATGCGGGCTTTACGGCTGCCCGACCACCGATCAACAATGCCGAATCGATTGCCGTGGTGCCGACGATTCTGCAGGCGCGGCGCCGATTGGTTTGCTTCGCTCGGCGCGGCCGAACAATGCCGGCACCAAGATCTATCCAGATCTCCGGCCACGTGAACCGGCCCTGCACCGTCGAGGAGGAGATGGGCATTCCGATGCGCGAACTGATCGAGCGCCATGCCGGCGGCGTGCGCGGCGGCTGGGACAATCTCTTAGCTGTGTTTCCCGGCGGCGCTTCGGTGCGCATGATCTGCCAAATCCATCTGCGACGACGTGCTGATGGATTTCGATTCTCTTGCGGCGGTGAAGTCGAGCTTCGGCTCGGCCTCGGTGATCGTGATGGATAAGTCAGGCGGATCATCATCAAGGCGACGGCGCGCGCTTCGCCAAATTCTATGCGCATGAAAGCTGCGGACAGTGCACGCCCTGCCGCGAGGGCATGGGCTGGATGTGGCGTGTGCTTGAGCGCATGTGACGCGGCGAAGCGCAGAAGCGCGAGATCGACACGCTGATCGCCGTCACCGAGCAGATCAGCGGCCATACGATTTGCGGCTTCGGCGACATCGCCGTTTTACCGATTCAAGGGCTCGTCATGCATTTCCGTCCGATGCTGGAAGCGCGCATCGACGAGCGAAACATTCCTACGCCGCTTGCGGCATAAGAGGCGTTCATGCTGTCGGAGGTTGATTGTTCGGGCGTTCTGACTGAATTCCCCCTGCCCCTGCGGGAGGGGGATAGGGGGAGGGGTCAAATGGCGATCGATCCGCGCGCAAAACTCCTGCGCGAAAATGCGACGCACACGGAGAAGCTTCTTTGGGCGCAGCTGCGCAAGAAGCGGGTCAGCGATCTCAGGTTTCGCCGCCAGTATGTGATCGGAGAATACATAGCCGATTTCGTCTGCTTAGGGGCACGCCTCGTTGTTGAGATTGATGGTGCCTCGCACGATCAGACGGTCGCACATGACAAACGGCGGACGGCGTGGCTGAATTCGCAAGGCTTCAAGGTTATTCGATTCACTAATCGCGATGTCCTCGACAATCTGGATGGCGTGGTGCAGACGATTGCGAATGCGGTTGTTGCCGCAAACCCCTCCCCCAGCCCCCTCCCGCAAGGGGAGGGGGGATTCGATAAAACCGGCGCGGGCATTGCCACAAGCATGCGTGCGCGCCGGTCCAGAACGCGTTAGAGACCGACATGCTCCAAGACAAAGACAGAATTTTTAAAAATCTCTACGGCCAAGGCGATTGGCATCTCGATGCTGCCAAGGCACGCGGGGCGTGGAAGAACACCAAAGAGCTTCTCAGTCTCGGCCGCGCCGGCATTGTCGATGAGATCAAGAAGTCCGGCTTGCGCGGGCGTGGCGGCGCGGGCTTTCCGGTCGGCAACAAATGGGGGTTCATCCCTGCCGAGGCGCCCAAGCTGCCGGTTTATCTCGTCGTCAACGCCGATGAGTCCGAGCCCGGCACATGCAAAGACCGCGATATCATGCGCCACGATCCGCACCTCTTGGTCGAGGGCTGCCTGGTCTCGTCATTCGCGATCGCCGCGCACACCTGCTTCATCTATATCCGCGGCGAGTTCATCCGCGAGCGTCAGCGCGTGCAGGAAGCGGTTGACGAGGCCTTATGCCGCAAAGCTGATCGGCAAGGGCAATGTGCATGGCTGGGATTTGGATATCGTCGTCCACCACGGCGCGGGCGCTTATATTTGCGGCGAGGAGACGGGGCTTCTCGAAAGTCTCGAAGGCAAGAAGGGCCAGCCGCGCATGAAGCCGCCATTCCCGGCGGTGGTCGGCGTCTATGGCTGCCCGACGATCGTCAACAATGTCGAATCGATCGCCGTCGTGCCGGAGATTTTGCGCCGTGGTTCCGCCTGGTTCGCCGGCATCGGCCGGCCCAACAATACGGGCACGAAGGTGTTTTGCATCTCCGGCCATGTGAACAACCCGTGCAATGTCGAAGAGGCGATGAGCATTCCTTTGAAGGAACTCATCGAGACTCACGCGGGCGGCGTGCGCGGCGGCTGGGATAATCTGCTCGCTGTCATTCCCGGCGGCTCGTCCATGCCGCTTTTGCCGAAATCGATTTGCGATACGGTGCTGATGGATTTCGATGCGCTGCGCGACGAGAAATCAGCGCTCGGCACGGCTGCCGTGATCGTGATGGATAAATCGACCGATATCGTCAAGGCGATGTCGCGCATCTCCTATTTCTACCGCCACGAAAGCTGCGGGCAGTGCACGCCGTGCCGCGAGGGCATGGGTTGGATTTGGCGTACGATGGAGCGCATGGCGGTGGGTAATTCGACGCGCGCTGAGATCGATCAGCTTTGGGATATGACGACCAAGGTCGAAGGTCACACGATCTGCGCGTTCGGCGATGGCGCGGTGTGGCCGGTGCAAGGGCTCTTGCGCCATTTTCGCCCGGAGATCGAGCGGCGCATCGATGAATACACACGCAACCACCGGCCGGCGGCTGCCGCGGCGGAGTAGGTGCGGAGAGGGGAGTGAAATGAAGAACATAATTGCTCTTGCGGCGGTCGCATCGCTCATTGCCTTGAGCGCGCGCGCCGATGTCGCGCCGCCGCTTTCGCCGCCCGAATCGACGATCGCCAACAAGGCGCTCGTCACTGCGATGTTCCAAAAGATGTTCGTCGACAAGCAGGTCGACAAATACGCCGATGTCTATATGGCGCCCGATTTCATCGAGCATGACCCGGCATCGCAGAACGGAACCAAGGCGCTGAAGGCCTTCTTCAAGGATTTCAACAAGCAGCATCCGAAGTCGATCACGACGGTCAAGCGCATCGCCGCCGATGGCGATCTCGTCTTCGTTCACTTTCACGCTCAAAACGATCCGGCTGATCGCGGTGTTGCGGGCGTTGATATTTTCCGCGTCGAGAATGGCCGCGTCGTCGAGCATTGGGATGTGATCCAGCCAATTCCCGAGAAATCGGCAAACGACAACGGTATGTTTTGAAATGCGGCAATCGGGAATAGGCAATCGGCAATCGGAAGAAGACGAAATGCAATCCAATTGCCGACTGCCCGTTGCCGACTGCCGAACCAACAGGCGCTAACACATACGCAGAGTGTCAAATGGTCAAAGTTCTTATCGACGGCGTAGAGCACGATCTCGACCCCAATATGACGCTGTTGCAGGCGTGCGAAGCGGCGGGCGCCGAGGTGCCGCGCTTTTGCTATCACGAGCGGCTTTCGATCGCCGGCAATTGCCGCATGTGTCTCGTCGAGGTTGAAAGCAACCCCAAGCCCCAAGCTTCGTGTGCCATGTCGCTCCGCGATATCCGTCCGCCGCGCGGCAAGGAGCTTGCGCAGATTCTGACCAACACACCGATGGTGAAGAAGGCGCGCGAAGGCGTGATGGAGTTTCTGCTCGCCAATCATCCGCTCGATTGCCCGATTTGCGATCAAGGCGGCGAGTGCGATCTGCAGGATCAATCCATGGCGTATGGCATGGACCGCTCGCGCTTTCCGGAGATGAAGCGTGCGGTGGAAGAGAAATATATGGGTCCGCTGGTCAAGACCGTGATGACGCGCTGCATCCATTGCACGCGCTGCATCCGCTTTATGACCGAGGTGGCGGGCGTTGAGGTGCTCGGCGCAACAGGGCGCGGCGAGGATATGGAGATCACCACCTATCTCGAAGAGGCGATCGATTCCGAGCTTTCCGCCAACATTGTCGATCTTTGCCCGGTCGGCGCGCTCACCTTCAAGCCGAACGCCTTCATGTATCGGCCATGGGAGCTCGATAAGACCGAATCCATCGATGTGATGGATGCGGTGGGATCGAATATCCGTGTGGATTCTCGCGGGCGCGAGGTCTTGCGCATCCTGCCGCGTCTCAACGAAGACGTGAACGAAGAGTGGATCTCCGATAAGACGCGCTTTGTGTGGGATGGGCTGGGCCGGCAACGGCTTGATCGCCCCTTTGTGCGCCAAGGCGCGCGCCTTCAGCCCGCGACATGGGAAGAGGCTTTTGACGCGATCAAAGCGCGCATCGGCAATCTTACAGGCACGCGCATTGCGGCGGTCACCGGTGATCTGCAAGACACCGAGGGCATGTATGCGCTTTTGCAATTGATGCGCGCGCTCGAGAGCCCGCATACGGATTGCCGGCAGGACGGCGCTAAGCTCGGCATCAGAGCCAACGGGACGCGGGCCTCGCGCGCCAGCTATCTGTTCAACTCATCGATCGCGGGAATCGAAGAGGCCGATGCGCTTCTGCTCATCGGCACCAATCCGCGCCACGAGGCGGCCGTCTTGAATGCGCGCATTCGCAAGCGCTGGCTGACGGGTCAGCTCAAGGTTGCGCGCGTCGGCGCGCCGGTGGATCTCACCTATCAGGTCACCGAGCTTGGCAGTGATCCGCAGGTTCTGGGTGCGATTGCGGAAGGGCGCACATTTGCCGATCTCAAGGCGGCGAAACGGCCGATGATCATTCTGGGCTCGGCGGCTGTTGCACGCGATGACGGCGCGGCGATTTATGCTGCGGCGCTCAAGATCGCCGAGCAGGCGGGCGTGTTCCAGGCGCCTGAAGCAGGCGAGCCGGGCTGGAACGGCTTCAATGTGTTGCATTCGGCGGCTTCACGTGTTGGCGGGCTCGATATCGGTTTTCTGCCGTCGCCGGGCGGGCGCGATCTCGCTTCAATTCTTACCGGCGCGCAAGTCGGCGCGATCGAAGCCGTGTTTCTTCTGGGTGCGGATGAAGTCGATCCCGCCAAGCTCGGGGGTGCGTTCAAGATTTATATCGGCAGCCACGGCGACAAGGGCGCGAACGCCGCCGATGTCATTCTGCCGGCCGCTGCCTACACCGAGAAGGACGCGACTTACGTCAACACCGAAGGCCGCGTGCAGCTTGCCGAGCGCGCGGTGTTTCCGCCCGGCCAGGCGAAGGAGGATTGGGCGATCTTCCGCGCGCTTTCCGCCGTGCTCGGCAAAACATTGCCGTTCGATTCATTGGATGAGCTGCGCGCGAAGATGTATGCGGCCACGCCGCATCTGGCCGAGATCGACAAAGTACCGGGCTTTGCGCCGGTTACATCCGCTGATCTCGGCGTTCAGGTTGCGCTCGGCTCGGCACCGCTGACGGCGCCTTGGGTCGATTTCTATCTCACCAATCCGATCGCGCGGGCTTCGGAAATCATGGCCGAGTGCTCATCCATGTTCTCGCGCCCCAAGGCGATGGCCGCGGAATAGGGCCAGATCACTTTCTTCGCGTGAAGATTGATGTGATCAAGCCGATTACCAATCCGTAGATCCCAAGTGCGACTGCGGTCATGCACGCGATTCCAAGTGGAGATAAGAGCTTTAACTCTTCGCTCTCCAACTTTTGGCGATGTTCTGGAGTCATCTCGCGGTGACCCGGATAGGTCACAAGGTTGTGGTGCACAAGACTCAGGACGTGCGGATCTGCATTGAGAAGCGCAAATATAGAGATTGCAGCTGTGGCAGCGGCGAATAGGGAGGCATACGCTGCTACCAGATAGGCATCACCATAAGAAACGGCCTTAGAGTTACGGCGGTAATGCAGTTGCGCCGCCAAGATCGCCACCACAAAGATGATGTACAGCGCCCAGCCAATCAGAGTCCGAGTTTGCAAACTCATATTGGCGAAGATGAACGTCGCTGTGTTTAGCAATCCCACGATCGCTCCGAAAATTGCGCCTGATCTTAATCTGCTCGCTGGGCTCACTTGATCCCCCGTATTTCGCTTACGATCTCTAGCAAGGCTCATTGGCCGGGATAGGGCGTGCCGTCTTTATGCAGGAAGCGGCCATCGGAGCTCGGGCTCATCATGTCGATGTCGGAGCAAGTGATGACATCGTCAGGTGAGCGCGAGCCGGCCTCGAGATAAACGGCCATCGCGTTCGATCTGTTGATCAAATGATGGCCGTTGCCCGAGTTCTTCGGGAAGGCCGCACAATCGCCGGCGCGCAAAACCGTCTCGCCGCCGTCTTCGATCAGCACAAGCTCGCCTTCGAGCACATAGACGAACTCGTCTTCATGTGAGTGCCAATGGCGCTGGCTCGACCAATTGCCCGGCGGCAGGCGCATGAGATTGACGCCGAAATCCTTAAGGCCGCCGGCATCGCCCAACCGCTGGCGTACGCGTTCGGCGCAAGGC
This sequence comes from uncultured Alphaproteobacteria bacterium, assembly GCA_963789405.1. Lineage (GTDB taxonomy): Bacteria > Pseudomonadota > Alphaproteobacteria > CAWBKL01 > CAWBKL01 > CAWBKL01. Next base: position 591,872 of record CAWBKL010000002.1, read on the forward strand.
GCATCGAATGGCGGCGGATAGCCCACGCCCTTGCGTTCCGGCACTTTGGCGATATCGATCTTGGGCATGGCTTACTCTCCCGGCTCACGCGCGCTTGGGGCCGATGCGCACCGGCCCGATCTTGCCGCCATCGCTCGTGGCGGCATAGCGCGGCAGCTCATCCAGCACCTCGAACCAGGGCACTTGCTCGGCGATGAAGACATGGCCGCTCGGGCGCACCTGAGCCGGATTGTCCAGGGTGAGCGCATAAACGTCGATATCCTCCGGCCGCCGGTCGATCTCATAAGTCAGCTGCGAGCCGCAATCCGCGCAGAAGCCGCGCTTCACGCCGGGCGATGAGTGGTAATAGCGCGGGGCTCCTTTGGTGAAGCGGAATGCTGAGCGCGGCACGCCGATGAAGGTCGTCATCGGCGATGAGGTGGCACGCCGGCAGCTCTCGCAATGGCAATGAGCCGCCCATTTGGGCGCGCCGGTGAACTCATAGCTGATCGCGCGGCAAAAACAGCGCCCTTTTGTCGGCTCGCTCATCGGTCTCGCCTTTTGATGCTTGTCCACAGGCCGTTGCTTTATGATCCTATTTTTTGAGCGCCTATAATAGATGGCACCGGCCGCGCTTGCCGCGCGTGCGCCGGGTTTGATGGAGGCCAGCATCCTTCTGGAACTAACCGCAGAGACTGCATCGCGCTTTGCGCGCATCGCCCTTGGCCATGTGACGCGCGAGTTTCCCTATGCGCCTGGCCATGTGATGAGCGGGCCGGAGGATTTTGTGCGACCGTCCGAGCTTCATCCGGTGTTTCACGGCAGCTTCGATTGGCACTCTTGCGTTCATTCCTATTGGCTGCTGGCGCGGATCCATCGCCGCTTCCCGGAGCTTGAGGAAGCCGCTGAGATAGCCGCGCTGCTTGATCGTCAGCTCACGGAGGAAAAGCTCGCGGGCGAGCTGGCTTATCTCGCGCGGCCTTTGGCGCGCGGGTGGGAGCGGCCCTATGGCTGGGCGTGGGCGCTCATGCTCGCGGGTGAGCTTTTGCGTAACGAGACGGGCGAGGGCGTGCGTTGGGCAGCTGCGCTTGCGCCGCTTGCGCAGGAGATTGTCAAGCGTTTCAAAGCCTATCTGCCACTCAGCGATTATCCGGTGCGCGCCGGTGTTCACGCCAACACCGCATTTGCGCTCACGCTCGCGCTCGATTATGCGGCAGTGACGGAAGATGACGGCTTTGCGCACATCATCGCCGAGAAGGCGCTCCATTGGTATGGCGGCGATGAAAATTGCCAGGCGTGGGAGCCTTCGCAGGATGATTTTCTTTCCTCAGCGCTCAGCGAAGCGTCGCTGATGGCGGATATTCTGGGCGATGCGTTCCATATCTGGTTCACGCGGTTTCTGCCGCGCGCGGCGCAAGCCCAGCCCGCGACGCTGTTCACGCCCGCCAAAGTAAGCGACCGGACCGATGGCAAGATCGCGCATCTCGATGGGCTCAATCTTTCGCGGGCGTGGTGCTGGCGGCGGATCGCGCGGCTGCTCACACCTAGCGACAGTGCGCGTGGACAAGCCGAGGAAGCGTCGGCGCGCCATATCGCAAGCGCCATCGACCAGATCGCCGGTGATTATATGGGCGAGCATTGGCTGGCGAGCTTTGCGCTTCTTGCCCTCGACCCCTGGCCCGACGAGTAGCAGCCTCGTGTCATGATAGAAAATGCACTTAAGCTTGGCATACCGGCGACAGATCTACGGGAGATCGTCATGCGCTTTACAACGCCACTCTGTCTGGTTATACCAATCGCGTTTGCGCTCTCATCTTGCGCACCACCACCGCCGCCGCAACAGCAAGCTCAGCTACAAGTCAGCCAGGGCAAAATCACGCTTGGGCCAGGCACTTGTGTCGAAGTGCGGGCCATCCCGCCGCGTGCGCCCCAACCCAACACGCTCTCCGTCAGTCTCGATCTCAGTGCTCAGGGCAAGGCTGCCATGAACCAGAAGTGCGTGGCTGATGGGGGCACGGTACTCGGTGCAGGCTGCCCAAGAAGCAAGATCGCCACCGATTGCAGCCGGTTCAACGCCAATACCCAGACCTTGCTCATTGCCTATCAAGGATCGCCATCGATCGATAACGTCGCCGCCGCTTGCGGAATGGGTGGCAAGGGCAGTGGAGGTGGTGGAGGGCGCGGCGGGATAGGTCAGGCAGAGCCGATTGATGCAATCGGCGACTTCTTCACCGCTTGCAAGCAATAACCTCAAGGCGTCTCATCCCGCGTTCCTAGAAAGAGGACGCTCTCTACAGAGCCGCTGCTACTTTCAAAGCACCAGCCTGCGCAGCCGCTGCGCTGGGAAGCCCGGAAATGTTAATGCATCCATCCGACACGGGCGCCAACGCTGATTGCCTGATTCCGATTTACTGCGTGCGGCCGCGCCAAGGCAGCGTAGATGAGGAGATGACCTTATCGCACGGTGATTTAGCTTAGATCATATAGCGGATGCCTTGCCGGATGATCTCCGACCACAGCGCCTTGCCACCGTTCGGCAAATAGCTCGAGAGCGCGGCGCCGCCGGAATTGGCTTCAACGATCTCCTGCTTGAGAGTCTCGACATAGCGCATATAGGAGAAATCGCCGACGCTCAGGATCGGGTCATAGGCTTTGCCGAACAGCTCGATGTAGATGAATGAGAGCACATCGGCGAGATCGAAATTGTTCGTCACCTCGTCGGTGAGCGGCCATACCATCAGCCAGAGCTTCCACTCATTGGCCTTTGCCCATGCCGCTCGGTCGCTGCCCTCATCCTCGGGCGCTCTCATCGCCGGCTGGCGGTAGGTTATGGGCTGCTTTGTCGATCCGTTGACGACAAGCAGCGCGCCGGGATGTTGGCGCTGATAGAGGCCGACGCGCATGACGGCGCGGATTTGCTCCATCTCGTCGTCCGAGAAGCTGTGATCGCCGGTTTTGAGCTTCGCCAGGAGAGATTTGATCGTTGGGTCTTGAAACTGCTCGACCTCGAACACGATGCCTTTGCTGCGCGGGAATTGCGCAAGGATGTGCTTGTGGATCTCGTCGAGAAACCATCGCGCCTTGCCGTGCGGCCGCCAGCACGGCAAAAGGCAAAGATAATTGCCGAAGATCCAGCCGCTGCTGAGATGCACCGTCAGATAGACGAACCCGACTGAGATCGGGCCGACCTGCAGAATCGCGCAAACCGATCCCCAGTCGCGTGAGCTAATGAGTGAACGTGCTTGTGCGCCGCCGGCAGCTTCGGTTGCGGAGTCTTCGCTAAGCCACTGACAAATATCGTTCGGGTCGTCGCGTTCCTCGGCATTGGGAAACAGACGCTCATAGGTGGTGAACGCCTCGGTGCGAAACAGCTCTTCGGCATCCCTAATGTCTGTGCCGAAGAACCGCACACGCGGGGTCATCCATTCGACAAAGGAGTCGGACTGGTAGACCGTATCGTCGAAATTCACGAGATCGGCAAATGAGAAGTCCTCGCCGGTCGGCGCATGAGTTCTGAAATCGCGCAAAGGGATCTTGTAGTCGGAGCGCGCGCCGGGCGCGACAAAACCGAAGATGCAGGGATCTATGTTTTGCGCCTTGCCCACATCCTCGCGGTTCGCGTGCTGGGTCTGGAGCGCCAGCCAGATCTCCTCTTGGACCCATGAAGACTTCACCGCCTCCTCGGACAGGACGAGAATGAAGAAGTCGCATTCGCTGATCTGGCGCTCGATGGTGTTTCTCACGCTCATTCCGCCGACAAATCGGGCCTGGAAGCCGAATGTGTCGAAGCCGGCATCGGTGAGGAACTTAAGGAGCCTGATGGCCGCCGCCTCGTCGCGCTTGGTATAGGAGATGAAGATCCGGATCGTCTTGCGGGCAGCCGCGGCCGATTGCGAAGGCTGGTTCATGGCTTACCCCCATCCGGAGCGCCACCGGCCCCTTGATGGCGGGGGCGGCGCGTCGTAAGACCCAAGTCTATCTCCGTCATAGCCGGGCCCCGTCCGGTTATCCAAGACAGGCACGCCCAATTGCTGACGGCCGGCCCGCGGATTGGTTACTCCGGGGCGGGCCGGAAGAAGAGACACCAGGTTTAGCGCATGGCTTTTCTTTTCGATCCCGCGAACCCCTGGGGCTGGACCGTTCTTAAGGTCCTTCACATTCTCGGCCTCTCGGTGGCGCTGCTCGTGATGCTCGCCTTTTTGCTGCTGATGGACCGCAAGGTCTGGGCGGCCGTGCAAATGCGCAAGGGGCCGGATGTCGTCGGCCCGTTCGGGCTGTTCCAATCCTTCGCCGACCTTTTGAAGTTCGTGCTCAAGGAGGTCGTGATTCCGGCGGGTGCCAACAAGCCAGTGTTTCTCCTCGCGCCGCTGGTCTCGTTCACGCTCGCGCTGGCCTCCTGGGCGGTGGTGCCGATTGCGCCGGGCTGGGTGGTTGCCAATATCAATGTCGGCTTTCTCTATATCTTCGCGATCTCCTCGCTCGGGGTTTACGGCGTCATCATGGGCGGCTGGGCATCGAACTCGAAATACCCCTTCCTCGGCGGGCTCCGCTCGGCGGCGCAAATGGTGAGCTACGAAGTCTCGATCGGCTTCGTGATTATCACCGTCTTGCTGCTGGTCGGCTCGCTCAATCTCACAACGATTGTCACCCATCAGGCCGGCGGCATCTGGAAGTGGCATGTCTGGCCGCTTCTGCCGATGTTCGTTGTCTTCTATGTCTCGGCGCTGGCGGAGACCAATCGGCCGCCTTTCGACCTGCCGGAAGCGGAATCGGAGCTCGTCGCCGGCTTCATGGTCGAATATTCGTCCGTGCCGTTTCTGCTGTTCCAGATCGCCGAATATCTCAACATCGTCCTCATGTGCTCGATGATGACGATTCTGTTCTTCGGCGGCTGGCTGCCGCCCTTCGATTGGGCGCCGCTCAAGCTGATCCCGCCGGTCATCTGGTTCCTCGCCAAGGTCATTTTCTTCTTCTGGACCTTCGCCATGGTGAAGGCGATGGTGCCGCGCTACCGCTATGACCAGCTGATGCGGCTGGGCTGGAAGATCTTTCTGCCGACCTCGCTCGCCTATGTGCTGATCGTGGCCGGGTTCCTTGTCTTCTTCCACTGGACACCCCCGGCGGGAGGTTAAATTAACTCGTCATTCTCGGGCTTGACCCGAGAATCCAGAATGCAACCTCTTAAGGTGCATACTCTGATGACCGGCCAGGAGGCCGGCCATGACGCGAAGAAAAGTGAAATTTCATGGCATGGCTTGATAGAACCGCGCGCTCGATTTTCTTGACCGATTTCATTTCGGCTTTCGGCTTGGCGTTCAAATACGCCCTCAAACCCAAGGCGACGCTCAACTACCCGTTCGAGAAGGGCCCGCTTTCCCCGCGCTTTCGCGGCGAGCATGCCCTGCGCCGCTATCCCAATGGCGAGGAGCGCTGCATTGCCTGCAAGCTGTGCGAGGCAATCTGCCCGGCGCAGGCGATCACCATCGAAGCTGAGCCGCGTGACGATGGCTCCCGGCGCACCACGCGCTATGATATCGACATGACCAAATGCATCTATTGCGGCTTCTGCCAGGAGGCGTGCCCGGTGGATGCCATTGTCGAAGGGCCGAATTTCGAGTTCGCCACCGAGACGCGCGAGGAGCTGTTCTACGATAAGGAGCGCCTCTTGGCGAATGGCGATAGGTGGGAGCGCGAGATCGCCAAGAATCTCGAGCTTGACGCGCCTTACCGCTAGCGGTTCCTCGGGTCATCGAATCGGAACGGCAGAACTGCCTCGTGCGCTGGAGCGCGCTCAATGACCGACATAGCAAATCGTCTGCCTCTTATCCCCGAGACTGAATGGAACGCCGCGCAGCGCGCCGCAGCGGATGAAATGGCGAAAGGGCCGCGTGGGCATTTCGGCGGGCCGTGGCCGCCGTTTCTCTATTCGCCCGAACTGTTGCGGCGCGCCCAGCATTTGGGCGAATTCATTCGCTACAACTCGGTGATCGACCGGCGCCTGCGCGAGCTTGCCATGTGCGTTACCGGGCGGCATTGGAACAACCGTCTCGAATGGGCGGTGCACGCGCCGGAGGCCGAGAAGCTCGGCATCGATCCGCGCGCCTTGGCCTCGCTGGCGCGGAATGAGGTGCCGGAACCGCTCAAGAAGGACGAGCGCGCGGTCTATGCGTTCTGCACCGAGCTTCATGACAATCGCATCGTCTGCGATGAGACCTATGCCGATGCGTTCGAGCATCTGGGCAATCAGGGTATCGTCGAGCTGACGGCGCTGTGCGGTTATTACGCTCTCTTGGCAATGATGATGAATGTCGCCGAGCTGCCGCCGCCGCCCGGCGCCAACGTGCCGTTTTAGTTAGTGCGCGTGACTGACAGCCTCATCACATCGCGCGACAATAAGCTGCTCAGGCAGTGGCTGTCGCTGCAGACGAGCAAAGGCATCGAGCGGCATGGGCTCGTGCTCGTCAGTGGACGGAAGATCGTGCCTGAGCTTCTCGCCGAGCGTGGCGGCGATGGCGCAACGCTGATCACGCGCGAGGGCATGACCCCTCACCCCAATCCTCTCGCCGCAAGCGGGGCGAGGGGGAATATCCCTCTCCCTTCAGGGAGAGGGCAGGGTGAGGGTGTGAACGCAGTTGCGTTCTCGCGCGATTTGTTCGAGGTGCTTGATGAATTCGGCACGAATGCGCCGCTGCTTGTGCTGCCGGTGCCGCGGATCGAAAAGCGTGAAGATGGCGCAAAGCCGCGCGGGCTTACGCTCGCTGTTGCCGCGCAAGACCCCTCCAATCTCGGCGCCATTTTGCGGTCCGCGCTTGCCTTCGAAGCGGATGAGGTTGTGCTGCTTGCCGAGTGTGCGCATCCCTTCTTGCCGCGTGTCACGCGCGCTGCTGCCGGTGCCAATTTCCGCATCAAACTTTGCAAGGGTCCGTCGATCAAGGCGCTTGGCGCCGAATGGATCGCGCTCGACATGGCAGGCGAGAACTCTTGACCAGACAATGCTTCCAAAAGACTGCGGGCTGCTGATGGGCGAGGAGGGGCTCGGTATTCCCGATAGCTTCGCCGGCAAGCGTGTGCGCATCCCGATCGGCCCGCGCGCGGAATCGCTCAATGTCGCTGTTGCCGCCGGCATCGTTCTCGCTGCCTATCGGCGCACTCATCCGCTGGAGGTGCATGCATGAGCGGCGCGATCTTGCTGCCGGAAGGGTATCGCGCGCTCGTTCTGAGCGAGATCAATTCGACCAATGAGGAGGCCAAGCGCCGCGCCGAGGCCGGCGAGCCAGACGGGCTTTTCATCCTGGCGCGCGCACAGACTGCGGGGCGGGGCCGGCGCGGGCGCGAATGGGAGAGTGCCAAGGGAAACTTCTTCGCCACGCTGCTCTTGCGCCCGCAGGTCAGGGTGCAAATCGCGGCGCAGCTTTCCTTCGTCGCGGCGAATGCTGTCGCCGAGACATTCGAGGCGCTCGGCTGGCTGCGGGCGTCACGCTGAAATGGCCTAACGATGTTCTGATCGCGGGCGCCAAGGCAGCGGGCATCCTGCTCGAATCATCCGCGCACAGTTCCGCCGCGCTCGATTGGCTGGCCATCGGCATGGGGCTCAATTTGGCGAGCGCGCCAGCGGGCACGCCCTATCCCGCAACCTCGCTCAAAGCCCAAATGGGCCGCACGCCGCCGGACCCGGCAGACGTCCTGCCCGTGCTTGCCGGGGCCTGGGCGCGGCAGTATGAGGTTTGGCAAGATGATGGCTTTATGCAGATACGTAGCCGGTGGCTCGCGCGGGCGGAAGGCTTGGGCCGGCGCATCATTGCGCGAATGGAAGCGGAAGAGTTGCAAGGTGACTTTCGTGGATTTGAGCGAGACGGGCGAGCTTGTGCTGGATACTCCAACGGGTCGGCGCCTGATCTCGGCGGGAGAGATCTTCTTTGCACGGAAGAATTAACGCCATCGCCTCTCCCTTGATGGGAGAGGCCGGATCGCCCGGCGCGCATCGCGCCGTTGGTGATCCGGGTGAGGGTGCGGGCAAGAGTTTTTAATCTCAACCCCTCACCCTAACCCTCTCCCGCAAGGGGAGAGGGGGATAGGAAGGACGGCCCATGCTGCTCGCGATAGACGCCGGCAACACCAATATCGTCTTCGCCGTGCTCGAGGGCAGACGATCCGCGGCCAGTGGCGTGCGGCGACGCGCGCCGACCGTACGGCCGACGAATACATCGTCTGGCTGCGCGAGCTGATGGGCCTGCAGAGCCTCAAGAGCGAGGACATCGACGGCGCGATCATCTCGACCGTCGTGCCGCAAGCGCTGTTCAGCCTGCAGACACTCTGCCGCAAACATTTCAACACCGAGCCGCTCGTTGTCGGCGCGAGCGATGTCGAGCTGGGTCTCGACATCCGCATCCGCGAGCCGCGCCAGGCCGGCGCGGACCGCATCGCCAATGCCGTGGGCGCGCACACAACCTATCCCGGCGATCTGATCGTCATCGATTTCGGCACGGCGACGACCTTCGATGTGGTTGCGGCGGACGGCGGCTATGAAGGCGGCATCATCGCGCCGGGCATCAATCTCTCCGCCGAGGCGCTGCATCAGGCGAGCGCGCAGCTGCCGCGCATCGCCGTCGAGCGCCCGCAAGCGGTGATCGGCTGGGACACGATCTCGGCGATGCAGTCCGGCGTGTTCTGGGGCTATATCGGCTTGATCGAGGGCCTCGTCGCGCGCATCAAGGCCGAGTACGCCAAGCCGATGAAAGTGATCGCGACCGGCGGCTTGGCCCCGCTGTTCAACGCCTCGACGCCTGCGATCGAGGTCGTCGATCCCGACCTCACCATCCGAGGCCTTGCCGAAATCTATGCGCGGAATGCCCACGCGAAGACTACATAAGGTGTCATGGCCCGGTTATCCGGGCCATCCGAACTCACTAGCGGCTGCATGTTCCATCGTCCGAACAAGTCGGGCGATGAGCGGCTCAGGTTGAGGTTACCCGCTGGCCAGCTCGCGCGGGCCATCGACATTATGAGTTGTGATGCTGTTCAATTCCTGCTTCCGTCATGGCCGGGCTTGACCCGGCCATCCAGTTGTTGAGCTTCCAGATGCGTTGTCCTGGATCGCCGGTTCAGGGACCGGCCATGACGATGATAAACCAAGATCACCTCCTTTTTGTTCCTCTCGGCGGCTGCGGCGAGATTGGCATGAATCTCACGCTTTACGGCTTCGGGCCGGAGGGCGGGGAGAAATGGATCATCGCCGATCTCGGCGTCACCTTCGGCCATGACGATACGCCCGGCATCGAAGTCATCATGCCGGACCCCGCCTTCATCGAAGAACGCCGGCGGGATCTGCTCGGCATCGTGCTGACGCACGGCCATGAGGATCACATCGGCGCGGTGCCCTATCTGTGGCGGCGGCTCAAATGCCCGGTTTACGCCACGCCGTTCACCGCCGTGCTGGTGCGCGGCAAGCTGATCGAAGCCGGCCTCGAAGAAGAGGTGAAGATCATCGAGGTGCCGCTCAACGGGCGCATCAAGCTCGGGCCCTTCGATATCCGCTACGTCACGCTGACGCATTCGATCCTGGAGCCCAATGCGCTCGCGATCAAGACGCCGCTCGGCATGATCCTGCACACCGGCGATTGGAAGATCGATCCCGGAGCCGATGATGGGCGAGGCGACCGACGATCGCACGCTCACCAAGCTCGGCGACGACGGCGTGCTCGCCATGGTGTGCGATTCCACCAACGTGTTCGTGCCCGGCGAATCGGGCTCCGAAGGCTCGGTGCGCGATAGCCTCGTCGAGCTGATCCGCGAGCAAGACCGGGCGCGTTGCGATCACGTCGTTTGCCTCCAATGTCGCGCGCATCGAGACGATCGCCCATGTCGCGGCGGAGAATGGGCGCCACCCCGTGCTGGTCGGGCGCGCAATGCACAAGCTTGTCGATGCCGCGCGTCAGGCCGGCTATTTCGTCGACATGCCGAACTTCGTGCCGATGGAGGAGGCGGGATATCTGCCGCCGGAATCGGTGCTTTACATCTGCACCGGCAGCCAGGGCGAGCCGCGCGCCGCGCTCGCGCGCATGGCCGACGGCTCGCATCCGCATCTGACGCTCGAGGCGGGCGATACGCTGGTGTTCTCCAGCCGCGTCATCCCGGGCAATGAGCGCGCGATCTATGCGCTGATGAATGCGTTCGCCGCCAAGGGCGTCGAGGTGATCTCCGGGATGGATGCGCATCTGCATGTCTCGGGGCATCCGTGCCGCGACGAGCTGGCGCAGATGTATCACTGGGTGCGCCCGACAGATCTCCGTGCCGGTGCATGGCGAGCTGCGCCATCTGCAAGAGCATGCAAAGCTGGCCAGCGAGCTTCAGGTGCCGCAAGCGATCGTGGCGCCGAATGGCGCGATCCTGCGCCTTGCGCCGGGCCCGGCGGAAATCATCGACCATGCGCCGGCGGGCCGGCTCTATCTCGACGGCAATCTGCTTATTCCGTCGACCGACGGAACCGTGCAGACGCGCAAGAAGCTCTGCTTTCGCCGGCCATATCGTCGCGGTCGTCGTGTTCGACAAGAAGGGCCGCATGGCCGCCGATCCGCGCATTGTCGGCTATGGCTTGCCGCGCGGGGCCGAAGGCAATCTCGACGAAGAGATCAAGGGCGATCTTGAAGACGCGATCTATGATGCGATCGAGGCGCTGCGCCGGCCGCAGGTGCAAGACGACGATGCCGTGGACGAACGCGTGCGCCGCGCGATCCGCTCGGCTTTGCGCGAGTCGTGGGGCAAGAAGCCGGTCGTCAGTGTCGAGATCATCCGGCTGGAGAGCTAAACTCCTTCTGTTTGCGATCAACCCGTCATCACGAGGGCGCGCAGCGCCCGCGGCGACCCAGGAGCCAGTCCAGCTACGCCTGGATTGCTTCGCTCCGCTCGCAATTGACACCGAATTTTGGTTCAATTCGGGAAGACCGCTGACGCTGCCAGCGGCGCAATGTCTCTCCCCAACGGTTATCGGGCGAACTATATTTTGCGCGCCAGCCTGCCTGGGAGGAAACAAGAGTGAATCTCCGCAATCAAACCGATCTTGCCGAAGTTCGGCGCTGAAATTTCCGGTGTCGACATCACGCGGCCGCTCGATGACGCCACCAAGCGCGAGATCGTCGATGCGCAAAATGAGTGGGGCGTCACGGTGTGGCGCGATACGCATCTGGATGATGCGCGCCATGTCGCCTTCAGCCGGATCTTCGGCCATCTCGAATTGGCGCCGGCGATGGCGGGCCGCAAGACGCGGCACACGCACCGCGAATTGTTCGATGCGAGCAATCTCGATGCCGATGGAAATATCATCAGGACGAGATGATCCGCCTGCATAAGAAGGGCGACCGGCTTTGGCACACCGATTCCTCGTTCATGGACATACGCTCGTCACACTCGCTGCTGCTCTGTCATGAGGCGCCGGCGGAAGGCGGGCCAACCTGGTTTGCCGACACGCGCACGGCTTACGAGGATCTGCCGCAAAGCATGAAGGATAAGATCGAGCATTTGGAAGCTGATCACTCGATCTGGTGGTCGCGCGGATTGGCCGGCTATCCATTTTCGGAAGAAGACATCGATGCGCGGCCGGTGGCGCGCCAGCCACTGGTTCTTCTGCACAAGGGCTCGGGCCGCAAGGCGCTCTATGTCGGCTCGCATGCGCGCGACATTGTCGGCATGCCGCGCGAGGAGGGGCGCGAGCTGATGCGCCGATCTCATCGCTTTTGCCACGCAGCCGAAATATGTCTTCAGTGTCACTTATAAGCCAGGCGACATGACGATCTGGGATAATCTCGCCAGCATGCACCGCGGCGGTGATTATGACGAGGCCAAATATCGCCGCGATATGCGCCGCACGACGGTGCGTGAGGGCGCGCCGCCTGAGGCGACCGGATGATCCGTTCACGGAGGCTTTTGCCAAGGCCGGCCGCACCGCCTACACGGCGGCGGGCCGCTAACGCGCTTGGCCTCAAGTTGATGTATCGTCATCCCGGACGCGATGCAGCATGTAATGCTGCTTCGCAGATCCGGCATCCGGTGCTCAACTCCAGGTCTCGTGTCTGCAACGCGTCATTTGAATGCCGCATTGCGCACGGGATGACGTTCAATTAGATCGCCAATTCCGCCGTTTCGGTAGGGCTCAGAACGAGAGAAGCGCGTAGCCGTTGTTCTGGAAGGTGGCAAGCATCAAAAGCGCATCGCTGCCGAGCGTTACATCCGTGCTCAGCGTCTTGGGATCGGTCTTGGTGAGCACCAGCATCTGCCCGCACACCAGAAGCTCAACGCCCTCCTTCTTGAGCGCGGCGAGGATCGGCAAGTTCGGGTTGTCGACGCCGTGCTTGGCCTTATAGGTGGCGTCGTTCAAGATGCTGTCGAGGGCGCCGCCGTGAAAGACGAGCGCGAACTTAGTGTTTGCGGCGGGAACGCCATTGCCGCGCAGCTGATCAAGCTCGGTTGCGGCGAGCGCAATGCCCTGGGCCGCTTCGGTCGGCTTGGCGCCGGGCTTGGTCTCGTCGAAAACGATCTTGTAGACGTGCTTGGGGTCCGGGTTGTAGGCCGCGCCGGGTAGCTTGGTGTAGCCGAGCGAGCCGGTGATGGCTGGTGCGGTTGGCGGCGGCGGCCAATCGGCAGCGAGCGCCGGCAGCGCGATGAATGCGCTAAGAGCGATGAGAATCGAAACTGTGCTGTGCATGGCGTTTCCCCTGAGGCTATTATTTGCCGATCATAGCAGAGGGTTTCGGGAAATGATCGGACGCCTCAATCATGTTGCGATCGCCGTACCTGACGGCTCATTGCGCTCCGCCGCCTACAAATATCGCACGACGCTGGGTGCGAAAGTGTCCGAGCCGGTGCCGCAGCCCGGCCATGGCGTGACAACCGTCTTCATCTATCTGCCCAACACGATGATCGAGCTGTTGGAGCCTTTGGGTCCGGATTCGCCGATCAAAGGCTTTCTTGAGAAGAACCCATCGGGCGGCATCCATCATGTCTGCTACGAGGTGCCCGACATCAAAGACGCGATTGAAACAATGAAAGCGAAGGGCGCGCGCGTGATCGGCGATGGGCAGCCCAAGATCGGCGCGCATGGCAATTGGGTGGTGTTTCTGCATCCCAAGGATTTCGACGGCACGCTGATCGAGCTTGAAGAAGTTCAAGGAACAGGGAGTGGGGAGTAGGGAGTGGGGAGCAAGGCGCACGGCGCGGCGCCGCGCGCGCTTTACATGAAGCCGCTGTTTTCCTACTCCCTACTCACCTCTCACTACTCCCGGTTCTTCCCATGGGCGTTTTCGGCATTTGCGTCACCTTCATCATGGTGTGGTGGCTCACATTCATCCTCGCGCTGCCCTTCGGCAATCATGGAGCGCGCGAGCTTGGCCACGAGGTTGAGCATGGCACTGACCCCGGGGCACCGGTGCGGCCAAGGCTCAAATTGAAGGCCATGATTGCCAGCGGAATCGCGCTGCCGGTCGTCATCGTTATCTGGGCCGTGGTGCAGTTTCACCTCCTGACCCTGGTCTAATCTGCCCATACCATAGGCACATACCCCTAATGGGTGCGGGCAGGGCGCCTAAATGTGCACCATTTATGACGATTTTCGCCCTCTGAGGGCCGATTTTGTGCAATCACCGGCCTGCACCGCTTGCGTGCACTGCACAATGACGGCAAGGTGAGTCCCAGGTTAGAGCCGTGATGGCCTTCTAGCCGTGCTTGATGGCGTTTCCTCCCAATGTTGCCTCAAGGCCGTCCCTCCCGGGACGGCCTTTTTTTCTTGTCGGTTTGGCAAGGCGCGCAGGTGAGACTGCCGGCATGCTTGGTGCTATCGCCGCCATAGTGCTCAATCTCGCTATCGGACCGAATGGCGTGCTCGTGCCCGACCATGGGCCGGCCTCGGGCATCTCGGATGCTACCCATCCGGCCGCGATCCCGCCGCCGCCTGATGCGCCCGCGCCACCGCCTGGCACCGGCAAGCACTGCGTGGCGCCAGCCGATCTGGCGCGTGACGCGAGCGTCCAATATCACCCGGCGCCCGGCGATGTGCCGGCCGACCTGCCTGGGCCCCGCTTCAACCTGCCGCCTAAGATCGAGCTGGATCTTGGGCAGACGGTCGGTGCACCTGCGCCCAATTACTCGCAGATGTATTTCGGCAATGCGGAAATCGATACCGAGACCGGTGCGGTCACGATCAATGGCGTCGACTTCTCTGAACGTCTGGTTGAATGTCGCTGACTGTTGCACGCGCGCTAGTTGAACATCAGCTCATCGCGAATAAAGTGACAGACGAAAATCAACACTCGTATCAAGTAACGACAACAAAGATCTGAATTAGCCGCACGCCAATCAATTAACAGCGAAGGTGATGATCCGTGATCACCACCGGATATTAGGTCTATTCAACCATTGCTTTGCGGGGGCATTGCGAGTGGCAGAAACTGGCAATGAGGAGGCTGGGGATGGCGCGCCGCTTTTGGCGAGCGATCTCGTCAATGTCGACTTCCCGCAAGAGCAAGACTTCAAGCACCACGTTTCGAGGTCTCGTCCCTACCGCCGGCAGCATTTCACGCGCATGATCTTTGAACGGGAAAGACGGTTGCTCGCAACGGAGAAGACGCGACGTGCCCGTTACCTTGAAGTGATTCAAGTTGTGCTTTGGACGATTGCATTGATTGTCCTCATAGCGATTGCGCTCAGGATTTGTTGGGACGTCTGGCAGGTCGGTCGAAGTGTTGTTCCAATTCTAGTTGCAATCACGGTAGCCGCAGCACTGCTCCTTACTCTTGCCGCGCTGTTTATTGCCGTGGCGAAGGTGATTGTTACACAAACCAAATACGCAGAAAATCAGTCCTTTGCGACCTTCAGGCGCGGACGCCAACCGCCAAAAATGATCGACTTGGCTGTGCGCTTCATAAAGGCCCCGTGGCGGGGTCGGCTAGTGCGTGAGACCGGACCTAGGTGGGTCCTGACGAGGGAATTCAGTGCGGTGCGGCCCATCTGGGTTGGTGGCGGTGAGATCAAATGCGGCTGTGGTCCCAAGGGTGTCTCGGTTGAGCACGACTACGGCTTTCTGTACCTGCTCAAATGGGAAAAGATCGCTCTCGTATACGACAGTGATGCGCCTGACCAGCTGCCGTTCGACCAAGTCGGCGGTGTGCCGGTCTATGTGCCCGACCTCAGCCACAAGGATCGAACAATGCCAAACCCTGACGCACCGTTTGCCGAAGCTCTCCAGCGGCTTGGAGAGGTTGCGCATGAAGCTGCTGCAACATCGAATTTGGAGGCCTGGGCACCTGAAAGCATTCACGTGCGTCTAACGCGCGTTGATCCTAACGCGCCGTTCGATGAATTGATCATTCCCAGAGAAATGTTTGAGAAAGAAGCGCCTGCTCGTTGGCAGGACTTCATGCTTGCGTGCTGGGAATACAAATACTTTCCGCAGGAGAGCGCTGCGACCGGAAAGAGCATCGGCTCAATCGATTTTCGTGAGCATGACAAAGACCATCCAATGGTGGCGTGATCAGTTCGTTCAAGCGATTTTGATGCAGCGCGGAAATGACAAGGGCCGTTTCACATCTGCGCGCCTCGCCGATCAAAAAGCGTGCGTAGTCCGCCCGGATCGGGCATGCTCCCTGGCAAAAATCAAGGGCCTTAAGGGAGATGCGAATGGCGAGCCGCCAGCTCAATCGGGAAGAGCTCAAAGACATCACCGATCAATATCTCGATGCGCTGGCTTGGCACGCGCCCAACCGGCTGCCGGTGTCCGGCCATGTCAAATACACAGAGAACGGCCAGGCGCTTGCGCTTGGCGATGGTATCTGGGGCACCAACACCAAGGTCGGCAAATACCGCATCGACATCATCGATGAGCGCAATCAGCAGGTCGGCTATATCGGCACGGTCGAGGAAGTCGGCCAATGGATCTGGAACGCCTCACGCCTCAGGGTCGAAGATGGTGCGATCACCGAGATCGAATCCCTGATCACGCATCCATCCGCCAGCGGCGGCGATAGCGGCTTTAATGGCGCTGCCGAACGCGAGAAGGTGGGCCGCGCGCATGAAGCTTTCTATGAGCCGCTGGCGGGCGAAGACCGCGTCAGCTATCGCCAATTGATCGCTGCGGCCAATTCCTATTTCTCCGGGCTTGAGCGCAACACCGGCAAATATCCGGTGCATTTCACGCGAGGATTGCGAGCGGCGCGAGAACGGCACGCAAACCACCAGCAATCCTGAGCTGGCCGAGATGATGGGGCGTGGATCCAATGATGGTCGCCAGGCCGGTATTGTCGATATCATGCGGCTCGGCCCCGACAAACAATTGAAGAGCGGCTTCTTCAACTTCATCACAGCGATCCGCAATCGGCGCTTTCCATGCGTCGATGAAGACACCGGCAATGTGCTTGCCTTCGGCTTTTTCGATCATTCGGGCCAAGTGCGCGAGATGACTTTGCGGACGGCAGATGTGGTGCCTTCGCCTTTGAGATGCCGCTCACATGGCAGATCGCCGAATTGTTTAAAGTCAAAGGTGGCAAGCTGCAGGCAGATCGAGGCGGTGTTGACCCAAGTGCCTTATGGCATGAAGTGCGCGTGTGGGATAATTATCGGTGCACGCCCATAAACGAGAGAGCGGGCAGCAAGGGGAGGAAGCATAGTCGACAGCACTCACGCTGCGGGAAGAACAAAGAAGGGAGGCAAAACAGGGGATGCGCGAGACGCATGACTATGGACCGCTATCTCGATGCGCTGGCGGGCCATGCGGCGAACCGGCTGCCGCTTGCCGGCCATGTGCGCTACACCGAGAACGGCCAACAGATGACGCTCGACCGACGGCCTGTGGGGCACGACGAGCAAGCTCGGCAATTACCGCATCGACATGATCGATACCGCCGCGCAGCAAGTCGGCTATATCGGCGTGCTCTATCAGCAAGACAAAGCATGCTGCTTCGCTTCGCGCTTGCGCTTCGAAGACGGTTATATCACCGAGATCGAGTCTGTCATCAATCATCCGCAGCTGATGGGCGGCGGCGGCGGCATGAGCGGCGCTGCGGAGCTTGATAAGAAAGAGCCGCATCCGGTGTTCAATGAAAAGATTCCGGCCAGCCAGCGCGCCAGCCGTGAATCGCTGATCGAGACCGCCAACACCTATTTCTCCGGTCTCGAGCGCAGCGACGGCAGCTTATCCCACGCCGTTCACCGATGACTGCAACCGGCTCGAGAACGGCATGCAGACAACCAATGTCAAGAGCAACCAGCCGACTTCGTCGGCCTACCAGGCAAACATGGTTGCGATGACGCCGGATGAGCAATTCAAGTCCGGCTTTTTCCGCATCGTCACCTCGATCCGCAACCGGCGCTTTCCGGTGGTCGATGAAGAGAACGGCAATGTGCTCGCGTTCGGCTTCTTCGATCACAACGGAACGGTCGACAAATACAAGCTCTCGAATGGCGAGGAAGTCACTTCGGGGTTGCGCAATCCATTTACCTGGCAGATCGCCGAGCTGTTCAAGGTCGAGAACGGCAAGCTGCGCCAGATCGAGGCGGTGCTCACCGGCGTGCCCTTACGGCATGCGCTGCGACTGCTGGGATAAGTGACCCTTCGCAAGAAGGGTCATGACCCGATCTATTCGGGCCATCCAGACTCACTTGCGTTTCAATGAATCTGGATCACCTGGATGAACCGGGTGATGACGTAAGAGAGGGATTTGAGGAGAGGCGAGATGGCAAAGTTTGATAGGGCAGGGCTCGAGCATCTGGTTGAGCGGTATCTCGATGCGGTGACAGGCCATGCGGCAACGCGCCTGCCGCTCGCGGGAACGGTGCGCTACACCGAGAACGGCGTTGAGCTTGGGCTCGATGACGGGCTGTGGGGCACGGCCGCGAAGGCCGGCAAATACCGCATCATCATTCCCGATGTTGCGTCCCAACAAGTCGGTTATATGGGCGTGATCGAGGAAGCGGGCCAGCTGATCTGCGTCACCACGCGCTTGCGCGCCGAAGACGGCGTCATCACCGAGATCGAGACGCTCGCGGCGCATCCCTCGTTCACGTCGGGCGGCGGATTTGGCGCGGGCGCCAAGGCGCTTGAAGACATGGGCAAGCCGCATGCCGAGTTCACCACAAAGCTCAAGCCCGACGAGAAGGTGAGCCGGCAAAAGCTGATCGAGATCGCCAACTCTTATTTTTCCGGCTTGGAGCTCAACACCGGGCGTTATCCGGTGCCGTTCGATCCCGAGTGCCAGCGCCGCGAGAACGGCATTCAAACGACGAGCAATCCGAATTTCGGTTTCGGCAGCAATCAGCCGCGCGAGTCCCGATGCCGGGCCGAACATGGCCGAGATGACACCCAAGGAGCAGTTCGATTCCGGCGGGCTTGCCTTCGTCACGGCAATCCGCAATCGCCGTTTTCCCGTGGTCGACGAAGAGACCGGCAATGTGCTCGCGTTCGGCTTTTTCGATCATAATGGCCAAGCGCCGACCGTTACCTGGGCGGACGGCACGGTGCGGCCATCGCCGATGCGCATGCCGATGACCTTCGAGATCAGCGAGCTGTTCAAGATCAAGAAGGGGCTGATCCGTCAGATCGAGGCCAATCTCTTCACGGTCTCCTACGGCATGAAATGCGCGGTCTGGGACGCTTAGTCCGTGGCAAAAATCACTTTTCAGTGTCATGGCCCGCGGAAGCGGGCCATCCAGTTTGAAACCCTATGGGCAGGCTCTATTTCGTTTACATCATGGCGAGCCGTAGAAACGGTACCTTGTATATCGGGGTGACAAACGATCTAGGGCGACGCGCTTACGAGCATCGTAACGGCCTGATAGAGGGCTTTACCGAACGATACGATGTGAAGCTACTCGTGTATTATGAGTTGTTCGAAGATATCGAAGCAGCGATTCGCCGCGAAACACGCCTGAAGAAGTGGAAGCGGCGCTGGAAGCTGGAATTGATCGAGGTGTTCAATCCGGAGTGGCGCGATTTATATGACGATCTTAACAATTGAGCGCGTCTTATCTGGGTGGCCCGCTTCCGCGGGCCATGACATAAGTTGGGCATGACGACAGTTACGCAATCGGCCCCACCGCGGCGCGCGCCATCCAAGCAACGCGGGGCGTTCTCGCGCTTCGAGCGGGTGGTGGCCTTGCGCTATCTGCGCTCGCGGCGCTCCGACAGCTTCATCTCCATCATCGCCGGCTTTTCCTTCACCGGTATCGCGCTCGGCGTTGCCACGCTCATCATCGTGATGTCGGTGATGAACGGCTTCAGAGAGGAATTGCTAAGCAAGATTCTCGGCCTCAATGGCCACATGCTGGTGCAGGGCAGCTTCGGCAAGCTCGAGGATTTCGATGCAATTGCGGGGCCGCGTGCGCAAGGTGCCGGGCGTTGTGCGCGTTGCGCCGATTACCGATGGCGAGGTGCTGGCGACAGGGCGCGGCAATGCGAATGCGGCGGCGCTGGTACGCGGCATGCGCGCTCAAGATCTGAAAAGCCTGACAGTGGTGTCGTCCTCGCTGTGCGATACGACGAACTATACCGACGGCTCGCTCGACAACGTCACCGGCCAGCCTTCGTGTCCGAAGCAGAAGGGCCCGGCATGGGATGCGCATCGCGCGGAGATCCTTGCGCGTTTTGAAGGCTCGAATGCGGTCATTATCGGCGCCGACATGGCCGATCAGCTCGGCCTCAGCCTTGGCGATTCAATTCGTCTGACGTCGCCCAATGGCGCACAAACGCCTTTCGGCATGGTGCCGCGCAGCCAAGCCTACAAAATCGTCGGCTTCTTCAAGATGGGCATGAGCGAGTATGACAGCAAAGTTCTGTTCATGCCGCTCGCCGAGGCGCAGGACTTCTTCAATATGGGCGACGCCGTGTCCGCGCTCGAGATCATGGTGAACGACCCAGAGAACATAAAGGCGTTCCGCACGCCGGTTGCCAATGCCGTAGGCGAGCCTGCCATCGTCACCGATTGGCAGCAGATGAACTCCTCCTTCTTCTCCGCGCTCGAGGTGGAGCGCAATGTCATGTTTCTGAT
Source organism: uncultured Alphaproteobacteria bacterium (assembly GCA_963789405.1). GTDB lineage: Bacteria > Pseudomonadota > Alphaproteobacteria > CAWBKL01 > CAWBKL01 > CAWBKL01. Next base: position 611,875 of record CAWBKL010000002.1, read on the forward strand.
CCTCACGCTGATCATCGCGGTCGCCGCGCTCAACGTGATCTCTGGTCTCTTCATGTTCGTCAAAGACAAAGGCCAGGACATCGCCATCATGCGCACGATGGGGGCCTCCTCGGGCTCCGTGCTCAGAATCTTCTTCATGGCGGGCGCATCGATCGGGCTGTTCGGCACATTGGCGGGCGTTATTCTCGGCGTCGTGTTTTGCGCCAATATCGAGACGCTTCGCGAGTGGCTCTCCAAGCTGACCGGAACGACTTTGTTCGATCCGACGATCTATTTCCTCTCGGAGATTCCAGCGAAGATGAATCCGCATGAGGTGTTTTGGATCGTCATGATCTCGCTCACGCTGTCGTTCCTGGCAACGCTGTTCCCGGCTTGGCGTGCGGCGCGCCTCGATCCTGTCGAGGCTTTGCGATATGAGTGAGCGCGCGCCTGGCACGCATCCGGTATTGCGCCTCGGAGCGATCGCGCACAGCTATAAGTCGGGCGGCGGCACACTCGATGTCTTGAAGGGCGCGGATCTTGAGATCTTTCCCGGCGAGATCGTTGCGCTGGTCGGCCCTTCGGGCTCCGGTAAATCGACCTTGCTTCACATCTCGGGCCTTTTGGAGGCGCCGACTTCGGGCCATGTCGAGATCGAGGGGCAGGATTGCACGGCGCTCAAAGACCGCGAGCGCACATTGATCCGCCGTCTCAAGATCGGCTTCGTCTATCAATTCCACCACTTGCTGCCGGAATTTTCCGCGCTCGAAAATGTGGTGATGCCCCAACTCATTGCGGGCGTGGACGCGAAAGCGGCGGAAGTGGAGGCAACGCGCCTCTTGACGTCGCTCGGCCTTGCGGAGCGCTTGACGCACCGGCCCGCCGAGCTATCGGGCGGCGAGCAGCAGCGCGTTGCGATTGCGCGCGGGCTTGCCAATCATCCGCTCGTGCTTCTTGCCGACGAGCCGACCGGCAATCTTGATCCTAAGACAGCGAAAATGGTGTTCGATCGGCTGTTGGAGGCGACGCGCGCGCGCGGTTCGGCAGCGCTTGTCGCGACGCATAATCTGGAGCTTGCCGCGCTCATGGACCGCGTCGTCTTGATGCATGAAGGCAAGCTGTTGGACGGGCGCGAGTTGCAGCGCTAAGTCTGTCCGGGATTTGTTTAGATCGTCATCCTTCGACAGGCTCAGGATGACGTCATGGTGAGCCTGTCGAACCATGCGGCACTCGGCTTCAGTTCCGACTAGGTCAGCGCTAGCCGGTGATCTCGAAATCGTCCTCGCCAAGGGGCCGCGCGAAATCGCCCCACTTGCCGCTCTTCTTCCAATAATCGTAAAGCTTCAGATCGCGCACGAGCTGTTTGAAGCGAGGATCCTTACGGGTCTTGGCATGCACAGGATGCCAGACCTCTCTCACCACCAAGAAGTTCATCTCGATGTAGGTGCGGTGCAGGGCAGCGAGCGCCAAGTCCGTATCGTCGAAGAAATCCGCAAGATGAGCGAGCCAAAGCATCGCCGTCGGATTTTGCCATTGAGGCTCGTCGTAAAGCCGTCGCATCACGCGGCATGCCCCAGCAGGATCGTTGGGCCCATTACTCTCGCTCTCCAGCACACTGGCAATACCAATAGCGTCGATGGCGATGAGACGCTGCCACTGCGCCGCTATTTCGTGCGGCGCTGAGCGGCCCTTCATGCGCATGAGCGCATTGAACTCGGCAAACACGCGGTCGCCGACAAGGTCTTTGCTGCGTTCGTATTCCGTCTGCGCCTCGTCGGGCAGGCCGACAATATCGAGCACTTCCTGAAAGATGATCGATGTAAGAAGCGATAGAGGATCGTGCCGCACGAGCTCGCGAAAGCCTTTGAGCACCTCACTGAACCTGCCGACATTTTGCCCGAAGAGCGTGGATGCGCGTACGTTGGGCCCGGAAGAAATGTAAGACGAAATTGGCCCCACTTTCTGAAACAGCCGCTCCGCTTCCAGAAAATCGCGCCGCACAAAAAGCTGTTGCGCCCCGGCTGTGAGGCCGAGAGCACCGGCCTGATCGAGCGAAGCAATTCGATCGTGGATCGTCTCAGCTTCCTTGAGCAATTCGACCCTGTGCTGCGGCTCAATGATCGAGTAATCAATGAGCGTCCCCGAGAGCTGTCCCCATGCGCCGAGAAAGCCCGGGTCAATCGCTACGGCCTCGCGGACAAGCGCTATGGCTCGGGCGATACTCTCCTTGCTTCCTTGCGAAAAAAGCGCTCGGGCCCGCAACATGCGGTCATACGCTTCGACACTGTTCGTTCCTCTGTCTTCGATCGCCTTTTTCTCTTCCGGAAGCAGCTTGACTTTCAGGGCACTGACGATCGCTTCGGAGATCTCATCTTGCAGCGCGAAGATGTCGTCGAGATCGCGGTCATAGCGCTCGGCCCAGATGTGGGAATCGCGCTTCGCATCAATCAGCTGCGCAGTGATGCGCAGACGATTGCCCGATTTGCGCACGCTACCTTCAAGCACATGCGTGACGCCGACCTGTTTCGCAACCGCCTTCAGATCCACATGTTTGCCTTTGAAGGTGAAGGCGGTATTGCGCGAGATCACCGAGAGTGCGGAGACTTTGGACAAATCGGTGATGATGTCTTCCGAGATGCCGTCGGCAAAATATTCCTGTTCCGCATCATTGCTCATATTGGCAAAGGGCAGAACGCAGATCGATGTCTGCTGGCCAGCGTCTCGTGACTTGCGCGGAACGTCCTTGAGATGACGCATGAGCGCCTGCATGAGCTCCTGAAAGGACGGGCTTGCCGTGTCCTCATTCCAAGCGTCTAGGTCAGTCGTATGGATGGCCATGGCATCGATCGGAAGCTCGGCCCCATCGAACCGGACCGGAACCAGGATTCCGCGATCGGCGCCGATGCGTGCTTCGCCGCGCACCCAGCGCGAGGCGATTGAGGTAGGAGTCCATACGACGAGGACCGCGTGCGCCGCCTTGATCTCCTGGCGAATGAGCTGATCGAACTCCTCGCCGGGAATGATCGCCGGGTCCCACCAGACGCTCCAGCCCTGCGCCTTGATCGCATCGACCAAAGGCGCCATGCGGGCCTTATCCGCTCGTGCGTAAGAAACGAAGATGTCAGCCATGCCTTCCCGCGCGTGGTCCCGCTGCTCCGAAGCGGAATACGGCTCCTTTATGCCCAGCTTAGCCGCCGCGGTGCAACATTGGGAAGCCGCGCGCTGGAGGTGCCCTGCCGCCTCTGTTAGCTTTTGGCCGAGCAAAAGGGAGAACGCCGGTGAGCGCGCGCCAAGACACGATCAGCTATCCGATCCCGCAGCCGGAGCCGGGCCTTACCCCCGAAACCGTCATCGTGCGCGCCGCCGCCATGCGCGAGCAGCTACGCAAGGAGCAGGATGAGAGCGATTGGCGCGGCGCCTATTCGGAAAGCATCCACAAACAGCTTTTGGAGGGCGGGTTCTATCGGCTGCTGACGCCGAAAATGTTCGGCGGCTACGAGTTCAGCCCCAAAGTCTTCATCCAGGCCATTATCGAGATCGCGCGCGGCCATCCGGCTGCGGGCTGGTGCTTTGCGCTTGGCGCTTCTCACGCTTATTTGCTGGCTTCGCACTGGCCCGAAGAGGTGCAGCGCGAGCTGTTCGGGCCCAATGGCGAGTATCGCTCGCCCGCGGTCGGTGTGCCGGGCGGCAAGTTCGTGCCTGTCGAGGGTGGCTTCAGAGTTACCGGCACATGGCCGTTTGCCTCCGGTATTCCGTATGCGACGCATTTCATGGGCGCGAGTGTGATGGAAGGCAGCAGCGGGCCCGGCCGGCGCGTGATGTTCATCACGCCCAGAGATACCGTCGAAGTCATCGACGATTGGGGCAAGGATCAATATTGGGGCATGCAGGCTTCCGGCTCGTTTGCCGTGAAGCTGAATGATGTTTTTGTCCCGGAGCGCTACATCATCGATTCGAATTTTGATACATCGACCGACGCCATGAAGAACGGCACGCCGGGCACGCGGCTGCACAAGAATCCGATCTATTTCGGCATCCCCACCGGCTGGTTCAACACCGAGTTCGCGGCGATCCTGGTCGGCACCGCCTGGGCCGCGCTCGATGAGTTCAAGGTGCTGGCGACCACCAAGATGCAGATCCTCAATCCGCGTGCGAAAGTCGCCGACGATCCGTTCGTGCAGCAGGCCTATGGCCGCGCGCTTGCGCTCACGCAATCGGCCGAAGCGCTCACGCTCCATTGCACCGATGTTTATCTGGAGCAGCTGACCGGCTTTTACGAAAGCGGCACGCCGATCACAGCGACCAATTCATTCATGATCTGGGGCAAGGCGAGCGAGGCCGCGCGCATGGCCTGCGAGGCGGTGGAGATGCTGTTCCATCACTCGGGCGGCTCAAGTGGAAGGCGCGGGCGCAAGATGCAGCGCTATTTCCGCGACGTCGAAACTTACCGCATTCACCCGCAGGCCCAACCCTTCGTTCACTCGATGCGCGCGCAAATCGAGTTCGGCACGCGCTCCTCGATCTTCTCCGATTCCGATATCCGCAATTGAGTGGCGGACTATGACTGTGCCGGTGTGTACCAGATCGGTGAGGAATAGGCGCGCTCCTGGAGCGTTGCCGGCTCCTTTGTCTCGCTCACGGGAATGTCGAGCGCGATCGCATCGAACAGCGAATGGCGCGGCGTCGGGATTTCCAGCGCGCGGACATAGTAGAAGCTCAGCTGCCCAGGCTTGAAATCCGGATCGGTCCATACGGCCGAGAGCTGCGCGGCGCCGATCGTGTTGGTGTACTCAGCCGTCTTCTCATCGACCGTGTTGCCCACCGGCGGCAGATTACCGTCCTTATCGAGCTTGCGGCCGTCGGACCACGCGACATTGTAGATCTTCTGCTCAGTCTCGCCCTTGTCATCCACCCAGCCCTTGATCACCTGCACGCGGTCGAGATTGCCGCTCAGCGGGTCTTTCGCGGCATAGATGAGGAAGCTCGGCGCTTTGTTCTTGGGCGCATTCGTCAGGTCGCCGCCCATCGGAACGCCCTTGCTGTAACCCACCTTGGCGATGTCCTTGGCGTTCGCATCACGCGGACGGAAATTGTAGCCGCCGAAGAACCGCAGCATGATGCGCGTGCCCGTCGTGCCGTAGACTTCCTTGCGCTTGAATGCATCGAAAATGCCTTGGCGCGTGTTCTCGGTTGCCCAAGCTGCGGCGCGTCCCGATGCGCCCAAAGTCCAAGCCGGGAAAATGAAGCGCTGCTTCGCGTCGGGCTGGATCTCGGCCAAACGGGAGGCCGGCGTTGCGTCGGTGGCGAACGCGCCCTGGAAATTGTTTTCCTGCACCGAGGTGAGCCCCGTGTGCGAGTCGGTCGAGCCGATGATGCCGAACTTATAGGGGTTGGCGCCGATCGTGTGCTGAAACCCGATGCCCTCCATAAGCGCGGAGCGCACATAGTCATGCGGGCTGGGCGGCATCGGCGTGCCGATCAAAAGCCGCCGCCAGATCTCGAACTCGGCGAATTCGTCGGTGGGCGCAAGCTCGGGGCGAACTTCCGATGTGCCCTTGGTCTGGGTGATCTCGACTTCAGTCTCCCAGCGCATGCGCTCGCGCGCATATTCGGCGCTGATCGGCCGCCCATCGCTATCAACAACGTCGAACATCAGTCCGCCCGAAGCGTTGGAGTTATGCGGCATGGCGATGAAGTCGACGCCCGTCGCCTTCTTCGTCTTTTCGAGAAACGCCCACAGATCTTCGGGCCGCATGCTTTCGTAATTGCTGTAAGGGATGAATTCGCGTGCTTGCTCGGCCGTGGCATTGGTGATGACGCAGCGATGCAAATTCTTGCCGCCCGGCGCCGAGGTCCATTCCCAGCCGATGATCGCGGTAAACTTGCCGGGGATGTTGTTCTTTTCCGCCGCATCGATCTCCGCGCCCCACGTCGCCTGCCTGATCTCAGGCGAGAAGACCTGCTCCATCATCGCTTTGCGATCGGCGGGCTTTGCGCCCATTTGCGCGCCCATGACACCGCCAGTGCCCTTTTCGTGGATCGCCAGCATCTTCTTGCCCCAGGGCGTCGAGATGAGCCTGGGGTCGCGCTTGTCCAAGAGTTGCTCGGTGCCGAGCATGATCGCGTGATCAGTTACCGAAACGAAATCGAGCGGGCGGCGGATCTGAATCGTCTTGTCGTAGGCGGGATGGACGACCGGCAGGCCTCTTGCGAATCTGTAGGCGAGATCCGGCGTGACGGTCTTGTTGCCGGTCGCGTAAGCATCGATCGAAAAGCTCGAATGCAGATGCACATCGCCCCAATAGAGATGGGTTTCCGGCGCGTCCGCAGCCGCGGCGCTTTGCGGCGCGGCAATAGCCGTTGCGCCGATGAGGCTTGTGGAGAGGAGCAAAGCTCTGAAAAGAGATGCCGGGCTTTGCAGCACTGAATGTTTGCCCGCGTTTGTCGCCATGTGTTCGACCCTCGTATGACGCGCATTGAAGCCTTCTTGGCCGGGATTCGCGTTTAGGGGTATTTTGCGCTGGCGGCGAACGTCACAGGCAACGGATCAATGCCTTGCGGCTGGTGACAAGGCAAAGCTTTTCTTGCGCGAAGTTGCGGCGCTCAGTCGTCGATCGACTGATAGGCAAGGGTGGGGAAATCGCCGCGCGGGCCGCCTTCGAACCCGCCCATGCGCTGCATCATGAGGATCGAGGTCATCTCTTCCTTCGGATCGCACATCCAACAGGTACCGAAAGCGCCGTCCCAGCCGAAGCGGCCGGGCGTCATGTCCGGCCCGCCGCGCTTGGTAATCACCGAGACGCCGAAGCCCCAGCCCTGAAAATCGAAAAAGCCGGGCGCGCCGGGCGAGATGCGCTTCTGTTCGTCGGTAAGCTGATCGGTTGACATGGCCTCGACACTCATGCGCGAAAGCACGCGCTCTTTGCCGAGCTTACCGCCATTCATGATCATGCGCGCGAAAGCGAGGTAATCATCGAGCGTTGAGACGAGCCAAGCGCCGCCCATCGGGAACGCCGGCGGCTTTGCATAAAGGCTGTCCTTCGCATCGTCATAGACTTCGAGCGCGCCGGTTTGCGGATTTGTGATGTAGCAGCTGCCGAGCCGGTTCATCTTATCCGCCGGTACGTGAAAGCCTGTGTCTTTCATGCCCAACGGCTCGAACAGCGCCTCGCGCATGAAATCGCCGAGCGGCTTGCCGGAAGCGCGCGCGATCAAAACGCCCAGCACATCCGAGCCCATATGATATTGCCACACCGTGCCGGGCTGGAATTGCAGCGGCAACTCACCCAGCTTCTTGATCCATTGGTCGGGGTTATGCGGCGTCGGCGGCTTGAAGCCGCCAAGCTTTGCTTCGCCCATTGCTTTCATGAACGGGGTGGGCTCGACGCCCGGCATCGGCATCGAGGTGCCGATCCCCATGCGAAAAGTGAGCAAATCGCGCGTCGTGATCGGCCGCTTCGCCGGCACCGTGTCGTCGAGCGGGCCATCGATATTCTTGAGCACGCGGCGGCCCGCAAGCTCGGGCAGAAAGCGATCGACCGGCTCATCGAGGCGGATCTTGCATTGCTCAACCAAAATCATCGCAGCCGCTGCGGTGATCGGCTTCGACATCGAGGCGAGGCGAAAGATCGTGTCGCGCTTTAAAGGCACGCCGCGTTCCTTGTCGGTATCGCCGATAATATCGACATAGAGCTCGCCGCGGCGTTCAATTGCCGTGATCACGCCAGCCGCGCGGCCGGCTTCGATGTGATCGCTCATCACGCGATGCATGGTCTGAAGCCGCGCCTTGGAAAGCCCTGACATGTTTCCTCTCCTTTGTGATTTGATTGCGCTTAGCGCACGCTTTCAAGCACGGCGAGCGTTTCATCCGATGGGCTTGGTGCCGCCATGCGCGCGGAGGGCGCGATCATGAAGCCACGGTCTTGGCGCTCGGCTTCTGCGAGCGCGCGTTCGAGCGATTGCGGCGACCATTGCTTCTTGCCATTATTGAAATGCTGCTCGGCGCTCCAGCCGTCGAACAGATAAAGATCATCGCCTTCAATGCCGAATACACGGCCGGTAAAGCGGCAGCGATCGGAAGCGAGATAAACCACAAGCGGGGAGACATTTTCCGCGGCGACACGGTCGAAGCCGCTTGTGACCGGCTTCATGATTTCGTCATGCGCGGGAACGGCGAGCGTCATGCGTGTGCGCGCCATTGGTGCGATCGCATTGACGCGCACACCGAGGGCGCTAAGCGGGATCGCTGAGGCGATCGTCAGCGCGGCAACGCCGGCCTTGGATGCGCAGTAGGAAGGGCTGCCCGGTGCCGGGTTCGTGCCTGCGGGCGATGACGTGTTGATGATGGCGCGGCCGGGCCGCGGCCCTTGCTGACGCCAATAGCGCGCTGCGGCGTTGCCCAGCGCCGCCGTACCGTTCAAATTCACACCAATCGAAAGCTCCCAATCCTCGCGGCTCATCTCGCCCATGTCGGCGAAGCGGCAAATGCCGGCATTATTCACGACAATGTCGAGGCCGCCGAATGTGCTGATCGCTTTCTGGGCGATCGCGCCGCACGCATCCCAATCGGCGATATCGGTAAAATCAGGGATCGCCTTGCCGCCTTTGGCCTTGATCTCGGCGGCCACTTCTGCGGCCGGTGATTGATCGGCGCCGCCGCCGGTGAAAGCGCCGCCAAGGTCATTGACAACGACAGAGGCGCCCGCATCAGCCAGCGCAAGCGCATGCGCGCGGCCAAGCCCGCGCCCCGCACCGGTGACGATCGCCACTTTCCCATCCAGCAGGCGCGCCATAAGAGTCTCCCTTGTGCCCAAGGCAGGTTATCTGCGATCGGGTTGCCCACGCAATGTGTGCGACGATTGCTGCACATGCTCAGAACGATGGAACTCTCTGTTTCGACGCGTTCGCCTGATCGACTTCTGTTTGAAAGGCGAGCATAAGAATCAAAGAAAACAAAAGGGGGCGCGCTCATGCGCAAATCCGTTGCCATCGCGTCGGCTTCACTCATATTGGCGCTTGCCGGCGCCGCGCCGGCACTTGCCGATAGCTGCACCAAGCTTGCTTCGCTCAAACTTGAGAATGGCAAAGTCGATTTGGCTGAGCTTGTTGCCGCCGGCGCATTTGTGCCGCCGGCATCGCCGTTCGGTGCACCGCCGGGCGTTGTGCCTTCATCATTCAAGAACATGCCGGCGTTTTGCCGCGTGCGCGCAACGCTTACGCCGACGCCGGATTCCGACATCAAGATCGAAGTCTGGATGCCCGCCAGGAATTGGAACGGCAAGCTTGACGGTATCGGCAATGGCGTGTGGGCCGGCTCGATCAGCTATTTCGAAATGGCCGCGCCGCTGTCGCGTGGCTATGCGGTGGCTGCAACCGACACCGGCCATATCGGCACCGGCATCGACATCAAATGGGGCGCCGGCCATCCGGAAAAAGTCGCCGATTTCGGCTATCGCGCCGTGCACGAGATGACGGTGAAGGCGAAAGCGCTGATCGTAGCCTATTACAAGAAGAAGCCGGAGCGCTCTTATTGGACGTCGTGTTCGACCGGCGGGCGGCAGGGTCTGATGGAGGCCTATCGATTCCCTCATGACTATGACGCCATCTCGGCGATGGACCCGGCCAATCCGATGACGGATCTGATGGTCGGCTCTTTGTGGACCGGCTATGTCGCGATGAAGGATGCCGCGCATGCCGTCTCGCAATCCAAGCTTGCCGCCGTGCACAAGGCTTATATCGACAAATGCGATGCGGTGGACGGCTTGAAGGATGGGATTGTCAGCGATCCCGAGAGCTGCGCCTTCGATCCCAAGCTGGTTCAGTGCAAAGCCAAGGATGGCGATGATTGCCTGACCAAAGCGCAAGTGGAGACCATGCGCGCGGTCTATCAGGGGCCGAAAGACCCACGCACCGGCGCGCAAATCTTTCCCGGCTTCACGCCCGGCAGCGAGTTGCAAGTCGGCATGCTGATGTCGGGGCCGCAGCCCTTCATGGTTGCGACGTCCTACATGCGCGACATCGTCTTCAAGGATCCGAATTGGAATTTCAAAAGCTTCGATTACGACAAGGACGCAACCAAGGCGCGCGAGGCGGCCGCTGGCGTGCTCGATGTGCCGGCTGACGGTTTGAAGAAGTTCTTCGAGGATGGCGGAAAGCTGTTCATGGCGCATGGCTGGAGCGATGGGCTTATCCCGGCCGAGAACACGGTCTCCTTCTACAAGGCGATGCTCGGCTCGATCGATGCGAAAGCAGCGGCCCATCAAGTGCGACTCTTCATGATCCCGGGCATGGGCCATTGCACGGGCGGCGATGCGCCTTATGCCTTCGATCCGCTCAGAGTCCTCGAGTTCTGGGCGGAGGACGACGTCGCCCCGGACAGGATCGTTGCGAGCCGCCCCGCCGCCGGCGGCATGTTCGGTGCTCCGCCCGCACCCGGCGCCGTACCGTTGAAGCTGCTGAACTCGACCGCTTTGCGCTTATCCGAAAGTCGACAAATACAAGGGCTCGGGCTCGACCGACGCTGCAGTGAACTTCGAGTGCGTGAGCCCCGGTAAGAACTAGGCTCATCCGATCATCGTGAAATAGATCCAGCGCGCGGAGAACACGGCCGCGCTCCACATCAGGACTACATAAGGCGAACGCGCCTCATGGAGTATTGGAGACGTCACGGGCCGCCCGATGGCTATGTCATCGAGAGCCGCGGCAATGATCAGCGTCTCGTCGAGATCAGCGGCTGACGCAGATGCCGAGGAAGCGGCGCTTGCACGGCCGCTCAGGGCTTTCGGCCGCGGGCGGCTGGTCGGTGGGCACAGCGCCTGCTTGCGATTCTTCGGTTGATGCGCTCGCCGATGCCGGCGAGGCGCCTTGCGAGGCGGCATGGAAGCTCGCCGCGAGATCGTTGTAGAAGGCCTTGATCTCCATGTGCTCGCTGGTCGAGCGCGTCGAATAAGCGCCCGCAAGCGGAACGATCGGTTTGCCTTCGAGCGCGGACACCATGAAGCTTTTCCAAACCTGCGCCGGCAAGCTGCCGCCGGTGACGTGGCGCATCGGTGAATTGTCGTCATTGCCGACCCAAACGCCGGCAAGCAGGCTGCCGGTGTAGCCGACGAACCAAGCATCGCGCCAATCGGAGCTTGTGCCGGTTTTGCCGGCGGCGGGCCGATCGCCCAGGCTGGCTTTACGCCCGGTGCCGTAATCGACGACGCTATACATCATGTTGGTCATCTCGGTGGCGATCTGTGGATCGATCGCGCGCTTGGGCTCGGGCGCCTGATATTGATAGAGCACCTGGCCGTCCTTGGTTTGGATCTCATCGACGGTGTGCACGGGCACCGAAAGCCCGTTCTTCGCAAACGGCAAATAAGCGCTCGTCAGCTCCAACGGCGTGACGACCTGCGTGCCAAGCGCGATCGAATGCAGAGGCTCGAGATCGGAGGTGATGCCCATCTCATGCGCGGTTTGGACGACCTTCTCGGGCGTCACCGCCTCCGAAATGCGCACCGCAGCGGTGTTGAGTGAATAGGCGAGCGCATCGCGCAACGTGACGCGGCCGCGATATTCGCCGGTCTCATAATCGTTGGGGCTCCAGGGCCCTTGCGGCGTTTGGATGGTGATCGGCGCGTCTTCGACAATATTGTCCGGCGTGTATCCGTTCTCGAGCGCGGTCAGATAGACGAATGGCTTGAAGGAGGAGCCCGGCTGACGCCGCGCGCTGGTCGCGCGGTTGAACTGGCTCTCGGTGTAATCCTTGCCGCCGATCATCGCGCGCAATGCGCCATTGGGATCGATTGCCACCAGCGCGCCTTCGCTTGCATCCATAGCCGGCCCATCACATTCGAGCGACACGAGCAGGGCATTTTCGGCGTCTGCCTGAAGATCCTTATCGAGTGTGGTGTGGACGATGAGATCCTTGGTGCCAAGCGCGGGCGGCAAGCCGTTGACGCGGTCGGTTGTCTCGTTCGGTGATTGCGCGCCGGAGGGGGTCTGGCTCAGCACATCGCCGAGAATGTCGTAGACATAATCGAGATAGTAGTTGATCGAGCCGAGCTCACTCTGGGCTGCGGGCTGTGCCGGCTCGGCGCGCGCCGGAAAGGCCTGCGCCTCGGTTATGAAACCGGCACGCACCATATTGTCGAGCACGTGCGAGGCGCGGGCCTGGGTCGCCGCCGGGAAGCTGTAGGTGAGCTTGCCGCGTTCGCGCTGGCCGCATTGCGGCTTTGCCTTCGCAACTTCGAGTCCATTCGCCTTGGCTTGAAAGCGGCTTGGCGACTTCGGCAGGCCGGCGAGCACCGCGGCCTCGGCCAAGCTCACCTGACTTGCCGGCTTATCGAAGTAGTGGCGCGCCGCGGCATCGACACCATAAGTGCCGGCGCCGAAATAGATGCGGTTGAGATAGAGCGTTAGAATTTCGTTCTTGGTCAGATGCCGCTCGAGCCAGACCGCGTAGAAGAACTCGTTGAATTTGCGCGTGTAGGTGCGGTCATTGGTGAGGAAGAGATTCTTGGCCAGCTGCTGGGTGATGGTGGAGCCGCCTTGCACGGTGTGGCCGGCACGGAAATTCACGCCAGAGCGCGCGCAAGATGCCGCACGGGTCGACGCCGAAATGGTGATAGAAGCGCCGGTCTTCGGTGGCAAGAAATGCGTCGACGAGATAGGGCGGCAGCTGCTTCAGGGTCACATCGTCGCCATGATTGGCGCCGCGCGTCGCCAGGATCTGGCCCTTGTCGTCAAGAAACGTCACGCCGGGCTGGCGATTGGCCTGATAGATCGCCGTCTTGTCGAAGGTGCGCGGCGTGATGATGAAATAGGCGATGACGAGCTGATCGCGCCGACAATCGCAAGCGCGACACCGGCGATGAACAGGCGGACGAAGAGCCACCAAATGAGGCGGCCAAACCCGATTGCCGCGATGCAAATATCTGATCGTCGCTCATACTCTAGCCTTGATCGTTCCCGCCCGAAATCCCCCGTGGCGGGAGAACTCGCCCCAAGCCTTTTAACATCCTACGCGCCATTTCTTATACTATCTTGATCGAGGATTATGCCGGAATTGCGGCAGCGTTGGGCAGTCGGCAATGGGCAGCCGGCAGTCCGCCGCAGGCGGAGAAGAAATGTCCCGGTTGCCAATTGCGTACGCCCGACTGCCGCTTGGGATCAATCATGAGCGATCTGCCGTTCTGGAAGACCAAGCGCCTCGCCGAGATGACGGCCGAGGAGTGGGAATCGCTCTGTGATGGCTGCGGACGCTGCTGCCTGATCAAGCTCGAAGATATCGATACCGGCGACATCGCGACGACCAATATCGCCTGCAAGCTGCTGAATATCGGCAAGTGCCGCTGCAAGGATTACGCGAATCGCTCGGTGCGCGTGCCGGATTGCCACACGCTGACGCCCAAGCTGATCGGCGAGCTGTAGCTGGTTGCCGTCGACCTGCGCTTATCGTGTGCTTGATGAAGGCGGCGATCTGGAATGGTGGCACCCGCTGGTGTCGGGCGACCCTAAGACGGTGCATGCCGCAGGCATCTCGGTGCGCGATATCGCTGTCAGCGAATCCGCATGGCTGAAGACCGCTGGGCCGAATATGTCATCGGGGTCGAGAAGGCGGGCAGCTTCAAGCCGCCCAAAATCGAGAAGCCGGTCAAATCCGGCAAGGCCGCCAAAGCGACCAAATCGCCCGCGCCGCGCCGCAAGCGCTGAAAGATTGGGTTCACGCGGCGGCGACAAGCGCGGCGGGCGGCTCAATTCCAGAAACTCGGCCGATACAGATCATGGGAGTGCTTCGTGGTGAAGCGCTTCCACTCGCCCGACATCCGGTCGCGCTCCGCGAGGAAGGCGGCGAACTTCTCGTCGAGCAAACCGCGGCGGTCTGCGAGCTGCGGCAAGAATGGATCCGGCGAGGTGTTCGCTTCCACAATCAGCGCGCCTTCCTCCGTCGGTGCGATGTCCCAGCCAATAACGCCCAGGTCGCTAAAGACACGCGCACCCTCAAGCGCGACGCGGCACGCCGAATCCCAATTCGGCACCTTGGTGCCTACGATCGGCGCGCCGCTGTCCGGATGATGATCGATGGAGCGCAGCGCGGCACCGGTGCCGGTAACCGCGGAAAGGCGCGTGCCATTCGACGGATCAAGCGCCGCCAATATATTGCCCGAGCGCCAATAATTATCGGCAATGTTCGCGCCCGCCGGCAGTTTTTCGCAAACCCGCCATATCTGCGGTTCGCCATGGACAAGCATGGTCAGCACACGAACAGTCGCCAAGCCGCCTTCGCATATTTCGCGCGTCTTATGATGTGGTGCAATGCGCGGCTGAAACAGGTAGCCATTACCGTAATGAGCAGCTACTTCATTGACGAACTCATCGAGCGGTATGACGCGGCCATTCTGCGCAATCAGCTGCTTGGTATCGTTCTCATAACGTAGAAGGCTGACGGCACCCAGGCTCTGTTCTCCGCCTTTCGGCTTTCCGAACAAGGGATAGTGCGCCCGGGCGATCAAGAATTCACGCAGCGCCTCCGGCGACCTCAGGCACTTGCCCGATTCAAAGCCCGCCACCGTGCTGAACAAGGCCTGCAAGGGAATTGTCGGGATGCCATGCGCTTCAAGCACCGCCGCCAGCGCAATCTTATTCTGCACCAGGTCATAAAGGTCGGTGCGATAGTTCGCGCGCCACCACATCGGCCGGATTGCCCGGACACCGACGAATTGCGTAATATTTTCCCTGGCGTATCGCTTTGGGTCGTATAGCCTGAGAGCGACATATTCGTCGAAAGTGAGCTTGCCCTTTCCGAATGCCGTTTTGAGGTGCTCATTTACCATCGAGCCGAGCGGCCGGCCGCTATCCAAAGCGAGCTGCCGCAGCATATCGTAGAGATTGTTCTGTGCCTTGGGCCGCCGCGTATCGATTTCCATTCGGCCCGTTTGATCATTGGCTGCTGCTGTCGTGACCATGAGCTTGAATCCCAAAAACTCGCCAAGCGCCTCATGGGCGTATGTGCTAGGCTGCGGTCCGGTTCGGTTGAGATGAGGGGGGTTGTCTCAGTGAGTTCTAGCACCTGTGCCAAAGGGCCCGCGATCTCGCTTCGGCTTTTCCGTTTGACATGTCAGCTCTTAATTCTGCCTAAAGAATTAGTTGAATCGAAATCGAACCAATTCGATCATGCAGTCGCAGATATATTGAGCGACGCTCACTAATCGAGGACTCATAGGTGCAGATACCAACCACGCCGCTTTTGGATTCGCTTGAACCGGAGCGTAATCAGCTCGTTCGGATTGTTGAGCTGCCGGAACGTCTAAATCCGTTCGCAAAAGATGGGATCCGGATGAGCGCGGTGGTTGCTTACGGATCGCTGCTCAATGTAAAGCAGCTTCTGGTTCGAAACCTCTTCGAGGCCGCGTTCGAGCATGACGAGCTGCGCGGCGTCCACACGATTGTCGAGCCATCATCCGGCAATACCGGCCTTGGCATCGCTCTGCTTGCGAAAGCTTACGGCATTGAAAAGGTTATTCTCATCGTGCCGCGTGATATCGCACCCGGAAAGCTGGAGCCTCTGCGCCTGCTCGGTGCCGATGTCTTGCTGCATGCCGATGAGCCGGGAAAGCAGACCGCTATCGAACGAGCGCGCGAAATGGGCAAGCAAGAGGGGTGGTACAGCTTCGGCCAGTACACGACCGAGAGAAATGCCGACGCTTATTACAAGTGGCTCGCGCCTGCCTTGGCGGAGCAAGTTCCGCTCAGCGACATCGTCGTCTCCGCGGGTATGGGCTCCACCGGCACCGCAACGGGCCTTGCGCGTTACTTCGCGAAGCATGGAAAGAATGCGAGTGTCGTCGGTGTGATGTGCGCCGATAATGAGTTTGTGCCGGGTATGCGCGACGGCCGCCGCTTGCGTGAGATCAGCATCGGTTGGCGAGACGCTCTTGGCGACCGGGTTATGACGGCGCCTGCCCGTGAATCCTATCGCGCGAGCCGCAGCCTCTGGCATTGTGTGCCCTCGCTTCCGGGCCCCAGCTCCGGCTCATCCTACCTCGGCCTTGTTAAGTATTTAAACCGCGAGCGTGAAGCCGGGCGTCTCGCCAGCGTAAAGCACGCGCTCTTTATCTGCCACGATTCGGCGTATCCCTATCTCGACAAGTACTCGACATATCTCGATCCGCATGAGCTCGCCGATTGATCCTGCTCTTGAACGGGGTGAACGGTGTTCTATTTTCCGAGCGGGTGTGCGCCCCAAACCGGGGAAAACTCCGTGGACGGAATTTTTCTTAAAAAAATCTTCGGCGCGCCTCTTGACCAGCGTAACGCTCGAACCCACCTAGCAGCTTAACTGGCGAACTGTGCCGAAGGGCCGGCGAGCCGAACGAGACGAAAGCGAACGCGCGGGCTCAGACGAGCCGGCGCGTTTTTATTTGCGCGAGGGACATTTGAGATGCCGGCAATTGCGCCGAACAGCAAGGTCGATCCGCCGCGCGGCAAGAAGGCCATCGAACTCGAAGAGTGGTTGAACATCATGACACGGCTTTATCGGATTCTCGACAAAGAGCTCTCAGCCATAGAGACGCGGCAGAACCAGGCAGGCAAGAAGGGCGGCGAGAAAGTCAACCCACCTCTCAATGATGCGGACACGCGGCGCGTGCTGACGGTCGTGCGCGCAGTCGAACGCGTACACATCGTCAATAAGGATGTCGTTGATGAAGAGCAGGCCAAGCGAAGAGAGTTCGCCGAACGTGACAGAGAAAGTGCCAAAGCATCACTTGAACGTAAACTCGGCCGAATTTTCGGACCGGACCAAGCGTAGGCGCTTTCTTTCCACGATTAATGAGGCGGAAGCCAAGGAATTCATCGGTGATTGGAAACGTTGGGCACATAAGGCGCAATTGCCGCCGGACACCGCCGAAGAGGATTGGACGACCTGGGTGTTCATGGGCGGGCGCGGCAGCGGCAAGACGCGCGCGGGCGCCGAATGGATCAGATCGCTCGTTGAAGCAGCGCGCGAGCCTCTGCGCATCGCTCTCGTTGCCGAAAGCTATCAGGAGGCGCGCATGACGATGGTCGAAGGCGTCTCCGGTTTGCTGGGTGTCGGGCCGGCCGAGAAGCGGCCGAATTTTCTGCCGAGCTTGCGCGAATTGCGCTGGGCGAATGGGTCGATCGCGCAGATGTTTTCTTCCGAAGATCCCGACGGTATGCGCGGACCGCAATATCACGCGGCTTGGAGCGATGAGGCGGGCAAGTGGCGCCATGGCGCGGACACATGGGCGATGCTGCAGATGGGTTTGCGGCTTGGCGAGCGCCCGCGCCAAGTGGTGACGACGACGCCGAGCCCGGCGAAGCATTTGCGCGAAATCCTCGCCGAGCCCGGCACGGTGGTAACGCATGCAACGAGCTATGAAAACCGCGCCAATCTCGCGCCGGCCTTCTTCGCGCACATCGTCAAGCGCTATGAGGGCACGGCGCTTGGCCGCCAGGAGCTCAATGGCGAATTGATTGATGAGATCGAGGGCGCGCTGTTCAAGCGCTCGTTGATCGAGGCGGCGCGGGTGCGCTGCGCACCGGAGCTTGAGCGCATTGTCGTTGCCGTCGATCCACCGGTGACGGCGGGCGAGGGCGCAGATGAATGCGGCATTGTGGTTGCGGGCGCCCGACTCGGCGAGGCCTATGTGCTGGCCGACCGCAGCGTGCAAGGACTGTCGCCGATGGCGTGGGCTTCGCGCGTCGTCGAAGCGGCTGCCGAGTTCGAGGCGGATCGCGTGGTGGTCGAGGTCAATCAAGGCGGCGATCTGGTGGAGACATTGCTGCGCCAGATCGATCCGATGCTGCCGGTGCGTCAGGTGCGTGCGATGCGCGGCAAGGCGGTGCGCGCCGAGCCGATCGCTGCGCTTTATGAGCGCGGCCTTGTGCATCATGTCGGCGGCTTGTCCGTGCTCGAAGATCAGCTGGCGAATTTCACGCCCGGCGCGGACCGCCGCGATGACAGGCTCGATGCGCTGGTTTGGGCGGTGACCGATTTGCTGCTCGCGCGTTATCAAGCGCCGCAAGTGCGCAGGATGTAACGCAAGACAACAATCAATATCCCTCGCCCTCAAGGGAGGTGAGGTGATGGAAGGACGATCATGTTCGAAGGATTGAGAGAGAGGCTCGCGCGAAAGCCGCGGGGGCGGAAAGCGCGCGTGCTCGATGCGCGATGTTCGCGCTTGGCTTAACGGCCAGCCGGTATGGTCGGGGCGCGATTATCGCGCCTTTGCGCGCGAGGGCTATACCTCAAATCCGGTGGCGTTCCGTGCCGTGCGCATGATCGCCGAAGCCGCGGCCAGCGTGCCGCTGCTTTTGTACGATCGCGCGCAGGAGATCAGCGATCATCCGCTGCTGGCGCTCATCGCGCATCCCAATCCGTTCGCCGATGGCGCTAGCCTGCTTGAAGCCTGGTACAGTCATCTACTGATTGCCGGAAATGCCTATCTGGAAACGGCGGTGGTCGGCAACGAGCCGAAGGCACTCTATGCCTTGCGGCCGGACCGCATGCGCGTTGTCGCCGATGCGCGCGGCTGGCCGACCGCGTATCAATACACGGTGGGCGCCGACACGATCAGCTATGATCAGACCGCGCCGTTGCCGCCGATCCTGCATGTCTCGCTGTTTCATCCGCTCAATGATCATTACGGCATGAGCGCACTGGAGGCCGCTGCGTGTGCGATCGATATTCACAACGCCTCTTCGGCCTGGTCAAAATCGCTGCTCGATAATGCGGCGCGGCCATCCGGCGCATTGGTCTATCGCGGCGAAGGGCTTGGCCATCTGCCGCAAGGAGCAATTCGATCGCTTGAAGCGCGAGCTTGAGGAAAGCTTTTCCGGCGCGATCAATGCCGGCCGGCCGATGCTGCTGGAAGGCGGGCTCGATTGGAAGGCGATGTCGCTGACGCCGCAGGACATGGACTTTCTCAACGCCAAGAACACCGCGGCGCGCGAGATCGCGCTGGCGCTCGGCGTGCCGCCGATGTTGCTCGGCATTCCCGGCGACAACACTTATGCGAACTATAAGGAGGCCAATGTCAGCTTTTGGCGCCAAACCGTCATCCCGCTGGCTGCGAAGACGGCGCGCGCGATGAGCGGACTGGCTCGCCGCGCCGCTAAGGCGCGGGCCTGCACTTCGAGCTCGATCTCGATCAGGTGCCCGGCGCTGTCGGCCGAGCGCGATGCGCTGTGGGCGCGCGTTCGCGCGCGCCGAGCTTCTTAACCGATGCGGAGAAGCGCGAAGCCGTCGGCTATTCATCGTCATCGCGTGCGCTGCGCGATGCGAAGTATCGCACTGCGGACACGCGATCCAGCGTAGATACCGGATCTGCGGAGCAACACTTTGTGCTGCGTCGCGTCCGGGATGACCAGTTTGCGTCATGACGGTAAGCAGATTCTCCGTGCCGCGCGTCAAGCCCAAACGCGAGATCGGCTGGGCGTTGCTTTTGGCCCTCGGCGTGCAAACGGCGGGGGCTTTTTTGTGGGCGGGGCGGTGAGCGAGCGGCTTGCGGATCTCGAAAAGCGCGCTGGCGCGATCGAAGTGCTGCTCGAACGCACGGCGCGGCTCGAAGAGCAAGGCGTTGCCATGCGCGCATCGCTCGACCGTATCGAGCGCAAGATCGACCGGCTGAGCGGCGATGATTTGAAGGTGAGTAAATGAATACGGCATCGATCGAAGGCTATGCCAGCCTGTTCGGCGTGAGGGACATGGCAGGCGATGTGGTTGCCGCCGGTGCGTTTGCGCGTACATTGCGCGCCAAGCGGGCGAGCGCGGTCAAATTACTCTATCAGCATGACGCTGCGGAGCCGATTGGCCTCTTGAGCCAGGCACGCGAAGACCCGATCGGCCTGTTTATCGCCGGCGAGCTCAATCTCGAAACGCAGCGCGGCGAAGAAGCCTATGCGCTGCTTGTTGCAAGGCGCGCTGACCGGGCTATCGATCGGCTTCAATGTCGTCAGCGCCGCGAAAGACGGTGCGGGGCGGCCGCCTCATCACCGAGATCGATCTTTGGGAGGTCTCGCTTGTCACGTTTCCGATGCTGCCGGGCGCTTCAGCCTGGCCGGCCGAGGATTCGCCGCAAGCGAGCTTCCTTCGAACGCTGACCATGCATCCCGTTTGTTCATGTCGCAAGGAGTTTGAGTAATGCAGTGAGACGACATCCAAAGCCAGGCGCAGGAGCGCAAGGCATATACGCAGCCTGTCGAGCGTAAGTCCGCGCCCGATCACGGTGAGCTCAACCGCGCAGTCGGCGATTTCTTCCGCGCGTTTGAAGCGTTCAAGGACGCGAACGACGACGCGCCTTAAGGAGCTCGAGCGAAGTCCTCGGCCGATATCGTGCATCGAGGACAAGGTCGACCGGATCAATGACAAGCTCGGCGAGCTGAAGTCGCATGTCGATACCGTCGCTGCGCAAATGTCGCGCCCGAGCCTTGGCGGCGCGGCAGAATTCGCAGTCGAGCGACACGTAAATCGTTTCGCGAGTTCCTGCGCCGCGGCACTGCGCCTGCGGAGCTGAAGACTACCGTTCCGCTGGCAAGCGGCGGCGATGGCGGCGTGCTTATTCCGTCTGAGATCGAGACGATGATCGGGCGCGTGCTGCCGAAGATCTCGCCGATCCGCTCGGTGGCTTCTGTGCGCCAGATCGGTACTTCGACGCTCAAGCTGCCTTTTGTCACCGCAAGCGGCGCAACCGGCTGGGTGGCCGAGGCGGACGCGCGTGCGCAAACCGATGCGCCGACCATCACAGAGGTCGATTATCCGACGGCGGAGCTTTACGCCATGCCGGCGGCGACGCAGGCGCTTTTCGATGACTCCGCCGCCGATGTCGAGATGTGGCTCGCCGAGGAAATTCAAACCATTTTCGCCGAGCAGGAAGGCGCGGCGTTCGTGAACGGCAACGGCACCAACAAGCCCAAGGGCTTTCTGCAATACACCACGGTGGCAGATGCGAGCTGGACGCCGGATAAGATCGGCTATATCGCATCGGGCGCCGACGGCGACTTCGCCGGCACCAATCCTTCGGATGCGCTGATCAATCTGGTCTATGCGCCGCGCCAAGTTTACCGCGCGAACGCAAACTGGGTGATGAGCCGCACAACGGCCGCGGCCTTACGCAAGTTCAAGGATACGACGGGCGAATATATCTGGCGGCCGGGCAATGATCCGGGCTCGCCGGCCTCGCTCATGGGCTATCCGGTAATCGAATCCGAAGACATGCCGGCGATCGCATCGAACGCGCTATCGATTGCGTTCGGCGATTTTCATCGCGGCTATCTGATTGTCGACCGCGTCGGGATCAGAATCCTGCGCGATCCTTATTCCGCCAAGCCTTACGTCTTGTTCTACGCGACCAAGCGCGTCGGCGGCGGCGTTCAGGACTTCGCTGCGATCAAAGTGATGAAGTTCGCTGCATCGTAACTATCGCCTCTCCCTTGATGGGAGAGGCGGGACGCCGAAGGCGTCCGGTGAGGGTGGGGCAGTCTCTGATTCAACCCCTCACCCAAGCCCTCTCCCAAAAGGGGAGAGGGGACTCGTTTTCGGAAACCCTGAAAGCAAACACAATGGCACTGAAACAAATTGAGCCGTCGGCGCTCGAGCCGGTGTCGCTCGATGAGGTGAAGCTTTACCTTCGCGTCGACGATACGGCGGAAGATGATGCGCTCACGCTGCTCATCGCGGCGGCGCGCGGCCTGTTCGAGCGCGAGACCGGGCTCATTCTGCTTCGGCAGAGTTGGCAGCTCACGCTCGACAAATGGCCGGTGCGCAGCGCCAACTCTTATCGCCGCGTGTATCTGCCGCTTCGTCCGATATCGAGCCTGACAAGCATTGTCGTGAGTGTCGGCGGCGCGGCCGTCAGCGTTCCTGATACGGATTATCAGCTCGACGCCGATGCATCGCCGCCGCGATTGACTGAGCCGGTTGCCGGGCTTTGGCCCAAGCCCGATGTCGCCGCTGCCGGCATCACGATCGATTTCGATGCCGGCTTTGGCGATGCGGTTACAGACGTGCCCGCGCCTTTGCGGCTCGCGGTGCTGAAGCTGATCGCCGAGGCCTATGAGAACAGAGGCGTTGTCGTGCCTGGCGCGCCGCTCACACAAGGTGTCGCCGATCTTCTCGCGCCGTTCCGCGAGGCGCGGCTATGATCGGCGATCTCCGTCACCGCGTCACGTTCAAGACGCCCGTGGCAACGCTCGATGACGGCGGTGGCCAATCTCTTGTTTGGCAAGACGGCCCGGGCGTGTGGGCGCGCATTGTCTCGCTTGGTGGCGCGGAGGTTGTGCGTGCAAGTGAAATTGTGCCGCGCGGCACTTATCGGCTGACGATTCGCTATCGCAGCGACGTGACGCCGGCGATGCGCATCGCCTTTGGCGCCAAGCTGTTCGAGATCGATGCGATCTACGACCCCGAAGGCAAGGGCGCTGTGCTGTTCGTCGATTGCCATGATGTGAGCGCGCCATGACGAGCTCGGCTTGGGCCCTGCAGACGGCGATGCGCGCGGCGCTCGAGACCGATGCCGGTCTGATCGCGCTCATGGGCTCGCCGCCGCCCATCTATGACCGCGTGCCCGGTGATGCGGCGCTGCCTTACATCGCGTTCGGCGACTGGAAGGTGGACGAGAACGACACCGACGATACGCGTATCAATTCACACATTGTTGATGCTCGATGTGTGGTCTGCCTATGCGGGCCTCAAGGAGGCCAAAGCGATCGCGGTTGTTGTGGAGGCGGCGCTGCACGGCGCGGCGCTCAGCCTCGATGGCTACACGCTGATCGATCTCAGCTACATCGCATCGGCGTTTTCGCAGGATCAGAAAGAGCAGACGGCGCGCGCCACGCTGCGTTTCCGCGCGCTCACGCAAAAACTTGAGTAAATCGCCTCTCCCTTGATGGGAGAGACCGGATCGGTTGGCGCGCGGCGCTTTAACGATCCGGGTGAGGGTGAGGCAGTCTTTGCATGCGGCCCCTCACCCTAGCCCTCTCCCACAAGGGGAGAGGGGACAGTTGAGTACGGAGTTTTCGAAATGACAGTACAAACAGGCAAAACCTTGTTGCTCAAGGTCGGCAATGGCGACGGGCCGCCCGAGACATTCACCTCGGTTGCGGGCCTCAGGGCCAAGCAAATTCAGCTCAATGCGCAGACCGTCGATGTGACCAATGCAGACACCAGCGGTGGCTGGCGCGAGCTTCTGGCCGAGGCAGGCGTGCGCTCGGTCTCGATCTCGGGCAACGGCATTTTCGTCGATGCGGCGAGCGATGAAACAGTGCGCGGCATGTTCTTCAATGAAGCGCTCGCGCAATTGGCAGATCGTGGTGCCGGATTTCGGTACGCTTCAAGGCGCGTTTCAGATCACCGCGCTCGAATATGCCGGCAGTTATGACGGCGCTGTGACCTTCACCATCACGCTGCAATCCTCCGGCGCCATCAGCTTCACGGCCGCCTGAAATGACAAATCAGATGCGCGGTGATGTCGATCTCAGGATTGAAGGCGAAGTGTTTCGCTTGCGGCTCACTCTTGGTGCTCTGGCCGAGATCGAATCCGGACTTGGGCTCGGCTCGCTCTTGGAGCTGACTGAGCGATTGCGCACGCCGACCGTCGCTGATCTTGCGGTCGATCCTGGCAGCGCTGTTGCGCGGCGGCGGACACGATATGGCAAATGAGGCGCTGCTGGCGCGCCAGGTGGATTTGCCGAGCGCGGGCGCGGCGATTGCCGCGGCGTTCGCGGCGGCGGGGTTGGGCGCGCAATGAAAAGCGAAGCCGCGAGCGCCACGAAAACGCCGTGGGCGGCGTGGTTTCGCTTTGGCGTCGGCGATCTCGGGCTTGCGCCGGGAGAGTTTTGGCGGCTCTCGCTGTGGGAGTGGCTGGCGCTCGTCGATGCACGCAAACCGCATGCGCCGACACGTGGTGATCTTGAAGCTTTGATGCGCGCCATCCGGATAGAAAGGCTTAGATGGATGGCAAGTCAATCAATCGATCAGCGTCATGTCGACACCTCGCGCTTGGCGCAAGGGCTTGAAGCAAGCGGCGGCGGATCTTCGACAGCGAGTTCGCAGCGCCCGCCAGCGCCGCAGCGCTGAGCTTGTCGCAAGCCTTCGATCAAGACATTTTCGGCGATGCGCGTTTCGCTCGACCGCGCGGCGCGTTCAGGTCAATTCTCGATCAAGTCCATGGTCGATTGCCATGCTGAGCGATCTGGCGCGGCTTTCGTTCGACAAGCTGGTAGCGCAACCGGTCACCGGCTTTATCGAGAACGCGGTGAAGGGCCTGTTCTCATTCGGCGGCGCGCGCGCGACGGGTGGGCCGGTTTCATCCGTCTCAAGCTTATCTGGTCGGCGAGCATGGGCCCGAGCTCTTTGTGCCGTCGGGTGCCGGGCAGATCGATCCGCTGATCAAGCAGCGCGGCAGCGGCGTCACCGATGAACTTTAATGTGACGACGCCCGATGCCGAGAGCTTCCGCCGCACCGAAACACAGTTGACCGCGATGCTCGCGCGCGCGGTTGCCCGCGGCCAAAGAGGCCTCTAGATGAGCTTTCACGAAGTCCTGTTTCCGCAACGTCTGGCTTTCGGGTCGGTTGGCGGGCCGGAGCGGCGCACAGATATCGTCACGCTCGCTTCTGGCTATGAGGAGCGCAACACGCCCTGGGCCGGATCTCGCCGACGCTATAATGCCGGCTATGCGCTTTCAACGCTCGATGACATTCACGCGCTGATTGCGTTTTTCGAAGCGCGCCAGGGCCGGCTTTACGGCTTCCGGTTCCGCGATGCGCTTGATTGCAAGTCCTGCGCGCCGAGCAACACGCCATTATCGAGCGATCAAGTTCTCGGAACGGCGGATGGAACAACGGCAGCGTTTCAGCTCACAAAAACCTATGTCTCCGGTAGCCAAAGTTACGCGCGCACAATCGCCAAGCCGGTGAGCGGCAGCGTGCGCGTTGCCGCCGATGGTATTGAGCAGACGCCTGACACGGATTTTTCGTTCGATACGGCGACAGGCATCATCACCTTTCTTGCGGGACATGTCCCAAGCTCGGGGTCGATCACCGCGGGCTTCAGCTTCGATGTGCCGGTACGCTTCGACACCGACCGGCTCGAGATCAATCTCGCGGCGTTTCAAGCCGGCCATGTGCCCGACATTCCGCTGGTGGAGATCCGGATATGAAGACGCTTTCTTCGGCGTTGGCGGCGCATCTCGCCAGCGGCGCAACGACTCTGTGCCGCTGCTGGCGTATCGAGCGCCGCGATGGCGCGATCCAAGGCTTCACAGATCATGACCGTGATCTCGTGATCGATGGCGTGACCTATCGCGCGGCAACCGGGCTTTCGGCGAGCCGCATCGACAGCACGCTCGGCCTTTCGGTCGACAATATGTCGGTGATCGGCGTGCTCGCGGATGAAAGCCTTGATGAGAATGCGCTGAGTCAAGGGCTCTACGACGAAGCGAACGTGACGCTGATGCTCGTCAATTGGCAGGACACATCACAGCGCACGATATTGAAAGCCGCAACCATCGGCGAGGTGACGCGTTCGGAGAAAAGCTTCACGGCCGAGCTGCGTGGGCTTTCGGCCAAGCTCGATGAGCCCCAAGGCCGGCGTTATATGTTCGGCTGCGATGCCGATCTCGGTGATGCGCGCTGCGGCGTTAATCTTTCCGATCCCTTGTTGAATGGCACGGGTGCGGTCGCGAGCATTATCGACGAAGCCCGCGTGTTTGCTGCCTCGGGGCTAGGCGCATTCGTGGGTGAATGGTTCACGCGTGGCAAGCTGACGTGGACGAGCGGCGCGAATAACGGGCTCGCTGTTGAGATTAAGCGCCATTCGCTTGCCGCGGGTGTGCATCAGATCGAATGCTGGCTGCCGGCGCCGCTGCCGATTGCGGTTGGTGATGCGTTCGCGATCACCGCTGGGTGCGACAAGCAATTCTCGACTTGCCAAGCGAAGTTTGCGAATGCCGCGCGCTTCCGCGGCTTTCCCTACATGCCTGGCAATGACTTCGCCGTCTCCTATCCCGGCGCGCATGATTTGATGGACGGCGGCAGCAGATACAAATGAATAAGCAGGGAGTGGTGAATAGGGAGTAGGGAACAGAGAAATGCGCTTTCTTATTCACTAGTCCCTACTCACTACTTACCGCCGCGAGCGGATCAACGAACATATGAATCGAAACGATATCATCGGCGAGGCGACGTGCTGGCTCGGCACGCCCTATCATCACCGCGCGTCACTCAAGGGCGTGGGCTGCGATTGCCTGGGGCTGGTGCGCGGGATCTATCGCGGGCTTTATGGGCCGGAGCCGCAAAGCGTGCCGGCTTATCCGCAACACAATGACGGCAGCGAATCCGAGCGCCTGATCGCCGCGCTGGAGGCGCATCTGAGGCGCACTGCGGCGCCGGGTAAGCCCGGCGACATCATCGTGTTTCGCTTGCGGCGAAATTTTCCGGCGCGCCATTGCGGCGTTCTCATGGAGCCCGCGCGTTTCATCCATGCCGTCAGCGGGCGAAGCGTTGCGCAGGTGACGCTGTCGGATTGGTGGCTGAAGCGCATCGCCGGCTGTTTCGCTTTTCCAGGCGTGGAGGATTGAGGACTCAAATGTTGGTCTGCAAGTCGAAGTCCCCCTCCCTCTGGGAGGGGGAAAGGGGGCGGGCTTCGTGCGCGGCTCAATCCCTCCCCTCAATCCCCTCCCATAGGGAGGGGAGGAAGAACTTGTCGGGGAGAGAGTATTAATGGCAACGCTCGTTCTCGGTCTTGCGGGCCAGGCGCTCGGCCAGGCAATCCTCGGCCCGACTGCGTTCAGTCTATTCGGCGCCACGCTCTCGGGGGCAGCGCTTGGCGGCGCGATCGGCGGTACGATCGGTAATCTCATCGACAATCGCTTTCTGATTGGCGGTAAGAGCCGAAGCGTGCAGGGTCCGCGCCTTGCCGAGATCCAATTGCAGGCGAGCCAGGAAGGCGCAGCGGTGCCGCGCGTTTATGGCCGCGCGCGGCTGGCCGGGCAGATCATCTGGGCCTCGCGCTTTCTCGAGACCAAGACCACGCGCACGCAGAAGGTCGGCGGCAAGGGCATGGGTGGCCAGCGCGTCACCGAGACGGATTACGCTTATTCGATCTCACTTGCCGTCGGGCTGTGCGAAGGGCCGATTGCCGGCATCGGGCGCATCTGGGCGGACGGCCAGGTGCTCGATGCCACCGGCATCACCCTGCGTGTCTATCAGGGTACGGAGGATCAAGCGCCCGACGCAACAATCGAGGCGGTCGAAGGGGCGGGCAACACGCCGGCCTATCGCGGGCTGGCTTATGTCGTGTTCGAGGATTTGCCGCTTGATCAGTTCGGCAACCGCGTGCCCCAGCTTCAGTTCGAAGTCTTTCATCCGCTCGAAGGCACGGACGAGCAAGCGCTTGAGAAGCTGGCGAGCGCGGTGGCGCTCGGCCCCGGCACCGGCGAATTTCTTTTCGCGACCGAAGGCGTCTATCGCGATCTTGGCGGCGGCACATCGGCACCGGAAAATGTCAACAATTCGAGCGGCAGGCCGGATTTTCTCGTCTCGCTCGATCAGCTCACGCAGCTTTTGCCGCAATGTCTCGGCTGTCACGCTTGTTGTGTGCTGGTTTGGCTCTGACTTGCGCGCCGGCAATTGCGAGATCAAGCCGGGTGTCGAGATCGCCGACAAGACGACCTATCCATTGAGCTGGGCCGTCGATGGTGTCGCGCGCGCCTCGGCGCATCTTGTGAGCCGCGATGCTGAAGACCGGCCGAATTTCGGCGGCACGCCAGCGGACATCGCGATCCTGCAAGCAATCACCGAGCTTCATGCGCGCGGCATTGATGTTTATCTCTATCCATTTCTCATCATGGATATTCCATCCGGCAATGGATTGACCGACCCTTATGGCGGCGCGGAGCAAGCCGCGTTTCCCTGGCGCGGGCGCATCACGTGCTCGCCGGCGCCGGGCGAGCCAAGCTCGCCTTACGGCACCGCGACGGTCGCAACGCAGCTGAACGCGTTTTTCGGTTCTGCTGCGGCGGGCGACTTTGCGGTCAACCCAGCCGCGCAAAGTGTGAGCTACACCGGAGCGGCGGATTGGGGTTATCGGCGGTTCATCCTGCATTACGCCAAGCTCGCCGCGCTCGCCAATAGCGTGATCGCCAGTGATGCGGTGAAGGGCTTTTTCATCGGCTCGGAATTGCGCGGGCTCACGACCTGCCGCGCCGATGCAATGAACTATCCCGCCGTCACCGCGCTCAAGACGCTTGCGGGCGATGTGCGCGGCGTTGTCGGCGCGGGCGTGAAGATCAGCTATGGCGCGGATTGGAGCGAATATTTCGGCCACCAGCCGCAAGACGGATCGCATGATGCGATCTTTCATCTCGATCCGTTGTGGTCGGATGCCAATATCGATGCGATCGGCATCGATCTTTATCATCCGCTCGCCGATTGGCGCGATGGCAAGCTGCATCTGGATTATCTCGCGGGCACGCATGACGGCCGCAATCGCGATTATCTGCAATCGAATGTCGAAGGCGGCGAAGGCTACGCCTGGTATTACGCCAGCGATGCCGACCGCGATGCGCAAACGCGCACGAGCATAACCGATGGCAGCTACGGCAAGCCGTGGGTCTATCGTTACAAGGACATCCGCGCTTGGTGGTCGAACGCTCATTACGACCGGCCGGGCGGCGTTGAAGTCCGTGAGTGCCACAGGCTGGGTGCCGCAATCGAAGCCGATCTGGTTCTCCGAAATCGGCTGCCCGGCGATCGACAAAGGCGCGAACGAGCCGAACCTCTTCTATGACGCCAAATCGAGCGAGAGCGGCTGGCCGTATTATTCCAATGGCGACCGCGATGATCTCATGCAGCGGCGCTATCTCGAAGCCGTGCTCGGCTATTGGCGCGATGTTGCGGGCAACAACCCGACGTCCAGCGTTTACAGCGCGCCGATGATCGACACATCGCGCGCCTTCGCTTGGACCTGGGACGCGCGGCCTTACCCGGATTTTCCGGTGCGCACCGGAGTGTGGAGCGATGGGCCGAATTGGCGCTCGGGCCATTGGCTGAATGGGCGCATTGGCGCGGTGCCGCTTGGCGAGCTCGTGAGCGCGCTTTCAGGCAGCGATGCCGATATCGTCGATGCTTCGGCGCTTTCCGGGCTCGTCACCGGCTACATTGTCGATACGCCGATGTCGGCGCGCGCTGCAATCGAGCCGCTGGCCGCCGCTTATCATTTCGACGCCGTCGAATCCGAAGGCTTTATCGTGTTTCGCGATCGCGCGGACGCGGATGAAACGACGATCGTCAAAGATGATCTTGCGGCGCAGGAGCGTAATCCGCCCTATGCGATCACGCGCGCGCAGGAGAGCGAGCTGCCAGCCACGGCGCGTCTTTCCTATGTCGAGGTCGATGCCGAATACCGCATTGCCGCCGTCGAAGCGCGTAAGCTCACCGGCGCTTCGGACCGCGTGCTCGATACGGTGGCGCCGCTTGTGATGGAGCAGAGCGATGCGCAATCGCTCGCCGATACGATGCTCCAAGCGGCATGGGCCGGCCGTGAAAGCGCGAAATTCAATCTGCCGCCATCGCAAGCTGCGCTTGAGCCTGGCGACATCGTCAATCTCGTGACGCCGCCGCGCACATTTCGCTTGCAGATCACGCAGCTCAATGACGGTGAAGCCCGCGAGGCTGAAGCGGTGATGATCGACAAAAGCGTCTATGCCGCGCCGCCGGGTCCATCGCGCGTGGCAGGCTTGAAGCCAGTTGTCAGCTTTGGGCGCGGCGCGATTTATTTTCTCGATATCCCGCTTCTTCCCGGCTCGGTCGATGGTGAAGCGGGCTATGTCGCAATTGGCGCATCGCCATGGCCGGGTAAAGAAGCGCTTTATAAGAGCGTGAGCGGCGCCGGCTACACGCTGCAGACACTCATTGCGCGCCCGGCAATCTCCGGCGCTTTGCTGTCGCCGCTCTATTCGGGCCCCAAGGATCGCTGGGACGAGGGCAACACGATCTGGCTGCAAGTGTTTGCGGGCGGGCTCGCCGGCGCTGATGAGCTCGATGTCTTGAATGGTGCGAATGCCTGTGCGGTGCAGAATGCCGATGGCGAGTGGGAAGTCATTCAATTCGCCGAGGCTGACGTTACCGGGCCGGATCAATATTTGCTTAAGAAGCTGCTGCGGGGCCAGCTCGGCAGCGAAGGCGCGATGCGCAATCCGGTCGCTGCCGGTGCGCCATTCGTCTTGCTCGATGAAGCCGTCACCGCAATCGGTTTGTTGGATGCCGAAGCCGGCCTTTCGCTTAACTATCAATTCGGCCCATCACAGAAGCCGCTCGGCGATCCAAGCTATGTGAGCGCATCGCATGCCTTCGCGCTTGTGCCTTTGCGGCCGTATTCGCCGACCGAAGTGCGGGGTGCGAAGCTCGCAAGCGGCGACATCGCAATCACATGGATCCGCCGCACGCGAATCGGCGGCGACGATTGGGATCAAGTCGAGGTGCCGCTTGGCGAGGCGAACGAAGCCTATGAGGTCGATATCTATAATGGCGCCACAGTGGTGCGCACGCTCTCCGCTGTAACCGGTGCGGTCACCTATAGCGCCGTCGAGGTCGCGGCTGATTTCGGCGGGCCGGCACCCAATCCGCTCAATGTTGCCGTCTATCAGCTCAGCGCCACGCGCGGACGGGGCGCCCCAGCCAGCCAGGCGCTCTACTTGTGATCGCTGTCGCGGCCAGGCTGCAACCAGTTTTCAACTCATAGGTGTAAAAGTAAGTTATGCACGTTTTGATTTGTAACACCGCTGGACTGCGCCCAGAGTCGGAGGGCCGAGGGGACCCTCTGGGGCAGGAAATGCGCCTTGAGGAGATAGACCAGCTGGCGCGCTCACTGTGGGCAGTCGCTCGGGAGGAAGCCGAAGAAGCTCAGATTGCCGTGGCATGGCTGGCGCGCAATCAGATTTGCGACGGCCGCCTGACGGTCAGGGAGTGCTGCGCCTGTTTGAACGCGCTTTCGGCGCGCGCTTCTTATGCTGCGCATCTGCCGCCACATGATGACTTTGCCGATGCGAGCCTGTGCCGTGCGTTTGCGATGACATGTCTTGTGTGGGCGGGTGACCGGGCCGATCCAACCGAGGGCGCAACGCTCGCGCATCGCCACGATGAGGCGCCGGCCTGGGCGGATCGCGCCAAGGGTACCGCACTCATCGGGCCGTGGATGTTTTACCGCGCGCGCTGAGGCGCATGCGGCTTGCTTTCAGCAACTCCAAATTTTGTTTAACCACAGCCAAAGGAGGCTCAAATGCACATTGTTGCCACGCTCACCTCATTCTTCGATCACGTGCCGGTCTGGCTCGCCGCGGCCACCAGCCTTGTCACGGCCGCATCCGCCGTCTCGGCGATCACGCCGACGCCGAAGGACGACAAAATTCTGTCGAGCATAATGGGTATTCTCAATGTGCTCGCGCTCAATATCGGTCATGCCCAGCGGGGCACGGGACAAGACAAGAGCTGAGATTGGTTCGGTAAATGCGTTATTAAGCGCACGTTTCCAATCCGAACAGAAAGCTTTTTCGCAAGTTAACGGCTGTCTGACATGGTGCGAGACGTACAGAACGTACAGAGAAGGAAGGAGCCACCATGTCGATGACTCTTGCTCCGCGACGCCGGCCCATTTTCAACAGGCGTGGCCGCGTCGCTCGCGATTGCCGGCGCTTGGCCGTCGCCGCCGCTCTGGTTGTTGCCATTGGTCTCGTCTTCACGATGGGAATGAAGATCGGTGCGCAAGCCGCGACGGATTCGCCGGTCAAGTCGATGATCGCCGCGTATCTCCAATGAGGCGAGATATGTCATGTTGCGCATAACGGGCCCCTTCTGAGGGGCCCGTTTTTTTCCGTAGACGGAAGATAGGGGATGTCAATTCTTAGCGGCGGTCGTGATCGCGACGGTCGTGGTCGCGGTAACGATTGTAGTCGCGGTAACGATTGTGGTCGCGATCATAGCGGCGATAGGAGATGCGCTCGCGGCGGACCCAGCGTCCGTCATTGTAGTTGATGTAGCCCTGATAGAGCTCTGGGCCGTAGTAGACGCGCACGAAATAAACGCCGCCGCGCCGGTCGATATAGTCGATGCGGTAGCCCTGGCGATAGAGCATCGCCCGGATCGAGCCTTCGTCATAGCCGCGGTAATACGGGGCGCTATAGACCGGCGTGCCGAGCTGCACACCGATGGTCACATTGGTGCGGGCATTCGCCGCCAGGGGGATCGCCGCTAAAGTCAGCGCCACAGCCGTTGCAGTCAGGAACTTGGTCACACTCGCCTCCTTGTTTTGAACGAGGTCATTTCCCTCTCATGCGGCTGATACTGGCGCAGCCTCTCTGAACCGGGCATGTTGGGTGCATTCAGAAGAGGTTCACCCCGTCCGGTTCAGAATTGGCTTATGCGCTCGCTTCGTTTTGCCAGATGCCTTGTGCTTGCGGGCCTTGTTTTCGCCGGAATCGACGTTCACCAGGCCGCCGCGGAACATCTGCGCGCCCGCGATACGGTCGGTGGGCGGGATCATGATGAGGCGCGTGAAGGCGTCAAGCAGGGCCGGCTCATCCCGCTTTCAGAAGCAATCAGGGTGGTCAGAGCGCGTTATTCGGGCCAGCTCCTGGATGCGAGCCTGCACGAGCTGGTTCCCGGCCAACCGGTCTATCGTGTCTTGATTCTGATGCAGGATGGCCGGCGCGTCGCGGTGTGGGTTGATGCGCGCACGGGACGAATCATGCGTGTCGAAGGTGGTTGAAGCTCATGCGATTGCTCGTTGTTGAAGACGATCCAAAACTTGCCGACCAATTGGCGACGGCGCTCAAGGATGCGGGCTATGTCGTAGATGTCGCCAGTGATGGCGAGGAGGGGCACTTTTTGGGTGAAACCGAGCCTTATGATGCCGTCATTCTCGATCTCGGCCTGCCGAAGATGGACGGCGTGACGGTGCTCGAGCGCTGGCGCAATGCCGGCCGTACAATGCCCGTGCTCATTTTGACCGCGCGCGACAAATGGAGCGACAAAGTCTCGGGCATCGATGCCGGTGCCGACGATTATGTCACCAAGCCCTTCTATACCGAAGAAGTGCTGGCGCGCCTGCGCGCGCTGTTGCGCCGCTCTGCAGGACATGCGCAGGCCGAGCTGGTCTGCGGGCCGCTCCATCTCGATACGCGTTCCGGCCGGGTTGCGGTCGATGGCGAGCCGATCAAGCTGACTTCGCTCGAATACCGTTTGCTTGCCTATCTCATGCATCACAAGGGACGCATCGTCTCGCGCACGGAGCTGGTCGAGCATCTTTACGATCAGGATTTCGACCGCGACTCCAACACGATCGAGGTGTTTGTCGGACGCCTGCGCAAGAAGCTCGGGCATGATCTGATCGAGACGCGCCGGGGCCTCGGCTATATTATCGAAGAGGCGAACGAGAAAAGCGCATGACGCGCCGCATCTGGTCGTCCCTTAGCCTGCGGCTCATCGTGGCCGCGGTCGTTGGCCTCACCATCATTCTCGGTATCACGGGCTGGGCGCTCGCTTCGATCTATCGCGATGCGGTTTTAAGGGCTTTCGATGATCGATTGATCTCGCTGTCGCGCATTATCATCTCGACGATCGAGCTCGACCGCGATGGAACCATGTATCTGAGGCGGGATATCGGCGAGCCCTTGTTCGAAAATGCTTATTCGGGCTGGTATTGGGAAGTCGGCCAGCGGCCCGATGCCAAGTCGCCCGAGCAAGTCAAGCTGCGCTCGCGCTCGCTGTTCGATCAGGCATTGGCAGCGCCGCAATCATGGTCGGACAATCGCTCTTTTACGACCGGGCCTAATGGTGAGCGTCTGCGCATCGTGCGTGCGCGCGTGATGCTGCCGAACGCAAAGATGCCGTTTAGCATTTGGGTCGCCGGCGACTATGCAGAGGTTACGCGGCAGATCGGCAATTACGCATGGACTCTATCGATTGCCCTGGGTCTTTTGGCCGCCGGTATGGTGCTCGCCATCTTCTTGCAAGTGCAATTCGCGCTCTCGCCGATGCGGCGGGTCCGCGTCGCTCTGAGCGATATCCGCCAGGGCAAGGCGGATCGGCTTGAAGGCGCATTTCCCAGCGAGGTCGAGCCGCTTATCAGCGAGCTCAACGCGCTTCTCGCGCATAACCAACAAGTGCTTGATCGCGCGCGCAACGAGATCGGCAATCTTGCGCATGCGCTCAAGACGCCCTTGTCGGTCTTGCGCAACGAGATTGAAAGCGGCGATCTGGGGCTCGCCGAGACGGTTAAGCGCGAGACCGAGACGATGCGCCGTCAGGTCGATCATCACCTTGCGCGCGCGCGCGCCGCGGCCACTGCCAATGTGCTTCGCGCACGAACTGTCATTGCGCCGCGTGCCTCGGCCCTGGTGCGGGCGATGCGGCGCATCCATCAGGATCGCGGCATCAGCTTCGATCTTGAATGCCCTGCCAATCTCAGCTTTCGCGGTGAGGGCGAGGATCTAGATGAGATTCTCGGCAATCTTCTCGACAATGCCGGCAAATGGGCGAAGTCGCATGTCGAGCTGGGCATTGCCAGATCTGGAGATCAGATCAAGGTCTCGGTGTCCGATGACGGGCCGGGCCTGAGCGAGGCCCAGGCGCGGGCCGTGCTCACCCGCGGTCAGCGCCTCGATGAGAGCGTGCCCGGGACGGGGCTTGGCCTCTCAATCGTCAAGGATATGGTCGCGATCTATGGCGGCGAGATGACACTCGGGCGTGCGCCGATGGGCGGGCTCTTGGCCGAGCTGACCTTGCCGGCGGCGCGGTAGTCTTTGCAAACCCTATTTGCGCGCTTTTCGCCGGCTCGGCCTCTCGCTCTTCTCCGGCGCGCTCTTGGCCTTGGACGTGGCTGGCGCCTCTTCGGGCTTCTGATCCTTGCCGTGCTTCTTGGCCTTGCCGCCCTTGTGCTTGCCTTTTTCCTTTTCCTTATCTTTGTCCTTGTGGCGCTTCTTGCCCTTGTGGCCGCCAGACTCCGCTGGGCCGTCATAGTCTTCGGTGCCCTGGGTCAGGGCAAAACAGGCCAGGCGCACAGTCTTCGGGATATCAATGGACTTTCCATCCCGTTCACCTTTTTCATAATACTGGACAACGCGGCGCTTCAGCCCAAGAGCCTCGGCGGCCTCCTTTTGCGAGAAGTCCAAGCTCTTTCGCCAGCGCTTGAAGTCGGCCCCGTGAATATTTGTTCTCCAAATGTTATCGAGCAGCTACGGATTAGACCCGCGCGCGTGGACAGGGTGCCAGTTGGATTTATAGCGGTTATCGGCCGCCTGCAATCTACTCTGGGATGGCTTGGAATCAAGCCATCTCAAACGGTTATCCGTCCCCTGACAGAAAGGGGAAACTCAGTCTTAACACCGGCCGGTCAATCATGAGAGTGACAAGAGCCCCTACCGGAGGTGGTATCGGGCTGAGTGGGAAGATGACGAACTCGGCTAAGCCTGACGCAAAGCAACAACCTGCCGTCGCTCCGCGCAAAGAAGCGCAACTCGTCGGTCTGTTGTCAGCGCTATCCGACGAGCTCGCCGTGCAACTTGCTCAGGCACTCGAGCGTGATCGGCTCGCCGGCGGCTCGGGGCTGCCTTATGAAGCAATCCTCAGCGGGCTGCGTCCAAAACTTCGTCAGCAGGATCCAACGGATCGCGAACGCGTGCCGACACCGCAGCGCGCCTTCTTCAGCGTGATCGACGGAATCATTGTAAATGATCGGGGTGAAGATAAGCAGCCGGGCAGAATTGCGCGGCGGTCGCTCGACCCGATTTGGCGTTGGCTTCTGTCAACCGAGGGCGAAAAGATTCGTCCATCTATTACTGGAGTGACAAAGGCGCTGCTCGGAACGGATCGGGCTGCCATCCGCGAAAGTCTTGCGCCACTGGATTTGGCGGCGCGCGAAGCCATCAGGGCCGCGCTTAAGAAGGCTGATGCCACACCCAAATATCACAAGGAGCTTGTCCAGGCGCTTGGCGGTCAGCGGTGTCTTGAAGACATGCGCGAGCTTGGGCGTGTGCTCCAGATCTCTGGCGACATTCGCGCTTTGCGCGATGCACTGCCGCCGGTGATCGACGAAGAACTGCCCGAAGAGTTCAATATCATCAGAAGCGTTTACGAAGAGGTTGCCGAGAAGTTTCCAGCCGGCGCGCCCTATCTCGTGCTCAACCTTTCGGGGCGGGTTGCGCATCCGTGGAATCTGTTCGGTATTGCGGCCAAGCTGGTTCAGGCAGATGACGACCAGGATCTCAAGCAGAGCGATCTTGCGATGGTGGGCGAGTGGCTCGTGTGCGATCTGGAAGCCGAGGCGGCCGCAATTAAGAATCTCAATCCAACCGGTTTTGATGCACAGCAAGCAGACCAATTCCTACGCCGCTTTGCGATGCTGCAGGCGGGCATGACCAAAGAAGTCGGCATGCGTAAGGACGGCCAATGGGGCAAGCGGCTTTTGAAAGCACGTGGCGCCTGTTCCAGCGGGCTCGAGGCGCTGTTCACCGGCATCACTCAAGAGCTGCGCGCGGGCCTGCCAATGGAGAAGGCGACCTCTGGCGCCAAGAGCGGGGCGCTGGTGCCGGTTGTCGAAGAGCCGCCTGACCCGCAGGTGATGAAGCGCCTGGAATCCATTGTTCTGTTTCTCGCAACGGCACGGCTGTTCGCGAGCCAGCTGGGCTATGCCGTCGCCTTTGAGAAGACCAAGTCAGAGGTGAGTTCATTCCTGGAAGAATTTGGCAGTGGCGTTATCAGTCTTCTGCACACGGCGAAGCGCAAAGATCGCGAGCGTATCGTGGCGTGGGGCGATGCCTGTCTGCAGATTATGGCTGCGGTCTTCACCGATGACGCGATCAAGATATTCAACAGGCGCCTCACCGCGGCAACCGCCGATCAGCAGCAGACCAAGATTTGAGCCGTGTGAGAGGTGCGCTTGCCTGCGCTTCTGTTGCGCTGGGCCGCGAGCCTTTAGCCTCTCACGTACAAAAAGGCATATCTTCCGCGCAGCTACCGCTCTCAAGCGGCCGTCATGGAACCCTTGCTTGTGCTTTAGCGTCGCACGGGACGGCTGCCAAATTGGTTCAATGATGGAGGGGAAGGTGTTATCTAGCCCCCGGGCGTTTCCGCCCGGATAGGCTTTCATGCTGCTGTTCTGGATATATGCCGCGCTGATGACAATGGGCTCGCTTGCTCTTGTGCTCAGACCGCTCGTGCGCCGTGAAGTGCCGGCCGTGCCAACTGATGAGGCTGAGATCGCTGTCTATCGTTCGCAGCTTGCGGCCATCGAGGATGCGGAGCAGTCAGGGCGAATTGCGGGCACCGATGCGCAGGCGACGCGGAACGAAGTCAAGCGAAGAATGCTCGCCTCTGTTCGTCAGCGCGCAAGGGAAGATAAGGGCCCGAAGGCGAAGCCTGCTTTGACCACGAGACAACGTGCGATCTTCGTTTCGGTCATCGGTGTTGCGACGCCGATCCTTGCACTGATGATCTATCTTTCCGGTGGCCATCCGGATATGCCGGACAGGCCCTTCGCTTCGCGTGCTCAAGAGCGCGCCGCGGCCGGTGTGCCAAGCGCTAAGGAAAAGGCACTGGTGCGCGAGCTTGCCGAGCGCATGGCGGCGCATCCGGAAGATCCGCGCGGTTGGGTTCTTCTCGGTTCGGCCTATGAGCGTCAAGGGCGCTATGACGAGGCGGTCGCCGCCTTCGATAATGCAAATTCGCGCAAGCCTGCAGATGCTGATATCTTGTCTTCGCTTGGTGAAGCCGAGGTGCTGCAGGCTGGCGGCGAGATTACTGAAGATGCACGCGCCGATTTCGAAGCTGCGGTTGCGGCGGCGGCGGATAATATTAAGGCGCGCTACTTCCTTGCCTTGGGGCGCGCGCAAGCCGGTGATTTCGATGGTGCGATTAAGGGATGGTCGGGACTTCTCAAGGATGCGCCGGGCAATGCTCCGTGGCGCTCAATGGTCGAGGCGCAAATCTCCGAAGCCAAGCGGGCACAGGCTGGATCGAGCGATCTTTTTGGCGGTGGCAATGCGGCACAGATCGCCAAGCTGAGCCCGGCCGAGCGACAAGCAATGATCGAGCAGATGGTCGGCCGTCTTGCGGCGCGTCTTGCCAAGTCGCCCAATGATTTAGAGGGTTGGCTCCGCCTCGCGAAGTCTTATTCCGTGCTCGGAGAACCAGCCCGCGCCGTGACAGCGCTCAATAAGGCGGCAGAGACATTCCGCGGCGATTTGGCGGCACTCCAACAGATCAATCGTGCGCGTGCGCAGCTAGGCCCTGTTAGCGGCGCCTTTGATGCAGTACCAAGCAAGGCGACCGATGGGCCATAATGTTTCGAGCCGGAAGTTGCGCGTTAGCGGATGCTCGGATGCAGCTTAGGCAGCTCATCTTCGTTGACGCGTTCGAAATAACCGACTTGGACAGAGAACAGATTCTGGCTTGGATGATTCTCGATGAAGTGAATGAGCTCATCAGAGCTCGCCTGCAGTCGCATATGCTTTACGTCGCCGCTGATCTCACCGCTCTCTATTGCTTTGTTGATCATGTTCTCATCAAGCGAGTAGAGCGTTACGTAGTTTTGCTCAGGGCCGGTCCTGTAGCGCAAAAGATGATAACCGCGCTCGAGCGGGTCGCTGATGTTGTCGCCGCGGTCCTGCAGAAGCTCGATGCTGAGATAGCCCGTGCCGTTGATGTCGGCGGGAATGGCACGCATCGCGCCCCAGGTGCTGCTACCGTCCTGGCGTCCGATCACAAGCGTTTGAAGACCCTCATGGCCATCATCAACGACGTGGACATAGACTTCGGAGCCGCCAAGCTCACCATACCAGGCACCCAGCAGCTTGCTGCCATCATCGGCAACAGCGTTGCTTTCGATCGGATTTTCGGAAGTCGGACCCGTGGGGTCGCATGCCGCCAGCGCCAAAGCAAGCGCTCCCAACACGAGGCAAGATAGTGTCTTCTTGTTCTTCAGTTGCAGCATCCTCAAACCCCACGCGGCTGGGGCAAGTGTGCACGCGCCCGTCTAGGCACCAGCGATACCTAGGACTAGAAACGATGAATGTACGCTGACAGGACCACAAATATATGGCATCGAATTCCGGAATTCCACCATACCCGCGAGGCCCGAGGTAGATGAGGCGGCGTGACCGCAGATTGTTCTTGGCGGTCGCATGCGTCGGGCTCGCCGGCGTGGCGACGGCCCTGGTGCTTTGGGCGCTGCGGAATACCGCGACCTATTTTTATAGTCCGAGCGATTTGGCTGCACTGGCGACAAAGCCTCAAGGCGATATTCGCATCGGCGGGCTGGTTGAACGCGGCAGCATCACGCACGAAGGCGTGAAACACATAGAGTTCAAGGTGACCGATCTCAAGTCGGAGCTTGACGTCACGTTTTCAGGTGTTCTGCCCAGCTTGTTTCGTGAGGGGCAGGGCGTTGTCGCCGAAGGACGGCTCGAAGATGGCCGGTTTGTGGCGCACACGATTTTTGCCAAGCACGATGAAAAATATATGCCGCCGGAGGTCGAGAAGGCGCTCAAGGATCGCGGCCTTTGGCATGAAGACGGAAAGCCGCATCCGCCGAGAAACGCTGCGAGTGCCGCGCAGCAGAGCTCGAGCTAAGCCCTCCGATGATCGCCGAGCTTGGACATTTCGCTCTCGTTCTTGCCTTCGCGATGGCACTCGTTCAGGCGTTGCCGGCGCTTATCGCAGCGCGTGAGCCGCGCCTGCAGCGGGTGACGGTCGCAGCGGCCCATGTGCAATTCCTGCTGATCGCGGCTGCGTTTGCGACGCTGATCTATCTGTTTGTCGTTAGCGATTTCTCGCTCGCTGTTGTCGCCGAGAACTCACATTCGGGCGTGCCGTTGCTCTATCGCGTCGCCGGTGTGTGGAGCAATCACGAAGGCTCGATGGTCTTGTGGGTGCTTCTGCTCGCGCTGTTCGGATCGCTTCATGCCGCAACGCGTCATCCGATCGATGCGGAGCTCAAGGCGCGTGCGCTTGGCATTCAGGGCCTGATCGGCGCGGCATTTCTTGCGTTCATTCTGTTCACCTCCAATCCGTTTGCGCGGCTTGCGCCGGCGCCGCTCGATGGTGCCGACATCAATCCGATTCTGCAGGATCCCGCGCTCGCGATTCACCCGCCGATGCTCTATGTCGGTTATGTCGGCTTTTCAGTGTGTTTCGCGCTCGCAATGGCCGGGCTCATCGAAAACCGGATTGATTCAGCGTGGGGCAGGGCTGTCCGGCCATGGGCGCTCATGTCGTGGATTGCGCTCACGCTTGGCATCGCGCTCGGCTCCTTCTGGGCCTATTACATTTTGGGCTTCGGCGGCTTCTGGTTCTGGGATCCGGTCGAGAACTCCTCGCTCCTACCGTGGCTGGCCGGCACGGCGCTTCTGCATTCGACCATCGTTGTCGAGCGGCGTGAGGGTTTGCGCGGCTGGACGGTGCTCTTGGCAATTCTCGCCTTTGCGATGAGCCTGCTGGGCACGTTTCTGGTGCGCTCGGGCGTGCTCAACTCGGTTCACGCATTCGCGAGCAATCCCGAGCGCGGCGTCTTTGTGCTTGCGATCTTCATCGGCTTTGTCGGCCTGGCGCTTTCACTTTACGCTTGGCGCGCACCGATGCTGGCGCCCGGCGGGGCCTACCGGCTGATCAGCCGCGAGGGCATGATCGTGCTCAACAGCCTGCTCTTGTCGTCGGTAGCAGCGGCCGTGCTGATGGGCACGCTCTATCCGATGATCCTCGAAGCACTGACGGGCGATCTCGTCTCGGTCGGCCCGCCTTATTTCAACCTTGTTGTCGGCTTGCTGATCTCACCGCTCTTGCTCGTGTTGCCGATGGGGCCGCTCGCGGCATGGCGGCAGGCTGATTTGCCCGCGGTTGCGATGAAGCTTTGGCTCGCTGCAATCATCGGCGCCGGTGTTATCGCCTTTGCATTTGCATTGACCAAAGGCGCGAAGATCGAGCCAGTCTTGATCATGGGCGCAGGCGCTTGGATCGTTTGCGGTGCGATTGTCGATCTCGGTGACCGCGCAGCGCTCTTCAAAGCTGCATTGAACGTTTCATTCAAGCGCCTTACTGGCTTGCCGCGTTCAGCCTATGGGACGGCGTTCGCACATGCGGGGTTTGGGGTTGTGCTGTTCGGCGTTGCCGCGGCCGGTGCCTTCAAATCGGAGGCGCTCGATGCCCTTAAGGTTGGCGATGCGCTTGATGTTGGCCGCTTTCACGTCACGCTGGTTTCGGTGGCACCGGCACAGGGCGCGGATTACACAGCCGATCGCGCGACATTTCGTATCCTCTCACGAGGCGAGAACACGACGATCACGAGCGAGCGGCGGCGTTATTGGACACGGCGCGTCGAGACGACAAAGGTCGGTCTGCTTCAGCGCGGCTTCTCAGAGGTCTATATCGCGCTTGGTGACAAGCGCACGCTGCCGGGCGGCGGCGCTGCGTACAGCGTGCACGCCTATTATCACCCCTTTGTGTTACTCATCTGGAGCGGCGCCCTTCTGATGGCGGCGGGCGGCCTGCTGGCTTTGAGCGACCGGCGTTTGCGGCTCGCTATTCTCCGTAAGCGGATGGCTCGCACCGCGCCGGCTGTACAGGCCCAGCCTGCCGAATGATGAAGCGTCTCATTCTCATTGTCGCTCTTGTGCTTGCGGCCCTGCCCGCATTAGCGATCGAGCCTGAAGAACAGCTCAAGGATCCGAAGCTAGAAGCGCGCGCCCGTGCACTGGGCCAAGAGCTGCGCTGCCTTGTCTGCGAGAACGAAACCATCGACATGTCCGAGGCGCCGCTGGCGGCGGATATTCGGCATCTGGTGCGTCAGCGTATTCTTGCCGGCGATAGCGACGCGCAAATCCGTGAGCTGCTCACCGATCGGTAT
Organism: uncultured Alphaproteobacteria bacterium; assembly: GCA_963789405.1. Taxonomy (GTDB): domain Bacteria; phylum Pseudomonadota; class Alphaproteobacteria; order CAWBKL01; family CAWBKL01; genus CAWBKL01. The sequence continues at coordinate 653,749 of CAWBKL010000002.1, forward strand.
GGCGACTACATCTTGTTTCGCCCGCGCTTCGACACACGTAACGCCTTGCTGTGGATCGGACCCTTCGCATTGCTGCTTCTGGTCGGAGGTGTGCTGATCATTCGAGCGCGTCACATGTCGCCGGGGCCAGCTGATGAATTGTCGGCAGCGGAGGAAGCGGAGATCGCCGTAGCTATGAGCGACTCGATCGGCGTCGGTGCAACAGACGAAGCAAATGATGAGTCATCGGCGCGCGTTACGAAGATTTAACTGCACGGACAAGCTGTCGTAACCCACATTTTTCTATAGTGCTTTCATCGCACTTCGGTTCGCGGGTTTGGGCGAATGCGAGCGGCGATATGCAGGGGATACGGAGAGGCGCCCGCGGGTGAGTTGCTGATACCGCCCTTTTCGGGCGCTCTCTTTCCGGCCGCGGCGTGTTGTGCGGGGCAGACGTAGGCGTTGCGTTGCGTCTTAGCTAAATCGCGGCGGTTTCCCGACCCGTCCCTTGGGGCTGTCGCGACTGAAGGGCGGCGGCGAGCGGGGTTGCGTTTCGCTCGCCCCGCACCTTTTCAGCGCGTGAAAACCGAAGGATTTCGGGAAAAACCGCGGACGAGGCCTAGTTGGCCTTGTTCTCCTGCTTGGGAGTCACATCTATGGTAGCGACAGTAACGGTCTTAAGGCCGGGAGCCCTGTCTCGTGCCGCAGCGCGGCAGGAGGCGCGGGCAGTGCCCGGCACCGGGAAAAGAATCGGGACGGCGCCCAACACCAAGCAAATGCGATTATTGCTCATTGAAGATGACCGCGAGGCGGCGGCGCATACCGCAAAACTTCTCTCTGAGTTCTCACACAAGGTTGATGTGGCGTATGACGGCGAGGCCGGGCTGGAGCTTGCGCGCAGCGGTGACTATGACGTGCTGATCGTCGACCGGCGTCTGCCGCATCGCGATGGCATCAGTCTTGTCGAGGCATTGCGCGCCGAGGGCGTAAGGACGCCAGCGATCTTCTTGAGCGCGCTTGCTGATGTGGATCATCGCGTCGAGGGTCTTAAGGCCGGCGGCGATGACTATCTCTCCAAGCCGTTCTATTGCGTCGAGCTCAATGCGCGGATCGAGGCGATCGCGCGCCGCACCCAACCGGCATCGGTCGAGACCCGGATTACGGTGGGTGACCTTGTGCTCGATCTCTTGACGCGCAAGGTGCACCGCGCTGGGCAGGATATTCCGTTGCAGCCGCGCGAGTTCAACCTTCTCGAGTTCTTGATGCGCCATGCCGACCAAGTCGTCACGCGAGGCATGCTGCTCGAGCAAGTGTGGGGATTCATTCGACCCTCAGACGAATGTGATCGACGTGCATATCTCCCGTTTGCGCGCCAAGATCGACAAAGGGTTTGACAGGCAAATGGTGTTTACGGTTCGTGGGGCAGGGTATTCCCTCAGGACGGCGGACTAGCATCTTCAGAACGGCGACGTTCTGGCGGGGCGCGCGCATCTCACTGATCGTGGGAGGTGCGCTTGTGTGTGCCTCACTGGCTGTCGTGTGGGGTCGAATGTATCTGACCCAGCGCTCGCTCAACGGCGACATCACGCGTGTGCTTGGCCAGCTTACGACACTTGCCGAAAGCGAATCCGCCGAGGCACTCGCCGACGATATCGACAAGCGCAAAGACACCTATCCGGATCTCATTATCCTGCTGGCGCAGCGCAACAAGGTGCGCACCTTGCTCGGGAAGGTACAGTTTCAGACGCGCTGGCGTGCCGGCACTTTGCGGCTCGTTGAATGGCCGGTCGTCCCGACGCCTGGCTCCTCCGCCAATCTGGTCGGGTCGGCTCAGGCGGCAACCTCGTCCTTGGCCGGGAACGCTGAACAAGTGATCCGGAGCGATTGGATCACCATGACGGCCTATCATCGCAGCCTCGTGCCGGTGCGTATGACGGCGCGCTATGTCTATCTGCCCGAACGGGAAGCTTCCGGCCAACCGGGGCTTCTGGTGATCGTGGGCCGCGACAAAGCCATCGGCGATGCCAATATCACCCAAGCCGCCGAGATAAGCCTCGCCTTTGTGGCATTTGCGCTCATGTTTGTCACCTTGAGTGGATTCCTGACCACCAAATTCGTGGTCGGCCGATTGGAAGGAATTTCGGACACAGCAACAAACATCATCGGCGGTGACCTTTCGCGCCGAGTGCCGGTCGGGCCGAAGGGTGATGAATTCGACCGTCTGTCGGAAACCCTCAACCGGATGCTGGACCGCATTCAGCGGCTGCTCGGCGGTATGCGCGAAGTCTCCGACAATATCGCGCATGATTTGCGTACGCCCTTGTTTCGTCTGCGCAGCCGTATCGAGCTCGCGATGATCGATGTCGATACCAATGAGACGCCCGAGGGTGCGCGCGAAGCGCTTGAGGTCGCGCTCAAGGAAGCCGAGGGACTGCTCGCGACCTTCAACGCACTCATGTCGATTGCGCAGCTCGAGGCTGGAGCCACCGTGCAGACGACCAAGCGCGAGGATGTCGCTGCCATCCTTCGCGACATTGCCGATCTTTATGAGCCGGTGGCGGAAGATCGCGGCCTTAAGCTCGTGAGCGAGATCCCGCAGGGCCTTCACATCAACTGCCACCGCGAACTAATCGTTCAGGCGCTGTCAAACCTTGTCGATAATGCGTTCAAATATGCCCCCGAAGGCACCACGGTGACGATCGGCGCGCGGCTTGTGCAGCCGGTGCATGGGCAGGGGCGCGCTGTCGAACTCTATGTGTCCGACCAAGGCCCGGGGATTCCGCGCGAGGACCGAGAGCGCGTCATCAAGCGGTTTGTGCGGCTCGAGCGCGGGCGCGAGGTACCGGGCAGCGGGCTGGGCCTCAGCTTGGTTGCTGCCGTTGCCCAAGTGCATGAGGCGGAGCTCAAGCTTGATGACGGCCCGGGCGGACGCGGCCTCGAAGTGCGTTTAGTTATACCCTCGGCCTAAAGCAACGGACTATAAATTCGCCTCAGATTTGTTGCGGGCGTGGAGCGAATTTAAAGTCCAAAGTTGCTTTAGAAAACTCTCCAACCTAAAGCGTCTTTGAACCTTAAATGCGACGCCCGCGCCCGATTCAAACTGCTGGTCGCATTTAAGGTCCGACGCTTTAGGCGGCGATCGCTCCGGAGCGTTCTTCATTCACTGTTGTCAGACCGATTGCACCAATTGTCAGAAATGCCAGGACCGAAGCTATCCCTGCGCGTTGGTTGTGTGTGAGCTGGGTGATCAGCGCGATGGCGGTGGGCGCGAGGAATGAAGTGGCCTTGCCGCTCAGTGTGAAGAGGCCGAAGAACTCGGCCATCATAGATTCCGGCGCAATGCGGGCCAGCAATGTGCGGCTCGATGCAAGCGCGGGCCCCATGAACACACCACCGAGCGTGCCGCACAAGATGAAGGCTTGCTCAGTCAGAAGCTTAAATCCCATCGCGTGAAGCAAGCCGCCTATCAGTGGGAGACTTTGCGCGTTGGCTTTCTCATTCAAGCTCATGGAAAAGAACAGTGAGTGATTGCCGATGCTGAGCGCCAGTGCAACGAAGAAGGCAACCGAAAAGACGCTCAAGAGAATTGTCGGCTTGGAGCCGAAGCGGTCGTCGAGCCGCCCGCCAATGAAGGCGGCAAAAACGATGACCGAGAATATGATGAGGCCGAACAGGCCGACTTGTGCCGGCGTCCAGCCGAACGTGCCCGTGGCATAGATGCCGATGAATGTGAAGGTGGCGACAAGGCCGTCGAAATAGAGCATGCGCGCGAAGAGGTAGCGCATGATGTTGGCGTATTTGCGCGCGTGGCCGAATGTGATTCTCAGCTGACGCACGCCCGCTGGGAACGCGGCCAAAAGGCTCGGGCCTTTGCGTTCATCGTCAGGCGTGAACAGAAAGAAGGGCAGCGCAAGCAGCGCAAACCACAGGCCCGCCATCGGGCAGATGATGCGCACATCTTCTGCACTCGCACGATCAAGGCCGAAGGCAGGCACTTTGGCCATGCCGAACAAGGCAAGCCAGGAAATGAAGATGATCAGTGTGCCGAGATAATTCGCTGAGAAGCCGAGACCGCTCAGGAAACCGACGCGATCTGGCGGTGCAACGCGCGCCAAGAGCGAGCTGTGACAGAGAAACGAAAGCTCCGCGGTCACGGCAATGAGAACGAGCGCAATGCCGACCGGCAGAGCCGGTGCGCCAGGCGCCGCGAACCAGAGCAAGAGCAACAGAATGACCACGGGCAGGGATAGGATCGCCATGATCGGCTTGCGCGGACCATAGGCATCAGCCATCGAGCCGAGGATCGCGGAGGAAAGCGCTATCGAGATTCCGGAGGCGGCTTCGATATAGGCCCAAAGCGCTTGACCCCGGACGGCATCGCCGACGATGGCGCGCGCGAAATAGGGCGCGAAGACGAAGATTTTGACGATGTTGAAATAGGGCCCGCCGGCCATGTCGTAGAGCGCCCAGGCGATCTGGCCTTTGAGCGTAGTGCCGCGCACGGGGGCGCTGGAAAGAGCCACGGACTTCATCTGCCATCAAGCTCTCCCCCGCGAAGGCGCGCTGAACCTCACCGGATTCGCGTTGCCCCGCAATGAGTTGGAGACACCGCCCCCAAGTTTCAAGACACACGCTGCCGGGATTTCCGCCATGGGCTTAGGCTTTAGCGCTTGCGCTGAATCCCGCCATGGGCCTTGGAATCATGCGAACGGGCCTTGCCAAAACGCTGTGACAGGAGGATTTTATAGGCAGGCGTGGGCGCGCCGGGTGGGGCGGTGCCCAAGGTTCGCGAAAGGGTACAGGGATGAGCAAGCAGGAATTTATCGAACGCGTTGCTTCAAAGGGCAACATCAGCAAGTCGGATGCAAAGCGCGCGGTCGACCTCGTTTTGGGTGAGATCGCGGGCGGCATCAAGAATGCCAAGAAGGACGGCAAATACACGATCGGCACGCTTGGCACATTCGTCATTGGCAAGCGTCAGGCGCGCATGGGCCGCAACCCGCGCACCGGCGAGCTGATGAAGGTCAAGGCAACCAAGACCTTGAAGTTCAAGGCTGGCGCCAGCTTACGCAAAGCGGCCGGCATCGAGTAAGCCGGCGAAGTGTTCTGCGAAGAAGCCCGCTCAATATGCCGAGCGGGCTTTTTCTTTTGGCGGCCGCGCGTCATGGTGCGGGCATGAGCGAGAGCTTCCTCTCCGGCATCAAGACCGCGCCGATTGTCTATGACGATCGCGCACGCGAGATCGCGTGGGAGCGGTTCGATGCCGTGCTTGGCGAGCTTGATGCCGTAAGTGCCGGGCCCGCGCGAGCGCTGCACGATGATACAAACGCGTGTGTCCTGCTCGATGGCGTATTCGGCAATTCGCCGTTTTTGACACGCATAATCTTGCGTGAGCTTGGTTGGCTCGCAAATTCGTTTGGCGCGCCGCCGCAACAGAGCTTCGATGCGCTGATCGCTGCGATGTCGTCCGAGGTTGCGAAGGCTGAAGATAACGCCGCTGCGATGAAGGCAATGCGCATCGCCAAGGCCCGCGCCGCCGCGTTCGTCGCGCTTGGTGATCTTGGCGGCGTCTTCGATCTCGTCTTCGTCACCGGCGCGCTCACACGATTTGCCGATGCAGCGCTGGAAGCGGGCTTGCGCCATTTGTTGAACCGCGCTGCCGCGCGCGGCCAGTTCATTCCGCGCAATTTCGAGAAGCCCGAAGAAGCCTCCGGCCTGATCTTCCTTGCGATGGGCAAATACGGCGCCTTCGAGCTCAATTATTCGAGCGACATCGATCTATAGCGCTCTATGAGCGCGAGGCCGATGCCGGTTGCCGAAGGCATCGACGCCGGCGAGTTCGCGGTGCAGCATGATCGCAGGAGCTGACGCAAATGCTCCAGCGGCGAACCGAAGACGGCTACGTCTTTCGCGTCGATTTGCGCTTGCGCCCGGACGGCAATGCATCGCCCATCGCGATCTCGACCAAATCGGCCGAGCTCTATTACGAATCCGCCGGCCAGAATTGGGAGCGCGCAGCGCTGATCAAGGCGCGCGCTTGCGCCGGCGACATCGCCGCGGGCGAGAAATTTCTCAAGTCGCTCACGCCTTACATCTGGCGCAAGAATCTCGATTATCGCGGCCATCGAGGACATTCATTCGATCAAGCGCCAAATTCATGTTCACAAAGGCATCGGCGAGATCGCCGTCGCTCGGCCATAATATAAAGCTTGGCCGCGGCGGCATCCGAGAGATCGAGTTTTTCGCGCAAACCCAGCAGCTCATTCTTGGTGGCCGTGAGCCGGAGCTTGCGCGTGCGCGCACATGCGAGGCGCTTCATGCGCTGGCGCAGAAGCGGTCACATCGCGCAGGCAGGCACGAGACGAGCTATGCGATTCGTACGTCTTCTTGCGCACGCTCGAGCATCGATTGCAGATGATCGATGACGAGCAGACGCACACGCTGCCGAAGATCGCAAGACGGCATCGATCATGTCGCGCGATTTTGCGGCTTTACCGAGACGGCGGCTTTCGAAGGTCGATGTTGCGTGCGCATATCGAGCGCGTGCAATGCCATTAGGCAAAGCTGTTCGAGATCGAGCGAAACGCTTGCTTCGCAAGCGGGCAGCCTTGTCTTCACCGGCGTTGAGGATGACCCGGAGACGCTGGAGACGCTGACCGGCTCGGTTTCAAGCGCGCCAAGAACATCTCGTCGGCAATCCGCAGCCTGGCATCACGGGCGTATCAATGCGACGCGCTCGGAACGCGCGCGCGAGGGGCTCACGCGCCTCGTTCCGGTGATGCTGCGATGAGCTTGTCCAAGACACCCGACCCCGACGCCGGATTCATCGAGTTCGCGCGGTTTATCGAGGCGCTGCCAAGCGGGTGTACAGCTCTTCGCGCAACTGGTCGCCGAGCCGCAAATCTTTAGACTGTGTTTGATCTCTTCAGTCTTGCGCCGCGTCTTTCGCGCGTGCTTGCTGCGCAGCCGGCGATTCTGCGATTCGCTGCTGAGGCCGGAGCCCTCGGCGGAGCGATCTTGACTCGATGCCCGCCTGAGCGCGAGATTCGCTGCGCCCACGCTTGAAGACAAGCTCGATGCCGCGCGCATATTCGCCAGCGAGCAAAAGTTCCGTATCGCGGCCAATGTGCTCGCGGGCGGGCTGAGCGCGAAGTGAAGCGGGTGCACGGTTCACCGCCACCGCTGAAGCTGTCGTGCGCGGGCTCTTCGCCGTCGCCGAAGAGGAAATGGAACGGCGGCACGGCAAGATCGAAGGCGGCGAATGGGCGGTGATCGGCATGGGCAAGCTCGGCGGGCGCGAGATGACGGCCACCTCCGATCTCGATCTTGATCTTCGTCTATGGTTCGATCTCGGCGCGCGAAATGTCGCGCGGGAGCCGTCCGATTTCGGCAGGCGAATATTACGCCCGCACCGGGCAGCACTTGATCAGCCTGCTCACGGTGCCGACCCGCGAGGGCAAGCTCTATGCGGTCGATATGCGCCTGAGGCCTTCGGGCCGTGCGGGGCCGGTCGCGGTTACGCTCGAGCGCCTCAAGACTTATCACGAGAGCCAGGCGTGGACTTTGAGCGTATGGCTTTAACGCGGGCGCGGTTTATCGCCGGATCGGCGACGCTAGGCGAGCGCGCCAAGACGTCGATCCGCGATATCTCACGGGCAGTGCGATCTTCAAAGCTGTCCGCCGATGCGCTGGATATGCGCGCGCGGCTGGCCAGCGCGAAAGCAGTGAAAGATCGATGGCTGCTCAAGCAAGTGCGCGGCGGCCTCATCGATCTCGAATATATCGCGCAAGTCTTGCAACTCGCGTTTGCGCACGCTCATCCGGATATCCTCGCGACGTCGACTGCGAGGCGTTCAACAACATCGATGCGCTCGGCCTCATGAGTGCCGAAGAGGACATCGATGCGCTGCAAATGCGCCGCCGCTTTTATGCCGGCCTCAGCCAGCTGATGCAGATCTGCTACGACGAAGAGCGCGCGCCGGATGCGACGTCATGCCGGTGCGCGCGCGGCTCGCATCCCTTCTCGGCCTGCAAAGCTATGATGCGCTCGAATCGCATTTGATCCAAACGGAGCGCGCCGTTTACGCTCTTTTCGACAAGTGGGTCGGTAATCTTAATCACCAGATTTATAGTTGATTTGGCGGCGCGCGGCCGATTTCGTGCAATGTGGCGGAGCGCAATTGCGTCAATCGCGCGTGTGCGATTTGACATTCCGTTTACGTACAGGGCGGACAATCGGCCGTGCGGAATGGATGGAGTTTGTTATGAGTGTTCAAGGTGTCGGCTCAACGCCGACTTATCAGCCTCCGGCGCAAGCGCCGGAGCACGCGGAGCCGCCGGGCCCCGATCGCGATGGCGACGGCGACGACAATGCGACCGCCACAACGACGGCCGCGCCGGTGAAGTCGCCGACTTCGGCGCAAGTCGGCAGCAACGTCGATACGTTCGCTTGATGTGATTGCATGGGTGTACTGAAGGCCGTGCGGGATGTCGCGCACGGCCTCTTTCATTCCTTCTGTGTCTTTAAACCTGAGGCACAATTCGCCAGCTAGGGTTACTTGGGGATGAGCGTTACGCTCGTTAAGAGGCGGCACCCAAAATACTCTGTAGACGGATTGTTCTCCGCGCGTGGCTTTAATTGGCCTGGATCACGGGCTCGTTTTCCCCGTCTTGGTGGGTTGGCACTAATGCTCAATCCGCCGGGGTGTGACGGAGTTCAGCTGTCTGTGATCAACCTGGGGGTGGAGCGCAACAGGTCACTGTTGACCTTATGCTCGTCGGAGAAGTGATCGGAGTGAAAATCACAGAACCAGTTGTGGTAGTTCGCAACCCAGATGTACTTTTGCAGGATTGGGGGCTCGCTCTTATATGCTCGTAGTTTTTCTTCTACCGCCAGCCGATGTCGTTCAAACTCTCTGTAGAAAGGACCCGCGTCGGGCATTGCGAACAAGACTTCTTCAAGATAATTGACGAACCATTGTCCATCAGAGTCGCATAAAATCTCGCGGGCTTGAGGAGCGTGCGATTGTCTGCCGTAATAACTCAAATGTTCGTTTGCGGCTTGCACGGCCGAAGGCATGAGAATAACTCGCGGATCTCGGGCAAGTTCAGTTTCTCCCTGATACGCATCGGTAAGAGCACTGCCATAGACGGCGATATCATCGACAAAGGCGTCGCCGACGGCGATAGCGCCCCTCGCGAAAAATCCGTGCATTGATAAGTTGAACTGAAATTCTGCTGCTCGGCTCAACGCGTCTCCAAGTTCGATCTCAGCGTCGTCACGAATTGGCCATGCCAAGATAATGTTGTCTGTAAAGGCTCGAAGGGCGAAGTGGTCCTTTGGGGCGATGGATCGAATTTTTCGCAGCTCTTTGTTGTCGAACCAGTGACGTCCTTCTCTTAGGGCTGAATGGAGTTTGTTTAGAAACTCCTGCTGTTTGCCCACTCTGAAGGCCTCGGCGCTCAGCTGCCTGTAACCTAAGATGTCCATGAACAGGAGCACAGAGTGTCTAAGCTGCGGTGTGGCTCCTTTCCCAACGACGTACGGGTTACGCGATTGCGCCATATTAGGCGATCAGCTTCTTGATCCAGTTGGGCAGCGCGAGCGCCGAGCGGTGGATCTCTGGATTGTAGAAATCCGTCTGAATGCGTGACTTGGCGAATGCGACCTCGATCGCATCCTGCGGCGCATCGCCTAGGCGCGTCTCGTTCGATGCCCAAGTCAGCCCCATATAGCCGCCGACATAGGTCGGCACGACGGTCAGCAGCGTGCCGACATATTTGAAGGTGCGGGCGAGCTGATCCATTGTCTCCTTCAGCTCGTCGGGCTGAAAATGCGGCACGCCGGTCTGGAAGATGGCGATGCCGTGCGGCTTCATCGCCTTGGCAACTGATTGGTAGAACTCATCCATGAACAGCACCTTGGCTGGCCCGACCGGATCGGGGCGGTCGGCGACGATGATATCGAAGGCGCCGATCGAGGACGGCTCGCGAATGAAGGCAGCGCCGTCCGTCACGCGGACATTGAGGCGCGGATTGTCGAAGGCGCCATTGTGAACGGTGGGGAAGTGCTTCTTGCAGTGCTCGATCACCTTGGGGTCGATCTCGGCCATGTCGGCTTCGGTGATCGAGGCGTGCTTGAGGAACTCCTCGGCGACAGCGCCGTCGCCGCCGCCGATCACCAGCCCGCGTGTTGCCGTGATGCCCTTTGCCGCCAGCTCGAAATAGGGCAGGTGAACCAGCACTTCGGAATAGGCGCATTCATCGCGCGTCGTTAGCTGGACGATCTGGTCGAGGACGAGCACGCGCCCGACCGCCGGTGCATCGAAGATCATGATGTGCTGGAACTCACTGCGCTCATCGACCAGCATCGGGCCCTTGACGGCAAAGCTCTGGGCAAAGCCCTTGTGCAGCTCTTCGGTGAAGATCAGCGACATGGTTGTCTCCTCTCGCGCGTTGGGGCGACGCGGGCCTCCTACGGCATTTCGGCGCGGAATGAAAGGGGTGTTTGGGGCCGTCGCGCTGAGCGTGGCAGCTGTTTGCGACGGGCGTAAGACCGGCAGCTAGTTCACCGGGCCGAGATATTTGTCGAACCAGTTGCTGATGTCCAAGACGATCGAGTTCGATGGAAAGGCGAAGTGCCCGACATCGTAGACGATATGTTTCTTTTCGCTGGCAGGCGTGCCTAAGAGATCGAACATCCGCTTCTGCGATTGCTCGTAAGGATAGATGTGGTCGTAGCGCCCGTTGATCATCAGCACAGGGACCTTAATTCGCGGGACGTAGTTGATCGCGTCCGCCATGGGATGAGGCGAGGTTGGCGAGATGCCGCCTGATATCAGAACAGCTGCCTTGAGGCGGCCCTCTGTCGCCAGTGCGATTGGACCCTCAAGCCCCGCGCCGTAGCTGAAGCCCATATATCCCGCTCTTTGCATATCGATGTCGGGGCGCGTTTCGAGATAGTCGAGCGTGTTGCTTATGTCCTGGAACCAGGCGAGGGCGGCTCTTCTGTAGCGATCATAGTCTTCGTCTGTGCCTAGGCTCAGGTATTGGCTTTGTGTCGCGGCTCTCTCATAGCTTTCAGCCCAGATCGGAATCACGAGCGCGCGTCCGCTGTCGACAATCGTGTCGGCTGGCGGGCGCATTTGCTCAAGTGCGTTGCGATTTGGCCGTTTGCCGAAACAGCAATCGCCCGGCGGCCCGTAAATGATTGGCTGGAGCGGGTTGTGATGGGTCTTTGGCTTGATGACGTAGATCGTGGTTATGTCACCGCCGGTGTATTTGAGAACAACCTCTTCTGCGATCCAGAGCGGCGTCTGCTTGATCTGTTGCACCGATGTCTTGACCGGCTTGGCGTGACTGGTTGTGAACTGATAACGCATCGCCCGGAACGCTTCGTCGGAAACCGGCTTGCGCGCGAGATCCGGGCTGTCGAGCACGAGCGCTATCGGCTTAAGGAGATCGTCTTTCACTTCGGTGCCGGAGAGAACATGCATTAAGCGCATGCCGTTCATCGGCGATCGTTCCATCGGCGAGGTCGGATAGACTTGCTGAAACAGCGTGGCATAATCTTCCCAATCGCCGCCGAGCGCGATTCCGCGATCGCCGGCAAAATTCCAAACCCATTCGCGGACATTGCCGGCCATATTGAATGTGCCCCATGGCCCAATGCCGGTTTCGCTGGTTGCCGGGATCGGCCCGTTTGCTGAAAATCGGCTCGCGAGTGCGACTGTGGGCGCCGTGTTGAACCAGGGTTCATTGGGTGCGAATGCCGCTCTTACCCAGTGATGGATCGTCGGCAGCGTTTGGCCCCTGAAGCGCGCATAAGCGACCGCCTCATACCAGCTGATGCCGCCAACCGGCATATTGGCCTGGCCAGCCGGATAAGTGCTGAGCTGCCAGCCAGCGGGCCCGGGCCGGTTCGTCTTGTCGACGAATTTCTTACGCGCAGCGGCCCACGGCATCTCGTGGCCGCCGTCTTCAAACTTCAGGCCTTCCCAATAGGTCGGATTGTCATAACCGCCGGCGTCAATGAACTCTTTGAATTGCTGATTGGTGACTTCGTATTTCGACATCGCGAATGCCGGAATGTCTTGCCGGTTCCCGATCAGCGGCGTGGACCATCCGCTGAGCGTGGCAGGGATGTTGGTGTGCGGTACCAGCACCATGTCGTCCGGTATTGTGCCGTCGGCGGCGAGCGGTAGCGCAACTTTCGCAAACGATACGGCGGCGATCGGCGGATCGGGCGGATCGTTGTCGACCGAGGGGCCGGGATTGTGAATGACGAAATAGCCGGTCACGAAACCCGGCTTCTCGACCTTGATACGCAGCACACCGCGCGGCGCATCAACCGCTTTTGTGAATGGCGTAATGCCGGCTTTCACCCACGGGCCATCGGCGTCTTCGTAGGTCTTGAAATAGACGGTCGCGCCGTCTTCCGAGACCAGTGGCTTGATCGGCAAGTTGATCTGATGCCAGAGGTCTTGAATGCCGGGGCTGTTCTTTGCCGCGCCGCTCGCAACGATTTGCTGAGCGAGTGGGAACGCAGCGCCGTAGCGATCCTTCTGAACGAGCTTGGAAATCTCGGCGACCTTCTCGACGAGCGCGCCGCCCGCAATGCTCGCTTCCTTTGAGTGCTGTTGTGTAGATGTCTTCGGCGCGTTGTTTTTTGCCGTGCTGTCGGGAAGACCGAAGACAGCAAGGGCGATCGCGGCAAGAACAAGCGCCGTCGCGGCTCCGATCTGCCACGGCTTCAACTTTGGCAGTAGACTCGGAGATCCAGTGCCGCCGCCCGCCGCGGGTGTCGGGGCCGCCACTGCGCTGCTGCTCGCGCCCACGAGTGGCTTCAGCGCACGCAGCAAATCCTGGAATGGCGCGCTTTGTGGGTTGCCGCGCCAGTCGTCCAGATCCGTCGTGTGAAGGGCCAGCGCGTCGATCGGCAGCCTGGCATTTTCGAAGCGGACCGGAACCAGGATATTGCGATCGGCGGCCAGGCGGGCTTCGCCGCGGACCCAGCGTGAATCCACCGATTGAGGCGTCCACACGACGACTACGGCCTTGGCAGCATCGAGCTCGGCTGAGATTTGGCGATCGAATTCCTGCCCCGGCGCCATCGCCGGATCCCACCAGACTGACCAGCCTTGCGCCTTGAAGGCAGCAATGAGCGGTGCGACACGATCCTTATCTGGCCGCGCATACGAGACGAAGATGTCAGCCATCAGCCTTGTTCCGCTCTTATCAGGCGCATCTTGAAGCCGTTGTCGCCAGAAAACTGGTTGAGCCCAGATGAAAGCGGGCGTGCGGCGTTCCCCTCCGGAACAGTATCAAATCGCTTTAGGCTGTAACAGGGCGCTCGCGGCGGCGCTTGGGAGACTGGCATCGGTCAGCCGGGAGACGAGACGCACGGCGTGCGCCTGGGTCAAATTCGTCCGGACACGGCCCGTTGCGGGCCGGTCACGTGACGCTTCGCCTCGCCAACAATTTGGCAAGCGGTCAAATTACCTCTTGCGTGGGGGGGCGCTCTTCTTATATTTCGCAAACTCAGTGTTGGGCCGTGGCCTTAACCCGGTGGTGAAACTTCTGGGGTGAAGGTGGCGGCCTTTGTCTATTCGGGCGCTTTGTCCGAGAACTAGAGCAATTAGGAGTTCACGTGAAATGCGCAAGCGCCTTGTGCGGGCCCAGGAGGTCCCCCCGGAAGTAATTGTGACAGGCGGCGAGTGTGAGCCGCACTCCGCCGCCAGCATCAAATCCACGCGCAAGGTGATCGACCTGCGCAAGGCCCGAGAAACGGCTCCTCAGGGTAGACCCGAAGAAGAAGCAAAAGACCACTTTGTAACCAGAGAGGGTTTGACCTACGCCGGACAGCACCTGATCGTCGATATGTGGGATGGTCAAGGATTCGACGACAAGGCATTCATCGAAGAGACCTTCCGGCAAGCGGTCGAAGCGGCGAAAGCCACTCTTCTCCATATTCATCTTCATGAATTCTCAGGCGGCGGTGGCGTATCTGGCGTTGCGGTTCTCGCTGAATCGCACATCAGCATTCACACTTGGCCGGAGCGAGGATATGCGGCAGTCGACATATTCATGTGCGGCGATGCCAAACCTCTGAGGGCGGTCGAGGTCATGCGCGAAGCGTTTGCGCCGCGTCATACGACCGTCGCCGAGCACAAGCGGGGCGTGGTCATCTAAAGCCAGCGATTGTGCGTTAAGCATCCTGAAGGGCCGCCTCATGGGCGGCCCTTTTTTCTTCACGAGCCAGTGATTTGACGCGGCGACGGAAGCGTTCCCGCAGAGGCGTTGAACTTCCTGAATGCGGACGCCTCAAGATCTTCCACACTCATCTTGAAGCTGTTTTCGCATTCGGCATTCCCCTTGAGACGGGCGCGTCGCCGCTCCCCTGGAGGCGCGCCCATTTTTCTGAGCAATGGGCCGGGGTCTGAGGAAGTAAAAGTCATGATGAAGACATTGGTAGTTGGTGCGGTCGCAGCCATCGCAATCGTCACCGCCGGCATTGCCGGTGCGGCAAGCACATCGAGCACACCTGCACCGAGTGGTCCGCCACCGGCAATGATGGGCCCGGGTTTTGACGGCATGGGTCTGGGCATGGGGCCTGGTCCACGCGGGTTCGGGATGATGGGCAGGCGCGGCCATGGTCATTTCGGCCGGTTCGCCGGCGGCGGGATGGGCGACTGCCTGCGTGATCAGCGTAAGGGCAATGATGACAAGTCGGACGCGGCACCCAAGCGTGCCGATCTTCAGGCTTGCCTGACCAAGACCTTCAACGAGATGGACACCAACCATAATGGCAAGGTGAGCTTCACCGAGATGAGAGCGTGGCGCGATGCGCAGCGCACGAAGCGCGAGGAAGCCGCATTCAAGCGTATGAATGGCGGCCAAGACAGCTTGACCAAGGAGCAGTTGGTGGACAAGCCGCTCGCGCAGTTCGATGCCATCGACACGAACCATGACGGCGTCATCTCGCAGGACGAGATGAAAGCCTGGCACAAGACGCAGCGTGAGACGTGGAAAGACCAACGCGCGCCAAAGGGTACGGCCAACTAGCCTAAAATATATCAGGCATGATTGACTTGCGCGCTCAGGGACCCGATGACGGGGCGTGGGCGCGCAATCTCGTGAAAGGCTGCAATGCGAGAGGCTGGCGAACGCCAGGATCCCGACGGTGATCTCGTCGTGCGCGTCGCTGCCGGCGACCAGGAGGCTGTGCGCGAGCTGGTCGATCGCCACATTACGGCTCTGATGGCAGTCGCGCGCCGGCTGCTTGGCTCTCAGCACGATGCCGAGGAGGTCGTTCAGGAGGTGTTCCTCAGGGTGTGGGCGAACGCCGCTAAGTGGCAGCCGGGACGAGCGACCTTCGCGACCTGGATGCACCGCGTTGCGATTAACCTTTGTTACGACCGGCTGCGGCGGCGGCGCGAGATCACGATGGATACCCTGCCGGAGCAGCCCGATTCGGGGCCCGCTCCGGACCAAGGTCTTGAAGAGGAAGCTCTGGCCAAGCGGATTGAGAGCGAGTTGCAGGCGCTGCCCGAGCGGCAAAGGGCGGCCTTGGTGCTGTGTCACTATCAAGGCATGTCTCAAAGCGAAGCGGCGGAAATTCTGCAGATCAGCGTTGAAGCTCTTGAGTCCTTGTTATCGCGCGGGCGACGGCGGCTGAAGGACCGGCTGGCGGATGTCGCTCAGGAGTATTTCGGTGCTTGAGCCCAAGCCGGTTGAGAAGGCAGGATTGCTGAGTAAGTCTGGAATGACGCGAATGGAAAAGAAGCGATTAAGCGCAATTATCGAAGCCTATGGCGCGGATCCGGCGCGTTGGCCGGATGGCGAACGTAAAGCGGCGCTGGCCTTAATGGCAGAGCAGCCGGAGATGGTGGCCGAGCGGCGCGCTGCTTCGGCGCTTGATTCCATGCTCGCCAAGGTGCCTCAAGGGATGGTTAGCGATGCCTTGCGCACGCGCGTTCTCGAAACTGCGCCGCCGCCGCAGGCACCATCGCTGCACAAGGCGCGTGGCGGCGGGCTGCGGGGCTTTGGCGATATGATCCGCATACCGAATATCAGCGGCGGATGGGTTGTGCGGCCGGTTGCCATTCTTGCGGTTGCAATTTGTTTGGGTCTCGGGGCGGGTGTGCTTTTGCCATTGGGGGCAGATGCAGCACCGTCAAGCGATACCGAGCTTCTCACTGCGATGTGGGGCACGCCCGCCATCACTCAGGATGGAGCTAATTTGTGAGCATGCCCAATCCTTCCGCCGGGCCGGCCCGCTGGGGCACGACCGTGCTTTGGATCGTGCTCGTGCTTGCACTCGCCGGCGATGCGTTCTTTGTCGGCATGTCGCTGCGGCATGGCTTTCTAAGACACCGGCCGCCGTCATCGACGAATCTCTCGATTCCGCCGGGGGTCTATTTCGCGCATCTCTCGCCGGAGACGATGGCAAAGGTCAACGCGGCGATGCGCGCGCACCGCGACAGCTTCACCAAGCAAGTCGCGGCTGTGATCAAGGCACGCAACGAAGTCATCGAGGCCATGGAGGCGGAGCCATTTGACCTTGCGGCCTACAAGAAAGCGCTTGAACACTCGGCACAGGTCGAGGCTCAGGGGCGCGAGCAGGCGAACGCGTTTTTCGCTTCGATCATCACTGACCTCACGCCGGAGGAACGCAAGGCGATCGCTCAGAGCCTCGACATCCGGGCGTCAAAGATGTCCAAGCGTCAAGGCTGGCGCGACCGGCGCGGTTCCGGCTGGGGACCGAACGGGCCAGGGCCGGGCCCCGGGCCGGGCGGGCCGCCGCCCGGAGCGCCTATGGGCTCTCCGCCAATGGGTTCACCACCAGCGGGTTCGCCGCCGGGCCCTGCGCCCGATGGGCAAAGCCCATCGCCCTGAGCGGCAGCTTTCCTTAACTCTGCTTTTGGCGAGGCCAGCTAAGCTGATACTTGGCGGCCGGCCCGCGCTATAATCCGCCGGGCGGAGAGCTTTATGAATGTGACAGTGCAGCCAAGCGGGATTGCGTCGCCCGCGCTCACACCAGTTGCGGTGGGCACGGCTGAAGAGGTGCGCGCCTTTCTCGCCCGATATCCCAATGCCACGCATGTCGATGCGATCTTCGTCGATCTGTGCGGGCGCGTGCGCGGCAAGCGTTATCCGATCCGCGATCTCGAAAAGGTCTACGAGAGCGGGCTGCAGATTCCACTGACCGTCTATCTGCTCGATGTCACCGGTGCGATGTCGGATCCGATGGGCCGCGGATTCGAGGACGGTGATCCGGACGGGCGCGCAAATCCGATTGCCGGCACCCTCGTGCCGGCGCTGTGGGCATCGCCGCCGCGCGCGCAAGTGTTGATGACGCTGAGCGAAGACGGCCAGCCGGCGATGGTCGAGCCGCGCAACATCCTGCGCCATGTGCTCGAGAAATTTCACGCCGCTGGGCCTCAAGCCCGTTGTCGCCTTCGAGCTTGAATTCTATCTCATCGAGCGCAAGCGCGGCGTGGGCCGCGCCCCGGTGGTTGCTGCCGATATCGTTGGCGAGACGCCGGTGGTGGGCAATGTCTATGAGCTCAGAGAGCTTGATCGGTTCTCGCGCGTCATTGAAGCGATCGAGGCGGCGGCGCTCGCCCAAGGGCTACCTACTTCGGCCGCAACATCGGAATTCTCCGCCGGCCAATTCGAGATCAATCTACAGCACACGGATGATTGCGTGGTTGCCGCCGATCATTCTGCGCTGCTGCGCCATATCGTCGTGAGCGTTGCGCGCGCGCATGGGCTCGATGCGACCTTCCTGCCCAAGCCTTGGGTCGATCACGCCGGCAATGGCTTGCATGTTCACTGCAGCCTTATCGATGCCGCGGGCGTGAATGTCTTCGATGATGGCAGCCCCCAGGGCTCGCCGCGCCTGCACCACGCCATTGGCGGCCTCCAGGCAACCATGGGCGATGCGATGGCGATTTTCGCCTCGAACCTCAACGCTTATCGCCGCTACGTTCCCAATCTCTTTGTGCCGGTCAATCGTCATTGGGGCGTCAACAACCGCTCGACAGGCTTGCGCGTGCCAGGGGGCGATCCCGCTGCGCGGCGCATCGAGCACCGCGTTTCCGGCGCGGACTCAAATCCCTATCTCGTGCTCGCCGCCATGCTTGCCGGCATTCACCACGGGCTGGCGAACAAGATCGATCCCGGCCCGGCCTTTGCCGGCAATGCGAGCGCAGAGGTTGATCCAACTCTGCCTTTGAACATCGATGACGCGCTGCGCGCGTTTCAGTCTTCGGCGCTGATGCGCGAATATCTCACCGGCACTTATGTGGATCTTTATGCCGAGGCGAAGAAGGGCGAGCTTGCGACCTTTCGAAAAGCGATCAGCCCGCAGGAATACGACTGGTATTTGTGAGGTGAGTCCGGGTTAGCCGGTACGGGCAAGGTCCGTCGGCTCGGTGTACTCGCGTGGTAGAACCAGGCTCACTTTCGTGCCGACGCCCTGCGTCGAATTCAATCGTCAAATTCCCGCCCTGCATCTCCGACAACGCTTTGGAGATCGCAAGGCCGAGCCCTGTGCCGCGATGTGAGCGCGCCGAATGCTGCTCGATCTGCTCGAACGGCGCCATGATGCGCTCAAGATCGTCTTCGGGAATGCCGATGCCGGTGTCGCTGACGGAGACCGTGACCGAATCCGCGTCCAACTCGACCTCGATCACGATGCCGCCACTGCGAGGCGTGAACTTAACCGCATTGGTTAAGAGGTTCATCAGGATGCGTTTGGTGGCGCGCCGGTCGCCGACTGCAATCGGTGGATCGAAGACGAGATTGTCGACCATCACCCCGGCCTCGCGTGCGCGCGGCTCGATCAAGCGCACGCATTCCGCCACAAGCCCTTCGAGATCGAGATCCTCGATATTGAGCTCGACGCGGCCGGCCTCGATCTTCGACATCTCCAAAATGTCGTCGATGAGCTGCGCGAGCTGGCGGCCGCTATTGTAAATGTCACTCGCATAGTCGCGGTAGCGCTCATCGCCGATCGCGCCATAAAGCTCGTTATGCATGATCTCCGAAAAACCGATGATCGCATTGAGCGGCGTCTTGAGCTCATGGCTCATATTGGCGAGAAACTCGGTCTTGGCGCGGCTGGCCTCTTCGGCGCGCGTTCTCTCTGCCGCGTAGCGCTGCGCAAGCTCGGCAAGCTCGCCGCGGCTGCGTTCGCTTTCGGCCAACGCTGCGGAAAGCTGTTCGGTGCCTTTGGCGTCGAGAATGGCGGCGGCGACATCGGTGTCACGCGTTTTGATCGCCTCAAAGATCTCGCGCGCCTGGCGCTCGGTCTCGGCGCGTGCTTCGGCATAGCGCGTGACATCAAGGAACATGCCGACAATGCGCGAGGCGTCGCCATGCCAGGGCCGCAAGCGGCCTTCCAGCGTGATTGTGCGCCCGCCATAGGTCTGCAAGCGCAGTTCGATGTCGAGGCTTTCAGCGCCATGTTCGAGATGGTCGCGCAGGCGCTCGAGCTTTGCGACATCGGCGGGCAGAAGCAGCTGATGGCTTTCGCTGACGGTAAGCCATGTGCCGCGCGCAGGCCGGCCCGCGAGCGCCAGGAGCGGGCCCGACCAGAAGATGCGCCCGCCCGTAACGTCCCAATCCCAAAAGCCGCAGCCCGCGCTTGTCACCGCGAGATTGAGCACGTCGTCGCTCGCCCGCCGCCGCCGTTCGGATTCGCCAAGCTGGCTGGCTTGCGCCCAGAGGAGCCCAAGGAGGCCGGCACCGAGCGCGAGGGGCACGCCGCCCAAGAGGAAGAATGGGCCAAGGCGATGGCTCCAGCCGAACAGCCCGGGTGCGGCGAGCGTTGCCGCGACCATTGTCATGTCCGGCTTGACCTCCGCTGTCGCGACGATGAGCAGCGTTCCATCGGGCGCGCGCCAGACTGCGGTGTCGCGCGCCGATGTGCCTCCGGCCGAGACATCCATCGTGGCGCTTGCGGCGGCAAGCAGATCCATCGGCACGCGATTGTCGGTGCCGAGCGCGGCGAGAATCTTCTCGGCGCCGGATCGGCCGGCAATGCGCCCGTCGGGGCCGGCGGCGAGCACGGCGATCGGGTTATTCGATTGGTCTTTCGCGAACGCCGATGCGACCCAGTTCGGCGCGAGCGTTGCCGCGATTGCGGGCCCGTTCTTATCGCCCGTCTGCGGGAAGATCAGCGTGGTTGAGGGCGCTGCGCTATCGGTGACCTCAATCGAGGTGCCGGCATGCTTTCCGGCCTGCAGAATGCGCACTAAATCGATGAGAGGATCGGGCGTCGGGCCAAGCCGGTGCAGCAGTGAATGGCTGGTATCCGTCTCGGACGGATTGCTCGCGAATTCGCGGGCGCGCTCCATCATCAGTGCAATGCGCGTTTCGAGGCTGCTTGCCGCATAGGCCGCGGCCGAGTGCAGGTTGACCTCGGCTTCGATGCGCCGTGCATGCGCCGCGCGCGCCGTGATGATCAGCGATATGCCAACGAAAATGATGAGCGCTGCGGCAAGAACGGCGATGCCGATCTTTACGAACGGTGTGAGCGCTGCCTCCTCGCAGGGCGCCTCGCGCCGCCTCGCAGGCCTGGAGGGACCGATGGGAACGGGCAGCTTTGCCTCGTCCGGCGCATTGATGGTTTGCTCGTTTTCGTCGGCCACGAAAAGGCTGCGCTCCGAACCTTAGGCGAAATTGCCCGAGTGCGCGCAAGGCAAACTCGAGTTCCCCAAATCCTCAACGAATCGTTAACGCTCATTATCCATTGGCCTTTGCGGGTGTCATCGGGGCGGCGCGGATATCGACCGTTTCCCCCACCTCTCGGCCGATTTGTCCACAGCGCGGATGCGCCGGCATTGCCGCCTTGGACGCTCAGCTTTCGCCCAGACACTTGGCGGCGATCTCGAAAGTGTGGCGCGAGAGCTCCGGCGTGTTCTTGATTCGTACAAGCGCTGCCTTGGCGAACGCCTGCTGCTCGCTTGGCAATTTGCGCCAGCTCTCGAGTGCGGAGACCAGGTTGGCCGCGATCTTGGGGTTGATCGGATCGAGCTTGAGCACGAAGTCGGTGAAGAAATCCATGCCGTCCTTGCCGTCGCTATAGAAGCGATAGGGGTTGGAGTGCACATAGGCGCCGACGAGCGAGCGCACGCGGTTGGGGTTTTTGATGTCGAATGCGGGGTGGTTCATCAGGCGCTTGATCTCGGCAAGGGTCTCCTTGCGCGTTGAGAGCGATTGCGTGCGCAGCCACTTCTCCGTCACCAGGCCGTCGGATTTGAAGCGTTCGTAGAAATCGCCGAGCGCTTGTTCACGTTCAGGCGCGTCAAGGCTCGCCAGGATTGTGAGTGCCGCCATGCGGTCGGTCATGGTCTTGGCATTGGCGTATTGCTGATAAGCGAGCGGCGCACGTGATGGGTCAGCAGCAATCAGATAGGCGAGCGCGGTGTTGCACAGAGCACGGCGGCCGGCGCTCTCGCCATCAAGCCCCGCGCCGATCCTGCCGGATGCTGAATCGTAGAGCCGCTGAAAGTCGGGGCCGAGGCCCTCGCCGATCTTCGCTCGTAAAGCCTGACGGCTTTCATAAAGCGCCTCGTAGTCGATTGGAGCTTCGCCCGCCTGTGCAAGCTCCGTTACCGTTGGCAACATGAGCGCGAGCGACTTGTAGGCTGGCTCAAGCGATTGATCGGCAAGTGTGCGGCGCATCGCTTCGATGAATTTGGGATCATCGGGCAGCGGGCGGTCCTCGCGCCAGGCCCTGGCACCCTCAAATAGAATTCGCCGCGCGTAACGCTGTCCGGCTTCCCACCGATTGAATGGGTCGCTGTCGGAAGCGAACAAGAAAGCCTCTTCCTCGGCGCTCGATTCAAGCTCGAGCGTCACCGGCGCTGAAAAGCCGCGCAGAAGCGAGCGTGCATGCGGCGCCGGCATGTCAACGAAGCGATATGTCGCTTGTGGCTCTTTCAGCTCGAGAATTCGTGTCGCGGCCGCGGCCGATTTTGCTTCGCCTTCGAGACGCAGCGGAATGTCGTTGCCGGCTTCATCGAGAAGGCCGACGGCAACCGGAATGTGAAACGGCTCTTTCGTCGGCTGACCGGGCGTTGGCGGCGTTGACTGCGACAGCGTGAGATCGAAGATCCGGGCGGCCCCATCGTAATGCGTCTCGGCTTTGACTCGCGGCCGGCCCGCTTGGTTGTACCAACGCGCGAGCTGCGTGAAGTCGCGGTTGTTGGCATCCGCCATGGCAGCAACGAAATCCTCAACCGTCGCGGCCGTGCCGTCATGGCGCTGAAAATAGAGATCCATGCCCTTGCGGAAGCCTTCCTTGCCGACAAGGCGATCAATCATGCGGCAAATTTCGGCGCCTTTCTCATAGACGGTCGTCGTGTAGAAATTTTCGATCTCGATGAAGGAAGTGGGACGGGGCGGATGCGCGAGCGGGCCGTCATCCTCATTGAACTGGCGTGCGCGCAAGACACGCACATCGTCGATGCGTTTCACGGCAGCATCGCGCATATCGGCGGTAAATATCTGATCGCGAAAGACGGTGAGGCCCTCTTTCAGCGAAAGCTGAAACCAATCGCGGCACGTAACCCGATCACCCGTCCAGTTGTGGAAGTATTCGTGCGCGATCACGCTCTCGATGCGCTCATATTCGGCATCGGTCGCCGTATCGGGGCTTGCCAAGAGCAGCGCCGAGTTGAAGACGTTAAGGCCCTTATTTTCCATCGCGCCGGCGTTGAAGGCCGAGACGGCGACAATCATGAAGTCGTCAAGATCATATTCGAGGCCGAATGTTTCCTCGTCCCAGCGCATTGCGCGTTTGACCGCGCCCATGGCGTATTCGACTTTCGGTTCGTTGCCCGGCTCGACGAAGATTCTGAGGCGCACATTACGCCCTGACTTTGTGGTGATCGCATCTTCGAGCACGCCGAGCTTGCCCGCCGCCAACGCAAAGAGATAGGACGGCTTGGGGTGCGGATCGTGCCAGACCGCAAAGTGCTTGCCGCCGCCCAGCTCGCCGCGGTCGATCTCGTTTCCGTTTGAGAGCAACACAGGCACTTCCGACTTATCGGCGACGATGCGCGTGGTGAACACCGAGAGCACATCCGGCCGGTCGAGATAATAGGTGATGCGCCGGAAGCCCTCCGCTTCGCATTGGGTGCAATAGAGCTCCTGACTTTGATAAAGCCCGGAGAGCTTGGTGTTGGTGGCGGGCGAGATCTCGGTCTCGATGCGCAAGGTGAATTCGTCGGGCGGGCTCTTGATCGTCAGGTCCCCGGGGCTCGCTTCGTAAGCGGTGCGCGGCAAGGGCTTGCCGTCCATCGCCACCGAAATGAGCTTGAGCTCATCGCCGTCGAGCGTGAGATCGCCTGCCGGTGCGAGTTTTGGGTTCGCGCGGATTTTCAATTCGGAAACGACGCGCGTTGCCTTGGGCTCGAGCGTGAATTCGAGGTGAATGCTGTCAATGAGGAAACGGCTGGGCTGATAGTCCTTGAGGTAGATGACTTTCGGCTCTTCGTTGCGCATCGCTCATTCGCCTCTCAAAACGCTAAACACAAATTAGGCAGCGGGGTTCGGCGCGGCAAGCTGTGCCATGCGCGCATTCACTAGAAGCTTGAGCCGGGCGTCTTCAAGAACTCGACCTCCTCAGGCGTCGAGGGGCGGCCCAGCGCATGGTTTCGGTGCGGGAAACGTCCGAAGCGCTTGATAATTGCGCGATGGCGCTCGGCGTAATCCACGAGCTTGGGGTTGCCGAGTGTCGCCATCAGCTCGCAGCAGTGATCCTGGTCCTTCAAATCTTCGCTATGCTCAAAGGGCATATAAAAGAACTGCCGCTCGACCAGCGGGACCTTTTGATCAAAGCCCTTGGCGAGCGCGGTCCTGGCAAGCCTAAGCGCGTGCGCATCGCCTGCGAAAGCGCGAGCTGTGCCCCGGTTCAAGTTGCGGTTGAATTGATCGAGCAGCAGGATCAGCGCAAGCGTGCCATCCACATCGGCTTCCCAGTCCGTGAGGCTGCCTTGAAGCGCAGCCTCGACATCGATGCCGAAGCGCCGCGCGATCTCGGCATCGAATGCGTCGCTCTTGGTGAACCAGATATCGCGATAGGTCTCGCGCTGAGGGTTCGTGCGATCGCCGAACCAGAAAGTGAGGATGTCATCAGGGCTCGTCATGGGGCGGGGATGATGCGCCGCCTGGCGACACAGCTCAAGATGCCGGCAGCAAGGTGCGGCGGTCAACCGTCACGGATTTGATGATCGCAAAGGCCTTCATGCCGCGCGTCAAGGCGAGACGGGTGAGCGAATGCAGCGTGATTCGCGACACCAACGGCACATCACCCGAAAGCAACTGCACATCGACTTCGCCGCTGCGCAAAACGCGGGTCTCGCCCACCGTCACGGGCAGGACATTGTTCGCGCTGATGCGGCCAGGCGGATCGAGCGCGATCGTGATGTCGCGCGCTTAAATCCTGAGGCGAACGGTTTCGCCAATCTTGTGGGGGATCGCCGGGACGAGAAGCTCTGCGCCGCCGAATGCGAGCACAGTCAACCGTTGTTCGGGCAGCTGGCGGGCAATGCGCCCCTCGACAACGGCGCCATCCCCCAGCGCTTCAGTTTCGGCTGAAAGCCGGGAGAACAGCTCGAACACGGAGCCTTGCGCCGTTACGTGGCCCGCGCTCATGAGCACAAGCTCGTCGGCGATGCGCGCGACTTCATCCACCGAATGGCTGATATAAAGCATGGGCACACGGCGCTCATCACGCAGCCGCTCGAGATAGGGAAGGATTTCGTCTTTCATCGCTTGATCGAGTGCGGCGAGCGGCTCATCGAGCAATAGAAGACGCGGCGATGACAGTAGCGCGCGGCCGAGCGCAACGCGCTGCTTCTCGCCGCCGGAAAGGTTGCGCGGCAAACGTGTCAGCAAGCGCTCGAGGCCGAGCAGCTCAACAACGGAGTTGATCTCACGATGCGAGACAGGCGTGGGGCTGCGCTTTGCGCCGTATGTAAGATTGCCCTCAACTTTGAGATGCGGGAACAGACGTGAATCCTGAAACACATATCCCATGCGCCTGAGGCGCGGCGGCACGAATGTGCCGGCGCTTGTGTCGGCGAGCGTTTCACCATCGATGCTGATGCGGCATTGGCGCGGACGAAACAGGCCCGCAACGGCGTTGATGATCGTGGTTTTGCCGGAGCCCGAGGGGCCGAACACGGCTGTCACGCCGGCGCGCGCCGCCGCAAACTCGACGTCGAGCGTGAAGCCTGGAAATGCGTGTGCGACCTTGATTTTGAGCGTCATTGCCCAGTCATCCGGCGGACATGGCGGGCGGCGATCTCCGAAAGGATGAGGCCGGCAAAGGCGAGCGCGATCGATAAGACCGCAAGGCGCGCCGCTTGGGCTTCGCCACCGGGCAATTGAATCGCCAAATAGATAGCGAGGGGAATCGTGCGCGTCTCGCCCGGGATATTGGAGACAAAAGTGATGATGGCGCCGAACTCACCAAGGCTTGTCGCAAAGGCCGTGATCGCGCCGGCGATCAATCCCGGCATGGCAAGCGGCAAAGTGATCGAGAAGAAGCGATCGAGCGCGCCGGCGCCGAGTGTCTCGGCGGCTTGATCGAGCCCCGCATCGACGGCATCGAGCGCGAGCCTTATCGCGCGCACCTGCAAGGGAAAGGTGATGATCGCCGCCGCGAGCGCGGCGCCGGTCCAGCTGAAGATGAATCTTATGCCGAAGTGCAAGAGAAACGCGCCGACGGGTCCGCGCGTGCCGAAGCCAAGCAGCAAGAGGTAGCCGACAACGACCGGCGGCAGCACGAGTGGCAAGTGCACGATGCCGTTGAGGATGGTCTTGCCGGGAAAGCGCGCGCGCGCCAGGAGAAGCGCAGCGGCGACGGCGAAGGGCAGGGCGCAAGCGATCGCGACGAAGGAAATCCGCAGCGATAGGAGGAGCGCGGTGATGTCGTCCGAGGTGTAGGCACTGAACATCGGCGCTCAAGGCTCATCAAATTCGGCTGGCGGCGATATATTCGCAGAGATATAGCGAGAGCGTCAATGCGCCAAGCTTAAGGCTTAAAGCCGAACCACGGCCCCACGCGCAAATCCGCGACAACGACTTTGCGTTCCTCTTCGTCGAGCGCTTCGGCCAGCCGTTCGGCCCGCGAATAATGAAGCTCTGCCTCGGCGGGATTTTGCGCGAGTGCACGCACGCGTGCGGCGAGAGCTTCACTGAAGGCGGTATCGAACGGTGAAAGATCGGCCGCGTTCTCCTGGGCGAGATGCTCGGCCTCATGGAGATGAAACAAGGCCGGCTGGAGCTGGCCGAGCTCGGCATAAGCGCGCGTAATCAGCGTTTCGCCGCGATAACGATGGATTGCTTTGCCGGCCTTCGACCAGTGCATGTAGCTTGCATGCGCGGCGGCGATCAGCTCGCGGGTCTCTTCGCTCGTGCGCGCCGCGCCTTTCTCGATCAGCTCCCAGCCTCTGTTGTTGAACTCGACGCCGAGCTTGCGATGGTCGTCTGTCATTGCGTGCCTCTAGAATGCCGCGTGGCCGGTTTGCGCACGGCCTAAAATCAGCGCGTGGATGTCATGCGTGCCTTCATAGGTGTTGACCGTCTCCAGATTCATCACGTGGCGGATCACGTGATAGTCGAGCGACGATGCCATTGCCGCCATGAATGTCGCGGGCGGCGCGGGCGATCTCCAACGCCTTGCCGCAATTATTGCGCTTCATCATCGAGATGGCTTCCGGGATATGCGCGCCTTCATCGAGCAGGCGGCCGAGGCGAAGCGCGCCCTGTAAGCCGAGCGCAATTTCGGTTTGCATATCGGCAAGCTTCTTCTGTACCAACTGCGTCGCCGCAATCGGCTTGCCGAATACGTTTCGCTCCATGGCGTAATCGCGCGCCGCATGCCAGCAAAACTCGGCGGCGCCCATGGCACCCCAGGAAATCCCATAGCGCGCTTTGTTGAGGCAGGAGAACGGCCCGCGCAGGCCTTTCACATCGGCGAACATATTGGCTTCCGGCACGAGCACATCATCAAGGGCAAGCGCGCCGGTCGATGACGCACGCAGCGAGAATTTGTTGTCGATTTTGGTCGCCGAGAACCCTTTCATCCCGCGTTCGAGGATGAAGCCTCTGATCTCGCCGCCGAGCTTCGCCCATATGATCGCGATGTCGGCAATGGGCGCATTGGTAATCCAGGTTTTTGAGCCATTGAGCTTGAAGCCGCCCGGCGTGCGCACTGCGGTCGCGCGCATCGAGCCCGGGTCGGAGCCGCCATTGTCTTCTGTCAAGCCGAAACAACCGATCAGCTCGCCTTTGGCGAGGCGCGGCAGATATTTCTTCTTCTGCTCTTCGGTGCCGAACGCTTCGATCGGATACATCACCAGCGATGACTGCACCGACATCGCCGAGCGATAGCTCGAATCAACACGCTCGACCTCGCGCGCAATCAGCCCGTAAGCGACGTGGCTTGCGCCGCCGCCGCCATAGACTTCATCGACCGTCGCCCCCAAAAACCCGAGCGCGCCCATCTCCTTCATGATCTCGATATCGAAGCGCTCATCGCGCGTGGCTTCTATGACGCGCGGCATGAGCTTTTCTTGGGCGTAGGCGCGTGCAGATTCGACGATCAGCCGCTCATCCTCGGAAAGCTCGGCAGCCAGCCCAAGCGGATCTTGCCAATCAAAGCCTAGGGATTTGCTCATATCTCATCTCGGGGCGGCGGATCACCAAGACTACACTTATTCGCGCTCGGGCGCCTTGGCCAGTTGCCGGCCGCGGGCGTTGCCGGATGCCCCCGCGCGCTGCTAGACACCGAGGCGGCGACCTTCGCCTGCCGCCGTCGAGGCCGACTTGTGAGATTCCCGTGCTGTATTATTCTTGTCATGGCCCGGCTTGTCCGGGCCATTCAGACTTACGGGTGCGGCGGATTCTGGACCCCCCGGATGAACCGGGGGATGACATTATTAGTGGCTCTTACGCTTCTTGCTCCGACTGTTGTGCGAGCTGCACAGCCGCCTCACCGCATCGTCTCGCTTAATCTCTGTACGGATTATCTCTTGTGGCGTCTGGCCGACCGTGACCAGATCGCCTCGCTCAGCTATCTCTCCGCTGACCCGAGCGAATCTCTTATCTCGAACGAGATCAAGGGCATCCGGCTCAATTATGGCCGCGCCGAGGAAGTGCGCCTGATGAATCCGGATCTTGTGCTCGCCGGCACCTATGGCGCGCGTTTCGCGGTCGCGCTTTTGAAAACCCGCGGGCTTAAAGTCATCGAGATCGCGCCGGCGAATGGCGTTGACGATATCGCACCTCAGATTGAAGCGGTTGGTCAGGCGATCGGCCAGGCGGCGCGTGCTGATGCGATGGCTGCGCGTTTCGGCAAACGGCTCAGCGCGCTGCGCGCCAGCATCCCCTCGCACAAGGTAACCGCGATCGTGTTCCAGCCGCGCGGCTTTGCCGCCGGCACGCCGAGCCTCGCGAATGATGTACTCACGCTTTCGGGTGCGCGCAATCTCGCTGCCGCGGCAGGCTTTAAGAGCTGGGCACCGATGGGTGTCGAAGGCCTTTTGGAGCTTGATCCAGAGCTTGTCGTGCTCGATTCACCCGCCAATGCGCCACCGTCGATCTCGGGCGAAATTCTGCATCACCGCGCGCTGCGCTATTTCTTCAAGCATCGCCGGATCTTGCGCATTGACGGCAATCTCTGGAGCTGCGGTGTGCCGGAAACGCTCGATGCCGTGGATCAAATCCGCGCCGCAATTGGGACGCGAGCCGCCGAGACGTCATCCTTCGACAGGCTCAGGATGACGGGTGAGCGCGCGTCATGGTGAGCTTGTCGAACCATGACAAAACAGCCGCGAGTGCCGCGGTGCCGGGTGAAAGCCTTGTGCTACTCGTCCTCGCTGCCGTCGTCGTTATCGCGGCGGCGGCGTCGCTTTTGTGGGGCGCGGGGCCGTCGGCGGCGCGCACATTTTTGCCCGCACTTGCCAAGACCGACCCCAAAATCGTCAGCGTGATCTTTTGGGAGATCAGAGTTCCGCGCACAGCGCTTGCGCTGATGGTCGGCTTTACGCTCGGCGTGACAGGCGCGGCACTGCAAGGCTTCTTGCGCAATCCGCTGGCCGAGCCAGGTCTTGTCGGGGCATCATCCGGCGCGGCACTTGGCGCGGTCGCGGTGTTTTATTTCGGTCTGTTCGGCTCGGGTGTCATCGCGCTGCCGTTTGGCGGTGTTGCCGGCGCGCTTGCGGCGCTCGGCATCCTCTATGGCCTTGCGGGCGGCGCGCCATCGGTCACCACGCTTATTCTTGCCGGCGTTGCGATCAATGCCGCTGCCGGCGCTCTCACATCGCTACTCTTGAACCTCGCGCCCAATCCTTTCGCGCTTTATGAGATCCTGTTCTGGATGATGGGCTCGGTGTCGGATCGCGGGCTTGAGCATGTCGCGCTTGCCGCGCCCTTCATGATCGCCGGGCTCGCCGCAATCTTCTGGACGGCGCGCGGGCTTGATGCCCTCACGCTGGGCGAAGACGTCGCTGCGAGCCTCGGCATTCATATGAAGCGTCTGCGCCTGGCGGTGATCGGCGGCACGGGCCTTGCCGTTGGTGCAGGCGTTGCCGTCACCGGCGTCATCGGCTTTGTCGGCTTGATCGTGCCGCATCTCGTGCGGCCATTCGTCGGCCATGTGCCGAGCAAATCGCTCATTCCGTCCGGCCTGGCGGGCGCCGCGCTTCTGACCTTTGCGGATTTGCTTGTGCGGCTTTTGCCGGGGCAGGAATTGAAGCTCGGCGTCGTCACCGCGCTGATCGGCGGGCCGTTCTTCCTCATGCTCATTCTCAGGCGGCGGAGCGAGCTGACATGAGTGGGCTCACCGTTGAGAATCTCTCCGTCACCTTGGGAGAGAAGAAGATCGTTGATGGCACGAGCTTTGCGCTGTCACCCGGCGAGATTGTCGGGATGATCGGCCCGAACGGCGCGGGCAAGAGCACGGCCTTGCGCGGCATACTCGGGCTGATCGCTGCGGAGGCCGCGCGCATCGATATCGATGGCCGCGATGTGCGCACGCTCTCCCCCCGCGAACGCGCGAAGTTGATCGCCTATTTGCCGCAAGCGCGCGATGTGCATTGGCCGATCTCGGCGCACACGCTGGTCGCGCTCGGGCGCACGCCGCATGGCGATCAAGAAGCGCCGTCAGGTGAAGCGGCGATCATCCGCGCACTTGAGCAGACCGATGCCACCCAGTTTGCTGGGCGTGATGTGCGCACGCTTTCAGGCGGTGAGCTTGCACGTGTTTTGCTCGCGCGTGCCTTCGCGGTGGAGGCGCCGGTGCTGCTCGCCGATGAGCCGCTCGCCTCACTTGATCCCGGCCATCAGCTGCAAGTGATGGAGCATCTGAAGGCCGCGGCGAAGACTTCATCGGTTCTGATCGTCATGCATGATCTTGCGCTCGCTGCGCGCTATTGCGACCGGCTCTATCTCTTGGACAAGGGCAGGGTGATGGCTTCCGGCCCGGCAAGCGAGGTGATGGCCTCGCCCGCGCTCGAGGCCGCCTTCGCCGTCAGGCTTCTCCGCGCGAGTGCCGAAGGCATTCCGCTGCTGGCTGCAACGAGCACGGGCAAGACACATGTGCCGCGTTAGAACGAAGTCGGGAGGACACAAGAATGCTCACGCTCTATTTCGGTCCTGGCTCCAGCTCGATGGCGCCGCACATTGCGCTTCATGAGATCGGCGTTCCATTTGAAGCGAAGCCCATCTCGTTTCATAAGCGCGAGCAGCGTGACCCTGCTTTCCTCGCAATCAATCCAGCGGGCAAGGTGCCACTCCTTCTGATCGATGGCCGTCCGTTGACCGAGGTCGCCGGGATTTTATTTTATCTCGCGCGCCAATTCCCGGAAGCGAAACTGCTGCCGGGCAATCCGGAAGCGGAAGCGCATGTCGTCTCCTGGATGTCGTTTCTTGCCTCGAGCGTTCACCAGAGGCGCGCGCCATCCGAAGGCCCTGAGCGTTTGCACGCCGCTTACGCAATCGCTGAAGAGCAACTGGGCGAACAGCAATGGGCGGTGGGTGAGTACTCGATCGCCGATATTCATCTCTTCCGACTCTATTGGCGGATGAGGAATGCCCTTCCCGTTAGCGCGCTGCCGCGTATTGAGGCGCACTACGCACGCATGATGGGGCGTCCAGCGGTGCAAAAGACGATCAGCCTTGAAAAGGCGCTCGGCTACGAACTTCCCGGCTGGGGGCCTCAGGGACCGTAGACTTATGGCCCTAAACTTGTGGAGCGGTGGATCGCGGTGCTCAAAACCGCTTGACAGGAGGAGAACAAATCAGGAACATAATCTCCTGACCGAGGGAGATGAGCATGACTAGGTTTGAGCAGGATCTCGTGAGTGCGGTGGCACTTGGAACATTTCTGTGGGCAGTGCTCATCGGCGCCGCCACGGTCGGCCAGCTGTTCTAGGGTCGGCTGATTCTGAGGACCAACTCCAGCACGCAAAGGTTGCCGATGCCGGCCTATGTCGAGCTCCGGGCGAAGAGCGCCTATTCCCTGCTTGAAGGCGCCTTGCGCGTTAAGGAATTGGCCAAGCTCTGCGCCGCCAGGACCATGCCGGCGCTTGGCATCACCGATACCGACAATCTCTACGGCTCGCTGGAGATCTCCGAAACTCTGGCCGGCGCGGGTGTTCAGCCGATTATCGGTTGCGATTTGACGCTCAAGCTCGATGAAGCGCCTGGCGCCGCGCGGCGGCCAAACAATATCCGGAGCTGGCAAGTGCGCCCGCGCATTGCCGTCTATCCTAAGAACGAGGCGGGTTATCGCGCGCTTATGCGCCTCGTCAGCAAGGCGCGCGTCGATTAACGATCTCCGCCGAGCCATTCATCACGCTCGATGATCTCGCCGAGGCGGGCGAGGACATTCTGATTCTCACCGGCGGGCCGGATGGGCCGGTCAACCGCTTGATCGTCGAAAATCAGCTGCCGGCCGCCGAGGCTTTGCTCGACCGCTTGATGGCGATCGCGCCGGGCCGCCTTTATGTCGAATTGCAGCGCCATGGCCGCCCTGAAGAGGCGCGCGCCGAAGGCCCGCTGGTCGATTGGGCTTATGCCAAGGGCCTGCCGATCGTCGCCACCAACGAGCCGATGTTTGCAAAGCCCGACATGTTCGAAGCGCATGATGCGCTGCTCTGCGTCGCCGGCAACACGGTGGTGAGCCAAGCCGATCGGCGGCGGATAACGGGCGAGCATTATTTCAAGGGTGGGGCCGAGATGTCGGCGCTGTTCGCCGATCTGCCGGAAGCCATCGCAACCACGCTCGAAGTCGCGCGGCGCATTTCTTATCGGCCTAAGACTTTGAAAAAGCCGATCCTGCCGCGCTTCAAAGTGGGTGAG
Source organism: uncultured Alphaproteobacteria bacterium (assembly GCA_963789405.1). GTDB lineage: Bacteria > Pseudomonadota > Alphaproteobacteria > CAWBKL01 > CAWBKL01 > CAWBKL01. The sequence continues at coordinate 686,113 of CAWBKL010000002.1, forward strand.
GGCGAGACGGAGGCTGAGGCGCTATCGAAGGCGGCGCATGAAGGGCTCACGGGCGCGTTGGAAGAAAGCCCGCCGGTCGGCACGAAGCCGAATATATCGCAGCGCCTCGAATATCGAGCTCGATGTTATCGAGAAGATGGGTTTCTCAGGCTACTTCTTGATCGTTGCCGACTTTATCGCCTGGGCGAAAGCGCATGACATTCCGGTGGGGCCGGGGCGCGGCTCGGGCGCGGGCTCGCTTGTCGCCTATGCGGTGACGATCACCGATCTCGATCCGATCCGCTTCAGTCTCTTGTTCGAGCGGTTTCTCAATCCCGAGCGCGTCTCGATGCCGGATTTCGATATCGATTTCTGCCCGCTCCGGCGCGATGAAGTCTTTCACTATGTGCGCGAGAAATACGGCGCCGACAGGGTCGCGCAGATCATCACGTTCGGAAAGCTTCAGGCGCGCGCCGTTTTGCGCGATGTCGGGCGCGTGCTGGCAATGCCTTATGGCCAGGTCGACCGGCTGTGCAAGCTCGTGCCGTTCAACGCGGCCAAGCCGATCACGCTCGGCGAAGCGGTCGAATTCAGAGCCGCGCCTCAAGGAGGAGCGTGAGAAAGACGAGAGCGTTGCCAAGCTCATCGACATCGCGCTCAAGCTCGAAGGGCTTTACCGGCACTCATCAACCCATGCTGCAGGTGTCGTAATCGGTGACCGCCCGCTCGATGAGATGATCCCGGTCACCAAGGATCCGGGCAATGATATGCTGGTCACGCAGCTCGATATGAAATGGGTCGAGCCGGCCGGGCTTGTGAAGTTTGATTTTCTCGCCCTCAAGACGCTTACGGTTCTTCAGCGCACGGAGGAATTTATCAACGCCAATGGCGGCAATGTCTCACTCGCCGGGCTGCCGCTCGACGACAAGAAGACTTACGAGATGCTGTCCCGGGCCGACGTGACGGGCGTGTTCCAGCTGGAAAGCTCGGGCATGCGCGATGTCCTGCGCAGCATGAAGCCCGACCGGTTCGAGGATATTATCGCGCTCGTCGCGCTCTACCGGCCCGGGCCGATGGCCGATATCCCGCGCTATATCGCGTGCAAGCAGGGCACGGAAGAGGTGAGTTATGCCCATCCCGTGCTTGAGCCGATCCTCGAGCCGAACCTATGGCGTGATCGTCTATCAGGAGCAGGTCTTGCAGATCGCCAAGGATCTCGCCGGCTTCAGTCTCGGCCAGGCCGATATCTTGCGCAGTGCGATGGGCAAGAAGATCAAGTCGGAGATGGACAAGCCAGCGCGAGCGCTTTATCGAGGGCGCGGTTGGGCGCGGTGTCGCCAAGGCGACGGCCGAGAATATCTTCGAGGCGGTCGCGAAATTCGCCGGTTATGGCTTCAACAAATCGCACTCGGCGCCTTATGCGCTGGTCGCCTATCAAACCGCTTATATGAAGGCCAATCATCCGCTCGAGTTCATGGCGGCGACGATGAGCCTCGATCTTGGTAACACCGACAAGCTGGCCACATTGAAGCGCGATGCCGAAGATATGGGCTGTCAAGGTCGCGCCGCCGGATATCAATCGCAGCCGCGCGGATTTCTCGGTCGAGGGCGGGCAGATTCTCTATGGCCTGGCAGCGATCAAGAATGTCGGCCGTCAGGCGATGGAAGAGATCGTTGCCGAGCGCGATCGCGGCGGGCCGTTCAAGGATATTTTCGATTTTGCCTCACGCGTCGGCCCGCCGGTGATCAACCGGCGCTCGCTCGAGACGCTCGCCAAAGCCGGCGTATTCGATAGATTGCATCAGCAACCGCGCCGAGATTGTGGCTTCCGCTGAGCTTCTGATCGGCTATGCCGCACGTGCGGGCGAGGAGCGGGTGAGCAAGCAGACGAGCTTATTCGGCAGCGATGACATTGCCGAGGCGCCGCGTCTTGCTGCGGCCGCGCCCTGGCCGATTTTCGAGCGGTTGCAGCATGAGGCGGAAGCCGTTGGCTTTTACCTTTCAGGCCATCCGCTCGATCCCTATGCCAGTATTCTCAAGCGCGCGCGCGTTATTCCGTATGCAGAGCTTCAGAATGATCCGCGGCGGCTAGCGCGCGCCGTGCAGCTCGCCGGCACGGTGGTCAAGAAGCAGGAGCGGCGCTCGCAGAGCACCGATCAGCCCTTCGCGTTTGTCGAGTTCACCGAGCCGACCGGGCATTTCGAGGCGGTCATCTTCTCCGATCTTTTGCGCGCGCACCGCGAGGATCTGGAGCCGGGCAAGGCGGTCGTTATCGGCGCGAGCGCTGAATGGGAGGGCGAGGACATCAAGCTACGCGTGCAATCGATCAAGGCGCTCGATGCGCTCGCGGCCGAAACCTCCGCGGCCTTGCGCATTCACATCGATACGCCAGCGCCACTGCCTTCAATCGCGACGCAATTGAAGGCGAAGGGCAAAGGCCGGGTGAGCTTTGTCGTGCTCGGTGAAGGCGGACGTGAGATCGAGGTCGAGCTGGCCGAAAAGCTTTCAAATCAATCCGCGCATTAAGAGCCTCCTAAAATCCGTGCCCGGCGTCTTGGAGGTCGAGGAAGTTTGATCGCACTTCTGGCCCGCGCGTCATGACAGGCTGGCGCGCTCTTGAATTCGGCGCCCGCATAACCAACTCAGACGGTAGGCGCATGATTGTGCGCTCGCGTGTGATGCGAATCGATGCTTCGAAAATCACTCGCTGGTTAGAAAATTTTGAAAAAAGCGAAGCCGGCCGAAAAGAATTGCGTGACAGGTGCTAGCCTAAAGCGCTGCAAACAAGCGCTCCAAAGCCGGCGCCAAGATCTTTTCGTCGGTGGCGAAGCAGAGGCGGATGAAGCTGTCATTGCCCGGGCCGAAAGCTGCGCCGGGTGACACGGCAACTTTTGCTTCAGTCACGAGGCGCTTGGCGAGTGTGGTCGAATCCGTCACGCCCTCGATCTCCAAATAGGCATAAAACGCACCCTCAACGCGTGAGGGCTTCACGCGGTTCGATTTGAGCGCTGCCTTCTCCACGATTGCGCGGCCGCGGCGGCAGCGCTCGCGCATATGCTCAACAAAAGCTTCGCCGCGCGGATCGGTCAATGCCGCGAGCGCGCCGTACTGCGCAAAGGTCGTCGCACCGGTGTTCGCAACGCCGGACAGAGTTTGAAGTGGTGTGTATAGGCTTTCAGGCGCGATCATCCAGCCGATGCGCCAGCCCGTCATCGACCAGTTCTTGGAGAAACTGTTGATGACGAAGACGGGATCCTCGCCGTCGGCGATCTCCAGGAAGGATGGCGCAACATCTGAATCATAGATCAGGCGCGCATAAACCTCATCGGCGATGAGGGCGATCGCATGCTCACGCGCAAAGGCGAGCAGATTTTCCTGCTCGGCCCGGCGCATCACCCAGCCGGTCGGGTTGCCCGGCGAAGCAATGAAGATGGCCTTGGTGCGCGCATCGCACTTTTCGGCGACGCTTTCGAGATCGAAATGCCAGCGCCCGCTCGCGTCTTTGGTCAAAGGCGCAAAGCGCACGGCAACGCCCCTGGCCGCTGCAGCGAGAATGATGTTCGTCCAGATCGGCGAGACGACGATGATGTTGTCGCCTGTCTCGCTCACGCATTGCAGCGTGTTGGCAATGGCCAGCATTGCCGAGCCGGGGACGGTGAAGCGCGCTGGCGCTATATCGAGATCATAGAGACGATCGGTGTACGTCTTAAGCGCGGCGCGCAGCTCCGGGATGCCGTTGGGATAGGTGTAGAAGGTTTTGCCCTCGTCGAGCGCGCGCTTGGCCGCCTCGCGGATGAATTCCGGCGTGACAAGATCGCCCTCGCCATATTGCAGCGGCGTCACGCCGCCGACCTTCCAGGCGAGCTGCGCGATCTCGGCAATCGGGTTAACGCGCATCGCGCGTATTTCGGGGCGGATCGGGCTCGTCATAGCTGCGGCTCATAACACGGCGTATTGAGGGCGCACAGCGGCTTCCGCAGGACCACGAAACAAGTCGGCAAACCGGCAAGATTTGTAGATAGAACGGCTCTGGCGCAGCGATTTGTTGCAGCAGAAAGCGCGGCTTTCGCCAGGGCTCAGGAGCCTCCGGCCTTGCCTTCGGCGCCGCAAATCCCATATACCGACCCCCAATTCACACGCGGCCCATGTCGGGGCCCTGGGGTCAATCCCCCTTGGCTTCCGATCCGGTGCTCCCTAGCGGGGGTGGCGGCCGCGGCGGATCAACCGGAGAAAGCGGAGAATTTTAATGGCACTGCCAGATTTCAGCATGCGTCAGCTTCTTGAAGCTGGCGTCCATTTCGGCCACCAGTCCTATCGCTGGAATCCGAAAATGGACAAATACATCTATGGCGTTCGCGACCGCGTGCACATTATCGATCTTGCCGAAACGGTTCCGCTCTTGCACCAGGCGCTTGTCTTCATCGAGCAGACGGCGGCCAAGGGCGGGCGTGTGCTTTTTGTCGGCACCAAGCGCCAGGCACAGCAGCCGATCGCTGACGCCGCCAAGCGGTGCGCGCAATATTTCATGAATGATCGCTGGCTCGGTGGCACGCTCACCAATTGGAAGACGATCTCCAACTCGATCAGGAAGCTCAAGCAGCTCGAGGAGACGCTGGAGAAGTCCGATACCGGCCTCACCAAGAAGGAGCTCCTCAACATCACGCGCGAGCGCGACAAGCTCGAGCGTTCGCTCGGCGGCGTGAAGGACATGGGCGGCTTGCCGGATGTGATGTTCGTGATTGATACGATTAAGGAGAAGATCGCGATTGCCGAGGCGCGCAAGCTCGGTATTCCGGTGGTCGCCGTGGTCGATTCCAATTGCGATCCGGACGAGGTCGATTATCCGATCCCGGGCAATGACGATGCGAGCCGCGCGATCGCGCTCTATTGCGATTTGGTGGCGCGTGCCGTGCTTGCCGGCCTCGCTGAGGGCAAAACCGATCTGGGTCTTGATATCGGCGCCTCGGAAGAAGCGCCGGCGGTCGATTTGCCGCCCGAGACGCCGGCGGAAGCCTCGGCTGAAGCGCCGCCCGCTGAAGAGGGCACGCCTGCCTCGGCTTAGCCGGGCCTCATCCCCGGGCAAGCTCGGGGTGAGGAAAAAGACACACTCTCATGGTGCGCTTGTGGCGCCATGAGACGACGGAGCATGAAGTGAGGATGTGATGACGACAGTTACGGCCCCGATGGTGAAGGAGCTTCGCGACAGAACAGGCGCGGGCATGGGCGACTGCAAGAACGCGCTGGTCGAGACCAATGGCGATCAGGAGGCGGCGGTCGATTGGCTGCGCAAGAAGGGCGTGCTTAAGGCGGCGAGCAAAGCGGGCCGCACAGCGGCTGATGGCCTTGTCGGCGTTGCGCTTGCGGGGCATGAGGGCGCGATGGTCGAAATCAATGCGCAAACCGATTTCGTTGCCCGCAACGAGGTGTTTCAGACCGCCGTGAAGACGATTGCGCTCTTGGCTTTGCAGACCAATGGCGATGTCGCCAAGGTCGCGCAGGCGCCTTACCCCGGCGAGTCCGTTTCGGTTGCCGAACACTTGACGAATCTCGTTGCCAAGATCGGTGAGAACATTTCGTTGCGCCGGACCGTGAAGCTCGATGTCGAGCAGGGCATTGTCGCGTCTTATGTGCATAATGCGGTCACGACCGATCTCGGCCGCATCGGCGTCATCGTTGCACTTGAATCGAGTGGCGACAAAGCCAAGCTCGCGGAGTTCGGCAAGAAGCTCGCCATGCACATCGCCTCCGGCTTTCCGGCGGTGGCGCTCGGCGTCACCGAGAAGGATATTCCGGCCGATCTTGCTGCGCATGAGCGCAAGATTTTTGAGGAGCAGGCCAAAGAAGGCGGCAAGCCGGCTAATGTCATCGAGAAGATGATCGAGGGCCGGATGCGCAAATTCTACGAAGAGGTTGCGCTGCTTAAGCAGGTCTATGTGCACGATCAGGACAAGAAGGTCGAGCAGGTGCTCGCCGAGATCGGCAAGGAGCTCGGCGCTCCGGTGACCATCAAGGCGTTCGAGCGCTTCGTCGTCGGTGAAGGCATCGACAAGGCGAAGGAAGATTTCGCCGCGGAAGTTGCTGCGGCAATCAAGGGCTAGAGGGCTGGGCTTTTTAGTCGAAACAAGGAGACAGGCATGAGCGAGAAGGACAATGTCGCGAAACTCGTGCCGCTCTCCGATTCAAAGCCGCGCTATAAGCGCGTTCTTCTGAAGCTTTCTGGCGAAGCTTTGATGGGCAAGGCCCAAACAGGCCTCGACCTTGAGACCGTCGATCGCATTGCCGGCGAGATCAAGACGGCGACCGAGATAGGGGTTCAGGTTTGCCTCGTCATCGGCGGCGGCAATATCTTTCGCGGGCTCCAGGGCGCGGCCCAGGGCATGGAGCGCGCAACCGCCGACTACATGGGCATGCTGGCGACGGTGATGAATGCGCTCGCGATGCAAAGCGAGCTCGAGAAGATCGGCCTTGCCACGCGCGTGCAATCAGCCATCACGATGACGACGATTTGCGAGCCCTATATCCGGCGCCGCGCCGTGCGGCATATGGAAAAAGGCCGCGTTGTCATCTTCGCCGCCGGAACGGGCAATCCATTCTTCACCACCGACACGGCGGCTGCCTTGCGCGCCACCGAGATGAATTGCGATGCGATCATGAAGGGCACGCAAGTGGATGGCGTTTATTCGGCGGACCCCAAGAAAGACCCTAATGCCGTGCGCTACGACCATTTAAGCTATCTCGATGTGCTTGCCCGCGATCTCAAGGTGATGGACGCATCGGCTGTGAGCCTTGCGCGCGAGAACAACATCCCGATTATCGTCTTTCCGCTGCACACCAAGGGCGCGTTCGTTCATGTCTTGTGCGGCGGCGGGCCGTGCACGATCATCTCGAATTAATCGCGACTGGTAAATTGAGGGAGAACGCTCATGGCCGGCAATCCCGACGACCTTTCCGACCTCGAAAAGCGCATGGATGGTGCGATTACCTCGTTCAAGACCGAGCTGGCGGGGCTTAGGCACGGGCCGCGCCTCGGCTAATCTGGTCGAAGGCGTGACCATTGAGGCCTATGGCCAGCGTATGCCGCTCAATCAGGTCGGCACGGTCAGCGTGCCGGAACCGCGGCTCATTTCGATTCAGGTTTGGGATAAAGGCATGGTGCAGGCGGTCGATAAGGCCATCAGGGAGGCAGGGCTCGGCCTTAATCCCGTGCTCGACGGTCAGCTCGTGCGTATCCCGATCCCGCAGCTCACCGAAGAGCGGCGCAAGGAGCTCGCCAAGATTGCGCACAAATATGCCGAGGGCGCGCGCGTCGCCGTGCGCAATGTCCGGCGTGACGGCATGGAGCGCCTCAAGAAGCAAGAGAAGGATGGCGAGATCAGCCAGGATCAGCACAAGGGCATTGGCGAGAAGGTGCAGAAGCTCACTGACGATCACGTTAAGAAAGTCGATGAGATGCTTGTTACCAAAGAAAAAGAGATTATGCAGGTTTAGTCCCCGGGAGCGTAGATGGCGTCCGCAACCGAAGAGTTCGACGCTAAAGGCGAGCGCCTTACGGTTGCCCTGGTGCTCGATCGTCCGGTGAACGCTGCCAATGAACAGAAGCTCGGGCATCTGGTTGCGCGATTACGCAACGCCGAAATTGCACATCTCTCGCTCGTCTGTGATGGGGTGACCCGGCCGGAGAGCTGGCAGGCTGGGTTCAAAGTGGTGAGCCGCATCGAAATCGCACCGGACGCTTTTGCCCAGCATTTCATTGCGGGCGGCTTCACACTGACAGTGCTACCTGAGGGCTCTGGGCGCGGCGTTGTCGCTGCGGCGGCACGCCTTCAGGCCAGCCAAGGCGCGGCTCCGGTCACGATCGAGGGGTTCGATGCGAAGATCGAGGCGATCGCCGGCCCATCACCGGACCTCATCATCGTCACCGGCGGCACGCCTAATCTGCGCGGCAGCCTCACTTGGCAGGCGGCCTATGGCGAGTTCGTCTTCCTCGAGCGGTCGTGGACCGAACTCGTGGGCGATGACCTCGACCAGGCCCTTAAGGAATTTGCGATGCGCGGGCGGCGGTTCGGCGGCATCGCTAAAAGTTAATTCGGAGCCCGTAGCTTCAAGATTGCGTGTTGCACAAGGGCTCTGGCCGGAGGGGGACGAGTTGGGCAATCCTGAGCTCAATCCACGCGTTGCGGGCCAGCTCGCCTTGTGGTCAGTTGGCAGATCGCACGGGCGCGAGGCAGGCACCATTGCAGCCCATCGGGAGTAGGAAGCTTTGACGATTGAGGCCCCTGTTGAGCGGACGGCGAGCCGGATAGAAGGTGGGTCGCGACGCGTCACGATCCTTGGTTCGACCGGCTCAATTGGGGTCAACACGCTCGATCTCGTGCGCCAGGAGCGGCGCAGCTATCGCGTCGCCGCGCTCACGGCCCGCTCGCGGTGGCAGGATCTCGCCAAGCAAGCGCGTGAGTTTGCGCCTGAATTTGTCGCGATTGAAGACGAAACGCATTTCGCCGATCTCAAGGCTTCGCTTGCCGATCTCGACATCGAGGTGGGCGCCGGCGCCGGTGCGGTGAAAGAAGCGGCGGCGCTTGATGCCGATTGGGTGATGGCCGCAATTGTGGGGGCTGCCGGCTTGGCGCCGACGCTTGAAGCGGCACGGCGCGGCGCAACCGTTGCGCTCGCGAATAAGGAATGCCTGGTCTGTGCCGGCGATATCTTCCTTCAAGAGGCGGAGCAGCATGGTGCAACGCTTCTGCCGGTTGATTTAGAGCACAATGCGATCTTTCAGGTGCTCGATGCGGCACGCCCCGAGACGGTGGAGAGGCTGATCCTTACGGCATCCGGCGGGCCATTCCGCGCCACGAGCCACGAGGTGATGAAAGCGGCGACGCCCGAGCAGGCGGTGAAGCATCCTCGGTGGCAAATGGGCCGCAAGATCTCGGTCGATTCCGCAACCATGATGAACAAAGGCCTCGAAGTAATTGAGGCAGCTTATCTATTCAGCATGGCGCCTGAGCGTATTGATGTCCTTGTACACCCAGAATCGGTTGTGCACAGCATGGTCGAATATATCGACGGTAGCGTGCTCGCCCAGCTGGGCACGCCCGATATGCGCACACCCATTGCCTATTCGCTCGCCTGGCCGACACGTATGCCGACACCCTCCAAACGGCTCGATCTGGCCGCGATCGGCAAGCTTACTTTCGAGGCGCCCGATCCACTGCGCTTTCCGGCGCTTGCGTTGGCGCGCGAATGTCTGCAGTCAGGCGGTGGAGTGCCGACCGTCATGAACGCGGCCAACGAAGTCGCCGTTCAGGCCTTTCTGGATCGCCGTATCGGTTTTCTGGAGATTGTCGCGATCGTGCGCCGCGCCGTCGAAGAGATGAGCGGCAATCTGACCCGCGCCGTTCCCGCACAGCTCGAAGATATTTGGGCGCTCGATGAGGAAGCTCGCCGCCGCGCGGACGAGCTGATTGCCCGAAAGGGTTGAGGCGCAGGATGAGAAAGTGGATGTGAGGCACTGAAAATGCTGATTGCGATTCCGGCATTCCTGGTCGTCATATCAATCGTCATCGTGTTTCACGAGCTCGGCCACTATTGGGTCGCCCGCCTCTTTCGCACCAAGATCGATGCGTTCTCGATCGGTTTTGGCCCAAAGCTGTTTGGTTGGGTCGACCGGCTCGGAACGCAGTGGAAGATTTGCGCCTTACCCCTTGGCGGATATGTGCAATTTCATGGTGATGCGCATGCTGCTTCGGTGCCCGATCGAGAGAAGCTCGAAGAGATCAAAAATCAGATCAGTGCTGAGGGTGTCGATCCGCACAGCATCATTCACTTCAAGCCGGTGTGGCAGCGCGCGTTGGTGGTATTTGCTGGCCCGTTCGCCAATTTTGTGCTGGCGCTGATTTTGCTGACGTTCTTTTTCTCGGTCGTCGGTGAGCCGAGCTACGACGTCATCATCGCGCAGGTGCAGCCGAATACGCCGGCCGAGAAGGTTGGGCTCAAGGCGGGCGATCAGATTCTTGCGATCAATGGCTGGAAGGTCTTCTCGTTCGGAGATGTCACCAACGAAGTGCGCTCTTCGCCTAGAAAGGCGCTCGAGTTCAAAGTGCGCCGCGGCGAACAGATCCTCAACGTGAAGATCACGCCGGAAGCCCGCATGTTGCCTTATCAAGATGGCCAGCGGACCCGTTATGCGCGCATGGGGCGTATCGGCATCATCCGGGCCGATCCCAAGAACGCCAAAATCTATCACCACGATCTGTTTTCGGCGGCGGGGCGCGGCTACGAGCTCATGGTGCTCAATATCACTGGCACCTTCTATTATCTCGGTGATGTGATCACTGGTCAGTCGTCGCCGGATCAGCTCGGCGGGCCGATCCGGATCGCCAAATATTCTGGGGAGGTGGCGTCAAGTGGCTTTGCTCCCTTTATAATTTTCATCGCGCTGATCTCGGTCAGCGTTGGCATGATCAATCTGTTCCCGATCCCGGTCCTCGACGGCGGGCATTTGCTTTTCTACGCAATCGAGGCCATACAAGGCCGACCTCTAAGTCATCGGGTTCAGGAGATCGGATTTCGGATAGGGCTTGCCTTGATTGTGGCTCTGTTCATTTTCGTGACCTGGAACGACATCATCTACCTCCTGCCCGGAAGCCAATCCAAGCCGGGCTAACCCCCTGAAGGCGCCGGCCGCCAACAAAAGCTGACACACCAGGGAATCCAAGAAGCATGCACTTGAGCGCGGGAGTTCGGGGGGCTTGGCTGCGCGCACGGGCCTTGATCGCTGCGGTGCTCTGCATCGCGCTGATAGACGTACCGGTGCTCGCGCAGGACAGTGCCGCTCCACAGGGGGATGGCGAGATTTCGACTGCTCAGCCAGTCGATACAAGCCAGCCGGCGCCGCAGGGCCTTTCGCTGTCGGGGTTCTCAGCGGGCGGGACGATCCATCAGATCCGCGTGATCGGAACGCAGCGCATCGAGCCCGAGACGGTGCTCTCTTATCTCGTGGTGCAGCCGGGCGACCCGTTTGATCCGGTGACAGCCGACGCCTCACTCAAGCGCGTGTGGGCGACCGGGCTGTTTGCCGATGTCGTGATGCGCCGTGAAGGCGATGACCTCGTGGTTCAGGTGGTCGAGAACCCGATCATCAATCGCATCGTCTTCGAGGGCAATCACTCCAAGGACGACAAGAAGCTCGGCGACGAAGTGCAGATGAAGCCACGCACCGTGTTCACCCGTACGCGTGTGCAGAGCGATGTGACCCGCATCGTCGAACTCTACCGGCGCTCCGGCCGGTTCGCAGCCAAGGTTACGCCCAAGATCGTGGAGCTGCCGCAAAACCGCGTCGATCTCATCTTCGAAATCAGCGAAGGACCGGTCAGCCATATTGCGAAGATCAACTTCATCGGCAATCACGCCTTTAGCGACCGCGAGCTCCGAAAGGAGATCGTCACGCGCGAATCGCGCATCTGGTCGATGTTCAGCTCGAACGACAATTACGACCCCGACCGGGTCGCCTATGACGGCGAGAAGCTGCGCAAGTTCTATCTGAAGAACGGTTATGCCGATTTCTCAGTGGTCTCTTCGGTCGCCGAGATGACGCCGGATGGCAAAGACTTCATCGTGACCTACACGCTCGATGAGGGGCCGCAATACAAGTTCGGCAAGATCTCGGTCGAGACGACGCTGCAGGAGCTGAGCCCCATCTTGCTGCGCAATGTCGTGCCTATCCAGCCCGGCCAGACCTACAACGCAGATCTGCTTGATTCGGCGAAGGACACGATCACCTTCCTTGCGGGCACCGTCGGCTACGCCTTTGTCGATGTGAAGCCACGGCTCACGCACGAGCCCGGAAAGAACGTCATCGACGTCGTTTTCCAGGTCAATGAAGGCCCGCGCGTCTATGTGGAACGCATAAATATCCGCGGCAACACGCGCACGCTCGACCGTGTCATCAGGCGTGAGATTCGTATGGCTGAGGGTGATCCCTACAACCGCGTGCTGATCGACCGCTCCAAGCAACGCTTAAAAGCGCTCGGTTTCTTCAAGAATGTCGACATCAAGAATGAGCCGGGCACGGCGCCCGATCGCACAATTCTCGACGTTTCCGTTGAGGAGCAGCCGACTGGCGAGCTTTCGGTGGGTGTCGGCTACTCGACCGACCAGTTCATCGGCGATGTCCAGATCTCAGAGAAGAATCTGCTCGGCAAGGGCCAGTTCCTGCGCTTGCAGGCCTCGGTCGGCAACAAGCAGCAGCAGATCGATCTTGCCTTCCGTGAGCCATATTTCCTAGGCCGCAACCTGCAGGCCGGCTTTGACATCTATCGTACGCTTTCGGATTTCACGAGCTATTCCGGATATAAGGCGAGCAGCTTTGGTGCCAGCTTCAGAACGGGATTTCCGCTTACGGAATATTCGTCGCTCGGGCTCACCTACCAAATCGATCACACCAATGTTCAGGCCAGCACATCGTCCTGCGCGATCGGGCTCATCTCCTCGGCGATCTGTGATCAGACGGGCTCGGTGCTTACATCCATGATTGGCTACACCTATGGCCAGGACCGGCGTGATGATCCGATCTCGCCGACCAAGGGCTCGACGATCAGCGTCAGTCAGGATTTTGCCGGGGTCGGCGGCGATGCGCGCTTCCTGCGCACCGAGATCGCGACCTCAAGGTATTGGCAGATTTGGGGCCCCTCGGTCGTGCTTGGATTTAATTGGAGCGCTGGCTATCTGTGGGCCTATTCCGGCGAGGGCGTGCGGCTCGATCAACGCTTCTTCAAAGGTGGCGACTCGTTCCCGGGCTTCCAAACAGCCGGTATCGGCCCGCGCGATATCTCGACCCGGGACGCGCTTGGCGGCAAGGCTTATGGTATCGCCAACCTGCAATTGCGCATTCCCACCGGTTTGCCCAAGGATTATGGGATCAAGGCCGCCCTGTTCTATGACGTCGGCACGCTCGGCCTTCTCGACAAGTCGGATCTGGGGGCAACCACGAACCCGGCCAATATCCGCCAAAACATGTTCTGGCGCATGTCGGCTGGCCTAAGCATCTATTGGGATTCACCATTCGGCCCGGTGCGTATCGATATAGCTGACCCGATTCGCAAAGCGCCTTATGATAGAACCCAGGTTATTCGCTTCTCAGCAGGGACTCGTTTCTAAGATGCTCAAGATTGTGTTGGGTGTTGTTGCGGCCGTGGCTTTGGTCGGCCTGGGGGCGGGTCTGTCACGGGTGTTGGGCTCTTCGCCTTCTGCTGGACACGGGGTGAAGGTTCTGGTCGTAGACCAGCAAGCTGTGCTGCAGAATTCGCTTGCGGGGCAGGATATCGGGCGACAAGCCTCCGTGCTGCGCGATCAGATCCAGAAGGAGGTCATGACCGAGCAGAAGGCAATCGTTGACGCGCAGCGGGACCTTCAGAAGAACGCTTCCGTCTATTCGCCGGCCCAGCGCGAGCAAAAGCTCAAGGCCCTGGACGCCCGCCAGCAGGCCTATCCGACGTTCGAGCAGCGCAAGAGCCAAATCCTCCAAGCCTCTGTCGGCCAAGCCTCCGATCAAGTCGCCGCGGCTCTCAAGCCAATTCTTCAGTCCCTGATCGATGAGAACCACGCGACATTGCTCTTGGATCGTGCCAACGTGATGTATGCGATACCGGCGTACGATGTCACGCAGGAGGCGATCAAACGGCTGAACGCCAAGCTCAGTAAGGTCAAAGTTGTCCGGGTCAATCTCGACTCGATAACGCCTGATACGTCGTCGCCGTCGGCGGGGCCGAAAGTCACCCCGGCACCGGCAACGAATGCAAAGAAGGTGGCGCCACTTGAGCCGCTCAACCAGAGCGGCGGTGCAGCCAAGCCCTAAGGCTTAAGCGAGGGAGTGATGGCCGATCCGCGCTTCTACGTCCGTGCGGGGCCATTGGCGCTGGGTGAACTCGCCAAGCTCACGAACTCGGCGCTCGCCGCTCAGGCCGCTGCGGATTTTCTCGTCGGCGATGTTGCACAGCTTGGCGCGGTCGAGGCGGGCCAGATTGCCTATGCCCAAAACGCAAAGAATGCCGCCAGCGCTCGGGCCGCAATGATATCGCTTTGATCCTGCCACCCGCGGTAGGGCAGGCCGGCCTGACCAAAGCGCTTCTACTGAACAACAATCCCGCGCGCGCTTTCGCCGAAATCGCATCGGCCTTCTATCCGGTAGCGCAGCAACCGCAATTCGCACCAGGGGTTGCGATCGATCCCTCGGCAAAGATCGCTGAGGATGTGTGCCTTGGTGCTGGTGTCGCAATCGGACGCGCGGCCGAGATCGGCGCGGGCACCGTGATTGCACCCAATGCGGTGATCGGTCCTGGAGTCAGCATTGGCCGTAACTGCCGGATCGGGGCCAACACCACGATCGCTTATGCGCTCTTGGGTGACCAGGTAATCATGCATCCCGGAACAGCCATCGGTCAGGATGGCTTCGGCTATATCGGCTCCGTCACCGGGCTGTTCAAAATCCCACAGCTCGGCAGGGTGATCATTCAGGACGATGTCGAGATCGGCTCTTGCGTCACCATCGATCGCGGCGCGCTCGGCGACACGGTGATCGGTGAAGGGACCAAGATCGATAACCTCGTGCACATCGCCCACAACTGCAGGGTGGGACGGCATGTCGTAATCGCCGGCATGGCCGGTCTCTCGGGCAGCGTGACGATCGGCGATTTTGTGATGCTGGCGGGTCAGACCGGGGTGTCCGACCACGTCACAATCAGCGAGGGGGCGCGGATCGCCGCCCGCGGCGCGGTTTTGGGTGATGTTCCTGCCGGCGCGACCTATGGCGGCTATCCGGCCAAGCCGCGCATCCAGTGGCTGCGCGAAGTTGCGTGGATCGAGAGAACCATGATAAAAGATAAGGGCGCGGCGAGGGGCAAGGGCAAACCCCCAGGCAGCGAGGACACATGACCGCATCCGAAACCGACAGAGCCGGCCATGGCGGAGGAGAAGCTCGACAGCATCGACATCACCGGATCATGGAGCTTTTGCCCCATCGCTATCCGATGCTGATGATCGATCGCATCGAGGATATCAAGCTTGGCATCTCGGCGACCGGCATCAAGAACGTCACCGTTAACGAGCCGTTTTTCCAGGGTCACTGGCCGGGCCGCCCGATCATGCCGGGGGTGTTGATTGTCGAGGCTATGGCGCAGACGGCGGGCGCGCTTGTGATGCATGCGCTTGGCGCGAGGCGCGCCGATGAGGTGGTCTGCTTTATGGGGATCGATAAGGCACGGTTTCGAAAGCCGGTCGTGCCGGGCGATACGCTCAAGCTCGGCGTTCGACTCATCAGAAGCGCTCGCCGGTGTGGCGTTTTCCGGGCAAGCACACGTCGGGGGCGAGCTGCTCGCCCAGGCCGAATTTTCGGCCATGATCATGAGCGGCGCGCCAGAAGAGCCGCGCGAGACTTGATGGCGCAAATTCACCCTACCGCCATCGTCGAGGCGGGAGCCGGCCTGAGCGCCGACGTTAAGGTGGGTCCCTTTTGCGTCATCGGTCCTAAAGCCACGATTGGTGAGCGCACCGAGCTGATTTCTCATGTGACCGTCAGTGGGGCGGACGAGATTGGGCCGATTGCGTCGTTCATCCGTTCGTTTCGCTCGGCGGCCCGCCTCAGCACACACGCTACAAGGGCGAGGATGTTGCGCTCGATATCGGCGCGCGCTGACGTCATTCGCGAGCATGTCACGATGAACCAGGCACGCCGTTTGGCCGCGGCGAAACCGAGATCGGCGATGATGGCTTCATTCATGATCGGCGGCCACGTGGCACATGATTGCGTGATGGGCACCAACGTTATTTTCACCAACAATGTGGTCATCGGTGGCCATGTCGAGGTCGGCAATTACGTCAAGATCGGCGGCAATTCCGCAGTTCATCAGTTTGCGCGCATCGGCGACTATGCTTTTGTCGGCGGCATGACGGGCGTTGAAACGATGTCATACCTTACGGCTCGTGCATGGGCGATAGGGCGGAGATCGCGGGACTTAACGTCGTGGGGTTCAAGCGGCGCGGTTTTTCACGCGAGATGATCCACAAGATCCGCGGCGCTTGCATAGATGCTGTTTGCCCGGGCGGTACGCTCGATGCGCGCATTGAGCGTGTCGCGCAAGAATTCGCCGATGTGCCGGAAGCGATGGAGATCGTGCGCTTCATTCGCGCCGGCGGCCATCGTGCGCTTTGCTTGCCGCGTGCGGGCTTGTGGGCAAGCTGCCGATGACGCAGAATAACGCGGCCAAGCTTGGCATCTTCGCCGGCGGCGGCGATTTGCCGTTGAAGCTTGCGGAGGCTTGCCAGGCGCAAGGCCGGGCTTTTTTTGTAATCGGGATCGAGGGCTGCGCCGGGGCTGAGATCGAGGCTTTTCCGCATGCCTGGGCTGGCATCGGCGCGATTGCGCGCGCGCATAAGCTGCTCAAGGATGAAGGTTGCAGCGAAATCGTTTTCGCTGGTGTCGTCAGGCGGCCCGACTTCAAGCAACATCAAGCTCGATCACAAGGGCGCGCGGCTGCTGCCGAAGATCATCCATGCGGCAGCGCGTGGCGACGATGCGCTCTTGACCGCGATTCTTCAGCGACTTCGAACGCGAAGGCTTCAAGGTTGTCAGCGTCAGCGATGTGTTTTCTGATCTCATTGTTCGCCCCAGCGCACTGACCAAGCTGGGGCCGGGCGAACGCGACTATGCGCGACATCGTCAAGGGCATCGAGGTTGTGGAAGCGCTCGGCAAGTTCGATGTCGGGCAGGGCGCAGTCGTGTGCGAGGGGCTCGTGCTCGCGATTGAAGCGGCGGAAAATACAGATGCGATGCTTGAGCGCTGCGCGGTGCTGCCCCAAAACATCCGGGGCACGGCAGAGGCACGGCGCGGCGTGCTGGTCAAAGTGCCGAAGCCGCGTCAGGAGATGCGCGTTGATCTGCCGACGATCGGCGTGCCGACTGTTGAGAATGTCGCCGCCGCGGGGCTTGCCGGCATCGCCGTGAAAGCAGGCGCGACGCTTATCCTCAATGAGGCGGAGGTCGTCGCGCGCGCCGATGCGCTCGGCATTTTCGTGATCGGTATCGGCTCCCCCGATGCAAAGTGAGAGCGCGCCTTTGCGGCTGATGGTGGTTGCCGGCGAGCCCTCGGGTGATGCGTTGGGTGCGCAACTTATGGCCGGGCTCAAAGAGATCTCAGCCGATGTCCGGTTCACCGGCGTTGGCGGGCCGCAAATGGAGGCGCAAGGTCTCAGCTCGCTTTACTCCCTCGCCGATACTTCGGTGATGGGCCTTAAGGAGGTCGTGCCGAAGATTCCGCGAATTCTTGCGGCGCGTACGTGAAGCGGCAGATTTTGCAATCGAGACCAAGCCGGATCTCGTCATCCTGATCGACAGTCCCGATTTCACGCATCGCATCGCGCGGCGCCTGCGGCGGCTCGCGCCCGATCTCGTGATCGTCAAATATGTCGCGCCGCAAGTCTGGGCGTCGCGGCCGTGGCGCGCCAAGAAGCTTGCCGAGTTCGTCGATCATTTGCTTGCGCTTCTGCCCTTCGAGCCTGAATTCTTTGAGCGCTATCATGTGCGCACGCATTTCGTCGGCCATCCGGTGATCGAGCGCATGCCGAAGCTTGCGCCCGACGCCGGCGCGCAATTCCGCGCGCGCCATAATATTCCGGCCGATGCGCCCTTGCTCGCCATGCTGCCGGGTAGCCGCTCCAACGAGATCCGGTTCATCATGCCCCAGTTCATCGAGACCGTGCGCCGGATGAAAGCAGAGCTGCCATCGCTTCATCTTGTCGTGCCGACAATCCCGCATGTACGCGCGCGCGTGGAAGAGGCGGTGAAAGCACTCGATATGCCGGTTGTCATCGTTGAAGGCGAAGCGGACAAATTCGCGGCGTTTCGCGCGGCGACAGCGGCGCTTGCGGCTTCCGGCACGGTGACAACCGAGGTCGCGCTTGCCGGGACACCACAGGTCGTCGGCTACCGTCACGATTGGTTGACGGCATTCATTGCGCGCAAATTCTTCATCTTGAAATACTTCACGCTCATCAACATCATCGCGGACGAGATGATCATTCCTGAATTTCTTCAGGAGGCGTGCGAGCCGATTCATCTCCTGCAGGCACTGATGCCGCTGATGACCTCAGAGGGTGCGCGCAATGCGCAAGTAAGCAAAACGCGTGCAACGCTTCAGGCGTTAGGTGTTGGCGCCGACGCACCCAGCCGCCGTGCGGCGCAGGCCGTGCTTGAAATCGCGAGCGAGAAAAAAGCGCTTAGCGGAACAACAGCGCGAAGCTGAAAAGAGCAAGGGCGAGCGTTGGTATCAGCCAGTTGATGTGGCGCCCGAAGAAGGCACCTACGCTCGAAATAAACTTGACGTCATTATCGTTAGCCGGCGCTTTGGAGACGGGCAGCAAAGGCACAAGCGGCGACTGACGCGAAGCCGGATGCTCGCGCGCGCCGTCATTGCCGTTATGGCTATCTCCTGGAGCTGCCATCTCTATGTGCCTGACGCTGCCCGCGCCTACCGTTTGTCGTAGGATACGTAGTCGCGGCTGCGGGCGCCAGTGTAAAGCTGTCGGGGCCTGCCGATTTTCTGCGAGGGGTCTTGTATCATCTCGCTCCATTGGGCGATCCAACCCACCGTTCTCGCAAGTGCGAAAAGGACAGTGAACATGTCCGTCGGAAAACCGAGCGCGCGCAGCGTGATCCCGGAATAGAAGTCGATATTGGGATAGAGCTTCTTCTCGACGAAATATTCGTCGCTCAGCGCGATCTTCTCGAGCTCCATCGCGACCTGAAACAGCGGGTCATCCTGGTGGCCGAGCTCCTTCAGGACCTCATGGCAGGTCTTCTGCATGATCTTTGCGCGCGGATCGTAGTTCTTGTAGACGCGATGGCCAAAGCCCATTAGGCGGAATGGATCGTTTTTATCCTTGGCGCGATCGATGAATTCGCCGATGCGGTCTGGAGTGCCGATCTCTTCAAGCATCGAGAGGGCGGCTTCATTGGCGCCGCCATGCGCCGGGCCCCAAAGGCAGGCGATGCCGGCGGCGATACAGGCAAACGGGTTTGCGCCCGACGAGCCGGCGAGACGAACCGTCGATGTCGAAGCGTTCTGCTCGTGGTCGGCGTGGAGAATGAAGATCCGGTCCATGGCCCGCGCCAGAACCTCATTGACGACATAGTCCTCGGCGGGAACTGCGAAGCACATTCTGAGGAAGTTCTCGGAATAGCCGAGATCGTTGCGCGGATAAATGGATGGCTGGCCGATCGAATATTTATAGGCCATCGCGGCGATGGTCGGCATTTTCGCGATCATGCGATAGCTGGCGACCATGCGCTGATATGGATCATTGATGTCGGTTGAGTCGTGATAGAAGGCCGAGAGCGCGCCAACAGTGCCGACCATCACGGCCATGGGATGCGCGTCGCGGCGGAACCCGCGCAGGAAGAATTGCATCTGCTCATGCACCATCGTGTGTTTGGTGATCGAGCGTGTGAACTGAGTCATTTGCGCGTGGTTCGGCAGCTCTCCATAGAGAAGCAGGTAACAAGTCTCCATGAAGCTGCCTTGCTCGGCGAGCTGTTCAATCGGATAGCCGCGATAGAGCAAGATGCCCTCGTCGCCGTCGATGTAAGTGATGGTTGATTGGCAAGCTGCGGTCGATGTGAACCCGGGGTCGTAGGTGAACATCCCGGTCTGTGCGTACAGGGAACGGATATCGAGGACGTCTGGACCAATCGCGCCGCTCATAATCGGCAGATCGACCGAGCCGCCGTCATAGGTGAGCTGTGCGGTCTTACCGCCTGACTTGTTGGCCATGACATTACCCTCCACCAGCGGCTGACCCTTCGCAGCCGCAAACTAGCTTACCTGAGATTATAGTGCACTGCGGTAGTTAACGTCATCCCATCGTCACGGTTCCACCCACAAGGAGCAGACTAACCCTTTGGAGAAATTGCGATATCCTTGAGCCGCGCCAGGGTCTCCGCCGTGCCAAGGGCAGACATGACGTCAAAAATCGGTGGTGAGACGCTTCTTCCGGTTACTGCGGCGCGAAGCGGCTGAGCTACCGAGCCAAGCTTCAGGCCCTTGGCTTCCGCGAAAGCTCTGATGGTTCCTTCCAGACTTGCGGGCGACCAATCATTGAGTCCTGTGAGGGCTTCAATGATCTCCGCGATCACGGTTCGCGCGGCCGGCGCTTCGGTAAGCTTTGCCGCCTTGTCGTCGAGCTTGAGCGGGCGCTCTGCAAGAAGGAACTCGGACGCATCGGCAAGCTCGGCGATCGTCTTTGCGCGCTCTTTCATCGCCGGCACGATCTTGATCAGCACATCGCGCAGGCTTGCCGGCACCGTGCGGCCCCGTACACGCACGAGCATATCGATGGTGAGGCCGGCAAGCGAGGCATCGTCGCGCGCGCGGATGTAGTGGCCGTTGACATTATTGAGCTTCGCCATGTCGAGCCGGCCGGGCGCCTTGTTGATGCCTTCGAGCGTGAACCATTCGATCGCCTGCTCGGTTGAGAAGATCTCATCGTCGCCGTGGCTCCAGCCGAGCCGCGCGAGATAATTGCGCATCGCCTCGGGCAAGTAGCCCATGTCGCGATAGACCTCGGCGGCAACTGCGCCGTGGCGCTTCGAGAGCTTCGCGCCATCGGGGCCAAGAATCATAGGCATGTGCGCATATTGCGGCTCTCTGTAACCGAGCGCGCGAATAAGCTGAAGCTGGCGGCCGGCATTAGTGAGATGGTCATCGCCGCGCACGACATGGGTGATGTTCATGTCCTGATCGTCGACGACAACCGAGAGCATGTAGGTCGGCGTGCCGTCGGAACGCAGCAGCACCATGTCGTCGAGCTGCTCGTTCATGAAACGCACATCGCCTTGCACGATGTCGTGCACGATCGTCTCGCCTTCGCGCGGCGCTTTGAAACGCACCACGGGCTTCACGCCCGCCGGTGCCTCTTTCGGGTCGCGGTCGCGCCAGCGCCCATCATAACGGATCGGCCTGCCTTCAGCGCGGGCCTTCGCGCGCATCTCCTCAAGCTCTTGCTGGCTGGCATAGCAATAATACGCCTTGCCCTCAGCGAGCAGGCGCTGCGCTTCCGCCGCGTGCCGATCGCGCCGCGTGAACTGAAACACCGGCTCGCCATCCCAATCGAGGCCGAGCCATTTGAGCGAGCTGAAAATCACCTGGACCGCTTCGTCGGTCGAACGCTCGCGGTCGGTGTCTTCAACGCGCAGGAGAAACTTGCCGCCGACATGGCGCGCGAACAGCCAATTGAAAAGCGCGGTGCGCGCCGAGCCGATATGCAGATAGCCGGTCGGCGAGGGGGCAAATCGGGTGATAACAGAACTCATGGGCGGGCTTTCGGGGGATAAGCAGGGCAGGTTTTCTAACACGAGGCTTGCCGAGCGCGTCAACGCAGGTGAGGCCCTCCATCGGCGTTGGCGAACGCCCCAGGGCTGTGGGATAGTCACAATATGGCTGATATCTTCGTCTCCTACGCCCGGCAAGACAAAGCGCGCGTGACGCCGCTGGTTGCCGCACTCGAGGCTCAGGGCTGGAGCGTCTGGTGGGATCCGGCGATCATCCCCGGCCAGGAATTCGATGATCTCATCGCCGAGGAAATCGATAAGGCGAGCGCCGTGGTGGTCGTTTGGACGCCGGCTTCTGTGGGCTCGCGCTGGGTGCGCGGTGAGGCGCGCGAGGCAGCCGACCGCGGCATTTTGGTGCCCGTGCGTTTCGAGAAGGCGCGTCTGCCGATTGATGTACGCGCCGTCCACACCACCGATCTCGATGATTGGGAAGACGATGCCAAGAGCGATGCGTTTCAGGAGGTGGTGAACGCGCTCTCGGGGCTTTTGAAGAAGACGGTGCCCGCGCGCATCACCGGCGGAGCCGGAAAAGCGCGAGACGGTCGATTTGCGTTTTGCCCTTCGTCAACATGTGCGGGCGACCCCGAGCAGGAATATTTCTCCGATGGACTGTCCGAGGAGCTGCTCAATCAGCTTGCGCAATTGAAGGGCCTCAAAGTCGCTGCGCGCACATCGAGCTTTGCGTTCAAGGGCCAAAACCCGGACCTCAAGCTCGTCAGCGAAAAGCTCGGCGTTGCGCACATTCTGGAAGGCAGCGTGCGCAAGCATGGCAACCGCTTGCGCATCACCGCGCAGCTCATCAAGGCCGAGGATGGATTTCATCTCTGGTCGGACACGTTCAACCGCGAGCTTGATGACGTCTTTCAAATTCAGGAAGACATCGCTAAAGCGCGTTGCCGATGCCTTGAAGATCACGCTCGGCATGGGCGAAACGACGCTGCCCCGCGGCGGCACACTCAATGTCGAAGCTTATGATCTCTATCTGCGCGCGCAGGCTCTCATGCGCCAACGCGGCGCGGCATCGATTCAGCGTGCGATAGCTTTGTATCGCGAGGCTGTGACCCATGATCCGCGATTCGCCATGGGTTGGATCGGCTTGGCAATTGGCTATCTCAACGCCATGATCTACTCGCCTCAAAATGTCGAGGCCTCGCGCGCTTTGAGCGACGAAGCCTTTGAGCACGCGCGAGCATGCGTGCCGGACGCTTGGATGGTTCACGCCGCGAAGGCCAATCAACTAAATCTCATCCACAACGACCTTCTTGGCGCGGAGCTCGCCTATGCGAAGGCGAGGGAGCTTGGTGCGCCGGAGGCTGAACTTGGCGGCTCCGTATTTCCTGACCCGCACCGGGCGCGTGCAGGAGGCACTTGTCGGCTTTCAGAGAATCGTTCGTGTCGATCCACTCTCGACCGGCGAGACGTTCCAATTCGCGCTGGTTTGCGCCGGCCGTTATGAGGAAGCCGAGGCGGAGTACAAACGCGTTTCCGCCTTGCCGATGGATCCGGCAGTGCCGATGTGGTTCCGGTTGCTGCGCATTATGGCGAGCGAGGGCAGCCAGACCGTCAAGATCGAGCTCAAGCGCTATCTCACGCTCAATGACGGCTATTTGCCCGTGCTCAATGACATGCTGGCGAAGTTCGACGACAGAGGGGCTGTGCTTGCGCTGATCCACAAGGCGTTCACCGAGCCTTTCTATCAGGATATTTCTCGTCTCAATGGCCTTGCCTATTTGGCGTCCTATTTCGGCGATATCGATTTGACGCTCGAGTGCTTGCGAATCGCGTTCGTCGACAGACGCGGCGTTCAGAGCACTACAATCTGGCATCCGCTCTTTGCCGAGACGCGCAAGACCGAAGGCTTCAAGCAATTGGTGCGCGACCTCGGCCTCTACGATTATTGGCGTAAGAGCGGCCATTGGGGCGATTACGCCCGGGCCCTCGGTGATGACGACTTCGAGATCATCGCCTGATGGCTGATATCTTCGTCTCATATGCCCGCTCGACGGCAGCGCAAGCCCAGCAGATTGCGGAGGCGCTGCGTGCGCTCGGCTATGGCGTTTGGCGCGACGATGAGCTGCCGGCGCATCGCACTTATGGTGATGTCATTGAGGAGCGGTTGAAGGCGGCGAAAGCCGTGGTCGTGATCTGGTCGGCGGAAGGCGTGAAGTCGGAATGGGTGCGCTCGGAAGCGGATCGTGCACGCAACGATCGCAAGCTGGTGCAGCTCAGCGTTGATGGCACCGCACTGCCGATGCCGTTCGATCAAATCCAGTGCGCCGACCTAAGCGGTTGGGCTGGCGACCTCACCGCGCCCGGCTGGCGTAAGGTCGTCGCTAGCATCGCCGATCTCATGGGCGGTGCGTCGCCGGCCAAGGCACCGAGTGTGCAAAGCGAACGCGCCGGCATCTCGATATGCGTCTTGCCGTTCGCGAATATGAGCAACGATGCCGACCAGGAATATTTCGCCGATGGTATCTCGGAAGACATTATCACCGACCTCAGCAAAGTCTCGGCGATGTCGGTCATCTCGCGCAACTCCGCTTTCATCTTCAAGGGCAAGCATGTCGATCTGCCGCAAGTGGCGCGCACGCTCAATGTCAGCCATGTGCTCGAAGGTAGCGTGCGCAAGTCCGGCAACCGCGTGCGCATCACGGCGCAGCTCATCAATGGCACGACCAACGACCACGTCTGGGCCGAGCGCTATGACCGTGACCTCGACGACATCTTCGCCCTGCAGGACGAGATCTCGCAGGCAATCGTCGCGGCGCTAAAGCTCAAGCTTCTCCCCGAAGAAAAGAAGGCGATCGAGGGCCGGGCCACCACTGACCTTGAAGCCTATGACAAATTCCTGCGCGCGCGGGCCCTGACTAACAACATAGGCGGCCCCGACGACATGACGCGCGCCGCACGCTTGCTTCATGAAGTGCTCGAGATCGATCCCGAATTCGCGCCAGCGCGCGGCGTCCTCGCCACGACCTGCGCGATGATGCTGGTCTTCATGCCCGAAGCGAAACAAGAGACGCTGAAGGCCCTGGAGAAGACGGTCCATGACGCGCTCGACAAGGCGCCCGAACACTGGGCGAGCCATACGGCTAACGCCATCCTGCTCGAACAGTGCCGCGCCTGGCTCGCGGCCGATGTCGCCTACGCAAGGGCGCGCGCCTTGGCCCCGGCATCGGAAGCCACCGTATTCGCCTTCTCCTCGGTCTTTCTGAGTTCCGTCGGACGCAACGCCGACGCCGTAGACATCCTGCTCGCCGCCCGCAGCCTTGACCCGCTCTCGATGGTGATCTCGACGCCGTTGCAGTATTGCCTCGACCGGGCGGGGCGCCCCGCCGAAGCCCAGGCGGAGTATGAACGCACGCGGGACCTGCCGGGCGGGCACGAGATTGCCGAACACCAGGCGGCAATGCGCCTTTGGGAGACGGGCGATCTGGCGGCGATCACGGCCCAGGCTCAGCGCTTCTTCGAAAGCCAGCCGGTTGCCATGCCGGTGCTGAATGCAGTGTACGACGTCTTCGACCAGCCGCGGGCCGCGCTCGGGCATCTGCGAGCGGCCGTCCCAGACCCGGCCTACCAGGACTCGACCCGTCAGTTCATCCTGAGCCTCTACGCGGCGCACTTCGGCGACCAAGCGCTCGCGCTGGCGGCGCTGCGGAGGTCCTACATTGATCTGGAAGGCTTCGGGCCCCACATTCTCTGGGACTTGGCGATGCGTCAGGTGCGCCAAACGCCTGCGTTCAAACAGCTGGTGCGCGAACTCGGAATTTACGATTACTGGCGCGCGAGCGGCAATTGGGGCGACTTTGCGCGGCCCTCGGGCGCGGACGATTTCGAAATCATCAAATGAGCGCCGTCATTCTCGAGCTGCCGCGCCAGAACGGGCGCGCGCCGGAGGCCTCGCCACGCAAGCGGTACCTCGAATGGCTCGGCCACGAGTTCGCCGAAGAGCGCGACCGATACATCTTATGGTTGCCGGTGTTTATGAGCTTGGGCATCGGGCTCTATTTTCTCTTGCCGGTCGAGCCGCCGCTGATCGTGCCGTTGATCCTCGGCGCGGTCATTGCCGCCCCCGCATGGCTCGCGCCGCCAAATATCCGGGGACTGATGGTTCCCGCGCTGATCGCAGTGTGGATCGGCTTTCTTGCCGGTGTCGTGCGCACCAATCTCGTCGCGGCGCCCGTGCTCTCGCGTTCCATCTATGCCGACATCACCGGCACCGTGAATTGGCGCGAACCGCTTCAGAGCGGTGCGCTCAGGCTCGTCGTCGATGTGAGGACAATTGAAGGCTTGCGTAAAGGGGAAACACCGAAGCGCGTGCGCGTGAGCTTGCGCGGCGTTAAAGCGCCGCCCGAGATCGGTGACCTCGTCGAGCTCAAAGCGAGGCTCGAGCCGCCGAGCGGACCGCCAATGCCGGGCGGCTACGACTATGCGCGCGTTGCGTGGTTCTCTGGCATTGGCGCGGTCGGTTATGGCGGTAGTTCGGTAAAGGTTCTGAAACCCGCGCAGCATGTCGGCTCGGATGTTTCACGCTGGTTCGCGGCGGTGCGTGCGACGATCGAGGATCGCATCAATGCGAATATGGCGCCGCGCGAGGCGGCGATCGCGACCGCATTAACGGTCGGGGCTCGGGGCGGCATACCCAAAGACGACACCAAGGCGATGCAGAATGCCGGTGTTTCGCATGTGTTGTCGATTTCCGGCTTTCACTTCGCGCTGATCGCGGGAATGATCTTCTTTCTCGTGCGTGGCGGCCTTGCGTTGATCGAGCCGATCGCGCTGCGCTGGCCGCTCAAGAAGATCGCAGCGGTGGTGGCGCTCGGCGGCTCAGCCTTTTATGTCGGTTTGTCCGATGGCTCGACGCCGGTGATCCGCTCTTTCATCATGTTCGCCGTTGCAATTCTCGCGATCCTAATCGACCGTCCGGCCTTGTCGATGCGCACTGTTGCCTTTGCCGCGGCGATCCTTCTGCTCGCAACCCCTGAAGGCATTCTCGATCCCAGCTTCGAGATGTCGTTCGGTGCGGTGATCGGATTGATTGCGGCCTATGAATGGTGGCGTACGCGCAAGCCAAAAGAGAGCGATGTGCGCGTGCCGCTCTTGGTGCGCGGTGTTGTGGCCACGGCTTTGACGTCACTTGTTGCCGAGATCTCGACAGCACCTTTCGCCGCCTATCACTTCAATCAATTCCAGGGCTATGGGCTGGTCGGCAACGAGATCGTCGTGCCGCTGTTGTCATTCTTGATCATGCCGCTTGGTGCTGTGAGCGTCGCGGCGATGCCATTTCATCTGGAACATTGGCCGCTCGTGGCGATGGGCTGGGGCATCGAGCAAATGCTGAGAGCCGCACACTGGACGGCCGGTCTGCCTGGCGCCGTTGCTTATCTCACCCCGTGGCCGGCATTCGCGCTGATCATGATGGTGGCCGGCGGCTTGTGGCTCGCCTTATGGCGGCGGCCGTGGCGGCTTGCGGGCGTGCCGGTTGCGCTTGTCGGGCTTGCCTTCGCTTTGCTGTCGCCGGGGCCGGATGTCTATGTCAGCGACACTGGTACCTCGATGGCGTTTCGGGTGCATGAGAAGGACGGCTGGAGCTACGGCCTTTTTGGCGCGCGGCCGGCGAGCTATCGCGGTGAAGCTTGGCTCAAGGGCTTGGGTGCCGATCCGGCTTTGCCGCTCAAGGCGTCGCCGCTGGTGAAATGCGATGCGCTGGGCTGTCTCTTTCCTGCAGGGCGGCGCGGCGAGGTGAGCTTTGTGCGTGATGGGCGTGCGCTGGCTGAGGAGTGTGCGTGCGGTAACCGCCCTTGTCTCTCTGGTGAGTATTGAAGGCGATTGCGCGGGACCGCAAGTGTTGCTTGACCCAAAGCGATTGAAATCCGGCGCTGCGGCGCTGCGCTTCGACGGAACCGAGCCAAGCGTGCAATTCGCGATCGAGGCCAAGCGCCCATGGCATCACGGCATCTTGCCGGATGCCGTGAGCGATGATGCTGACGACTAAGGGCTAATAGCGGCGCCAGAGCCCGACCAGCTTGCCCTGAACATGAATCTGGTCGGGGCGATAGATTCGCGTCTCATAGCGTGGATTGGCAGCTTCAAGCGCGATCCGGTCACCCTTGCGGCGGAGGCGCTTCAGCGTTGCCTCTTCGTCATCGACCAGGGCCACAACGATCTCGCCATTGCCTGCCGTGTCGCAGCGCTCGATCAGAACGGTGTCGCCATCCAAGATGCCGGCATTCGATCATCGAGTCGCCACGAACTTCCAGGGCGTAATGCTCGCCGCGTCGAGAGCATGCTTTGCGGCACCGAGATCTCGTGCGTGCGCTCCTGAATCGCATCGATCGGCGTGCCGGCCGCGATCCGGCCCATGACCGGAACCGCGACGCTGGGCGTCGCGTCAACCGGCTTGGGCAGGCTGCCGAATTTCGGACGAAGCACGCGGCCTATGCCGTTGTCGCCGGCCTGCTCGACAACAACGCTGCCGCGGGCTTGCGGCGTGAGCGCGGGCGACATGGCCTCCGGCAGGCGCGTCACCTCGAGCGCGCGGGCGCGATGCGGCATACGCCGGATGAAGCCGCGCTCATCAAGCGCGTTGATCAGCCGGTGTACGCCGGACTTGGACCTCAATCCCAACGCGTCCTTCATTTCATCGAAAGAGGGCGCAATTCCCGTCTCGCGGACGCGCTCGTGGATGAAATTGAGGAGCTCCAATTGCTTCTTCGTCAGCAAGAGACGTCTCCACCCGTTTTGGAACAAAAGCGCAACGGCCAGTCGGTGTTCTAGTTTAGTTCGCGCCGACCGTCAAGCTCGAATGACATGTGAATTTGCAGCTCGCGCAGATGACAATTCTGTGTCAAAGCCGCGTGGATCATGGCGAATCAGTGACTGTCAGAAAAGCCCTTCCAGAGGGATTAAACGTTGGGGGGCTCCTGCTTTGGAGGCGGGCGCAAAAGGGGTACGCGGGACCAGACAATCCGCCTGGGCGAGCACCGAGAGCTGATTGCTGTCTTGCCGGCTCGCGACCTGAATGAGCGGCGGCGCGCCCTCGCGAACGTCCATCCGGCCACGGAGGAAATCGAGCCGCTGGCCGTTCGCCGGCAGATCATGCGCCAGCACGCCCATGGACGAGGGCAGCTCGATATCGGGCGCACCCGAATTCGTCAGACGGCCGAGCATTGCGTGGATCGCCGGACGAATGAAGATCAGCGCACAGATCAATGATGAGACCGGATTGCCCGGAAGCCCGATCACGGGCAGGTGATCAAGCCGGCCGAAGATCAGCGGCTTGCCCGGCTTCATTGCGATCTTCCAAAAGCCCAGCTCAAAGCCGAGTGTCCCAAGCGACTTTTGAACGAGATCGTGGTCACCGACCGAGGCGCCGCCAAGCGTGACCAGGAGATCGGCACTTCGTCCGTGTGCGATCTTTTGCGCGATCTCATTCTCATTATCAGCCGCGATGCCGAGGTCGATAGGCTCTGCGCCCCACTTGGCAAGTGCGGCGGCTAATGCCGGGCCGGTCGATGCAACAATTTGATGACGGCCCATTTGGCTGCCGAGCGGCACAAGCTCATTGCCGGTTGCCAAAATGGCGACACGCGGGCGGCGGCGGACTGCGACATTTGCGGCGTTCATCGCGGCGGCAAGGGCGATGTCGCGCCCGTCGATCAAGCGGCCCGGCTTAAGCACCGTGTCTCCGGCATTGAAATCCGAGCCCGCGCGGCGGACATGCTTGCCGGGCGTTGCCGTTTCGTTGATCCGTACATGATTGCCTTCGAGCCGCTCGACATCTTCTTGCGCGATCACGGCGTCGGCCCCGTCGGGGAGCAGCGCGCCGGTGAATATGCGGGCGGCAGTCCCGCGTTTGAGCGTGAACTGGGGATCATCTCCTGCGCCGATTGAGTGCGTGACCTCAAGCTCAGCGCCGGATTGCGCAACGTCGCTTGCGATCACCGCATAGCCGTCCATCGCCGAGACGGCGCCCGGCGGCTGCGCGCGCGTTGCCGTGATAGCTTGTGCCAGGACGCGCCCGGCGGAAGTGGGCAGTGTGATCTTTTCGGTGCTGAGTGGCGTAATGCCGTCGAGAATGCGCGCGCGCGCTTCTTCAACGCTGATCAGCTTGTCACTCATTTGGTCTTGCCTGCGCGATAGTCGCCGCGCGCGCCGCCGGTCTTTTCGATCAAGCGAATATCGCCGATCTGCATGCCGCGATCAACGGCCTTCGCCATGTCGTAAACGGTCAGCAGCGCAACCGAGACCGCTGTCAGCGCTTCCATCTCGACGCCCGTCTTGTCCGACGTCCGCACCTCGGCGCGTGCATGATTGCGCTCGCCGCTTCATCGATCTCGAAATCAACGTCGACAAAATCGAGCGGCAAAGGATGGCAAAGCGGGATCAGTTCCGCTGTGCTCTTGGCCGCCATAATGCCGGCGATGCGCGCGGACCCATCACATCGCCCTTCGGCCCATTGCCGTCGCGGATGAGCTTGAATGTCTCGGGCTTCATCTTGATGTGCCGCCTTGCGCGATGGCTTTGCGCGATCTCGGGGCCTTGTCGCAGACATCGACCATGCGCGCTTCGCCCGCTTCGCTAATATGCGTCAGCTTGCTCATAATGGGAGCGCCTGGCCGGTGAGCAATTTGCGCGTCGCTGCTGTCGACGTCCATCTTGCGCATCAGGCTCTCGCCGACAAGGAATGTTCGTCACACCATGCTTCGCGGAGCTTCTTCAGTCTTCATGCGTCAATGCCGCTTTCGCTGACGACGATCGGGTCGGCCGGGATATTCTCGGCCAGCGATAAGGTCACATCGAGCGTGGTTCGAAAAGTGTTGAGATCGCGGTTGTTGATGCCGATCAAGCGGCGAGGGCAGGGCAAGCGCACGTTCCAGCTCTTCGGCCGTTGTGCACTTCGATCAGCCAATCGAGCTGCCAGCTTTCGCCGCATCGATCAGGGTGCGGCTTCGCCATCGGTCACCGCGGCCATGATGATCAGGATGCAATCGGCGCCGGCCACCCGCGCCTCGACCACCTGGTAGGGATCGAACATGAAATCCTTGCGCAGGATCGGAGGCTCGAGACGCGCGCGCCATGCCGATATAATCGGATGTCGCCTTGAAAGCTCGGTCTGTCGGTGAGGACCGAGAGGCAAGTCGCGCCGCCTTTCGAATAGGCTTTGGCAAGCGCGCTAGGATCGAAATCCTTGCGGATAAGACCTTTGGATGGGCTTGCGCGTTTGATCTCGGCAATGAGGGCGTAACGTCCGGCGCGTCTTTGCGCGGCCCAGCGCGGCAAGGAAACCGCGTGGTGAAGTCATGTCACGCGCTTGCGCTTCGAGATCCGCAGCCGGTGTTGCAGTTTTCGCCGCTGCGATCTCTTCGCGCTTATAGGCCGCTATGTCGGTAAGAATGCTCATCCTGGTTTTGCGCGCTAAGTCCGTCCCTAGCCTGTATTGCTGAGCGCGACGAGCTTATCCAATGCCGCGCCCGCTTGGCCCTCGTCGATGCTCGATGCAGCGAGCTCCACGCCGTCGCGCAAACTCTTAGCCTTGCCTGCGATCATGAAGCAGGCCGCGGCATTGAGCAAAACGATATCGCGGTAGGGCCCACGCGCGCCACCCAGAACCGCCATCAGTGCCTCCGCATTCTCTTTGGCGCGTGCCGCCTTTGAGCGCCGCGGGATCAGCGCGCGGGAGCCCCGCATCTTCAGGCGTCACGTCAAAGTGGCGGATGTCGCCGCGCTCATCGAGCTCCGCGACTTTGGAAACCCCGGTGGTGGTGAGCTCATCGAGGCCCTCGCCATGAACGACCCAAGCGCGTTCAGTGCCAAGGCCCTGGAGCGCGCGCGCCATCGGATCCAGCCAGCTGTCCGCGAATACGCCGACCAGTTGACGCTTCACGCCGGCGGGATTGCTCAGTGGGCCGAGGAGATTGAAGATCGTCCGTATACCGAGCGCTTGGCGCGTTGCCGCAACATGCTTCATCGCGCCGTGATGATGAGGCGCCATCATAAAGCCGACGCCAGCCTCTTTGATTTCGCGCGCGAATACTGCAGGGTCGCTGACGATCTTTACGCCCAGCGCCGAGAGGATGTCGGCAGCGCCCGACGGCCGCGAGACTGCCCGGTTGCCGTGCTTGGCGACAGGCACGCCCATGCCCGCGAGCGTGAGCGCCACCGCAGTCGAAACATTCAGCGTGCTTCGCCCGGTGCCGCCTGTGCCGCAACAGTCGATCGCGCCCGGCGGCGCTTCGACGCGCGTCATGCGCGCGCGCATCGCACGGGCGCCCGCGGCGATCTCAGCGAAGGTCTCGCCCTTCATGTGAAGGCCCATAAGGAAGGCCGCGATCTCGGCCTCGCTCGCCTTGCCGTCCATGATCGTATCGAAGGCGGCTTCTGCCTCGTCCAATTCAAGCGTGATGCGCTCGGAAAGCTTGGCGATGATCGGCTTGAATATCTCGCTCTGCATCACGCGCCCTCAGGCCGCTTTGCGCGGCGCGGTGCGGGCAAGGCTCAGGAAATTGCGCAGAATTTGATGGCCATGCTCGGTTGTAATGCTCTCAGGATGGAACTGCACACCCCAGATCGGCAGTTCGCGGTGCGCCAGGCCCATGCAAACTTGATCTTCAGTATGGGCAGTCGTGCGCAGGCTCACCGGCATGGTCGCGGGATCGACGACGAGGCTGTGATAGCGCGTCGCCTGAAACGGCGAGGGGATGCCGGCGAAGATTCCAGTTCCGTCGTGATGGACCTGAGAGAGCTTGCCGTGCATGCATTTGTCCGCCCGTACAACCTTGGCGCCAAAGGCTTCGCCGATCGCCTGGTGGCCAAGGCATACGCCGAGGATTGGAACCACGCCGGCAGCGCGTTTGATGAGTGGAAGGCAGATGCCGGCTTTAGGTGGATCGCACGGGCCGGGCGAAAGGACGATCGCTTCCGGCTTCGTTGCCATTGCTTCCTCGACGCTCATCTGATCGTTACGAACAACCCGCGTCTCTGCGCCAATCTCGCCCAGATAATGGACGAGGTTGTAGGTGAAGCTGTCGTAGTTATCGATAAGCAGGATCATTGCAGTCTCTGGCGAAAGGCGAGGCGCCACACGCAACTTCTCGGTTAATCGTCGGTTAAGTCTTGAGCGATAGGAACAACCCTCCCGCCGCGCCGTCAAGCGGTGGCTGATCCTCACCTGCTCGGATGGCATTTAAGTAAGGAAATGGCGCGCGGACGGCCTCTATCAAGACCCAATGAACCGGGCCTTCCCGTCTTATGCGTCATCATCGGCTGTGCCTCTTTCGCCCTGGGCGTTATGAGCCCGCCGACGCGACCTGTTGCCCGCATATCGCTTGCGCCGGCCACCAAGACGGATGCCAGGGCCTTCTCGGGCGGCGTTGATCTCGGTGGCGGCGTGTGGGTCGGGCTCAACGACCCCTCGATCGATCAGACGGTTTTGCTCGCAAGCCGGCTGGCCAAGCCCAAGGCATTCGCGCTGCGCGTCGCGCGCAACGATCCGAAAGCCGGCTACTGACCTTTTTTCGGCTCACCGGCAAAGCGGACGGCTTCAATCGCTGCAGTGACGAGCGCGCGCGCCTTGTTGATACATTCGCGCTGCTCGTAGTCGGGCACTGAATCAACGACGATGCCGGCACCCGCCTGCGCATACATCACCCCATCCTTGATGATAGCCGTGCGCAGCACGATGCATGTGTCCATCGATCCGTTGGCCGAGAAATAGCCGACGCCGCCGCCATAGATGCCGCGCTTGTCCTTCTCCAGCTCGTCGATGATCTCCATGGCGCGCACTTTCGGTGCGCCAGTGAGGGTGCCGGCGGGAAAGCCGCCCATCAGCGCAGAGATCGTGTCTTCACCTTTCTTGAGCTTGCCAATGACGTTGGAGACGATGTGCATCACATGGCTGTAGCGTTCGACGATGAACCTTTCGGTGACTTTCACCGTGCCGATCTCGGCGGCACGCCCGACATCGTTGCGGCCGAGATCGAGCAGCATCAAATGCTCAGCACGCTCCTTAGGATCGCTGAGCAGCTCGCCTTCGATGCGCACGTCTTCGGCGTGGGTTGCCCCTCGCGGGCGCGTGCCGGCGATCGGCCGGATGGTGATCTCGCCGTCGCGCAGACGGACCAGGATTTCGGGGCTTGAGCCGACGACCGAGAAGCCATCGAAATTGAGATAGAACAGGAAGGGCGACGGGTTGATGCGCCGGAGGGAGCGGTAGAGAGAGAATGGCGGAAGCTTGAACGGTGTTTCGAAACGCTGGCTGAGCACAACCTGAAATATGTCGCCGGCCAAAATATATTCCCGCGCCTTGGCGACCATCGCGAAATATTCATCTTGCGTCGTGTTGGAGCGTGTCTCGGCGATCGGCGGGTGATCGATGGGCGCCCTTGCTTGGTGAGGCAGCGGCGCATCGAGCGCGGCGATGATCTCACCCAGCCGTTCTTCGGCGCGCGCATAGGCAGCCTTGGCCGTAACGCCCGGCTCGGGACGCACCGGCGTCACGAGCAGCATCTCGTCTTTTACCGCATCGAAGATCAGCATGATCCGTGGACGGATGAAGAGCCCGTCCGGCAGGCCGAGCGGATCCGGGTTGACGTTCGGCAGACGCTCGACGAGGCGGATCGTGTCGTAGCCGAGATAGCCGACAAGCCCGGCCGACATTGGCGGCATGCCGTCCGGCAAGTCGATGCGCGAAGCTTCCAGCAGCGCGCGCAGGGAATCTAGCGTGCCGCCTTCGCATGGCTGGAACTTGTCAAGCGCTCCGGCTTCGGCAATCTCCGCCTTCGGCCCGCGTGCCCGCCAGATTAAGTCCGGGTCGAGCCCGATGACGGAGTAGCGCCCGCGCACAGCGCCGCCTTCGACCGATTCCAATAGAAATGCATTCGCTCGTTCGGGGCCGAGCTTGAGCATCACCGAGACCGGTGTTTCAAGATCGGCGATCAGCCGCGTCCAAACGATCTGCGGCCGCTTCGCATCATAAGCTGCGGCGAAGTCGTTGAAAGCGGGCTCGCTCGCCATGATCAGCGCGCTGTGCTTGCGGCCGAATTGAGCGTCGTCTTATTGACGCGTATACCCAGGCGCGCACGTGCGGCATCTATATATTGCTCGACGAGGTCGGAATTGAGGGCATCATCGAGCGTTGGCGATAGCGCCTCAACGCCCGCCGCGCGCTCTTGGGTGCCAGGCGGCTCGATTGCGGTAACGCTCGCCAGCAAGTATTCACCCGGCTTACCCGCAGGTCCGGCAACGAGCTCGTCCTGCTTGGCGTCGAAGAGCGCATCGACCAATTCCGTCGATAAAGGATCGGTCGCCTGATCGCGCCGGATCGGAGCCGGCAAGGCGACCGGCGCCTTGCCTAGCTCACCGGCGGCGCCGCCGATGCCCGCGATCTTATATTTGGATACGAGCTCATCGGCTTTCGCCTTCAAGCGCTTCGCCAGCTCATCCTTCATATAGTCGCTGCGGGCCTCATCGGCGATCTTGTCGAATGGCTTGATCGCGGGCTGCTCGACCTGATCGACGCGAACAACAAAATCGCCGCCGTCCTTGAGAAAGTCGGGATCGTTCTGCGCGCCTTCCTCCGAAGCGAAAGCCGCGGCTACGAGCTGCTTGGATTCATCCTCGGGCACGGGCGTTTCCGCTTTGCCGCTTTCGTCCTTGCCATCCTTGTCGACGGCGGTGAACTTCACAAGCTTGAGATTTAAGCTCTTCGCCAGCTCTTCCATGGTCGAGCCGCCTGCGCGCCCGTCCTCGAACTGATTGACGGCTTTGTCGATCGCTTGCTGGGATTGATCGATTGCGAGCTTCTGCTTGATTTGGTCGTGCACTTCGTCAAGCGACTTTGTGCTGCCCGGCGTGATGGATTTCACCTCGGCGATTGACCACGCCAGTGAGCCGTTGACCGGTGCGACAAGGCCGGGAGAGGCGAGTGCGAAGGCCGCATCGGCAACCTTGGGGTCATCGACGCCTTTCTTTGTGAGATCCTTGAAGGCGAGTTCCGATTCCGGATAGCCGCGCGCCTTGCCGATCTCCTCGAACGTTTTCTTGCCGGCCTTGATTGCGTCATAGGCGGCTTGCGCCGCGGCTTCGTCTGGAAAGCTGATCACACGCATCGAGCGCGTCTCGGGAGTCTTGTATCTATTGATGTCGTAGTTATACGAAGCCTTGATGTCGTCCTCGGACACCGTCACGCGCGAAGCGAAGTCGGTGGGGCGGAACAGGACCGCCGTGAATGTGCGTAGCTCGGGCCGTGTGAATTTTACCGAATGCTTGGTGATGTAGCTTTTGAGTGTCTTGTCGTCCGGCTGCGGAATGTCGCCGATCGTTGAAGCATCGAGCAGCACATAAGAGATCTGGCGCATCTCGGCGCTATAAAGGACAAGATCGTCGATCAAGCCGCGCGGCAGATAGGCGCCCGTGCCGACCGCATCGCGTAACTGAGCGCGCGCAATCTCGCCGCGCATCTGGTTTTCAAAACCGGCCGGGCTGTAGCCGGCTTCAGCGAGGCGTTGCTGATAGGCCGGCACACTGAATTTGCCATCTATGTCTTGAAACGCGCTCATGCCCTGGATGATCCCGGTGAGCGTGGCATCATTTACGGCAAGGCCAAGCCGGCGGGCCATGATGTCGAGCGCGGTGATATCGATGGCTTCGCTCAGCACATGCCCTTTAACGTCGAGGGCATTGATCTCCTCACTCGAGAGCGGCTTATTGCCGTTCTGGCGCGATAGCTGCTCGAGCGTTTGCTTGTAGCGCTGCTGATAAAGACCCGTGCTGATCCATTGATCGCCAACCTTGGCGACGCCCCGGGCTGCCTTGCCGCTGAACGCGCCATTGATGCCCCACAGCACAAAGGAAAGCGCCAGAAGCGAGATGAAGATCGAGGCGATGCGGCTTGTCGCCGCCTTTCGCATTTCGTTGAGCGCCATGACTGAGTCGCTGTTCCTTCCCGCCCCATTACCGAGCGGCGCGGATCATATGGATGGGGGCAGCCCCCGTAAACCCGGCTTTCACGCCGCGCGGGGATTTGATAAGCGATTGATGCGCTTGGGGGAAAGGCAGGATCATGGCCGATGTCAAGGCGCCGCGCCGGCTGGTCGCGGGGAACTGGAAGATGAATGGCCTCAGCGTTTCGCTAGGCGAGGTGCGCAGCCTGAAGGCGGCGCTTGCGCAGCGGAAGGTGGGCGCCGCGGTCGCGGTGTGCCCGCCAGCAACTTTGCTGGCCGAGGTCAGCGCCGAGCTCAAGGGGAGCGCCGTCCTGAGCGGCGGGCAGGATTGTCATCCCGCGGCTTCAGGGGCGTTCACCGGCGACATCAGCGCCGAGATGCTGGCCGATGCGGGCGCTGCGCTTGTCATTCTCGGCCACTCCGAGCGCCGCCATGGCCTGGGTGAATCCGATGAGCTGATTGCACGTAAGGTGGAGGGTGCGCGGCGTGCCGGGCTGGTCCCGATTGTCTGCGTTGGCGAAACGGAAGCCGAGCGCGATGCCGGCCAGGCCCTCGATATTGTCGGCAGGCAGATCACGCAATCAGTGCCGGGCAGCGTGGATGCCGCTGCGTTGGTGATCGCCTATGAACCGGTTTGGGCGATCGGGACGGGGCGTGTGCCCGGCAATGGCGATATCGAGGCGGTGCACGGGTTCATTCGCGAGGGCCTTAACAAGCGCTTCGGCGCCGCGGGTGCCGGCATTGCGATTCTCTATGGCGGGTCGGTCAAGCCGGGCAACGCAGCCGAGATCTTAAAGCTTAAGGAAGTGGGCGGCGCGCTTGTCGGCGGGGCCAGCTTGAAGGCCGAGGACTTTCTCAAGATCATTGATGCCGCTTAGTTTTCGGCGCCGTTAGGTCGAAATCAAATCACGCATTTAAGCCGAATTTAGGGGTCGCTACGTAAGATTGCCCGGTTCTTCCAGGCAACAAGGACGGCCCCCATATGTCCGATCTGCAGCTCGGCCGGGTGCGCGCCGCGCTCTATGATCCGCAATATATGAACCGCCAGGTCACGCTTGGCGCATTGCAGACATTGGGCGTTACGCAAGTCGAGCCGCTTGCCCGTGTTGGCGACCTTGAGGCTGCGCTCAATTCCGTTCCCTACGATCTCTTCATCGCCGAGCTGCAAGGCGGCGAAGATGCGGTGTGTGATCTCGTCCATCGTGTTCGCCATCGGCGCACCGGGCTCAATCCGTTCATCGTGGTCCTGCTGACGACGTGGGACTTGAATGCGGATGCGGTGCGCGCAGTGCTCAATTCCGGCGCCGATGATCTGCTTGCCCGGCCCTACACGATCGCACAGTTGCAGCAGCGCTTCACCGGCGCAGCGCTTTCGCGCAAGCCGTTCGTTGTGACCGCGGACTATGTCGGCCCGAGCCGGCGTAACACATCGCGTGATCCGGAAGAGGGCGAGCTGTTCGAGGTGCCTAATCTTTTGCGCAAGCGCATCAATCAGACCGACGAGCGCGAGCGCGACAACACCGAGATCGACAATGCGTGGGGCAATGTGTTGCGCTGGAAGGCGATCCGTCTTGGCCGCCAGCTTGAAGCCTGGTCGGTGCAGCTGACAAAGAATGCCGTTCCGGCGCGCGATGAGGAAGCGATCAGCGCGCTCACATCGCGCATTGCGCAGACCGCAAATGAGCTGCGCAGCTATGTCAGCAAGGCCTCGAACCCGGCCTATGAATTGGTTGCGGAGTTCTGCAGCGAGATCGACAAGGTCTCGGACGGCTCTCCCAGCGAGGGACAGCTCGAGAAGTTCCTTGAGTTTGCCGCGCTCATCTCCGATCAGGTGCGGATTGCCACGACGAGCGAGCGCAACGGCACCACCGCCGGGGTCGTACCCTTCTATATCGGCTGATTTGAAGCGTTTGGCGCTGTCTTCGCCGCAGGATTTGCGCTCACGCCCCCTGATCCGCTAAAAGGCACCCCTTTCAGTGGTCAGGGCCTCCATGTCCGGCATCGGCACCGTCATTCTGGTTGTTCACACGCTTGCGGCTCTCGCGATGATCGGCGTGATCCTGCTGCAGCGCTCGGAGGGCGGGGCCCTCGGCATAGGCGGCGGCTCGGGCAGCTTCCTCTCGGCCCGCAGCGCGGGGAACGTGCTGACCCGAACGACCACAATCTTGGTTGTCATCTTTTTCGTGACCAGCATGGCGCTCACAATTCTTGGCCGCCAGGCCGGGCCGAAATCGTTGCAATTCGGAACACCGGGGGCCAATGGCAAGGTGGTGGCGCCGCAGTCCGCGCCCGTCTCCGAGCCGAAGCCAGCCGAGCCCTCATCCAATGCGCCAACGAACCCAATCAGCAATCTGCCCGGCTTTGGCTCGGCAAAGCCGGCGGCAGGTGCCCCGTCCTCCGGGGAGGTCAAACCACCGGTTTCGCTTGAGCCAGCGAGCCCGGCTCCGGCAAGCCAAACGCCTGAGCCGCAAAATCCGCCGGCTGGAGCACCCGCGAAGGCGCCCTAATTTCAGTTTCGTTCAATGCGGATTTTGGCTTGGGCAGGCCCAGCCGAATTGTTTATCCTGATGGCCCATGGCGCGGTACATTTTCATCACCGGCGGCGTGGTCTCCTCCTTGGGAAAGGGCTTGGCTTCGGCGGCACTCGGCGCGCTTCTTCAGGCGCGCGGCTTCAAAGTGCGGCTCCGGAAGCTCGACCCCTATCTCAATGTCGATCCCGGAACGATGTCGCCGATCCAGCACGGCGAGGTGTTCGTAACCGATGACGGCGCGGAGACCGACCTCGACCTCGGCCACTATGAGCGCTTCACCGGCGTGCCGGCGAGCAAGCGCGACAATGTCACCTCGGGGCGCATCTATCAGGGCATCATCAATAAGGAGCGGCGCGGCGATTATGACGGCGCCACCGTCCAGGTGGTTCCGCATGTCACCAACGCGATCAAGGCGTTCATTCTCGACAGCAATGATGATGTCGATTTCGTCCTGGCCGAGATCGGCGGCACGGTCGGCGACATCGAGGGGCTGCCATTCTTCGAGGCGATCCGCCAGCTCGGCTATGAGCTTGGGCCGGGGCAGGCCTGCTTCATCCATCTGACGCTTGTGCCGTTCATCGCCTCGGCCGGTGAGCTCAAGACCAAGCCGACCCAGCATTCGGTGAAGGAGCTGCAGTCGATCGGGATTCAGCCGCATATCGTTCTGTGCCGCGCCGACCGCGATATTCCGCCGAGCGAGCGGCGCAAGATCGCGCTGTTCTGCAATGTCGCAGCCGGGCCGCGTGGTGCAGGCGCCCGATCTCGACACGATTTACGACGCGCCCAACCGCTATCACGCCGAGGGGCTCGACGATCAGGTGCTCGACGTTTTCGGCATCAAGATGTGCAGGCGCCAGCACTCGACGCGCTGGCGCGAGATCGCGCATCGCGTGCGCGCGCCCGAAGGCGAGGTGAATATCGCGGTCGTCGGCAAATACACCGCGCTCAAGGACGCCTATAAGTCGCTCACCGAAGCCTTGGTGCATGGCGGCATCGCCAACAATGTGCGCGTCGAGGTCGATTGGATCGATAGCCGAGATGTTCGAAGAGCCCGACACGGTCGAAGCCCTGGAGGACGTGCACGGCATCTTGGTGCCGGGCGGCTTCGGCGTGCGCGGCACCGAAGGGATGATCGCCGCCGCCGAGTTTGCGCGGATGCACGGCGATGCCGTATTTCGGCATTTGCTTCGGCATGCAGATGGCCGCGATCGAGGCGGTGCGCAATCTGGTCGGTATCAAGGAAGCAAGCTCGACCGAGTTCGGGCAGACCAGAGAACCCGTGGTCGGGTTTCTTGAGGAGTGGACGCGCGGCAATGAGAGAGAAGCGCGCGCCAGGACTGGCGATCTCGGCGGCACCATGCGGCTTGGCGCGTATGAGGCCGTGCTCAGCCGGGCTCCAAGGTCGCCAACATTTATGGCGCGACGCACATCTTCGAACGTCACCGCCACCGCTATGAAATCAACATGGCTTACCGGGAAGGCCTGGCGGCGAAGGGCGTGATCTTTTCGGGTGTTTCGCCCGATGGTGTGCTTGCCGGAGATCATGGAGATCCCGGCGACATCCGTGGTTCATCGGCGTGCAGTTCCATCCCGAATTGAAATCGCGCCCGTTCGAGCCGCATCCGCTGTTCGCTTCCTTCATCGAGGCTGCGCTCCATCAAAGCCGCATGGTTTAGAGCGGCCATGGCCGGCCGGATGCGAAGGCTGGACGTGAAGTGCCTGGCGGTCGTGATCGACTCGAGTGCGCGATGCCGAGCCGGAAGAACAACACACGCCGAGGAAGCCGCAGTGCAAAAGACCCGATCTTCAACTACGAGAACGCTGTGCTCCTCATGATGAGCGCGGCCAACGGCGTGCTTGGCGCTCGATCGCGGCGTCATCAATTTTCTTGCGGATCCGATCGTCAAAGATCTTCATCTCAACAACACACAGCTCGGCCTGTTTGTCGTCGGCGCTTTCGATTGCGGTTGCGTTCTCAGGTCTGTTCCTTGCCTCGCTCGCCGAACTCACCGGCAAGCGCAAGCTCATTCAGCTGATCACGCTTATCTTGTTCTCGCTGCTCTCGGCCTCTTCGGGCTTGGCGCTCGGCTTTATGACGCTGTTCATCGCCCGCATGGTGATGGGCTTGGCCGAAGGGCCGATCCTGCCGATCGGCCAATCGATCATGTCGATCGTCTCGTCGCCGGACGCGGCGCGGCTTTAACTCGGCTTCTTGCAGGCCGTCGGCGCATACGGCATCGGGCTCATCCTCGGTCCGATCCTTTCACGCAGATCGGCGCGGCGTTCGGCTGGCGCGTCGGCTTTTTCGTCTCTGCCATACCGCGGCTTGCTTACCTCAGCTATTGCCATCGCGTTGTGGCTCAGGCCGCTGCCGCAGCCCGCGGTCAAGCAGGTCGCCGCCGAGGCGAAAGAGGAGCGCACGCATCCGTTCGAGCTGTTCAAGTCGCGCAACATGGTGTTGTCATGGCGATCTCGGGCCTGTTGTCGGCATGGCTGATGGTCCAGGGCGTCTTCATGCAGCGCTATCTCGTTGCCTTCGACAATATGAGCCTGACCGACACCGGATTTCTGATCAGCGTCACCGGCGTCGGCGGCTTGATCGGCGGCACGATGTTTCCGGGCATCAGCGATTGGATCGGCCGCAAGCCGACACTATCTTCGATGCATCGGCGCGGTGACTGGCGCCGCTGGCCGTGCTCATGCTCCATGGCGCCTTCATCGTTCTTGCAGCCGGGCCTGTTTGTCGGCTGGCTGATCGGCGGCGCTGCCGGCCCGCTCTATGTCGCGGTTATCCCGACTGAAAGCGTGAGCCCGCAGCTGTCGGCGACGGCCGTCGCGGTTTCGCTCGCGTCAGGTGAGATCGTCGGTGGTGTCTTTGCGCCCGCCGTCTCGGGCAGCATCGCCGATGCGACAAGCCTCGCCGCGCCGTTCTGGATCTCGTTCGGCTGCGCGC
Source organism: uncultured Alphaproteobacteria bacterium (assembly GCA_963789405.1). Taxonomy (GTDB): domain Bacteria; phylum Pseudomonadota; class Alphaproteobacteria; order CAWBKL01; family CAWBKL01; genus CAWBKL01. The sequence continues at coordinate 727,894 of CAWBKL010000002.1, forward strand.
GATCTGGGCGGTGCTGGCGCTGGTCTTGACTGAGACTGCGCCGCGCAAACTGGCCGTCCGCGCCGCGGCGCAAGCTGCGGGCCCATAGCGCACGATGGCGCAAGTCTTCGGCCGACGCGGCAAGAAAGCCTGACCGCGCGGCGTCCGGACGGTGTCAGACGCTTCCTGGGCCCAGCAACTCAACGATATCGCCGTTGAGCGTGTTGCCGGTGAGCTGAACCGGCGTATCAGTGTGATTTGTCACGAAAGCCGTGCGCCTGCCGGTATTGTTGGTGAACTCGCAATTCTCGATACGAATGCTTGCTGTCGGATTGTCGACGCCTTCCGCGCCGATCTCGATGGCGGTTGTCTTGTTCTGGCTCAGCGGGCCTTTCTCCAGTGTGTCGCCCGACATCAGGAGATTGCCGCCATTGGGGATATCGACGAGATAGCTTGAAGTGCCCTCTGGCCCATCGCGAATGATTGTGTCGACGATTTCTGTATTTGCGGCGCGAGACTTTATGTGATGGCCCGCGTGCTGGCCGACGAAGACGCTGTGCTCGATGCGAACACTGTCAATGTGATTGACGTAGATCCCGTGCGCGCATTTCTCGATGCAATTGCCGTCACCTTCAAACGAGGAATCTCGAATGATGAGCTCGCCGCCCGGAGTTGAGAATGTCAGGATTCCATCTTCGTCATCGATGAAGCGGCTATTTTCAATCGTGAGCTTGCGGCTCTCCAGGCGGATGCCGGCGCCGTTGTGATCTTTCGATTTCGCACCTTTGAAGGTAATCCCGCGCACCAGCGTGCCGTCGCCTTGAATGACGAAGATCGCTTTCTCGTCGCAGATCTTGTCAGCCAGAGTGACCTTACCGTCTTCGCCAATCAGCTTGAGGCCAGGCGCACTTGCAGGCCAAATTGCGCAGTCGGTATAGGTTCCGGGCGCGATGCTCACTGTGTCGCCTGGGCCGACAAGGCGTGCAACATCGCTGGGCTGCGCATATTCGAGGCCGGGTCCGACCATGAATGTGCGCGGTTGCTCTGGCGTGAGTGGCGGCCTGGGTGCGCTCACGCAAGCGCTCATGCAAGAGCACAGCAGCAATAAGCCCCAAACGCGCAGCTGCGGCGGATCACCATCGCTCCGGCAACGATGTGCAAATCCGCACACGCGTGTCACTTCTTCACGCTCAAATCGCCGACGCCGATGACTTTGCTTTCGGCTTCCTCTTTCGCTGCGCGGCGCTGCTCTTCGATGGCTTGGCGCTGGGGCGGGATCGGCTCATCCGGCCACGCCGCAAGAATAGCATTGGTGAGCTCGACGAATTCCTCGCGGTTTTCCGGGTGGGTGAGAATGTAGAGGTCATTGCGCCTGATGCCGCGCAAAGTCTTTTCGCCGACTTCTTCCGGCTCCATGCCGGCTTCGAAGATCTTACCGAACTCGCCGAGCGTCTTGGGGTCGGCATCCCATTTGGTGTTGGCGAATTTCTCAGGGCGGCCCAGGCCGGAAACGCCGGCATTGGTTTTGGTGAGGGCAGGGGCCATCAGCGAAACGCCGATCTTGTAAGGCGCGAGATTGTCGCGCAGCGATTCCGTCAGTCCACGGATGGCATATTTCGATGCCGTGTAGATGCCGGCTTGCGGCCCGGGCAGGAATGCCGCCATCGAGGCGACATTGACGATATGGCCTTCTTCGCCATGCTTCTTGAGATAGGGGATGAAGGAGACCAGGCCATTGACGCAGCCGCCGAAATTCACGCCCATGACCCAATCGTAATCGTCATAGGTCGCTTCGTCGGTCGGGCCGAACACCGAGACGCCGGCATTGTTGACGAGGATGTGGACCTTGCCGAACACGCGCTCGACCTCGGCGGCGGCCCGGGCAAAGCCCTCGCGGTCCATCACGTCGAGCTTGATGAAGCGCACTTCCTGGCGGCGCGCGTCGAAATATTCTGCCGCCGCCTTTCGATGCTCCTCGTTACGATAGGACATCACGGTCTTGATACCGTTCGCCGCGAAGACCTTGGCGATCCCCAGCCCGATCCCCGAAACGCCGCCGGTGATAAATGCGACCTTGCCTTTGACGTCTTGCATGCGCGCTCCTCTTTCTTTGGCCGGCACCATACACGGATTTCGCAGCTCACCCGAATGGCCCTGAAGCCGGGAGCCGCCAGACCCTGATCTTATTGGAAAATTATCCTTGCGTGCGCGGCCTTGCGGAGTCATAGCGGTCGCCCCGCCGAGCAAGAGAGGAATCATGCGCAAGCTTTGCTACAGCTCCGCTCTTGCCTGCGCGATTCTGCTCACCGGATTGGCGGGCTGCGCTCATAAAGCGGCGCCGGCGGCAACGCTGGCTGCGCCGAGCGCGTCGGCATTCAAACCCGTGGACTATTGCCAGGACGCCTCTTGGCTGTGCCGGCCCGGCCACGAAGAGAATTGCCGCGCCGATTACACGACGACGATTGTTTCCGCCAACGGCAAGATGAAGATCGAGAAGTGGCAGGCCGCATCCGACCCCAAGATCGACTGCTTCTATGTCTACCCGACAATCTCGGAGGACAAACAGCCGAACAGCGATCTTGTGCCGGGGGCGAATGAGGAGATTGCGGTTACGCGCCAACAGGTCGGGCGCTTCGCTTCTGTCTGCCGGTTGTTCGTGCCGATGTACCGGCAATCGACGGTTGCCCTCATGCGCGGCGACTTCAAGAGCGCAAACTGGGATATGCCGCTCGCGGATATCAAAGCCGCTTGGGCGTATTATCTGGCGCACGACAATCATGGGCGCGGGGTCGTGCTCATCGGCCACTCCCAAGGCGCCTACGAAATCAATGATCTCGTCAAGCATGAGATCGACGGCAAGCCGAGCACGCTCGGTCGTTCTGTCGGCCATGATCATCGGCGGCGGTGTGCTCGTGCCTGAGCGCAAAGATGTCGGCGGCGATTTCAAAGCCTTCCCGCTGTGCCGCTCGCCCAGCCAACTTCACTGTGCGATCACTTATTCGAGCTTTCGCGACACCGCGCCGCCGAGCAGAGAGACCCATTTCGGCAAGCCGGCCAACGGTCTTGTCGTCGGCTGCACCAATCCCGCCTCGCTCGGTGGCGGTTCGGCTCCGCTTCATGCCTATATGCCCGCGGACTTCAATAAGCCGCCGTGGCAGGGCCAACCCAACCAGACGCCCCAGCCGCCATGGGTGAAGGGCAAGAAAGTCACGACGCCGTATGTGTCCGTGCCAGGACTCGTGAGCGCCGAGTGCAAGCACAACGAGTTCGCGACCTATCTCGGCATTGCCGTACATGGCAATCCGGAGGATCCTCGGGTCGATGACATCACAGGCGACATTCGCATCCCCGATGGCCGCTCGGCGATTGGGGGCTGCACTTGGATGATATGCTGTTGCCGCAAGGCAATCTGATCGACATCGTCAAAGCGGAGGCCGCCGCATACGAGACGACGCACACGAACTGACGTGCTTGCGATAGTCGGCCAACCGTTACTCGGCGAGGGCGGCTTCGTAGGCTTGCTTGAAATCGTCGAACAACTTTGGGAACAGAGCTGCACTAATGTCCATGTAGCCAAGAAGCTGGAAGTCTTGCGACTGTAACTCGCCTTCATGTCGAAAGATCATCCGCCCCGTCATTTTATCGAGTGAGAAGGCGCTCTTGTTGGAACAAAAGTTTGGATGCGCGAATTCTGAAAGCCAGCCGTAGATATCTTGCAGCATCGCCTTCTTCTCTTTGAAGAAATGAGCATCGATATATTTATCTGCTTGCTCAACGCAAGTTAGAATGTTCACCGGCGCGTCGGCTTTGGAGAAGAGATCATGTTTGGCTCCAAGTAAGCCGTTCGCCACGTCCTCTTCGAAATGTTCAAAATCTATGTTCGCGGCAGTTAGAGACTCAACTCTTTTGCAAAAATATCCGAGCACGGCTAACGCCTCCACGTGACCTCGCGCAACCAGCGCTAAGCCGTACACGTTTTTGGCCGCGACCATCGCGCCCGTTGCAGAAAGAAGGCTATCAGCGCGGTGCAGCAATGCTTGCGCGAGCAATTGGCAGTTCAATTTGCAGCGGGCCTTGGCTTCGAGTTTGTCAGAAGGTCCGTATTCAACAAACTCTACGCGACGCGCTCTCATCTCTTCACGACTGCCTTCGAGGCTCGAACAAAGCTCGTCCTGTTTGAAATTGGCGAAAATCTCTCTCACTTCGCGAGAATATTCGGCCATGATGCACCTGAGCTACTTGGCGATAAATTGGCCCTCGCTCCTCGATGCTGGCGACCTCTGGTTGAAGGATGGCGCACGCATTGAACTTAGCTGAGGCAACTCGGGAAGCAGCAATCTCCCAAAGATATGGAGCTTAAGCTTACAGTTGTCGAGTGGAGCCGCTGAAGCGTGTCGAACCTAGGCGAGAACCCGCACCAGATTGTCTTCTGGGTTGTTGATCGACGGGCCTGGCCTTCCCGCTCCGGGACTTAGTGCGCGTTCAAAGCCTGTGCGCAATTGCCCATGCGCACTTGGCCGCCCCAGCTCGCGAATGTCTGGTAGGCGCTCTTCTCGATGTCGGCGACCCGGCGCGGAAAGCCGCGGCTCGTCCCCCGGGAACACGAGATAAAGGTTCTCGCGCGTCGAGGTGCCGCCGGTGCGCGGGCTCGTGTTGGAGTAGCCGAGCAGCTCGGCGAGCTTGATCGAGCCTTCGCCGATCTGATCGGACGGGCCGGTATCGGCCCAGATCGCCGCCGCAATCTTCTGTGTACGGACGTTATAGACGATGGCGAGATCGCCGAGCCTGATGCCGGCTTTCTTGAACGCACTGCTCGCGCCGCGCCCGCCGGGCAGCACGACATAGGGAATCCGGCGCGCATCGACATAGCGGCTCGTCGAGGCGGCATCGCTCACATCGGGATTGGTGAGCGCCGTCATCGAAACGTAATAGCCGGGATAGGGATCGCCGCGCCCCCTGAACGACCGGACGGCCGCGCGAATCGGTTGCCAGCGCCCACCAGTGGCCGGGCCTGCCGGCATTGGCGAGCGCATCGAGGCCCGGCGCGTCGGCCGGATGATAAGCGTTGGGCGCGCCATCGGCGTCGATGTTGAGCCCGGCCAGAAACACCAGCGCCGAGCCGCTCGGCTGAGCATAGATCGTGCGCTCGCTGGCGCTGCGTCCGAGCACGAGAAACGGCAGAAGCGGCCCGCACGTGGCGGGCCTGGCCGGCGGCGGCGGCGGTGGCGCCGCCATGCAGGACAGCGTGGCGAAGGCTATCGCCAGCGCGAACAATCCGCGCGCCCGGCTCACAACTCCTGAGCGTTCAAACATCGCGTTCACAGACCCCTCCCTGTGACCAACGGAAATCTTGTGTTTTCTTGATCGCCCGCCGAATCCCGGCCCTGGCTCCCCTCTCGAATGATTAATTTAGGTTAAGCCGGCCAAAGATGCACGCGCGAATGACATCACGAGTTGTGAGGCTCACAGACCGTGTTCAGGCCAATTCGTGCGGCCCCGGGAAGCGTTCGGTGCCGCCTGTGACCGCGGCGCCACAGATAAAGCGCCAGTCCGTGCGAAAATCGAGCGCATTCCTTGCCGACACACGGATTTCGTGGCTAACCTATTAACCAAGTTTGATGCGGGGGTGGACGGCCCCGGATTGGATCTGTGCAACCGTCAGGGGGCTGGCTGAGTTGGCGGTTTCGGCCACGGCTCGCCCCGCGGCCGATTACGGGGGATGGTGGAAGAATGGGCATTGTTTCGTCGCTGCCAGTCGCCAGTCACCGTGGGCGCCTCAAGGAAGAGCGCAAGAGCAGCTGGCGCTCGCCCAAGGAAAAGGAATTCGGGCCTCCCGACTTCGAGGATTTCATCGCGGTGTGGGAAGGCCTGTGTCAGGTCCGCCGTAGCGAGCACTATGGTTTGTCGTCGCGCGGCCCGGGCATCGTCACCAACCGCGATGTGATCTACCGCGTGTCTTCACTGTGCCGGCGCGCCGAGTGGCGCGCCAATCTGCAGAAGAAGCTCGTCGCGCTCGCGATGAGGAAAGAGATCAACGCGGCGGAGAGATTCTATCCCGGCCGCGGCATGCCGTTCGGCGGCAAGAGCAACTTGATGGCGGTCGAGTGCAAGAAGGTGCTCGGCTACATGAGGAAGGTCGGCCTGCTGGTCGACATGGAAGGCAAGGGCGAGAAGAAGCTCGTCGGCCATCCGATCTTCGAATATGCGCATCGCCCCGAAGTGTTTGCGCGCGCCTTCTCGTTGCAGGCCGGCGCGCCGTTCGATGCCATCGGTCACGGCAAGCATCAGGTCGTCTACGAGTTCTTCTCTCTCGATGTCGGCCAGGTGCTGTCCGAGCAAGGCCGCTATTATCTCATGAAGGGCTGCGCGGAGATCACGTCCGATCCCAAGCAGGGCTTCGTGCGCATTCGCTTGTTCCAGCGCTGGGGCAAGCAGAAGGGCCGCGAGGAAGGCGAGGGCGCGCCGATCCTGGCGATGGATGAGGAATATGTCGGCCATCTGTTCATGCAGGACGATGTCCTCTACGCGCTGGCGTTCAAGACCGACCGCAATCCGCACGGCCAAGAAGTTCAAGGCGATCGCAAGCAGCGGCGCAACATGGTGTCGCTGGTTCTGTCGGGCTTCTCGCGCGATTCGGACGGCTTCCACCGCAAGCTCACCGGCGGCCAGCTCGGCCAGGGCATCGGCGGAACGGTCGGCGTGCTTGCCGCGCCGTGCGTGTTTTACCGGCTCGGCGATGAGCGCTTGAACGAGATCAAGGCGGATCTGCAGCACAGCGACCCCAAGCACTGGACCAAGCTGTCGGAAGGCAAGTCCAAGGAGTCTGTGAACTACGAAATTCTGAAGTGGGATTCGGCATTTATCGATCTGATGAACGGCGTCGAGCAGCGATACGCGCCGGTCATGGCGGATCTCGACGTGCCAATGCCGCTGCCAGCCAGCGACGAAGAGGGGGGCCCCGAAGTCTTCATGATCGGCAAGGGCCAGCATTAAAGACTTCGGAGACCGGCTGAAGGCCGCGCTTTCCTGGGGGGAGCGCGGCTTTCGCTTTTTTGGTACGCTTAGGGCAGGCAATCACGGGGGATGGCCGCAATGGATTTGGTCCGCACGACAGTCTTTGCAGGAATTCTGGCAATGGCAGCGCTGCCCGCGCTCGCCAATTCCTTGGATTCAACTGATCTCAGGCGGTTCTACGCGCCGCCGGCCACGGCACAAACCGATGCGGCGGCCACGCCTGCGTTCAACAGGCTAACAACCGCGCTCGCGGGCGATTGGTGGGTGAATGTAAAATATGCGCCGGACGACAAGTATCCCGATGGCCAGAGCTCGTCGGGAACGGAGAGCTGGCGTCTTGGGCCGGGCGGCATGCCGCTCGTGGAGCAATTTCATACACGTTACGCCGGCGGTGCCGAGGACAGGGCGGATTTCGGCGCTCATCTGGAATGATGCTGGCGGATTGCACGGGCTTTGGTGTGCCTCGATCAATGATAAAGGTTGTTCGCCCATCGCCGTCGAATGGCGTGGCAACAAAGCGATCCTGTCGGGTGAGTTCTCGCGCAAGGGCCGCGCCTACGCTTGGCGGCGCGAATTCACGTTCGATGGCACGCGTAAATTTACGCAACAGCTCTTCCAGGGCGAGAAGGGCAAGGAGCTCAAGCTCCTGTTGACGGCGAGCGGCGAACGGCAATAGCAAGGGCGCATGTCCAAGCCGCATCGCATCGCTTCACCAGCGCATCTCGATGAAGCGATTGCTCATCTTCTCGCGGCGGACCGGCGCTTTCACGCCATTATCGCGCGCACGGGCAGGCCGGCCTTTGTGCCGCGCCGCCGCCATGGCTTCGAGCGGCTCATCGACATTGTCGCCAGCCAGCAGCTTTCGATTGCAGCAGCGGATACGATCTTCCGGCGGCTCAAAGAAAAGGTCGTGCCGTTCGAACCTGCAACGCTCTTGGCAACCGACGAAAGGACTTTGCGCGCAGCCGGATTGTCAGCGCCCAAGCAGAAGCACATGAAATCGATCGCTGCGGCGATCATCGATGGCACGCTTGATTTGGATCGCGTGCGCCAGCTCGGCGATGATGAAGCGCGGGCGCATCTCACTGCGATCAAAGGCATTGGTCCGTGGACGGCGGACATTTATCTCATGTCATCGCTTGGCCGCGCCGATATTTGGCCCGTGGCCGATGTTGGCTTGCAGGCGGCGATCGCACGTGCCTTCAAGCTCAAGAAGCGCCCGGATGAAAAGGCGATGCACCGGCTGTCGAAGAGTTGGCGGCCTTGGCGCACTGTCGCCGCACGTCTGTTCTGGACGCATGAAGACGGCATACGCCGCGAAGAGCGCGAAGCAGCCAAGCTCGCCAAGAAGATGACGACCAAGCGTGTGGGCAAGGTGTGATCGAAGGCCCATTGGTGGAAGCCGCGAGATTTGGCATTGTCGCGTCCGCATTCCGGCCAGGGAGACAAACGAGATGCCACTTACCCATATTACAATTGGCGCCAACGACGCCGCAAAATCAGGGGCGTTCTATGAGGCCGCGCTCGCGCCCTGCGGCTACAAGAAGGCTTTCGAGATGCATGGCCGGATCGGCCTTTCCTGCGGCGAGGGCCAGCCGCCACTTCTGATCGGCAAGCCGTTCGACGGCCAGGCAGCGACCGTCGGCAACGGCATGATGATCGGCTTCAGGGCCGAGTCGCGCGCGGCTGTCCGTGCGGCACATGAAGCCGGACTCAAAGCCGGGGGCACGGATGAAGGCGCGCCGGGCCTTAGGCCCGCAGGTCCGCCCAACACCTATGCCGCTTACTTGCGCGATCCCGCTGGCAACAAGATCGGCGTTTTCTGCAACGCGCCGAGCGAATAACTGTCAACGACAGCGATCGCCTTCGTTGTTATGGGGGCGATCGCTCTAATCAATCTCAATCGAGCGAGAGAAAAAATGTCGCCTGCTCGCCGCGCCGCTCGGCATTGAGCTGGCGCGCTTTGCGCTCGAAAGCGGCAAGCTCTTTGCGGGAGATCAGGGTTCGGCCGTCTTGCTTCTGCTCGGAAAGCCCGCGCTTGCGCATCTCGCTCCAAATGAAGAAGTCTGCGGATGAATCGAATTCGGTCCGGCGCAGTGAAAAGCCGGCCCGCGCCAAGAGCTTTTCAAAGCCTTGGACGCTGAAGAGATAAAGATGCCGCGGCGGATCGAGCTGGGCCCAGTTGCCGCCATAGCTGAACCAGCCGAAGGATGCACCGAGCGGAATGCGAATGACCGCTACGGCCTTCGGCGCCATTCGTTCGGCGAGCGAGCGCAACACTTTCTCAGGCTCCGGCATGTGCTCGAACGAGTGATGAAACATCACGACGTCGTATTTGCCGGGCAATGCGCTCAAATCGGATTGGACGATCTTAAGTCCGCGCTCATGTGTTTCGGCCGGCACGAAAAGATCGGAACCCGTGAGGTTCGTTAAGCCGAGATCTGCAAGCTCGCGCAGCAAGGCACCCGCACCGCAGCCGACATCGAGAATGGATGCGTTGAGGCTCGCCTTTGTTCCCAGCGAGCCGTCGAACAACGGACGCAGCGTGCGCAAGCGCCATTGTGTTGCGGTGAAGCTTGCCATCAGCGCGCCGATAGCACCGCGCCGAAACAACTCATAAGAATCGCGCTGCACCTTGAGCCAGTGTTTCAACCCGTTCAGCGACCGGCTTGAGAAGGAGTAATAAGCTTCGCCGTAATAGCGGCCGAGATTGTCCGGTATCTCAGCGATTGCAAGCGTGCCGCAGGCGTTGCAGAGCACATAGTTGAAATGCTCCCGCTGCGCACCAGGCTCACCCGGCAAACGGACGAGCAAATTCTCTGTGTGTAGGCAGGCGGGGCATGCGGCCGCCGTCTCGCCCACCAGCTCCGCATCGGGAACGGGCCAAAAGCTTTGCGTCTCAGACGTCGTCATGGCGGCGACTTTAGCTTGGAAATGAACCGTGCGTGGCTTGCACCTCTTGGGACCGGGTCTCTGTCAATGACACTTGACATCAGTATCCGGAGTAGTCATGTTGGGTTGACATTTAGGCAAGGAAAGTTGACATAAATCGAACGATGAGGGTGGCGCTGTCTGCGGCCTTTCTCGCCGTGATGGCAGCAATCATGGGAACGGTCTCATTACTGCCGTTGAGCTTGCGCTTCTCGCTGCTGACACGGCTGGGCGCCATGGCCGCCATGCTGGTTGTCGGGGCCGTCCACATGCGTCTGCATTGGCGCCAGCTCGATGAATTCCAGCGCGAAGGAACGAAGGTTGCCGCGAGTTCGGGATTACCCGGCGGAATTAACTCGGGCAACCACGCGCCCGCACTGAAGCACGAGCGATAGGAAGTGGGTGTCGCGATGCAAAGCAAGACGCTTAAAGTTCTCCGTTATTACGGCGCGGCCGTGCTGCCTTTGCTTGTTATAGTCACATCGATGCACTGGCTGCCCAAAGCGTGGCTGGGCGGTCCGGCGATATCGATCGTCAGCCTCCTCGCCGTCGTGTGGGCGCTCCTGTTCGCGGGTCGCGCCTGGCACATCAGCGACGAGGCGGCGCGCGAAGCCCACAAGAGCGCGTTCTTTTGGGGTGGCAGCTTTGGAGCCCTGTTTGGCATTGTCGCGCTGATCGTCTGGACGAGCTTTAGCCTGGACCGCAAAACGCGCGCGCTTGATATGTTGGCGCTGTCGCAAGGCGCATGGCCGCATCAACCGCTCAATCTTATCACGCTCGGCGCCGCTGGCATTCTTCTCGTGCAATTCGCCGGCTACGCGATCACCTGGGCGCTGTGGTGGCTGCGGCGGCCCTGACATGAAGAACCGGAGGATCCAAAATGGTTGTTAAGTCGGCTTTAGACGCCGCCGTTTTCTACGTCGCCGTATTCGTTGCGTTAGCTGCGGTCTTTGCCGTCGTCCTTTTGCTGCCCGCCGACCCTCATACATTCATCTGGCTGCGCGTTCTGCTCATGGCTCTTGCCATCGTTAGTGGGTTTGTGTTCGCCGTCGCAGCTTGGCGCAGAGGGACCGATGAGGTCGTGCGCGAGGCACACAAATTTGCAGCTCTATGGGGATCGATCGTTGGTCTTGCGTTGGGGTTTGTCGGTCTGAGCATCGTCGCAGTGCTGCTCGTCCCGCATCATCTCGCGCCGGAATCGGCGGCGGCGCTCGCTAGCGGCAACGTTGCGGCCGAGCGCATCGTTTGGATGTTCGCCGGCGCGCTGATCGTCTTTTCGGCCTGGGTGATCGGCTATTTCATCGCTTGGGCCGCTTGGTGGCTTCGTCGCCGCTGATATGAAGAACCGACTACGCGTTTTGCGCGCCGAGCGCGGCTGGAGCCAGGCGGATCTCGCTCAAAGGCTCGATGTCTCGCGCCAGAGCGTCAACGCCATCGAGACCGGCAAATACGATCCGAGCTTACCGCTCGCCTTGCGCATCGGGCGATTGTTCGAGCTGCCGGTCGAGACGATTTTCACTGCCGAAATCTAAAGTGGTGCGCGCCAAGATCGAGCGGCCGCCCAGGGCGGCAGCCTGTCCCTTTTGCCTGGGCGCGGTTTGGGCTAAGCAACGCCCGCCGGATCAAAGCCAAGAGGGACGCCATGACCGCCATTCTCGATATTGCCGCCCGCGAGATTCTCGATAGCCGCGGCAACCCCACGGTTGAGGTCGAGATCGTGCTGGAGGACGGCTCCTCAGGCAGGGCTGCGGTGCCCTCGGGTGCCTCGACCGGCAAGTTCGAGGCGGTCGAGAAGCGCGATGGCGGCGAGCGCTATGGCGGCAAGGGCGTGCTGAAGGCCGTCGCGGCCGTCAATGGCGAGATTTACGAGGCGCTCTCGGGCTTTGATGCCGAAGATCAGCTTCTCATCGATGCAACCCTCAATGAGCTCGACGGTACGCCGAACAAATCGCGCCTCGGCGCCAACGCCATTTTGGGTGTCTCGCTCGCCTGCGCGAAAGCTGCCGCGGAGGCATCTGCACTGCCGCTCTATCGCTATGTCGGCGGAACCTCGGCCTGCGTGTTGCCGGTGCCGATGATGAACGTCTTGAACGGCGGCGCACATGCCGACAATCCGATCGATATTCAGGAGTTCATGATCCTGCCGGTGGGCGGCGAGACGATTTGCCGAGGCGTTGCGCATTGGCGCCGAGACGTTTCATGCGTTGAAATCGGCGCTGCATGCCGACGGGCTTTCGACCAATGTCGGCGATGAAGGCGGTTTTGCGCCGATGATCAAGTCAGCCGAGGAGGCGCTCATTACATCATGCGCGCGATCGAAAAGGCCGGCTTCAAGCCCGGTGAGGATGTCGTGCTTGCGCTCGATGCCGCAGCAAGCGAATTTTTCGATGGCGGCAAATATGTGCTTGCAGGCGAGGGCAAGACGCTCGATCAACGCGGGCATGATCGGATTATCTCGTCAAGCTCGTTGCCGGAATTCCCGATCGTGTCGATCGAGGACGGCATGGCCGAGGAAGACTGGGCGGGCTGGAAGCTGCTGACTCAAACGCTCGGCGACAAGGTTCAGCTGGTGGGTGACGATCTCTTCGTCACCAATGTCGAGCGGTTGTCGCGCGGCATTCAAGGAAGGCTGCGCCAATTCCATTCTCATCAAGGTCAATCAGATCGGCACATTGTCGGAAACGCTGGCAACGATCGACATGGCCAACCGTGCTTCGATGACATCGGTGATGTCGCACCGCTCCGGCGAAACCGAAGATGCGACGATTGCCGATCTCGCGGTCGCCACCAATTGCGGACAGATCAAGACCGGGTCGCTCGCGCGTTCCGAACGCCTTGCCAAATACAACCAGCTTTTGCGCATCGAGGAAGAGCTCGGCCCTGCCGCCAAATTCTTGGGCCGTTCCGCGCTCAAGCGATAGGCAAGCGGCAACTCTAAATCCAGCGTCTCACTTTGGCCTTGTACGCACGAAATTCATCACCGTGCTGGCGTTCCACATTCGCCTCCTCAAAGGGGATAATTACATAGTTGGCGAGAAGGAAAACGAGCACGACCGCCACGTACATTGGCCAAGGGCCGACGATCAATGCAACGCCAAGGGACATGATGACTGCGCCGAGATACATAGGGTTTCGCGTGAAGGCGTAGGACCCTTGCGTGACGACAGATTTATTGATTGTCGAGTCGGGGCGTAGCTGTGTGCCGGCGCGCAAGAAGGCCAGCAGCCCCGTCAGGGAAATCAAGAAGCCAATCACGATGAGAACGATCGCGGCCGTCACTTGTTTCAAGCCGGCTTGCCAGTTGAAAGTCCGGCTTGCTTCGTAAGCGAGGAACAGCAGAATGGCAGCCCAGATGGGAGTTGGGATGGCGACGATGAGCTTCTTCATTGTTGGATTTGCCTTGCAGTGGAACGTTTGCCAAGTCTAGCTGATTTGGGTCAACTCCACTCCATCCTTCTATTGCTATGAACTCATCACGGTCTTTGATCCTAACGCAGCCCGGTGGTGGTCCTGGTATCTTGCGTCTGACCCTCAATCGCCCATCGGCGCGCAACGCACTTTCGACCAATTTGATGGGCGCGCTTGAGGCGGAGCTCGTGCGCGCGGCTGCTGACTCTGAAGTGCGCGTCATCGTGCTCGCAGCGAACGGTCCTGCGTTTTGCGCCGGGCATGACCTCAAGGAGATGAGTGATTGCCGCGCCGACGCCGATAAGGGCGAGGCGGCGTTTGCTGCGATCTTCGCGCAATGCTCGCGGCTCATGCAGATGATTGTGCGCCATCCCGTGCCTGTCATTGCGGAAGTGCACGGTATTGCAACGGCGGCGGGCTGCCAGCTTGTCGCCAGTTGCGATTTGGCCATCGCTTCCACAAATGCGCGCTTTGCAACACCCGGTGTCAACATTGGTCTCTTTTGCTCGACACCGATGATCGCGCTTTCGCGTAATGTCGTGCGCAAACATGCGATGGAAATGCTACTCACCGGTGAGCTTGTCGCGGCGGAAGAGGCTGCGCGTATCGGTTTGATCAATCACGCCGTATCGCCGGACGATCTCAAATCTTGAAACCATGAAGCTTGCGCAGCTGATCGCATCCAAGCCGCGCGCGGCGATCAAGATCGGTAAAGAAGCGTTCTACAACCAAATCGAGATGGGGCTTGCCGAGGCTTATGATTATGCCGCGCGCATCATGACCGAGAACATGCTGAACGCTGAAGCGTGCGAAGGCGTTGCCGCCTTCCTCGAAAAGCGCAAGCCCGATTGGCCATAATCTGCTACGCTGCGGCCAAAGACGGGGGAATCGATGGCGGATATATCGGAAAGTGATGCCTTAGGAAGCGCGCGCAGCGGGCGCGGCGTGGGCATTATCGTCGGCGCGGTGGCCGGAATGGTTTGGCTCTACTTCGCCCTCAATTCGATCACGCGCCGGATTGGGCGCTCTATGCCGCTTATGCAATGACGGCAGCGCTTGTGCTCAGCGGGATATTGCGCATTCGAAGCGAGCGTAAATCCGGCTTGCCGAAGCAACCGGCGGCAGTGCGCATCGGCTTTCTTATTACCACTGCGCTTGAAGTTGCGGGAATTGTTGTGGCGGTGTTCGCGCTCAGCCACTGGCATATGCAGCAATATATCGTCGCTGCAATCGCCGTGGTTGTCGGGCTCCACTTTCTGCCGCTCGCGAAGATATTCCGTACACCACTCTACTACGCGACGGGGTTGGCAATGGTTGCCGCCGCTGTTGCCGGTGCCGTGATACTGAAGGACACGCAACAGATAGTTTGTATCTGCTACAGCATGGGGGCGATCTTATTGCTAACCGCCTTTGTTGGCGCCGTACGGCTTGCTTGAGCGGGTCAAATCCAGCGCCGGACGCGGCGCTTGTATTCGCGGTAGGCGTCACCGTGTTGGCGCTCCATCTTCCGCTCTTCGAATGGAATGATGACGAACTCATCGAGCAGGAAGGTGAGAACGGGCACGGCATATAAAGGCATAAGCCCACCCAAGATCGCGGCGCCGAGCGAGACGATCACCAGGCCGAGATACATCGGGTTGCGCGTGAACTTGTAAGGTCCTGCCGTCACCAGTTTGTCGTTCTTCACCGATGCCGGATTCACCTGCGTCTTGGCTTCGGCGAAGGTCATGCGGCCCCAGGCCGCCACGGCGCCGCCGATCAAGACAACGATTATGCCGAGCCACATGCTGTGAAGGCTCGCCATCGCCGGTAGGCCGAGCGCGCCATTGAGCACGACGGCCACGACAATGAAGATCAACACCCAAACGGGCGTCGGGATTTTGACAATTGAAGGCGCGGGCGGGGGCGGTGCATCGCTCGACATGGCATCTCCCGTGATTCGTTTTCTCGTTAGATAAGGGCTGGCGTGTCGGCGCTTCAATGCCTTTGTTAATAATTGCGGCGTGGATGTGGCGCGGCCAAACGTGATTTCCGTTTAAGAACCGGTGCTTGGCGGCGAATTATCGACTCGGCTGCGAAGCTTTCCGTTGACGCGGCCGTCCCCTCATGATTCCGTCATACTCCATGACGAGTCATACGCGTGCTCAGCGCTATCTTCTTCGCACCGTCGCGATTGCCGCGATGCTGGGCCTCGTCCTCTATCTGGTCTCCGGATTGATGGGCGGTGAGCGCGGGCTCTCGGCCAAGCGCCAGCTGCACCACGATATAGCCGGCCTTCAGGTGAAGATGGTAGCGCTCGATGCGCAGCGGACTTACCTTGAGAAGCGGATTAATGCGCTGGATCCCAACCACCCTGATCTTGACATGCTGGGCGAGCAGGCGCGCCGTGTGCTGTTCTATTCCGAGCCTGACGAAATCCTCTTGATGCCGTCGGCGGCTCCGTCGAAATAGCCCGGCTTGCCCAAACCGCGGGCGCCTCTTAACGTTGCGGCGCGAGGGGCAGGGCACACATGGCGCACGACGTTTTCATCTCCTATTCGTCGAAGGACAAGCCGACGGCGGACGCGACTTGCGCCGTGCTCGAGCAGAGTAGCATCAGATGCTGGATGGCGCCGCGCGACATTACGCCGGGCGCGGATTGGAGTGAATCCATCGTCGATGCGATCAATGGGTCGCGGGCGATGGTGCTGGTGTTTTCCACCAATGCGAACCTCTCGCCGCAGATCAAGCGCGAGGTCGAGCGCGCGGTGAACAAGGGTATTCCGATCATTCCGTTGCGCATCGAAAACGTGATGCCGGAAAAATCGCTCGAATATTTTCTTTCAACACCGCATTGGCTTGATGCGTTCAATCCGCCGCTCGAGCAGCATCTCAATTATCTCGCTGAGGTCATTCATCACATTCTCGACGGCAAGGCGGTGCCGCCGCCGAAGCCGACGCCCGCGCCGGCCGCAAAGCTGGACCGGCGTACACTGATGACCGGCGGCGCGGCGGTGGTCGTCGCGCTTGTCGGCTGGATGATGTTCGGCCCGTCCAAGCCGCCCTCATGGGTCGGGCATTGGAAGATGGTGGGATCGACGGCGGATGCTGATACGCCGAGCCCGTTCGGGGCGTTTTCAATTAGCACATTTGCCAAAGCCGCGCTGGCAAGCGGCAAGCTCACGGGCACAATGGACGTCAATGACCTCGGCAACTATAAATATGTTTGGGGCGGCGAAGACCACGGCACAGTGACGGCAAAGGGCCGTGATAAGCTGATATTCACCTCGGACATCACGCATCAATCGCAAGAATTCAACTACATCGTGACCAATGCCGAGATCTTTGGGGCCTCTGCGCCGCAGCTTGGCGGGAAGTCGACAGATGGCTCGATTGCGCTGCAGTTTCCCGGCGGCAGTCAATCGATCCTTGTTGGCAATCCATCAGGCGCCGGGGGGCCGCTTTCGCGCGTTGCCGGGCATTGGTACACCGATACGCCGACGACGCCGATTGGCGGGGTCAAGACGTCGCTCGATATCACGCAAGACGGCCATTATAATTATAAGTTCTCGCTAGCAGAGACGGGAATGTTCGAGGCCAAGGATGGCCAGTGGACGCGCATGCCGCAAAGCGGCATCGTTGCGAAAGGCACCTACAAGTTCCAGGGACGAAATAAGGTGACTGCAGCCTCGGCGCAGGGCAGCTCGGACTGGAAGCGCGCCAACTGAGCGCTCCGGCCTAGCGTTGGCTAAAGATTAACGCGGCGCGGCTAGCCTCGCGCCGATGAGCGATTCTGCGATCAGGACGCGCGAGCACACTCTGAGCTGGCAATTGGCGTTGCCGCTCATTACCGGCGCATTGCTCTTTGTACTGATGATTGTCGCCGGCGCGCGGCTTTTGGGTGATCCTGACATCTATTGGCACGTGGTGGTTGGCGATTGGATCGTTGCACACCGCGCCTTCCCGCAGGTTGATCCCTTCTCGCTCACAATGGCGGGCCAGCCGTGGATCGCCAAGGAGTGGGGCTCGCAGCTGCTTTATGCCGGCGCCTATCATCTGGGTGGCTGGGCCGGCGTTGCGATCCTCGCCGCCGCTGCAATCGGGCTCACATTCGCATTGCTTGCGCGCTTCATGGCGCGAACGCTTTCCCCGATCGCGGCTATGATGTCGGTGATGGCGGCGATGCTGTTGGCCGCGCCGCATATCGTTGCGCGCCCGCATGTCTTGGCGATGCCGTTTATGGTCCTCTGGGTTGGTGGGCTGGTCACTGCCGCCGATCGCACCCGTGCGCCCTCACTGTTCTTGCTGCCGCTGATGGTGGCTTGGGCGAATTTGCATGCTGGTTTCACTCTGGGCCTTGCGCTGATCATTCCGCTTGCGATCGATGCCGTTTGGCACGCCAAGCCGCATGAGCGCAGACACCTTGCGCTGTTGTGGCTGCGCTTCTGCGCGCTCGCGGTTGCCGCCGCATGCGTCACACCCTATGGGCCGCAATCGATCTTGATGACCGTGCGCGTGCTTGGCCTTGGTCCCGCGCTCGGCATTGTCAATGAGTGGAAGCCGCAAGACTTTGCCCAAATCGGCGCCTTTGAGATCGTCCTGCTCGGCGCTTTTGGTTTCGCGCTCTATCGCGGCATCAAATTGCCGCCGCTCAGGATCGTGCTCGCGCTTGGGCTCGTGCATATGGCGCTTGCGCATGTGCGCAATGGCGAGCTGGTGGCGCTCTTGGTGCCGATGATTATCGCCCGCCCCTTGAATGCGCAGCTCGGCGCTTATGCCAAGGAAAATCAGGACGGCGATGTCGGCGCGATGCCATTCGACCTGCGGCTTGTCCTGGCAGGCACGCTTATCGCGCTCCTTGGCATTGCTGGGCTCGCGAGTGCGCGTCCCTTAGCACCGGAAAAGGCGGTTTCGCCCAGGGGTGCGGTCGATGCGATCGAGGCGGCGCATATCACGCGCATCTTCAACGATTATGATTTCGGCGGTTATCTGGTGGCGCGCGGCTTAAGACCATTTATCGATGGCCGCACAGAGCTTTATGGCGGCGCGTTCACAGCACGCGAGAACGCCGCGGTGACGCTGGAGGATCTATCAGGCTTCTTGAAGCTTTTGCGTCAGTACGACATTCAGGCGACGCTTCTTAACCCGGCGCGTCCCGCCAACGCGCTTTTGGACCGCATGCCCGGCTGGCGCCGCCTCTACGCCGACAACACTGCCGTGGTTTACGTTCGCACTGCGCAGTAGGTCCGGATTCGGACTTTCCGCTAGCCCTTGCCAGCGCCATATAAAGCTTGCGAAATCGAGGGGCTGAACGAGGGAGAGGCGCGCGATGGCGAAAGCAGCGGCGAGGGGCAAAAATGAAGGCACGGCGCCTGGGCATAATGCGGCGCCCACGGGTGAGGAGCTCTTAGGCTTTTACCGTGAGATGCTCACGATTCGCCGCTTCGAGGAGCGCGCCGGCCAGCTTTATTCGATGGGTCTCATCGGCGGCTTCTGCCATCTCTATATCGGCCAAGAGGCCGTGGTCGTCGGCATGCAGTCGTCGATCGGCGATGATGATCAGGTGATCACGGCATACCGCGATCACGGCCATATGCTGTCGCGCGGCATGGACCCCAAGGGCGTCATGGCCGAGCTGACTGGCCGCACCGACGGCTATTCCAAAGGCAAGGGCGGCTCGATGCATATGTTCTCGAAGGAGAAGAACTTCTTCGGCGGGCATGGCATTGTTGGCGCCTCGGTGCCGCTTGGCACAGGGCTCGCCTTTTCCAATCACTATCGGAACAATGGGAAGGTCACGCTGACCTATTTCGGTGATGGCGCGGCCAATCAAGGCCAGGTGTTTAATCGATGAACATGGCGGCGCTGTGGAAGCTGCCGGTGGTCTATGTTATCGAGAACAACCGCTATGGCATGGGCACGTCGGTCGAGCGCGCAACGGCCGACACGCATTTGAAGCACCGCGGCGCCGCCTTCAACATTCCGGGCGAAGAAGTTGACGGCATGGATGTCGTCGCCGTGCGCGAAGCCGGGATGATGGCGGTTGAGCATGCGCGCAGCGGCAAAGGGCCGATCATCCTGGAGATGAAGACATACCGCTATCGCGGCCATTCGATGTCGGACCCGGGCAAATACCGTACGCGTGAGGAGATCAATTCCTACCGCAAGCAGCACGACCCGATCGACCTTTGCCACAAGCGCATTGTCGAGGGCGGGTTCGCCAAAGATGAGGATCTGAAGAAGATCGACACGGAAATTCGCGCGCTTATTATGGAAGCTGCCGAGTTCGCGCAGAAGTCGCCCGAGCCTGCGCCCGAAGAGCTGTACACGGACGTTCTGATCGAGGCGTGATCGCTGATGCTTTAGATATACCAATGTAAATTACACGTCGATGACGGTTACCGCGCAAAGAAATTGCACCAAGGTCGCTTCGTCGCGTTTGTATATTCGCTTGTTCGGATTACCCGGCCAAGGGTCGCGGACCGTCATTTCGAGTAGCTGATATGCGCCATTGTAGATGTTTAGCGCATAGGTCATTTCGCTAAGTACACAAGCATGACCCTCCGAGCCGATAATTAGTCCGTTGCCCGCGTCAAGTTGCTGGGCTGCAATCTGCGTGGCATATGGACTCTTGAGGCCGAATTGACTGTCGATAAGCACTGTCCCGTTGGCCGTGAAGTCCGAACCGCCATCGTCAGTCCAAGTTCCGTCTATTGCTGCAATGATTTGCGGACCTATTGCAGCCTCGTTGTCACCGTTCGGAAAGATCTTATCAACGATCTTCTTTTGGTCTACGCTATGACCGTGCATTGAAAATATAGCCGAGATACTGGCTGCCCAACACCAATGATCCTTTTGCTGCCTCGCCGTTTCTAAATTTCCTATATTGACGCCGACGCTGCAGGTCCTAATACCAAAAGCATTTGGTGGAGTGCACATTCGAGCTGCCAAGGCGCGGCTTGATAGCAGTGGTAAGACGGCTGTGCCAGCTAAGAACTTTCGTCTATGAAGCATTGGGACCCTCCGGTGACCATTACTGTTTTCCCCAAACAAGTGGGCTCTGATTCTGGCACTTTCATTATTTGGCGGCAATGAGCTGCTCTAAGCATTCTTCGAAGACAGCGGGAGGAAGCAATGCCTGTCGAAATTCAGATGCTTGTCTGTTCAGTCGTGTTGCTTGCGGTCATCATTGCCGTTCAAGCCTTGGCTGGCGTCCTGCAAAAGGGCGTGATGCCGGACCTGGGCAACAGGGACGATATTGCCCGCTCACGGGCTGGGCGGCGCGTGCGCAGCGTTGCGAAGACAATCAGGTGATCAGCCTCGTTATGTTCGCGCCGCTTGCTTTTGCTGTCGTTCTGCTCAAGCAGACGGCTCAATGGTCGGCGCTCGGCGCCACCATTTATCTTTATGCCCGCATCGGTTTTGCGCCTGCTATCTCATTGGCATACCGGTCTTGCGAACGATTTGCTGGATCGGCGGTATGGTGAGGATCGCCTTGGTCGGGTACGCGCTCGATATCTAGCTGTTGGCGGGCGGGCGGCCCGCCTCAGTTAACCCGTGCCGCGATGCAGCAGCGCGCCCTTCCAACGGAGGTGGAAACGGCGCGGGCGCTGGTGTAAGGGAAGGCTTCTTAGAAACGGACTCGCCCACATCCATGGCAATTCCCATTCTCATGCCCGCGCTTTCGCCCACGATGGAAGAGGGCACCCTGGCCAAGTGGCTCGTCAAAGAAGGCGACCAAGTTAGGTCAGGCGATGTGATCGCTGAGATCGAGACCGATAAGGCCACGATGGAAGTTGAAGCCGTCGATGAAGGGCGCGTGGGTAAGATCGTCGTGCCCGAAGGCACCGAGAACGTAAAGGTCAATGACCCGATCGCGATCCTTCTGGCCGAGGGTGAAGACGCGAGCGCGGTCAATGGCGTGAATGGTGGAGCCGCTGCGCCGGCGCCTGCCGCCGCGAAAGCTCCCACGCCTGCGCCGCGCATCGAGATGAAGGCGCCTCAGGCGACGGCTGCCGCTGCGAGCGATCCCGAAATCCCCGCCGGCACGCAGTTCAAAGACATGCAGGTGCGCGAAGCGCTGCGCGATGCGATCGCCGAGGAAATGCGCCGCGACGACAACGTGTTTTTGATGGGTGAGGAAGTCGCGCAATATCAAGGCGCATACAAAGTCAGCCAGGATTTGCTGCAGGAGTTCGGCGACAAGCGCGTGATCGACACGCCGATCACCGAATATGGCTTCACCGGGCTTGGTGTCGGCGCGGCGTTTGCCGGGCTGCGGCCGATCGTCGAGTTCATGACCTTCAACTTCGCGATGCAGGCGATCGACCACATCATCAATTCCGCCGCCAAGACGCTTTACATGGCGGGCGGACAAATGGGCTGCCCCATCGTGTTTCGCGGGCCGAACGGCGCCGGCGAGCCGCGTCGCCGCGCAGCACAGCCAGGATTATGCCGCGTGGTATGCGCATGTGCCGGGGCTCAAAGTGGTTGCGCCCTACACGGCAGCCGATGCCAAGGGCCTCCTCAAAGCCGCGATCCGCGATCCCAATCCGGTTGTGTTTCTTGAAAACGAAATTCTCTACGGCAAGTCGTTCCCCGTGCCGGTGCTGGATGATTTCGTGTTGCCGATCGGCAAGGCGCGTGTTCACCGCGTTGGCAAAGACGTGACCATCGTTGCCTATTCGCGTTCCGTCTCTTATGCCGAAGAGGCGGCTGAGAAACTCGCGGCGGATGGCGTCGATGCCGAGATCATCGATCTGCGCACGCTGCGCCCGCTTGACACAGAGACGATCATCGAGAGCGTGAAGAAGACCAACCGCTGCGTCACGGTCGAGGAATGCTGGAAGCATATGGGCGTGGGCGCGGAGATCGCGGCGATGCTGATGAGCGAGGCCTTCGACTATCTCGATGCGCCGGTGACCCGCGTCACGCAAGAAGATGTGCCGATGCCGTATGCCGCCAATCTTGAGCATTTGAGCATGCCGAACGCGGACAAAGTCGTCGCCGCGGTCAAGAAGGTCTGCTACGCCGACTGAGTTGTTCGCCGCTTCCACAAGGGGGAGAGGGAATGAAGCTCTGAGGGAAGGTCATCGATGATGCGCATTGCCGTCACCGCCTTGCTGTCTATCGGTTTGGTTTTATCAGGTGCAAGCGCCGCGGTTGCGCAGAAGACCGAGATTGTCGTGCGCGTTGTCAGCAAGGGCGGCAAATTCGTCGGCACGTCCATGGGCGGCGCTCGGATCATTCTGCGCGATGCCGATACCGGCGAGATTTTGGCTCAAGGCGTGACAAGCGGATCGACCGGCAATACCGCGCAGCTGATGACTGAGAAGCGCACGCGTAGTGTGCCGCTTTCCGACGAAACATCGGCAAAGTTCGTTGCCACGCTCGATCTCGACCGTCCGCGCCTCATCGAGGTGAGCGCGTTTGGTCCGCTTGCGCAGCGTCAGGCGGCAATGCATGTCAGCTCGACGCAATGGGTGGTTCCCGGCAAAGACATCAAGGGCGGCGATGGCTGGCTTCTGGAGCTTCCGGGAATTGCCGTCGATGTGCTGGCGCCGCCGACGCATATCGCTCTTAAAGCCATGCAGAAAATCTCGCTCAAAGCGAATGTCGTGATGATGTGCGGCTGCCCGATCACGCCGGGCGGGCTGTGGGATGCGAACAAGTTTGAAGTGGCGGCGATCCTTCGGCGCGATGGTGCGCTCGTGCGCACCGTGCCGCTCAGCTATGCCGGTAAGACGAGCCAGTTCGCTGCCGACCTGGAACTCAAGCAGAAGGGCACCTATGAGGCGACGGTCTATGCCTATGACCCCGCGAACGGCAATACCGGCGTCGACAGCGTTACCTTCATGGTGCAATAGCGCGTGGCGCCAATAGCCTGCCGCTCTCTCCAAAGACGAGAGCGGAGATCGGGGGCATCTGATGTGGGAGTTCTTGTTCTCCGCGAAAGGACGAATCTCGCGCGCTGACATCTGGTTTAGATTCCTGCTGCCACTGGTCGCTCTGTTCGGCCTTGCGACATTCCTCAATGCTGCGTTGATCGGTGAGGATGCCGGTCCCGCTTGGATCGTACTTATTCTCTTCTATCTGTGGCCGAGCATCGTCGTGCTCATGAAGCGCTTTCATGATCGCGGCATGAGCGGCTGGTGGGTTCTATACTCCTTCTTACTGATCCTGCTTGGCGATGCGATGGCAGTCGCCACAATATTTCGAGTTGCGTATTCGGCCATCACGGGTCGCATTTGCCGACTTGGGATCAGTACGCCTCCGATCCATTGTTCATCGCGGCGGCGGTGCTAGCCTTTGGGATTTGGGCTGTGTTCTTTGTGATCCTCTATGTTCTGCCCGGTCAGCGCGGCGTCAACAAATACGGTCCGGATCCGCTTGCACGGTGAGCCACCCACCTCTGGACTTTGGGGGCCTCGCGGCCTAACCCTCTGCCTTGCGAAAAAGGGTCCTGGAGGAAGCTATGAAGACGCGCGCCGCCGTCGCTTTTGAAGCCAAGAAGCCACTGGAAATCGTCGAGCTGGATCTTGAAGGCCCCAAGGCCGGTGAAGTGCTGGTCGAGATCAAGGCGACGGGCATTTGCCACACCGATGCCTACACGCTGGACGGGTTCGACAGCGAAGGCATTTTTCCCTCGATCCTCGGCCATGAGGGCGCGGGCATCGTGCGCGAGGTGGGCGCGGGCGTGACCAGCGTCAAGCCCGGCGATCATGTGATCCCGCTCTACACGCCGGAATGCCGGCAATGCAAAAGCTGCCTCTCGCGGCAAGACCAATCTCTGCACCGCGATCCGCGCAACGCAGGGCAAGGGCCTGATGCCCGACGGCACCAGCCGCTTCAGCTATAAGGGCAAGACGATCTTTCACTATATGGGCTGCTCGACCTTCTCGAACTACACCGTGCTGCCCGAGATCGCGGTGGCAAAGATCCGCGAGGACGCGCCGTTCGACACAGCTGCTATATCGGCTGCGGCGTGACGACGGGCGTCGGCGCGGTGGTGAACACGGCCAAGGTCGAGCCGGGCGCCAACTGCGTCGTGTTCGGTCTGGGCGGCATCGGCCTCAATGTGATTCAGGGCCTGCGGCTGGTCGGCGCGGCGATGATCGTCGGCGTCGATCATCAATCCGGCGCAAGCGAGGAATGGGGCCAGCAGTTCGGCATGACGCATTTCGTCAACCCGAAGGACGTGTCAGGCGATCTCGTTGCGCATCTCGTCCAGCTGACCGACGGCGGCGCGGATTACACATTCGACTGCACCGGCAACACGACAGGTCATGCGCCAGGCGCTCGAATGCTGCCATCGCGGCTGGGGCCAATCGATCATCATCGGCGTTGCCGAGGCGGGCAAGGAGATCGCGACGCGGCCGTTCCAGCTCGTCACCGGGCGCGTTTGGAAGGGCACCGCGTTCGGCGGCGCGCGCGGGCGCACCGACGTGCCGAAGATCGTCGACTGGTATATGGAGAAGAAGATCGAGATCGACCCGATGATCACGCACACGCTTGAAGCTCGAAGAGATCAACAAGGGCTTCGATCTGATGCACGAGGGCAAGTCGATCCGCAGCGTCGTGATATATTGAACTCCTTGATTATCATGGCCGGGCCGTGGTCCGGCCATCCATGGTCGAACAAACTCTGGAGTATCAATTGAACTAAGACGGTTGCTGATCGATGGATGGCCGCCACGACGGGACGGCCATGGCAGAAAGTGGAAGAAACGCCGGGGGGGTGGGGTATGACGGAAGCAGATATTGACGGCCAGATCATCCAGATGATGGATCTAACGTTGCAAGGCATGGGCGTGATGTTCACGATCGTTTCGGCCTATGTGGTCGCGCTCTATTACTTCCTTTATCGTTCGCCGGTGATCATGAAGATCAGCGCGTTCGCGTTCTTCTCGCTAATTGCCGCACTCTTCGTCTTCTTCATGCTCGGTGCGTTCGATCATGGCGCCGCCATCAACCGGGCGCTTGCAGAGCTTGCGCAGCGGGGCCAGCTCTCGCCGATCGGTCAGGCCGCGCTCGCCCGCGGCACGCTCGGAACGCGCTCAATCGATCAGGAGCTCAGGCTTTCTATCGAAGCGGCGTTTGGGCTGGTCTATATTTCTTTGTTCTATCTCACCTTCTTCCACCGCTGGACGCATGCCGACTACACTGAACGCGATTAACGCAAGGATTCGCTGATGCCGACGCCAATTCTGATGCCTGCGCTTTCGCCGACGATGGAAGAGGGCACGCTTGCTAAATGGCATGTCAAAGTCGGCGACAGGTGAAGTCGGGCGATGTCATCGCCGAGATCGAGACCGACAAGGCGACGATGGAGGTTGAGGCCGTCGACGAGGGCAAGGTCGGCGAGATCGTCGTTCCCGAGGGCACCGAGAACGTGAAGGTGAATGCGCCGATCGCGATCCTGCTCGGAGGAAGGCGAGACGGCGGCCGATGCCAAAGCACGGCGATCAAGGTGGCGCCTGCGCCCGCGGCAGCGACGGCCCCTCAACCCGAACCCTCTCGCCCTCCGCGGGCGAGGTGAGAGCGCGCACGGCGCATGCACTGCACCCTCGCCCCCGCAGAGGGCGGCGGTGCCGTTGCGAATCAGCGGGTAGGGATGCGCGGCAACGGACTTCCGCGCACGGACGTGATCTTTGCTTCGCCGCTGGCGCGCCGGCTGGCCGCGCAAAAGGGCATCGACATCGCTGCGCTCGCGGGCCGTGGCCCACAAGGGCGCATCGTCAAGCGCGACGTGGAGACGGCCAAGCCTGGCGCTGCGCCCGCAGCCGCCAAGGCGCCAGCCGCAGCCCGGCAGCGCGCGCCGAAGCGCCTGCGCACAGGCCGAACCGGCTGCGTCTATCCCGAAGGCAGCTATGACGAGGTGCATCTCGATGGCATGCGCCGAACAATCGCGCGCCGGCTGACCGACAGCTTCCGCGATGTGCCGCATTTTCCGCTCACGATCGATATCGAGATCGACAAGCTCCTGGCCGTGCGCAAGGAGCTCAACGCCAAGCTCGACGAGAAGGAGCGCTTCTCGGTCAACGACATGGTGATCCGCGCCTCGGCGCTGGCGCTGAAGAAAGTGCCGGAGGCGAACGCAAGCTACACCGATAAGGCGATCCTGCAGCATCATCACGCCGACATCTCGGTCGCGGTCGCGATTCCCGGCGGGCTGATCACGCCGATTATTTTCGAAGCGGAGAACAAGGGCCTCTCGACCATCGCGCGCGAGATGAAGGATCTCGCCACGCGCGCGCGCGAGCGCAAGCTGAAGCCCGAGGAATATCAGGGCGGCACATTTTCCGTCTCCAATCTCGGCATGTTCGGCATCAAGGATTTCGCCTCGATCATCAATGAGCCGCAGGGCGCGATCCTCTCGGTCGGCGCGGGCGAGCAGCGGCCGGTGGTGAAGAGCGGCGCGCTGGCAATTGCAACCGTCATGAGCGTGACGCTCACATGCGATCATCGTGTCGTCGATGGCGCGAGCGGCGCGCAGTTGCTCGCGGCGTTCAAGAAGCTGATCGAAGACCCGATGACGATGCTGCTTTAGCTTGTGGCGAGTATCAGAGGCGGACGCGGCTCCTCGTCATAAGGCCTCAGGGTAACCTCTGCGTTGGCAAGGCGCTTATAAAGATTGATGCTCCGGCTGATCGGCAGCCAGTCGTAGAGCATGATGTCCATGGGCCGCCAATTGGCGACCCAGCCGAGAAGGAAAAGACTCTCCTGAATAAATCTGGCGATATAGCTCGGGCCTAAGTGGCTGACGACGAACTGACCGAGGAAGAGGCAAACGGCAAGCACGCAAATGCCGATGGCAAGCGAGCGGCGGCCGATGCGAAAGAGCTCCTTAAGGTCCGAGCGAGCGACCTCCGCGCGATTCGTGAAATAGCGCGTCATCGTATCGCCGAGCAAAATGCCCTGGCGCGTCGCGGCTTCGTCCCTCGGCAGGTGGACGACAATCTTGATCGGTATTCTGCGCGGCAGCTCGCGCGCCCAGCCAACGATATACGTCTCGGCATCGCTGTCGAGATCACGCTCACGAAACGGATAAGGGTCCAGCTCGTCGAAGAGCTGTGCAATCTCTTCGATGCGCAGCTCGATCGTGTTCGAAGGGCGCTTCTTGTGCTCGTGTGCGGTTTGCGTGACCATCGTATGGTTTCATGCTGCAAATCTACGCGACAATAGGCCCTTTGGTGCTGGCCGCGAGCGGTTCAGCCTATATTCAGGTGGGGGAGTTGTTGTTCCACTGGGGTGGTGACACGAAACAAGCAGGTGCGCCCATGACTTCAAGGAAATTCCTGAAACTGGCATTTGTGACGACATTCATTGCTGCGACGGCGAGCGAGGCCATGGCCGCCGGTGCGGCTATTCCGAACAGCGCCGTGCCGCCCGAATCGGTCAAGCCCTATCCGACCGGAATCAACTGCGTTTGGAAGCCGACTTTGCGCTCAGGCTATTTTACGCAGATCGATGATCAGCATCTCGTGATCGAGGGCGCTGATAAGAAGCATTATCTGCTGACGCTCTATAACCGGTGCTTCGATCTCGACACTGCAATTGCGCTGCGAATTGACGGCCACAATGATCAGCTTTGCGCCCCCGGCGACAGCATCGTAACCAAGCGCGATCGCTGCACGATCGAGTATCTCGAGGAAGTGCCGAGTACGAGCGAGGCGAAGGCGATCGTCAAAGCCCGCGCTGCTCGCGCAAGAAGGGGCAGCGCTGCGAGGCGCATTCAATCGAACGGATAGACGCCGGGCTCGGGCAGCCAATTGTCGGTGATGCCGTTGATGCCGGCGCGCGACATGGCGACCCAGCGATTCGCTCGCACAGCCCGGCGAGATGCGGAGTCGCCAGCATGTTCGGCAGTGTGACAAGCTCGGGGTCGAGATCGGGCTCGACATCGAAGACATCGAAGCCGCGGCATAGGCGATCGTGCCGCTCTTCAGCCGTGGCATTAAGCGCCGCATCGTCCACGATGCCGCCACGCGCCGTGTTGATGAGAAGGATGCCGGGCTTGAATTTGTCGAGACCTGCGGCGGTATAGAGCCCGCGCGTCTGTCGAGTTCTTCGACAGATGGATCGAAAGAATATCCGAGCTTGAGCGTAGAGCTCGTCCGGCGCTACTGGCGTCACGCCATATTCCTTGTAGAAGTCGGAAAAGTCGCGCAGGTCGCAGGCCAGAATTTCCTTGCAGCCGAACGGCTGAAGGAGCTTCACCAGCGCCTGGCCGATATGGCCGCAGCCGTGAATGCCGACGGCGCGCCGCGCAAGAGCCGGTTGCGCCTGGCGCGGTCCATGCCTTGCCCGAGCGCATCAGCACGTTGTATTGCGACACCTTGCGCAAGAGATCGATCATGAAACAGAGCGTAAGCTCCGAAACGGAGTGATCGTTGACGCCCGGCTTCCAGCCGATATGCACGCCGTGCTTCTTGAAGGCGGCAGGATCGACATGGTCGAGACCCGCCGAGCAGCAGGCGACACTTTGAGATTGGGCAGCGCCCTTAGCATCTCCTCATCGATGATCGGGCGGATCGCGGCGAGCATGGTGTCGCAGTCCTTGACGAAGTCGATGTAGTTCTGCGCGGTCCATATAGTTGACGCCCTCGGGCGCGAATATGGCGTCCGGGTAGTTGGCCAGCAGCTCGGCCTTCATATCCGGGATCGTGTAGAAGAAATCCGCAGGCGACCCCGACCTTTGGCATGGCGTTCCTCCTTCAATCTGGTTCTTGAGGTCAATGCGCAGATAGTATTGGCGGCGCAGACGAGCGTCTAAGATTGCTGCTCCCTTCAAGTCCCGTGCCCGCGGGCCCACCATATCCCAGACGAGAGGTCTTAGAGCATGGCTTCCTTCGACCTTATCGTGATCGGCTCGGGCCCGGGCGGCTATGTCGCCGCGATCCGCGCCTCTCAGCTCAAGCTCAAGACCGCGATCATCGAGCGCGCCGAGCTGGGCGGCATTTGCCTCAACTGGGGCTGCATCCCGACCAAGGCGCTGCTGCGCTCGGCCGAGGTGTTTCACCTGATGCAGCATGCTGCCGATTATGGGCTGAAAGCGTCCGGGCGTCGCCTATGACGCCGATGCGGTGGTCAAGCGCTCGCGCGCGGTGGCGGGGCGGCTCTCGAACGGCGTAAAGGGCCTTATGAAGCAAGAACAAGATCACCGTGATCGAGGGGAGCGGCGAAGCTGAAGGGCAAGGGACGTCGTCAGTGTAGAGAAGGATGGCAAGGCGGAAGATCATCGGCAAAGAACATCATCTGGCGACTGGCGCGCGTGCGCGTGAGATGAAAGGGCTGGAGCCGGACGGCAAGCTCGTCTGGACCTATCGTGAGGCCATGGTGCCGCCGGCGATTCCGAAATCGCTTCTGGTCGTCGGCTCCGGCGCGATCGGCATCGAGTTCGCGAGCTTCTACCGAACGTTCGGCAGCCGAGGTGACAGTGGTCGAGGTGCTCGATCGCATTCTGCCGGTGGAGGATGAGGAGATCTGCCAAGCTCGCGGCGCGCGCGTTTCAGAAGCAGGGCATGAAGATCATCACGTCGGCGAGCGTCGAAAAGCTCGAGCGCGGCAAGGACAGCGTCACCGCGACGATCAGAGACCAAGGACGGCAAGACCGAGACGATCGACGGCGGAGCGCGTGATCTCGGCGGTCGGCATTGTCGGCAATGTCGAGAACATCGGCCTGGAAGCCGCGGGCGTCAAAGTCGATCGCACGCATGTCGTCGTGAACGAATGGTGCGAGACGGGCGTTCCCGGCATTTACGCGATCGGCGATCTGGTCGGCCCGCCATGGCTCGCGCACAAGGCGATGCACGAGGGCGTGATGGTCGCCGAACGCATCGCCAAGTGTTCCAGAGCGTGCATCCGATGGATCAAGAACAAATTCCAGGCTGCACCTATTCCATGCCGCAGATCGCCAGCGTTGGACTTACCGAAGCCGCAGCGAAGGCGAAGGGCTATGAGCTGCGCGTCGGGCGCTTTCCGTTCCTCGGCAACGGCAAGGCGATCGCGCTGGGCGAGCCGGATGGCCTCGTCAAGACCGTGTTCGACGCCAAGACCGGCGAGCTTCTCGGCGCGCACATGATCGGCGCGGAAGTGACCGAGCTGATCCAGGGCTACACGATCGCCAAGACGCTTGAGACGACCGAAGCCGAGCTGATCGCGACCGTGTTTCCGCATCCGACGCTGTCCGAGATGATGCATGAAAGCGTCTTGGATGCTTATGGCCGCGCGCTGCATATTTGATTGAGCTGACTTGTAGGAGTCGCGTGATGAGAAAGGGGCGTTTGTTTTGTCGGCGTGAGTTGTTGCGTGGCGTATCGGCTGCCTTGACGGTGGCTTCGGCGCCTGCCCTCGCGCGGGCGGCAATCGATCCGGCGGAGCAGAAATATCCGGTCATCACGCGCGCGCTCGCAAACGAGCTGAAATCAATCGAGCCCTCCTATGCCAAGCATACAAAGCTCTATCCATGCCTTGCGACGCTGACTGACGGCAGGCAGATCGATGGCGTTTACATGCTCGATGCCGGCGCCTTTCTCAAAATTGACGATCTCGGCAATCGCATCGTTCTGCCGCTCGCGCGGGTTGCCCATATCGAAGATTCGCCGACGCGATTGCCGGCAAAGATCGCTGACCATATCTATCGCGCGGGCGAATACGGCATGGGCTATTATGTGTTCACGCTCGTCTTCGCCGATGGTGCGCGCTTGCCGTGCCGGACTGGAGATCTCGTCGACTTCCTCGATCTGCCCGATGGATACTCGGTACATAAAGTCATCCGTGCACTGCCGCATGTCGGCCAAAAAGTGGTGCCGCCGGGTAAGCCGCAAGGTCATGCTGCTGCTGCCGTCTGGTGCCCGTTCCGCGCGGCGTAAGCACATTTCTCAGTTGCGCGAAGCTTCGCTGAAACGCATGTTTTCTATTTGAGACGCGCAAGTCTAGCGCATTGATTTACATGACAAACTGTTGCACGCACTGCCAATGCGGCGCGTGGCGGTAGCCGTATTTTAACTAAAATGCTGATAAGCAGATAAATATTCCGGTGCGGTTGCGTACGCTCGCGCACCTCAATGAATAGTATATGTGAGCGCGATGACCGATCTCGACACTTCGGCCAATTCTCATTTTCCGGATTTGTCGCGCCTCAAGGCTGTCATCGTCGATGATCTCGCTTTTGGCCGCGAAGTTGCGCGCAGCCTTCTGGTGGCTGCCGGCGTTCAAAACATTTGGATGGCGACTGGCGTGCATGAAGGCTGGCACCTTGTGTGTGCTCAACATCCGCACTTGCTGATCCTGGATTGGCAAATGGAAGGGCTGCCCGGTCTCAAGCTGCTCGAAATGGTTCGTGGCTCCAGCAAAAGTCCAAATCCATTCATGCCGGTCTTAATGCTGACTGCTTACCGCGAACAGCACCGAGTGCTCGAGGCGCTGGGAGCCGGCACGACCTCGTACCTGATCAAGCCGTTCACGCCGCGTGAGTTCTATCTCAAGCTCAAATTCTGCCTCGAAGACAAAAGATCGTTCGAGCAGCAAGGCAGCTATTTCGGCCCCAAGCGCGCTGCCGGTGGCCGCGGCGTTCACATCGTGGATTAGGCATGACGCAAAAGAGCGCCGGTGAGCCGAGCACGATCGTTGAAAGGCCAGCCGACAAGCGGCCGGTACTCGGCGCGCGGCCCGTTCCGCTTCATATCATCTGCATGCGCGGTGCCGAGGCGCTGGAGAGCGTCATCAAGCAAAGCATTCCGGAACTCGATGCGCTTTCCGTGAAGCTTATCGAGGCGGCATCGGCTTCATCGGAGACGCTCGGTGCGAAAGACGTTGCGCAACTCATGACCCTGTCCAACGATTTGCGCGGGATGGCCTCGACGATGGGTTCGGAAATCACGTCTGAGATCGCCAACGCCATCTACGAGCTGTGTGAGGCCGATCCTGAAGGTGTCTATGGGCCGCTTGTCGTTTTGCTTGCCGAAGCGGCACGGCAGGTGATCGGTTATCGCTGTGATGCCGATGATGGCAGGTTGAAGAAGCGCGTCGAAGCCCTTCTCGTTGATGTGCGGGCCGCGATCGACGCTGCCTAGACGCGTGATTCCGTTTAGCCGGTCCAGCGGGTGATGAGATCTTCAAGCTTTGGCCGGGCACGCTCGGTGACTTGCGGCACGGTACCGAGACCGACAAAGCCGGCGATGCACTCATTCTCTTTCAGGCCGAGCGCCGCAAAGATCTTTTTGTCAAAACCATACCATTCGGTGATCCAGGAACCCGAAAAGCCCATCGCATTTGCCGCAATCAGAAGCGTCGTGCAAACGGCACCGGATGAAAGCTGCTGCTCCCACACCGGAATCTTGATGCCCGGCGTCACGCGGCTGACGACACCTACAACCACCGGCGCGTTGGCAAAGCGGGAGCGCTCCAGCTCGAGCCGTTCGGGTGGCGATGCGGAGGGTTCGTTTTCGGCCCAGGTCTTGGCCAGCAGCTCGCCGAACTTCAGGCGCGCATCACCCTCGAAGATGATGAAGCGCCATGGCGCGAGCTTGCCGTGATCGGGCACGCGGCTCGCGATGGCGAGCAATGTGCTCAGCTGTTTCGCATTCGGGCCGGGCGCGCGCAACAGGGCAAACTTGGCCGAGCGGCGCGCGCGCAGCAGATCGAGTGTCTGCGTGTTGGGATGCACTGGCTCGAGCGGCGCGCCGTCCTCATAGCGCGCGGTCGCGGTCTCTTCACTCATCGAAAATCCTCGTTTCTGGCCTTGCCTAGCATGGCGGATCGAAGACGCCGCCGTCACCCCTGAGCGCTTGGCCCCGCGACAATTGGCTTGCCGAGCGGGAGATAGCCGTGAGGTGGGCGAGTGGCAATCCCCGCCCGTCACGGTGCTGGCTGGTCCCCGGCGCTCTTTCAAAAAATCGGGCGAAAGATTAGTGTTCGCCACCCGCGTCCGTTTGTGGGATCGGTCGTCCGGATGGGTCAGTTTTTCCGTTCTTGGCAAGGCATTGTGCTGCTTGTGGTCGTCTTGATCGCGGCCGGCGGCGGCACGGCTTGGTGGCTCACGCGCCCGCCACCGGCGGCCGATCCATTATCGGCCTTCAAGAAAAGGGGTGTGATCGCCGTCGGTGTGCGCCTCGGCGCTGCGCCGTTCTCGGCGATGGATTCACATCATCGAGATCGTCGGCTATGAGCCGGATATCGCCAATGCGCTGGCGGCTGCGCTCGGCATCAAAGCAAAGTTCGTGACCATCGACGACAGCAACGGTGCAGATCTTCTGCGGCGCAAGGTCGTCGACTTCCTGGTCATGCCACGGACCAATATCAATCTCAAGGATCCAAGCATCCGCCTGATCGAGCCCGGCTACTATGCCTCGGGCTTCAATGCCGTCGCGCTACGCGGCGGGACCCTGCACAAATGGGAGGATTTGAAGGGCCAGGCCGTGTGCGGCTTGGAGGCAAATGCGCCGGCATCTCAAATCGTCGATGAGCTTGGCGGCAACTACATTGCCTTCCCCGACCGTGCGACCGCATTCCAGGCGCTGGAGGCGGAGCGCTGCCTCGCCTTCGTCAGCGATGAGGTGCGCCTTGCGGAGGCGCTCAAGGACGATGTCGACCGGCGCTTCGCCATGGTGTTCGACACGATCGATGTAACGCCCTGGACCGTGGCCGTGCGTGCCGAAGATACCGCGCTGGGGAACTTTATCGCCGGCAAGCTCGCCGAATATCACCGCGACGGATTCCTGCTCAAGCGGGCGGCGACTTGGCAATTGCCGGCAAATCCCTATCTTGCTGCAATGCGGCAATTCTACAGCGCCAGCACCGGCACGAGCGCCGCCGCGTCAGGAAGCCAGTAGGAGCGCATTTACCGCATCTGGGCTGTGATGCCAGTCACCGTGGGCGGCTTTGTCACGGAGTGGGCGAAATGCCATATAATTCCGGTAGGTCCGGCAAAGGCCAGGGAGGTTTCATGAGTGAGAACCGTAAAAGGCTCGCCCAAGCCATGAAGGCGGAGATCGACCGTGTCGCGGACGATATCGCGCTCGTCGATCCGGTGTGGTCGCGCGTGCGCAAGGAGGCCGCCGAGCTCGCGGCGAGTGAGCCTGCGCTTGCCAGCTTCCTCTATGCGACGGTGCTTCATCACGAGCGTTTCGAGAACGCAATGAGCTATCTGCTCGCGCAGAAGCTCGGCACGGCGGATGTCGGCTCGCTGCTCATTCGTCAGCTGTTTGATGAAGCCTATGCGGCGCGCCCCGAGATCGGCGAAGAGATGCGCGCGGACATCGTCGCCGTTTATGATCGCGATCCGGCGTCGCGCTCTTATGTCGAGCCGATCCTTTATTTCAAAGGCTTTCACGCGCTGCAGGCCTATCGCGTGACGCACTGGCTGTGGAATCAGGGGCGCGAATCGCTGGCGCTCTATCTGCAGAATACGATCTCGGATCGCTTCGCTGTCGATATTCATCCGGCGGCGAAGATCGGCCGCGGCGTGCTGATCGATCACGGCACGGGTGTCGTCATCGGCGAGACAGCGATTGTCGAAGACGATGTGTCGATGTTGCAAGGCGTGACGCTTGGCGGCACAGGCAAGGAGATGGGCGACCGGCATCCGAAAATTCGCCGCGGCGTATTGCTTGGTGCCGGTGCCACCGTGCTCGGCAATATCGAGGTCGGCGCCTATAGCCGGGTGGGTGCAGGCGCTGTTGTGCTTACTCCGGTACCGGAGCATTGCACCGCGACCGGCGTCCCGGCCCGCATCGTCGGCTGCGAGACGGCCGAGCAGCCTTCACGGGCCATGGATCACATGATCCGCTCCGGCGACATCGTCGATTACGTCATCTGAGCGTTGCCGCTTTAAGGCTTCGTCAACCATCGCAGGACGCAGAAACGCTGCCGCGTGGCGCACAGGCCACAGCGGGCAAACCTCGCGTTAACCATAACGCGCGAGCCTCGATCCACGCCCAAAGCGCGGCGGACAACAACGGGGCTCATTTGATGTTCACCTGGATCAAATCGCTCATCGATCAATTCATGGTCTATTCGCACCATGTCGGTCATGCGCTGACCGGTGCGTTTGCCTTCGGCTTTGTTGCCTATCTTCTCGATATTGGCGGCTTCCGCACGCAAGTGCTCACCAATGGCGGCATTCATGGCTCCGCGCTTCAATTCATCGGCGCGGTCATCGCGACATTTCTCGGCCTTAATGTCGCGATGAAGCGCTTGATGGGCAAGCACGGCGTGTTCTAGCCGTTTCGCGCTGCTCTGGCCACGCCAGGCTCGCCGCGAGATGTTTGTTCGGAAGGTCGCGTGTGTTCACGCCATTTACTCCGCCGTTGCGCGGCCTAGATCGATATCGCGGGCTCGGCATGAGGCCGGGCCCAAGGGATGCCATGAGGGGCCGTTGCGCCTTGGCGGCGAAGCAACCTATGTTGCCCCTTGAGCGGACGGGAGGAGGCAGGGCTTTGGACAACGGTGAGATCGCCAAGCTGCAGATCTATATGCGCAAGCTCTTTCGCCTCGACACGATCAGCGTCGTCAAGCGGCCGAAGAAGGATGATTCGGTCGAGGTCATGGTGGGCGACGAGTTCGTTGGTGTGATCTTCAAGGATACGGACGAGGGCGAGACCTCGTATCACTTCGATATGTGTATCCTGGAGATGGATCTGCCCGACTAGCGGCCAGCCTGCGCCGCGTTTGCCTTGAAGCGCTTGACGAGATTCATGACGCCGTCATTGATGTCGCGCCAATCGCTGAGGCGCGAGCGCTTGAACCGGTAGCTAATCCCCAAAGTCTTGGAAACCAGGATGTCGCGGCGGCACCAGGGTGCCGGCATGGTCGAGGCGCTCTGCAGGCACCTGAAGATCACGAGACTTGCATCCGAGTTTTCGTGGACGAACAAGTCTTCATCTCCGCCGCCCCAGCTATCTGAAAGCTTATAGCGCACAAGGCCATAGCGCCATGGATCGCCTTTGGGATTGGTCACGAGCGGCAAGAAGATGCGCTCGAATTTTTCGCGCTCGCTAAGGACCTCGTCGAAAATCTGACCTTCTTCCTTGGCGATCTTGGTCGGATCGAACAACGAGAAATGCACGATTGGCGAGTTTAAATCATTGCTCTCGAAATCGAGCTGACGGGGCAAGGTGTAACCATCGAAGCTCGGCAAGACGGCATACATCTCGACACTGTCCTGCGGGCCGCCGCGGCGGTTGCGCGCGAACACTGTGTAGTTCTCGGGAATGAGGAATTTGTCCGTGCCGACCGTCATCGGGATCGGCCGGGTGAGCGCCGATGCACGCGGATTGGTGCCCTGAATATCTTCGACGCGCGGGCCGAAATAATAATAGAGGAAGCCGCCCGCAAGGATCAGGGTGATGAAGAGGATGCGCGCCGGAGCCGCCCAGCTCAACTCCGTCTTGACCTCTTCGCCGTAAAACTCACGGTTGGACATGCTCGCGTGCCGCCCCATTGCCCCGGCGGCCCGTCGGCCGCCGCCATTCCTATACCCCTACATTGTTTAGATGTTGCTTGTATTGCGGGATACCGTTTTCGGCATCGGTCCGGCTTAATTGCCGTTCATCTCGCCCCCGGCGGCTACCCAGCCTGCCTCCAGGATCCCTTTGAGCGCCGCCTTGCGGGCCCGTGACGTTGCACCGCACCCAAAATTTATGGCTGTAACGAGCCACTTTAGGACTGGGCTCTTGCATTTATAATGCAACGCAACAATTTGTTAGGGTAGTGCTCTCGAAAATGAGTCTATGGAACAGCGCATGACATACGACACCAAACCGCGCAGCGCTTCGAGCTTCTGGCCATCGCCATGGCTCATGTGCCTGCCCTGGCGCCCGGTCGGACAGACGGCTGAGCAGAGTGAGCCATCATCCTCGCGCATCCGTGCGACGCGCGTGCTGCGGGCCTCCAAGCCCTACCGCGCCTGAGGACCTAATCGTGCCGCCACGGCGATGCCGGGTTGCCCGGCTCGTCATCCACTTCCTCCGCCTCGACATCGATGATGGTCGGTCCGCGCGGGCGGTCCGCAAACGGATCCTGGCGGTGGCGCGAATAATACATCTGCACTTCGCCTGAGTAGCGCCGCCCGAGCCAGTTGATGATCCATCGGCGCGTCGGCGGAAAGAGCAGCGTGAAGCCGATTGCATCGGTGAAAAAGCCAGGGGTGATCAAGAGAATGCCGGCGGCTAGAATCGCCGCGCCCTCGGCCAACTCCATGGTCGGCAGCTCGCCGAGCCTCAGCCTTTCCTGAAGCCGCGCAATGGTCTGAAGCCCTTGGTGACGCACAATCACCGCGCCAGTAACCGCGCTCGCGACGCATAGGAGTAGCGTGGCAGCAATGCCGATCCGGCTGCCGACCGCAATGAACAAGGCGATCTCGATGAGCGGAATGATCAGGAATGTAGCGAAGAGATAAAAGAGCATATCCGCCTTGCTTTAGGTGAAAAGGCCATTCACCTCACATGGGGTCGGGGCCGGCGTGGGAAAAGCCTTAATTGCTCCGTAGGCTACGGGCGAGTCCTGATTGCCACAACGCGGCGCTCAGCCTAATTTCCTACAAAGCCAGAAGAAAACGGGTGCTGGGTTGATGAAGTGGCTCACGGTTGCCTTGCTCGTGGTTGCCCTTTCTCCGGCTCGGGCGGACGAGCGGGGCGTTCTTGATGGTGTGACGGCAGAAGAGATGAGCGCGGCGCTCGACGATGCAGGCCTTGAGGCCTTCATCCATCCGGGCCCCAGCAGCCCCGAGATCTGGAGCCGTCTCGATAAGCAGCCCTTCAACGTGTTCTTTTTCGGCTGCTCCAAGGAGCGCATGCCAGTCTGCCGCGAGGCGCAATTCTATGCTGGCTTTCCAGTTGAAGGTATTTTCCCAACTGCCCAGATCAATTCGTGGAATGGCACTCACCGGTTTGGCCGCGCCTATATCGACGAGGATGGCAATGCCGCGCTCGAGATGGATCTCGATGCAGTGGGAACGTCGCGGCGCCAGATCAAGGACGTCATCCTATGGTGGAAGACCTTGGTGCCGCAGTTCACTGCCTTCCTCGATCAATCGATGAGACCGCGCCCTAAGCCTTCAGCCATCCGCGTGGCGCCGCCGGCGCTATCCGCTCACTGATTATATTGCCAATTTCATCATTGATCTTAGGTGGTTGGCCGGATTTTCTTATCTTATTTCTTAGAGCGTGGGGGTGCCGCCCGCGGTTCCACATTGCGGTTTGATGAAACCCCCGCAATTATCCCGGCCCCATGGGTATCAACTGTGCCAACCTCGTTCTCTTGAAGACCTTCGCCGCCGCGCGCCGCGGCGGAGACGCGCCCCTCGGTGAGCTCCTGATGTATGGGCGGCTTCACAACACGCTCTCATCTGCCGAAAAGACGCAGCTTAAGCGCCGCTACGGCATCGGCGAGGCAGCGCTTGGGCACCGGTACACGGAAGAGCTGTTGCGCGAGATCGGTGCTAAGTCCGTCACCTCGATCGATGTCTCGGATTATGAGGGCTGCGATATCGTGCTCGATCTCATGGAGGATGTCGCGGCGCGCGGCGATCTTGTGGAGCGCCTGTGCGGCCGCTTCGATACCGTGATGGATTTCGGCACTTCGGAGCATGTGTTCAATTTTCCGCAGGCGCTGGTCAACGCCTGGAACATGCTGCGCGAAGGCGGCTCTTATATCTTCGATCTGCCGGTGACGGGCTGGGTCAATCATGGCCTGGTGCAATTTACGCCGAGCTATTTCCACTCGGTCGGTAAGACTCCCTTCTTTGCGCTTGAGCACATCTTCTTTCACGGCAAGCATGGCGGCATTGTCGATCTCGCCGAGTTCGATAGCGGCGTGGCGCGGCGCATCCATTTGCGCGGCAAGACGTGCGCCTGGGGCGTGCTTAAGAAGCGGCGTCCGGCGGACATGACCGGAGCGCTCAAGCTCAGCCAGCTGCGCGTGATGCAAGTCGAGCTCCACGGCATCAAGACCGGCGGCGAGAAGCGAAATCGCAGCTATAATTTCGACACGATCGGCGAAGGCTTTCGCCGGCAAGCGGGCGGCGCTCCTTGATTCTCGATTCCCACACGCTGGATTTGATCTCACGGCTTGCCGTCGCCCTCGGCATCGGCCTTTTGGTCGGCATCGAGCGCGGCTGGCAGGAGCGCGAAGAGCCGGAGGGCGGGCGCACTGCCGGCATCAGGACCTTTGCGCTGATCGGGCTCTTCGGCGGCGTCAGTGCGGCGCTTGTTCCTCACGCCGGCCCATGGCCATTGACTGCCGCGCTGCTAGCGCTCACTGGGTCAGTCACCTGGTTCAAGTACCGCGAGAGCATTAAAGATAGTAATTACTCGGTCACTGGCGTCGTCGCCGCGCTGATCACATTCGCTCTGGGCGCGCTCGCCGTTCTGGGACCGGTGCAAGTCGCCGTCTCGTCCGGCGTTGCGATGACGCTGCTGCTCGCCGCACGCAAGTCGCTTCACTCATGGCTGCGCAAGCTGACATGGAAGGAATTTCGCTCGGGCCTGCTCTTGGTGGCGATGACCTTCCTGGCGCTGCCTTTGCTGCCCAACCGGCCGATCGACCCTTGGGGCGCGATCAATCCCTATGAGCTGTGGCTGCTCACGATCATGATCGCGGCGATCTCGGGCGCGGGCTATGTCGCTGTGAAAGCGGCCGGGCCCTCGCGCGGCATCTTGTTCGGCGCCATCGCCACCGGTCTCGTGTCCTCGACATCGGCGACGTTGACCTCAGCGCGGCGCGTGCGCGATGGCGGATCGCCGGAGCTTCTGGCGACCGGCGCGACGGTGTCGAGCGCCATGTCCTTCCTACGCACGCTCGCCATTGCCCTGATCATCGTGCCGGGCATCTCCATCTATCTCGCTGCGGCGTTCATCCCGGCCGCGGCGGTTATTGGCATCATTGCCTCGCTGTTCTGGGGAAGCGCCGAGCTCAAGAAGGAGAGCGCGGCTTCGCTGGCGGGCAAGCTCGACAACCCGATCGACATCAGCTTCGTCTTGCGCTTCGGCGTCTTGCTTGCAGCTGTCCTGGCCATCACGAAGCTTGCAGCACGCAAGTTCGGCGGCATGAGCTTTGTCGGGCTCGCGGTGGTTACTGGGATTGCCGATGTCGATCCCATCACGCTAAGCGCGCCCGGGGTCGTCAAATCCGGCGCGAGCGCTGCAGCGGCGATTGCGGTCTTGGTTGCGGCCGTCAGCAATATGACCAGCAAGTCCGTCATCGCCTTTACCGTGGGTGGGCGCGTTTATGGCATGCGCCATCTGCTGATCGCGCTTGCCGCGATGGGTGCCGGAGCGCTCGGGCTAATCGCCGCGCTTCTGATTTATAAGCCGCTTTAAACGGAATCGTGTGTAATCTCGGCTCTTTATGCTTCGACAAGCTCAGCATGAGGGCCCAGCCTTGGTTGCCTCATCCTGAGCCGGTCAAAGGATGAGATTGGCCGGCGCCCAGGCGGTTTGATGTTCTCGAAAATCCTCATCGCCAATCGCGGGGAGATTGCGTGCCGGGTCATCAAGACCGCGCGCAAAATGGGCATCAAGACCGTCGCCGTCTATTCCGAAGCCGATGCTGATGCCTTGTTCGTCGAGATGGCGGATCAGGCGGTGGCGATTGGCGCTTCGCCCGCCGCTGAATCCTATCTACGGGCCGAGAAGATCATCGCCGCCGCCAAAGAGACCGGTGCCGAAGCGATCCATCCCGGCTATGGCTTTCTCTCCGAGCGCGCGAGCTTTGCCGAGGCGCTGCAGCAAGCTGGTATCGTCTTCATCGGCCCCAATCCGCGTGCCATCGCTGCGATGGGCGATAAGATCGAATCGAAGAAGCTCGCGGCAGCGGCCGGTGTTTCCACCGTGCCCGGCCATATGGGCATCATCAAGGATGCGGCGGAGGCGGGGCGCATCGCGACCGAGATCGGCTTTCCGGTGATGATAAAAGCCTCGGCCGGCGGTGGCGGCAAAGGCATGCGCATCGCTCATTCTCTCGATGAAGTCGAGCAGGGGTTCACTTCATCAATGAACGAAGCGCGTGGCGCCTTCGGTGATGACCGCGTGTTTATCGAAAAGTTCATTACCCAGCCGCGCCATATCGAAATCCAGGTGCTCGCCGACAAGCATGGAAATGTCATCTCGCTCGGTGAGCGCGAGTGCTCGATCCAGCGGCGCAATCAGAAAGTGATCGAAGAGGCACCAAGCCCGTTTCTCGACAAGAAGACGCGCGATGCGATGAGCGCGCAGGCCATCGCGCTGGCCAAGGCGGTCGGCTATGACTCGGCGGGCACTGTCGAGTTCATTGTCGATGGCG
This sequence comes from uncultured Alphaproteobacteria bacterium, assembly GCA_963789405.1. Lineage (GTDB taxonomy): Bacteria > Pseudomonadota > Alphaproteobacteria > CAWBKL01 > CAWBKL01 > CAWBKL01. The sequence goes on from CAWBKL010000002.1 coordinate 769,486, forward strand.
CGCGCACTTTCTATTTCCTGGAAATGAATACGCGCCTGCAGGTCGAGCATGCGGTAACGGAGCTTGTCACCGGCTTCGATCTTGTCGAGCAGATGATCCGCGTCGCTGCGGGCGAGAAACTCATCATCAAGCAAGGTGATGTGAAGCTGAACGGTTGGGCGATCGAAGCGCGCGTTTATGCCGAGGATCCCTACCGCAACTTCCTGCCCTCGATCGGGCGTATCCGGCGCTATCGTCCGCCTGCGGAAGGAACCGCGAACGGCCTTACCATCCGTAATGACACCGGCATCACCGAAGGCTCGGAAATCTCGATCTATTATGATCCGATGATCTCAAAGCTGTGCACACATGGACCGGACCGGGTGGCTGCGACCAATCACATGATCGCTGCGCTCAATGAGTTCGATCTCGCGGGCATCGAGCATAATCTACCGTTTCTCTCCTCTGTCGTTGCACATCCGCGGTTTCGGGCCGGCAAGCTGACGACGGGCTTTATCGCCGAGGAGTACCCGGAAGGTTTCAAGGGCAGCACGCTGAGCGCGGCCGAGCTGGCATCGCTGGCTTGCGTCGCGCTCGATGCCGATCTCAAATTGCGCGCGCGCGCAAACCCTGCCGCCGCCACGAAGCTTTCGGGCGATTGGGTCGTGATGCTTGACGATCACGACCACCCGGCAAAGGCCGAGCGCGGCGAGCGCGGGCTTTCTGTTGCGTTTGCCGAGACGAAGATCGGCACACGGAGGATCGAAAGCGATTGGAAGCCGGGCGAGGGCGTTCACCGCTCATCGATTGATGACAAGCCCTTCGTTGCGCTGATCGAAGCGGTGGTGGGCGGCTATCGCTTGCGTCATGCCGGCGCGGCGCATATTGCGCAAGTGCTTTCCCCACGCGCGGCGCAGCTCAGGCGTCTGATGCCGAAGAAGAAGCCGCCAGATAATTCGCGCTTTCTGATTGCGCCGATGCCGGGGCGTGTCGTTGAAGTGCTGGCGGCAGAAGGGCAGGACGTGAAGTCCGGCGAGCCGCTCGCCATCGTCGAAGCGATGAAGATGGAGAATGTGCTCAAGGCTGAGCGGGACGGCGTGGTGAAGAAGGTCAAGGTCGCCAAAGGCCAATCCATCGCCGTTGACGAAGTGATCCTCGAATTCGCCTGAGAGTCTGGTCTCCCTAAACACGAAGGGCACTAAGAAGACACTGGGGCCACAAGGCCCCGCATCCCTTGTGCTCTTTGTGCGCCCTTGTGTCCTTGGTGGTTCGCTCTTCCTCCTGCAGAGCTTGACTCGTATTTTGAAGTTTGTCAAAATATCGAAACATGGCGACGCAGGATGTGTTCAAAGCATTGGCCGATCCGAACCGGCGCAAAATTCTTAAGCTTCTGCAGTCCGGATCGAAAACGGCCGGCGAGATTGCGGAGCATTTCGATATGACGAAGGGCTCGCTATCGCATCACTTCAATTTGCTTAAGGCGGCCGATCTCGTGCGTTGCGAGCGGCGTGGGCAGAGCCAGATCTATTCGCTCAATGTAACCGTCTTCGATGAGGTGGCGGCGATGATGTTCGATCTGTTCAAGGTGCGCCAGAAAGGCAAGTCATGAAAAGCGCGATCAGCAAATCGACAATCTTCGGCGTTGTCTTAACGCTTGCCGCATTCGGCGCGGCCGCTGCACTTTACAACAAACTGCCGAACCTGTTGACAGTTCACTGGAACATGAAGGCACAGGCCGACGGCTATTGGGCGAAGCCTCAGGGTGTCTACTTCTATCCAATTCTGATCGCGGCAATGCTTCTGCTCAAGCTTGTCTTGCCGGTGATATCGCCGCGCGCCTTCGCAATCGAGCCGTTCACCCGTGCCTTCAACATATTGATGACGGCATTCATGCTGTTTGGCGCGTATGTGATGGGGTTTGTTTACGCGAATGCTCTCGGCGCTCATCTGCCGGTTGGACAGGCGGTGATCGCGGGCATCGGGGCTTTGTTCATAGTGATCGGGAATTTTCTCGGCAAGACGACAAAGAATTTCTTTATCGGTTTCAGAACGCCTTGGTCGCTGGACGATGAGGAGGTGTGGCTGCGAACTCATCGCCTTGGCGGATGGCTGTTCGTGCTTGCGGGAGTCATAACGATCATCGTTGCGATCTTGGGCAGCTACTACAAGGCAGCGCTCGTCGCGTTAGGCATCGCGGCCCTTGCGCCGCTTGTTTACTCTTTCGTGCTTGGCATGATCCGCAAATACCGAAAGGCGCAGGACCAAGAGTCCGAACAGGCTCAATAGGCGCGAAAGAACGCGAAATGCGCCTTGCGCGCATGGTAACTGGAGTGGGGGGAGAATGGCGGTCTTGCTCTATCTGATTTTGAGCTTCGGCTTCAGCTGGGGCGTTTTCGCGTTCTTCCATGCGCATGGATTATTTCATCATGGCGTCGGCGTATCGGAGACGCCGATCCTCATCCTCTATATGTGCGGGCCAGCAATCGCTGCTCTGATCTTCAGCATCGCGACGCGCAAATCCATGCCGATCACGAAGCGGCTGGGCTTGCGCATCGTGCCCAACTGCGTGGTGGTTGCTCGCCTGGTTCGCGCCGCTCGCTCTGTGCTTGGCGGCGCTTCCGCTTAGCCGGCTTCGGCGGTGCCGGCATGCAAGGGTTTGATGCGGCCGGGCGCGCCCTGATTGCAATAGCGCAAAAGGCTGGCGGCCACCTGTCGCCAATCAAAGACGGCACGCTGATATTCCTAATCACGCTCGGCGGGGCCGTGGTTCTCGGTGCGTTTGTCAACATGTTCGGCACGCTCACGGAAGAGCTCGGATGGCGCGGCTATCTGTGGTCGCAAACTGCGCCCGCTCGGCTTTTGGCCGGCGAACCTCGTCATCGGCATGATTTGGGGCCTTTGGCATGCGCCGATCATCTATGCGGGCTTCAATTATCCGGGCGCCGGCTGGCGCGGCGTTGCGATGATGGTTTTGTTCTGCACGCTGCCGGCGCCTATGAGTCGGGCTGGTGCGCGAGCTCGGGCGCTCGGTGCTCGCGGCAAGCCTGCTTCACGGCACGCTCAATGCGGTTGCGGGCGTCTCGTTAATGCTGCTCTCGAGCCATCCGGTGTTCTGGAACGGCATTATGGGCTGGGCGGGCATGGCGCTTGCTGTTTGCCGCCGATGCTCTTGGTCTTTGCGCTTTACCGTCCGCGGCCAAGTGATGTGCTGTCAAGCATTCCGTCTACGGATCATTAGGCGCTGATAAGCTCTGGTGGTGCGGCTTCGTGCATCGGTGCCGAAATGCGCCTCGAATTGGCGGCGCAGCGCGGCGTCGACAGTCGCTCATGTCTGCCTTGATGCCGAGCGCCTCAAGCTCGTCACGCCATGCTCGCTGATCCCGCACGGCACGATGCCGGCGTAATGCGAGAGGTCCGGCGACCACATTTAGGCTGATGCCGTGATAGCTGACCCAGCGCGACAGCCTGATGCCGATCGCCGCGATCTTGTCCTCGCGGCCGCGCCGCGCGCCACCCACAGGCCGACGCGGCCCTGCGCGGCGCTCGGCGGCCACGCCGAGCTCGGCCAAGGCGTCGATCAGCCAGGCCTCGAGCTCGTAGACGAAGGCTTTGAACGTCCGGCTTTCGGCGTTTCAGGTCGAGCATCACATAAGCGATGCGCTGGCCGGGGCCGTGATAGGTGAGCTGGCCGCCGCGCCCGGTGCGATAAACCGGAAATCGATCGGGCGTCAACAAGATCCTCAGGCTCGGCGCTCGTCCCGGCGGTGTAGAGCGGCAGGGTGCTCCAGGAGCCAGACCAGCTCCGTGGCCGTGCCCGGCTGGCGATTTTTGCCGCTCGCGCCTGCATGGCGTTTTCGGCGGCGCGGAAGTCACAACGGGCGCGGCCGAGGTCGCCCAAACCGGCTGGATGTTGAGGGTCGCGCCAGCAGACATCGGGGTTCCTGGCAGGCGAAACTTAACGGCGCGGTAACGCCACGTGCCCATTACTTAGAGCCGTAGCGGCACATGCCGCCAGTGGGAGGGTTTCTTGGGCGCGCTCAATAAGGTCAATGTTGAGATAACGGTGGTTCTGGGCCATGCCCGCTTGCCGATGCATCAGCTCTTGCGCATGGGCCGTGGCGCGGTGATCGAGCTTGAAGCGAGCCCGACTGACGATGTCATGGTGCTCGCCAATAATCGCCCGATCGCGCGGGCCGAGATCGTGATCCAGGAGGACCGCATCGCGGTCGCAATCACCGATTCGGTGTCCACGGACGATCACACCTAGAGTCATTTAAAACTGTTCTAGACTCTTGTGCGCTGCGCCAATTGATCTTGCCCAAGACTTCGAGATTAAAGATTGTTGGGGCGTATCCCATCAACGAATTGACATATTCGTGACAAAACCACTTGGCTTTGCATCTATGACCGTCTATAGTCGCTCCACAAGCGCAATAAAATTCTAAAAGCAACAAAAGAATAGCGCGGCTGGCTGAAGTCCAGGGAGGAGCATTCCAAAAACTGCCACGCGGCGCGCTTGCGCCGCGTTGTCTTTTTGGGGACACGCTACAAAGCGCTGCGAGCTTCCAACCGGGCCTCGGCTTTGCCGCTTTATCATCCCATGCAACAAGGAGCTTCCGGCTTCGCTCTGCGCCAGGATGCCCCCGCGTGCTCAAGCTTTTCTTCGTTCTCGTTGCGAGCGTGTGCGTACTTTGTGCATGCGGGCGCAAAGCACAGAAGACCGATGCGCCTCCGTCGCCGACACATCTTGTGCCAGCACCGGGCACATTGGGCGCGGCACTCCCGCCGAACCCCGCGATGAACGCACCGGCACCGTATCTTCAGGCTGTGCATCTTTATCCGTCGGCTGAGGATTTTGAGAAAGCTTGCGCGATGAATGTCGCCGACATTCGCGCGCGGCTTGCAGCGATCTCGGATTATTCCGGGCCGGCGAGAATCGATACGCTCTACCGGCCCTATAACGAGATGATGATTGAGTTGAAGAATGGCTGGCAGGAAGCAGCTCTGCTTGAAGATGTCGATCCTTCTGAAGAGATCCGCGCTGCAGCCGAGCAATGCGCGCTGCGCTATTCCAGAGCCGCGTCAGAGATTTCCCTTTCGCGCCCGCTTTATGACCTGATCGACAGAATCGATACGCTGCATGCCGATGCGCCGACCAAGTATAGCGTGTTCAAGACGCTGCGCGATTTCCACCGCGCCGGGGTCGACAAGGACGAAGCGACGCGCAAGCGCATTGCCTTGCTTGTTACCAGCGAAGTGGAGGCTGGCCAAGCTTTCGAGCGCGTCATCAACGAGGATGTGCGCCAGATCGAGATTGCACCGGCGGAGCTTGCCGGCTTGCCGCCGGACTTCATTGCTGCGCATCGCCCCGGCAAGGATGGTAAGGTCGTCATCACGACGCGCGATGCCGACTACACACCGTTTATGACTTATGGGAAGGATGATGCCGCGCGCAAAGCGCTGCGCCTTGCCGAGCGCGATCGGGGCTTTCCGGCGAACGAGGCCAATCTGAAAGCATTGCTTGCGGCGCGCTATGCTCTGGCCAAGCTGCTGGATTATCCCGACTATGCAAGCTACGTGATGCAGATGAACATGGCGGGCACGCCCGAGCGCGCGCAGGCCTTTCTCGATGAGGTAAGCGCTATCGCCAAGCCGGCTGCCGCGCGCGACATGAAGGTTTTGCTGGGCCGGTTGCACAAGACCCACCCCGAAGCGAAGAGCGTCGGCTCCTGGCAATGTTGGTATCTTAGAAACCTGGTGCGCGAAGAGCGATACGCCGTCGATGCGCAGAAGCTGCGCAGCTATTTTCAATTCGCTAATGTCAAAGTCGGCCTCCTGAAGCTCGCCGAGGACGAATTCGGCCTGAGAATCAAGGATTGGAAGACCCAAGTTTGGGATCCGCACGTCAGCGCCTATGAGATCTTTGCCGGCAAGAAGCTGATCGGCCGGTTCTATCTCGATTTGCATCCGCGCACCGGCAAGTATCAGAGCGCCGCGCAATATCCGGTTGCTGTCGGCATCGAGGGCGAAGAGGTGCCCATCGATGCACTGGTCGCCAATGTGCCGGGGGCCGAGGACCCGAGCGCGCTTCTGGAGCACGAGGATGTCGTCACCTTGCTGCACGCGTTCGGCCAGTTGCTGCGCGATCTTCTGAGCGGGCATGGCGAGTGGGTGAATAATGGCGCGGCCGATAGCGAAATCGATTTCGCCGAGGCGCCATCGCTATTGTGGGAGAACTGGGCCTATGACCCATCTGTGCTTCGGCGCTTCGCGGTGAATTCAAAGGGCGAGCGGATCCCGCAAGATCTCGTCAAAGCGCTCGATCGCGCGAGGGACTTCGGGCGCGGCATCGATGCTGCGACGCAAGTCCAGTATGCTGCTGTGTCGCTCGATTTCTATCGGCATGACCCGGCAAAGCTCGACCTTGCGGGCGAGGCTGGCGCACTCGAGCGGCTCTATTCGCCATTTCCGCCGCTCAATGACACGCATTTCTATGACGGCTTCAGCCACCTCAACGAATATTCGGCGAGCTATTACAGCTATCAGTGGTCGCTTGCGATCGCGGCCGATCTCTTTACGCGCTTCGAGAAGAAGGGATTGATGAATCCGGGCGTCAATCGCGCTTATCGCAAAACCATATTGGAACCGGGAAGCTCCGCACCGGCGAGCGATCTTGTCGACAATTTTCTTGGCCGTCCTTGGTCAACCGATGCTTATCGCGAATGGCTCGAACGCGGCGAGTCCGATTAGTCGTCATGGCCCCCTCATCCTTCGACGAGCTCAGAATGAGGGGGCGGCTATGACGGTGAGGGATCACGAACGCGAAGTCTGCCTAAAGCACCTGAAGCATTTCGGCGACGAGCGGATGGCGCACGATATCTCCATCGTCCAGCTCCACAACCTCGATTGAAGGCACGCGGCTTAGGCGCTCGGCGATATCGCGGAAACCGGAAAAGCCGGGCAGCAAATCGGTTTGATCGGGATCGCCCGTGAGCACCATCACCGAATGCCAGCCCAGCCGCGTGAGCAGCATCTTGAGCTGGCCGAATGTGCAATTCTGCGCTTCGTCGATGACGATGAAGGCGTTGTTGAGCGTGCGCCCGCGCATATAGGCAACCGGTGCGATCTCGATAGCGCCTTCGGCGAGGAGCGCGCGCAGGCGCTTGCCGCCGAGCCGGTCGGCCAGCGCATCGTAAAGCGGGCGCAGATAAGGCGCGAGCTTGTCTTCGATATCGCCGGGCAGAAAGCCGAGGCTTTCGCCGGCTTCGACTGCGGGCCGCGAAAGCAGAATGCGCGCAACGCGGCCTTCTTCGAGCGCCTCAACAGCTTTGGCGATAGCCAGAAATGTTTTGCCTGTGCCGGCCGGGCCGGTGGCGACGACGAGATGTCTTTCCGAAAGCGCAGTGAGAAGGCGGTTTTGGTTTTCGCTCTTCGCTCTTACATTGCGCACATAGCTTTGATCGCGCGCGGCATCGCGCCCGCCCGAATCCAAGGGTGACCAGCGCCCAACATTATCGGGGAAAAGCGCGCGCACATTGGGATGCGATTCCATCTCGTTGTTTTGGCGTGATTTGACGCGCGCCGAACGCTTGGCCATCTACAGATCTCCTCGTGAGGGACAAAAGATGCATAGGCGGACGAAATGAAATTTCCGCATGATGTGATGCAAAGATGATCGAAGGTGAGCGAGCGCGGCCCGCTTCTTAAGGCTTTGTGTTTCGTAAGACGCCGCACAAGCGCTTGGAGCAACACGGAACCCCGCAACACCAGCGCGCGAGACGCGCCGAATCAATTGCCTGAATTCAGTTTATGCCAACCGGGCTCCTCGCGCACGGCAAAGCGCGCCCGACACAAAAGATTCACGCGTGTTGCTAAGTGGGCGGTGCACTCGAACAGGTCGGAGCAACGGATCGCGGGCCTCTTTCATGAGCTGAGCGCATGCCGCCGTTGCGCAGGTGCAGCATGTTTGTGCCCTTTCGCTTAGACTTTGTCTTTGCCATGGTGACGGCAATGCAGCCGGGATCAATCGGCGGGCATGCGGGGTGAGGAAGGCTCATGGCGAACATACCTGACGAGATGGCCGAGGAGGCAATCGCCATCGCCGAGAGCAGCGCGCGATCCGGCGAGGAAACGCGCGGGGAGTGGAACGCGCGCTCGATCACCGCGCTCACGCTGCTCACCCTGATCTCGACGCTTAACTATTTCGACAGAGGCGTGCTCTCGCTCGTCCTGCAGCTCATCAAGGACGAGATGCACCTCTCCGACACCACGCTCGGGCTCATCTCTTCTCTCGTTGCGATTTACGCCGTTGTCGGCGTTCCCGTTGCGCTCATCGCCGACCGGTGGAACAGGCGCAACATCGTCGCCATTGGCTGTGCGTTCTGGAGCGTGATGACTCTGGCCACCGGATTTGTTTCCAATGTCGTTCAGCTCGGCATCACGCGCTTCTTCATGGCCGCCGGCGAATCCTGCGGTGTCGCGCCATCGCAGGCCATGCTTTCCGATATCTTCTCAAAGAAGACATTGCCGGTGGCGATCGCGATTTTCACCTGCGCGAGCTCGATCGGCATGATTGTCTATTCGCCGATTGCCGGCTGGATTGCGCAGACTTATGGCTGGCGCTTGACCTTTATCGTCTCCGGCATTCCCGGACTTATCTTGGCCGCGGTGTTCATGTTTAAGGTGAAGGAGCCGCAGAGACACGGGCATACGGAGCAGGCGGGCATTGTGGAAACGGTGTCCTTCCTTCTTGGTGCGCGCTCGTTTCTCTGCATCTTGGTCGGCGCGGCCTTCATGGGTGCTTATATTTATGGGATGAGCGCTTGGGGCTCGGTCTTTCTCATCCGCGTGCATCACCTGAATTACGAACAGATCGGCGGGCTGGTTTCTCCGGCGCGCGGGGTGATTTCAGCAATCGGCATTCTCATTGGCGGCGTCTTAACGTCGTGGCTGACCAGGCACAATGAAGGCTGGCGCGGCTGGATCGCGGGAATCGCCTGTTTTGTGCTTGTGCCTTCCGACCTGTTTTTCGTGCTCAGCGACACCAACGCCGTGTGGATCGGCGCGATGCTGACTTCGTCGCTGATTGCGATCATGCATCAGCCAGCAGCCTATTCGGCCCTCATTGCCGTTGCGCGCCCGCGCATGCGCTCAACCTCCATTGCGTTCAACCTCCTTACGACGACGGTGGTGGGGCAGCTTTTGGGGCCGATCCTGATCGGTGCGGCGAATGATGCCCTGCAGGCACGCTATGGCGATATGGCCGTGCGCTATTCGCTGCTGATCGCCATTGCCTGTTGCGCGCTCGGTGCGTTCAGCTACTTCATGAGCGGGTTCTTCATCAAGCACGATGCCGAGCGCGCGGCTGCTTAGGAGGCTTGGATGCCGGTTTATGAGCTGGGTGATGCGTTCAAGCCGATATTGCCGCCGGAGGGCGAATATTGGATCGCGCCAACGGCTGCAGTAATCGGGCGCGTTAAGCTCGAGCGTAACGCCAGCATCTGGTGGGGCTCGACCTTGCGCGGCGACAGCGACCTCATCACGGTCGGTGAGAATTCGAACATCCAAGACGGCTCGGTGTTGCATGCCGATCCCGGCGTGCCGCTCACCATCGGGAAGAACGTCACCGTCGGCCACAAAGTGATGCTGCATGGTTGCACGGTCGGCGATGGCGCGCTGATCGGCATCAACTCTGTTATCCTTAACCGCGCGAAGATCGGCGCGGGCTCGCTTGTCGGTGCGGGCGCGCTGATCACTGAAGGCAAGGAATTTCCCGAAGGCGTTTTGATCATCGGTGCGCCGGCCCGGGTTGCGCGCGAGCTTAAGACTCAGGAGCAAGATGGGCTCAAGCGTGCCGCTGAACACTATGTGCTCAACTGGCAGCGCTATCTACGCGAGCTGAAGCCGCTCTAATCGCGCGATGGTGCCTAAGCGTTAATGGCAATCATCCGTACACGTCTCCATGCGAGACACTGCGCTCCAAAATGCGCCGAAATCAGAGCTAACAAAGCCTGAAATCAGTGGCCTCGATCATGCTGATTGCCCTCTGAAGGCGGGTGCGTTGTCCCGTCAGCGGTCGGGGCGGTTCAATGGGCGCGCATCTCTGGTTGCGAATAAAGCTCGGCATTGCCGGAGCGATGGTTGCAGTTTTCGCAAGCCTTGCGCCTCAGGTCCTTTCAGCTGAACCGAAAGTCGCCGATCTCTTTGCGCATACCGGGCCCGTGACGGGCCCTCTGTTCGGCGATGAAGTGCCGCCGACGGTGGGTGCCGCCTTGTGGTGCGACAAGGATCTGAAGGAGCCGTTCTGCCAGGGCGTCAGCGCCTACAAGCCTCTGCATCTGACCGTTGCGCTCGAGGATGAGATCTCGCAGGTCAACATCAACGTCAACACGGAGATCGAGCCGGTCGACGACATTGTGCAGTGGGGCGTGCCGGAGAAGTGGAGCCGGCCGGTGCGCGGCAAGGACGGCCGTCTGCAGGACGATTGCGATGGTTACGTAATCGAGAAATGGTACCGCTTGGTGCGCGAGCGCCATCTGCCAACGGATTCATTCTATCCGCTCTATGCCGAGGTGCCGGGCTATGGCGGGCATCTGGTGCTCGCCGTCGTCACCGACAAGGGCACCTATATTCTCGACAATCTCAAGAACAAGATCGTCAAGCTGAGCGATTTCTCGTTCACCTACCTCAAGCGGCCGCGTGCGGGCCATAAGCTCGGCGATACGTGGGAGCGCTATGTGGCGATGGGGTAAAACTCCGATCGCCCGGCGACCGCGCGCCACGGCTATGCTATAAGTTGCCTGCCCGGCGCTTAAGACCGGGCCTCGAGGGACATGGGTAATGGCCGAGCAGCGGCCACTCTGGCGCTGGAAAGGCGCGACTGCTTGCGCGGGCGCGATGGTTCTTCTGTGCGCTGTTTTTTCCAGCATTTCTGCGCGCGCTGAGAGCTTCACCGGCCGCTATGACGGCACCGGGGAATCGGCCGGCTTGGCGATGGTGCTGAGCGAGGATGGCGCCGAGGTCCATGGCCGAATCGCTGCCGCCGGCAAGGACGTCTATCTCATGAGCGGGCGCGTGGTTGGCGATGCTGCAGCCGGCCATCTCACCAATCCGGGCGCGCGGGCCGACTTCAGGCTGCAATGGAAGCCGGGTGAGGTCATCTTCACGCTGACCCCGCTGCTTTCGGATGGCTCGCAAAACCCCGCTGCGGCCAAACAATACGCCTTCGTTCGCGGCAAGGCGGCAACGCCTGCGCTTGCCAATTACCGCGTCGAGCCGCCACGGCGTGGCGAGAGCGTTGAGGTGACGCGTTTTCTGGAGAATTATCGCGGCTGGTCGCCGAAAGAGGTCGCGATTGGTTATGCCGGGCTCTCGGATCTCGATCGCTCGCTCATCAATGACTACGATTATCTGCAGGCTGACATTATGAACCGGCTGTGCCGGGGCGGTGCACCGCGCGCTTCGCTCATGAGTGTTTCGGCGCATCAAGATGTCGATTGCGATGCGCTGACCGCCTTTGTCGATAAGGCGAAGGCGATGCATCAACTGCCCAGCTTCAACATTCAGGCCGATGATCAGCGCGGCGCGCTCTATTCGGTCGTCGCCTGCATGCACAATCTCTATTCTGCCGACAAGTGCAAGGGCATGCGGGAGGAACCCAAGCGCGCTGCCCAGAACTGGCAATCGGCTGGGCGTATCTTTGCCGACATCTCGACCTACGGGGCGCAATCCGGCGCGCTTGTCGATGAGGTGCTCGAGACCGATCCAAACCGCATGCTGCGCGGCACCGCACGGAGCCCGAGAACGCCGGGGTCTGCCCAGGACAATGCGCCGGTGCCGTCAGAGCCAGCCGCGCCCGTGCCTCAGCAAAGGCCGGCGGAGCATCCGGCACCGCGCGAGAGGGTGATTGCCGCGCCGCCTCCGATTCCGCGCAGGCGGCCGGTGGTGATTTCCGCGGCGCGCGATCTTGAAAGCCGGAAGGTGGATGAGAACCTGCTCGCGAGCGTGGACCAATCGGCGGAATTCAAGCCGCACCCGCCCGATCCGACCATCAAGACCGGGTTTGGCTTTGATCTGAGGCCCAGCTCGGGCGACGACGAGGAACTCTTCACCAACCTTGTTTGCTGGGCCTGGCGCAACCGCGCCCAATGACGCGCCCGGCGCGGCACATGCGGTCGTGCCTTTGCCGCGCCCCAAACCCAATCCGCCCACAAGTGGTTAACCCCAGATGGGGTAGCCGCTACCACCGCGGAAATTTGAAGCTCGAGTGAAGGCCGGCCGGTGCATCGGGCGCGCTGACGCGTTATCATACCTCTCGACAAGCGGGGGCGGCACTCGTTCCGGTCGGACGAAGTGTCGACACCTTGCGGCGCGGAGGAATTCTCATGAAGTTCGGCATCCACCTCGATCTGTCCGTACCAAGACCGTTCGATCAAGAGTCCGAGCGGCGCGTTTTCGATCATGCAATCGAACAAGCCATTGAAGCGGATCGTCTGCGCTTCGATTACTGTTGGGCAAGCGAACATCATTTTCTTGAGGCGTATGCGCATGGCGCGGCACCGGATGTGCTGCTTGCGATGGTGGCTGCACGCACATCGCGCGTGCGCCTCGGCGTGAATGCGCTTGCGCATGCGAAAACTCACCCAGCGGTCATGGCCGCGCGTGCAGCCAGCCTGGATGTGCTCAGCCGTGGCCGCGTCGAGCTTGGCGTCGGGCGCCCGGCAACGTGGGCGGAGCTTTCAGGATTCGGCGGCGATCCCAATGCCGATGTCTGGGAGGAAACGGTCCGCGCGCTCTCGCGGATTTGGACATCGGAGCGCACATCGCTTGATGGCGCGCATTTCACGCAGGAAGAGCGCGCAATTCTGCCGCGTCCTTATGGGCAGCCGCATCCGCCGCTATGGGCGAGAGCCTCAGATGCCGCAAGCGAGCTCGAAGCGGCTGCGCTTGGGCTTGGGCTCCTCACGCCTGCGCTCGGTGATTGCACTGATCAAGCGCAGCGTCTTGGGGCCTATAAGAATCGCGTCGCAACGAGCGAAGGCATTGCGGGCTTCATCAATGACCAAGTGGCGGTCACCGATCTCCTCTATTGCCATGAAGGCGATGGCAAGGGCTCGGAGACGGGCGCGCGGCTGTTGCGCACGGCGCGCGATCTCGCCGCTCAGCAAGTCTCGGCAGGCGAGCTGGGCTTCCGCGGGGCGCTGGCGCAGCCCTCGGGCCTTGTTGTCGGCGATCCACGAACCATCATCAATACACTAAGGGATTGGGAGTCGATGGGCGTCGATCAGGTCGTGTTGACGCTGAATGTGGCGGAGGCTCTATCGCAAGCGGAGGTCTTGTCCAGCTTGCGCGTGTTTGCAGCCGAGGTCATGCCAGTGTTCGACCGCGAGCGCACGAGGGCCGCGGCGGAGTAGGGGAGTTGCTTTAATGCCCGGCTTTGGGTCGCTCGATCACGATGGGCAAATGGCGCGCGTGCCGCGCGTTGAAGACCTCGCGAATGAAAGCGCAGTTTGCCATTCGGTCGAGACGGTGGTGTTTGCTGTCGAGATCCCGCATGACGCCGGTATAGAAACCGTGCCGAAAGCGCTGAACCCTGTGCTGCCGCCTTATGTCCGCATCGAGCTCAAGCGGCACAATGACAGCCCGTGGGGGCCGTTCAGCACGGCGTGTCTTGCGATCGCGGCGCGTAAGGATGGTGCTTTGTGCACTTATGCGACCGGCGGCTTCTGCGACAATGATCAGGTCTCGGAGCATTTTCGCTTGCGCTATGGCGTGCGCTTCAAGCGCGGCTCGATCAGCATCGAGCGGCGCTATTCCGGGATAGAAGGACGGGTGGCGGCGGAAGGACGGCTGGTGCTTGATGCAATTATCGAGCGTGCGGAGCCGGTCGATCGTGCTCAGATATCGATGCCGCCGTTGCTCAATCTCGCAAAATACGAAGGCCAGCTGTGGCTGATCGAGGAAGACCGCTCTTTCGAGATCGAGGAAGCCGAGCGCGGCATGACATTGATACGCAAATGTGAGCTCGCGGCGTTCGGCGAGGAGCACATTCAGCTGCGCCACACTCTGCCCGCGGTGTTCGTGAAGTCTGCGCTGACCTATTTGCCGGTTACGGCGCTTATCGATCCGGCGCTGCCGGCCTATCTCGGCACGCGTGTCATAAGGCCGCTCGCCAATTAGGCGCTCACCTCATTTGCGCGCGCGATATCCTCGCGCAAGGTGCGTGCGGCGAGCACATAGTGAATGATGGCCCAAAGCGTCACGATGGAATTGACGAGCAGCGCATAGCGTAGCGAGTTGTGCTCGCCGAAACCGCTCGCGGTGTTCACGCCGAGCTTATTGAAAAGATCGCTCTCGATGCCGACGCTGCTGGGCCCGAGGCCAAGCCCAATGAGATTGGTGACGAATAACAGGATCGAAGCGGTGAGCGCGCGCATGCGGATCGGCGCGAGCGTCTGCGCAACGCCGAAGATCGGCCCCAGATGCACGCCGGTGAAAAGCATGCCGGCAAACATCACGGGCACCGCCGTCATGAATGTCGTTTGAAACAGGAAGGTGATGGCAAACGGGATGTTGATGAGCAGGGCGATTGCCGGCAGCCAGCAAATCCAGCACACTTCGCGCTTGGAAAACCTGTCGGCGAGCACGCCGCCGAGGTAAGTGGAGAGGCCGCCGAAGAGGCCATTGGCCACCGCGGCGACGAGGCCGACCGTTCCGGTGTCGAGATGGAACACGCGAATAAGATAGGTCGGATACCACTGCCCCACGCCATAGCCGGCAAAGGCGGTGAGAGCGAAAGCCATGCACAAATGGCCGAATGTTTTGCGCTTCCAAAGCGTGCGCGCCACTTCGCCGAGCGATGGCGGCTTTTCGGCGCCCGCACTTTCGCGATTTTCGCTTCCCCCGCGCCGCGGCTCCTTCAGCGCGAAGAAGATAATGAGCGCGAGCACCAGGCCGGGCAGACCCACAACATAGAAGGCTTGGCGCCAGCCGAAGAAGTCGTTGACATAGCCGCCGATCACGAGCCCGAGCGCACTGCCGATCGGGATGCCGAGCGTGTAAATGCCGAAGGCGGTCGAGCGCTCGCGCGGGCCGAAATAGTCCGCAAGCAGCGAATGCGCGGGCGGGCTGCAACCCGCCTCACCGACGCCGACGCCGATGCGCGCAAGAGCCAATGTGACGAAGTTCGTCGTCGCGCCGCAGGCCGCGGTCATGATGCTCCAAAGGGCGAGGCTGAAGGCAATGACTTTCGAGCGCGAATGATGATCGGCGATCCGGGCCAGGGGAATGCCGAAGGCGGTATAGAACACCGCGAACGCGAGCCCGCCTAAGAGGCCGAGCTCGGTGTCGGAGAGGTTCATCGCCTCTTTGATCGGCTGCTGCAGGATCGCGAAGATCTGGCGGTCGAGAAAGCTGCAGACATAGGCCGCCACCAGCAGCGACAGCGCCACCCAGCGATAGCGGCCCATGGACGCTGCGGATTCGGTCTCCGACGTATCGTTCATCAAGTGCCGGCAGCGGATGCGCGCTTGAGTGCCGCTTGTGTCGCCACCCCTCCCTACATGGGAGCTTGGCATGTGGGCCGCTCGCCCACAACTCGCCGGGCGGGCCGGGCTAGGCTTCCCAGCTCGCGCTTTCCCAAGGCAGGGCGGCCGCCTCATCGGCTTGCCGGCGCGGCTCGGAAACCTGCGCGGTCGAAAGTGGTAAGAGCCAGCCGGTGTAATGAACAAGCAAGCCCGCCAGAGGTAGATCGATCCTGACATCGAAGATGAAGCGTCCACGCTCTATGCGCTCTTCAGCCCTGACGCGCGGGCCGAGGAATTTGGGCCAGGGCATTCCGAACAGCTGTGTGCGCATATGGCTCAAAGTGAGGCGCTCATCGTTGCAATCGACTCTGAAGTCGAACAGGAACGGCCCAAAGCTTTCGCGTAATAGCTTCTGGTCTCCACGCTCGACGATCGACATATGCGATGAAAACCGCCGCGCGCCGAATATCCGTTGCCAGCGTTCGCCCAATTCATCCGGCGTAATGGTTATCGTGACGGGCGTGCTGGCAGACGCTTTTGGCATGCCGAACAGCCAACCGGCCAATTGTGAGATCGGGTTGTTGCCGCGCTTGACGGCGGCCCCACCGCCAAAGCGCGCGGTGATGAAGCCTAGATGCACGTCTCTAATCGGGCCGGGTAGGGATGAGGTCTCATTCCCGAGAAGGATCGAATAGAGCGGACCGGCGAGCGGCTCCTCGCGCCGCTCGGTCTTGATGTCGAAGCCCGACATCATCTCTTCAATCCAGTGCAGCTTGAGCGTCGCGATGGCGGCGCGCGCGCCCGAGGGGGGCGCCATGCCGGCCGCGATCTGCCTGGCGACAATTGCACAGGCCATTGCGGGGATCATCGGCCCATCCCCCGAGGCAGCATGCAGGGTCCAAGTGCGCCTGATCCATCGTCGCTCGGCATCGCGTCCGATGACCTCGACGAACATGCCGCCTTCGTCGCGGCCCATCCAGCTGGTCATCCTTGCAAGCCACTCGAGTGGCCGCGCAAGGCGCACCGCGCTTTTGATCCAGCCGCGGCGCACCAGAGTGCTCAAGAAGCAAAGCCCCAGATGCTGAAACCAGATTTCGAGGCCGGCGTGAAATGTAATGGTGCGCGCGGCGGGATAGCGCTCATGCAAGCAATCGGGATCCGGCACGTCGAAATGGCTGAACCATCGCTTGAGCGTTCGGCGGCCTTCGACGGTGAGTGTGCGGCGATGCGTGTCCTGCCAGCCATAAACGGGTAGCCAGGCGCCGGCTCTAAGCTGGTCGCTCGGCTGACCGACACCTGCAAGCACCGTCTTGACGACGGCGAGCCCGCGCGGGCCCCGGCTGCCCGGCGTTATGCCGATGCGGATCTCGGCAACGCGGCTGAGCCCCTCAGTGAGCTCTGCGACGACGGTTGAAGAGATGGCGGGAACGCTGGAGACGCCGGTCAGCGCGACCCGGCCCGCATCAATTGCCATTCGGTTGAGGCGCTTGAAGCGGTCGACGAAATCCCTGTCATCGGCAAGATCGAGATAATGCGCGCCGCAGGAGAGGGCGGTTTGTGCGACTGTGTAATCCTGGCCGTGAAACGGGCCAGCGGCGTTGATGACAAGTGCAACGCGCAATTGCCGCAGGTCGGAGAAGAAGGATTCATCGTCGCGGTCGATCTTGTGCGCGCTGACCTTTGTGCCCGGCTGCTGAACCGCGATCTCAAGCGCCGTCTTTTCGGCATTGGCAAGATTGCGGCCGCCGATAATGACCTCGATCGCAGGGTCGACGGCAATCAACCGCGCGATGCGGCTGCCGAAAACGCCCGAGCCGCCCAAGACGAGCACCCGAAGCGCGATATCGCTTTCTGCGTTCACTCTTGCCCGTTCCCGCAAGCCATGCGCCAGCGATTATGCCAACGGGTAGATATGAAAAGACAAGCGACAAGAATGCAATGTCGCAAGTTGTTGATGTTCTGGTTTCGCGCTCGACTGTGCTTCGGCGGTTAGGCCGTGGCGCGGATGAACTCGATCTCCACCCCGGTCGGGTGGTGCCGGCGCACACGCCCGCGCATCCGGCCGATCGTCACTTCCTCACCGATGGCCGGTTTCACGCCGACCTGCAGCCACACGCTATGCATCGACATGTCGAGCACGCGGCACTCGACTTCGCGGCCGTCCTTGAGCGTGAACCGGGGTTTTTCGACCGGGGTGATCTGCTCCTTATCCGGCTCTTCCTTGCCCTCGGCGATTGTATCCAGCCGCGCGATCAGGCGCTGGCGCTTGGCGTCGGTGACGGCGAACTCCACCGCAAAGCCTTCGTTCAAATGCCGCACGACATGGCCTTCAACCCGGCCCAGCTCATCGACATAGACGACAACTTGCGTGCCGACCTCGGGGCGCGCCTCAGAAGTGAGGGCAAGGCCGCCAGCCGATACATCGAGCAAGTTCGCCTGCTGCTCGGTGCCGCCATCGGCGAGAAACCGCACCGGCACCGAAAGCCGAATCCGCTGATAGCGCCGCTGCTCACGGCGTTCTGCATCCTTCGTCATGGCACTGACCGTCCGCTGACTTTCCTCTCGCTGAGAGCAGCTTTGCAAATCGGCGTGAAGAAGCCGTTAGGACATTGGGAAGAAATGTGTTTGAGCGTCTAATTCAAATTGATTCAATTCTGCGGGGAGCGATCCACAGCAGACTGATCATCTTTGCAAGGAGGATTGATTCTGCGTGGCGGAAGGGCTGTGGATAAAGTTTTTCGCCCGGCAGTCCGGGCAAAAAACCCGCTCGCCTTACCAAGAATCTCCTCATAATCACGTGAAATGATTCGATTCCGCTCACCGGGGTGGGGTCGCTCAAACGTCGTCAAGAGACAGGAAGCGACATGAAGCGCAGTCTAGCCATCCTTATCTCTCTATCGCTTGTCGTGCTCGCCGGGTGCGCGCTCAATCCATTCGGGGGCGGGGATCCTGTTGCCCGCGCCAAGAACCTCACGCCGACGGGAAGTGCTTTCAATCAAGCGCTTTATCGGGCTTACATCACCCGCGCCGAGGAGAAGAAGCAGATCGGCAAGGGCGATGCGGCCAAATATTTTGCCGACCGTGCGCGCATTGCCGCGGATGGCCGTGCCATTCTGCCGGAAGACCTGGCGGTTGACCGGGTCGGCCAGGACGCTTTCAAAGAGCTCGATCCCGCGCGTAACGATCTCGTCAAATATCTCGTTGATGGTGGACGCGACCAGGCGCCTGAAGAAGTCGGCGCAAGCGCAGTCTTACTTCGATTGCTGGGTGAAGTCGGCCGAGGCGAAAGAAAGCGCTGAAGTAACGCGCTGTAAGACCGCGTTCAACGGTGCGCTCTCCAATCTACAGACGGCGATCAATGCAACGCCTGCGCAGCCGACGACTGCCGCTGGCCCGTCGCCGACGGCTCAGGAGCGTCATTACACAGTCTATTTCGATTTCGATCAGTGGCATCTCTCAGCGGAGGCGCTGACAACCATCACGGATGCGATCAATACCGCTCGTTCGGAGGGCCAATCGCAGATCATCTCTGCCGGCTATGCTGACACCTCCGGTCCGGCCGCGTACAACATGAAGCTGTCACGCCGCCGTGCGGACTTCGTGAAGGATACGATGGTTGAGATGGGCGCGCGCGCCGAAGCGGTTAAGGTCGAAGCCTATGGTGAAACCCACCTTGCGGTGCAGACTGCGGATGGGGTGAAGGAGCCGAAGAATCGCCGCGCGGAGATTTCTCTCCTCCCGTGAGTTGAGGGATGAGTGCAAACGTATTGATGGCCGGGCTTGGCCCGGCCATTTCGCTTTTGGATCGGCTATTTGCGTGTGAGCGTGTGCACGAGCGCTTTGAGCGGATGGTCGGGGGCCGGCTCGCCTTTCACCGGCGTTGGCTCGGCAAAAGCCGGATCAAGCACCTGAAGCGATAGAAGGCCCTGGCGTGCGAAGCGGTCGTAGTGCGAGGCAGTTCCCCAATCGGTGACATTGGCGGTACCGAGAATACGGTTGATCCGTCCATCGGAGTCGGCCAACGGCAGGAACAGATATTCAAGCAGGCAGTGATCGCCAGCGAGTGTCTCGGCTCTGGTTTGGGCAACGCCGCCGCAGGGCAGCGCGATGACGCGGTCGAGCAGCACGCTCAAATATTTGCGCGCCGGGCCCTGGAACAGAGCGAGGATGTTCTGTGTACGGAACTCGCGGCCGAACAAGGCACAATAGCCGGTGCCGGCGAGACGGAAGACGAAGTGATGGGCATCAAAGCGTTGAAGAACGAATACACCCGGCAGGAGGTCCTTCATCTCCGAGGGCCGCAAGTTGCGCTGCTGCGGCGCCGCGGCTTCGCCACGTACGTTCTGCCAATACCGGAATAGCGTAAGAGCATTCTTGTGCTCGATCATTATCGCATCGCCCCAACGGCGCCCGCAGACATTGCCGCGCCAATCTGATTTGCCCCGCGATGACAACAGCATGGGCCGTGCCAACGGCGCTTGTGTCGTGTGGGAGCAGGGGGAAGCTTCAGATCCGCGATTTCGCCCCGCCAATCGCAAGGGAAAGCGCGGGGAGGGCGCAAGGCCCTCCCCGCTCATTGCCAAGGAGTTCGCGAGGGGGTACTGGAGGCCCTGGCAATGAATTGCTCAGCCGGCTTCTCGCGATTAAGCCGGCCCCGAGGCAAACCAGGCACATGTCCCGAATCTGGCCGCGGGGTGGATTTCCGCAAGAAATGGTGCAGCTTCTATGCCATCGGGCGGTGTTTCAGCCCGGGTCGCTCGCGCGTTGCGGGAACGAAGATGGGATCATGGTTTATGGATGAGCCAGTCGCCGATGCCGAAGTTCGCCGCGAGCCGTTTTTCAAGTTGCCGCGCGCAATTCTGCTGCTGCTCGCCGTCATGGTCGCGGTGCATGTTTACGTAAATCTCCAAAGCGAAGCGGTGCAGTTTGCGATTATCTCGAAGTTCGCGCTTGTGCCCACGCGCTACGCCGCGCCCGGGGCGCTCAATCATCTCTCGTTAAGCTTGCTGCTGCCCTTCGTCACCCATTTGTTTCTGCATGGCAACCTCGTCCACATCACCTTCAACGCTCTGTGGCTCATGGCCGTGGGCACGCCCTTGGCGCGCCGGCTTGGCACAGGTCCGTTCCTCGGCTTCTATTTCGCCTGCGGTATCCTGAGCGGGGTCAGCCAGGTTGTCGGCACGCTCGGCTCACCTATTCCGGTGATCGGCGCGTCTGGCGCTGTGGCGGCGTGCATGGCCGGCGCATTCCGCGTGATGTATTCACCGGACGCGCGCTACTTCTCGATCCGCGATATGCGCGTCGGATCGCTCGCGCCGCTGTGGGACCCGCGCATCATCTTCGTGACGCTGCTCTGGATCGCGCTCAATGTGTTCATGGGCTCGGGGCTCGTGCCAATTCCGGGCACGGCCGGGGCGGGCATTGCCTGGGAAGCACATATCGGCGGCTTCTTCGCCGGATTGATCCTTTTGCCGCTGTTCGACCGCATGGCAGGCCGCGGTGCGCCGGTTTTTCCGCGCTCGCCGTCTTGAACCCTTGTGAACGAAGACCAGCTATTAGTGTGGCAAAGCGAAAGGCGATGGAGGGTCACGCGAAATGAGCGATCCAGCTACCATGGGGTCCGGTGCACATGACGCCTCGGATCCGGACCTGAAGATCGATGCGAGCGGGGCGGCGTTCTGGCGGCGCTGTCTCTATATGGTCGGCTATGGCTTCATTGCCTATTTCGTCTTGATCGCGCTGTTCATCGTCGCGATTGTCCAGGCTATTTATACGCTGGTCTCAGGGCACAGATCCGAGGAGATCGGCACGCTTGCGCGCAATTTGACGGTCTATCTCACTGAGCTCGCTGCCTTTGTGTCATGGGCGAGCGACGAGAAGCCGTTTCCGGCCGGCCGGTTTCCGGATCAGCATTAGCGCTCAGCTCGAGCGGCCAAAGCGGCTGGCAACGGCCGCGCCCAGGCTTTGCGGCTGGCCGTCCGAGGCGCTCTCATTCGGCTGCGTCGTCACCTGACCAAGCGCCGTGACGAGCGGGATTTCATCATCACGGAGCGCATGCATCTCGGCTTTGCGTGCCATTGCCTTTTCGATGTAAGGCGCAAGCTCTTCGGCTTTGCGTGCCATTGCCTTTTCGATGTAAGGCGCAAGCTCTTCGGCTTTGCGTTTCTCGCGCTCGACCTCGCGCTGCTTGAATTCCGGCATGACTTCTGCGGCGAACAACTCCATTGCCTCGCAAATATGCTCGTGGCGATTGCGCCCGCCTTGCTGAATGAAGGCGATCTGATCGACGCCGGCATCAACAAAGCCCTGCAGATGGGCGCGCAGCATATCGGGCGTTCCCATGCCGCGCGAGGCCGCCTCGTCGGCGCTTTGCGCGGGCGCCGCTTTGAAGCCTTCCCAGATGCTTGTGCGGCCCGGCTGGTGCTTGCCGAAAATATAGTGATGGCCGAGCGCATAATTGAAGAAGTTGAAGCCTTCGAGCCCGCGGCGCAGCGCTTCCTCGGCATCCTGATGAACCGAGAAGCCGGAGATCATCGCGACGTTCGGATTTACGGCATGGCCGATCGGCACGCACTCTTCTTTGAAGATGCGGTAATAGTCGTCGACCCATTGCTTGGCCTCGCTGGGATCGACAAAGGCGAAGGTGAGCGCGCCGATGCCGAGACGCGCGGCGAGCTTGATGGTCTCACGCGACGAGCAGGCGACCCAAACCGGCGGATGCGGACGCTGTACGGGCTTGGGCACGACATTGCGGCACGGCATCGAGAAATATTTCCCTTCGAAGCCGGGATAGGGCTCCATCACCATCATATTGAGCGTCTGCTCCAGACACTCGCGCCACATATCGCGTTTCTCTTCATAAGGCACGCCAAAACCGCCAAGCTCGAGCGCCGATGAGCTTTCGCCCGAGCCGAATTCAACACGGCCATTCGAGACGAGATCGAGCGTTGCGATACGCTCGGCAACGCGCGCGGGATGATTGTAAGCGGGTGGCATCAACACGATGCCATGCCCCAGGCGAATCTGCTTGGTGCGTTGTGAGCAGGCGGCGAGGAATACCTCAGGCGCTGAGGAATGCGCGTATTCCTCCAGGAAGTGATGCTCGACCTCCCAGGCATAGTCGATGCCGAGCTTGTCGGCGAGCTCCACCTGGTCGAGCGCATCCTGAAACAGCTTCTGCTCGTCGCCCTGGGTCCATGGACGGGGCAGCTGGTGCTCGTAGAAAACGCCGAATTTCATTGTCCCCCTCCCAGTGTTCTTTTTGGCAGCACCGAGAGCGCGGGGCTCTCCGCAGCCTTGTCGAAGGCGGCCAACACGCTTTTGAATCGCCCTTCGATCAGCGGCTTGAATTCGGGATGCGTGAATATGTAGAACTCGTTCGCCTTGATGGCTTCGACAACGCGCTCGCCCACAGGCTCTGCCGGAATGCCGGCCATCACGGCTTGAATTGTCGGATCGGCCGCCACTTCCTCAGCCGTCATGTGCTCCTCGCCGCCGAAACGTGCTTGGCGTGTGCGCTTCGACTCGCCGATCCGTGTACGGACATAGGCGGGGCACAGGATTGACATGCCGATATTGCGCGGCGCGAGTTGTGCGGCCCAGCCTTCGCTCATGCCGACAACGGCATATTTGGTTGCGCTATAGGGCTCCGCCATCGGAAACGAGCCGAAGCCGGCGAGGGAGGCGGTGTTGACAATATGTCCGCCTTCGCCGTGCTGCTCGATCAGCGGAACGAATGTTTCAACACCGTAGACGACGCTCTTCAGATTAACGTCAATGATCCAGTTCCAATCCGACTCGGCCACGGCTCCAATCGGCCCGCCCAAGGCGACACCGGCGTTGTTGCAGACAATATGAACCTTGCCGAACTGCTCGAGTGTCGCGTCAGCGGCGGCTTTGACACTTGCCCTGCTCGAAACATCGCATTGCACGGTTGCAAGCATCTCTTTGGGCGCGCCCAGCTCGCTTGCAGCGCGAGCAAGCGCGTCGCTATCAATGTCGGCAACCATCACTTTCATGTCTTGGCGTAGGAACGCTTTGGTCATTGCGAGCCCAAGCCCGCTCGCGCCGCCGGTGACGAAAGCAATCTTGTTCCTAAGCTCTTGCATTTGCAGCGCACCATTTCGGGATTGCGGCAAACACCTAGCATGCTCCGCATTTGCTTGCCACCCGGCGTGAATGGGCGCAAAATTCGTCAATCGCTCGGGTTGGCCTTGGGCGTGTTTCTGCTCACCGTCGGCCCGCGCGGGCTCTTGAAGGAGACGCGCAAATGACGGTTGCGAGTATTTTAAAATCAAAGGGCAACGCGGTTTACACAATCGATGGCAGGCGCAAGCTTGCCGATGCCGCAGTGCTGCTGGCCGAGCGCAAGGTTGGCGCGGTGGTCGTCGTCGACGATGCGAATTCGATCTGCGGAATTCTGGGCGAACGCGAGATTGTCGCGGCGATTGCGCAACATGGCGCGCCCGTTCTGACGCATCCGGTGCACGATCACATGGTGCGCGATATCGTTATCTGCAAGCGGTCGGATTCGACTGAGCATCTGATGTCTGTGATGACGAGCTCACGCCTCAGGCATGTGCCTGTGGTCGAAGGTGGGCTGCTGCTAGGAATCGTGTCGATCGGCGATATCGTCAAGCGGCGCATCGCCGATACCGAGTTCGAGGCGAAAGCGCTGCACGACTACATCACGATGCACTGAGCGCTCTTTGCTCATTCGTTGTGGTAGATGAATTCGACGAGATAGACGTTCTCGCCGCGGCCGTGCTTAGCGATCTTGAGAAGATCGACGACGCCGGCGAAGCCGGATTTGCGCGCTAGGGCGGGCGTGATGTCCGTAAGCTCGATCTGCTTGATTGACGCCACTTCGATGGCGCCGGAGCCAAGCGGATAGCGCCCGCCGACCTTTACATGCGGCCGCTGCCAGATGCGCACGCTGCAGGTGATCTCGCCGCGCATGATCGGTTCTCGGAGGCGCTTGGTGAACTGCATGCTAGAAGCAGTAGTCCTTAACGCATTTGCCATCGCGCCCGAGATCTTTGAATGTGTCGAGCCCATCGAAATGATCGATGATGATGCCTGCAACTTCATCCGGTTCGGCGAGCCGTAAATTCACGGCGATGCGGCGGCGGCCTTGCTCATCCGTTTTGCTGCCGCGCCAATATACAAGGCATCCGCATTCCGGGCAGAAGTTGAAAGTCAGGATTCCGCCATCCTTGGGGACATAGGCTTTGGCGGGGCCGGACACCTTGATGCGCTCGCCTTCATAGTCATAGGCCCAAAGCACGCCGTAACGCCGGCACGCTGTGCAGTTGCAAGCCGTGGCATCGGATGGCGTGCCGTCAAAGCTCCAGCGGACGGCGCCGCAATGACAGGAACCTTCCATAGTCTTGCCTCTCGCTGATCCGTGATCGCTCGAATAGAGAGCTTCGGCCGGCTGGCTGATCAGCGCAAGATTGCGAGCGCTTCGTCGAGATAGGGCGTTGCGCCCAGCACGGCTTCGCGGCCGAGCTTGATCATTTCATCAGCCTTATCGAAATCGAGAAGACCGATATGGCCGATGCGCGGGGAGATCAAGACATCGGGTGGATCGCCCGCCATGCGCGAGCGGCCCAGCCGGTCCATGATGATGTTCAGCGCACCGAGCATCACCGTACCGACGCCGGGTGTCGATTCGGAGGTGCCGAACAGCTGACGCATCAAGATGCGCTGCGGGCTTGCAGGCGAACCGAATTCGCCATCCTCGTGATCGCCATTGCCAAGATCGAGCTCCGCGGCGCGGTGGCTCTTGCCGAAGCTATCGCCATTGAGCGTGACGCCGAGCACGAGCCGCGCGCCCATTGCACGGCACACCGAGACCGGCACGGGATCGACCAGCGCGCCGTCGATCAGCCACCGGTCATTGATCTTCACCGGCGGGAAGGCGCCGGGCAGTGCATAGGAAGCTCTAATTGCGGTGATGAGATCGCCTTCCTGCAGCCAGATCTCATGGCCGGTCGCAAGCTCGGCGCAG
>CAWBKL010000002.1:800000-987510 GCA_963789405.1 uncultured Alphaproteobacteria bacterium
CCGAAACCAGTCGATCTTGCCATGAGCAGGCTGAAGGTGCGGTAACACGTACTGGAGGGCCGAACCGTTTACTGTTGAAAAAGTATCGGATGACTTGTGGCAAGGGGTGAAAGGTCAATCAAGGCTGGAAATAGCTGGTTCTCCGCGAAAACTATTGAGGTAGTGCCTCATGTGAATACCGTCGGGGGTAGAGCACTGGATGGGCTAGGGGGATTTACCATCTTACCAAACCTAACCAAACTCCGAATACCGACGAGTACTACATGGGAGACAGACGGCGGGTGCTAACATCCGTCGTCGAGAGGGAAACAACCCTGATCGCCAGCTAAGGTCCCTAAATGATAGCTAAGTTGGAAAGCATGTGGGATTGCATAGACAACCAGGATGTTGGCTTAGAAGCAGCCATCATTTAAAGAAAGCGTAACAGCTCACTGGTCAAGCGATCCTGCGGCGAAGATGTAACGGGGATTAAGCTATCTACCGAAGCTGCGGGTGTGTCGTAAGACACGCGGTAGCGGAGCGTTCCGTAAGTCTGTGAAGGAGAAGCGTGAGCGACTCTGGAGATATCGGAAGTGCGAATGCTGACATGAGTAACGAAAAGGAGGGTGAGAGTCCCTCCCGCCGAAAGTCCAAGGGTTCCTGCGCAACGTTCATCGGCGCAGGGTGAGCCGGCCCCTAAGGTGAGGGCGAAAGCCGTAATCGATGGGAACACGGTCAATATTCCGTGGCCAGATGGAAGTGACGGATCGTCTACGTTGTTATCTCTTATTGGATTGAGATGGCAGCCAACCGGTCCCAGGAAATAGCTCCATCATAGTCCGTACCCTAAACCGACACAGGTGGACAGGTAGAGAATACCAAGGCGCTTGAGAGAATGATGCTGAAGGAACTCGGCAAATTACCCTCGTAACTTCGGGAGAAGAGGGCCCGGTCCTTGCGCAAGCAGGGGTCGGGGGCACAGACCAGGGGGTAGCGACTGTTTCTCAAAAACACAGGGCTCTGCGAAGCGGCAACGCGCCGTATAGGGTCTGACGCCTGCCCGGTGCCGGAAGGTTAAGAGGAGAGGTGCAAGCTTTGAATCGAAGCCCCGGTAAACGGCGGCCGTAACTATAACGGTCCTAAGGTAGCGAAATTCCTTGTCGGGTAAGTTCCGACCTGCACGAATGGCGTAACGACTTCCCCACTGTCTCCAGCATCACCTCAGTGAAATTGAATTCTCCGTGAAGATGCGGAGTTCCCGCGGTCAGACGGAAAGACCCCGTGCACCTTTACTATAGCTTTGCACTGGCATTCGTAGTCTCATGTGTAGGATAGGTGGTAGACGTGGAAGCGGAGGCGCTAGCCTTCGTGGAGTCACCCTTGAAATACCACCCTTGAGTTTATGGATGTCTAACCGCGTGGCGTGTAGCCACCGGGACAGTGCATGGTAGGTAGTTTGACTGGGGCGGTCGCCTCCCAAAGAGTAACGGAGGCGCGCGATAGGTGAGCTCAGAGCGGTCGGACATCGCTCGTCGAGTGCAATGGCATAAGCTCGCCAGACTGCGAGACTGACAAGTCGAGCAGAGTCGAAAGACGGCCATAGTGATCTGCCGGTCCCGTGTGGAAGGGCCGGCACTCAACGGATAAAAGGTACGCCGGGGATAACAGGCTGATGACGCCCAAGCGTCCATAGCGACGGCGTCGTTTGGCACCTCGATGTCGGCTCATCACATCCTGGGGCTGAAGCCGGTCCCAAGGGTTTGGCTGTTCGCCAATTAAAGTGGTACGTGAGCTGGGTTCAGAACGTCGTGAGACAGTTTGGTCCCTATCTGCCGTGGGTGTTCGAGACTTGAGAGGATCTATCCCTAGTACGAGAGGACCGGGATGGACGCACCTCTGGTGTACCTGTTATGGCGCCAGCCGTATCGCAGGGTAGCTATGTGCGGTCGGGATAACCGCTGAAAGCATCTAAGTGGGAAACCCCCCTCAAAACTAGGTCTCGCTGAGAGTCGTGGTAGACCACCACGTTGATAGGAAGCAGGTGGAAGAGCCGCAAGGTTCGTAGCCGAGCTTTACTAATCACTCGATTGAAATCGCTTTTGATCTCATTCCTCGAGTTCCCAACTCGAGAGATCGAAGACGAGCACTCAGTACGAGAGACATTTCTTCAAGCCAGCTTCGTTCACGCTTGATTGCATCCTTCGTCGGCCTGGTGGCTATGGCGGAGATGGAACCACCCGATCCCATTCCGAACTCGGCCGTGAAACGCTCCAGCGCCCATGATACTTCGTCTTAAGACGCGGGAAAGTCGGTCGCTGCCAGGCCTGCCAAGGATGCAAATCAATCAATCCCGCTTCACGAAACAATTCGCTAAATCAAAGCCCTCATGGTTCGCGCCACGAGGGCTTTTCGCTTGCTTGGCTCGCTCCTGCCACTACCTCCATTTGTCGAATACTGTGTACTGGCCTAGACTAGATATCCCTTCGTGGGGATTGTTGGGGCGTTGATGCGTATCCGAAGCAAATTGGGCCTGCTCTGCAGCGCGGCAGCGATCGCACTCGCCTCCCCCGCCATCGCCGATGACTTCCAAGGTCTTGGCACCCTCTCGGGATTCTCTGCCAAGGCTTCGGCCATTTCGGGCGATGGTTTGGTTATCGCGGGGTCTGCAGGTTCCGTGTATTACCTACCAGACTCGTCGGGTAAACAATACCCCGCTGCCTTCAACGAAGCCGAGGCATCGCTGTGGACTCTCGGCGTTGGCTGGGTGGGGCTTGGCAATCTTACCGGTGGATTTGGAAGCCTCGCCCGAGGCATCTCCGGTGACGGTTTGGTAGTTGTCGGTGCGTCGCAGTCAACAAAGTCTCTTGTATATATTCCGTACCTCCCTACGGCTGAGCCACCAGGTGGCGGCCCGCCTACGTATAATGTTACTGCGAATACCGCGTTTCGTTGGACGCAGAGCGGCGGGATGATAAGCCTAGGAACGTTGCCGGGAGATTTCGGAAGCATTGCGTATGCGGCTTCGTTCGACGGCTCAGTGATTGTCGGAAGTTCAACAGCATCGCCACCATATTTCTTTTCGAGTACACATCCCCAGACGCGGGGTAGTGAGGCTTTCCGCTGGACTCAGGCGAACGGCATGGTGGCCCTTGGTTACTTGCCAGGAGACACAATCAGCGAGGCACTTGATGTCTCAGCCGACGGTTCGGTAGTCGTGGGAGACTCGTCGGGAAATTACAGCAACGGAGCATTTGGTTATCCTCAAGCCTTCCGTTGGACGCAAGCTAGCGGGATGATCGGCCTGGGATTTCAACCTGACGATATTAGCTGGGCGACGGCGGAATTGATCTCGGCGCATGGCAGCTTACATCAGCCGACGGGGTCTCTGCCGACGGCTCAGTCATTATCGGTGAGGGATTGAATCCTGCCGGACTTTTTGAGGCGTGGATTGCGAAGATCGGGACGGGATTTTTGTCCGTTGCGGCGCTGAATCAATCACTGCAATCGGTCGGCTCCGTTCCGCAGATCGCCGAGCAAGCTGCAAATGCCGATCTCGACGACGCGTTGAACACGGCCTTGCAGCTTGGCCTCAACGGCTTCGATGGACCCGTCGGCGCATGGGATGCCTGGGGCAATTTCGGCGACCGCCAATTCGATGTTGCCGGCGCGCGCGATACGGAGCCCTACGGCGCTGTAGGATTTGGCTATCGCCCCTCCGAGGCTTGGCGCGTTGGTGCCGGAGCGCACTGGGGCGCTCACGCCTTGGACCTTCCAATTCTCAATGGCCGTGCCGAGGGCGACCTTTGGGGGCTTTCGGCGAGCGCAGCATTCGAGCCCGGCCTAGCCGGGCCGCGTGCTTACGCAGCAGTTGCCGCCGAATGGCCGAACACCGACATTACGCGCGGCTACTTGAACGGCATCACGCCCGATAAGTCCGGCGGCACGCGCGAGGGGCGTGCCTATGGCGGCGCGATCGAGCTCGGCTGGCTGCTCCCCCTCGCGCATTCCTTGTCGCTGATGCCTTTTGGCGCCTATCAAGCCATGAAGCTTGATCTTGATCCGTACACAGAAGAAAGCGGCTCATTCCCGGCGCATTTCGACAAGATTGAGCACACCACCCAAATCACGCACGCAGGGGCGGAGCTGCGCGCCTCGATCGGCAGCACAATCAATCTGTGGTGCGAGGCCGATTGGGCGCATCGCTTCGACAAGGCCGTCGATGTCACAGGCGAAGTGATCGCGCTCAACTCACCTTTCGACGTGCCGGCCGCAAATCAGCGCACGAATTGGGCCGAAGGCTCAATTGGCGCGGGGCTGCTTTTGGCGCCCGGCATCCAAGCGCAATTGCGCTTGAGCGCGGCTCAAGCAGCATCGGCCGTTCCGGCCTTCACTGCAAATGTCGGTCTCTCTGTTCAGCTCTAGCTGAAACGCCAACCGGTTTCGGCTGACGCGCTCCCGAATTGCGCGAGGTCATAAGGAGGGTCTGTTCAATAGATCGGCTTGCGAACTCGATCGGCGTGAGACCATGAAGGCCCGTGAGCCTCGTGCCGTATGGTCGTTTCGATCCGATATGGTGCGAGGCGTCGATACGTTGTCGCAGCGATCTTCGGAAGCGGGCTTGCCGCAATCGCCGCCCACATCAAGTAAGTCCCCCGCGATGTTACCAGCTGCGGATCTCCGGCAGGATCTTCTTGGCGAACAGCTCGATTGCCACGACTTGGCCATCAGCATCGCCGGTGTCGCCGGCGTATTGCAGGTTCATGTCGATGATGCCGACGCCGGCTTCACGCAGCGCCTCGATCTGGCGCAAGACATTGCGCGGCCCCCCGGTGATGTAGGGGCCCATCACAAAGAGCGGCGCATCCTTGCCCTCAGTTTTGGATTGCACGTCGGCCTTCTCGAATGCGCTTTCATCGGGCTCGTTCGTATCGCTGATCTAACTCATGGCGCGATAAAGGATGTGATCCGGCGTCGGAGTCCAACCGGTTTTCTTGGCTTCGTCCTTATAGAGATTGACGATGCGCTTCACGGCTTGCGAAGGCATGAAGGACATTGCCAGCCCGAGCTTGTGCTTGGCGGCAAAGATGGCGGACTCTTCACTGTTGCCCGAGCCGAACACGGGTGGATGCGGCTCTTGGCGGGTGCGCGGCCACACCGAGACATTGGGAAAGTTGAAGTGCTTGCCGGTCCAGGCAAAGCCGTTCGGCTCCGTCCATGCTTTCAGGATCAGCTCGATACCTTCTTGCGTCATCTCGCGCGAGGTCTCGGTGACATCATCATAGATGCGCCACTCGCTTGGTGTGCCCCGCAAGAACAAGACGACGACTCTGCCGCCGGAGATTGAATCCAGCATGGCGATCTCTTCGGCGACGCGCACCGGATTTGCGAGCGGCAGCAGCGGGCCCAAGAGCGCGATCTTGGCGTGCGTTACTTGCTGGCTGAGCGCACCGGCAAGAACCAGAGGGTTGGGCGTGAGCATATAAGGCGCATAGTGATGCTCGGAGACGCTCACCCAGTCGAAGCCCAGATCCTCCGCGCGTTTACAGTTGGCGATCGTGCGCTGGAGGCTTTTGCTGGCGACCTCCCGGTCGCAGGCGGCGGGCGGCGTTCCGCCCATCATCCGAGCTGAGGCGGCTTGCGCTCCGTCCTCGGAGCGAATGCGGGCGTTGGACAGATCCCCCATATAGGTGCCCGCGCCCATGAACGATGCCTTCATCGCGTTCTTCCCTTTTTCTTTGGGGCAGTAGCCCGATTTGCTTATACGGCCTTTTTGGCGCCAACATACAAAAACGACGAGCTGCGCAATAAACTTGTTTTGTCTGACCATTCTCAGCACTGGGCTGCGGTCACACATGCGATGTTTTTGCAACAACTCCTTCATTTTGGCCCGGTTACCCGGTCCCGGGTTGACGCAGTGCACCATCGGAACATCAAATTTTCAACAGTGTCCAGGCAGCGGGCGCCATGTCTCAGCAGACAGCAAGATTTTGCAAGACGGTGCTGGCTGCAAAAAACCGAGGGTATTGACGTGAAAAACAGGATGTTTCGCGGACGTTGGTCCGCAGCTTGCCTTTTGGCGGGCGTGGCAGCCATTGCTCTAGTAGGGACAGCGAACGCGGCTGATGACACTGATACAATCATCGTCACAGGATCGCGCATTCCGAAGCCGGATTACGCAAATGCGAATCCGGTGACGTCGCTAAGTGCGAAGCAGATCGAAGAATCCGGCATCACCGATGTCACCCAGCTGATGCAGCAGATTCCGGCACTCATCAACTCGTCGGATTCGAATGACAATGCAGGATCGAATGCAGGCATTGGCACCTCCGGCCTGAACCTCCTCAATTTGCGTAATCTCGGCGTTGACCGCACGCTGGTGCTAGTCAACGGCCGGCGCCACATTTCCGGCCTGCCCGGCTCAGCGGCAGTCGACACGAATACAATTCCCGTCGATCTCATCAAGGACGTCGAAGTTGAGACCGGTGGTGCATCGGCCATTTATGGCGCCGATGCTGTCACCGGCGTCGTCAACTTCATTATGAAAGACAATTTCGAGGGTCTGCGTCTCCGCGGGCAGGGCGGCACGACTCAGGATGGCGGCGGCAACAACGCCTTTGTCAGCTTGACCGGTGGCGCCAACTTCGCCGATGGCAAGGGCAATATCGCGATCGCCGGTGAATACTCACGCGATGGACGCATCACGTCGCAGCAGCGCTCATACACAAATCATGAGACGCGTTTCGTGCGTCCTCCGCCGGGGACGCAATATGACGGCGTCTACGACCGCGCTCCTTTCGGTAATCTCGGCTGGTTCGGCTCGAGCACCGGCGGCGGTATCGATATCGACGGCGACATCTTCTACCCCGAGTATGACGGCAACACCGGCGCGGCTTGGGACTACGGCACCTACCCGGATGGTCTGCAAGGCGGCACGTATCAGCAAGGCGGCAGTGCAACGCCGACCAGCAATTACGGCGGTTGGCTTGAGCCGGACATCAAGCGTTATGATGTGAATATGTTCGGCCATTACGACATTACGCCGAACATCCGGTTCTTCACCGAGATGAAATATGTGCAAACGAAATCGCTGAACTATTCTCAGCCGACGTTTGACTACGCTCTCGCAATCACACCGGATAACTACTACTTAAACAAGTATTTTCCCGGTATCGCGGCCGCAGCTGTCGGTAACGGATTCGATCTCTTCTACGGTCTTCCGGACGGAAGCGTTCTCGTCAACCGCGACAATTTCGATCTGGGCGTGAGAGGCGAAAACGTCGATCGTCAGACGATCCGCGGCGTTTGGGGGTTTGATGCGACCGTTCCGGATTGGGGTGCGCTTCATACCTCATATATCTGGAGCGAAGCGCTTATCGACAATCTCCAGATCAACAATCGTTACAATGACCGGTTTGCCGCGGCACTCGATGCGGTTGACGATGGCTCGGGCAATCCAGTTTGCCGGTCGGACCTCAATCCGGCCGATATTCCTACGAACGCGGATTGGCAGGGCTGGGCAACGCCCACCTCGTTTACGCCTGGGCCGAATTCGGGCTGTCAGCCCATCGACATCTTTGGTTATGGCTCGCCATCGGCTGCGGCAGTCAATTGGATCATGACGGACTCGCTCGCCAAGTCGAAGCTGACCCAGCAAGACGCGCTAGCCTATTTCACGGGCAAGCTTGATCCGCTGTTCACCTTGCCTGCGGGCTCCGTCGGCTATTCGATTGGCGGCGAGTGGCGTCGTGAAACCAGCAACAGCACGCCTGCTCCTGAAGATCAGGCGGGGCTGACGTTCAACAACGTGCTTGCGCCAGTCTTCGGCAAATACGAAGTCAGTGAAGTCTTCGGCGAAATTGAGATCCCCCTCCTGGCCGATCTACCTTTCGTCAAGAATCTCTCGATTGGCGGCGCCGAACGGTTTTCGCACTACTCTACTGCAGGCGATACCAATACTTGGAATGCGCATTTCAGCTGGTCGGTGATTCCGGATATTACGTTCCGCGGCACACACGCAAAGGCCGTCCGTGCGCCCAACATCAGTGAGTTGTTCGATCCGGGCGGGCAGACCTTCTTATTCATCGACGATCCCTGCGACGTGAACTACATTGCACAGGGAACTTCATACCGTGCGGCCAACTGCGCGGCGCTCCTTGCACCGCTCGGCGTTCCTGATCCGAACAACTTCAATGATCCGAATCCGGGAACCAGCCGGCCGGGCATTCAGAAGGGCAATCCGGGTCTTGATCCGGAGACGGCGATTACAAACACGGTCGGTGTGGTCGTGAAGCCGCGCTACATCCCGCACCTGACGTTCTCCATCGACTACTACAAGATCCGCCTCGGTAATGCGATCAACACGCTGACCGCGCAAGACCTTGCCGATCAGTGCGTCGATCTTCCGACGATCAACAACGAGTTCTGTGCGCTTCTGGTTCGTCAGAATGGCGGCGCACATGCTGGCGAGATCGTTGACTATACGGTCGAGCCGGTGAACGTCGCGTCATACAAGACAAGCGGCGTCGACTTCTCGGCCGAGTATTCGCTCGATCCGGCTGACCTTGGCGTGAAGGGTGATTGGGGCACGTTCAATTTCCGGCTGATCGGCAGCTGGCTGAACGAGCTCTCGTTCGTCAATTTGCCGGGTGCAGATCCAAATCCGGACAAGGGCGAGGTTGATGCGCCGGAGTGGCAGGGCAATTTCAACATCAATTGGGATCGTGGTCCGTTCACCGTTGCCTATGCGTTCCACTATTTCAGCCCGACGCAGCGCTATTCGATCAGCTCGGCAACGCAGCCGCGGCTGACAACGCTGCCGAAGTATCAGCACATAAGCGCACTCGAGACGCATGACATTCAGGTGCGTTACGACATGTCCGAGAACCTCACTCTCTACGGAGGCATCAACAATCTGGCCGATCAGCAGCCTGACTTAGGCGAAGGCACGGTTGGCGAGCCGGTGAGCCCGTATGGCCGGACATTCTATGTTGGTCTGACCGCTCAAATCGACGCGATACCGGGCCTTTGATCTCACGGCGTGCGACTCGCCGTCAGCCCCGGCCGCTCCTTGGTGGCCGGGGCATCTTTTTGGCACGCAGGGAAGCCGTTCCGGCACCGCCCGACAGGCGACGGGCTAGACAAGCCAAGGGGTCGTGTCGGGGGTTGCATTCCAAAGGGCGGGGCGGTAGGACAGCGCCTCTTTGCCGGCACCCGCCCCCACTTAGGGCGGGCCCCATGTGGTGACGCGGGGTGGAGCAGCCCGGTAGCTCGTCAGGCTCATAACCTGAAGGTCATAGGTTCAAATCCTATCCCCGCAACCACTTTTTGTATCTGATCAAAGACTTGTTGGAGAATGGCCCAGCGCTCTTCAGGCGCCCGCCGGTCTTGCGGCTTGGGCCCTTTGCGAGACGCCGAGAGATCAGAGCTTCAGTTCGCTTAGAGCTTGGTCCACCTGCTTTGGTGTTAAGATCTGGGGCAGGACGAGGGGCGGGCGCGTTGGGTCGGGCGGAAACAGGAGATAGAGCGGAACGCCCGCGCGGCCGTAGTGCTGAAGCTCGGAGGCGATGGCGGGGTCGTGGCTTGTCCAGTCTGCTTTCAGCGTGACAACGCCGGCGCGGCGAAGGTTGGCTCTGACGTCCGGATCGTCGAGCGCCATGTGCTCGTTCACAAGGCAGGTGATGCACCACGCCGCGCCAAAGTCGACCAACACCGCCTTGCCATGACGGCGCGCATCGGCGACCGCCTGTTCTGACCAGGGCGACCACTGAGGCGAGGACGTCGGTTGAGCAGGCCTTGCATGTAAGTGCGTCATAGCGCCAACGAGCACCAGCATTGAAGCGATCACGGGCATTGCACGCCATCGGCTGGTGACCTGCGGTGCGAGCCACAGCGCAAAGGTGATTGCAAGGCCGGCGACCAGCGCAAAGACCAGGCCCGTCGCCCCGGTCTGACGCACCAAAACCCACAACAGCCAGATCGCCGTTGCGAACATTGGGAAGGCGAGCAACTCCTTGAAGCGCGTCATCCACGGCCCTGGGCGCGGCACGAGATGGCGGAGCGCCGGCGTGAGCGTGAGTGCGGTGAAGGGGGCGGCAAAGCCGATGCCGAGGGCAAGAAATATCGGAAGAGCGAAAGCCGGTACGGCAAGAGCAAGCCCCAAGGCCGCACCCATGAACGGCGCGGTGCAAGGGCTCGCAACCAGAACGGCGAGCGCCCCGGTGAAGAAAGCCGCGCGTCCATCTTTGCCGCGGACGAGGTGGTCGCCAATTCCAGCTAAGCTCATGGGCAGCGCAAACGCCCCCAGGAGATTGAGACCGATAAAGCAGACGAGCAAAATGAGCGCGAGCACGAAGGCCGGTGATTGCAGCTGAAAGCCCCAGCCGATTGCCGCGCCGCTCATCCTGAGCGCGGCGAGCGCGCCGCCGATCAACGCGAATGAGACGATGACGCCGGCGAAGTAAAACATGCCGTCGCGCCGGAGCGTGCGTGCATCATGTCCAGCCTGCGCGAGCGCCAGCGCCTTCATCGACAGGATCGGCAATACGCAAGGCATCAGATTCAGGATGAGGCCACCGGCAAAGGCCAAGAGCATGGCGACGAGCAATTGGAGCGTGAGGTTGCGTGCTGGACTTGCGGCGGCGTGTTTGGCGATGAGGCGAAAGGCGCTCCCATCCGGGAGCGTGAGAACGAGCGGCACTTCGCCTTGCGTCCAGGCTTTGCCGGCAGTTTTGACACGGAGCGTGAGCCCGGGTTTGCCGCTCAACGCCACCTGAGATGAATTGGGGTCGATGAGCCCATCCTGCTCGGCGAAGACATAAGCTCCGCCCAATGACGAAATACCGGCCAGCGGCGGAAGCGCGATGTCGACGAAGTCGCCATGCGGGCTGGCCTTCGCAAAGCCGGTGAGCGAGCGCGGGATGGCTTCAAGCGCGGTTTGAAGCCGTCCTTCGCCGGTCGGCATTTGGCTCGACACCACCACCGTGTGCGTGAGATCGGCCGAAACCGGCTCGCACATTTGTTGGCAAACGAGCGACTTGATATGCGCGGCAACGGTAATTGCTGCTCCGGCTTTGAAGCTCCGGCTTATATGAATGCGTGAGACGAGCGTTGCGGGATGATCGAAGCCGTAATCGACGGTTCCGCTATAGGGAATGCGGTGCGGCGCCGGCCATTCGAGCGGTCCGGCGCTTGCGCCGGTTGGCAAGTGCCATTTCACCGTGGGTGCAAGGCCCGCATCGCCGGGATTGATCCAATATGTGTGCCAGCCCTGGTCGGGTATCTCTTTGATTCCGACAGTGAAATCGCCACCCGGCGCGACTTCATCAAATGCGGTGATCAGCTCAAAGCGCATGTGCGGTGCATCTGCTGCGAGCGCCGGCGCGGTCATGACCAACACCAGAAAGCCAACAGCAAAGCTCAGCGCGCGACCCACGCTTGAACTCCTTCGCTCTTGAGGAATGTTTCGGCTTTGCGCCCATGCAGCATGGCGAGCGTCGAAAACAGGCCGGCCTCGATGCAGGTCGGCGCCGCAACCGTGACCGAGCGCGGCGGATCCTTGACGGGCCAACCCGTGCGCGGATCGAGAATGTGGCCATAGCGCACGCCGTCTTTGATCAGGCAACGTTTGGCGTCACCACTGGTGGTGAGCGCGCCGTTGGAAAGCTCAAGGAAGCCGTCGCTTTGCCCGGCGTTGTCCACGGATTCGATCGCAACGCGCCAGCGCGCGCCGCCTTGCCGTGGCCCGCTCACCCGCAAATCGCCGCCGAAATTGACAAGGACCGGCGCGCTTGTGGCTTCCATGATCAACCCAAGTGCGCGATCAACGGCGTATTCCTTGCCGAAACCACCGAAATCAATTTCCATCCCGCTGGGAAGAACAAGCTCGGGCGCGCGCCAAGTTACTTTTTCCCATCCGACATGGCGTTTGATATCGCGAACTTCCTGCGCCGTCGGAATGTCGCGCGATCCGTCAAAGCGCCAGATACGCCGGAACGCGCCGGAGGTAATATCGAAGAGGCCGTCGCTGAGCGCATAGCAGCTTGCGGCATAGCTGATGAGACTGGCGGTTTCCTCATCAAGGGTGATCGGCGCGCCTTGCGAGGCGTTGATTGCGCTAACGATGCTGTCATCCCGATAGCGGCTGAACTTGCGTTCGATACGCAGCGCTTCGGTCTCAGCGATGCGGCCGATCTTGCGTGCCTCGTCCGCCTCGCCCCCGTCCAGATGCACTTCGCAAGGGGAGGCCATCGCCGAAAAACGATAGACAATGGTTTCGCGCTCGCCGCTTTGGTGCGGCTGACTTTCCCCTAAGGCTGTGCGCTGCCTAGTGCTCATTGATCAGCTCGGTGACGTGCTGATCATAGGTATCTTCATGGTCTGGGTAGAAGCCCTTGTGGGTGAAGCGCACGCGGCCATCGCGCCCGATGAGGACCGAGGTCGGCATGTCATGGACGTGATATTTTCCGGGCAGATCGCCTTTCGGATCATAGACGATCGGCAAGGTGCTTCCCGTCTCGTCCAAAAACGCCTGCGCCTTGGAGCGGTCTTGATCGAGATTGACGGCGATCACGACAAGCCCGCTCGGACCATATCTGCGGGCGAGACTGATTCATGTAGGGAAAGGACTTTTTGCAGGGTCCGCACCATGAGGCCCAAAAGTCGAGATAGACGACCTTGCCCTTGTAGGCGGAGAGATCGAGAGCATTTGCGCGTGCTTGGCCCTGCAGCGCGAATGCGAGCAAAGCGCCAATTGCAATCATCTGTGCCGTGCGTGCGGCCCATTTGGCCGGCAAGCTCAAGCCATTTGCATTCATCGTTCAGTCTCCAATGTGCTCAGATACAACTCCATTGGTGTCTGGCGGTGAGCAGCTTATGGAATCTTCCAACTCAGGCCGGCCATGATGAAGCTCGCCGAAATGCCTTCAAAGAGATTTCTGGTTTTGCAGCTGTCCGATGGCATCGGCCGGATGGCTCGTGCCGCTCTGCTTATAATATTGACCGCGCAGATAGAGCTCGGCGTTATCGCTGAGCTTCAGACCCAGCTTTGCGCCATAAGTGAGACCGGTGAATTTGCCGAGGCGCCAATCGGATGATGCGTATTGCGGCGTCGGCGCACCGTCGACGAGGTAATAGTGGTAGAAGTTCGCGGCCGTCTGGGAATACCAACGAACATTGGGCTCAATATAGAGCGCGTTAGTGATGGCGAAGCGATTGGAGAGCTCCGCTGTTTCCGATCTTATGCCCCAGCTGTCGGTGTAGTACCGGAACGACAAATCGGTGATTGCGGGCCCGAAGTCGAATTTGTTGTCGATATAGACGCTTTGCCGGTTGCGCGTGTTTGGCCGGCCTTCATAAAGCGAATTGACTGGCTCGCCTGAAACCGGATCGACGACCGAAATGATTCGATACGGATCATTCTGATAGCCATTGGAGATTCCGTAGGAATAGTTGAGCTGGAGCAGCCAGCGGCGGCTCAAGACTTCGGTCAGGCCGCCCACGATATCGGTTTGTGTTCGGCCTCTGCTGGCAGGTGACTTCCATTGGGCATTCATCGAGGTGAGCGGTGTCGGCACGCCGCCATATGGTGATGAAGTGTCGTCCTCGAAATTGACGGCAAGGCTCAGTGTCGTGTTGTGGGAATTGAAGTCTTTCGCAATCCGCGCGTTTCCGGTGAAGGCGCTGTAGTCATACTCGCTTGAATAGCCGAGACTGACACCGAAAACATCAAGCGTGCTGCCCAGCGGCGTTGTCCAGCCGATCGTGCCGGCATAGCGCTTGTCGTGAAAACCTTTATCGACCGGCAAAGTGTTGGCAGGCACGGTGTATTGGCGGCCCAGGGCGGCTTGCGCAATCTGCCCCGGGGTCGGCGGAAGCTGGATGATCTTGCTGCCGCCGGATGCGGTCGTCATCGTCGTCGTCGAGCCGGTGACTTTGATGGGCGTCACGAAATCCTGAGGCAGGTCGGAGGGCACGGCGCCGTTTGGTGTTGCGCCGGTGACGCTGTCGACGACGAGCCCGAAAGAGAGTGTTTGGCCATTGCTGCCGTGGGCGGTAAAGCTGGCTTGTGGCTCAACGGCGCGAACGCGCCCGCCTTTCTCCTGATAAAAGAGAAGTCCGCCATCAAGCTGCGAAAACGGATCGTAATTGTCCGTGCCATTGCCGGCATCAGGCGCATCGGAAAATGTCTGGGCGCGAACCGCGCTTGCGCCTCCGACATTCGCGGCAAGAAGACCGGCAGACAACAAGGCAAGCGAGCTACGCAGACTCCCACGCTTCTTTAATTGCACCCACAACCTCCCCCGGCGAACCCGCGACCGCCACTCGCTGCTTCCTTGCTGAAGTAGATGTGGTCGTCAGAAGAGGCGACGAGCGACCCGGCGCTGACTTGCATCTCGGGCAGGGCCATAAGGTCTTTCTGCCAGGGCTTGGGGCCTATAGAGGCGCATCCGCTGATGGTGATTGCAGATCCGAGGCAAAGGGCTGCGATTAGCGCACGCGATATCGCGTGCGAGTTTCGATTACGTTGTCTCATCTTTGATATCTATCGGCGTTGGCTGACACGAGGGTTCTGTCATTACGACGCCGCAAGCCCCGCGGACTCTCAATTGGCCAACTACACGAGCCCGTGAGCGATAAAGTCTCGCTGCCGCTTCTGCGGCAGCGAGATACTCATCGCTGCAGGCTACGCGCTTACATCGATGATGCTTCCGGTGGCCGGCGCCGTCGGAGATTTGACCACGGACGGAGCTTCGTCGCCGTCGTGATCATGGTCGGGGCCTGGGCCCTCTGTTGCTTCGGAAGTCTTGGTCATCGGTGCAAGATGCGCGGATGCCGAGACGGCTCCAATGTGCATGCGAACCTCCATTAGATGTTGCATGTGATGGGAAGCCTAGGAGCTGAGCGTGAAGATGAAGTTGTCTTACTGCGCGCGCGTGCGTGCTTTCATTGCGAGAGAGCAAGTTTATTTCTGAGGATCAGTTGAGGGCGTCGCCGATCAGTGACGTCATATCGGGTTTGGTATTGCGGGCCGCACGCGAACGACTTTCATTTTCGAATGCGACTTAGGCCGATCACCTGGCGGGACAGCCTTTGTGCAGAAAATCCACGCGTGGTCCTGAGACTTTGAAGACGACGTAGCTGGTTTGTGTGCCGGGCGCAGGCCCGCGCGTAATCGAGCCGATTTGTGAAACGGATGTGAAGCAATTGGCGAGTGCATTCGCGTTGATGCGGCGGCTGAGATCGACGACAAGACCGGGTTGCGTCAGATCGGCGCGCCACGAGCTGTCGCTCGATGAATAGCGCATCCGCTCCGTAAGCTGAACGACGGGTACGCGAAAAGGCTGATTGTCGAGCTCTGCGGTGGTTCCATAGGCTTCTGTGCCGATCCAAGCGGCATGTTCGGTGCGGCGCATGGTTTCGATGTTTGCCGAGAAAGCCGGCCAGCCGCGTACCATTTCAGCGGGATCGCGCGCGCCAAGAACATCCGTGGCCGGCAAGGCGAGGTGAAGAAGCCCTAGCGCGCCAATCGCGAGTCCGGTGGGTAGTGCTGCGCGCGTCAGCCAGAGTGAGAATCCGCCGCGCGCACTTGCCGCACCAACCGCGGCGAGGATCGCAAGGCTCGGATAGAGCGGCGTCGGCCAATGCGCCTGCACGCGATCATGCAGGGCATGAAAGAGGAGATAGAGCGCGAAGGGCGCGATCGTCGCCGCAAACAATATTGCGAATGTCGCGGGGAGCGCGCGGCCGCGTATGCTTGCGGCAAAGCCCTTGGCTGCAAACGGCGCGATGAGCGGGCTTATCAGCAGGAATTGTCCAATAAGAAGCTCGGGGAGATAGCGCGGCGTGAAACGTTCTGCCGCCATGCGGCCGAATTGTTTGGCGAACGTCACCCAGTGATGATCAGCGTTCCAGACGAGGTTGCCGGAAAAGATTGCGAGCGCGAGCAGTGCAGCGAGCCATGGCCACGGACTTGCCAGCGATTTGCGATTGGCCGGCAACAAGACCAGCCACAGTGCCACACCGAGCCCGAGAAACAGGGCGGAGTATTTGGAGAGCAATGCGAGGCCGATGGCGGCGCCTGCGCCAAGCCACCAGAGGGCGCTAGGAGTCTTCGCGGCTCGGGCGAGGCAACAGAGCGCAAGACTCCAGAAGAGCGTTGTGGGCAAGTCCGGCGTTGCGAGAATTCCGCCGAGCGCCACCATGGGCATTGCCTGAAACCACAGCGCCGCGCGCCGCGCGGTCACCCGGCCTGCGCCGATTGTGATTGTGAGGTCATAGATCGCGAGGCTCGTCGCACCGGCTGCCAAGACCGAGACAAGCCGCGCCCCAAGGCTCGTATCACCGAGGGCCATTATCCCGGCCCTGATCCACCAAGCGATCATTGGCGGATGGTCATAGTAGCCCAGCTGAAGATGCTGCGACCACAGTCGATAATAGGTCTCATCCTCAGTTAACGGGATCACCGCGGCAAAGGCTAGCCGCACGAGCGTTAACAGCAGAAGCGGAATGAGAATCGATTGCACTACGGATGCCGGCAGCACCGGCCACAGCCCGGCCGACTTGACCTCGCGCCGAGGATCGACGACAGCTTGCAGATCCACACGCGGGGCGGGCGATCCGGCAATCAAAGAGGAATCCGGCACTCGCCGCTCCGTGACATCTCACTGTAATAGACGTCGCCGAAACCTCGCCCCCTCATTGCCGCGAGTAAGCGTTGGATCAGACCTCACAGCCGGCTTTGCTGGACGCCTATTTGGAGATGCGCGAGGACCTCAAGCGGTACTTCGTGTTGCGCCTCGGCTCGCCGAGCGCCGCGGAGGACTTAGTGCAAGAGATCTATTTGAAGATCGTCGCGGCACCTGCGCTTGCGCAAATCGAGAACCCGAGCGCCTATCTCTATCGACTGGGCTCGAACCTGATGCTCGATCATCTGCGCTCGCAAAAGCGCTCGCGATCACGCGACAGTGACTGGCAAAGGGCTCACACCTTATCCGCCGGAGAGGAGGCAATAACCGAAGACCCTTCGGCCGACGATGCCATCGCGGCTAAGCAACAGCTTGCGCAGATCCTTTCCGCGCTCGAAGAGGTGTCGCCCCGGGCGCGCCGGGTGTTCATCTTGCACAAGATCGAGGGGCTCAGCCATGCGGAAACCGCGGCGGCGCTCGGGATATCGCGCAGCGCCGTTGAGAAGCATGTGAGTGCCGTTTTGAAACATCTTCTGCGGAGGGTGAAATGATGCGCGTTGAGGGCGGCGGCGGAGCGTGCCGTCACTACTCTAAGCAGTTCCGATGGGTCGGGACGCTTGGGCGCGAGTGCCAATGACCAATCCCGTCGACCAGGTACGGGCGCAAAAGTTCCGGGACGAGGCGGCAGAGTGGCGCGTGCGTGCCGGTTCAGGCGATGTTTCGAGCGCTGATTGGAGTGCGCTTGAGATCTGGCTTGGGCACAGCGCCGAGCACCGTGCCGCCTTTGTCGATGCCGACAATATGTGGTGTGCGCTTGATAGGCATGCTCGGGCTATCCGTGAGCGCTTCGGCGATGAAGCTGCACGCTCAACTAAATCACTTGTGCAGCTGAGGCTGCGTGCTATCGCAACCATTGCTGCAATAGCGGCGACAATTGTTGTCGCCGTGTTGGCGTATCTTCATTGGACCCCGGCGGGGGCCTCTTACACAACGGCGAAGGGTGAGACACGCAACATCGTGCTCGCCGATAGCTCAAAGATTTATCTCAATACGGACTCGCGGATCTCTGTCCGTTTCACCCGGAATGAGCGCCGTGTCGCGATGGCGGAGGGTGAAGCGCTGTTCGATGTTGCAAAGGATCCCGCCCGGCCATTCCTCATTGAGGTGGGTGACCGCCAAATTCGTGTCGTCGGGACCGAGTTTGACGTTCTTCACTACGATGGCCGGCTGAAAGTGAGCGTCTTACGCGGCATTGTCTCCGTCGCGCCGGCCTCAGGCGGTGCGCAACCGGTGAAGCTCGAAGTGGGGCAGCAGCTTCGTCACCGCGACCGCACGGCAGAAATGGATGTACGCCGGATCGACACCGGGGAGGCAGCAAGCTGGCGCGATGGCCACCTTGTTTATAAGGATGCGACGCTCGCTCAGGTGGTGAGCGATCTCAATCGGTATTTCCCGAAGCCGATCGCGGTGAGCGAGGGCGCGCGTACACTTCGCTTCTCAGGCGTTCTTGTCCTCGACTCGGAGGATCAGGTTGTTCGGCGCCTGCAGTCCTTTTTGCCTGTCACGGCCGAGACATCTGGTGGTACGATCCTTCTGCGTCCCCGCGATTCCGCCGATCGATAGCCGCCGAAGCAGCTCTCATGTCCGTGTTCCCGCGAGCGGCTGCCCTGGTGGCAGGCACGATCCTCGTTAGCGTTTGGCCGGCCCACGCCGAGACGGCGAGCGACACGCGGATCTTCAATGTCGCGCCACAGCGACCGGCGGATGCGCTGATCGATTTCGCGCTTCAGGCCG
This sequence comes from uncultured Alphaproteobacteria bacterium, assembly GCA_963789405.1. Lineage (GTDB taxonomy): Bacteria > Pseudomonadota > Alphaproteobacteria > CAWBKL01 > CAWBKL01 > CAWBKL01. Next base: position 818,456 of record CAWBKL010000002.1, read on the forward strand.
GGATCTCAATTGATACGGGGGAGGGGCAAGGCTGCGGCGGCAAGAGCGCGGCTGTCATTGGCCGGATGCGCATCGATGATGGTCTTGCCCTGATGCTCTCACCGACGCGCTGCAGCTTCGTCAAAGTCGCCGGCGACGCCTATAAGATTGTTGCCAGGCAGGAGGCGCAAGAGACCCGCGCAGACGAGATTATCGTGACCGCAACAAGGCGGAGCCTGCTCCTTGACCGCGCGCCTTACTCCATCTCGACAGTTTTGGGCCCGGATCTCGCGCGCGGGGGGGCGAGCGGCATTGCGGATCTACAATCGCAGGTCTCCGGCCTGACGGTTACGAATATGGGCGCGGGCCGCGACAAAATTTTTATCCGCGGGCTTTCCGACGGTGTATTCAGCGGCAGAACGCAATCGACGGTCGGGCTTTATCTCGACGAGGCGCCGATCACCTACAACGCTCCCGATCCTGATCTGAAGCTTGTCGATATCGATCGCGTCGAGGTCTTGCGCGGTCCGCAAGGGACGCTCTACGGCGCGGGGTCGATCGGCGGCGTCGTGCACATCGTTACCAACAAGCCAGATCCTTCGGCCTTTGCAGCGTCGCTTGAAGGCTCGGCCGCGTTGACGGCCGCGGGCAATCCGAGCAACAGCATTGAAGGCATGCTCAATCTACCGATCCTGTCCGATAAGCTTGCGATAAGGCTTGTCGGCTATCGTGAGTATGATGGCGGCTATATCGATGATGTGCGCCTGGGCCTTTCCAATATCAACAAGACAGATCGCAATGGCGTTCGCTATTCCGCGCGTTGGAAGATCAATGATAATTGGGAGCTGACGGCAGGCGGCGTTTCCCAATCGATCGACCTGAGCGATACGAAATATGAGCAGCCGGCGCTTGGGCCTCTCTTGCGCGCCAACTACGTGCGTGAGCCGCATGACAATGACTTTCGACAAAACTCGGCCGTGTTGTCAGGTAGCGTGCGCGGAACCCATCTTGTCTTCTCGGCGGCGCGTCTGACCCACGACTTCGACAGCCGCTATGACGCGACCGAGGCAGCGTTCGTCTTTGGCGCAAGCGGGCTGGGCCCGCTCGCCTTTGACGATCATGCGCACTATGAGACTGGCGTGCTTGAGGCGATTGCAAGCTCGGCACCTGTGCCCTGGTTCAATTGGCTCGCCGGCGCCTTCATCTCGCGCGATAAGGAGACGACGGACTCGGCCTTACATCCGACGGCCAACGGACAGAACCTCTATAATGAGAATCGCATCGATCACATCAACGAAGCTGCGATCTATGGTGAGGGGACTTTCAAGATCACACCGCGCATTTCGGTGACGGGCGGGTTCAGAGCCTTCAGCTCGACGCTGCGGACGAACTCGCTTGTGACCGCGCCGCCCGCCGCGGACCGCGGGTTTTCGGGGAAGACGAAAATCACGGATGTCGCACCGAAATTCGTGGTCGCGGATCAAGTCTCGGATTCATTTCTCCTGTATGCCCAGGCGGTCGAGGGCTATCGGCTTGGCGGATTTAATACGGCGGGACCGGCCGGGCAGGTATTTGCGACTACGACCTCCGGTATGCAGCCTGACCGGCGTTTCAGGCCCGACGAGTTGTGGAGCTATGAGCTGGGCACAAAGCTCTCGCTGCTCGGGGGCCGCTTGCATTTGCGCTCGGCCGCCTACTATGCCATTTGGACCAACATTCAAACCGACCAGTTCCTGCCGTCGGGCTTGCCTTTCACATCGAATGTCGGTGATGGTGCCGATGTTGGCTGGGAAATTGAAGCGAGCTGGCGGCCGAACGATGATTTCAGTCTCGCCGCGAACCTTCTCGTCGATTCTCCGGAGCTGAAGAAGAAGAATCCGACGGCGCCTTCTCTAAGTGATATTGGCCTACCGGGCGTTCCGGACGTATCGGTCGGTGTTGCGCTCGATTACCGGCATCCTTTAACGCCGCGCCTCGCGGCGCTTTTCAATGCGCAATATGCGTATGTCGGCTCATCTCACATTACCTTTCAACCGAGCGGCGCATCGCATATGGGCGGCTATTCGACCGAGCATATTTCTGCAGGAATCGACGCGGGGCACACGCGCATCAATCTATATCTCGACAATCCGTTCGACGTGCGCGGTAACACCTTTGCCTTCGGCAATCCATTCAGCACAGAGCACGATGTCACGCCGCTGCGGCCCAGAACGATTGGCGTCGCGGCCTCCTGGCACTATTGAATCTGTGCGGCGCGATGCTACGTGAGCTCGCTCAGGTGAGCGGCGACGCGCAAAGCATTGGCGACGATCGTCAGAGTTGGATTGACGGCAGAAGACGAGGGAAAGAAACTCGAATCGACGACATAAAGATTGTCGAGCTCATGCGCTTTGCACCAAGGGTCCAGAACGCTCGACTTTGGATCGGTTCCAAAACGCAGCGTTCCGTTTTGGTGTGCCGTGCCGAACAGCGGCAAGAGAGAATCGATCTCGAAGCGGTGCCCCAAAAGAGTGTGCGTCGATTCAGAAAATCCGCCGAGCGCGTGCTCGAGACGGTGCACGAGGCGCTCATGGGCGCTGGTATCGCCCCACGTATAACTCAGCTTGATCCGGCGATCCTGCGTAATCGTCACGCGATTATCCGCGCTCGGCAGATCCTCGGACATGGCGAGAAAGCTCACCAGCCGCTGCGAGATGGCGTTGGTGAAGACATCGGGCAGAAGCCCTGGCGGCAGCCAGTCCGATATCTCGCCTTTCAAAGTCTCGCCCGACATATATTCGAGCAGTTGAATCTGACCCATTGGGAAGGCGTAAGAGCCATCCGGCTCGCCAAAATAGAAATCGTTGACGCATAGCGTCTTGGGGAAGGCCGATTCGAAATGTTCGAGAGCTAATGAAAGCACGGCTGACGTCATATGAAACATGTAGTTGCGGCCGACTTGATCGGATGCATTTGCCAGCCCGTTGGGATGTACCGCATTGGCCGATGCGAGAAGGATCACGGCCGAGTTTACGGCGCCGGCAGCGCAAACCACGATGTCGCCTGCGTAGCGTTCTTCGCCATCGCTCGTGACCGCGATCACCTCGGTCACGCTCCGTCCATCGGGCGAAGTTTCCAGCCGCGTCACTTTCCGGCCCGGTTTGATCGTCACATTGCTCGCGCGCCAGAGCGGCAAGAGTGCGGCGGTGCGTGCATCGACCTTGGCGCGCAGAAGACAAGGATAGCCACCGCATGTGGAGCATCGGATGCAAGAGCCGAGGACAGGCATGGCATCGTTGCGTCTGACGCCGAGCGGCAAAGGTGAAGGATGCCAGCCCAGGGATTCGAGATGCGACTTGAGCGCGAGAATGCCGGGATCGTGCGTCAGCGCCGGAAAGGGAAAGGCCGGATCGCCAGGCTCATCGAAGGGATCGATGCCGCGCTGGCCATGAACTTCCCAAAGCTTCTCCGCCTCATCATACCAGGGGCGCATATCGTCGTAATCGAGCGGCCATGCCGGAGATATGCCGCCGCTGACATGATGAACCTCGGTGAAGTCGCGGCGCTTCATGCGCATCAGCGCGGCGCCGTAGAAACTCGTGTTGCCGCCCAGCCAATAATAGGTGTTGGGACGAAATTCGCCGCCGTTCTTGTTGAGCCATTGCTCTGTCGTGCGGTACTTCTTATCGATGAAGACCGCCTTTGAGTCCCAATTGTCGGGCTCTATGGGCAGCTGCTGCCCGCGCTCCAAGATCAGGATCGATTTGCCGGTCTGCGCGAGGGCTTGCGCGAGCGTGGCGCCGCCCGCGCCCGAGCCGATGACGACAATGTCGAAGTGTTCGGGCATGGCGTTCCTCCATGCTGTTACATTCCCGCCTAATCGGGCTTGGAGAATTTTGCAGCTTGCGGCCGAATGAGCGCCGCTGTGATTTCATCGGGCAAGATCTTCATGGCCGCAACCGCTAAGCGATTATGAAGGCCCGTTATCACGATTTCGTGCCCTCGTTTCGTTGGCGCGGATCGCGCTTTCGACAACCGACGCCGCTGTTTGCGTCCACATGCGTGCGCGCGCAATCACATCGCGCGTGCCATTTGCATCGGCGAATTCGCTCTCAGTCTGCCCCGGACACAAGGCCGTTACGTTGATTCCCTTTTCGCGGACTTCCGCCGAAAGCGATTGGCTCATCTTGATGAGAAAGCTCTTGGCGGCGGGGTAGAGCGTGTGCCCCTTGGCGCCGGGCGAGAATGCGGCAATTGACGCGACATTGATGATGCGTCCCCAGCCCTTCTCAATCATTTTGGGCAGGAGCGCATGGGTGAGGGCGGCCGGCGCGATGACGCTCACCTCAAGAAAATCGCGTTGCTCGGACCAGTCCGTTGCGGCAAAGGTTCGCGCGATGGAATAGCCTGCATTGTTGATGAGAATGTCAGGGGCGAGCCCATCTCGCTGCAACCGAATGCGCAGCTCGTCCGTCGCCAGGATTTGCGAGAGATCACAACGCACGGGGATGCACTTTATTCCATATTGCGAGGTGAGCCGGGCCGCGAGCTTTTCCAATCGCTCCAGGCGGCGCGCGACGAGCACAAGATCGCAGCCGCGCTTCGCATATGCGCCGGCAAAGGCCTCTCCAATTCCGGATGAGGCGCCGGTGATGAGCGCAAGCTTGGCTGAAACCTCGTCTGCCATGGCCGGGCGCCCTTAGCTGCCGCTCAGCGCCGCGGCGCCGGTGGCGAGCTCCAAGAGCTCGGAGGTGATTTCGGCCTGGCGGATCTGGCGGGCTTGCTGCCGTAATTCGTCCAGTTTCTTGGAGACATTTTGATGCGCCGATTCCATCGCGGCGAAGCGCGCGGCGTTTTCGCTGGCGATTGACTCGATCACGGCTTCCGTCAGCAGGGCGGAGACATATTCAGCGAGCAGCCGCTGACGCAGAACCGATGGCTCGAGATTCAAGAGAGGCGGATTGTTTCTGTGCGGTCGGTCGAGCGACTTGGGATCGAGGGGCAAGAGGGTTTGCCACTTGATGAGTGAGGCGCCGCCTTGTTCCAAGCGCGCGGCGACGATGTCGATGCGCGTGATGCCGCGCGCGGCAATGCCGCGATAAAGCTCGACGGAAAGCCGGTTGATCAGGTCCGCAACGGCCGCCGTGCGCGTTGCCATCGGATGTGTCCATTGCGGCTGCTGGACTCGCTCGCGCGCGAGCGCGGCGCCCCGGCTACCAAGCACAAGAAGCTCATCATCAGGCTTGAGCGCGCTCTTCAAGGCCTCGAACAGGCGTTCATTGAAGCCGCCGGCGAAGCCGTGCTCCGAAGCGCACAGCACCACGGCACGCCGGCCCGGGCTTGCGCTCGGCGGAGCAACAAAGCGCTCGTCATCGGGCATCACGCTTGCAATCGCTTCGACAATTGAGGAGGCGTAGCGCCGGGCGCCGGGAAGCGCACGTTGCGCCTCCTGCATACGCATCCCGGCAAGCGAGCGCATTGCGCTCACAATACCGCTCAGCTCATTCATATTGCCGATGCTGGCTTGGATGTCGGCGAGGCGGGGCATGAGCGCTAGGCCTTGGCGCCGATTTGCTGCGCAAGCAGCTTAAGCGCCTCCGCGAGCGATGCATGCCGCTCCTCAGTCAGGGCCTTTGCATCATCGGCAAGAGCGAGCACATCGGGGCTTTGGTCGCCGAGCCGGGATTTGAGCGCACCACGAAAGTCCGCAACCTTCTCCAGCGGCAACTCATCGAGCACGCCTTCGTTCAAAGCGATCAAAAGCGCGACTTGTTCGCCGAGCGAGAGTGGGGCGAACTGGCGCTGATCGAGAACGGCTCTGATGCGCCGGCCGTGCTCGATGGTCTTGCGTGTGCGCTCATCGACCATCGTGCCAAAGCGCGTGAACACCTCAAGCTCCAGGAATTGCGCATAATCCAGGCGCAAGCTTTCGGCAGACCGCCTTGAGCACGGGCGCCTGTGTCTTGCCGCCGCACGGCACACGCTTTTCCCAACATCACAGCGGGCTTTTGATCCTCATAGAAAAGCTGCGGATCGAGATAAATCTGCCCATCGGTGATCGAGATCAGATTGGTGGGGATGAAGGCGCTGATATTGCCGGCTTGCGTCTCGGCAAAGGCAGCGCGGTGAGCGAGCCGCCGCCCAGCTCGGGCGAAAGCTTTGCCGCGCGTTCCAAGAGGCGCGAATGAATGTAGAAGATGTCGCCGGGATAGGCTTCGCGGCCGGGCGGGTCGTCGCAGCAGAAGCGACACTTGCGATAGATCGCGGCATGCTTGGTCAGGTCGTCGATGACGAGCAGCACGTCGCGGCCTTGGTCGCGAAAATTCCGCCATCGTGCAAGCGGAATAGGGCGCGAGCCACTGTAGGCCCGGTGCCGCATCGGCTTCACCGATCACGAAGATGCAGCGCTCAATGGCGCCGTAGCGGCGCACCGCATCGATCACTTGGGTGACGCTTGAGGACTTTGTCCAAGGCTGCGTAGACGCAGATCACATCGCTTGCGCGTTGATTGATGATCGTATCGACCGCGATTGCCGTCTTGCCGGTTTGGCGGTCGCCGATGATCAGCTCGCGCTGGCCGCGCCCGATGGGGATCATTGAGTCGATCACGAGAGGCCGGTCGACATCGGATGGGTGACGAGCGCACGGTCGACGATTGCAGGCGCCGGCCTTTCGATCGGCTCAAGCTTGCGCTCTTGGATCGGCTCGCCGCCATCAAGAGGACGGCCGAGCGCATCGACGACGCGGCCGAGAAAGCCTTCTCCTACAGGCACACGGGCGACATCGCCTGTGCCGCGCACGATGCTGCCGGCAGAGATCGCTTCGGTGTCGCCAAGCAACACGCAGCCGATCAGCTCCTCGCCGAGATCGACGGCATGGCCGCGCACGCCATTTTCAAACATCAGGATTTCGTCGAGCCGCGCTTCCTGCAGACCGGAAACCGTGGCGACGCCGTCACCGACCTGCACGACGCGGCCGATTTGCTCAAGCTGCGGCTCAAGCGCCATGGCCGTGATCGCGGTTTGCCCGCGCTTCAGCCAGGTCTTAAGATCATCCGCCAGCGTCGTCACCGCTCTATCTCCGACTGAAGGTCTTTGAGCACGCTTTGCAGCGAAAAACGCAGGATCGATTGCGGGAAGTGAAGCTCCACGCCGGCAATCAGTGCTTGATCGACGGCGAGCTTGAGTCTGACGCTCGTTCCAAGCGCTTTGCCGATTGAGGCTTGCCACTCTTGTTCGGCGCCGGCCGGCAGTGGCGCTGCCGTTACCAGCGTGATGCTTGAGCCCTTGGTGAGTTGCGCTGCAAGTGGGCTGCGCTCGCTTGCCGGCAGCTCCGCGAGATAGTGATCGACGCGGTCGAGCCAAGCCTCGGCGCGGCGCTCCATCGGCATCTCGCTCATGAGCCTTCGTGTTATCCCCGTAGCCAGATCGAGCGCTGCGCGCCGCGCTTCGGTTGCTGCAGCATCGCGCTCCTTTGCCAGCGCGCGGCGGCCGTCTTCGAGAATGGCGGCAGCTTCCTTCTCGGCTTGCGCTTTGCGGGCTTGCGCCAGCTCATCCGCCTGCTGAGCGGCCGATTTGAGCGCCTGTTCGCGCTCGGCTCCGATTTGCGCGCGCTCAGCATCGACCTCCGCACGCCGCGCTTTGGCGGCTTCTTCGGCGGCCTTGGCATCGGCAAATTGCTTGTCGATTTCCTGCCGCCTCATGTCGATCACTTTAAGGATCGGCTTGTAGAGAAAGCGATGCAGCAGCCAGACGAGGATCGCAAAATTGATCGTCTGAAGCGCGAATGTCCACAAATCGAAGTGCATGGATCAGGGCGTGTAGGGGTTCGCGAACAACATAAGCAGCGCGATGACGAGGCAATAAATCGCAGTCGTCTCGATCATTGCGAGGCCGACAAACAATGTGCGTGAGATTGTCCCCGCGGCCTCCGGTTGCCTTGCGATAGCGTCGAGCGCGGCAGCGACCGCCCGCCCTTCTGCAAAGGCCGGACCGAACGCGCCGAACGATACCGTAAATCCGGCCGCGATCATGCTAATCGTTTGATGGTCCATGTTTCCTCCTTATACCTAAAACCCGCCGCCGCTGACTGCGGCGCCGATGAAGACGGCCGCAAGGACCGTGAAGATGTAGGCTTGAACTAGGCCGAGAAGAATCTCTAAAGCCATGAATGGTACCGGAACGAAGAGGCCCGCAAGCGCAATGACGAGACCAATGATGAATTCGCCGCTCATGATGTTTCCGAACAGGCGCACCATCAGCGAGAAGATGCGCGTGATCTAGAAGACGATGTTAAGCGGCAACATGATGAGCTTGGGCTTGGCGAAGCTGGCGAGATAGCCGAAGAAGCCGAGCGTCCGGATGCCGAAATAGTGGACCGAGACGAAGACGAGCGCGGCGAGCGCGGCCGGCGTTTCGATCCGTGCCGTCGGGGCTTGCGTGCCGGGAATGACGTCGGAAATATTGGCGACGACGAGAAAGATGAACAGGGTGCCGATGAGCGGCAGAAACGGCAGCGGATCTTTGTGCATCACATCGCGGATTTGATTCATGATGCTCGTGACGATCAGCTCGAGCACATCTTGGCGCGCGCTCGATTTGATCGTCAGGCGCCGCGTGATGAGCCAGCTGCCCGCCGCGAGCAAGACCATGATCGCCCAGGTCGTGACGACCGAGCGCGTGATCGGCACCGGACCGATTTGAAAGAGAATTGTGGTGACGAGCGGCGAGCGTTCCATCAGATCTGTCTTTGAATACGGCGCACGGCAATCACGCGTGCGAGGAGGAAGCCCGCAGCGGCGCAAAGGAGCGGGACGACGCCGAGCCGCGCAAGAAGAGCGAAGGCGAGGACCGCGCATGCAACGCGCGCAAAGGACGTGAGCGCAACGCGCATCCAGCTGCCGCCGTTGAACTGGCCAACCGAGCGCCTGAGCAAGGCGAAATAGCCAAAGCCGAGCATAAGGCCCGCAATCGCGGCAGCGGCACCGAGCGCAAATGTCAGTGTGGTCATATTCGCCTCAATCATGATGCATCCGGTTCCAGGCGAGCACGCATCCAATCGTCAGCCCGAGAACCATGAGGGAGAGGGTCCAGAAAATGCCCATCGCAAAGCGGTGATCGATCCAGCGCCCGGCGAACACCCCGGCAAGGGTCGGGGTCACGATCGTCCAGCCGAGGGCGCCGATCATAGCGAAATTCGCCGCCATCGAGCGCTCACCCTCGCGCTCCCAAAGCGCGCGCCTTTCGCGCTGCGTCTTCACGGCTTCATCGAGCCCGTCATCGGTCTCCGGCTCATCGGTCATCGCTCAGCCTATTGTGCTCGGCTGCGCCTTGGTGCGGCAAAGTCATGTTGCCGGGCCGGACGAGGCGGTAGATGCGGCGGATGGCAGAGAGATAGAGCCGCTCTGCATCAAGGCGTGCCGCCTTCTCTTCGGCCAGCGTGTGGCGAAAGCCGGAAAGCACATCCGCTTCCAGTTTGGCGAGGTCGTCGCCGGGCACGGCCTCGCGCGTGGCGATAGAGATCTCTTCGCCGTTTTCGACCTCGAACATGCCGCCGCGGACGGCGACATAGTGCTCGGCGCCTTTGCCGTCGCGCCAGATGACAACGGAGATCTCGAGTGCGGTGAGGAAGTCGGCGTGGCCTTTCAAAATGCCGAAGGAACCGGTCTCGTCTTCCGCGCGCACATGAACGACATCATCGGTGTCGATGACGATTGCGAGCGGCGTGGTGATAGTGAGCCTCATGCTTCAGTCTTCGATTGCGCTTCTTTTTGGCGCGCCTCATCGATGTCACCGATCATGTAAAGGGAGGCTTCGGCCCAGTCGTCGGCTTCACCGTCGAGAATGGCACGGCAACCGGCGAGCGTTTGCGGCAGCTCAACGACGCGCCCGGCCTTGCCGGTAAAAGCTTCGGTCACCATGAAGGGCTGGGTGAGAAAGCGCATCAAGCGGCGCGCGCGCCGGACGGCCGTTCTGTCCGCCGTGCTCAGCTCCTCGATGCCTAAGAGTGCGATGATCTCCTGCAGCTCGCGGTAATGGGCGATGGTTTTGCGCACATCCTGCGCCGTGCGGTAATGCGCCTCGCCGACAAGGCGCGGATCGAGCAATGTCGAGCTGGAGGACAAGGGATCGACGGCCGGATACATGCCTTCGCTCGCCATGTTGCGTGAGAGCACGATGGATGAATCGAGATGGCTGAAGATTTCCGCCACCGCCGGATCGGTGAAATCATCGGCAGGAACATAAACGGCCTAAATCGATGTGATCGCCGCGCCCGCAACTGAGGCGATGCGCTCTTCAAGATCGGAGATCTCGCTTGCCAGCGTCGGTTGATAGCCTACGCGCGACGGCAGGCGGCCCAAAAGCCCGGAGACTTCGCTGCCCGCCTGGACATAGCGATAGACATTGTCGATGAGAAAAAGAACGTTGCGATGTGCGGCATCGCGAAACTCTTCAGCGATTGCGAGCGCGGTGAAGCCGGCGCGCCAGCGCGCGCCCGGCGGCTCGTTCATCTGACCGAAAACGAGCGCGGTGCGCTCCAGGACATTCGAGTGCTGCAGCTCGAGCCAAAGCTCGTGGCCCTCGCGCGAGCGCTCGCCGATGCCGGCGAACACCGAAGTGCCTTGGAGCCGCTCGACCGTCGTGCGGATCAGCTCCATGATCAGCACCGTCTTGCCGACGCCGGCGCCGCCGAACATCGCCGCCTTGCCGCCCATCACCAAGGGCGCCAGAAGATCGATCACCTTGATGCCGGTGTGGAAGATTTCGAGCGAGTGGCCGAGCCGGTCGAGCTGCGGCGGCTTGGCGTAAATCGAGCGATGCGGCGTATCCGCGGGCAAGTCTGGTCCCTTATCGACCGGAGCGCCGGTTACGTTGAGCAGGCGCCCAAGCACGGCTTCGCCGACAGGCACGTTGACGGCCGTGCCCAAGGCCCGCACCGGGGCGCCACGCTTGAGGCCCGCTGTGGTTTCGAGCGCGACGGCACGCACGAGGCCGGCATTCACATGCTGCTGCACCTCGGCGATGAGCGGCGCGCCGCGGTCCCATTCGATGGCAAGCGCATCGTTGATGGCGGGCAGCAGCCCTTCCGGAAATCGGATATCGATGACCGAGCCGTGCGCAGCAACGACCTTGCCGGCGGGTGCGGCTTGCGGGCTTTGTGCCTGTGGCTTGTCCAGCATTCCTGGCCGTCCGGGCTCCCAATTCTCCAAAGGAGCATATTACTCGGAAGCTGGGGCTCGATCCGCAATGACCTAGCTCAAGCGTGGCACGGTGGGCCTTTCGGCGAAGCGGCCGTTAACTGTGTGAGGGGGGTGCGGCTCGCCAAATCATCCTTGTACGGATAATGAGCATGCCGCCCCCCTACGCTCACTCTTTCGTGAGGACGCGCGGCCCTCTGTCACGTGTAACCTCGCGCTTCCGGTCCCTAGGTTCGGAACCCATGACACCCATTTGGCGCAAGCGGCTTCCCACGATTCTGGGCGCGCTCGGCATGATTGCCGTGATGTCGACGCTCGTCAGCTATGCGCCGACACTTTATCGCCTGTATTGCGCTGCAACCGGGGCGGCAGGAACGACGCAGCGCGCGAAGCCTGGTCAGGCCATTGCGAAGGACGTCAATGGGCCGGCGATCACCGTCTATTTCGATAGCACCGTCGCGCCGGGGCTCGGCTGGACGTTTCGTCCGCTGCAGCGAAGCGTGGTGGTGCATCCAGGCGTACCGACGAAGATCTACTATGAGGCGACGAACGATACGAGCGAGACTTTGGTCGGCCGCGCGACCTACAACATCACGCCGTTTCAAGTTGCGCCTTACTTCTTCAAGATCCAATGCTTTTGTTTCACCGACGAACGGCTCGGACCGCATCAAAGCGCGAAGATGCCCGTGCTGTTCTATGTCGATGAGCACATGCTCAAGGATTCCGATGTTCGCGATGTGCGCCAGATCACTCTGTCCTACACCTTCTTCAAGCAGGACAAGATGACGCCGGACAAAGTTGCATCGGCACGCGATCTCAAAACCGGCTCGGCCGCCGAGGACGCCTCAATCAGCACCAATAACAAGCAGGCTTTCGACAATGACGCACCCAGGCGCAACAACTAGCCGGCCGACATTGATGCTTGGCGTAGCGCTCGCTGCGGCTCTGTTGTTTGCGCTTGGCGCGCCGGCATTTGCGCACAGCTATAAGTTCGGCAATATCGAGGTCGGTCATTTGTGGGCACCGCCGCCAGCGGCGGGCGCAACAGCAACCAATGTCTATGGCCCGATGATGAATGTGGGCAAAGCGGATGACCGCCTGCTTTCCGTCACCAGCACGCTCGCGCAAAAGGTCGAGTTCAGAACCGGCAAGGAAGAGGCCGCGGCGGGCGTGTCGATCGATCTGGCATCCGGCAAGCCGGTCTCGCTCGCTTCATGGGGCGTGCATTTACGCCTGATCGGCCTCAAGCATCCGCTCAAGGTGCAGGATTGGGTGCCGATCCACATGGTGTTCGAGAGGGCCGGTGAGCACGACGCCAAAGTGCTGGTCGAAACGCAGCCCGGTCACTAGAGGCGCAGACCTAGTTCGCGCCGAGCACAGCGGTGATGTCGCAGGAGATGAGGACGCCGGGCGGTAGATCGCGCTTCTCAGTGTGACGGGCAGGGCGCGATTCCGGATCGGGGAACAGCGCGACCCAATGCTTGTTCAAGACTTCCCGGTTCGATGAATCCGTCATCCCGACATTGACCTTGATGATGTCGTCGGTGGTGCCGCCGGCCGTTGCCATCACTTCTTTGACGTTCCGGAACATCAGCTCGCATTGCTCATCGAGTGTCTCGGGCGTTTTGCCGTGGGCATCGCGCGGAAAGATCGAGCCGGACATGAGGAGATTGCCGAGCCGGCATGCCGTGGGGATTGGGTTGGTATGCGAGAAGCCCTTGAGATTGATGCTTTTACGTTTCGCCATTTTCTCCTCCGTGCCGTCATTGCGACCCCGGCGTTGAGCCTGGGGAAGCAATCCAGCGGGATCGCCACGGCGCGTCCCGCGCCTCGCGATGACGATTCAAACGCTGATGACGACTTTGCCGAAGTGGCGGCCGGACTGCAGATATTTGTAGGCTTCGGGCGCGTTGTCGAAGGGGAAGATCTTGTCGATCACCGGCTTATATTTCGACAGCGCCATGCTCTCCATCACCTTCTCGAGCATCGTCCGTGTGCCGACCATAATGCCGTTGACGCTCGCGGCCTTGAAGGCGAGGGGGTGCGGGTTGGTTTCGCCCGGCTCATTGTTCGCCAAGACGCCGATGAATTGCACGCGGCCGCAAAACCCGACCGAGCGATAGGATTTGCCGATCGTACCCGCGCCGCCGAGCTCAACAACGCAGTCAACACCCTTGCCGCCCGTTACTTTCAGGACTTCCTGATCCCAATCGGGATGCTTCTTGTAATTGATCAGCTCATCGGCGCCGAGCTTCTTGGCGTGCTCGAGCTTTTCATCGCTCGACGAAGTGATGATCACGCGCGCGCCAGCGGCTTTGGCGAACTGGAGTGCAAAGATCGAAACGCCGCCTGTGCCCATGCACAGCACGGTATCGGTCGGTCTGAGCTGCCCGCCGGCATGAAACAGCGCGTTCCACGCCGTCACGGCCGCGCAGGAGAGCGTGCCGGCCTCTTCGGTCGTGAGATAAGACGGCACAAGCGCAACGCCATCCTCATGGATCAGCATCAGCTCAGAGAGCGTGCCGTCATGCGCTGGGCTGCCCAGCGCGCCGAGCTTTTGCGGCGCTGGCGGGCCTTCCACCCAGCGCGGGAAGAAGCTGGTCGCGACTCTGTCGCCCACCTTGACGCGCTTGACCTCGGAGCCGATGGCGGCGATTTCGCCAGCGCCATCCGATAGCGGCACGAAATCGCGTGGGGCAGCGCCGCCGCGCCCGCCAGGACCGACATAGATGAGATCGCGAAAATTGAGGCTGGTGGCGCGCATGCGCACGACAACCTCGTTCGGGCCCGGCGTGGGGTCGTCCAGATTGGTCTTCTGCAATGCGTCAAAGCCTTCTGCGCCTTTGCGAATGACATATGCCTTCATTGCCGTCCTCCTTGATGCCGCCCGGGAGCTTAGTGGCAAGGCCGTGGCGCTTCCAGCCTCGTGCAAACGCGGGTTATAAAGGGCGCAGCGCGAGGCCCCTGGGGGAGCAATGGCCAAGAAGAGCCAGATCAACAGCGCCTATGCCTGGTATGTCGTCGTCATCCTGCTCTCGGCTCAGGCGCTTTCCTATGTCGACCGGCAAATCCTCAGCTTGATGGTGGCGCCGATCCGCGCGGATCTGGACCTCACCGATACGCAGCTGAGCCTGCTTCAGGGATTTGCCTTCGTTCTCTTCTACTCGTTCCTCGGCATTCCACTGGGCTGGATCGCCGACCGGCACAGCCGGAAAAATCTGATCGGGGTCGGGCTCGGTGTTTGGGGCATCGCGACGGCGCTTTGCGGCCTGGCGAACACGTTCTGGCAATTGTTTGCAACGCGCGTGCTTGTCGGCGTCGGCGAGGCTTCGCTTTCGCCGGCTGCCTATTCGATCATTGCTGATTATTTCACCAAGGAGAAGCGTGCCCGTGCGCTCAGCCTTTATGCGACGGGCGTTTCGGTCGGCGCGGGGCTTGCCGCCATTCTCGGCGGTGCGGCGATTGCCTTTGCAGGCCGCGTTGCGCATTGGCTCTTGGGCTTTGGTCTGCACTTTCACAACTGGCAGATCGTGTTCTTTCTGGTCGGTGCGCCCGCCGCTGTGCTGTTGCCCATCGTCTTTGCATTGCGCGAGCCCGAACGGCTTGAGCGCGGTGAGACAACCGACGACGCATGGGCCGATTTCAAAGCCGGGCTTCGTGTGATTGCAGAGAAGCGCGGCGTTTATGTGCCGGTGATTGTCGGTCTTTCGCTGACGGCGCTAGTCAATTACGCAACGCTTGCCTGGGCGCCGTCTTATTTCATCCGCGTGTTCGAGTGGACGGCGCCGCAAACCGGCTTCGGCTTCGGGCTCACCGTGGTAGTCTCAGGCATTTGCGGCACGATGACGGCGGGCTTTGTTGCCGATTGGCTGGTCGGCCGTGGCCGTCCCGAAGGCCCCGTCACGGTGATGATGTGGGGCGCGATCTTGGCGATCGTGCCGGCGCTTCTCTTCAGCTTCTTGAAGAGCGATGTGGCCGCGCTGCTGACGATTGGCGTCATGCTGTTCTTCATCACGTTCCCAATCGGGCTTGCGCCGGCGATCCTGCAGGCCGTGACGCCGAATGAGCTGCGCGCGCAAGTGAGCGCGCTCTATATTTTCGTGGTGGTGTTTATTGCGCTCGGGCTCGGGCCGACGATCGTCGCGGCGACGAGCGATTATGTCTTCCACGATGAGATGATGATCGGACGCGCACTTGCCATCGTCTCCTGGGTCGTACTGCCGGTCGCGGTTTTGCTTTTGAGGATTGCCGGGCCACGCGCCCGCGCCATGGCCGTCTAGCTCTCCCTCTCCGTCATGGCCGGGTCTCCCCGGTCCGCGCAAAGCGCGGCCCGAGTGCAGGCTCTCACCGGCCATCCATGCTGCAGCGCACTCAGCCGAATCCATCAAAGCGTCTGCGTTTGTCAAACAATGGATGGCCGCCACAACAGCGCGGCCATGACAGACTTTGGAAATTGAGCTACTAACTTAGCCTGCGCGCTTCATTGGCTGTGCGGAGCCCCAGACTTCGTCGGCGATCGAGACGACAAGCTCGAGCTTCTTCCATTGCTCGCTCTCGGCCAGCGCATTGCCTTCCTCGGTCGAGGCGAAGCCGCATTGCGGCGAGAGGCAAAGCTGCTCGATCGGCGCGAATTTCGAGGCTTCTTCGATCCGTCGAAGAACTCGATCCGCGATTCAAGCTCGCCGGTCTTGGTGGTGATGAGGCCGAGCACGGCCTTCTTGCCCTTGGGCAGAAAGCGCAGCGGCTCGAAGCCGCCGAGCGCGGTCATTGTCATATTCGAGGAAATAGCCGTCGATGTCGAGATCATTGAAAAGCGGATCGGCAATCGGCTCGTAGCCGCCCGCGGCAACGAAGGTCGAGCGGAAATTGCCGCGGCACAGATGCATGGTGATGACCATGTCCTTCGGCCGGCTTGAGATCGCGTCATTGATCATCTTGGATATTGCGGTCGCTGCAGCTCGTCGGATCATCGCCGCGGCCTGCGAGCATCTCGCGCTGCTTGGGATCGCACAGATAAGCGAAGCTCACATCGTCGAGCTGCAGATAGCCGCAGCCGGCCTTGTACGAAATCGCTCACGCAATTGGCGAAGGCATCGCCCATGTCGCTGTAGTAGTCGTCGATATTCTCATAGGCATTTTCGAACATCGCCCGCGCTGCCGCGGTAATAGAGCATCGAAGGCGAGGGGATCATCATCTTCGGCGTCTTGCGCGTGTTGGCCTTGAGAAACTTGAAATGGTCGAGGAAGGGGTGCGTGCCGGGCAAGCTGATCTTGCCGTAGACGACGGGGGACAGGCTCTTGGTTTGCGTGCCCTGAAACTGGATGCCTTGCGTCGATCGGCTGGATCGAGACGCCATCGAGCATCCCGAGAAAGTCGTAGTGCCACCAGGCGCGCCGGTATTCGCCGTCGGTGATGGCATCGAGCCCGATATCTTCCTGCTTTTTGATCAGGCGCTTGATTTCCTGATCTTCGATTTCCTGAAGCTGCTGGCAGAGAGCTGGCTCTTCTCGCGCTTGGCGCGCGCCTCGGTGAGAGCTTGGCTCCTGAGGAGGCTGCCGACCTGGTCGGCACGGTACGGTGGTGTCGAATGGGCCATTGGAATCCCTCACTTTTCCGCTGTGGGCTATGCCCCACAATACGTCGCTTCGCAAGCGCGAAAACATCAAACTTGTGGGATAAATCCTAAATAGTGGGAAAGGCCCGAAAGTCCCGTGCCCTGTCGCCGCAGGGGCGGACCCCGCATTGAAAAAGGCCGGTGGAGGCGGTATGCCCGCGCGGGTTTAATCGCAACTCGGGCTTCCCTCAGGTCGTGTTCCTTCCTTCCCCTTCGGGGTTAGGCTAGGTTTTCGAGGGGTTTTGCTTTCGAGATTTTCACGTCCAAGGGAGGACATAAGACGCATGGCGAAAAATCTGGAAGAGGTGCTCAAGGCGGCCGGTAACCCGGTGACCATGCTGCGCAATTCGCAAATCGGCGCCTATGTCTATCCGGTCGTGCCGTCGGAGTTCTCGAACTGGCGCGACGAGCAGATGGCTTGGCGGAAAAGGCGGTGCTGTTCGATCAGTCGCACCACATGGCCGAGATGATCGTCGAGGGCCCGGATGCGGAGAAGTTCCTCTCCTATCTCACCATCAACACCTTCAAGAACTTTCCGGTGAACCGCGCCAAGCAGATGGTGCCGCTGTCGCACTAGCGGCCATGTCATCGGTGACGGCATCCTCTTTCATCTGTCCGAGAACCTGTTCGATTTCGTCGGCCGCGCGCCGACCGTGAACTGGATCGAATTCCAGGCCAAGACCGGCAAGTGGGACGTGAAGATCACCCGCGACGACCGTTCGCCCTCGGCGCCGATGGGCCGCGCGGTGAAGCGCAACCATTACCGCTTCCAGATCCAGGGCCCCAAGGCCAAGGACGTGATGCGAAGCTGAATGGCGGGCCGGTCCCGGACATCAAGTTCTTCTATCATGGGCGAGATCAATATCGGCGGCCGCAAGGTGCGCGCGCTGCGCCACGGCATGGCCGGCGAGCCGGGCCTGGAGATCTGGGGTCCGTACGAGCAGTATCTCGAGATCCGCGAGATCATTCTCGAAGCCGGCAAGGAGTTCGGCTTGACGCCGGTGGGCGCGCGCGCCTATGCGTCGAACACGCTGGAATCCGGCTGGATCCCGTCGCCGCTGCCGGCCGTTTACACCGACGAGCGCATGAAGGGCTATCGCGAATGGCTGCCGGCGGGCGGCTATGAGGCGACTGGCTCGATCGCCGGCAGCTTCGTCTCGAAGAATATCGAAGACTACTATTCGAACCCCTATGAGCTTGGCTATGGGCCGTTCATCAAGTTCGACCACGACTTCATCGGCTCGGACGCCGTGAAGGCGATGGAAGGCAAGCCGCATCGCCGGAAGGTCACCTTCGCGTGGAACGGCGAGGACATCCAGAAGACCTATGATTGCCTCTTCACGCCCGGCAGCGAGATCTACAAGTTCTTCGACATCCCGATCGCCAATTACGGCTCTGCGAGCTTCGATGCCGTGATGAAGAACGGCAAGGTCGTCGGCCTGTCGATGTTCTCCGGCTATTCGTCGAACGAGCGCCAGGCACTGTCGCTGGGCGTCGTCGATCCGGACATCCAGGAAGGCGACGTGCTGACGCTCGATCTGGGGCGAGCCGGAAGCGGGCGGTGGCTCGAAGAAGCTCACCGTCGAGCGTCACAAGCAGCTCGAAATTCGCGTGAAGGTGTCGCCGGTGCCGTATCGCCCGTGACGCGCGCGAGACTTATGCCGAAGGCTGGCGTACGCGCCAGAGCTAAGGCCGGCGCAAACGCTGAAAGTCGAAGAGGGGCGGTCGCTTGATCGCCCCTTTCTCTTTGGCCGCGGCCTTGGTTTGCTGGGCTGATTGCCATGCGGTGAGCCCCGCTCGCTTTTCCGCCGCTGCCCGAGCAGCTAGGCTCGCGCACAACAAAGGTCGCGGGAGGTAGGTGAGCGTGGGCGACAGTATTGCGTTTCACGGCCGGTTTTCGCCGGAGCGGCTGGCGCTGGTCGAGCTGGCCACAGGCCGGCGGCTGAGCTATGCGGCGTTCGATGAGCGCATTGCCAAGTGCGCGGGCTTTCTCACATCGACGTTGGGCGATGCGCCATTTGGCAAGCGCGTTGCGCTGCTGTCGCGCAATTCAATTGATTTGCTCGCGCTGCACTTCGCTGCCTCGCGCACCGGCGCGATCTTTCAGCCGCTCAATTGGCGCTTGGCAGGTGCGGAGCTGAAGGCGCTGGTCGCCGATGCCGAGCCGGAGCTGTTCATCTATCAGGAAGAGTTCGATCACGCTGCCGAGATCGCAACGATGGGCGCGCCGCCGAAGCGCATCTTGAAAATCGGAGCGGATGAAGATGAGCTTGGCGCGGCTATCGATGCCGCAGCACCAGTGGAAGCTGCCGGGATTTCCGATAGCGTGCCAATTCTCTTGCTCTACACATCGGGCACGACGGGACGCCCGAAGGGCGTGATGGTCACTGAGCGCAACGCATTTTCGACGGCGTTCAACTTTTCGGGCATCGCCGAGATCGCGCCACGTGACGTCGCGCTGTGCGATGTGCCGTTGTTCCATGTTGCCGGGCTGTGCGGACTTGCGCGCGGCGCGCTTCTTATGGGCGCGACGCTTTATGTCTCCGACCGGTTTGTCCCGGCGACTGCGCTTAAGCTTCTGTCGGACCGCACACTCGGCTTCACGCATTACTTTGCCGTTGCGCAAATGGGCCAGCTGATGCGCGCGGATCCCAGCTACAAATCCTCTGATCTCAGCCACTTGAAGGCGATCATTTCGGGCGGCGCGCCGGTGCCGCCGAGCTTGGTCGAAGCGTTTCTTGCCGATGGCGTGCCGTTCGTTGAAGGCTATGGGCTTTCCGAAGCGGGCACGGCTTTCGGTATTCCGCCGGATCAGTCGCTGATCCGCGAGAAGCTCGGCAGCACGGGTGTGCCCGCCATGCTGATCGAAGCCAAGCTTGTCGATCAGAGCGGCAATGCGCCCGCGCCGGGTGAGATCGGCGAGATTTGGCTAAGGGGCCCGAGCGTTACCCCGGGCTATTGGAGGCAACCCGAAGCGACTGCAAAGGTCTTGACGGAAGACGGCTGGTTCAAGACCGGCGACGCTGCAACGCGCGATGGGGACGGCTTCTATCGCATCGTCGACCGATGGAAGGACATGTACATCTCCGGCGGCGAAAATGTTTATCCGGCCGAAGTCGAGGCCGTCCTTCATGCGCTCAATGGCGTTGCCGATGCAGGTATTATCGGCGTTCCGGATCCGAAATGGGGCGAGGTCGGTTGCGCGTTTATTGTTGTTTCAAAGGGGCAAAGATTGACCGCGCGCAACGTCATCGACCATTGCCGGGAACATCTTGCGCATTACAAGGTTCCCAAACATGTGCGCTTTGTCGATACGATCCCGCGCACGGCATCCGGAAAGATCCAAAAGCAGGAACTGCGCAAGCTCTGGGATCAGAATCGCCCGTGAATGCGCCTCAAATCCGCCAGGAAGGCCTCGAGTTCCCGCTTCGAAAAACGCTTGGCGAGATTGCTATCATGCGCCCGCATCAGATCGCGCGCCCGTTTCAGGATCGATCTGCCGCGCGGCGATAGCCGGATCTCCTGGCGCCGGCCGTCCACCTTGGACCTGCGGCGGGTAATGAGCTGCCGCTGTGCAAGCTCGTCAGCAATTGCCATCATGCTGGAACGGTCGATGCCGAGCGTGCCTGCAATGTCGATCTGCGAAACCCCAGCATTCGCGCTGATTAGTTGCAGCGCGATGCATTGGCGTTGCGTTAGATTCAGCTTTGCAAGACGATCATTGAAGTCTTTGTTGGCCGCCATATAGGCCAGCCGCAAGTTGAAGCCAAGCTGATCCTGCAGGAACTCAAGCGACAACGGCGTGGACACTGTTTCTTCTTCGGGCATGACATCGCATCAACAATTCGATGCAACCGTTGCATCGACAAATATTGGTCCCTTCCAATCAGGAAGAGAGGGGGCGAGTCAAGAATAGGTATTTTACGGAGTACGCGCCTAGCGCCGCCTGTACCCTCCCGGGGCGCGGCTGTGCGGCAACCAGCTAAAGTCCGTAAACGGATTGATTTTCCCGGCGGCCCGGCCCCGCGATCTTGCCGGCTTAGGTCCGCTTCTTGGCCGGGCGCTTCACTGCTTTCTTCCGCTTGCCGCTGAACGCATCCTTAATGGCATCAGGGATCTTCGCCGACGCCAAGCCGCCGGGGCTCTTTTCGTCGCGGACAGTCCAAACGCGTGTTTCGAAGCATTCAACAGCTAAATCCTTGCCCCGGAGCAGCCTGTGTTGAATGTCGAAGCTTGAGCGGCGAAATTCCGTGATCCGCGATTCAATCTCCACGTCATCGCCATAGCGCGAAGGAATAATAAAGCGCGCGCGAATATTGACCATCGGGATGCCGGCCATCCCGTGTTTGCCGGTCATCTCAATCTTTCTCAGCCCGGTCGCTTTCTCGAACAATGCAACGGTGGAATTATCGAAATGTTGAAAGTAGCGGGGGAAGTAAACAATGCCTGCAGGATCGCAATCGCCCCAATCAATCCTGACCTTACGCCGGTTGACCAGCATCTCGTTTGTTAGCCCTTTTCTTCGTTTCTTGTCATTTGCTGGTCCGCCTCGCAAACCGCCCAAAGAGGATGCGGCGCGGATGAACGCTGATCAGTTCGTAAGCAACACATACTAATTCGCAAATCAAGTCAAGCGCGCGCACGGGCTTAAACTGGTGGCGGCACTAACTGCATCGCGCGCGGTTGAAACGCTTCGCGCGTGATTGATTACGCCTCTCGTTCGGATATCATCTGTATACGGAGTGAACGCCGCTACCATTACTCGCGCGGCATGAAAGCGCATGCGGTCTTCGTTATCGTTTGCGCCCGCGCGGCATCTTTTCCATGCGCTCGATGAACTCTTTCGGCACGCGGCGCTTCTTTGCAAGATCAAGCGGGGTGATGCCCGAATTATCTTTGATCCAAGGGTCGGCGCCGGCATCGAGATAAAGCTCGAGCACTTCGAGCCGGTGCGGCACGGCTGCGGCGTGCAGCACCGTGCGGCCATCGCCACCACGCAAATTCATGCGTGGCTTGTATTTCACGAGCTCGCGCGCGAATTCCGGCTTGTAGCCCCAGAGCACCGTGAAGAGCGAATAGCTCGGGTCGCCGCCACGTTTGAGCAAGAACTTCAGGAGTGGGAGATTCTGACCGCGTCCGGTTGCGAACCAGACGGCATTGGCTTGCCATTCGCCGCCGTCATCTTCAGTGAACGCAACGCTTTCGATATCGATCCCGGCATCGAGGAGGGTGGTTACGGTCTTGATGCCGTTCGGCTCATGCAAGTTCTTCTTGCCCGGCTTGACGGCTGAGGCCATATGCAGCGCGTTGAGGCCTTTTGCATCGATCGCTTCGAGCAGTTCCGGTGCTTCTTTCAGAAGTGCTTTGATCGTCGCGTAATCCCAGCTCTTCGCCGCGTTGAACCATTGGGCTTTGGACTGCTTTGCCATCACAAGAGTCCGCCGGCACCGAAATCGATAAGATTGCCGTCCGGGTCTTTGACAATGAAATCCATGCCACCCCAAGGCTGCTTCTTGAGCGTTTGAAGAAATTCCACATCCTTGGCCTCGAATTCAGCGAAGAGCTGCTTCAGCTCTTGGCCGGTACTCAGGAGGATGTTGGCGGTGAGATATTGTTCGCGGTCGCGCAGCGCTTGATCCATCAGCGGCGCATCGACACGGCGCAGGTTGAGAAAGGCGCCGTCGCGCGCAACGACGCCATAGAACGGCGGGTTGCCATATTTGAACAGCACGCGGAATCCGAGCTTCTCGTTGTAGAAGCGGCATGAAGCGTCGACGTCGGTGACGTAAAGATGTGGTGTCGCGCGGACGAGATAAGTTGGCTTGGTTTCCGTTGCGGGGTCTGTGGGCATGGCTTCAAATCCTCGTTTGAGCGCCAGCCAATTCTCGAAGCCGTTCTTGCGTGCGATCAGCTCTTGTGCGTCAGCAAGCTTGAACGGCGCGTCGAGAATCTCGCGGTCGCTCATTTGGGCAAAGCGCGGGAGGAGCGAGCGGATCTGCTCGGCGACAGTCCATTCGCGCATCTGATGCCACTTGAGGACAAGCTTGGCTTGTTTTTTGAGCGTTTCGAGTGTGGGCATGGCTAGGGCGCATTTGGGGTTGGTGTTAAGTAGGTGGGACTTGCCCCTTCGGCTGAAGCCGATGCGCCCTACAGCAGCAAATTCAATATAGCGGCGCCTGATACGATGTGCAAGGAATCGGATGAGAGACCTAATTTACTGGGGATCTGCGTAGATGCTGATACCTCTTGAACGACGAGTCGATGAACCGGAATTTCGAAGGCTGCTCCTCAAGCACTTTCCACAGGTCGGTGAGGAAATTGCTGGCGATGAGGGGCTTGTGCACCTGGAGATGGGAGCGCTTCGCCGCATTGCGGACAAGGCGATAGCAGCCGGTGATTTCGAAAGCCTAAGGGACGCCTATGAATTCGTAGGTGATCTAGCTAGGCATTCGTCGGAGCTTGATCCAAACGTCCTGAACGCAATTCACGTCTCGTTTCTCGAACACTTGGATTTCGAGAACAAGCAACACGGTACGAAAGCGAAGAAGATGCTTCCTGGTGTCCTGTTGCAAATGTATGAGGCCCAGTGGGCGCATAATCGCCAGGTGATCAATCTTGCCAAAAGGGCCGACTAACGTGAGCGAGCCTATGGATGTAGTTGCGCAGCATCAAGTGTTCGGCGGCAAGCTTGGTTATTACAAGCATGCAGCGAAAACGACCAAATGCGATATGCGCTTTTCGGTGTTCGTGCCGCCGCAGGCTGCAAGCGGCAAGCGGCCGATTCTGTGGTGGCTCTCTGGGCTCACTTGCACCGAGGACAACTTCACCGTAAAGGCGGGTGCCTATCGCAAGGCCGCCGAGCTTGGTCTCATCATCGTCGCGCCGGATACTAGCCCACGTGGGGCCGGTGTGGCCGACAGCCCGGATTATGATCTGGGGCAGGGCGCAGGCTTTTATGTCAACGCGACACAAGCTCCGTGGGCGGAGCATTTTCAGATGGAGAGCTACGTTGTGCGCGAACTGCCGGAGCTGGTATTCGCCTCGTTCCCGGCTGACCCCACGCGCCAAGGCATCTCGGGCCACTCGATGGGTGGACACGGCGCGCTCATGCTCGCGCTGAAATATCCTAAGACCTACAGAAGCATCTCTGCCTTTGCGCCGATTTGTGCGCCAACCCAAGTGCCATGGGGTGAGAAGGCTTTTACCGCTTATCTCGGGCCGGATCGCACCAAATGGATGGCGCATGATGCGAGCGCGCTGATGCGTTCGGCACAGGGGCGCAAAGACGCGCCGCTAATCCTGATCGATCAGGGCGGTTCGGATCAGTTTCTCGACACACAGCTCAGGCCGGACATCTTTGCTGACGCGTGCTTCGAAGCCGGGCAAAAACTAGAGCTGCGCCGCCAGCCCGGCTATGACCATTCCTATTTCTTCATCCAGACTTTCATAGACGATCATCTGGCGCATCACGCCGGCATTCTGAGCGGTTAGGCCCTAGCTCATTTGCAGATCACAGCAAGCGTGCGCACCGGCGGACCCGCAAGCGATGTAAATCCGGTCACTGTCTCGCCCTGGCCCGTGGTCGCGGTTTGCACCTTTATTCCAGTGGAGCTTGATCCCTTGGTCCCCCGGGACACGACGGTGTAGCCGCCGGGGCAGAGGCTACTTGCGCGGGACTCGCAGGGCAGGAAGTTGCGTCCGGTCTCGCAAGTGACAGCCCAACCGGCCTGGCCATTTGGCATCCGCTCTTGCGTGGCCGTGGTCGGCATCGTTCCTTCTCTGGTGGGCGTCAGCGCCTGGCCGGCCGCGGCGAGCTTGGCTGGGCTGTCCGGACTGGCGCAGGCAGCCAAGCCGAGAAGTAACGCCAGTAAGACAGACTTCTTCATCTCCCGTCCTCCCCGATTTGCTTAACGCACTACCATTATAGTCTCCCCTCTGTCGTCCTCGCCGTCACCAGCCGAGTGTGGGAAAATCCCCACAAAATCACGCTTTAGGGACAATGGGCTTGACCCTGGGTTACGCTTTGTGCTGCATCAATTTTAGAGTTGCCCCGGGGTCCAAGGGCGGACCCATGCGGGCTTTTGGCTTGATCGGTCGGAACAGAGTTCTTCGGCTGTCGCCGTGCGCCTAACGCGCTAGATAATAAGGCGAATTGAGGTCCGGGAGCCGCCGCTGATGGTTTACGACGAAGCAACTTTGAAGAGCCTCATCGGGGGGCATGTCGGGGAAACCGGCGGGCTGATGATTGCGCTCAGGGCGGTGCAGGAGACATTCGGTCACATCCCGCGCGAGGCGGTCCCAGTGATCGCGCACATCTTCAACATCACCCAGGCCGAGGTGAAGGGCGTCTATTCCTTCTACGACGACTTCAAGACCGCGCCGGTGGCCAAGACGGTCGTGAAGGTGTGCCAGGCCGAGGCGTGCCAATCGGTTGGCAGCCATGTGCTGACGGGCCGCGTTGTCAAGGCGCTGGGGCTTGAGCTGGGTGAGACCAGCGATGACCGCTCGGTTGCGCTTGAACCGGTCTATTGCCTTGGGCTCTGCTCTTGCGGGCCATCGATGATGGTCGGCGAAAAGCTCTATGCGCGCGCCGAGGGCAAACGCCTCGACACCATTCTTGCCTCGATCCCGAAAGGCGCAAACTAATGGCGGCGCCGATCACCATATTTGTCCCGCTCGATTCCGCTGCCGTTGCGCTTGGCGCTGACGAGGTGGCGTCTGCCATCGCGAGCGAAGCCAAGAAGCGCGGTGCCGATGTGAAGATCGTGCGAAATGGCTCGCGCGGCATGCATTGGCTCGAGCCGCTGGTCGAAGTGAGTGCGGATGGTAAGCGCATCGGCTATGGCCCGGTGCAAGACAGCGATGTGGCGGGCTTGTTCGACGCCGGCTTTCTCGAAGGCAAGGCTCATGCGCTGAATGTTGGGCCGGTCGAAGAAATCCCTTATTTCAAGAACCAGGATCGATTGATCTTCAAGCGTTGCGGCACCACCGATCCGCTTTCGCTAGCTGAGTACGAGGCGGGTGGCGGCATGAAGGGCCTCAAACGTGCTGTGAGCCTTGAGCCCAAAGCCATTGTCGATGAAGTGAAATCTTCCGGTCTGCGTGGCCGTGGCGGCGCAGGCTTTCCAGCCGGCATCAAATGGGAAACCGTGCTGGGTAGCCGGGCCGATCAGAAATACGTCGTCTGCAACGCGGATGAGGGCGACTCGGGCACCTTCGCCGACCGCATGATCATGGAAGGCGATCCGTTCCTGCTGATCGAAGGCATGACGATCGCCGGGCTCGCAGCGGGCGCGACGCGCGGTTATGTCTATCTCCGCAGCGAATATCCAATCGCTGCCAAGGTGTTTGAGGCGGCTCTTAAGAAGGCACGCGAAGCGGGGGTGCTTGGGCCGAGCGTGCTCGGCTCCGGCAAGGCCTTCGAGCTTGAGCTCTTCATCGGCGCGGGCGCCTATATCTGCGGCGAGGAAAGCTCGCTGCTCAATTCGCTGGAAGGCAAGCGCGGCGAAGTGCGCGCCCGCCCGCCGATTCCGGCGATTGCGGGTCTGAACGGCAAGCCGACCGTGCTCAATAACACCATCACGTTCTGCTCGGTGCCGTTCGTACTCGCTGAGGGCGCGGCGGCGTACAAGAATTACGGCATGGGCCGTTCGACCGGCACGATGCCGTTCCAGCTCGCCGGCAATATCAAGCGCGGCGGCCTGGTCGAGAAGGCGTTCGGCCTCACGCTGCGCCAGCTCGCCGAGGAGTATGGCGGCGGCACGCGCTCGGGCCGGCCTTTGCGCGCAATCCAGGTCGGCGGGCCGCTCGGCGCTTATCTGCCGCAGGAGTTGTTCGATCTCAAAATGGATTATGAGACCTTCGCCGCCAAAGGCGCGGGCGTCGGCCATGGCGGCATCGTGCTTTATGACGACACGGTCAATCTCGCGCAGCAGGCGCGCTATGCCTTCGAGTTCTGCGCCCACGAATCCTGCGGCAAGTGCACGCCGTGCCGGATTGGAGCAACGCGCGGCGTCGAGGTGATCGACAAGATCATGGCGGGCTCCAATCGCGAGGCCAATCTCGATCTTGTGAAAGATCTTTGCGATCTCATGGTTTCCGGCTCGCTCTGCCAGATGGGCGGCATGACTCCCATTCCTGTGATGAGCGCCATCGAGCATTTTCCTGAGGATTTTGGTACAGTTTCTGCGCCCAAAAGCGCGGCTGAATAGAGGCACGAGCATGGCACTCTTAAGAGAAACCGATTACGGCACCCCCGCGGTCAAATCCGAGAAGTCCGTCACCTGCGAGATCGACGGCATCGAGATCACGGTGCCCGAGGGCACCTCGATCATGCGCGCGGCCAATGAGGCCGGTATCAGCGTGCCCAAGCTGTGCGCGACGGACTTCGAGAAGGCGTTCGGCTCCTGTCGCATGTGTCTCGTCGAGATCGAGGGCCGCAAGGGCACGCCGGCCTCGTGCCACACGCCGGTCGCCCCCGGCATCAAGGTTCACACGCAAACGCCGACGCTCGCCAAGCTGCGCCGCGGCGTGATGGAGCTGTACATCTCCGATCATCCGCTCGATTGCCTCACTTGCTCGGCTAATGGCGATTGCGAGCTGCAGGATATGGCTGGCGTCGTCGGCCTGCGCGAAGTGCGCTACGGCTATGACGGCGAGAACCATTTCGCCGGCGATATGAAATCGCCGACCGACGAGAGCAACCCGTATTTCACCTATGAATCCTCCAAATGCATCGTGTGCTCGCGCTGTGTGCGCGCTTGCGACGAAGTGCAGGGAACCCTCGCGCTGACGATCGACGGGCCGCGGCTTTGACTCGCGCGTCGCCGTCGGCACGGACGACTTCTTCTCCTCGGAATGCGTCTCATGCGGTGCGTGCGTTCAGGCCTGCCCGACCGCGACGCTGAATGAAAAGTCGATGATCGAGATCGGCACGCCGGACCGCACGGTGCTGACGACCTGCGCCTATTGCGGCGTGGGCTGCTCGTTCAAGGCCGAGATGCGCGGCGATCAGGTCGTGCGCATGGTGCCGTGGAAGGACGGCAAGGCCAATCACGGCCATTCCTGCGTCAAGGGCCGCTTCGCTTGGGGCTATGCCACGCATGCCGACCGCATCACCAAGCCGATGATCCGCGATCAGATTACCGATCCATGGCGCGAAGTGTCATGGGAAGAGGCGATCGGCTTCACCGCGAACAAGCTCAAAGGCATTCAGAAGAAATATGGCCGCAAGGCGATCGGCGGCATCACTTCCTCACGCTGCACGAATGAGGAAGTCTGGCTGGTCCAGAAGCTGATCCGCGCCGCGTTCGGCAACAACAACACCGACACCTGCGCGCGCGTCTGTCATTCGCCCACCGGCTACGGCCTCAAATCCACTTTCGGCACATCGGCGGGCACACAGAATTTCGATTCCGTTGAAGAAGCCGATGTCATCATGGTGATCGGCTCGAACCCGCCGGATGCGCATCCGGTCTTTGCCTCGCAGATGAAGCGGCGCTTGCGCCAGGGCGCGAAGCTGATCGTTGCCGATCCGCGCGCGATCGATCTGGTGCGCTCGCCGCATATCGAGGCGCAGCATCATTTGCAGCTTCTGCCCGGCACCAATGTCGCGCTGATCAATGCGCTCGCGCATGTCGTCGTCACCGAGGGCCTCGTGAACGAAGCGTTCGTCAAAGAGCGCTGCGAAGTCGAGAGCTTCGAGGAGTGGTGCACATTCGCCGCGGATGAGGTCAACTCGCCGGAGAGTGTCTCCAAGATCACCGGTGTTCCCGCCGAAGAGATCCGTGCTGCCGCGCGGCTTTATGCAACGGGCGGCAATGCCGCGATCTATTACGGGCTGGGCGTCACCGAGCATAGCCAGGGCTCGACCATGGTCATGGGCATGGCGAATCTCGCGATGGCGACCGGTAATATCGGCCGGCCCGGCGTCGGCGTTAATCCGATGCGCGGCCAAAACAATGTGCAGGGCTCATGCGATATGGGCTCCTTCCCGCATGAGCTACCCGGCTATCGCTCGGTGGCTGACGATGCCGTGCGCGGCAGCTTCGAGAAGGATTGGGGCGTCAAGCTCGATAATGAGCCGGGCTTCCGCATCCCCAACATGTTCGATGAGGCGATCGCCGGCCACTACAAGGGCATGTATATCCAGGGCGAGGACGTCGCGCAGAGCGATCCCAACACGCTCCATGTCGAGGCGGCGCTCAGGTCACTCGAATGCCTGATCGTGCAGGATCTCTTCCTCAACGAGACGGCGCGTTTTGCGCATGTCTTTCTGCCGGGCACATCCTTCCTCGAGAAGGACGGCACCTTCATCAATGCCGAGCGGCGCATCAACCGCGTGCGTCCGGTGATGAAATCAAAGACCGGCATGGAAGAGTGGCAGGTGACGGCCGAGCTCTCGAAGGCAATGGGCTATCCCATGAACTACAACAATGCCGCCGAGATAATGGACGAGATCGCGCGCCTGACGCCCACCTTCAAGAATGTCTCGTTTGCGATGTTGGATGAGAAGGGCAGCGTGCAGTGGCCATGCAACGATGCGGCGCCGGAAGGCACGCCGGTCATGCATGTGAACGGTTTCGTGCGCGGCAAGGGCCTGTTCGTCCTCACCGAGTTCGTGCCGACGCAAGAGCGCACGAATGCGAAATTCCCGCTGATTCTCACCACGGGCCGCATTCTCTCGCAGTACAATGTGGGCGCGCAGACGCGGCGCACGGAAAATCAGCGCTGGATGAAAGAGGACGTCTTGGAGATCCACGAGTCTGATGCCGAGATGCGCGGCATCAGAACCGGCGATTGGGTGTCGATCCGCTCGCGCAAGGGCGAAACCACTTTGCGCGCGGAGATTTCAGCGCGCATGGCGCCGGGTGTCGTCTATACGACCTTCCATCACCCGGACACCGGCACCAATGTCGTCACCACCGAGCTTTCGGATTGGGCGACGAGCTGCCCCGAATACAAGGTGACGGCGGTTGAAATTACGCCCGCTAATCACCGCTCCGAATGGCAAGAGCAATATGCGGAAGAGCTGCCGGAGCAACGCCGCATTGCCGTCACCGCCGCGGAGTAGACACCCTCACCCGGAGCACCTGCGGTGCTCCGACCTCTCCCTTCAGGGAGAGGTGACTTGCGTGATGTCGTGCGTGCTTTCAGTTATCCTCTAAGCGTCAAAACGGGAACCCTCTCCCTTTGGGGAGAGCGCAGGGTGAGGGTGTGAATGCTTCACCAACGTAAAGGCCAAATCGATCGTGCACGTGCGCTTCGTTCCGAGCGCACCAATGCGGAAGCACTGCTCTGGTTGAAGCTACGCAACCGCCAATTGAATGGAATAAAGTTTCGCCGGCAACACCCGCTCGGTCCTTATGTCGCCGATTTCGCATCCACCGAGGCAACGCTGGTGATTGAATTGGATGGTGGTCAGCATGCAGACACGACAGAGCAAGATAAGGTGCGCTCGCACCATCTGAAGTCGCTCGGCTACGATGTGATTCGATTTTGGAATCCAGAGGTGATGGCAAATCTGGAGGGCGTTGTTGAAACCATTCTCGCACACTTGCAGATACCGTCGCCCTCACCCGATCGCGCCCGCAAGCCGCCGCGATCGACCTCTCCCTGAAGGGAGAGGTGAAATCACTGAGCCGAGGCAGGTGCGGGCGGAGCTTTCCAGGCCGGGCCGGTGAATTCGGCTTCAATGGCAAAGCTTACTTCGTCGCCCACGCCGAATTTCGTGCCCGGCGCAGGCACGCCGAAACCCATGCCGAAATCCGAACGCTTCAGTTCACCTTCCGCTGAAAAGCCGATGCGCGCATGCGGATCCATTTGCATGCCGGGATAGCCGCCGTTGAATTTGACATGCATGGTCACAGGGTGCGTCTGGCCGTGAAGTGTGAGATTGCCGGTCACTTCCGCCGTGTCGATATTCGTGAGCGAGACCTTGGTCGATTTGAAAGTCATCTCAGGATATTTCGCGGCATCGAAGAATTGCTCGCCCATGAGCTGATCGAGAAAGCCGGCAGGCGGCGCATTCAGTTCGAGCGAGCGCGGATCAATCGTTGCGCTGAGTTGGGCCTTCGCCGGCCGCTTCGGATCGATCGTGAGCTTCGCATCGAACTTTGAGAAGCGCGCGGTGTAGTTCGAAAAGCCAAGATGATTGACCTTGAAGACAAGGCTCGCATGTGGGGGATCGAGCGTGTAGATGCCTTTGGGAACGTCCACCGCAACCGGCTTGATGTCGGCCGCATTCGCCGTGCTAAGCGCAAATGCCATGCCCGCGCAAATCAAGAGACCTTTCATCGCTTTCCACCTCATCTTGCCGACCGATTAAAACACCAAGATCACGAAGAATGCACCAAATGCACTAAGCTCTTTGTGATCTTTGTGCCTCTTAGTGTTCTTTGTGATTCCCCTTCTTAGTCAGCCTGCAGCCGCCTTCTCCAAATCGGCGATGATGATCTTATTCATCTTCAGCATGGCTTGCATGGCACGGCCGGCCTTCTCGCGGTCGGGATCCGAAAGGAGACGCGGCAAAATTGCGGGAACGATCTGCCAGGAAAGGCCCCATTTATCTTTGAGCCAGCCGCAACGCAATTCCGTGCCGCCGCTTGAGATGAATTTGTCCCAATAATAGTCGACCTCGTCCTGCGTCTCGCAGTCGACGAACAGAGAGACCGAACTCGTTGAATTTGTACATAGGTCCGCCGTTGAAGGCGGTGAGCCGCAGGCCATTGATCTCGAAGGTCACGGTGTTGACGGCATTCTTGGCGCCGGTGAGCACATTATCGAAATCGACTTCGCCCAAGATTTTCGAGTTCGCAAACACCGAGCAATAGAACTTCGCGGCCTCCGCAGCCTGGCCGTCGAACCACAGGAAAGGCGTGATCGTGTGCGGCTTCATGTTTCAAGTCCTTCTCGAAGCAAGGCCCTGCGCCAGAGCATCCAGGCGATTATAAGTCTCCTGAGCGCCGCTCTCCATGCCGGAGGCAATCATCGCATCGAGCGACGCGCGCAGAGTCATAACGTGCGATCACTTCCATGCGTGTCTTATGGCCGAGATCGTATAGCACCATGGTTTCGAGCGCGGGCGGAAATTCGCCGAAGGCGAATGTCTGAATGACGAGCGCTTGCGGCTTCACATCGCGATATTCGCCGAAGAACTCGAACTCCGGCGAGGAGCCGTCGGGCGCGCGGTTGACGAAGCGCCATTTTCCACCCGAGCGGCAATCCATCTCTTTCACGATGGTTTCATAACGATAAGGCCCCCACCAATGCGGGATATGTTGGGGGCTCGTCATCGCTTCCCATACGAGCGCGCGCGGCGCATCGAACTCGCGAATGATGAGGCCGATGGGCTCTCCTGAGAGAAAGATGAATTTCGCTTTGCGGCCGAGATTGCCGACATAATCG
Organism: uncultured Alphaproteobacteria bacterium; assembly: GCA_963789405.1. Classification (GTDB taxonomy): domain Bacteria; phylum Pseudomonadota; class Alphaproteobacteria; order CAWBKL01; family CAWBKL01; genus CAWBKL01. The sequence goes on from CAWBKL010000002.1 coordinate 850,631, forward strand.
GCGAGGCGAGCGATCGTCTGTTGTGCGCCTTCCACCGCGCCGAATTCCTTCGCGACGCGATTGCGTTCCTCCACAGTGGGAAACACGCCGCGCATGGTCAGGCGCGTTTTGCCGCCCACATCCTCGAACGTGACGGTTGTGCTGAAATGTACCGGGTCGGTATCTACCGTGCCCATATGACGATAGGAGATGCGCTCGGGCGCCATGATCTCATCGAAGGCGATGCGATTGTCGTAATCGCGTCCGTCCGGCCCATGCATCACGAACCGCCATTCGCCGCCAGGACGGAAATCGAAGGATTTAGTCGTCGTGGTGAAGCCGTTGGGGCCCCACCAATTGGCAAGATGCTTCGCATCCGACCAGGCTTGGAACACAAGCGCGCGCGGCGCATCGAAGATCCGCGTCGTGACGATCGAGCGCGCCTCCAGATCCGTTTCACTTTTTGCGGCCACGTTTCTTCTCCTTTGCTTGCAATGTCTTCAAATAGTCGTCGAGGCGGTCGAAGCTCGCCTCCCAGAATTCGCGATAGCCCATGATCCAATCACTCGCTTCGGCGAGTGGCGCCGCCTCGAGCCGGCATGGCCGGCGTTGCGCATCGCGCCCGCGGCTGATGAGGCCGGCGTCCTCCAGAACTTTCAGATGCCGTGAGATCGCCGGTTGGCTCATCTCGAAGGGCTCTGCGAGCTCCATCACAGATGCTTCGCCGCGCATGAGGCGGGCGAGGATGGCGCGCCGCGTCGGATCGGCGAGGGCGGCGAAGGTCGTGTCGAGGTGAGTGCTCATTGCATAACCAACATTTTATATAATGAGTATGTTATATAATGCGCGCACGTCTGTCAACCGGTAAGCCGCTCTGCCGGATGTTCAGCGTAGAGCTTTGGCGATATCAGCGCCGGTGGCGGCGCTCGCGAAGCCTTTGAATGTGCCGGCGCAGGCAATCTCGCGGGCCATAGTGATGAAACCGCCCCAGGCCGAGCGGGCGAGCGCGCCGCCAATTGATATGCGCCGAACGCCAAGCGCCGCGAGGTCGGCAACCGAAAGCTCGCTCGGCCAGCCTATCAACACGTTCACGGGCTTTGGCGCGACGGCCTCAACGACCGCTCTGATTTCCTCACGTGTCTTTAAGCCGGGCGCATAGAGGCAGTCAGCGCCGGCCGCGGAATAAGCCTTCAGCCTACGGATGGTCTCCGCCATATCCGCCGCGCCGTGAAGAATGCCCTCACTGCGCCCGGTAAGCAGAACGTCAGCGCCCGTGGCATCGATGGCAGCCCGTGCCGCTCTGAGCCGCGCGAATGCCTCATCGAACGGGTAGAGCGCCTTGGCATTGCCGCCCGGAAAATCCTCGATCGATAGCCCGCTCGCGCCGGCCTCGACACAGAGGCGCACGCTCTCACCGACGTGCTCGGGCGTTGCGCCGAAGCCGGCTTCGAAATCGACATTGAGCGGGATATTTACCCCGCCAAGCTCCGTGACATGCGCGAGCACAAGCTCGCGTATGATCCCGCCGTCATCCTGCCCATGCGACCAGGCGAGCCCCGCACTTGTCGTCGCGATCGCCTTGAAGCCAGCGCTTTGAAGATATTTGGCGCTGCCAAGATCCCATGGGTTGGGCATAACGAAACAGCCTTGCTCATGCAGCCGCCGGAACGCCGTGCGCTTTTCAGCAAGCTCCATCATCTCAAATCCTCCCGCTTGACGGTGAGCACACACCACCCATCTCAACTTCAGCGCGGGTGATCTCATCGCCGATTGCGATGCGTTTGGCGAGGGCTTTTCGCTGCGGGCGCGAGAGAAGTGAAAGAGGAGGGGTTGCCACAATTTTTGAAAAACGAATGGAAGTGGTCCTGATATATGCCTGCCACAAAATGTTGTGCGGGCATGCCTCTCTCGTCGCGAAGGCCCTGCGGCTCTGCTAGCTTAACCACCAAGCAAGAAGAGGAAGGCCGAGATGAGCGAATCCAAGCTGACGGCAGGCGATATCTTAATGCGGCGGCTGCGCCAGCATGGCGTCGATTACGTCTTCGCCAATGGCGGTACGGATTTCGGCCCGATCATCGAGGCGCTGGCGCGGGGCGGGCCGAGGGTGCTCCAGTGCCGCAAGGCGTGGTGATGCCGCACGAGACCGCGGCCATCGGCATGGCGCATGGCTATTACCTCAAGACCGGCCGGCCGCAGGCTGTGATGCTGCACACCAATGTCGGCCTCGCCAATGCGATCATGGGTGTGATTAACGCCGCCGCAGAGCAGATCCCCATGTTCGTCGCATCGGGCCGCACGCCGGTGACGGAGAGCGGCCATCTCGGCAGCCGCAACGCGCCGATCCATTGGGGCCAGGAGATGCGTGACCAGGCTTCGATGCTGCGGGAAGCGGTGAAGTGGGATTTCGAGCTGCGCTTTCCGGATCAGATGGAGCAGCTGGTCGACCGCGCGATGTCGATTGCGATGTCGGGCCCGCGCGGTCCCGTTTATATGAGCCTGCCGCGCGAGGCGCTCGCAGCGCCTTACGAGGGCGCAGCCGGCGCGCCGCTGCCGCATCCCGTACGCTTGGCGCCGCATCCGCATTCGCTCGAGCAAGCGGCTGAACTGCTGGCGCATGCGAAATCGCCGCTCATTCTCGGCAGCCGCAGCGGCCACATTCCGGCGGCGTTCGAGGGCTTGCGCGCATTCGCGGAGGAGTTTTCGATTCCGGTCGGCGAATTCTGGGCCTCGCGCCCCTCGCTTGATACGACGAGCCCGATGCATGCGGGCTTCGATCCGAGCGCGGAGTTGGCCGACGCCGATGTCGTTCTGGTGCTCGATCTCTTGGTGCCGTGGATTCCGGTGCGCCAGAAGCTGCGGCCCGGCGCCAAAGTCATTCAGGCTGGCGACGATCCGCTTCACGCACGTTTTCCAGTGCGCGGGTTTGCCGCCGACGTGACACTTGCCGGTGATGTGACGACCGTTTTGGGCGAGCTGACGGCTTATATGGCGCGCCGGGTCAATCCGGCCACGTTGCGCGAGCGCGGCACGATGATCCGTGAACGGAATATGAAGCGGCGCGAAGAGCGCATCGAGCGCGCTAAAGCCAGTGGCGGGCCTCCGATGAAGCCGAATTATGTCGGTTATTGCCTCAACGAAACGCTGAAAGGCGAGGGCACGATCGTTACCGAGCTCGGCATTCCGCCCGAGACGATCGACATCACGCGTCCCGGACAGTTTCTCAATCATCCGATTTCCGGCGGCCTCGGGTTTGCTTTGCCCGCGGCGCTCGGCGCACAGCTCGCTGATCGTTCGCAAATCACGGTCGCCAGCTGCGGCGACGGCTCTTACATGTTCGCCAACCCGGTCGCATGCCATCAGATTGCTGAGGCGCTCGAGCTGCCTTTGCTGACGATCGTCTTCAACAACGGCATTTGGAATGCGGTGAAGCGCTCGACGCTCGATATCTTTCCGGATGGCTATGCCGCGAAATCAAATCTGATGCCCGTGACATCGCTGCAGCCGTTGCCGGACTTTTGCAAAGTGGCCGAGGCAAGCCGGGCCTTTGCGCAGCGCGTTGAGAACGGCGCCGATCTGCCGAAGGCGATGGCGCGTGCCATCGATGTGATCAAGCGCGAGCGCCGCCAGGCGCTGATCGAGGTGGTAGTCGCCGCTTAGCGGTGCCCACAATCATGTCCTTGTGACGGGCCGCAAGCGCCTGCTCCGTTGGCTTGTCTCTGATTCGCCTCCAGTCTTCTTCGAAAGACAACGGCTCGCCGCGCCAATTCACTGGCCACTTGCAGTGATGGCGCCCAAGAATTGAGAGACCGGCAATGACGCAGCGCAACGCCTCGGCTTTCCTGAGCAGACTCCAGCGGCTGATTGTATTCGTTCTCATGCTCGCCATGAGGAGCGCGGCGGCCGACGAGACGACGCTTTTGTGGGGCGATACCCATCTGCATACGTCGCATTCGACTGATGCCTATGCTGGCGGCAATTGGACGGTTGATCCGGAAGAGGCCTATCGGTTCGCCAGGGGCCTGCCGGTCATACATCCCAAGTCAAAGGCCAAGGTGCGCATAGAGCGGCCGCTCGACTTTCTGGTCGTGGCCGACCATTCCGATTTTTTGGGTCTGCAGCAGTATCTTTTGAAACGCGATCCGCGCGTTGAGGCGACGCCAACGGGGCGGAAGCTGCGCGCGCTTGTTGAGAAGGATCCGGGCAGCGTGTTCCGGCTGATCTTCGGCATGGATAAGACGTTCTCGCGCGATCAAATGATGAAGGCGTTTGCGCCGATCGCCATGCAGCCCTGGATCGATGAGATCGACGCAGCCGAACGCAACAACGAGCCGGGCAAGTTCACGGCGTTTGCAGGGTGGGAGTGGTCAGCGCAACCGAACGGGCGCAATCTTCACCGCGTCGTGTTCACGGCGGCCGGGCCCGACAAGCTCAAATCCTTCTTTCCGATCAGCAATCTCGATTCCGATCGCCCTGAGGACCTGTGGGCTTGGCTCGACAAGACCTCCAAGAAGATTGACGCTGATTTCATTGCCATACCGCATAACTCCAATATGTCGGACGGCATGATGTTCGACATCGTTGATAGTGACGGCAAGCCGATCAGCGCTGCTTATGCAAACACGCGTGCGCGCTGGGAGCCGGTGATGGAGGTGACCCAGATCAAGGGCACGTCCGAGGCTAATCCGGCCCTCTCTCCCAATGACGAGTTTGCCGAGTTCGAGCTCTATCGCCGGCTGTTCATGGCGAAGGACTATACGGCCAACAAAGGTGACTATGCCCGCTACGCGCTGCTGCGTGGGCTCGAGATCGAAAACAAGGTCGGCGTCAATCCCTACAAGCTGGGATTGATCGGCAGCTCGGACATTCACACGGGGCTGTCCTCCACTGCCGAAGACGACTTCAGCGGCGCAATTGCGCGCAATTCACTTCCCGCAGACCGCGCCGCGGAAAAGCCGCCGGAACGATCAAGCGCGGCTACGATGAACGCTTGGGAGCTTTCAGCGTCGGGCCTGGCCGGCGTCTGGGCAACCGAGAATACGCGCGATGCGATTGTCGCGGCGTTTAAACGCAAGGAAGTCTATGCGACGACCGGCACGCGAATTCTATTGCGTGTGTTTGCCGGCTTCAATTTTCGGCGAAGCGATGCGCGCGCCAAAGACATCGCAAAGGTCGGCTACAAGCGCGGCGTGCCGATGGGCTCGGATATCGCCAATGCGCCGCCTGAACGCTCGCCGAGCCTGTTGATCTACGCGGCCAAAGATCCCGAGGGCGCCAATCTCGATCGCGTTCAAGTCATCAAGGGCTGGCTCGATGCGGGGGGCGCTAGCCACGAGCATGTCTATGACGTCGCTTGGTCAGATGATCGCAAAATGAATGCGGACGGCCGGCTGCCGCCAGTCGGCGACACGGTCGATCTGAAGACGGTAAGCTATAAGAACACAATCGGCGCGGTGCAGCTTGCGACGGTCTGGCAGGACCCCAATTTCGATCGCAACGAGCAAGCCTTCTATTACGTTCGCGTTCTGGAAATTCCAACGCCGCGCCATCAGGTCTATGATGCTGTCGCGCTCGGCATGGACCCGGCAAAGACGGGACATCCGACGCGCATTCAGGAGCGGGCTTATTCGTCGCCGGTTTGGTACACGCCGTGAGCCGGAGGGTCAGGCAATGCCCGCTTCGAGGATCGAAGTGCCTGCGGGCGTGAGGATGTCGCGGTCGAGCGAAAAGCCCGATGCCGTGAAGAGCTTTTCGAATTCGGCGCGCGTGCGCTCGCGGCCGGTGAGGGCCGTCATCATATGAACATCCATGCGCTTGCCGCCTTCTGACCCGGGCCCATCGGTAATTACGCGCTCGATCATGAGGAGCTTGGCGTGTCTTGGCGCGGCGCGGCGCACGGCTTTCAGGATTCGGCTCGACTCATCGTCGCTCCAATCGTGGATGACGTGCATCACCAGATAGGCATCGGCCGTGGGCAAGGAATCATCAAAGAAGCTGCCGGGCGCAATTGTCAGGCGGTCACCGGAGTGGCGTTCGGCCTTGGCGACGACATGGGGTAGGTCAAACAAAATACCACGCGCCGATGGAGTCGCAGCCAGCACCGCATCGATCAAATGGCCGCGTCCGCCGCCAATATCGGCAATCACGCCATAGCGGGAGAAGTCGTAGGAACTGACGATCCCATCGATGCGCTGGCGCGCCGCCGATGTCATCGATTCATCGAATAATTTGCTGAGCTCGGGATGCTTGGGCAGGTAATCGGCGAAGAAATCGCCTTCGATCAGCTCGCTCCGGCCGGGCTTTCCGGTGCGTATCGTGTGCTCCAGGATGCCGTATGTGTTCCAATTTATAGGCGCGCCGATCATGCGCACCCAGGGGTGCAGCGATTGCGGATGATCCTGGCGCAAAAGGCGCGAGCCGTCCGTGTGGCTGAACTTGTCGTCCGACATCGAAAATACGCCATGTGCGGCCAAGAGCCGTAGCGAACGGAACATCGCATCAGGATTTGCGCCGGTTTTGGCGGCAAGCTCGGTGGCCGTCATCGGCACATCACGCAGCGCGTCAGCAACACCCAGCTCGGCGATCACGTGCAGAACGCGCGAAACGAAGTAGGCGGTCGAAAGGTCGACAATAATCGCCGATGAATTGGACGGCTCGCTCACGCTGCGACTCCCGCCTCAAGGATTGAATATTCCGTATTCGTATCGATCTTGCGTTCGAGGGCGAGGCCGGAAGCTGAGAAGAGATCCTTGAATTCGCTTTCGGTGCGTGCTTGGCCTGTGGTCATCGCCATGAGCGCGATATCACCTAAAAGCGAGAGATGCGGCTTAGGCTCATCGGGAAGCACCGTCTCGATCACTAAAATCTTGGCGTGCTCGGGTGCCGAGCGGCGCACAGCGCTGAGAACTTCCTTGGCTTGCTCATCGGACCAATCGTGAATGACGCTCATCAAGAGATAAGCATCGCAGGCGGGAAGCCGGTCCTTGAAGAAATCGCCGGGCTGCAGGCGAATACGATTGCTGGCGATCTCCTTTGCCGCCTCGATCACGGGCGGAAGATCGAACAAGATGCCGCTCGCGCGGGGCGCAACGTCGAGCACGGCTTTGAGCAAATGGCCGCGCCCGCCGCCGATATCGCCTATGGTGTGGAAGCGCGAGAAGTCATAGGCACGCGGCACGCCGATCACATCATCATGTGCCTTGGCCGTCATGGCCTCATTGAAGATTCGCGCTTCCTCAGGGTGCTGCGCCAAATAGGCAAACAGGCCATTGGGCGCAAACTTCTCGTTCGAAGGCCGGCCCGTGCGCACGGCATGTTCGAGCTCACCAACTGCCGCCCACTGAAGCGGCGAGCCCATGAAACGTACAATCGGGCGCATCGAATGCGGATGGTCGGATCGCAGGCGCCGCAATTCTTCATTGTGTGCAAAGCGCCCATTCTTGAGCGTGAAGATGCCGTTGGCGACGAGCAGGCGCATGATCCGCGTAAGGCCGCGCGCATTGATCTTCAGGGCCGCTGCAAGCTCATCGGCCGTCATCGGCTCATCGCCGAGCGCATCGGCAACGCCGAGATCGGCGACGACATGCAGCGAGCGCGAGAGCCAATAGGCACCGGTAAGCTCCGTCAGCCGGTCTTGCGCATTCTGCGCCACGTCATCGTTGGCTTCTGCCATCGGGTCCTCGGTGAGCGTTGCAAGCGCGGACGCTACCATGGAACGGTTCATTCAGAAACTGCGCAAAGGATTACGCGCAAGAGGAGAAGAACGAGGCGTCAGCTCTCCAGGCGCACTTTACGCTTATGGTCATACATGGGGTTTGACCACAAGAAGCGATCGCCCTCGGCACGCTCTTGATCAATCGGCTCGTCCGGAACCGCGGCCATGAGCGCAGCATTACGCTGCGCAATGCCGGGGCCGAACTCGGCGTGCGAAATGATCCAGATGTCGTTATTGCGGATTCCTGCCAGGATGCGCTTGCCGACTTCGATTGGATCCATCGTGACCATGCGCGGCCGCGGCGGGCCGTCTGCCGGGGGCGGGCGCCGGCCTCCCGTTGCAGCGAGATGCGCAGGCCGTGTCTCCTGAGTGGAACGGCCGAGATTGGTCGCTACCGGGCCCGGGCAATAAACCGAAACGCCGATCTTGGTCTCACCAAGATCGTTGCGCAGCGCTTCGCACAGGCCGACGACCGCGAATTTCGAGGCGCAATAGATTCCGGCATGCCCAGCGACATAGAGCCCGGCCATCGATGCGGTGCAAACGATGTGGCCTTCTTCGCCATGCGCGATCATGGACGGTAACATTGTCTTCACGCCATTGATCACGCCGCCGGTATTGACGCCGAAGCAAAAGTCCCAGTCTTCCCAGGTCGCATCCTGCATCATACCGCCGACACCGACGCCGGCATTGTTCACCAGAACATGCACCTTGCCGAAGACGCGCTCGGCCTCGTCACGGGCGCGGGCCCAATCGTCACGATTGGTCACGTCAAGCTTGATGGGGTGAACGGCGGCGTTGGTCTGCTTGAAGAACCCCATCGCATCGTCGAGCGCGCTCTGACGAACGTCAGCAACGATTATCTTCATGCCGGCCTCGGCGAACACTTTGGCCATGCCGAGGCCCATGCCGCTTGCGCCGCCGGTGATGAAGGCCGTCTTGCCCTCAACGTTCTGCATTTGGAGCCTCTATGCTTCGTGTTTCGGCAGCTCGCCCGTAGGCGTGGTCTGCTTATCGTAGATCGGGTTGTAGAGCAGCGTGCCGAAGCCCTCGAGCAATGCCGCGCGCGCTTCGTTGATCGGCTCGTCGGGGATCGCGCGCAAGAGCGCTTCATTGCGGGCAACCATGCCGGCCTTGAATTCCGGATGGGTGTGAATGAAGAGGTCGTTGCGCCTAATACCACGCAGGACGCGCTCACCAATTTCGAGCGGGTCCATGAACAGCGAAGCATCGAACATTGGGCGCGGCGGCGGCGCGTTTCTCCGGTACCCTGATTCTGGTTCTGCGCTTGCGGCGGCGGCCGGCGTGGCGCAATGCCCGGCATCGGTCCGCGCAAAGCCATAGTCGATTGGCCGAGATTGGTCCTGACCGGGCCCGGCACGAACACGGACGCGCCGATGCCGTGCGGCGCGAGATCGCTTGCCAGCGCTTCCATCATGCCGGCGACTGCGAACTTGCTGCAGCAATAAGGAGCAACGCCGCCGACCGCCGTCATGCCGCCGGTCGAGGAGGTGCTGACAATGTGGCCGCCTTCGCCATGGGCGAGGATGCGCGGTACGAAAGTGACAACGCCATTGATCACGCCGCCGACATTGATGCCGATCGAGAAATCCCAATCGTCGAAAGTCAGGTCTTGAACGCGTGCACCTGCGCCGACGCCGGCATTGTTGACGAGCACATGCACTTTGCCGAATTGCGCTTCGGCCTCATCGGCAGCTTCCGCATAGGCCCTGCGGTCGCGCACATCGAGCTTGATGGCGTGCACGGGGCGGTTCGTTGCGCGAAAGAACTTCATCGCTTCGTCGAGCGCGTCCTGGCGTGCGTCGGCGATCACGATCTTCATGCCGTTCTCAGAAAACACCTTGGCCATGCCAAGGCCCATGCCGCTCGCGCCGCCGGTGATGAATGCCGTTTTGCCTTCAACCTTTTCCATGGCTCATTCACCCTTTTCGTTCGGCTTGCCCTTCGGCGTTGTCTGCTTGTCGTAGATTGGATTGTAGGTGAGGGTGCCGAATACCTTCAGCATCTCGGCGCGCGGCACATTCGGCGGCTCGTCCGGCACCGCTCTGATGATCGCATCACCCCGTGCCTTGATCCCCTCGCGGAATTCGGGGTGCGAGAGAATGAAGAGGTCACCCCGCCTGATGCCGCGCAGGACGCGCCGGCCCACCTCGATCGGATCCATGAATTGGCCGGGCTGGATCACCGGGCGCTGCTGGCCGTTGGGCAGTGGCGGGCGCGCGGCGCCATAGCCGGAATTGGAGAGCGATTGGGGCCGCGTCTCGCGCGTCGAGACGCCGAGATTGGTTTCGACCGGGCCGGGGCAATAGACCGAGCAGCCGATATTGTCGTTCTGCAGATCGGTGGCGATCGTCTCGGTCAAGCCGAGCACGCCATATTTGGCGGTGATGTAAAGGCCCGCCTGGCCGCTCGCGAACACGCCCGACATCGAGGCATTGTTGACGATGTGGCCGCCCTCGCCGTGCTTCAAAATGCGCGGCACGAAAGTTGTCACGCCATTGATGACGCCCCACAGGCAGACATTCATGACGAAATCCCAATCGTCATAAGTCGCGTCCTGCATCGGGCCGACAACGCCGACGCCGGCATTGTTGACGAGCACATGGACTTTGCCGAATTGCTGCTCGGCCTCGTCTGCGGCGCTCGCCCAATTCTTGCGGTCCGTCACATCGAGCTTGACCGGATGCACGGGCCGGTTCGTGCTGCGAAAGAACGCCATCGCTTCGTCGAGCGCGCTTTGGCGGATATCGGCGATGACAACCTTCATGCCGTTCTCGGAGAACACTTTGGCCATGCCGAGACCCATGCCGGAGGCACCCCCGGTTATGAAGGCTAGTTTGCCTTCGACGTCTTTCATGCGCGTTCTCCCTTAAATCGCCCTGACTATTTGTCCGTGACCCCACACTATCGCCGCGCGCCGTTCAAGGGGCAGCTCTATCACATAAGATTTTCCTGCCGCTCATGCCGCAGTGCAGCGAATGGAAGGTGAGCATTGCGCGCCATGGCGGCGTTGAGTATCGAATGTTCCCGCGCGTCCAATCCGCGGATGTTCACGAGCTTGGGCGCGATAGAGAAGAGACGATATGCCAGCGGACGAACAGAGCTTTGACTACATAATCGTTGGCGCGGGCTCGGCAGGCTGCGTGCTCGCCAATCGCCTGTCCGCCGATCCCAACGTTACTGTGGCATTGCTGGAGGCGGGCCCGACCGACCAGAGCTTGATCGCAAAGCTTCTGATCAATGTGCCGGCGGGCGTGTTCGCCATGCTTGGGCAGCCGCAATTCAACTACATGTACAACTATGAGCCGGATCCGCGCGTCGGCAACAAGCCGATCTATTGTCCGCGCGGCCGCGTTCTGGGCGGCAGCAGCTCGATCAATGGATCCGCGTGACCCGCATTCCATCAATCAAGCGCTTATGGAAGCGGCGGAGCAGCTTCAATATCGCCGCAATGAGGATTTCAACGGTGCCGAGCAGGAAGGCTTCGGCTACTGGCAATTGACGCAGAAGAATGGCGAGCGCCTAAGCACGTCGCGCGCGTTTCTGCAGCCGATCGAATCCCGCCCTAATTTGACGATAGTGACGAGTGCTTTGGTGAAGGCCGTACGGCTCGAAAATCGGCGCGCTACGGGCGTCGAGATATCAGTTCAAGGGCGGCCCCAAACACTGCGTTCGAAGCGCGAGGTGATCATCGCTGCAGGCGCGATCAATTCGCCGCAAATCCTCTTGCTATCGGGCATCGGACCCGGCGACGAGCTGCGCAAACATGGCATCGAAGTTGCGCATGAGCTGCTTGGCGTCGGCGAGAATCTGCACGATCACGCCGACACATTGATGTGCTGGTCAAGCCCGCAGGCGAGCCTCTATGGGCTTTCGTTGCGCGCGATTCCATGGATGCTCGCTTCGCCGTTCGCATATGCCTTTGGGCGCAAAGGGCCATGGACGACCAATACAGTCGAGTCCGGGGGCTTCGTGCGCTCCAAGCCGGATCTCGCGCAGCCTGATCTTCAGATCATTCTCGGCCCGCAATACATGAATCAGAGCGAGCGGTTGATCCCCTATGGCCATGGCTTCTCGATTCACATCTCGCTTTTGCAGCCTAAGAGCCGCGGGCGCCTGACATTGAAATCGGCCGATCCTGCAGCTGCGCCGCGATTGGACGGCAACTTTCTCAGTGAAAGAGAGGATGCCGAAGCATTGGCGCGTGGCGTTCAAATCACGCGGCGGCTCATCGAGACATCCGCTTTCAACACTTATCGCGGCGAGGAAGTGCTGCCCGGACCAAAGGTAAAGTCTGAAAAGGAAGTCATCGACTTTGTCTACCAAAATGTCGGCACGACCTTCCATCCGGCCGGCAGCTGCAAAATGGGCAGGGATCCGATGGCGGTTGTCGATCCGCAGTTGCGCGTGCATGGCCTTGAGGGCTTGCGCGTCGTCGATGCATCAGTGATGCCCAGTGTGATCAGTGGCAATACCAACGCGCCCGTGATCATGATCGCCGAGCGCGCCGCCGACATGATCCATCAGCAATGGTCGAAGGCTGCTGCCGCCTAGGCTCGGAACGAAACGAAAAGAAAATGAAACAAGACGGAATCGGGGGAAGATCAATGCGTCGTTATCTTGTGGCTTTGGCATGCGTGCTCGCTCTCGCGGCGTGCGGTAAGGGCACTCAACAGCAGTCCTCAAATGCACCTCAGGCACCGGCCGCAAGCGAGAGCGCGCGGGGCGGCCGCTGAGGTAAACGAAGCGCGGCTGTTGGCGGCAGACAAGGAGCCGGGCAACTGGCTGGTCAATGGCGGCACATATGCCGAGCAGCGCTTCACCCCGCTTAAGGACATCAATGCCGACAACGTGAAGCAGCTCGGGCTTGCTTGGTAGTATCGATCTCGATTCGCATCGCGGCCAGGAATCGACGCCGATGGTGATCGATGGCGTAATATATGTCACCAGGCGTGGAGCAAGGTGAAGGCCGTCAACGCCAAGACCGGTGAGATGATCTGGCAATACGATCCGAAGGTGCCCGGCGGCAAGGCCGTCAATGCGTGCTGCGATGTCGTCAACCGCGGCGTGGCGGCTTGGGACGGCAAGGTCTATGTCGGCACGCTCGATGGGCGCCTGATCGCGCTCAATGCGCACGACCGGAAAAGCCGATTTGGACCGTCAGACCGGTCGAAAAACCGGCATCCTACACCATCACCGGCGCGCCGACGATCATCAAGGGGCTCGTGCTGATCGGCAATGGCGGCTCGGAATATGATGCGCGCGGCTATGTCACCGCCTATGACGCGGAGACCGGCAAGCAGGTGTGGCGCTTCTACATGGTTCCGGGCGATCCATCCAAGGGCTTCGAGAACAAGGCCATGGAAATGGCCGCCAAGACTTGGAACGGCGAGTGGTGGAAGCTCGGCGGCGGCGGATCGCCGTGGAATGCCATCGTCTATGATCCGGCAGACGGATCTTGTCTATATCGGCACCGGCAATGGCGTGCCGTGGAACCGCGCGGTAGCGCAGCCCCGACGGCGGCGACAATCTGTTCATCGCTTCGATCGTCGCGCTCAAGCCCGAAACCGGCGAATATGTCTGGCACTATCAGGAAGTGCCGGCGAGACGAATGGGACTTCGATTCAACACAGCCGATCATGACGCGCGGATCTTGCGATCAACGGTGTGACGCGCCATGTGGTCATGCAAGCGCCGAAGGACGGCTATTTCTATATGCTCGATGCTGCGAGACGGACGAGCTCATCTCGGCCAAGCCTTATCGCGCCGAGAATTGGTCGACCGGCATCGATATGACGACGGGCGGCCGATCGAGGCGCCGACGCGCGCGATCTGGAACAAGGCAAGAATTCGTTGGCGAGCCGGAGCCCAATGGCGGCGCATAATTGGCAGCCCTGGGCGTTCAACCCGCACACCGGCCTCGTCTATATCCCGGAGCAGGAAATCGGCTTCCCGTACAAAGGGGATCCGGATTTCAAGCCCGCCACCAAAGGCGATCAATCTCGGCCTCGGATGCCCTGGGAGCGGAGCCGCCGCTCGGATCCAGAAGGGCATCGAAGCCGCGACGTCGAGTGGAAGGGTGCGCTGATCGCCTGGGATCCGGTGCAGCAGCAGCCGCGCTGGCGCGTCGACCATGCGGGCCGTGGAATGGCGGAACGTTCTCTCGACCGCGGGCAATCTCGTCGTTCAGGGCCTTGCGACCGGTGACATCGAGATCTACAGCGCCGATAGGGCAAGAAGCTGTGGTCGTTCCCTGCGCAGACCGGCGTGATGGCGGGACCGATGAGCTACAGCGTCGATGGCGAGCAATATATCGCCGTGGCCGCCGGCTGGGGCGGAGCGCATACCCGCTGGTCGGCGGCGAGCTCGCCAAGTCGCACGGCGCCGCGACCCAGAACATCAGCCGCATCCTTGCCTTCAAGATCGGCGGCACCGCGACACTGCCGCCGGCTGCCGCCGATGCCGGAGATGAAGCTCGATCCGCCGCCGATGCCGAAGGACCAGCATCGATCGGACGCGCGGCAAGGCATTGTTTGGCGCCATTGCAATGCGTGCCATGGGGCTCGGCGGCGAGCGGCGGGCTGGTGCCGGATCTGCGCTATAGCGCGCAGCTCAAGGATGACGCCTGGTACGACAATCGTGCTGAAAGGAGCGCTCAGGACAACGGCATGGTGAGTTTCGCCGACGTCTTAGCCATCGAGGACGCGACCGATATCCGCAACTACGTCATCAAGCGCGCCAACGAAACGGTGGCGGTGATGAAGGCCGAGGCGGAGTCCGCGCCCGCTCCGCATAAGACCGCAATCGGACGCCCCCACCCGGAGTGCTGTGCTCCGACCTCTCCGCAGAGGGACGGTGAAGGAATAGGTCACCACCTTTTGCTCCCTCCCCTGGGGGAGGGGTAGGGGTGGGGGTACACGGAAGGCATGGCGCAACAGGAAACCGACATCGTCATCATTGGCGCGGGCCACAACGGGCTCGTTTGCGCCTTCTATCTTGCGCGCGCCGGGCTCAAGGTCACCGTGCTGGAGCGGCGCGGCGTCGTCGGCGGTGCGGCGGTCACCGAGGAGTTTCATCCCGGCTTTCGCAATTCGGTGGCGAGCTACACGGTCAGCCTGCTCAACCCAAGATCATCCAGCGACCTCGATCTTGAGCGCCACGGCCTCAAAATCGTCGAGCGCAAGCTCAACAATTTCTTCCGCATCGAAGACGGCGATATCTCGCCGTTGGCGCCGGGCGCACTGAGACGGAGATCGCGAAATTCTCTGTGCGCGATGCCGAGGCGATGCGGCAAAACAATGCGCGGCTCGATGCGGTCGCCGATGTGTTGCGCGAGCTCGTGCTGCAAACGCCGCCCAACCTGACCGAAGGCTGGCTCCGGCGCCATTCCGGAAATGCTCAAAAGCGCCGCGTCTCGCGCGGCGCAACTCTCGGCGCTCGACCTCACGGCAAAGCGCGATCTGCTGGCGCTGCTCGCCAATCGGCCGGCGATTGGCTCGACGGCTGGTTCGAAAGCGATCCGATCAAGGCGGTGCTCGGCTTCGATGGCATTGTCGGCAATTTCGCGTCGCCTTACACGCCGGGCTCGGCCTATGTGCTTTTGCATCACTGTTTCGGCGAGGTGAACGGCAAGAAGGGCGTCTGGGGTCATGCCATTGGCGGTATGGGTGCGATCACGCAGGCGATGGCGAAGGCCTGTGCCGGGAAGGGCGTCGAAATCCGCGTGGATCGCGCGATCAAAGAAGTCATCATCGAGAATCGCCGCGCTACCGGCGTGGTGACGGAGAGCGGGCGAGACTTTCCGTGCCCGGATGGTCGTCTCGAACCTCAACCCAAAATTGCTCTTCGAGCGTCTTGTCGATCAGACCCATCTTCCGGGCGATTTCCGCGAGCGCATCGCACGCTATCGCAATGGTTCGGCGACATTTCGCATGAATGTCGCGATCGATCGCCTGCCGCGGTTCACGTGTTTGCCTGAAGCGGGCGATCATCTGACCGCCGGCATCATCATGGCGCCGAGCCTTGGCTACATGGACCGCGCCTATCGCGATGCGCGCGGGCATGGGCTGGTCGCGCGAGCCGATCATCGAGATGCTGATCCCTTCGACGCTGGATGGCAGCCTTGCGCCGCCCGGCAAGCATGTCGCGAGCCTGTTCTGCCAGCACACGGCGCCGGAGGTTTCCGGCGGCTGGGATCCGCATCGCGAGAAGTCGCCGATCTGATGATCGAGACCGTCGATCGCTATGCGCCGGGATTCAATGCTTCGGTGATCGGCCGCCAGGTGCTTTCGCCGCTGGATCTGGAGCGCACTTTCGGTCTCGTCGGCGGCGATATTTTTCATGCGGCACTGTAGCTGGATCAGCTGTTCTCCGCGCGGCCGGTGCTCGGTCACGGCAATTATCGCGCGCCGGTTGAAGGGCTTTACATGTGCGGCTCAGGCAGCCATCCAGGCGGCGGCGTCACCGGTGCGCCCGGCCACAACGCGGCACGTGAGATTCTGCGTGATGCAGGGCGCGGGCGCATCTGAAGCAAGTTGCAGCGCAGCTTGCAGACGAGCCCCCAACGGGTGTGAAATCCCGCCCTCTGACTAGGCGAAGGCAGTGGCCCAATGAGCGATAAGAAGACTTACGATTATATCATTGTCGGCGCGGGCTCGGCAGGTGCGGTGCTTGCCAACCGCCTGACTGAGGACCCCAAGACCAAGTGCTGCTGATCGAGGCGGGCGGTAAGCCAAACCATCCATTCCAGAACCTGCCGCTCTATTTCTTCGAGATCCTCAAAGTGAAGCGCATGAGCTGGGGCTATGAGAGCGAGCCTGAGCCGCGTCTCTTGGGCCGTAAGCTCGATCTGCCGCGCGGCAAGGTGCTCGGCGGCTCATCCGCTGTCAACGGCATGGTCTATATGCGCGGCCATTCGGTCGATTTCGACACATGGCGGCAGATGGGCTGCGCAGGCTGGGGTTATGCCGATGTGTTGCCTTACTTCAAGCGCATGGAGAATTTCTGGCGCGGGCCGAGCAAATATCATGGTGTCCGGTGGCCCGGTGACGGTGAGCCCGGTCAAGGCTGTGCCTGAACTGCACAAGCGTATGATGGAGACTGCCGAGAGATTCGGCATGGGGACGTCCGCGGATATTCATGGTGACGTCGAAGAGGGCTTCGAGCGCGGCAATGTAACGATCGATTCGCGGGGCCGGCGCGTCTCGACCTATCGCGCTTATCTCGAGCCGGTGATGGGCAAGCGTCCGAACTCACGATTGCGAGAGAATGCGCAGGCAACGCGCATTCTGTTCGAAGGCAAGCGCGCCGTCGGCATCGAATACCTCCAGGGCGGGCAGACTCAGCCGGCACATGCCGCGCGCGAGGTGATGCTGTCGTGCGGCAGCTTCAACTCGCCGCAGCTTTTGATGCTGTCGGGCATCGGGCCGGGCGCGCACCTGCGAGAGATGGGCATCGATGTGTTCACGACCTGCCTGGCGTCGGCCAGAACATAGCGAGCATCCCTCACCGGCATGGCGTACAGCGTGACCAAGCCGGTGACCATGCTGAAGGAGTTGCGCATCGATCGCGCGACATGGTCGGTGCTCAACTGGGTCTTGCTCGGCCGCGGCCATTCACCACCCAAATCTCGGCTGCAACGCAGCGATCCGCACGCGCGAGGGCCTCGCGCAGCCCGACATGCAGCTTTACTACAATCCCATCCGTATGGACGCCGGCATCTGGTGGCCGTTGCCGGGAAGCATACCGGAGCATCGCTTGCCTGTGCGATCACCTCTTGCATCCATTGTCGCGCGGCTGGGTGAAGCTGCGCTCGAAAGATCCGGCGGACAAGCCGCGTATTCAGCCCAATCTTCTCGCGCACCCCGCCGATATTCAGGCTTTCATCCGCACCATACGTATCTGCGCAAGCTCGTGCGAACGCCGCCGCAAGATGAGCTGACCGGGCGTGAGGTCACGCCGGGCACGGAGATAGAGACGGACGAGCAGATCGAGGCGTTATGCGCGCGAGACGGTGCAGACCATGTATCACCCGGTCGGCACATGCACGATGGGCACCGGCGCGGAAGCGGTGGTCGATCCGGAATTGCGCGTGCGCGGCATTGCAAATTTGCGTGTGATCGATGCTTCGATCATGCCGACAGTGCCTGGCGGCAACACGAATGCACCATCGATGATGATCGGTGAGAAGGGCGCCGATCTGCTTGCGCGGGCGGAGGCTGCCTGCCGAAGATGTCCGCGAGAGCGCAACAGCCGCTTAAACGGAGAAGCCAGCATGCTTGATGCTTTATCATTGGGAGCCGAACGCCAATTCGGGCAAGCCGATCCAGACGCTCAAAGAAAAGGGCGTGCCGTTCGAGACGCATTGGATCGACATGATGAAGAATGATCAGCACAAGCCGGAATATCTGAAGATCAATCCAAACGGTACGATTCCGGCGATGGTGCATGACGGCGATGATGCTCTACAGACCTCAGCGATCATGGAGTATGTCGATGAGGCGTTCGATGGCCCGCCGCTTTCACCCAAGGATGCCGAGGGGCGTTGGCGCATGCGCTGGTGGATGAAGTTCATCGATCAATATTACGCGCCGAATGTCTCCAAGGGCGCGTGGTCCGGCCGCGGCGCGGTGGAGCGCACGCCCGAAGAGACTGAAGAGCTGAAGAAACGCATCGAAGCAATTCCGCTTAAGGAGCGCCGCGAGGCTTGGACGAAAGCCTATTTCGGTGAGTTTGAGCCTGGCGAGCTGGAGGAGGCAGCCCGCGGTGCGCGCTATGGCGTCGAGCTTATGGAAGATCATTGAGCCGGCATGAATGGCTTGCCGGTGATATGTTTTCGCTTGCGGATATTTGTGCCTTCAACACGGTTTACACAGCGCCGATACGGCCGCAGATGGGTGTGAATGATGACGATA
The DNA here is from genome assembly GCA_963789405.1 of uncultured Alphaproteobacteria bacterium. Lineage (GTDB taxonomy): Bacteria > Pseudomonadota > Alphaproteobacteria > CAWBKL01 > CAWBKL01 > CAWBKL01. The sequence goes on from CAWBKL010000002.1 coordinate 869,255, forward strand.
CGCCTCATCTGATGGAGTGGCTGCGCAAGATTTATGAGCGTCCGGCGACGATTGAAGCATGGAACATGGGTCGCGCGTTTACCGCTGAGCGCCTCGCACATCTAAAGCGCCCGAACTGAAGCCCGCACTCCCCAACGGCAATATGTCAAGCACGATATCGCGCGTTAGACCGGTGACAGAGCGCTGATACCTGCTAGTCTCATTATCGGCACGCGACGAAAAGAACGTGGCCAGGGAGGACGATATGACTTCGGTTGCCGATGACGCGAAATTGGCGGCTGGCGCGATACCGGCCAATGCTGCTAGTGCGAGATCGGCGCAAGCAAGCGATGCTGCAGGTGCTCAGGCCACGGAATATCCGCCGTTAGGCCAGGCTTATTGGGCGCTCTTTATCTTTGCCCTTTCGCTTGTCGTGAACTTCCTCGATCGCGGGATTCTCAACCTCCTTGTCGAACCGATAAAGCGCGACCTGCATCTGTCCGACATCCAGATGAGCTATTTGATGGGCTTTGCCTTCGTCGCGTTTTACGTGGTTCTTGGCCTGCCGATTGCGCGCCTGGCGGATTCCGGTAATCGGCGGCGGGTGATGGCGGTTGGGCTCACCTGCTGGAGCGCGATGACAGCGCTATGCGGGCTCGCGCAAAACTTCCTCTCCTTCTTTGCCTTCCGCGTCGGTGTGGGGGTGGGTGAGGCGTGCACCGGGCCGTCGACCATGTCGATGCTCTCGGATTTTTTCCCGCCCCGTAAGCTGCCAAGGGCGATTGCCTTCATGCAAATGGGCGCGGTCGTCGGCGGCGGCATGGCGCTGATCATTGGCGCCGGAGTGATCCAACTTGTGTCGCATGTGCCGGACTTGACGCTGCCGTATATCGGTATTGTCCATAACTGGCAGCTCGTCTTCTTCATTGTTGGCTTGCCGGGGCTCATCGTTGCCGCCTTGATGCTAACCGTTGTGGAGCCGCCGCGCCGCGGGCGCATGAGCAAGGGCGATTCTAGGAAGGCTATGCCGATTGGGCAGGTGGCGCGCTTCATAGCAAGCCACTGGAAGACCTATGTCCCGATCCTGCTTGGTCTGGGTCTGCGCTCCGCCTATGGCGCCGGCACTCTCACCTGGGCGGTCGTGTTCTATCAGCGCAGCTTCGGCTGGAGCGCGCAGCAGGCCGGCCTTGCGCTCGGTGTTCTCGCGTTGGTTTCAACACCGATCGGCCTCATTGCCGGCAGCCGTCTCGCCGAGTGGTACCACAAACGGGGGCTTGATGACGCCAATATGCGCGTCGTCTGCTGGGTCGCCATTGCAACCGTTCCGCTGGCCGTGGCATGGCCCCTGATGCCGACACCCGAGCTGGCGCTTGGCGTCGCTCTTTTCAGCGGGCTCATTGGCGCAATGGCTGGACCGACCGAGTTCGCCGCGATCCAGGCGGTTACGCCGAACGAGATGCGCGCGCAGGCGAATGCGCTCAACCTCATGGTCATCAACATTATCGGCACCGGCTTTGGCCCGACTTTCATCGCGCTGATCACGGATCTCGTCTTCCACAATGAAAACGCGCTTCGCTATTCGATGTCGCTTTCGGCGGCGATCGTCGGGCCGATTGCTGCGCTCGTCTTCTGGCTCGGCATCAAGCATTACAGAAAGAGCGTCGCCGAGGCGAAGGCCTGGGACTAGGAGAACAAGAAGATGTCGGAGATCCCGGCAGTTGAGCCGGCCGAGCTCGCGGTTGCCACAGCCGCCGCCCAGCCGCATGAAGATGTGCGCGCACCTTACCCGCCGCTTGGCCAAGCCTATTGGGCGCTTTTCATCTTTGCGCTTTCGTTGGTCGTCAATTTTCTTGATCGCGGCATCATCAATCTTCTCGTCGAGCCGATTAAGCGTGATCTGCACCTCACCGACATCCAGGTGAGCTGGCTCATGGGCTTTGCCTTTGTGATTTTCTACATCATTCTCGGTTTTCCGATCGCGTCCCTTGTCAATTCAAAGAGCCGCCGAAGGATCGTCGGCTTTGGCCTGTTGTGCTGGAGCGGCATGACCGCCCTATGCGGCGTGGCCCAAAATTTCTGGAGCTTCTTCTTGTGCCGTGTGGGCGTCGGCGTCGGCGAAGCCTGTACGGGGCCGGCGACCTTCTCGATGCTGGCGGACTTCTTCCCACCCGAGAAGCTCACACGTGCAATCGCGCTCATGAGCTTTGGATCGATCGCAGGTGTGGGCCTCGCCCAGATGATCGGCGCGGGCGTCATTCAGTCATTGCAGGGCGTGCCTAACCTCCATGTGCCCTTTATTGGCATCATCCATAACTGGCAGATGGTGTTCTTTGTCGTCGGCCTGCCGGGCCTGATTGTTGCCGCGCTGATGTTCACGGTGGTTGAGCCGCCGCGCCGGGGCCGCATGAAGCCGGCCGCTGACGAGAACGCCGTGTCCTGGATGACGGTGCTTAAATTCGTTGGCGCGAATGGTAAATGTTATGGGCCAATCCTGTTTGCCGTTGCGCTGAGCACGATTGTGTTCGCCGGCTCGGCGGCGTGGGGCATCGTCTTCTATCAGCGTACATATCATTGGAGCCCGGTGCAGGCCGGCTATCTTCTCGGCATCATGGTGATGATCACAGCGCCGACAGGGCTTATGATCGGTAGCTGGTTGGTTGAGCGCTATGCGGCACGCGGCTTTGACGATGCAAATATGCGTGTTGCCGCGTGGGCATCACTGTTCTCAATTCCCTGGGGTATCCTTTCGCCGTTGATGCCGACCCCCTGGCTCGCGCTTGCGATGAGCGCCATCGGCGCCGTTATCGGCTCGATAGCCGGTGCGCCAATGAGTGCTGCGCTTCAGGTCGTCACGCCAAACGAGATGCGTGGACGCGTAAGCGCGCTTTATCTCTTCATCCTAAATGTGCTTGGCACAGGGCTTGGCCCAACTCTTATTGCAACGCTTACTGACGTCGTGTTTCACGATGAAGCGAAGCTGCGCTATTCGCTGGCGCTTTCAGCGGCGCTCGTCGCGTGGGTGCCGGCCGTTTGTTATTGGTATGCACGCAAGCATTATCGTGAGGCGGTCGTGCGTGCAAAGTCTTGGGCCTAATGCGAGCGGCAGGCTGGGGTAGCAAGAACGTTTGGGCGATGCGCTGAAATCGTCCCGCCATCGGGGAAAATCAATGGTCGATGTTACAGAGCCTGGGCAGCCTGCCTCGGCCACGGCAACGCGCGCGAGCGATGAAGCGCAAGCGCAAGCAGCGGCAGGCTATCCGCCTTTGGGCCAAGCTTATTGGGCGTTGTTTGTCGTCTCGCTGTCGATGGTCGTCAATTTCCTTGATCGCGGCGTCATCAATCTCCTGGTCGAACCGATCAAGCGCGATCTTCATCTCACCGACATTGAGGTGAGCTGGCTTATGGGTTTCGCCTTCGTCGCCTTCTATGTGATCGCCGGTATACCAATTGCGCGTCTTGTGGATTCCAGGAGCCGGCGCGCCATTCTCGGCATCGGCCTCGCATGCTGGAGCTTCATGACGGCGCTTTGCGGGTTTGCTCAGAACTTCTGGAGCTTCTTTATGTGCCGCGTCGGCGTCGGCGTCGGTGAGGCTGCTTCGGGCCCCGCCACTTATTCAATGATGTCGGATCTTTTTCCGCCCGAGCGCCTCACACGCGCGATCGCCTTTCTGACTTTTGCCGGGATTGCCGGCGCGGGCCTTGCCCAAATCATTGGTGCGGTGATCATTCAATCGCTTTCGCATGTTCCCAATTTTCACGTGCCGATGATCGGCATCGTGCGCAACTGGCAGCTGGTCTTCTTCATTGTCGGAGCGCCGGGCTTCGTCGTTGCGGCGCTCATGGCGACGGTGATTGAGCCGAGGCGGCGCGGGCGCATGACCGAAACGAAGGATGCAACAAAAGCGGTACCTTTTCAGACGGTTCTCAAATTCGTTTTCGAGAATTGGAAAGTCTATGCGCCGCTGTTCATCGCGCTTAGCTTCAGCGGCTTGGCCCTTTCAGGGATTGCGGCTTGGAGCGTCGTCTTCTATCAGCGCACTTTTTCTTGGACCGTCTTGCAAGCGGGCTCGGCGCTGGGGCTGATGAACATGGTTGTCGGACCCATCGGCATCGCGGCCGGTGCTTGGCTGGCGGAACATTATATGAAGCGCGGCTTCGATGATGCGAATATTCGCGTCATCCGTTGGTCGAGCGTGTTCGCTTTCCCATTGATGGCGGCAGGGCCGCTGATGCCGACACCCTGGCTTGCCCTCGGATGCGCTGCCATCAGTGGGGTGATCGGCTCTATGGGCGGTGCCCCGCTGACGGCTGCGCTTCAGGTCGTCACGCCCAACGAGATGCGCGGCCAGGTCACCGCGCTTTACCTCTTCGTCAACAACATTATCGGGTCCGGGCTCGGGCCGACATTGATTGCGGTGATTACGCAATACGTATTTCACAATGATGCGGCGCTGCGCTATTCGTTGGCGCTTTCGACCGGCACGATCATGCCGCTCGCGGCGCTCTGCTATTGGTTCGGATTGAAGTATTATCGAGCGGCGGTCATCAGAGCGAAAAGCTGGGCTTGAGCGGGCCGCTGCGCTATATGATCGGCACATGAGCCTCAAGACGATCAAGCGCCTGCACCCCGCGCAACGCGACGACATCGCGGACCTGACGACACGCCGGCCCTTGCCGGGCCCTGGTATCGATCAGATCGATCCGTTCCTGTTTCTCAATCATCACGGGCCGCAGGTCTATCCGCCGCGCAACCAGGGCTTGCCATTCGGTCCACATCCGCATCGCGGCTTCGAGACGGTGACGTTCATTCTCGAAGGCGAGCTGACGCATCTCGATAGTGGTGGGCATGCAAGCGTCATCTATGCCGGCGGCGTTCAATGGATGACAGCCGGCAGAGGGCTCGTTCACGCCGAGATTTCGTCGGATGAATTCAAGGCGCGCGGCGGGCCGCTCGAGATTTTGCAGCTTTGGGTCAATCTGCCGGCGCGGCTCAAAATGATACCGCCGGCTTATGTCGGGCTGCAGCGCGATCAAATTCCAAGCTATGAGGCGGACGAGGGACGCGTGAGCGTCAATCTGATTTCCGGCGCGTGGGATGGCCGTGCGGGACCAGTGAAGTCACTTGCCGGTATTTGGATTGCGACGGTGGAGATGAAGGCGGGCGGGCGTGTGCAGCTCGGCGATCTCGCAGGCCAGAGTATCTTTTTTTATGTCGCGCGCGGTGCAGTGCGTGTTGGAGACAAAAGCGCGCGAGAAATTCAATCTCGTTGAGCTGAGCGGGGAGGGCGATGCCGTCGAAATCACGGCCGGCCGCCGATGCCTATCTCGTGTTCGGTCATGCCAAGCCTTTTGGCGAGCCGGTAATCTCCTACGGCCCGTTCGTGATGAACACACGCGAAGAGATCATGGACGCGATCAGAGATTATCAGGCCGGCAGGTTCGGTTAGCCTGGACGCGGAAAGGAATTGTCATGCCCGCGAAGGCGGGCATCCAGACGAAACGCGCTGATAATTCTGGATTCCCGCTTACGCGGGAATGACAAACCCGGATGTATTGCAGGCGTTAGCTCAGCGCGGCCGAGAACAGGCCGGTGAGCTTTTCAAAGGCGCGCTCGGCCTGCGGCTCGTTGTAGACGCGTCCGCCTGGCACACACCAGCCGTGCAACGCGCCGTCATAAGTATCGTTGCCGAATTTGCCGCCCCATTTGGTGAGCTCTGCACCGAGCTTTTCGATCGCTTCGGCAGGCATGCTGCGATCTTCCACAGCGTGTCCAAAATAGAGCTGCGATTTGATCTTGGGCAGAAGGCGATGGGGGCTAGCCGGCGCGTCGCTGTAAAGACCGCCACCATGGAAGGAAGCTGCGGCGCCGATCTTGTCGCTACGCGCAGCGGCCGCGCGAATCGCCATAGCGCCGGAAAAACAATAGCCAACGACGCCGATCTTCGCCTTGCTCACCGAAGGCAGGCCCGCGAGATAATTGACATAAGCGTCGGCGTCGCGCTCTTGCGCTTCGGGTGTTAGGGGTTGGGTCAACTCACCGAAACGCTTCATGGTGCGCTCGCTGCCGAACTCGATTGGAAAGTCAAACATCGGTGGGCGCCCGGTCCTGTAGAACTCATTTGGCAGGAGCACAGTGTAGCCGGACTCGGCAAGGCGCTTGGCCATGCCCCTGCTGGCGTCGCTGATCCCGAAAATGTCCTGCAAATGAATGACACCAGGCCGCGGCTGGCCATCGTCGTTGGCATAGAGAAAGCCATCGACGGTTCCGTCGGCGGTCTTGAACTCAACCGGGTGCTCGATCACTGGCATGGGCTTCTCCCTCGTCCTCTTCTCGCGTGATTATTGTTCTATATCACGCTGTAGGCGAGCGGCACCGGTTATTGCCGGAACCGCCAAGGAGCTGAATATTTTGGCTAAGCCGCGTTGGCCTTCGGCTGCTGCGAGGGAGGCATGCTGCCGCTGTTGATCGAGTGAATAACGCTGAACAGCTCGTGGCCTGTCTTGTAGTTGAAGGGCTCATCACCGGCGTGCGAGCACGCCTGCTCCCAAATGCCAACGGATTGCTCCAGCTGGCTGAGACGATCGCCGAGTGTCCAGAAATGTTCCTTGGAGCCTTTGAGGAAGTCGATAAAGCGCTGTGCCGGACCTTCCGCCTTGATGAGCATCTCGTAGGTCTGAGAATATTCGGTCAACACTTGAAGCGCAGTCTTCCATTGCGTCTGCACGGATTTGCGCGTGCGCAAGATCAAATCCTTGTACTGAAGAAGCAGCTCCTGGCTGAGCTGATCGCGCGGCTTCGTATTGCCGCCAATCCAGGCTGCAAGCTTGGCGAGGCGCGGCTGGAGCTTGATATATTCGCCTTCGAAGAAGGCAAGGCCTAGCCAGCTATAGAAGAGCTCCGGCGCTTCTTCCTTCTTGATGCCGAAGGCGCCGATCATTATCTCGAGCTCTTCGAGGTCGGCAAGCTCCCAAAGCTTTTGGGTCAGCTCATCGATCCGTCCTTCGTCAACTGTGCCTTCAGCGTTCGCAAGGGCAGCGGTGACCAGTGAGCGCAAGCGCGTCTGGGCACGCTGCCGGATCGCTTGTGCCTCGGCATCCGGAAGGTCGAAATAGCCGTTTGGCACCTTGAGCTTGGCGCGGTCGAAGACATCTTTTGCGAGATAGGCGCTGAAGGTCGGCACTTCGTTCAGGCGCAGGAACACTTGCAGATCCGCATCGAGGTCGTCGTTGGTGGCGTTGGTGCCGCGCTCGGTTTTGCCGGCGAGGATCTTGCGGAAGCTGTTCGGCGTGAACATGAAGGACTTGCCGCCATCGTCCGGGCGCTCCCGGTCGTAAGGCATGAAGACCTTGATCGAGATTGGCGGCAGGGTCTCGCTGCCGGCGACCGGCGGCGCGCCGGATTGCTTCAGAAGAATAGCGCTGTTCAGAAATCCCGTACGGAATAGCGGCGCCGATCCGGTCTCATGGTGCTGCCGGCGCACATCGAGCACGCGCGAGGAGCCGGAGCCTAGAATGTACTTCAACAATACGCGTTGCATGCGGAAGCTCGTCAGGTAACTTCTTCACCCACTAGGCTTCATCGGAGCAGACCGCCATTCAGGCGCAATGCCCCTTGAGCGCGTCAAATCTATGGAAATCTGTATTAAACGCTTATTATTTCCGGTAGGGAAAAAGCCTTAAGGATCGCTACGGAGACGCAGATTGGCAAAATGGCATTAACGCTCGAAAAGACGCTTTTGAGCGAAGGACGGTGGCTGATTTTCCCTGAAATTCACCGTCTACTGCAACAGAACGCCGCAGGGCGATTATTTATGCTGGATCTCGATTTTGAACAACGGACTCAACCGGCTGTTTAACCTGATGAACGATGCGCTACGGTAAAGACTACAAATTATGTATTGCGCCGATGATGGATTGGACCGATAGCGCTCGTCTGTTTCATGTTTTACTCGGTGGATGGAGTGCACACGCGGTGCACACGAGCGTCAGCTGCGTTGACCTCGACCCTGGCACAACGTGTCTCGTCGCTGACAATCCCTGCTAACGTGTGACGTTTCCCCATAGGAGTTATCCGCGGTGAACTGGAGTTCGGCCTCGAAGGAAGGACCGGACGATGAAGAAAGGCAGGTTCACGGAAGAGCAGATCATTGCGATCTTGAAGGAGCAGGAGGCCGGGGTTCCGGTCGCGGAGCTGTGCCGCACGCAAGCTTCTATGGCTGGAAGGCGAAGTTCGGCGGCATGGATGTCTCGGATGCCAAGCGGCTCAAGGCGCTCGAAGACGAGAACGCCAAGCTGAAGAAGCTCCTCGCCGACTCCTTGCTCGATAACTCAGCGCTGAAGGAGCTGCTGTCAAAAAACATGGTGACGCCTGCCGCCAGGCGAGAGGCCGTCGCCCATCTCGGAGTTGCATTGGAGGTGAGCGAGCGATGGGCGTGGGCTACCTGGCGCCTCCTTGCGCCGCCAAGCCTCGGCTTTCTTGCCAAAGTCCCGCCTTAACCGCTCTGCTGTACCTTATCTGTGAGTAGGAAACGCCGCGGGCACAAGATAGTGGTCCGATTGGCGATCGGTCCGGCAATGCTCAAACAGTGCTTGCGGTGCGGCAAAGCGTACTAAGTTTTGCGAAAACGAAACGAACGAAAGAGAAATATGTTACATTCGAAAAATGAAAGACATTGATTTCGATCTTCTAGTCGTTGGTGGGGGGATCAACGGGGCTGCCATCGCCCGCGATGCAGCGGGCCGGGGCGCTCGCGTCCTTTTGGTAGAGAAGGATGACCTCGCAGGTCATACGTCGTCGGCCAGTACGAAGCTGATTCATGGCGGGCTGCGCTATTTGGAGCATTTCGAGTTCCGCTTGGTCGCAGAAGCGCTAACCGAGCGGGAGCGGCTAATTTTGTCCGCGCCGCATCTTATTCGCCCCCTGCAATTTGTGCTGCCTCACGACGCTCGGATGCGGCCCGCGTGGGTGATTCATGCGGGGCTATTTCTCTATGACCATCTCGGCGGCCATCAAATGCTGCCGCGTTCAAGGCGGATTCGACTGAACGCTTCGACGCTTGGACTTGGATTGCCCACAACGTTCCAACGCGGATTCACATACTGGGATTGCTTCGGAGATGACAGCCGGCTCGTAATTGCGAATGCGAAGGATGCTGCGGAGAGAGGGGCGAAAATTCGTCCCCGCACGCTTTTGCACCAAGCCGAGCGTCGGCCCTGGGGCTGGAGCGCGGTGATCGCAGACCAGAGATCGGGCGACTTCGATCGAGTAACGAGCCGTGTCCTCGTTAATGCCACTGGCAGTTGGGCGAGTGAATTTCTTTCGGATACACTTCAGCTACCGCAGGTGGCGCCGTTGCGTCTGGTAAGGGGTAGTCACATTGTCACCAGACGTCTTTATGCTGGAGAGCATGCATACGTGCTGCAGAATGCGGATCGGCGCATCGTTTTTGTCATTCCATATGAGCAGGAATGGACGCTGATCGGCACCACCGACGTCGATTGGGATGGCGATCCCGGTGTTGCATTGGCAGATGCTGCGGAAATCGACTATCTCTGCGAAACGGTCAACCGGTGCATGGCATACCAGATCGGACCGAAAGATGTGGTCTGGACTTATGCCGGGCTTCGCCCGCTCTACGACCATGAAGCGAATAATCCCTCGCAAGCCAGCCGAGACTATGTCCTAAAGATCGATCGCGGTGACGCACAGGCGCCTGTGCTGTCAGTGTTTGGCGGCAAGATTACCACCCACCGCGCACTTGCCGAAAACGCGATGAACCAACTCCATGAAGACTTTCCGCACCTTGGGCGGGCATGGACGGGCGGTGCGAAACTGCCGGGCGGGGATATCCCGGGCGCCGACCTCCAGGCCTTCGTCTCGGAGCTTGCACGTAAGGCGGATTTCCTTCCACGGGAAACCATCGGACGCTGGGCCCGCTCTTATGGTTCGCGTGCCTTTGAAGTATTGGGGTCCGCTCGCTCGGCAAAGGCTTTGGGGAACAGTTTTGGTGCCGGACTTACCGAAGCGGAAGTCAATTATCTCGTGCGCGAAGAATGGGCCGTGTCGGCAGAAGATGTTTTGTGGCGGCGCTCTAAGCTTGGACTTCACTTCTCGCAGGCGGAAGTGACGCAACTTTCCGAGTATCTCGACCGTATGAGTGCAGGCGATTCGGCGTCCGGGAAGGAGCAGATTACGGAAGCCTATCGAAACTATAATTGAAGTGAGGGCGAAGGCATGTCGGGGTTCAAAACGTTCATCAGAGAGCTGATCTCCGAGTGCGTTGCGGGCCAATCATCCGCGCTCAACCAATAACAATTTAAGGGGGTAAGTCGTGGCCCGCGAGAAATATGTCGTGGCAATTGACCAGGGGACGACCTCAACGCGTTGCATCGTCTTCGAACTCAATGGCGCGCCCGCGTGGCACCGCGCAACGCGAGTTCCCGCAACACTATCCTCAAGCCGGTTGGGTCGAGCATGATGTTGAGGACATTTGGCGCGATACGACTGCCGTAATGCGCGCGGCCGTGAAACAAGCAAAGATCAACGCGCGCGACATCGCCGGCATTGGCATTACCAATCAACGCGAGACTGTCGTTGTGTGGGAGCGCGCGACCGGGCGCGCAATCCACAATGCCATTGTCTGGCAGGATCGCCGCACCGCCGATCTCTGCGCCAAGCTGAAGGCCGATGGTGTCGAGCCCATGGTCACCGAGAAAACCGGCCTCTTGCTCGATCCTTATTTCTCGGGCACCAAACTGGCTTGGATCCTCGATAATGTGCCGGGTGCCCGCGCTAAAGCCGAACGTGGGGAACTCGCCTTCGGGACGATCGACTGCTTTCTGCTGTCGCGTCTGACTGGCGGCAGGATCCATGCCACCGACATCACAAATGCGGGTCGGACCATGCTGTTCGATATTTTCAAGCAGCGCTGGGACGACGAGCTGCTTAGGCTCTTGAACATTCCCCCCTCGCTTTTGCCGGAGGTCAAAGACAATAGCGGCATTTTCGGCACTGCCGACCGATCGATACTGGGCGCGCCAATTCCCATTGCGGGCATGGCCGGCGACCAACAGGCCGCGCTCTTCGGTCAAGCCTGCATCGAGCCAGGTATGGTAAAATCGACTTACGGGACCGGCTGCTTCTTGTTGCTCAACATCGGTGAGAAACCGACAATCTCCAAGACACGCATGCTGACGACGCCAGCATACCGGTTGAGCGGCCGAACCACCTATGCCCTCGAGGGCTCAATCTTCGTCGCAGGCGCGGCGGTGAAGTGGCTGCGGGATGGACTCGGCATCATCACTCATGCCTCTCAAACCCATGATATGGCAACGCGCATTTCAGACAGTCATGGTGTTTACATGGTGCCCGCTTTCGTTGGCCTCGGCGCTCCGCATTGGGACCCCAATGCGCGCGGTCTTATCTGCGGCCTCACGCTCGACTCGACCGCAGCCCATCTCGCGCGTGCGGCGCTTGAGTCAGTTGCCTATCAAACGCTGGACCTGACGGATGCTATGGAGGCTGATGCCGGCTCGGCGGCTACCGCACTGCGCGTCGATGGCGGCATGGCTGCAAACGACTGGCTCTGTCAGTTTCTAGCCGATATTTTGGAGGCGACGGTTGAGCGTCCCGCAATTGTGGAGACAACGGCGTTGGGCGCCGCATTTCTTGCGGGTCTTGCGACCGATGTGTGGCCGAGCCTTGATGCGGTGGCAAATACCTGGGCGCTTGATCGGCGTTTCGAGCCGCAAATGAATGCTGCTCAACGTCAGCGGCTGATTGCGGGCTGGCAGGACGCGATTGCGAGGACCCTGATGAAAAATTGAATTCGCGGAGACCGAGGTTTGACGGTAACATTGCTTACTTCGCCAATCGCAATAACTATCCCGCATAATGAGCTTATCGAGAGTATCGAACTGCACCAGACCGACAAAAGCATCTGAGCCAGCTAATAATTCCATCAAGTATGCGGAGACGCTAATCGCCCCTATCATTGGCCTCCGACCAGAAATCGGATTGTTTTTCGCAGTAATTTGAGCGTCAAGCTTCAAAACCCCAAACTTTGCTGAGGATCTTGCGCACGGCGCTGTTCGGATCGTTCACGATCTTTGTGTCGTTGTTAAAGATCATTGTCGGCCGCGTTGACGGATCGTAGCTTGGCCAATCCGGCAATCCGTCTGCAGCGGGCTTGCCGTCGCGTGCAAATGCCGCCCACATCGCCGAGATCTTGTCGGCCAAGGGCTGCGCGTCCGGTGCCCTTCCGACTAGATCCCCGCTAATCGCGATATTGTTGAAGACGAAAGGCAACTCCAATGTGTGTGGGCTATGCATGTGACCGCCCATCGCCTGAGTTTCCCAATCGAAGCGGTAGTGATAGGCGGGTGCCGCGCCAAGCTGCGTCTTCCGCTTCGCAAGCTCTTGAGAAAGAATGCCGATGGATGAATTTGTGGCAATCTGGATGTAAAGATCCCAAGGGGTTGCAGCGATATCCGCTTGACGATAGGCGCTTATTACGTCCTCTGCATAGTTTCCAACGACCGGCTTGATGGCCTCGCGCATCTCCTTGTCCGTCATGTCAAGCTTCTGATTGGGCCCTCGCGCCATATAGGACCATTCAGTGCGATTATAGCCGATGATCAGCGGTATATCCGCCGAGACAGCTGGCGCGGCGGGATCAAACGGATCGCTAGGAAGGGTGGTGCCGTCGACGACCGGAGCAAAATTGCGCGGTAGAGCAAGTGTAACGCCTCTCAGTTTGGCGCTTACCGTCCGATACGCCACCTTCAATTTTTCTGTATCAATGGATTGCAGCTGTCGAGCGTCGGCCTTGGTCAAGCCAAGCTCGCTCAAGAGGGTGTCGGCGGCCTCAATGGCATCGCTCTTCTTGCACATCCGAAGGCCTGGTCCGCTCTCGATGATAGCCCGCTGAAAAAGATCTTTGGCTCCCGGCATTGCCATGACACTTGAGACTTTGGCACCGCCGCCCGATTCGCCGAATATGAGAACGCGCTTGGGGTCACCGCCAAACGCCGCGATATTGTCTTGGACCCACTGAAGAGCTGCAATGAGGTCAAGTTGGCCCGCGTTACCCGATGTCGCGAACTCCTCGCCCAAATGTTCGCCGAGATAGGTGTAGCCAAATACATTGAGGCGATGATTGACGCCGACGACCACGACATCGCCTGATCGCGCAAGATGAGTGCCGTCATAGAGGGCAGCTGAAGACGTGCCGAACGCAAAGCCACCGCCATGCATCCAAACCATCACCGGCTTTGGTGTCGTGCCAACGCCAGGTGACCAGATATTCAAGACCAGGCAATCCTCACCCTGACGCACTGAAGGCGGAGCGCTGAAGATCGGCGCTTCGGCGCTCACACCGGAAGGAACAAATTGCGGCGCATTGGGGCCATATTCGGTTGCATCGCGTACCCCGGCCCAAGGCTCTGCGGGTTTAGGAGGAAGAAATCGATTAGCGCCTCCAGTCGAGGCACCATAGGGCACGCCGCGAAATGTGAGCACACTATTCGGGGCGATGAAACCTCTCAGCTTGCCATATGTGGTCTCGATGATCAGCATCGCGGCTGGCCGGTCTCTAGAAGTGAACCGAGATATCAACGCCATAGCGGCGCGGATAGGGAATTGTCGTGAACCGAATCTGGCTGCCGGGATTATATACAATACCGGTTGGAACCGTATTTTCATTCAGATTCTTTACCCAAACCGCAATCTCGTAGTTCTTGGCGTCATCGCGGAACGATATGCGGGCATTGGCCTCCCAGAATTCGCCCGAGGCACTTTGTGGCTCACCGGTCGCTCTGAAGTTTTCCCTCGTCGCGTGATTGGCATCCATATGAACGACGAGGTCTTTCATGTCGCCAAGCGGGAACGTGTAATCCCCGGCCACATTGAGTGTAAGCTTTGGTGCTTCGATAACTTGATTTCCGGTGATCGGAACGACAACGTTAAGCGCGTTGGGGACCATGCCCGATGTGTATTCTGCATCTAGCAGGCCCACGCCTGCAGTTAGGTTCAGATTGCTCGTAGGCTTGGCGGTTAGTTCAAGTTCACCGCCCCAGGTCCGCGCATTCGCGTTGACCTCATTCGACACGAAGGCAACTCCCCCGGCGACTGTGGTGGCAACGAGAAACTGTTGGTTTGTGTATTTGTAGTGGAATGCGGCTGCGTTCAGCAGCAGACGATGGCCGAACCATTCCGACTTGATGCCGATTTCGGTATTGTCAAGAAATTCGGGCTTGGCAATGTTCAAAGAGCCGGCGGTATTCGCGCCTCCATTGAAAGCAGGGCTGCGATAGCCACGGGACCATTGCGCATAAACCATCACATCTGGTGTGATGTGATAGTTGACGCCGCCGCGACCAGAGATGACCGATTTGTTGTATTCCAAGAAGGGGACATTCAACGCGAGAAATGGCGGCAGCACATCGCTTGTTGAAGTGAAATTATTGACTTCACCATGATCGACGGTCCACCGTGCACCGGCAAATACTTCCAGCTGGGGCAGGATTTTATAGGTTCCGTCGAAGTAAAAGGCGTATTGCTGCCGGTATTGCCAATACTGTTGCTTAAAAAGTGATGCAGCGGATGTTGGGATTGCTGGCGCCGCTGGAACGCCGGTGAAGTAGTTCGTCCGAATATGGACTCGGTCGGCATCGTAGTAACCGCCAACGATAAAGTTAAAGGGCCCATCGAAGTGGCTGGCAACTCGGAGGTCTTGGGTCGTCTCATATTGACCGGCGTAAAAGTCAATATAAAAGCTCGGCACATAAGTACCGTCCGCATCGACAGTGTTGTCGAACGCCCCATTGAGATACGAAGTGATTGAGGTGAGTGTGAGGTTCGAACCCAGCCCTTTATTCATCGTTAGATAGCCGCCCTGAGCGGTGGCCTTGATGTCGCCGTTGTGATCAAAGGCGCCTTCATGGATGCTGAACGGCTTGCCGTTGTAGGGGTTGATTCGCGGATTGACGCCGTCGCTTTCTGTGCCGCCTGGCCCTGTACCATAAGCAATGATGCCAATGTTGCTTGGATGGCTATCTGAGCTGATCAAGCGCAGCGTTGCATTGAAATCGTTTTCCGGGTTGCGGAAAGCGAAGCTGAGGCGAATTGCGCGGTTATCGATTGAGGAGAAATTTTTCGCCGTAGCTGAATTATATCGGTTCTTCACCCAACCATCGCTTGACGTCACGTTAAAGGCCACGCGTGCCGCCAGCTTGTCGTCGATGAGCTGCGTCTCGCCGGCACCTGTTAGGTGATAGAATGTGTTGTTGCCATATTCGCCTTCAACATAGCCGTTGGGCTCGCCGAAGCTTGGCGCCCGCGAGATGAAGTTGATGGCGCCCGCCGTTGTATTCTTGCCGAACAAAGTCCCCTGGGGCCCGCGCAGCACCTCGACCCGATCTAGGTCAAAGAGTTGTGGACCACCCATCCACTGCGCACCGACATACACTTCGTCGTAAAACACGCCAACCGGCGATGTGGTGTTCAAGTTGAAATCGGGCGTTGAGATTCCGCGAATTGAGAACTTGGGCTGATCTTCATTGCCAAGGTTCGACACGCGCAAATTCGGCGCTTGCTTAGCGATCTCAGTTCCGCTTAGGGCGCCTGCCGCCTTCAACTCATTGCTTGTAATCGCCGTTACGGAAATCGGCACGTCTTGTAGGTTCTGTGATCGTTTTTGCGCTGTAACAACGATTTCGGGAAGGGCAGCTGTGAGCGCGGAGGACCTTGACGAGGGGGCGTCCGGATTCGGGTCCGTCGCAAAACTGGGCGCCGCCAAAAGTGCGGTGAACGCGGTTGTTGCAGCCAGAATTGAACGCAGCCTTCGGGCGTCGACTTCAATCATACTCCCCCCTCCCAATCGCGCGAAAATTTCGATTATTTCCTGTTAAACGAAAATATCGATGGTAATATCGCTTCGAGTCAAGAAGAGGTGAAAGCTGACCGCAATATGGGGATTGATCGTTATCGAAATGCCACGAAAGCTGGTGGCGCTTAAAGCGAAATAATTGAAAGGTTATTAGGCGCGTCAATACGCAATTTTTGGAAGAAAATAGGAAGGCGTGGGGAGGAAAATGAAAACACCGAAAATCTTTAGCGTTTTGGGCATTTTTCTAATCTTGGCCGGGTCAATGCTGGCCTATGCAATTCAGACTGCCGGCGGCGTTCGCATTCAGGATGTTCGCTTTACGGGCACGAACGGCACGCCAATGAGCGCCTTGCTCTACGTTCCGCCGAATGCCACCGCCAAGACTCCGGCGCCCGGCATTTTGGCGATTCATGGTTATTACAACTCCCGAGAGACCCAAGACGGCTTTGCCATCGAGTTCGCGCGCCGCGGCTATGTCGTTTTAGCAATTGACCAAACCGGGCATGGCTATAGCGGGGCTTCGGTATTCTCTAACGGATTTGGTGGGCCGGACGGGCTCAGATATCTGCGCAGCCTTGACATTGTCGATAAAGATAACATTGGCCTCGAGGGCCACAGCATGGGTGGCTGGGCCGTAGTTACGGCCGCCGCATCATTGCCCGATGGCTATAAGGCGCTAGTGCTCGAAGGCTCGTCGACGGGCAAGCCATTTGCGCCAGAGGGCAGTACGACTTTTCCGCGCAATCTGGCAGTCGTCGAGAGCCAATTTGACGAGTTTGCGCAAACCATGTGGGGCGCGCCCAGCGCCAAGTTGGTCACCGACAGCCCCAAACTCAAAGCCGATTTTGGCGTTAGCGATAGTGTCGTGCCAGGAAAAATCTATGGCGACATTGATCGAGGTACAGCGCGTGTTCTTTACACGCCGCCGATCACACATGCTCAAGATACCTTCTCGAGCGAGGCGATAGGCTACGCATTATCGTGGTTTCAACGCACTCTCAAAGGTGGGATTGAGCGTCCAAGTTCGGATCAGATCTGGATCTGGAAAGAAGTCGGCACTCTTGTAGCATTTGTTGGCTTCATCGTTCTGCTCTTAGGCACTTTCGATCTTCTTTTGACGCTGCCTTGGTTTTCGAAACTAAGCGCTACCGCCGTTCCAAGCCGCGCGCGGCGCGACCGCGGCTGGTGGCTCGCGCTCTTGCTCACTCTGATTGTGCCTGCAGCAACTTTCCTGCCGCTCGTCCTTTGGTTCTCAAAGGTCTTGCCACCTTCACACTACCTCCCGCAAGCCTTTGCGACGCAGATTGCCGGGTGGGCGCTGGTCAACGGAATCGTCGCGTTCATCGTGGGCTTGAGCTTAGGACGGGGGAACACGATGTCGCGCGCACCCGTCATCCCGTCCATAGGGATTGCAGTGCTCACGGTCGCGACCGGTTATATCGCACTGGCCCTTGCCGACTTCTTCTTTAAGGTTGACTTTAGGTTTTGGGTGGTTGGCTTGAAGCTCCTCGATCGGCAAAGGTTCTTCGAATTCTTGATCTATCTCGTTCCGATCACCGCATTTGCAGTCCTTGCGTTGAGGGGGATGCTTCAGGGCCTAACCGTCAAAGGCGATAGCAGCGCAACCGCGTACTTATTCAATATCTTCGCCTTGGCCTTCGGTTTTGTCGTGTTCATAGCGGTCGAGTACACCCCGCTTTATCTCAATGACCGGTTGTTGAACGCCGGTCAGGGGCTCTATACGATCTTGTCTTTCCAAATTGTGCCGCTTATGGCCGTCATTGCACTGATCGCAACATTCACCTGGCGGCGAACGAACAGCTATTTGCCAGGCGCACTGATCTGTGCGCTCTTTGTCACTTGGTATATCGTTGCCGGCCAGGCAATCCAGGGAGCTTGATGACTCCGAACGAAGGCCCCGTCACTCTTCAATCGCAGAGGTCATCTCGGGCATCGCCTCTATGATCTGTACACCATGCGTTTCGCATGCGAGCCTCAATGCAGTGTTTGTGAGGCGATCAGTTACGAAAAAATCAATCTCGCTCATATGGGCGATCCTAACCGGCGCCGGCCGGCCTAGCTTTTCACTGTCAGCGACGAGAATTACGGAGCGAGAATTCTGCAATATCGCCTGAGTCACCTGCACTTCGCTGAGATCGAAATCGAGCAGGGATCCATCGTCATCGATTGCCGATGTGCCAATGACCGCATAATCAACTTTGAAATGCCTAATGAATTCCACAGCCGAAGCACCAATTGCTGCGCGATCAGAGTGGCGCACTCGCCCGCCCGCAACGATAACCTCAATGTTGTGATTGCGGCAAAGAATATCGACGACATTCAGATTGTTGGTAATGACCAAAAGATTGCTGCGGCCTACCAACTCGCGCGCCACTTCTTCTGTGGTCGTCCCGATATTGATGAACAAAGAGGCCTGATCAGGGATCAATGCTGCACCGGCTTTTCCGATTGCTCGCTTTTCTTCCTCGGCGATGTGACGACGCGCTTCGTAGCTGAGGTTCTCTACCGATGAACTTATTGTGGCTCCGCCATGAACGCGGGAAAGCAGATTTTGATCGCTGAGTTCATTGAGATCTTTTCGTATTGTTTGGGGTGTGACCGTGAGGCGAGCGGCGAGTTCATCCACGCTCACGCGCCCATTTCTCCGGGCAATCTCAAGAATTGCCTTTTGTCTTGCGATCAATGGAGCCGACATTCGTATCCTCTGTTGTGTCGAATGCGTAAGTCTTCTGCTATCGTCGAATATCGCAGGGAAGCCGCGCGATAGAAAGGTCCGCGCCGCACGTTCTGAACGTTTGGTTACCGACAAGCAAATGGCGGATCGGGTGGCGCCGCATGACGCTAGGAGGAGGTCACTTAAATGAAGGTTGAGACCGGTGTTCTTTGACAATCTGGACTGCAAAGTGAGGCAGGCCTGGCGGGCGGTCTGCGCGAGGCATCGTTAAATCCTAGCCTGATTTCCGAAGCCGCGGCGGTTCGACTGGCAGTCTGGAGCCTCTGGTGTCATGCATTATTTACACGGTGGGTGAGTGAGCGTGATGTCTGGGCCCAGCTGGCGACCGCAGCCACCTTTTATAAGACGCTTTCGCCTGGCGCTGTACGAATCTGCTTGAGGAGGCTTTCAAGGTGCTCCCCCGATGTCGTTATTGGGTATTTTGCGCCACCCGCACCGCGGCAGCTCGCAATGCACTCGATGACCGCGTCGTAGTTCGGCTGATGAAAGAACGCGATCGATTGACGAGCGCTCCCTCCGCGCCTTTCAAAAGGTGGATTGGCGACACGGTGGATGGTCGAGACCCAGCAATCATTCGTCCACCGTGCCATTAAGTCGCCGATATTGACCACGAAAGTATCGGGAACGATTGGCACTTTTCGCCACTCTCCATCGCTGCACTGGACCTGAAGTCCGCCGGGTTTATCCTCGGCAAGCAGAATCGTCAGACTGCCGTAATCGGTATGCGCACCGGCGCGGGACTGGTTGTGCGCAAGTTGCTCAGCCGGTTCCGGATAGTTCGACGCCATCATCTTGCTGACATGCCGATTGATCTTGTCTTCAAAGAATGTGGGTTCGAGACCGAGAGCGACCGCGAAGATCTCCATTAGCTCGCCTGCAAGCTTTTCCATCGCGCGATAGTATTCCGTCCAGGCGGTTTCAAAATCCGCGACCTCACGCGGCCAAATATTATCTACGAATAAGCGCTGCCCCCGTGGTGTTTGATAGTAAGCGTCGCTTTTGTCGAACGATATCGGGTTGATCGCAAACGTCTCGCGGAGATCCGGAGCGCTCAACTTATCATTATAGGCACGCGCCAGCGCACCGCCATTAAAGCCGCGATAACCTGTAAAAACATTCGACGATGCCGACGCATATTTCTGCTTCGTTTCAGCGGGCAAAGCGAAAAAGGCTTGGGTGGCCCGCCAGATTCGATCGGCAAGCGCTGCTGGCACAGAATGACCGGCAACGACAAGAAAACCGATTTCGCGGCAGGCTTTGTCGACGGCGGTAGCGATTTCGCCGCGCCGGGTCATGTCGCGGGTTGTCCAACCTGAAATGTTGACCAGTGGAACAGGCGAATCCCCCACACTTTCATCGTTGCGCACCCGGGCAGAGGTATTGGGCATGATCGGATTCCTCGTTCTTGGATGAGTGACTAGGCAGGTCTGGCAATCGGCGCTGCGACGATTTGAAGGCGCTCGAGCTCAGCGGCTACGCGGAGCGCTTTGTCTTCGCTCCAGGGCGCTGCGATGATCTGTACGCCGACGGGCAGGGGAGAGACGCCGTGCACGGGTACGACAACAACTGGTAAGCCAATGAACGAAATCGGCTGCGTAAATGCACCGAGATTGGCACGGAGCGGCACCGGCTGGCCGCCGAGCGTTAAGCTCTTTTCGCCCAACTTTGGCGCGGGCGTTGGCGTTGCGGGCGCCAAAAGAATGTCGACGTCGCGAAACAGCGAAAGCGCTTGTTGGTGAAACCAGTGACGGAATCGTTGCGCGGCGTTCGGCCAAGTTGCGGGCATCAAGGCGCCGGCCAGAAACCGGTAACGCGTGTCCGGGTCAAAATCCGCTGCGCGCGTTCGCAGGTGTTCAAGATGCCAATTGGCGCCTTCGCTTGCGGTGATGATAAAGGCGGCGGCACGTGCTCGCGCAGCCTCCGGCAACACTGCTTCGTCACGCACTGCGAGTGCCCGCGCGACCTTGGCGACCGCTTCATGCACTTGAGGCGTGCCGATCAATTCGAAATAGTCCGCAGCGACGGCAATACGGAGCCCATTCGCGCCCTCGTTAAGTGCTGCGCTTGTGTCAAGCGCGGGCCTGTCGACGCAAGCCCCATCGCCCGCGTCTTTGCCTTGCATCGCATCGAAAGCCAGCGCGAGATCTCTGCTGCTGCGCGCCATCGGTCCGACATGATCGAGGCTGTCGCAGAAGGCGAATGTTCCGGTGCGCGACAAACGGCCATAAGTCGGCTTCAAGCCGAAGAACTCCGCAAAGCGCAGCCGGCACACGAATGGAGCCGTTGGTATCAGAGCCGAGCGTCAAGGGCACCATGCCGGCTGCGAGCGCTGCGCCGGAACCGCTCGATGAGCCGCCGCTCATATGCTGAAGATCATGCGGATTGCGGCAGGCTCCGTCATGGGCATTTTCGCCGGTAAAGTCGTACGCGTATTCGCCCATATTGAGTGCGCCGACGAGCACCGCGCCGGAACGTGACAATCGCTCAATAAGGACGGCATCTCGCTGCGCCACCGGATTTTCGCGATTGATCTTCGATCCGGCGCGCGTCGGGATGCCGGCAATATCGAAAAGATTCTTCACCGCAAAAGGTACCCCTGCGAGAGCACCCGGATCGCGGCCAGCGGCAACGGCCTCATCGACTTTTTGTGCCTGCGCGCGTGCGCGAACCGGCAATATGTCGGTGAAGGCATTGATGCGATGATTGCGTTTCTCTATTTCACGCAATGAGCTGTCGACGACGTCGCACGCTTTTAGACGTCCTGTACGTACCGCGGCGGCAATTTCGCTCGCACTCACAGCGCACGGATTCATTCAGGTTCGCCGGGTCGAAACACCGGTGCCGCTTCGTGGAGTGCATCGAGGCCGGGAAAGCTCATCAGGTGAGCTGCGATCGCCTGCAGGCCGCATTATCCGCCGTGTACGGTCGAAGAGCACTTTCAAGAAATGCTGAAGCAGAGTTATGCGGCTGCAAGCTGATAACGCGAATGTTGAAGCTGCGCGCAAATTGTGAGGCCGGATAGATGAGACCGATCAGCGCGACAATGAGAACCGACGACGGAAGACCGGACCAGGTGATTCCGATCCGCGGCAAATCGCTCATCTCGATGCAGTCGGTCGACAAGGTCTTCCCGAACGGCACTGAGGCGTTGCGCGATGTCAGCCTCGAAATTCCTTCTACGCCGCAGTTTCTCAGTCTTCTCGGCCCCTCAGGATGCGGCAAGAGCACGATGCTCTCCCTCATTTCGGGATTGGAGCGACAATCCTCCGGCAACATTCACTGGCCGACATCGGCTTATGATGCCGATATGCATCCGCTCGCAGAGATAGGTTTCGTGTTTCAAGAGCCGACATTGATGCCGTGGGCGACGGTGTTCGAGAATGTTTATCTTCCCTTACGCCTCAAAGGCGAAAAACGTGCGGCCGTAAAAGACCGTGTCATGGAATTCCTGCGCATGGTCGGGCTTGAGAAGTTTGCGCGCAGCTATCCGCGGGAGCTTTCGGGCGGAATGAAGATGCGCGTCTCGATTGCACGTGCGGTTGTCACGCAGCCGAAGATTCTGCTGATGGATGAGCCGTTCGCGGCGCTCGACGAAATTACCCGGCTGCGGCTTAACAATGATCTGTTGGCGTTATGCGAGCGCGAGCACCTGACCGTCATCTTCGTCACGCATAGCGTATTTAAGTCAGTCTATTTGTCTGATCGCGTGGTGGTTATGGCCGCGCGTCCAGGGCGTGTCATAGCCGATCTCGCAATCGAAGGCCCGGTGCCGCGCACGGAAGAATATCGTACCTCGCCGGCTTATGCCGCCTATTGCAGGGAAGTTTCGCAATGGTTGAAACAGGCGATGGCCGGTGTGGAGGATGAGATTTGAGTGACGTACGCCGGATATCCGCACCGAGCGCACGTCCTGTGAAGCTCTCTTGGAAGAGTTGGGCATCGCGGCTCACCAGCATTGCCAAGCTGCTCACGAACAACGCCGTGCCCGTACTGTTCGGCATTGCCGTGCTCGGCGTTTGGGAAGCGTTGATCCGCATCAATCATGTTCCAGTTTATGTCTTGCCGGGGCCTCTCTCGATCTTGCACGCCTTGGTGACTGACTTCGGTTCGCTGGCGCCGAGCCTTTTGGTCACGTTCAAGATCACGCTCGAGGCGTTTGCAATCGCCGGTGTCTCAGGTCTGGGGATTGGGATGTTGCTTGCAAGTTCGCGGCTGATTGAGCGCTGCCTTTTTCCCTATGCTGTCATCATGCAAGTGACGCCCATCGTTGCGGTTGCGCCGCTTATCATTATCTGGGCGAAGGATACCAATGTTGCGTTGTTGATTTGCGCCAGCATCGTCGCTTTCTTCCCGGCTCTGTCAAACACCGCAGTGGGGCTGAACAGCACAGATCGTAACTTGGTCAAGCTGTTCCGTCTTTATCGTGCCAATAAATGGCAGACGATGTTGTTCCTAAAGCTGCCGGCTGCGATGCCTTACTATCTCGCCGGATTGCGCATCTCGGGCGGTCTTGCGTTGATCGGCGCCGTCGTTGCGGAGTTCGTTGCGGGCACGGGCGGCGCGCAATCTGGGCTTGCCTATCGCATTTTGGAAGCGGGGTATCGCTTGGAGATTCCGCGAATGTTTGCCGCGCTCGTTCTTATTTCGCTCACCGGTATCGTGATCTTCGCTGGCCTTTCGCTCGCTTCGTGGTTCATCCTGCGCAATTGGCACGAAAGCGCAGATCAATCCAAAACATCTTGATTATCTTAAACCAAGGTCTAGTGAGGACGCTATGAGTGTGGGACGTCTGGATCATGTTGCGCTCGCTGTTGCAGATATCGATGATTTCGTCGAAAAGCTGGTTGCAACGGGCGCCTTGCGCGTAGTCCGGCACGGCACCTTGATAAGCTCCGGGCGCCGCTTGGTTATGCTCGGCGATGGAACCGGCATAAAGATCGAGGTCATGGAAAATCCCGAGGCTGTGTCTGTTGCGCTGGACCACATCGCTTTTCGCTGTGACGACGTGGCGGCCACGGCGAACGGCCTCGTTGAACAAGGCTGGAAACTCACCAGTGGCCCGCGCGATGTTCCGGCAGCACATGCAGAAGCTGCAACCATGACGTGCGACAAAGGCTTTCGTCTGCAAGTGCTCGATTACCGACCGACAAGTCCCGACATTATTGAGTGGGTGCAGTCACCCGACGCTCAGCCTCAGCGCCAGGAATTGCGCGGGACCGAAATTTGAAATCGCCAATTACATTAGGTGTTAGAGCGGGGTTTCTGGCCCGTTCATCGCTACGCAGCGGAGCGGGGCAAGACCGTGTGAAGCACTTCAGGGTTTAAATGCGTGTAACGCCGAAGCATCTTCCGGTCTTTGTGGCCGGTAACTACGGACACATGTTCTATCGCATAGCCGGCCTCAGAGAGGCGGCTTGTGCCTTCATGCATTAAATCGTGGAAGTGCAAGTCGTGAATCTTCAATTCGCAGCATTGCCGGCGGAAAGCGGTGTCGACCGAGCGGCTGTTGTATATATCCAAGGTCGATTCCGAGTGTAACCGGCCCGGCGCCCTCGGCAGCGCGTTCCTTACCGAACGTGACTAGTTGTTCCCGGTCGAGCTTGGGCAACCGAAGCGAGCCTAAGCGCTTTTCCAAGAATTTGAGGCTCGCGTTCTTGATCGACCGAAGCGCCTGCCGACCTCGGCCAGGTCTTCCCGATGTAAGCGTACAAGGTCACCAAAGGTTTTGCTCTCGCGATTCTTGCGAGGCTTCGGTGGCTCGCCTTTGTCGATACGGCGCTCGATCTCGATAGCCCATTCTTCGGCGTCTTTGCGGCGCAGGAAGGTTTCATTGACATACTTGCCCTTCCTGCGAATTTGCACACGCCAGGATCCGGACTTTAGTTTTGAGATTGTCGCCAATTTCGTGTGCGCTATGTGTGCAGTGAGCCGTCGTACAGCGTCGAAAAGCATCGCGTCATGGCGTAGAAACGAGTGCGCACGAGCGCGATTAACGATTTGATTGTATGGAAAAAGTCACACAAAATCAATCACATAGACTGTGCGTGGCGCCGATGATGGATTGGACCGATCGGCACTGCCGCGCATTTCATCGTCAGCTCACGCGGGGGGCGCGGCTTTACACTGAGATGGTAACTGCTGATGCGATTATTCACGGCAATCGCGAGCGCCTGATCGGCTTCGATCAAAGCGAGCATCCGCTTGTGCTTCAGCTTGGCGGCTCCGACCCCAGAAAACTCGAAGAAGCAACGCGCATCGGTGCCGCGTGGGGCTATGACGAGGTCAATCTCAATATCGGCTGCCCATCGGACCGCGTGCAGTCAGGTGGGTTCGGCGCGTGCCTGATGGCGGAGCCCACGCTTGTTGCCGAGTGTTTGGCCGCGATGCGCGCGGCCACTGAGATTCCGGTTACGGTCAAATGCCGTATCGGCATCGATGATCAAGAGCCGCAAGAGGCCTTGCCGCGCTTCATCGAAGACGTCGCCCGAGCCGGCATCGACACCGTGATCATTCACG
This sequence comes from uncultured Alphaproteobacteria bacterium, assembly GCA_963789405.1. Classification (GTDB taxonomy): domain Bacteria; phylum Pseudomonadota; class Alphaproteobacteria; order CAWBKL01; family CAWBKL01; genus CAWBKL01. The sequence continues at coordinate 894,392 of CAWBKL010000002.1, forward strand.
CGCGCAAGGCGTGGCTCGAAGGGCTCTCGGCCAAGGAGAATCGGGAGATACCGCCGCTTGATTATCCGCTTGTCTACAGGATGAAGCAGGCTTTCCCCGAGCTGACGATCGTGATCAATGGCGGCATAGGCTCGCTTAAGGACGTTCAGACACATCTGCAGCATGTCGACGGCGTGATGCTAGGCCGCGCGGCTTATCACAGCCCGTGGATGCTGCTCGATGTCGACCGAGAAATATTCGGGGCGGCAGGGGCACGGACGCGTGAGCAGGCTGTGCGGGCAATGCTTGACTATGTAGAGCGCCAGCTTGTCCTGGGCACGCCGCTCATCGCCATCACGCGCCATATGCTTGGGCTCTATCATGGCGTGCCGGGCGCGCGCCTGTGGCGCCGCATGCTGAGTGAGGAGGCGCGCAAGCCGGGTGCACGGGCAGGCCTTATACTCGAAGCGCTGGCTTGCGTTGAAGGTGCCGTGGGCGGGAGGGAAGCGGTTGGCGCGTTGGCGGACGCTTGAGCTTCACACGGATCCCGGCGCGGCGCTCATTCAGGTGAGCGCCCTTCAGGCAGCAGGGTTCCTGTCATTCATCGACAATTTCTACCATGCATTGGTAATCCCACACTACGCACTCGCTTTAGGCGGATTTCGCGTCGTTGTCGAAGAGGAAGTCTGGGAAGACGCTTTGATATTTGTCTCCGGCAGCGACGCGATCGCGCCGGAGTTTTTCGATGCCATCGATCAATGCGCTCGCTGCGACAGTACAGATGTATTCCGCGGCGCATCATTGATCTTGAGCATTCTTGGATTTCTGTGTGCGGGTGTGCCGCTACCGATGAAGACGGACTATCGCCGCTGCAGAAGATGCGGTAACCAATGGCATAAATCCGTCTCAGAATAGCCTCCCATGCACATAGATTACTCCCTTGCCACGCTGTGGCCCTTCGCGCTCGGCCTCTTGTTCTCCGGTGTCTGCGCCGGTGTCTTGGCGGGACTCCTGGGTGTCGGCGGCGGCATCGTCATCGTGCCGGTGCTCTATCACGTGTTCACCGCGCTTGGCATCGATGAGAGCGTGCGTATGAAGGTCGCCATTGCAACTTCGTTTGCGGTGATCTTGCCGACTGCGATCAGATCGTTGCGCTCGCATGCCAAGCGTGGGGCAGTCGATTTCGCGTTGCTGCGGTCTTGGACGGCGCCGGTGTTCCTCTCGACCCTAATCGGAATTGTGATTTCGAGATACGCGAGCGGCCAAGTGCTGACAGCTATCTTTGCGACTGCGGCGCTTCTGGTCGCTGCGCACTTCGCGTTTGGCAAAGAGAGCTGGCGGATCGGCAAGGAGCTGCCGACAGGCGCCGGCAAATATGCGCTCGCGGGGTCGATCGGTGGAATTTCGGCTTTGATGGGAATTGGCGGCGGCACATTCGCCGTGCCTACGATGACACTTTTCGGCTATCCGATTCACAAGGCGGTCGGCACATCAAGTGGTCTTGGCATTATCATCGCCGTGCCGGGGGTCATCGGCTATATAATCAATGGCTGGCATCACCCCAATCTGCCGCCGCTTTCGTTCGGTTATGTCAATCTCCTAGGATTTCTACTTATCACTCCGGCAACGGTCCTGACCGCGCCTTGGGGCGTTGCTCTGGCGCATGCGCTGCCAAAAAAACGCCTAATCCAGGCATTTGCGCTGTTTCTTGCGATCACCTCGATCAAGATGTTCATGGGCCTGCTCAACGGTTAAGATCGGAGGCCTGGCGCGGGCGGCGCGCTTTGGTTCAACGCTTCTTAATGCGTCCCGCGCTAGGATGGCTGGAGGGCGGTCCCAGGGACGTTGTGTCATGCGTAAGCTGTTTGTCTTCACTGCAATCTCGGCGCTGCTTTTTGGGCTCAGTGCCTGCGCGAGCAGCGGACCGGGCAAACAAGCAGAAGGCGTTACCGGGGCGACGATCAAGCGTGCGGCCGTCGGCGGCAACTTTGTCGATTTCGGCCACGATGCGAACAGCGTCGAGAACTACGATCTTCAGAGCCAGAGTGTGAGCCTCGACAACCCAATCGCCACCGATGAGGAGCGCGATCAAGAGATCGATGCGATCGTCAACACGATCTCGAATGACGATGCTGTTTCGCCATCAGCGCCGCCACCTGGAAACTCTCAACGGCCTGTGCCGGCAGTTCCTGAGGATTCGCAACGAAGCGAGCTTTCTGGTCCGTCCATCGGTGTGACCGGTGGTGTCGCGCCAGTGACAGGCCAGGTGCAATTGCCTCCTGTGCCCGAAAGCGCAGGCAACCCGGCTGCCGGTGAAGATGCTACGATGGCCGCCGAGCGTGAGCGGCTCTTCCCAAAGCCGCGCTGGCGCCGCGAGCATGAAAGCAAAACTCAAAAGTCGCAGAGCGTGCCCGCATCAGCTTCTGCGAGCGGTAACTAGCACACAAGACGCCGCGGCAAATCGCCTAGCGAAGGGCAATAGCCTGCCTCAGCAGGAAGAACGCAATTGCCGCATAGATCAGCGCGAAGCAAAGCGGGACCACGAAAGAGATCCAGAACGCGCGTTCGTTGAACCCTGCGGGCTCGATATCGTGCAAAGCCTTTTGAATATCGTGCTCGAGCGCGTTGCGCCGTCTCATATCGACTCTAAACACAGGATCGATCGCCAGCAGATGCTCGTGCTCATGCGTGATGATTTGCCAATCCTCTCCGGCCTTATAGGCGGCTCGGATCATGTCCTTGTCTTCGTAGACCTCGCCGAAGACGCGGCGAAGCGATTCGAGAACGATCGGGCGGATCACGCTTTCATGGGCATTGATGATGACGAAACAATCGTCATAGACGCGCGCAGCCAGAAGCTCCCAAATTGGCAGAAAGAGCCCCAGCGCGATCAGAAAGTGAAAGACGCTGAGATGTGGCGGTAGATGACCGAGCAGGGGAGAAAAGATGGCCGCGACGAGGCCGATGATGATTACCCATAGCAGAATTTGTGCGCCATTGGCCCACCGCTCGGGCACGATGACGCTCGGCCTAGCGGGAAATGCGTAGCCGAGCCCTTCCAGACTCGACATGAGGATCCAAAAGGCAAGAAATGCCGAAAGCCCGCCTGTGATCACCCCGCTGGACACGCAAAACCCCCTGCCATCCACCCGCCGCCATTATGCCGGGTTTGTTAATTGCTGTTAAGCATGACGCTGGGGCGGAGTGAAAATCCGGCGGATTTACTCGGACATAACGGTTAACCCTGCACTCTCTCGCCGAACAGGAGCCGTGCCGGGCCGTGGGCCCGCCTAAAAGGTGTGCCTGGCCAAAGCGAGGGATCGGATGCCAGCACCTCTCGGACGGATCAATTTAAGATCGATCTCGATCAGGCTTCGGCTGGCATTTCTTGCGACTGCGGGGCTCACCCTGATTGCGGCCGCGACGGCTTGGTGGGTGTTCGGGGTCACCCAGGACTCGCTCAAGAGCCTGAGCGCAACAAGCCTGCCTGTGATGAGTTAAGCCATCGCGCTTGAAGAGCTTGCCAGCGATTATGCTGCCCAGCTGCCGGTGCTCGGCGACGCCGCCACGGAACCGGATCGGGCGAGAACCTATGATGCGCTCGATCGCAAGTCGCGCGATATCGGCAAGCTCATCGACAATATCGACCAGATGATCAAAGGCAACGAAGTCGAGCTTGCCGATATGTCGGCGATCAACGCTTCGCTCAAGGCTGCTCTGGGCAAAGTCAACAGCGCGGTGTCACGGAAGATACAAGCGCAGACCGTCCTGCAGATAGGGACGCAGGAAGCTTCGAATGCGATGGCGGCCATCCAGACAGCGGACGCTGCAGTGGCAGCAACCGTCAGAGACACCGATGCGAATGTCTCAAAGCTCAGAGCGCTTATCGGGCGGTATGTGGAGACAACGCGCAGCAGTGTCGTAGAAACGGCCGTACGGGCAAATTCGGCTGTTCAACGCGGGCGTTGGCTTATCGTCCTCGTTGCGCTTGTAAGTATTGTCATATCGGCCGGTATCGGGTGGCTCTATGTCGGGCGAAACATTATTGCCCGGCTGACCAAGCTCGTCGGTGCAATGCGCCAGGTTGCCGATGGCGATCTCAAGATTGCGCTGCCTTCAACCGGCAATGACGAGATCAGCGCGATGGCGGCGGCGCTGCAGGTGTTCAAGGAGAACAGTCTGGAGATGGAGCGCTTGCGTGCCGAGAAAGGCGCTTCGCGGCAGAAGGCGCAAGAGCAGCGGCGTAACTCCATGCTTGAGCTGGCTGATCAGTGCGATAAAAATGTGCTCACGATTGCTGAGCAGCTCGCGAGTGCGGCGGCAGAGATGCAGATGACTGCTGAAAATCTGACGCATCTTGCCAGCGAAACCTCCAACCAGTCCGGTGCCGCTGCAGATGGTGCGCGCGATGCGACAAGCAATGTGCAATCAATGGCCGCCGCGGTGCGCGAGCTTGCCGAATCCATCAGAGAGATTTCTGTGCGCGTGAGCGAGTTGGCGGATATCGCCCGCGAAGCGGTCGTCGAAGCTCGCCACACCAACGAAACGGTCGACAGCCTCAAAGAGGCTGCGCGTCATGTCGGCGAGATTGTCGGGCTCATCAATGACATTGCGAGCCAGACGAATCTCTTGGCACTCAATGCAACGATTGAAGCGGCGCGCGCGGGCGAAGCAGGCAAGGGTTTCGCCGTTGTGGCCTCGGAGGTCAAGCAGCTCGCCAACCAGACATCGCATGCCACCAAGGAAATCCGACAGCAGATCGATGCGATGCAGCAGGTGACGACCGGCGCTGTCAGTGCGATCGACGCCATTACCAAGACAATCGAGCGCATCAATGAGATTTCGACGACGGTGGCGAGCGCCGTTGTAGAGCAGGGTGCCGCGATCGAGGACATGGCGCGGAATGCCGAAAGCGCGGCGAGCGCAACAATTGCGGTCAGCGAGAATGTCGCCGGCGTTTCCACCGCTTCGACGCGGACGGGCGCTGCGGCGAGCCAGGTGCTCTCGTCATCCTCGGAGCTTGCCGGTGTTGCCGACAAGCTCAAGAGCGAAGTCAGCGAATTTTTGGCGGTGGTGCGCACCGCTTAGCAAGATCGATCAAGACGGCGGCGTGGCGGATCGGCCATTATGCTTTCATGGCTGACGATCCGATCACACGCGCTTTTCGCCATATTGATAAGCATCTCTTTGAGCCCTTGACGCTTGAGGAGCTTGCCGGGGTTGCTGGGCTCTCGCCGTTTCACTTCTCGCGTCTGTTCACCGCGCTCGTCGGCGAGAGCGTGATGGCCTATGTGCGCGGACGGCGTCTCGGTGTTGCCGCGCGGCGCCTGCTTGCCGAGCCCGACCTCAAGCTCATCGATCTCGCGCTCGACTGCCAGTTCGAATTGCAGGAGGCGTTTGCGCGTGCCTTCAAGCGAACATTTTCCATGACGCCAGGCGAGTTTCGGCGCGGCCGTGGCGAATTTGTTCCCGCAAATTTTGGAGAGATGAAGATGAACGAACCCGCAAAGATCAACTTGACGCGGCAAGATGGATTGAAAACGCGACCCGGCTTTGTGATTGCAGGCTTTGCCGGCACGTTTGGATTGGAGAACCGTGCGGACATCCCCGCGCTGTGGGGCAAGCTGGTCAAGCAGATGCCGCTCGCCGGGCAAAAAGGCTGGGTCACTTACGGCGCATGCATTGGCGGCGATCTGAAAGACGGCGATATGAAATATATGGCGGCGGTCGAGATCGATCCTGAAGCAAACCTGCCGGCCAAAGGCGGCGAGGGGATCGAAACATTCAACGTGCCCGCGCAGAGCTATCTGGTGTTTCGCCAGGTCGTCAGCGAGGGCCCGCTGCATCCGCAAGTCGTTGCGGCCGTGGGGGAGATCTTTTCGAAGCTGGTTTTGGCTGCAGGCTATGAGCTAAGCGGCGGCGTCGACTTCGAGCTTTATCCGGAAGACTTCGAAGACAAGGCGGGCAAATGGCTCGAATATTGGGTGCCGGTTAAGGTGTGAGCGGTGCTGCGCGTGGGAGGCCGAGCGTGAGGCCGCATTCGACCGTGAAGCTAAGCTTGCCGTTTGTTGTGTACGGCATAAGGAGCTCGCTTAGCTCTCTGTCATAAGCGCGCGCGAGCTCCTCGCCCATGGCTTTGCGCGCGAAGGTCTCACGCGAGTGCTGACACTCCACGAAGTCTTCGACGCTTTGAGTAAGCTCGTGGCGAAATTTCAATTGTTCTTTGATGTCGATCCACGGCAGATGGGCCGTCGTCATGGTGCGAAACCAGGATGAGTTGAAGTTTCCGCCCATGCGATTGACCCAACGCCGCACGAAGGATCGCCATTCATCGTGCCAATCGGATTCTGTGGGGCCGTCGCCGCTGATCAGGGCGAGGGCGCCCTGTGGTGCAACTTCAGCTGCAAGCTTTGGAAACACGATCGCTGGGTCCATCCAATGGAGTGACACTCCGGCGGTGATGAGGCTGTAAGGTCCATTGAGTTGCGCTGTCTCGGCCTTGCCCAAAATCCAGTTGATGTTTGTTGCGGGGTATTGGCGCTTGGCGGCTCCCAAAAGGGGGCTGGATGGATCCACAGCGTCAATGTGGACAAAGTGCGGCGCTAGCGCGCCCGCGATCTTGCCATTGCCCGTGCCGAGATCGAGCAGAGCAGAGCGGCCAGGCACACGCGCGAGCAGCGCTTCGAACAAGGAAGCGGGATAGGGCGCGCGAAAAGCATAACAGCGTGCAACATCTTCGTCATCGAATTGCTTGCCGCGCGTGCGAAAGGCCTCATTCATCCGCTGGTTCCTTGGGTGTCGTGCGCGGATGGCCGACTATAAGCCGCGTTGAAACCGTGTAAGTCAGCAGGCCGTCGTGCAGGAAGGACCCCAAAAGGGCGGCCGCTTCTTCATCGAACGCCGCCGTTCGTGCGCCAAGATGGGCGCGTGTCCAATTCGAGTGCGAGTGTAGATTCTCCAAGAACTCAGGGATGGACTGACGCATTTCGTGACCGAAGCTCAAATTCTCCTCGGCGTCGATCCATTGCTCCAGCATCTTACGTGCGACGTGATGGCGCGAGCGGTCATAGGCGCCGCCATCATGCAGCGTCCAGCGATTGGCAAATGTTTCCCACTCGGTCTTCCACGGCGCTTCGTGCGCGCCATCACCGCCGATGATGGCGAGCTTGGCGCTCGGTGCGAGATGGCGGGCGATTTTGGGGAAGGTGATCTCCGGCACCATCCAATGAATGGCGGCGCCAGCCGTGACCAGGTCATAAGCGGGCGCAAGCGCCGCATCCTCAGTGCGTGCGTTGATCCAATTGATGTTTTGCGCGGGCCAGTTCTCGCGTGCCGTAGCCAGCATCGCCGCGGATGGGTCAATGGCGTCGATACGCGCGAAATGGGGCGCGAGCCGGCCCGCGATCTTGCCCGGCCCGGTGCCGAGGTCGAGCGCAATCGCCCGGCCGTGTATGCGCTCAAGCAGCGCCTCGAACAGTGCCGGCGGATAATCGGGCCGGTTCGCGTAAGCGCGCACGACGTCTTCATCGCCGAAGGCACGCGCACGTTTCCGGTATTCGTCGTCGGTCATGGCAGAACTTGGTTGTCCTTCGACAAGCTCAGGATGACGAGACTAGAGCCGTCATGACGAGCTTGTCGAACCATGACGTCATGCACGCAAGCTTGCGATCGCATAGAGCGCGACCGCGGCGGCATTCGACACGTTAAGCGAGCTGATCGCGCCAGTCGTCTGTAGGCGGATCATTTTATCGCAGAGCGCGCGCGTGCGTTCGCGCAGGCCCGAGCCTTCGGCGCCGAGCACCAGCGCAACGCCGGCGTTCACCGGCACTTCCTGCAAGGCCTCACCGCCTTCATCGAAGCCGAGGACGAGAAAGCCCGCATCTTTCGCTGAGCGCAATGCTTCGGCGAGGTTCGTCACTTGGCAATAGGCGACATGCTCAAGCGCGCCGGAGGCTGCCTTTGCCAAGACGCCTGTCACCGGCGGGGCGTTGCGGCGCGTTGTGACGATACCGGCGGCGCCAAAAGCGGCTGCCGAGCGCAAGATCGCGCCAACATTGTGCGGGTCGGTCACGTGATCGAGGAAGACGAGCACGCCGCCTTGCGCGCATTCGAAGCAGCTCGCCTAACTCCGGCTGGGGCAGGGGCTCGGAGAGAAGCGCGATGCCCTGATGCACGGCGCCAGGCGGCAACAGCGCATCGATCGCGCGGGGCTCGAGGATTTCGGCATCCGTGCCCGGCGGCACATCGCGCGCGGCATTGCGGCTGGCGACAAGGCGTAGGTGCGTGCGGCGCGGATTGCGCAAGGCTTCGTCCACCGGGTGGTGGCCATAAATCCAGACTGGCGCATTGGGATCATGCGCGGGCTGGTCCTTGAATTTGCTGGCCCAAGGCCGATTGCCCCGGCCGGTCTTGGCCTTGCCGCGGCTGTGACGCGCGCTCGCCATGCTCACTGAACGGTCGAGCGGCTGGTCGGCACGATACGCTGGATCACGCTGTTCTCGCGGTCGACATAGCCCTGAATTTTGGGTGCGATCTCGTTTTTCCAGTGGTCGCTCTCGTAGACCGCCTTGTAGAGCCGTTCGCGCTCGGCCTCGCTCTCGAAGCGGCGCAGCCAGACATAAGCCGTCTCGTCGGTCTCGCCACGGAAGCTGCCGCAGATCACCATGCCATGGGAGACCTGGAAGGGGATGATGATCTCCTCCATGATTTTGACCCAAGCGTCCATTTTTCCTGGCAAAACCTTGTATTGGCGGAGCTCGTAGAAAGCCATTTTTTGCGTCCTTCGTTGATTTAGGCGGGCTCTTGTAGCAGAGAACGGGGCGCACGATCTGGTATTTGCGCCCCAATTCCGCTATTGGGGCGGCCCGGTCAGGAGAGGTGCCCGAGTGGCTAAAGGGGACGGACTGTAAATCCGTTGGCTTCGCCTACGCTGGTTCGAATCCAGCCCTCTCCACCAAGCTGGTTCAATGCTTGGTCCGCCGCTTCGCCTCACTGCTGCCGAGGCTCTCACCTGTCTAGATTTCCCGTCGTCTCCCTTATTTAGGGGGTGCGCTGCCGACGCCTCAGCGGCCATGATCTTGGCGGCTGGGGCGTGTGGTTGCCGCAGGCCGATTTTTAGGAAGCTTCCGGGTGCTGATGAGTCGATTGAGCCGACCGCGACGGCTGGAAGCAGAAGAGGGGGTCCGCGAAGATGAGGAATTTCCATGCGCTGAAGAGTGTTGCCGCGCTGGTTGCGCTTACGATTCTTGCCGGATGCGGGGGTGGGGTCTCGGGCACATACATCGACAAGGATAGCGGCAACCAATGGACCTTCAAGAATGGGACGGTGACGGTCAGTAACAGCGGCATGAGCATGAGCGGCTACAAATACAAGGTCGATGGCAAGAAGATCATCTTGTCCAATCCAAACGGTGTCGGCCCAACGCTCGAGCTCGATATCAACGCCAAGGGCTGCATCACAGGACCGGGAATTTTGGGTGAGGCCTGCAAGGCTTAGCGCAATTGGGAGGAGCTTTTGGAAAAGGTCGTTTTCGTCAAAGCGCATTTCCGCCCGCGCTATAAGCAAGTGACTGTCCAGGTGCCGACGGGCGAGACCAAGAAGGGCCTCTTCGGCGGCGAGAAGCAGGTCATGCGCAAGGAAGTGCAACGCCAGGAGACGAGCGAGCTATCGGACCGCGAAATCGACGGCGAAATGCTTGCTCAAGATCTGCAATCGGCAATTGACGCGCTGAATGCCGAGGGGTTCAGCGTGAAGACGCTGACTGCTGTCGTTTCCGGTGCCTATGATCACAAAGTCAGCGCAGAGCCGGTCGCCAGCAAGACAGAGTGGCATCAAGTGCAAGTCATCGGCCCTGCGAACACGAGTTCGCGCTTCCCCGTCGAAAAGATCTCGGGCGGCGGAAGCTATGGCTATGGCTACGGCTATTCGTACACTGACGGGCTGATTATCGTTGCGAGCAAGTAGGCGGCTCGCCAGAGATTCCCCCTTTTCGGCTACTCATTCCGGCTCTGAGTGCGCTTGCATTTATCGGTGTGCGCAGCTAATGGCTAACGCCTCTTGCGGGTGTAGCTCAATGGTAGAGCTCTAGCCTTCCAAGCTAGCTACGCGGGTTCGATTCCCGCCACCCGCTCCAATCCTTCAACGTTAAGCGCGGCGGGCCCAGAGGCGATAGGTGTCGCCGAAGGTTTCGGGATGGCGCGTCTCGAATTCATGCCAGGCGCTCAAGTCATTGAGCTTTGAGGGCTCGGGAAATTCGGCGATGAAGCGCTGGCGGTCGGCGGGTCGGCTGGTCTCGATGCCGAGGAATGAAAGGCCGGCGCGTGCGAACATCTCCTCGATTTCAAGCAGCGTGAAGCGATGCTCTTCGACATGGAAGATGAGATCGCGGCAGTCGGAGATGGACCAGAAATCCGAGGCCGGGCTGAGGAGCGCAGCAAGCGCGCCGGGATCGGCGGTTGTCATGATCTCGTGGCGCATGCGGCGAATGCCGTCCGTGGTTGCGGGAAGCCCGCGTGATGCAATTAGCTCGCGCGCGGCGACAACGCTCGTGCGCGCGATCTTGCTGTAGAGGCCGACAAAGAGAAGGCCGCCCGGCGCGAGCAGGCCGGCGAGAATGCGTAGGCCTTTTTCGGTGTCACGCATGTGATGCAAGACGCCGAAGCTCTCGATGAGATCGAAGCGCTCATCGAGCATGCCGAGATCGAGAATATCGGCCTGCAGATGACGCACATTGGTGATGCCGCGCTCCATCAGCTTGCGCTTGTCGTAGGCGAGGCTCGCCAGGCTCAGATCAACGGCAAGGGCTTGTGCGTTGGCGTAGTTTGCAAGCACGCGCGCGGTTTGCGAGCCGGTGCCGGACCCGGCAATCAAGATGCGTGGCGCTTTCACATCGGAGATGAGACGCTCATCGATTTCGGGCAAGCGCACGCGCATCGCTTGGCGTAGGCTCGTCGGTGTGCCGGCCTGGCTGCGTGACCAGCGGGGATAAGGGTTTTCCTCGTATTGGCTTTGAACCGCGCGCGAAATCTCATCTTCGATCGGCTTGAGACGCTCGATTGTTTGCGCGATCTCGCGTTCCCTCGCAGGTTCTTCAATCTGCTCTTGGACTATCGGCCGCATGGGCTCAGGCGCATCATCGAAGTTGAGTTTGCTGGCACTTGTTGAATGAAGCGGCACATAGCAAGCAATGATCGCGAGCTTCATCCAGCGCTCAGGGGCGTTGCCGAGATGATCGTGATCAAGCGCATCAAGCAGCGCAGCAACAGCGGCCTTCTCGTCCTCCGTTTCGAAATAGACGTATTCGTTGAGGAAACATTGCCGCGCGAGCGCGCAGATGAATGGCAAACCGCATGCGCTCGCCGTCTCAGCGTCAAGGAGCAAGGAACGGCGCGCATCGGTCAGCAGCAGCTCGAGCTTGACGTCAGGGATCGGCGCATTTGCCATCAATGCCAAGAGCAGTGAGTCTTGTCGAAGCGTTCGCCTGGCATCTTGTGATGAGCCCTCCGCTAGAGCTGCTTTGTGATCCCGTGACAAAGTCAGAACAGCGGCGCTTGCGAGATTGCGCGGGTTGATGTCCTCGCGTGCGAAGAGCTGAAGAAGAGCGGCGCGAAACTGGGGTGTGGATGGGACAGCGGCCACATTGTTCAAGCTGCTGGCAAGCAAGCGCCAAAAATCATCGTTGCCGGGCTCGCGCGTAATCGCTTCGGTGAGCGCGGTGAGTGCTTGCGGCACCCGGCTCAAGCGCAGATTGGCGACACCAAGATTGGCCCACATGGATGCCGCGCCCGGCTTGTTTGAAGGCTGTGCCGCAATCGCTGCCGCGAAATAGCGCGCGGCTTCGGCCTCGTCGCCGGCATCTTGCGCAAGCAGCCCAAGCCCGTTATGCGCGGTCGCTTGTTTGGGATCGAGCTTGACCGCCGTGCGGTAGGCATAAGCGGCTTGTGTGCGCTTGCCGAGTGTGCGCAAGGCTTGACCAAGTTGTGCGTGAGCCGCAGCGAAATCCGGTTTGATCTCGGTTGCCGCTTTGTAGTGCGAGGCCGCATCGGTGAAGGCGCCGGCACGGCGCAGCGCCTCGCCCAAATTGAAGCGAATGTAGGGATTACGCGGCTGATCCGATTTCGCGCGCTTCAAAAGCTCGACCGCCTCGTCATACCGCCCGCGTTCGAGCGCTATGCCGCCCAAGAGATTGAGCACCGATCCATCGCGCGGCGCGGCGCCCAGTGCATCACGCGCGAGGCTCTCAGCTTCGTCGAGCTGGCCCGCATTGAAGCGTGCCGCGGCTTCTTGCAGAAGCCGCTGTGCGGACCCGGCGCCCGGCTTGGGTATGCCAGGTGTCGGGCCCGAACGGGGAGGATTGCGGTTAGCCATGCCACAACCTTGCCCGCGAGGCGCGCCGAAGGCTAGGCGGCGCTTTTACCGAGCGGAGAGCGTCACAAACCGGCAAAGAATCACTACGCTATCACGATTGCCCAGGATCGGTGGGAGGGAGCAGATGCTCGTCGTGACAACCAATGAACTGCCGGGCTATCGCGTCGTGAAGTATATCGGTCTGGTGCGCGGGCTCACTGTGCGCTCGCGCAGCGTGATCGGCAATTTCGGCGCCTCGCTGCAAATTCTGTTCGGCGGCAATATCACGATCTTCTCGCGGCTTGCTGAACACGCGCGCCAGGAGGCCTATCAGGCGTTGGTCGATCACGCCGCACAGCTTGGCGCCAATGCCATTCTTGCGATGCGCTATGATGCCAACGACATCACTGACGGCGTGACGGAGGTCCTCGCCTATGGCACCGCCGTCATCGTTGAAGAAGTATCTTGACCGACGCTACGGGCTATTTCGTTCCGGCGATGAATTCTTGGACAGGCGGACAGTATTTGTAGGCGGCGAAACAGCCGACGCCGATAATGACTGCGAGCACAACTGAGCCAACAAGAGAACGCATCAGTATCCCCCCTGATCAAGACGCGTATTGGTTCAGCGAGCTTAGCTCAGTTTCATCCGATCTGGCGAGTGGGGCGATCTGCTGTCCGAGCGCTCAATTAGCCGCGCGTTCTGCGATGCGGCGCGGATCTTCGAAGAGGCGAACCGTGAATGCACCGAACACTGCACCCACGATGTGGGCGATATAGGCCACGCCGTCGCTGCTCATCCCATGAATTGCGCCCCAGCCGACACTCACAAGTTGCAGCACGAACCAAATGCCAATCAGCAGTGCTGCCGGAAGGAATGTGACAGTTACGAAGAAGCCGAGGAACAGAAGCGTTCTGATCCTGTCGCGCGGATAGGTGACCAGGAAGGCGCCCATGACAGCCGCGATTGCGCCGCTCGCACCAAGATTGGGGAGGGTCGATGTGGGATCCGCCCAGACCTGCGCCGACATCGCTGCCACCCCGCCGATCAGATAGAAGGCGAGATAGCGCCACGGATTCATGATGTCTTCGATCTCGGGCCCGAAGGTCCAGAGAAACACCATGTTGCCGATGATGTGCAGCCAACCGGCGTGGAGAAACATCGAGGTCAGGAGCGTCTCGAGCCGGCGGCCGTGGGTGAGATCGGCGGGCACAGCGGCCCAATGGGTGGCGAAGTCTTCGCCGCCTCTGAGCTCGAAGAAGAAGGCAATCGCGTTGAGCGCGATCAGAAGCGCGGTGACCCAGGGAAAATTGACTGGGCGGCGCGAGGCATCCCAAAGCGGTATCACGGTCCTTGCCCCTCCGGTCAGTGCTGATTAGGTGAAGCCGCTCACCTTGGCAAATCCGTGCCCGACATGCAGGGCTACATCAAAGCTTCGCCATCAGGGGGCTTGCCCACCGGGCGGAAACGGACCATCCTTAAGAGACATGGCGGAATCGCCTTTAGCCGGAACGGTCGCGGGCCTTGAAAGAGGCTTGCATTGGCCGTTTTTCCGGCTATACATGCCGGCTCGCTTTGATAGACCGATTAGGGCGCCAGCTCTTGGTGGCGCGCGGGTACCGCAGGGATCGAGGTTTTCGAAGACATCGAGACAGGCGGGTGCCGATTGTGCAGTCGCCGCTTGGGTTTATGAGAGCAGTGGAACAACCGGGCAGGACCAATCTTGGGGCCAGAACTAGGGGTATAGCTCAGCTGGTAGAGCGGCGGTCTCCAAAACCGCAGGCCGGGGGTTCGAGCCCCTCTGCCCCTGCCAACCGGCACTGGGGCGCTGGTCTTGACCCGAATGGGAAGTGCGACACGCCGTAATGGCCAAAACGAATACGACGAAGACACCTCAAAAGAGCGCAGGCGCGCTTCCCAAGGAGAAGCAAGTGGCACAGGCGGGTACGAAAGCGGGAGGCGGTGATGGCACCGACGCAGCCGTACCGGCACGTCCGCGGATCGGCCCGTTCAAATTCCTTCAGCAGGTCGTTCAGGAAACCAAGAAGGTGACCTGGCCAACCTGGAAGGAAACCTATGTCACCACCATCATGGTGTTCGTGATGGTGATCTTGTGTGCGTTTTTCTTCCTTTTAGTCGATCAAGTGCTCGGCACCGCCGTGCGCTATGTCTTGCAGCTCGCGAGCTGAGGACGAACGAAGATGACGAAGCACTGGTATATCGTTCACGCCTATTCGAACTTCGAGAAGAAGGTCGCCGAGCAGATCGCCGAGCAGGCGAAGGCGCACGGGCTCGAGGACATGTTCGAGCAGATCCTTGTGCCGACCGAGGAGGTCGTCGAAGTCCGCCGCGGCCAGAAATACAATTCGGAGCGTAAGTTCTTTCCGGGCTATGTGCTGGTGAAGATGGACCTCAATGACGAGACTTGGCATCTCGTCAAGAACACCGGAAAGGTCACGGGCTTCTTAGGCTCGGGTAATAAGCCGACGCCGGTGAGCCAGGCCGAGGTCGACCGCATCCTCAATCAGGTTCAAGAGGGTGTGGAGCGGCCGAAGCCTATGGTCCAATTCGAGATCGGCGAGCAAGTGCGCGTGATGGACGGTCCGTTTGCTTCCTTCTCCGGTTCGGTTGAGGAGGTCGATGAGGAGCGTTCGCGCGTGAAGGTGGCGGTTTCGATCTTTGGGCGCGCAACGCCCGTGGAGCTCGAATACGGCCAAGTGGAGAAAGTTTGAACGGTGATGCGTGGTAGAGCCGCTCGGGATGCCATTCCGAGTTCAGCTCGCTGACCACTAAGCCGAGTTAGAGGATGAGATGGCAAAGAAGATTGATGGCTATATCAATTTGCAGGTGAAGGCCGGCCAGGCCAATCCTTCACCGCCGATCGGCCCCGCGCTTGGTCAGCGCGGCGTCAACATCATGGGCTTTTGCAAGGAGTTCAACGCCAAGACCGGTAATTTCGAGCCCGGCACGCCGTTGCCGACCAAAATCACCGTGTTCTCGGACAAGAGCTTCACATTCGAGATCAAGACCCCGCCGGCAACCTTCTTCTTGAAGAAGGCGGCGAAGCTTGAGAGCGGCTCGAAGACGCCGGGCAAAGAGGTTGCCGGGTCGGTGACGCAAGCCCAGCTGCGTGAGATCGCCGAAGCCAAGATGAAGGATTTGAATGCGAACGATATCGAGCAGGCGATTAAGATCATCGCCGGTTCGGCGCGCTCGATGGGTCTTGAGGTGAAGGGCTAAACCGATGGCACATCATGGCAAGAAAATCGTCGATGCCCGCAAATCTATCGAGCGCGAGAAGCTTTATGCGCTCGCGGACGCGATCAGCCTGATCAAGCAGAACGCAAAGGCGAAGTTCGACGAGACGATAGAGGTCGCAATTAATCTCGGCGTCGATCCGCGTCATGCGGATCAGATGGTGCGCGGCGTGGTTTCATTGCCCAACGGCACGGGCCGCACACAGCGCGTCGCAGTGTTCGCCAAGGGCGAGAAGGCCGAGGAAGCCAAGAAGGCGGGCGCGGATATTGTCGGCGCCGAGGATCTGGTTGCCAAAGTGCAAGAGGGCCAGCTCGACTTCGACAAGTGCATCGCAACGCCCGATATGATGGGCCTTGTCGGCCGCTTGGGTAAGATCTTGGGCCCGCGCGGGCTCATGCCTAATCCGCGCGTCGGCACGGTGACGATGGATGTCACCAAAGCGATCAACGACGCCAAGGGCGGCGCGGTCGAGTTCCGTGTCGAGAAGGCGGGCATTATTCAAGCGGGCGTCGGCAAGGCGAGCTTTTCGGAGACGCAGCTGGCGGAAAATATCCGTGCGCTGGTCGACTTTGTGGCCAAGGCCAAGCCGTCGGGCGCGAAAGGCACCTATATGAAGCGTATTGCGCTCAGCTCCACGATGGGGCCGGGCGTGCGTGTTGATGTGTCGTCCATTTCGGGCGGCGCAGCTTAGAAGGAATTCGGGTGCGGCGGGCTTGCCCGCTTCATCCGCATACGGAAGGTGAGAGCCTTTCGGACCTGTCCGAGACTGCAGGCGCCAAAGGGTTTTATCCGGCGGCTTAATTGAACGGCCTGCATAGATGGGGGTGGAACCGATTTCGGGGCCCTGGGTCCCGTGAAGGGTTCGAACGGTGGAGAAAGACGGGCAACCGGATTTCTCAACGGCGCCTCCAATCACTCGCATTCGGTCTCATCCCGAAGGCGAGGGGCAGGAAGGCGCCGGGGTTCAGACGATGAGTCTGGCCGCGGCTTTTGTGAGGCGCGTGCTGCGGGAAACCGAAGCACGCAAAGAGTGGAGATGAAGCCGTGGATAAGGGCGAGAAGACCGCACTGGTGCAGCGCCTCAATGAGGTCTTTGCATCGACCAGCGTGGTGGTCATCACCCATTACAGCGGATTGTCCGTTGCGGAGATCAGTGATTTCCGCCGGAAGATCAAAGCGGTCGGTGGTTCGTACAAGATTGCGAAGAACCGGCTCGCCAAGATCGCATTGGCTGGCACGCAATATGAGCCCCTCAGCAAGCTTTTGACCGGCCCGACCGGCATCGCGACTTCAAGCGATCCCGTTTCTGCCGCCAAGGCTGTAGCCGCATTCGCCAAGGAGAACGGCAAGCTCGTGATCCTGGGCGGGGCGATGGGCTCGACAATGCTTGACCAGGCAGGCGTTAAGGCTTTGGCCGAATTGCCCTCGCTCGATGAGCTCAGGGCGAGGCTTGTCGGTCTTGTCCAGGCGCCGGCCTCGAAGCTTGCACGTCTGATGTCGACGCCGGGCGGTCAGCTCGCGCGCGTCATTCAGGCCCATGCCTCCAAGGATGCCGCTTAATGGCCTGAGGGCCTCCACAGAAACTGAACCGTTCGAACTGAAAAGGACTTGCGAAAATGGCGAATCTGGAACAACTCGTTGACAGCCTATCGAGCCTGACCGTGCTCGAAGCCGCGGAGCTGGCGAAAATGCTCGAAGACAAGTGGGGCGTTTCAGCTGCGGCACCGGTTGCCGTTGCGGCGGCGCCTGGCGCTGCGGCAGCTGCCCCGGCGGCTGAGGAGAAGACGGAATTCACCGTCGTGCTGGCTGCCGCCGGCGACAAGAAGATCAATGTGATCAAGGAAGTACGTGCGATCACAGGGCTTGGTCTCAAAGAAGCCAAGGACCTTGTCGAGGGTGCACCGAAAGAGGTCAAGGCCGATGTTCCCAAGGACGAGGCCGACAAGATCAAGAAGCAGCTCGAGGATGCAGGAGCCAAAGTCGAGCTGAAGTGAGGGGAATGAGAGTTGAAATCGAGGGAAGGCGGACCTATCTCCGTCTTTCCCCGCTCAAAAGAAGCGAGAGGCGCGAGGACCCATTCGTCCTGGCGCCATCGGCGTTTGGTTGATCGATTTTGAGCCGGCGCGCCTCACGGCGCTGCCGGGGAAGTTGCGCGGGCAGGTGCCCGCAACGAGATAAGCCGCCGGGCCACTATGGCCGGCAAAGCCCGCGAGGACAGGAATGACGCTCTCCTTTACTGGTCGCAAGAGGATCCGGAAGCACTTCGGCTCGATCAAGGAAGTGGCAGTGATGCCCAACCTGATCGAGGTTCAAAAGACCTCTTACGATCAGTTCCTGCAGATCGATGTGCCGATCACCAAGCGTACCGACGAGGGCCTTGAGTCGGTTTTCCGCTCGGTGTTCCCGATCACGGATTTCTCCGACACCTCGCGCCTCGAGTATGTGCGCTATGAGCTCGAAGAGCCGAAATACGACGAAGAGGAGTGCATGCAGCGCGGCATGACGTTCGCCGCGCCGCTCAAGGTAACGCTCCGCCTCATCGTGTTCGATGTCGATGAGGATACTGGCGCGAAGTCGGTCAAGGACATCAAGGAGCAGGATGTCTATATGGGCGATATGCCGCTCATGACGAAGAACGGCACGTTCATCGTCAACGGCACCGAACGTGTGATCGTTTCGCAGATGCACCGCTCGCCGGGTGTGTTCTTCGATCACGACAAGGGCAAGACGCATTCGTCCGGCAAGCTCCTGTTCGCCGCGCGCGTCATTCCCTATCGTGGCAGCTGGCTCGATTTCGAGTTTGACGCCAAAGACATCGTCCATGTCCGCATCGATCGGCGCCGTAAGCTGCCGGTGACGACATTGCTTTATGCTCTGGGCATGGATGGCGAGGAGATCCTCGGCTATTTCTACAACACGCTCACCTACAAGAAGACCAAGCAGGGCTGGGAAGTTCCCTTTGATGCCGAGCGCATGAAGGGCCAGAAGCCCTTGCGCGACATGATCAACGCCAAGACCGGCGAAGTCGCGATCGAGGCCAACAAGAAGATCACCCAGCGTCTTGCGCGCAAGCTGCAGGAGGAAGGCCTCAAGACTCTGCTCGTGCAGCCGGAAGATTTCGAGGGCCGCTATGCCGCGGTCGACATGGTCAATGAGAAGACCGGCGAGATCTTTATCGAGGCGGGCGACGAGCTTTCGGCCAAGATGGTGACCTCGCTCGAGGGCCAGGGCTTCAAGGAGATCAAGATCCTCGACATCGATCACATCAATGTCGGCGGATTTATCCGCAACACACTCAATGTCGACAAGAACGAAAGCCGGGAGCAGGCGCTTATCGATATTTATCGCGTGATGCGTCCCGGCGAGCCGCCGACGCTCGAGACTGCGGAAAGCCTGTTCCAGGGCCTGTTCTTCGATGCCGAGCGCTATGACCTTTCGGCGGTCGGCCGAGTCAAAATGAACGGCCGTCTTGGCGCTCGACGCGCCGGACACGATGCGCGTATTGCGCAAGGAAGACATTCTTGCGGTCATCAAGATGCTGGTCGAGCTCAGGGATGGCCGTGGCGAGATCGACGATATCGATCATCTCGGCAATCGCCGCGTCCGCTCGGTCGGCGAGCTTATGGAGAACCAATACCGCATTGGCCTTCTGCGCATGGAGCGCGCGATCAAGGAGCGCATGTCATCGGTCGATATCGACACGGTGATGCCGCATGATTTGATCAACGCAAAGCCGGCGGCGGCTGCGGTGCGCGAATTCTTCGGCTCATCGCAGCTTTCGCCAGTTTATGGATCAGACCAATCCGCTCTCGGAAGTGACGCACAAGCGGCGCCTCTCTGCACTCGGCCCTGGCGGTCTCACGCGCGAGCGAGCGGGCTTCGAGGTGCGCGACGTGCATCCGACACATTACGGCCGCATCTGCCCGATCGAGACGCCGGAGGGGCCGAATATCGGCCTCATCAACTATCTCGCGACATTTGCGCGGGTGAACAAATACGGCTTCATCGAGAGCCCGTATCGCCGCGTCCACGACGGCAAGATGACCGAGGAGGTGACTTATCTCTCGGCGATGGAAGAATCAAAGTTCACCATCGCGCAGGCGAACGCCACGGTCGATGCGCGCGGGCGATTGACCGACGAGCTCGTCGCATGCCGTCAGGCAGGTGACTTCGTCATGACGACGCCCGATAAGATCGACTTCATCGACGTGTCGCCGAAGCAGCTCGTGTCGGTTGCGGCCGCGCTCATTCCGTTCCTTGAGAACG
This sequence comes from uncultured Alphaproteobacteria bacterium, assembly GCA_963789405.1. Taxonomy (GTDB): domain Bacteria; phylum Pseudomonadota; class Alphaproteobacteria; order CAWBKL01; family CAWBKL01; genus CAWBKL01. The sequence goes on from CAWBKL010000002.1 coordinate 914,242, forward strand.
ATGACGCGAACCGCGCGCTCATGGGCTCGAATATGCAGCGCCAGGCGGTTCCGCTGTTGCAGAATGATGCCCCGCTGGTCGGCACCGGCCTTGAAGGCGTCGTTGCACGCGATTCCGGCGCGGCGATCGCCGCCAAGCGCACGGGCATTGTCGATCAGATCGACGCCAAGCGTATCGTTATCCGGGCAACCGAAGAGACCGACGCCTCAAAGCCGGGCGTCGACATCTATCATTTGCTCAAGTTCCAGCGCTCCAATCAGAACACCTGCATCAACCAGCGCCCGCTTGTGCGCGTGGGCGATCGGGTGAAGGAGGGCGATATCATCGCCGATGGTCCGTCCACGGATCTCGGCGAGCTGGCGCTCGGGCGGAACGTGCTCGTCGCGTTCATGCCCTGGAACGGCTACAATTTCGAGGACTCGATCCTCATTTCCGAACGCATCGTGCGCGATGACGTCTTCACCTCGATCCATATCGAGGAGTTCGAGGTCATGGCCCGCGACACCAAGCTCGGGCCTGAGGAGATCACGCGCGACATTCCTAATGTCGGCGAAGAGGCGCTCAAGAATCTCGACGAAGCGGGCATCGTCTATATCGGCGCTGAGGTTCAGCCCGGCGATATCCTTGTCGGCAAGATCACGCCGAAGGGCGAGTCGCCGATGACTCCGGAAGAGAAGCTTTTGCGCGCCATCTTTGGCGAGAAAGCATCCGATGTGCGTGACACATCGCTTCGGCTGCCGCCCGGCGTCAATGGCACGGTCGTTGAAGTGCGCGTGTTCAACCGGCACGGTGTCGATAAGGATGAGCGTGCTCTGCAGATCGAGCGTGAAGAAATTGCGCGTTTGGGCCAGGACCGCGATGACGCGCTGGCGATCTTGGAGCGCAATGTCTACGGCCGTTTGCACGATATCCTGTTGCACAAGACTGCGTCTTCAGGCCCCAAGGGCGTGAAGGGCGAAACGCGCATCACGGACAACCTGCTCGCCGAATACACGCACGGCCAATGGTGGGAGTTCGGCCTCAAGAACGAGCAGGCGATGGCGGAGGTCGAGGCGCTTAAGAGGCAGTACGACGAGTCCAAGCACGTCGAGGACAAGCGCTTCGAAGACAAGGTGGAGAAGCTGCGCCGCGGCGATGAGTTGCCTCCGGGCGTGATGAAGATGGTCAAAGTGTTCGTCGCAGTGAAGCGCAAGCTGCAACCCGGCGACAAGATGGCCGGCCGCCACGGCAATAAAGGTGTCATTTCCAAGATCGCGCCGATCGAGGATATGCCGTTCCTTGAGGACGGCACGCATGTCGATCTCGTGCTCAATCCGCTTGGTGTTCCAAGCCGCATGAATGTCGGGCAGATCCTGGAGACGCATTTGGGTTGGGCTTGTGCGGGCCTGGGCAAGCAGATCGGCGATCTCGTTGAAGAGGCACGCCGCTCGGGCAAGCTCAAGCCGCTCAAGGATCATCTCAGCGGCATCTTCGGCAAGGATCAGGAGCTGCCGTCGGAAGAGAAGGACCTTCTGGAGCTTGGCAAGAACCTCTCAAAGGGTGTGCCCGTGGCGAGCCCCGTGTTCGACGGCGCACGCGAGCCCGACATTGTCGAGATGCTCAAACTTGCCGGTTTGGACGAAACCGGGCAGGTGACGCTGTTTGACGGGCAAACCGGCGAAGCGTTCCAGCGCAAGGTAACGGTCGGCTACAAGCACTTGCTCAAGCTGCATCATCTTGTCGACGACAAGATCCATGCCCGCTCAATCGGCCCGTATTCGCTGGTCACACAGCAGCCGCTCGGCGGTAAGGCGCAGTTTGGCGGACAGCGTTTCGGCGAGATGGAGGTGTGGGCTCTCGAAGCCTATGGCGCCGCCTATACGCTGCAGGAAATGCTGACCGTGAAGTCGGACGATGTTGCCGGACGCACCAAGGTCTACGAAGCGATCGTCAGAGGCGATGACACTTTTGAAGCCGGCATTCCGGAAAGCTTCAATGTGCTCGTCAAAGAGATGCGCTCGCTCGGCCTCAATGTCGAATTGGTCGAGTAGGAAATTCACCTCTCCCTTCAGGGAGAGGTCGGCACGGAAACGTGCCGGGTGAGGGCGGCCCAATCAGTACCCTCACCCAGCCCTCTCCCTGATGGGAGAGGGAGATGTGGAAGGTTTTGAATTTGCCGATGCGTCGGCGTCACTGAGATAGGGACCCCATGAACCAGGAAGTCCTCAATATTTTCGGCCCTGCAAACGTCGCTCCGACTTTCGATCGCATCAAGATTTCGATCGCCTCGCCGGAGCGGATCTTGTCGTGGTCGTTTGGCGAGATCAAAAAGCCGGAGACGATCAACTATCGTACATTCAAGCCGGAGCGTGACGGCTTGTTCTGCGCGCGCATCTTCGGCCCGATCAAGGACTATGAGTGCTTGTGCGGCAAGTACAAACGCATGAAGTACAAGGGCATCGTGTGCGAGAAGTGCGGCGTCGAAGTCACGCTCTCGAAGGTCCGGCGCGAGCGCATGGGGCATATCGAGCTTGCTTCGCCCGTTGCGCATATCTGGTTCCTCAAGTCGCTGCCCAGCCGCATCGGCCTCATGCTCGATATGGCGCTCAAGGATTTGGAGCGCGTTCTCTATTTCGAGCAGTACATCGTGACCGAGCCGGGCGTGACGCCGCTCGAGGTCAAGCAGCTCCTGACCGAAGAGGAATACCTGAAGGCGCAGGAAGAGTTTGGCGAAGATGCCTTCACGGCTATGATCGGCGCGGAGGCGATCCGCGAGCTTCTCTTGCAGATCAATCTCGAGACCGAGATCGAGAAGCTGCGCGCAGAGATCGCGGTCGCAACTGGCGAGCTCAAGCCGAAAAAGCTCATCAAGCGCTTGAAGCTGGTCGAAGCGTTTTACCAGTCGGGCAATCGGCCTGAGTGGATGATCCTCACGGTTGTTCCGGTGATCCCGCCTGAGTTGCGTCCACTTGTTCCGCTCGATGGCGGCCGCTTCGCGACCTCGGACCTTAACGATCTCTATCGCCGCGTCATCAATCGTAACAACCGTCTCAAGCGGCTGATCGAGCTCAGGGCGCCGGACATTATCATCCGCAACGAGAAGCGCATGCTTCAGGAGTCGGTTGATGCGTTGTTCGACAATGGCCGGCGCGGCCGCGTGATTACGGGCGCCAACAAGCGCCCGCTGAAGTCACTCGCCGACATGCTGAAGGGTAAGCAAGGCCGCTTCCGCCAGAACCTTCTGGGCAAGCGCGTCGACTATTCCGGCCGTTCGGTTATCGTTGTCGGACCCGAGCTCAAGCTTCATCAGTGCGGTCTGCCGAAGAAGATGGCGCTCGAGCTTTTCAAGCCGTTCATCTATTCGCGGCTTGACGCCATGGGTCTTTCATCGACGGTCAAGCAGGCCAAGAAGCTGGTCGAAAAAGAGCGCCCCGAAGTCTGGGACGTGCTCGAACAAGTGATCCGCGAGCATCCGGTGCTGCTCAACCGTGCGCCGACGCTTCATCGCTTGGGCATTCAGGCGTTCGAGCCGATGCTTATCGAAGGCAAGGCGATCCAGCTTCATCCGCTGGTTTGCACGGCGTTCAATGCCGATTTCGACGGCGACCAGATGGCGGTTCACGTGCCGCTGTCGCTCGAGGCTCAGCTCGAAGCGCGCGTATTGATGATGTCGACCAACAACATCCTCTCGCCCGCCAACGGCAAGCCGATCATCGTGCCGAGCCAGGACATCGTGCTCGGCCTCTATTATCTCACCATGGCGAAGGACAAGGAGCCCGGCGAGGGCATGGCGCTCTCTGATATGGCGGAGATCGAGCATGCACGTGCGTCAGGCGCGGTCACGCTTCACACCAAGATCAAGTCCCGCTTCAACGGTGTTGATGAGAACAATCAGCCTTACCGCAAGGTCGTTGATACGACACCGGGCCGCATGATGCTCGCGGCACTGCTGCCGAAGCATCCCAAGATGACCTATGACGTCATCGACAAGCTGATGACGAAAAAGGAAATCTCCAAGCTGATCGACACGGTCTATCGCCATTGCGGTCAGAAGGAGACGGTTCTCTTCGCCGATCACATCATGGCGCTCGGCTTCAAAGAAGCGGCGCGCGCCGGCATCTCGTTCGGCAAGGACGACATGCGCATTCCTGCGGCGAAGGAGAAAATCGTCGAGGATACGCGCCAGCTCGTGAAGGAGTATGAGGAGCAGTATATCGATGGCCTCATCACCCAGCGCGAAAAGTACAACAAGGTTGTCGACGCGTGGTCGCAATGTTCCGATCGCGTCGCAACCGAGATGATGAGTGAAATCTCCGCGACGACAAAGGATGCGGATGGCCGCGAGCAGGACATCAACTCCATCTATATGATGTCGCATTCTGGTGCGCGCGGTTCGCCGACCCAGATGAAGCAGCTCGCCGGCATGCGCGGGCTTATGCAGAAGCCGTCGGGCGAGATTATCGAGACACCGATCATCTCGAACTTCAAAGAAGGGCTCTCGGTGCTCGAGTACTTCAACTCGACACACGGCGCCCGCAAAGGTCTTGCCGACACAGCGCTTAAGACCGCGAACTCGGGCTATCTCACCCGGCGTCTTGTCGACGTTGCGCAAGATTGCATCATCACCGAGCACGATTGCGGTACGTCGAACGGCATTCATCTGGCCTCGGTCGTCGAAGGCGGCGAGGTGGTGGATGCGCTCTCGGAGCGTGTTCTCGGCCGAACAGCTGGCGAGGATGTGATCGATCCGCGCGATGATAGTATCATTGTGAAGCAGGGCGAGCTCATCGAAGAGACGGCAGCTGAGCGGATCGATGCGGCGGGCGTTCAGCGGATCAAGATCCGTTCGGCGCTGACATGCGAAGTGCGTTGGGGCATTTGCGCCAAGTGCTATGGGCGCGATCTCGCGCGCGGAACGCCGGTCAATATGGGTGAGGCAGTGGGCGTTATTGCTGCTCAGTCGATCGGCGAGCCTGGCACGCAGCTCACGATGCGCACATTCCACATCGGCGGCACGGCGCAAGTTGCCGAGCAGTCCTTCATCGAGGCAGCGCAGGAAGGCGTGATCAAGTTCGAGAACGCCAACGTGGTGCGCGATTCGGAGAAGACCCAAGTCGTGATGGGCCGCAATATGCAGCTGCTCATCACAGATGACAGAGGTAATGAGCGGGCTTCCTACAAGATCCCGCATGGCGGCCGTATCAGAGTCGATGAGGGCCAACGGGTGAAGCGCGGCACGCGCCTTGCCGAATGGGATCCCTACACGATTCCGATCATCACCGAGGTTCCGGGTGTCGTGCGCTTTGAGGATTTGGTTGAGGGCGTTTCGGTCAGGGATATTGCCGATGAGACCACCGGCATCTCCAACCGGATTGTCGTCGATTGGCGTACTTCAACGCGCGGCAGCGATCTCAAGCCGGCCATCTCGATCGAAGCGCCTAATGGCTCTACGGCCAAGGTGGCTTCGGGCGGCGAGGCGCGTTACCTGCTTCCTGTTGAGGCCATTCTCTCGGTCGAGGATGGCGACAAGGTGAAGGCGGGCGATCTCTTGGCGCGTATCCCGACAGAAGGCGCGAAGTCGCGTGACATCGTGGGTGGTCTGCCGCGCGTTGCTGAGCTGTTCGAAGCGCGGCGTCCGAAGGATTCGGCAGTTCTTGCAGAGGTTGCTGGAACCGTTCACTACGGCAAGGACTACAAGAACAAGCGACGGATCATTATTCAGCCTAAGGATGAATCGCTGGAGCCCAGGGAATATCTCATCCCCAAGGGTAAGCACATCGCGCTTCAGGAAGGCGATTTCATCGAGCAGGGCGAGATGATTCTCGATGGCAATCCGGCGCCGCACGACATTCTTGCGATTTCGGGTGTTGAGGAGCTTGCGGCTTACCTTGTCGATGAGATCCAGGAGGTCTACCGGCTCCAGGGCGTTAAGATCAACGATAAGCACATCGAGGTGATCGTCCGCCAAATGCTGCAGAAGATCGAGATCTCTGATTCGGGTGATACGACCTTCCTGCCGGGCGAGCAGATCGATCAGATCGAGTTCGACGAGATCAACAAGCAGATGAAGGCTCAAGACAAGAGACTGGCGAAAGGCACGCCCGTTCTGCTTGGCATCACCAAGGCGAGCTTGCAGACGCGCAGCTTTATCTCAGCGGCATCGTTCCAGGAGACGACGCGCGTGCTCACCGAGGCTGCTGTCAACGGCAAGGTGGATACGCTGTTGGGCCTCAAGGAGAACGTGATTGTTGGGCGGCTCATCCCGGCCGGCACGGGCGGCATGCTCTCGCGCCTCAAGCAGGTGGCGGCGGAGCGCGACCAGGCGATCATCGCCGAGCGCGGACCGGATGCCGACTTGCCACAAGGTGCACCGGCTCTGCCGGGGCCGGCTCAGACGCCTCCGCCTGAAGCGGCGGCGGGCGGCGGCGGCGAGTGATCGTGGCTCTTTTTCAAGATCGAGACGGCCGGGCTTGCCCGGCCGTTTTCATTTGGCGCAGCTTAAGCAAACTGCCCTAAGGTCCAAGGAAACAAATTATCGCAATAGGGACTGATGGGATGAGAAACCCACTATTTGCTCTCTCGCTGACCGTGATTCTATCCGCGTGCGCGGGCGCTCAGCCTTGGGATCGTGCGTTCTGGACCGGTCACACGCGGCTCGAGCGGTTGGATGCAACTTCATGGTCGGCTGAAGAGGTTGAAGGGACAAAATTGGACAAGGGTGCGAGCCTGATCTTTACAACCGATGGCCGTGTGAGCGGCTCGGGCGGATGCAATCGCTATTTCGGAGCCGTCAAGGTCAATGGTTCAAAGATCCATTTTGATGGCATCGGCGTCACCAAGATGATGTGCGCGCCGGATGTTATGACGCAGGAAGGCAAGTTCTTCGATGCGCTCAATAACGCGCATTCCTACAGCATCGGGCTCGGCGGCAAGCTGCATCTCAGCGACGAAAAAGGCAAAGCGCTTGTACAATTCGCTCCCGTCAAAGCAGTGAATTAGATCTCAATCCTCGCTGGCATAAAGCTGTGCAAGCGCCATGAGGCCGGTGCGTAGTTGATCCCGGTTTGGTGCGATCGCTTTGTCGACCTCGGCGTGCGTTTTCTGCCATATCGGAAAAGCACGTTTCAGTAATGCATGCCCCTTGAGCGCAAGCGTGACATTCCGGCTCCGTCTGTCGTCTTTCGCAACAGTAATCGAGATCAGCTTATCACGCTCGAGCGGCTTCAGGTTCGCGGTGATGGTTGTGCGATCCATGGCGAGGAAAGTCGCGAGGTCGCCGATCCGCCAAGGTACAGGGCGGCTCAATGCCGTGAGCAATGAAAACTGACCGCTGGTAATGCCGAGCGGGCGAAGCCGTTCATCAAAAAGCCGGGCGAGCGCACGCGCCGCCCGCTGCGTTGCGAGGCACAAACAGGTGTCGCGCACCAACAGCGTTTTCTCGAGCGGAAATCTTTCCTGCTTTGACATCGGCCAGATATGTTGATATCAACGTATTTGAAAAAGGTAACGGCGGAGAGGGAAATATGCAATTCCTTGCGATCTACAAGCCCGACAAGCCGTCTTCCGGCCCGCCCGCCCCGGAACAGATGGAGAAGATGGGCAAGTTCGTTGAGCAAGCGATGAAGAATGGGACCTTGCTGACCACGGGCTCTATAGGCTCGGCGGCAAACGGCGCACGTGTCCGCCTCTCCGGCGGAAAGCTCACGGTGGAAGAGGGCGCCGGAGCGGAAGGCAAGGCTATGGGCGGGTTTGCGATCCTCAAGACGCAAAGCAAGGAAGAGATGATCGATCTCGTCACTGAATTTCTGCGGCTCGCGGGCGATGGCGTTTCCGAGATCCATCAGCTCAACGAGTACTGACGAAATGTTCGGACTGCGCTAATGTCAGCGCGTCTTTCGAAAGCGCTTTAGGGAGAGGGTGATGGCCGATAGACTTTTGTTGCTTGTCGCGACACGCAAGGGTGCATGGCTCTATCGTGGCGATACGGCACGCAAGGAATGGCGTGCCGATGGCCCGCATTTCCTTGGCCAAATCATCAATCACGTTGTGCTCGATCCGCGCGATGGCAAGACGATGCTCGCCGCCGCAAGCACGGGCCATCTCGGCCCGACCATGTTCCGCTCGACCGACTATGGGCGTACATGGGAAGAGGTAAAGCGTCCGCCTGCATTTGTGAAAGCCGCTGATGGCAGGGGCCGCAGCGTCAAGCACACCTTTTGGCTCACGCCCGGCCACTCGAGCGAGCCCGGCGTCTGGTATGCCGGCACATCGCCCCAGGGCCTCTTTCGTTCGGACGATGGCGGCGATAGCTGGGAGCCGTGCTCGAAGATCAACGACGATCCGCAATATCTGGAATGGTTCGGCTCCGAGCAGGATGGCACGCCCGACGGGCCCAAGCTTCATTCGGTGATCGTTGATCCGCGCGATCCTAATCACATGTATTTCGGCATGTCGGGCGGCGGCGTGCATGAATCATTCGATCGAGGTGTCACGTTCAAGCCATTGATCAAAGGCATGGAAGTCGTTCAAGGCTTCGATGCGAAGAATGTCGCCATGCACGATCCGCATTGCGTGCGCCACTGTCCCAGCAACCCGGATCGCCTGTACCAGCAGAACCATTGCGGCATCTATCGCATTGACCGGCCCTCGGATGAATGGGTTCGCATCGGCAATGCGATGCCGAAGGAGGTTGGCGATATCGGCTTTCCAATGGTTGTCCATCCGCGCAATGCCGATGCGGTCTGGGTGTTTCCTATGGATGGGCAAACGGTTTGGCCGCGCACGAGCCCGGAGGGCAAGCCTTCCGTGTACGTCACGCGCGATGCCGGCGAGACATGGCAGCGCAAATCCAAAGGCATGCCGCAAAGCCAGGCTTGGTGGACAGTCAAGCGCCAGGCAATGACGTCGGATGCGCAAGATCCCGTGGGGCTTTATTTCGGCACCACGAGCGGCGAGCTTTGGATGAGCCGTGATGAGGGTGATGAATGGGGCCTGATCGCGCGCAATCTCCCGGAGATCTACTCAGTCGAGGTCGCCGAGATCGGCTAGGTTGGGTGGCTATTGGAAACCTTCCGCCTCAAGCGGAGGGGAGTGGAGCCAAGCAAGGGCTATTGGCGTGAAGGTTCTTATCCCGAGCCCACTTTATTCGTACACGGAGAAGCCCGAGGTCGAGGCCGAGGGTGCGACGCTCGGTGCGCTGTTACTCGATCTCGATCGGCAATTTCCTGGTGTGCGTTTCCGCATGATCGACGAGCAGGACAAGATGCGCCGGCATATGCGCTTCTTCGTCAACGGCGTGCAGACCTTCAGCCTCGAGCATACGCTTGCGCCCGGCGATAGCGTGCAAATCGTGCAGGCTCTCAGCGGCGGCTGAATGATTGCGGCCGAACGCGCCGCGATCCTTGTCGATTCTGGCGCCGTCCTACTTGTTGAGATAGGGCAGCGTGTCGGTATGGTGGCCGATCATCTTCCAGACGCCAGCTTCCTTGCGGAATGTATTGGTGCCGCGGATTTTCACCGGTGCGGTCTTGCCATCGGCATTGGTGTTCTCGCCAATTTCATAGTTGCTGACAACGGCGAGGTCCTGTCCAACAACCGCGTTGACCTCGGCGGGCTCGACATTGCCGCCGAGCTTCATTGCGGCCTGCCCCTCCCAGTCTTTGCGAACGGCAATCCAGCCGCGGTAATATTTGCCGTTGGGGCCCATGAAAGTGATGTCGTCCTCATGCGACCAGATGGCCAGCATGGGCGCGACATCACCTGTGAACATAATGTTGAGCGCAGCATAGTATCCGGCGTTGGCGGCCAGAACGGCCGCCTTGTCTTTTTCGGCGGCCAATGCGGGCGTCGCAATCAAGGCGGCGGTCATCCCGATCGCCGAGAGCGTCGAGCGCACCCCGGCCTTATCTGATAATGATTTGCTGTTCATTGGTTCACTCCAGTTTGCCGGGCGAACACTCGACCCGAGCATCATTCAGCCGGACCAAAAGCATCCGATGAGTGACTGACCGAGAGTGAGCCTCAATCTTTAATGGAGTTTGCCAGCTAAGCGGTGTCAGTTCGCTTGCGGCTTGAAGGCCGCTCCACGCAAGTGGCCTTGGTCTCCGTCTTTCTACTTAGGGCTCGTTCGGCCCCAGATCGTTGAGTGAGGGGGGCACGCTGGAATTGAGCGCAATTATACCATTAAGCGTGCATTGGACGCACTTTGCCTCCATGCGTTAGGGTCTGCCAGGGCAATAAAGGAGAATGTCATCATGACACCAACGCCATTTCCTGCCGATGTGACGGCACTCGCGGACCGCGCCAGCATCGAGAATTTAATGACGGACTACTATGCGAATATCGGCCGGCAGGATTTTGACTTCAGTGTCTACTTCGCTCCTGACGGCGCTCTTGACGTAAATGGCTTGGTCGCGAAGGGCGCAAAGGAGATCAAGGCGCTCTATGAACGTGCGGGCGGCGGGGCGGGTCATTTGCCCGAGGCTTCGAGAGATCCGAATGCACCGCCGCCGGGCGGGCCGCACATGCAGCTGACCAATCTGAAGGTGGAAGTACACGGCGAGACGGGCACGGCGGAATTGTTCTGGAGCACATTCATGTCCGAAACGCTCGTCAGCCCGCCGCGCGTGACCGAGTACGGGCGCGAGCGCACCGAGCTCGTCAAGCTCCAGGGCCGGTGGCTCATCAAACGCCGCGTTGTCACGAGCTATGGCGGCATGCCGGAAGGATTGATGGAGCCTTATAGGAAGTCACGCATGGGGCGCTGACCCGCGCTCATTAAACGGGCAATCAAACAGATGAGGGAGGAAGCTTTGCTAAGAACAATAACCGCAGCGCTACTTGTTGCGTTGATCGCTGGCCCGCTCGGCGCGCGAGCGGAAACAATGAAGGGTGCGGTGACCGCGCCGTTTCCGGCCGATGTGACAGCACTCGCGGACCGCGCAACCGTTGAGAACTTCATGGCCGAGTACTATGCGCATCTCGACGATGGAGATGCCGACCTCAGCAAATATTTCGCATCGGACGCGGTGCTCGATGTGAATGGTCTGATCGCCAAGGGGGCTGACGAGATCAACGCTCTCTATGTGCGCGCCAGGGGCGGCGAGGGTGCTAAGCCCAAGCGCGATCCGAAAGCGCCGCCGCCGGGCGGCGAGCTCACGCTGCTGACAAACCTTAAGGTCGAGGTCAAAGGCAATACGGCTGTCGCTGAGATGTATTGGACCAGCATGGCGGCCAACTTAGTGATTGCGGCGCCGCACATCCCCGAGTATGGGAGGGACCACACCGAACTCGCCAAGGTTCAAGGACATTGGCTCATCAAACGCCGCGTGATCACGAGCTATGGCGGCATGCCGGAAGGCGAGCTGGAGGCCTACAAGAAGTCACGCGTGGCCCATTAGCCGTCGGCGCATGGTTGAATATAGTCCGTGCACTCACTAACTGAGCTACGGGAGGTACCCGCGGGCCTCGCGAGTGAGGCGAAAAGACATTCGCGCGCTCACTCGCAGGTTAGAAAATTCGATGAAAAGCGAAACGGTATAGCGCTTTTCACCGGTTAGGCGAGCTGACGCTTCGGTGTCAGAAGGTCCCCAGAAAGTCGCGCTTGCCGACATCGACGCCATTGTGCCGGAGAATGTTGTAGGCGGTTGTCGTATGGAAGAAGAGGTTCGGCAGCGTGATGTGAAAGAGGAAGGGCAGGCCCTTGAAGCTCACCTTGTTGGGACCGAACTGCAGATTGATGTCCCTGTCCTCAGCGCCGTCGAACTGCTCCGGCTTGAAGCCCTTCACGAAGTCCAGGGTCTTCTTTATGCGGGCATCGAGCTCGGCAAAGGTCACCTCGGTGTCGGGGTAGACCGGCGGCTCCTCGCCGCAGAGGCGGGCGGCACCGCCCTTGGCCTGGTCGGTCACAATCCAGACCTGGCGGTTCAAGGGGTGCATGTCGGGGGCTAGCCGGGCACTGATCAGGACGGCTGGGTCGAATTTCTTGGCCTCGGCATGGGCAAGGCCCTTCTTGAGAATGCCCTGGAGGCTTCCGAGCATCTGCGTGAAGACCGGGACGCTCGCCTGATACATATTTATAGCCATGGATCGCTCCTGAGTGCGGGTGTTGGTGGGCTGGCCGCTTGCTTTGCCCCTACGTCGCGGCGGGCAAAGTCGACGCGAGTCGCAAAGAAATTGGCTGACCTCTGAAAGCAAATGCGGGACTTCAATCCCGCCGTACCCGGGCAGCTGTCAAGACGGGTCCCATGAGCCTTGTTCGCCCCGGGTCTACCGCTTCGCCGGGTCGCCGCGAGTTCCATCTTCCCGGGCCGCGGTTTCCAGGGCGGAAATGCTTGACGGAGTGCGACTCACAGCCTAGAAGTGCGCCTCCTTTGGCGGGTAGGCAGTGGCTTGGCCAAACGCTGCCGCAAAGGGGAATTGGTCGTGCGGATCGCGTGGGCTGCGCCCCTTTCGAGGCGGGTGCCCGCGCACGTGTTTTGGCCGGAGGGCCAAGAGGGAGAGCCAAGGCGAATGCCTACGGTACAACAGCTTATTCGCAAGCCGCGCTCGCCGAAGAAGGCGCGCAACAAAGTGCCTGCGCTTCAGAGCAACCCGCAAAAGCGCGGCGTCTGCACGCGCGTCTATACCAACACGCCTAAGAAGCCGAATTCGGCGCTCCGCAAAGTGGCCAAGGTACGGTTAACCAATGGCTATGAAGTCGTGAGCTACATCCCGGGCGAGGGCCACAATCTGCAGGAGCACTCCGTTGTGCTCATTCGTGGCGGTCGCGTGAAGGACCTGCCGGGCGTTCGCTATCACATCCTGCGTGGTGTCTTGGATACCCAAGGCGTCACCAAGCGCCGTCAGCGCCGTTCGCATTACGGCGCCAAGCGTCCGAAGTAAGAGGCCTCACGCATGTCACGCCGCCGCAGAGCCGAAAAGCGCGAAATCAATCCGGACGCCAAGTTTGGGGATATCGTGCTGACCAAGTTCATGAACTCCTTGATGTTCACCGGCAAGAAGTCGGTCGCCGAGGGGATAGTTTATGGCGCGCTCGATCAGATGGAGCAGAAGGCCAAGTCTGACCCCTTGCGGATGTTCCACGACGCTCTATCTAACGTGAAGCCGCATATCGAAGTGCGCTCGCGGCGCGTTGGCGGCGCCACCTATCAGGTTCCGATGGAAGTGCGCGAGGAGCGCCGGCAGGCGCTTGCGATTCGTTGGCTGATCACGGCGGCGCGCGCGCGCAATGAGCGCACAATGGTCGAGCGTCTCTCCGGAGAGCTCATGGATGCCGCGAATAATCGCGGCACGGCAGTTAAAAAACGCGAAGACACGCACCGGATGGCCGAGGCCAACCGCGCGTTCTCGCATTACCGTTGGTAAGGGGGGATTCATCCGCAGGCGGAGGGATCCGCCCAAGCGAATGTTTTGAGGTTTAGTATTATGGCCCGCGAAACCCCGATCGAGCTGTACCGGAATATCGGTATCATGGCGCATATCGACGCCGGCAAGACCACGACGACCGAGCGCGTCCTCTATTACACCGGCAAGAGCCACAAAATCGGTGAAGTCCATGATGGCGCTGCCACAATGGACTGGATGGAGCAAGAGCAGGAGCGCGGCATTACGATCACGTCTGCTGCGACGACCGCTTACTGGAAGAGTCGTGATGGCGTGCAATATCGCGTCAACATCATCGACACGCCCGGACATGTCGATTTCACGATCGAAGTCGAGCGGTCTTTGCGTGTGCTCGACGGCGCGATCGCGCTTCTTGACGGCAATCAGGGTGTCGAGCCGCAGACCGAGACGGTTTGGCGTCAGGCCGACAAATATAAGGTCCCGCGCATCATCTTCGCTAATAAGATGGATAAGATCGGCGCCGACTTTTACGACTGCCTCGACAGCATTCATAAGCGCCTGGGCGTGAAGACGGCTGTGCTGCAGTTGCCGATCGGTATCGAATCCAACTTCAAGGGCGTCGTCGACCTCATCACGCGCAAAGCGATCATCTGGAAGGATGAAACGCTCGGCGCTGAATATGTGATTGAAGACATTCCGGCCGACATGAAGGACAAGGTCGAGGAATATCGTGCGCAGCTCGTCGAGACTGTTGTTGAAATCGATGATGAGGCGACCGAAGCCTTCCTTGAAGGCAAGGAAATCGACGTAGACACCTTGCGTAAGCTCATTCGCAAAGGCACCTGCAGCCATGCGTTTTTCCCCGTCATGTGCGGCTCGGCCTTTAAGAACAAGGGCGTGCAGCCGCTCCTTGATGCGGTGATCGATTATCTGCCGTCGCCGATCGACGTGCCGGATATCAAAGGCATCGATGTCAAGACTGACGGCGAAATCACCCGCAAATCTTCAGACAGTGAGCCGATGGCCGGTCTTGCCTTCAAGATCATGAACGATCCGTTCGTGGGCTCGCTCACCTTCGTGCGCATCTATTCCGGCGTGATGACCTCGGGCATGTCGCTCGCCAATACCGTGAAAGATAAAAAAGAGCGCGTCGGCCGCATGCTGCTCATGCATGCAAATAACCGCGAAGAGATCAAAGAGGCTTATGCCGGCGATATCGTCGCGCTTGTCGGCCTGAAGGACACCACCACGGGCGATACGCTGTGCGATCCGCAAAAGCCGGTGATCCTTGAACGTATGGAATTTCCCGAGCCGGTCATCGAGCTTTCGGTTGAGCCAAAGTCGAAGGCTGATCAGGAGAAGCTTGGCATCGCGCTCAACCGCCTTGCGCAGGAAGATCCGTCCTTCCGTGTCTCGTCGGACGTCGAATCCGGTCAGACCATCATCAAGGGCATGGGTGAGCTTCATCTGGAGATCATTGTCGACCGCATGAAGCGCGAGTTCAAAGTGGAAGCGAATGTCGGCGCTCCGCAGGTCGCCTATCGCGAGACGATCACCAAGAAGGCCGAGATCAACTACACCCATAAAAAGCAGACAGGCGGCACCGGCCAGTTTGCACAAGTCAATTTGACCTTCGAGCCCTTGCCCCCCGGTGGCGGCTTTGAGTTCGAGAACGAAATCGTCGGCGGTTCGGTTCCGAAGGAATACATCCCCGGTGTTGAGAAGGGTATTGAGAGCGTTAAGGAAACCGGCGTTCTTGCCGGCTTTCCGGTGATCGACTTCAAGGTGCGCCTGACCGACGGGAAGTATCACGATGTCGATTCAAGCGTGCTCGCCTTCGAGATCGCGGCGCGTGCGGCGTTTCGTGAGCTCAAGCCCAAGCTCGGCATGCAGCTCCTGGAGCCCTTAATGCGCGTTGAGATCGTGACGCCGGAGGAGTTCCTTGGCTCGGTCATGGGTGATATCAACAGCCGCCGTGGCCAGATCCAGGGCCAGGAAACGCGCGGCAACGCCATGGTCATCAATGCCATGGTGCCGCTCGCCAACATGTTCGGCTATGTGTCGACTTTGCGTTCGATGACGCAGGGCCGGGCGCAATATTCGATGTTTTTCGACCACTACGAGCCGGTGCCGCAAAGCCGTCTCCGATGAGGTCATCGCAAAGCTTGCTTGAGGAAGCAGGCAACCGTCAGTTCACGGAGCACTGAAATGGCCAAAGAGAAATTCACACGCGACAAGCCCCACTGTAATGTCGGGACGATCGGCCATGTGGATCATGGCAAGACGACTCTGACGGCTGCCCTGACCAAGGTGTCGGCAGACAAAGGGTGGGGGACGTATCGTGCCCTACGACCAGGTCGCCAAAGCCTCGGAAGCACAAGGCCGCCGCGATCCCTCCAAGATCCTGACGATCGCCTCGAGCCATGTCGAGTATTCGACCGAGAAGCGTCACTACGCCCATGTCGATTGCCCCGGTCACGCCGACTATGTGAAGAACATGATCACTGGGCGCCGCTCAGATGGACGGCGCCATTCTCGTCGTCTCGGCGGTCGATGGCCCGATGCCGCAAACCCGTGAGCACATTCTGCTCGCCCGTCAGGTCGGCGTGCCCTACATCGTCGTGTTCCTCAACAAGTGCGACATCGTCGATGATCCAGAGCTTCTGGATCTTGTCGAGCTCGAGGTGCGCGAGCTGCTCTCAAAGTATGAGTTTCCAGGCGACGACACGCCGATCATCCGCGGCGCGGCTCTGCCGGCGCTTAAGGGTGAGCACGGCCCGCTCGCGGACGAAGCGATTCATCAAGCTCTACGATGCGCTGGATACCTTCATTCCGCTTCCGGAGCGCCCGCTCGACAAACCGTTCCTCATGCAGATCGAAGACGTGTTCTCGATCTCAGGCCGCGGCACCGTCGTCACTGGCCGTATAGATCGCGGCAAGATCAAGGTCGGCGAGGAAGTCGAGATTGTCGGTCTGAAGCGATACGCAGAAGACCGTCGTTACTGGCGTTGAGATGTTCCGCAAGCTGCTCGACGAGGGTGTTGCGGGCGATAATGTCGGCTGCTTGTTGCGCGGTATCGACAAAGACGCGGTTGAGCGTGGCCAAGTGCTCGCGAAGCCCGGCTCGATCAAGCCGCACAAGAAGTTCCAGGCCACGGTCTACATCCTGACCAAGGACGAAGGCGGGCGCCATACGCCGTTCTTTGCAAACTATCGTCCGCAATTCTACTTCTCGACGACGGACGTGACCGGCGTTGTCTCGCTGCCTCAGGGCACGGAGATGGTGATGCCCGGCGACAATGTCGACGGTGGATGTCGAGCTGTTGGTGCCGATCGCGATGGAAGAGAAGCAACGCTTCGCTATCCGTGAAGGCGGCCGCACCGTCGGCTCGGGTGTCATCACCAAGATCGTCGAGTAGCAAGAGAAGTCGGAAACGAAGCCGGGAACCCTCGCGGATTTCCGGCTTCAGATTTCCGGCTTCAGTTTTTTGACTTCAAGGGTTTGATCTCAGGTTTCGAAGATGGCGGTTCAAGGACAAAATATCAGGATCAGGCTCAAAGCCTTTGATCACCGCGTGCTCGATACGTCGACGCGCGAGATCGTCAATACCGCCAAGCGCACCGGCGCGCGTGTGCGCGGGCCGATCCCGCTGCCGACGCGTATCGAGCGCTTCACGGTCAACCGCTCGCCGCATGTCGATAAGAAGAGCCGCGAGCAATTCGAAATCCGGACGCATAAGCGTCTATTGGACATTGTCGATCCGACACCGCAAACCGTCGATGCTTTGATGAAGCTCGACCTGGCTGCGGGCGTCGATGTCGAGATCAAGCTCTGAGGCCAATTCCATGCGCTCCGGTCTCATTGCAGAAAAAGTCGGAATGACGCGGGTGTTCGCCGAGAATGGCGTGCATGTGCCTGTCACCGTCTTGCGTATCGACAATTGCCAGGTCGTTGCGCAGCGCACCGAGGATAAGGATGGCTACACAGCCGTTCAGCTCGGCGCGGGGCAGGCGAAGGTGAAGAACATTTCCAAGCCGATGCGTGGGCATTTTGCGAAGTCGCAAGTCGAGCCCAAGCGTAAGGTCGTCGAGTTTCGCGTTTCGCCCGACAGCATGATCGATGTCGGCGCGGAGCTGACGGCTGAACATTTCGTTCCCGGCCAGCTCGTCGACATTACCGGCACAACAATCGGCAAGGGCTTTGCCGGCGTCATGAAGCGCCACATTTCGGCGGCCTGCGTGCTTCGCACGGCGTCTCGATCTCGCATCGCTCGCACGGCTCGACCGGTCAGCGCCAGGATCCGGGCAAGGTGTTCAAAGGCAAGAAGATGGCCGGCCACATGGGTGGCAGGTGATGGCAACAACGCAGAATCTTGAAGTCGTGCGTACCGATGCCGAGCGTGGGCTGCTCATGATCAAGGGCGCGGTGCCGGGCGCCAAGGGTGGCTATGTGCTGGTGCAGGACGCGATCAAAGCCGAGCTTCCGAAGGAAGCGCCTAAGCCGGCCGGCATCCGCAAGGCCGACGCGGCAAAGCCGCTGAGGCTCCAGCGGCGGATGCTCCGGCCACGCAGAAATGAAGGCGAGGCGCAATGAAGGCCGACATCATTACATTCGACGGCGGCGAGCGCCGGCGAGATGGAACTCAAGGACGAGATTTTCGGCCTGGAGCCGCGCGCCGATCATGCTTCGCGCATGGTGGCCTATCAGCTCGACAAGCGCCGCTCGGGCACGCACATCGCGAAGGATCGCAGCCTCGTTGCGCGGTTCGACGCACAAGATCGTGCGCCAAAAGGGCTCGGGCGGCGCGCGTCACGGCAACAAGAAGGCGCCGCAATTCCGCAGTGGCGGCAAGGCGCATGGCCCGGTCGATGCGCAGCCATGCGAAACGGACCTCACGAAGAAAGTGCGCAAGCCTCGCGTTGATGCATGCGCTTTCGGCGAAGGCGAAGGCTGCCGAGATCCTTGTGCTTGACGCGGCCAAGCTCTCCGAGCCCAAGACCAAGAACTTGTTCGCGGCATTTCTCGAAGCTCGGGCTCGGTTCGGTGCTCGATCATCGATGGCAGCGAGATCGACACCGAATTTCCGTCTCGCCGCGCGCAACATTCCGCGAGGTCTGATGTGCTGCCGACGGAAGGCATCAATGTTTACGACATCCTGCGCCGCAAGAAGCTGGTGTCTGACCAAGGCCGCAGTCGCGCGATCTGGAGGCGCGGCTCGCATGACCGATGAGAAGCCGAAGCGAAGATGATCCGCAATCTCGAGATCATCCAGTCTCGCCGGTGATCACAGAGAAGGCGACCATGGGGACGGAGCGCAACGAGGTCGCGTTCAAGGTGCCGCTTCATGCGACCAAGCCGCGAGATCAAGGCGGCGATCGAGAGCCTGTTCAAGGTCAAGGTGAAAAGCGTCAACACGCTCATTCAGAAGGGCAAGGTCAAGCAGTTCCGCAATGTGCCGTTCAAGAAGAGCGACACGAAGAAAGCGATCGTCACGCTCGAAGAAGGTCACACAATCGATATCGCGACGGGGCTTTAGAGGTTATGGCGCTCAAACAATACAATCCGACGACGCCAGGCCAGCGCAGACTGGTTCTGGTCGACCGTTCGCACCTTCATAAGGGCAAGCCAGTGAAGGGCTGACGGAAGGGCATCAGCAAAAAGGGCGGGCGCAACAATCTCGGGCGCATCACCACGCGCCATCACGGCGGCGGCCATAAGCGCTCTATCGCGTGGTTGATTTCAAGCGCCGCAAGTTCGATATGCGAGGCGAAGGTCGAGCGGATCGAATATGATCCCAACCGCACAGCCTTCATCGCACTGATCAAATATTCGGACGGCGAGCAGGCTTACATTCTTGCGCCGCAGCGTCTGAATGTCGGCGATAATGTCATCTCCGGCAAGCGCGTCGACGTGAAGCCGGGCAATGCGATGCCGCTCGTCTGCGATCCCGATCGGAACGATCATCCACAATATCGAGATGCGGCCCGGCCGCGGCGGGCAAATGGCGCGCTCCGCCGGTACATTCGCGCAGCTGGTCGGCCGCGACATGGGCTATGCCTTGCTGCGTCTTGCATCGGGTGAGCAGCGGCTCGTGATTCATGCCGAATGCATGGCGACCATCGGCGCCGTTTCGAATCCGGATCACGCGAATATTTCCATCGGCAAGGCCGGGCCGCAAGCGCTGGAAGGGTATTCGCCCGACGGTTCGCGGCGAGAGCATGAATCCGGTCGATCATCCGCTCGGCGGCAGAACACGCGGCGGGCGAACCACGAAAACTCCGTGGGGCAAGACGGCCAAGGGTCCGAAGACGCGCAACAACAAGCTCGACCGATAAATTCATCGTGCGCAGCCGTCATGCGCGCAAGCGCGCGTCAGTAGGAGAAGAGGATGCCGCGTTCCGTTTGGAAAGGCCCGTTCGTCGATCGCTACCTGCTCGGTAAGGCCGAGAAGGCAGGATTCGGGCGGGCGCCGCGGAAGTGATCAAGACGTGGTCACGCCGCTCGACAATCATGCCGCAATTCATCGGCCTCACATTCGGCGTACATAACGGGCGCAAGTTCATTCCGGTGCTGATTACCGAGGACATGGTTGGTCATAAGCTCGGCGAGTTCGCGCCGACGCGCACCTTTCTATGGCCACTCATCCGACAAGAAGGCGAAGAGGGCGTCGCCATGGGCAAGCCGAAGCATCCGCGCCGCCTGAAGGACAACGAGGCCGAGGCGATCGGCCAGATGATCCGCGGCTCCGCGCAAAAGCTTAACCTGGTGGCCGCGCTTATCCGCGGCAAGAAGGTGGAGAAGGCACTTGCCGAGCTCACCTTCTCGAAGAAGGCGATGGCGCGGCCGGTTAAGAAGGTTCTGCAATCGGCGATTGCCAATGCCGAGAACAACCACAGCCTCGATGTCGACGAGCTGGTCGTTGCGGAGGCCTATGTCGGCAAGAATCTCGTCATGAAGCGTGGCCATGCCGCGTGCGCGCGGCCGTTACGGCCGCATTGAGAAGCCGTTTTCGCAGATCACGATTGTCGTGCGCCAGCCGGAAGATGCCGCGGCCTAAGGAGCATTTTCGAATGGGACATAAGGTCAACCCGATCGGGCCTTCGGCTCGGCATCAACCGGACTTGGGATTCGCGCTGGTTCGCCGCGCGCCAGGACTACGGCAAGCTTGCTGCACGAAGATTGAAGATGCGCGCGGAGATGATGGAGCGCTTGAAGGCGGCGGGCGTTTCGCGCGTCATCATCGAGCGTCCGCACGCAAGTGCCGCGTGACGATCTACACCGCGCGCCCGGGCGTGATCATCGGCAAGAAGGGCGCTGACATCGAAAAGCTGCGCCAGGATCTCGCGCAGGATGACCGAAGTCGATGTTCATCTGAACATCGTCGAGGTCAGGAAGCCCGAGATCGACGCAAAGCTGATCGCCGAAAACATCGCCCAGCAACTCGAGCGCCGCGTTGCATTCCGTCGCGCGATGAAGCGCGCTGTGCAATCGGCGCTGCGGCTCGGCGCGCACGGCATCAGGATCAATTGCGCGTGGCCGGCTTGGCGGCGCTGAGATCGCGCGCACCGAGTGGTATCGCGAGGGCCGCGTGCCGCTGCATACGTTGCGCGCCGATATCGATTACGGCTTTGCGACCGCGAACACGGCCTATGGCTCTTGCGGCGTCAAAGTGTGGGTGTTCAAGGGCGAGATCATGGAGCACGACCCGATGGCGGTCGATAAGAAGCCTGGCCGAGATGCAGGAAGCGCCGGCGGGCGTCCGCGCGAGGCGCGCGAACGGCCCGAGCGCGATCGTCCGGACCGGTCAGACCGGCCGCGGCGCGGCCGTGGCGGCGCGCCGCGGCCGCCGCGGTGCAGCCGCCGCAGACCAGCGGAGACACGTGAAAGCGGCGAAGGCTAGGAGAGGACTAGAAATGCTGCAACCAGCACGTATCCAAATTCCGCAAGGCCCATAAGGGCCGCATTCACGGCAAGGCCACGAGCGCAACGACGCTCAATTTCGGCGCGTTCGGCTCAAGGCCATGGAGCCCGATCGCATCACTGCGCGCCAGATCGAAGCCGCGCGCCGCGCCATCACGCGTCACATGAAGCGCCAGGGCCGCGTCTGGATTCGCATGTTCCCGGATCTGCCGGTGTCCAAGAAGCCGACTGAAGTGCGCATGGGCTCCGGCAAGGGATCGCCCGAGTTTTGGGTCGCGCAAGGTGAAGCCGGGCCGCATCCTGTTCGAGATTGACGGCGTGTCGATGCAGATCGCGCGCGAGGCGCTCGAGCTTGGCGCGGCAAAGCTGCCGATCAGAACGCGTTTCGTTGCGCGTCTGGGTCATGCACGAGCTGAGCGCGGGGAGTTAAGAGATGAGGCTGAGAGACATCAAAGGAGACCTGATGCGCTTGCGCGACATGACGGTCGACCAGCTCATGGACGAGCTGACGCAGCTCAAGCGCGAGGCGTTCAATCTGCGCTTTCAGCGCGCGACCGGTCAGCTCGAGAACACGGCGCGGATCGGCGAGGTGCGCCGTCGGCGTGGCGCGAATTCAAACGGTGCTTGGCCGAGAAGCGCGGCCAAGACGCCCAAGGTCAAAAGTTGAGAAGGAAGACATAAATGCCAAAGCGCGTGCTGGAGGGAAGAGTGATCAGCGACAAGTCGAACAAGACGGTCGTCGTCTTGGTCGAACGGCGCTTCACGCATCCTCTGCTGCAAAAGACCGTGCGTCGTTCCAAGCATTACCACGCGCATGACGAGCAGAATGCATACAAGGTCGGCGAGGTGGTGCGCATTCAGGAGTGCCGCCCGATGTCCAAGCTGAAGACTTGGGAAGTGATCGAGCGCGTGGCCGCGGCGGCCGGCGCGGTCGGCGCAGAGTAGTAAGACGGCGCTCTAGGCGCCGGCGGAGACGTGTCATGATCCAGATGCAGTCCAATCTTGATGTTGCCGACAATTCCGGCGCGCGGCGGGTCATGTGCATCAAGGTTCTTGGGCGGCGCCAAGCGGCGCTATGCGCATGTCGGTGATGTCATCGTCGTTTCGGTGCAAGCGAGGCGATTCCGCGCGGCCGCGTGAAGAAGGGCGAGATCATGAAGGCGGTCGTCGTGCGCACGCGCAAGGACATTCGCCGCCCGGATGGCACGGTCATCAGGTTCGATTCCAATGCCGCGGTGCTGGTTAGCGCCAATAGTGGAGCCGATCGGCACGCGCATTTTCGGGCCGGTGACGCGCGAGCTGCGCGCCAGAAACTTGATGAAGATCGTCTCGCTCGCTCCGGAGGTCATTTGCGATGGCTCTGAAGTTCAAGATCAAGAAGGGCGACCGGGTGGTCGTCATCACCGGCCGCGACAAGGGCAAGAAGGGCGAGGTCGTGCAGATGATGCCGCAGGAGAACCGCGCGATCGTGCGCGGCGTCAATCTCGTGCAGCGCCATCCGCGCCAATCGGCGACAAGCGAGGGCGGCATCATCTCCAAGGAGGCGCCGATCCACATTTCCAATATCGCGCTTGTCGGATCCGGAGACGGATGGGCCTACGCGCGTTGGATACAAGACGCTTACCGATGGCCGCAAGGTGCGCTTCGCCAAGAAGTCGGGAGAAGTGATCGATGCCTGAGACGAGTGAAAAATACATCCCGCGCCTCAAGCCAGCGCTATGACGGCGTCATCCGCGAGCAGCTGATCAAGGAGTTCTCTTACAAGAATCCGATGCAGGTGCCGCGGCTCGATAAGGTCGTGCTCAATATGGGCGTCGGCGAAGCGACGGCGGATTCCAAGAAGCTGACGCAAGCGCGCGAAGGGCCTCGAGCTGATCGCTGGCCAGAAGGCAATCATGACCAAGGCGCGCAAATCGATCGCCGCCTTCAAATTGCGCGAAGGCATGAATATCGGCTGCAAGGTCACGTTGCGCGGTCCGCGCGGATGTACGAGTTCGTCGACCGGCTGATCACGATTGCTCTGCCGCGCGTGCGCGATTTTCGCGGGCTTGAACCCAAGAGCTTCGATGGCCGCGGCAATTTCGCGATGGGCGTCAAGGAGCACATCGTGTTTCCCTGAGATCGACTACGACAAGGCCGAGACGATCTGGGGCATGGATATCATCGTGTGCACGACGGCGCGCACCGACGACGAGGCAAGGGCCTTGCTCCGCGAGATGCAGTTTCCGTTCCGCAATAGTTGAGCGGCCGAAAGGACGAACATGGCGAAGAAGAGTTCAATTGAGAAGAACAACCGGCGCGCTCGGCTGGCGAAGCAATATGCGGCCAAGAGCGCAAGGCTCAAGGCGATCGCGAATGACAGGGATCAGCCGATGCAGGAGCGCTTTCAGGCGCATGCTGAAGATTGCCGAGATGCCGCGCAATTCGTCGCCGACGCGTTATCGCAATCGCTGCGAAGATCGCGGCCGGCCGCGCGGGTTATTACCGCAAAGTGAAGATGTCGCGCATCGCGCTTCGTGATCTGGCCTCGAGCGGCAAGATTCCCGGCATGGTCAAGGCGAGCTGGTAAGGAAGGACTGAAATGGCAGTCACCGATCCCTTGGGCGATATGCTGACCCGCATCCGCAATGCGCAGATGCGGGGTAAATCGAAGATGTTCGACGCCGGCTTCCAAGCTGCGCGCGCATGTGCTCGACGTGCTCAAAGACGAGGGTTTTATCCGCGGTTATGCAGTGATCGAGAAGGAGGGCGAACAAGCCGGAGATCGAGATCGAGCTGAAATACTACGAGGGCCGCCCGGTCATTCAGCAGATCAAGCGCATCTCGAAGCCGGGCCGGCGCGTCTATTCGCAGCGTGCGCGATCTGCCGCGCGTGCGCAACGGCCTCGGCATTGCGATCTTGTCGACGCCTAAGGGCGTGATGTCGGATGCGATGGCGCGTGCGCCGAGAATGTCGGCGGCGAAGTGTTATGCCACGTCTTCTAGGCATGTGCACTGATGAAGGAATGAGTGGAGCGAGCAATGTCGCGCATCGGTAAAAGACCGGTTCCAGTGCCGAGCGGGGTGACCGCGACGGTCGAGCGGCCAGACCGTGAAGGTGAAAGGCCCGAAGGGCGAGCTTTGCTTCACCGCGGCCGAAGAGATTGCGCTTGCGCTCGAGAACAGCGCCGTCGCCGTCAAGCCGCGCAACGACAGCAAGCCGCGCGCTCGAAATGGGGCATGTCGCGCACCATGGTCGCAAACCTCGTCGAAGGCGTGACCAAGGGCTATACCCGCGAGCTCGAAATTCAGGGCGTTGGCTACCGGGCTGCGGTGCAGGGCAAGAACCTGCAGCTTCAGCTCGGGTTCAGCCACGAGATCCTGCATCCCATTCCCGCAGGCATCGAGGTGAAGACACCGAAGCCCGACCGAGATCGTGATCAGTGGTATCGATAAGCGGGAAGTCGGTCAGATGGCGGCCGAGATCCGCAAATACCGGCCGCCGGAGCCCTTCCAGGGCAAGGGCGTGCGCTACAAGGGCGAGTATCATTCTGCGCAAGGAAGGCAAGAAGAAGTGATGATGAGACTGTCACGTCATCCCCGCATAGGCGGATTCAGGAGCAATGAGATGGCAAGGACAAAGAGTACATCTTACAAGGTGCCGGCAGGTGCGCGTTCGCGGTGAGCTCGGCGGACGGTTCGGCATCAAGTCGGCCGCGCCTGTCGGTGTTTCGCTCCGGGCCTCAACATCTATGCTCAGGTGATCGACGACAAGGCCGGGCGCACGCTGGCGGCCGCGTCTTCGATCGAGAAGGACTGAAAGCGAAGCTGAAGACCGGCGCTGATCACCGCGCCGCGAGCGAAGTCGGCAAGATCATTGCCGAGCGCGCGATGCAAGGCGGGCGTGAAGGAAGTCATGTTCGACCGAGGCGGCTACCGCTATCACGGCCGCATCAAAGCGCTCGCCGATGCGGCGCGCGAAGCCGGCCTGAGTTTTTGAATTTGAGAAGGAAGACAGTCCCTTGGCACGTGAGCCCAGAAATCGCGATCGCGACGACAAGGACAGCGAGTTTGTCGATCGACTCGTTCACATCAATCGTGTCGCCAAGGTGGTGAAGGGCGGCAAGCGCTTCGGCTTTGCCGCGCTGGTCGTTGTCGGCGATCAGAAGGGCCGGGTCGGCTATGGCCATGGCAAGGCGCGCGAGGTGCCTGAGGCGATCCGCAAGGCGACCGATCAGGCCAAGCGCTCACTGCTGCGCGTGCCTATGCGCGATGGCCGCACGATCCATCACGATGTCGAGGGCGCCATGGCGCGGGCCGGGTGATCTTGCGCGCGGCGCCGGCCGGCACCGGCATTATCGCGGGCGGCCCGATGCGCGCCGTGTTCGAGAGCCTGGGCATCCACGATGTCGTCGCCAAGTCGACCGGCAGCTCGAACCCCTACAATATGGTGCGCGCGACCATGGACGCCTTGAAGAACGAGCAGAGCCCGCGCTCGATCGCGGCGCGGCGCGGCCGCAAGGTCAGCGACATCATCGCGCGCCGCAACGAAACGACGCGGCGAAACCGCAACCCACAGGAGGGCTGAGCGCCGATCGGCGCCTGTGAAAGTCATGGCTAAAGCCGCAACGAGCAAGAAAAATCAGCTGGCGCAAGACGGTGACCATCGAGCAGATCAGGAGCGCCAACCGCCGCCCGCCTGACCAGGAGGCGACGCTTGTCGGCCTCGGGCTCAACAAGCTGCCATCGCCGCAGCACGCTGGAGGATACGCCTTCGGTGCGCGGCATGATCGCCAAGGTCGCGCATCTCCTGCGCATCGTCAAGGAATAACGACATGAAGTTGAACGAGATCAAAGACAACGAGGGCGCGCACAAGACTTTCAAGCGGCGCGGGCGTGGCATCGGCTCGGGCAAGGGCAAGACGGGCGGCCGCGG
Organism: uncultured Alphaproteobacteria bacterium; assembly: GCA_963789405.1. GTDB lineage: Bacteria > Pseudomonadota > Alphaproteobacteria > CAWBKL01 > CAWBKL01 > CAWBKL01. The sequence continues at coordinate 940,401 of CAWBKL010000002.1, forward strand.
CGTGAAGGGCCAGAAGGCGCGTTCGGGCGTGTCGATCAACGGCTTCGAGGGCGGCCAGATGCCGATCCACATGCGCAGCCCGAAGCGCGGCTTCAACAATCCGGGCCGCGCGAAATATCGCCGAGCTCAATCTGGACAGGCTGCCAGGCCGCATCGATGCCGGGCTCGGTCAAGGCCGATAACGCGATCACGGCTGGAAAGCCTGGTCGAGGCAGGCATCATCCGCCGGGCGCTCGACGGGGTGAAGCTTCTCGGCCGGGGCGAGATCAAGACTCAAGCTCAACATCGAAGTGGCGCAGGCGAGCGCGTCGCCATTGCGGCGGTCGAGAAGGCCGGCGGCAAGATCAAAATCCTGCGTCCGGCCGAGATCCCGGCCGCCGAGGCTTGATCGGCCGGGCAGCGGTGCCCATGTTGGAACGATGCCGGTTCCTCGGTATCCTCATGGTTCGACGGGCTCGCCATGAGGGCGACGTAAGAGAGGCTCATCCTGAGATGTGCAGGGTGCGGACGGGCGCCTCCGCGAGGGCCCAGGGAGAGAATGGCGATGGCGTCAGCCGCCGAACAACTGGCCGCCAATATCAATTTTGGTGCCTTCGGCAAAGCCAAGGAGCTGCAGCAGAGGATCCTGTTCACCCTCGGCGCGCTCATCGCCTATCGCCTTGGCACTTATATCCCGATGCCCGGCATCGATGCCGGCAGCCTGGCGGCCATGATGCAAAAGACCCAGGGCGGCATACTGGGCATGTTCAACGCGTTCGGCGGCGGCGCGTTCGGCCGCATGGCGATCTTTGCGCTGAACATCATGCCTTACATCACCGCGTCGATTATTATTCAGGTGCTGACAGACCGTCTCGCCGACGCTCGAAGGGCTCAAGAAGGAGGGCGAGTCCGGGCGCAAGAAGATCAACCAATACACCCGCTACGGCACGGTCTCATTGCCGCGCTCCAGGCCTTCGTCATCGCCAAGGGCCTCGAAGGCGCAGGGTTCGATCGTGCTGAACCCGGGTCTGCCGTTCGAGCTCACGACCGTCGTCACGCTGACCGGCGGCACGCATGTTTCTGATGTGGCTCGGCGAGCAGATCACCACCCGCGGCGTCGGCAACGGCATATCGCTGATCATTTTCGCCGGCATCGTCGCCAACCTGCCGCGGGCGCTCGCGCATGATGCTCGAGCAGGGCCGCACCGGCGCGATGCCGGTCTACGTGATCCTGCTCGTCATCGGCATGGCGGTCGCCGTGATCACCGGGCATCGTGTTCATGGAGCGCGCGCAGAGGCGCCTCATCATCCAGTATCCCAAGCGACAAGTCGGCAACCGGATGTTTCAGGGCGAGAAGTCGCATCTGCCGCTGAAGCTCAACGTCGGCTGGCGTCATCCCGCCGATCTTTGCCTCCTCGCTGCTTGCTGCTGCCGACGACGGCGGCACAGTTTGCCGGCCCCAACGCGCCCGAATGGCTGCGCACGATGACCGCGCTGCTCGGCAGCGATCAGCCGCTGCATCTATCTGCTCTACGCGGCCGGCATCATCTTCTTCTCGTTCTTCTACACCTCGATCATCTTCAATCCCGAGGACACCGCCGACAATCTGCAAGAAATATGGCGGGTTCGTCCCCGGCTATCGTCCCGGCAAGCGCACAGCGGAATACATCGACTACATCCTTACCCGCCTGACCGTTGTCGGCGCTCTCTACCTCACATTCGTCTGCCTCTTGCCGCAGATCGTCATCTCGAAGTTCAGCCTGCCATTCTATCTCGGCGGCACATCGATCCTGATCGTCGTGTCCGTCACCATGGATACGGTCCTCAGATCCACAGCCACCTGATGGCGCATCAATACGAGGGCCTCATCAAGAAGACGCGCCTCAGAGGCAAGAGATGATCAATATTATCCTGCTGGGGCCGCCGGGCGCCGGCAAGGGCACGCAAGCCGACATCCTGGTCAAGAAAGCGCGGCCTGTTCAGCTCTCGACCGGCCAGATGTTGCGAGACGCGATCGCAGCCGGCAGCGAGCTTGGAAAGCGCGTCAAGTCGATCATGGACAAGGGCGATCTGGTTCCCGACGAGTCGTGGTCGGCCTGATTTCCGAGCGGATCGACGGCCGGACGCCGAGAACGGCGTGATCTTTGATGGCTTTCCGCGCAATGTCCCGCAGGCCGTAGCGCTCGATAAATGCTGGAAGGCAAGGGGCTCAAGCTCGACAAGGTGGTCTCAATCGAGGTGCCGGATGAGGAGCTCTACCGGCGCGTCGAGAAGCGTGTGCGCGAGACCCCGCCGGAGAAGCGCCGGTCCGACGATACGGTCGAGACACTGAGGAATCGGCTCGATGTCTATCACGCACAGACTAAGGCCCTCGTTCCCTATTATCAGACCAGGGGAAGATCGCTCATATCGATGGCCTCATGACCATCGAAGAGGTGGCGGCGGCAATTGACAAGATACTTTTCTCGTCGGGAGGTGGCGGGGCGTCTGCTTGGGAGGCTCGGTGGCCTCTTCGGCGGGCGCAAATGAGCGCAGAAAGACAGGCGAACAAGGGCTTGACCCCTTGAGGCGCGTGCATATACTGCGCCGCTTCCTAAAGGAGCGGGATTTTTGAATGAGCAATTTTGGCGGATTTCGGCCAGAATTGCGATGAGCTTTGAGGAACATCCATGGCCCGCATAGCCGGCGTCAACATCCCAACCAACAAGCGCGTAATCGTAGCGCTGCGATACATTCACGGCATCGGTCCGGCCTTCGCTCAGGAGATCGTGACCAAGGTCGGTATCCCAGAGGGCCGCCGGGTCGCGGAGCTTACCGACGCTGAGGTCATCCAGATCCGCGAAGTGATCGACCGCGACTATGTTGTTGAGGGCGATCTTCGCCGTGAGGTTGCGATGAACATTAAGCGCCTCATGGATCTGGGCTGCTATCGCGGGCTTCGTCACCGCCGCGGGTTGCCGGTGCGCGGTCAACGCACGCACACGAATGCCCGCACACGTAAGGGCCCGGCGCGGCCGATTGCAGGCAAGAAGAAGTAGGCGACTTGAAGTTTCGAGCGCGCGGACTAGCTCCAGCGGGCTCCAGCCGAGGACGGAATGAATGGCTAAGGACAAGACGAAGGTCCGCCGCAAGGAGCGCAAGAACATCGCAACTGGCGTTGCGCATGTAAATGCAAGCTTCAACAACACGATGATTACGATCACCGATGCGCAAGGAAATGCAATTTCCTGGTCGTCGTCGGGCATGATGGGCTTCAAGGGCTCGCGCAAGTCGACGCCTTACGCTGCGCAGATGGCCGGTGAAGACGCCGCAAAGAAGGCGCAAGAGCACGGCATGCATACGCTTGAGGTTCTTGTTGCCGGTCCGGGCTCTGGTCGCGAGTTGGCGCTTCGTGCGTTGCAGTCGGCAGGTTTTACGATCACCACGATCAAAGATGTAACGCCGATTCCACACAATGGTTGCCGGCCGCCGAAGCGTCGGCGCGTTTGACGTTCATCGTCTGCAAGTCTCGGCGGAGCGACTATAGCGGCGCCGTTCGAACGAATTCAGATTAGGAAGCCAGCGGCTTCTTAGGGTCAACAGAAAGGCCTCAAAGTGATCCAACGCAATTGGCAAGAACTGATCAAGCCTCAGCAGCTTCAGGTCAATGCCGACCATGATGCCAACCGTGAGGCGGTGCTGGTTGCTGAACCGTTGGAGCGTGGCTTCGGGCTCACGCTGGGTAATGCGCTTCGCCGCGTTCTGCTTTCTTCGCTTCAGGGTGCCGCCGTCACCTCGGTGCAGATCGACGGCGTGTTGCATGAGTTCTCGTCGATCCCCGGCGTGCGCGAGGACGTGACCGACATCGTCCTGAACATCAAGCAGATGGCGCTGCGCATGCATGCGGAAGGCCCCAAGCGCATGAGCTTGCAGGCTGAAGGCCCGGGCGAAGTGACTGCCGGAATGGTCTCGGCGCCGTCCGACATTGAAATCCTCAATCCGGATCTCGTGCTGTTGACGCTTGATGAAGGTACGACAATCCGCATGGAGTTTACGGTTGCGACGGGCAAGGGCTACGTGCCGGCCGAGCGTAATCGTCCCGAGGATGCGCCGATCGGCCTTATTCCGGTCGATGCGCTTTACAGCCCGGTGCGCCGCGTCTCCTACAAGGTCGAGAATACCCGCGAGGGCCAGATCCTCGATTACGACAAGCTCACCATGAATGTCGAAACCAATGGCGCGATCTCGCCGGAGAACGCCGTGGCTTACGCCGCGCGCATCTTGCAGGATCAGCTTCAGATCTTCATCAACTTCGAGGAGCCCTCGAAGCATGTCGAGGCCTTCGAGGCGCCCGATCTGGAATTCAATCCAGTGCTGCTCAAGAAGGTCGACGAGCTCGAGCTGTCAGTCCGCTCTGCCAATTGCCTCAAGAACGACAACATCGTCTATATCGGCGACCTCATTCAGAAGACTGAGGCGGAGATGCTCCGTACGCCCAATTTCGGCCGCAAGTCGCTCAATGAGATCAAGGAAGTGCTTGCACAGCTTGGCCTCCATCTGGGCATGGAAGTGCCGAAGTGGCCGCCCGAGAACATCGAAGATTTGGCGAAGCGTTACGAAGATCAGTATTGACGCCGAAGGTGTCATCCCTGGCCCCGGGCCCGGGATCCAGCAAGATAGAGAACTGCCATGCGACATGGAATGAAGGGCCGCCAGCTTGGCCGCCGCGCCGATCATGTGAAGTCGATGCTGCGCAATATGGCGGCCTCGCTCCTTAAGCATGAGCAGATCAAGACGACCTTGCCCAAGGCCAAGGAGCTTAGGCCTTACGTCGAGAAACTGATCACGCTCGGCAAGCGCGGCGGGCTGCACGCGCGCCGCCAAGCGATTGTGCAGGTTGGTGGCGACACGGCGATCGTCGCCAAGCTGTTCGACACGCTCGGCCCCCGCTATGCCTCGCGCCGCGGCGGCTACACTCGCGTGCTCAAGGCCGGCTTTCGCTATTCGGATGCGGCTCCCATGGCTGTGATCGAGCTTGTGGACCGTGATCCTGAGGCAAAAGGCAAGGATTCCGGCCCGGTCACCGCCGTTGCCGAGGCTGAGGACGCCTAAAGCTACGGCTTCAACATTTGCTCCTGCGCGCGCTAAGCTAGGTTCATCCGATTTGGAGGGGCCGATGTTGAGGCGTTCGGCGCTCATCGCAGTCTTGTTCATGACCAGCGGATCCGCCATGGCCCAAGGGTCTTATGGCGCAATTGCGTATTCTCCGGCCGCGGACAATTCTGCGGCCGCCGCTGATAAGGCGACACGCGCGGAAGCGGAAGCCGCAGCGCTGAAAAGCTGCCGGGACGAAACGAGATCGAATCCTGATTTATGCCAATCGGCGCTGTGGTTTAAGGATGCCTGTGGCGCGCTTGCCAGAGACACAAAGAGTTCCGCGTGGGGCACAGGGTGGGGCGATACGCAGAAGATCGCCACGAACTGGGCGATTGGCGTCTGTCAGCAGTTCGGTGGAACCAATTGCAAGTTGGTCGTGTCCGCCTGTTCGCCGGGCGGCGCATCCACCATCCCGAGGAACTAGGGTGCGCGCTTGCAGAGTAATGCGGAGAAGGTGATGAGTTTGAAGTTTGCCAAAGTATCTTGCCTCGCTCTTGCGACGTTGTGGTGCGTGCCCGCTTCCAGCGATGCTTTGCCGACTGGCCGTGTGGTCCCGCAATCGCCGGCGCAAATTCAGCTTTCGTTTGCGCCGATTGTTGCCAAGACCTCTCCAGCGGTCGTCAACGTCTATAGCCGCCGGGTGGTGCAAACGCGATCACCATTCATGGACGATGAATTCTGGTCGCAGTTCGGCGGCCCGAACTTTATGGGCCTTCCTCGCCAGCGCGTTGAGCAGTCGCTGGGTTCCGGCGTCATTGTGCGATCCGACGGCGTGATCGTAACCAATAATCACGTCATCGCCGGCGGCGATGAGCTTACGGTTGCGCTTGCGGATAGGCGCGAATTCGCCGCCAAAGTTATTCTCGCAGACGAGCAGACCGACCTGGCAATTCTCAAGATCGATACCAAAGGCCAAGCTCTGCCGACCATCGGCTTTGCTGATAGCGATAAGGCAAAAGTGGGTGATCTCGTGCTGGCGATCGGTAACCCGTTTGGCGTGGGGCAGACAGTGACGAGCGGTATTGTTTCGGCGCTTGCACGCACGCAAGCGGGTATCTCTGACTATCAGTTCTTTATCCAGACCGATGCGCCTATCAATCCCGGTAATTCCGGTGGCGCGCTGGTGGGGCTGGATGGAACGCTTCTCGGCATCAATACAGCGATCTATTCGCGCGGTGGCGGCTCTAACGGAATCGGCTTTGCGATCCCTGCCAATATGGTCAGGCTTGTGGTCGATCAAGCGCTTTCTGGTGGCCGTGTGATCAGGCCATGGCTTGGCGCTGACGGTCAGCAGGTGACATCGGATCTCGCGACCTCGCTTGGGCTGGACCGTCCGCATGGTGTGTTAGTGAAGTCGGTCGAGCCGGGTAGCCCGGCGAGCAAAGCCGGCATTGCCGTGGGCGATCTCATCAACACAATTGATGGCTTTGCCGTGAATGACATGACGGGCCTGCGCTATCGCGTAGCGACGCAAAAGCCCGGTGCAACGGTTCCGATCCAATTCATCCACGATGGCAAGGCGGTCAATACAAAAGTCACTTTGACGGCGCCACCGGAGAATCCGCCACGTCAGGAAACTGTGCTGCAAGGCAAACAGCCGCTTGCGGGCGCGAAAGTGATCAATCTGTCCCCGGCCGTGAACGACCAGTACGGCCTTGAGTACAACGTGCGCGGCGTCATGGTTGTCGATACGTTGCCGCGAAGCTTTGCGCAACAATATGGCTTGGCGAAGGGCGACATCATCAAAACCGTGAACGGCGTTCAAATTAAAACGGTGAATGATTTGACCAAGGTGCTCGCGCCTTCCATGCATATCTGGCGCATTCAGATTGAGCGTGGCGGCCGTTTGATGACGCTTCAGGTTCAAGCCTAGGAGAGGACCGGGTTGGCAAATCTCTTCGAAGCCGCGGGGCTTGAGAAGGCGGCGCCGGATCGTCCGCTGGCGGAAGAGTTGCGCCCCAAGGCGCTTGCCGAAGTTGTCGGCCAAGATCATCTGCTTGGCCCGGCCGGTCCGATCGGCCGCATGCTTGCGCAAGGCCGGCTTTCCTCGATGGTCTTGTGGGGCCCGCCCGGCACCGGCAAGACGACAATCGCGCGATTGCTCGCGGGTGCGGTGAGGCTCGACTTCGAAGCGGTCTCGGCGATCTACTCCGGCGTTGCTGATCTGCGCAAAGTTTTCGAGGCGGCAAGGGCGCGCCGCCTCGCCGGGCGCGGGACGCTCCTCTTTGTCGATGAGATCCATCGGTTCAATCGCGCGCAGCTTGATAGCTTTTTGCCCGTCGTTGAAGACGGAACGGTTGTGTTGGTTGGCGCGACGACGGAGAACCCCAGCTTTGAGATTAACGGCGCTCTCTTGTCGCGTGCGCAAGTTCTGGTGCTTAAGCGCTTGGACGATGCGGCGCTCGATACGCTGCTCGAGCGCGCAGAAGGGTTCTACGGCAAAACGCTGCCGCTTACCGATGAAGCGCGTGCCGCGCTCAAGGCGATGGCGGATGGTGATGGCCGGTTCTTGCTCAATCTTGTTGAAGACATTGCGGGCATTGAAGGGGATGCCCGGATCGATTCCGGCGGGCTCGCTGCTGCGGTGCAGAGGCGCGCCCCGCTTTACGACAAGAACCGCGAGGGCCATTACAACCTGATCAGCGCGCTTCACAAATCGATCCGTGGCTCGGACGCCGATGCTGCGCTCTATTATCTTGCGCGGATGCTCGCTGGCGGCGAGGAGCCGCTCTACATCGCTCGCCGGCTTGTGCGTGCGGCTTATGAGGATATCGGCATGGCCGATCCGAATGCGGCGTTGCAAGCACTGGCGGCCAAAGAAACCTATGATTTTCTTGGCAGCCCCGAAGGTGAGCTCGCGATTGCGCAAGCTGTGATCTACCTCGCGACCGCGCCCAAATCCAATGCCGGCTATTCTGCCCTCGGCGCTGCCAAACGCGCTGCGCAGGAGTATGGCTCGCTCGATCCACCCAAGCATATCTTGAACGCTCCGACGCGCCTCATGAAGAATTTGGGCTATGGCGCGGGCTATGAATATGATCATGGTACGGAGGAAGCCTTTTCCGGCCAGAACTATTTCCCCGATGAGATGGAGCGCCAGCGCTTTTACAATCCGCCGGATCGCGGCTTTGAGCGCGAGATCAAGAAGCGCCTCGAATATTGGGCGGGCCTCAGGGCCAAAAGAACGGCAAGTGACAAGGGCGACTAAGGTGGGGCCTGCTTGCTCATCCGTGATCTGACAACCGATTTTCACGACGAGGTCCGAGAGCTGACCCTCGCAGGGTTCCAAGGCACGGGCTCGAAGGAGATGGCAACGCTCGAAGGCGCCCGGCCAACCCTGCGCACGATCACCGAGACCGGATGCATTGGGCGGGTTGCTATCGAGGAGGGCCGGGTTGTGGGCCTCATCGGCGGGTTGGCCCGCTACCATGGTCATGTGTTCGAGCTGCATCCTCTTGTGATTTATCCCGCTGTGCGCAGGCAAGGCATTGGGCGCGCATTGGTTGCTGATCTCGAACGGGAAGCTGCAAAGCGCGGCGCATCGACGCTTTGGCTCGGTACGGATGATGAGGACAACCGCACCAGCATCGGCGGCGTTGATCTTTATCCGGACGTGCTGGAGAAGCTGGCGGCGATCCGTAATCTGCGCGGACATCCCTTTGAGTTCTATCGCAAAGCCGGCTTTGTGATTGTGGGAACGCTGCCCGATGCGAACGGGCCTGGAAAGCCGGACATCTTCATGGCTAAACGTCTCCGGCCGATCGCTTGAGATCGCGGCCGGGCTGGCTCTATATGGTCCCATGAAAACGCTACTCTTCATTGCACTTGGCGGCGGATTAGGCGCGGTGGGGCGCTATCTCATCACGCAGCTCGCTGCGATCGTTGTCGGCGCGCACCTGCCGTGGGGGACGCTCTCGGCCAATGTTATTGGCGGCTTTCTCATGGGGCTCATCACCGGCGCCTTCGAAGGGCGCACTCATGACCCGGATTTCCGGTTGTTCCTCACAACCGGCGTGCTCGGCGGTTTCACGACCTTTTCTGCGTTTTCGCTCGACGCTGTGCGCCTTTTGCAGAATGAAGGCATCGCGATCGGCACCGGATACATTGTCGCGTCCGTGGCCTTATCCGTGGCGGGCGTGATCTTCGGGCTGATCGCCGCGCGGTTCTTGTTCCTGAGCGCTTCATGAGCGAGGTCACATCGCGCCCAGTTGCAAGGGCTGAGGACGGAATCAGGCTCGATCGCTGGTTCAAGCGTCACTTTCCGGCGGTCAGCCACGGCCGCCTCGAAAAGCTCTTGCGTACAGGCCAGATCCGGGTCGATGGCGCGCGCGCGAAATCGAATGACCGGTTGAAGCCTGGCCAGATGATCCGCGTACCGCCGATCGAGCCGGAGAGCAGAAGCGCGGCCAAGCAGGCGGCGCCAGTATCTGAAAAGGATGCTCGTTTCGTGCGCTCGCTCGTGCTTCGCGAAGAGCCCGGCTTCTTCGTGCTCAACAAACCCGCTGGCCTGGCAGTTCAGGGGGGTAGTAAGACGCTGCGCCATCTCGATGCGCTGCTGCCGGCACTTGCGCGTCCGAGCGAAGAGCGTCCGCGGCTCGTTCATCGCCTTGATCGCGATACCAGCGGGGTGATTGTGATTGCGCGGAGCGCGGCGTCGGCTGCAGAGCTCGCCGCGCTGTTTCGAACCAAAGCCGTCACCAAGATCTATTGGGCACTGGTGCATGGCGTTCCTTCGCCGCGCGCGGGAACGATTGATGTCGCGCTCGCCAAGGAGGGTGGGCGCGGCAATGAACGCATGGAGCCGCAAGAGGACGACACCGAAGACGCGCAGCGCGCGATCACGCATTACGAAGTCGTCTCGAACGTCGCGCGCAAATTTTCCTGGCTTGCGCTGATGCCGGTGACGGGGCGGACCCATCAGTTGCGTGCGCATCTTGCTGCCATTGGACATCCGATCGTCGGCGATCCCAAATATGGCCATCCCGAGGAAGCCGGCGGCGAGCTCCCGCGCGGCCTTCAGCTTCATGCCCGGCGCATCCTTCTCCCTGATGGCAAGCGTCGCCAGATCAGCGTAGAGGCGCCTTTGCCGCTCCATATGGCTGAGACTTGGCACCTGTTCGGGTTTGAAGAAAGTGAGGCTAATCAATCCCTTATCGATTTCTAATGGGAACTTGCATGAGCTTTGAGGGATGCGGGACGGACCAAGGCGCGCTATGTTCTCTTCACGGCGGCGGAGTGGCTGCTGCTGTGGATCAACGGGGGATGCCGGCGGGGTGGGTAGCCGGCACCAGGAAATTTGGAAGTCAGGCGAGAGCTGATCATTCGCGCGCTTGTATGGATCGGCGCCGGCATTGCCGGTGCTGTCATGCTCGGCTTTGTCCTGCTGTTCACGCTCAACCTCTCCTTCCTGTTCCGTCATCCGCTCGAAGAGGCGCTCTCGCGCACTGTTGGGCGCCAGGTGATTATCAATGGCGAAGTCCGTCTGATCGCATGGCCCGTACCCCTGCTGCGCCTCGGTGGCCTCTTCATCGCGAATATCCCGGGCGGCTCGCGGCCTGATTTCGTTCTGGCGCACCGTGTCGATGCACAATTGCGGCTGCGCGGCTTTCCCAATATTCAATTGGTGATCGGCAACATCGACGCAGACAGCGTCAATGTGACGTTGGAGCATGCTGGAGCCGGTATGAGCTGGATGCTCGCGCGCCGCGAAGAAAACCAAGGGCCGTGCGCTCAGGGTTCGCCGCGTACCGTTTGCCGTCGAGATCGAGCCGAATTCGCTCATCGCCACCAAAGTGAATTTCGCCGTGCGGACGCCGCTGCAAGACACCGCCGCGGTCTATCGCGTTGATCGGCTGATCGCCCGGCGTGGCGGCCCGCTTGGCGCTTACATCTCTTTCGTTGGGCATCGCGGCAAAGACAACTGGCGCGCCGATGCTGATTTGAGCTCGTTCAATGCGCTCATCACGGGCGCGCCATTCAAGATCAAAGGCCGCATTTCCGGTCTCGGTGCGCGCATGGCCTTTGCCGGCTCTACGGCGTTCGATTCGAGACACCCAAGCGATCTTTCCGGTATTGGCGAAGTGGCCGACATCCAGCGGCTCTGGAGTCGGCGCCGCAGGTCCAAAGCCGACGCCGGCTAGCTTTACCTTTAGCCTCAAGAATACAAAGCAACTTGAGACATTGTTTGCTCATTTCAAGCAGCTTGGAACAGGTGATCTCGACCTGGCGTTGGAATTTACCGGCCCTGAACGCAATCATTTGAGCGGGCGGATCGGTGCAAAGACGCTCGATCTTGCGGCTCTGCCGCATTTGGCAATTCCCGATAAAGGTAATGTCTTCTCCGACAAGCCGATGGCCGTTGATGCTCTTGCGCTGTCTCAAATCGATCTCAAGCTCGATGCGGAATCGGTCAGCTGGCGTGACACGCCGATTGGCCGGCTCACATTCGGCGTCTGGGCTAATAACGGCATTGTCACGGCCGGGCCGCTCCTGCTCGAGGGGCCGCGAACGCATGTGACGGGCGATGCCACTTTCGATCTTCGCGCCGACCCAAAGCTCTCTCTCTCGCTTAAGGCGAATCTCGCCGATCTCGGCGCACTGCTCGGCCCGCCCGAAAGCACCGCACCGGCGACGCGCGCCGACATGGCGTTTGAGCTGATGGGAACCGGGCGAAGCCTCGCTCAGATTATGGCGACCTCCTATGGCCAGACTGACTTGCTCGTCGGTCCCGGTGATGCCGGCGGGGCACTCGCGTCGGCCTTGCCGATCGAGATCGCTTATGGCGTCAAGAAGGATCATTCGCTAGCACCGCCGCCGAGCTCGGACCGGCCGCTTGGGCTCAAATGTCTTGTGAGCCGGTTCGATATTTCCGAGGGCCAGGCCACCAGCCGTGCGCTGTTCGTCGATACGTCGGCCGCGACCACGACCGGCGCCGGCACGGTCGACCTCGCGCATGAGTCGCTCGACTTCCACTTGGCGCCGCGGCCCAAGGATCCGGACCTGATCGGTCAAGCGCGCGATGTCGATCTGCGCGGCCCGCTACGCAATCCTGTCTTTGCGTCCCAGGACGATGCGGCCAAAGGTCTGTCGCGCATGGCAGGCGCAACGGCGCTTGCGCCGACATTCGATGTCATCATGCCGCTGCTCGGCCCCGAGGCCATCCTGGCCAATCCGTGTGTGCGCTCGCTGATGAGCGAAAGCGCGCTGGCCGGCTTGCGGCAACAACAGCGCGCCGTGGCAATGGGCGGCAGGCGCGCTGAGGCGCCTTGATTGCACGGTCGCTCCGCTCCAGTTTGCTAGCTGAATGGCTCAGTCGCTGAAACGCTTCTATCAAGATGTTGGCCTCGCACGGGAGGGCGATGGCTGGCAGCTCGCGCTCGACGGCAAACCGGTCAAGACACCGGCCGGCCGTGCGCTTGAGATCGCGCATTCCCGCCTTGCCGATGCGGTCGCCGCGGAGTGGCGCGCTCAGGGTGATAAGATCGATTTGGCGTCCATGCCGCTTACGCGCCTTGCGATGGGCGTCAGTGATCACGTGGTGCCGCGCATGGCCGCGATCCAAGCCGACGCACTCAAATATGCCGAGACCGATCTCTTGTGCTATCGCGCCGAGACGCCGGACCGGCTGGCGGTGCGCCAGGCGAGGGAGTGGCAGCCTTTTCTCGATTGGGCGGCACGCGAGATGAATGCGCCGCTCGCAATCGCCACCGGCATTGTTGCAATCGAGCAAGATGAAGGCTCGCTGCGGGCGCTGCGGGACACGCTGGCAACGCTCGATGCTTATCGCCTCCTGGTTGCTCAGGCGTTGACGGCGCGGTTCGGTTCGCTGGTGCTTGCGCTTGCCGTGCTGGCCGGCGAGGCGGGCGCGCTTGAGGCTTTCCAGGTGTCGCGGCTTGACGAGATCTTTCAGGCCGAGATCTGGGGCACCGATTCCGAAGCAGAAAAGCGCGCGCAATTGATTCGCCGCGAGGTTGAAGATCTCGCGCTGTTTCTCAGTCTTCTCGATTGACTGGCAACGCGGCGCGCGGCGGCTCAACATCGGCTTGGTCGAATTCTCGTGGACGGGCGCACGCGACATGAAGCACATCATCGAAGAGCTGGAGCGACGGCGCGAGCTGGCGCGCCAGGGCGGGGGCGCGGCGCGCATCAAGGCGCAGCATGATCGCGGCAAGCTGACGGCGCGCGAGCGCCTCGAGGTGCTGCTCGATCCCGGCTCGTTCGAAGAGATCGACACATTCGTCGAGCATGAAGCCACAGATTTCGGCATGGCCGAGCGCAAGATTCCCGGCGACGGCGTCGTCACCGGCTGGGGCACGATCAATGGCCGCCTCGTTTATGTCTTCGCCAAGGACTTCACCGTGTTCGGCGGCGCGCTCTCCGCGCCCACGCGCGCAAGATGACCAAGATCCAGGATATGGCGGTGCGTGCCGGCGCGCCGATCATCGGCCTGTTCGATGCGGGCGGCGCGCGCATCCAAGAAGGCGTCGATGCGCTTGGCGGCTATGGCGAAGTGTTCCTGCGCAATGTGCGCTCGTCCGGCGTCATCCCGCAGATTTGGGTGATCATGGGCCCATGCGCGGGCGGCGATGTCTATTCGCCGGCCATGACCGATTTCATCTTCATGGTGCAAGACACGTCCTACATGTTCGTCACCGGTCCCGATGTCGTGAAGACGGTGACCAATGAAGAGGTGACGGCGGAAGAGCTCGGCGGCGCGCGCGTGCACACGACCAAATCGTCGATTGCCGATGGCGCCTACGAGAACGACATCATCTGCGCTGACGGAGATGCGTCGCCTGTTCGATTTTCTGCCGCTCAAATTGGCGCGAGCCGCGCGCCGCGGCGCGAGACCGAAGATCCGATCACGCGCGTCGAAGCGCTTCGCTCGACACGCTGGTGCCCACCAATCCCAACAAGCCTTACGACATCAAGGAGCTCATTCTCAAAATCGTCGATGAAGGCGATTTCTTCGAGATTCAGGCGGCGTTCGCCAAGAACATCGTCACCGGCTTTGCGCGCATCGAGGGCGAGACGTCGGCGTCGTCGCCAATCAGCCGATGGTGCTTGCGGGCGTGCTCGATGCCGATGCCAGCCGCAAGGCGGCGCGCTTCGTGCGCTTCTGCGATTGCTTCAACATCCCGATCGTCACTTTCGTCGATGTGCCGGGATTTCTTCCCGGCACGGCGCAGGAATATGGCGGGCTCATCAAGCATGGCGCCAAGCTTCTGTTCGCCTACTCGCAGGCGACGGTTCCGCTCGTCACCGTCATCACGCGCAAAGCGTTCGGCGGTGCTTACGACGTCATGGCCTCAAAGCATGTCGGCGCCGACATCAACTACGCTTGGCCGACGGCGCAAATCGCCGTCATGGGCGCCAAAGGCGCGGTCGAGATCATCTTCCGCGGCGAAGCCGCGCGACCCGGAAAAGCTCGCCGCAGCGCACCAAGGAATATGAGGACCGCTTCCTCAATCCGTTCGTGGCCGCAAGCCGCGGCTATATCGACGAAGTCATCATGCCGCATGCGACGCGCACGCGTATCGCGCGCGCCTTCGCGACGCTTGCGCAACAAGACCGTCGAGCGGCCGCGCAGCAAGCACGACAACATCCCGCTTTAAGCCCCCAAATTGTATTGTCATCGCCCGGGCTTGTTCGGGCGATCCAGAACTCATTGAGCCTCAAGCGAGTCTGGATGGCCCGGATAAGCCGGCCATGACGTTGTTGTCTTAGGCGCAATTCGCCAGGTAGGTGCAGAGGTGGGGTTGAGCGTAACGCTCGTCAAGAGTGCACGCCTTGGTGCGTGGTGCCGGCGGATGTATGATTTCCCCGGTGCTTGAGGCTTAGCCGGTCGCGTTACGCAGACCTATCCGCATACAGATATTTTTGCGATGAGATTTGCGCCCGTCATTCCGGACGCGCTGCGGTGCGAAGTGCCACTGTACAGAGCCGGGATCCCCGTCTTGGCGGTCCAGCGAGATCCCGTGTCAGCTGCGCGTCATTTCATGCCGCACAGCACACGGGATGACGGTTCAAGGCATGGTGGGCATCAGTTGATCGCGGCAGAGATGCCGTCGCTCACCCGCTGGAATGGGATCGGCAGTTGAGCGCCGATCAGGGTCAGCGAGCCGATGATGGCGCACAGAATAAAGCCTGCGATCAGGCCGTATTCGACGGCCGTCACACCTGATTCGTCCTTCAAGAAGCGCTTAATCATCACGCCTTGGGTCCCTTTGCTTGGCGCGATCGTGCCGCTTTCCGTGCGGGACGCATCTCGCCTGTCGGGCGTCTATCAAGCAGGATGCATACCAGTAGCGCGTGTGCGCGCCGGGCCAGGGAATTTGCCGCTTCGCGTCATGCCCGAAGTCTCGGAACGGCACTCGCGCCGTTCGCCATCGAAGGGGCGGGGGGCTGCCGGCCCGTTGCGGCACAAGGTTCGTTGACCCTTCGCGCGCCACACCGTTAAAACCTAGGTAACTTCCTCAGGAGGGCCCTTGGCCGCCTCTCAGCCTTCTCAACCCAGCGCCAATGTCCCTGTGCTCCGGGCGCAGGGGCTGAAGGTCACGTTCGATACGCCTGACGGAATTGTTGAGGCCGTCAAGGGCGTTGATTTCCATGTCGGGGCGGGCGAAGTGCTCGGCATTGTGGGCGAATCCGGCTCGGGCAAGAGCCAGACCGTGCTCGCGGCCATGGGCCTTTTATCCAGCAATGGACGCACCGAAGGCTCGGTGAAGTTTCACGGCACCGAGCTTGTGGGCATGCCGGTTCACGCGCTCAACAAGCTGCGCGGCGCCAAGATGTCGATGATCTTCCAGGATCCGCTAACGTCGCTCACGCCGCATATGCGGGTGGGTGAGCAGATCGGCGAGGTGCTGACGCAACATGCAGGGATTTCCGGGCACGATGCTGCCAAGCGCGCGCTCGAAATGCTGGAGATGGTGCGCATCACCGATGCCGCGCGGCGCCTCACGCAATACCCGCACGAGCTGTCTGGCGGCATGCGCCAGCGCATCATGATCGCCATGGCGCTCGTCAACCGACCGGAGATTCTTGATCGCCGATGAGCCAACGACCGCGCTCGATGTGACGATCCAGGCGCAAATTCTCGATCTCATGCGCGATTTGCAGCGCGACTTCGGCACAGCGGTTATCTTGATTACGCATGATATGGGCGTTGTCGCCGGCATGTGCGACCGTGTGGAGGTGATGCGCCAGGGCGTGTTCGTCGAAGAGGGCGGCGTGAACGACATCTTCTATTCGCCCAAGCACGCCTACACCAAGATGCTGATCGATGCGATGCCGTCGATCGACAATCCGGAAAAGCACGGGACCAAGCTGCCGCTTGTTAAGTCCAATGACGGCGCGCCGCTGCTCGATGTCGAAGATATCAAAGTGCATTTTCCCGTGCGCATCGGCACGACGCCATTTCTATTACCCAAGTTCAAGCCGCTGCGCGCGGTTGACGGAGTGAGCTTCCAGCTCCAGCCCGGCGAGACACTGGGCATTGTCGGCGAATCCGGCTGCGGAAAATCAACGCTTGCGCGCGCCGTCTTGCAGCTTGTGCAAGCAACCTCGGGCGATGTCGTCTGGCTCGGCAAGAGTCTGCTTAAGGCGAGCAAGAGCGCAGTGCGCAATCTGCGCAGCGAATTTCAGATCGTGTTTCAGGATCCGCTTGCCAGCCTCGATCCGCGTATGACGATTGGTGAATCGATTGCCGAGCCGATCAAGACGCACCGCCGTAACGTGAAATCGAACGATGTGCGCGCCGCGGTGAAAGATATGATGGAGCGCGTGGGGCTCGATCCCGCATGGATCAATCGCTACCCGCACGAGTTCTCCGGCGGACAAAACCAGCGCGTGGGCATTGCGCGCGCAATGATCTTGAAGCCCAAATTGATCGTGTGCGATGAGGCGGTCTCGGCGCTTGATGTGTCGATCCAGGCTCAGATCGTCAGATTGCTTGTCGATCTGCAGAAGGAGTTCGGCAGCTCGATGATCTTCATCAGCCATGATCTTTCGATCGTGCGCGAAGTCTCGCATCGCGTGATGGTGTTGTTTCTGGGGCGGATTGTCGAGCTTGCAGGGCGCGATGCGATCTACACCAACCCGCTCCACCCGTACACGCGCGCGCTGATCTCCGCGGTGCCTGTTCCCGACCCGGAGAAGCAGCGTGCGAAGAAGCATATCCGGCTCGCGGGCGAATTGCCTTCGCCGCTCGATACGCGCTCATCGCTGATGTTTCTCAAGTCGAAGATGGTCGATGATCCGGACGCCGAGCAATACGTACCCAAGCTGATCGAGATTGAGCCCGGCCATTTCGTCGCCGAGCATGATCCGCCTCAGACCGTGCTCGCGAATACGTGATCGATCGCGTTTTCGATCGTGCTCCAACGGCAACGCCATTACTCCGGCGACTGGTGTTATAAGGCGCGTATGCCGGAGGGGCGCTCGTGAAAAAGACAACGAAGATATCACGCTCGCGCGTGTTGTGTTGCACTGCAATTGCCATGGTGCTGGCGTCGGCGGCGCGGGCCGATGATTTGGGCGCGCTTGTCGTGACCGGGACGCGTCTGCCCGAGCCTGTGGCGACGCTTGCGGGCAACACCTCGCGTGTCTCGACCGAAGCGATCGACTGGATCGGCGCTCATGAAGCCGATGAGGTGCTCAACCGCTTGCCTGGCGTATTCATCAACCCCACGGGGGGCGTTGAGCATTTGACGGCGATCCGCTCGCCTGTGCTGACCGGTGGTGCAGGCGCGGGCTCATTTCTCTATCTCGAAGACGGTGTGCCGATCCGTGCATCGGGCTTTTCGAACATCAATGAGCTGTTCGAGGAGAACACGGAGATGGCCGGCAGCATCGAGGTCGTGCGCGGGCCGGGCAGTGCGCTTTACGGCTCGAATGCCGAGCACGGCCTCGTCAATGTGCTTTCGCGTGCGCCGACTGCGGAACCGGGCGGCTTTGTCGATGCAACTGGCGGAAGCTTCGGGCGCGCCATCGGTCGCGGCTTTGTTAGCATCGGTACGCCGGAGAAGGGCGCAACGGGCGCGCTTGTCATCAAGCATGAGGATGGCTGGCGCGATTCAACGGGCTTCAACCAAGAGAAGCTTACTTTGCGCGGCGATCTTTCGAGCGGCGACATCAAGCAATATGTCACGCTGAACACTTATTACCTCGATGAACAAACCGGCGCTTATGTTACCGGGCATGATGCTTATGCCAATTCGGTGATTGCGCGCTCGAACCCGAAGCCGAACGCTTACCGCCGCGCAAAGGCTGTGCGCGGCGCCTATCATCTCGAGCGCGACGGTACGCATGGCGTCAGCAATTTGACGCTTTACACGCGCTGGACGTCGATGGATTTCGATCAGAGCTTCTTTCCGTCGGATGCGCTTGAGTTTGATGGCGATTGGGGCGCCGGCTTCCAAGCGTCGCATCAGATCAATTTCGGCGGGCAAAGCAAGCTGATCGGCGGTGTCGATGGCGAGTTCACCGACGGGTTTTTGAAGGAATATCAGAAGCTGCCAAACTTCGGCACTTATCCACAAGGTATGCACTACAATTACAATGTGCGCGAGGAGGTGATCGCACCTTACTTCCACGGCGAGTGGCAAGCGACATCGCGCCTCTTGGTTACGCTTGGCGCGCGCTACGAGATCACGCACTACGATTACACGCCGCACACGCCAACCGGAATTGTCGGACGATTTCTGAGGACACCGGCGCGGAGCGACGAGTTCGATGCTTTCACGCCCAAGCTCGGCGCTTCCTACAAGATAAGCGAAAATCTCTATGTCTTCGGCCGGCTGGCGCGTGGCGCCCGCGCACCGCAAGTCTCGGATGCGTATCGGTTGCAGAATCTGCAAGTGCCCGGACAGATCAAGACGGAGACGCTCGACTCAATCGAGGCCGGCCTGCGCGGCGTGATCCACCGCGTGACCTTCGAAATCGACGCTTATGACATGTATAAGCGGCATTTCTTTTTCCGCGATGCCAATGGCTTCAATGTGCCTAACGGCAAGACGCGGCACAAAGGCGTCGAGCTAACCTTCGATGCGCCGCTTATCTGGCATTTTTCGATTACCGGTTCAGGTACCTATGCGCATCACACTTACGCGTTCAACCGGCCGGTGACGGGGGCGCAGATTACCGAGTTGATTACGTCTGGTGATGATGTCGATTCGGCGCCGCGCTGGCTCGGTAATGTTGCGCTGAATTGGGAGCCGATAAAGGCGTTTCGCGCCGAGCTCGATTGGAGCCATGTTGGGCGCTACTACACCGATGCTTCCAACCAGCACACCTATCCCGGACATAATCTGTTGGACCTGCGCGCACGTTGGGACATGACGGAGAGCGTTGCGCTTCATGTGGCCATACGCAATCTGGCAAATACGGCCTATGCGCAGCGCGCCGATTTCGGCTTCGGTTCGGAGCGCTATTTCCCCGGCGAGCCGCGCGGCTATGAGGCCGGGCTGCAAGTGAAGTTCTAGAGCCGATTCAATTTAATCACGGTCATATCCGGCGGCGGCAAAGTAGTTTTGGCAATCGGTTGGCGTGAAGGCGTCGATTGCGACGGCGATAGCCTGCCAGAGATCTGGCACCGTGCGCGCGGCGGCTTTGCGTAAGGTCGCCTTGAGTTTCGAGAAGGCCATTTCGATTGGGTTGAAGTCAGGTGAGTAGGGCGGAAGATAGAGAAGCTCAGCGCCCGCTGGTTCCTGCTGTTCGTCGCGGCCCGGACTGGGTGGATGATCGGCGCGTGCTCAACGGCATCTTCTACATCTTGCGCACCGGCGCGCCGTGGCGCGATCTGCCCGAGTGCTACGGTCCGTACACGACGGTCTACAATCGTTACAATCGTTGGTCGAAGCGTGGCGTCTGGAAGTGCGTGTTCGATCAGCTCGCCTCCAAGTCCAAGGACAGCCTGCATCTCATCGATAGCACGATCATCAAGGCTCATCGCGCGGCCTCTGGCGCAAAAGGGGGGAGTTCGCTCAGAGCATAGGCCATTCCAGAGGCGGCAGATCGAGCAAGGTTCACGCACTCGTCGACGGCTCGGGACGGCCTCTGCGCTTCGTTGTGACGCGTGGCGAGACACATGATGCCAAGGCGTTCCCGCATCTCGTCGACTGGCATAAGCCGCCCCTCGCGATCGTCGCCGACAAAGCCTATGACAGCCGTGCTATTCGTCAGGCCGCCGCCGACGAAGGCGCTCTCGCCGTCATTCCTTCCAAGCGCACCGCTCGCCGACCGATCCCGCACGATGAAAACCTCTATGCCATGCGTAACATCGTCGAGCGCTTCTTCTGCGCGATGAAAGACATGCGCCGCCTGGCCGTCCGCTTCGAAAAGCTTGCTCGAAACATGATGGCTATGCTCCACATCTACGCCATCAGGGCTTGGATCAAATAAGTCCACACCCTAGTCGTCTAAACGTCATGGCCGCCTTTGAGGCGGCCATCCACCTGCCGCGCGTCTGCGCGGTGAGAAGATTCTTCATTTGAATCCGGATGGCCGGATCGAGCCCGGCCATGACAAATAGCGAGGACGCTATTCCGCGGGCGAAGCACCCAAAAGCGCTTTGATCTCAAGATATTCCTCGAGACCGAAAATGCCCTGCTCGCGGCCATTGCCTGAGCGCTTATAGCCACCGAATGGCGCGTAAGGATCAGCCGGCGCGCCATTGAGATAGACGCGTCCGGTGCGCATTTGCATCGCGACCTCCTTGGCGTGGGCGAGAGTTCTGGAATAGACCCAGCCGGAAAGGCCGTACATCGTGTCATTTGCGATCTCGATCGCCTCGGATTCATCGTTGTACGGAATGATCGAAAGCACCGGGCCGAAAATCTCTTCCTGCGCGATCGATGAATGCGGATCGACATCGCCGAATACGGTGGGCTTGACGTAAAGCCCGCGATTCAGTCCATCGGGCCGTCCGGTGCCGCCTGTCACGAGCTTGGCGCCTTCATCAATGCCGGCTTTGATCAAGCGCTGGATCTTGTCCCATTGCGCTCTATTGCAGACGGGTCCCATCGTTGTCTTGGGGTCGTTGGGATCGCCGACAATGAAGGCTTCAGCCGCGGCTTTCGCGGCCGCGTAGGCGCGCTCTTTTGCTGCGCTCGGCACGAGCATGCGCGTCGGCGCTTGGCAGGATTGCCCGCCGCCGACATAGCAGCGGTTGAGGCCCGCAGTGACGACGGTTTCGATGTCAGCGTCCGGCAGAATGATGTTCGCGGATTTGCCGCCAAGCTCCTGCTGCACGCGCTTGACCGACTCTGCTGCCGCCTTGGCCACCGCGATGCCGGCGCGCGTTGAACCCGTAAATGAGACCATGTCGATATCGGGATGCGCGGCGATTGCCTGGCCGACACCGGCACCGTCGCCATTGACGAGATTGAAGACGCCTTTGGGCACGCCAGCGTCATGCATCACCTCGGCGAGAATGAGTGGCGAAAGCGGTGCGATCTCGGATGGCTTAACGACGACGGTACATCCTGCAGCAAGCGCAGGCGCCAGCTTGCCGACGATCGCGCCGGTCGGTACGTTCCAGGGCGTGATCAAGCCGCAAACGCCGATCGCCTCACGCACGATCGCCGTGGTGCCTTGCAGCTTTTCGAACGCGTAGGTTTTCAGAATGTCGGCGTATTGCTGAAAGATTCCGGCCTGCGAAGCAGCGTGATAGCTGCGGGCGAAATCGGCAGGTGATCCCATCTCGGCCGTTACAGCCTTGGCAATGTCGTCAACACGCTTTTTGTAAGCCGCGATGATGGCTTCGAGCAGTGCAATGCGCTCGCGCGGCGTTGTGCGCGAAAAGGAACGAAAGGCGGTGCGCGCGGCCGCAACGGCTTTGTCGACGTCGGCGGCATTGCCGAGCGCGATCGTGGCGATCTTCTCTTCAGTCGCCGGGTTGATGACATCGTGGGTGCGCGGCGATGAGGACTCAACCCAGGCGCCGTTGATATAGAACTTAAGCAGGTTTCCAGACATTGCCGGCCCTTCTTTATGCTGATTGGGGGCTGAGCCCGTTTATGCCAAACTAGCGGGCGAAGCGCACGGCATAAATACCAAGCCGTCTCTAAGCAATCGAGTAAAGCTAGTTGTCGCTTTTGCGCTTGGCCTTTTCGGCATCGGTGCGCGCTTTCACCAGGGCCTTGGCTTGAGCTTCACTGGGCACGCTCTCAACCGACTGAATGGTGCAGCGGTCGCGATCGATGACGATTGCATCACCGGTGCAAAGCTGATCCCCGTGGGCGGACAGGCCGATATCGAGAGTCGTGTCGAGATCGAAGCAACGTCTTGTGAGGGTCAAGAGATAGTAGGTGCGGCCCGTGCCCTCGATCACCAGATGCTGATTGTCGATCACTGAATAGTACTGCGAGCGCAAGCCGGGCAACCAAACGCAGGAAACGCCTGTGGGCGGCGCAGGTACTGAGGCGGGCGCAGGATCTGCCGCAAAAGCAGCGCTTGCCACGATACTGAGCGCCAAAGCGCCGCGCAGCGCTTGCGCAACTTGCCGGCCCGGATTGTTTCGCACGTTGATGCCCTCATCACGCCAGCGTGACGCGAAAGCGAAGCCCACTATCAGGGAGCCCGAGAAATGAATACGCAATGAACTTCAATCCGTCGCCTGAGGCGGACGCTTTGACGGACTTTTGTTCTACTCGATGCGGTTTTGCGACGGGTGCGGGCCGTTTGCGCATAAACAACGGCCGCGAGCACGCTCGCGGCCGTCGGAACTCGATGCCTTTTGCCGCAGGACCCTGGGTTAGGGCGCGGGCGCCGGCGCCGGGTTGGTCTTGTTCTTCACGAGGATCAGCCATGCTTTGGCCAATTCCATCGAGCGCGGATCGGTTTTGATCGATTCGAATGCCGTCTTCGCATCATCATATTTGCCGGCCAGGAAATTGACCCAGCCGAGCGAGATACGGCCTTCATCAGGTGTCTTCAGGCTCGAGCTTTTGCTCAGGCCACGAGTGATCGCGGCAATGGCCTTATCGTACATGCCGTAGACCGCGAACTCTTCGCCGACCGAGATGTCGCTTCCGCCCGACTTGCCGGCTGCGGCTTGCTTGTCGGCGGCATCAAGGCTTCCCGGCTCGCTCTTGGACTTCGTGGCGGCCTGTTTCTTGAGCGTCGCGGTAAGAGTCTTTTCGCTGCCGGGCAAGATGCCGGCAGTCTCGCCGCTCTTGATGACCTGTTTGGCTTCACCGGGCAGGCCGATGGTCAGCGCAAGCTGAGCCATGGAGAGATATTCCGAACCGGTGGAGATCGCTCCGGCCGCATCCATCAGGCGCAGGCATTGCAGCGCATAGGAGTTCGTGCGCCCGGACCTGTTGTAAAGATTGCCGGCCAGATCGTGCCATACGTCTTTGCTCGGATAATTCTCGGCCAAGCCGAACAGCGCTTGCTTGACCGCATCATTGTCGCCAGCGCCGCTGCCGGTAAGAAGCAGCAGGCGCCACCACACTTCCTTTACAGGTGTGTTGCTTGCTTTGGCGTTCTTGATGAGATCTTGCGCGCCAGCAAGGGCTGCCTTCATGTCGCCTTTCATCCGATTGATATCGACATCAATTGCCTGGACTTCGAAGTCAGGGCCGACGTCCTTCAGATATTGATCGGCATAGGTCTTGGCTTTGTCGTCTTGCTTGTTGGCGTGATAGAGCTGCACGAGCGCTTTGAGAATGCGCGGCTTGTCCTTCTCGTCATACTGGTTGGAGTCCCAGGCCGCCTGGCAATCCACAACGGCGCTCGCATAGTCGCCTGTCGCGGCTTCGAACTGATACTTCATGTCATGGATTTCATAGGCGTCGTAGTCGGAGAGTTTGGGCAGAGCCTCTGCTTCCTTCACCTTCGCGAGCGCGCTGGCATAATCGGGCGGATTCTTCGCTGCGAGGTCGTTAGCTGCTTTGAGGATCTTGAAGACAGGAGGGCTGAGGCCCTTCTTCTCTTTAGCAAATGCCGGCGAGGCTGAGACGGCCAGGATGAGACCGATGCCTGCCAACACCATCGCAATGGTTGCGAGAAGCGAAGTGGCTCGCTTGTTCATTTCACTCTCCAATTAACTGAAATCTTCTTCTGCAAATCCGTCGCACTGTTTAGCCGATTCCCCCGAGCCGGATTGCGTGAGGCGGGATATTAGCCAACCCAGGCGGCAAGCGCACGACGAAATAGCCCCGATGTTGACAACAATGACTTACCGCCCGAATTTCGCCTCCAGAGCTGGCGTGCCCGCCCGCGGGCTGAGATAACACCCATAGCCACCTGATCTGGACAATGCCAGCGAAGGGAGCTCGCAAATGAAGGCAATATCTGGGCAATCCCGTGCCATCAAGGTGGCTGTCATTGGGGCAGGCATTATTGGCCTCTCTGTTGCCTGGCGATTGGCGCAGCGCAGCATAAACGTCACTGTGTTCGAAGCCGCCGAACCGGGCAGAGGCGCAAGCCGCGCGGCGGCGGGTATGCTTTCTGTCGTTGCGGAAACGGCGCCGGAGGGTCGCCAATTCTTTGAGTTATGCCGGGCGAGCCGGAAGCTGTGGCCTGAGTTCGCGCGCGGGCTATCGAGCGCGGCGGGTCTTGATCTCGACCTGCGCGAGCACGGCACTTTGCTGGTGGCCGCGTCGGCGCATGAGGCGATCGCGCTCGAGGCGCTTGCGCGCGCACATGAGGGCGATCAGACGCTACGCCCGCTCGGGCCAGGGGATTGGCACAAGTTCGAGCCGCAGCTTAGTGCCGATGCCCGCGCCGTCTATTTCGCGCCTGAGGATGGTCAAGTCGACAATCGTGCCACCGTGCAAGCGCTTGCGTGTGCACTTGCCGGGTTGGGCGTTGAGATCCGTGCGGGCGCCGCTGTGTCGCGGCTGCTGACACGCCATGGCGAAGTGATTGGTGTTGAAACCAAGGTCGGGGCGAGATGCGTTCGATCTTGTGATCCTTTCGACCGGTGTCGAGACCAATGCGCTCATGCAGGCCTCGGGTCTTGAAAGTGAAGCGCCGCGAATTGCGCCGGTGAAGGGACAGACAATTGCGCTTGAGATGGATCGGGATAAGCCGCTGCTGCGCCATGTCGTGCGCGGCGAGACGCATTATCTCGTTCCGCGGTCTTCTGGAGTGCTCATCCTTGGCGCCACCAGCGAGGCCGGCAGCTTCGATCTCAGTATCGACTCCAAAGCAACCGATTTCCTGATAGAGGGCGCGCGGCGGCTCGTTCCGGCGGTTGTGGAGCTTCCTTTTGTCGAGGCGTGGACGGGCTTGCGGCCGCTTACGGATACCGGGTTTCCGGTCATTGGCGAGGCGATACCGGGGCTCGTTTTGGCTCTTGGCCATTACCGCAATGGCGTGCTGCTAGCGCCGATCACGGCCGAGCTTGTCGCTGGTGCGGTAACGGGGAGCCTAGCTGGCGAGCTTTCAGCGCTTGCAGCGCGATATGCGCCCAACGCCTCGCACCGGGCTTTGCCGTTGTAAGGTCTAAGAAATAATTCATTCAGGCATGGCAAATCGCTTAAGGCGCCGCCTGTCGCCGCGCTATAGTCGGCGCCACGCGATCGGGCTAGCCGAACCGGGGGTAGTTTTAAGTTGGCGTTCGACTTCGGCCCTTATGGCGACATGGTCTACTTCTTGGGTGGCCTCACGGCGCTCATTGTCGGCGGCCAATTTCTGGTCCGTGGTGCGATCGGGCTGGGCCAATTTCTCAATCTTTCGCCGCTCTTGACCGGTCTTATCATCGTCGCGATGGGCAGCTCCGTGCCGGAGCTTATCGTTGCGATGACGGCGCTCAAAGCCGGTCAACCCGATCTTGCAGTCGGCAATGTCATTGGCAGCAACATCACCAACGGGCTTCTGATCCTGGGGCTCGCGGCGGTTATCGCTCCGCTGGCCATCCGCCGCGCCATGGTGGTGCGCGATGCTTTCGCGATGTTGCTGGCAACCGCGACCTTTGTCTGGGTCGCGCTCAACCCGATCAGTTCACGCAATTCCATGGCACGCTGCTGTCCGGCATCCTGGTCGTTTATATCTTGTTCTCGTTCGTGATCGAACAAATAAGCGGAGACCGACACTGGTGACCGTGTGCAACGCGCTCGCGACGTCCCATCGTCTGCCGATCGTTGCGATCATCCCGCTTGATGTCTGCTGTTGATCGGTGGCGTACGTGCTCTTCATTACGGCGCGTTCTACATGATCAGGGGCGCGGCTTCGTTTGCAACCCGGCTCGGCGTTTCGGAAGCGGTGTGGGCCTCAGCATCGTCGCGATCGGAACTTCACTGCCGGAGCTTGCAACAGCATTGACCGCGGCCATTCAACGGCGCTCGGAAATCGTCGTCGGCAATATTCTGGGTAGCAATATCTTCAATATTCTCGCGGTGATCGGCATTACAGCATTCATGCAACCGGTCGATATCACCGCGCGCTATTCGCGCACCGATATGTGGATCATGCTCGCTTCCTCGATCGTCCTGGTGCCGTTCATGGTCACCAATTGGCGGTTGAGCAGAGCCGAGGGCGTCGTGTCGTTCTCTTCTATTTCATCTATATCGGCGCGCTCTATACCGGTTTCGGCGTGCATTAAGCGAATTCAGACCGCGAGATCAAATGCGACGCCGATGTGTCCGGTCCTGCCGGCCGTGCCATTAAATTGGCTGCAAGCCGGGTGCAAAATGGTCTTGCCATAATGACCAGCTCGGTCCATCTCACGCCATGCCAGACGGCCGTCACACCGCTGAAGAGAAGCCGCTTGCGCTCGTTGTCGATGATAGCGAGCGCATTCTGGACGATGCGCGCGCGCTTGATTGAGCCGTCGGGCTTTAGGGTGCTTACCGCGAATGATGCGGAGAGGGGGCATCTCGCTTGCCGTCCGCCATCACCCCGCGCTCGTTCTGCTCGATTGGTCGCTGCCGGGCATGAGCGGGACCGATTTCTTGCGCACGTTGCGTGCCGTCCCTGGCTACGATCGATTCAGGTAATCGTCTGCAGCGGCAATGGCCGGCCGGAGGACATCCATCTCGCGATGCGGGCCGGGGGCGAGTGAATATCTTCTTAAGCCCTTTGATCCCGAGCTATTGGCCTTCAAGCTTCGCCAGATCGGGCTGATTGCCTGAGCGGCCAGGGTTAAGCCGCTGGCATATGGCTTGCTCCTACAATGCGGCCATGAGCATCCCGCCACTCGATCTTGCGTCGCCGACGCACCAGACCGTGACCGATGCGCTCGCCCAAGCGAGCCGTGCCACAGGCGTTGATTTCAGCTATTTGCTGCACACCGCCCAGCGTGAAAGCAGCCTGAATCCGGACGCAAAATCAAAGACTTCCTCGGCGACGGGGCTGTTTCAGTTCATTGAGCAAACCTGGCTTCAGACCCTTAAGGCGCATGGCGCCGAGCACGGTTTTGCCGCCGAGGCTGCTGCCATCGACGAGACCCCATCGGGCAAGCTCACGGTGGCCGATCCTGCCGAGCGGCAGGCAATTCTTGCCTTGCGCGAGGACCCTGAGGCTTCGGCCCTCATGGCTGCGGCGATGACCCGCGACAGCAGGGATCAGCTCGAGAAGACACTTGGACGAACCGTTAGCGATGGCGAGCTGTACCTCGCGCATTTCTTCGGTGCCGGTGGGGCCGCCAAATTCATCGCCCAGGCCGATGCCGCGCCCGGTCAATCCGCCGCGGCGAGCTTTCCCAGCGCTGCCGCCGCCAACCCGTCGATGTTTTACAACTCCGATGGCAGAGCGCGCAGCCTTTCGGATGTGAAGTCGCGCCTGGCGCTGATGGGCAAGGGCGGCCCGCAGACCGCACCGGCGCTAGCAGCGAATGAGAGTGCACAGCCTGTGGCGCTTGCTTCGCTCTTCACGGGCAGCGATGCGAGCCCGATCGCAGCTTCATGGATGCCGCCATCGCAGACAATGACGCTAACGCCGCAGATTCTGGCGATCCTTTCGAGCCTCGATCCGATGCCGAATACGCAATCTGGAAAAAAGACTTATTCAGACCTCTTAACAGCAAGCCTTAAGTATTGATTTCAGTTTAAGCGATAGGGGGCCGCCGGAACTCTGTTGACGGCGATGTGATCATACGGGTTAGCAATCCGGAAAACTGAAACGCAGGGTGAAAGCCAGATTTAACGCTGTCCTGCGAAACTCCCGCCATGAGCAGACAGCATGTTCAGGCTGATGAAATGGCGGGCGCTCGCGAGGCTGAGCGAAGCCTTGCCAATTTGGCGAGCAATGCCGCGCGCATCGGCGACACGGTCGTGCGCGAGACGCTTTCCCCGCTCATGGTTCTGGATCTTGTCGCGCATGGCGATTTGAGCCTTGTGGAGCGGGGGCTCTCGGCGCTCACCGGATTTGACCAGCGCACAGTGCAGGCGCTCTTGGAGGATCGTGGCTGGATTGGCGTGCGCACGCTTTACCGCGCCGCCGGCTTCGAGCCGCGTCACATATCCGCTGTCGTCACAGCGCTCAATCTCTGGCACGAGATCGGCGGCAGCGTCGATCCAGGGACGCGCAGGCGTCATGCCGAGCGCGCTCTTTATCGCTATCTGACCGCGGCAGAGCACAAGCCGAAGCAAGACACCGATGAAGTGATCGGTCTCTTGGAAGAGCTTGATGCTCTGCGGTCCCAAGGCGGGCAACTGATCGCAAGGCAAAGCCATGCAGGCGCAAGGCAAACACGTCATTGTCGGGTCGGATGGCGCCGCGTTCGCAACAGCGCGCGCCGCAAGGAACGCGGCTATGATGCGCTCGTCTTGGTTCCGCGCGGCGTGCCGAGCGTGCGAAAGCTGCCGAGCGACATTCGCGTGCGCGATCTCGACCCGCGCGAAAAAGATGTGTTCGCGCGCGCGTTCAAGGATGCCGGCCGTCGTGCATTATTGCTGCCGGCACGGCGAGCTTTGCCGATCGATGAGGAGGAGCCTGAGCGGCTCGACGCATCATCGAAGGCGGCGGCCAGGCCGGCGCAAAATTCATCTATTGTGATGCGGCTTACGCCTATGGCGTGCCGAACCGGCCGATGTCGTGAGGAGATGCCGCAACGTGCGCGGGATCCGCTCGGCAGCTTTCTGACGGCGCTCGCGCAATTCGTCATCCACAGCCACCGCATGGGCCGGATCGTCGCCGTCATCGCGCGCCACAGCGATCTCATCGGCCCGCAAGTGGTGCGCTCGCCGTTCGGCGATGCTTTCATCCAGGCCGTGCTGAACGACCGGGCGGTCTCGGTTCTCGGCCGGGGCAACAGCCCGCGCAGCCTGACCTATTCGCTCGATCTCGGGCGCGCACTGGTGCTGCTGGCCGAGCAGGCAGACACATGGGGGCAGATCTGGCATGTGCCTTCGATACCGCCCTTGACACCGGAAAAGCTGATCAACGCGATTCGCGCGGCGGCAGGCATGGCGCCGACTCGCCATCAGGCCATCCATCAGATCAGAAGTCAGGCGCCGATGCTCGGCTTTGGCGGCGCGAAAGACAAAGCGCAACGCCGGCTCGCCCGCGATTACGAAATCGCGCTTTATGCTATCGAGCGCGAAATTCGAGCGCGCCTTCGGCATGCATGCCACGGCTGTAAGTGAGATCGTCGCGGAGACGGTGGCAGCGATCAAGCACGCCTGAGCGCCGCGACCGGCGGCGCTTCCGCGCGCCGGTTGAATGCGGCGATTACCGCCAATTCAGCTCGACTGGCGAGCGCTCGTTCTCCCGACGAAGTTGCGCGCCGGCATGAAATCGCAATAATGCGCGCCCTCGCCGAGATTGAACCCATAGAGCCGCGCCGTCTGCATCGTCGGTCCGTGTTAGAAATGCCGAGCGCGATCCGTTCCAGACCGTTGCAATTCGGCCCAGCCGATCCACGCTCCCAGCGCGCCGAGCCGGCCCGGTCCGATCGTGCTGCAGGCGCTTCCAGACATCCTTGCCGCCGATCACGCTAGAGCGGTAAACGGGTGCAGGCCGAGTCGATGAACTTTGGCGGCTGACACCGTATCGATGAGCATCGCGACTCCGCAGCCGGTCTTGCGCGTCCGCCACATTGCGTTCGCGGCTTCGCTCCCGCGTTCCAAATAGTCCGCTTGCGGAACAAGTAAGGTGAAGGCGCTCGGCTCGATCTCTTGGCTTTGGGCGATCACGTCGAAGGACGTTGCAAGCGTGCGGTCTTCGATCCAATTGCGTTGGCAAGGGAATATAAAGCGTGCCGGCGAAATCCATAGGCCCGCCACGTCCTCATGTGCCGTGCGGCGCGCTCGATCAGATAGATTAAGAGCTCGCGGCTTCGTCCTTGGCGTGCCGCAAAGCGTGCAAGCGCGTCTCCGGTGCTGCCCGCGAGCCTGCCGAGACGAGCAATGCCGCAAACATGCGCCGAGGTGCCCAGATCGAAGATCGGGCGCACTTCGAGCGGGATGATCCGCTCGCAGAGTGCTGCCGGTTAACAACTGGTTAGTCGGCGCCCGGCGTCGGCTTTACCATTGGAAAATGCTACGCAACGACGGTGGGTGTCCCGTTAAGAGCAAAGCAAATTTGCACGACGTCTTATGAATATTTGAAATATCTGAAGTCTGACAACTTAGCCATTTGTCGAAGTCTTGGAGCGCCAACCCGCAAGCGTCAGCTGCACGTGACTGCTCAGCTCACCCACCACGGTTTTGCTTGTGGCGTGGCTGTCGCCCTTGATGCCGTCGCGTATGACCGCGCGCATCGCATCGACATGCGCATCGACGAGGGGCAGCGGCAGCTCCCCCGGTTCCGGCAAGTGCTCGCAAAGCTTGCACAAGCTTTCGGCGATCTTGGTGACGAACGGAAAGTTGAGCGTCGTGCCTTGGCCTTTCAGGTCGTGGGCGCGCTGGCTGAAACGATCTACGGCCTCGGCCGTCAAGCCGGTCGTGCGCAGCGCCCGGTGAGCTTCATTCAAAAGGTTGATCTCTTCGTCGATCCAGCTCTGAAAGCTGTCCGACATCGCTGCAAGCGCGGCTTCGGCGCGCCCGATTGCTGCTTCATCGAATTGCGGCGCTGGCGGCTTGGCCTTGGCGTCAGGGCTTGATGCATCCTTCGGCACGGGAGTCAATCCTTGAGGGGCCGGTGAAATGCCCAGGTCGCAAAGGATCGAGGCGCGCTGATGCTCTGCCTTTGGCCTTAATTTTCGGTGAAGTCAGGTTTTGCTCAGTAGGATGAGAATTGCTCGGCGAGGATCCGGTCCTGCAGGCTGTGGCCGCGGTCGAAGAGCATTTCCAGCATGACGTCCCGGCTTTCGGCGATGTCAACCGAGACGATGTTGCGCACCTCGGTGTGGTCGGCAACGGCGCTGACAGGGCGCTTTGCGAGTCCAGGACTTCGACGCGCACCTTGGCCCTGTGGGGCAGGAGCGCGCCGCGCCAGTGGCGGGGGCTAAACGCGCTTATCGGTGTCAGCGCCAAGAGGTGGCTGTCGATCGGCAGGACCGGCCCATGGGCCGAAAGATTATAGGCGGTGGAGCCGGCCGGCGTGGCGACAAGGATGCCATCGCAGTGGAGCTCGGCGAGCCTCTCCTTGCCGTCAACCAGAACGCGCAATTTGGCGACATTTGCGGTGTCTCGCGCAAAAGCGAGACGTCGTTTATCGCAAGCGCCTCGTGGCGGGCCACGGCTTGATCTTCCGCGTGCATTGCGAGTGGACGGATTTGCGCAACCTCAGCGCGCTCCAGGCGCGCTAGAAGGTCTCTTCGTCATAGACATTCATAAGGAAGCCGATCGAGCCGCGGTTCATGCCGTAGATCGGCTTAGTGAGCTTGATGGTCTCGTGAAGCGTTTGCAGCATGTGGCCATCGCCGCCGAGAGCAACGATGACGTCTGCCCTTTCGGGCGGTACATCTCCGTAGCGGGCGGCCAGCCGCGCTTTGGCGTGTTGCGCTTCAGGTGACGCGCTTGCAATGAAGGCGATGTGGTCTTGATCCATGGCCGGAGAATGGTCCACCTCGCGTCCGGTCACAAGACGCCGCGTAGGGGAGTTTTGTTCAGTGTTCGATTTGCCTGACCGGGGCGGTCGGCTCAGTGGCGCAGCGCGGCCTCGAGGCGAACGCGGGCGATATCCTGCGAGGGGATTGCCAGCGCTTCGCCGATGGTGCTCTTGTCGGCATCGCTGAACGCATCGAATGCATCTTTGCAATGCAGCTTCTGCAGGATCGTCGGAAACGCGCTGCGATCAACGCCAACCGCGCGTACGGCGAGGGCGAGGACGCGCAGATTTCTCTCGGCCAGAATCCGGCTCATGCGCTCCGGCTCGACATCCGCTAGGCGCGCGAAGGCGAGGCGAAAGAGATCGATCTGATCCTCGCGAAGCGCCTTTAGGAGAAATCCGGGTTTGAGCTGGCCGCTTGTGCTCGAGTTTGCTCACGAGCTCCTGCAAGCGCTTGGTGTGCGGGTCGCTGAAGTCACGCGACAGCTCGCTCGAGACCGCTTTGGCCAGCTCCTCGTCCAGAAGCTTGGGGTCGATCTTGAAGTTTTCCAGAATATGTTGGCGCAGTGCCGTTGACGCCCAGGCGTACATGCGCAGCGCAATCGGCTGAGGCAGCTTGTGGCGCGTCACCAGATTGGTGAGGAGCGCCTTGTCCTCGCGCGCAGCTTCGGCGAGCTTATCAAGCGCCCAGCTTCCAATCTTCGCCGTGGCGTTGCTGGCAAGCGCGCGCAGAACACCGGGCACTTGGGTGTCGACCAGGGCATCTGAGACCGGCTCGGAGATCTCGGGCCGGCGTGCGACCAGCGTCCAATGGTCGACCGAGCACTGCCTTACAATGTCGACAAGATCCTGATCCGTGAGCACGAGGCTCTTGAGGATGATCGGTGTTGCCACCTCCACCTTGTCATGCGCGAGCATGCAGATGAGATCGTGATCGGCATCGGGGTGATCGCTGAGGCGCTCGGCGAGCGCCAGGCGCAATCCGGTGTCCACCTGCATGCTCAGTGCACGCATGATCTCGACCAGGAGGTCGCGTTCGTTTTTATTGACGGAATGCGATGAAACCTGGAACAGATCGGCGACGCGGGCGAAAAGCTGTGCCCGCTCCCCCGGCTCTTCATGCCGGGCGAGATCAACGAGCGACCTCGCTTGCGCCAGAGTATGTCCCACCGCAGACATCGGGCCCACAATTCCTATAATATCAGCTCGCAAATCTATGGTTTTGGGTCTTAAGCCTCAGTTAAAAGGAGTAATTTGGGGCCGTTATGCGCGCGATTCTAAGTATTGATCAGGGTACAACGAGCACGCGTTCACTTCTTGTGAACGAAGCGGGCGAAATCGTGGCGAGCAACTCCGCAATACTGCCTCAGTATTTTCCCCAGGACGGCTGGGTCGAGCATGATGGTGAGGAAATTCTTGCCGGTGTCGTCCAGTGCGCGCGGGCGCCGTGGCGGCGCGGGCCAATCCGCAAAGCCGCGCTATGCTCGTGCCGGGCTTTACCGGGCTTGGTGCACCTTATTGGAAGGCTGACGCGCGGGGCGCGCTTCTGGGTCTCACGCGCGATACCGGCGCGCCTGAGATTGTCGCCGCGACGCTTGATGCCATGGCATATCAAACCCGCGAGCTGCTCCTTGCCATGGAGGCAGATACCGGCGTTGACGTGCGCGAGCTTCGAGTCGATGTCGGCATGGCGAAGAGCGATGAGTTCGTGCAGCGCCTCGCGGATCTAACCGGTGTCCAAGTTGTGCGTGCGGCATCGACCGAAACGACAGCGTTGGGCGCCGCCTATCTTGCCGGACTTCGAGCCGGGCTGTTCAAGGACCTTGCGGCAGTCGAGAGTTTATGGCGCGCCGAATCCACATTTATGCCGCGCATTTCCGCGGCCGAGCGCGATGCGCGTTATGCGCAATGGCAAACTTCGGTGAAGCGCGTCTTGTAGCGCGAGAATGGAGCCATAGCTTCGCGTGGCGTTTTTTTGACAATGCGGTGTTGAACGGCCATCGTTGCGCGGGTGAGCACTGCGATGTTGTTGCGCTCGTGAGAAGAGGGGACACGAGAATGGCAGAATATGTCGTCATCAGACGAGGTGGCGGGTGCGGGACCTTCTTGTTCGTCATCGCTGCGGTATTGGCGTTTGGACTTTACGCGCTCATCCCGGTCGGCCTTACATCTCTGCTCATTGCGCTGGCCTTGTGGAAAGTGCTGCCGCGCCTGCCAGGAATGCCCAAGGTCGCATTTATGAACGCCTTGGTTGCGAGCTTCATGATGATCGGTGGCTATGTCGTGGCGACGCTCCTCGTCCGACTTGTCTTTCCGGTGGCGCCGTCGCTGGGCTTGCCGTTCGGCATGAATCCGCTGACCCAGCGCATTCTTTGGGTCAGGCAGCAGTTCATGCTGAGCTGGCCGCAGGAGATCCTCTACTACATTACGGGGATCGGGCATCGCGGCGCGCTTACTACTTTGCTCGGTGAGATTCCCGGCATTCTTGTCGCGGGCTTGCTCCTTATGTTCGGGTTTCCGGATGAGGAGGTCTTCACAGGGTGGCGTGGCTACTGGCTCGCTTGTGGCGTCGCCGCCGTTAGCCTGCTCGTCTTCTTCTGGATCGGCATGAGGGTCGAGCTCATGACCATGCCGGCTCTTCTGGGCGAGAGCTTTCGGCTCTTTTAGTTGGATGTAAGCGGCGTTTGACAGCGCCGGGGGCGAGGGCCACTCTTTCGGCAACCAATTGCGCGTGAAGCGCTACGCTGGAGGATGCCATGTCATTGGCGCAGGTTCCCGACGAAGCTTCTGTGCGGCCTAAGGTGTCGGACGAAGAGTGGCAGCTGCGGGTTGATCTTGCGGCACTCTACCGGCTGGTTGCGCTTGAAGGCTGGGATGATCTGGTGTTCACGCATCTATCGCTGCGCGTACCGGGGCCGGAGCATCACTTCCTCATCAATCCCTTCGGTATGTTGTTTGAGGAGATCACCGCATCTTGCCTCGTCAAGATCGACCAAGATGGCGGGAAGGTTCTCGACACGCCCTACGGCATCAATCCGGCCGGCTTTGTCATTCATAGCGCGGTGCATATGGCGCGCGAGGATGCGCATTGCGTGATGCATCTGCATACCGAATCCGGCGTCGGCGTTGCCGCGCAGGAGGACGGGCTGTTGCCGATCTCGCAACACGCGATGGTGCTCGGGCCGGTTGCTTATCATGATTATGAAGGCGTTGCCGTTGACATGGATGAGCGGGCGCGGCTCACCGAGGATCTCGGCGCTGAGAAGACGGTGATGCTGCTGCGCAATCACGGAACACTTGCGGTTGGGCGCAATTGCGCGGCGGCCTGGCTCAGAATGTGGCACCTGGAGAAGGCTTGCGCGATGCAAACGCGCGCTCAGTCCGGTGGCGCTAAGCTTTCAATGCCGAACCAGGGCGTGCCGGAGAAGGCGGCGGGGTTTGCCAGATCGAGCTTTGATGAACGCGCGCCGCAAATGATTTGGCCGGCGATGCTCAGAAAGCTCGATCGCGTCGATCAAAGCTATCGCCATTAGACGCAAAGGGAGGGATCGCGATGGCTGACCTGCAGCTTAATCGGCGGCGTCTGATCGTGTCGGCTGGATTGGGCGTTGCTGCGGGCGCGCTTGCCGTGCCTGCTGCTGGGGCCGAGGAAGAAGAGAAGGAAGTCACGGCGGTCGAAGATCTAATGCGCGAGCATGGCGTCTTGCGCCGGGCTTTGATCGTCTACACCGAGGTTGCGGGGCGGCTGCAAGCCGGATCAGCGGATTTCGATCCCGCTGCGCTCAATCGCACGGCCAAGCTGTTTCAAAGCTTTGGCGAGAACTATCACGAGCGAAAGCTCGAGGAAGCGCACATCTTCCCGATTGTAAAGAAGGCCGGCGGGCCCGCCGCTGCGCTGCCCGACATCTTGATCGCCCAGCATAATCGCGGGCGCGAGATCACAAATTACATCATTCAAGTGACGAGCGGCGCGAAAGCTTCGTCGATCGACGCAAAGGCCTTTGGCGGTGCGCTTACGACGTTCGTGCGCATGTATCGCGCGCATGCTGCACGCGAAGACACGGTCGTGTTTCCGGCGTGGAAGGCAGCGCTCAGCGAGAAGCAACTCGATGAGCTCGG
Source organism: uncultured Alphaproteobacteria bacterium (assembly GCA_963789405.1). Taxonomy (GTDB): domain Bacteria; phylum Pseudomonadota; class Alphaproteobacteria; order CAWBKL01; family CAWBKL01; genus CAWBKL01. The sequence continues at coordinate 976,519 of CAWBKL010000002.1, forward strand.
CGAAGAGTTCGAAGATATCGAAAAGCAGGAGTTCGGCGGCGATGGCTTTGACTTGGCCGTCGATCAGATCGGCGAAATAGAGCAGACGCTCGGACTGGCCGATCTCGCGCAATATACCGCGCCGCCACCGCCGCACGCCTGAGAAGCATCGCCTGCGAGTGATCGAGCGTTCCGTTCTGAGGCGCTTTGAAACGCGCCGCGGAGAGGCTACAAAGAGCGCTCTCTCCAATCCCCCACGAGGACGTCCATGAAATACGGCACCGGCCAGTCGATCAAGCGCCAGGAAGATGTCCGGTTTGTCACCGGCAGCGGCCAATTCACCGACGACATCAAGCTGCCGAATGAAGCCCATGGCTATGTCCTGCGCTCGCCCCATGCCGCCGCCAAGCTCGGCGTTGTCGATGTCGCGGAGGCGCTCAAAATGCCCGGCGTTCTGGCGGTGATCACGGCCAAGGAACTTGATGCCGCCGGTGTCGGCGCGCTCCAATCGATGGGCGGCTTGCCGGAAGGCGATGGCGTGCCGCTCGTGCTCCCCAAGACGCCGCAGCCGATTCTCGCGAAGACGCGCGTGCGCTATGTCGGCGCGCCCGTCGCGTTCATCATTGCCGACACGCTCGTCCATGCGCGCGACGCCGCGGAAGCCGTCAATGTTGATTACGAGCCCCTCCCGGCGGTGGGCACGATGGAAGCTGCAATGAAGCCCGGCGCTCCGCTCGTCTGGGACGAAGTTGAGGGCAATATCGTCTATGACTGGACTGTCGGCGATAAGAAAGCTGTGCAGGAAGCATTCGCGAAGGCGGCATTCGTTGCCGAAGCGACGACGCATCAGAACCGCGTAATTGCGCTTTCGATGGAAGCGCGCGCGGCGGTTGGTGCCTATGATGCTGGTACGGATCAATATAGCCTTTATGCGACGACCCAAGGCGCGAATGGCGTGCAGGCAAACGTCGCCGCAATCCTCGGCGTCAAACCGGAGAAGTTGCGTGTCCTTACCACCGATGTCGGCGGCGGGTTTGGCATGAAGCTTTTCACCTATCCCGAATATGCGCTGGTGTGCGCAGCGGCGCGCATTGTGAAGCGCCCGGTGAGATGGGCCTCGGATCGCTCCGAAAGTTTCTTATCCGATACACATGGCCGTGATCTTGCCGGCAAAGCCCGTCTGGCGCTCGATAAGGACGGCAAGATTCTCGCGCTCGAGCTCGACAATTTCTCTGATCTCGGCGCTTACCAGAGCGAGTTCGGCGCCAATATCGGCGTGGGCGCGGCCGCGGTGTGGGGCGGGGCTTACAAAGTGCCGGCGGTCTACGGCCGCGTGCGGGGTGTCTTCACCAACACAATGGCGGTCGATGCCTACAGAGGCGCGGGGCGCCCGGAAGCCGCTTACATGATGGAGCGGCTGATGACTGAAGCCGCGCGCGTCACCGGCATGAGCAATGAAGAGATTCGCCGGCGCAATTTCGTCTCGCCCGGTGATCTGCCTTACAAGAATTGGCGCGGCACGTTGTTCGATTTCAGGCGATTTCAACCGCAATCTGGAAGATGGGATGAAGATTGCCGGGTTTTCCGGTTTCGAGACGCGCAAGGTGGAAGCGCACAAGCACGGCAAGCTGCGTGGGATCGGCTTTTCCTACTATATCGAGATTGCCGGCTTCGGCGGCGACCGCAGCGAGATCCGCTTCACCGATAATGGTGGCGTGCAACTCATAGTCGGCACGCAGTCGACCGGGCAGGGGCATGAGACGACTTATGCGCAGATGCTTTCGGAAGAGCTGGGCGTGCCTTACGAGTTGATCGAGATCATTCAGGGTGATACCAGCATTGTGCCGTCGGGCGGCGGCACCGGCGGCTCGCGTTCGGCCATCGTTACGTCCGCTTCGACGCGCAATGCGGCAGTGAGCGTTGTCGAGAAGGGGACCAAGGTGGCCTCGCTCTTGATGCAAACCCCAGCATCGCAAATCGAGTTCGACAAATCGGGTGAGGTCGGCGTATTCCGTGCCAAGGGCTCGGATCGCGAAATGTCTATCATGGAAGTTGCGGTTGCTGCGCTCAAAAGCGACTTGCCAGCCGATCTCAAAAAGGATCTCGGCGCGCACGGCATCGGTGCCGCCGGCACTTACATGATTCCGTCAAGCTCAATCCCGAATGGCTGCCATATTGCCGAGGTCGAGATCGACGAACAAACCGGCGTCGCCAAGCTGGTGGCTTATTCCGTCGTCGATGATTTCGGCAGAGTGATCAATCCGATGGTGGTGGCCGGCCAAGTGCATGGCGGCGTTGCGCAAGGCTTGGGCCAGGTGCTGCTCGAGGAATTGCTTTACGATGCACAAAGCGGACAGCTCATGACGGGCTCGTTCATGGATTACACCATGCCGCGCGCGGACGATCTGCCGAATATCGAGTTTCGCTACAACGAGGTGCCGGCAAAGACCAACCCGTTCGGTATCAAGGGTTGCGGTGAGGCCGGCACTGTCGGCGCGCTCGGCGCGGTGACGAATGCGGTGATCGATGCGCTGAAAGATTATGGCGTCACCGATATCGAGATGCCGGCAACGCCTGAGAAGATCTGGCGGCTGATCCAGGCCGGCAAGAAGGCGGCCTAGGTCACAGTCCTTACTCTTGTCATCCCGTGCGCGGCGCGGCATGAAATGACGTGCTGCAGACACGGGATCTACTAGACATGGATCCCGGATCAGCGAGGCAGCATTGCATGCTGTATCGCGTCCGGGATGACGTTCGCTGAGAGGATATACGAATGAAGTTCGGCACGGGTCAGTCGGTCAAGCGGTCTGAGGATGTCAGGTTCGTCACGGGACATGGGCAGTACACGGATGATCTGCGCGTGCCCAATACCGCGCACTCTTACGTGTTGCGCTCGCCCTATGCTCACGCCAAGCTCGGCAATATCGATGCCAGCGCCGCGCTCAGCAGCCCCGGCGTGCTTGCCGTCATCACCGGTAAACAGCTCGCCGAGATGAAGATCGGCCCGCTATCCTCGATGGGTGCGCTGCCGGGCGATGGCGGCAAGATGGTCGCGCTGCCCGATACGCCGCAGCCGATCCTTGCCTTGGACAAGGTGCGCTATGTGGGCGCGCCGGTGGCGTTCATTGTCGCGGAGACCTATGCGCAAGCAAAGGACGCCGCCGAGCTTGTCGAAGTCGATTATGAGCCGCTGTCGGCTGCCGGCACGATTGATGCCGCGCTTGCGGCGGATGCGCCGCTGATCTGGGATCAAGCGCCGGGTAATCTCTGTTTCGATTGGCAGGTGGGCGATGCGGAGGGCACGCGCGCCGCGCTCTCGAATGCCGCGCACGTCGCTGAGGTCAGCGTCTATCAGAACCGCGTTGTGCCGACGCCAATGGAGCCGCGCAATGCGCTGGGCGAGTTCGACGCCGCCGAAGGCCGTTATGTGCTGCACACCGCGACGCAAGGCTCGAACCAATCGCAGCGCATCATCTCCGGTATTTTGAACGTCGAAGCCGGATCAGCTGCGCGTTGTGACGCCCGATGTCGGCGGCGGCTTCGGCATGAAGAATTTCACCTTCCCGGAGCAGCCGCTTGTGCTGATCGCCGCGAAGCAGCTTGGCCGCCCGGTGAAGTGGCAGGGCGATCGCTCCGAAGCGTTTCTCGCCGACAGCCATGGCCGCGGCTTTGAAGGCAAGGCGCGCCTTGCGCTTGATAAGGACGGCAAGATCCTCGCGCTCAATATCGAGTTCAATGCCGATCTCGGGGCCTTTAAGCACCAGTTCGGACCGTTCATCCCGACGCTGGCCGGTGCACGCATCTGGGGCGGCGTCTACAAAATTCCGCTGGCGTCAGCGCGGGTCAAAGGCGTCTACACCAACTCGATGGCCGTCGATGCCTATAGAGGCGCGGGCCGGCCGGAAGGCGCTTATATGATCGAGCGGCTGATGAACGAGGCGGGGCGCATCACCGGCCTTGGCCCGGTCGAGATCCGCAAGCGCAACTTCATGGCTCCCGCCGACTATCCTTACAAGAATTGGCGCGGCGTGACGTTCGATTCCGGTGATTTCGCCAAGAATCTCGACGATGCAATCGCCGCTTCGGCTTTCGCAAATTTCGAGAGCCGCCGCGCCGCGGCGCGCGCAAAGGGAAAGCTGCGCGGACTCGGCATTGCCTATTATGTCGAGATCACCGCTGCCGGACAGCGAACGCTCCGAAGTGCGCTTCACCGACAATGGCGGCGTTCAGCTCATCGTCGGCACGCAATCAAATGGCCAGGGCCACGAAACCACCTATGCGCAAATCCTCGCCGATGAGCTCGGCATTCCGTTCGAAGTTCATCACGGTCGTTCAGGGTGATACGGATTGGGTGCCGACGGGCGGCGGCACGGGCGGCTCGCGCTCTGTCGTGATGACATCGGGATCGACGCGTCTTGCAGTCGGCGGCGTGATCGAGAAGGGCACCAAGGTCGCGGCGCATCTGCTCGACACGCAGCCTTCCGACATCAAGTTCGACAAATCGGGAGAGGTCGGCCTGTTCCGCGCGCAAGGCTCCAACCAGACGGTGAGCTTGCCGGAAGTCGCGGTTGCTTCGCTCAAGGCGCAGCTGCCGCCGGACCTCAAGGAAGAGCTAGGCCCCAATGGCATCGGCGCCTTTGGTGTTTATCAGACGCCAGATCCGACACTTCCCAATGGCTGCCACATCGCGGAAGTGGAGATTGACGAACAGACGGGTGTGCCCCAGCTCGTCGATTATTGGGTGGTTGATGACTTCGGCAAGATCATCAACCCGATGGTGGTTGAGGGCCAGGTACAGGGCGGTATCGTACAAGGTATCGGCCAAGCCTTCCTTGAGCATGCGCGCTATGACGCCGAGAGCGGCCAGCTGATGACGGGCTCGTTCATGGACTATGCGATGCCGCGTGCGAGCGACGTGCCGCAGATCTATTTCCAGACCAATGAATTTCCAGCGCCGCATAATCCATTTGGCCTCAAGGGCTGCGGCGAGGCGGGCACCGTCGGCGCGCTTGGCGCGGTGACAAATGCAGTGATCGATGCGCTGAGAGATTTTGGCGTCACCGACATCGAAATGCCCGCCACGCCGGAAAAGCTTTGGCGTCTCATTGAAGCCGGCAAGCGAGCGGCGTGATCTGTTTGTGGGCAGCGAAAGATGGACCTCTTTAGTGGGCATCCGCTGGGTGGGCCAACCGTTGGCCCAACTGACGGCTATTTTCCATTCTACGCCTAAGATCGCTTCAACAACGCGGCTTTTGCGACTGAATTGCGAGCCAGAGGTCCGGCGCACCCGTTTTAGCGACTGAAAGGCCTAGGATTTCGCCTTGGGAATAGTTTGGGAATAGTATTGAATCTCGACTAGATGATTCCCTGTGATTTGCTGTAATATTACGGCAGAATACTGCATCAGAAGCCGGGAAAGCGGGAGGACAGCTGCCATGACGATGGAACCTGCGGTCGCAGGCATTGCCAGGAAGCAAGTCAGCCGCCGCAAGCTTTTGGATGCGGCGCGCTCTCTGTTTACCGAGCGGGGCTATCACGATACACGCCCGCAAGATATTGCGCGCGCAGCAGGCGTCGGCCATGGAACATTTTATCTGCACTTTGCCGACAAGCGTGAATGCTTCCTCGCCTTCGTCGATGAGGCGGCCGCGGAGGTGCAGGAGTGCATCTCGCACCACACTGAGGATGCCGAAGACATCGAGGGCTATGTGCGCGGCGTGTTCGAGGGCTTTCAGACCTATAATCGGGAGCACCCGAATGTGCTCGCCGCGGCGATGGTCGATGCGACGGTTATCGGCGGCTGTGAGAACACCGTGCCGCTCATTCATCGCTGGGCGCATGACTGGACCGAGCGCATCGAAGAGATGATGGCGAAGAAGCTTGTGTCCGGAAAGATCGATCCGCGCGTTGCGGGGCATGCGATTATCGGTGCTATCCAGCAGTCCTTCATTGGCGGCATGCGTGACGGGCTCGGCTATAAGGAAGTGCTTGACGGGCTCATCGAGTTCATCGTGCGGGCGCTTGGCTCGGGCCGGACGAACTAGCAACAAGCCATTAACGCGGGGCGTGGAAAGCTGACGCTTTGCGCGTTGTGCTCGGCTGTGCTAGCGAACAACGCCACGCTTTTGCATGATCGCCGGAGTTCCAGAATGGTTGCCCGCATTTTCCGTCCTGCCAAAACGGCTATGCAATCCGGCCGCGGCAAAGTGAAGGATTGGGTGCTGCAGTTTGAAGCGGATTCGCCGCGCGAAGTGGACCCGCTGATGGGGTGGACCAGCGCCTCCGACATGTTGCAGGAGGTGCGCCTTTCCTTCGACACCAAGGAAGAGGCGATCGCCTATGCGCAGGCTAACGGCATCGCTTATCAAGTGTTCGAGCCACATGAGCGGCGCTTCAAGGCGAAGTCCTACGCCGAGAATTTCCGTCCTGACCGTAAGCGGCCCTGGAGCCATTGACGCGCGCGCATCTGAGGCCCTGGCAACCTCTATCTCCAGAGGAGATAGGCAGGTTGTTTGCTGCGGCTCCGTTCCGGTGGTGGCTCGCTGGCGGCTACGCGATTGAGCGGTTCGTGGGCCGGCCGCTTCGCAGTCATGCCGATATCGACGTGCTTATTCTGCGAACAGATCATATGTCTGCGCGCGACTATCTCAGTGACTATGATTGCTCGGCTGCAGACCCGCCCGGCAGGCTCAGACCATGGCCGCGCGGCGAGCAACTGAAAGCCGTGGTGCATGATATCTTTTGCCGCGCGCAAGGCAGCGATTTCTGGCAATTCCAACTGATGATCGATGAAAGCGAAGGAGGGGATTGGGTCTCGCGGCGCGACTCCCGTATCCGTTTGCCGATCGCGGAAATCGGCTTTATGAGCGATGGCATGCCCATGCTCACGCCCCGAAATTCAGCTCTATTACAAAGCCAGGTCACCACGGGAGAAGGATGAAGCCGATCTTGCTGCTGCTGTGCCACTCCTAAGCGATAAGCAGCGCGAAAGGCTCGCGCATTTCATTAGAACCGCCAATGGTGAGCACCATCCCTGGCTCTCACGGCTTATTCCGGCATAAACGAGATGGTGCGCACCTCAACACTTTCGCGCGGGGCGGCATCCTTCGGCGAAGTTGGATCGCTGAACGCGGTATGCCCGGTGAGCTGAACGCGCCCCGGATCGGAATTGAACAGCTTGAACGCCAATATCTCGTCCGGGCGCATGCGCGGCGCGTAATACCAGCGATGGCGCGGGCTGTATTGCAGATTGAAGCCGTAGAGCGAGCGGTGATTGGGATCATTGAGGCCGCCCTTCACCTCGCTGTCGTTGAGATCGCCCTTGTCGACAGTCGAAGCATCCACCACCGCGAGCGGCGCCCGCTCGATCGTCTTGATCGGCCGCCACAGATTGATGAGGAAATAGCGCCGCTTCAGCCATTTCGCGGCCTCCTCCTTGCCGAGCAGGATCTCAGTGGTCTCGCGCACGGTGCGGTCGCCATAATCGACATGGGCGCCATAGGCGGGCAGGCGCCCGTCGCCGGTTTGCGGCTTGTCGGTGCGCACCATCTCACCCCAAACGAGCACCTTCTCCGCGCCAGTCAAACGCTTCACCAGCGCTTCCATCTCCGGGTAATAGACACGCTTGATCTCTTCAGGATCATAGAAATCCTTGACCTTGCTGGGCTCGTGAACGAGCACGAAGCCGTTGCGATCGATGGCGAGCTTGCCGGCGATCGGGCGCATGCTCTCGATGCGCACCTCATGCTCCTCGACCGGCCAATAGGACTTCTCGCGGCTGGTCGGCCAGAAGGTAGCCTTCTCGCCCGGCACCACATATTTGATGGTGGTTGTGACGCCGCCTTCTGTGCGGGCTTCAGGTTCGACGCTCATTGTTGTTCCTCCCGGAGTGCTAAAGAGGAATTTAGAGCGCCCGGCGGCAAAGGGGTACCCCCGGAAAGCCCCTGTGGAGCCTCAGCCTGGCGGGTGCGGCGGCGGTGGCTAAATTCCGCGCCGGCGAGTTGCGGGCGAGCCGAAAAAGTGTCACCTCAAGGCCCTGCGGGGCCCCGTAGCTCAGTTGGATAGAGCACCTGCCTTCTAAGCAGGATGTCGCTGGTTCGAATCCAGCCGGGGTCGCCAATCAGCCGCCTTTGCCGTCCTTCAAGAGGCCAACCAGCGGGTTGGGAGCCGGTGGTCCGATACGCCGCAAAGTGTTGGTGTCGCGGTGATCGAATGGCGGCGTCTTGCCATGCACCGCCAGATCCGTGCGCGTCACATAGGTCCAGCTGCCGTCGTCGTTGAATGTAATGTCGATCCGGTAATAGTCGGTGCGAAACGCCGCCTCGAGAAATGTCGTCGAGCAAATGCCGAAGCGGGTGTCGCCGCGCCGTGCCTCCACCGAAATGGTCTTATCGTCCGGCTTTGCCGTTCCGCCCGCCAGCACCACCTGCCCGCGGGGGATGGCGATGGTCTGCATGATCAATCCTGTCGCCGGCTCCCACAGCCAATAGCCGACCTGATCGTGGAAGGTGATGGCTTCTTCGGGCGTGTTGATATGGATGTGGTAGCGCAACCCATAGATCAGCTGCGGGCCATTGCTTTGCGGATCGATCGGATCCATGCGGATATGTTCGCGAAATTCCCGCCGTTCCGGTCCCTCCGCCTTGGGGGCGATGTCCACGCCTTGATCGGACTGCCACACGCCAGCGAGGCGGCGCAGCGGCCCCAGACTGGCCAGTGTGTCCGGCGAATAATCCTCTTGTTCAGTAAAGATGTCGTCGGGAATATTCGCCATACGTCCCTCGTTCGGTGGGTGCGCCGAGGATGCGCATTCGCTCGTTCGGTGACAAGCGACAACCGCGCCGCGGCCCGAGACGCGCCCATGACCTGATCGATAGATGACACGCCAGCCTTGCAGCGGCTGCACCTTAAGACTGGGGCGTTGGAGGAATAAATAGTGAGCGTGTCGGGTTCGCCGGGCAGGGCGCTCACCCACCCGCAGGGCGCATCGCAAAAGAGAACACGGCTGCCCATGGTCCATCACTGGGTGGATGGTTAAGCTTATGCCGTCGCCCTTCCTATAGTTGAGTGTGTGCGGACGTTCGACACTAGGTTTGCAACGAAAGGTGAGGCGATCCACCTCGCTGCTTCCGCCTTCCAAATGCGAAAGGCCTGAGTAGTCATTGCTGGTGAGGATGATCTGAATCAGTAGGACTCTAAAGTGTGTCGTCGTACTTTGACGATGTCTGTTCTCCATCCGACATAGCGCTAAATATTTTTTTCCCTAGCATTTGCTTGTGCTTACGCCGCAAACGCGGCCACATTGACGCATCGTCGACAGCAATGATTGGCGCCGGCGACAGAGAGACAGGTTTGCGCTCCCGCCACCTTCCAATTGGAGCGTACAAATGTCGACTGCACCGCAGTCCGAAAACCAATTGTTGGATTCGCTTTCGGCGCCGGACTTTGAGCACCTTCGTCCGTATCTTCAAGCTGTCGATCTCGCGCAGGGCGTGACGCTTTATGCGACGGGCGACGAGATCGATCGCGTATACTTTCCGCACAGCGGAGCCATCTCGCTTGTCGTCGCGCTCGGTGGCGGCATGACGATCGAGGCTGCAATGGTCGGCAAGGACAGCATCTTCGGCGCGTCGGCCGCGCTCGACGGCAAAATATCTTTGAGCACTGCGATCGCGCAGCTGCCAATCAAAGGATCGACGCTCGAAGTTTCACGTCTGCGGGCTTTCGCCGATATCAATCCGTCGTTCAGAACAAGCCTGATCCGGCACGATCAGGCTGTGTTTCTGCAAGCGCAGCAGTCGGCCGCATGCAATGCCGTACACACTGTCGATGCGAGATTGTCACGCTGGCTGTTGCGCGTGCGTGACCTCACGGGAACCGACGCGTTCACCCTGACACAGGAGTTCTTGTCGCAGATGCTGGGCGTGCGACGCCCGAGCGTCTCCGTCGTTGCCAACAGGCTTCAACAAGCCGGCCTCATTCGCTACAGCCGCGGGCGAATTGAAATCACCAACTTGAACGGCCTGCGCAAGGTGGCGTGCGAGTGCTACGATACCGTCCGGGTCTATTATGACCGGTTGCTGAGCGCCGATCGTAGTGCCGGCCATCGCTGAGCGAATGTGGCGGGGCGCAACTTGAGCCGCTTACGGCCTACCTCTAAGGTAGCCGCAGGGAGGAACAGGAAATGCGCTGGTATGAAGCACTAAAGGGGCGCGCATGAACCGCGCTGAGCTCGAAGGCTTCATCGACATCTACCTCAAAGCGATTCTGGCGAAGGATGTTTCCGCGCTGCCTTTGGCGCCGGGCGCGAAATTGTCCGAGCAGGGGCAGGTGCTTGATGTCGGCGATGGCAGCTTTCAGACCGTCGATGGGCTCGGCACCTATCGCCATCTCTTCGCTGACCCGGCGACGGGAAATGTCGGCATGATCGGCACGGTCACCGAGCATGGCGCGCGGGCGATGCTTGACCTCAGGCTGCGCATCGATGGCGGCAAGATCGCCGAGATCGAGACGATGATCATCCGCGATCCCGGCGGCTATGTGCGCTATGAGGAGATGGGTGAGCCCGAGCCGACATGGTTTGAGACCGTTCCGCCCACGGAGCGCTTGAGCCGCGAAGACATGGTGCGTGTGGTGAACAAGTATTTCACTGCGATGGTGCACAATGATGGCCGCGCGGATTACACCTTCTTTCACCCACTGTGCGACCGGATGGAGCACGGGCTCAAGACCACCAATCTCAAAACTAAAGAAGCGTACGGCCATTCGACGGATACCGATTTCCGCTCGATGGATGCGCGCCGCCAATTCGGCATGGGGTTTCTCGGCTTCGTGACCGAAATCAGAGATCGGCGCTTTCTCGTGCTCGATGAAGAGCGTCAGGCCGTGCTCGCGATGGTCACGCTCGACCATGACGGCACGATACGCAAGCTGCCGCTCTCGACGGGCAAAGTGTTCGTGCTGCCGCTGATTCCGCGCCAACAGCGCGTACCTGAACGAAGCAGAGGAGAAAAA
>CAWBKL010000003.1:0-700595 GCA_963789405.1 uncultured Alphaproteobacteria bacterium
CGAGGGCGGAGGTGAGCTTAATGAGGGTGCTCACATTTCAGCGGACGCTGCCGTCAAGTACGTCTTCACCTGCCTGGATCGTGGGCAATGACAGGCCTGCCAGCTCGGCAAGCGTGCGCTGATCGAGAGCCAGCAGGACGGCGCGGCACGCAACTGAGTTGAAGTGATCATCGGACCCAATCATGACGTTGATACATCATTTATAAGAAAATAAGGTCTATTGTGTTGTCTCAACAGCCAATTTAATGAGCTGAGTGCTAAAAAATGTCAAAAACGGGACGAATGGTCGCTCCGGCACATCGGGGAGCCGGTGCGCAGATGGATAAGACTTGACTGGATCCCCGCGGGACCAGATGCCTAGCAGATTCGCGGCAGTTGCTCGCCGCTCAGCATGTCGATGGCGCGCATGGCGCCGAAAGCCGTGCGGCAGGAGACGCTGACCGCGCTCATCTGTCCAAGCACGCTCGCCGATGATCGAAGCGCGGCGCTAGACTCGTCGTGCGAAGCACGGACAAGGCGAGTTCGGCTCTGCGCTTGCGGCACGATGGCGATGAACCGCCCTTCATTCGCCACATGAAGGGGATCAAATCCCAGGAGCTCGCAGGCGGCGGCGACATCCTCGCGAACCGGAATTGCGCGCTTCATCGATTGTGATCGAAGCTTGCGGTCTCGGCGATTTCGACAAGCGCGCTGGCAAGCCCGCCGCGCGTCAGATCGCGCAGGCAATGCACGTCGATGCCCGCCTCGATCAGCGCAAGCACGGGCGCGGCGAGCGGCGCGCAGTCGCTTTCGATTGCCGATTTCGAAGCTGAACCCTTCGCGCGCCGACATGACGGCGATGCCATGCCGGCCGATATCGCCGCTGAGGATGATTGCGTCGCCCGGCCGCACGGCTCTCGGACGCGATCGGCGAGCGCGCCACAATGGCGCCGATGCCGGAAGTGTTGATGAAAATGCCGTCCGCCTTTCCGCGGTCGACGACTTTGGTGTCGCCGGTCACGATGCGCACGCCGGCGGCGGCGCGCGGCCTCGCGCATCGAGGCGATGACGCGCCGCAAGCGTCGCAAGCGGCAGGCCCTCTTCGAGAATAAGGCCGACGCTGAGATAAAGCGGACGCGCGCCGCACATCGCAAGATCGTTGATCGTGCCATTGACGGCGAGCGAGCCGATGTCGCCGCCGGGAAAGATCAGTGGACGCACGACATAGGAATCTGTGGTGAAGGCGAGCGGGCCGTCGAGGTCGAGCACGCGCGCCGTCATGGCGGCGCTCAAGCTCCGGATCGTCGAAGCGCCGGGCGGATGATCTCATCGATCAGGCCGCGCCATCGCGCGCCCGCCACCGCCATGGGCGAGCTGAACGGTCTCCGCGCTCGATGCGGGCAATGGGACAGGAAAGCGCGAAATTCGTCCTTGGCAGTCATGATCGCAGCTCCTGCTTGTGCAGGCTGCGCGCGCCGCGATAGCGATAATAGGCCGCGCAGGCGCCTTCAGACGAGACCATGGTGACGCCCAGCGGATGCTCCGGCGTGCAGCGCGTGCCGAATGCCGGGACAATCGGGCGGCTTGCGTTCGCCGCGCAGCACAAGACCGCTGATGCATTCGCCGTGCTCGTCTTGCGCGCTTCGTCAGGCGCGCCGAAACGACGCAGCGCATCGAAGTCGCGGTAGTCGTCGGCGAGACGCAAGGCCGCTCTCGCCAATTGTCGCCGATGCCGCGCCAGTTGCTGATCGGCGATCGCGAAACACTTCGCGCATGATCTCTTGCGCCGCCTCGGTTGCCCTCGCGGCTTCACCGAGCGGCTGTATTGATTTTCGACCTCGGCGCGGCCCTCTTCCGAGCTGGCGCACGCACATCAAGACGCCTTCCAGAATGTCGAGCGGCTCGAAGCCCGTGACGACGATCGGCACGCGATAGCGCGCCGCGATCGGCTCATATTCGCTCGTACCCATGATCGTGCAGACATGGCCGGCGGCGAGAAAGCCTTGAACCCGGCTGCTCGGCGCATCGAGAATTGCGCGCATGGCCGGCGGCACGAGCACATGCGAGACGAGCATCGAGAAATTGCGCAAGCCCCTCACGCTTTGCGCTGATAGGCCGCCATGGCGTTGGCGGGCGCGGTGGTCTCAAAGCCGACGGCAAAGAACACGACTTCGCGCTCCGGCGTTGGCGCGCGCGATGGCCAGCGCATCGAGCGGCGAATAGACGATGCGCACATCCGCGCCGCGCGATTTGGCGGCGAACAGATCGCTCATGCGTGCCGGGCACGCGCAGCATGTCGCCGAACGAGCAGAGGATAACGCCGGGCCGGCCGGCGATCTCGATGGCCTTGTCGATATAGTCCGACGCCCGTCACACAAACCGGGCAGCCGGGCCCATGAACGAGCGTAATCTCCGGGCGGCAAAAGCTCGTCGATGCCGTATCGGACGATCGCATGGGTTTGGCCGCCGCACACTTCCATGATCGTCCAATCGCGCGTCGTCGATGTGCGCGATCGCATCGGCAAGCTGGCGCGCCGCATCGCGTGTCGCGATATTCGTCACGGTATTTCATGGCGCATCCGCTCCCGGCTCGGCGAGCTCTTCGATCTCCCGCAAATGCTCGAAAATGCGCGCGCTTCGGCTTCGTCGATCACAGTGATGGCAAAGCCGACATGCACAAGCACATAATCGCCGACAGCGGCCTCTGGCACGAAGGCGAGATTGACTTCTTTGACGATGCCGCCGAAATCGACACGGGCCGCGCGCGTCAACTGCATCATCGCCGGAGATGCTGAGAATCTCGCCGGGAACGGCTAGGCACATGGCAGCGCTCCGATCTTCACTTGCCAGCTCGCCCAGACCGCCTGGCCAAGCGCAAGGCCGCCATCATTGGGTGGCACGCGGGCGATGCCAGATCGGCTCGAAACCTGCTGCGCGCAAGCGCACAGATCGGCGGCCTCGGTCAGGCGCGCATTTTGAAAGCAGCCGCCGGTGAGTGCAACGCGCGGCTCGCCGATGCGCCGCGCAACGGCAACGATGGCAGCAGCAAGGCCGTTATGCAACGCAGCCGAGATATCGCCGGGCGGCTTTCCGCTCGCAGGTCGGCGAGCGCTGCTTCGAGCGCGCTTCGCCAATCGAGGATGAGCGCGCCGTTCTCGTCCGGCGTTCAGCTAGCGTGAAAGTCGTAATGAGACGCCGGCCTTTGATTGATCCTTGCCGACCATTCGAGCATCGAAGCTGCTTGGCCTTCATAGCTTGCGCGTTGGCAAAGGCCGGTGAGCGATGCAAAGCATCGAACAGGCGGCCCATACTGGTGGTCATTGGAGCGTTGATGCCGCGCTCGAGCGCGGTCCGCAGCACCTGCCGCTCATTCGGCGTGAAAGCGGCAACCGGCGCAAGATGGTCATCTCGAACGCATCGGCGCCGAAGACCTGCGTAAAGCAATCCGATCGCGGCGCGGCGCGGCTCGCGCATTGCAGCTTCGCCCCCGGGCAGACGGAAATGCGCGCAGATGCGCGACGCGACGCCAGCCAGCCTGGGACATGAGAATGAATTCACCGCCCCAGATCGTGCCATCCGTCCCATAGCCCGCGCCGTCCCAGGCAACACCCAAGGCGGGCGGCGACCAGATTGTTATCTGCAAGACACGCAGCGACATGCGCAACATGATGCTGGACAGCGATGATGGGCAGGCCTGAGGCTGCGCGCGGCATGGCTCGTCGCATAATCTGGGTGCAAATCGCAGGCGATGACGCGCGCTTGCGTATGCGAGAGCTGGCATAGATCGTCTCGTGCGCGTAGATGCGCAGCCCGCGCTTCATGGGTTTCAAGATCGCCGATATGCTGGCTGAGCGCGATGCCTCCTTTCCGGGTCAGCGCAAGCGTTGTCTTCAAATGCCCGCCAAGGGCGAGCACGCCCTGTCTACATCACTGGCGGCGATTGGCGTTGGCGCATACCCACGCGCACAGCGCAACAGCGTGACGCGCCCCGCTACGAGGCGCGCAACCGAATCGTCGATAGCGCGCAGGATTGGGCGATCATGAACGAGAAACGCATCGGCAATGCCTGCAAGGCGTGTCAGAGCATGGCGCTCATCGATGACGATGGGCTCATCGCTCAGATTGCCGCTCGTCGCCACTATTGGAAAGACAAGCTCGCGCAGCAGAAGATGATGCAGCGGCGAATAGGGCAATAGCGCGCCCAGATGCGGATTGCCCGGCGCAACTGCACCGGCGATTACCCCGCCGCGCCGGCGCAGCAAGACGATGGGGCGCTCCGGCCCGGTGAGCAGTGACGCCTCTGCTGGTGACACATCGCAACAGCTTTGGATCGCTGCAAGTGAAGCGAACATGACGGCGAAGGGCTTCTCAGGCCGAAGCTTGCGTGCACGCAGACGCTGCACCGCGTCTTCATTGCGCGCATCGGCGACAAGGTGAAAGCCACCGATCCCTTTCACGGCAACGATGCCGCCCTCGCTGATCATCGCAGTCGCAAGAGTGAGCGCATCGTGTGCTTGCGCAAGCTCGCTTCCGCGCCTATCCCACAGAGCAAGACGTGGACCGCAGCGCGGGCAGGCGATGGGCTCGGCATGAAAGCGCCGGCTCGCCGGGTTGTCGTATTCTGCTCGGCATTCGGCGCACATTTCAAAATGGCGCATCGTGGTACGTGCACGATCATAGGGCGTGTCTTCAATGATCGAATAGCGCGGCCCGCAGGCTGTGCAATTGATGAACGGATAAAGATGGCGCCGGTCGTTCGGATCGAAGAGCTCTGCAAGACACGCATCGCATGTTGCGATGTCCGGCAGGATCTCGGCCGAATGCCGGGCACTCATAATGCTCTCGCGGATATGGAACGCGTGCACGCCCTGGCAGTCCATCGGACTCGTTTCGAGGGCGTCAATGCGCGCATGTGGCGGCGGTTTTGTGCGGATCGCGCGCTTGAGAAGTTCCAATCGCGCCGGCGCGCCTTCAGCCTCGATGCGCACGCCATCACCAGTATTGCTCACCCAGCCGCCAAGGCCAAGCGCGCTGGCCTCGCGATAGATAAATGGCCTGAAGCCGACACCCTGCACGACGCCTCGAACTTCGATATGCAGCCGCACTCGCTCATTTGCCTTTGAGGCGGTACTGGCGCGGGCGTCGCTCATCTGTGGTCAGGTCTCGACTTCAATACTGCCGAGAATGACATCGTTTGCATGGGCATGATGGATATCGCGCGATGTTTCGACCTCAAGGCGAGCACCTTCAGCGATTGTGCCCGCGGCCGCCTCATCGAAATGCCCCTTGAAATGATCGGGTGACATATGGCTCAAGGCACCGAGCCAAACCGAGACGGTGACGACTCTCTTCGCCTCTTCCTTCTGCGCAATATCATCGATCTGGCGCATCAAGCTCTTCATCAGCGAGGCTTCGTGCATGATGCATGCTCCTTCCAACTACAATAGCCGGTCAAGCTCGTCGCGCACACTGGCCGCCATCTTGTGCAGCGCGGCCCTCACCCCTCGAGAAAGCGGCGCACCCGCGTCGAAGCTCTCGCCTTCGGTTGCGAGCACGATCACGCGGCGCGGCATTGTGCCGAGCGCACGCGCCAATTCGAGCGCCGTCGGCAAGCCAAAGCCATGTGTCGACAGCGCAAAGGCGCGCTCCGGCAAGGGCGTCGCCGAGGCATCGAAGCGGTGGATCGTTCCGGGCGCGGCGCCCGAGACGCAAGCGTCGATGAAAATGGCGGCGTCGATACCGTCCAAGCGCACAAGCAACGATGAGGCCTCTCCGCTATGCGTGCCCACTTCAATCGCATCATTGCGCAGATCGCCAAGCAGAGACACACATTCCGGCCCGGCCGCGTCATCGCCGCGGTCGGGATTGCCGATACCAAGAATAAGGATGCGCGGGCGAACGTGCGTCATGTCCTCAACCTCGATCCATTTCAAGCTTGAGGAAATGGGTCGAGCAGGAGATGCATGGATCGTAATTACGTACCGTCTGCTCACAGCGGGTGCGCAAGGCATCGTCCGGCAGATCGAGCCAGCCGCCGACATAGCTCTTGAGATCTTCTTCGATGCTCGCTTGATTTTGCGACGTTGGCGGGATGATTTGCGCCTCGGCGATCGTGCCGTCCTCGTTCGAGCCGATAGCGATGATAAAGAAGGCCGCGCGGCGCTTCGGTTGCTGCGCGTCCCGTGCCTGCACGCGGCTCCATATCGATGGCTGACGCGTCGGGTTCGGCATAGCTCTCGATGATACGTAGTGCTTCATCGCACGCATAAAGCACTTCGACGGCGCGCACTAGAATGCTGCGATAAGGATTGGTGCAGGTCGTGCCGAGCCCGGCGGCTCGAGCGGCATCCTGCGCAAGCGGCGACAGCCGGTCAAAATTGAGGCTGTAGCGCGCAAGCGGGCCGACGAGATAAGCACTGCCGTCTTTCATCCGCGAATGCAACGCGGTCGAGCGCGCAACATGGCTCTCTTGAAAGTGTTCCTCATAGGCGTGCGCAGAAATGTCGAGCCCACGATTGGAAACGATGCGACCTTCGTTGAACGGGTATTCGTTCTCATGACGCAGGGCGACGAAGATGTAATCTCGCTCGCGCTCGGGAAAGCCGAGCTCTGCCGCCCATTTGACTGTCGTCAGCGCATCTTCGCGGGCGCGCTTGAGGCTCTCGGCGAGCGGCGCCAACTCAGCTTTGCGCGGCACACGATAAAAGCCACCAACACGCACATTGATGGGATGAATTTCACGCCCGCCCAAGAGCTGAACAATCTCGTTGCCGGCCTTCTTGAGCTGAAGGCCGCGGCGCACGACATCACCGTGCTCGCGTGCCATGTCGATCGCGCTTTCGTAGCCCAGGAAATCCGGCGCGTGAAGCATATAGATATGGAGCGTGTGGCTCTCGATCCATTCGCCGCAATAGAGCAGGCGCCTCAAATTGCGCAGAGGTCCCGTGACCTGTAGGCCAAGCGCATCTTCCATCGCGTGCACAGCGCTCATTTGATAAGCGACGGGGCAGATACCGCAGATGCGCGCAGTGATGTCGGGCGCTTCGGTAAGAGCGCGCCCGCGCAAGAAGGCTTCGAAAAAGCGTGGCGGCTCGAAAATGTTGAGCTCGGCGGATGTGACCCGCCCATCACGCACGACGACCTTGAAAGCGCCTTCGCCTTCGACGCGCGTGAGAGCACCGACCTTGATCGTCTTACGCATCCTTGCGCTCGCTCTCTTCAAGGAAGGCCGGTGCAATCGCGTTGAATGTACGATAGATGCGCTGCCGCGCTGCGGCAGTCCATACCGAGCGCGCGAGCTCAGGCTCACGCGGCGCATTCGGCGTTTCCATCGGCCCGTAACAACCATAACAGCCGCGATTATAGGACGGACAAAGTGCATTGCAGCCGGCATGCGTAACCGGCCCGAGGCACGGCGTGCCATGCGCCACCATTACGCAGATATTGCCTTTGAGCTTGCATTCGACACACACGCTATGCGGCGGCGTCACCGGCTTGCGGCCCGCCAAGAAGGCCGAGATGACCTCGATAAGCTGCCGCTTGTTGATCGGGCAGCCGCGCAATTCGAAATCGACTTTTACATGATCGGCAATCGGCGTCGAGCGTCGCCAGCGTCTCGATATAGTCCGGCCGCGCATAGACGACCGCGGTATATTCCTTCACATCAGCGAAATTGCGCAGGGATTGAATGCCGCCCGCCGTGGCGCAGGCGCCGATGGTGACAAGCACGCGCGAGCGCCTGCGCACATCTTCGATGCGTTCGGCATCATGCGCGCGTGGTGATCGAGCCTTCGACCAGCGAAAGATCATAGCGCCCGCTCAGCTTGCCGCGCGCCGGCTTCCAGAAAATAGGCGATGTCGACAGCGTCGGCGATGGCCAGAAGTTCGTCCTCGCAATCGAGCAGGCTGAGCTGGCAGCCGTCGCAGGAAGCGAACTTCCACACCGCAAGCCTCGGCTTCTTCGCTGCCATCTCAGATCTCCTTGAGCGCCAGCAGCGTCGCGGACCCGGTCGTAGCGCAAGACCGGCCCGTCGCGGCAGACAAGCACGCGGCCGAACTGGCAATGACCGCAATGACCAACAGCGCACTTCATGTTGCGTTCCATCGAGAGATAGATCGCCTCGTCCGAGAGGCCACGCCTTAAGCAAGGCGGCAGCGCCAAAGCGCATCATGATCTCGGGCCCGCATACGAGCGCAATCGTGTTCGCCGGGTCGAATGTGGCGTGCGGAATAAGATTGGTGACAACGCCGACATGTCCGTGCCAGTCCTCGTCCAGCATGATCGACCGTCACCTCAATATCGATATCAAGCCGTGCGCGCCAGGCTTCAAGTTCGCGGCGATAGAGGATGTCGCCTGGCGCTCGCGTACCATAAAGCAGCGTGACATTGCCGTAGTGCTTGCGCTCGGCGAGAAGCTGATAGAGCGCCGGGACGCAACGGCGCGAGCCCAAGGCCGCCAGCAACAATCACCACATCGCGCCCTCCGCCTCTTCCATCGGCCATCCAATACCGAATGGCCCGCGCACGCCGACACATCGCCCGGCTTCGAGCGCGCGTAAGCGCGGACGAAACCGCGCCAACCTCGCGTACCGTGTGGACGAGCCGAGCCGCTTGGCCGGGATCGCCGCTGATACTGATGGCACCTCGCCGACGCCGAAAACGCGTGAGCATGTTGAATTGGCCCGGGCGAACAAAGGCGGCGCGCAGCGCCGGCTTCGATCTCCAGCGTCCAGACGCCTCGGCGCGTCGCGCCGCGCGCGCCGCAGACGCGCGCGATGCGCGGCGTCATCGGATCGGCCGTCGGGCGAGGCCGGGGCGCTAGTCGGTGCGTGCCATAGACATCGAGAATCTGCATGCCGCGTGGCCTGCAAGTCGCTCGACCAGAATGGGCACGAAGCGCTTCATCATTTCGTAGCCGAGATCGTGATCGCTCTCGCATTTTCCGCGCAGGCAAGCGGCATCCATCGCGATCGCGCGCGTGAGTTCGAGCGCCTTGGCGTCATAAGTCCAGCGATAGGGCGGAATGAGCCAGGAGACGCCGACAATCTCGCCGTCGCCGAAAGTCTGGAAAGTGATCGGCGCCGCGCCCGGGGTCGGTGATCTGCAAGCGCCACACGTCCCTCGCGGATCAGATAGAACTGGTCGGCCGCATCTCGCCCTCGTGGAAGAGATATTCGCCGGACTGGAAATGCGCATTCTTGGCGCAGCCGCTGACAAGCGCGACGAACGGGCTCGGAGAGCCTGCGAAGAAAGCGATGCTCGCGCACGATGTGTTCAAGGCCTTGCACGGTCAGCCTCGCTCATGGTCGTCGGCTCGTCCGCAATGGCGCGCACTTCTTCGGTGATATCGATGCCGACCGGGCACCAGGTGATGCAGCGCCCGCATCCGACGCAGCCCGATGTGCCGAATTGATCGATACCAGGTCGCGAGCTTGTGCGTCATCCATTGGCGATAGCGCGAGCGGGCGCTGGCGCGCACGCTGCCGCCATGGATGTAGGAAAAATCCATGCGTGAAGCAGGAATCCCAGCGGCGCGACCGCGTGGCTTCCGTCGCCGGCAAGATCGCTTGTCTCCTCTACGGAGGTGCAGAAGCAGGTCGGACATACCATGGTGCAATTGCCGCAGGTCAGGCAGCGCTCCGCCACATCGTCCCAGCGCGGGTGAGGAGGTTTTGCATGAGCAAGAGGTTGCGCAGATCCTCCGCCGGCATCGCGCGGCCCATTGAAGTGCGGTGTGCGCGACGACGGTGTCGGCCGCTTTTACGTCTTTTGGCGCTGCGGCGCTCGTGCGGGCAGCTCTTCCAGCACGGCGGCGCCGGCCTCGCTACCTGCCTCGACGAGGAAGCGGTGCTCGTCATCGTCGAAAAGTTCGGTCAAGGGCAGGTCATAGCCGCGTTTCGCCTTCGGACCGGCCTCCATCGAGACGCAAAAGCAGGTGCCGCCAGCCGTGCCGCAATTGATCGCGACGATGAAATTGACCTCGCGCCGGGCCTGATAGTTCGGTTCAGGATGCGCGCCGCCGAGAAACACGCGATCCTGGATGGCAATTGCATTGAGCTCACAAGCGCGCACGCCAATGAAAGCGTAGCGCTCCGTCGGCTGGCTTTCTGTCCTGATGCCGACGGCGCCCTCGGCGCGGTGCGCCGTGAAGAGATGCAAGACCGGCGGATGCAGAAACTTCTTCCATGAAGTCGGACCGACGGCGTAGCCGAAATAGGCTTCGTCCTCGCGGCGCTTCAGGCGATAGCGCCCGCCGTCCTGCTCGTCTGTCCAGCCCTTCGGCAGATCGTTCAAATGGGCGATATCGTCATAGACAATTGCGCCATCACGGATGGCGGGACCCAGCACTCGATAGCCTCGCTCCATGAGCGCATCAAGGAGCATTTGCAGGCCGTGCGTCGTGAGGGTTTGTGCTTCTCCTTGCTCCATACACTTCATCCCTGACGGGCGGTTCAACAGGTTTGATCCGGCCATGCGAACTCAGATCACAGTTTTGTGTCGAGAATCGCCTTGTGGAGGCAACAGCGAGATTGGCAGAGCGACAGGACTTTTACTCGTCCCGACAACATCATCTCTCGCCGCGGATCGCAAGGCACGAAAGGCTGAGGACTTTGATATGGCGTGGATGAGTACTGGCTTCGACCGGTCCAATGCGCGCGCGTCTTCTCGCGCACTGTTGTGCCCGCCTTGTAACCGCCATTGGAGACGCGAAAATCCGCCGTTTGGGTGGTGGGCGGCAACGGTACGAATGAGGACAAAGTGGCAAGGCCGAGAAAATCATTGTCGTAGGTCACCTTGACCTCGAACACGCCTGCCGTGGCGCTCGGCGCCGCGGTGATCTCAACTGAGCCGGCCTTAATCAGGCCCGAAAATGATGACACCAGCGCGTTGGCGCGGGCTAGCGCAAGACTCTCGCGCTCGGAATCGTCAAGGCCCGCAAGGCTCGCGCGCGCCGACTCCTGCGCAATATTGGTGATGAGAAGACCGGTGGCGAAATAATCGCCATAGATAATGATCCCGAAGACGAGCGCGAAGAAGATTCCGGAGATCAATGCGAACTCGATGGCGCTGACGCCGGCTTCCGCTGCAGCGAACAAGCGCGCTTTCTCTCTGGCAAGGCGAAGCATCACAGCCCTCATCGCACAAGCACCGGCACGCCGCAGCGGACGGATGTCGCCGTCACATCCATTGTTCCAACCCCGACTCCACTCAATCCCAGCGTCGATGGCAGAAGGCCCGCAACGGCTTGGACCAGTGTGGCTATGGCCGGTTGAACAATTGGTGCAGCGAGCGAGCCAATGGTCCCCGATATCTTCAACCCGCCGGCAAGATCGCTCGCCGCTTGCGATGTATCGAGCGAACCGACTGATTTGGCAGTTCCCGCGCTGATATCGCTGCGACTGAAATGGAGAATCTCTTGCGAGGTTGCCAAAGCGGCACTCGACGTTCCGTCGATCGATAGAAGCGGGTCGTTCAAAATGCTGGCCGAGCTTGGATTGAGCGGCTTCGAGAAGTCTTCAAAGTCAGCGTTCGAGACATTACCGATATAGAGCTTGGCAAGGCCGCTTTGCGCGGTAATGCCGACGTCGGTCGTTGAAGCGATATCAGAGCCGCAACTGATGCTCGAAAGCGTCGCCTGGCCATATCCCAGCTCCACGATGATCGGTACGTTGAGGCTCAGCGTGCCAAGCAATGGCAGCGTGATCGGCGCAGTCCCGGCCGTGAGCCGAAGGCGCGTGGTCGGCTCGTAGACCGATGTGCCGACAGGGCCCGCGGCCGCCATCGGCGAGCGCGCGGGAGTGCCCATGATCGACGGCCGCGCCGAAATGATCTCGACCGTAACGCCGGTGCCGCCCACCGAAATCGTTTTGCTATAGGAAAGCTTCTGATCGCCGGAGCCGGCCTGGGCGAACGCCACGAGCGCATCGATCGGGCGAACCAGCTCAGCGCCAGTTCCATTGCCGCTGCTCGCAAGCGAAGCCAGCGTGCGCGCATCATGCACGGTGATATCCACAAGGTCGCCGAGATTCACCGGATTGGCATTTCCAGCCGTGCTCGCAAGCCGATCGAGCGCATCGAGCGCATTTAGCTGATCGGTGGTCAGCGCACCGGATATCTCGTTTGAGATCGCGTCGTGCAGCGCCTGCGCGAGATCGGCGAGACCGACAGCGCTCGAAAAGATAGATTGCACAGTCGCATTCGGCGTGCCCTCGACGTTACCGAGCTGCTCGGCAAGATCCAGGAGATCGACACTTGTATTGCCGAGCCCCGCGAGCTCAGCGTTTGAAAGCGTTATCGCGCTGCCCGTCACATCGCTCAGATTCGATGCCACACTATTTGCATCTAGATTGAAGAGGTCCGGCAACGCGGTAAATCCCGCAATCGGCAGATTTTGCGCCGTCGCCTCCGCATGCAAGTTCATCGAGCTGCCGAGCAGCGATCGCGAGAAGAAGGTTGGCGCCGCATATGTGGTTGCAACATGCACGGCATTTGCCGGTGTGCCCGCTGAAAACCGGCTGCCGGGGGCCAGTGAGGGATCGTCCAAATAAGTGCCCTCCTCAGCCGTGTTCACCAGGGCATCAGCGAAGCCGTTGTCATCGAGCGATGCGCGCACGATCTCGGCCGCCCTGTCGGGCGCAAGACTCGGGGCGAGCGCAGCATTATCGGCAGCGCTTTGCAGCCGGTATTGCTGATGGATGAAGTAACCCGCATCCACGGTGATCGCGGCAAGCGCGATAAAGACGACGATGAAGGCCGCGCCGAGAATCGAGATCGCGCCAGCTTCATCGCTGGCGAAGGCGCACGGCACGCAAAGCGTCCTTTCGTCAATCGCTGCTTGCATCGGCGAGATGCCTCGTGCCGTCGCGCAGCTCGTAGCTCGATAGCAAGTCCTTGAGCTCGTCCGGCTTCAAGCCAACCGCGGCGCCGTGATCGGGAAAAAGCTCATCTAGACGCTGCGGCTGATTGCTTTCGGCGAGGAGCAAAACGAGATTGTTCGCAACGAGCCGGTCCTTCGGAGCGAGCTGCATTGCCTGGCGCAAAGCGAACTCGGCATCGGTATATGCCCGCGTCTGAATCAGCGCATAGCCGAGATTATTGAGGAAATCAGCATTTGTCGGCTCGCCCTTAACAGCCTTGCGAAAGTCATCGGTGGCACCGGCCCAATCCGCGCGCTTGGCGGCCACTTTGCCGCTGCCGTTCCAGCCGGCCGGGGCAAGCGCTGTTCTCGTCAAGCCGCGATAAAGCTCATCGGCCTTGTCGAGCTCGCCGATCTTCAGAAGCGCATCAGCCCTCAACTTCCGCGACTCGCTCGTTGGTCCGTAAGTCCGCTCAATCTCATCAAGGTGCGCCAGTGCTGCATAGGCTTCGTCATCGTGTATGAGCTGATCGACGATAGCGAGATAAAGCGTGCCCTCCGTGTTCTGAGATTTGACCGTGAGTGGCGCCGGTGATTGCGGCGCAGTTGCACATCCTGCACACAGCATGCAGACGATGACTGCCCAAACTGGGACCTTTGACATCATCGCATCGTGCCCAGATGTCTTAACAGGGCGACGACAGGCGGGCCGGCGAGAACGATCAGAATTGCGGGCAGGAAGAACAACACCATGATAACCGTGAGGCGCGCCGATTTAGAGCCAACGCGTGCGCGTGCGTTCACGAGCCGCTTCTCTGTAATCTCGTCGGCAAAGCGGCGGAGCTGCGGACCAAGCTCAACGCCGTGAGTCAGCGCCTGCGTAAAAAACGAGTAGAGATCGCGTGCCTCATCTACGACGAGCCGATCCGCCCACAAAGCGAACGCTTTTTCGTGCTGCATGCCACGGCTGAGATCGGCGACGAGCCGGCGATGTGTGCCGATCGAGCGCGGCAAGGCATCCTGCGAAAGCTCGACGAGGGAATGCAAAGACTGATCGAGGCTTTGTCCGCTTTCGAGAAAGATGACGAGAAGATCGATGGCAAAGAAGATCTCGCTCAGGATCTTGCTTTGAATGTCCTTTATGACGAGCCCGACAAGATTGCTCGTGCCATAGAGCACAAAGAGGAAGCCGCAGAAACCGCACAGCAAGGTCAGACCGAGCGCGCCGGATTGCCTGTTGACGAACAGCGCGATGACGAGCCCCGCCGCAACGGCAATCGCTAGCCGAACCGCGCCTACAAGGAGAAGGACGAGCCCATGATTAATGCCAACGGAGCGCAGGTTTCGCTCGATTGAAGCATGCGTCGGATCGAGCCGAAATAGCGCACGCAGCCATGTGGGCACGCGCACCTCGGTGCGCGGCGAGAGATCAATTGAGGGGACAAATCTGTCCAGCCTTTCGCCTGTACCCGCCAGGCGATGATAGTGGCTCAGCGCAAACCAAGACGCGCCAGCCACGATCGCCGCAACGAGAACTATAAATGGCAGGCCGTCGACCACGCGCCCCCTCACAAATCGATTTTCAAGATGCGTTGCATAATGGCCAACCCAAGCGCGGGAAGCCCGATCAACAGCATGAGCATGATCTGGCCAGCTGAATCCGTCAGAAAGAAGTGCAAGCTCTCGGGATTGCGGCCGAATACGAACGCCATGAGGCCAAGCGTCAGCGCGAGAAGAATCGCGACGCTCGTGCGTGTTTCGGCGGTTGCTGCGCGAATCTCGCGATCAAGCCTTCTCTTGTTATTGAGCTGCGTGACCAGATTGGCGAGATTGTTGGAGATGCGCCCGCCATAGCGAGAGTTGGCTTTGATGCAGGCCGATAGCATGTGCACATCCTGTATGCGCAGACGCCGCGATAGCTCCAACAGCGTTTCAGGAAACGAGGCGCCATGGCGCACGCGTTGCGCGACGCCGGCGAGATAGACTTGGCAGGTCGGCTCGGCATCGGAAATCGCCTTCATGAAGGCGTATTGAACGGGATTGCCAATGAGCACGAGCTGGCGGACGCGTTCGAGGAAGACCGGAAGCCGCTCGATGAAAGCCTGCAGGCGCTTTCGCTGCAGCCATTTGATTGCGGCCCAGGGAAGTGCAAGCGACATCCCCAGGACAGCAAACCCACACCAAGCCTGCACGATGAGGCCAGCGGCAAGAGACAGAATAATTGCACAGACGAGATAGGGCAGAACGCGATTGGCCCGATCCTCGGCGCCGGCGCGCGTCAACTCCTCGTTGATGACTGCGGCAAGTGGAAACCGCACGGCGCGCGCTACAACTTCCTCATCCTTAAGTCGTATCTTGCCCGGCGCTGCGCCGTGCAAACGCAACGCCACACGCTCCTGACGGCGCCCACGATTGATGAAATCGAGCACGAACACACCAACGCCCAGACAAAGCAGAAGGACGATGATCAGGTGTCTAGCGGTCACGGCACTGCCTCCGCGCTCTTGAGCTTTTCGGAGAAGTGGGCGCGGCCTGACACGCGTTCAAACACGCCATGATTGGGCGCACCCTCGGTGGGAACGAAGCGATAAAGCTCGTTGAGCGAATAGGTATCGCTCTCAAGGCCAGTCAGCTCTGCGATCGAGGAGATGCGCCTGCGCCCGCTCGCCATTCGCCGGGTATGGACGACAATATTGACGCTATTCGCGATATAGCGGCGAAGCGTGCGAATCTCTGTTTTCATATCGCCGAAACCGACGAGAATCTCGAGGCGCTCAAGCGATTCACGCGCGTTGTTGGCATGGATCGTCGCCATCGAGCCGTCGTGGCCGGTGCCCATTGCCTGAAGCATATCGATTGCTTCGGCACCACGCACCTCGCCCAGGATAATGCGATCAGGCCGCATTCGAAGCGCATTGCGTATGAGATCACGGGCGGAGACTTCGGACGCCGGGCTGTCGGCGGTGCGCGGCCGCGTCTCCAATCGAACGACGTGACGCTGCTGCAGACGCAGCTCCGCCGCATCCTCGACGGTTACAATGCGCTCTTTGGGACCGATAAAGCTACTCAGCACATTGAGCAATGTGGTCTTTCCGGCACCAGTGCCGCCGCTGATGAGAATGTTGAGGCGCGATTTGACCGCCGCCGTCAAGTAATCGAGCATCTCATCGTTCATGAATTGCGTGCGCACAAGCTCGCGCGCAAGGATCGGCTTTTCGCGGAACTTGCGGATCGAGAGCATCGGGCCATCCAGCGCAACCGGCGGAATGATCGCGTTCACGCGCGAACCGTCCGGCAGCCGCGCATCGACGTATGGGGAGCTTTCGTCCACCCGCCGGCCGATTGGGCCGACAATGCGCTGAATGATATTCATCAAATGCTGATCGTCGTGGAAGCGGCAGTCGACCTCCTGCAGCTCGCCACTGCGCTCCACATAGACATTGCGGAAGCCATTGACGATGATGTCGTTGACTTCCGGGTCCTGAAGAAGCGGCTCGATCGGCCCGAAACCTGAAATCTCGTGCTCGATCTCTTCGGTCAAGCGCGAGCGAAGCGTGAATCCCAAAGTGACGCCCGCAATACCGAGCACAATCTCCAATGCGCCAGCGATCTCCTCGCGGAGCACCGCAGCGGAAATGCGATCAACCGTTAGATTTTTCTCATCCAACGCTTGAAGCGTCGCGTCATAGGCATTGAATTTCAGCTCCTGCAGAAGATCGCCACTAACGGCCGCTTCGCGCGGCACCGCGGGCTCTTGAGGTTGAAGTCGGGGATCAGAGACGCGCATCGCCTAGCTCCCCGACAATCCAAGAAGAGCACCAACGCGCTTGGCAACCTGTGAAGCTCCTTGCGGAACCGCTGCGGGGAACAGCTCTTCCGCAAGTTCTGCCACCGCCCGCGAATAGCGCGCTTTCGGCTTGGCAAGAATGAGCGGCACGCCGGCATTGTGGCTGTTGGCAAGGTCCGCCGGTGCCGGCGGCAGCGTAGCTATTGCGGGAAGTCCGACATGCTTATTGATTTTGGCAATCGGCAGGTCAATATCATCATCGTGATCGGCAATGATCAGCTGGACTCGTGGTGCCGACTTGTCTGCGATATCGATGGGAGCGAACTGCTCTTGAGCCGCGCGCAACCAGCCGATTTGTTGAAGAACCACAACAAGCACGTGATCGCACAGCGTCATGAGATATGAGCGGCAGAGCTCATTACGCAAGCAGCTTGCGTTGATTACGATTACATCGAACAAAGACCGCAGCGACCCAAGAATGCTTGCAAGGGCCTGTGGTGAGACCTCGTCATTTGAATCGCGCTTGAGCGTGAGCGGCAAGAGGAAGAGCCCGGTTTTGTGCCGCGCAAGCACGTGATCGAGCATGGATCTTTCCAGCTTGAGATGTTCCTGGATTGCATCATGCAGCGAATACGTGATCTCGACGTCGAAATCGATTGGCAAATCCGTGCATTCCAGGTCGAGATCGAGCAGAAGAACAGATTGCTCGCTATGTGTCGTTGCGAGCTGCACCGCGAGATTGGTCGCGAGAAAGGACTCATGGCCAGACGGCTTGGCGCCGACGATCGCAATGACATTGCCTGCACGCTTCACGGGCGCGTTCGATGCATGCAAGAGATGATCGAGCACGAGCTCCTCGATCTCGGCGGGGCTTGCATCACGATCAAGAAAGTCGCACGCACCGGCCTTCATCGCGGCGATCGCCTCGTCGGCAATCGTTGGGTGGCCCAGCGCGATCTTCTGAATCTGTGGATGCGTCTGGCTGAGTTGGCGGATGAGGTCGAAAATCGTTTGGTGTTCGGTCTTAACGGTCTGGAGGTCGAAAACGATCACATCCGGCGACAAGGTCTCGGCAGCGGATGTGATCGCATCCTGAAGCGGGCTGACATGAACCGTTGCGCAACTGCTTTCGAGCGCGCGTGTAAATCTTGCCGCATAGTCGTCGTCAAAGGAACACAGAACGACTGGCGCACGTTGCGCATGTGATCTGGGAAGATCGTTCATTGGGCGATCCCCGGTTCATCAATCCCGCTATATGACCCGGCTTTTGATGCCGTCTTTGAGAGGAGCTTATCGAAGCGGCCACTCGCGCCGGTTCCGCTGCGCGAGTCGACGAGCCGCGGTGTCACCGCAACAACGAGCTGCTGCTGCTCGCCGCTCTGTTGACGCCGCTTGAACAACTCCCCAAGCAATGGGATCTGGCTGAGATAGGGGATGCGCTCGATTGTCGAGCCCTGCAACTCAAACATTAGCCCGGCAAGTACCAAAGTCCGGCCCGACGGCAGATCCACAGTGGTCGTCGTGCTTCTTGTGCGCAGCGCCGGCACCGTGAAACCCTGAATTGCGACCGCATTGGCGAAGTCGAGCTCGCTGACCTCCGGGTTAAGCTCTAGACCGATCAAGCCATCGGGCTGAATCGTTGCCTTTACTTTAAGATGAACGCCAAACTTCTTGTACTCGATCGCCACCGAGCCATTGTTCCCTTGCGGAACCGGAATCGGCACCTCGCCGCCAACGAGAAAATCCGCTGGATCGCCACTGCGCACGAGCAGTGTGGGCTCAGCGAGTGTGCGCGCGAGATTCGTGCTCTTAAGAGTGCTCAAGATTCCCAAGATGTCGCTCGTAGGCGAAGCCATCAGGAGATTGAAGGCATTGCCGAGCGGCGGCGGATTCGTCACCGACAGGCCGGGCACGTTTGCCGGATTGAATTGGTAGCTTCCGGCCGCGTTGGGCGGTGTTGCGGAGATAGCGAAGCCCTGACCAAGCGAGCTGAAATTGATGCCGAATGCATCGAGCTCGAGCTCGCGAGCGTCACAAATTGAACATCAACCTCGACAGCTTCCGCGTGCGAAAAAGTCGTCATATCGAGGACATCAGGCCCTGCAAGATATTTCACGAGCTGGACCGCTCGAGCGCGAGATTCAGCGTCAGGGAAATCGCCTCTCAATAAGAGCTTGCCGCTTTGCACATCGAGCTTGGCGGGCTTCAGGCTGGGGTCGGCCGCGAGCTGCGCACGAAGCGAGGAAAGCGGCAGCGATATCGAGACGGCGTATTCACGTGGCGTTGCCGACTTCCCCGTCCAGATGGACAGCGTTGTCAAACCAGGCGCCAAGCCGAGCAGACGGATGTGGGTTGCGTCGATCGCCTGCACGTTAAGCAGGCTCTGATCGCCGATAGAAACTCTCGTGGAGGGCACATCGAGATTGATGAAGCGCTCGACACCGACATCCAAGTGCAGATCGTTCGCCAGCGCTGCGGCCGGAAGCATGAAGCTCAACAGCAAGATCGAAATCGCAACCGGTCTGTGGAGGTAAGTGTTTCTCATCACTTTCCCCCAATTGGAATGGTTGTGCGCGTCGGCCCGGCAATCATCTCGATCGTCTTCGGTCCAAGTGCGCCGGTCAGCCCCTCTGCCACCTCCCCTGCGCCACCTGAGCCTGCGGTCAAAGCGTTTGTCGTCGTAACAAAGCCGGGGGTTGGCGCATCGTCGTCGCGTGCGCGCAAGCTCAAATGATATGAGCCAACGCTTCCGGCGAGCGCAATCTTGACCGCATCCCGCGGTGTCACAGCGAGGGTCACATGGCGATAGGTGTGATTGTCCTTACCTTCACCGACAATCGTGTCTCCAACCTGGGGGCGACGATTTGAGCGTCCTGGCGATCGATGACGAGGAGGACATCTGCGAGGAAATCCGCTCGCTGTTGGAACTCCGGAAGGTTGATTGCAAGACGGCGACAAACATCGAGTCTGCACGTAATATTCTTGCGGCGGAACCGCGGCGCCGCATCATCATCGTTGACCACCATTTACCCGGTATAAGTGGCCCTGAGATCGTGGAGCTTCTGCGCCGCGAGTTCCCGGTCGATCTCGCATTTGTCATGTTGACCGGTGAAGATTCTCAGCAAGCCGCCATCGACGCCGTGCGCGCAGGCGCAATCGATTTTCTGCGCAAGCCACCTGATGGCCGTGCGCTCCTGCACAGCATTGATCAAGCGCGCGCGCGGCTTACGGCAGCAAATGTTGCCGTACCACCGGCGGCGGCTCAACCGGTACCCGCGGCTGCTATCACGGCCACCAACTTTGAGCTTCGCGAGCCGTTGATGGATCTTGCGTCACAGATTCGTGAACGCGAGCGCTATCTGGAAAGGTTCCGGCACGATATCGCGATGCCACGCACTGAGGAGGGCTCCGGTTGGCGCCGGGCGCTCGCGGTGCTCCTCAAGGCGCTGCAACGTGCGCGCGTTGAGATAGAGCGCGCGGCCAACCACGGCGATACGGCAGCTGCCAGTAAGGTCTCTCAAGAAGCAGAGCTTCTTATCGACATCCTCGCTTCTTATGTCGTGACCGAGCTTCCGCTCGCAACCGAGCGGCACACACCGCCGATCACCGATCTGAGGGAGGTGATCGATAAGCTTGAACGGTCGAGCGAAAATATCGCTCGGCGTCGAAAGCTCTTGCTTGAACTTAGTAATGCGGGGGCGCCGGTCAGAATCTCAGGCGACGGGCGCCGCTTGAGCCGCAGTGTCGAGGAGATCATTCTGTCGCTCGGGAGCCGCATGCAGGCGGATGATCAGGTTCAAGTTTCACTAACATCTATCGGGATGACGCGGGAAGCCGTCTTTCGATTCGATCTTCGGCCCGCGTCAGGCAATGCGGATGCGCTGAGTGCCCATGCGATAGAGGTAATCGCCCTCGAAACAGAAGAGCCGGACATCCAGCTCTATAAGCTTGCAGCCAGCGAATTCCTCATCGCGCTCCACGGTGGAGTCATAATGACGGAACGGCCCGGTAGAGACCGGGTCTGCGTGCTGATCAAATTGCCGCTCATTTCTTCGGCTAAAGCCCAAGCGGTTGAGCCGGTAACAGAAACGCCAAAGAGGTTTTTCGGCGCTCTACCCGACTTTGCGTCTGCGGCCGTACCAGTGAAGTCTCAGTAGCCGACATGCCCCACGAATCCGTTCAGCAATTGGCGGAACACAGCGGGGCGCCTGAGCGCAGACCGAGCCTCGCTGAGCTCATATCTTCGTCGATCAAAGCGGCAAGCGGGGCGCTCTCGAACGATGAAACGCTCGAGGTGATCGCACACCTATTGAAGCTGGGCGATGGCGTTCGCTCCGCCCTCGTCTTCAGCGCAAGTCTCAGTGAACGCGGCGTGTTGCAGCTTCGAGCCGTCGATCCGGCAAGCGCCCGAAGGATCGATGCGCGATCTCTCGAAGATGCGCTCGTCGATATGGATTTCTTCAAGCAGCGCGAGCCTTACCTCGATTCGCGCTTGATGCGCGACGCCGTCGAGAAGCTGAGTGCCGCGGGTTGGCGGGATGCTGGTGATGAACGGGCGATCGGGTTGCGTTTCACGCAAGGCGCCAATGTCTATGGCGGGGCATTCTTTCATTTCGATCCAGAGTTTGCTGATGAAGTGCGCGCGCTCATTCCACAGGTTATCGATACTGCAAATGCATTCCTCGCTGCCGAGCGCCGGACGAATGTTACGGCAAGACATGGCGCAGCGCCGCGGCACGCGGAGAGCATCTTCGTCAATCTGCTCGCCGAGATGGCAGATGCGCAATGGGAGACGACTGTCGACGGCCGGATCCGGTGTGTCGTTCTACTCAAACCATCGGAGCGCATGAAGCCGTTGCAGGCGCTCGAAGGCCGTTCGCTCAATGCACTAATTGGCCATACTCCCGCCGCGAACGCGGCAAACGACACTTTCACGCAATTTGGCCGCCACAGGGTCCGCCTGGATCCCGGTGAGGGCCCTGCTTTCTTCGTTGAGCTTTGCGGAGTGCGTGCGGCTGACGAGCACTGGATCGGGCTCGCCCGAAAGATCGACAGCGCCGCAGAGCAAGCTGCCAATGTGCGTTTTGCGCGTGACCTCACCAGCAAGCTGGAGACAGCGCGGCAACAGGAATCAGATATCCGCACAGAGATTGAGGGGCTTCTCGACTGTCTCGGAATTCTAACACAGCCCGCCGGCGAGCGCAGGGTCTTCGATGCTCTGCTTGAGCGCGTGCTCTTGGCGCTTGAAGCCGAAGCGGGCATCATTCTGCAGAAGGATTGGAGCGGACGGACAATCGCTTGCGCCGCGACTTCCTCTCACTTCCTCGAGTGCAACTGGAGCGAGAGCTCCAGCTCGCTGTTCGCGGCGGAACCGGCAAGGCGCATCTTGCCTAACGAGCTTACCGCCCTTCACGGCTCCGCCTGGAGGAGTGGGCTGATCGTTCGGCTGAACGACGGCCCCCAACCCGCCGTCTTGCTGTGCCTGCATCATGGGCCAGACTATTTCGGACAGCGGCATCTTGGGCTCGGTGTACGCCTTTCGCTCGTTACGCATCAGGCGTTCCTGATTGAGGAGGAACGGCAGAAGGTCGTGCAATCCTCAAAGCTTGCGAGCATGGGCGAGATGGCCGCAGGTATTGCGCATGAGATCATGCAGCCGCTCAGTGCAATGAAGCTCGGCGTTCAAAACGTTTCCATTTTGCTCGAGAGTGGCAACGCCTCTCCGGATCAGCTCGAGTTGTTGACCGGCCGCCTCGAAAAACAAATTGATCGCCTGAGTACCATTGTACGAGGCATGCGTAACCTGTCGCGAAGATCCGATGCCGGATGGAGCGCGTTCAGCGTGGGTGAAGTCGTCAGCGAAACACTTTCGCTTTTGCAATACAAGCTTCGTCAACACAATCTTCAGATCAAACTCGATGTGTCCACCGATCTGGAGGCCTTCGGCAACCGCCTAGAGCTTGGACAGATTGTCCTCAATCTGGTGAACAATGCGATAGATGCGCTAGGCGTGCGCAGAGGCGCGGAAGAGCATCCCGCCTGCCAAATCGAGATTGCTGCCTATCATACCGATAGTGGCTCAATAAAGCTGCGACTGCGCGACTATGGGCCGGGCTTTTCCGAAGCCTATTTGCAGCGCGCGTTTGAGCCGTTTATCACGACCAAGGATGTCGGCAAGGGAACGGGGCTTGGCCTCTCTCTCTGCCGGCAAATGATTTTAAACATGTCCGGCGATATAAGACTCGGCAACTGGGACGGTGGTGCCGAGGTTGAGCTAACCTTGCCGCGCCGCGGACCGCCCGAGGAGCGCGCCGATGGCTCAAGCTCTTAAGATATTAATTGCCGATGACGATGCCTGCTTTCGCGACGAGCTCGTGCTCGCGCTTTCGCTGCGCGGCTACGAGGTGAGAGCCGCTGAGGACGGCGCGCGCGCCATGCGAGCGCTTGAGGATCACCCAGCAGATATTCTGCTCACGGATTGGCTCATGCCGGAGATGGATGGCATCGAGCTCGTCCGCGCCACTCAAGCGCGCTGGCCGCAAATGAAGATAATCGCGATCTCCTCAGGCGGATCGATGGACTGGCCGACCGTCGCGCGTACAGCGGACGCCTTCGGCGTTAACGGCATTCTACAAAAGCCGCTCAACCTCAACGATCTGATCCGGACCATTGGACGCTTGAGCTGACCTTCAGTTTGCCGGTGCTCCGACTGTTGATCTGAGCACCGCATCCTTGTGCGAATCAATCCACCAAGTGTTGAGCCACGGCCAACCAAACGGTGATTCCGGCTTTGGGCGCCCGAAGCGATCCCAATAGGCGACCCAGGTCTTGCCGCCAACACTGTAGAGCGGCAACGAATAGAAGTTCCATGTCAACACGCGATCAAGGGCATGTACGGACGTCAAAATCTCGTTCATTGTCTTTGCCGAGATGATTTTCTCGACCAGGGCGTCGACAACTGGGTTCTTGACCCCAACCCACGATGGGCTCGACGGCACGTCCGCGGCAAACAACTCCCAAGCGTTTCTGAGCTCAGGCCCCGGTAAGGGTGGCGCGGGACGAAACGTGACGATCACATCATAGTCGAACTTGTGCTCGCGCTCGATGAACTGCGCCAAATCAACAAGTCGCGTCGTCACAGTGATGCCAAGTAATTTCAAATCTACGGCCCATTGGTTCGTCGCGCGCTCGTAGCCTGGATCGCCCATTAGCACCTCGAACTCAACAGGCTGATCCGAGTTCGGGTACCGGAGCTTGCCATCCTTCATCTTATAACCGGCATCGGCCAGAAGCTTCGCAGCGATGCGCAGATTGTTGCGAAGACCTTCCTGCGTTCCGTCGGTGTCAGGCACATGAACCGGTTGCGTAAAGACACGTGACGGAAGCTCTTTGCGATAAGGGTTGAGCAGCGCGAGCTCCCCTGCCGTGGGTAAGCCCTTGGCTGCGAGCGCCGTGCCCGGATAGCCGAAATAGTTCTCCGATCTCACCAAGCTGTTATAGAACAGGTTCTTGTTCATCCAGGTGAAGTCAAACGCATAGCCAAGCGCTTCACGCAGCACGGGATCTTTGAGCTTCGCCCGGCGCAAATTGAAGTAATAGGCCTCGCGCCTGAAGCCACTTTGCTGCGCAATCACGTCGCGTACGACTTGGTGGTGCGTGAATGCAGGAAAGTTGTAGGCCGTTGCCCAGAGCTTCTGCGAGGTCTCGAACCTTATATCTGTATCGCCAGCCTTGAAGCCTTCGAAAGCGACCGTCGGGTCTCGGTAGAATTCATAGATGATCTTACCGAAATTGAACCGGCCGACATTCATCGGCACATCCTTGCCCCAATAGTTTGGAACGCGCTCCATAGTGATGCTGTGGCCGAGATCGAACGACGTGATCTTATAGGCACCACTGGTCAGCGGAGGCGTGACAACAGGCGCCGAGAAATCACGGCCCTGCCAATAATGCTTGGGCACGATGGTCAGCAGGCCGAGCGCAACGAGCGAATGCCGATTATTCTTCTGCTTGAAAGTGAAGCGGACCGTGCGTGGCCCGATCACTTCGGCTTTGGCGACATCTTGAACACTAAAGGCGAAGGCGGGTGAGCCTTTATCGCGCTGAGCCTCGAAGCTGAATACGACGTCTTCCGCGGTGATTGGCGTGCCGTCGTGCCAGCGCGCATTTGGTCGGAGCTTATATTCCGCCCAAGCGTAATCATCCGGGTACGTCACGCTTTCGGCGACCATTCCATATTGCGATTGCAGCTCATCGAAGCTCGGTTCCATCAGCCGATCGTAAAGCAGCGTGATGTTCTGGATGTTGATGGCCGAAACGCCGCGCGGCGAGAATGGATTGAACGAGTCATAGGTTCCAACGCTGGCAAACCGCACCGTGCCGCCTTTGGGCGCGGCAGGATCGACATAATCAAGGTGTTTGAAGTTGGGGCCGTATTTCGGCTCGCCATAAAGCGCTAGGCCCTGCACTGTATGGATTGCCGGCGCAGCGGGCGCGGCACGCGCGGCCCCAAGGAGGACAAGACAAACCAAAACGGCTTCGCCAAGCGAACGAACCACGCGCAGGGCCATATAATCCTCCCGCCCGGCCTTGTTTGCGGCCCGGTCATCCGATTGTGGCCGCCTGAAGGGCGCTTTCGCAACAGGGCGCGGCTTGAAACTCATCGCGCCTAAGCTACGCTTGGCGTTTGATAGCGGGGGAAAAGTCGTGATTTCAGTAAGCAAGACAGGGCTGATGGCGCTTGGAGTTTTTGTGTTTGTGCTGTGTCTCGCGGCCGTTGTGCCCTCCCACGCCAAGACCGATGGCTCCAGCCAGAGTGTCGAACACGGCCGGGAGCTGTTCGAAAGCGCGGGATGCGGCGGCTGTCACGCGCTCAAGGCTGCGGGCGCGACAGGAGGGGTCGGTCCGTCCCTCGACGGTGACCCCAACCTGACCAAAGAGTTCATCATTGACCGCGTCTCGAGCGGCCAGGGCGCGATGCCGCCCTTCGGCTATCAAATGAGCGAGCAGGACATCGCCGACATCGCCGCCTATGTGATGCAGACCGCCGCCAAGTAGACTCATTCGTCCTTGGGCGTGACATTGCGAAACTTGATCAGCCACTTGCCGTCTTCACGCACAAGGTCGTCAACACCGTTACCGACAGCCGCCACATTCGCGGATAGTTTGCCAGGGGGGCCTGCAAACACGGTCAGCCAATAATAGTGGAGCCGCGCATGATCGTGATCGACGAACTCGATATGCTCGTTGGTCTCGATGTGATACATCGCACCCTGCTTCTCGCCTTTTGCCTCGCGATCGTCGCGCGATTTCTTCAGGTCCGCTATCATCTTATGCAGCGCTTCGCGGCCCTTTACGGCACCGAAAGCACCATCGGCTGTGAATGCTTGCACATACTTATCTGCATTCAGCGTGTCGAGGGCGCGCCCGTAGTGCCACATCAGCTCTGATATCTGGACTCGGTCCTGCGTTTGTTGAAGGACGTCCGCATCGGTCGTGGCTGAGACAGCCGGCGCGGCGGAAACCATCAATGCGAAGATCGCGGCTGCGGCAACTTTCCTAGTATGCTTCATCTGTCTTTCCTCCTTCTTTGGGCGGCTTGACCGGCCTAATTGGCCGAGCCGGCCTTCGCGTTCAGTTGATAGAAATAATCGGTCACGCCGTCCGGATCATTGAGCCAGACAGTGCGAATGTTGAACCCGGGCACGCCGCCAAGTGGCGTTTCGACTTTCACGCCGCGCGCCATGGCATTGGCATTCACCGCGTCAATATTGCTGATGACATATTGAATGCCGGCACTGCCGGTGTCGGCCGGCAAGTTCTTCCCGACCGACCAAAGATTGATCGTCGTATCACCGTGCCGATAAGGATATTTGGTGACGCCAAGGAAGGAATCCTTTACCGGCGCCAATTCATCCAAGCCAACAAAATCACGATAGAAGGCACGACTCTTTTCGAGATCCGATACATTAATGCCGACCTCAACCTTTCCGTAGGTGTCAGGCGGAGCGTTAGGGATGGTCACCAGCTCAAGCGTGAAGCCGCCGGGGTCCTTCACCAGCGCAGCATGTGCGCCGCCCCCGATATCCTTGAACTTGGGCGCCGGATAGCCATTCGCCTTGAATTGCGCACTCAGCGCTGCTTCGTCAGGAAAGAAAAGCATGTAGAGGCGAATGCCCGTCGCTTCATTCAAGCTTCCCAGGTGATATTGCCGGTCATTCTTGAGGCCGGCTGCGAGCTTTATTTGACCGCTGCCGACGCGAAAGAGGATCATCTGCATGCCGCCGCCGAGATTGATCGGCGTCAGCGGCTGCAGCGCTAAGGCCTTTTGATAGAAATCTATCATCTTCGCGCGGTCGTCAGTCGAAAATCGCCGAAAGATGTTCATCGAGTTTTGCATAAACACCGGCTTTGCCGGCATTGCTGCCGGCTCTGTCGCAAATGCGCTCGGGGCCAGCAGGAGCGATCCAATAAACAAGGCCGCTTTGAGGTGTTTGCGCATGAACGTGCTCCAGATCTATTTCGGCAGCGCGAATGCGATCAGCGCTTGATTGTTATCGGGTTTGCCGTCCGGTCCTTTTTCGCCGAGACCTGCAGCAGCCACAACGGCGACATATTGGCGGCCATCTTTGCCTTGATAGGTGATCGGCACATCCTGGGCACTGTATTCGAGCTTCGTGCTCCAAAGCTCTTTGCCGGTCTCCGAGTCGAATGCGCGGAAACGGTGATCGTCCGTTGCGCCAATGAAGACAAGGCCGCCGGCCGTTACGATCGGTCCGCCGAATTCGCTGTCCCGCCCTGTGTTTTGCTTGCCCTCGGGCAAAGCATCAGTCACGCCCAATCGCGTTTTCCACGCGATATCGCCGGTATTGGCGTTGACCGCGACGAGCTGCCCCCAAGGCGGACGAATGCACGGCAGAAGCACCTTCTC
The DNA here is from genome assembly GCA_963789405.1 of uncultured Alphaproteobacteria bacterium. Lineage (GTDB taxonomy): Bacteria > Pseudomonadota > Alphaproteobacteria > CAWBKL01 > CAWBKL01 > CAWBKL01. The sequence continues at coordinate 27,554 of CAWBKL010000003.1, forward strand.
TCCGTTGTCGGCGGTGAAACTAGCGCTGAACGACGTGTAAGCACCTCTACCACTGAGGCTCGCGCGATCATAAGGCTGCTGCGAGCCTTGGGTGCCGGGGCCGCGATCGGCAGTGTCGTCGCGCTTGGCCATATAGCCGATGGAGGCACCCTCACTCACGTTTATGAAGAGCATTCCAGAATGAGGATCGGCCGCAGTGCCGCCCCAATTCGTTCCGCCATTCATCGGAATGTCGATCGTGGCCTTGATTGGCTCGCCATCCTTGTGAAGGAAGAAGGGCGTGAACGGGCCGGCATTGAAGAAGCCGCCATATTCTTTGAGCAGCGCCCGGCACGCCGCTGCATGCTCTTCATTGGTATCCGCTGCCGTTACGACATCGGCAGGGGTCCATTTATCGCGAATCAAGCGCTCCGGCTTAACCGGGATCGGCTGCGTCGGCGAGTACCACTCACCGGGAACGTCTCCCGATGTCACCGGCTTTTCTTCGACACCGAAGACCGGTTTTCCCGTGTTGCGATCGAGAATGTACATGAAGGCTTGCTTACCGGTTTCCGCAAGCGCTGGGACCTTCTTCCCGCCGACTTTGATATCAATGAGCGTCGGTGGGGCCGGCAGATCCGAATCCCAAATGTCGTGATGGATGGTTTGGAAATACCATTTGAGCTTGCCGGTTTCGGCATCGATAGCAACAATCGAGTTTCCGAACAGATTGGCGCCCGGCCGATCACCGCCGTAATAGTTTGGTGATGGACCGCCAACCGGCATGTAAAGCGTGCCGGTCTTATCGTCGACAGTCATATACCAGATCCAGACGTTGGTTCCGGAGCGGCCTTTCCAGCCATCATTGAGCCATGTCTCATGGCCCACCTCGCCTGGCCGGGCCACGGTGTGAAACACCCAAAGCTGCTTGCCCGTGCGCGCATCGTAAGCGCGGCTGTCGCCGGGCGCACCGACCGGCATCTCGCCAACATTGGCACCTACGATGAGGACGTCCTTGTAGATGGTTGGCGGGCAATTGTACGGCACGCCGAGATCGACCTCGCCGTCCGTGCCAAAACTGGTTTCCAGCTTGCCGGTCTTGGCGTTCAACGCGACTAGGCTCTTGCCTTTCGAAAAGAAGATCCGCGCGGGATAATCCTTATCGCCGGGCCAATAGGAGACGCCGCGCCGTGCGAGTCCCTGCACCGGATAACGCCAGATCTCGGTGCCCGTGTCAGGTTCAAGCGCCACGATTGCGTTGCCGACCGGGAGATAGAGCATGCCACCCACGACGATCGGCGTTGCGCTGGAGACGAGTGACCCGCCTCCATCCGGCCGCACCTTGAACGACCAAGCGGGCACAAGCTTCGTGACATTGGAAGCGTTGATCTGCTTGAGAGGCGAATAGCGTGTGCCGGCAAGATCACGCGTATATCGGGGCCAATCACCCGGATCAATTGCCGTTTTCTCGGCCCGGCTGCAAGCGGCCAGCAAGATCAGTGCAGTGCACAATGCGATTGCAAACCGAACACGCATGAGGCCCCCCTGTTATTGTTTTGGCGCGAGCGCGAGCGAGAAGGTAAGCCCGCCGGTTTGAGCCAGACTGTAAGAACTCTAGCGCCTATGGACAATTCCTTATTAGGGCAAGAGGGCGTGGCGCGGCAACGCACTGCTGCGCCGCAACACGAGAGTGAACCTTCACCGCCGCAAACAATCCTAAGATGAGCGCGAAGCTCTCCGCACTGAACGGCACCGGGGATTCGCTAGCGATGCTCGTATGCGGTTGCGGCCGCCGGCTTGAGAGCCGCGCCATCGTGCTTCGCAAGCGCCGGGAAATCGGCGTCGGTCAGCGTCTCTTTTTCCATAAGCAGGTTCGCACCCTCATCCAAGATGGAGCGCCGCTCGCTCAGTATCTGCGTTGCACTTTGAAAGGCCGTCTCGATGAGGCCGCGCACCGCGCAGTCGATCTCGCGCGCCGTCTCTTCCGAATATTGGCGCGCCTGACTCGTGCCATAGACGTCGCCAAGAAAGGCCTGACGCTGCGGCTCGTAGACCATTTGGCCCAGGCCCTCAATCATGCCGTAGCGCACCACCATTTGACGCGCGATTTCCGTCGCCTTGTCGAGATCATCGGCCGCACCGGTCGAGACCTCCTGAAACACCAATGCTTCGGAAGCGCGGCCGCCAAGCAAGACGGTCATCTTTTCTTCGAGCTCCTTGCGCGTCATCAGGAAGCGGTCTTCAGTCGGCCGCTGCAGCGTATAGCCGAGCGCACCGACGCCGCGCGGAATGATTGAAACCTTGTGGACGGCATCAGCACTGGGAATGTTTGCTGCAACAAGCGCGTGGCCCATCTCATGATAGGCGACGACTTTGCGCTCCTTGGCGTTGAGCACTCTGCTTCGCTTCTCAAGCCCGGCGACGATGCGCTCGATGGCACGGGTAAAATCATCCATGGTCACAGCGGACGCCGAGCGCCGCGTTGCGAGCAGCGCGGCCTCATTGACGAGGTTAGCGAGATCGGCGCCGGTGAAGCCGGGGGTGAGCGCGGCGACTGCATCGACTGCAAGGCCAGGCGCGACAGTGATCTTTTTCAAATGAACTTCGAGAATGGCGGCACGCCCGATCTTGTCGGGCCGGTCAACCAAGACCTGGAGGTCAAAGCGCCCGGCGCGCATAAGGGCAGGATCGAGAATCTCCGGCCGATTGGTTGCGCCGAGGAGCACGACACCTTCACTCGGATCGAAGCCATCGAGTTCAGATAGAAGCTGATTAAGCGTCTGCTCCTTTTCGTCATTGCCGCCGGAGAGATTGCCAATACCACGCGCGCGCCCCAACGCATCGAGCTCATCAATGAAGATGATGCATGGCGCCGAGCTGCGCGCCTGCGTGAAGAGGTCACGCACGCGCGCGGCACCAACACCGACAAACATCTCAACGAATTCGCTGCCTGAAATCGAGAAGAAAGGCACGCCGGCCTCGCCAGCGACGGCCCGTGCGAGCAGAGTCTTGCCGGTTCCCGGCGGGCCGACCAGCAGAATTCCTTTGGGGACATGCGCGCCAAGCCGGCCATACGATTTGGGATCTTTGAGGAAGCTGACAATTTCCTTCAGCTCATCTTTCGCTTCTTCAACCCCGGCAACATCGGCAAAAGTAACCTTAGTGTCCTTCTCGACATAGATCTTGGCCTTGGATCTGCCTACCGACATCAAGCCGCCTTGCCGATCGGCGATGCCTCTGATGAGAAACACCCAGATCGCGCCAAAGATGATGAGCGGTATGATCCAGGAGAGTAGATTGCTAAGCCAGTTATTCTCGACTGTGCCTTCAAACTTCACATTATGCGCTGCGAGCTTTTCCGCGATCTGAGGATCAACGCGCGTTGCAATGACGACTTGGCGGCCGTTCGGTAGTGCACTTTTCAGCTTAGCGACAACCACATTTTGCTGGACCGTCACCTCCTCGATCTCATTCCTGTTCAAGTAATCAAGGAATTGGCTGTAGGGGACTTGTTCCGTTGTCCGCCACCCCATCCACCAGCTCTCGAACGTCAACAAAACGAGGACGGCGAGGAGCACATACCAAACGTGGATTTGAAGCTTCTTATTCATCGCCAAAGGTCATGAGCGGGAGCCGGCATCTTACCTGCGCAGAGTACTAGCGTTCCGCCTCGGCAAACGAGGGACATGCACCTTATTAACTCCTGGAGCAACAGCTCCTCCTTGATCCAGCGCAAGCCTCGCGATCGCGCATTTGTCGCTAATCCGGTGCGATCCGTGTGATGATTTTCGCGCCTACGGCGTCGCCCCAGACATTCACGGTGGTTCTGCACATATCCAGGATGCGGTCGACACCCAGGATCACACCAATCGCGGCGAGAGGCAGGCGAGAAGCTTCCGGTAAAGCCGCGTTAACCGCCTGCACCACAATTACCATGGTGACAAGGCCCGCTGACGGAATGCCTGCCGCACCGATAGCGGCCAATGTCGCCGTGACTGCTATGATGCCGATCTGCGTTGCGGTGAGATCAATGCCGTAGCATTGAAACAGAAACGCCACAGCGACAGCCTCATAAAGCGCAGTGCCATCCATGTTGATGGTTGCACCGAGCGGCAGAACGAAGCCAGCCGCCTTTTTCGAAACGCCTCCATTCGTCTCGGCAACGTCCATGGTTACCGGCAGCGTGGCGCTTGATAAGTCGGTGCCGAACGCCGTCATCAGCGCTTCGCGCATCTGCCGCATGAAGCGAAAGGGATTGGTCCGCCCGAACAGCCACAGGGCGAGCGGCAAGGTTATGAACCCGTGAATCGCAAGACCCGCAACAACCGTGATCATATAGAGCAGAAGCGGACCGGTGAGCTCCTTCAGGCCAATTTGCGCCACCGTGTAGGCTGCCAGGAACATCACGCCGAGCGGCGCCAGCCACAAGATCCAATCCACCAGCTTCATGATGACGGTGAAGACGGCATCGAAGAAGCGCGTCAATGGCCGCGCTCGCTCCCCCACTACGGTGAGCGCGATGCCGATGAGGATACTGAATGTGATGAGAGGAAGAATTTCGCCGTCGGCCGCAGCCTTGAAGGGATTGCTGGAGATGAGCTGTTGAGAAATATTCTTGAACGCGCCCCAAAGACCTTCTTCTCCGCGTTGCGTGAAGGATTGTCGCTTCGCTTCATCCTGCAGCTCATAGGCTTGCCGTCCCTGCTCCAGCACGCTGGCATCGATGCCGGCGCCGGGCCGGATCGAATTGACCAGGACGAGCCCTAAGATCACTGCAAAGGCCATCGTCGCGAAGTAATAGAGGATCGTGAATCCGCCAACGCGCCCGAGCGAGGCGGGATCGCCAATCGATGACACGCCGACGATGACGCTTGAGACAATGAGCGGTATCAGAACCATTTTCAGCAGGTTCATGAAGAAGGTCGTGCCGAGAAAGTTGAAAGTGTCGGCGGCGGCCCTACGCGTCGGTTCGTCCACAGAGCTGAAGAAGAACTGGCCAATCGCAGCGCCGATGATAAGGCCCGCGAGAATGCCAAACGTGATGAAGAAGTGCTTGTCGACTTTCATGACGCGGCCGTCCGTGCGCGCGAGTTGAGTGACACGGCCGCCAAAGCATACGAGACGCGCGCGGCCAAGCTGACATCTGCAAGACGGCAACGATCGAGCGTTGAAGTCAAGATATTCAAGCCCCTTTCACCGGCGTCCCGGTGACGAGCGTGCAACGAGACCAATTTGCCATCGTGCAGGAGACATGAACCGCGTGGACTCGTACCACAGCATCGCCCGCCGCCAGCGGCGGACGCCTCAACCCCTCAACTGCGTTTGGTTCCATCGGTCACAAGCGCACGGAAGCGCCAGCCTTCGACACTGCCGTGTGCGATTGCCGGCGCACCGGTGAAAGAGGTGCTCAGGATTTGATCTGATAGAAGCGCGCGACGTCATACTTGCCAGCATGGCGGGCATGCGCGCCGACAGGGCCCATCGATATCCCTTCCGGCCCGCAATGAATGCCCATGCCTGCATCATGCATAGTGCGCATATTGACGAGCACGGTGCCGAGCGCGCCGTTGCACTGCTCCTCGAGCCAATAAATGTAGTAAAGCCCTTCGCGGATCTTCACTTGTGCCGAGGGCCCGCTCCACTCCATGCCGCCCGCGCCATTGGGCTGGAAGATGATCCAGGACAACGAATGCGGCGTCGTATAGAGGTGCATTGATGTGAGACCGGCGCGATCGGGCTCGCCCGGCTTTCCGAATGTGCCGGGCATATAGTTCCACGTGACAGCGCGTCCGCACATCTCGTCGGTGAAATGATGACGGCGATATCTCGGCGGAACGAGGCCATCCATCTCGATTACGCCGAACATCACGCGCACGCCTGCTTCATTGGCGATATAGGGTGTGTTGACGAAGCCGTTGAAGCATGTGACCAGGCCATGATCGAAATCGGCCGCCATCATATAGCCGTCGTGGTTCGGCTCGCCATCGAGGAAGTGCCCAAACAGGATCACGCCGGGCATGGATTCGTAAGCGCGATAGCGCGTCTCGATCCAATCGCTTGCGCCTTCTTTGCGCCAGCGCAGCTTCTCGGCTTCGGTGACATTGTATTCGATCGCCGGCCCGTTATCGAAGCGCAGCGTGAACTTCTTGCCAGCAAGCCAATCGGTGGATGGCGAGCTGAGACCGGCCATCGCATCCGAGATGGGCGCATTATCCGCGCCAATGCGAACCGGGAAGGCTACCTTGCTCTTGGCGGCCGCGGCATCGACCTCTTCTTTGGTCATCACATGCATCGTCGACATCGGCCGGTAGACGCCGCGCGCGCCCTTCGCCGGTGGCTTGCCGTCCGGACCGCCTGGGGGTGAAGCGCCGCGCAAATCACCGAACTGCTCGAAATGCGCAAGTTGGCCGAGCCATTCGCCTTTACCGCGGAATACGTAATATTCCAGCTCGTCCTTCTCGTTGAAGCCGAGCCTGAAGCCGACTTGCTCGATGCGGTTAAGGTCGAGCACAAACATCGTGTGGATGCCCGAAAGCTCGCACTCGGTCCGAGTGTAGATATAGAAATCGTCGTTGATCTTGACGTAGTCGGAGGGCGCGCAAAAGCTCAGCTCGCCGCCCAGCCGTGAGAGCTCGACGAAGTTCGTGTACATGATGGATGGATAGAATTCGAGCGTCTCGGTGCCGTTGTCCTGCTTCCAGTAGAAGCCATGGCCCTGCATACGATTGGTCATACCGTGGCGATTCTCGGATGCCTTTTTGCCATCATCGACATAGCCGAAATAGATCTCGCGCTGGACTTCGCGATTATCCTTGTAGCCGCTGAACCACACCTCGAGCACGGTCGCTTGGTTCGTGTGCTGATCAATAACCACAGTGTAGCCGCGCTGCGTGCCCGGGATCAGGTGTGTGAAGAAGGCGATGTGATCGAGCACCTGCGCGCCATAGCCTGCATCGACGGCGCTTCCGCCATTCTCGGAAACCGAGAGCCTATTATTGCCGCTGAACTTGTAAGCGAGTGTCGGGCCCTTATCCGAAATGATCTTGATTGATTTGCCCGCGAACACGTCGGACAAGGGAGATGCGCTTTTCGGCCCGCTCGATGCGGCCGGCCCCAGCTGTTCCGAAATCTGACCTTCCGTTAGCTTGGTGTAGGCGATGCGATGCATCTGCTCCTTGGGATACCGAGTTCCCATTTTTTTCCTCCCACTTTGCCCATTTTGTTCGCGTATCATGCGATGACAGGAAGTCATCGCCCGGCAGAACCATGCGACGCCCGATGCCGACTCTGCAAGGACTAGTTTCGCAGGAGGCGGGACTTACCTATCCGCGCCGCTCGCTTCGATCGCCAGATATTCGACCTTGAGACCGCGCGGCTCGGGCAGCCAGAAATCCGGTAAGAAAGGTGATGTGCCGCGAGATCCGACATAAGCGCCACCGCGGCTTGCGCGATAGGGACTGAGCGTTGCCGAAGCGAAAATCTTTCCATCCACGCTCAGGCTGATGCGCGCTGAAGAAGTCTCTCCCGTCACCTCAACAGCAATCAGATGCGCGCCCGGCACGAGCATGTCAGATGTCAGGCGCGTGACGTGATTGGCACCGCCGAGCGGATTATAAAGAAATGTCGCGCGGCCTTGATCCAGGTACAGCGCTTGGCCGCCGAACAGATCACCTTGCACGAGAATTGTGCCCTCCGGCGTTGAGCCCTTGATCTCTATTTTTGCGCTCATGCGCCAACCCGGACGCAGAGCAGGCATCGAGCCGCCGGAATAAAATGTCGGCCCGGCATGGTAGACATAGCTTTCGCTCGTGCCGAGCAAGCTCGGGCGAAGATGCGGCCCCAGACGTGGAAGCAAGCCGCTCATCAGCGGATAGACACTGTATTTGCGCGCCGCTTGATCGAATGCCGCCTGGAGCTCCGCTAGCTTCTCCGGATGGCGATTGGAAATGTCGTGCGCCTGCGACCAATCGGTGTTGAGATCATAAAGCTCCCATGAAAGGCTTTCCGGATCGGCCGGAGGCGAAAGCCGATCCCAGGGCGGCCGCGCAGGCTTGGTCGAAGCAAGCCAGCCATCTTTGTAGTAAGACCGGTTGCCCACCATCTCGAAATATTGCTCGCGGTGGCGCGCGGGTGCATTCGGCTCATCGAATGTATGGACCATGCTGACGCCATCGATCGGCTGCTGCGGAACACCATCAACCGCGTCCGGCGGCGCGATTCCGGCGGCTTCATAGATTGTCGGCGCGATATCGATAACGTGGCTGAATTGCGATCTGATCTTGCCGACATCCTTGATCCGCCGAGGCCAGCTGATGACGAGCCCATCGCAAAGCCCGCCCAAGTGCGAGGCCACTTGCTTGCCCCAAGGGAACGGTGTGTTGGTCGCCCAGCCCCAGGCCGAAGGATAGTTGCCGTAGGCATTAGGCCCGCCGATCTCATCGAAATCGCGCGTTAGCTCTTCGATCGAATGCTCGAGGCCGTAAAGGCTGCGTAACTCGTTCGTCGCGCCATATGGACTTTCCAGGCTCGCGCCATTGTCGCCCTGGACGAAGATGATGAGCGTGTTGCCGAGCTGGCCGGTCGCGCGCAGATGCTCAACAACGCGGCCGATATGATGATCGCAATGCGAAAGCTGCGCGGCGGCAGCTTCCATCATGCGCGCATAAACGCGCCGGTAGTCGGCGCCGAGGCTTTCCCACGCCGGCAGACCCTCCATGCGCGGCGTGAGCGCTGCATCCTCGGGAATGACGCCTATTTGTTTCTGCCGCTCGAAGGTTTGTTCGCGCAGCTTGTCCCAGCCTTGGTCGAATTGCCCTTTGAAGCGATCGATCCACTCGCGTGGTGCCTGATGCGGTGAATGCAAGGTGCCCGGCGCCCAATAGGCGAAGAAAGGATGATCGGGCTTAACCGTGTGCTGCATGCGCAGCCAATGAATCAGTCGATCGGCGCAATCCTTGTCGAGATGGTAGTCCTTGCCCGTATCCGGTTTAGCGACATTGCGATTCTCAACCAGCGAGGGATGGAATTGATCCGTCGCCGCACCATGAAAGCCGTAGAAGTAATCGAATCCCAATCCATTCGGCCAGCGGTCGAATGGACCTAAGGGCCCCGCCTCCCACAGCGGCGTGTTGTGATTCTTGCCGAGCCACGCCGTGTCATAGCCGCTGTCGCGCAGCACACGGCCAATCGTTGCAGCGCTTTTCGGAATCACCGAGGTATATCCCTCGTCATCCGTCGAGACGTTCGCGATTGCGCCATAGCCGACAGCGTGATGATTGCGGCCGGTGAGTAGCGCGGCGCGCGTGGGCGAGCACATTGCCGTTGTGTAGAATTGGTTGTAACGCAAGCCGTTCGCGGCAAGCGCATCGAAAGTCGGCGTAGGGATCGGGCCGCCAAATGTGCTTGTTGCGCCGAAACCGACATCATCGGTCAAGATGAGCAAGACATTCGGCGCGCCAGATGGCGGCTTCGGCGTGCTCGGATAGTGCTTCCACTCGCTTGGCGTTTCCGTTGCCACAAGGCGCCCCCAACTTCTTGTTGTTTTAGATATCTTTCGCGCAGCGAAAGCCGATATGCGATGTCGTGGTATCGATCGTTTGCGGATAGCGCGCTGCGGGCCGATAGCGGCGGCAATAATTCTCGGCGCAAAGATGCGATCCGCCTTTGAGAACTTTGCGGCCGAAGTTGTCGCCCGCCGCGCCGCGATCCTTGCTCGCTTCTTCGGTTCCGCCACGTGGATTGCTCGGGACACAGCAAGCACTCGCCTGCTCTCCGGATGCAGGAAGCGCGTACCAGTCCTCCGTCCACTCCCAGACATTGCCAATCATATCGTAAAGGCCAAAAGCATTTGGCGGGAACGAGCCAACAGGCGAAGTGCGCCGAAAACGCTCACCTTCGTGCTTTTGGTATGGAAATGCGCCGCGCCAATAGTTCGCGAGCACCTTGCCACCCGGTTCGAACTCGCCGCCCCAGGCATAGGCGGCGCGATCCATCCCGCCGCGCGCAGCACACTCCCACTCGGCTTCAGTTGGCAGCCGCTTGGCGCACCAATGCGCATAGGCCGCAGCATCCTCGTAAGCGATGTGCACGACCGGATGATCCATCAGGCTTTCGATCGAGCTCTTAGGGCCTTCAGGATGACGCCAGTCGGCACCAAACACGTAAGACCACCAGGCAAATGGATTGCGCAGCGAAACCTGCCCTTTCGGCGGCGTGAACACGGATGATCCCGCCTTCAAGAGCGCGGGATCGGCGTCGGGATAGTCCTCAGCCCGTGGTGGCCGCTCGGCGAACGTCACATAACCGGTCGCTTCCACGAATGCTTGAAAATCGCCGTTCGTAACGGGCGCTGGATCGATCAGAAATGGCGCAACACGGACGCGGCGTGACGGCCCTTCTTCTGGATAATGGTCATCTGAACCCATCCAAAAGACGCCGCCCTCGACGCGTACCATTTCGGTGCGCCGCTCCTCCCCCGCCGCCATAACCGGATCGTTGATCGTAGCCACAAGCTCTTCCTTGCGCCTTGTTAGCCTTTTGACTTACGCATCCCAAGGCGTCCGCGCTTGCATGTCAAGGAAGGTGATACATCACGCGCGGAGCAACACCAAGAGAAGGCATTTAATCCGTAGACGGATGGGAATGGCGCTCGAAGGCAGTTACGCCGACCGGCGCACGGCCTCGGCTTTCCAGCGCTTGATCTCACTCAACTCGGGGGGCTCTTGGGTGATTATGGAGCGTTTGCCGAGCGTCACATCGCCCGTCTCACCGTCGAGCGCAAGCCAATCGCCCTCACGAATACGCGCATCGCCAATCGTGGCCTCGCGGCTTTCTTCATCGATGAGGAGCGCGTGGCAACCAACGAGACAAACCTTGCCCAGCTGGCGCGCGACCACCGCGGCGTGAGACGTACGGCCGCCGACCGCTGTCAGAATGCCGGTCGCGACAGCAAATCCGCCAACATCATCAGTCGAGGTGTCCGGGCGAACAAGGATCACCGGCTCGCCGCGCGACGCCAACTCTTTGGCACGCGCAGACGAAAATGCTGCGCGTCCGCAGGCTACGCCAGGCGCAGCCGAGATTGCCTCTGCAATCGCTCGCGCGGGCTCGGCAAAGCGCGTGATGCTGAGTTGCGCCGCATCGATGTCGGCAAGGCGAGAGAGGGCCGTCTGCTCATCAATTACGCCCTCATGCGTCATATCAACGGCGATGCGGAGCGCCGCGCGCGGCGAACGCTTGGCTGAGCGCGTCTGCAGGAAAAAGAGTCGCCCGTTTTCAACGGTGAACTCGACATCTTGCGCATCGCGAAACTCGCCCTCGATACGCCGGAGACCATCGAGCAACTCGCGCGCAGCTTCCGGCAACAGGGCTTTTAAGCGCTCCGCATTTGCCGGCGTCCGCCGGCCCGAGACAACGTCCTCGCCTTGCGCATCGAACAGAAAGTCGACATAGGGCTCATTCGCACCCGTCGCCGGATTGCGACTGAATGCAACGCCCGCACCTGACCTTCCACCCGAATTTCCGAACACCATCGCCTGGACGGTGACCGCCGTGCCGTGAAGATCGGACAGGCGATTGAGCCTGCGGTATTCGATGGCGCGCGGGCTTTCCCAAGAGCGATAGATCGCGCGCGCTGCCGCCAGCAGTTGCTCGCGTGGCTCTTGCGGAATTGCGTGGCCGCCAATTCGTAAGGCGATCTCACGAAACTCGCCGCATAATCGCTCAAGCGCCTCGGGATCGAGCTCGGTTTCCCTCGCGACCCCCTCGCGTCTGATCATGTCGGCCATTTGGCGCTCGAACCTTGTCTTATCTGCGCCTTTGACGACTTCAGCATAGCCTTGGATGAACCGGCGATAGCTGTCGAAAGCAAGCCGCGGATTGCCGCTCATCCGGACAATCCCGCGCACGGTCTGATCATTGAGTCCGACATTCAGCACCGTATCGAGCATTCCGGGCATCGAAACCGCTGCGCCGGAGCGCACCGAAACCAGAAGCGGCGCCCTGCTATCGCCAAATCCCCTTCCAGTCTGTTCCTCAAGCCAGGCGATTCCTTTCGAGAGACCACGCTCAAGCGCCTTCAGCGCTTCGCCTTCGCGAGCATTAATCGCCGGACAGAGATCAGTTGGCATAACGAAAGCCGGTGGCACGTTGAGCCCAAGCTTGGTCATCTGCCAAATCAGCGCGGCCTTTGATCCGGCCGTTTCACGGCTCACTTCCGTCGAAGCGCCAACACGGCCGATGAATAAGGGCTCGACGCTCGCACTCATGCGGACAGATCCTCCAGCACGCGATCACGCAAAGACAGGGCGGCGTGAGCCAGGTGGTCGGTCGCGGTCTCAAGCGCGCGCGCAACCTCAAGGCCAAGAACCAGAGCGCGCGCATCGCCCGAAGGTGCGTTCATAAGAATACTAAAGGCATCACGCTCGGCATTATCGGCTTGGCGCTCGGCCATGGTCACTTCATCGATCGCACGCAAAGAGTTCTTCAGCATCAACCCGGCTCCCTTGCGGCAGCCGCGTTGCTGCCTCGGTTGCACGCACCATATGAGAGACGCTGTCGACAACAATGTCTGCCAATTGCGTGAGCGCTGCGGCTTTCTTTAAGTCCTCGCCCTTGGGCGCGAGACTCAACAGAAAGGCGCACTCATCAAGCGCATCGGTTGCATTCTCGACTTCATCCGCCGTCAGCCGTAAGTGGTCGCTGTGCTGCAGACGCACGCAGACTTCGCGGGCTTCGACGGTGAGTCGATCGGCTTTTTCCTCCATGCGCTTGGCGCGTTTGGCAAGCTCAAGTTTTTGCGATCCAAGATCGAGCTGCCCCCCGGCAATGGCTTCAACCAGCATGGACGCGAGCATTCGCGTGACACCGAGATGGCGCACGATGATGGTCAAGACGGCGGTCTCTGCGGTTTCGAAAAGCCGGGCCAGATCGGCCTGCACCTCATCGCGAATGAGCCGAACCGAGCGGCCAGCGCTCAGACCCTCACTCGTTTGCCGCAAGACGCGTTTCAAGAACTGCACGCTTTCGGACGTTCCGAGCGCCTCGTCCAAGCGTGCACCATAAGGAATCCGCCCCGCGGCGGAGCGCCTGACCGCATCGAAGACGAGATCGGTGCCGCCGAGCTCAAGAAATGCGCGATGACCATGTTCGTGAACGGCGGCCCAGCTTAGAATCTCGATTGCAGAGCTCTTGCCCACGAATGTTTGCAGCGACTTACGCGCCTTATTCCAGTCGATCAGAAATACGATGCGCGAGCCGAGAAACTGCAGAAAGCGATCAAGCGCATCTTGATCGGCGCCGGCAAACCGCCCGCTTACCAGATAGAAGACATCGTCGTCGGCAAGGCCTCTAACGCTTTGCTCCTGAAGCGAGCTCCATTCGACATTGTGGCCATCGAACATCGAAATGAAAAATTCCGCACGAGGACGATGCACATCCGTGTAGGTGACCGTGGCGGTGTCACCTTCAACATGCGCGACAAGCACATGCGCGTCGGTTGTACCGATGTCATTCTGGATTGTCAGGCGCTCGCCGATGCGGGTTGCGGTTGTCGCAAGGCCTGGATGGCCGAAGGCCAGCTTTGCCGTGCGATTGAGCCCAGCCATGAACGCCTCGATACGCGTGCGATCGCCTGCCTCGACGTGATGGACCTTGGCACCGTCAATCGTCTCGACAGCAGTCTCCGAGACCAGCTGGTTGATCGCTTTGTGCGCGTCCATCACGAGAAGGTGCACGCTGTCAGCGCCTTCACGCCGCGCGGTGCCCATCGCGCCGATATCTTGGAGTGAAATTTCATCGCCATCTGCCTTTGGCAGCCCAGGGGTCAACGCCGTCAGCCGGTCTTTGAGGGACTGCGAGGAGGCCGTGCCGCCCGCGTCGAGCGGTGCCAGCAGGGCCGAAAGATCAGACGACAGGCCCGCAAGCAGGGACTTTGCTCCCGGCACAATCGCCTTATCCCCTGACAACAGACGCGCACCGGCAATGGTTAAATCATATTGTGCGTCGGCGAGGCCCGCGGCGCGCCGTTCCATCTCCAATGATCGCGGCATCTCACCAGGATTCATGGCATGGGCGGCCGCTTCTTGCAGCATCGTCAGCCTCAACTTGATGCGATCATTGGCGGCAAGTGCGTCGGAGAGCAGCGATGGCAACAGAAGCGCTTGCTCACCCAGCTCACGAACGATTTCAGTCTTTGCGGTCACGCGTAGCCTGCATTCAAGTGGGAGATCGTCAGCAATTGACAAAGAAACCGGCCGAAGCGCCTTGCGTTAGATCATGCCACGCAAGCGACACGTCGAAAGCAAGACTGCTTCGGAGTGAAGTTATAGATTGAGTGTCACAAACGTGTGTCATCGATCGCAGGCACGAACCGCCCCGCATCCGGGACCGAATGCCGCGGAAGCTAAGACAATCCGGGGTTGCTGCGTGCTGCTCTACGTGCTGACGGGCTCAGCGCTCGTCACCGGCGTGCTCGGCCAATGGATCGACATGTCGGGGGCTCTGGAAGGCCTTGACGGCCTCATCGTCTTCGCGGTGGTTGAGGCTGAAAAAGCAATCCGCGCTTGGCGCACCCGCCTCGCGCCTCACGCCGGGATTGAGGGCTCGGTGCCGGACGCAGCCTCCTGAGGCACCTCCTTTTCGTTCCGCTTGAGCCAAACGTAATAGAGCAGCGGAATGACGATCAACGTAAGCACGGTCGAAATCAAAATGCCGAAGATAAGCGAGACAGCGAGGCCCTGAAAGATCGGATCGTCGAGAATGAAGAAGCCGCCGACCATCGCCGCGATCCCGGTGAGCGCGATCGGCCGCGCGCGCACAGCGGCCGCTTCGATCACGGCCTCATGCAGCGGCCGGCCCGGCGGCGCACGCGTGATTGATGAAATCGATCAGCAGAATCGAGTTGCGCACGATGATGCCGGCGAGCGCGATCATGCCGATCATCGAGGTCGCGGTGAACTGCGCACCGAGCAACGCATGGCCCGGCATCACGCCGATCACGGTCAGCGGGATCGGCGCCATGATGATCAGCGGCACGACATAGCTGCGGAATTGCCCGACGACCAGCAGATAGATCAGAACCAGACCGACCGAATAAGCCAAGCCCCATGTCGCGGAAGGTCTCGTAGGTGATCTGCCATTCGCCGTCCCACTTGACCGAGAAATGCGTGGTGTCGGTGGGCTGCGCGATGAAATTGCTGACCGAGCTTATAACCACCGAAGACCTCTTTCGAGAGCGTGCCGACCATGCGCGAACATGCCGTAAAGCGGGCTGTCGGTTGCGCCGGCATCGTCGCCCGTGACATAGACGACGGCAGAAGATCCTTGTGATAGATCGCCTTCTCCCAGCCGGCCTTGCGCACTTGCACGACTTCCGAAATCGGCACCAGAGCGCCGCCGTCCGGCGCGCACGCGCAGGGCCAACAGCTGATCGAGCGAAGCCTGATCGCCCGCCGGCAGGCGCAAGCGGATCGGCACGGCGTATTTTTCGCGCCCGTCCATGATGTAGGTCGCATCGCGTGCCCGAGACAGCGGCCTTGCAGCGCTTGCACGATCTCGGCTTGGCTCACGCCCAGACGCGCCGCCCGCGCGCGATCGACGACGAAGACATTCGCGCGGCGAATCGGCCTCGACGCTCGTGTCGATATCGACAATATCCTTGTCGGCGTGGAACAGCGCCTCGCAATGTCCGCGGCGATGTCGCGCGCCTTGCCGTAATCGGGCCCATAGACCTCGGCGACGATCGGCGCAAGCACCGGCGGGCCAGGCGGCACCTCGACGACTTTGACCGAGCGCGCCATATTGCGCGCGCGATCTTGGCCAGCGCCGGACGCACGGCGAGCGCGATGGCGTGGCTCTGGCGGTGGCGCTTGGACTTGTCGATGAGCGTCAACCTGCAGATCGCCGACATTCGCGCCGGAGCGCAGATAATATTGGCGCACCAGGCCGTTGAACGTGATCGGCGAAGCCGTGCCGGCATAGGCCTGATAGTTCTCGACCTCCGGCACTGTGATCGAGCACGTGCGCGAGATCGCCCAGAGCGCTTGGTTCGTGCGCTCAAGCGTCGTGCCTTCCGGCATGTCGAGCACGACCTGGAACTCGGACTTGTTGTCGAAGGGCAGCATTTTGAGGATGACGGCGCTGCACGCCGACCAGGCCGACAGCAAGCACGATCGAGCAGACCGATGCCGCCGAACAGATAGAGCCGGCGTCGCGCGGCGCGCGGGCCCATCCAGGAACGGGCATCAAGGCGCGGCGGAACAGGCGGTCGAGCGAAGCGCTCTTCGCGCACTTCGCCTCTCTTCAAGCTTCGGTGCTGCGTGATGGCGCAGCAGCTTCAGCGACAGCCAGGGCGTGACGATCAGCGCGACGGCGAGCGACAGCAGCATGCCCGCCGAGGCGTTGATCGGAATGGGCCGCATATAAGGGCCCATCAGCCCGCTGACGAACGCCATCGGCAGCAGCGCCGCGATGACCGTGAATGTCGCGAGAATCGTCGGGCCGCCGACTTCGGACACCGCTGCAGGAATTGCTTCAACGAGGCTGCGTGGCCCAGCGCCTGATGGCGATGGATGTTCTCGACAATGACGATGGCATCATCGACCAGAATGCCGATGGAGAAGATCAGCGCGAACAGCGAGACGCGGTTGATCGTGAAGCCCATCGCCCATGAGGCGAACAGCGTCAGCATCAGCGTGATGACACCGCGCTGCCGACGACGATGGCCTCGCGCCAGCCCAGCGTCGCCAGCACCAGCAGCACGACCGAGAAGGTCGCGAAGATCAGCTTGTGGATCAGCTTGTCGGCCTTGTCGGTGGCGGTCTTGCCATAGTCGCGCGTCACGGTCACATGCACGCCATCGGGGATCATCGATGCCCTTGAGCGCGTCGAGGCGCTTGACCACCGCCGTTGTGATGTCCGCGGCATTGGTGCCCGTCTTCTTGGCGATGGCAATGGTCACGGCCGGCGCCGTGCCCGCCTTCGGGCCGGCCTTGCCCGGCGGCGCGCCGAACCAGACATAGCGTTGGGCAGATCGGCGCCGCTGCGTGATCTTGGCGACATCGGAGAGAAACACCGGCTGGCCGTTGTTGAGGCCGATGACGAGATCGGCCACTTCGTCGGCATCGGCGAGAAACGTGCCGGCCGTCACCGGCACATCTCGATTGCCTGTCGACGCGATCGCCCGGCTTGCGTCGACCACATTGGCGGCCTTAAGCGCACCGGCAAGATCATCGATGGTCAGGCCATAGGCGGCCAGCTTTGCCGCATCGAGCTCGACCAGCACCGCGCGGTCCGGCGCGCCGATCGTGTACACATCGCGCGTGCCGGGAATGCGCTTGAGCTCCACTTCCAGCATATGCGCGACTTCGGCAAGCTCGGTCGCGCCGCGCGCGGGATCGTCCGTCCACAAGGTCAGCGCCATCACGGGCACGTCATCGATGCCCATCGGCCGGATCAGCGGCGGGCCGACGCCAAGACCCGGCGGCACGAAATCCTGGTTTCGATAGACCTGATTGTAGAGCCGCACGAGCGCCGTCTGGCGCGGCACGCCGACTTCGAATTCCACGGTGATGATGGCGCCATGCCCGGCCGGCTCACCGAATAGACATGTTTGACGCCTTCAATCTCGGCCAGCTTTTGCTCGAGCGGAAAGGCGACGAGATTTTCGACATCGTGCACGTCCGCGCCCGGAAACGGCACGAAGACATTGGCCATCGTGACGTCGATTTGCGGTTCTTCCTCGCGCGGCGTGATGCTGACGGCGAGCAAGCCCCAACAGCACCGCGAGTAATCGCCAGAATGCGGCGTCAAGGGCGAGCCGAGAAACGCTTGGCAATGCGGCCCGCAAACCCAAGCTGCGGCTCGTCTGTGCTCGCGTCATGAGCCTTGCCTTTGGCTCGCCGCTTTATGCTGTCGGCGGACATAGATGGCGGCAGCTTGATCGGATCGGCGGCGATCTTGCTCGCCCGCCGCAAGCCCGGCAAGCACCTCGACGCGATCGCCAAAGCGATGGCCGAGCCGCAACTGACGCAAGGACACATCGGTGCCATTGACGACATAGACGCCGCTCACTTCGCTGCGTTCGACAAGCGCGCTCACCGGGATAAGAGCGCGTCGCCTCGCCCACCTCGAAGGCGCACTTGACGGTCGTCGCCGGGATACAGGCCCGTCTCCGCTTCAGGCAAGTCGCAAGCGAACGCTGAAGCTGTGCGTCTCGGGATCGGCAAGGGAAAGACGATCACTTTGGCTGCCGTCACGCGCTTGCCGGTGGCCGCATCAAGGATCACATCGGCCGGTTCGATATTTGCGCACGGCTGCGGCGGCGCTTTGCGGGATTTGAACCGACACGCGCAACGCGTTTGAGCGAGATGCCGGAGATCAGCGGCTGGCCCGGCCGTACCTCTTCGCCGACCTGAACCAGACGCTTGGTGACATAGCCCGAATAGGGCGCCTTGACCACTGTGTAATCGAGCTGTTGCTTGGCCGTGCGCAGGGCCGCCTCGGCGGTATCGCGGCGCGCGCGCGCCGTTTCAAGAGACGCTTTTGAGACGGTCTGCTTGGCATAGAGCGAGCTATAGCGTTGATAGCTCGCATTTGCCTCGTCGTAGCTCGCTTGTGCCTTCTTGACGATCGGCCTGTTGCTCGACATCGGTCAAGCGAATGATGACGGACCCAGCGGGCACATAGTCGTTGACATCGAACGGCATTTCGAGAACGCGGCCCGAGGTTTGTGCCGACATTGTCGCTTCGTTGACCGCTTCGACGACACCGTCCCAGATCTGCTCGCTGCGTGCGACATCTGCCTTCACCGGATCAGTGTGGCAAAGGGAAGCTTAACGGCCGCGCTGGCGGTCTCCGCTGATTGCGCCCAATTGCCAAAGGCAAGCAGGAGCGCGGTCGCGACCAGAATCGCAGCAGCGATCACGGTGCGCCAATATGCGCCATCGCACGGGCATCGCTCTAGCGCTCATGGAAACGCCGTGCCGGACTTGAGGCCGAGCTTACGCAAGATAAAGGCCAGCGGGCAGAACCGCGTGAACGAGGCTTGGAGCAGATTGGCGCCGACGAACAACGTCAACAAGATCCACCAGGGAGAGACGAAGTGAGCGAGCGCGACACCCAGGAGCACCATTGTGCCCGCGAACGCCATCACAATACGATCGACATTCATGCCAGTCTCCATCACGGTTTTAGCTTGTGAGCGCCGAGCAAACTGAGCACCGCGCTCTCATAATAGGGTTCGGTCATTCCTGACTTCACTTTGGTCAGGAAATATCTCTCGAAAGCACCCTTGGCGAAATGCACCCACTTGCCGCTGGCCGCCCAATTGACATTGCGTGGCGGCATCTGCGGTAAGGCGATGAAGGCAACACCCCCATCGCCGAAGTCGGCGAGACAAATCGCGTTCCAAGTCGCCCGGGACGCAGGCGGCTTGCCTTCCAGCGCGAGCTTGATGTTGTCGACCGTTGCCGTTGCCATGGTCTCGATCATGTATCCCGTCTTCGGCACGCCAACCGGCAAAGGCGACTTGCCGACGGGAGGAAGCGCCACGCACACGCCGACGCCATAGACATTGTTGAACTTGGGATTGCGCTGATATTCATCGATCAGGATGAAGCCGCGCGGATTGACGAGGCCTTCAACTCCTTGAACCGCCGCAATACCTTTAAAGGCCGGCAGGATCATGCCGTAATTGAAGGCCACGTCATGGCGCTTCTTTTCGGTACCGTCCTCATTCACCTCGATCACATGGGCCGTGCCTTCTTCGATCGAATCGATCTTAGCGTTTGTGATCCATGAGATGTGCCTATTGCGCAGCTCTGACTCAAGAAGACCCTTAGTGTCGCCGACGCCGTCAAGGCCCAGATGGCCGATATAAGGCTCGGGCGTTACAAAAGTCATCGGCACGCGATCGCGAATCTTTCGCCGCCTCAGCTCAGTATCGAGAATGAAGGCGAACTCATAGGCCGGTCCGAAACATGAAGCACCTTGAGCTGCGCCGACAATGATCGGGCCAGGCTTTTGCACAAAGGCTTCGAAGGCTTCGCCGGCTTCGACGGCGTGCGACGTCTTGCATATGGATTCGGTGAAGGCATCCGGCCCCAAGCCCTTCACTTCATCGAAGGCGAGCGCCGGCCCTGTGGCGATGACGAGATAGTCGTAAGCCACGCTCTGGCCGTCGGCCAGCTCGACTCTGTTGTCCTGCGGATGAACGCGCGCCGCGCCGACGGGAATAAATTCGATTCCCTTCGCCGCAAGGTGCGGCTTGAGCGGGACTTGAATTTGCTCCGGCTTGCGCCATCCGACAGCCACCCAGGGGTTCGACGGCGTGAAGTCAAACTTATCGCTATCTGAGACCAGGGTGATGACATGATCCTTGGACAAATGGGAACGTAGCTCATAGACAAGCGCGACGCCGCCTATTCCTCCGCCAAGTACGACAATGTGTGCCATGGTGGTTTCCTCAAAGCCGGTAATTCGTTTTCAGAGCCCGTCCGCCGTCACTCTTGGCGCGCTACAACGATCTCCTAGTGCTGCACGGCGTAATAGATATCGCGCGCAGCGCCTCCCCAATGACATAGGTCAAGCGTGGCAGAGCCTTGGGGGGATCAAGGGCGTTCTGGCCCGGAAAACCCGCAATTTCACGGCCCATAGTCAAGTCAGATAACCCTTTTGGTCTGCCTTCAGCCACCCGGCTCTCTCGGGACAATATATGCATAGATGCGCATATAGGCAAGTATGAATGTGCGTAATTTGAGATGATAAGTTCGTTCGCCGGAGAGGTGGCGTGGCGCCTCTCCGGCGAGCCTGCAGCGAAATGAAGCTCTCGGCACGCGTTGGTTAGGAGGGCCGTCTAGCCAAGCGGCGGCAGGCGGAACACATGCTCAGCGTTTGTCTGCATCAGCATGCGCTTGTGCTCGAGCGGGATGTCGAGATCATCGTAAATCGCGAC
This sequence comes from uncultured Alphaproteobacteria bacterium, assembly GCA_963789405.1. Taxonomy (GTDB): domain Bacteria; phylum Pseudomonadota; class Alphaproteobacteria; order CAWBKL01; family CAWBKL01; genus CAWBKL01. Next base: position 48,483 of record CAWBKL010000003.1, read on the forward strand.
CTCTTCCTTGGAGACCTGATAGGGGTAGTCCATCGCATAGAGCACGCGCTCAGGTCCCAACACCTGTTGGCAAAACTTGATTGCTGGCTCCCAAGCGACACCGCTCGTTGTGATCCAGATATTGTTGTGGAAGTAATGCGAGACTTTATGCTTGAGCTTCACGGCCGACTGCCCGCCTCTCAGGCCCGGACGTCCATCGGCATTGTTCTGCATCCAATTGAACCGGTAGAGCAGAAGCGGCATCGCCTCGCCCATGTGGCCGATCACAAGGCGCAGCTTGGGATATTTGTCGAAGGCACCGGAGAATATGAGCCCTTGGGTATGCATCCACACTTCGTGCGTAAAGCCGGCGAGCGCACCGGTGAAGCTCCGGAACTCGTACGGATGAACCCATTTAGCCGGCGGGCTTGTGGGGTGAATATAGAGTGCAGCATCATTGGCCTCGAGCGCTTCGAGGATCGGCTCCATTTTCGGCTCGTCGAGATAATGGCCCTGTGTGTGCGAGTTGATGACCGCGCCATTAAGCCTCAGCTTCTTCATGCCGCGCTCGATCTCATTGACGGCGCCTTTGACGTCCTGCGGCGCGAAGGCGAGAAGACCGGACAAGCGATCAGGATATTTACGGCAAGCCTCGGCAAGGCGGTCGTTCGAGAGCGCCGCAAGCTCAGTGCCCGTGCGCGCATCGAGCGGCTGAATGCCAGGTGCCGTGAGGAGAAGAAGCTGGCGATCAATGCCTAGCTCGTTCATGCGCTGAATGCGCCCCTCGCCTATGTCGCAAAGCTGTTCCTGTAACTCCGGGAAGGACGCGAACATCGCGCCCATGCGCAGTGACGGATCATCCGGCGGACACGGGCCGTTCAAAAGCTCAAGCTGAGCTTTCGGGATCTCGGGGATGCTCCAGGCCTCTTCGGTCGCAATGCGCTTATAAGATCGCGCCATATTGGTTCCTCCCAGTGCGGTTCGAGCGCCCAATAATGCGCTCGAACTTCGCACTGGCCAAGGAGCCGACCCGGGACGGACGATTGACCCTAGTCGAGGTCGTATTCCAGGAAATCTTTGCCGGGAATGACGATGCCGCGAAAAGTCTTCTTCACGCCGGCTGTGAGCTGCGCAATGTCGCTGTCCCCCGCGGGAACGATATGGGTCAGGACGACGACTTTCACATGGGCGGCTTGTGCAATCTCGCCTACCTCTTCAGGGGACAGATGCTCGTGCTGCAAGTGATACATCAGTGCGCCCATGGCAGTGTTGGGCGGCTCTTTGGAGACAGGCATCTCGGCCGGAGCGCCGCCTTGCGGAGCCGGCCCCGTCCCACGCACCTCGCAAACCAGAACATCGGCGCCACGCGCAAGCTTCTCCAGCGCCTTGCTCGGCCCCGTATCGCCACTGAACACAACCGAGCCGTATTTGGTGTCGAAGCGATAGGAGAAGGAGCGGTCTTCCCCCGCCGGAGAACTTGACTTGAAGGAAAAGTGCGTATTCTCCGCGGCCGTCACCTTCACCTTGTCGTCTTTATAGACAACGCCGTCGTGATCGATGTCGTGTGCTTCGAACATTCCGTCCGTGGTCAGCATTTGCGGAATACCGGCTTTGAAGATGCGCTCGGTTGCGCTGACGTAGTCAACCGCCTTACCGACGAGATACCTGGTCGACGGAGGGCCATAGATTTGCTCGGGCGGCTGAGGCTGTCCAAGCGAGCGGCCGAACCACTGCAAAGATATCAGCGCGGGCAACCCGGCGTTATGATCAGCATGATGATGCGTAATGAAGATGTTGTGTATTTGCACCAGCTGAAAGCCTGCTAGGACGATCTGGCGTGAAACGCCCTGCCCTGCATCAATCAGGTAGGGCTTGCCGTCGACGACAAGCAGGCTGGCGGGCTCTGAGCGCTCCCGGATGATGCCCGGTCCACCCGCCGTGCCGAGAAGGATGATTCGCGTAGCCGGTGCAGGCGGAGGTGCTGGCGGACGCGCCAGTGCGGGCGGGGGCGTGGGCGCTGCGGCCGCCGGGGCATCAGCGGCACCCGCCGACATTGCAGCCAGAGCCAGAAGCGCCGCGAGCGCGCAAAGTGCCGGAGAAACCAGCCGACGCTTATGCGTGGCGCCCTTTGAAACCAACTGGCGCGCCCGCCCAGCGTCATGCCGGTAATGTGTGTCCATTCTTGTTTCCTCCCGCTTGCACTCTGACCTGACTTTACACAAATGCGCGTCCCCCCTTCGGGAGACTGTTTGTCTCAGAAGGCACGAATTCAGGGGTGGCGCATGCCCAGACCGGCACTCCGGTCAAAAAAGCGCCCCGGCAGTTGGCGCTGCCACTCCTCCGTAACCCCCCGTAATTCAAGATAGATGTTGTCGGCAGAGGCGGCTCGCGCGACACTTGTCGGCAAAGGACAAGAACGCAGGGAGGCTCTTTTGAGCGCAACACCGGCTGCCCGATCCGCCTACTCGGTCGCCTCGATCTCCAAGGAGGCGCCGTGGCGATGGCTCGCTGCAGGTTGGAGAGATACATGGCGGCGGCCAGCTCTGAGCCTGGGCTATGGCGCGGTGGCGACGCTGATTGGACTCGGCATTGCCACCACTTGCTCACGGCTTGGGCTTTCGGCCCTTATACCGGTGCTCGCCGGCGCTTTCATGCTGCTCGGGCCCTTACTCGCCGTCGGCCTTTACGACATGAGCCGGCGCTACGAGACAGGGGAAGATTTCACACTCAAAGACGTTGTCTTTGTGCGCCGGGCTTCACGCATGCAGCTACTCTATCTCGGCTTCGGCTTGATGTTTCTCCTGCTTGTCTGGATGCGCATAGCCACGCTGCTGTTTGCACTGCTGGTTGCAGACATCTACCCAAATCTCAATGACTTCGTGGCGTTTGCCCTGACAACGCCGAGTGGCCTGACATTGCTGATCCTCGGGACCGCGATCGGAGGTGCGATCGCTTTCGCCGTCTTCGCGGTAAGTGCGATTTCCGTGCCTATGCTCATGGATCGCGATGTTGACTTCGTGACGGCGATCCTAACGAGCGTTGAAGCGGTCAAGCGAAATTCCTGGCCAATGCTACTGTGGGCTTGGCTGATTGCGCTGCTGGTGGGCTTCGGTCTCGCTACGCTGTTCGTCGGGCTGATCGTCGTCTTTCCGCTTGTCGGCCACGCAACCTGGCACGCCTATGAGGAGCTCGTTCCAAACTCTTCCGGCTGATCTTCGTCTTCATCATCAATGAGAATGCGCGCGGCGGCGCCTTTGGGATCCTCAAACTGGCCGGTTTTGAGCGACCACAAGAACGCAATGAGTCCCAAGGTGCCTAAAAAGAGCGCTGCAGGCACAAGAAGCAGTAATACCCTCATTTGGTGGCGCCCCCTCTCACCCTGCCTGCAAGACGCAAGGCATTGAGCGTCACGATCAGCGATGATGACGACATTGCGATAGCAGCGATAAACGGGGTGACGAGCCCGGCGACCGCGAGCGGGATGGCGCAAAGATTGTAGAGCGCGGCGAAGCCGAAATTCTCGAACACGCGAGAACGCGCTTTGCGCGCAACTCTGAACGCTTCGGCAACCGGCGCCAGGCGCTCGCCCTGAAAGACGAAGTCGGCTGCGGCTTGGGCGGCATCGGCCGCGGTTCCCGGCGACATCGAAACGAAAGCACATGCAAGAGACGGCGCATCATTAAGCCCATCGCCGACCATGAGGACGCGATGCTCTCGCTTCGTCAGCCCGGAAAGAATCTCCGTTTTGTCGGCAGGCGATTGGCGGGCGTGCCATTCGTCGATACCAAGCTCGCGCGCGACTTCTTGTGTCGCGCCTTCGGCGTCGCCCGAAAGCATAATGATGTCGAGGCCGAGAGCTTTCAACTCACTGACAGTTTGAGCTGCATCGATGCGCAACGAATCCTCGAAGAGAATTTGGACCGGTTGCTCGCCGCCGACACGAAACCACAGCTCCATGCCGCCGCGCTCCGCCTCGCCCCAGACGAAAGCCCGATGGCCGAGCTTTGCCTGCATGCCATCGATCGTTCCACTGATACCGTCGCCGGGAATTTCGCGGGCGTCATCGGCAACCGCGCCCGGGCCCGCTGCCTCGACGATTGCTTGAGCAAGAGGGTGCCGGCTGATGCGCGCAAGGCGCGCTGCGCGCTCAATTGTGTCCCGGCCGAGCGCTTGGCCCGGCGAGATGATCGGTACGCCGCGTGTTAGCGTTCCCGTCTTGTCAAACACGACAGTATCGGCTTGCGCAAGACGCTCTAGCGCATCACCCGATTTGACCAGCATACCGCGGCGGAACAGCCGCCCGCTTGCAACCACTTGCACGGCCGGAACCGCAAGACCGAGCGCGCACGGGCAAGTGATGATGAGCACCGCCACCGCATTCATGAGCGATGCGGCAAACCCGATATCGCCGAGCAGCCACCAGCCCGCGAGAGTCAATGCGGCGAGCGTGTGGACGATCGGTACGTAGAGCGAAGCTGCCTTGTCGGCGATGCGCACAAAACGGGCCCGCGATTGCGCACCCGCTTCAATGAGGCGTGCAAGATCGGCCGCGAGCGAATCAGCGGCGTGTGCGGTTGCAAGCGCAACGATACGGCCGGAGAGATTGAGTGCGCCGCCAGGCAGCTCGGCGCCCGGCCCAAGCGCAACGGGGGCGCTCTCGCCGGTGAGCAGTGAAAGATCGAACTCGGAGCGGCCTTCTTTGATCGTGGCGTTGACCAGCACACGTTCGCCTGGCGCCACGAGAAGCTTATCGCCCGGCGAGATATCGCGAGCGGCAACCGAAGCGACATGTCCATCGGGCTCAATGCGCCGTGCCGGCACGGATTGCAGCGCAATGAGATCACGTGCCGCTTCGCCCGCACGATAACGCAAGCGATGATCGAGCCAGCGGCCGATCAGCAGCAGAAAGAGAAGCGAAGTCGCCGCATCAAAATAGGCATGACGCCCACCGAGTACGGTTTCATGGACGCTCATACCCAGCGAGAGCAGAACTGCAAGCGTGATCGGCACATCCATATTGGCGTGCCCGCCTTTGAGCGCGCGCCACGCTGACATATAGAAAGGCCGGCCCGCATAGGCCGCCGCCGGCAAGGCTATGAGGCACGAGGCCCAATGGAGAAAATCGCGTGTCGCCACGCCCATGTCATCCCCTTGGGCCGTCCATAGCCCAATGGAAAACAGCATGATGTTACCGACCGCAAACCCCGCGACGGCAAGGCAGGCGAGTAGCTTGCGCCCCTCGCGGTCGATCTCGGTGGCGACGGCTTGCGGATCGAACGGGGCAGAGGGATAGCCCAGCTTTGCGAGTGTGTCGGTAATAGCGTGCGGCTCGAGCCCACCGTGCCAGGCGACATGCATTCGGCCAGTTGAAAGATTCAGGCGCGCCTCGCTTACGCCGTCGAGCCTGGCGACATTCGTCTCGATCTTCCGCAGGCACGCCGCGCAATGCGCGCCGGTGACAGCCAGCTCCAGCGAATATGTGCCATCCTTGGCACTACGCACGTAAGGCGCCGGATCGACCGCGCGGCGCAACCCGCGCAACAGCGTCTGCGGCTGTGTATCGCTCTCGATTGCGATGCTCATAGCCGGTGCTTCAGGCGAAACACTTCGCCGAGATCATTCTTGGCCTCGATGAGGAGATCCCATTGTGCCGCTGGCGGCTCATTGACATCGGCGCGAAAGACGCCAGGCTCAACGCTCACGAATTTGAGCGGCCGGTCTTGCGATGCGACGACAGGGCTGCGCAGCCTGGCGTTGATTTTGAGGCCGCGCACGGGCTCGCCCTTCGCATCGACAAATGCAACTTCAATGTATTGGCCGCCCCGCGCATCCTTCTTCACGCCAAGGCTTGCTTGCCAGCCGAGCTTTTGCTGCTCGCGCTTCTCGGCGAGCTCGCGGTTGTATTCTATCCCGGCAACATAAGCGTCTTTGACGTCATCGCCGGGATGCGTTGCCAAAGCATAATAGATGAAAGTGCCATTGACGGCGAAGATGACGCCGAAGAAGCCGATGAGTCCGAACAGGACATGCCGCCCCGTGATGCGAAACTCTCGCGTGCTCATTGCGGCGCCCCCGTCAGGAATGTCGTCTTCTCGCTGCGCTCTTCTTTGGTCGAAGTGTTGATCGCCTCGATCTCGAGCGGCAGCACCGCGCCTTTCGCTGCATGCTCGGCTTTGAGCGCAAGATAGACACGCAAAGTGCGATCTTCCCCGGAATGAAGTGAGACGGAGATCGGTCCTGTCTCCGGCTCGATCCCCACGGTCTTTACCTCGTAGGGCACCTTGCTTTCGACCTTGACGGCGAAACTCGCCAAGCCCGGTGCGCGATTTTCGATGCGAATCGTATAGCCGTTACGCACCGAGCCATCCGACAGGCGAACGAAAGCCGGATTGCGGTCGCGCTCGACGCTCAAATCAATCGTGCTCTTATGCGTGAGGGCAAACAACATGATGCCGGTGACAATCGCAATTCCGACGGCGTAGAGAATCGTGCGGGCGCGGATGAAGTGGTATACGGCCCGCCCGCCACTTGCGCGCAATGCCACGTTCTTCTGCGTATCATAAGCGATAAGCCCCATGGGGCGCGCGACCTTCTTCATGATGCTGTCGCACGCGTCAATGCAGAGCGCGCAATTGATGCATTCGAGCTGATCGCCGTCTCTGATGTCGATACCCATCGGGCAGGCAGCGACGCATTGGCCGCAATCAATGCAATCGCCGCGTCCCTCCCAGGTATCACCTTTCTTATGGACACCGCGCGGCTCACCGCGATCTTTTCGGTAAGTGACCGAGAGCGCGTCCTCGTCAGTCAATGCCGCCTGTATGCGCGGCCAGGGACACATATAAGTGCACACTTGCTCGCGCATGGTTCCAGCGAGCGCATAGGTCGTGAAGGTGAGGACGCCGAGAAAGATGTAGGCCGTCGCCGGCGCATTGCCGGTGAAGATCTCGGGGAACACGGTGGGCGCATCGTGGAAGTAGAAGATCCAGGCGCCGCCCGTGACCGCCGCAATCAGAATCCATAGCGCGTGCTTGACGACTTTCTTGCTGAGCTTGCCGGAGCTCCAGCGCTCCTTGGCAAGGCGCATGCGCGCGCTGCGGTCGCCTTCGACAAGGCGCTCCACCGCAATATAGAGATCGGTCCAGACAGTTTGCGGGCAGGCATAGCCGCACCAAACCCGGCCGAACAGCGAAGTGACGAGAAACAGCACGAGCGCTGCAAGGATTAGAAGGCCGGTGATGTAGTAGATTTCGTTCGGCCAAATCTCGATGAAGAAGAAATAGAAGCGCCGGCCGGTGAAGTCGACGAGCACGGCCTGGCTCGGCTCACCGGGCCCGCGATCCCATCTGAGCCAGGGCAGGCCGTAATAGACGGCGAGCGCCACAGCCATGAATGCCCACTTAAGCGCGCGAAACCGGCCATGAACGAGCTTGGGATAGATCTGCTCCCGCTTCTTATAAAGCTGGCGGCGCGCGGCCTTATTGACCGCCTCCACCTCGATGCGCTCAATTCCTTCGGCTGCATGACGCGGCCCAACTGACACACCCTTTGGCAGCTCGTTCATCACCTGGTCCTAAGGACTTACTCACCGCCCCCCAGCGAGTGAACATAGACTGCAAGCGCATCAATTGTCATCGGATCAAGACGCCCGCCCCAAGTCGGCATAACGCCCGAGCGCGCGTTCCAAATGGTCTCTCTGATCGTTTTGCGGGCGCCGCCATAAAGCCAGATAGCATCGGTCAGATTCGGCGCGCCGACTTTGCGGTCGCCTTTGCCATCAGCGCCATGACACTGCACGCAGTTTGCCACGAAGACCGGCGCCGCACGGGCAACCGCCGCCGCATTCGCCGGACGCCCGGAGAGATGAACGACATATTCGACAAGATCATCAATCTCCGCCGGCTTGAGCAAACCATCCTTGCCGAAAGAAGGCATTTGACTCGTGCGCGTATCTTTCCCGGTCGAGCGTACGCCGACGGTGATCGTATGCTTAATGTCGGCGAGCGTTCCGCCCCATAGCCAATCATCATCATTAAGGTTCGGATAGCCGAAGGCGCCTTGCGCACCTGTGCCATGGCAGGGCGCACAGTTATTAGCGAAGGCCGCCTTACCCGCCGCCAAAGCGAAATCGAAAAGCTGCGGATCGCTCTCAACCTGCGCTAGAGGCTCAGCGGCGAGCTTTTTCGCAAAGACTGCGCGCTGTGCATCAAGCTTGGCAATTTCCTTATCGACCATCAGCCGATCGGAATAATTGCGAATGCCCTTCGTATAGCCCTGAAAGCCAGGGAAAGCCGGCCAGGCCGGCATCAAGATCCAATAGCCGATGGCAAAGACGATTGATGCGTAAAAGATATTAAGCCACCAGCGCGGCAACGGATTGTTGAGCTCCTTGATGCCGTCCCACTCATGGCCCGTGGTCTCAACGCCCGAATGCTCATCGATCTCCGGCTTGTCGCTCATTGATCATCATCCTCTTCGAGCGGCAGCCGCGCCGCTTCATCGAAGCCCTTCTTGTTGCGCGGCCAGAACACATAGACGAGCACTGCGACGAATAGGACTCCGAAGTAGATGAGCCCTCCATCTTGCGCAAACCTGGCGGCGGATTCGTAGCTCATGGCATCAGCGCGAATTGACCTTGGGATCGTATTGCTTGAAATCGACGAGCGTGCCGAGCATCTGCAGATAGGCAATCAGAGCATCCATCTCCGTGACTTCGTTTGGATTGCCATCGAAGTCGCGCGCAATTGCCTTGGGATAGCGCTCGCTGAAGCCCTCATATTCGTCGGACAGAGGATCGAGCTGACCTTTGAGGTCGGCCAAGGCGTTCTTGATCTCATCGTCCGTGTAAGGAACGCCAACTTCGCGATTGGTTTTAAGGTCCGCCTGGATTTGCGAAGTATCGAGCGGCGTCTTTGCGAGAAAGGCATAAGGCGGCATGATCGAGCCCGGCACGACCGAGCGCGGATCAATCAGATGCTGGCGCTGCCATTCGTCGGAATATTTACCGCCAACGCGCGCAAGATCGGGCCCCGTGCGCTTTGAGCCCCACTGGAATGGATGATCATACATGCTCTCGGCGGCGAGGCTGTAATGGCCATAGCGCTCGACCTCGTCGCGCAAGGGGCGGATCATCTGGCTATGGCAAACATAGCAACCCTCGCGCACATAGATATTGCGGCCCGCAAGCTCGAGCGGTGTATAGGGGCGCATGCCGTCGACCTTCTCAACGGTCAATTCGAGATAGAACAGTGGCGTGATCTCGATCAGCCCGCCGATCGAAACGACGATCAGAATGGCGATGATGAGCAGAAGCGAATTGCGCTCGAGGATTTCGTGGCGGTTCATGAGTGACATTGCCGTTACTCCGCCGCCGCCGGCACAAGGCCCTGCGGCGCTTCGTTCGTTGCAACGTCACCGCGCGCCGTGCGCCACAAATTATAGACCATGATGAGCGCGCCAGTGAGATACATAATGCCGCCGAGCGATCTGATCTCATAGCCGAGATGCTTGGCCTCGACCGTCTCGATAAAGGAGTATTTAAGAAAGCCGAGCGGCGTGTATTCGCGCCACATCAGGCCTTCCATGATGCCCGTCACCCACATCGAGGTGATGTAGAGAAGAATGCCGAGCGTGGCGATCCAGAAATGCCACTCAACCAGCGCCTTGGAATAAAGCTGATCGCGCTTCCACAGCCATTGCGTCAGACAATAGAGCGCCGAGAAGGAAATGAAGCCGACCCAGCCGAGCGTGCCCGAATGCACATGCCCGATCGTCCAATCAGTGTAATGCGAGAGCGCGTTCACCGCGCGCACCGACATCACCGGGCCCTCAAATGTCGACATGCCGTAGAAGGCGACGGAGATCACCATCATCCGGATAACCGGGTCGGTTCTCAGCTTGTCCCACGCGCCAGAGAGAGTCATGAGCCCATTGATCATGCCGCCCCAGCTCGGCATCCAAAGCATCACCGAGAAGGTCATACCGAGGGTCTGCGTCCATTCCGGCAGCGCGGTGTAGTGCAGATGGTGCGGGCCCGCCCAGATATAGATGAAGATCAACGTCCAGAAATGAACGATCGAAAGGCGATAGGAATAGACCGGCCGCTCCGCCCTCTTGGGTATGAAATAATACATGATGGCGAGGAAGCCGGCCGTCAGGAAGAAGCCGACCGCATTGTGGCCATACCACCACTGCGTGAGCGCGTCCTGCACGCCGGCAAAGAGCGAATAGCTCTTAGCACTCAAGATGCTCACCGGGATCGCGAGGTTGTTCACGATGTGCAGCATCGCGATCGTGACGATGAAGGCGAGATAGAACCAGTTTGCGACGTAGATGTGCCGCTCTTTGCGTTTCCGGATCGTGCCGAGAAAGACGAAGAGATAAACGACCCAAACAATGGTCAGCCAGATATCAGTGTACCATTCCGGCTCGGCATATTCGCGGCTTTGCGTGACGCCCAAGAGATAGCCGGTGCCCGCGAGAATGATGAAAAGCTGATAGCCCCAAAAGACGAACCAGGCGGCAAGATCATTGATGAGGCGCGCGCGGCAGGTGCGCTGCACGACATAGAACGAAGTTGCAATTAGAACATTTCCGCCAAAAGCGAAGATCGCGGCCGATGTGTGCAGGGGCCGCATGCGCCCAAAGTTCGTCCACGGCATATCCGGGAAATAGAAGACTCTCGGAAAGGTGAGCTGAAGCGCAATGATGATCCCGACTGTAAACGCCGCGATCGCCCAGAACATTGACGCAATGACGCCCGCCTTAACGATATTGTCCTGATAGCGTCTTTGCACTGCACTGTGGCTGTAGTTGTCGCCGACCTGCTTGACGAGCAGGAAGCCGCCAATGAGGAATCCGGCAACAAAGGTCCACATCTGAATGCGAAACAGAGGATCGGTGCTGCGCGCGATCGCAATCATCAAGACCAATGCCGCGATGCCAAGCACGGCCGCGAGGGCAACATGTCCTGAACTCGAACGTTGATTGAGCGTTCCGGCTTCAGTCGTCATCTTGTCAGTCCGTGCGAGATGGCTGCGGCCCCGCGGAGAGCCAATCGAATCAAAACGAACAAAGTGTAAGTAAACTGAGTCCCCAACTCCGGAGGCAAGCGCGCACGACCCACCATTTGCAGGCGCGAATCGCTTGCAACTGTCGCAAGTCGCAAGCTAGCAAGCTCACGCCGCCGGCTTCTTTGATCTATGTCATTCGCCATCAATGTGCGACCTTTCGGCCCTGCGCATAGTTTTCACCTATTGTTCTAGGCCGCTTTCATCTTGACGCGGCCGCCGGGCGACGCTGCCGGCGATTTATCTCATCACCCCGCAGCGGCCGGGCACGTACGCACGCGATAGCGAGCGAGCACTCATGAGGAGCCTTCGGCGTTAGTCGGCGACACCTAATCTTTTCGCCACGAATGGCGTCAGCGGCGGCGCGATGACAAGCGTGAGTAGGATAACCCACATGCCGATCTCGACGAGGCCCTGGACGTGACCGCCCATCTCTGAGACGGCGGTGACCAAAAGAACGGCTGGAATGGCGCCCGTCTCACGGACGAAGGAAACGAACAGAAGCTCCTTGACGCTAAGACCGCGCGGGCTGTTCGGAAACAGGGAATAGATCCCGAGGATGGCGAAGACCATTGCCGGGCGGAGAACGAACATGAAGATAAGCCCAACAGCGATCCCAACCGGCGCATAGGCAATCAGCGAGTCGACGTTCACGAGCGCACCCACAAGCAGGAAGATGATGGGCTTGGCAACGCCATCAACGACTTGATTGAAGAAGTGCTCGACCGTGCGCATATGCTCTTCGGCGTGGAAGATTAGCCCGGCGAGGAACGCCGCAAGAAAGCCGCTACCGCCGAACGCCGCCGCACCGACGAATGCGAGAAAGGGCGAGCCCAAGAAATACAGCTGATCGGCACCATAGGCTTCAGGGTGACTGCGCTTGAACCGCGACATCACCCACAACAACAAGTAGACGACCATACCGAACAGCACGCCGAACCCGGCTTGAAAACCCAGGTAGCGCACAGTTTCCTCAGTGGCGAGCGCCTTATACGCCGAGACGATACCAAGAGTTGCGAGCGGCAGGCTGAGAAAGGTGAGGGTCAAGAGCGACCCCACCACATCATTGAGCGCGCTTTCCGCGATCACGAGGTCTTTTGTGTCGCGGCGGCGGAAACGGACATTCTGGAGCACAGGAATGATCGCCGCCGGATCAGTCGATGCGAGAATCGCGCCGAGCAGAATTATGACGGCCGGAGCGATGGCGAAGCCGAACGCCTTGCTTACACCCAAGATGACGAACGAGAGCGCAAAGCCTGTGACCAACACACCCGGTATTGCGAGAAGAATCACTTTGTCGATCAGGCGCATAAAGCTTGAAAGCGGCATATCAAGCCCGCCGGCAAACAGGATGATTGCGGCACCGCCGGTGACGAGTGATGCGAGGATTGTGGAATTGGCGACAACGGGCGCAAACAGATTATGTCCGGCGATGCCCAGCACGATCGCCACGACAAAAGATGGGATGGGCGTGCCTTGGGTTGCGTAGAAGCTTACGAAGCTGCAAATCCCGATCAGGGCGAACGCCGCAAGCACACCGTCAATGGGTTCAAGCTCGGCCAGGCGGCGCAGAATCTCTGCACCTTCAAAATGCGAGATAACCGCAATCGCCCCCACCGACAACACAAGCCACAAATACGGCAAATGTCTTGTCGCGGTGCCGTTCAACTCTTTCGACAAAGCTGCGCCCCCTTCGCAATGCCTCGCACCAATGAATATAAGCTTAGGAGCGGCACGCTACGCAAGGTCAAGATGAGCTGGCGGCTCCCTGTCGATCGGAGCCTCCAAAGCTCAAGACGCTCTGAAGTCTTCGTCAAAAGAGATGACGATTAAGAACAAGATGAGCGGCCACCGCTAAAGCGCTTCCAATGGCGATCGCCCAGCTCCACTTAAGATGTGAAAAAAATGTGTAATGTCCGCGAGCAACGCCCATGAGCGCAACTCCTGCAGCAGACCCGACCGACAAGAGGCTACCGCCAACTCCCGTCGTCAGCGTAATTAGAAGCCATTGGCCTTGAGACATTTGCGGTTCCATTGTCAAAACCGCAAACATCAATGGAATATTGTCGAAGATGGCCGAAAGCGCACCGATTGAGGTGTTTGCAATGGTCGGACCGAGATGTCCATAAAGTGCATTCGATAGTGTGCCTAGATAACCGATGAGCGACAGGCCGCCCACCGACATGATGACGCCATAGAAGAACAGCAGCGTGTCCCATTCGGCTCGGGCAGTCTGCGTGTGGACGTCGAGCGCCATGACGTCATCGTTGCTAGCGATCGATCTACGCTGCAAATAGAAGCCGAATAGCTGAAGCAGACCGAGGCCCAGCATCATTCCAAAGACCGGCGGGAGCCCTAGATAGCTGTTGAAGCCGATCGCGATTGCGACCGTTGCGCCAAAGAGCACCATCACGCGCACGGCACCTGGCTTGAGCGATGGCATGTCATCAGCGGTCTCCGCCTTGCCGGTTGGAACGGCAAAATGCATCAGCGCCGCGGGCACCAGAAAGGCAATGAGTGATGGGACGAAAATCGCGAAGAACTCAAAGAAAGCAAGATGCCCGCGTTGCCAGACCATCAATGTCGTGATGTCACCAAATGGGCTGAAGGCACCGCCGGCGTTGGCCGAGACGACGACGTTGATACACGCGAGTTGCATAAACGTGGAGCTTCTGCGTCCGATGGCGACGACAATCGCGCCAAGTATGAGAACTGCCGTCAAGTTATCGAAAATCGGCGACAGCACAAAGGCAAGCGCGCCTGTCAGCCAAAACAGCTGCCGATAACCAAGGCCCGAACGCGCGAGCCAAGCCCGCAGCACATCGAATATCCCGCGCTCCTCAAAGACGTTGACGTAAGTCATCGCCGTAAGCAGAAAGAGCATGAGCTCCGCATAATCGAGCAGGTTATGCCTTATGTGCGTAAGCGCGACGTCTCTGAGACCGGCGTGAGCGTAGGCAATGCCAACGACCAGCCAGATCAATCCCGCGGCGATGATCGTGGGCTTGGATTTACGCAAGTGCGTAAACTCTTCAAGCATCACGAAGACGTAGGCGACCGCAAAGATGAAAAGGCAGAGATAGCCTATCGGATCGCGCGTAAGATCGAGCGGCCCAGAGCCCGCCCCGCCTTCAGCCGCCCGCGCAACGCCGCCAATCAAGCTCACGCCACCTGCAAACGCAATCGTCTTTGGCAGATTCATGACCATCAACCCCGTGGTCAAAAAGTGCGGGCTTATTCACTCCGCGGCATTCGAGGGATTCGGCACTCGCACGAGCTGCAGTGTTTGGGTCGGGTAAGCAAAGGAGAGACCTTCGTCGGCGAAACGCTTCATGATCCCGATATTGATCGTTTGGTGTGCGTCCATGAACTTATTGTAGTCCCGGTCGAGCACATAATAGACCACCTCGAAGATCAGGGAAAAGTCTCCGAAGGACTTGAAATGACAGCGATCAAACCGCGTGGCTTCGACGCTCTCAATCACCGAGCGGACGATCCCAGGCACCTTCTCCATCTTGTCAACTGGCGTCTCATAGACGAGCCCTAGGCTGAAGAGGACGCGGCGCTCCATAAGGCGCTGATAGTTTCTTATCGTCGATTGCAGGAGATTGGCGTTGGAAAGCACGATCTGCTCACCGGACAGCGCGCGAATGCGCGTCGACTTCATGCCAATGCTTTCGATCGTGCCTGAGTAGTCACCGAAGGTGATGAAATCACCGCGCACAAATGGCCGGTCAAAGACAATTGAGAGCGAGCCGAAGAGATCGGCGAAAATGCCCTGCGCCGCCAAACCGATCGCAACACCGCCGATGCCGAGGCCGGCTATCATGGCAGTGATGTCGACGCCCAGCTTGGACAGGATCGCCAAAAGCACAACCGACCAAACCGCGACATTGGAAAGTATGCGGATGATCGCTAACGCATTTCGGAAAGTGCTATGATCATGAGACTCCGAGCTTGCGTAAATGTCGAGCAAGCCGTGGACGAAGATCGTGGCCCAGAAGCCGCTCTGCACCAAGACCACGATCGTTACGATCGATGCAATCCAGGCGTGCCAAGCACCAGTTACGGCGGCAGCGACGCCAAGCGATACAATCGCTATTGTGGCCGGCGAAGTTCCCCTGAGCACTTCGGCGAGCACGGTGCGCCAGTTCAGGGATTCCCCTTTGGCTCTTCTCAAGCAGTGCGACAACACGCTTGCGGAACAGCGCAAACAAGAGATATGACGCGATGGCTGCGAGCGCGCCGCCGATCAGCATCGGGCTGAGCGCAACGATCCTCGGCCAGATCTTTGGCAACCCTTCCAACCAGTGATTGATAGAGTCGGACATTAATTAGCCGGGCTCGTAGCAGCCACCTCACCCACGGCATCTTCCGGGGCTTTGGGATCAATTGTCGTTGCAACCGGGGTCGTACGCGGCACCGGCACATAAGCGCCCTGCATTTCCATGGGTATCTTAACACCAACCATAATTCGAGCGAGGCTGAAGAGTGCTGCAGCAAGCCCCATTACAGCAACATAAATCAGAAAGCCAGAAGGCCCCCAAAGCGACAGAAACTCAGCACTGATAATCGGTCCAATCGACGCACCGATCGAGTAGATCAGCAATATGCCGGCCGAAGCCGCAAGCATGGTGTCGTTATCGATGAAGTCGTTCACATGGGCGACAGCAAGCGGATAGAACGTAAAGGCCACGCCGCCGAGCCCTATTCCCGCGATGATCAATGGTGTACCGCCCATACCCATAAGTGAAATCATCAATGCACTGATGATGGCGAGCGCGGCCGTGAAAAGCGCAATGACGTGGCGCCGGTCCAAGCGATCCGACAAGCGCCCGATCGGAAATTGCAGGATAAACCCGCCAAGCATGAGGCCAGCCATGAACAGCGAAACTTGTTCGAGCAGAGACCGGCTGCCTTGGCGAAGACAGGCGCGACACCATAGAGTGCACCCATCACCAAACCCGAGACGGCCGTAAGAACAACGCCGAGTGACGAGATCTCATAGAGCCGACGGGGGCTGAGCCGGGTAAACTTTGGCAAGCTTGGGCTTGCAGAGCGCATCAGCGCAATAGGAACCGCTGCCAGCGACATCAAGAGCGCCGATACGCCAAGGAGCCGGCCCGAGCCGGGATCCGCAACCGTGAGCAAAAGCTGGCCAACTCCCATGCCGCCATAGACGGCAATCATATACAGCGACAGCAATTGCCCACGCGTCTTCGCATCAGCCATCTAATTCAGCCAGCTCTCGACACACATAAAGAGCCCGGCCATGGAAAGCCCCTGCAAGAAGCGCAGAAGAATCCAGCTTATGCCCTCGGGTAACACGATATGCGCAACCGAAGAGGCCGCCATCACCGAAGAGAATGCCGTGAAGGCACGGATATGGCCGACGCGCTCGATGATGCGGCCAAGCCGCCACGCGCCAATCGTCAGCCCGCAGAAATAGGCCGACATCACGAAGCCGGCGAGCGCGGATGAGCCGAACTGTTGCTCGATGCGCAGAGCTACGGATGTATGAAGCAGGCCAAGCGCCGTCATCAAAAGGAACACACCCGTCAAGAGCGGGCCAATTCCCGAACGCGCCGTCGACGTGCCTGCCATATAGTCAGTGCCCGGAACTTAGAGTGCGCAGCTCATCCTCGTGGGCGGCCGTGCCGGGCTGCTTTGTGCCTCTGATCGACACACCAGCCGTCTCAACGACGAATAGCAGCGCAAGGCAACCGATCACACAAGAGCCCATCATGAAATAGGCGGGGACCAAGTGATCGCCGGTCAGCTGAATGAGCCAATCATTAGCTGCCGGCGCCGTTCCGCCGAATATCGAGGTCGAGACATTATAGGCAATGGCAAAGCCGGCAAAGCGCACATGGGTGGGAAACATGGCCGGAAACGTCGCCGATATTGTCGCCAGCTGGGGGACATAGAGAAGGCCCAGTATCGCGAAGCCGAACAGAGCTCCCAGAAGGCCGGTCGACATAAGCTCGTACATCGGTATGGCCATAACGATGAGGCCAATGAATGAGAACCACCAAAGCGGCTTGCGGCCGAGCTTATCTGACAGGTGTCCTGTCAACGGAAGAAACGGCATCATCAGCAACATGCCAACAATGGGTACGATAAGGGCTTCGTCCGTCGTCAAATGCAGCTGCGTGGCGAAATAGGTCGGCATATAGCTAAGCAGGGTGTAGTTGACCACGTTGAGCGCGATCACCATGCCGGCGAGCGCCAATAGCGGCGTCTTATAGCCGAGCAACAGCTCCTTGAATGCTCTTGCCGAGCGCTTATGCGCCTCGTCCTCGTTTTCGATCTCGCGAAACACCGGCGTATCGTCGATGCGCGAGCGCAGATACCAACCGACAAGCCCCATAGGCGCGGCGATCAAATAGGGTACGCGCCAACCCCATTCATGCATCGCCTTATCACCCAGCGTAAGCGATGCGCCGAGCATCAGAAGGGCGCCGAGCGAAAAACCGCCGAGCGTGCCGAACTCGAGAAAGCTGCCGCAGAACCCGCGCTTCTTATCGGGTGAATGCTCTGCCATAAACGTCGCGGCGCCACCATATTCACCGCCCGTCGAGAAGCCCTGCACCATGCGCAGGACAATCAGCGCCAAGGGCGCCCAGAATCCGATCTGAGCATAAGACGGGATAAGCCCGATGCAGGCAGTGGCGCCGGACATCAAGAGGATCGTAATGGCAAGTACCGATTTTCGTCCGAAGCCATCGCCGAGCGGCCCCCAGAACATTCCGCCGAACGGGCGCACCAGGAAGGAGATGGCAAAGGTCGCAAGCGCAAAGAGCGTGGCTTCCTGTGTCTTGCCAGGAAACAGCGCCGAAGCGATGTAGGTTACGCCATACGAATAAATTCCATAGTCGAACCATTCGGTGGCGTTACCGAGCGCCGCGGCGGCGATTGCATGCTTAGGAATACGAGTGACGGCGGCGTGCGCAGGCATAGGCGTTTCCATTCTTTTTTTGAGATTTGCGCGCCTTCTCCCCATTGCGCACAGCAAGAAACACTCGCAATTCTAGATCGCGGCCGCGCTGTCGCCGCGCGCTGCCAGAAACTCAGGACGCGGTGGTTTCCCTCCGAATGGAGATACAAGGCGATTGCTGACGGCGTTGTATACGATGAAGATATTCGAGCGTGGATAGGGTGAGATGTTGCTGTTCGATCCATGCATCATGTTGCAGTCAAACAGCGTGACGGTTCCAGCCGGACCTTTGGGGGCTACGAATTCCGCCGCGCCTGGCCAGATCGGCAAGCTGGTTATGATCCGGGACGCCATACTCCTGCTTCTGCAGCGATGTCTTGTAGTGATCATCGGGCGTTTCACCA
This sequence comes from uncultured Alphaproteobacteria bacterium, assembly GCA_963789405.1. GTDB lineage: Bacteria > Pseudomonadota > Alphaproteobacteria > CAWBKL01 > CAWBKL01 > CAWBKL01. The sequence goes on from CAWBKL010000003.1 coordinate 66,872, forward strand.
ACACAGGCCAGAAATTCCATGTGTGACCCCGGCATCACCATCAAAGGGCCATTGACTTCATTATTCTCTGTGAGAGCGATCGACATACTGAGCGCGCGCGTTCGCGGCATGCCGTCTTCGACGTGCCAAGTTTCAAAATCCGAATGCCAATAGAACTCTTTGCCCATGAAACCCGGCTTGTAGTTCAATCTCGACTGGTGGACATAGATCTCATCGCCCAAGAGAAAGCGGGCGATCTCAGCAAGGCGGCCACCCAGGATGAGTTTCGCGAATGCCTCGCTCAAACTCTGGATTTGAAAGATTGATCTGACTTCATCGGAGCCGGGCTCACGGATCACCAGATCTGGATGCTCATAGCCCAACTCTTTGAGCAGGCGCCTGGCCTCACCCATCAGCAATTGCAGCGATCCGCGGAGAGCCCCAGATCGAAGGTCAGATATCCTGCGAAATCATACGAGCTCGCTTGCTCTTGTGCGAGCGGTGCGCCTTCATACCATTTGGTGTAGACAACGGGATCCTTGCGCGCAATGGAGGTCGCATGCCCGAGCGTGCGCGAGGGATATTCGTCAATCCATTTCGCGGATGTGATTGCGGCTGATCTGGCCAGCTCAACCATCGCTCACCATCTCCGCTTCCAAAGGATAGGCGCCGGTCTCGTCGTGCACCTCTTTGCCGTTGAGGGGCGGATTGAACACACAGGCTAGAACGAGCTCTGTGCGTGCGCGCAGAATGTGCTCATCGTGCTCATTCAGGGCGTAGATTGTGCCGGGCGATATCGGATAGATGCGATGGTCACGCACGGTTTCGACTTCACCCTGCCCGGAAATACAATACACGAACTCGAAGTGGTTCGCGTATTTCATCGGCAACTCGGCGCCTTCATAGATCGTCGTGATATGAAATGAGAAGCCGACACCGTCATTTTTGAGCAGAAGACGTGCACTCTCCCAGCCCGACGTCTTCACATTGCGGCCGCCCTTGCGAGCGGCTTCGAGCGTGCGCACGATCACGGCAGGTGCCTCACTGTTTCGCTCACATCGAGATCGTCGCCAACCTCTTCGGCACTTGCCGCAAGGATTTCGAGCCCTTCAAGCAGGTCTTCGTCGCTGATCGTCAACGGACAGAGGCACTTCAAGACTTCGCCGTACGGGCCGCCAGTCTCGATCACCAGGCCGCGCCGAAATGCAGCCTGGCTGATCGAGGTTGCCCGCTCGCCCGAAGGACATTCGAGACCCTGCATGAGCCCGCGTCCCTTGTGGCGAAGCCTCTGCCCTTGCGACGCTGAGATCTTCTGAAGCGATCTGCGCATGAGCGATGCCTTACGCGTTACCTCTTCAGCAAAGGCCGTCGAAGACCAGAAGTGATTGAGTGCCGCAGTGGCGGTTATGAATGCATGATTATTGCCGCGGAACGTGCCGTTGTGCTCCCCGGGTTGCCAGATATCGAGGTCGCGCCGAATGAGCGTGACCGCGAGCGGAAGGCCAAAACCGCTCAAGGATTTCGACAGCGTGACGATATCGGGCTTGATCTTCGCCGGCTCGAAACTGAAGAAAGTGCCGGTCCGGCCGCAGCCGGCCTGTATGTCATCGATGATGAGCAGGATATCGAGCGCTTTGCAGAGCATTGAAAGGCGCGCGAGCCACTCCATCCTGGCGGGATTGAGCCCGCCCTCGCCTTGCACCGTCTCGACGATGACCGCGGCGGGCCGATCAAGACCGCTGCTGGGGTCGAGTATCGCCTTTTTCAGATAGGCGATCGTGTCGACATTTTCACCGAGATAGCCATCGAACGGCATTGCGGTTGCGCCTGTCAGCGGCATTCCCGACGCCCCGCGATGATGCGAATTGCCCGTCGCCGAAAGGGCACCCAATGTGACGCCGTGAAATCCGTTGGTGAAGCTTACGATGCCCGTGCGGCCGGTGACATTTCGGGCAAGCTTCAGTGCGGCTTCGACGGCGTTCGTGCCGGTCGGTCCGGTGAATTGAACGACATAATCCAGATTGCGCGGGCCAAGGATCAGCCTTTCAAACGCCTCAAGAAAGCGAGCCTTGGCTGCTGTATGCAGATCCAGGCTGTGCGCAACTCCATTCCTTTCGATGTACTCGATGAGCGCGCGCGCAAGAACCGGATGATTGTGTCCGTAATTGAGGCTCCCGGCCCCGCAAAGGAAATCGATGTAGCCGTTGTCATCCTCATCGAAGAGACGACAGCCCTCGGCCCGATCAAATACAATCGGGAATGAGCGGGAATAGCTGCGCGCCTGCAACTCACGGCGCTTGAATATGTTTTTCTCGTTCGCCGAGGATGGCATCTTGTTTTGAACGATTGTCATGACAACGCTCCGATCGCTGCCGTGGCAGATTGAGTCCTGAGCGGGCCGATTCTCAGCTTGATCTCACTGTCATGCTCGCCTGCAAAGTCATCATCGCTGTCAAAACCGGCTTCACGGCGTGTCTTTGCATTCAGTTGCCGTGCAACGTTTTCAAACAGAATTCCACGAGGGTGAGTTGGATAGCGTGATGGTGGATTCAATCCACTCGGTTGATGCGCAGCAACGCCGCCCAAGGATGTCGAGAATCAATTGCGCAGCCAGATTCTGCCGACGAAATTCGCCCGCAACGGCAACCTGCCAGATGAACAAGGTTTTTCCCTGGCTACGAGGAACGAGATAGCCGGAGACAAATCCAGCAATATCACCGCCCGCTTCGGCGAGCGCGCTTGTCTCCGCAAAATGCGTGCACTGAAGCAGGTTGCAGTACACCGAATTCTGATCGAGCGGCGGGCACTGCGATATCAATTCGTTAACCGCAAAACCGTCCTGACGGCGCGGTTTGCGGATCTCAATGTGCCAAGGCGCGGGCGCCTGCGCTTTTTGAGTGAGCAGCATAATCTCTCCCGGCTGTTGGATTATTGGTTCTGTTATCGAACTAATTGGCGCGTAACATAGGCCCCAAAACCTCTATGTCAACCCGCATTCTGGGCAAATTTTGGCTGTATCGAGCCGAAATTCTTCTCTTATTGGACAAACTTGACAGCTCTAACTCGTTCTCTTGTAGAACAAAAATTTGTGTTGTAACCACATGACTTAAGAGCGACAAAATCCGGGATGAGTGACACGACACACTCCAGTTTGAACGATCAAGAGCGCGAAATTCTCAGCGCTTTGCGACGTCTGATGCGCACAACAAATTTCGGCGCGCGCCAACTTGGTGACGCGACTGGCCTTGGTTCATCGGAGTTGCTTATCCTTCAAGTTCTCGAAGCTGAGGGACAACAAACTGCGGGCCAGCTCGCAAGAAACTTGTTGTTCTCCAAATCGACGATCACAGAAGTTCTGGACGATTTAAAAGAGCACGAATTTATAAGCCGACAACGGCATCCAGTAGACGGCCGCAGCGTCGTTGTTTCACTAACCGACAAAGGCAAGCAGTTTCTCTCGGCAACTGCAGCGCCGCTTCAGGCGCGCCTGCTCGAGCGTTTCAGAGCTTTGCCTGATTGGGAAAGATCGATGCTGGTTTCCGCGCTTCAGCGCCTATGCCATCTCCTGGGTGCAACCAAGAGCGAGGCAACAGCCCCTTCGGTAAATGCCGTCCAGAGCGGCGCCGGAACCAAGCTCAAGGCTGACTGAGCACTCGCAGCACCATCGGGCACTCAGTGAAAGCGAAGCTCGCTCGCAGGCTTCTGATCTATCGGCCAATAGCGGCGCACGCCTTCCGGCAAAGCCAGCCTTACCTGATTGATCTCACCCGGCGTCACATGACGTGCCAGCAATGCAAACACTGCAGTTATGATCTCGCTCGGATGCGCGCCGACAACATTGGAGAAGGCTTTACCGACATGCGCGACAAAGTCTTCCCCCGACCTGTCCTTCAACGGCTCGGCGCCAGGACGCCAGCCTTCAAAGAATAGTGAGCGGATGAAGAGCGGCAGCTGCGCGGACAGATGTGATGCTTCGTTAAGCGGAAGATGACTGCGCAGGAGCGGCAAGATTGTGTGCAGGGCCCGATAAGCATTTGCCCGGTCGTTCCAGCTGAGCATCATCATGAGCTCGCCGAGCCAGATGTTGGTTTGGTGGATCGAGTGGTCGATTTGTGCAAGGCCGGTCGAATTCATGATGCATCTCCTCTCTTGGACAATTAATCGTCCGGAGAAAGGTTCCGCCTTGATTTAGGTCTAATTAGCCCACCGGCGTACTGGAGCCAATGCTGCGCCGCAATGCAAGTTGCCGGCCGGTTTACGAGTTCCAGAAGACAGCGGCTCTAATGTCCATGCTTTGCCGGGGCGGCGCATCCAGGGCGCTGGGGTCAACAAAGCTTGTATGCGGAACGCGCCAAGCCTTGGTGTCATCTGAATCGAAGGTTTTGATGAACAACAGCTCATCCTTGGTCATATCGCGGTAGTAGCACCAGCGATGTGCAGGATTGTAGACATAGCCAGTGCCCTGCAGACGGAAGCGCTTATCCAGCGGGCCCTTGCCGTAATAGACATTGCCGAGCCGCCGCTCCTCGAGCTTCACGGTTGAGGCATCGCACAGGCACAGCGGCATATCTTGTGGCGGTTCGGAGAAGGCGCGCCACAGACTGAAGATGGCGTAGCGCTGCTTCAGACGATCCTTGGCTTCGTCTTCACCGATTAATCTGATCACCTCGCGCGGTGCGGAATTTTCCGTGTAGTCACCGTGAATTGTCGGGGAGGGATAGGTGGTGCCCGCAGCACCAAAATCCTTGGAGCGCGGGGCAAGGCGCAGCGCCCCCCCTTTCCAAACCTCGACCTTTGATGCGCCAGTCACTTCCCGAACGAATTCTCTCGAGCTCCGGGCGGTAGATCTTTTGAATCTCTTCAGGATCCCGGAAATTGGTGACGCGCGTCTTGTGCGGAAGCAGAACGAAGCCTTCGCGGTCGTAGGAGAGCGCTTCACCGCGGACATTGTGGATCGGGACGACACGTGAATCGTTTACGACGTCGTCGGTCTCACCCTCCTCGCCACCAAGATAGAAGGTGGCCGGATGATCCATCTCGGCCTGATAGATCACCTCAGCCTCAACGACCTTTGGCCCCATCTCCTGCTGCCCGTCCATGATCGCTCCTCCTTTATTCTTGCTGGTTCATTATGGACCAACTGCATGCCGGCACCAACAACGCTCACGCGCCACCGGTCCTGCCATCGCACGCCATATGAGCTTCTTCAGCTGAGGGATATCCGCCAAACAGGCTCGTTCAGCCAGCGGACGCCTGGACATTGCAGGTGACAAGCACGCGCAAAATTACGGTGTCTTTAAGGCCTCATTGACCGCACATCCGTAGGATGCGCACGGGCAGAAAATGAGAATTAACATGCCGGTAACCGGCAACCTCGCGAGGCTGCAGCTTCCCCGAAGCACGGACGCGCCGACGCTCGATGTCGAAAGCGCAGCTCCGTTGCTCGCACTGCTCGAAGCGCAAGGCGACATCATCGATCGTATGGCGAACGGCGTCGGCCTTCGCGAGAATTCTGAATCAGATTGCGACACTCATAGAGCGTCTCGCGCCGCCTTCATTGTGCTCAATCCTGCTCATGCAGAGTGATGGGCAGAGGCTACGACCGGGTTCCGCGCCAAGCCTTCCCGAAGCGTATTGGGGGGCCATTGACAGCGGTATTGAGATTGGACCGTCCGCGGGGTCTTGCGGCACGGCGGCTTTTCGCAAGGAACCGGTGATCGTCAGCGATATCGCGAGCGATCCGCTTTGGGAGGGGCCGCGCGAATTCACGCTGTCGTTCGGGTTGCGCGCATGCTGGTCGATGCCGATCATTCGCAGGGACGGCATCGTCCTTGGGACCATCGCGCTTTACTATCGCGAACCTCGGGCGCCGTGTGCCCGCGATTGGGTCTGGCTGGAGCCTGCATCCAAGCTGGTGCGCTTGGCTCTTGCCCAACACCGTCGCGAAGAGGAACTTTTGGAAAGCCAAGCGCGTTGGAACCTCGCCGCGGAAGCCGCCGGGCTTGGAACCTATGATGTTGATGTTGTCACTCGGCAAGCGGTCTGGTCCGATCAATTCAAGGCCGTGCTCGGGCTGAGCGCCGATACAGAGCCCAGCTTGCCGCTGCTCACTGGCCTTGTTCATCCCGATGATCGCGAGCGATTCAATGCGCGCTTCGGACCGCAAGCGGACTTCACCGCTCATCGAAACGAAGAGGTTCGCATCCATCGTGCAGATGACGGCGAGGAACGCATCGTCGTGCTTAAAGGCCGTGTGCTCACAAACACTGAGGGCCAGCCAAGCCGAGCCATCGGCACGCTCGCCGACATCACCGAACAACGAGCTCAGGAAACGGCACTGACAGAGGCCAAGCTCGCTGCGGAACATGCGAACCACACCAAGAGCGCGTTTCTTGCAAGCATGAGCCACGAGCTTAGAACACCGCTCAATGCCGTGCTCGGCTTCTCGGATCTGATCCGCCAGGAGACGTGGGGACCGATCGGCCCTGCAAGATATCTCGAATATGTCGACGACATTCACAATAGCGGCAAGCACCTTTTGAGCCTTATCAATGACGTGCTCGACATGGCAAAGATCGAGGCGGGCAAGCGTGAATTGCAGATTCTAAAATCGATCTGGCGTCAGTCGCCAATAACGCGCTGCGCTTCATCGAACCGCAGGCGGCCGAGCGCGGCTTGACCCTCGAGCCCTTGATCCAAGGCGGAATTGCAATCATGGCCGATGAACGCGCCATCTTGCAGATATTCACCAACCTTCTCTCGAACGCCGTCAAGTTCACCAAGCCCGGCGGCCGGGTCAGTGTGTTCGCCCGTCTGGTTCCCGGGCGCAGCGTATCGCTCGGCGTAAAGGACACCGGCCTTGGGATGACACCCGAGGGGCTTAAGCGGGCACTTGAGCCGTTCGGCCAGATCAACCCCACGATTACCACCGAGGGCAAAGGCACGGGCCTCGGCCTGCCGATCGCCAAGGCTCTGATAGAAGCCCATGGCGCCTCATTCCATATCGAGAGCGCCGTGGGCAAAGGCACGCGCGTCTGGGCCATCTTTCCCTCAAACCTCGTGCTTGCAGGCGGCGAGCCGGCGGAGGCGCTTGCCTCCGACGATGGGCCCCCGGCGTAGCTTGCCTAAAGGCTTTGCGCACGCCTATATCAGGCGAGTTCGGCCACCGGAAAACCAATGCTCTCCAAGAAGGCGAAATATGCCTTGAAGGCGATGCTTGCCCTCAGCGAGGCAGGCGAGGACGACCTTCTGCAGGCGACGGAGATCGCAGAGAGCCAGAGCATTCCCAAGAAGTTTCTCGACCTGATTCTTCAGGAGCTTCGGGTTCGGGGACTTATTCAGAGCCATCGCGGCAAGCAGGGCGGCTACACGCTGGCCAAGCCAGCAAGCGAGATTACCGTGGGCGAAATTGTTCGCGTGATCGACGGCCCGCTTGCGCCGATACCTTGCGCAAGCGTTACCGCCTATCAGCCCTGTGAGGATTGCGCTGACGTCAAAGCTTGCCGCATCCGGCTGATGATGCGCGAGGTACGCGACGCAGCCAGCGCCGTTCTGGATAATATCACGCTGGCCGATGCCGCCGCAGGGTTGGTCGCGCAGAGCAAACGCAAATCCGTTCTCGCCAGATAATTGAGCCAAGACGGCCGGAAGCGCTTCGCACCCTAGGTTCGGCTCCGCTGAGCGCGCACATGTGCAGAATCGCTCGCCGTCCGCCACGCCGCATTGCCGAGGCTCGATTTGAAGTAGCGCGCAATCTGCGCATCGCTCATCCCGAGATCCCGCAGTGCCGCGACGGCAGTCGACGCAGACATCGGCGAATCCTCAAGGATCGCGAGCGTTCCCTCTGGATGTGAAGCCCTGATAGAAGCTTCACGATCGTCGAGCTCGGGTTGGTGGTTCCTATCTTTCCTGTTCACAATGCACCCCGACAGAGGATATGTCTCATCTCTCTAAACGAGCTATTGCGGGCAAAGTTCCCGTCCATTGCCTGGCACTTAGCAATAAAGCGCGCGATTCCGTCACAACGGTGTGACACCGACAGTGCCCTGAGGTGCACCCCTATCCGGTAGGTGACGTCGGTGACAGGCTAATGGATGTTAACGCTATCTCGGCGTGGGTCCCTGAGAAACGCGCACGAAATCATTCGGCCGCGTCCACTTCTTGAATGCAGCCTGGATATCGGCCGCCGTCAATTCGATATACCGGCGCGCCGCGATTTGCGGCTCATCGAGCGGTAAATCGAGATCTCGCCGCGAGATATATCCTGAAGCAATGTCGTCGACGCTCGCTTCACCGAGCGGGATCTGCCGAACAAGCAGAGACTTCACACGCGCGATTTCGTCGGCAGTCGCCGGCGAGGTGCGCATCGTCTCGATTTCCTTGGCGATGATGTTGCTCGCTTTGGTTACGTTCTCCGGATCGCAGGCATATTGAACAAGGTAGATGCTGCGCGTCTTGCCGGTATTAAGATACGAGCTCACCGAGTAGACGAGGCCGACATTCTTGCGCAGATCGTTGCTCAGACGCGTTGAGTAGAACCCGCCGCCCAGCACCGCGTCACCCAGTTCCATCGCGTAATAGTCGGGGTCACTGCGCTTGAGGCCTAATGTTTGCGCGACAATGACTAGATCCTGCACGCGGCTCGCATCCGGCACTGCCACTTTTGCCGGACGATTGTTGGGTGCAGGCGGCAGATCCGTATCAGGCTTGGGGCCGGTTGCCGACCATTCGCCGAAATATTTCTCGATCGTTGCCTTCGCATTGTCGGGATCGACATTCCCGATGACGACGATTGTCGTCATGTCCGGGCGAAACACCGACTTATAGTAGGCATTGATGTCGTCCATGGTGACGGCCTTGAGCGAGGCGGGCGTTGCATCGTTGAGGCTCGGATCGGTCTTGGGAAACAGGTGCTGGCGCAGGGATCGGCTGCGCAAGTAGCCTGGGCTTTGGTTGCGTACTGCGACGAGCTGCGCATACTGATCGCGGATGAGCTTCATCTCGTTTTCCGGCAGCGCCGGATGAAGCTCGTTATCGGCCAACAGGCTCACGCCCCGATCGAAATATTCGGACAACACGCCGACCGAGAAATCCGAGCCTGCACTTTCGCTTGCGCCGATATTATCGAGCGCCTGCTGAAAGGCGAGGCGATCCAAGTGCTGGGTGCCGTATGAGAAGAGCTCTTCGAGAATTGCCGAAAGGCCCGTCTTTCCCTTCGGCTCCTGCATTTGCGGGCGGCTCTTGATGTGCCCCATGACCGTGACGGTATCGCTCACGGTCTCGGGCTGAACAATGAGTGTGATTCCGTTGGGAAGAGTTGAGACAATCGGGTGTCCGGCTTCGGTCGGCACCTGCAGCCGGTTGATCGCCGTCTCGGCCCAATCGGGCAGCTCAGCGTTATTCGCTTCGCCAAGCGAGATGTTCTCCTGTCCGCCAAATCCGCCACCGGAAGAAACCGGCAGGCCCGAACTCTTGGGCGTCATAAGAACCGTGATCGAGTGATCGAGATCGAGATACTTCTTGGCCACGCGATTGACGTCGGCAACGGTGACCTTCTCGATCCGCTTCAGGTCTTCATCCGGTGACTTCAGACCATAAAGCGCCACTGCATCGGCCCAAACCGAGGCGAGCCCTTCGATCGAGTTCTTTTGAAACTCGGTGGCACGGCGCTCCTGCCGCTTAGCAGCATCGACCAGATCCGGCGGCACGCCGTCTTTCACGACCTTGGCGAGGATTTCGCGCACATCCGCTTCAATCGCCTTAGGATCCCGATCGGATGCGAAGGATGCCGAAGCGTAGCCAAGCCCCGAACGTGGCAGCGGATCCAATGAGAACCCGGCGGAAAGCGCTTTGCCCTGGGGCACCAGGCCATAAAGATCAAAGCGCTGACTGTCGAGAACGTCCGAAAGCACTTCGAGCGCAGGGAAGTCTTTGCTGTCGAGCCCCGGCATACGAAACGCCATAACCCAGGTCGTCGCCGAGCGATCCGTGTCGATATCGATGTGCTGAGATTTGACGGGACCAAGGGTCATCACGGGGCGTTTGGGCAAGGCCTTTGTCTTGATGTTGCCGAAGAGCTGTTTGATCTTGGCAAGCGTGCCTTGCAGGTCGAGATCACCGACAACGATAAGGATCGCGTTGTTGGGCGCGTACCACTCATCGTGAAATTTCTTGAGCATCGCAGCCGTTGTCTTGTCGAAGGACGGCCGGGTGCCGAGCGCATCATGCTCGTAAGGCGTGCCTGCGAACATGGCCGCGCGCAGCTTCTTGTAAACAAGATAGCCGGGATTAGACATATCCGAGGCAACTTCCTGCTCGATTGCGCCGCGCTCCTTGTCCCAATCCTTTTCAGAGTCCGTCACGTTTTGCATTCGCAGCGCCTCTATGTGAAGCGCCACATCAAGATCATCCGACGGAACGGTATAGAGATATTGCGTGAGGCTCTCGCGCGTGTTGGCGTTGAATGAACCACCCATCACACTGCCGATATTGGCGAGCTGATCGGCCGTGAGGCCCGGGCTGCCGCGAAACATCATATGCTCTTGCGCGTGGGCGGTTCCGGGAAACCCCTCAGGCGCCTCATCGGATCCGACGAGATAATTGACCGAGGTTGCAACGACCGGCGCGAGCGTGTTGCGTACAAGAATGACTCTGAGCCCGTTAGGCAGTGTCGCGCGCAGTACGCCGTGCTCTTTTTCATGCGAGCCCATCGCGAAGGCCTGCGCGGCCGGCAGCAGGAAGATCAGCGCAAGACAGATTGTACGGAGGTAACCGAGTGCACGGTTGCCAGCGGCCTGAATCATTCGAAAACTCCGGGATTTTCTAATATGCGACTATACGGCGATGCACTTCCTTAAAGCCAAATGGCGGCGGGGCCAATCAATTTAGCGTTGTCGCTGTCTTGGCGAGCGCGCCAAGCAGCTCTTCGGCGAACTGAGAGAGCGTGTCATCGCGCGCGCCCATGATGACGATCCGGTCGCCCGGACGGGCTTCAGCGAGAAGCGACTTAGCGCAAGCGGCACGGTCGGCGAATGCGCGCGCATTCCGGCCCTTTTCGCATACGCCTTGCGCAATATCCTCACTTGTAACGCTGCGGTCGACTGTCCCGCCAAAGTAGACCGGTGCAGGCATGACCAGACTGTCGTCAGGGCGAAGATTCTCGGCGAAACACTCGATGAGCGCGTTGCCCATGAGCTTGAGCGGCCCATAGCCGTGGGGCTGGAACATCACCAGCAGGCGGCCGGGAAAATCGTGCACGGTGGCGAGGGTTGCTGTGATCTTGTCCGGATTGTGGGCGAAATCATCGATGACGGTCACACGGCCCGCCGTGCCGACGATCTCGAGGCGCCGCTTAATGCCTGTAAACTCACTCATCGCGGCGGCTGCCTCACCGAGCGAAACGCCAACGGCGCGCGTAGCCGCGAGCGCTGCGAGAGCATTCATGACATTGTGACGCCCCGGAACGCGCATGATGACCCTGACCGTCGCACGCGAAGAACGCTCATGCAGGTTGAAGGAAATTCCATCAGGTGCGGGCTCAAGCCCGGATGCAAAGAGATCCGCATCGCGATCATTCAAGCTATAGGTTATCGCGCGGCTCTGGCATGCGCTTGCAAGCGCCGCGGTCTCTTCATTATCGAGATTGATGACTGCCGTTTCAGCTTTGCCGATAAAGGCGCAAAACAACTTGCGTAGCTCGTCCATGGATTTGTGATCGAGCGCTATATTGTTGAGCACAGCAATGCGCGGATTGTAGAGCGCAATGGAGCCATCGCTTTCATCGACTTCGCTGACGAACAGATCTCCCTTGCCGATAACGGCGCTGGCGAATGGCGCCTCATCGGTGATGAAGTTCTTCATCACCGCGCCATTCATGATTGTCGGCTCGCGTCCCGCGCGGCTTAGGATCCAGCCGATCATGCCTGTGGTCGTCGATTTACCGCTTGTGCCCCCGACCGCTATTCCGCATCCGCTTGCGTTAAACAGCTCAGCCAGAAGCTGCGCTCGTGTCATCCTCTTGGCGCCCAGGCGGCGGGCCGCCTGGACATCCGGCACCGTGTCTTCAATTGCGGCTGATGCCACCAAGACAAGATCCGGACGCGTGACGCCGCTGCCGTCCTGCGCAAAAAGCGGAATGCCCTGTTTTCGCAGGAATTCGAATTTTGCTGCAGTACGGCCCTGGTCGAGCGAGCGGTCCGAGCCAGCAACCTCGTAACCTTTGGCGTGGAGAATGAGCGCAAGCGGCAGCATTCCGCTCCCGCCAATGCCGCAGAAGAAATAGAGTGGTGAGGCGTTCATCGGTCGAGGCTAATGAGGGGTTTGTTGGCTGGCAAGCAAGGCAGTATCGGCGAAATTGAATGAATAAACGGAAAATGAAGATCGGCGTTGTGGCGCCGGGGTCGCGCATCGACCTAGGGGTCACCGAGGCTATTGTGGAGATCTGCGGGGCCGCCTATCCGAGCAACGCGCCCGAGATCGTGTTTCATCATCAATGCTTCTTTGCCTGCGGGCATTTTGCCGGCAGCGATGGTGAGCGTCTTGAGGCGTTCCTCGATTTCGCCAATGATCCAAGCTTCGACGTTCTTTGGTTCGCGCGCGGCGGATATGGCTCATGCCGAATCGTTGAAGACTTGATCCCGCGCCTTTCGGATGCCGCGCGCAACAAGATCTATCTCGGCTACAGCGATGCCGGCTTCTTGTTGGCCGCGCTTTATGCCAACGGCATTGGCGCGCCGGTTCACGGCCCAATGCCGTCCGATATCAAGCGAAGTGACGGCGACCTCGCTATTCGGCGTGCATTGTCCTTTCTCGTGGATGATGACAAGGACGCGCTCGAGCCTTCGGTTTCAAGCAGCAATAAGACGGCTGCATTCAACATCACCGTGCTCAGTCAAATGCTCGGCACGCCGCTTGAGCCCGATCTTTCAGGCCATGTGCTGATGCTTGAAGAAGTCTCCGAGCAAATGTACCGCATCGATCGTTCACTGTTCCACATCACCAGCAATGCAAATATTCGCCGCGTTAGCGGCATAAGGCTTGGGCGCTGCAGCGACATCCTGCCGAACAATCCTGACTTCGGCCAAACCGAAGAAGAGATTGCGCGATATTGGTGCGAGCGAAGTGGAATTAGATATCTCGGCCGCGCCGATATCGGTCACGACAGCCAGAACAAGATCGTCCCATTCAGGGGCCCTTGAGGCGCGCGGCGCGCCTAAGCCTCGCTGCGATAGACCAGCACCGGAATCGTACTGTGCGTCAGCACTTTCAGCGTCTCGCTGCCAAGTACAACCGCTGAGAGGCCCCGGCGCCCATGCGACGCCATCACGATCAAATCGCACTTCTCGCTCTTTGCCGTATCGATAATGCCCTGATGCACGCTCTCATGCTGGATCGACATCACATCGCAATTCAGGCCCTTGGCGCTGAGCGATTCCTTTGTGCGCTGCAACATCTCCTGGGTCGCCGCGTCATATTGCTGTCGGATGCTCTCCGGAATCGGCGCGAAGCCCGGATTGGCCATCACGAGGGGAAACGGAATCTCGACCATGATCACCGTGACGCGGGCGCCAATTTCCTTGGCAAACTCCGCACCCTTGGTGATCGCTTGGTCTGAAAGGGGTGTTCCGTCGGTCGGAATAAGTATGTGCTTATACATTGATGGCGCTCCTCCTGCCTGCACCTCAGTCTAGGCACAATGACCGCCAAGGAAATTAAGTATTTTTCCGGGAGCATCAATGCCGCCCTTGTTGGGGCGGCTCGACCCTAGTCCCTAATCGAAGGCGCGCGCGACGCGAATCGGTTCGGTCCGCCGCTCGGCTGGGCTCTCCTCCGGCGCACTGCCGATCGAATCGAAGCTCGAGACGGCGTCAACGATCTTGTTGGTGAGCGTCCGGAAATTCGAGATCTCGTCCCGGCTAAGAGTCGAGAATAGCTCTGCTTCCAGGCGGTCAACGGCTTCATCGCACTGTTTGAGAAGCTGCTGCCCCTCCGGGGTCAGAAAGACGCAAAGGATTCGCCGGTTGTCCGGATGGCCACGACGTACAATCAATCCGCGCTGCTCGAAAGGCGGAATGAACTCATTCAAGGCCTGCGGCTTAACCCGAAGTCTGCGCGCAATTTCCGCTGAAGAAGAGCCGCTACGACGCGAGATTGTACTCAAGACCGTATACTGACCATTGGTAAGAGAAAGCTTTTTGAGCTCCTGCTCAATTATACTACTGAGCTGCATATGCATGCTGCGTATCATAAAGCTCGTTCGTGCCGAGGAATCCATTTGCAACACCCGCCGTTACTGCTTCCAGCAAATGCGAATCTGCATTCGGTTTACCTCCGATCACGGAGGTGAGCGAGTGCAACCCGACAAAGGAAGCTTTGTTCATACCTAGCGCAGCACATCCCTGGCCGAGCGACAACGCAGCGCTCGTCACACTCGCCTGACTTCGTTCGGCTAATGACGTCAAACGGAATGTTGCAGGCAACTGGGCTGCCTTGCCTCTCGCTCACAGTCTCGTGACGAGCGTTTCCATCGAGGCAAAGCGACTGGCGCGGCATCACTCCAAGCGCGAAATTCGGATCGTGTTGGTCTTACCCGGCCGTCCGAACGGTATGCCTGCGGTGATGACAATGCGGTCCTCCGATTTGGCAACGCCTAAACTGCGCACCACAGATTCGGCTTTCGACACCATGTCCTCAACGCTCGATGCATCCTCTGTAACGATGCTGCGTATGCCCCAAGATAGGCAAAGCCGGCGAGCCGTTTCTATCAGAGGTGTCATGCCGACAACGCCGCATTGCGGCCGCTCGCGGGCAAGTCTCAACGCAGTCGAGCCCGTCATAGTGTAGGCAATGACCGAAGCGCAGCTCAGGACGTGCGCAATCTCGCGCGCCGAGAGCGCAATGGCATCTGCTGTCGTAGGCTCGGGAATTGCCAGGTCGCGCAACAGGCCGGCCCAATGATCTGGATCGGATTCGACCGCCTTGATGATGCGATCCATAATCGCGACCACGGTTTGCGGATGACTGCCGACGGCCAACTCTGCCGACAGCATCACGGCATCCGCACCCTGATACACGGCGGTTGCAACATCGGAAGCCTCCGCGCGTGTCGGCGTTGGGGCGCTCACCATGGACTCGAGCATGTGGGTCGCAACGATTACCGGCCGGCCCGCCTCGCGAGCTGTGCGGATGATTTGACGTTGCGCAATCGGGACGCGCTCTGGAGGAAGCTCGACGCCGAGATCTCCACGCGCCACCATGATTGCATCGGAGACAGCGACGATCTCGTCCAAATGCTCAAGCGCCGAGGGCTTTTCGATCTTGGACAAGACACCGGCGCGATTACCGATCAAGGAGCGCGCCTCCTCCACGTCTTGCACGGTCTGCACAAAACTTAATGCGATGAAATCGACCTTGTGCTCAAGCGCGAACGCAAGGTCTTCGCGATCCTTCTCGGTGAGAGCGGAGATGGGAATGCGCCGGGTCGGGACATTGATGCCCTTGTGGCTGGAAAGCTCACCGCCGAAATCGACCTTGGCTTCGACGATTTTCCCTTTCTTGCCGACGACGGTGATCTGCATCCGGCCGTCATCGAGCTTGAGAATGTCGCCTTTTTCGAGCACAGAAATGAGCTCTGGATGAGGCAGGCGCAGCATGTTTGCGTCGCCTGGTTGATCGGACGCTTCAAGCCTGATGATCTCACCGGTGCGCAGGCGCACCTTGTCCCCTACAAGATTGCCGACCCTGATCTTTGGACCCTGCAGGTCGGCAATGATCGCAACCGGCCGGTCGAACCGGCGTTCGGCCTCGCGGATCGCTGCAATGCGCCGCGCATGCTCGTCTTTTTCGCCATGGCTGAAATTGAGGCGAAAGCAATCGACGCCCGCCTCAATCAGCATCATCAGGCGATCCGGCGCGTCACTCGCCGGGCCCAACGTTGCTACTATCTTGCAAGCTCGAGCGCGCAATACTCACCTCGCCTCATCTATTGGCAAATCCTTCGGCTAAGTTAGCGTGAGCGCCCAAGCATGGGTAGCTGCGCCGTGCCGGCGGCAAATTCGGGCCCAAGGGGGCTTTCAGCGTCATCGTGACTGGCATCACTGACGCTCGGCGCACAAGAATGCCAGTTTCAGGCAACGTCTGCTGCGGCTGCCTTCGAGTAGAGTTGCCCTCTTGTTTATGCCAAGATCCCGCGCCGATTTGACACGGCTCCCCGTCAGCGGCGGCGGAATTGCCGATATTCTGTTTGGCCAGGGACGAATTATGTTTCCGCCCTGTTGGAGCGCCCGGCCCAGCTCCAGCGCCAGCCCTGCCGGATGGACCATCGCCCTTGCACCAAATGAATAAGCAGGCGTCGCCGCCCTTTCCCGAGTTCGTGATGTTAATCGCATCGCTCATGGCGGTGTCATCGCTTTCGATCGACAATCTGCTGCCGGCCTTTGGCCCGATCGCCGAAACATTCTCTCTCGAGCCGGCAAACCGCGTTCAGCTTGTCATTTATGTCTACATGATCGCGATGGCGAGCATGATGATCGTCTACGGCCCGATTGCCGACCGCTTCGGTCGCAGGGCGACCGTTCTCGGCGGGCTTTCCATCTACTTCGCCGGTAGCGTGCTCGCGACCTTTGCACCAAGCTTCGAGGTATTGCTGCTCTCACGCGCCATCCAAGGCATTGGCGCGGCTTCAACGCGCGTGGTCGCGCTGGCCATCGTTCGCGATCGCTATGCAGGGCGCGAGATGGCGCGGGTGATGTCGTTCGCCATGATGGTCTTCATCATGGTGCCGATGGTTGCGCCGGCGATCGGTGACGCATTTCTTAAGATCGGCGGCTGGCACACAATCTTTGCGAGCATGCTCGTCAGCTCGGTCCTGGTGATTGGCTGGTTCACGTGGCGCATGCCAGAAACGCTGCATCCACAATTCCGCCGACGAATTTCGCTTCCCACAATTGCGCACGGTTTTAAGACCGTCATCCTGACGCGTGTCTCGATCGGCTATTCGACGGCGCAAGGCCTGATGTTCGGTTGTGTAGTAGGTTATGTCGGCTCGGCGGATCAGATTTTCGAATCAGACGTCTATCACCTCGGCGATCTATTTCCGCTTATTTTCGCCAGTGTCGTCGTCGGTCAGGGGTTGGCCGCGTTTGCCAATTCACGGCTGGTGCGCCGGCTCGGCACGCGGCGCATCTCACATGCCTCGATCCTCGGATTTATTGCTATATCCTCGCTTCAGCTTGTGATCGCGCTAGCGATGGACGGCCGCCCGCCGCTCTGGATGTTCACCTCGCTCTTGACCCTCAGCTTCTTCTTGTTCGGCCTCGCTGTACCCAACTTCAACGCGATGGCGATGGAGCCCTTGGGTGATATCGCGGGCACGGCCTCGGCTTTCATCGGCACCTACACGATGCTGATCGGCGCCGCCTCCGGCCTCGCTATCGGCCAGAGCTTCAACAGCACTGTCACACCGCTAACCACGGGTTTTGTCGTGCTGGGCGCCTTGAGCCTTGTTATCGTGCTTTGGACTGAGCACGGCCAGCTGTTCAGGCCACACCATCCAGATCCTTCGCATGTTGCGCGGGAGCCCGATTTGCACCCGGCGCCTAGCGCCGACTAACCGGGCGGGGTAGAAACGCCGGGCAGGTCAAGGGAGGACAATATGAAACTGATCGGCTTCCGGCAGGGACGGGAGACCATGATCGGCGTGGTTTTGGGCGATAAGCTCGCGCCGATCGCCGAGGCGGGGGCGTTTTACGCCGATCTGCCGGCCAATCTGGCGACCGCGCGCGCGGCCAAATCGGGAACGATGGCGCTGTCGGCGATCGAGGAGCGCCCGGCGGTGCCACCCTCGGCACGTGTCTTGTGCGTCGGCCTCAACTATCACGCTCACGCGGCAGAGGGCGGCGGCAAGGTGCCCGACTATCCGACCATCTTTGGGCGCTGGACGGCCTCGCTTGTCCCCAATGGCACGCCGGTGCCCTGCATTCACGAGACCATGGACTGGGAAGGCGAGCTGGGCGTCATCATCGGCAAGCAGGCCACCAATGTGAAGAAGGAGAACGCGCTCGACTACGTTCTCGGCTACTGCAACTTCAACGACATTACGGCGCGCGCCTTTCAGCGCCATACGACGCAATGGACGCCAGGCAAGAATGGCGACCGCTCCGGCCCGATGGGGCCCATCATCACCGCCGACGAGACGGGCGACCCGGCGAAGGGCTGGCATGTGCAGACGCGCCTCAATGGCAACGTCATGCAGGACAACAATACCGAGAACATGGTGTTCAGCGTGCCGACGATCATCGCCTATCTCACGCAGATCATGACGCTCAATCCCGGCGATCTGATCGCGAGCGGAACGCCGGAAGGCGTCGGCTATGCGAGGAAGCCGCCTTTGTTCATGAAGCCCGGCGATGTCGTCGAGGTCGAGATCGGCAAGCTCGGCATCTTGCGCAACCCGATCACCACCGCCGATCAACGGCCGTAGTGTTCGTCATGGCCGGGCTTGACCCGGCCATCCACCAGCGGACGAGCTCGCATGTTGTCCTGGATGGCAGGCTCGGAGGCCGGCCATGACGCTGAAGATGATTGGAAGATGAGATGACCAACAAAATTCTGCCCACCACCGTCATCGGCAGCTATCCGCAGCCCGAATGGCTCGTCGATCATGAGGTCCTTCGGAAGCACGGCGTGCCGCGGGTGCGTGCCAAAGATATTTGGCGCATCCCGGAGCCGCTCTTGCAGGAAGCGCAGGACGACGCGACGGCGGTCGCCATTCACGAGATGGAGGTTGCCGGCATCGACATCATCACCGATGGCGAGATCCGGCGTGAAAGCTACTCCAACCGGTTCGCCACTGCGCTTGAAGGCATCGATCTCGACAAGACTGAGAAGATCGAGCCGCGCCCGGGCATCTTCGTCGACGTGCCGCGGGTCACCAGCAAGATTCGGCGCAGCCATGCGCTTGAAGTCGAAGATATGAGGTTCCTGCGCGCGCACACAGATCACAGGACGAAGATCACTTTGCCGGGACCTTTCACCATGGCGCAGCAAGTGATCAACGGCTTCTACAAAGACAAAGAAGAGATGGTGATGGATTTCGCCGCGGCGGTGAATGAAGAAGCGCTCGAGCTGGAGAAGGCCGGCGCGGATGTCATTCAGCTCGACGAGCCGTGGGTGCGTCAGGATCCGGAAGCCGCGCGCCTCTACGCCATCAAAGGCATCAACCGCGCGCTCCAGGGATTGAAGTGCGAGACTGCCGTCCATGTCTGCTTTGGATATGGGTTCGTGATGCCGGGCGACAAGCCGGGCGCCTATCCGTTTCTGGCCGAGCTCGCGGACTCCGCCGCCAATGAGATCTCGATCGAGGCGGCGCAGCCTAAGCTCGATCTTGGCGTGCTCAAGGAGCTGTCATCAAAGATTGTGATGGTCGGCTGTCTCAATCTCGCGCCCAACGCACCGGTCGAGACCGCTGAAATTGTCGCCGACCGCATCAGAGCGGCGCTGAAGTTCCTGCCTGCCGACAAGCTGATGCCGGCGCCGGATTGCGGCATGAAATATCTGCCGCGCGATGTCGCCTTCAAGAAGCTGAAAGCGCTCGCCGATGGTGCAGCCATCGTGCGCAGGGAGATTTCGTAGTCTCGCGTCATAGCGATGACCTAGGTCAAGGCTTGGTCACAAGGCCCGCTTAGCATGCCTCCTTCCGCTGAAGGAGGCACCAATGCTGGATCACATCACGCTAATCGTCAGTGATTACGCGCGCGCCAAGAAATTCTACGAAGCCGCGCTGAAGCCGCTCGGCTACGCCACGCTCATGGAGTTCGGCCCGGCCGCGGGCCTCGGCGAAGCGGGCAAGCCCGATCTTTGGATCGCCGCCGGCAAGCCCGGCTCAATCACCCATGTGGCGTTCACGGCGAAAGACCGCAAGACCGTCGATGCATTCTATGCCGCAGCGATTGCGGAGGGCGGCAAGGACAACGGCAAGCCGGGCATCAGAGAGCAATATCAGCCCGAACTACTACGGTGCGTTCGTGCTCGATCCTGACGGGCACAATATCGAAGCGGTTTGCCACGCGCCTGCGTAATCCCCTTCCCTTGGGGGAGAGGGTTAGGGTGAGGGGTTGAATGGAAGAATCGTTTGTGGCCCCACCCCCACCCGGATCGCTAAGGCGCTTCGCGCTAAGCGATCCGGCCTCTCCCATCAAGGGAGAGGCGGTATTCAAGCGACTTCGGTGTCGATCTCGGTCTGTGTCGATGCGTTGTAGCGCGGGCCCGCAACCGTATCGTCGTTGATCAGTGCATCAATCTTGGCGATCGTCTCAGGCGAGAGCTTGATGGCATCGGCGCCGGCATTCTCTTCCAAATGCGCAAGCGATGTCGTGCCTGGGATCGGGATGACGTGCGGCCCGCGCGAGAGCACCCAAGCGAGCGAGAGTTGCGCCATTGTGCAATCGGCTTCCCGCGCAATCGCCGAAAACCCATCGAGCAATTTCACGTTCTTCGCCCAATTGCCGCTTTGGAAACGTGGCATGTTGCGCCGGATGTCGCGCTCCGCGAATTTCGCCGGGTCGAGCCGCGCATTGGTCAGAAAGCCGCGCGCGACGGGGGAAAACGCAACATACGCAATGCCGAGCTCCTTGCAGGCTTCGAGCGTGCCGAGCTCGGCGTTACGCGCCCAGGGTGAATATTCCGATTGCAGCGCGGTGATCGGATGGGCCTTGTGCGCCGCGCGCAGCGTCTTGGCGCTCACTTCGGAAAGCCCGATCGATCTTGACCTTGCCCTCTTTCACCAAATCGGCGAGGCCGGAGATCGCTTCTTCGATCGGCGTCTTCTTATCCCAGCGGTGAAGGTAATAAAGGTCAATCACATCAGCTTGCAGCCGCTTCAAGCTTTCATCGCACACCTGGCGCGTGGCCGCCGGGCTTGAATCGATCGTGCGCTTGCCGTCCCTGACCAACAGACCGCATTTGGAGGCAAGCACGAACTTATCGCGATGGCTTTTGAGCGTGTTGCCGACCAGCGTCTCATTGGCGCCCATGCCATAAAGCGCAGCGGTATCGAAGAAACGTGTAGCCAAGATCGAGCGCGTTCAAGAGCACTTTCGCGCCCTCCTCCGCCGGCGGCGCAGTGCCATAGGCGTGGCTGAGGCTCATGCAGCCGAGGCCGATCGAGGAAACTTCAAAAGGACCGAGCTTTCGTGTCTGCATCATCGCCTCTTCGCCCTCATCTCCAGCGCCCCGCGATAACGCGGAAAACGCATGCTTTCGTTTGCTCAAAATCGTACTGGCGTTGCCCTCTTCTCTTCTCACTCAACGCCCTAGCACCGCGCCCACGCATTTAGCCTTCCTGCCAACCGGGGACAAGCGCAAGGCTCTCCGCTGCGGCGCCCAGTATAGCGCGGCCCCAGCGAGGGGGAAAAATCTGGACGCTCTGTCGTCCTTAGTTGAGAGCATTGCGTATTTTCGCCGCCACGGCGTCCAGCTCACTGCGGGCCGGTAATGACGCATAGTTCGGTCCAAATACTAAGCCGAATCCATCGCCCGCATAGCGAGGGAAGACGTGGAGATGGAGGTGGAAGACTTCTTGGCCTGCAGCTGCGCCGTCTGCAAGGAAGAAGTTGATGCCTTCGCATCTGACGCCGCTCGCCCGGATGGCCTTCGCGACGCGCTGACCGATCATAGCCACATGACCAATGATATCGGCCGGGAAATCGGCGAGATAGGCCGCATGTTGCTTCGGAATGATCAAAGAATGCCCTGAGTTAGCCGGTTGAATATCCATAAAAGCAAAGACTTGGTCGTCTTCATAGAGAGCGCTTACCGGCAGCTCGCGACGTACGAGCTGGCATAGCAGGCAATCGTCCGAGCCAGTCATTGCTACTTGGCGCGCTGGAGGATCTTGTCGAGCTTATCGAGCACCTGCATCGCGGGCAGCGCTTGCGCAACGCTGGCATTGGGCTCACGCTTCTCCTTGATCGCGGCGAAGAACTCACGGTCCTGCAATTCGATGCCGTTCATCGAGACATCGACTTTGGAGACGTCGATCGGCTTCTCCTCGCCATCGACGAGATCGTCATAGCGCGCGATATAAGTGCCGTTATCGCAGATATAACGGAAGAAGGTGCCAAGCGGCCCTTTGTTGTTGAACGAGAGCGAGAGCACACAGACTTTGCCGCTCGCCGTCTTCATCAGAATGCCCATATCCATCGCAATATTGAGCTGCGGATGATGCGGCCCTTCGACGGCATAGCAATCCACGACCGGCTCGCCAGCCTGATACATGAAGAGATCGACCGTGTGGCAGGCATGGTGCCAGAGCAGATGATCGGTCCAGCTGCGCGGCTTGCCTTGCGCGTTCATATTGGTGCGGCGGAAGAAATAGGTCTGCACATTCATCTGCTGGATCGTCAGCTCGCCGGCGATTTGATGCGCTTGTGCACCCATTGATGCGAAGGGTTGAAGCGCCGCGTGTGGCCGGCCATGGCGACAAGCCCGGTTTCTTTTTGCACCTTCACGATCTCTTCGGAATCCTTGAGCAAGTCCGCCATCGGGATCTCGATCATCACATGCTTGCCGGCGCGCATCGCCTCGATGCCTTGCGCGGCATGCATTTGCGTCGGCGTCGTCAGGATCACCGCTTCGACACCGGGCTGCTTAAGCGCCTCGGAGTAGTTCGTCGTCCAATGCGGGATCTTGTATTTCTTCGCAACCTCTTCAGTGGTCCCGGGCGAGCCGCCGGCGAGCGAAACGATCTCCGTACCGGGAATCGCCTGGCACGCTTCGATATGCTTCTGGCCGAATGCGCCTTGGCCTGCGATCAAAACTTTCATGGTTCCCTCGCGTCCATTTGTTGAACGTCTTGGCCGGGCCGTCATCCTGAGCTTGTCGAAGGAGACCCGGCCATCCAGAAATCAGATCCAGAGCTTCTGGCCCTGGATGGCCGGCTCGGAGGCCGGCCATGACGAGAATATATCAGCGGGCTTCGAGGATGATATTGCCGACCGCGGTCGATGACGCCGGCACGTGATAGAAGCGATAGACCTCTTCCACCTTGTCGCCGAGCGCACCGCGCATCGTTAGCCACATCACCATCTCGATCGCCTCATTGCCGGCCTCGCGCAGATATTCAAGCGGCGGCAGATTCACCAGGCGCTGCGGATTACGCGAAAGATCATCGAGAAATGCGGTGTCGAACGGCGTGTTGACCAGGCCGGCGCGCGGCCCTTGGATTTGGTGGCTCATGCCGCCGGTGCCGAAGATGACAACCTTCAGATCCTCATCCCAGCTTTCGACCGCCTTCTTGATCGCTTTGCCGAGCATCCAACATCTGTGACCAGTGGGCGCGGGATATTGGATCACATTCACCGAGAGCGGGATGACACGCACCGGCCATTCCTTAGGCTGGCCGAAGGCGAGCGACATCGGCACGGTCAATCCATGATCGACCTGCATCTCGTTGACGATGGTGATGTCGAACTCATCGAGCACGAGCGACTGCACAAGATGCGACGCCATCTCCGGATAGCCTTTGACCACCGGCACCGGGCGCGGCCCCCAGCCCTCGTCCGCAATCGGAAATTCCTCGGCACAGCCAAGACCGAAAGTCGGGATGATCTTGAAGTCGAACGCGTTCACATGATCGTTGTAAATCATGATGACGACATCGGGCTTATGCTCGGCCATCCACTTCTGGTCGGCCTCATAACCTTTGAATACCGGCGCCCAATAGGGCTCACCTGATTTGCCATTATCGAGCGCGGCGCCGATGGCGGGCGTGTGCGATGTGCCGATGCCTGCGATGATCTTTGCCACTTACGCTTCTCCCCGCTCTTTCTTAGAACGCCAGCCTTCAACCGAGCGCCCGCCCTTCATCATCATGTCGACATATTCCTTCTCGGGCACGCCGACCATCTGCGAGGCCATGTACTGATAGGATTTGCCGTCAGTGAAGGCGAGCTTTGCCAGCGCGTAGGAGACGCCGCCGAGTTCCAGAAGCTTGTTCCAAGCGCGCTTCATCACCGCTTCACGCTGCTCCTCAGTCATCGGGAATTTGAGCAAGTATCTATGCTCATCGGCCAGGAATTCCTTGCGGTTGTCCGCGCTCATCAGCGAGTAGAGAAACTGATTGAGGTGATAGCCTTTGCGCGCGCGCTGGGCATCGAACACCCAGGTGCCCGGAATGTCCTCATAGGCTTCGGTTTTCTGTGTCATCCGCGTTTCCTTGGTGCCGGCGTCGATCCGTCCGGGGGCCGCCTTGTTCGGGCGCTAAGCTCGCATTGGGCTGCAGCCCGTTCAAGCCCTTAGATGTCGCGGGTTTACAGAGCAGCGGCGCTCCCTTATGGGATGCAAAGGGGGCTTTCAAGAATGACAACAACAGCCGACCGCCCGGCAGATTTCGAGGCCGCAACATTCACCAAGATCGCAACGCGCCTCATCCCTCTTCTGTTCGCGGGCTATGTGGTTGCGTTTCTCGACCGCGTCAATGTCGGCTTCGCCAAGTTGCAAATGGCAAGCGAGCTTGGGTTCAGCGACGCCGTTTACGGATTTGGCGCCGGCATCTTCTTTATCGGCTATTTCATCTTCGAGCTACCGAGCAATCTCATCTTAAAGCGCGTCGGCGCGCGCATTTGGCTGGCGCGCATTATGATCACATGGGGCGTTGTCTCGGCCGCGTTCCTGTTCACGGGCCAGCTGCGCTGGGGACCGATCGCTGCAGCGTTTCATTGCACAGATGCCGCGTTCAGCTTCTATGCCCTGCGATTTCTTCTGGGGATCGCCGAGGCGGGCTTCTATCCGGGTGTCATTCTCTATCTGACGTTCTGGTTTCCTGCCGCCTGGCGGGCGCAAATGGTCGCCTGGTTCATGGCGGCAATCGCCGTGTCGAACGTTTTCGGATCGCCGCTGTCAGGCGCCATTCTCAGCTTCGCCGACGGCGCGTGGGGCCTCAGCGGCTGGCAGTGGTTGTTTGTTCTCGAAGCCATTCCGTCCGTGCTCGTTGGAATCCTCATACTTGTGCTGTTGCCCGACGGGCCCAACTCAGCGCGCTGGCTCACGCCGGTCGAGCGCGATCTCGTCGCCGCGCGTCTTGAGACGGAGGAGAAGCACAAAGTGCACAACGAGCTGAGGCACACTCTTGCCGACATCTTCAAGGAACCGCGGGTTTGGGCGCTCACGCTGATCTATTTCTGCGGCGTGCTTGGCTTCTATGCGGTGAGCTTCTGGATGCCCACGATCATCGAGGAGATGGGTGTCGACAAGGGCGATTATTTCAAGGTCGGGCTCATCACCATGCTTCCGTGGACGGTCGCAGCGATTGCGCAAGTCTTGTGGGCCGGGCATTCGGATCGAACCGGCGAGCGCCGATGGCATTCCGCGATTGGCGGTCTTGTCGCCGTCGCCGGCCTCTTGCTGCTTGCCTGGATGCAGCACGCGCCGCTGGTATCGCTGTTTGCGCTGAGCTTGGTCGCGGCGGGCTTCTTATGCTCGGTCGTTGTCTACTGGACGCTGCCCACAGCATTCCTTGCCGGCACGGCTGCAGCGGGCGGCATCGCGCTCATCAACTCGATCGGCAATTTGGGTGGCTATTTCGGCCCCGATCTTATCGGCCGAATCCGCGAGGCAAGCGGCGGCGAGACAAAGGCCGCATTTCTTGCGCTTGCCGGCGCGGCGCTTGTTGGCGCGATCGTTACAATTCTCACGCCCGGCATCCAAGCGAAAGACACTGCCCGCAGCTGAGCGCCAAACGAGGCTTGATTCTGCGCTCATATGCGATAGGAACGCAAATCAATCGTCTGGGAGAAGCGCCATGACGCAGAGCCGAAGCCGCCACACGCTTTCAAGCACAGTGGCGGGCGTCATCGGCAATGTCATGGAGTGGTACGATTTCGCGCTGTTCGGCTTTTTCGCACCGATTATCGCAGTCCACTTCTTCCCGTCGAGCGACAATCCGCTCACCTCGCTTCTGCAGACTTACGGCGTGTTTGCCGCGGGTTCATCATGCGACCGATCGGCGCGGCGCTGTTCGGCTATATCGGCGACAGGTTCGGGCGCGCGCGGGCGCTGTTCTGTCGATCATTGATGATGGGTGCGCCGACCTTTCTGCTCGGCTGCTTGCCGACCTATGGCCGAATCGGATCTGGGCGCCGATCCTCTTGATCGTCATTCGCCTGATCCAGGGCCTTCAGTCGGCGGCGAGTTCTGCAGCTCCGTCACCTACATGGTCGAAACGGCGCCGGCCGAATCGGCGCGGCTATGCCGGAAGCTGGGCGAATTTCGGCAGCCTCATCGGCACGCTTCTCGGCTCCGGCACGGCGGCGCTGTTTGCGACGCATCGTGTCCCAAGGCCAACGCTGGAAGCTGGGGCTGGCGTGTTCCGTTTCTCTTGGGCCTTCTGCTCGCTGGCTTCGCTTTCTATATGTCGGCGCAACCTGCCCGGCACGCCAATTTTTGAAGAGCACGCAAGAGGCACGAAGACGACAATCCATTGCGACGAGGCGCTGACGCGCAATTTCGGGAAACGGTGCTCGGCACCTTGTTTGCCGCGGGCTACGGCGTCTTCTTCTACATTCCGCTGGTTTATCTCCCGACTTTTGCTAACGCGAATGCCGGCGCGAGCCTCGCGCAGGCGCTGCGCATCAACGCGCTGGGCACAGCGCTGATGCTGCCGCTGATTCCGCTCTCCGGGCTCATCTCCGATATCATAGTGCGGCGGAAATATCTCTTAATAGGCGTGTTCGCGGCGATGGTGGCGGGCGCGCTTCCGCTGTTCAGCGCAATTCTGCGCGGTGGTTCGCTGGCCCTGCTTCTCGGCCAGATTGGCTTCGCTGTGCTGATCGGGCGGTTGCAGTCGGCAGCGCGCCGGCCCTGTTTGCCGAGATGTTTCCGACCGAGGACCGCCTCACTTGCTACAGCCTGGCCTTCAATATCGGGCTCGGCGTTGTCGGCGGCACGGCGCCTATGGTGGCGACCTGGCTGATCAAGGCAACGCATTCGCCGATGGCGCCCGCCTTTTATCTTGCCGGGCTTTCCGCGCTTTCCATCATTGCGCTTGTGTTCATGAAGGACCGGAGCCGCGAGCCATTGGCCTAAGCCGGCTTGTTCGCTGCCTTTATATATCCCGCGCGCCGAACTAGATTTACCCGAATCAAGGCTCACTCTCGCGGGAGATTGGTCATGCGTGCAGTGTTCGTCCTATTGGCGTGCGGCATTTCGTTGGCGCTTGGCGGCTGCTCGGTTGTGCGCGCAAGCGCCGACGTCGTGAGCGCCACCGGCAATCTGGCCGCCGCGACCGCCAAAACCACGGCGGGTGTCGTGCGCGGCGCAGCCAATGCCGGCAGCAACGCAACCAAGAGCTCCAAGACGTGCGAAGACGGCGACAAGGACTGCAAATAGCTCGCCCGCTTGCCCCTTTGGCGCCTACGCTCTTATATGCGGGCGCAAGCAGCATGTGAGAGTGCTTATGGACCCCGATTATCTGCCGTTTCATCCCAATCCATCAAAACCGAAATACGAGCCGCCTCCGGGCGCGGTCGATGCGCATTGCCATGTGTTCGGCCCCGCGGACAAATTCCCTTACGCGCCCGAGCGCAAATACACGCCGTGCGATGCGCCCAAGGAGAAGCTCTTTGCGCTCAGGGATTTTCTCGGTTTCGACAAGAATGTCATCGTTCAGGCGACCTGCCATGGCGCGGACAACCGCGCGCTGGTCGATGCGCTTGAGGCTTCAAGCGGCCACGCCAAGGGCATTGCCACCGTGCGCGAAGATGTGAGCGGCGAGGAGCTCAAGCGCCTAGATGCCGCCGGTGTGCGCGGCGTCAGGTTCAATTTCGTCAAACGCCTTGTCGATTTCACGCCGCGCGATGTCTTGGAGCGCATCGCCAAAAGAATCGCGCCGCTGGGCTGGCATGTCGTTGTCTATTTCGAGGCGGCAGACCTCGCCGATCTCGAGGCCTTCTTCACCTCACTACCCACCGATGTGGTGGTCGATCATATGGGCCGGCCGGATGTGAAGCTGGGTGTGGGACATCCGCAATTCCAGCGCTTCATCCGTATGCTGAGCGAACACGAGAACATCTGGAGCAAGGTGAGCTGCCCGGAGCGGCTCTCGGTCCAAGGTCCGCCTTATGATGATGTAGTGCCGTTCGCGCGTGCGCTGGTGGAACACTTTCCGGATCGCGTGCTCTGGGGCACGGATTGGCCGCACCCAAATGTGAAGCCCTTGATGCCGGATGACGGCGTCTTGGTCGATGTTATCCCGAAAATCGCAACGACCGCGGCCGCGCAGCAAAAGCTGCTGGTCGACAACCCCATGCGGCTTTATTGGTCAGCCTAGATCAAAGCGGTGCGCAAGGGCCAGTTGCCAGATCCGGTCGAGCTCGCCTGCCCCTTTAAGCGCGGCGATTGGCAGCCTGGAGCAGAGGTGGCATAGATAGTCCGAACGCGCGTTGAGTGTATTGCGCGCATCGGTCCACTAAATCGCGGGCGGGGGGTAGCGATTTTTCGGCTGTTTCGAGCGATATGGAGCGCAAATCCCATTTGGGGCGCGGTCGCAAGCCTGGCTTGCGGCATACTTGTGGTGATCGCGAGCATTCCGCTCAACATGGCCTTCGTCACTTATGACGTAGGCGGAGGAATGCAAAAGCAAGTAGGGTTCATCCCAGCGCTCAACTGGTCGATTGTACTGCTGTTCCTGTTTCCTGCCGCAATGTTCACGGCACTGCGCACGATGCGCCTCTTGCGGCGCGCGTTTCTCGATCTTCCGTCTCATCACATGCTGGCGAGCCGCGATTGGTCTCCGGCATCCGAGGCGCAGGCGCAGGCGCTGCTTCAAAAGGTGTGGCAAGCATCAACGCCGATCGGCATGCTGTTCTTCGTGGTGGCGCTGGGTCTTGGGCTTTGGGATTTTCTCACCGTCGTTTGGAACCCGGTCACACGCGGCGCTCTCGCCGTGGCGCCAGGCGCGGCAGACTTCACGCAAGAAATCGATTGGTCGGTCTCGGCGCTTTTCGGTGGGCTAACTAATGGTCCGCTGCCGAGCCGCATGGGCGATCTCTGCTTTTCCGCGCTCGCCTATCTTGTGCTTTGCGGCCAGATGGCGCTTCTGCTGTCCTTTTACGGCATTCTCGTCGGGCTCTCGGCGGTTCTCTACGGGCTTTCGGAAGGCGACGCGCAGACCCTGCGGCTGGTGCCAGACGCAACCGATGACGACAAGCGCCGCGGCTTCCAACGCTTTGAGCCGTTTTTTCTCGGCGTTTTGAGCGTGACGTTGCTCGGTTATCTTTCCGGCTATCTGATGCGCATACAGAACCTCTATCTGCGCGATATGGGCTCTTTGCGCATCGATCAGATGATCTTCAATCAGATATCGGACCAGCTCACCGGAGATTGGGAGCTGCCGCACGATGTACAATCGGCGATCGACTTCGTTGTCCAGAAGGTCAGCGATCTCGCTCACGCGGTGTTTACGACCGGCGATCTTGGCGATACGCAATCCTATCTGGGGATTGCGCTGCTACTCGTCATTATGCTGCTCGTCTCGCTCGCGCTGTTTGCAGTCCTGCGCGGCACGGCACATGAAGGGCAGCATATGCTCGAGCGTGAGCTTGGCGAAGCGCCCAAGCAAGCGGCCATAGCGCAGTTTTATGGCATGCCCGTTGACGCCATCAAAACCAGTGTTGGTGCCGCCAATATGGAAGTCTGGCCGCTCAAATGGCCGACACTCAATGGCGTGATTGCCTATTTGTCGCTTGGCGTTGCATGCTTTTTCTTCTATCGCCTGGCGATCCTGTGGATCGCGCTGCAGATTTGGTATCTGTTCGAGCGCATGCCGAAAGAGCATCGTTAATTGCGGCCCATCGCTCACCCCGCGAGGATGAAATCGGCTGCGCGCTCGGCAATCATAACCGTCGGCGCGTGCGTGTTGGAGCTTACAAGGCGCGGCATCACTGACGCATCGACGACACGAAGACTCTGAACCCCACGCACACGCAATTCCTCATCGACCACCGAAGCTTCATCGATTCCCATACGGCACGTGCCGACAGGATGAAACACGGTCGAGGCAGTGGATGCGACATAAGCGTCGATCTCAGCGTCGGTTTTGACATCCGGCCCGGGCGCAAGCTCGGGGCCGCGATGCGGGTCGAATGCGCTTGCCGCAAAGATCTCGCGCATCTTCTTCACGGCAGTGCGCATTACGTGGCGATCGGACTCGGCCGACAGATAGTTGGGCTCGATCTTGGGTGCCGCGCACGGATCACCGCTTGCGAGGCTGATGCGCCCGCGGCTTTCGGGGCGCAGCTGACAGATGCTGCCGGCCATCGCATAGCCATCATACCGGCCCGGCAATTGCGGCGCCTTGGCAAAAGGATAGCGGATGCGGCCCATGCCGCCGACGATGAAATGAATTTGCAGATCGGGCGCTTCTACGTTCTCGCTTGAGCGCAGGAACGCGCCGCCCTCATGCGGCATGCGCGCGAACGGGCCCGACTTCAGCATCACCGCCTGCAACATCCTAAGCGCCGCGCGATCGAACCGGCATTCGTCATAAGTCTCATCCGGTGTGAGGGCGCGGTGCGATGCAACGACCTGCAAATGATCCTGCAGGTTTTCTCCAACTGCTTTGATATCTGCGACCGGCGCGATACCGAGACGGCGCAGATCATCCGCATTGCCGATGCCGGAGTGCATAAGCGCCACGGGCGAGCCGACGGCGCCGCAGGAAAGGATCACTTCGCGATCGGCAAAATGCTCTTCACGCGTTTCGCGTTCGATGGCGACGCCCAGCGCCTTGCCATTTTCGACAATCACCCGGTGTAGCAGCGCGCCAGTGACAATTTCGAGATTGGTGCGGCCACGCGCCGGGTCCAGGAAGGAGCGCGCGGCGCTCCAGCGCTCGCCATGCTTGATGTTGTAATCATAACGGCCGACGCCTTCCTGCTGCACGCCATTGAAATCATTATTATACGGAAGACCGGTCTGCTGCCCCGCGTTCACAAATGCCTCGAAGATCGGGTTTGGGCTCATCAATTTGCCGACGGGTAAGAGGCCATCAGCGCCGTGATAGTCGTCCGCGCCGGCGAGGTGCGCCTCTGAGCGCTTGAAATAAGGCAGAACGCGCTCATAGGACCATTCACGCAATCCCATCTGCGCCCAGCCGTCATAATCCTGGGCATTGCCGCGCGTGTAGATCATGCCGTTGATGGCGGATGAGCCGCCAAGCACGCGCCCGCGTGGCCAGGCAATGCGCCGGCCATTCAAATGCGGCTCGGGCTCGGTTAAGTAGCTCCAATTGCAGTAGGAGCCCATAAAGAGCCGCCCGCCCATGATCGGTATGCGGAAGACCGGGTTCCAATCCCTCGGGCCAGCTTCGATGAGCAGCACACTTGTGTGCGGATCAGCCGAGAGGCGGTTGGCGAGAACGCATCCGGCGGAGCCGGCGCCAACAATGATGAAGTCGTATCGCTTGTTCATGGGCGGCGCTCGGCTCTTGTTTTGCCGCCATCATCCGGGCGCTGCGCCCCCGCGTCAATCTTGCGCTCGGACAGTTGAAATTGTAGAGGCTGGCCTGCTGTTCTCACACGGATAGAATTTGCCACAGAGCCCTCAGATATTCGTCGATGCCGATGCCTGCCCGGTCAAGGATGAGGTCTACCGTGTCGCCGGGCGATATGTCCTTTTCGTCCATGTCGTGGCGAATGCGTTTATTCGTGTGCCGAAGGATCCGCTGATCGCGCTCAAAGTGGTCGATGCCGGGCCGGACGTCGCCGATGACTGGATCATCGAACACGTCACTGAGTACGATATCGTCATCACGGCCGACATCCCGCTTGCCGACCGCGCGCTCAAAGCTGGCGCCTTCGCCATAGCGCCCAATGGCAGGCCGTTCACGCGCGACTCAATTGCCGCCGCGCTCGCAACGCGCTCGATCATGGAGCATTTGCGCTCGACCGGTGAAGCCACCGGCGGGCCGAAAGCGTTCGCACCTGCGGATCGCTCGCGATTCCTGCAAGCCTTGGATGAGGCGGTGGTTCGTGCGCGGCGCGCGCCATGATCCGCGTGACCGACAAGATCGCTATCGATGAGAGCGAGATCGAAGAGCGTTTTATCCGCGCTTCCGGGCCGGGCGGGCAGAACGTCAACAAGCTTTCGAGCGCGGTGCAATTGCGCTTCGATGTGCGGCGCTCGCGGTCGTTGCCGGAAGGCGTGCGGGCGCGGCTTGAAAATCTCGCCGGGCGGCGCATGACCAAGGAAGGCATTCTCGTCATCACAGCACAGCGCCACCGCACGCAAGAAGCCAATCGGCGCGATGCCGAAGCGCGGCTCATTGATCTTGTCGCGCGCGCGGCCGAGCCGCCGCCCAAGCGCCACAAGACCCGGCCGCCGCATTCCTCCAAGGCCGAGCGCCGGCAAGAAAAAGCGCGCCGCGCCCAAATCAAGAGCCGGCGCGCCAAGCCAATGACGGATGACTAGGCTTAGCCCGATTTGATTGGAATCTTCTTTTCCGTCTCGATCGCCTTTTGGCTCTTTTGCAGCGTGACGGTCAGCACCCCGTCCTTGAGCTGTGCATCGACACGGGCCGGATCGACCTCGGCCGGCAGAGCGACGCGGCGCGTGAACTCACCATAGCTGCGCTCGACACGATGGAAGTTCTTTTTCTTCTCTTCGCTTTCAGATTCGCGCTTACCTTTGATCGTCAAGGTATTGTCGCTCAGCGTGATGTCGACGTCCTTCTCTTTGAGACCCGGCAGGTCGGCAACCACCTGCACGGCCTCGGGCGTCTCGCTCACGTCGAGCTTGGCGATGAGCGAGCCGTCATGTGCTTCGTCGAAGCCCAATCGCGGCAGATTGAGGCCACGGAAATAGGAGTTGAACATCCGGTCCATCTCTTCTTCGAGACGAACGAACGGATCGGATATCCGGCGCAAAGCAGGACGCTGCTTGTCGGAAGGTTGAATTTGATGGGCCATGATGGTCTCCCTTAGGAATCCAATCTAGGCTTCATCTCACCCGGTGCGCTTGCGGGCTTTGATCACGGTCAAATTCTACTGCCGGGCCGGGCGCACGGGGATCAAGCGATCTTGACGTAAAGCCCCGGCGCCTCGCGCAGCGGCGGATATTTGGCCGAGCCTATTGGCGGCGGCTTCACGCTCTCGCTCGAATTCTGACCCAACCAGGAGACCCATTCCGGCCACCATGAGCCTTCTTTCTGTGCGGCCTGGTCGAGCCAGGTGTCCGGATCGATATAGAGCGCATCTTTATCCGTAGCGAGAACACGGAAATGCCGGTGGTGATGGCCCGGCTCGGACACAATGCCGGCATTGTGACCGCCATTGGTCAGCACGAATGTCACGTCAGTCTCGGTGAGCAGCTGAATCCGGAAGGCTGAACGCCAGGGCGCGACATGATCCCATTCGGTGCCCACCGCAAAGATCGGCGCCCCAATATCCACCAGTGTCACCGGCTTGCCATCAGCGGTGTAGCGCCCCTCAGCGAGATCATTGTGCAAATAGAGCTTGCGCAGGTATTGCGAATGCATGGTGTAAGGCAGCCGCGTCGCATCGGCATTCCACGCCATGAGGTCGTTCATCGGCTGGCGTTCGCCCATCAAATAATCATGAATGACGCGCGACCAAATGAGATCGTTCGAGCGCAAGAGCTGAAAGGCACCCGACATCTGCTTGGTGTCGAGAAAGCCCTGCTCCCACATCACATCTTCAAGGAAGTCGAGCTGGCTCTCATCGATGAACAAAGTCAGCTCGCCTGCCTCGGTGAAATCGGTTTGCGAGGCAAGCAATGTGAGAGATTTGATCCGGTCATCGCCATCGCGCGCCATCGCAGCTGCCGCGATCGAAAGCAGGGTTCCGCCGAGGCAATAGCCGGTGGCGTGGACCTTCGTGTCTGGCATGATCGACGAGATGGCATTGAACGCCGCCATGATGCCGAGCTTACGATAATCCTCCATGCCCAGCCCGCGATCTTCCGGGTCAGGGTTCTTCCACGAGATCATGAAGACCGTGTAACCCTGATCGCGCAGATAGCGCACGAGCGAATTGTGCGCACTAAGATCGAGAATGTAGTACTTCATGATCCAAGCCGGCACGATGAGGATCGGCTCTTTGTGCACAGTCTCGGTCGACGGCTCATATTGAATAAGCTCGATGAGATTGTTTTGCAGCACGACCTTGCCGGGTGTTGCGGCAACTTGCTCACCTGGCTTGAACGCCTCGGCGCCCAACGGCGGCTTGCCGCTGATGGTGCGCTCCATATCCTCGACATAGTGATGGAAGCCACGCACCAAATTCATTCCACCTTCCGTGATCGTACGCTCGAGAATCTCGGGATTGGTAAGCGCGAAGTTCGACGGCGCCACGACATCGAGCATTTGGCGCGTGGCGAAGGTGACTTCCTTCTCATGCTGCTGGGTGACGCCGGGAATTCCCATCGTCGCGTTGTGCCACCATTGCTGTTGCAAGAGAAACCCTTGCGAAATGATATTGAACGGAAATTGCTTCCATGCATCGCCGGTGAAGCGGTGGTCCTGTGGCAGAGGCTCGATACAAGGCCCGGTCGATCCATCGAAGGCCGAGACACTGAAGACGTAAGTCAGGAAGCGCGCCCACTTCTTGGCCGCCTTCTCGACAAGCTGGGTGCGCTTGCCCGGCGACATTGCAAGATGCATCGCCCAATCCATGTAGGCGAGCGCAAGCGCGGTGGGTGAAAGCGCGCCGGTGAAACGGGCGATCGTAGCGTTGACCGAGCGATCGATAACCTCGGAAAGCGCCGTCGACGAGTAGGAGTCGCGTTCAAATGAGGGCGGCAGGCTTTGCGAGGCCGGCAAGAATCTACCGAAGAGTGTCGCGGGCCACGTCGCCAGCGCCTGGGCCGTTGTGGCCGGAACTGGAGCCAATTTGGGGCGGAGCGGTGCAGTCGTCATTGGGTTCGTCTCTCTTTAGGTGCCTCAGCGCATATGCTCCCAGAGATTACGTTCTTCTTCGAGCCGGTCTTGTTCGTCGGCCTTGAAATCACCGCGTGAGACGATACCGAGTATCTTGCCGTCTTTTACGACAGGCAGGTGACGGTAACCGCCATCCCACATCAAACGGAGCGCATCAATTGCCGTTTGCTCCGGAGCGAGTGTATCTGGGTCTGTCGTCATCACGTCGCCCAGCTTGGTCGTAGCACTCTTTCCCGCGGCAAGCACGCGGCACACTGCATCGCGCCCGGTAAAGATTCCGGCAAGCTTTCCGTCCTTGTCGGTCGCGAGCACGGAGCCGGCCCTTCGCTCACTCATGAGGGAGCAGGCCTGTTTCACGCTGGCATCCTCAGGAAGGATCAACGGATTTTGATGGAAGATCATATCCGATAGCCGGCGCATCGCGTGCCCTCCATGGCCGCCCGCAAAATCCCCTGTTGGTAAATTCGCCTGCTGCCGGCCCGGCCACCTTGATCTAAGTCTATTTCAGAGCTGCCGAAACAAGGCAGCTTGGGGTTAGAGGGATGCCCGCGATGGCCCAAGACAGCGATCAAAGCGAGGTCTTCGCCTTTCTGGGCGATGCCGCGACCTATGGGATCTCCGAACCCGTCAAGCGCATCGAGACGCATGGCGCCGCCGTCTTCCTGGCCGGGCCGGATGCCTACAAGGTCAAGCGGGCCGTCCACTACCCATATATGGACTTTTCGACTCTGGAGAAGCGCAAGGCAGCCTGCGAAAGCGAGCTTGTGATCAATCGTGAGACGGCGCCGTCGCTTTATCTCGGTGTCGTGCCGATCGCACGGGATGGCTCCGGCCTTCACCTGGGCGGCAGAGGCGAAGTGGTCGAATGGGCCGTGCATCTGAAACGCTTCGACGAGGAAGCAACGCTCGACCGCGTGGTTGCGCGTGGGGAGGAGCTTGAGTCCCAATTGATCGCATCGCTTGCCCGCGCGGTCGAAGCGATGCACAGGGGCGCGCCAATTCGAGATGGCACCCACGCAACGCACGCGCTGCGTGATGCTCTTGATGAGACGCTCGATGAGCTGAGGCGCGCGCCGCGTTTTGTCTCGCCTCCACTCATCGCGTCGCTCGGCGGGCGGATGACAAGCTTGTTCGATGCGCTGGAGTTGCTGCTCATTTCGCGCGGGAGGAAGGGCCATGTGCGCCGTTGCCATGGCGATCTGCACTTAAGGAATATCGTGCGCATCGATGGCGCGCCGATCATTTTCGATGCGCTCGAGTTCGATGACGCGCTCGCAACCACCGACACGCTGTATGATCTCGCTTTCCTGCTCATGGATCTCTGTCAGCACGGATTGCGGGCCCAGGCCAATCATCTGCTCAATCACTATCTTTGGCGTTGCGCGGACGAGAAGGGCGAGATCGAAGGGCTGAAGCTGTTGCCCTTGTTCCTCGCCTTGCGTGCGCTGATCCGCGCCAAGGTCACGATCACCCAAATGCAGGGCGCGCCTGATCACGCCGATCTGAAGCCGGCTATCCAATCCTACGTCAATTCTGCGCTGGGCTTTCTTGATGTCGCCCCGCCATGTGTCATCGCGATTGGCGGGCTTTCCGGAACCGGCAAGACCACGCTCGCTTTGGCCCTTGCGCCTTTCATTGGGGCTCTGCCTGGCGCGGTGCATCTCAGGAGCGATGTCGAGCGTAAGCGCTTGTTCCATGTCGGCGCGACCGAGCGGCTCGCTGCGGACGCCTACGCGCCGGATGTCTCGGCACGCGTCTATGCCAAGCTCAATGAATATGCTGGGGCAGCGCTCGATGCCGGGCGCAGCGTGATTCTCGACGCGACTTTCCGCGATGAATCCGAACGCACGGCAGCTGAAGTGATGGCCCGGAGCTGTGGCGCGGCCGTCACCGGCATTTGGCTCGAAGCCCCGGCCGAATTGCTGTTGGAGCGCGTCCGCGCGCGGCAGAACGACGCCTCAGACGCAACGCCTCGCATACTGGCGGCGCAACTTGAGGCCGCACCTGTGGCAATCGGCTGGACGCGACTTGACGCATCGCAGCCGATCAACCATCTCAAAGAGGCTGTGCTACGCTTGAAAGAGCTTGGCGTGGCCGGTCTGTGACCAGCGGGGCGGGCCCGTCGTTGTTGTTAAGGTTAAGAGTGCGGCGTGGTGTTGTGAATTCTGTTTGCCGATCTGGGCTTGCTGCGTTGTTGCTGTTCACAGCCGCGGCATTTAGCGCAACGCCGCTCGCTTGCGCGAATGCTTCTCAGCCGCGCTCACAAGCGTTAAGCACGCGCATTGCGCTCGATATCTCGCGCGAGAATTTCCGCGATACTCTCAACGCATCTCTGCTGCAGCAATTCTATGGCAAGCGGGCTTTCGCGCCGGTTTGGATGAATGACGTGCGCGACGCCGATCTCGCTGAACAAACCCTGCTCTCGGCAAGGAGCGAGGGGCTCGACCCGGAGGACTATCACGCCGATGAAGTCGCCGGGCTGAGCAGAGGCACAGGCGAGGAACAGGTCCGCCGCGAGCTTCTCATCACCGACGGGCTCTTGAAATACGCCCATGATGTGCGGCTTGGGCGCGTTGGTCCGGATGAGGTCGATAGCGACGTTGATTTACCTGTGCAGCGCTTCGATGCCGGAGCTGCGCTTGAGAGCGCGCTCACCAGTGGCACGCTGAAGCAATTTCTTGCCGACCTGCCGCCGCCACATCCTGAATATGCAGCGTTGCGCGAGGCACTCAAGCATTATCGCGGGCTCGCGGCACAGGGCGGCTGGCTTCGGACGACGGCTAAATCCGCCGATCTCGAGGCGGGCCTTCAGGCACAACAGGATCTATGGACGCGGCTACGCACCGAGACTTCAGCCCTTGGCGCCCAATCACAACAGAACGGCGAGCATGCGCTCACGCAGGCGATCACGCGTTTTCAGACGCGCAACGGCCTCGCAGCCGACGGCAAGCTCGGTACGCGCACTTTGGATGCGCTCAATGTCAGCGCCCAAGAGCGGGCCGAGCAGATCGCTGCGAATATGGAACGCTGGCGCTGGCTGCCACGCGTGTTCGAGCCTGACTATATCGAAGTGAATGTGCCCGACGCCTCGCTGATCGCGGTGCACGAGGGCAAGATCGTGTTGACATCACGGCTAGTGGTCGGGCGACCCAGCGACCCGACCCCTATCCTCAAGACAATGGTTACGGGCGTGACGGTCAATCCGCCCTGGGTCGTCCCGATGGCAATTGCCCGCAACGAGTATCTGCCCAAGCTCAGGAAGGATCCGGGCTATCTCGCGCGCCATCACATGTCCATCGATGGCCGACACGACGATCCCAGCGGGACAACCATCGCCTGGTCCCAGGTTTCACGAAGCAATTTCACCTATCATCTGCGCCAAGCGCCTGGGCCGGACAACGCGCTCGGGCGGATCAAGCTCGAACTGCCCAACCGGTTCTCCGTCTATCTGCACGACACGCCCAACACCAATCTGTTCGCCAACAATGACCGGGATCTCAGCCATGGCTGCATGCGGGTCGACCGCATCTTGGCGCTCGCCTCGTTCGCGCTTTCCGGCAATCCGGAAACGGAGACCGGCGAGCTTAAAGAGCTGATCGATGGCGGCAAGACGCAGACAGTGCCCATCGCAAAGCCACTGCCGGTCTATGTGCTCTACTGGACCGCCTACACGAATGGTGCCGGCGAGATGCAGTTCCGCCGCGACGTTTATGGCCGCGACGGGCGGCTGATAAGCGCCTTGAACGGACATTCAGCGGGCCAGCAGCTTGCGAAAGATGTCGGCTGTCCGCTCAATGCTGGTTAGCCGCCATTCTCCTTGGCACGCCCAGCGAATTGATCAAACGCGCGAAGCGCATCAGCGGCCGAATTCACCGCGGGCCCGCCAGCCATTTGAATAGCGACACCGACGGCTTCAGCAACTTCCTGGCGCGTCGTGCCTAGCCTGTGCAGGCTACGCGTGTGATAGGCGATGCAGCCATCACAGTGCAGAGCGACGGCAATGCTGAGCGCCATCATCTCCTTGGTCTTATGGGGAAGCGCATTTTCCTTCTGCGCAGCTTCGGAGAGCCGGCCGAAGCCGTGCATCACATCCGGAATAAGCTCGACGAGCTTTCGCGAGTATTCGTTTATCTCGCCGATCAGCGCGCCATAGTCCTCTGCCATATCATCCTCCTTGACTGCTGCGTCTGCGCCGGCACGGAGGCGATATGCCAAGCCGGCACTACAGTGCGTTGACCGGAATCTTCAGATAGGTAATGCCATTGTCCTCGGCGGGCGGGAAGTGCCCGGCGCGCATGTTCACCTGAACCGAGGGCAGAATCAAAACCGGCATATCCAGCGTCTTGTCGCGCGCCTCACGCAAGGTGACGAATGCCTCCTCGCTGGTGCCCGTCTTGACATGCACATTACGCGCGCGCTCCTCCCCGACCGTGGTCTCCCAGGCGAATTCCTTGCGGCCGGGCGCACCGTAATCGTGACACATGAAAAGACGCGTTCCCTCGGGCAAGGCAAAGATCTTCTGAATCGAGCGATAGAGCGTGCGTGCATCACCACCGGGGAAATCCGCGCGCGCCGTGCCATAATCGGGCATGAACAGCGTATCGCCGACAAAGGCCGCATTGCCGATGACATAGGTCAAACAAGCGGGCGTGTGACCGGGTGTATGCATGACGCGCGCTTCGATGCCGCCGATCTTGAAGGTTTCTCCGTCGGTAAATAAGCGGTCGAATTGCGAGCCATCAGTCCGAAAGCCCGTCTCGGCATTGAAAACCTTGCCGAAGATTGTCTGGACATCCGTGATATGCGCGCCGATCCCAATCCTGCCACCCAGCCTGTCCTTGAGATAAGGCGCTGCCGTCAAATGGTCGGCATGGGCATGGGTTTCCAGGATCCACTGAACCTCAAGCTGGTTCGCTTTGACAAACGCAATGACGGCATCGGCGGATTCGGTCTTGGTGCGCCCCGATTTCGGATCGTAGTCGAGCACCGAGTCGATAATGGCGGCCGCGCGTGTTTCGGGGTCGCGAACCACATAACTGATCGTATAGGTTGCCTCGTCGAAGAAGCCTTTGACTTCGGGTTTCGCCACCTTCAAACCCTCCTTGATTTTCACCCTTGACAATATATGCGAACATTTGCATATTAGCAAGTATGGATGCAACGGAACTTCAGGAATCGGCCGGCAAGGCCGCAAGTCTGATGAGATCGCTTTCGAGCGAAAAGCGGCTGATGCTGCTTTGTCAGCTCGCGGGCGGCGAGCGCAGCGTGGGCGAGCTTTGCGAGGCGCTAGGCTTGTCGCAGACAAATGCCTCCCAGCAGCTCGCGCTGTTGAGGCGCGAGGAGCTCGTCACAACGCGCCGCGATGGACAGACAATCTATTACGCGCTTGCGGGCGACGAAGCGCGGCGCGTCATCGAGGTGCTTTACGAACTCTATTGCTGCGATCCGAACAGAGTGCGCCGCAAGACGAAGCGGGCACGCGCCACAGGAAAGAACCGGTAGGAGACTAGCCATGTCGAAGCTTCACGATCTGACACCACAAGATGTGAATAAGATGCTCGCAGCACATCAGGCCGTGCTCATTGATGTGCGTGAGCCGGGCGAGTTCGAGGCCGAGCGGATTCCCGGTGCGCTGCTGTTTCCATTGTCCGAGTTCGATCCCGCTGCTTTGCCGCTCGATACAAAGAAGCGCATCATTTTACAGTGCGGATCCGGTAAGCGTTCGGCAATGGCAGCCGAGCGCCTGATGGCGGCTGCGCCGGGCGATACTTCGCATCTCAAAGGCGGCATCAGCGCATGGAAGCAAGCCGGCCTTACCGTGCTGACATTCGATCCGGCGACCGGCAAAGTGAAGAAGACCGGCGGCTGACCTCCCGCACGAGCCGACAATGACTGCCGCGCAAATCATTCTTTCGCTCTTGTCAGGTGGCGCTGTCGGCCTTTCGCTCGGACTGATCGGCGGCGGCGGGTCAATTCTCGCCGTTCCGCTGATGGTCTATGCGGTCGGCATCCAATCACCCCATGTGGCAATCGGGACAAGCGCAGTCGCCGTCGCCGTGAGCGCGCTCTTCAACCTCTTCGGTCATGCGCGCTCACGCACGGTGAAGTGGCCCTGCGCTATAGCGTTCGCCATAGCAGGCATAGTTGGCGCCGCGATCGGCGCGCATTTCGGTAAGATGTTCGACGGCAAGAAGCTCTTGGCCGGCTTCGGCGTTCTGATGATCGCAATTGCGGCATTGATGCTGCGGCCGCGCCGCGGCGGCGATAATCCGCAAGTCGCTCTCACCCAAAAGTCGGCTCCACGCCTGTTGCCGCCGCTGGCCGGCACGGGCTTCGGCGTCGGCGCGCTCTCAGGCTTCTTCGGCATTGGCGGCGGATTCTTGATCGTGCCCGGCCTCGTCACGGCGACATCCATGCCGCTGATTAATGCGATCGGCTCATCGCTGGTTTCGGTTGCGACATTCGGTGCGACGACGGCTGCGAGCTATGCCCTCTCGGGGCTCGTCGATTGGAAGATTGCGGGGCTTTTCATCGTCGGCGGCGTCGGCGGCGGGTTTCTCGGCATTATGGCCGCCAAGAAGCTGGCAAATCAGAAGCGGGCGCTCACCTTGGTCTTTAGCGCGATCGTCGCAATTGTCGGCATCTATGTGACGGTAAAAGGCGTCACGTCCTTCCTATAGAACCGCAATTCAGAAACGCCGCCTGACGCCAAGCGAAATGCCGAGCGCGTTGAAGCCGAAATTGGGATCCGTCATAAAGAAATCGGATTCGTGCTGCGTGAGCGCGCCGAGAGATGCACTCCAGCGCTCATTGAATTGATAACGCACACCACCACCGAGCAAATAACCGAAGGTCAGGTCTTGCTGCTGGCCTTGAAAGATTTTGCTGGCGTTGGTCGCGGACAGCGCGAAGCGCATTTCAATGTAAGGCGAGAGGCGGCTGCCCTTCGGTACGAAGTTATAACGCATGCCGATAAGACCGCCGACAATGTAGTCCTCGGGGCCATGTAAAATCGTTGTGTCGAAGGCGCCGAAGCTCGCTTCCCAGTTGCCGCGCAAGAAGCTCCAGCCGCCGGGCTTTGTAATCTCGTAGCCCACGGAGAGGATCTGCGTTGCCAGCCGATAATGGAGCGGGTTGGGGCCCTCAAAACGTGACTTCACCAAGAATATGAATGGGTTGTTGATCGTCTTGAACAGATAGTCGCTCTCAAGCCTGAGCGACCAGCGGCTCAGATGGACCTCAGGCGGCGGGGATGCCGTCGCATAAGGGTCGGCGGGAGGTGCTGCCTGGGCCACGGGCAAAGGCGGGTCGAGCGGCGGAACGGCTGGCAGCCGCGGCGGCGCCGATAGGGCCCCAAGCAATGCAAACGCAACAACTGCCGGCATCTTCTTCCTCCCTATTCATCTTGAAGCCTGCCGCGGCAGAGAAATTAATTCACAAACTGGGCATTCGTTCGGCACTAGAGCGGAACACCGAACATTTTTTTACGTGCGATCGCCGGATAGTCTCAACCTACTGATTGCGTTCGGAATTCGGCCGCTTATGTCAGACAATCGGCGCTTGCGCCGGCTTGCCGATATGCTGAGAATTCGTCACGCGCCGGACAAGGCGGGATGAAGACCAATGGAGGGAGCAATGAACAAGCCAATTACGCGATTCGGACGCGAGCCGTATGTCCCAATGCAGAGCTACCTCCACTCGACCGTCGCGCCATATCGTTTCGAGGCAGAGATCTATGATTGCGAGGTCTTGGGTGAGATTCCGCGCGAGATCAATGGCAGCTTCTATCGCTGCGGCGCCGACACGCT
Source organism: uncultured Alphaproteobacteria bacterium (assembly GCA_963789405.1). Taxonomy (GTDB): domain Bacteria; phylum Pseudomonadota; class Alphaproteobacteria; order CAWBKL01; family CAWBKL01; genus CAWBKL01. Next base: position 109,604 of record CAWBKL010000003.1, read on the forward strand.
CTATCCGACCATGGAAAACGACAATCTCAACAATGGCGACGGCGTGATGACGGCGTTCCACTTCGAGGATGGCTATGTCGATTTCGTCCAGCGCTATGTGAAGACCGAGCGCTATCTCTTGGAGCGCAAGAATCGGCGCCGGCTCTATGGCGCCTACCGCAACGCCTATACCGACGATCCTTCAACCAAGGGCACAGACCGCGACAACACGGGCAACACGACGGCGTGGTTTCATCACGGCAAGTTGTTTGCTCTACGCGAAGACAGCATCCCTTACGAACTCGACCCGATCACGCTCGAGACCAAGGGGCTCGCTTCGTTTCGCAATCAGCTGCGTACAAAGACGATGACAGCGCATCCCAAGATCGACCCCGTCACGGGCGAATGGTGGAGCTATGGCCAATTTTGCGACAAGCGCTACGAGTGCGAGATGTCGCTTCACGTCATCGACAAAAACGGCAATGTGACGCGCGAGGAGAACTACACAATTCCCTATCCCGGCATGACGCATGACTGGGCCGTCAGCCGCGATCATCTGATCTTTCACGTCTGGCCGCTTACGGTCGATGTCGAGCGGATGAAGAAGGGCGGCGATTTCTATGCCTTCGACAATGATCTCGTCCCTATGTACGGCATTATGCCGCGAAACGGCACCACGAAGGATATTCGCTGGTTCGAAGTGCCTGAGGGCGCGGTCGCGCATTTCACGAACGCCTTCAGCGAAGGCAACAAAGTGCATGTCGACGGCTCAACGCTGACCGGGCACTTCTTCACTTTCTTCCAGGAAGCGCATGGGCGCACACCGACGGCGTTCAAGCCAGGCACGTTTTCGCGCATCACATTCGATCTCGACACCGGCAAGGTAGAAATGCGCTCGCTATCGAATGGACCGGGCGGCGGCATGCCCGAGATCGACGACCGCTTCGCGATGCTGCCTTATCGCTATGGTTTCTCATCCGGCGGCCCGGGGCTGGTGCGCTACGACACCAAGACAGGCGGGCGCACTGAATACAAGGCGCAGGGCTCGGCGCAGGAGCCTGTGTTCGTGCCGCGCGGTCCCGACGCGGCGGAAGGCGATGGTTTCCTCTTGTCCCTCGTTACCAAGCCGGATAACCGCTCGGATCTCGTCATTCTCGACGCGATGCATATCGACGAAGAGCCGCTTGCAACCGTGCGCTTGCCGTTCACGCAGCCTTGGCTGTTTCACGGCTGTTGGACTGACGCCAAAGGCGCACATCTGCCGCGCTAGGCAGATATTGCAGTAGAGTGCAACGAAGAGCGCGGACCCCCTTCGCGCTCGCGCAACTCAGGGTCGTCCGCGTCTTTCGAAGGCATGGCCGATAAAGCTCTATTCGGGAGCTCTAGGATATGTCGAAATACGCATCGGCTTGGCAAACCTACATCGCACAACAAGAAGGCGAACATGCCACCAATCCGGTATTCGCAAAGATTGTCTCGGCGGTCAGCCAGCTACCCATCGCCGCGCGCAAGAGTTCGCTCTCAATATTGGACCTGGGTTGCGGCACGGGAATCCTGCTTCAGGCTTTGACCGCGGCGGGTCTGAAGATCGAGCGCTACATAGCCGTCGACGCCAACGCAGAGCTGCTTGGCGCCGCCAAGTCCCATGCGTCAAATGTCAAATCGCATTTCTTTCAGATCGACCTGAGCAAGACCGGCAACTCAAGCCAAGCGACACCACAGAAGTGGCCGATCGACATCGTCTTTATGGTTCGCATTCTGAACAACCTGCCCGATCGAGCAGCGGCCGAGCTTCTCATCGCGGTCAGACACGCCTATCCGAACGCCATTCTGCTCGTCCTCAACCCCTATGCGCGTGTGGCGCCTCATTCAGAACGTGCGCGCGAACGGGAGGTTTTGGAGATTCTATCGAGCACAATCGAACATGAGACGTTTAATGGTGCTACCGTTGCGCACTATCAGCGATCTCACCAAGCCTACCTCAGCGCGCTGAGATGGCTCGGCTATCGGCATCCGTCGTGTGAGCTGTTTTCAGTCGATCCCAACCGCGATGTCTCTCACATGCTCCTGATCGCAAACGCTCATTGACGCCTGAGCGCAGTGAATGTGAGAACCAGGATCGTTGCAGTGACGATGAACGGCAGCGCCACGACGAAGCCGTAAAACGCCGCGCTGTCGGTTATGAAATGCGTATCGAGCTTGGAGGTGTCCACGAGATCGAAAAAGCCCTTGATCGCTCCGGCAATGCCGATGAGTTGCACGACCGCAATGATAAACAAAGTGTTCGCTTGATGCGTCTCCGTCTTTCTGACGAACTGATCATAGCTGGTGCGGTACAAATCAAATGTTCTATCCAGCATGCTCATCAGCGTCTTGTGGGCGTTGTCAATTCCCCATGACTGAAAATATACCTCCATCAGATGCTTCTGCCACGGGATGAGCGTGCTTAGATAACCTTCGATCTCCGCGCTCCACAGCGTGATCTCAAAACGCAGCTTCTGCACCTCGGCAAGTGCCAATGTGTTCAGCCGAGCGTCCCTGGATCGTTGATCGTGATCCTCTGTAACGACACCGTTCAATATTGCCTTTTGATTGAGCCATATCGATTGCGATCGCACCACAATCGGAACCATGGACGCCAATGCGCGTGCATTCGATCCAATGGCTGTCGTGTAGCTCCATCCGACATGCACGTAGTCGATGCCTATTCCTTTCGATGAGGAAATCGCCGTTATGTCCTCCGCGCTACCCTCCTCAACGACATGAATGCGCTTCAGCTGTTCGATGCCCGAGGAGTCTTCGCCAACAGCCAGCGTCAATAGGTGCGCCGACTTACGCTCGAGCTTGGCCGCGGATAATTCGACACCTGCCTTTTTGAACAGGCTTTTCAATTCCTCCAGCTCGATCTCCTCCTCGTCGCCGAACAATGAGGACTTCATAGAGCTCGCGCGCTTCCAACTGATCCATCTGGTGCAGCGAATTGGGGGCCGTGGACAGCACTGTTACGATCGCGATGCCATCCTCGAACGAGCCAACAGCCAGTGAGGTTACTTTGATATCTTTGTCATCCGGGAGGCTCATCGAGGCGCGCAAACGCGGCAGATCGACTATGACGCCAGGATTCTCGCGCGAATATTTCATCGCGCTCAAAACAACTCCGACCAAGTCATTCTCATCAAGAGGCAGCTCGAAAAGATCATATGCCCGGCCACGGTGCTGGCCATAAGGCTGGAACGAAGCCCGGCTCCACTCCCGGACTTTGCGGCATGACGTGCGCCAATTCGGCCACCAGCTACTTGTGATCCGAAGCGGTGCCACAAAGATATATAAGCGACGCCCCATACTGCCCCCTGCCTCAATACTGCACGGACTCGCCTCCCCACGGGAGGACGCCCGGTATCGAGGCATGTAGGCTCACGATTTGACAATACCTTGGGGCGAAATTGCTCGCGCGATCGGCCCGGCCTACATTTGAGTGAAGTCTGGCCATGTCGCTCTGGCGGGCCTTGCAGTGCACCATTCTCGCGCTGGTTGATCGAGATCAAGGCTCCAGCGCCGATGAAGAGCGAGGCTTAGATATGCCGGATAAAAGCTATATTGAATGGTTCAATGAGATTCGCCTGTCGGACGTGCCGAAGTTCGGCGGCAAAAACGCATCGCTCGGCGAGCTCTATAGTCAACTCGCGGCGCGCGGCGTTCCTGTGCCCGAAGGATTTGCCATCGATGCGCAGGCTTATCGCGATGCGCTAAGCAAGTCAGGCGCCGGGGACGAGCTGCGCTCGCTGCTGCAAGGCGTCGGCAAAGGCGATGTCGAGCTTCTCGCGGAACGCGCCGCAAAGGCACGCGAGATCGTCTACGCCGCAACAAACGGCAAGGCGCTCCGCAAGCAAATTCTCGCGGCCTATGCGAAGCTCAGAGAGCGCTATGGGCCGGAGCTTACCGTTGCGGTGAGAAGCTCGGCAACGGCGGAAGATTTGCCGAGCGCAAGTTTCGCCGGACAACATGACACCTATCTCAATGTGCGCGGCCCCGCCGGTGTTCTCGACGCTATCCGTCATTGCTTCGCATCCTGTTCACCGACCGCGCCATCCGTTATCGCATCGATAACGGATTCGATCATTTCAAAGTGTCACTCCGTCGGCGTGATGAAAATGGTGCGCTCGGATATTGGCGGCGACCGGCGTCGTCTTCACGATCGACACCGAAAGCGGATTTCGGGACGTTGTCTTCATCACCGGCGCCTATGGCCTCGGCGAAAATGTGGTGCAGGGCCCCGTCGACCCGGACGAATTCTATGTCTTCAAGCCCACCTATCTGCAAGGCAAGCGCGCTATTTTAAGCCGCGCGCTCGGGGCGAAAAAAATCAGGATGATCTTTTCGGACCGGGGCCGGACGACGACGCGCAACATCCCCACCGACGCAAGTGAAAGAGAGAGATTTTGCATCTCCGACGAAGAGGCGCTAAGCTCGCCGGCCAGGCGATTGAGATCGAGGACCACTATAGCGCAAAGCCGGCATGCGCCGGCCCATGGACATCGAATGGGCCAAGGATGGCTCGACGGCGAGATCTACATCGTTCAGGCCCGCCCGGAAACTGTCGCGTCCCGCCGCGACCGGAACATCGCTGAAATCTACAAGGTGATAAGCATGGCGCGGTGAAAGTCGAAGGACGCGCGGTCGGCGAAAAGATCGCCAGCGGAGGGCGCGCGTGATCGAGCGCGCCAGCGAGCTTTCAACATTCATTCCCGGCGAGATCCTCGTCGCCGATACGACGTCGCCCGACTGGGGCACGGTGATGAAATCGGCCACCGCAATCGTGACGAACCGCGGCGGTCGCACGTGCCATGCGGCGATCGTCGCGCGCGAACTTGGCATTCCGGCAATCGTCGGAACGGACGCGGCGACGCGACTCATTCGCACCGGCGACATGACTGCGGTGAGCTGCGCCGAGGGCGACGTCGGAAAGGTCTACGAAGGACCCATCGCCTTCGAGATGGAGAGCGTCGACCTTTCCAACTCTGACGACAGCCGCCACGCAAGTGATGATGAATCTCGGCGATCCGGACATCGCTTCCGGACCTCGCGGCGTTGCCGAACGACGGCGTCGGCCTTGCGCGCATGGAGTTCATCATTGAGGAATATATCGGCATGCATCCGATGGCGCTCGTTCACCCGTAGGGGCTCGGCGCGCGCGAACGCGCATCGAAATTGCGCGACTGACCGCCAATTATGCAAGCCCCAGCGAATTCTTCGTGAAGCGCTTGTCGGAAGGCGTCGGCACGATCGCAGCGGCGTTTTATCCCAAGCCTGTCGTCGTGCGCTTGTCCGACTTCAAGACCAATGAATATGCCTCATTGCTCGGCGGAGAGGTTTTCGAAATGCAGGAAGCCAATCCGATGATCGGCTTTCGCGGCGCTTCGCGCTATGCGCATCCTGCTTACCCGCAGGGTTTTGCGCTCGAATGCGCCGCAATACCCGCGTGCGCGGCGAAATGGGTCTCACCAACCTCAAGATCATGGTGCCCTTCTGCCGGCGCGAGGAAGAAGCGGAGAAGGTGATCTGCGCTGATGCGCGGACTATGGGCTGAACGCGGCAAGAACGGGCTCGAGATGTTCGTCATGTGCGAAATTCCAAACAACGTCATCCTTATCGATGCGTTCTCGCAAATTGTTCGACGGATTTTCGATCGGTTCGAACGATCTGACGCAACTCACGCTGGGCGTCGATCGCGATTCGGAAATCGTCGCCTTCGACTTCGATGAGCGGGATCCGGGGCATGAAGGAGATGATTCGTTTGCGGTCGAAGGCGCGAAGCGCAATGGCCGCCATGTCGGGATTTGCGGCCAGGCGCCCTCCGATTATCCGGAGGTGGCGCAAAGGCTCGTTGCGTTCGGAATCAACTCGATTAGCGTCAATCCATCGAGCCTTATTCGGACGATGAGCGTCGTTGCAGACGCCGAGCAGGAGCGCGCCGCGGCCGAATAGGCTTAGCACGAAACGCAACGCGCTGCGCTGCCGTGTTCCGCCATTCAATTAGGATGGGACATGCACTGTTGAAGGAAGATAGCGGACAAGACCCTTGAACTTGTCCCACTCGACGGCCGGCCAGACCTCAGTGGTTGCATGCCCGAATGTGCGGATCAATGTCGCAACCTTCATCGCCGTGTCGATATCGGGCGCTGCGAAGATATCCAGATAATCTGCAGGCCCCAGCGTTGCGTAGCTCGCAACCCATTCAACGCCGGTGCATTCCTCGTGGATCCGTGCGCTGATCTTGCTGGATAGCTCGGTCAGCGAGCTCGGCGCCTTGAGCGCCTCGTGGCTTAACCGCGTGAGCATGATGAAATGTGCCATCCTTAACCATCCTTACCATCGTGCAGCGCAGCCGTTCTCAGGTCATCGACTCGCCTTGCGATATTCTGGCCCTTATTAGCTTGCCCTCAAGCAAAACCGGCCGCCTTGATGAAGGTCAATAGCACAAGGCCCCGTTGTCCGCTGAAACCTCGCTTCACTGCCTAGCGATCACGCCGCCCCCCCGCGCAACGGTGATTCGGCGCACGCACGATCCAATTTAGCGCCAGGCGGATGCGCGTTATCCTCGATCGTTGCCGCCTGGCAGTCCCGAAGTAGCGGGGCGCCCTGTGCGCTGTTGCTGATTTATTTCTGCGGACATTGCAGTCATGCCCAGTAAGCTGCCCAGTTGCATTGAATCAACTGCGGTACTGGGCACAAGAACGATCGTGGAGTTCGACTTAAGCCCCTCGTACAGCATATTCATCGCACGCAAATGCAGCGCCGTCGGATTGTCGATATAGGTCTTAGCCGCCTCCTGGAATTTGTCGGCGATCTGACGTTCTGAATCTCCCAAAATGACTCTGGCCTGTCTTTCACGTTCCGCTTGAGCCTGCATCGACATTGCATCCTGTAAGCCCGAAGGGATCAGAACATCTTTCACCTCGACGGAGATGACATTGATGCCCCAGGGCTCGGTGCGCTCGTCGATGATCTTCTGAAGCTCGGTGCTGATCCGATCGCGTCCCTCCAGCATCTCCGATAGCATTGTCTTGCCAATCACATCGCGCAGGGCGGTCTGAGCGGCCCAGCTGATGGCGCTGATATAATCGGCAACATCCAGCGCCGCCTTCTTCGGGTCGACCACCTTCCAAAACAGCACTGCATCGACGTCGACCGGAACCGTGTCTTTCGTCAGCGTCTTTTCCGCGTTGAACGAAGTCGTGATCACGCGGATGTCGATCCAATAGGCAATGGTATCGACGATCGGGATGATGAAGAACAGCCCGGGCCCGCTGAGCACCTGAAAGCGGCCAAGCCGCAAAATGACAGCACGCTCCCATTGGTTGGCAATCTTGGTGGCTGAAGCCGCAAGAGCCGCAACCACAAACGAGCTGACCGCGATGACGATGCCGGTAGACTGAGCCGATGCCACAAAAGTCGAATAGGCAAGGGCCACCCCGATGCCGAGGATGACAACAAAGATCAAGGTTGGTATGGCGTTGGCTCTCCTCATGTCTCGATCTCCCAGCTTGTGTTTCGTTGTGGTTGATGCTCGCGAAAGGATAATCCTCGCTGCCAAGCGGCGACAGGCCATTAATCTAGGTCAAATCCAGGCAGCGAGCACAACCGCCGAACGGCGAATGGACGTGCGCACTGGAAACACCGTGGCCGCGGAGGTTAGCTCAGCCAAGGCTTGCAACGATGACTAGGACGGACAGTACCTGGCATTGAAATCGAGCAGCTGGCGCCCTAAATGAGCTTACATGGCGATTGCCTCGGTCTGCGAAGCGCGTAAATTTTGAAATCCCCGCCCGCCCGATTATGCGCGCCAGGACTAAGAGCTGAACTTCCTCACCGAATGACGATTAGCCCGCGCGCCAAGACATTTTGTCTTGGTGGCAATTTCAACGTTTAGGATCAAATATAATGTCTATTGGTGTTGTGAAGTTCTTCAACGCTACCAAGGGATTTGGATTTATCTCGCCGGAAGAGGGCGGCAAGGACATCTTTGTTCATGTCTCTGCGGTCGAGGCTTCGGGAATGCGCGGCCTTATTGATGGCCAGCGCGTCTCGTACGATGTCCAAGCGGACACGAAAGGCCCCAAGGCAGTCAATCTCGGCGCTGTTTAAGCAAGATGGAATGGATTGGCGGCGGAGCAGGTGCTTTGCCGCCAATTATCCTAGGCTTCGTTTTGCGGTGCCGCGCCTCTTAATCATTAGCGTTATCAACGTACCCTTCAGATGCGGTGGCCGCTCGCACTCAAAGATTAATTCGCACTCAACTCTGGTGCCCGGCGGGAGCGCAAGGCATCTTATGGAAATGGAGAAGCCGCGAACTATGTCATATAACGGACCATGTTCACATGGGAGCATACATATTCGTCGCCATACTTAATTTATATTGGAGACATCAAATGCCAACTCCGGCCGCCGCGAACGACAAACAGATCCTTCTTAAGGAGATCGGCGGAAAGTGGGGCAAGTTCTCCGAACATGAACTGTCGGCGCTTAAGGGCAAGGACGATTTCGCAGCCCAGGTAACGATGAGGTAAAGCATCGAGAAAGGACGGGCCGGGCGCGAGGTTGATGCGCTCTTGAACGGGCGCCCGTTCTAGGCAGGACCCAGATAGTGGGCCGTAGTCGCTGCGTACGCCGTGGCTGCCATTAAAGTAAAGAGAATCTGATGGAATTGTTTAACTACCGCGCAGCGGCAGAGCTCTATCCGCTCAAGAACAGTCGAGCGAGGCTTGTGGGCTATCTCCGGTTTGAAAGGGCAGCCGATGCCATTCGCTATGCGATCGAAAGCCTGTCGTCTGAGCTTCTTATCGGAACTTATCTCGAAGTCGAGGAAGAAAGATTTGACGGCCAGCATATCCGGCAGCTCTATGATGATGCCGCGTATCCACTCGAACGATCGCTAGATTCGTCGAGTGCGGGCTACAACTCTGAGCGTAACCGTTTCCGATCTGACGGCGCAGCTTTGACAGATCCGAGTCGAGGAGATCTACCGGCATGACGAAGACCCAATCGACAATTGTTGCCGAAAGACTCCTCAGGCGCCAAGACATGGATGCCGCAGCGGTGCAGTACAAAGCGGCGAAGGTGGCTCTGAGGGAGAAGTCAGCCCGGCTGAAGGGGCTAAGGCTTGGCAAAGAGGCGGCCGATATGACAGTGACCAAGAAAGCTGCTACGGACAGAGCTGCTGCCAAGCGCAAGCCACGGACCAAAGCGGCTGTTCCGCCGCGAGGCGACGGGATTGTGCGGGCGGAGCATGCCGTCCGCACCTGAGCCGTATGTCGCCACAGTCAAACCGCACGCCTGAGAGACCGTAATATTGAACAACGTCGACGAATCTTCGCAGCGCGCCACAAGGTTGCCAGCCTCCCCTCTCACCTCTTCCGTCGAGTCCGTCCCGCGCCCAGATGATGCACGCTCTTTGCGCGCATTGGGGCGCCGGCTGGCGCGCCATTGTGCTATGTTTAAAGGTGCGGATGATAAACGAAGCGCATCGCAGCTCGTCTTTACGCTTGTTCCATTCCTTGGCCTGCTCGGCGCAATGTACGCGGCCGCCGGGGCGGCAAATTGGCTGACATTCCTCCTTGCGCTGCCCGCCGCCGGCCTCTTGGTGCGCCTATTTATCATTCAGCATGATTGCGGACACGGATCGTTCTTCAAATCACGAGTCGCCAACGACATTCTGGGCCGGTTGATAAGCGTCTTCACGCTCACACCCTATGGCCACTGGAAGCAGCACCATGCGCTGCACCACGCCACAAGCGGCAATCTCGACAAGCGTGGCTTTGGCGACATTCACACGCTTACCGTGCGCGAATACGAGCAGATGCCTCCGCTAAGGCGGCTGCTCTATCGCCTCTATCGAAATCCGCTCATAATGATTCTGTTCGGGGCGCCGGTCAATTTCATGCTGCTGCAGCGTTTTCCAATCGGTAAGGCGCTGCCCAATCATACCGGTTGGCGCAGCGTGCTGAGCCTGAACCTGGCTTTGGTCTTCGTGTTTGGATCGTTGATTGCCCTTGGCGGCGTTAAGCCCGTTTTGATGACCTTCTTGCCCATCAGCCTGATTGGCTCATGGGTCGGCGGCTGGCTGTTCTTTGTTCAACACCAATTCGAGCACACCGAGTGGGAAAGCGGCGCCGATTGGAATCTTCAAAGCGCGGCGCTTCGCGGCAGCTCTTATCTTGCGCTTCCGCCCATTTTGCAATGGTTCACGGGCAATATCGGCTTGCACCAGGTTCATCACCTGTGCAGCCGCATCCCAAATTACCGTCTTCAGGATTGCTTGGACGCATCCCCCGAACTCCAGCACGCGAGCCGGCGATTGACCCTTTGGGATAGCTTCAAATGCGCGCGCCTCGCACTGTGGGACGAGAACAGACGGAAGCTGGTTGCGTTCTGTGACCGGAGCGCGCTGGCGTGCGCGCCCTAATCTTTGCTCTCGCAGCGCTTCACGCAATTGATGCCGCGGTTGGAACCCGAGACGCCGCGCTATACGATCTGTCTTACGTCGACACTGACGTAGAGATTTGCGCTTCCCGCGCCGCAATAACTTCCAGACACAGGCGGCACATCTTCGGCCGAGCATGCGACCGCCACCGGAATATGATTGTGTCCGGCCAACTCACCGATTGTTGGATCAAAGCCTTTCCAGCCCGCGCCCGGAATATAGACTTGCGCCCAAGCATGAGTTGCTCCGCCATAGGAATCCGATGCGCCAGTATTCAGGTAGCCGCTGACAAATCGGGCCGCGAGCCCGAGTGACCGGACAACATCAATGAAAAGATTTGCAAAATCGCGGCACGAACCCACGCGGCGATTGACTGTTTGCTCAGGGGATTGAACGCCCTCTTCCTCTCGCGCTTGATAGGAGAAATCAGAATGAACGCGCGCACTGAGACGCGCCAGAAGGCCAAATGTCTGGATGTCTTCGCCGGCGCGCCAAATACTGCCAAGCCACTCGCTGACCGCGGCGCTCAAGCCGCCTGTGCGCACAAGATAGGGAGCGAGGATGGTAGCCTCCGACTGAGAATAGAAGAACGGGTAGTTGACGGCGTAATCTACAACAATGAAGTCGAGCGGCGCATCGTCGTAGTGCTGCACGACAACCTGACTTGCAATGAGGAGCTCGCTTGCCGTCAGCTCGAAGCTGGCGACCGCTATGGAATTATCGAATGCATCGCTGTGCCAGCGAAGCATCGCGGCCGGCTCGATATGGAGCTTTGAGGACTCGATGAGCAGATTGTGTCCTTCGCGTGGGCGCAACAGCAACCGATGCGGCCCAAGCGTAACCCTGCCGGCGAACAGGTAACGGGTCTGGTGCGAGATCTGGATTCGCCGCATATCAGAGTTGCCTTTGCGGGCCGCGCTCCGCGCTGTTGAACAGCCGAACTCCTGGCGCTTCAATCATATATGAGCGATACCGCCCGCGGAAATCATGCATATGACGAACACGTCCTAAGTGCGCACGCATGCATCGGATTGCTTCTGATACGGCCGATCGCATTCCCAAGCGTTTCCAGTAAAGTCGATATGAGCGTGAACCGGCAACTTGATTTCTACACACGAGGTACCGCTCTTGCGAAGGCCGCGCGCGCACAGCCAATCTTGCCCGGTGTAATCGAGATAGGCATTCTTAGGAACGTTCACCGGCGCGCATGCTTCATGCAGCGGCTTATATCCCCTTTCGCAGAGCCATTTCGCCCCCGAGGCATCGACAAATGCGTGATCGGGAACATTCACGGCCGAACAACTGCCCTTGTTGGGGGTGAAGCCCCGATTGCAGGTCCAGCCCGGCCCGTACGTGGCACCATCCAAATACGCGTTCGCCGGCACTTTTATCGCAACGCAAGCATCGCCGGCTTGACGATAGCCCCGGTTGCACTTCCAAGCGTCGCCGCTAGAGGTCAGGAATCCTTCCGCTGGGACTCTGACGGCTACACACGCTCCATGCTGGCTGGTCTCGCGAGAAAAGCCCCACTCGCACTCCCAGCCGCGGCCATAGCCGGTGTTTGTAGCGTAAGCATGCAGGGGCACATCGACGGGCATACATGCGCCTTGGGCCTCGCGAAAGGCATCATCACATTCCCAGCCTCTGCCATAAGGCGCGGAATGAGCGTGCTCCGGAATTTGTTCAGACTGGGCGAGGCCGGGCGCCACCATTAGCGCACTCACGATAAGCACTAGACGCAACAGGGAGCCTCGCGAACGAGCATGTTTCATAGACAGTTCTTTCAGGTAATGCGAACGTCACGAAGCTAATCGCGCGAGGCAGCCTTCCGCTACGACACGCTCGTACGGCTCATCGTTGCTACGAATCCGGTATTCGCGCGCACGTCCATCCGAGGGGAGCCTTGCCAGAACTTTGAATGCCCGCATGGAATCAAAGGCCCGACGCGCGGCCGCGCGCAGATAAACGGTGTCACCTACTTCGAAAAGATGATTTGACACGTTATGCCGAAATTCCTTTGCCCGCGTCCACCTGGGTTTGTAGGTCTTTGTCGAGCGCTGCCTCTAGCTCCCTCGGATCGATCGTGAATGTCTCACTGCCACTGCCGCGCGGGACATGCAGTAGCGTCTTGACGCGCCGATAGGCGAGCACCGAAACACCCTCAATCAACTCTTCATCGGTTTCCAATTGGTAGTCGCCAGCCGGTTCAGCTTTGTTGAAGCACGCCAGCTTGAAAGACGATCTGAAAGTTATAGTGGTTCGAGTGGTCCGAATTGTCATGGGCCGCGAGCCCTCAGCAGACGCTTCGTCACAAAGTCCAAGCCGATCAAGCTACGGCGGACCATGCGCGCCCGAAGTGAAGAAAGCAACAACTATCGGGCGATCGCCGTCACGTATAAATGATGGCCGATGACGAATATCTTTCAGAACCTGCCGAGATCGGGCTTGTCCTTAGGGTGATTCAGTGTACCTATCATTAGGCCGCAATAAAGATCGCTATTGCTCAAGCACCGAAATATCGTCGAAACGACGAGGTGGCGGTTGTTCCAGCGAGAATTAACGAAGGGAGCAAGCCGCGCGCAATCGCTTTGCCCAAGCGCGTGCATGTCGAAGTTCATGCGAAGCGACAGCATCGATAGCGACCGAAGAGTCCGGTAAATGAGAGAGCTCGGGGCTGAGCCATCGAAGTTCGCTACGAAGAAGCGAACACGTTAAGCCAATGAAGTTAGCGAGTACCGGCACCGGGACGGGTTACGCACGTCGATTGCGGAGACCCAAATGCCGGAGCACATAAATCACAGGCGCGCGGACCGATCATCTCTCATAGATACGATCCTTACGCCGGTCGTCTTTCTTGTATTCATATTTGCTTCAGGTGCGTTCCTCTTCGCGGCCATCTGAAAGGCACGAAAGCGTTCTCGAACAAAGAAAGCCGAATGCGAAGTTATTGCCACCCTATTTAGAAGAGCTCATTGGAGAAGCACATGAATGAATCATCAAAGTTCAATGCAAGGCAACGATCCGGTTCGGCGTTCGACATGACGGATATGTCGGAGGCGCTGGGCGATCAATCGAACGCTTGGCTCAATGCGCAATCATCGGTTGCTGGTGCAATGCAGGGCATGATGACGTCATGGACGAGGTGGCGGCAGGAAGATGCTCATGCGGCCATCAAGACGTGGCAGCAGATTGCTTCCAGCAAAGACGCCGCCAGCGTCACCTCCGCTTACAGCGAGTGGATTGCCGGAGTCATTGATCGGCGCAAGCGTGAGTTCGAGAGTGCGACGGATGAGGCAATGCGCCTGGCGACTGTCAGTCAGCAATCCATGAGGTCACTTTCGCTTAACGAGGCAGGCCGATTGAGAGCCACCGGGCTTGCGATGGCTGATTCCAAATCGACAACGCTCAATACACATTCGGAAGCACCGAAGCACGAGGCCTCCGCTTAACGACTTCGTTCGAAGGCCGGCGCTTTGAAAGCGCCATCAGCTATTTGAACACTGGGCGAGAAGCGTTCATCTAAATTCAGGAGAATCAACATGACCCATAAATTCGAAGTTGGAGAGATCGTTACAACGAGCAAGTGCTCATTTTTGCAGAACAGAATGCGTGACTCGAGTACGGTGACAGCCCGCCTGCCGCGATCGGCTTGGGGATTTAGCTATCTGACCCAGGAGAATTCTGCTGCGCCCGAGCTGACGGAAATTGAGAGTGATCTAGAGTTGGCCAAGCCATGGGAGCTGTCTGGAGACGAGGCAGTGATCCTGCTAAGGACGTGAAGCGCGACAATGCTGGCGTTCGAGCCTGGCCCGCCTTCCGTGCAAGAGGAGAATGCCAGGTCCCTCGCATTGGAGCTGGGTGATTATATCGACGCCCTTGAAGCTGAGGTGAAGAAGGCAATCGCCGATGCGGCAGCGCTTACCACACACTTGTCAGCCGGCGCGCGCGAGCATCGGCTTTCCGAAGCGGCGATGAAGGAACGGGCCGCAGTCAGGCGCAGATCCGATCAGAAACGTTGGCAAGACTTGCTGTAACCTCTTCGAGTTCGTGACGAGGCGGCGCGAAAGGCGCTTGCACTCAACCCCAACCCCGAGGCAATGCTCGCAGCTGCGGGCCTTGGCAACAAGGAGCGGCGGCAGATTGAGGACGGCATCGGACTTTTGGATTCAAAGTCTCTTCTCGATCTGGCGCGCCTTGCAATTGCAACAAACAACCGCGTGCTTGGGGCCGCCTTGTTGACGAGCAACACGCGCCGGCCGCTCGATCGGCGCGCCTTTTCTTCATCCGAGCTCGCGGCGGCACTTATGGGTGCTGAACACTGCGCGCTTGTCGCCCGCGCGCGTTGCGTGAGCGAAGTCCTCAAAGCGAGCTTGGAGCGCAATCGCCAGTCTGAGCGAGGCAATTTCCTCTCCCGGTGTCCTTGAATGGATTGCGTTCGGTAGAAGCGCAAGCTCCTGGATGCACCAAGTCATCTCCAGCGCCGCCATGTATACGGTCTTGTCTCGGAGATCGTTGTCAATCGTGAGCGGGCGACGGTCTCTGGCCCCTCCGCCGCAATAGCGGCGGCGCTCACTTCTCCGGATCAGCTGGGAGAAGTTCGTACTTTGGTACGGGACTGGCGCACCAGTGGCGATGAAAATGAGTACTGGATCCTTGTAGTCAGCCGGGACAAACAGATTGGTACAGAGAGAAGGAGAAAGTGATTTTAAAATCAACGGCTTAGATCTCTCCGGGGGCCGGTCCCAGCAAACGACGCTTCTCAAGCCATTCGACGACGGCCCAACAAAAGAGCGCCCAGGCTGCGCCGAGCATCCATCCCGCGAGCACATCGGTCGGCCAATGCACGCCTAAATACACGCGGCTTGCCCCCACAAGGATGGTGACGAAGAGCGCGGAGGCAACCACAAAGCTCTTCGCTGTGCGGCCAGGAACGATGCGCGAGAGTTGCGCGGCCAGCGTAAGGTATATGACCGCAGACATTGTCGCGTGTCCGCTTGGGAAGCTTAGCGTGTGCAAATCCACTGCTGCGGGCACAATATCAGGACGCGGCCGGCCCAAGGCCTGCTTCAGTTGAGAAACGAGCAAAGAGCCACCGAGTGATGCCGCAGCGACATGAAGCGCAGAGCGCGCCTTGTGATTTAGAAGAAGAAATACAATTGCGCCAACGACGACCAGCATCAGCACGGAGGCGCTTCCGAGGGATGTGATGTCTCGCGCGCTCCCTGAGAGCCACAGCGGGCCAATCGGAACACTCGGATCGTTCGGCAGCCTCAATGCCATCAAGATTGAACGATCCACTGCGTCTTCGCGCTCGAATATCACCTCACTCGCGATCCTAACCACGGCGAAAATAGAACCGGCACATAGAATGAGGGCTATCAAGATCCGCGTCTCCGTGACATTGAGCCGGGACAAGAACTGCATGCGAAAGCGCTTGAATATCATTTGCCATAACCCATAGCGGGCGCGACGAACCTGACATCGACACGCAGCCCCGGATGATTGTCCTGCAACTCAACTGAAGCGCCGTGAAGACGTGCAATCGCAGACACAAGGGACAAGCCCAGTCCGCTGCCTGGGGTCGAACGACTCTGTTCAGTGCGATAAAACCGTCTAAACACGCGCTCGCGTTCGGTGGCCGGAACGCCTGGTCCGGTATCAATCACGGACGCGATAACGCGCCCCCCCGCACCTTTGAGCTCAAGACGAATTTCCGTTCCCGGGGGCGTATGTGCAATCGCATTCTCGATAAGATTGGCAAAGAGCTGGGAGAGAAGCTCCCGGTCTCCCTCGATTTTGATATTGCAGTCGATCTCACGCTCGATTCTATCACCCGCATCCTCTGCTGCCGGTTCAAAAATATCCGCAAGCTGATTGAGCAGCCCCGACAGATCAACTTCTCTAAACTTCGAAACGGGCGCTCCCTCAATTTGTGCAATTCGCAAGAGCGCAGAAAAGATCGAAAGGATGGTATCGCTTTCGGCAATTGCACGCTCGATTGCGTCCTCATAGCTCCTTACGTCGGCACCTTCTTGTCGTACCAACTCCAACCCATTGCGAAGTCGCGTGAGTGGCGTTCTGAGGTCGTGAGCGATATCGGTTGAGACCTGTTTTACGTTCTCCATCAGCTCGCCGATCCGATCCAGCATGGCGTTGATGGTCCTGGCTAGCCGATCAAACTCGTCGCGACTGCCGCGCTCCGCAATGCGTTCAGAGAGTCTACCCGCCATGATGCTCCGACAAGTCCGAGTAATCGCGTCTACCCGGCCAAGGAAGCTCCTGCTGAGAAACATGCCTCCGGCGATTGCGATAATCAGTGTCGCGACGAGAACCCAGATGAAAGCTCTTATGACTTGCCATTCGGCTCTAACCGCCGGATATGTTTCGCGACCTGCAAAAGCGTAGAGGTTCGGCGCCAGCATGATAGCTTTGCCGATGATTTCACGGCTTCGTCCGCCATTTTGGGCGGCGGGCATCGGTAGCAGACGCCGACCAGGCGTGGGACTCATTGACGGCAAGTTTCCAGCGATCTTGCGGCCGTCTGCTCTCTCAAGAACAAAGAAATCCGTCGCTCCTGATTTGGAGAGCCGCTGTGTGATGAATTCTGCTGCCTCCTGAACGCCTTCAGTCTGGTATCCCTTTTGGATAGAGGCAAGATCGCTATCGGCAGCGGTAAGAAGCTCAGTCTGAAATGCACGATGGATGATCGCGAAGATCAGTAGCATCAGGACGATCATTGCGCCGGTCATCAGCCCGGCGAATATCGCCGTCAGGCGAAAGCTCTCGGTGTGAAAGAGTCTACTCAGCACGAAGCACGTACCCAGCTCCTCGAATCGTGTGGATCATCGGAGAAGCAGACTGACGATCAAGCTTTGTCCGCAGGCGGCTCATATTGGATTCGACGATCGTGGTTTTGGGGTCGAAGTGAAGATCCCAGACATTCTCCAGCAGCATCGTCTTGGTGATTACGTGACCCGCGTGGCGCATGAGGAATTCTAAGAGCCGGAACTCCTGCGGCTGTAGATCAATGCGTTTTCCCGACCGGGTCACTGTTTGATTTATGAGATCGAGCTCAAGATCGCCGACGCGCAAATCTGTTTGGGCCGTCGCACCGACGCGCTTTGCTCGGCGCGTTAACGAATTCACGCGAGCAAGCAATTCCGAAACGGCAAACGGCTTGACGAGGTAGTCATCTCCCCCGGCTTCCAGGCCCTCCACGCGATCGTGAAGGCCACCTAGGGCAGTTAGAAACAAGATAGGAATATCGAGCTGCTCTTCCCGGAACGCCTTGACCAGGCTGAGCCCATCTGCTCCAGGCAGCATGCGATCGACAACCGCCATATCGTGAGCGCGTGTGCGAGCGAATAGGCGGCCTTCTTCCGCGTTCTTGGCGAGTTCTACCGAATGCCCCGCCTTTCTTAGGCTGCGAGCAATAAACTGGGCCGTGTCATTATCGTCTTCGATCACCAGGATCTTCAAGCCGCGCCTCCTACGCCGCGCCAATCATAATCGCCGAAGAGCGACACGGCCAAACCTTGCCAAAATACAATCTTTGCCATTCCTCAAGCTTAAGCGCGCCTATGATAGGGCATGAAGATCATTCGGGAGCATGGGCGCCGGCGAAAAAGGGCAGGTTGCGCTTGTACAAACTCGGCCTAATTGTCGCCTTATGCGCCGGCCTTTCAGGCTGCGCCTTATATCGTGATGTCCCGCTGCCTACGGAACCCATTCTCTCTACGCCCGAGGGCCCACAGACCCTAGCCCTATTTGAGGTCGCCGAACGTGCTCTCGCAAGCAGCCCGAATTTGATGGCGCAGCGCCACGCGGCTCGCGCCGTGATGGCAGAGGCCCGCGCCAGCGGCCTTCTTCCGGATCCACAATTCTCGGCGAGCGGCGATCATCCCACTATCCGCTCTGCGGGACTCGTCGACGCCTACGCGCTAGGATTGTCGCAAGACTCACAGGCATTGCTGACCGAACCATCACGTTGGTCGGGCGCGCGCGCAAAGGTGCGACAATCGAAGCTCGATCTTCTATGGGCCGAGTGGCAAACGGTTCAGAGCGCCGGCACGCTCTACATCCAAAAGCTTTATGCCGACAAAAAGGCCGGACTCCTCGAAGACACCTCAAAGGTCCTAGCTTTGCACGCACAGCGCACCCAAGCGGCGCTCGCTGCCCACAACACAACAATCGATCTAGCCGGCCCGGACCTCTCAGCAGCGCTCGATATTGCAACCCAGCGCGATGCGGCGGATCGAGCGGCATTGTTGGCCGACTCTGATCTCAAGGTTCTCCTCGCATACGCGCCTTCATCGCAACTCGATCTCTCAGAACCTAAAGAGCCGGACGCGATTTCCGAACACGATCTGAAGGCTGCGCTCAAATCGGTTGCCAAGCGCAGACCCGACCTATTGGCGCTGCAGGCCGGCTATCACGCTCAGAGCGAGGCGGTGCGCACAGCTATCCTTGAGCAATTCCCGACAGTCAATGTTGGGTTCAACCGTGCCGCCGACACGAGCAACGTTCAAACCAATGGCCTGTCCGTCACGCTGAATATTCCGGTCTTCGGCAGCACGCAGGCCCACATTCGAGCCGAGCGGGCAACGCGCGCTCAATTGAACGCCGAATACCTTGCTCGGCTTGACCAAACCGAGGCCGACGCTTGGCGCATTTGGCGTCAGTTGAATCTAGCGCGATCTCAGCTTGCCGAGTTTGAGAAATCGGTGCCGCAACTTGAAGAGATGGCAGATCGCGGGAGAAAGGCCTATATGGCAGGCAATCTCGCGCCTGCCACCTATGTGCTGCTGCAAACCTCGCTTGCCACTAGCGCCAGCGAGCTTTTCGATCTCAAGACTGCGCTTTGGAACGACACTATTGCCTTGCGGACTCTGCTTGCACTCACGCCGCTCTTTCCAGGAGCGGCGACGCCCGGATTGCATCAGGAAACTAAGTCTGGCTCGGCTGTGCCGCCGCCGGACCGTGTTGTCGCCGTACCAGACCAATCACCACGGGCATCGCAAGCAAGACCAGCGGCAGTTGAACAATGATCCCGGCGATGATCGCGATCGCCAGCGGCTGCAGCATCTGATCTCCTGAACCGCTGATCGCGGCGCCGAGTGGCAGCAGTGCTAGAATCATGGCAAGCGTGCTCATCGTGATCGGACGCAGCCGATTGAGTGCTGCCGAACGAATTGCTTCGCGCTCTGAATGCGTCTTGCGAAGCTCGCGGTATTCGGAGGCAAAGAAGATCGCCATCTCCGTGCCGATTCCAATGATCATCACCATGCCCATCATCGCAGTTATGTTCAGCTCAACACCCGTCAGCCACAGGCCAACGAACACTGCGCTGCTCGAAATTATGGCGCTGGCTATTATGACGATGGGAAGCAAGAACTGGTCATAAAGAAAGACAAGCAGGATGAACTCCGCGACCAGTCCCGCCGCGAAGACCTGAATCATGCCCTTGGCGGCGAGTTGCTGCTGCTTGAAGGCGCCGCCAATCATATACCTGACATCCGATGGAAGGAGACCGGGCTGATTGAGCGCCTTTTTAACGCCTTTGATCGTCGAGCCGAGATCATGTCCGCCGCGGAGTTCAGCCGTGACAGCAACGACTTGTGCAAGGTTGTCACGCGTGATCTCGGGTTGCCCACTCACAAAGCTCACGCGCGCCACGGTCTTTAGCGGAAAGACATGGCCTGTCGGCGAGTGGATGAGAATTTCGCCAAGCTGATCGCGGTAGATTCTCTCTTCAGGCGGATCTAGCCAAAGCCGGACGCCTATGTCCTGTACCTGGCCCACAAAATGAGTGACCACCGCGCCATTCAGATAGTGATAAACTTGCCCCCTCACTTCGTCGGGCGTGATTCCTTGAGTCGCCGCAGCGCCTGGGTCCACATAGATCTCCAGGGCATCGCCCGCCGGCACAACACCATTGTTGACGGAGGCCGGCTCTACGCCCGGAACTTTAGCAATTGCATCAGCCACGTTCGGCGCAATCTCGTCGAGAATGTCCGGATTCTTGGCGCTCAATTCGACGACAACCGGCTGCGGCCTTCCCACCATGTCACCGATCATATCTCCCAACAAAAGTACGGGGTCCATCGTAATGCCGGGCACTTGCGATGAAATCTCGCCCACGACGCCATCCATCACGGTCCAGATCGACGGGCGTTTTGAGGGATCAATCAGCTTCACGAAGAAGTCGCCCTGATAGGCTTCCGCGAAGTCGCCGCCAATGCCAGTACCGGTGCGGCGCGAATAAGTGTCCACATAGGGGTTCTGTTTGAGAATTGTCTCAACTTGAGATAGCTCGCGATTGGTTTCGGCGAGTGAGGTGCCGGGCTGCATCTCATAATCGATGACGAAACCGCCTTCATCCATGCGCGGCAGAAAGCCCGTGCCGACTTGCGTGTAGGCGAGTGCACCAACCGCAACCAGAGCGAAGATACAAACGCCGAGCAGAAAGGGGCGCGCAAAGAGTCTGTCCAAGATGCGTGCATGGGTGCGCGTGAGCCAAGTCTGGCGACCATGACTGGGATCCTGCCACTTCTGGAAATCGATAAATCCGTGTGCGAGGAGCGGCACGACCAAAGCAGTTAAGACATATGAGATGATGAGCGCCGAGGCCATTGTCAGCGACAAAAACTTAAAGAATGCGCCTGTGACGCCAGTCAGAAAAGCCAGCGGCGCGAATATGATTATCGTTGCGAAGCTCGAACCGAACAATGGTGTCAGAAATTCTCGTGCAGCTTCAAGCACGGTGCGCTTAGCATCGACAACTTGCGGTATGCCCGCGCGGCGGGCGATATGCTCGATCATGACGATGGCATCGTCGATGAGAAGGCCGATGGCCGCGGCGATGCCACCAAGCGTCATGATGTTAAATGTCATGCCAAGCAGATATAACAACAGAACGGCGATCAGGACCGAGGCCGGCACAATCGCCATCGCGACGGCAGTCACGCGCCAATTGCGCAAAAAGCCCCAAACGACCAATGCCGCAAAGACAATGCCGATAAGGATTGCCTCTTCGACCGCGCCTATCGATGAGCGCACAAGTTGAGTCTGGTCATACCACTTCACTAAACGTATGGACTTTGGCTGCGTCTTCATGAAGTCGGTGAGCTGCGCATCTACCGCCTTGGCAAGCGACAGCGAGTCGGCCGAGTTCTGCTGATAAACGTCGACTGTCACAGCCGGCTGGCCGTTATCATTGACAAGCAGCCATTGCGGCACCGATCCCATTGCGACCTTGCCGAGATCGGAAAGACGGATCACCCCCCCATTTGCAGTCTTGAGCGCCATGTCGGCGACCGATTTGACCGATGTGAAGGTGTTGTTGTCGATGACGAGATAGAGCAGATCGTTGTCTTCAAGCCGCCCGACGGCGCTGATCGAATTGGTGGCGGAGATCGCGCCCGCCACTTCATCCAGAGTGAGCCCATAAGCGGCGAGCTTCTCTGGGCTCACCTTCACTTGCACTTCCGGCGTCTGTCCGCCGAGAACAACCACCCGCCTGATACCCTCGATGCCGGAAAGCAACGGCGTGATTTGATACTGAGCTAAGCGTCTTAGATCCGCAGGCGAGACCTTGTCTGAAATGAGCGCATAGGAGATGAACGGCGCAATCTGCGTCGGACTCATCTGAATGGCATCGTAGGTCGTGCCTTGTGGCAAGTCCGGGAGCTTTTGTGCAAAGGCCGTCTCGACGCGCAGAAGCGCCTGCTTCATGTCCGAGCCCCAGGGGAAGTCGACGAACATTTCCGCCGATCCGCGGGAGGTCGTTGACTGGACATCTACGGCACCGGGCACGGCGCGGGCGACTTCCTCAAGCGGCTCTGTCACTTCAATCAGCATCTGTTTTGCAGGCATGCTGCCTGAGTCGATCTCGACACGAATGCGCGGGAAGCTGACAACTGGAAACAGGCCAACTGGCAACGCGATGCCCAGAGCCAGCCCGGCCAATGCGAGAGCGATAACCACGCTCAAGATGGCACGACGATGATGCTCAAGCAGTGAGACGAACATCAGGGCTTTTTCTTCTGCGCGGGGTCGATCTGCCGCACCTTCATGCCGTCCTGAAGCTGATAATTTCCGGCTAGAACAAGTGGAGCGTTCAGGTCGACTTTACCTTCGATGACGTTCTTGTCGCCGTGCATGCCCAGCACTTGAACGGGAACGATCTTCGCCTTCATCGCGACAGTCTGAACAATGTAGGGACTGCCCTTGTTATCCACGAGGACGGCCTCATGCGGCACGACATAACCGACTATGCTTCCCGTCTCGATTGCCGCGCGAGCCGTCTGACCTGGGAAGATGGAGTCTGGTGAAACCGAAATCTCTACCGGCACCAGCCCAGTGGCGGTGTCGACCATCGAGCCGCGCAGAATGACAGATCCTGTAAATGTGTTGCTCTCGCCGACAGGCGCAATCGTGGCCGAGTCTCCGGGCTTGATATTCTTTGCGTCACCCGGGACCACGCCGACTCGCAGAACGAGGCTGTTAGGTGGCGCGAGGTCAAGGAGAGGTGTCCCGACATCGACTGTCGCTCCAATGCTCGTCGAAAGTGTCGTTACGACGGCGGGAAAAGGTGCGGCAACTGTGCTTGGCCCCTCGGCACCTTGTGCCTTCATTGCTGCAAGCGCGGCCTTTGCATCGGTCTCTGTGCGCTTGGCATTGGCCAAGTCCTGCTTGGTTGCTAAGTACGCGTTGTAGAGTTCCTGTGTATGCGCAAGGAGTGTTTCTGCATTTTGTGCGGCCGTGACCGCTTGCGTGTAGGAAGAACTTGTCTGCGGGTTAGGTGTGAGTTCAACGAGCGCACCACCCTTTGCCACTTCTTGCCCTGGGCGCACGAAGACCTTTCCAACCACGGCTGCGAGGGGCGAGGTGACACTTGTCCGTGCGGACGGATCGGCCTCGACCGCTCCGTAGGCGTTCACGATCCTAGGTAATGAGCCTTTGCTTATTGTTGTCGTCTGCACCAACACGCTTGGCGTCTCATCGGCAAATGCCGGTCCGGGAATTGCTGGCAAACTTAGGAGTAGGCCGACAGGCAGACCCATCAACCACGCACGCCGCTTTGCAGGCGGTCGACCACGCATAAAAGAGAGCGCGGTGTCAGGTTTGTGATTTGCGCGAGCTGGGTCCGCGCCCCTGACGAACCTGAAGCTAACTCTACCCCCAGAGTTCAAAAATTGCAGTCCAAACATGACCGGGATCTACCACGCTAGGGGTTTCTCAGTGTTGCACCTTGGCAAAAAATAAGGTTCTGAAGCAAAAACCGAGGATAGCCTCCACGAGACGACGCGCGCATCGAGGAAAGCCCATATTAGGCTTCGTCGGTTGGGAATTATCGGTCTTAATCCATCTGAACAAATGTTGGGAGAAACGAATGCACCGGCAAATCGCTTGGCTCACTGTCGCCATGTGTCTCACGTTCAGTGGGCCGAGTTCGGTTCACGCGGAAACAACGACTTCCGCACTCTATAAGCTTGAAAAAACGGTCAAACTGGGTGCGCCCGATCGCTGGGACTATCTTACGTTTGATCCAAGCTCAGATCGCGTCTTCATCTCCCATTTCGATCGGCTAACCATCGTCAATGCTGATTCCGGCAAAGTTGAAGGAACGGTCCAAAGCTTTCCGGGAGGAACACACGGCATCGCCATCGTGCCCTCTCTTGGCGTTGGATACACCGATGATGGCAAGGCCGGCGTTGCTTGGGCTTTCGATCTGAAGACCTTGAAGAAGACCCAAGAGGTCAAAGCGCAATCGGATGCAGATGGGGTTGTCTACGATTCGTCGAGTAAACACATCTTCGTGATAGACGGCGATTCCGGAAAGATCACAGTCATCGATCCTAAGACCAACAAGGTTGTCGCAACGATCGACGGTGGTGGCGGGCTCGAATTCGGTGTCGTGGATGGGAAGGGGCACTTCTTCGTCGATGGTGCAGACAAGAATGAGATCCTGCGCGTCAATACGGGCACCAACAGCGTCGATGCCGCTTGGCCAGTACCAGCCTGTCAGAGCCCGCACGGCATAGCGACGGACACAGCAACAAAACGGCTATTCGTAAGCTGTGAGAACAAGAAGCTCATCGCGGTCAACTCGGATACCGGCACGGTCGTTGCGACGTTGCCGATCGGCACTTTCAGCGATGCGGTCGCTTTCGATCCAGTCCGCAAGCGCATCTTCAGCTCGAACTTCGACGGCACGCTGAACGTCTTTGTTGAGAAAGGTGGTGATACATACGACACGCTTACGACGATAAAGACCAAGATGGGTGCGAGAACGATGACGATCAATCCAAAGATCGGGACGCTCTATCTGGTTGCGGCTAAAATGAAAATCAATGAAGCGGCGAAGCCGACTGATTTTCGTCATCGCTTTACGACGACGCCTGGCTCGACCTCTCTACTCATCTTCGAGCCTACATCCTGAGCCATCGACTGGTTTGATGACGTACATTGCACGCGGATCTGTGCGCCTCGCGCGGACGCACTGCTGCTTACCGCATTTGGCTGATTCAGCTTGCCAAAATGTAAAGTCTATCTGGGTCCCGATCATAGCTTTTGAGAACGGCCGCAACTATCTGAACATCAGAACTTGCTTAGTTCGGGAGAAATCAAGTTGAAACCTAAATCCATACCGACAGTGGCTGCGCTGATTGCCCTCAGCGCAGCTTTCTCAACGACCTCGTTTGCCTATTCGGGCGAGGAGTTCGCAAAGGAAACAAAAATTACGATGGAAGAGGCCACCAAGATCGCACTTAAGGCGCGACCTGGAGAAGTGACAGATAAGGAGCTTGAGCACGAAAAAGGTGGCAGCGGACTGCGCTATTCGTTCGATATCAAGAGCGGTGGCGTGACCTATGAGGTCGGTGTCGACGCGAAGACCGGAAAAGTGCTCGAAAATGACAAGGAAGGTCCGAACCCAGATTAAGTCGTCGGGCAAACTGCAACAATCGCATTCGCAAGTGCCGTCTTTCCCCGCGAGACGGCACTCTTTTCATGTATGCGGTGTTTCTTTGCGGTTCGAGACGCCTGCTCCTTACAGAATAATAAGGCTTATCTCGGGGCTCATTCTGCGATTTGAGCGCTATATTTTAAACGGGCGCTGGGCATTGGCTTAAAGGAGGACCTATATGTTGAAGCCCACGAAGAGAATGAGGCTGCCGATAGTGCTTGGAGGCCTTGTGCTCGCCCTCGGTGGACTAAGTGTTGCGCCAGCTCTCGCTCACGAGCGTGACGGAGGGTGTTATCGCAACGAATGCCAGCGCTCGTGGAACAACGGCGGTGACAATCGCGAGCGCGGATGGCAGGATCGCCAATATCGCGACCGTGGATGGCGCGATCGCGAATATCGCTACCGTCGAACGGACGACGACGATCGTCGATATGATGATCGTCGGCGGCGCGACGAACGTCGTGATCACGACCGCGACCGTAGGTCCGGTTACTATAGATCCGATTACCGCTCAGGTGCGGGGTTCTATGTGAGCATCGGCGGACGTGATTGAGTTGGGCCTTTCGCCTTTGTGCGGCTGCCGACTAGGCACAGCCTTCTCACCGACCGCGCAGCGCAAGGCATGCCCGATCAAGGCGCCGCGGTGTGCTCGTGCTTCTCGGCTGGCATCAGCGCGATCACAGCCGCGATTCTCTCTGGCACAGTCACGAGGGCCGAAGAGATTGGGGCCATCTAAAGGCTGGAACCAATTGCGGTCCGCCCCGAGAGTCGTCGATCCGACCTACGCCGGCAGCATTCATGGCTGACCTGCCTTAATGCCAATGCGGCGGTCCGGGTTCGCCGGCGGCGATCGTTACATAGCCGCTGTTTTCGACAGTATGAATTTCTCGATCGTTCCAATGCTTGAGGGCGGCGGGACGAATAATATGTGAGGGCGTGCGGAGTTTTAGCCACTCCATGTGCGGATCGTAGATGAGTGCGGTCAATGTCGACAAACCGATATTAGCACCAGCAAGCCAAGGACGCCGGGCGCGTTTTCCGGGCCGCGAGGGTGGCCATTTGCCTTCCACACCCTTTGACGCCCTCAACCGCCTACGCGCCCTTTGTGTGTTGCTGAGGCATGTTAGCTGCGCGCCCTTGCAGCCACTTGCCCGCTGGCTCGAGGAATAGCAAACTCCTCGCCCCTAGGGGGCATCAGATAGACACGCAACCAAAAACGCAGTTGTGGCAGCGCAGGCCCTGGGTTGCCTCGCTGCTCGCCGCCGTCATCCTCGTCGCGCCCGCCGCGCTGGTCCGCTTTCCGAAACTGCCGGACTATCCCGCTCATTTCGCAGCTTATTATTTGATTGCCGGTGGCGCGAAAGATCCGCTCCTTGCGCGGACATATCAGATCCTCTGGCAGCCCATTCCCAATCTTGCCGGCGAAATCATCGTGCCTGCGCTTGCGCATGTGGTGCCACTCGTCGTTGCGGCAAAGCTATTTCTCGGCGTTGCCATCGTATTGTGGGTACTGGGGCCAGCGTTGATACATCGCGCTCTTTATGGCCACTTCGGCCTTGGTGGTCTGATCGCCGGCGCATTCACCTACAACATCAATTTGATGTGGGGCTTCCTAAACTACGACTTCGGCATAGGTGTTGCGTTCTTTGTTTTCGCTGCATGGATCGCAACAGCAAGTCGGCGTAACACCCTTCATATCGTGGCATTCGCAATCGCCGCGATCACCATCTACTTCTGCCACGTCTTCGCCGCTGTCGTGCTCGCGCTCATGCTCGGCGGCTTTGAGATAAGTGTGATCGTTACGCGGCACGAGGAGAACTGGAGACGCACACTCGCTGTGCGACTGGGAACGCTTGTTCTCGTCTTCCTTCCGGTCGCGATAGCTTCTTCGTTCAGACCACGAGGTGAAGGCGAATCGCATATCGAGTTCAATCTCATCGACACGGCGCTTGATCGGATTGACGCGATCCTTCAGCGCTATTTTGATCATCCGGCCTATCTGCTTCTGGTTATCCTTCTTGTCTCGTTGGGCGTGGCACTCTATCTCAAGCGCGCCTCAATCGATCGCCGGATGAAGCCGTTGCTCCTTGCGTTGCTGATAGGCGCAATCTTTGCGCCCGAATGGGCAGCGGGTGGATGGGGAGTCGATCTGAGACTGCCGGGGGTCCTTTGCGGCCTGCTTTTCGCATCGACCGATTTCCGATTTCGCGAGCGCGAACTCGCTGTCGCTGAGGCGGCGGTGCTCGCGATCTTTGTGCTCAATGCCGCCGTACTGACCGGAAATTGGCGCCGGTTTGACCGGCAGGTAAAGGAGTTTCGCACAGCGCTGACGAGAGTCCCGCTTGGCTCCCGCTTGATGACGGTACTCGATGGCGATGACATAGGCATGCGCTCGGACCAGCCTTATTGGCATCTGGCAGAGCTTGCCATCGTCGACCGCAAGGCATTCACGCCCTTGATGTTCACAACGCACGGCCAGCACATTACGCGAGTCTTGCGCCCCTATGCGAAGTTTGCGGCAGCCACGGCAAATGAGGGTTCGCCGCCCGACATCACGGAGCTGGACGACTTGTCGAATGGGATTACCGATGGTGATGAGGATATCAAGCTAGTCTTTCCGTATCTCATGTACTTCCAATGCCATTTCGATGAGGCCGTCGTGATTCATCTGGGCGACAAGCGCAGCGCAGTTCCATCAATGCTACACCTTCGGCTCGCGGGCACCTTCTTCTCGCTTTATGATATCTCGCACACAAACTGCCCGAAGCAATGACCAGCAGGTTGCAAGATCGTGCGTTCATTGCTGCGGTGGCGGCAATGGCCGTGGTTTGCGCCTTGGCGCTCATTCACATCACCGTGCTTGTGCCGCTTCACATTCCCCTCGATCCGAATGAAGGCTGGAACGCCTATCATGCCGAGGCCGCCATGACGCACGGCGCACTTTACCCACGTGCGCCGAGCCTGATGGTCAACAACTATCCGCCCCTCTTCTTTTATCTCGATGGAGCATTCGGCCGGCTCGTCGGCGATAACATCGTTGCCGGGCGCATTCTGTCTCTGGTCGCCTGTCTGGCGATGGCGTACGTGGTCGTTCTAGTGGTCAAACGGCGGGGCGGCTGGCCGGAAGCAGCGTTTGCGGCTCTGTTCCTCATCGCCGCACTCTTGCTACATAGCGACTACGTCGGCATGAGCGATCCGCAGCTTTTCGGTCACGCGATTCAACTCACAGCGTTGCTGATTCTGCTCAGTCGACCTCGTGGCACTGTTTCAATTGGTGCGGCGGCGCTTCTCTTGGTGATCGGCTTCTTCTTCAAGCATAATTTGATCGCGTTACCTCTTGCCCTCACGCTTTGGCTCGCTCTCATCGACCGTTCGAACGCAATCAAGCTCGCCGTCTTCGGGTTAAGCTTTGGAGCCTTGGGTCTTCTCGCGTTCCGCCTTTCCTTTGGCATCAGCCTGCTCGCTCAATTGCAGTCGCCCCGCATCTACTCCTTCGGGCTTCTCGCTGAAGGTCTCGGCTCCTGGCTCGCCTGGAATGGCGCACCGCTGATCGCCGCCTTCCTCGTTCTCGTTCCGATGCGGCGAGATCCGATCATACTGCTTTGCTTGATCTATCTCGCTTTGAGCGGCGCAACTGGCGCGGTGCTTTATGGCGGTGCAGGGGTCGATACCAACACCATGTTTGACGCCTTTATTGCACTGTCGTTGGCGGCGGGTTTCGCGTTGACGCGCTGGCAGGGTGCTCGCCGCACCTTTGTGGCGAGCCTGTGGGCTTTGCCTCTCATTATGGGGTTTACCGCCGAGTTTGATGGCAATTGGCTGACTGCCGGATATTGGCTAGAGCCGATGTCGCTGGAGCGGCGGGCTGCCGCAGCCGACATAGCTTTCCTGCAAACCCGCGTAGGTCCCACGATCTGCGAAATGCTTTCGCTCTGCTATTGGGCCGGCAAGGCCGCGGAAGCCGACGTTTTCAACCTTGGGCAGCAATACGCTACAGGCCGGCGGAACGACGAGCAGCTCGTGCAACTCCTAGAGCACAAGCACTATGCGGTGATTCAGATCGACCCCGATGGCTCATTCGCGCTCACGCCACGCATCGAAAGCACCTTTAAGGCAAATTACCGCCTCGATCATTCAAACGAGGAGGACGGCGCGTTCTATGTTCCGCGCTGAGCCGACGCGCGCTTTATGCTAACCGTGCCTGTCCTCTCGAGCTTTCCCCAGCTGACCGAAGGACCGCGGATCGCCGTCGCGATCGAGCGGACGACAACATAATACATGAGCTGGCGATAGCCGAAGCGTTGCAGCATCAACCACCACAGCAAGCTCCAATCCTCGCGTTTCTCGTGGACAAAACCGATGATCGCCGCGATCAGATCGACGAGTATAAAGACGCAGTAATAAGTGCCGACGGTCGCAAGATCATTATTGCTGAACTCGGCACCATGCTGCTGATAGACGATCCATTGCGATACGAGCTGCCAGATGAGTAAGAGGTCGGCGAGCGGCGCAAGCGCGGTCAAGATGATCTGAAACAGAGCAACTTGCGGCAATGCCAAGGTGCCAAGCATGCCATAACGCGGATTGAACATCATATTGCGATATTTCCAGAGGCACTGAAGAGTGCCGTAGGCCCAGCGGAAACGCTGCTTAGCGAGGCCCTTGAACGTTGTTGGCGCCTCGGTCCATGCGATCGCGGAAGGATCGAACGCGACTTTGTAACCTTCTCGTTGGAGCGCAATGGTGAGATCCTGATCCTCAGCAAGCGTATCAGTTTGATAGTCCCCAACGGCCTCAAGAGCACTCTTGCGCCAGGCGCCGACAGCGCCTGGCACGACAGTCAAAGTATTCACGGCGGCAAGAGCGCGCCGCTCTAAATTCTGTGCAACGATATATTCGAGTGCCTGCCAGCGCGTGATCATATTAATGCGATTGCCGACTTTGGCGTTGCCGGCAACTGCGCCGACCTTTGGGTCAACAAACCAGCGGATGAGCCGCGAAATTGTATCATGTTGGAACTGGGTGTCGGCATCGAGCGCGACGATAATTTCGCCATCGGCTTGAGAGACACCGATATTGAGCGCATTCGCTTTGCCGCCATTCGGGATGCGGATGAGCTTCACCTTTGTGTTGTCGCCGAAGCTTGCTTGCACGGCGCCGGTGGTGTCATCCGTCGATCCGTCATCGACGACGATGACATCCAGATTGGTGTAGTCGCTGCGCAATATGTGACCGATGGTTGTTGAGATCACCTTGGCCTCATTATAGGCCGGAATGATCACGCTCACCTTCGGCGCACCAACCAGCGACGGCGCCGCCACTTTAGCGCCGTGCCGATTCCATAGGCTGAGCAAGGCAAGAAATAAGAGACGCGCAATTCCGAGCCAAATCGCCGCCAGGAAGCAGAAATAGAGAACATGCTCGATCGCGCTCATGGTCAGAAACACGACCCGGTCGGTCATGAATGCCACCGTGGGAGAGAGCTTCGGCATGACTGCGTCGCGCGAGAGCCCCGCAAGCTCGGAAAGCTGCACGATCTGATAGCCTCGCGCTCGCAAGCCATCGATGATTTGTGGTAGTGCTGCAACTGTTTCAGCTCGGTTGCCGCCGGCGTCGTGCAAGAGAACGATGTCGCCGCGCTCGTCAGGGTTCGTATTTTCTACTGCTGCGATCGTTCGCGAAACGATCTTGTCGACTCCCGGCAGCTCCCAATCCTGCGCATCGACGTGAACGCCAACGGTCAGATAGCCAAGACGTTGCGCAACCTCTATTGGAAGGATCTTGTCGTGCGTATCCGGCTCGGCATCGCCGATATAAGGTGGGCGAAACAGGCGCAGCGAGCGGCCCGTCAGCGCCTGAAACAGGCGCTGCGTTGCATTGAGCTCAAGCTTCACCGCCTCGGGCGGCGTCACGCCGAGATTGGGATGGGTGAATGTGTGATTGCCGACCTCGTCGCCCTCGGCGATCATGCGCTGTACGAGGCCGGGATACGCTTCGGCATTCGCACCGATGACGAAGAAGGTCGCGGGCGCGTGCTTCTCTTTCAGAATGTCGAGAATTCTTGGGTGTCCAGACCGGATCCGGCCCATCATCGAAAGACAGCGCCACTTTGTGCGGCACCACGCCGAACTGACGAATGACATAGTTGGTCGGAACCTTGGTATAGGTTTCGTCGTCGATATCGCCTGTCGTCCTGTCGATGTCCAGGGTGCGGCTGCCGGTCGCTGGCTCCGCATCGATGTGCAAGAGTTCGCCCGAACCTTCGAAATCGACGTCCTGGCTCGTTGCGATGTGGGTGAGCGCCTCTGGCGCGCCAGCGCCATAGGCTTGGCCGAGAACGCTCCAGATCGAAGGATCTTCAGCACCGAGGCGCCATAGCGCATAGCCCGAAGGCTGGTAAATGTCGGCGGCGTGGATTTCGTTGTAGGCGGTCACGCCATCCAGGAACCAAACATCGTGTTTGGTATCGTCATCTTCAATGTATGAGAAGTGCGGATTATTGCTGGCATCGTCGAAATCAATCTTTGCATCCGATTCCTTTGCCGCAATGGCAGCATCTTCGAATGTCAGACTGTCGGCGGATCCGCCATTCCAGTCGTAGCCGTAATTGCCGATCGCGATCACGGTTTCACGCGGCGACAGAACCTTCATGCGCTTGTCGAGTGTAGTCTCGAACCAGGATTGGCTGGCAATTGGCCCGGCAGCATCTGAATCGTCATGCTGGTCATAAGCCATTAGGATCGTGTAATCGACGATCTTGGCATAGGCGGCGTAGGGCCATTTGTTGTCGTCGAATGGTGCCGCCTGGACGATCAGCCAGTTGTGTGGTGAAAACGCATGGGAAAGCTCTGAGAGGAAGACACGCTGATTCTCATAGGCGCTTGCCGGCAGATCTTCGAAATCAATGGTCACGCCTTGAAGCCGGTACGCCGCGATGAATTGGACGATCGTGTCGATGAGCTTGGCACGCCGGGTTGAGTCTGCCAGCAGCGCCGCCATGCCTTTGCCGTCCCAAACACCGAGCGTTGCGTTTTGAATGACGGGCAGGAGCGCCAGGCGCGGGCGATGAAGACGGACATAGTTGAATGCGCGCTTGTCGAGGAAGGACTTGAATTCGAGACCGGGCCCTTGGAGCGCCATCCAGGTTGGCAACAGCGCATCAAGATGCGGTAACTCGCGCTTGAGGTCGGAGAAGCTCGTGTCGTGCAAGGGCTCATAGAAGGCGAACGTCAGGGGCCGGTCCTCGCGTGGCCGAATCACAGTCTGGCTTGGACGTGTGAGCATTGCGCGCGCCTCGCGCAGGCGCCGCCTCATCAGAGCTTGTGCACGGCGATGCCTCGCCTCAGCGGCAAGGCGTACCGCGCCGCGCAACAACCCCGGCGCCTTGGCACGTTGCACCAGCTCCCCGGAGCTGATTGCCGCGTAGTGATTCACGAGCTGAATGCCGGCAAGATGCGGCACGACGAACAGCGTGGTGATGAAAATGCCGCCCAAGATTGTGCTGACGACCGCAAGGCTGATCGCAATAAAGGAGACCCGGGCGGAGCGTCTGCCCGTGGCGTCGAAAAAGATCGGCTTCCTGCCCATCGTTGGTCTTGTACTTGGTGGCCCGGCTGGACCTTGAGGGCACGGCCGTTCTTTTGCGGGCGCCTATCTAAAGAGACATTGTGTCGAACGTCAGGCGTCAGGCCGCCACAGCGCCCGGGATACAATCACAGCAGCGTTACCAAACCAACGGGCACGAGAATGCTGAACGACTGCCTAACCGTCCCGCTACGAGACACCTGAAGTCACGATGGCAGTTACACCGGGTCCACCGACAAAAGAAGACCCTCCGGCGGTGCCGTCCACCGAGACTCTTTCTCTGTCCATCAGGCGGTTTCGGACAATCGGTAGCCCACACTACGAACGGAATGCAGAAGTGGGCGATCGAAACCCTCGTCGATCTTCTTCCTCATCCGTCTGACGTGAGCATCAATCAAGTTCGTGTGCGGGTTGAAGTGATAGTCCCAGACTTGCTCGAGCAACATTGTCCGCGTGACTACTTTGTCCTTGTGGCGCATCAGCTGCTCGAGAATCAGAAACTCACGCTGCAAAAGATCAATCGGTTTTCCCGCTCTCGAAACGGTGCGAGAAAAAAGATCCATCTCCAAGTCGCCGCAGGTCAGTTTCATCTCGGCCGGACTACCGCGCCGTTTCAGGAGATTCTCCAATCGAAGCTGGAGCTCCGAAAAAGAAAACGGCTCAGCAAGGTACTCGTCTGCCCCGGCTCTGAGTCCCTTGATGCGCTCATCGGCATGGGCAAGCGCCGACAGAATTAGGATGGGTGTCGCATTGTTCGCTGCTCGTAGCACTTTAAGGATTGAAAGGCCGTCGATCTCCGGCAAGTTCCGATCAAGCACAATGGCGTCGAGCGACTCGCTCGTCGCCATATGTAACGCATCAGTGCCGTTCGCACAGTGCTCGACCGAATAACCGTGTTCCCGCAATCCGTTAACTACGAATTCGGCGGCGCTAGGGTCGTCTTCAAACGATGAGGACGCGAGCTGGCATGAGGGTCCTTGCTGAAAGGAGGCAACCCGAAAATCCTTTCCAACCCTAGCACATATTGAGCTGGCTGGTGGGTCTTTGCTCAATCTTCTGCTCGTTGGCGTCGAAGTGGCGCCAGCCAAACAAGGAGATTGCCATGAAGTTCCATTCACTTGCCGCCGGTGCTCGCTCGAATGCACGGCAGCGCTTACTCATCCGAAAACGCCGGCTACCCCGTCGTCCACCCCCGGTGTCCGTCACCAGTCAGCAACAGCCCTCAGTCGCCAATCAACCGGACGGGACCTACAATGACAAAAAGAGCCGTGGCCGGCGGAAATAGGTACGCGTTCGAATTAACCGGCGCCGCTAGCTTGCCCGCAAAATTGCATGCACCAAAGAATTAGCCACCGTCTTTTCTACATCGCCTGCGAAAACGCGCGTCGAAAAAGTGTGTGGCCTTCAAATCATCGAGGACGGGCCGTATGGATGCGCTCAAATTTCATACGATGTGATTCTGCGCGTCAGAAAATTCGACGCTCCCCAAAATTCACTCATAAATTCTTGCCGCGAATATCCTCCGTAGGCGGATAAGTGTTGTTAACAGGCAACGGCACCGAAGAAAGTGAATTGTCGATTTGATGGTTTTGGACCTCGGAAGCACGCTTTCCTAGCAGGTGGGCATCGCAAGTCTGAAGAAAATGGCTGCAGCACGGCGCTTCCTTAGCGCTGATCGTTAGGCGGATCGATAGAAAACGAGTAGGATTTCGGTAGGAATCGAATAGAAGCTCGATAGAAATGCATCAGGAATCCGGTCAGCCGCCAACCTCTCGCCTGCCTTGACTGAGGGCCTTGCAAGGAGCAAGTCACAAGAAGCTGCTCTTCAAACTCGCGGTCTCATTCTTTGAAAGGAGGAGACCGTGTTGAGGCCGAGATTGGTAACCGCCCGTAATCTGCCGACGCATGGGTCCCCGTATCGTGGACACGGCGATGGCGCGCAAATCAAGTTCTCCTAAGAAGCGAGTTGGGCGGCCGCCGGCCGCCAACGACAATGGCGCAAGGCAGCTTTCGCTGGCGGTGATCGGCAATTGGCCTCAGGAGATCGAGGTTCGCGAAGACGAACTCGTGCTGTTCGAGACCTACCTCTCGGACCTTGTCGCCCTCGTCGCGGCCAACGACAATGAGGCCCCCGAGGAGTGAGGTATCGCCATGCGTATCGCCGTCTATGCTCGCGTTTCAACCGCCCGCCAGGCCGAGCACGATCTCTCAATTCCGGAGCAGCGCCGCAAGGCTGAGGCCTATTGCGAGGCCAAAGGCTGGACCGTCGTCCAGGTGTTCGAGGAGCGTGGCGCCAGCGGAACGACCGACAAACGTCCCGAGCTGCAAAGAATGCTGCGAATGGCATGTTCGCCCGAACGACCATTCGATGCCGTGATCGTCTATAACCTCTCACGCTTTGCTCGTAACGCGACCGATGCGGCCGTTATGGAGCGCAAGCTCGCGGCACGGCGCGTGAAGCTCATCGCAATCATGGAAGACTTTGGCGACGACGCAAACGGCCGGTTGATCAAAGGTGTGCTCAACAATGTCTATGAACATCAGAGCGCGTTCAACAGCGCTGTCGTCTCCGGTGCCATGATCGCCAATGCCCGTGAAGGCTTTTGGAACGGCTCGCAAGCGCCGTTCGGCTATCAAACGATCGTTGTGGAGACGCGTGGCCTCAAGGAGAAGAAGAAGCTTGCGATTTGCCCGCCTGAAGCCGAGGTCGTCAGGCGTATCTTCGAGCTTTACGCGCGTGGAGACGGTCACTTCGGGCCGTTGGGGATCAAGAGCGTCGTCAAGAGGATTAACGCAGCGGGCTTCCGAACAAGGCAGGGCAAACCGTTTGCGGTCCAGTTCATCGGTAAGATCCTGCGCAACGAGGCCTATGCCGGGCGGTGCTGGTTCAATCGCAGGGACAGCAAGACCCGCCTTGAAAAGCCGCGCGAAGAATGGGTCGGAGTCGAAGTGTCAGCGATTGTGGATCCCAGTCTGTTCGCCGCCGCTCAGGAAAAGCTCGACGCCTACCATCCGATGAAGACCGCGCCGCGAGTTGCAACCTCGTCGGTTCTGCTCGCTGGGATTGCGAAATGCGGGCTCTGCGGAGCGCGCCTCAAGGCCCAAACCGGCAAAAACAACGCATACCGCTACTATGTCTGTGGGCGATGCACTGACGAAGGCAAGGCGAGCTGCAGCGGCGTACGCATCCCACGAGATGATCTCGACGTGATCGTCTTGAGGAACTTCTGCGAGAACGTGCTCAAGCCGGATCGCATTCAGGAGATCACTGCCACTCTCGCCGCGCGCGCTTCGGTCAAAACCGAATCCCTACGCCATGAGTTGCGAGCGCTGAAGGACGAACAGAAGGATATCGATCGAAAGATCGGTCATCTCTATGCCGCCATCGAGAACGGCGTTGCCTTGGATGATAGCCTGAGGGGGCGGATCGCAAAGCTTCAGGAGAGGCGTGATCAGGTCATCAAGCTTGCCGCTGGCGAAGAGGCCAAGCTCAAAGCGCCCTTGGAGGCGGTGCCAGCCGATAAGGCTGCTGCTTTCGCCAAGGCGGCCCGCGAGCGCCTGATGGACAAGGCAAAGCCCGCGTTCGTGCGGGCCTATCTCAGGCTCATGGTTAGCGAGGTCCGCGTCGGCCCGGGCGAAATTCGAATCGCGGGACCAAAGAGCGCTCTTGCGAGCAACGCGGTCGCCTACGCGCCCGGCGTGTCGCCAGTACTTAGTTTTGAACAAGATTGGCGCACCGGGCAGGATTCGAACCCACGACCCCTAGATTCGTAGTCTAGTGCTCTATCCAGCTGAGCTACCGGTGCATGGCCAGCCGGGCGGCCCTGTGCCGTCCGGAACGAGCGCCGGAAGCTATGCACTCTTGGCCCCGCATGCAAGACCCGGGGAGAGCCGCCGGCGGCCAATTCTTTCGCCTCTCGCGCCGCTTTACCATAACGCATGAGCCGAGTGATTTGCCCAAATCCTGCCTGGGTCCTCGCCGCCATCTGGCTGGCGGCGGCGCTCGCGCTTGGCTCTTGCGGGCAGCAGAGCGCGCCCCAAGACCGCGCCGAGCCCGGCGCGCTCGGCAAGGCGCTCGCCCGCAGCGGCGAGGGGCAGACTGGGGCACTGCCCAGTTCTGGGCGCCCAGAGCCCTATATCGTGATCCGGTTCGACCGGCCGGGGATCACCTTCGGCGATACGCTTTATACGGCGATGAGCCGCGCGCTCGGCCGCTATCCCGCCGCCTCCTTCGACGTCGTGCTGGCAATGCCGCCACTCTCGCCCACCGCCGACCTCGATGAAGCGATGCGCGCAGGCGAGCAGCATATCGAGGACGTCGTGCTGGCGATGACCGATATGGGCTTGCCCTCCGCTCGCCTCCGGATCGCCGCCTCGACCGACGAGAATTTGACGGTCGACGAGATCAGGATTTTCGTTCACTAGAATCACTGCCGTTCATGCCGATGCCGATGATGGCTGTCGGGCAGATGCGCATGACTGTGGCGAAGCCGAACATGCACATGGCGATGCGTGTGGGGTTCACCCGGGGGATCCGCGGAAGTGTGGGCGTGCCGATGATGCGCATCATGCGTGTGCCGGTGCGCGTGTTCTAACGGCTCGTGCTCATGTTCGTGCTCATGCCGCTCGGTAAGGTGTAGCCAAACGCCCACCGCCATCAGTGCGCCTGCCCCAAGCAACCTGGCGTTGATACTCTCGTGCAACACGATGATCGATGCGATTCCGCCGATAAAGGGCGCGGTTGAGAAATAGGCGGCCGTGCGGCCTGCGCCGAGATCGCGCAGCGCCCTCACATAGAACACCAAGCTGACGCCATAGCTTGCAAAACCGACAAATGCCGCGATCGTCAGCGGAGGAATAGAGGGAACGGCGGCGCCCACAAGAAGCGCAAGCACGAGATTTACCGGCCCCGCCACGAGACCCTTGATCATTGCGGTGGTTACCGGATCGGCCAATGACACTTTGCGTGTGAGATTATTGTCGATCGCCCACATGACGCACGCCGCGGCAATCGCCGCCGGCCCCATCATGCCACTTAGCCGAGGGGTGCGTTGCCAGGCCAGCAGGAGCGTTCCGCCGACAATACAAGCCATCCCGATCACCACGCGCGTGTCGACGTTTTCGTGGAACCAGAACCAAGCAATAAGCGCCGTTGCGACTCCCTCAAGCGTCAAAAGGAGCGAAGCAGCCGATGCCTCGCTATGGTCTAGCCCGTACATCATCAAGACCGGCGCAATGACGCCTCCGGCGACTACCGCACCGGCCAGCCATGGAAGATCGGCACGCGACACCGCAGCTTCGGAAGATTTACCGGCGTGAGTTTGCCACAACTTTACAAGCCCGAGCCCCAAGCCCGAGCCCGTGTAATAGATGCCAGCCAACAGCCAGGGATTGATCGTTTCGAGCAATAGCTTGCCGATCGGCGCAGCGAGGGCAAACAATAAGGCCGATGCAAGCGCTTGAAGAGCGGCAAAGCGATTCATGGTTGGCGGTAGGCGGGCACGCCGTCGATGGGGCGCGCTTCATAAACGCCGCGAGCGATGGCGCGCGCAAGGCAATCGGCGGCGATCGTGCCAAGGCGCGCGAGCATCAAAGGCCGCGGCGCGCCAAGCGGGCGTGCGCCCGTCGCCAGCGCAAAAACGACATCACCGTCATAGGGCGTGTGCACGGGCCTGACTGCACGCGCAAGCCCGTCCTGCGCCATTACGGCGAGGCGCTTGGCCTCGACCGATGTCAGCTCGGCATCGACGGCGACAATGCCGAGGCTCGTATTCGTCCGCGGGCTGACGAGCCGCCCGGGCTTTGAATCGGCAGGAAAATCGAGATCAATCCCGCCGGGTGGAATTTGCGGCGACACCTGACCACCAAGCTCGCCTTGCTGCTCGAGCGTCCACGCCCAAAAGCTCCGCGTGCCGGGTACGAGCACAGAGCCGACCGAATTCACCGCGGCAAGCGCGCCGATGGTGAAGCCGTCCTCGGTGATCCAAGAGGTGCTGCCGAGCCCGCCTTTCAGATTGCCTGCACGCGCGCCGCGGCCCGCACCAACATTGCCGAGCGAAAATTCTGCGCTGGCGGATTCGATCGCGGCGATGCCGAGCGCGCGATAAGGCGGCATCTCACCCCAACTCTTGTCGCCGCCATTGGCGAGATCGAACAGGATCGCCGCCGGAACGATCGGCGCAACCATGGGCAAGTTGCGCAATTGATATCCCCGCCCCCGCGCACCCAGCCACGCGCCGACGCCTGAGGCCGCCTCGAGCCCATAGACCGAACCGCCGGAGAGCGTGATCGCATCGACCTCATCGACATGATTGACCGGATCGAGCAAATCCGTCTCGCGTGTGCCGGGCCCGCCGCCGCGCACATCAACAGCCGCCATTGCGCGTTTTTCGGGCACGACGACCGTCACGCCGGTGCGCGCCTTTTCATCCACAGCATTGCCGACTGTGATGCCCGCTACATCAGTGATGAGATTGCGCGCGCCCGGCTTGGTCATTCCCAAGGGATAGGCCCCGGATAACGCATACGTCAACGCGGGGGCGCCTTGCCGCGCTGGGGGGCTCAACTAAGATGAGCCCGCCTGCAAACCCTGAAAGAAACGCCATGATCCGCAAAGCCCTCCTCTTAATTGTCAGTGCTCTTGCCATCGGCTGCAGCACCACCGTGCTGGGCGCGGAAAGCACGGCCGGGCATGATTATTCCGGCTTCATGATCACGACGACGCAGGCGACCGCCACCGATGTCGGCGCGGACATCTTACGGCGTGGCGGAACGGCGATTGATGCGGCGGTTGCCGTGCAGACCGTGCTCGGCGTGATCGAGCCTTCCTCATCGGGCGTTGGCGGCGGCTCCTTCATGCTCTACCGCGATGCCAAGACCGGCAAGGTGACAAGCTATGACGGGCGCGAAGTCGCGCCGGCGGCGACCAAGGGCGATCAATTCCTGGGCGATGACGGCAAGCCGAGCTTTCAAAAATGGTTCGGCGGCATTTCCGTCGGCGTGCCCGGTACGATCGCAATGCTTGAGCTTGCGCATAAGGAGCATGGCAAGCTGCCATGGGCGAGCCTGTTGGATCCGGCAATCAAGATCGCCAATCAAGGCTTTCCGATCGACGAGCATTGGCATCAATCGGCGAGCTTTCCCGGGATGAAGGACTCCCCGACAGCCGTCGCTTATCTCTTCGACAAAGACGGTAATCTCTTGCCAGTCGGAACGATGATGAGGAATCCGGCTTATGCCAAGACGATGGAGGCACTGCAAAAGAATCCCGCGCGCGATCTATGAAGGACCGATCGCCAAAGACATTGTGAATGCGGTCAATCATGCCTTCGCCAATCCGCAGAAGATGACGCTGAAGGACCTTTCGTCTTATGAAGCGAAAGAGCGCGATCCGGTGTGCGGGCCTTACCGCACTACACAGTGTGCGGCATGGGATTGCCGAGCTCGGGCGGCATCATCATCTTGGAAACGCTCGGCATGCTGCAGCACTTTCCGCTGCCCACGCTCGGCGTACAAAACCCGGAAAGCTGGCATTACCTTGCCGAGTCCGAACGGCTCGCCTTTGCCGACCGCGCGAAATTCCTCGGCGACAGCGATGTGATCGACGTACCGGTGAAGGGGCTGCTCGACGCAGGCTATCTCAAAGACCGCGCGGCGCTGATCGACCCCAAGCACGCTTTTCCCGGCAAGCGCGAGGCCGGCGACCCGCCGCATCAAAGCGGCATGCTCTATGCGCCATCGCCGATCTCGACGCTGCCTTCTACGACGCATTTCACCATTGTCGACAAGGAAGGCAATGTCGTCTCGATGACGTCATCGGTGCAGCTCGGCTTCGGCAGCCACATCATGGTGGATGGCTTCTTCCTCAACAACGAGCTGACCGATTTCTCGATGATGCCGGAGATCAATGGCAAGCCGGTCGCAAATGCCGCCGCGCCCGACAAGCGCCCGCTGTCTTCCATGTCGCCGACGATCGTCACCGACAAGGACGGCAAGCTGGTGATGGCGATCGGCTCGCCAGGTGGCGTCAGGATCATCGGCTATGTCGTCAAAGCGCTGATCGGCGTCTTGGATTGGAATCTGCCGATGCAGGATGCGATCGATTTGCCGAACTTCATGAATCTCAACGGCAAGACCGATCTTGAGGAAAAGCCGGGCACCGAGAAGCTGAAAGCCGCGCTCGAGAAGATGGGCCACGATGTCGACGGCATGCGCGGCGCGCCGGCGCTCGAAGGCTTTAAGGTGATCCCCGGCGGCTATGACGGCGGCACCGACCCGCACCGCCAAGGCAAGATCATGGGCGGGGCGCCGCTTTAAGCGGCGGTGGCGAAGCCGCGGGCGTCATTCATCACTTCGCGCGCCAAGAGGCGCATCTCGGCGGCGGCGAGCGATGATGGCGCGCCCTCGGTGACGCCACGGCCGGACATCAGGCTTTCGGCAAAGCTTGTGCGATTGCCCAGCGTTGCGCGCGCCATCGGCCATTCGGCCGCCTTGGCTTCGGCGATCACAGCATCGTTCAAGCGCGCGCGCGCCGGCACGCGGTTGAGCACGAGCAGCGGATGCGCACGCGCCTGCATCGCCATCTTCACCGTCGGCTCCGTCGCCCACAGATCCATCGGCGAAAGCTGCAGCGGCACGACGATGAGATCGGCGCCGCGAAAGGCTTGCGTCGGAACGTCCGTACCCGGAGGAAGGTCCAGGACGACGACATCCGCCTCGCGCTTGGCACGCAACAGCTCGCCCGAAAGCCGCCAACCCGAAGCGCGGCGCACATCGAGCCCGCCGGGATTAAGCCCCGCCGCCTCGCGCACCGCGAACCACTTCATCAAGCTCTCTTGGGGATCAAGATCGAGCGCGATCACCTTGAACGGCGCCCAGGCCTGACTGCCCGAAGCGTAAAACGGATTTGTCCAAGCGACTGAAAGATGCGCCGCCAGCGATGTCTTGCCGGAGCCACCCTTTTGCTGTGCCACCGTTATCACAAGTGACATCACACCCCTCCAATTTCCCCGACCCGCTACGCGGGATACTCGGTACTAGGCGAGGCGGATCGCAGGCGCGCCAGCCCTCAAGCGCGCAGGGCGACAATGAACCTTCTTGCGAATGGAAACAGCGTGAGGCCGTTCGATTCTTGGGGATAATGCGCGGCGAGGCGCTCTTTCAGCACCGCCAAGAATCGGCTCGCCTCGCTTTCATTAAGCTCGGCCATGATCGGCACGAGCGCGGTGCCCTTGATCCAGCGCAACACCGGATCGGCCCCCTCCACCACTTGCAAATAGCGCGTGTCCCAGATGTCGAGCTGCGAAGCGAGCGGCATCAGCATGCGGTAATAATCCGCCTGCGGAAGAACATGACGCGACAACGACGCCGATTTGATCCGGTGCGAAAGCCCCTGCTCCGCCAGCACCTCATCTATGATGGTGTGCGGCGGGTCCCTATGGTTGGCGGGAATTTGAAACGCGAAAGCGCCGCCCGGTTTCACGCTTGCAAGAAGCCGGGGCAATAGCTGCGCCTGCCCGCCGATCCACTGCAACGTCGCATTGGAAAACAAAAGATCGGGCGCTTCTCCCGGCGACCAATCGCCGATATCAGCCTCCTGCCATTCCGCGCCCTTGGGCCCGTCCCTGCGCGCGGTTTCCAGCATTTCCTTAGAGCTATCAACGCCGATCAAATGCGCGTCCGGCCAGCGCTCCAGTAGAGCACGCGCTGAATTACCGGGGCCGCAACCGAGATCGTAGATGAGACGCGGGCTCCCGAGCGGAATGCGGGCTATCAATTCATAAGCGGGGCGGGTGCGGTGATCGGCGAAGCTCAAATAGGTCGCCGCGTTCCACACCATCAAACTCTCTCCTGTGGTAGTTCGATCCGGAGCACCGTGCCCTCAGGGCCGGTGCGGACAAGCTTGATATCGCCGTGATGGGCGCGCACAAGCTCGGCAGCGATTGCCAACCCAAGCCCGGATCCGCCAGGGCGCTGCACCGAGGCGAAGGGCTGAAACAGCCGTGCCTGCGCCGCGGTGGGAATGCCGGGCCCGGTATCCTTCACCTCGATATGGATCGCGCGGCCGGAGGTGTAGGCATCGAACGTGACCTCGCCAGGCTCACCCGACACCTCGATCGCCTGAATGGCGTTGCGCGCCAGATTGAGCAAGACACGAAAGATTTGATCCGGATCGGCGACCAGCATGAGCGATTTCGGCACCGCATTGTTGAACGAGGCGAGCCCTTCCTCATTCAAGAAGGCATTGGCGACGACATCATCGACGAGCTTGGCGAGATTAAAGCTGCGCGGCTCGGGCGGCGTCTCCTCGGCGCGGCCATAGCGCAGCGTATTGGTGCAGAGCGCCACCGCGCGATCAATCGCCGAGACGAGCTTGGGCGCCAAGCGCTGCACCGTCGGGTCTTCGCTCTTTTCCAGGCGGTCGACGAAAAGCTGCGCGCTCGAAAGCATGTTGCGCAAATCGTGATTGATCTTGGAGACGGCGGTGCCGAGCGCCGCCAGCCGTGCGCGCTGCGACAGCGCCAAGCGCAACTCACCTTGCATGGCCGCCAGCTCACGCTCGGCCGAGCCGATCTGATCGCGCCTCTCGCTGGGCACAATGATCGCATCCGCATCCTCCGGCGAGGCCCTGAAGCGCCGCATCGAGCGCTCAATCCTCATCATCGGACCCACGAGCAGGATGTTGATCGCCGCAAACACGGCGCCCGCCATGATCAGCGAGATGATGATCGAGCTTTCGATGATGGTGTGCGAATAGTCGAACATCGCAGCGCGAACCGGCGCCTCGTTCATCACGGCTTCGATGTAGATGCCGCCTTTGAGCCGCGCCTTGCCACGTACCGAGATCACGCGGTCGCCGGTGCTGGTCAAGAGCTTGAAAGCATTGACGATCGATTGCAGCTCGTTTTGATGCTCGGTGTCGAAGGTCTGCACCGGCCGCGGCGGCGGCTGACCCGGATGCAGATAAAGCTCGCGCTGCTCGTCGCGCTTGAGTACGACAGAAAGCACGCCGGCATTTTCCAAGAGCGTATCGGCGAGCTCTGCGCTCACATTGTTGTTCATCGCGAGTGCTGCGATCTGCGCAGCGTCGAGGCGCTGCGCTAGAATCTCATTGCGATAAGCCGCGATCGAAGGCACGTAGATCAACACCTCCGAGAGCAGCACGACAGACGTCGTCAGCATGATCAGGCGCGCCGACAGCCCTTTGGGAACGAAGGGCCGCACCAGCCGCCGAAGCATGCGCAGGAAGCCGCTCCGCGCCGGCATGGCGCTCACTCGCAGGCTTTGCTGACTTCCCATATCGGCTTTCATGACAACCGCATTTTGCCCTGATTGCCCGATGCATCAAAATGCCGGCGCGGATGCGCCACGCGGCCCGGAGACGCAGCCGGGCCATGAGGCTTCAACGTGCGGCGGCTGCCCTTTCCGGTTCGCAAAAGGGGCAAATCCCTCTTCCGGCGATATGGGGCCGGGATTTAGTTAACTCAAGCCCGCGCCTAGCAAATTCGCCTTTGTGTTGCGGCGAAGCCCGAGGGCGTGATTGACAAGACGGCCCCCCTTGCCTATCAAACCGCGCTTTCCGGCGAAAAACTCGCCAAAGGTCTGGCTATGAAGCGCACTTATCAACCGAGCCGCCTCGTCCGCAAGCGCCGCCACGGCTTCCGTGAGCGCATGGCGAGTG
Source organism: uncultured Alphaproteobacteria bacterium (assembly GCA_963789405.1). Taxonomy (GTDB): domain Bacteria; phylum Pseudomonadota; class Alphaproteobacteria; order CAWBKL01; family CAWBKL01; genus CAWBKL01. The sequence continues at coordinate 154,295 of CAWBKL010000003.1, forward strand.
TCGGCGGGCGCAAGGTTCTGGCGCGGCGGCGGGCCAAGGGGCGCAAGCGCCTTTCCGCCTGAAGCCTCTCGTTGCATCCCCTTTCAACCCTGAAAAAGCGGCCGGAATTCCTGGCCGTGAACGCTGGCGTGCGGGCCGCAAAGCCGGGATTCGTGCTGCTCGGGCTTGCACGGGGCGAGAGTGATCCACATATCGGCCCGGAAACCATTCGCTTCGGGCTCACGGTGACGAAAAAGATCGGCAAGGCGGTTATTCGCAACCGGGCGCGCCGGCGCCTGCGGGCGGTGGCTCAATCGCGCCTGTCGAGCCTCGGGCGCCCGGGCTGGGATTATGTGTTGATCGCCCGTGATCGAGCCGTCGACCGGCCCTTTGCCGCGCTGCAAAGCGATCTTGAATCGGCCTTGGAAATGCTTCACAAGGCTCGCCAACCCGGTGCCGCCGGCCGGGCGCGGCGGGCGCGTTCAAACGGCTCGTGATACGCCGCATTCGTGCTCGTAGGCGTTCCCGTTCAAGGATCCGATGACCAAGGCTCAGAGTTCATCTCTTTCGCACCGGATCTTGGCCCTGCCTGCAAAGCTTATGGCGGGGGCACTCATCCTGGTCATCAAGGCTTACCGGATCGCGATTTCACCGTTGATCGGCGCGCATTGCCGCTATCAACCGACCTGCTCCGCCTATGCCATCGAGGCGCTGGAGCGCCACGGCCCGCTCAGGGGATCGGCGCTGGCGATCACGCGGCTCTTGCGCTGCCATCCGGTCAAATGGCTCGGCGGCGGCGAGGGCTTCGATCCCGTGCCTGAGCCACACGAGAAAGTGACAAGGACGCATAATGTCTGAGCAGCGCAACATCATCCTTGCCGTCGCGCTTTCACTGGCCGTCTTTGTGCTTTGGAGCGTGCTGTTTCCACCCGCGCAACCATCCAAGACGCCGGCGCAGCATCCGGCAGCCTCGCAGCAAACGAGCGCGCAACAAACAACGGCTACGCCGAGCAGCAGCATTCCCGGAATTAGTGCCAGCAAGGCGCCAGCCATGACGCGCTCGGAGGCGCTCGCGCAATCCAAGCGCGTTCCGATCGAAGCGCCGCGCGTTAAAGGCTCGATCAATCTCAAAGGCGCAACGCTCGATGATCTTGATCTCAGGGACTATCACGAGACCATCAAGAAGACGAGCCCGCTGATCACATTGCTCAGCCCAAACGGCGCACCCAACGCTTATTACACCGAGTTCGGCTGGACCGCGCCGGAAGGTGCGCAAGCTGCGCTGCCCGGCCCCGATACGGAATGGCAAGTCGAATCCGGCGCCACGCTGACCCCGACAACGCCGGTGACACTCAAATGGGATAATGGCCAGGGCCTGATCTTCCACATCACTTTCGCGATCGATCAGAACTACATGTTCACGATCACGCAAAGCGTCACCAATCAGAGCGGACACGATGTTGCGCTCACGCCCTACGGCGTGATCAGCCGGATGGAGGCCCCCACAACCGGCGGCGTGTGGTTCGTGCATGAAGGCTTTGCCGGATGGATCGACGGCTCGCTCAAGAATCGCAAGTGGAAGGCGCTGCGCAAGAATGGCGGCTTCAACACGCAATCGACCGGCGGCTGGTTCGGCTTTACCGATAAATACTGGATGGCATCGCTCATCCCGCCGCAACAGGCGCCTTTGACGCTTTCAGTCAATTACGATCATCCGAGCGGCGCCGACTCCGAGCGCTTCGCGACCGCCTATCAGCTCAATCCCAAGTCGTTGGCTTCCGGCGCCTCGCTGAAGACCGAGAGCCATTTGTTCGCCGGCGCCAAGGAAGTGAGCACTGTCGACCATTATGAAAGCGCGCTGGGCATCAAGCGCTTCGATCTGGCAATCGATTGGGGCTTCGCGCGCTTTCTGACCAAGCCCATCTTCATGCTGCTGGAGTTCTTCAAAGGCTTGCTGTGGGGCAATCTCGGCCTTGCCATCCTGGCCGTCACCGTGTGCGTGAAGCTCATCTTCTTCCCGCTCGCCAATCGCTCCTACGAGACCGCGGCCAAGATGAAGAAGCTTCAGCCGCAGCTGAAAGACATTCAGACGCGCTACAAGGACGACAAGGCCGAGCTGCAAAAGCAGATGGCGGCCATATACCAGAAGGAGAAGCTCAACCCTCTCGCCGGCTGCTTGCCCGTGCTTTTGCAGATTCCGGTCTGGTATTCGCTCTACAACGTGCTCTTCATAACGATCGAGATGCGCCAAGCGCCGTTCTTCGGCTGGATACATGATCTATCGGCGCGCGATCCGACCATGCTGGGCAATCTCTTCGGCCTCATTCCAGGCTTCGACCCATCGCACATACCGATGATCGCGCCTGTGCTCACGGTTGGCGTCTGGCCGCTCGTCATGGGGCTGACGATGTTCGTTCAAACCGGCCTGACACCGACGCCGGCGACCGACCCGACACAGAAGATGATCTTCACCTGGATGCCGGTTTTGTGGACCTTCATGCTCGCAGCCATGCCTGTCGGCCTGGTCATCTACTGGACATGGAACAATTTTCTCTCGATCGTCCAGCAGAGCTTCATCATGCATAAGGCGGGGACGCCGGTTAGTCTCATGAACATTGCCGGCGTGAGGACCGTTGCTCGCCTGTTCGGTGTTAAGCCCAGTGACAAGTCGAAACGGGTGGCGTCCACACCGAAGCAATGAGCGCGGATCTCGACTCCGTCGATCTTGAAGCCGGCAATTGGCTGTTCGCGAGGGGCTGCGCCTTCGAGCGGGGCGTGACCGCGATCGATCAATTGCCGCCGGCGGACCGGCCGGAATTCGCTTTTGCCGGACGCTCCAATGTCGGCAAATCGAGCCTCATCAACGCGCTCACCGGCATCTCGCATCTGGCACGCGTATCCAACACGCCAGGGCGCACGCAGCAGCTCAACTTCTTCAGCTTCCCAGCTGACAAACACGGCGCGTTTCTCGTCGATCTGCCGGGTTATGGCTTTGCCAAGGCCTCCAAGAAAGACGCCAAGCGCTGGAGCGATTTGATGATCGCCTATTTGCGCGGGCGTTCCACCTTGAAGCGCGTCTTTTTGCTCATCGATTCACGCCACGGCCTCAAAGCCGCCGACGAGCCTTTCATGAAGGCTTTCGATGAAAGCGCGGTGTCCTATCAGATTGTCTTGACCAAGACCGATAAGCCCAAGCCTGCCGAACTCGCCATTGTGCTCGCCACGCTAGCGGCGGCGCTCAAAACGCATGTCGCGGCGCACCCGCGGCTGATTTCGACATCGAGCGTCTCAGGTGAGGGGCTCGCTGAATTGCGCGGCGAGATTGCGGCCCTTATGGATGTGGCGGCGCTTGGCTATAACAGATAAGGATGCCCGCTGAGTCGGAGGCCGTTGATGAGCGGAGCAGTACCAGAGGATTTCGCGCGCAATGCCGAGGCATTGTCCGAAGCGTTGCCCTATATCCGGCGCTACGACAAGCGCACCGTCGTCGTCAAATATGGCGGTCATGCGATGGGCGATCCGGTGCTGGGAAAGATCTTCGCGCGCGACGTCGTGCTGCTCAAGCAGGTCGGCATGAACCCGGTTGTGGTTCATGGCGGCGGCCCGCAAATCGGCAAGATGCTCGAGCGCCTCAATATCGAAAGCAATTTTATCGACGGCCTCAGGATCACCGACCAAAAAACCGTCGATGTCGTCGAGATGGTGCTGGCCGGCTCGATCAACAAAGAGATCGTCGCGCTCATCAATGAGCAAGGTGGCACCGCACTCGGCCTTTCGGGCAAGGATGGCCGCCTCATCACCGCGCGCAAGGTGACGCGCACCAAGCGCGACCCGGACTCCAATATCGAGAGCGTTGTCGATCTCGGCTATGTCGGCGAACCCGACAAGATCGATCCGCATGTGCTCGATGTCATCATCAAGTCGGACATCATCCCCGTGGTCGCGCCGACCGGCACTGGGCCCGATGGCCACACCTACAACATCAACGCCGATACCGCGGCCGGCGCTGTCGCCGGCGCGATCAAAGCCTGCCGGTTCCTGCTCCTCACGGACGTGCCTGGCGTCTTCGGCCGCGACAAGAAGTGCGTCTCGCGCCTGAGGGTCAGCGAGGCCAAGGCATTGATCGCCGAGGGCATTGCCACCGGCGGCATGATCCCCAAGATCGAGACCTGTATTGCTGCCATTGAGGGCGGGGTCGAGGCCGCGGTGATTCTGGACGGCCGGGTGCCGCATGCTTTGCTTTTGGAGCTTTTTACCGACCAGGGCATCGGCACGCTGATCGAGCGCGACTAGGCCCCATCCCTTGCGTCATTGAACGGTAACGTGCCGGGGGATAGTCTTGCCCCGGGACGGGGATTTTCGAGCTGGTCCGAAAGGCGGAGGCGGTCGGCGTGAGCGCAAGCGTTGTTGTGCGCAATCTGGTTCACAGGCTGACGGCCGTTTTGGGCACCGGCGGCGCCTTCCTGCTTTTCGTCTTTGCCGGCAATTTGGCAACGGCCACCAAGGCGCATGCCGAATACGACCTTTGCAACGAGACAAGCTATGTGATCCGCGCAGCGATCGCCTATAAGGGCGACGGCGATTATCAATCCGCTGGCTGGTTCATTGTCTATCCCGGATTTTGCCGGCCGGTGATCGATAAGCCGCTGACCCAAAACACCTACTATATTCACGGCCGCACCATCGTGAACAACACGGGCGCGCCGATGCATGACTGGGCCGGCGAGGATCAATTCTGCATTGCGCAGAACGATTTCGACATCACCGGATCCAATAACTGCGAGAAACGCGGCTATAGCATGGCGTATTTCAACGCCGTTTCCGTGGGGCGCGCCAAGAGTTGGACAACGACCTTCACCGAGCCGGATCAGCTCGATCTGCCCAAAGCACAAATTCTTGGCACGCAGCGGCTGCTGGTTGACCTTGGGCTTCTCGCACATAGCCAGATGGACGGTTATCTGGGGCGCTCGACCGTGAGCGCGATTCAGAAGTTCAAACGTGAGAACTCGATCGACGTGCCCGAGCAACCTTCCATCGAGCTGATGCGTGCGCTTGTGCAGGTTTCACAAGAACGCGCCAAGGGCCACGGGCTGCAGCTGTGCAACTCGACCAAATACGCGATTTGGGCGGCCGTCGGCGTGCCGATCGATGCCGCAACGGTCAACACCAAAGGGTGGTTCGAGATTCAACCGAACGCGTGCCTAAAGCCGGTCATCGAGGCGCTCGACAAGCATTTCGTCTATATTTACGGCGAGACGGTGGACGCCGCCGAGAAGAAGCTGTTCTGGCACGGCGATGATCGTCTGTGTACGAATGACGTCAGCTTCTCAATCACCGCAAAGCCGGACTAGTGCGACGATCAGGGCCTTATTCCGCTTGATTTCGAGAAGGTTGATACCGGCGGCAAGGCGTTCTTGCGCTTTTCCTTCACCGAAGACCAATCGTCAGACCACTCCGGCAGCTAGTATCAGGACACTAAGATGGCTTGTGCTCGATGCCCATCAGCTCGAGCTGGCTCGTCATTTGCGGCGCGGTCATCGGAAAATCGACGCCATTACGGCCCGGCAGAAGGTTGGCGGCGCGAGCTTGGCGACCGACTTCTGCAGCTCGAAGGCGGTGCGCATCGAAGCCCGCAATGCCAGGCAAGCGATGTGATCAGCTGCGCGCTGCCCGATCGCAAGATCCGCTCCACGACGAGTCTCCGGCACGCGGCCGAGCGCGACAAGCGCAAGGATGACACTGCATGCGATCTCCGCTTGATCGCATCGAGCACGAACTCGTCGTCGAGCATGCCGTCCTCGCATGCGCGATCGAGACCGTCGACCAGAGTCCGTTCCTTGATGTCGCATGTTCGCTCCGAGGCGATCTTCGCGCTGGAGCCGCTCGCGGACTTGCTGAACTCGAGATATGTGGCGCGTCTCATCATCGAGATCATGCTCGGCGATCAGAATTTCCAGCAGCGAAGAGGCGACGAAACCGGAAATGCGCCGGATCGCGCGGATCGACAGCTCGGGGCGCAGCACCAGGGCTTGTGCCACGCTTCGAATATCGCAGGCCTGCTCGAGCGACGCGGTCGAGCGTCTCGGATCTGATTTCGGCGTTTTGATTGGCAAGAGCGCAGTCATCGCCGGGATATCGAGCGTTGCAACCACCGCATCCGAGACATCGCCGGAAACGGTCCTCGCGGTTGGCAATCGCGGCGAGCACACCCTCGACCCGGCTCGTTGCGATGAGCTCCAGCAGATCGTCGTCGGACAACAGCGGCGAGTATTCGAGCACCGGCGCTGCAACCGCGATCTCGGCATCGTGCGCGAGGCTGATGATGATGGCTTTAGGCACGATCGGCTGAGTTCTTGATCTCTTCGGCAAGGATCTGCCGACATGCGGCAGCATGTCCGCGGCGAGCTTGTCGATCACTTGATCGCGCCATCGCGCAGATCCGCATCCTCGTCCGCGCTAAGACCGGGCAAGAGCCGGACGATTTTGCGCGCAAGCTGCGACGCGCACCTCGGCAAGCTCGTCGCTTGCAAGCTCGAGATCGATCTCAGCGGTGTCGAGACATTGCTGGCGACAAGGGCACGGATGTCGCCTTCGATCATGCGGGAAGATAGGCGAGAATTTCCGGACGCGCTTGAGATGCTGGCGAGCTCGCGCTTGGCCTCCTCGGATGCGCGCTCCAAGATTGCGAGGGCCTGCTCGAATGTCAGGTCTTCGGGCTTGATCGGCGGCCCGGCAGCTCGGCCGTCATCTTGTTCAGCATTCGAGGTTCCGGTTCGGATGAAGGTTGGCTTTGCGCGCGCCAGATCATAGCCTGCCCAGGCTTTAACGCCGTTAATAAAACGGTCTCGATCGGGTTGCAATCGCGGCGCGGCGCACCACATTTGCCGCCAATGCACCGAGGCCGATCCGCCCCCGATCTCTGCCATGTCGAGACATGGATCTTCGATCTCGACAACACACTCTATGCGGACGCCTGCAACCTTTTCGCGCAGATCGATACAGCGCATGACAGCGTTTGTCGCCGAGCGCGTTGGGGCTGGATCACGGTGCGGCGCGCACAGCTGCAAAAGGCCTATTACCACTCGCACGGCACGACACTTTCGGCTTGATGGCCGATGCACGGCATGGAGCCGGTGCGAGTTTCTCGACTATGTGCACGACATCGACTTATCGTCTCTGCAAGCCGACCTGCGCTGGGCGCGGCGCTTGCGCGCCTGCCGGGGCGGCGGCTGGTCTACACCAACGGCTCCAGGCGCTCATGCCGAGCGCGTCTTGGAAAAGCTCGGTATCGCAGATCAATTTGACGGCTGTGCACGACATCGTGGCGGCCAACTATGAGCCCAAGCCCAGTCGCACCGCCTATGAGGCCGTTGATCGCGCAGCACGGGATCGCGCCCAAGCGCGCTGCAATGTTCGAGGACGTTGCGCGTAACCTGGAAGCGCCGCACGCGCTTAGGCATGACGACGGTGCTGTGATCGGCGCCGAGCCTGGGAGGCGGCGGAGGAGCTGAATGGCTCAGCCGCAAGCCCGCCTATCATGTTCACCATGCGCCACGGAAAACCTCGCCGGGTTCCTCGCCACGGCGCGCATGTTATGTCGTATGAGCAGCGCCGCCAAAGAGCCTGGGGAGGAAAGCAATGAGCGAAGGAGTTGCGCAGCGTCATCGAAGAACGCCTGGGAGGGCCGGGCTGAACTCAGCGCCCGACAACGCGGGCCGACGTGCGCGAGGCGGTCGAAGCGGCGCTTGAGCTGCTCGATAAGCGGCGAACTGCGGGTCGCCAGAAAGATCGACGGCCAATTGGCAGGTCAATGAGTGGCTGAAAAAGGCCGTGCTGTTGTCCTTCCGCCTCAACGACATGGAGCATGATCGACGGCGGACCCGGGCACCGCCAATTGGTGGGACAAGGTGCCCTCCAAGTTCGACGGATTGGGGCGAGAATCGAGTTTCGCGCCGCGGGCTTCAGAGCCGTGCCGGGCGCCGTCGTGCGCCGCTCGGCCTATATCGCACCGGGCGTCGTGCTGATGCCGTGCTTCGTCAATATCGGCGCCTATGTCGGCAAGGGCACGATGGTCGACACCTGGGCGACGGTCGGCTCCTGCGCGCAGATCGGCAAGAACTGTCATATCTCGGGCGGCGCCGGCATCGGCGGCGTGCTTCGAGCCGCTGCAGGCGGCGCCGGTGATCATCGAGAACAATTGCTTCATCGGCGCGCGCTCCGAAGTCGCCGAGGGCGTGATCGTGCGCGAAGGCTCGGTTTTGTCGATGGGCGTCTATCTCGGCGCATCGACCAAGATCATCGACCGCGACACCGGCGAAGTCTTCATTACGGCGAAGTGCCGCCCTACTCCGTCGTCGTGCCGGGCGCGCTGCCGGGCAAGCCGATGAAGAACGGCGCGCCAGGGCCAGCGCTTTATTGCGCGGTGATCGTCAAGCGCGTCGACGAAAAGACCCGCGCCAAGACCTCGATCAACGAGCTTCTCAGGGATTGATTTATAAGAAAGTTAGGTCAGTCTATGTCTGGAGCATAACTTTTGGCCGAAGCCATCGACCCCGTTGAGTTGGCGCAGGCGCTGATCAAGCGCCCGAGCGTAACGCCTGCCGATGCCGGCGCGCTCGATGTGCTCGAAGCCGCGCTCACCAAGCTCGGCTTCAAATGCACGCGATTGCCGTTCGGCGAGGGCACGGAGCGCATCGACAATCTTTACGCCCGCATCGGCACTGAGGCGCCGCATTTCTCCTTCGCGGGCCACACCGATGTGGTGCCGCCGGGCGACGAAAGCAAATGGTCATCGGCGCCGTTCGATCCCAGCTTACGCCACGGCCGGCTTTACGGCCGCGGCGCCGCCGACATGAAAGGCGGTATTGCCGCTTTCGCCGCCGCCGCTTCGCGCCACATCGCGAAGGGCGCCTTCAAAGGCTCGATCAGCTTCCTCATCACCGGCGATGAGGAAGGCGACTGCGATCAACGGCACCGAGCCGATGCTGCGTTGGCTGAAGAGCCACGGCGAGATTATCGATCATTGCCTCGTCGGCGAGCCGACCAACCGGCAGCGCCTGGGCGATATGGCAAAGATCGGCCGGCGAGGCAGCTTGACGGCGACGATCAAGGCGTCGGGCAGCCAAGGCCATGTCGCCTATCCCGACCGCGCCAATAATCCTCTGCCCAAGCTTGTCGGCCTGCTCGATCAGTTTGCGCACGTGACACTCGATCCGGGTACGGAACATTTCCAGCCCAGCAATCTCGAGATTGTCGCCATCGACACGGGCAACAAAGCCTCGAACGTCATCCCCGCTGAAGCGACAGCGCGCCTCAATATCCGCTTCAATGATCGCCACACCCAGGCGGGATTGCGCGCATGGGTGCAAGACGAGATTTTGCGCTATCAGGCCACGCATGGCGGCGATTTCGAGACCTCGTTCATGGGCAATGGCGAAGCCTTCGTCACTGCGCCCGGCGCCTTCACCGATCTTCTATGCGAGGCGATCGCCGCCGAGACCGGATCGAAGCCGGAGCTATCGACCTCGGGCGGCACATCGGATGCGCGCTTCATCAAGGATTATGCGCCGGTCGTCGAGTTCGGCCTTGTCGGTGACACCATGCACAAGATCGACGAAAACGTGCCGGTGGCCGATATCGAAGCGCTCGCGCGCATCTATGAGCGCATGCTCGGTCTCTATTTTTCGCGCTTCTAGCGAATTTTCATTTCGATTTTCGCGAATCCGAAAACTTTTAACCTGTGAGTGATTTTTCGAGGCGTTGCTTCCCTTCACACGCGAGCGCGGCACCTCCCGCCCACGCTACGACTTGGCGACGAACGCGGGAAAATCAAGTCATCAGGGATAATCAACGCGCACGAGGGTCAGACCGCAAGGCGGCGCGAGCGGGCCACACCCCGCGCGATCGCGTGCCTCCAGCACGTTGCGCAGATCGCCAACGCTCCATTTGCCGCGCCCCACTTGAGCCAGCGAACCGACCATGGAGCGCACCTGCGAATGCAAGAAGGAGCGCGCCGAGAAATTGAAAAAAATGCTATCGCCTCGCACTTCCACGCGCGCTTGATCAAGTTTTTTGACCGGCGATTTCGCCTGGCACTCGGCAGCCCTGAAGGTCGTGAAATCGTGCGAGCCGACAAGTGCAAGCGCGGCTTCAGCCATCACCGCGACATCCAGGCTTTGCGGGATCCACCAGGCGCGGTCGCGATCAAGCGCAAGCGGCGCGCGCCGCGTAATGACGCGATATTCGTAATGCCGCTTGGTTGCGTTAAAACGCGCGCTGAAATCCGCCGCCACTTCCGCCGCCGACAACACGGCCACCGGATGCGGGCGCACAAGCGCATTGATGGCATCGCGCACCTTGTCTGCAGGCAACGCACGCGAAAGATCGAAGCTCGCCACTTGACCGCGCGCATGAACGCCGGTGTCGGTGCGGCCGGCCGCTGTGATCGTTACACTTTCGCCGGAAAAGCCTTGGATCGCGGCCTCGATGACGGCCTGCACGGAGACGCCATTGGTCTGACGCTGCCAGCCGACAAAGGGCGTGCCGTCATATTCGATGATGATCTTGTAGCGCGGCATGATTGATGAGGATCAAGGCCTGTTCCGCCTCATCGCGCAAGATCGCAGCCAGGGATTTCTTGCCGGAGGAGCGGACATGCAGAAGGCAGCACGCGAATTCATCCTGGAAATTCTGGACAAGGCCGTCGATCTCACCATCGCCACCAATCGCCCGGATGGCTGGCCGCAAGCCACGGCGGTGAGCTTTGTGCATGATGGGCTCAAAATCTACATCGGCGTCGGCCCCGAAGGGCAAAAGGCCAAGAATATCGGGCGCGATAAGCGCATCTCACTTGCCGTCGACGTGCCTTATAGCTCCTGGCAGGAGATAAAAGGGCTCTCGATGGCGGCAGAGGCCGAGCGCGTAACCGATCCCATGGAAATGGCGCGCGTGGTCGAATTGATGACCAAGCGCTTTGGCGCAGAGATGAAGGATTTGCCGCCGCTCGACACCAATACGATTCATGCTGCTGCGCGTCACGCCAAAGGTCATCTCCGTGCTCGATTACAGCAAGGGCTTTGGCACAACCGAACAAGTCGATGTGACTCCAGCGGACTTAGCGCTAACGCCGCGCCTTTGGTGAGCGGGAAGCCGCGCAGGAAATCAGCAGCGTCAAGCGCACCGCCGCCTGCGCGTTGCAGGTGTGTCAGCTCAAGAGCGCCCTCACGGCACGTGACGATGAGCGGCGCAAGCGAGATGACCTCGCCAACGTCACCGCCGCTGGGTACAGGCCGTGCAGAAATTACGCGAATGCGCACCGGCGCGCCTTTCGAATCCGGCGCCTCGAACCACGCGCCGGGAGATGGCGTGAGCGCGCGGATCAAACGGTCAAGCTCGACTGCGCTCTTCGACCAATCGATGCGCGCTTCTGACTTGTCGATCTTTTTCGCGTAAGTCACGCCTTCAGCAGGCTGCGGCACAGGCTTGATCGCGCCACGCTCCAAAGCGCTCAGCGCGCGGATCATCAGCGAAGCGCCCAGCCGCGCGAGCTCATCATGCAACTGCCCGGCAGTCATGGACGAGCCGATTGCGAGGCGCTCGCTTATCAGCACCGGGCCGGTATCGAGCCCTTCTTCCATTTGCATGATCGACACGCCGGTCTCTTGATCGCCAGCCATAATCGCGCGCTGGATCGGCGCCGCGCCGCGCCAACGCGGCAAGAGCGAGGCATGTACGTTGAAGCAGCCGAGCCGCGGCGCCTGCAAAATCCGCGCGCGGCAGAATGAGCCCATAAGCCACGACGATCGCGGCATCGAGGATCGAGCGCGGCAAAAGCCTTGCGGTCCTCGGGCGCTTTGAGGATTCTGCGGCGTGCGCACCTCGAGCCCGGCGGTGCGCGCAAAAGCCTCAACCGGCGAAGGCTTGGGCTTTTGGCCTCGACCTGCTGGGCGAGCGGGCTGCGTGTAGACACAGGCGATCTCGTGGCCCTGGCCGATCAGCTCCGACAATGTCGGAACCGCAAAATCGGGCGTCCCCATGAAGGCGAGGCGCAAAGGCTAACCTGTCTCTTTGAGGCGCCGCGCCTTGGTGAGCTTCCTGAGGATCATGTCGCGCTTGAGCTTGGAGAGATGATCGATGAAGAGAATGCCATTCAAATGGTCCATCTCATGCTGCAGACAGACCGCCAGCATGCCGTCCGCATCGACCACCTGCTCATCGCCGTCGTAATCGACATATTTGATGCGTGCCTGCGCCGGTCGCTCGATCAGTTCATACATTTCCGGAACCGAAAGGCAGCCCTCCTCGTATTCCTTCATCTCGCCGCTGGTTTCGAGAATTTCCGGGTTGATGAAATGGCGCGGCGCCCTCGGCTCGCCCTCGGGCGCGATGTCCATCACGATGATGCGCTTGGGGATGCCGACCTGCACCGCGGCAAGGCCGATGCCCGGCGCCGCGTACATCGTCTCCAGCATGTCGTCCATGAGCGCGCGGATGGCATCGTCGACATTATCGACGGGCTCGGAGATCAGCTTCAGGCGCGGATCGGGCGCTACGATGATGGTTCGCTTAGCCATGGCTTACGAGATATGAGGACCCTCGAAAGAGGCGTCAAGTGGCTGGTTTGCCTTGGCACTTCGCCGCAGCGGCGATGCGCAGCCTTCAATTCAGCCGGGGCGCGACCCACATCTTGTGGAGCACTGGAGCAGCGCATGGAAAGTCCGAGCTATAGCGAGAGAGCGATTGCCGCACGGCGCGAATTTGCCGCGCATTCTGCAGCCATTGGGATCAGCGAGGCGTTCATCGACCGCCTGGTCGAGAGCTTCTATGGCCGCGTCCGCGCCGATGCCGTTTTGGGACCGATTTTCGAGGCGGTGATCAAAGACAGCTGGGCGCCTCATCTCGCCAAGATGAAGACCTTCTGGTCGTCGATCGCCTTCGTCAACGGGCGCTATAGCGGCAAGCCGATGCAGGCGCACGCCAAGCTGCTGCCAACGCTCGAGCCGGGCCATTTTGCGATCTGGCTGCGCCTCTTCCGCGAAACCGTGGAGGAGATCGCCCCCACCGCCGAGGCGCGGGAATTCTTCATCGAGCGCTCCGAGCGGATCGCCCAAAGCCTGAAGCTGGGCCTGTTCTACCGGCCGGATCAGATGGCGCCAAAAGGCTGAACCGGGCTTGCCCGCCGGGTTACCTCATGTTAAGAACGAATAGGGAACATCGCGCGCAAGCCGAATCTCTTTAGAAGAGGAGCTCGGTTGTTGGGAGGCTCATATGGAGCAGGCGATCTGGCTTCTGCTTGGCATCGGGCTCGCGGCGTGTGCGGCGGGCATTGTGTTCCTCTTGGTGCGCCGTGGCGGCAGCGGGTCAGATGCGCAAGTGGCGCAGGCGATCCAGGCGCTCGGAGCCACGCAGCAGACGCTAACAAGCAGCCTCGACCAGATGCGCGGTGCACTTCAGCAGGTGTCGCAGAACAGCACGGCGCTTTCTGAGCGCGTGGATCAGCGGCTCGATGCGGTGACCAAGCGCGTCGGCGACACGCTCGAAGTTCAGGGCGTGAAAACCACGCAATCGCTTGGCCAATTGCAAGAGCGGCTCGCCGCGATCGATGCCGCGCAGAAGAATTTGACCGAGCTATCGAGCCAGGTCGTGACGCTCCAGGACATTTTGGCCAACAAGCAGGCGCGCGGCGCTTTCGGCCAGGCGCAGATGGAGCACATCATCACCGACACGCTGCCGGCGGGCACTTATGCCTTCAATGCGCCCTTGACCAACGGCATGCGGCCGGATTGCACGATCCGCTTGCCGCGCTCGCATGCAGCGATCGTGATCGATGCGAAATTCCCGCGCGAATCCTTTGAAGCCTTAGCGGAAGCGCAAAGCGCTGAGGCGAAGCACGCCGCCGAAGTGCGGGTGCGCGCCGAAGTGCGCAAGCATATCGACGACATCGCCGGCAAATATCTGATCCCCGGCGAGACGCAGGACCCGGCGATCATGTTCGTGCCCGCCGAGTCGATTTATTGCGCCGTGTTCGCGGATTTCTTCGACATCATCCAGCATGCGCAGCGCAAGCGCGTGGTGATCGTCTCACCCAACATGCTGATGCTGGCAGTGAATACGATGCGCGCTCTGATGCGCGATCAGCATATGCGCGAGCAGGCGCATGTGATTCAGAAAGAGGTGCAGACATTGCTGATCGATGTCGGCCGCCTCGTCGACCGTACCGCCAATTTACGCAAGCATTTCGATCAATCAGACCGCGACATCAAGGATATCGAGACCTCGGCGGAGAAGATCGCCAAGCGTGGCGAGAAGATCAAGGAGGTCGAAATCGGCGAGGACGAGAAAGTCCCGGTGGTCGAGGACACGCCGCTCCCGCTCCTCGCCCAAGGCCGCGGCTGATGATATTGTCAGCGTATGAATTCATTAAACATCATAGCGCCGTACAAGTACCTAGAGATGTGGGTATTCGACGATCCTCGTGCGGGAACTCGTACAAGAGCCTTTTGTTTCAGGCGCAGATACAATCATTGATCGGCTCGTTCAGGATATCCCTGATGCGGATCATGGATTTACGCTGATCTTTTCTGCCGAGCCTTTCCCAGGTCACCAAATTGAGCTTGAGTGGCTACGGGGTGAAGGTTCGGGCAACTGGTATTATTCACCCGCGCTCGACATGGCGGGCTGGCTTTGTCCCGCTCTCCTCAAGTATTTCGCAGCCCCGCCAAAGCACCTATATGCACAGATCAAGCCGCGCGCTCGTGCGTAAGATTACATAGGGCGGCGGGATTGGAGCGCGGCTTTGAGCGTGCCTTCGTCGAGATAATCAAGCTCGCCGCCGACCGGCACGCCGTAAGCGAGGCGTGTGACTTTGGCTCCGGTGCTGGCAAGCGCATCCATCACATAATGCGCGGTGGCCTGGCCATCGACGGTTGCGTTGGTCGCCAAGATGACTTCATCAATCCCGGCGCGGGCGCGCGCAACCAAAGGCGCGATCGCAAGATCATCGGGCCCGATGCCATCGATCGCGGAAAGCACGCCGCCAAGCACGTGATAGCTCCCGTGGAACACATTGGCGCGCTCGAGCGCCCAAACATCGGAGACTTCTTCGACCACGCAAATCGTACGTGCATCACGCGCGGGGTCGGCGCAGATCGAGCACGGATCGCGTGTATCGAGATTGCCGCACGCCGAGCATTTGCTCACGCGCGCAGCGGCCGTTGCGATGGCATCGCCGAGCGGCAGCATCAGGCTCTCTTTTCGTCGCAAAAGGCCAAGCGCCGCACGCCGCGCGGAGCGCGGGCCCAAGCCAGGCACCTTTGCCAAAAGCTCGATCAAGCGCTGCAGCTCCGGCCCGAAAGGTTGCGCGGCGCTCATTCCCCTCCCCCCTTGCGGGAGAGAGCCTGCCCCCGACTTGATCGGGGGTTGGAATGTCGAAACGCGTTTCGACATTCCGGGTGAGGGGTTGAAGCAAAGACTCTTGCCCCACCCTCACCCGGTTTGCTCGACGTCCCGTTGAGCAAATCGACCTCTCCCATCAAGGGAGAGGTAAAAAGAAGCTCAACATCCATCATCAAACCGGGAGCTTGAAGCCGGGCGGCAGCGGCAGATCACCCAGCACGCCTTGCGTCTCCTGTTGCACGCGTTCCTCGGTTTTGCGCTTCGCATCATTATGTGCGGCGATGATCAGATCCTCGATCATCTCGGCATCATCCGGCTTCAAGAGCGATGGATCGAGCTTGACGCCCTTAAGCTCGCCCTTGCCGGAGAGCGTGACGCGCACCATGCCGCCACCGGAAATACCTTCGATCTCGATCTTCGCAATATCCTCCTGGAGCTTGCCCATCTTCTCTTGCAGCTCCTGGGCCTGCTTCATCAGCTTGCCGAGATCTTTCATAGCATCTCATCCCAATCATCGGTCTCGTCGGGCACGGCTTCCGGCTCGTCATTGCGCGTGAGTGCCGCCGGGGTGGCATCACGCACGTCGACAATCTTGGCGCCGGGAAATGTCTCAAGGATCGCTTTGACCAGCGGCTCTTCCGAGGCCTCGCTCTTGCGCTGCTTGTCCGCCGCGATCATCTGTGTACGGACGTTCGGCGCGGGCGCGCCTTCGCCCTTGGCGAGCGAGACGACCCAAGAGCCGCCGGTCCATTCCTGCAAGGCGCGTTTGGCACGCGCGGCGAGATCGGCCGCCGCATTCGGCCCGGGCTCGAACTCGAAATGGCCGGTCTCGAAGCGGATCAGATGCACATCGTCCTTCAGCTCGCGCGCCAGCCGCAATTCCTTGCGCGCATCGGCTTCGGCAACAAACGCCTCAAAGCGCTCGAAGCGGCGCAGCGCCGCCTGCGGCGCGCCCTCGCTCTGAGGTGCAGGATCGAGCCGCGGCGCGGCTTGGGCGCGGGGTGCCGCGCTCATTGGCGCGCGTGCTGATGCGCTTGCGACCGGAGCCGGGCGCGATGGCGCGGGCGCCCCATTGCCCGCGGGCCGCGCCGTGCCATCGAGCCGCTTCACCAATTCCTCCGGGGACGGAAGATCGGAGACATACGCCAAGCGAATAAGCACCATCTCCGCGGCGGCGATCGCATCGCCCGCTGCTTGCACTTCGCCGATGCCTTTCAGCAGCATTTGCCAATAGCGATTAAGCGCAGCAAAGCTTGCCCCGCCCGCAATTGCCGACAAGGTCTTGCGCTCGGTTTCAGAGGCCGCCTCGTCGGTCTCGCCGTTCAAGATCTTGGCCTTGGTCGCCTGATGCACGAGGCCAGCCAAATCTTGCAGGATCGCGAGCGGGTCGGCGCCGGCATCGGTCTGCTGTTTCATCATCTCGAGCGCGCGCGCAATGTCGCCCGCCAGCAGCTTCTCTAAAAGCTCGAGCGTGCGCGTGCGATCGGCGAGGCCCAGCATATCGCGCACGGCCGCCTCCTCGACCTTGCCGGCCGATTGCGCGATCGCCTGATCGAGGATCGAAAGCGAATCGCGCGCCGAGCCTTCAGCCGCGCGGGCAATCAGCCTGAGCGCACCCGCTTCGGCCTCGATCTTTTCGGCCGCACAAATCTTCGTCTAAGAGGCCGATCAGCGCAGCGCACCTCGATGCGCTTCAAATCGAAGCGCTGGCAGCGCGACAGCACCGTCACCGGCACTTTGCGCACCTCGGTGGTGGCGAAGATGAATTTCACATGCGGCGGCGGCTCTTCCAGCGTCTTGAGCAAGCCGTTGAAGGCCGCGGTCGACAGCATATGCACTTCGTCGATGATATAGACCTTGTAGCGCGCGGAAGTCGGCGCATAGCGCACGCCTTCGATGATCTCTCTGATGTCACCTATGCCGGTGCGCGAGGCAGCATCCATCTCGATCACATCCGGATGGCGCGATTCGGCAATTGCCGCGTAATGCACGCCGGGCGATGCGAGATCCATGGTGGGGCCTTCGCGGCCATCGAGCCCGACATAGTTCAGAGCCCGCGCAATGATACGCGCCGTCGTCGTCTTGCCGACCCCACGCACGCCAGTGAGCATGAAGGCATGGGCAATCCGGCCGCTCGCGAAAGCATTGGTGAGCGTTTTCACCATCGCTTCCTGGCCGATCAAATCCTCAAAGCGCTGTGGGCCGGTATTTGCGCGCAAGCACGCGGTAGCCCGCCTCGCGCCGCGGTTGCGGCGGCGCATCGAGGCCTAAGCCCGGCTCTTCGTCCGGGGTTCCTGTCTCGGGCGGCAGATCGTTCATCAGTCCGTTACATCGAAATGCGAGTGGGAGACCGGACGATGACCCGCGCCTAAACTCGTTACGGCTGCTTCCTTCCGGACCTGACCGGGTTGGCGAGGAGCTCGTCCACCGCCAGCCTCCCGGGAGAGACTGTAGAGCGTGGGGCGGCGCCTGCAAGCGGTTGCCCCCAAATCCTTCAGGGTGTGTAGTTGAGCCAAACAGCAAATTGGGAAACCGCCTTATGAAGCTCTTCGAGAACCCTTGCGCTTTTGCCAATTCGCCTGTGGATAGAGCGGCGCATTTGCGCGGGCGACCGGACGAGCTGATGCGCCTCAAGGCGGCGCCGACCGCCAAGATCGCGCTGTTCCACAAGCTTCAGCCCTTCGTTCAGAACGCGCCCAATCCGCGCGAGATCAAATCCGTCGTCTGGGTGAATGCGGAGGAGATCGCCAAGCTGGTGCCGGAAGGCGCAAGCGAGATCTTTTTAGGGCTGGAGGACGGCGAGGGGCGCTTTGCCATCGACATCTCGGCCGTCGAGAAGCCCGCAGAGGCGCCATCGCTCGCGGGCCGCGGCCAATTCGCGGAGCTGAGAATGCTCGGCGGCACGCTGCCGGTTGCCGATGCGGCGATGCTGGCGCAAGCCAAGGCGCTGATCGATTGGCATTCGCGGCATAAATTCTGCGCCAATTGCGGCGCGCCAACCGAGGTGAGCCAAGCCGGCTATCAGCGCAATTGCCCATCCTGCAAGTCGCAGCATTTTCCGCGCACGGACCCGGCCGTCATCATGCTCGCAACTCACGGTGAGGAGGCTTTGCTCGGCCGCGGCAAGCAGTGGCCGCCGACATTTCTCTCAACGCTTGCCGGCTTCGTCGAGCCGGGCGAGACGATTGAAGAAGCGGTGGCGCGCGAGCTCTACGAGGAGGCTGGCGTCGTTGCCGAGGAGGTTCACTATATGTGGACGCAGCCTTGGCCATTTCCCGCTTCGCTGATGATCGGCTGCATCGCGGCGGTCAAAAGCAAGGATCTCAAGATCGATCCCGAGGAGCTGGCCGAGGCGCGCTGGATCCCACGCGAAGAGCTCAAGCTTATGCTCGCCGGCGCGCATCCCGGCAAGATCGGCACGCCGCCACCCTTTGCAGTTGCGCATCAGCTCATGAAAGCCTGGACCAGCGGCAACGCGCCTTAATCGGTCTGCACTTCGTCGACAGGCGCACTCGCCCATGATTCCATTAGATACAGCTGATTTGTTCTTGTTTTGTTCTTATAGGTTAGTTATCATGGCGGCCATGACTTCAATCGAGTGGACAAATGCCACCTGGAACCCGGTGACCGGCTGCACGAAGATCAGCCCCGGCTGCGATCACTGCTATGCGGAGCGATTTTCAGAACGCTTTCGCGGCGTTCCTGGTCATCCGTTCGAAGCAGGGTTCGACCTACAGCTCAGGCCGGAGCGCCTCGAACAGCCGATACGTTGGCGACAGCCCAAGATGATTTTCGTCAACTCCATGAGCGACCTGTTTCACAAGCAGGTACCGAGAGCCTTTATTGACCGCGTGTTTGACGCAATGGAGGCGGCGCACTGGCATACATTTCAGGTGCTAACAAAACGCAGCTCGCTCATGCAGCGCTACGTCAATCAGAGATACAGAGATACTCCGTGTCCAGAGCATATTTGGATGGGAGTCTCCGTCGAGGACGGCGCAAGAAAATCCCGTATCGAACATCTGCGAAAGACAAACGCTTCAATTCGGTTTCTTTCCGTTGAACCTCTTGTTGGAGCTACAGGGAGCCTCAATCTCTCGGGAATTCATTGGGTGATCGTTGGAGGAGAGAGCGGCCCACATGCGAGACCTATGAAGATTGAATGGGCGCGCGAAGTCAGGGAGCAATGCCTCGGCCAGGAGGTGGCCTTCTTCTTCAAGCAGTGGGGCGGGCTACGCCCAAAATCAGGCGGCCGGACACTCGATGGATTTGAGTGGAACCAGTGGCCGAAAGCCCATTCCTATCGAGATAAAACCGGGCGGGTGACAAACAATGGCAGCCCCGAGACAGATCACGTGGCCGCTTGAGCCTCATACACGTGCGAAACATGCGATCCTGCGAAGATACTTGCAGGCGTGGATGGTGATCCTAAGTCAGGGCAAGTTTCCACGAATTTTATATATCGACGGGTTCGCCGGACCAGGTGAATATCAGAGCGGCGAACCTGGATCACCTATCATTGCACTTGACGCCGCATTGGGACATCGATCACCGCTGACGGCGGTCGTCCACTTCCTATTTGTTGAGGAGCGTGCTGATCGCGCACAACACTTAAGACAATTGGTTGCGCAACGACCGTTGCCAGCAAATTTTCATGTCACGATCAAGAGCGGCATCACTTTCGAGGCTGCTTTCAAAGAGCTCTATCCCACCTACCTGTACAACGGGCGGCTGATCCCGACATTTGCTTTCATAGATCCTTTCGGCTGGACGGGCGCTCCCTTCGATCTCGTGAAAAGGATATTGGCCCAAAAGAACTGCGAAGTGTTCGTGAACTTCATGTACGAGGAGATAAATCGATTTATAAGCCATCGCGATCAAATAGCGAACTTCACCAGCTTCTTTGGAACCACAGATTGGAACAACTGCGTTGGTATCTTAGATCCCGCACTCAGAAATCGCTGTCTTCATGGTCTCTATCTGAGCCAGATGCAGAAGCGTGCGAGATTTGTCCGTTCGTTTGAGATGTCTAACGGTCGGGACGTGACGGACTATTACCTCTTCTATGCTACCAATGAGCAATTGGGGCTTAAGAAGATGAAGGAAGCAATGTGGAAGGTGGATGAGAGCGGTGAGTTCAGGTTTTCTGATGCCACAGACCCTAAGCAGCTGGTGCTATTTGAGCGAGCACCGAACTTCCCAGCACTACGATCGCAAATTACTTCTCAGTTTTCCGGCAGTACCGTCACCGTGAAGGACGTAGAAAACTTCGTGGTCAACGAAACCGCCTTTCGCGAAACCCACTACAAAGCAATATTGAAGGCCCTTGAAACGGAGGGCTCGCTGAAGGCGAACAGCAGATCAACATCACGACGGGCTGGAACTTTTGGCGACAGTTCGATGTTACTCAGCTTCAATTGAAACCTGGGCCAACGCCTCAACGCGCCTTAATCGGCGGGCATGAAGGGCGTTGGCGTTGCGGGATCTCCCGGCGCGAGCACGGCTTCGATTGCGCGGATCTTGCCGCCATTGACCGCAAACATCTCCGCCACGAAAGGCGAATTGGGCGTGGACGATGTCGGGCCGACCGGCTGGGCATCCTCGCGCAGGCCGAAACGCACAATCGCCAGCACTACCCCGCGCTCAAGATCGACGACAGGATAGCGCCGGTCATTGATGTGGGCGCCTTTGAACATGCCCGTATCGAATTGCTGGGCGGCCGAATGCGGCTCGTGTCCGTTCACCGAATCATTCGTCGTCTGAAAGCCGTTCTCATAACGATTGGTATCGGGTAGGAACGGTGCCGGGTGATAATCCGGCGTGCCATTCGTTTCGAAAGCGCGCCAATAGGCTTCGGAAGCCGCCATAAGCTCGAGGCGCGAATTCTGCTCGGCTGGACGAATCGACAAATGGAACACCGAAGGCGTCGATTTGAGCTGTTGCGGCGCCCACAAGATTCCGGAGTCCGCCTTGCGAGCCAGCAAAGTTTCAATCTCCGTGATCTTTTGATCTTTGACCTTGAGCCTTAGAAGAACCAGCACCGGATCGCGCTTGCCCTTCTCATCGACCGCCGCTTCGATCGCTGCGCCGCCACGCTCCGGATCGTAGATTTCCAAGCGATCATGCGCTTTGCCCGCGGTCTTCCAAAGACCCTCGCCAAGCTTCAGAAACTTGCCGTTCTCGGTGTATTTCACATCCGCCGACACCGGCAGCTTTGCGGGATCGTGCTTTGCCAGCGCGGTGAAATAGCCATCCGCAAAGGTTTTGAGGCATGCCCTATCGCATGTCTCGGCCGTTGCAGGCGCAATCAAGCCGGCCACGCCGGCGAGAGCACTGAGCATCATGAATGCGCGTTTCATGTTTCCCCTCTTTGTTATCGTTTGCCGGCTTTCGCGCCGGCTTATGACTGCGTAATGCCTTGCCGGAACGGATCCGCCGGATAGACGCCCAACACCTTCACTTGGCTGGAGAAGAATTCCAGCTCCTCGAGCGCGAGGCGCACAAGCCTATCCTGCGGATGGCCCTCGACATCGGCATAAAATTGCGTGGCGCTGAACGAGCCATCGAGCTGATAGCTTTCCAGCTTGGTGATATTGACGCCGTTGGTGGCGAAGCCGCCGAGCGCCTTGTAAAGCGCAGCTGGCACGTTCCGTACACGGAACACCAAAGATGGTGATCACCGGGCCGTCTTCCGGCTCGGCGTCGTCGGGCTCGCGCGACAGGATGACGAAGCGCGTGGTGTTGTGCGCGGCGTCTTCGATATCGGACTTGAGGATCTCAAGGCCATAGATCTCGGCCGCCAGTTCGGAGGCGATCGCGCCCATGCTCTTGTCTTTCATCTCGGCGAGCTGCCGCGCCGAGCCCGCCGTGTCGGCCGCGACCACCGCCTTAAGGCCGAGCTTCGCAAATGGTTGCGGCATTGGCCAAGCGCCTGGGTGTGGCTCATCACGGCTTTCAGGTCCTCCAGCCGCGCACCCTTCAAGCCCAAAAGCTGGTGGTGAACCGGGCTGAAGCGCTCGCCCACCACATAGAGCCCGGACTCGGGTAAAAGATGGTGGATATCCGCGACGCGGCCCGCGATCGAGTTCTCGATCGGGATCATGCCGAGATCGACCCGCCGCTCGACGATCGCCGCAAGCGCATCTTCGAAAGTCGCGTGTGGCACGGCCTCGAGATCGGAAAAGAATTTTCGGCATGCCAAATGCGAATAAGCGCCGGGCTCGCCTTGATAGGCGATGCGCCCCTGTGAACTCCCCGGCTTGCGCCATTGCCTGCTCCCTGCACTTCAAAAGCGCGGCGAACCTAGGCCGCGCGCGCACGCCTAGCCAAGCGCTGCGACGCTTGGCCGCAAAATCAGGCGCCGCCTCTGCGGCCTAGACTGCCTCGCCAGGGGGCTGATCTTGTTGCGTAGTGGGCCTTGCCCTGTAGCTTCCCCCTCGCTTTCTGCATCGCTTCCTGCCCACCAAAGCACCCAAGCGTAAATCCCGAGGCGAACCATGGACGGATTTGAAGTCAACAAGATCTTGGGCGCTATTCTCGGTACGGCGCTGTTGTGATCGCCATCGGCAATATCGCGAACGCGATCTATCACGTCGAACCCTGAAGAAGACGCCTATCCGGTCGACGTGCCGAAGGAAAACGCCGGCGGCGCGACGCGGCGAAGCGCCTAAGAGCCGTCGATCTCGGCACGGTGCTCGCGGCAGCCGATTTCAAGCGGGGCGAGAGATCGCGCGCAGCAAATGCACCGCCTGCCATACGCTCGATAAAGGCCAGCCGATTGCGACCGGGCCCAACCTTTACGGTGTGGTCGGCGGCCCGGTGATCCGGCCGGAGGAGGTCAAGGCGGGCTTCAACTATTCTTCTGCGCTGCAGAAGTTCGGCGGCACTGGACGTTCGGCCGGCTGTGGACTTTCCTCAAAAGTCCCCGTGAGATGTTCCGGGCACAGCGATGACCTTTGTCGGCCTGCCCAAGGATAAAGAGCGCGCGGACGTGATCGCCTGGCTGCGCACCAATGCCGACAATCCGGTGCCATTGCCGGCGCCCGCGCCGAGAAGGCCGCCGAAGCGGCGCCGGCTCCAGGCGCGGGGAGCCGCCAGCCGCGCATCGACCGCAACGCAAGCGCCTGCGAAGGACGCAGCACCGGCTCCGGCGCGAGCGACACAAAGAAGACGCCGTAATTACTTCAGGCGCTTGACGGCGATCACCGGGCCTTCGGTGGGTTCACACCGGCGGGCGAACGGGATCGCCTCATCGATAGAAACCGCCATGGCGAGCGCGTTGGCGTGAAGGATGCGCTTATCGTCGAGCGCAATCGCGACATGGTTATTCCAGAACACGAGATCGCCGCGCCGCATTTGCGCGAGCGGTTCCATGACCGCCAGTCGACTCGCCCGGCGCTTCACGCTGATGATCGGAATCGCGCGGCGCTTTGATGCCGGCTTCGGCAAGGCAAGCTGGACCAGCGCCGAGCAATCAATTCCATGGCTCGAACGGCCGCCCCAGACATAAGGCACGCCAAGAAACTGCTCCGCGACCACGACGATAATCGCTGGCGACACTCCAATCGAGACGTGGCGCCAGCTGCGCGCGCGGTATGTAAAAACCATATCCATCGCGTTGCGGCTTCCGCGAAGCGCCCCAAGCCGCGCACAAGCGGAACCAGACTGCGCCGATGCTGAGCGGCGAGCGGTGGAACGACTTTGCATCGGCTCAGTGTAGAGCGGGAGGCCGCGCGGTGACGCGATGCGTCGGTGCCTGTCCGGCAGGCGCAAGGCGATCTGCGGGAATGTAGCCGACATAGCCATCGACCTCGGCCTGACCCCACGTCCAGCCCCCTTTCATGTCGTAGACGGAAATCGTTCGCCCCAGAGAAGCTCGGTGTCAGCATGGTCCCGCGATCCGGCGCACCACGGAGCGGCCCCATAAAGGACCATCTACCTCATATGGAGTGCCAGGCGCATACGATCAGCTGAACTTTGCCGCGCAGATGTTCGGCGGCGAGATCGCCCCGCGCCGGCGTGATGCGCGGATCGAATACTCGCTAGGAGCATGTCCAGCATAGCGGTTTTTCAGTACACGGAAGATCGTGCGCAAAGACTGCGCCTCGCCGCCGACCGAACGCGCAGGGCCGTTGGACGGGCTCCAGGCATAGATATCGAGATGCGCCCAGCTCTTGGCCGCTCGACAAAGCGCTTCAGAAACAGTGCCGCGGTGATTGCGCCCGCGAAGCGGGCTGGAGCCGGCATTGTTGATGTCGGCAACCGGCGAGTTCAGATATTTCGCATAGGGCGCCCAAAGCGGCAGGCGCCAAAGCGGATCGGATTCGGCGTTGCCCGCGGCAATCAGATCGTTTGCCAGCGCGTCATCATCGGTGAAAAGCGCCGGCAATTCCGGCCCGAGCGCCGAGCGCGCGGCGCCCGTTAGGGTCGCCATATCGATCATGAGGTCGGGTGCCTCGGCATCGGCGAGCGAAAGCGCATCGGCAAGCACCAGCCGGCCTTCGGCATCCGTATTGCCGATTTCGACCGTGAGGCCCTTATGGCTCTTGATGATATCGCCTGGCCGGAAGGCATCGCCCGAGATCGCGTTCTCGGCCGCGGGCACGAGCACGCGCAGGCGCACGGGCAAGCCCGCCGCCATAATCATATGCGCAAGGCCAAGTACATGCGCAGCGCCGCCCATATCCTTCTTCATCAAGAGCATGCTGCTTGCCGGCTTGATATCGAGCCCGCCGGTGTCGAACACAATTCCTTTGCCGACCAGAGTGAGCTTGGGATTGCCGGCATTGCCCCACTGAATGTCGATCAGGCGCGGCGCGCGTGAAGAGCCGCGCCCAACCGCGTGGATGAGACCGAGCCCTTCGGGCAAAAGCTCATCACCGACAATGGCGCTGAACTTCGCGTCATGGCGTGCACTGAGCGCGCGCCCAGCAGCTTCGATCTCCGCAGGGCCGAGATCACCGGCCGGCGTGTTGATGAGATCGCGGACGAAATAGGCGGCTTCGATCGCAGCCAGCGCCTCGCGCGAGGGCGCGCCGGAAGCCAGCGCCAACTGTGCCGGCGCGCGCTTGGCCGCTTTGTAGGCAGTGAATTGATAGGCGCCGAGGCCCCATGCGAGCGCAGCGCGCTCCAGCTCTTCCGCTGAAAGCCCTTCAAGACGATAGACACCCTCAGGCAAGGCGGAGGCGAGCGCCCCGGCCCAGAGCGCGTCTTGGGCGTCCCGCCCGGCGATGAAACCGGTGGCGCCCTTTTCACCCGGTAAAGCGAGCACACGTCCGGCTTGCGCCCTGAAGCCCGCCGCGTCGACGAATTCCGCGATTGCCGGCGGCTGCGCCTCGAGCCAAGCCGCAAGCGCGCTCGCCGTCACAGGTGTGACCGGCATCGAAGCGTCGGTATCAGCAAAGCAAGTAACAGCGCGCATCACTCGCCTCGCCCGCCGAAAGTGAGAAATCTCATGGAATAAGTTCTAGCGCGTTTTTGCCATTTGTATGCCACGCGCATCAGCTTCCTTAGCGGCCCGCTGGGCACTCAACACGCCTTTTTCCGTGTAAAAGCGCGCTGCCCCCGGATGCAGCGGAATGCCGATGCCGTCGAGAGCGTGGCTGAGCGCCATAGCCTGCGCCGGAGCGCTCGCGCGCTGGATGATG
The DNA here is from genome assembly GCA_963789405.1 of uncultured Alphaproteobacteria bacterium. Classification (GTDB taxonomy): domain Bacteria; phylum Pseudomonadota; class Alphaproteobacteria; order CAWBKL01; family CAWBKL01; genus CAWBKL01. The sequence continues at coordinate 180,313 of CAWBKL010000003.1, forward strand.
GCGCTGTTGGACGGATCCCACAGCGCGCTCGTCAGCTGGTAGATGAGATCGTCAGGCGCCGAGGCGCGCACGACCCACAATGCCCCGAGCGCAAGTGTGCCCGTGCTTGCATCATTGCCATAAGCGCCGGCCGGGATGGCGGTTGGAACCAGATAGGGCGATCGCTCTGCCAGCGCCTTGATCGCAGGCGTGTCGAGCGGCTGGAGATCAGCGACACCATCATTGATGAGCCCTGCAATGAGACTCGAAGGTGCAGCACCGATATAGAAGAACGCATCGAGCTTTTTTGCACGCATGAGTTCGGCAGCGTGTTCCGGGCTCGCGCTTACCAGAGTCAGGGAACGGCTGCTCATATGTTCCGCCGCGAGGATGCGTATCGCCTCCACGCGGGTTGCCGAGCCTGATAGATCTGCTGCGACCTTGCGCCGCCTCAAGCTCTTAACCGACTTGATTCCGCGTCCGCGTGCGATAACCAGCTGGATCGGCTCAGGATAAAGCCGCGCAATCGCCCGAAGCTGCCCAAGCGGCGCATCCTTCTTGAAGAGCTCGGTGCCGTGATATGCCCAATTGGCGATATCTGCAGGCATGAAAGCGGAATCGACGCGCCCCTCGGCAACATCATGGACGTTCGCGAGCACGCTCTGCGAGGCAACGGCGACGGCGATGAGGCCTGCGGGGCCGCAAGCGCTCGCAACATCACAGCGAACGGAGCCGGCCGGATGGCTCAGAATCGTCGCAATCGTCGAGGCGACCGGGAAATAGCTGCTGCCCGTGGTGCCGGTCGCGATCGAGAAATAGGCCGGACGGACCGCGCCACTTTGCGGCGGCGCTGCCATCGCGACGAGAAAAAGGGCAAAGACCGGCGCGGCGATCCAGAATGCTTTGAGCCGGCGCATCATGAATATGAACCGTGAGCAATTTGAACTTAATAAGTAGGCGCTCGCGCGTACCAAGACCAGAGTAAAACCACGTGCAACTCGGTTCAAATAAGAGAAGATTGCTTAAGCGAATCTTGATTGCCCGCCACCCATGATGAGCCAAGGCAAAGCCGGCACGCATATAGCCGGTGTGCCATGGGTTAATGGGTTGGGTGACTTCAATGATTACGCTCGAGGACAATTGGTCCGAGCCGCGGATGGTTGCGTGCACCGGCTGGCGCGCTTTGCGCTTGGCCCTGATGTGCGGCGCGGTGGCGCTTGCAGGCTGTGCCAATGTGAACCCCGAGCGCTTCGTCGCCGCGCGGCCGGAGCCAAGCATCGCAACGCCGATGACGCCTGGCGTGGTCACCAGGGCCGCGCGCGCGGCAACCGCCTATGAGCGCGATCCGCAGAGCTTGAGTGCCGCGCTGACCTATTCGCGCGCGCTGCGTGAATTCGGCAGCGACAAAGCGGCGGCCGATATGCTCGCGAGCGCCATTCAAATTCATCCCGAGAGCGGCGCGCTCATGGCGGAGTATGCCAAGGCGCTGACGGCCTCGGGCCAAAGCCTGGCAGCGATGCCGGTGTTCGCGAGCGCCGAGCAGCTCGATAGCTCCGATTGGTCGCTGTTCTCGGCCGAGGGCATCGCGCTCGATCAGCTTGGCAAGCATGAGAAGGCACGCGAGAAGTATTACGCCGCTCTCAAATTATCGCCGAGCAATCCCGATGTGCTCACCAATCTCGCCTTCAGCTACACGCTCAGCGGCGACTTAACTCATGCCGAAGTGATCTTGCGCAAGGCCGTCAAGAGTCCGGATGCAAGCGCTCAAGCGCGGCAAAATCTGGCGATGGTGGTTGGCCTGCAAGGCCGCTTCACCGAAGCGCATGCGCTCGCGCGCGCCGATCTCGATGTCACGACCGCCGATCACAATGTCGCGGTGATGCGCAAGATCTACGCCGACCCCGGGATGTGGAATGTCGCCCGCAAGGACGACGCGCCGCCTAGCCTGGCCAGCAACGCATCGATGAAGATTTCCGTCGATTCCTCGACCGGTGCGCCGGTAGCAGTCGCCTCATCGGCGGCTACGCCAGCGAGCGGCAATGACAGCAAGAACGCGAGCGAAGCGCCAACGGGTATCACCGCGGCAATTCATCCGGCCGTCGGCGCCGGCGCCGTTCCGGCAGCCGCAAAAACGAGCGCAGCGCCTGCGGTCGGGCCCGCGCCCGTCGCACAGCATAAGACCAAGCCTGCCGCGGTTTCCGAGCCAAAAGCCGTCGTTCCGGCGGCACGGCATCGTGTGCCCGCGGTCGAAAGCAATGCCGAAGACGCGCCGCGCCAATTCGCCGAGGGCAACGGCATCGATGAGCAAGCGGTTGCCAGATTCAAAGCCGTCGCTCCGGCGGCGCGGCATCGCACGCCGGCGGTCGAGAGCGATGCAGAAGATGCACCACGGCAATTCGCCGACAGCAACGGCATCGACGAGACCTATTTCACCTTCAATTGACGCGCGGACGCCTCAGAACGGCTTGCGGGCCCAGGCGCCGAACTGCATCGGTCCAATGAGCTGGCTGCCTTTTGCAAGCACAGCCATCTCGAGCGTTGATGTCAGCGTCTCATTCAGGACGATCCCGTCCGGCAGCTTCAGCCCCAAGCGCGCCATCTGCGGCGCGATGCTCAACATTGTCGCCGCGACCAAGAGAATGAGGTAAGAGCCACGGGCTCCACCGATCACCAACTCCGCAACGATCGAGGGAAATGGCAGGCCCGCCTCGGTGTAAGTCTTGCCGAGGCGGCGGCCGAAATCCGGTGGCGCGCCAGCGCGGCGGAAAACTTCAGCGAGCAGGAAATAGGTTTGATCCCATGCTTCGCATACCGGGTAGCTTGCATTGGCATTGGTAAAGTCGATTTCGTGGAAGACGAAAATTCCGCCCGGCCTCACGAAGCGCATGAGCCGGCGGAGCGTTGCAGCGGCATCCGGCTGATAGAGCAAGACATAACGGCCGACCACAGCATCGAACAGCTCGCTCGTCTCGAAGTCTTCGATATTGATTGCTTCAAACGACACCCAGGAAGAGCAGCCTTGTGCGATCGTTCGCTGCCTTGCGCGCTCCAATCCCTTGGCATCGCGGTCCAGGCCGATGACGCGGCCGCCCGGGCCAACGATATCGGCTGCGAGCAGTGCGACATCGCCCACGCCTGAGCCGATGTCCAAGACCCGCATGCCGGGCTCAAGACCAGCATTGCGAAAATATCTCTCAGTGAAGGGGCGTAGGATGCGCCCCTGAAGCATCAAGCGCTCTTGTTCTGCCTGAACTCGCCGAGCACGTAGGCTGGAGCAGCCATGACAATTCCCCCCCGCCTGAGCGACAAGGCCTAGGCCGCGATGTAATGCGCGCCGTTGCAGGTGAGCGTGGCGCCAGTCATGAAGCTGGTCTTATCGTCAGCCAGAAATACAACGCAATGCGCGATCTCCTCGGCGGTTCCGAGACGGCCGACCGGGATTTGGGCAATGATCGACTTCAGCACGTTTTCCGGCACCGCCGAGACCATGTCGGTATCGATATAGCCGGGCGCGAGCGCGTTGACCGTGATGCCCTTCTTTGCCGTCTCAAGCGCAAGCGCGCGGGTAAACCCAAGCAGGCCCGATTTCGCCGCGCAGTAATTGGTCTGTCCGGCTTGGCCGCGCTGGCCGTTGATCGAACCGATATTGACGATGCGGCCAAAGCCGCGCTCGCGCATGCCCTCGATCACATTGCGGCACATATTGAACAATGAGGTGAGGTCGGTGCGTACCACATCGTCCCACTGCTCAGGCGTCATCTTGTGCAGCATCATATCGCGCGTGATGCCGGCGTTGTTGATGAGAATTTCGACGGGGCCCAGATCCTTCTCCACCGCGCCGACGCCGGTCTGGCAGGCGTGGAAGTCGCCGACATCCCAGCGATAGGCGCCGATGCCGGTCTCAGCGGTGAACTCGGCCGCAGCCTTGTCATTGCCGGCGTAACTGGCCGCAACCTTATGACCGGCCTCCTTCAGCGCGACTGCGATCGCCTTGCCGATGCCGCGCGTGCCGCCCGTCACCAACGCCACCCGTCCCATGATTCCTCCAACTCGCTCTTCTTGTCCCGAGGGAACTCATCCTCTCCCACAGTGGATATTGATCGGCCCCATCTGAATTGAGGATGACTGATTGCCGCTAGCGCTCGACACACATGGCGATACCCATGCCGCCACCGATGCAAAGGGTCGCCAGGCCCTTTTTCGCGTTCCGCTTCTCCATCGCGTGCAAGAGCGTGACGAGAATGCGTGCGCCCGAGGCGCCGATGGGATGACCGATCGCAATCGCGCCGCCATTGACGTTCACCTTGGCGGGATCAAGGCCGAGCTCCTTGACCACACAAAGTGACTGAGCCGCGAAAGCCTCATTGGCCTCGATGAGATCGAGATCGCTCACTTTCCAGCCCGCCTTGGCGAGCGCGAACCTGGAGGCCGGGATCGGCCCGGTGCCCATAATCGCCGGATCGACGCCCGCCTGGGCCCAGGAAACGATGCGCGCCATCGGCTTGAGGCCGCGCTTCGCCGCTTCCTTGTCGCTCATGAGCACAACGGCCGCGGCGCCATCATTGATGCCCGAGGCATTGCCGGCGGTGACCGTGCCGTCCTTGGCGAAAGCCGGCCGCAAGGCGGCCATCGCCTCTTTGGTAGCGCCTTCGCGGATATACTCGTCCTGCGAAAGGGTGAGCTCGCCTTTGCGCTGCTTGACCGTGACCGGGATGATCTCGTCGTTGAAGCGGCCGCCCTTGCGCGCGGCCTCGGCGCGATTCTGCGACGTGACCGCGAACGCGTCCTGCTCCTCGCGGGTGATCTGCCATTGTCGGGCGATATTCTCCGCGGTCGTGCCCATATGATAGCCGTTGAAGGCATCCCAAAGGCCATCCTTGATCATCGTATCAATGAAGTTGAGGTCACCCATCTTTTGGCCGACACGCAGGTTCTGTGCATGGGTCGACAGGCTCATGCTCTCTTGGCCGCCGGCAACAACGACCGATGAATCCCCCTGACCGATCGCCTGGCTGCCCAGCGCCACTGAACGCAGGCCCGAGCCGCACATCTGATTGACAAGCCAAGCTGGCACTTCCTTGGGGACGCCAGCCGCAATCGACGCCTGGCGCGCCGGGTTCTGGCCCTGCGCCGCCGTGAGAATCTGACCGAGAATGACTTCCGAGACATCAGGAACTCAACCTGCGAGCGCTTGAGCGCCTCCTTGATGACGATCTCGCCCAAGGCATGCGCAGGGAGCGTCGAAAGGGTGCCGCCGAAGCTGCCGACCGGCGTTCGCACGGCGGATGTAATGACGATGTCGGTCATGAAGGGCTCCTTCGCGCAAGGCGCGAACATTGGGGCAAAAAGGAAGCTTAGCAGAGATGCGTTCGGTGTGCTCCGCCGTCAAGGCGCTGCGCCCGCGAATGAATGACACGGGGGGCGCTTTCCTTGGGCCGGAGGGGCGGCGCAAGCCAGCCCTCGTCCTCAAGATTTCGCACACCATGTTTGCTCATGCTGCGCAGCAATTTTGCAGCAAAGCATTCCTCTTGCAGAGCAACATTGCCCGGGCGTAAGGTGGGTGCAGGTGCGAAATTCAATGCGTTTTGGGGCGTGGCAAGGGGGCCGGTTGTCGGGCCGCCCGAGACTCTGCCATTCGGAAGGGCTAAGCCGTGAAAGACAAGACCGCCAAAGACGAGCCGATCACGATCAAGAAATACGCCAACCGGCGGCTCTACAACACGGCGACCTCGAGCTATGTGACGCTCGATCATCTTTGCGAGATGGTCAAAGAGAATGTCGAGTTCGTCGTCTACGACGCCAAAACGGGTGAAGACATCACCCGCTCCGTGCTGACGCAGATCATCTTCGAGGAAGAGAATAAAGGGCAGAGCATGATGCCCATCCGCTTCCTCCGCCAGCTCATCCGCTTCTATGGCGACAGCCTGCAAAGCTTCGTGCCGTCCTATCTCGAAGTCTCGATGGAGACTTTCTCACGCAATCAGGAAGAGATGCGCAAGCGGATCACCGATGTGTGGGGCGGCGCCGCAATCTCAGGCGCTGAAAGATTGGGAAGGCCAAGCGCGTCACAACATGCAGCTGTTTCAGCAGGCCTTCCGGATGTTCACGCCGTTCATGCCCAATCTGACGCGTGAGCAGGCGGAAGCCAAAGCCAATGGCATGGCCGAGGCGCCAGCCGATACGCCCGATGCACGCGAGATGGCCGAGCTGCGCCGGCAATTGCAGACCATGCAGCGCCAGATCGATACGCTGACGCGCCAGGCGCCGGAAAAGGTTCCTGAAAAGCCCCCCGAGAGCAAATAGCTTTCCTATCTCGACTTACGAGTTAACCCGCGTGCCCGCTGAAGCGGCCTCGCGATAACGATTGCGCTATTTCTGAGGGAGAAAATCCGGCTGCATCATGGGCGGGCTGAACAGGAAGCCCTGCAGATAATTGACGCCGAAGCCGCGCAGAATCTCGGCATCCACCTCGTCAGTGACCCACTCCGCGACCGTCGCCACGTTGAAATTGATCGCGAGCGACAGCAGCGTCTTGATGAAGAGCTGGTTCTCCGGATTGTCCTTGAGCTTGTTCACGAACGAGCCATCGATCTTGACCAGGTCGATGTGAAGCTGCTGCAGGTTTTTGAACGAGGTATAGCCGGCACCGAAATCATCGATCGCCACCTGGCAGCCAGCATCGCGCAGGCGTGAGATGAAGCGGCTCGAATTCTTCAAGATCACGCAACGCAAGCGTCTCGGTGAGCTCCACCGTCAATCGCGAGGCGGCTTGGGGCGCTTGGGCGATCAGATCAAGGAACGAATTGAGCCATTCGCCGTCGCTTGCAGTCAGCGCCGAGACATTGAGCGCCAGGCTCACATCGGGAACTTCGGACAGTACGCCAATCGCGATCTCGGCGACGCGGCGATCGATCTGGCGAATGAGCCCCAGGCGCTCCGCGGTTGGGATCCAGTCCATCGCGCTCAGGATCTCGCCATCAGGCAAAGCCATACGGGCGAGGCACTCATGGATCACTGTTTCGCCGGTTTGCGCACATACGATCGGCTGGTAGGCGACCACGATGCGGTTGTCATCGAGTGCCGAGATAATCTGGTTCGCCATCGAGATGTTTTGGCGGCGCGTCGTCTCCTTGCGCGGCGACGGCTCGTAGAGGCGGAAAGAATCGCGGCCGATCTGCTTGACTTGGCCCAAGGCTTCTTCAGCGCGCGCGAAAGCTTCGGAGGCGCCCTCGGCACACTCGGGAACGACGACAGCGCCAAGTGAGACGGTTGCGGAAATCGAGCCTGTCGAGGTGCGCACCACCGAGCTACGCATTGCGTCCAGGATACGTTGAGCCACATCGCAGGCATGCTCGGCGTCGGCGTCGGCGAGGATGACGCCGAACTTGTTGCCGCCGGCCCGCCCGATCACATCGCCGGAATCGACGATCTCGGCAATGCGCTGCGCCACCGCCAGAATCACCTCATCGGCGACGTCATAGCCATAGTCTTCGTTGATGATCGCCAGATGGTCGATGGCGACAACGAGAAATGCCGCGCTGGTGCCGGCATCGCGTGCGCGGAGCGCGACCTCGTCGAGCATATCCTTGAGCGCAACGCGATTGAGTTGCCCCGTCAGCTCATCATAAGATGCGAGATAGACAAGCCGCTCTTCGAGCCGCTTGCGATCGGTGACATTGCGCATCGTGCCGATGATGCGCGAAGCATTGCCCTGCGCGTCCTTCAGACATACGCCGCAATCCTCGACCCAAATCGAATTGCCCGCGCCGAAATTCAGAATGTAGTCGATTTGAAATGGCTGCGTGGTGACCAGCGAATTGGCAATCGCCGTATCGACAATGTCTTTGAAACGCTCATCCAGACAGGATTGGAGGTCGATACCTGTCGTCACGCTGCCGAAGCCTTCAATGCCCAAAACCGTCGGGGCGTTGTCGGACCACTCGATGTTGTCGTCGGCGAGCGTCCAATCATAGACGGCCGCATCGGCTGCAGAGAATGCCAGCCGCAGACGTTGCAGCTCGCTGAACTCTTGCAGCGCTACCAGCGCCCGTTGATTAACGTTTAGAGCCAAAGGAGACGCCTTCCCGACGAGTGCCCGGGCGTGGTCCTCACCCTTTGACCCGAGCGCGCACCAAGATAGAGAGCGATACGTAAAAAAAGGCCAAACTCCTCGGTTTTCCGCTTACTTGCGGCCCGCCTCAACGCCGCCAGGGCGCTGCTCGGCGCTGTTTTTCCGCGGGCGACCGGTTAACAACGGCCCTGCCGAGGCGTCGCAGGGCACGCAATTGGCGTTGGCCAGGGAGCCCCCGGGCTTCATAGTCCGGCCAAACGATTGGAACGGAGCGGCGGCAGATGGAAGCCGAAAGCGCCAGCTTCCTGCGCGACCTCTGGTATTGCGCAGGGCCAGGCGATCTCATCAAAGCCGGCACGATGCGGCACATCACCCGGCTCGGTGAGCCCATCCTCTTGGGCCGCGACCATGCCGGAAAGGCTTTTGCCATCCGCGATTTGTGTCCGCACCGCGGGATTGTGCTCTCGGCGGGCCGGCTCAAGCGTGCGAACGGCTCAAGCGAGGTCGAGTGCGCCTATCACGGCTGGCGCTTCGGGACCGATGGGGCCTGCCGCGCGATCCCCAGCCTGGCATCGGGGCAGGATATGGATATCTCGCGCATCAAGGTGCAGAGCTATCCGGTGACCGAGCGCCAGGGGCTGATCTGGATCTTCATGGCCGGCGAAGGCGCACGCGCTGCCGACAATAGCGAGCCGCCCGAGCTGCCGCTGGTTTCCGAAGATTCGGCGCCCGGCTTCATCGAGGCGATGACCTTTCACTGTGATGTCGATCACGCGGTCATCGGGCTGATGGATCCCGCGCATGGGCCGTTCGTTCACCGCTCCTGGTGGTGGCGAAGCGAAGCCTCGATCCACGAGAAGGCGAAGAAATTCCACCCCTCGCCTTATGGCTTCACCATGACCAGCCATAAGCCTTCAAAGAACTCCGGCGCCTACAAGCTCTTGGGCGGCGAGGTGACGACCGAGATCGCGTTCCGCCTGCCCGGCATCCGCACCGAAGCCATCCGCGCCGGCAAGAACTTCATCCTCGGCCTCACCACTGTGACGCCGGTGAGCGCGGAAGAAACCGAGGTGCGCCAGATGTTCTATTGGAACGTGCCCTGGCTTGGCTTGTTCAAGCCGCTCTTCCGCCCGTTCGCACGGCAGTTTCTCGATCAGGACCGTTCGATGGTCGATCTGCAGGCGGAGGGCCTCAAATACAATCCGCGCCTGATGCTGATCGACGATGCCGATACGCAGGCCAAATGGTATTACCGGCTCAAGCGCGAATGGGAGAGCGCGCGGGCCGAAGGCCGGGCGTTCGAGCATCCGTTGCGCGAAGAGACTGTTCTGCGCTGGCGCAGCTGAACCTCGTTCCGCCCACGGATGGCCTTCAGTTGGTGACTTGCTGCCACGCCTGCCCCGCGTCCGGCGGGAGCTTGTCCATATGCTTCAAAAAGAGCGCCAAAGTCCAAATCTGCTCGTCGGTAAGGGTTGCCTTCCACGACGGCATGCCGGTTAGGCGAATTCCATGCTTGATCTTCCAAAAAGAAAAGCCCTCGGGATCGTCCTCGACCCCGTCCGTCGCGAGTTGCGGAGGCTTGGGATACAGACCTTTCGCGACCGGAGAGGCTGATGCGTCGCCCGCCGCGGTACCATGACAGATCGCGCAATGACCGGCATACAGCTTGACCCCCTGCATCAGATGCGCATCGGTCAACGGGATCGGGTTCGGGCCGCGCGGAGCCTCTCGTTTGAGAGTCGCAGTGAGCGACGCATTCGCAGCCCAAAGCTCAAGAGCGGTTGGCTTGCCATCGGCGTTCGCCGGGATCAAACCGCTATATATCAACCCAATGGCGCAAAACAGCCCAACAACAACGATCGCAGCGGCGCCGCCAATGAAAGCTCGGAGCATGATGTTCCTATGATTGTATCGCTAGGCTGAGCTACGAAACGCCACCGTATCGTCCAGGGCATCCGTCATTGAACATCGCGCTCAGCACCGGAGCCAAATCACATTTGCCCGAACTATGGCCCCGACTTTGTTCGCCGGGATCTGGGCTCATTGAGCCGTGACGGACATCTGGACTGCCCAGATGAACCGCACACGACATCAGCTCTGGCCGTGCACTAAAGCGCGATACCGGTGCCGCCGAAATCGCGGCGGGCATTGGTGATCGAGATCGTGAAGCCGGCGATCACGTCAATCAACTCCATCACGGTGAGATAGAAAAACACCGAGGTGTTGAAGCCTTTGACGACGACGAACTCCAGAAGGCAAATCACCAGCACCAGAAGCGACAGTGCGTGATTGGTGATCGTGATCGCGTCCGATGAGGTCGAGCGCAGGATCTCGCCGAACAGCGCAAACAAGCCGATCACGACAAAGAGCGTGCCCCAGGTCACCGCCCAGGGCCCCGACACCATCGGAATCGTGAAGATCGTCACCTCATTGAGCAGATGCTCCATATTCGGAAGCCCGTCGGGGCCGATGAAGCCGTTCCCGCCCAGAGCAAGACCACCGAACACGATGAGGTTGTAGACAACGACCACCGCGAAGATCAGCGGAAAGATTCGAAGAACTGCACCCATCGCCTGAACTCCCCTTCGTGCCAGCGGTAAGCGCGCCTTCCCCCGGTCGCGCCCGCGGATGGTCTTGGCCTCGCGCCACCCTCGGCACAGGCTCAATCCTGTTTACCACGCCGGGCTATTGAACGGAATTCAGACTTGTGAGCCCGGCCTTCGCGATTCTCCTGGCTTTTCATCGGATTCAGGCGGTTTCAGAAAACGATGGCGCAGCCACAACCCAAGCACGACCGAGGCGGCCAACGCAGCCCCCGCGAGCACCAGCTCAATGGGATCGCGGCCACGCAGGAATGTGCCCAGATGGCCGCCGACAAAGGCGAACAGCGCCATTTTCGGGATGCTGCCGAGCCCGGTGCCGATCAGGAACTGGACAAAGCGCATATGCGAGGCGCCCGCGATCATATTGACCATGATGGCCGGGCCGGACGGAACCAGACGCACGAGCGCGCTTGCCGCGATGCCGCGCCGGCCCAAGAGCTCGCTCGCACGGCGTACCGTCTTGCCGCCATAGCGCCTGACCAACGAACCACCGGAGACGCGGCCGATCCAGAAACCGAGCGAAGCACCGATGATCGAGCCGATCCAGGAATAGATGAAGCCTTCGAGCGAGCCGAAGATCGCGGCTGCCGCGCCGATCAGCAGAAACATCGGAAAGCCGGTCAGGCTCAGCAGCGTGACCGCCCCGATGACCTCGAGCGGGGCGAGCGGGGCACTACGAAACGAAGCGAGCAGCTTCGCTGCACCGGCCTGGCCGGAGACACCCAGGATGCTGACGCCGAACACCATCGGCGCGATCATCGTGATGGTAGCGACAACAAGGATCGCTATCGCGAAGACCGCCGTCCAATCGATGCCGCGCGTGGGCTTATCGTCGTTATCCGTCAACTGACCAAACCATTCGTCAGCCTAGAGCTCTGTGCGCGATTTGGGCAGGCGCGTGCGCCGTTTGAGCCACATCACGCCCAAAAGATCGGGCGTGGCCTGGAGCGCGCGATCCAGAACGCCGTATTTCGATTTGCCGCTGCCGCGCGGGCGATCATTCACATCGACAAAATCGATCTCATAGCCTTCGCGCAGCATGAGCGCGGGAACGAAACGGTGCATGCCGTGAAAATAAGGCAGGCGCAAATAGGCTTCGCGGGTGAATAGTTTAAGCCCGCAGCCGACATCGCGCGTCTTGTCGCCCAAGGCCGCGCTGCGGATGCGGTTGGCAAGCTTGGAGGCGATGCGCTTGCCTTGGCTCTCGTGACGGCTCCTGCGCTGGCCCATGACAAGGCCGAGGCGCGGATTGGCCCTCGTCTCGAATTTTGCAATCAGCGCCGGGATATCGGCGGGATCGTTCTGCCCATCGCCATCAAGCGTGACGATCACGCCGCCGCCCGCCACCAAGACGCCGGTGCGGATCGCCGAGCTTTGCCCGCAATTCTCGGAGTGTTGAACAACCCGAAGCTCGGGCGCCGAGCCGCGCTCGGCAAGAAGCGTGGCCTGCGTGCCGTCGCTCGAGCCGTCATCGACAAAGATCACCTCGAAGGCGCGGCCCGAGAGCGCCGCGCGCACTTCGGCCAGCAGTTTGGCGACATTGCCTGCCTCGTCCTTTACCGGGATCACGACCGAAATATCGACTGCCACGCGACGCCCCGTCCCACCGGCTCGCAGCCGGCCGCGCCGGCCCCGCGGCCAGCCGGCGTTCATCCCATAAGCCGGAACGGATGTGCAAGCCGCGTGGGTCGCATTCAGTAACCACCTTGGGCTAAAAGCCCTAGTGTCCCGATTCGCAAGTTCGTTGGCGCATGCGGCCGGCTCAGGATGAACTTACGAATCGAAAGGACACTAGCAAGACCATATTTCTAGTGTGGTTTTCGGATTTGAAGTTCCTGAAAACGCCTGCCGCACTGAGCGCAGGAACTTCAAATCCACCACACTACGGCCAAAGGCGATTCGAGGCAGGATTCAGCCAGGAGCGGTGGGGAGAGGCATGAGCGCGGGGCAAGAGGCAGTCGCGGCAAAGCGCGAGACCAGCACCCTCACCATCATGCTCGCCTTGATGCTGGGCCTGACCGCCATTCGCCTCGTCGTGCTCAATCTCACCTTTCTCAATCTTGGCGGGGATGAAGCGCAATATTGGGCGTGGTCACGGCATCTGGCTTGGGGCTACTTCACCAAGCCGCCGCTGATCGCCTGGATCATTGCCGGAAGCACCGCAATCTGTGGCAATGGCGAAGCCTGCGTGCGCGTCTCCTCGCCGCTGTTTCACGGCGCGACCGCGATCGTGATCTTCTTTCTCGCGCGGCGGCTTTATGATGCGCGCATCGGCTTCTGGTCGGCGATCGTCTACGCCACCTTGCCGATCGTATGGTTCTCCTCGGCGCTGATCACCACCGACGTACCGTGCATCTTTTTCTGGGCCTGCGCGCTCCTTGCTTACGACGCGATGATCAAGGCGCAGGCGGGCCGCCGCGGCGAGGCACTGCGCATGGCGGCGCTCACGGGCCTCGCGATCGGCGCCGGCCTGTTGGCCAAATACGCGATGATCTATTTTCCGATCTGCATGATCGTGCATGCCGCCGTATCGCGCGACGTGCGCAAGGCGCTGTTGTCACCGGCCGGCGCATTGATCGCGGGTGTTGCGCTTCTCGTCATTTCGCCCAACCTCATCTGGAACCTGCATGAGGGCTTTGCGACCTTCCGGCACACGGCTGCAAATGCCGATTGGCACAATGGCCAATTGTTCAATATCAGTCAGCTGGGCGCCTTCATCGCGAGCCAGGTGGGCATATTCGGCCCGATCCTGTTCGTTGCGTTTCTCTTCGGCCTGTTGAACTTTCGGCGCCGCTCGGCGGCCGGCGAGCCCACGCGGCTGGGCGAAAGCGACACATTACTCGTCAGCTTCTCGGTACCGATCCTCGTCATCATCGTCGCCCAGTCCTTCATCTCGCGCGCCCATGCCAACTGGGCGGCGCCGGCCTATGTCGCGGCGACGATCTTGACGGTGGCGTGGCTGTTGCGGCCAGGGCTTCCCTCCAAACGCAAGCGCATGTTTCGCCTGACCGGCCGCAGCCTGCTCAACGCCGCGCTCATCATTCATCTTGTCAGCGGCATCACGCTCTATTCGGTCGGCACTATCCCCGGCGCTATCGAGGTCCTCGGCCTCGAAAACTCATTCAAGCGCGTGCGCGGCTGGGAAGGTTTCAGCGAGCACCTCACCAAGGTCGCCCAGGAAACGCACTACCACGCCATCGTCACCGACAACCGGCTCGTGATGGCCGAGCTGGTCTATTACGGCCGCGGGACAAAGCTGCCGGTAGTGATCTTCGACATTGACGGCGTGCCGGGAAATCAGTTCGAGCTCAAATCGGCTTACACGCCGGCTCTCGGCGATCCCGTGCTTCTGGTCACCGCACGAGCGCATAGCCCCGTCATCAACAAGTTCGAGCTTGTCGATCCGCTGAAGACCTATCGCATGCAGGAAGGCGGCTCGAAATTCACCGACTTCCAACTGATTCGCCTTGCCGATTTCAAAGGCTCGGCCACCGGCTGACAGTCTTGCGCTGATAGCGGCTGACAAGACGCCGCGCTCAGCCTAGTCTTTACTGCATACGGCTAAGCGGCGAGCGATGACCGGCCACCCTCTCGATCTTTCGTTGAAAGCTGACGGCGCAACACTGAAGGCGTGGGAGGCGCTGGCACGCAAGACGCTCGGCGACCGGGCGAAAGACGCGCTCGGCACGCGCGCCGACTGGCCCTTGGCCGATGCATCGGGCTTTCCGGGCGCTGCACCTGTCGTACGAGGAACACAGAAGGCACACGCGCGCTGGGATATCCGCACCATCATTTCCGATCCTGATCCTTCGTGCGCCAACGCGCAGGCGCTCGAAGACATTGCCGGCGGCGCCACCTCGCTTTGGTTTCGGCTCCAACATGCTTCGCGTTTGGACGATGATGCGCGACTAGCAAATGGCATCAGGCTTTCATCCGCAGACGATGAAGAGGTTTTGCTAAAGGACATTCCGACTGACAAGGTCGCCCTTGCATTAGACGCGGGATTTGTCGCGGGCTCATTCGCCGAAGAGTTGGTAAAACACATTCCGAGTGACGCTGCCCTATTCGCAAACCTCGACGTATTCGCCGCCGCCGAGCGATATGGTGTCCACAATGTCAACCTCACCGAGGAAGTCAGGCGCGGCATTGCAGTCGCAAAAATTCTGACGGACCGATCTCCGAACGTTCGAACCTTTGGCATTGACGGCAGCGCCTATCATAATGCTGGAGCAACGCCTTCGACCGAGATCGCAGCCGCGCTTGCTTCCGGCGTTGCCTATTTGCGCGCGCTTGAGGCGGCCGGGCTTTCCATTGCGCAGGCCGCGCGCCAAATCGCTTTCATTCTTGTAACCGATGCCGATGTCGTTCGTTCGATTGCCAAGCTCCGCGCATTCCGCCGCTGTTGGGCGCGCGTTCTCGATGCATGCGGCGCAGGCGATGCGATGCGCGAAGTACACATCACCGCCGTCATCGTCCGAGCTCATGATGACGCGGCATGATGCGCACACCAACATCTTGCGCACGGCGCTGGCGGGATTTGCCGGCGCTGATCGGCGGCGCCGACGCCATCGCGCTTATGCCTTTACGATGCCGCCATGGCGCCCATCGCGCATGCGCGCCGCATCGCGCGCAACACGCAAAGCATTTGATGGAAGAAGCGAACCTCGCGCGCGTGATCGATCCGGCCGGCGGCGCATTCGGCATCGAGCGTTCACCGAAGAGCTCGCCAAGCGGCGTGGACCAGTTCCAGGCGATCGAGGCGCAAGGCGGAATGGCTACGCGCTCGCCGGCTGGCTCGCCAGCCGGATCGCGGAGAGCTGGCAAGCCGAGCGCAAGCGCATGCGCGCCGCGCCGACTGGATCGCCGGCGATTTCCGATTTTCCACTGCTGCAGCCTGATCGACACGTCGTATCAAAAGACCGCCCGCCGCTTCAACATGCTGTCGGAGCCATTCGCTGCCGGTCCATCATCTCGACGAGGAATTCGAAGCCTTGCGCGCGGCAAGCGATGCGCATTCGAAAGGCCTCCGGCGAGCGGCCTAAGATTTATCTCGTCGCATCGGCAGTGAGATCGATTGCGCCGAGCGCGCTGCTTTTGCACGTTCGCTGTTCGAATCCGGTGGCATCAAGGCCGTTTCAGGCGCGCTCGACAGGCGATGCTCAAGGCGCGGCCGCCGCGTTTCTCGATTCCGGTATCGCGAATGGCCGCGCTCGTCTCGTCGGATGCCAATATGCCGAGAAGGCGCTTGCCTTTGCCCACGAGGCAAGCCGTGCCGGCGCACGCTATCTCTATCTCATCGGCGCGCCGGGCGGGCTGGCCGATCCTTTCCGAAGCGGGTGTCGATGCGTTCGTGCCAAAGGTCTCGATGCCATCGAGACTTTGCAACGCCTGCACACGAGACTCTTGGGATTGCGCCATGAGCAAGATCCCCGACTTCACGAAGATCGATCTCGGCAACCCGGCGAACAACACGGCACATCGCCAAGCCGCGAAGCTGGCAGACGCCCGAAAGTATCGCTGCTCAAGCCGCTCTATACGGCGAGGACATCAAAGGACTGCGGCTTCATCGACACTTACCCCGGCCTGCCGCCCTTCGTGCGCGGCCCCTACCCGACCATGTATGTCGGCCAGCCTTGGACCATTCGTCAGTATGCGGGATTTTCGACAGCGGAGGATTCCAACGCCTTCTACCGGCGCAATCTCGCCGCCGGACAGAAAGGCCTCTCGGTCGCTTTCGATCTTGCGACGCATCGCGGTTACGATTCCGATCATCCGCGCGTCGTCGGCGATGTCGGCATGGCGGGCGTTGCGATCGATTCCATTCTGGACATGCGCACGCTCTTCGCCGGCATTCCGCTCGGCGAGATGAGCGTTTCGATGACCATGAACGGCGCCGTTCTGCCAATCATGGCGCTCTATATCTTGGCGGCCGAAGAGCAAGGCGTGCCGCATGCCAAGCTCACGGGCACAATCCAGAACGACGTGCTCAAAGAATTCATGGTGCGCAACACCTATATTTATCCGCCTGCCGCTTCGATGCGCATCATCGGCGATATATTCGCTTACACCGCCAAGGAGATGCGGCGTTTCAACTCGATCTCGATCTCGGGCTATCACATGCAAGAGGCCGGCGCGACGGCGGATCTGGAGCTTGCCTACACGCTGGCCGACGGCATCGAATATGTCCGCACCGGAATAAATGCCGGGCTTGCCATCGATGCATTCGCGCCGCGCCTCTCCTTCTTCTGGGCGGTCGGCATGAACTTCTTCATGGAAGTCGCCAAGATGCGCGCGGCGCGCCTCCTCTGGTCGAAACTGATGAGCGATATGGGCGCTAAGGATGCGCGCTCGCTTCCCTTGCGCACGCATTGCCAGACTTCGGGTTGGAGCCTCACCGCCCAGGATGTGACCAACAATATCGTGCGCACCTGCATCGAGGCGATGGCGGCTGTGCATGGGCGGCACGCAATCGCTGCACACCAATTCCTTCGACGAAGCGCTCGCGCTGCCGACGGATTTTTCCGCGCGCATCGCCCGCAATACGCAAATCCTTTTGCAAAATGAAGCCGGCACGCGCGATGTGATCGACCCTTGGGGCGGCTCGTATTATGTCGAGCGGCTGACCGCCGATCTCGCCAGCCGTGCCTGGGAACATATTCAAGAAGTCGAGACGATCGGCGGCATGAGCAAAGCCATCGAGATGGGCCTGCCCAAAGCGCGCATCGAGAAAGCCGCTGCGGAAGCGCAAGCGCGCATCGATTCCGGACGCCAGAGCGTCATCGGCGTCAACAAATATAGGCTCGCCGACGAAGCGGAAGTCGATATCTTGAAGGTCGATAACTCGGCGGTGCGTGCTTCGCAGATCGAAAAGCTGAAAAATCTCAAAGCCGATCGCGACGAGACGCGCGCTCAAAGCGGCGCTCGATGCGCTGTCGAAATCGGCCAAGTCGGCGAAGGCAATCTGCTGGATTTAGCGGTCAAGGCCGCACGCGCGCACGCCACGGTTGGCGAGATATCCGCGGCGCTCGAAAAGGTTTGGGGCCGGCATCAAGCGACGATCATCTCATCGGGCGGTGTTTATGCACATGAGATGGAGGGCACCGATACCGTGCCGCGTGTGAGACGCCTCGCCGAAACTTTCGAGCGTCTCACCGGAGAGCGCCCGCGCATTCTCGTCGCCAAACTTGGACAGGATGGGCACGACCGCGGGCAGAAGGTGATTGCATCCGCCTTCAGCGATCTGGGTTTTGACGTTGTGATCGGGCCTTTGTTCGCGACACCGGAAGAAGCCGCCGAGCAGGCGATCAAGAACAAGGTGCATATTGTCGGCGTCTCGTCGCTCGCCGCCGGGCATCTGACCCTCGTGCCTGAATTGAAGCGCGAGCTTGAGAAGCGCGGGAGCGCGGACATCATGCTCGTGGTCGGCGGCACAATCCCCGCGGGCGATCATGCAGCACTTGAAGCCGCGGGTGTTGAGGGCATTTTTCCGCCCGGCACGAATATCGCCGATGCTGCAGAGAGCCTGGTGCGCAAGCTCGCCAAGCGCATGGGCCGCGTTCTCGACAATGTGAGCTGAAGAAGGTCGCGCTCACTTATCCTGAATGCCATGGCCCGGCTTGACCGGGCCATCCAGACTCATCAAACGCGGGGTCTCATCGCCGCGCAGACGCGCTGCGGCTGGATGGCCGCATCAAGTGCGGCCATGACAATTTGAGAATCAGCGAAGACCTTAATCGAGCACGCCGAAGAGGTCGTATTCGTCGGATTTGGTGATCGTGACTTTCACGATATCACCCGGCTTCAGATGCTGTGCCTCTGGAATATAGATCGTGCCGTCGATCTCCGGGGCATCGCCCTTGGTGCGCCCGAACGTAAACTCCGAAGCAACTTCATCGACGATCACATCGAGCGTCTGGCCGATCTTCGCTTCGAGCCTATCCGCGCTGATCTCCTGCTGCGCGGCCATGAATTTGTTCCAGCGCTCCTCAGTGACTTCAGGGGGCACCACGCCCGGGAGATCATTGGCCGCGGCGCCCTTTACCGGCTCGTATTTGAAGCAGCCGACGCGGTCGAGCTGCGCTTCCTCAAGCCACTCAAGCAGATACTCGAAATCCTCATCCGTCTCGCCGGGAAAGCCGACAATGAAGGTCGAGCGCAAAGTGAGATCGGGGCACGCCGCGCGCCAGCGCGCAATGCGCTCAAGCACCTTCTCTTGATTTGCCGGGCGGCGCATCGCTTTCAAGACCCGCGGGGAGGCATGCTGAAACGGAATGTCGAGATAAGGCAGCACCTTGCCCTCCGCCATCAGCGGGATGACGTCATCGACATGCGGATAAGGATAAACGTAATGGAGGCGCACCCACGCGCCGAGCTCACCCAGCGATGAAGCGAGATCGATAGAACCGTGTACGGAGCGTTTTGTCGCGCCACTTGCTCTCGGCATATTTGATGTCGAGGCCATAGGCGCTGGTGTCCTGCGAGATGACGAGAAGCTCCTTCACGCCGGCGCGCACCAGCCGCTCCGCCTCGCGCATGCACATCGCCGATCGGGCGGCTCACGAGATCGCCGCGCAAGCTTGGGATGATGCAGAAGCTGCAGCGGTTGTTGCAGCCTTCCGAGATTTTCAAATAGGCGTAGTGGCGCGGCGTGAGATGAATGCCCTCGGGCGGCACGAGATCGAGATAGGGATCGTGCTGCGGCGGCAGCGCCTCATGCACTGCGCTCATCACCGCCTCATATTGATGCGGGCCGGTAACGGCCAGCACTTCGGGGTGCGCCTCTCTGATCTTCTCTGGCTCGGCGCCCATGCAGCCGGTGACGATCACTCGGCCGTTCTCGGCAATCGCCTCACCAATCGCATCGAGCGATTCCGTCTGCGCGCTTTCCAGAAAGCCGCATGTGTTCACAAGAACAAGGTCGGCGCCCTGATAGTCCGGCGCAATAGCGTAGCCTTCCGCGCGCAGGCGCGTGATAATCCGCTCCGAATCAACCAGGGCCTTGGGGCAGCCCAGGCTGACAATTCCGACTTTCGGCGTGGGGGCCGCTTTCGCCAATTTTGCCTCACCGGGTTTTCAGGTGGCGTACGTAGACAGCAAGCGGAGAGTTCCGACAAGATGGTTTGGGCGGCAGCTTGCGCCGCCGGCGGAGCAGCAATGGCGACCTATGAGCGTTTAACGCCAACTGATCTTCAGCTTTCGGCGTTCAAGGGGTTGAGCGCGGATGAGCCGGTTGTGCTGGTGCATCTGTTGCGCTTCCGGGCACGCGCCGCCTATCCGCGCGATTATGAAGGGCCTAAAGCGGACGTCACCGGCGGGGAGGCGTTTCGCCGCTATCACGAGGCGGCGCAAGCGCGCATCGAGGCGCTGGGCGGCCAGATCGTATGGGGCGCACCGGCTTTGCTCACCTTGGTCGGCCCGCCCAATGAGCGCTGGGACGAGGTCTGGGTGGTCTCCTTCCCCAATCGTCAGGCCTTCATGGAACTGCAGGCCGATCCGCAATACGAGGCGGCGGTGACGCATTGGACCGCCGCGCTGGCCGAGACGCGCATCTTCGCCTGCAAGATCTCCTAATATTCGGTGCCGTTTGGGCCATAGCCCAGCTCGAGCGCGGACGTCGCCGTGCCGTAGAGCGTGAGCGTGATCGGCTTTCCCTTGTCGTAGTTGAAGCCGGAGACCTCGCCGAACTTCTGCACTTGCAGGCCCTCGGCCTGCAGCTCCGCTTGAAAGGCGGGCCGCGCGGAATCCGCAACCACAACGAGGCCGCAGCCCGGATGCTGCCCAAGATGTTGCGCGGCGGACTTTCCGTCGCCCAACACAGTTGCCGAGCCGAAATGAAACACCGCGGAGGGCTCGGTGTATCCGGCCGTTGCCACGCTCATATGCGCGCAACCATGCAGCTCATGCGCGATGCGCGAAATGTCGTCGCTGACCCAGAGCCGCTTAAAGCCCGGCACGACAAATTGAAACAGCGCGATGTAGGTGAGCGCCGTCGCAGCGATGAGCGGCAGCAAGCGCTCGGTGCTTGGCTTCGACCACAACAAGCGCACCGGCGATAAGCAAAGCCGCGGCGAAAAGTGAAGCCAAGACAACACCGACCGTGACCGGCTCGCCGATTTTGTTCGCCGCAACCAATGGCAGAGCGACAACCGCGCAGGCCGCGATCAGAAACAACACGCCGAAGATGCGGTGCCACCAACGCCCGCTCGAAAGCGCAAGCTGCTCTGACGCGTCCTTAAGGCCCGCACTCGCAAGCAACGCAATCGCCGGAAACACGGGCAGCACATAATGCGGCAGCTTGGTCGCCACCAGCTCGAACATGATCCAAGTCGGCACGATCCACGCGATCAGAAACCGCGTCAGCCGCTCGGCCCTCGTGCGCCAAGCATAGAATCCGCCGAGGCCGGCAAGAACGACGCCCGGAAAGAACGTCACCATGAAGAGGAGCGTGTGATAGCCGGGCGGCTGGCCGTGGCTTTGCTCGCCATGCGCGATCTTGTAGCCGAAGGAATGGCCGATCGCGTGCTCAAGAAAGGCGCCGTGTGTGTGAATTTGGATGGCCGTGAGCCAAGGCGCGATGATCGCGGCGATGATAATCACGCCAAGGATCGGATTTATGGCCGCGAGATAGCGCCATTCACGCTGCCAAATGCCGTAGGCAATGACTGTCAGACCGACAACGAGAAGAATGATCGGGCCTTTGAGCAGGCCGCCGAGCCCGAGCGCAACCCAGAACAGAAGCGGCCAGCCGATGAAGCGGCGCTTTTGACCTTCAGGATGCGCAATCGACATCCAAAGCGCGATCACGGCCAGCAGAGTTGTCAGCGCGAGCGAAGCATCGATCTTGGCCAAATGGGCTTCGGCGTTGAGCAGTAAGCTTGGTGCTAAAATCAGCCCGGCCGCAAAGCCCGTTTTTGGATCAAAGACGCGCGCGCCAAACCAAGCGATGAGCAAAACAATGGAGAGCGATGCGAGAAGCGATGGGATACGAAACGCCCAGATCGGCGCGTGATCGCCGCCGAACACCGAAGCCGCGCCGGCTTGCAGCCAATAGATGCCGATCGGCTGCAGGAAGCGGTCTTGGTCGGCGAATTTGATGTCGATGAAATCATGGCTCTCGAACATTTGGCGCGTGGCTTGCGCATAGCGCGCCTCGTCGCGGTCAACCACCGGCAGATTGAACCAGCCCGGCAATTGCAGAACGAGCGTGACAAGCGCAAGCACAAGGTAAGCGCGCGGTGAGAGCTTCGCGCTGCCTTCCGGGACCAGCCACGAGACGAGCTTCTTCACGGCTCAGCCGCCTGCGCTTTCAATCGAAAGAAGCCGCTTTTCCGGCGGCAAGCTGGTGCGGCGAAGAAGCCACATCACGCCCAGAAGATCCCAGATACCGGCAAAGGCGCGACCGATATTGGAATATTTCGATGCGCCCGAGGTGCGCGGACGATCATTCACCATCACGTATTCCGATTTAAAACCAAAATGGCGCGTGAAAGCCGGCAGATAACGATGGAGCGAATCGAAAAACGGAAAGGCGAGAAAGAGATCGCGCGGGATCAGCTTGAGACCGCACGCCGTGTCGGGGCAATCATCGCGCAAAAGCGCGCGGCGCAAATTGTTGGCGAGTTTCGACGCCGTCTTGCGGCTAGCGCCGTCATTGCGGGTGCGCCTGATGCCGGCAACGAGCCCAACTTCACCGATCTTCGCAAGATCAATCGACTTGGTCATCGCGACAATATCGTCGGGATCGTTCTGGCCGTCACCATCCATGGTTGCGACCCAAAGCGCGCGCGCTGCCATGAAGCCGGTGCGCAAAGCCGCGCTTTTGCCCGAGCGCACTGAATGCGAGACGGCGCGCATCGCCGGCGCCTCGCGTGCCATTTGCGCCAAGAGTGAGCCGGTCTCATCCGAAGAGCCGTCATTGACGAAGATGATCTCGAAATCACCCAGGCCCACGAGCTTCAAGAGCGCCTCGCGCACGACGGCTTCAATATTGCCGGCCTCGTTGTAGACGGGCACGACGACGGAGAGAATCGGGCGCGGCATGCGGTTTCCGGCTTCGCGGGGACGCCCGAGGCTCAGGCGCGGCGGGCCGCGGCGTTATAGCAGCGCCGCCCGCAAAGGCGATAGCCGAGGGATCAAGTCTTCTTGGTTTGATCGCGGTCCCAGCCGCCGCCGAGCGCCCGATAGAGCGTGATCGCTGCCTGAGCCTGCTGCAATTTCACCGAAGTTAGCTGGTTTTCGGCCGAGAACAGGTTCTGTTGCGACTGAAGAACGATGGTGAGGTCGGTCGCACCCTCGCGGTATTGGATCTGAGCGAGCCGATAGGCTTCGCGCGCCGAGCTGACCTCGATATCGACCTGCTCCCTTTGCTTGGCGAGCGAATTGACATTGCCCAAGGCGACATCGACCTCGGAAAAGGCCGAGAGCACGGCCTTGCGATAGCTGAGCACCGCGGCGGATTCCTGCGCCTTCGCGCTTCGGGCCGAAGCGCTCTTGCGGCCGGCATCAAAAATCGTTTCGGCGATCGAGCCGCCAACCGTCCAGGTGGAGGTGCCGAGCCTGAAGAGGTCCGCGAGTTTACCGCTGACGTTTCCAGCCGAGCCCGTGAGACCGATCGAGGGGAAGAACGCAGCGCGGGCGGCATCGAGATTGGCGGAGGCGGCCACGAGCTGAGCTTCGGACTCGGCAACATCCGGCCGCCGCTCCAAGAGCTCGGAGGGCAGGCCCGGCTCGACAGGCGGGATCGTCAGCGCATCGAGGCTCTGGCCTTGAACATCGAAGCCCGAGGCAGGCCGGCCGAGGAGGATCGCGAGCGAGGCCAGCGTCGAGCGCAATTGCTGCTCGAGCGGCGGAATCGCAGCGCGCTGCCGTGCCACGACCGATTCCTGGTTGATGCGATCTGACGGGGGCGCGGCGCCGTTTCTTACGCGCGCATCGATGAGCTGATAGGTCTGGTTCGCGATATCAAGGTCCGCCTTGGCCACCTTGATCTGATCGCGTAGCGAAAGCACCTGGACATAGGCCGTCGCAACGCCCGAAGCGGTCGCCAGATCGACAGCCGCCTGATCGAAGCGTGATGCGTGAAGCGATGCGATGGCGGCACGGCGGCCCGCAAGGTTCTGGCCCCAGATATCGACCTCATAGTTCAAGCCGAGGGACGCGTTGTAGGTCTGGGGATTCGAGCGGACGGGCCCACTGAAGGCGCCGCTCTTGTTGGTGCCTGCATTGGCGCTCAGTGTCGGCCACAAGCTGGCACCGGCGCTTGTCGCCTGCGCTTCGGCTTGAATGACTCTGAGCGCGGCCGCGCGGGTATCGAAGCTGTTGGCCTCGGCTTCGTAGAGCAGGCTCACAAGCTCGTTCGAGCCGAAGCCTTTCCACCAAGCGCGCGTCGGCCACGCGTCGTTCTCAGCAACCGGCGCACCGGTCCACTTTTGCGGCACATCGCCGGACTGGATCGCTTTGGGCGGCGCGTGAATACAGCCGGAAAGCAGCGCCGCTGCGGCAACACCAAGAAATAAATGACGCATCACGCTACTCACTTGAAAGGGCCACCACCGGATCAAGGCGTGATGCCTTATAGGCAGGCGCGAAGCCGAAGACCAGCCCGGTCGCCGCGGCGCAGGAAAACGCCAGGATCATCGGCATCGCCGTGAACTCCACATTGGTGCCGAACGCCTGAATCAGCAGGGCGACACCAATGCCGGCGAGAAGGCCGATCACGCCGCCCAGCCCCGAGACAACAATCGCCTCAGTGAGGAATTGCTGGAGGATGTTGCGCGTACGCGCACCGGTTGCCATGCGAATACCGATCTCGCGCGTGCGCTCGGTCACCGAGACCAGCATGATGTTCATAACGCCAATACCGCCGACCAAGAGCGAGATCGCCGCGATCGAGCCCAACAAGACCGTCATCGTGTTCGATGTGTCGGTTGCCGCCTGGAGAAAGTCGGCGCTGTTGTTGACGTCGAACTGGGCGCCCGAATGCCGCGAGGAAAGAAGTTCGCTCACGCGTTCCTGAACCGCATCCATGTCATCGGTCGAGTCGCATTCGACATTTATGTTGCGGATGGACCTATCGCCCCAAAGGCGCAGCGACCCGGTCGTGATGGGAATGAGCGCGGTGTCATCTTGGTCGTTGAAGCCTTGTGCGCCCTTCTCCTCCATGACGCCAATTACCAGAAATGGCACATTCTTGATCAGTACATATTTGCCGATAGGATCGGAGCCGTCCGGAAAGAGATTATCGACCACGGTTTGTCCGAGCACGGTAACGGCGGCATAACCTTGCTCGTCCGCCTCGCTGAAGAACGTGCCTCTTGCAACCTTCGCGTTTCGAACGTCGGGATATTCCGGGCTCGTGCCGGTTGCCTGGGTTTGATAGTCGACATCCGCGTAGCGCACCGTGACGCCCATATCGAACTCGGGGATTGCCGCCTTCACACCTTCAATTCCCTCGATCGCCTTGACGTCATCGAGATAGAGCGTGCGCTCGCCCATGCCGAAGCTGCGTGAGTTCCGCCCGCCGGCGCGCACCATCAAGAGATTGGTGCCGAAGGAGTGGATGCGGTCGATCACCGCCTGCTTGGCGCCTTCGCCGATGGCTAGCATCGCGACCACCGAGCCGACACCGATCATGATGCCGAGCAGCGTGAGCACGGTGCGGAAGAGATTGACGCGCAAGGAATGACAGCGCCATATGCGTCGCTTCGCGCCCGTCGACAATGAGCGACCTGGCAAGATTCAGATCCTCATCCTCGGTCAGATTGATGGTAAGCGTGGGGCTCGAAGGCAATTCGGCGCCGGTGTCCGAGACAATCTCGCCGTCCTTGAGCTCGATTATGCGGTTGGCGTTCTGCGCTATCTCACGGTCGTGCGTGATAATGACGACCGTGTGCCCATCCTCGGCCAGCTTGCGCAAAAGCTCGATCACCTCGTGGCCGCTCTTGGAATCGAGCGCGCCGGTCGGCTCGTCGGCGAGCAATACCTTGCCGCCATTCATCAGCGCACGCGCAATCGAGACGCGCTGCTGCTGGCCGCCGGAAAGCTGATTGGGCCGGTGATCGAGACGATCCGTAAGACCGAGTGACGACAAGAGGTCTTCGGCGCGCGATTTGCGCGTCTCACGCGGAACGCCGGCATAGATCGCCGGAATCTCGACATTTTCGACCGCGGTTGCCGTGCCGATGAGATTGTAGCTCTGGAACACAAAGCCAAAGGCCTCACGCCGCAGCCACGCCAACTCATCGCGATCAAATTCGGAAACGTCGCGACCGTTGAACAGATACAGCCCATCGGTCGGACGATCGAGACAGCCGAGCAAATTCATCAATGTCGATTTGCCGGAACCGGATTGACCGACAATGGCAACGAACTCGCCGGCATAGATTGACAGCGAGATGCCGCGCAGCGCTTCGACACTGACGCCACCTGATGTCACGAAGGTCTTGCGCACATCTCTCAGCTCGATGATCGGCGCAAGCGCGGCAGCTTTCTCAACGGCGAAACTTGTCTCGTTCATCTCAAGTCATCTCAGCCGGGTTACGGGCCAAACATCATTGGACGGCCGCCACGGCTGTTGCCGCCGGATGGCGGCTTCACCTTGGGCTGGGCTTCGCCGATCACCACCTTATCGCCCTCCTTCAAGCCGGACTTGATCTCGGTGTTGATACGGTCGGTCACACCAATTTCGACCATGCGGCGCTCGATCTTGCCATTCGCCGCCATGACCTCAACGATACCATGTGTTGCCGCAAAGCCTGACCGCCCGCCGCCGCCGCGTGCAGCCGAGCCATTTGCCGGAAAGCCGCCAGCCGCTCCGGGGGCACCACCTTGTGGCAGCGCAAACCCGCCGGGCGCTCCAGGAGGACCTCCGGCGGAGGCGCCTTGCGGGGGCGTGAATCCTTTCGGCGGCGTGAACCCGCCTGCGCCGCCCGATTGCCCACCGGGCCGGAACCCGCCAGCCGGGAATCCGTTGCCGCCGCCAGGAAAGCTGCCCGGCTTGAAATTGCCGCGCATCGCGCTCAAAGGCTTCACGGCGGCTGCGGGAACCATCAGCACATTCTTGGCCGACGCGGTAATGAAAAAGCCCTGCGCCGTCATTTAAGTCATGAGCGAGCCATCCGTGTTGTCGACATCGGACAGCACGTCATAAAGGATGACATTGTTGACGGTTTCGGGTGTCGGCAGAATCTGTTCGATCTTGCTGTTGTAACGCCGGTCAGGATTGCCGAGCGTCGTGAAGTAAGCCGGCATGCCAACCTTCAACTTGGCGACATCCGCTTCGGAAACTTGCGTTTGGATCTCCATTACCGAGAGATCGGCGATGCGCAAGATCGTCGGCGCCTGCTGAATTGAAACGAGCGTTTGGCCGAGGCGAGCCGACAGCGAAACAACCGTGCCGTCCATCGGCGCGGTGATCGTCGCATAGCTCAACGTCGATTGATCGGCTTGCAGCGAGGACTGTGCCTGCCTGATTTGCGCCTCGAGCGCGTCGATTTGTGCGAGCTGCGCGTCATAAGCGGCTTTGGCGCTTTGCAACGCGTCCTTGCTGGTCGCATTTTCCTTATCGAGCGCGACTTGGCGCTGATATTGCGACTTTTTCAGAACGAGCTGCGCCTGCTGCTGAACCAGATTCGCGTTCTGCGCAGCCAGATTGTCTTTGTCGGATTCGACGCGTGCAGCCTGCACCTGGGCATCGATCTCAGCCAGAAGGTCGCCCTTCTTCACCTTGTCGCCGACATCGACATTGAGCGTCTTGATCTGGCCGGACACCTGCGCACCGACATCGACATAGTTCTTAGGCTGAACACTGCCGACAGCCGTCACCGTGGTTTCGATGTTGCCGCGCGTAACGGGCGCGGTGAGGTATTTGTGGCTAGCGCCACCAAACAGCTTTGGGCCGCCAAAGAGAAAGAACGCGCCGCCAACGACAACGATGGCACCGGCAATCAGGCCGAGGCGCCGGTGGCGCTTGAGCCGGCCGCCTGTGACCGGCGCAGGCTTGGCTTTCTTATTGATGCCGGGCGGCTCGATCTTGCCTTTGGCCTCGGGCGCGTCAGTGCGCGTCTTAGAACGGTCTTCAATAGTCATTACAACCCCTAGCGATCCAAGGTCAGCGGCCGCGCCCTTGTGCCGCAGTAAGAATACGGATTGCGGCGCAGTCTCTCGCGCGACGCATTAACTCGAACACAAGAGCGCACCGATCCCACAGGCACGCACTGAGACGCTATGAGGTGGATCAAGCGCCCTGAGACTGGATTATGAGCCAATAAGCCCTGCATTCACTCTGAAACCTTAACCGCTCACGGCCTGTTGTTCGGGTCTCGCGCAATCAACGCGCAGCAAGGCCGCATTCCGTCGGAGTGCCCATAGGGCGTCGGCGAAATCCGCCATTCGTGAGGGACTTGTAAACGGCAGTTCCTTGGGGTCAGCATGACCCGCCCCGGCAAGAGGGCGCTTGGGGAGGTAGTTTTACGTATGGCCGTCGAGATTCCCTTAGCCCACCCCGACGAGGGAGCCGAACAAGCTCAACTCCTCGCAACCCTGGCCGAGAGCCTCGACCGCTTGGTTTGCCGCCTGGGTATTCGCCATTGCGCTGATGTTCGCCCGTCTCGACGGCAGCATTATTGGGCTGATCGTCGGCCCGATCGAAGACACCTTCCATATCAACGATTCCCAGCTCAGCCTGCTCACCGGGCTTGCGCCGATCCTGTTCTATGCGTTTGTCGCGGTTCCGGCTTCGCGTTATGTCGACATCTGGCCGCGCAACATTTTGATGACGGCGGGCATCGCGGTTGGCAGCCTGATGACGTCCCTGTGCGGGCTCGCGCAGAATTTCGTGCAACTTTTCATCGCACGCATGGGCCTGGGGCTTGGCGGGCTCGTCAACGGGCCGGCGACCTATTCGATGATGGCGGATTATTTTCCGCGTGAGCGGTTACCACGCGCGATTGCGGTTCTGCAGATCGGCTATATCTGCGGCGGCGGCATTGCCCTGATCGCGGGCGGCGCTGTGGTGCAGCTCGTTTCGCAACTGCCTAATTTCACGGTCCCTTTCATCGGGACGATCCACGATTGGCAGCTCGTCTTCATCTTTGTCGGCTTGCCCGGGCTTCTCATCGCGCTGCTGATGCGCACAGTGCCGGAACCGGCGCGCCGTGGACGCATCACGAAGAACCTCACCAAGGCCGTGCCGCTCAGGGACGTCGTCAAATATCTCTATGAGCATCGCGTGCTTTATGGCCCGCAATTTCTTGCGATGGGCCTTTCGGTGATTGAATCGCTTGGCACTGCGAACTGGCAGCCCGTGTTTTTTCAGCGTACCTATCATTGGACGGCTGCGGAGGCCGGTTATTTTATCGGCTTGGGCCAGCTGATCGCGGGGCCGATCGGCCTCGTTGTCGGCACTTGGCTTACCGAGCATTTCGTCCGCAAAGGCGATAACGCGGCCAATCTGCGCGTGGTGGCCCTCGGTTACACACTATCGCCGCTGTTCACGATCACGACACCTCTAATGCCCAACCCTTGGCTCGCCGTGCTCACCGCCTCGATTGCCGGTGGCATCGGCGTCGGTGGCGCGGTACCGCAAAACGCGGCAATGCAGAGCATCACGCCGAATGAGATGCGTGGCCAGGTGACGGCGCTTTATCTCTTCGTCTTCGCGGTGATCGGCACCGGCTTCGGCCCCACCTTCATCGCGCTGATCACCAATTACGTGATCGGCGATCAAAATCTTATCCGCTACGCGCTAGCGGGCTCGGCAGCGATCGTGACGCCACTTGCTGCCTTCGTCATGTGGAAGGGCGTGAAGCCTTACGGGCAGGCGATCGCCGAGATCAAAGAGCGTGAAGCAAGGGCCGCTGCATAGGTTTCATCCGAAGTTCGCGGACAACAAAGCGCGAAGCTGCCGGTGAAGGCTTGTAACGTTCGGCCCTTACAGTAAGCATGGCGCGCCCCGACAAGAGGGTGCCACAAGGAGGATGCGTTTGTATGGCTGTCGAGATTCCCGTCGTCCACGGTGATACGGACACGGACAGTGCTGAGGCAGCTTCGTCCCCTTGGCCGAAAAGCTCCACTGCTTGGTTCGCCGCCTGGGCGTTCGCGCTAACGCTGTGCTTCGTCGCGCTCGAAGGGAGCATTATTCAGCTCCTTGTTGTACCGATCGAAAAAGATCTGCACATCAACAACTCGACGATCAGCCTCTTGCAGGGCGTCGCGCCGACATTGGTTTATGCGATCGTCGCGGTTCCTGCCTCACGCTATGTCGATATCTGGCCGCGCAACATTCTGCTCACCTGCGGCATCGCCGCCGCAACATGCTTCACTGCGCTATGCGGCATTGCGCAGAATTTCTGGCAGCTGTTCGGCTGCCGCTTAGGCCAAGGGCTTGGCGGCGTCGTCAATGGACCGGCGATCATCTCGATGCTGGCGGACTATTTTCCGCGCGAGAAGCTGCCGCGCGCCTTCTTTGTCATGCAGATCGGCGGCACCGGCGGGGCCGGCATCGCGCTGATCGCTGGTGGCGCTTTGATCCAGCTCGTCATGCACCTGCCGACCTACACGATACCCGGCATCGGCGTTATCCATGATTGGCAACTGGTGTTTCTCGCGGTCGCCATACCCGGCTTCTTGATGGCTGTGCTTATGCGCATCGTGCCGGAGCCGCCACGGCGCGGGCGCGCCACGAAAGATTTGAGCAAAGCCGTGCCGCTCAAGGGCGTGCTGAGCTATCTGTGGAAGCACCGCGCAATCTATGGGCCGCAATTTCTGGCGCTCGCCTTTTCCGTCGTCGAGTTCGGCGGCACCGCTGCTTGGCGGCCGACCTTCTTCATAAGGACCTATCACTGGTCGCAGGCCGATGCCGGCTATTATCTCGGGCTTGCCTCTCTCATCGGCGGCCCGATCGGTCTCGTGTTTTGTACTTGGCTGACCGAGCATTTCGTTCGCCGCGGCGACAATGCCGCAAATCTGCGCGTCGTTGCCATCACCTATTCGCTGTCACCGATCTTCACCATCTCAACGCCGTTAATGCCGTCGCCGTGGCTCGCCATCCTGACCACCGCGATTGCCACAGCCCTGCAGATCGGCGGTTCCGTGCCGCAAAGCGCCGCGCTCCAGAGCACCACGCCCAATGAGATGCGCGGTCAGGTGACAGCGCTCTATCTCTTTGTCTTCACCGTGCTTGCTTCGGGCTTCGGGCCGACCTTTATTGCGCTGATCACCAATTATGTTATCGGCGATCAGAACCTGATCCGCTATGCTCTAGCGGGCTCGGCCGCGGTGGTAACGCCGATCGCCGGCTGGATCATGTGGCAGGGCGTGAAGCCCTACGGGCAAGCTATCGCCGAGATTAAGGAACACGAGGCAAAGAACCTCGCCTGAGAATTCAAATGCAAATGAGGGAAGCGAAATGACCGTCGATCTCTATTTCTTTCAGCCGCTCGTCACCAATTCCGCGCGCGTTTATCTTTCGCTTTTGGAAAAGGGCGTGCCCTTCAACGAGCATGTGCTCGGCCCGCAGATGTCGCATCTCTCCGACGAGTTCAAGAAGATCAACCCGCGCGGCCAGGTGCCGGCGATGGTTCATGACGGCAATGCGCTCTATGAGGGCATGACGATGAACGAATATATCGACGAGGTGTTCGACGGCCCGCCGCTGCGGCCGAAGAATCTCGTCGAGCGCGAGCATATGCGCTCCTGGTGCCGCTATGCCGAGAACGATCTCGGCCGCGCGCTGATGATGATCAATTGGAACCGCATCATGCCGGCGCGTTCAGGCGCCATGTCGCAAGAGGATCTGGAGCGCTTTGCGAAATCGGTGCCGGATCCGGATCGCCGCCGCTCGTGGACCAATGCGCGCACGGGCGGCACGCCGGTGGCCGAGATCGAGGAATCCTATCGCCGCGTCGTCTGCAGGCGTTCAACGCATCGAAAAGCATCTGCAGAAGAACAAGTGGGTCGCCGGATCGGAATATTCGCTCGCCGATATCGATCTGGTGAACTTCACCGGCTACATCTCCTATTGGGCGCCGCAATGGATCCAGGAGCTGCTCGTCGATGAGGTGACGACACCGGCAACATATGATTGGCTGGGCCGCTTCAAGGATCGCCCGGCGGTCAAGACGATGATGGAACGCACCGTGATGCGCCGCCCACCGCCTCAAGCGCCGCGCGCGAACTGACCCTCTTCCAAGAGAAACACGAAGAGTACCAAGCAGGCACAAAGATCACGAAGCTGGACCTTTGCGCCCTTCGTGAGTTCTTTGTGCTCTTTGTGTTTCGTGGGTGGCCGTAAGCCACTAAGTATCCGTTGATTTGCTAAAGCCCGGGTGGGGCGTAGGCGTCTTTGCCGTCCTTGCGCGTGGCGAGCACGGCTTTCACCGCCGGGCGGTTCTCGATCGCCGACAGCCATTTCATCAGCTTCGGCGTCTTTTGCTCGTTGATGTCGTTCGGCATAAGGCTTGGCAGCGTGCGCGTCATCGCATAAGCGCTGATGTCAGCGATCGAATAATCGCTTCCAGCAAGCCAGTTGTGACTCGCGAGAACGCTTTCGATGCGTGTCACCGCGCCGCGCACGCGCTCGCGCGTATTCTCGAGTTGATCTTCGCTGGCTTCAGCATCGCTCGTGACTTGCGCCCAGCCGGATTGTTGCGGACGCGGCGGCAAGCTCTGCGCACGCTTGCGCAGATCATCACGCGCCTGTTGCGGCATCACTTGATGCCAGCCGAGCATACGCACGCCTTGGCCAAGCACCATATCGATCTGGTTGAACAGCGCCTGCACATCGTACCAACCCGCGGGATCGGAAGGCGCCAAGCGCGGCGAAGGATATTTCTCGGCCAGATATTCGAGCGTGAACGCAACGTCGGTCAGCGCCTTGCCGTCGTCGACAAGCACGGGCACGCCCGAGCCCGGCGCGCGCGCCACGTAATCCGGCGCAAACTGTTCGAGCTTTAGGACATCGACATAATGGCTCTTATAGTCGAGGCCCTTCTCCTTAAGGCAGATCAGCAATTTTAAGGAGTCGCCCGAAGGCTCCCAGTGATAAAGCTCCAGCATCGCTTCTCTCCTCAAACGCCAAATCTTTTGATCATGCGCCGCGCACGCTCGCGCATCTCCGTGCGGCCCATATCGAAGGCTTCTTGGATCGCCTTATGTGCATAGATCCTTTTCAGCCACGCCATGAAAGCCGGCGAGACCTCGTCGTTCGCCGCGTAATCATGCTGATCCGGCAACGAATAGGCATTAGCGAAAATCACGATGTCGGCGATCGAGTATGAGTTACCTGCGAACCACCGCACCTCCTTCAAGCGCCGCTCCATCATCTTCACGCCGGCAGCAACGCCCTTCTTGGAGTTTTCGATCTGCTCCTCGGTAAATGTGGCGTTTGCCGCTGCCGACCATGCAATGCGCCGTTCCTTGGTCGGGATGCGTGCAAGCTTCTCCTTGAGCTTCTCCTCGCCGAGCTTGCGCACATTGGGACCCATGAAATTCTTCCAGCCCATAACGGAGAGCGCGCCCGCCCAGGATGAGCCATGGCCGGCCCACCAGCGCATCAAGTAACGCTCATAAGGATCTTTCGGCACGAAGCTGGGGCCGGGCAGCGCGGCATCGAGATATTCAAGCGCCTGTGTCGACTCCGTCAGGATCTTGCCGTTGTGAACGACGGTGGGGACCGTGCCGGCGGGATTGAGCCCCAGATATTCCGGATCGTGCTGCTCGAAGGTGAGCACATCGACATAGTTGAACTTGAAATCGGCGCCCTTCTCCTTGAGAAAAAGGATCGGCTTGCCGGAATTGGAGTTCACCTCCCAGGTGTAGACCTCGAGCATCCTTCTCCTCCCAATCTTATCGGATTGATGAAGCATGTTAGCCCGAGCATGCGGGCGGCTCCAATATCGCTTCCAAGGCTTGAGGGGCCTGCGGCGTGCTGGCATTGTCAGCGCGCGAACAAGTGCGCGCGGCAAAAGCGCGAGGCGCGGCCAATCTCTGCTGCGATGCAGCAAGGTGCGCCGCCGGCAAACTGGGGAGGCATTGCCGTGGCAGCACAAAACGAGATCAGCGCGATTATCGATGCGCGCAAGCTTTCGAGCACGCAGATCTGGGTAATCATCTGCTGTTCGTTCGTCATCCTCTTGGATGGCTACGACATCCAGACCATGTCGCTCGTCGTTCGGACGCTCATTAGCGATCTGGGCGTTGATCGCGAGTTCTTCGGCTTCGTCTTGTCGGCGGCGCTTATGGGCATGCTCGCCGGTTATGCGCTCGTCGCGCCGCTTGGCGACAGGCTCGGGCGGCGCCCCGTGCTGATCACGGGAATGCTCGTCGTTGGCCTCGCATCGATTGCGACCGCCTTTGCCGTCCAGCTTGCACCAATCACACAACCGCTGATCGGACCGCTCACACCGCTCCTCGACGCGCTTCAAAGCAGCCACGACCCGGCGATTGTCAGTCTCATCGTCTGGCGCTTCCTGACAGGCGTCGGCCTTGGCGCGAGCCTTGCCAACGCAACGGCGCTCACCTCGGAATACGTGCCAACCAAGAACCGCGCGTTCCTCATCGGCATGATGTATCTGAGCGTTGCACTCGGCGCGTTGATCGCAGGCTTTGTTGCGCCGCCAATTCTAAGTGCGCTCGGCTGGCATTGGATCTTTCTGATCGGCGGTTTCATTCCGCTCGTCATTGCTTTTCTTCTTCTCGTCTCGGTTCCGGAATCGGTCCGGCTGTTGCTCGAAAAGCGGCCGAACGACCCGCGCATTCCGCGCTTGTTGCGCCGAATTGCGCCTGACGTCGATGCGGGCAGTGTCTTTGCCGAAAAGCATGAGCATGTGAAATCGCAAAACGTCTTCGCTTTGCTCTCCGGCCGCTATTGGGCACGGACGCTCCTGCTTTGGGGCGTCTTCATTTTCAATCTGTTCGTGCTCTACGCAATGATCACTTGGCTGCCGCAAATTCTTTCCGAGGCGGGCTGGTCGCAAGGCGATGCCTCACGGGGAGGTGTGATGATCCAGGCCGGCGGAATTATCGGCGGTCTTATCATTGCACGCTTCATGGACCGGGGCTTCACCGTGCCCGCCATGATCGCCGGCTATGTCGTTTCGGTGGTCGCCTTCGGCCTCTTTCTGATTCTGCCGAATTCGGTGCTCGGCTGGAGCACCTTGCTGGTGTTCATCGGCGGCGGCATCTCCGGCGCGCAAGTCTCGCTCAATTCCTTGTCCGTGATCTTCTATCCGCCGGTCATCCGCGCGACCGGCGCCGGCTGGGCCAACACCATGGGCCGCATCGGCGCCATTTCCGCGCCGCTCGTTGCACGGCATGGTCACGGCCGCCTTTCACCTCTCCACGGTGCAGCAGCTCACTTTCCTTATCTGGCCGACAGTGGTTTGCGTTATCGGCATGCTGCTGTTGTCGCTGGCGTGGAAACCTGGCCAAGAATAGGTGGATGAGCCAGAAGCCATCGCGGACGCAGTTCCCGGCGTGCTGAGCGGATTCGGTTAAGAGTTCGCGTGCCATTCTGAACGGAAGGAGCGCTGGCACTGCCCGTGCCTGTGGGCCGAGCCTTGTCCATTCTTACCGCTCGGCCGAAACTGCGTATTATCGCGAAGGTTTGTGACATGACCCGCATTCTCTCCAGAGAACAAGTCGAAACCGCGGCCGTGCGACTCAACCAAGCGGATCGAACACGCACGCAAATTCGCCCGCTTTCCCTCGATCATCCCGGCATGACGATCGATGACGCCTACGCCGTACAGCGCGCCTGGATAAACATCAAGCTGCACGAGGGCGCAAGCTGAAGGGCCACAAGATCGGCCTGACCTCCAAGCGCGATGCAACATAGCTCGCGAGATCGACGAGCCGGATTACGGCGGTCTTCTGGACGACATGTTCTTCGCCGACGGCTCGGACATCCCGATCGACCGCTTCATCATGCCGCGTGTCGAGGTGGAGCTGGCGTTCGTGCTGTCAACAAGCGCCTCGAAGGCCCGGGCCGCACGACTGTTCGACGTGCTCGATGCAACGGATTTCGTCGTGCCCGCGATCGAAATCATCGATGCACGCATTCATCGGATCGACCCCGACAACCAAAGTGCCGCGCAAGGTGACCGACACGATCGCGGACAATGCGGCAGGCGCCGGGCTCGTGGTCGGCGGCCGGCCGATCAAGCCGCTCGATGTCGATCTGCGCTGGATCGCGGCGCTGCTCTACCGCAACGGCGCAATCGAGGAATCCGGCGTTGCCGCCGCCGTGCTCAACCATCCGGCAAGCGGTGTTGCCTGGCTTGCCAACAAGCTCAGCCAGCACGAGGTCTCGCTGCAGGCCGGACAAATCATCCTCGGCGGCTCGTTTACGCGGCCGGTGCATGCGCGCGCCGGCGACACATTCCACATCGACTACGGTTCGCTTGGCAGCATCTCCTGCCGCTTCGTGTGAGGCGCATCATGATCGAGCTGACAACCAACAAGTTCAAGCGCGGCCTTGCCGAGAGGCGCGAGCAGATCGGATTCTGGCTCGGGCTTGGCGATGGACTGGTGGCCGAGATCATCGCCGGCGCAGGTTTCGATTGGGTGCTGATCGACGAAGAGCACGGCCTCAACGATCATCGCTCCATCCTTGCGCAATTGCGCGCGGTCTGCGCGCCTATGCTGCGCAAGCCGTCGTGCGTCCGCCGATCGGCGATACGGTCCACATCAAGCAGCTGCTCGACATCGGCGTGCAGTCTCTTCTGATTCCGATGGTCGAAAGCGGAGAGCAGGCAGCCGAGCTGGTACGCGCGATGCGTTATCCGCCGCATGGCGTGCGCGGGCTCGGCTCGGCGATTGCGCGCTCCTCGCGCTTCGGTCGCATCGAAGGCTATCTGCACAAAGCGCAGGCCGAG
The DNA here is from genome assembly GCA_963789405.1 of uncultured Alphaproteobacteria bacterium. Lineage (GTDB taxonomy): Bacteria > Pseudomonadota > Alphaproteobacteria > CAWBKL01 > CAWBKL01 > CAWBKL01. Next base: position 216,837 of record CAWBKL010000003.1, read on the forward strand.
ATGTGCCTCGTCGTACAGATCGAGACCAAGAAGGGCTTGGAAAATCTCGATGACATCGCGCGGGTCGAGGGCGTTGACGGCATCTTCATCGGCCCGTCGGATCTTTCCGCGTCGATGGGGTATCCTCGGCAACTCCGGCCACGCGGATGTGCGCGCCGCGATCGACGACGCGATCCGGCGCACCGCCGCGGCCGGCAAGGCGGCGGGCTCGCTCACCGGCGATGCCGCGCTCGCGCAGCATTGGTTCGCGCAAGGCTTGAGCTTCATTGCAGCGGGCGCCGAATTCGACCGCTTTGGCGAGCGCCGCCAGCGCGGCGTACAACACGTTCAAGGAGATTGCCGGGAAGGGTCGCGGTTGATTTTCACCGCTATCCCGAATGCGATGGCCAAGTCAAAGGAGTTGCAGTGAGGCTGCCGCAAGCCGATCCACGCATTGTCAAACAGCGCCCGCAGCTGATCGAGAGACTGCGCGCGATTGCCGGCGCGCGTGTCATCGTGGACGAGATCGCGCTGCGTGCCTTCGAATTCGGACGGACTTGACCGCAGCTACGCCAGCCGCCGCTTGTCGCGGTTCTCCCGGAATTGACGGCGGAAGTTTCGGCGATCCTGAAGCTGTGCGCGGGCATGGGCGTCAAGGTCGTGCCGCGCGGCGCCGGCACCTCGCTCTCCGGCGGCGCGATCCCGCTCGGCGACGGCGTCACGCTCGGTCTCTCCAAGCTCAACCGCATCTTGGACATCGATTATGACAACCGCTGCGTCGTGTGCCAGCCGGGCGTGACCAATCTCGCGATCTCGGATGCGGTCGCCGAGCGGGGCTTCTACTACGCGCCCGATCCCTCGTCGCAGATCGCCTGCACCATCGGCGGCAATGTCGCGGAAAATTCCGGCGGGGTGCATTGCCTCAAATATGGTCTGACCACGAACAATCTGCTCGGCCTCAAGATCGTATTGATCAATGGCGAGGTGGTTCGCCTCGGCGGCAAGCATCTGGACGCCGCCGGATACGATCTTATGGGCATCGTCACCGGCTCGGAGGGCCTGCTTGGGATCGTGACGGAGGTGACCGTGCGCATTCTGCCCAAGCCGGAGACGGCGCGCGCGCTTCTGATCGGCTTTGCGTCCAGCGAGGACGCCGGCGACACGGTCGCCGCGATCATCGCGGCGGGCATCATTCCGGCTGGCATGGAGATGATGGACCGGCCCGCGATCCACGCCGCGGAAGATTTCGTGCACGCCGGCTATCCGCGCGACGTCGAGGCCTTGCTGATCGTCGAGGTCGATGGTCCGCAAGTCGAAGTCGATCATCTATCCCAGCGTGTGCAGGCAATCGCGAGCGCGCACAACGCCAAGAGCTGTCGAACGCTCGCAGAGCGAGGCCGAGCGCCTCAACTTCTGGGCCGGGCGCAAAGCGGCGTTTCCGGCCGTCGGGCGCATCAGCCCCGACTATCTCTGCATGGATGGCACGATCCCGCGCGCGCGCTGCATCATGTGCTTCACCGCATCAAGGAGATGGAGAGCGGAGTTTGCCTTGCGTTGTGTCAATGTTTTTCACGCCGGCGACGGCAATCTTCATCCGCTGATTCTGTTCGATGCGAACAATGCGGGCGAGCTTGAACGTGCGGAAGAATTTGGCGCCGCGATTTTGCAGGCTTTGCGTCGAAGTCGGCGGCGTCTTGACAGGTGAGCATGGTGTTGGCGTGGAAAAGCGCGACCTCATGGGCGTGCAATTCAGCGAGACGGATCTTGCACATCAGGAGCGCTTGAAATGTGCCTTCGATCCCGAGGGCCTCTTGAACCCAGGCAAAGTGTTTCCGGTGCTGCATCGTTGCGCCGAGCTTGGGCGCTTGCATGTGCATCGCGGCAAGCCTGCCGCATCCAGACCTTCCGAGATTCTGATGGCCACGTGAGAGCATTCCGATGAAACTACGGAAGAAATCGCCGAGATCATAGGTGAAGCCGATTGCGCGCGCGCGAAAGACCTTGAAGTTATCGCACGGGCACAAAGCGCGGGATCGGCCGGCCGGTAGATGCACCGCATATGCTCGACGTTCCGTCTCGCCGGCATTGTGAGCCTACGAGCCATCGGAGCTTGTCCTGACCGCCCGCGCGGCACACCGCTTGCCGAGATCGAGGCGCTGCTCGCGGCGAACCATCAAATGCTTGCATTCGAGCCGCCCGATTTTGGCGGCATTATTCGGCGCAGCACCGCACAGCGCAACACTTGGCGGCATCATCGCCGCAAACGCTTCGGGCCCCCGGCGCATTAAGGCGGGCGCCGCGCGCGATCATGTGCTGGGTGTCGCAGCGGTCTCGGGCCGCGGCGAGATTTTCAAAGCCGGCGGCAAAGTGGTGAAGAACGTGACGGGCTATGATTTGCCGCGTCTGCTTGCTGGCTCTTTGGTACACTGGCCGTGATCAGCGAGATCACGCTCAAAGTGATGCCTGAGCCTGAGACCGCAACGACGCTGGTCCTGCGCAACCTAGAGAGCGCGCTTGCGATCGGCGCGCTCACCGCTGCTTGCGGAGCCCCTGGTCGATGTTTCCGGCGCGGCGCATCTGGGCGGAAGAGCGAAGATCGTGACGGCGCTGCGGCATCGAAGGTATTCCGCCATCGGTCGCCGACCGTATCGTACAATCGGCGAACTCTCGGTGTCTGGCAATGTGGACTCTTCGATGCTCAGATTTTCGCGCGACGTGTGGGCTGACATACGCGATGTCTCCTCGCTCAGCGGCATCGATACTCAAGTCGTCTGGCGCTTATCTTGTCCGCCCGCCAAAGCGCGCCGCCGCGGGCAAGCTGCAGGAGACCATCCACGGCGCGCGCGCGCTTTACGATTGGGGCGGCGCGTTGGTTTGGCTTGCCTTCCCGGGCCCGATCCGCTTGCAGAAATTGTGCGAGAGGTGGCGGCGCGGCAGGCGGCCATGCCACGCTGTTTCGTGCGCCGCGGAAGACTGCGCCTTGCTGCCGATGATTCCGCCGCTGCCAGCCGGCAGTCGCGGACTTTGACGCGAGCGCGTAAAGGAGCAATTCGATCCCAAGCGCGCACTCAATCCCGGCCGCATGTATCGTGATCTTGACGGATGCAAACCAATTCACCCTCGCGCAACTTGCCGACCCCGACGATTGCGGAAAGCGACGCGATTTTGCGCGCCTGCGTGCATTGCGGCTTTTGCACGGCGACGTGTCCGACCTATGTCGTGCTCGGCGACGAGCGCGATTCCCCGCGCGGGCGCATCTATCTGATGAAGAACATGCTGGAGAGCGGCGCTCGCGCCGAAATGGCAACGGTAACGCATATCGACCGTTGTCTCACCTGCCTCTCGTGCATGACGACATGCCCGGCGGGCGTCGACTATATGCATCTTGTCGATCACGCGCGCGAGCACATCGCGCGCACATATCGCCGCCCGCTCTTTGACCGGCTGATGCGCAGCATGTTGAACGGCATCCTGCCATACACGCAGCGATTTCGCTTTGCTAGCGGAATTGGCCGGATGGCGCGGCCATTCGGCAATCTCTTTGCCGGACAGTTCGCGCATTGTTTAAGCTGCTGCCGCGCGAAGGCGCACCCAGTGCAGGCAAGTCCGGCATTTTTCCGGCATCGGGTACGCGCCTCAAACGCGTCGCTCTGCTCGATGGTTGCGTGCAACCGGCGTTGCGCCCGCAAATCAACGAAGCCGCCATCCGCCTGCTCAATCGCCGCGGCATCGAGGTCGTCATGCCAGAACGTGCGGGCTGCTGCGGTGCGCTTTCACATCATTTGAGCAAAGATGAAGATGCGCTGCGCTTTGCCAAAGCGAATATCGATGCTTGGACCGACGAGATCGATAAAGGGCTCGATGCCATCCTTGTCACGGCTTCGGGTTGCGGTACCATGATCAAAGACTACGGCCACATGTTGAGCAGCGATGCTGAATATGCCGAGCGGGCAAAGCGGATCTCATCTCTGACCCACGACATCACCGAATTTCTTGCCGCAATCGGCATGGGCGGGTCCGACAAAGCACAACCGCTCAAGATCGCTTATCATTCCGCCTGCTCGCTGCAGCATGGCCAGCGCGTGAATGATGAGCCAGCGTTGCTGCTGCGTGACGCCGGCTTCGACGTGCGCGAAGTTGCCGAGGGGCATCTGTGCTGCGGCTCGGCCGGCATCTACAACATGCTGGAGCCGGAAATCTCCAACCAGCTCTTAGCGCGCAAGGCGTTGAATATCGAGCGCACGGGCGCGCAAGCGATCGCGACCGGCAATATCGGCTGCATCATGCAGATTGCGCGCGGCACGAAGCTGCCGATCGTTCACACCGTCGAGCTCTTGGATTGGGCAACGGGCGGACCGAAACCGGCGGAGCTGATTTGAGCGCCTTGCCCCCAAAGAGGGCCCTATTGGCGATCACGGCGGCATGCGCAGGATCGGCTTGATCGTCGTTCCGGCCTCGGAATCATGCGAAAGCCTGCGCGATCTCTTCGAAGCGATAGAACTTGACCAGCTTGTCGAACGGAAAGCGGCCCTGACGGATAAAGATCGATCAGCATCGGGATGAAGAGCTGCGGCGTCGCATCGCCCATCAAGATCGAGACCCAGCGCTGGCCGCGGTCAGAAAGCACGCCATTCGGGGAAACATCGCTCTCGGGGCTGAAATGACGATGCCCATGCGTGCCTTGCATGGCCAGAACCGCGTGCCTGAACGAAGGCGGGTTTTGCCGGCGCTGTCAGGAGTCGAAACTGAAGTCCCGCGCCGGGCACGAGCGCGCGAATGAGCGGCAACAGCATTTCCGATTCCACATTCATCGTCTGCGGTGCGCGCCGAGCTCGCGCGCCACGTCGAGCCGCGAACCAACTTTGTCGATGGCGACGATGTGCGACGCGCCGGCGAGCCTGCGCCGCCATGACCGCGCGAGAGGCCAACACTGCCCGCGCCGAACACCGCAATCGAGTCCCCAGGCCGAACTTTCAGCGCGTTGAGACGGAACCGGCGCCCGTGATGGAAGCCGCAACCGAGCGGGCCTAGAAGCTCGATCGGCACATCCTTGGTCACGAGCACGGCCGAGCCTTCCCGCAATGGCAAATTGCGAAAACGAAGATTGGTTGAAAAAGCGCGCGAGCAATCGTCTTGCCGTTCTGATGAACAGCGCGCTCGACCATCGGCGCGCAAGCCCGCCGAAATTCGCGGCCCACATCTCATCGCAGTAGCTGTGTTCGCCGCGCAGGCAGTTCGCGCAATGGCCGCAAAACCGTAGCTCAGCACGACATGATCGCCCGGCTTCAGCCGCTCGACTCCGTCCCAACACGCTCAACGATGCCGGCGCCCTCATGGCCGAGAATCATCGGTGCGGGACCAGCTTGCGCACGGTCGTGATCATGAGATCGGTGTGGCAAATGCCGGTCGCCGCGATGCGGACGAGGACTCTCATCCTCCCGTGGCTCGTCGAGATCGAAGCGCCTCGATAGCGGGGGCTGGCTGCCGGGACGCGAAATGGCGGCTAAAGTCTTCATCATTTGGTCTCTTAAGCTCAACTTGTGCAACGCGTGCATGCCGGGTACCAGACATGGGTCTCGCAAGGGCAGTCGCCGCGCCGTAAGCTAGTGAAGAGCTGGCCCCGGGCCAGCCAATTCGAGAGCAAGGGAGCAGCCTCATGCAACAGGAAAAAGTCATCATCACATGCGCGTTGACCGGCGCCTCGCCTGCGTCCTTGCAGCATCCGAACTTCACCAAGACGCCGGAGATGATTGCCCAGCAGGGCATCGATGCGGCCGCCGCCGGCGCATGCGATCCTGCATATTCATGTGCGCGACGAGGAAGGCCGGCCCTCGACCGAGCTCAAGCATTATCGTCAGGTGTGCGAGCTGATCCGCAAGAAGAACACGGATGTGATCTTCAACCTGACGACCGGGCCGGGCTGCAACTGGCATCAGAGCGATGACGATCCGAAAATGCCGGGGCCGGGCACGATGATGTTCACCGCCGAGCGGCGGATCGAGCATATCTGCCGATCTTACGCCCGGAGATCTGCACGCTCGACATCTGCACGATGCAGATTTTCGGTCATGTCGCGATCAACACCGACAAGATGATGACGCGCATCGGCCACATGCTGCAGGATATTAACGTGAAGCCCGAGATCGAATGCTTCGATACCGGCGATTTCGTGTTCGCGCAGGACTTGATCGCCAAGGGCGCGCTCAAAGGGCCGGGCATGTATTCCTTCGTGCTCGGCACGAAATACGGCCTCGTCGCAACAACGGAAGCGATGATGTATAGCCGCGCGCAGATGCCGCCGGCGCTTGCTGGACCGGCTTCGGCGTCTCGCGCCATTCGTTCACGATGGCGGCACAATCAGTGATCCTGGGCGGCCATGTGCGTACCGGCTTCGAAGACACGCTGTGGCTTTCCAAAGGCAAACTCGCCGACTCCAATGCCGCGCTCGTGGATCAGGCCAAGTCGGATCATCGAAGCGCTCGGCACCAAGGTTGCAACGCCCGGCGAAGCGCGCCAGATCCTGGGGCTCAAGGAGCACTAGGAAGGTCAATCGCCAGACGCTTAGAAAAACGCGATGGTGCGTACCTCGATACTTTGGCGCGGCGGCGCGTCTTTGCGTGCGGTCGGATCGACGAACGGCGCTGTGCAGCGTGAAACGTCGCGCGCGTCCTTATCGGAATCGAACACTTTCAGCAGCAGCGCCTCATTGGTTTGCATGTCGGGTAGTAATACCAGCGCTGCGCCGGATTATATTTGGCGCCGAAGATCTGCCCCGTCCGATGACGATAGCGCAAATGAAGAGCGTGAGATCATCCGGCGCCGAGCGAGCCGCATCGCACATCGCCAGCGGCGTTTCTTCGGCCGGATGACCGATCGGCTTCCAGACATTGATGAAGGCAAAGCGGCGCTTGAGAAGCGCATCCGCCTCTGCAGGCAGCAGGTCATGCACACGCTGATGCGCTGGACACTTCCGTGTAGTCATTATGAACGCCCATGACCGCGGGCCTCAGATGCTCACTTTGCTTGTCGATCTCGCTCGAGCGGAAATCATGATCGAAGACAAACACGCGTGCGGCGGAGAGGTGCTCCTTCACCAGGCGTTCCATCGCGGGATAATAGGATTGACGTACGGTCGCCGGGTCACTGTTGAAAGCAATGTCGGCCTTTGTCGTAACCAGCTCGAAGCCTTGACGATCAATCTCGGCCTTCAGTCCTTCTGCGCGCGCATCATGAATCTTCGTCTCATGGACATCAAAGTCGGGCTGGCGCGGCACGCCTGGGCCAGGATCGTAGAAATAGATATCGGCCTCCGCAGCGGGCCGGAAATTCAGCGTCGCTTCAACGAATTGTTCAGCCATGGGTTTCCTCGTTTGCCTCTCCGAGCAATCTAGCACGCAGCCGCGAGGTGGCGAACGGGCCTGCATGCGGCGAGGCAAGTCAGCGCACTTAAGTAATCCTGATCACAACAAGCGTGCTACTTCTGCCGCTTCGGCCAAAGCGCCGAGAACAGGAGATGAAGCACAATGACCGCAGCCGCGATGCCGAGAAACACCCAGATGAGGTCCCAATTGAGGCCTTCAATCGCCTTCTGGCCGTAGACGTCTTCTCTGAAGCGGAAGATTTCCATTTGCGATTGATCCTTAGAAGGGCTCGTCCACCAACAAGCTCATCCTTCGACAAGCTCAGGATGAGGGACCAGCAATCGAGCCCTCATGGTGAGCCTGCCGAACCATGAGGACATGATTATGCATCCCTAATCGCACGGCGGACGAGATTTTCCATCAGCGGAATCTTGTAGCCATTGCGCGCAAGCGTCGCTGCGCCGCGCGCGGCCAAGCTGGCCGCGACATTAGCCGTCTCTTCGTTCTTCGGCTGGCCCTTGGCCGCCTCTTCGACCGCTTGCAAACGCCGCGGCTTTGCTTCCACACCGCCACAGGCAACCCTTATGTCCCTGATCGTATCGCCATCCATTTGCATGGCGCAGGCGACATTGACGAGCGGGAAATCCCATGTCGCTCTGTCGGCGACTTTCTCGAAATAGTATTTTGCGCCCGCCCATTTTGCAGGAATGCGGATGGTTGTGAGAATTTCATCAGGCTCAGTCACGGTCATATGCGTGATGTTGACCGAGGGGCCGATGAAGAACTCTTCCGCCGGCACAACGCGCTCGCCCTTCGGGCCTTTAAGCACCATGCTCGCCTCAAGCACGACCATCACGGGCGCAGTGTCCGATTGCGAGGTCGCCACACAGCGCGAGGCGCCGAACAGGCAATGCTCGCGGTTCATGCCTTCGGGCGTATCGGCGTAACACGTGTTGCCGCCGGCCCTGTAGCAATCAAGGCCCGAGCGGTAATACCAGCAACGCGCATCCTGGCTGACATTGCCGCCGATCGTGCCGATATGCCGGATTTGCGGCGAAGCAACGCGCCCGGCCGCCGCCGCAAGCAAGCCGTATCTGTCTTTAATCAGCTGCGACCCAGTGATCTCAACGAGCGTGGTGAGCGCGCCGATCTCGATGCCGTCCTGCGTTTGCTTAATGCCTTTGAGCTCGGCGATGCCGTTCAAATCGATCACAGCCTTAGGGTGCTTTGCGCGGTCCTTGAACCAGTCATAGCTGTCCTGGCCACCTGCAAGCCGCCAGCCGTCGGCCTTGTATTTCGACAGAAGGTCCAGCGCGTTGGCCAAATCGCTCGGCTGGAACAAATCGAAATGAGCCATCGTGTCCTTGGTTGACATGTTCGGCTCCTATTGTGTCTTGACGGCGAGCGGCTTGTGCGCCTGCGGACGTCCCGCAAGCGCATTCAAGATCAAATCCGCTTTCACCGGTGTTCGGTTGAAATAATATTTGCCGCCGAGCGCATCATAGATCGCGCACAACAGCGCCGATGCTGCACAGCCCATAATTGGCTCGCCAATGCCTTTGGCGCCGACTGGGTTATCGGCATCGGGCTTATCGACGTAAAGCGCATCCATGTTCTCGGGCACGTCGAGATAAGATGGCGGGCGCGCCTGATAAAGCCCGACGCTTGCCGGCAGCGCGTTTTGCGGATCGTAGACCGCGCCTTCGAGCGTTGCGAGGCCGATGCCCATCGTTGCCGCGCCACGAATTTGTGCCTGCAACCCTTGCGGATGGATGACTGTGCCGCAATCCGCGGAGCCGACATATTCGAGAATCTCGTGCCGGCCGGTCTCGAGATCGAGCTCGATCATCATGAAGCCGCACGCCAGCGCGGGAATGTGATCGGGCATCGGCAGATTGTCTTTCGCAACGCCAATGAGGCCCGTGCCGACAATCATGCCGACAGCATCCTTGGTGAGGAAGAAGATATCCGGCGGCGTTTCGTGCCCGTCATATTTTCCGCCGAGCGCGATGGCGCGCTTGGCGGCGTCGGCAAACGTCATCGATTTGCCATTGCCGATCAGCTTTTCATTCTCAAGCTTGTAATCTTCCGGCTTGCCGCCGAGATCCTGGGCTGCGATCTCCTGCAGCTTCTTTTTCGCATCCATGGCGGCGGCAAAGTTCGTGCGCGTCATGGTGAAATTGGTGTTGGAGCCGAACTGACCGATATTCCACGGCAGGCCCTTGGATGAATCGCCGCGCTCGATAATCACATTGTCCCAATTGTAGCCGAGCACTTCCGCGGCAACGCGCGAGGTCGACGCGTAGGAATAGGTGCCGAGATTGCCGACACCGGTATGCACATGGAGCTTGCCGTCCGGCGTGATGCGGCAAAGCCCGTCAAAGCCGTTGAACCCGGCCGAGTGGTAAGCCTGGCCGATGCCGATGCCGATCACTTTCGAGCCGTTCTTCTTGCCCGAAAGCTTGATCTTCTCGTCCCATTTGAACTTCTTCGCGCCGATCGCCAGCGCCTCGCGCATATAGGCCGAGGAAACATGCTGGCGGCTCTGTGCAAACAGCGTGTTCTTGTCGGGCGCGTTGATCTCTCTAATGTGCAGCCGATCGACCTTCAGTGCGCGTGCCGCCTTATCCATCAAGGGCTCAACGGCACAAGCCAGCTGGTTCTGCCCCGGCCCGCGCTGCGGACCACAAGGCGGGGTGTTGACCATGACGTTGAAACCGCGCCAGCGCATTGCGATCGGGGAATAAACCAGCGAGAGCGCCTGGCCGGCCGCGACATTGTCAGGGAAACCGGCCGTCGAGCCAGCCTGCTGAACGATATAAAGATCGCCCGCAAGCAGACGCCCGTCAGCTCTAAAGCCAAGCTTGACGCGGCCCTGAAAGCCGCCGCGCGCTGAGCCGACAAAATATTCCTCGGCGCGCGAGATGCGCATCATGCATGGCCGATTGATCTTCTTCGACATATGCGCAGGGATCGCCATTGTCGGATAGGCCGAGCCCTTGGAGCCGAAGCCACCGCCACAGAACTCGGCAATGTAGACGAGCTGCTCCGGCTTGATGCCGATCATGCCGGCGAGCATCGGATGAACGAAGCTCTGGCTTTGCGTCGATCCGTGCACATAGCATTTGCCGCCCTGCCAATAAGCGAAGGCGCTGCGCGGCTCCATCGAATGATGCGAGTTGCTGTCGATGACGAAGCTCTCATCGAGCACCAGCGCCGCTTGCGCAAAGCCGCCATCGACATCGCCATAGGACCATTTCTGCAGCGATTCGCCTTCCGGCAACTTGTCTTCGCCTGCGGCCGCGAAATCGCGCGCGCTCCATTTGAGCGCGCCGAGCGAGCCTCCGGTCGTCGGCGCTTCGCTCACATCCTGGCTGGCTTCCTTGATGACATTGCCGCCGGGATAGGCATTGGGCCCGCCGGGATAGAGGCTGACGAGCGGGTCAGTCACGAACGGCAATTGCTGATATTCGATCTTGATCTTGTCGATCGCATCAGCCGCGGTGACTTCATCGACCGCCGCGACCGCGAGGATCGGCTCACCGACGAATTTCGGCGACTTGGTGAGCATCTGCTCCTGCGTCTCGGGCGTTTTGGGCAAATCATCGGGGGTCAGATATGCCGAGCACGCCCGGCATCTTCTCCGCCGCCGAAGCGTCGATATGCGTGATATTCGCATTCGGCATCGGCGAGAGCAGCAATTTGATGAACGCCATATTGTCGGCGCGGAAATCTTCGGAATATTTCGCCTTGCCTGTCACTTTCGCGCGCGACATCGGGCGGGGTGAAGTTCTTGCCGATCAGCTTGAACGCCATGTTAGCCCCTCCCATCTCGGCCGCGCGCATTACGGCATTGGTATAATGATCATAGGCGCCGCAGCGGCAGAGATTGCCGCACATCGCTTGTCGCACCTCTTCGCGCGTCGGCTTCGGGTTTGCTTTCAAGAGCGCAACCGCACTCATCACCTGGCCCGGCGTGCAAAAGCCGCATTGCGGCCCCAGCTCGTCAATCATCGCTTGTTGCACCGGGTGCAGCTCGCCATTCGCACCTTCGATGCCTTCAATGGTTGTCACCGCGCGGCCGCGCACCAGATGCGTGAGGATCGAGCAGGAGTTGAACGGAACACCATCGATGTGAACGGTGCAGGCGCCGCATTCGCCCCTATCGCAGCCGAGCTTGGTTCCGGTGAGGCCGAGCTTGTAGCGCAAGGTCATCGCAAGCGTTTCATTTGGCAGCACATCGACGGGCTTGGCGTTGCCATTGACATTCAGCGTGATAAGCCGCGCGACCGAGCCGGCGGCGGTCTGCTGTTGTTGGGAACAACCATATGTAAACAGCGCGGCAGACGAAGCAACCGCGCCCGATGCAACCACAGCTTTCAAAACCGTGCGGCGGTTGACCCGAAAGGCGCGCTCCGCACCCGATCCGCCACCACCTGATGAACCATCGGCCATCGCGTTTCTCCGATATTTGTTCGTGCGCTTTGTGCGGGCTTCCCCCGCGTTTCCCCATCGCCGACTCTAACGGCAGAGCGCGCAATGCGCCACTCTCACTTGCGTTGCTTCAGCCCAAGCGTTGCCGCGCAACAACGCTTCACGGCTTTAAACTTCTCGGGGCCCGCTTTATTCTTCGGCGCCAAGTTATCGCGGGGCGGGACACTGCATGAGCGAACCTCATCTAATTCGTCACAGATTTCTGTCGCGGCTGTCACATTGGCTGTTGGCGGCCTCGATTTTGACGCTGCTCGCGACAGGTCTATTGCCGGTGTTCGGCATCAAGTTCTCTTGGCTCATAATTCACTGGATCGCAGGCCTCCTGCTAACCGCTCTTGTCGCACTGCACATCATTCGCGCGTTTCTGTTTCAAAGCCCCGGCTCGATGTGGATCAGCATCCGCGATATTCGCGCTAGCATAGCGGCAATCGGGATCGGGCGTGGGACGGCGCCCAAGCCGGGCAAATACACGCTGCCGCAAAAGCTCATGCATCACGCGATCACGCTCTCGGCGCTCACGGCGATCGGCACGGGGCTTTTGATGCTGCGCAAGATCGACACCCCGTTCTGGACCCGCGCGCCCTATTTCCTCAGCGAGCAAAGCTGGGGCATTGTCTATGCGCTGCATGATCTCGCATCGTTCTGCTTCGTCACGCTTGTGATCCTGCACATCTATTTCACGCTTCAGCCGGACAAATTCTTCTATCTGCGCTCGATGCTGGTTGGTTGGATTACGCCCGATGAACTTGAGGCCAATCATGATCCCAATCGCTGGTCGCCACCGGAAGCGCGCGAATGAGTGAGGTGCTGACGCTCGAGCAGGCGGTCGACAAGATCGAATCGTCTTACGAATTCATGTTGGCCTATGCTGCGCAGGGGCGCGATTTCGAATCCATGAGCGGCGATGGCCCACCGATCCGGAATGTTCTGGGTGATCTCAGGACCGGGCTAGCTGCCCTCACGGCAGCTTTTGAAGAGCGCATCAACGAGCCCGAGCCCGCGAAAGACGGCGCGCTTTCTGCATTTTGCAAATTGCTTTCAGCCAATTCCGAACATGCGATTGCCGCGCTTGATGTCGCGCTGTCGGTGCGCAACATCACCTCGCAACTCATCGACAATCTCAATGCGTCGATGCATTTGCGGATGCTCCTCACCGATATGTTCCTGCTCGATGAGGCGCTGTCAAAAGCGAGCCAATCGCCGCCGCGCAGTTAGAATTCCCCCGCAGTCGTCATGGCCGCCCCGTTGTGGCGGCCATCCAAGGACGAAACAAGCGCCTGGATTTAATTCTGCCTCGACGTCCGCTGAACCATAGATGGCCGGGACTGAGCCTGCACCCCGGCCGCGCTCCGCACGGACCGGGGTGGCCCGGCCATGACGGAGAATGGATCGCACGCCTCGTTACTCAAGCGCCTTCGTGAGTGCCTGGTCGAGATCAGCAATGATGTCATCGATATGCTCGATGCCGATCGAGAGCCGCACATACCCTTCCGAGACACCGGTCGCCAATTGCTCTTCCGCCGAAAGCTGCGAATGCGTCGTCGAAGCCGGGTGGATCGCGAGGCTGCGCGCATCGCCGATATTGGCAACATGATAAAGAAGCTCGAGCGCGTTGATGAAGCGCTCGCCCGCCGCGCGGCCGCCTGCAAGCTCAAAGCCGACCAAGCCACCCATGCCGCCCGAGAGATATTTCTCTGCGCGGGCACGCGCCGCACCCTTTTGCTGCGAAGGATAAATAACGCGCGTGACGCCCTTGCGCTCAGCTAGATAGGCCGCGACGGCTGCGGCATTCCTGCAATGGCGCTCCATCCTGAGCGGCACCGTCTCGACCCCTTGCAGGAATTGAAATGCATTGAAGGGCGACATCGCAGAGCCAAGATCGCGCAACAGCACGACGCGTGCGCGGATGATGTAGGCGATCGGCCCCAAAGGCTTGACCGCTTGAGCCCACACCGCACCGTGATAGGAAGGATCGGGCGTGTTCATCATCGGCTGACGCTCCGGCCAAGCTTCCCAATCGAAATTGCCGCCGTCGACGATCAGACCGCCGATCGAGGTGCCGTGCCCGCCGAGATATTTGGTGGCCGAATAGACCACGATCGCCGCACCGTGATCGAGAGGCCGGCACAGCAGCGGCGCGGCCGTGTTGTCCATAATCAACGGAATACCGAACTCGCGGCCGATTTTGGCCACCTCGGCGATCGGGAAGACTTCAAGCTTCGGGTTGGGCAATGTCTCGGCATAGAAGGCGCGCGTCTTGTCGTCGATGGCGCGGCGGAAATTCTCCGGATCAGCCGGATCGACAAAGCGAATCTCCAGCCCCAGATCCTTCAGCGTGTTGGCGAACAGATTCCAGGTGCCGCCATAAAGATCGGTAGAGCTGACGATATTGTCGCCTGCGCGCGCCAAGTTCTGGATCGAAAAGGCTGAGGCGGCCTGGCCGGAGCTCGTCGCAAGCCCTGCCACACCGCCTTCGAGCGCGGCGATGCGCTGCTCGAGCACATCAAGCGTCGGGTTCATGATCCGCGTGTAGATATTGCCGAGCTCTTTGAGCGCGAACAGATTGGCTGCGTGCTCTGTGTTTTTGAATTGGTACGACGTGGTCTGGTAGATCGGCACGGCCACTGAGCCCGTCGCGGGATCGGCGCGCCAACCGGCATGCAGCGCGAGTGTCTCAGGATGAAGGCTCGATTTCGCCATGACTTCCCCTGTTGTTGGCAGGCGCTTTGATCTCTCGTGCGCGGGCGGAACGCGCGCGCGTTACTGCTGCTTGGCCAGTCTCTCGATCTTGCCAAGATCGATGCGGCCCACCGCAGACTTGAGGTCTCCCATATTGGCACCATGGCCTTCTGCCGAGACCATCACGCGGTTGGCAACGATAATCGCATAAGTGCCGGATTTCGACTCGCTGTCATACTGTTCCATGGTCTGGCGGCCATTGACCTTGCCCGTCTTGGAATAGTGCGTCGCACTTTGTTCCGATGCGTTCATACCAAAAAGACCTGTCATGGCCGCCATCGCGCCGAGCGCACCGAGATCGGTAACGCTCAAATCGATCGTGTCATTGCCATGCGTGTAGGTGGCCGAAGCGCCGGAGCCCGACATGCCCGCCATGCCGCCGCTACCGGTGGTGATCTCACCGCGCGAGTAGCCGCCGGAAAGCCCACCGGGCAGGAGCGCTTTGAGCTTGTCGGTGTCAATCACGCTTGCCGTTGCCGTGCCCGAGCTGCCGGCGTCGCCGGACGCGGGCGCGCCACTCGTTGCGGCCTGAAGATTATTCGCCGCCTGCTGCAAAGCGCCCATGTCAACCGATGCCCCACCCGGCAATTTGAGCTGGCCAGTGACGGTTCCGCCGGATGAGGCTAAGCGCGCGGGATGCGGCATCATCAAGCCGGCGATCAGGCTGATGATGATCGACAGGACAATTGCGCAGACGATGACAGCGCCCGTGTAGATGAGCGCCTTGTCTTGCGGTGCCTTCATCAAGATCGGCACACCGACATAGAGAAGATAAAGGCTGTAAAGACCAACAATCGAAAGCATGCCAATTGCCGGGATGAGGGCGAAGCAGCCTGCAAGCCAAGCCGCCGTCCAGGAATACGCTGCGAGCTTTAGGGCCTGAATTTGGCTTTTCTGCCCATTGAACGTTGCGGCCAGCGCGTCGATGATCAGTGCAAGGACAAAAACACCGACGAGCGACAGCACATATTGCACGATGGCGCCGCCAAGCGCGCCCACAAAGCCGGGGCGGTAAGTCACGCCAAAGACGCTGTAACCAAAGATCACCGCGCCAAGAAACCGGCATATCACCGGCAAAGCCGCGAGAATTAGAATGTAACCCGTATAAAGACCTTGCGTCGTCGCCTGCTCGGCCTCGATCTTGACCCATTCTTCTTTCGGCTTAAGCAGAATTGCCTTGACGCGCTCGATCAGAGCGGTGCGCGTCTCGGGGTTCGTCATGGACATGAGACCCTCCTCCTATAGTGTCATGAGGCGTAATACCGCACCCGGCCGCTGTCCAGATTGGAACCGGCGTTATTCAGCGCAATTGCTGGAGAATCCGGCCGATTCCGTCATAACCAGCTTCAAGCTCGGCATCGGTGATGGCATAGGGCGGCATGAGGTAGAGCGTGGAACCGAGCGGGCGGAGGATCAGGCCCTCCTTGAGCGCAAGGTCGCGCAACACCTGGCTAAGCTTGGAACCATAGGTAGCACCTTCTTCAGCCACATCGAAGGCCGCGATCGAACCAAGAACGCGCGGATGCTTGATCGCGTGGATTTCCTTCAGGCGCTCAAGCTGAAAGCGGTGCTGCGCCTCAATCCCAGCAATGCGCGCCAGAACATTTTCGGCTTCGAAGATATCGAGCGAGGCCAAGTCCCGCCGCGCAGCCAAGCGGATTGGCGGTATAGGAATGGCCATGTAGAAACGCGGTTTCAATATTCGGACCGAGAAACGCTTCATAGATGCGCTCTTGGGCAACCGTCGCCGCGAGGGGCAGGAAACCACCGGTGATGCCTTTGGCGCAGCACAGAATGTCGGGCGCGACACCCGCCTTCTGCCACGCGAACATCGCGCCGGTGCGGCCGAAGCCGGTCATCACCTCATCGAAGACGAGAAGGACACTCGCGCGCTTAAGACGCTCAGCAACGGCGTCCAGGAATCGGGGCGGCACATGCGCATGCCGCTAGCGCCTTGAATCAACGGCTCAATGATAGCGGCGGCAAATCTTTCCGCGCTTTCGAGCGCGCGATCGAGCGCGGCAAGCGCCTCTTCTTCACGCATTTCCACTTCTTCATCGCCATCCCAAGTCGCCTGGAACGGGACGATGTCGACATCAAACAACAGCTCTTGAAACGGACAATAGAAGCCCGAGCTGCGGCCGGCCGACATCGCGCCAATCGTGTCGCCGTGGTAGCCGCCATCGAACGCGATGAAGCGATTGCGCTCTGATCTCGCCCTTGTTGCTCCAGAACTGAAACACCATCTTGAGCGCAACTTCGACGGCGGTAGATCCATTGTCGGAATAGAAGACGCGCGTGAGCGATGGCGGCATAGTGCTGGAGAATGCGGCGCGCGAGCTCTATCGCGGGCTCATGGGTGAACCCCGCAAAGACGACATGCTCAAGCTTTGCGGCCTGTTCGGCGATTGCACGCGCAATCGCTGGGTGCGCATGGCCGTGCAAATTGACCCACCAGGATGAAACTAGGTCGAGATAGTTCTTGCCGTCGGATGCGGTGAGCCATGTCCCTTTGCGCCTGGTGATGAGAATCGGCGGCGGCGCGGTTTGCGCTTGGGTGAACGGATGCCAGAGATGGCGCGCATCGAGCTCATGCAATTTGTCATTATCGCTCATCAGGCGATCGCGGTTTGGAGCGGATGGGCCTCGGCAAATGCGCCAAGCGTCTGCGCATCAAGCGGTGAAAGCAATGGCAATTCCATGAGCACGCTTACGCGGCCGTAGACTTCAATCGCTGTGCGATTGGCTTGATCCGGCGCGCCGCTCAGGATGACGCCTGCGATTTCGATATTGCGCACGCGCAGGGCCTCAAGGCTGAGAAGCGTGTGATTGATCGTGCCGAGCGATGAGCGCGCTACCAGGATCGCCGGCAGACCGAGGGTGGCCATGAGGTCGCTCATCAGCGCCTCGCCGTTCAATGGCACGAGCACGCCGCCGGCGCCTTCGACAATGAGCGGGCGCGAGGTTTCCGGCAGCTTGAACGCATCGAGCGAGATCGCAACGCCTTCGCGCCGCGCAGCTTCATGCGGCGAAAGCGGCGCGCTCAAATCAATAGGCTGAGAGGATGAAAGCGCTCAGGCGGCAGCGCCGTCAGGCGGCGAACGGCTTCGGTGTCGGTTTCGCCTTCAAGGCCGGATTGCACAGGCTTCCAGTATTCGGCGTCGAGCGCGCGCAAGAGATAGGCGCTGGCAATCGTCTTACCGACATCGGTGTCGGTGCCGGTGACGAAATAGCCGCTCATGCCGGCGCCATTTGACGCGCCGAAGCCCGCTTGACTGCATCGATGAGATGATCAATCGCGGCCTCATCATGACGTCGCCGACAGCGCAAAGCTGAATGCGGCTGGTGCCTTGCGGCACGGTCGGCGGGCGGATCGGCACACCCAAAACGCCATCGGCCTCGAGCATCGCACTGAACTCCAGCACGCGCCTTCATCGCGCGAGAATGAGCGGAATGATTTGCGTTGTCGAAGCGCCGCAATCGAGGCCGGCACTCTTGAAACGCAGTGCGCACCCGATCGCCCCTCGCTTGACGGCGCGGCGCGTTCTTTATCCATCGCGGGCACAAGATCGAGCACGGCATCGATTGCGCCGAGCACCCCGGGCGGCAGGCCGGTCGAATAGATCAGCCCGGCCATGCGGTTGATCAGATAATCGCGCAACGTCTCCGAGCACGCGATATAGGCGCCATAGCTGCCGAGCGCCTTGCTGAATGTGCCCATGACAAGATCGATCTTGCCCGGGGAGCGCCAGCACAGAGCCCCATGCCGCGTGGGCCAAGCACGCCCGTGGCATGCGCTTCATCGACATAGAGAAAGCAGCCGTAACCTCGGCGAGCGTCCACCAGCGCCTCAATGTCGGCTCTGTCGCCATCCATGCTGAAGACGCTTTCGGTGAAGATAAACCTGTGCGCCTTCGTCGCCCGCATCCGCGCGCAGCAAGATCTTCGAGATGATCCATGTCATTATGGCGGAAAATCCGGCTTCACGCCCGAAGCCTTGATGCCATGAACCATGCTCGAATGGTTGAGCGCATCGGAATAGATGCGCGGCTTGGCGCATGATCACATCGCTGCGCAAAGAGCCGGGATGAGCGTTGCGTTTGTCAGATAGCCCGAACCGAGAATGAGCGCGGCTTCAGTGCCTTTTTCGCGCGCGATGCGTGCTTCGATCTCGGCATAGCGATCCAGATTGCCCGTGACGAGACGCGAGGCGCCGCTGCCCGTGCCGTAGCGTGAAGTCCATTCGTTCGCACGCGCAGTCAGCGCCGGGTGTTGCGCAAGGCCAAGATAGTCGTTCGATGAAAAATTGATGAGCCGCTTGCCATCGCGCACGACAAAGCCGCCGGCCTGCGGCTCGGCGCTGCGCAGTTGGCGGGTGAGGCCGCGCGCGGACAATAGATCAAGCGCCGCGCGATAGGTTTGGTCGAAAACACTCATGGGCCCAAAGCTATAGCTTGGCAGCTTGCGTGGTCAAAATATCCAGGAACCAAGCGAAGGCGGGATCTTGGGTGCGATCCGGCCGGTAATGCGCGCCAAGACCGATGGGCGCACTTTGATAGGGCGGCTCGAGCATCGCGACGCTCTTGCCGAATTGCAGGACCGTCACCAGCCGGCGCGGCAATAGCGCGGCCATGTTCGAGCGGCGAACAATCGCCAGCGCCGAGTAACCATCCGGCACGATGGCACCGATCTTTTGCACCAGGCCGCGCCGCGCAAGCTCGCTTTCAAATGTGCCCCTATCGAACCACACGCTGCTGCGGCCGAGCGGAAGGCCTGTGGGATCGATGCGCTCATCGGCGCCCTCTTGCGGATTGTCGATGGCGACATGGGTGAGCGCGGCGAGCGCCTCGACCGTGACCGCACCGCGGGTGATCGGGTGGCCCGGACGCACAACCCAAACCAGATCTTCCTCAAACAGCTGGCGGAACGAGAAGCGCTGTGACACCATACGGAAATCGCCGACGACGATGTCGGCCTGGCCGGAATTGAGCCGGTCACCGATATCGCCTGAATAGCCTCTGACGCGGAGCTGGGCGAACGGCGCCTCGTCGCGCAGTTGCTCCACGACGCCAGGCATCAAAATGGCGCTGACATAGCCGCCGGCAATCAGCGTGAAGGTGCGGTCGGTCGTCTCGGGATCAAAACCGGAAGCAACCGCCGCTTGCAGCTGATCGAGCGCCGCGTGAACGGCGCGGGCGATCTCGCTCGCGCGGGCGGTCGGCTGCATCGAGCGGCCCTCGCGGGTGAATAAGGGATCCCCCAGAAGATCGCGCAGCCGGCCGAGCGCATGGCTGACCGCCGACTGGGTGAGGCCCAGCCGTGCGCCGGTGCGGGTGACGCTGCGCTCCTCCAGCATCACACTGAGGACGCGGAGGAGATTGAGATCCAAAGCATTAAAATGAATTTGGTTCATTTTGAATGTGCCAAAATGTCATTTAAATCATACTAAGCTAGGGCCTAAATGTTTCGCAACCGGCTCAACCTTATGTTCGCTCGGCGCCCTAGGCGGCCCCGAGCCTGCGGCCGTTTGGAGTTGCTTTTCCGTGAACGATATCAAGAGCGAGAGCGAGCAGCTGGTCGCCGAGGCCGAGCGCCAGGCAACCCGCCGGGCCAGGCTTCAGGGGCTCAAATGGCCGCTGATGATCGGCGTGCCGGTGATCGTCCTCGCCGCCGGCGCGTATTTCTACGTTACCGGCCAGCGCTATGTCGGCACTGATGACGCCTATATTGGCGCTGCACGCACCGCCGTCGCCGCGAGCGTGCCCGGGCGCATCGTCAAGATCGATGCGCATGAGAACGAGCAGGTCAAAAAGGGCGACGTGCTCCTCGAAATCGATGACAGCAGCTATAAGACAGCAGTTGAACGCGACGAGGCCGAGCTTGCAGCAGCGCGCCTACAGGTCGATGCGCTGCGCGCGAGCTATGAGCAAAGCCTCGCCGGGCTGAACACGGCGCAGGCGAGCGCCGATTATGCCGCGCGCGAGAAGACACGTCAGGCGGCGTTGCTCAAAGCCGGCATTTCTTCGCAGCAGAATTACGACAAGGCCGCGCATCAAAACGACGAAGCGCAGCTTGCAGTCGCCAGCGCCGAGCAGGAAGTCGCCAAAGCCAAGGCCGATCTCGGCGGCATCACCGGTGATGATAGCGACGCGCATCCGCGTATCGCGCAGGCGCTCGCGCAGCTCAATCACGCCAAGATCGATCTTGCCAACACCAAAGTGCTTGCCGATTCCGACGGCGTGGTCACCAAGGTCGATCAGGTGCAGATCGGCTCCTATGCCAGCACTTCGCAGACATTGTTTTGGCTGGTCTCGAACGAGCGCTGGGTCGAGGCCAATTTCAAGGAAGACCAGCTGGCGCATCTGCAGCCTGGCGATGTCGCCACGGTCAAGATCGATGCCTATCCCGGCAAGACGATCAAAGGCTGCGTGGCGAGCTTCAGCCCTGGCACGGGATCGAGCTTCTCGCTGCTGCCGCCCGAGAACGCGACGGGCAATTGGGTGAAGGTTGCGCAGCGCCTGGCGGTGCGGATCAACCTCACCGATGTGCCAAAGGATGTGTTTCTCGCTTCCGGCCTCAGCGCACATGTGAGCGTCGACACGAAGTCCCACATTGATTCGTGTGAGCGCACGGCCGCGCCATGAACTACCTGACGATCTCGAATGGTCGACGGTGGGCAATCACCGTTTCGATCATGCTCGCAGCGATGATGAACACGCTCGACACGACGATCGCCAATGTCGCGTTGCCGCATATCCAGGGCAGTGTCGGCGCCTCGCAAGAGCAGATCACCTGGGTGCTCACCTCTTATCTCATCGCCGCCGCGGTGATGACGCCGCTCACCTCCTGGTGCGCCGAGAAATTCGGCCGCAAGCAGCTCTATCTCGTCTCGATTGTCGGCTTTACCGCCACCTCGGTGTTGTGCGGCATTGCGACTTCGTTGCCCGAGATCGTGTTGTTTCGGTTCATCCAAGGCCTTTCGGGCGCGGCCTTGCTGCCGCTGGCACAAGCTGTTCTGCTCGATATCAACCCGCCCGAGAAACATGGCCAGGCGATGTCGGTGTGGGGCGCAGGCGCCGTGCTCGGGCCCGTGCTCGGCCCGGTGCTCGGCGGCTATCTCACCGATAATTTAAGCTGGCGCTGGGTGTTTCTCATCAATTTGCCGGTCGGCATCATGGCCTTCATTGGCGTCATGATCTTTTTCGGCGAAGACCGCCACGAAAACCCGCGCCGCTTTGACTTTGCTGGTTTCACAACGCTTGCCCTTGCCATCACGTGCCTGCAGCTGATGGCCGACCGCGGTCCTACCAAGGATTGGTTCAGCTCACCCGAGATATGGCTCTATCTCATTCTCATGAGCCTTGGGCTCTGGTGGTTCATTGTCCACACGCTCACCACCAAACGGCCATTCTTCAATCCAGAGATGTTCGCCGACCGCAACTTTCTCACCTGCACAGCGATCGGCTTCATGATCGGGGTGCTGCTCTATGGCTCGATGGCGCTCTTGCCACCATTCATGGAGACTTTGCTCGGCTATCCGGTTCTGACGACCGGTCTTGTGCAAATGCCGCGCGGCATCGGCATGCTGATCTCGATGCTGTTCATCGGACAGCTCGTCAACCGCATGGACGTGCGCCTGCTCGTGCTTTTGGGCCTTGCGCTCAACGCCGTCTCAGCCTGGCAGATGGCGCATTTCAACCTTGAGATGGGCAGCTGGCCGCTGGTCATTTCTGCGCTTCTCCAAGGGCTCGGCACGGCGATGATCTTCGTGCCGCTCAGCACCATGGCGTTCGCAACGCTCTCGCCCGCGCTGCGTACCGAGGGCGCCGCCTTCTATACGCTCATGCGCAATATCGGCAGCGCGATCGGCATCTCGATCTTGCAGGCGATTCATGTCAATTCGATGCAGGCCGCGCATTCTCGCCTCGTCGAGCATTTGCGGCCCGATAACCCGCTGGTTCAAAGCTACGGCGTCGACCTTGCGACCAAAACCGGCCAGGCCATGGCGAATGCGATGGCAGAGCGTCAGGCGGCCATGGTCGCCTATGTCAGCGACTTCTACATCATGCTGGCCATTGCCGTGTTGATCGCGCCGCTTATGTTGTTCGTGCGCACCCCAAAGGCAGCGCGCGCGCACAGCGCCCAAGCCGGAAATCTCGCGAGTGCCGCCGTTGAATAAGCTTCTCATCACCCTTGCCTCTGCTGCACTGCTTGCGGGTTGCGCCCTCGGACCCGACTACAAGCCGCCGGCGCCCCCGCCCGATACGAGCTATCAGATGAAGGGCGAGGCGATGCCGGCGAACGCCATGTTTGTGAGCGCACCGCAAGGCGCTGCCGCATGGTGGCATTCATTCGGCTCGAGTGATCTTGATGCGGTCATCGTCAAAGCGCTTGCCGGCAATCAGGATCTCGCCAAGGCAGATGCGACGCTTCAGCAAGCCAAAGCAAATGAAGACATTGCGAGCGCGGCGCGCTGGCCGTGGCTCGATGCGCAAAGCGCCTATGACCGCAGGAAGATCAACTTAACAGCGTTTGGCTTCAACCCTTCTGCGTTCGGTATCTCGAGCCCAACGATCAATCTTTATCAGCTGGGCGGCGCGATCGCCTACAATCTCGATATTTTCGGTGCGCGCAAACGCAATATCGAAAGCGCGAAGGCGCGCACCGAAGCTGAGCTGCACCGCTCGCAAGCGGCCTATCTCACGCTGACGGGGCGCGTTGCGCAGCAGGCGATCCTCATCGCTTCGCTGCGCGCACAGCTCGATGCTGCCAATGCCGTGGTCAAAGACGACCAAGACAATCTCGACATTGTGAAGCGCGCGGAGAAGGCCGGCGGCGTGCCCGAGGCCGAGATCACAACGGCGATCACGCAGCTGGAAAGAGACCGCGCCGACGTGCCGCCGATTGCGCAGCGCCTCGCCGAGGCGCGCCATGGGCTCGCGCTTCTGGTCGGCGAAACACCGGCGGCCTTCACCCCGCCCGATTTCGATCTCACATCGTTTCATGCGCCGCAAAGCATTCCGGTGAGCTTGCCGGCGGAGCTTGTTCGCTCACGGCCGGATATACTCGCCGCAGCCGCCTCGCTTCATTCATCGCTTGCCGATATCGGCGTCGCCGAGGCGGCGCGATTGCCCAAGATCACGCTCAACGCCTCGATGACGCAAGGCGCGGTGACGACCGCTGACGTTTTCAAGGACACGGCTTCAGCCTGGGATCTCGGTGCCGGCATTGCCGTGCCCTTGTTCCATGGCGGTGCACTCAGTGCGGACAAGCGCGCCAAGGAAGCCATTGCTAAGGAGATGCTGGCCAGCTATCGCCAAACCGTGATCGAAGCCTTCGTGCAAGTCGCCGATGTGCTCGAAGCGCTCGGCCACGATCAAGAACGGCTGGATGCGCTCTCGCGTGCCGAGGCAAGCGCTGCAAAGAATCTCCAGAACGCGCGCGTTGGCTTCGAGAAGGGTGGCTGGCCGTTCATCAATGTGCTCGACGCGCAGCGCTTGCACAATCAGGCACTCCAAGGCCTTGCTTCTGCGCAGGGCCAACGCCTCTCCGACATGGTTTTGCTTTATGTGGCAACCGCCGCCAAGTGGCAGGACGCGGAGCCCGCTGCGGCAACGACTGCAAGCAACTAGCTCACCTTTTCGTCGGACTTCTTCCGGTCGTCCTCGGCAGCCGCCTGCGCCTCCGGCGCGTCAACAGTTGCGAGCGAGCGGCGCAGCTTGCGCCAATTGAGACCGAAATGCGCCGTCGAGAGACGCACACGCAACTCATCGAGATAGAGATAGATCACCGGCGTGATGAACAGCGTCAAAAGCTGCGAAGTTAAAAGGCCGCCGACAACGACAACGCCCAGCGGACGGCGCAATTCGGAGCCCGCGCCCATGCCGATCGCGATCGGCAATGTGCCCATGAGCGCCGCCATCGTCGTCATCATGATTGGACGGAAGCGCAATAAGCACGCCTGATAGATCGCCTGCTCAGCGACTCGCGCCTTCGTTGCGCTGACGCTCGAGCGCGAAATCGATCATCATGATCGCGTTCTTCTTGACGATACCGATGAGCATCACCAGGCCGATGATCGCGATCACATTGAGTGTGGCCCAATCCTGCCCCAGAGCCTGAAACAGCATCAGCGTGATCAGCGCGCCAAAGCCGGCGGCCGGCAAGCCTGAGAGAATCGTGATCGGGTGAACGAAGCTCTCGTAGAGAATGCCCAGCACCACGTAGATGACGAAAATAGCCGCCAGCAGCAAGATGCCCTGGCCCTTGAGCGAGTCTGTAAACACCTGTGCGGTGCCCTGGAAGCTGGTCGTCAACGTCGCCGGCAGATGCATGTCCCGTTCGGCATCGTTGATCTTTTGCACGGCCTGACCAAGCGACGTACCGGGCGCAAGATTGAACGATAGCAACACAGAAGGCAGCGTCGCCTGATGGTCGACACTCACAGGCGCCGCTCTATGCGAGACGGTTGCGACTTCGGAGAGCGGCACGAGATTGTTGTTCGATGTCGGCACATAGAGCGATGAGATCGAGCGCACATCATCGCGGAATTGCGGTGCCAGCTCCAGAATGACCTCGTAACTGTTGGAGGGCGTGTAGATAGTCGCGACTTGCCGCTGGCCAAACGCGCTGTACAGCGTCCGGCGTATATCGTCCGACGCTGACGCCCAATGTCGCCGCCTTTTGCCGATCGATGTCGACAAAGGCTTGCGGCTTCTTGACCTGCAGATCGCTGGTGACGTCCTGCAACCCCGGGATCTTGTGCCATTCGCTGCTTCGAGCATTGGCGCGTATTGCTCGACTTCACTGAATTCGGTGCCTTGCAGCACGAGCTGATATTGGCTCTTAGAGAGGTGCCCACCGACATTGATGTTCTGCACCGGCCGCAGGAACGCATTGATGCCGGCGATCTTAGAGAGCTTCTTGCGCAAACGCTGAATCACAACGCCGACAGGCGGACGCTGACCATAGGGCTTGAGCGCGATGAACATGCGGCCCTGATTGAGCGAGCCGCCGCCGATAAAGGAATTGAAGACTTCGACCGCAGGGTCGGCATTGACGACGGCATCGGCCTCTTTCTGCAGCTCCGCCATTGCCTTGAACGAGATGTCTTCAGCCGCTTCGGTGCTGCCAAATATCATTCCGGTATCTTCCTCGGGGAAGAAGCCTTTGTTGATTATGATGAACAGGAACACGGTGGCGACGACCGAGCCGAGCGTGACGATGAGCATGAAACGGCGATGGCGCAGCGCAACCACCAGCATATCGTCATAAAGCTTGAGCGATGCGCTGAAAGACCGCGCTCGGACCAACGGAGCAGCGGCATTTCTTCGTCGCCATGATCGCCCGGCTTCAAGAGGCGCGAGCTCAGCATGGGCGTAAGTGTCAGCGATACAAGACCCGAGATGAGGATCGTCATGCTGATCGTGATGGCGAACTCATTGAACAGGCGGCCGACGACCCCACCCATGAACAGCACAGGAATGAAGACGGCGACCAGCGAAACGGTGATCGACAGAATCGTGAAGGCGATCTCGCGCGAGCCTTTGAGCGCCGCTTCAAACGGCGGCTCACCGGCCTCGATATGGCGCACGATGTTCTCGAGCATAACGATCGCATCGTCGACGACGAAACCGACGGCGAGCGTGAGCGCGAGCAGAGAGAGATTGTCGATTGAGAAGCCCAGCAAATACATGCCGGCAAATGTGCCAATGATCGAGATCGGCAGTGCCAGCGCCGGAATGATGGTTGCAGTGACATTGCGCAAGAACAGAAAGATCACAAGAAGCACGAGCACGACCGCAAGGCCGAGCGTGAATTGCACTTCACCCACCGATTGGCGAATCGAGATCGACCTATCGTGAATGATCTTCATGTGAACCGAGGCAGGCAGCTGGGCCTGCAACTGCGGCAAGACTCGCCTTGATGCTATCGACGACGCCGACCGTGTTCGCGCCGGGCTGGCGCTGAATGTCGAAGCACGAGCGAGCTCCGATTGCCGTACCAGCTGGCGACTTGATCATTCTCGACGCTGTCTATGACGTTTGCGACATCGCCAAGCCGCACCGGCTTGCCGTTCCGATAAGCGACGATGAGGTTCTTGTATTCGTCGGCATGGCGCAGCTGGCCCGATGCCTCAATCGTAAAGTCCTGCTTGGTGCCCTGGATCGAGCCGGCCGGCGTGTTCGAGTCCGCGCCTGAGAGCGCGTTCTGCAAATCGTCGAGGCTGATACCTGCGGCGGCTAAAGCGTTCGGATCCGCCTGAACCCGCACCGCATATTTCTGCGCGCCGCCGACATCGACCTGCGCAACACCCTCAATCGATGAAAGCCGCTGCGCGACCAAAGTCTCGGCATATTCATCGACGGCCGACAGCGGCAAGGTCTCGGAGCTGACGACGATAAAGAGAATCGGCTGGTCAGCAGGATCCTCCTTGCGAAAGCTCGGCGGTGTCGTCATTTCAGTTGGCAGACGGCGCGCCGCTGTGCTGATCGCCGATTGCACATCGAGCGCGGCGCCATCGATGTTGCGGCCCAGATCGAATTGCAGCGTGATCTGGGTGCGGCCCTCGCTGCTCGACGATGTGATCGTATCAACGCCCGGAATGGTTGCGAATTGCCGCTCGAGCGGCGTTGCAACCGAGGAGGCCATGGTCTCCGGGCTCGCTCCGGGCAGGCTCGCGCTCACATTAATGGTCGGGAAGTCAACGCGCGGCAGCGCCGCCACAGGCAGAAGCCGATAACCGAAAATACCGAGCGACGATGAAGGAGATCATCAAGAGCGTCGTCATCACCGGACGGCGTATGCATAGTTCCGGCAGGCTCATGACGGCGGCGCCTTCTCTGCACCCTCCGATTTCGCCTTTTCGAGCAGGACATGCGAGCCGGGATTTAGACGCAGCTGTCCGGTTGTCACGACCATTTCACCGGCTTTGAGCCCCTTGGCGATCACGGTTTCGGTGCCGATGACCCGGTCAACCGTTACGGGGCGCATTTCGACCGTCTCATCTTTGCCCACGACAAAAACGAAATTGCCGTCCTGGCCCGGCTGCACCGCTTGAGACGCAACGACAAGCGCATTGCGCTCGTTGCGCAGAACGACGACGACATTTACGAATTGCCCGGGCCACAGATATTTCTTGGGGTTGGGCAATGTCGCGCGCGCAACGAGTGTCGAGGTCGCCGGATCGATCGCGTTGTCGATGTACGTGATATCGCCGGTATCGCTGATGCTCTGCTCGCCTTGCGTCCTCACACTCACTTTCACCGGCCCCTTCTCCATCGCTTGCTGAAGCGCGGTGACGTGAAGTGCGGGAACCGAGAACGACACATAGATCGGCGCGAGCTGATTGATCACCGTGAGCGTGCTGGCCGAGCCACCAGACTGAACGATGTTGCCTTGCTTGAAATTGATCGTGCCGATGCGGCCGGCAATCGGCGCCGCGATCTGGGTATAGGAAAGCTGCGTCTCGTCATTTTCGATCTGCGCTTGATCCGCCGCCACCGTGCCTTTGAGCGCCGCCGCATTGGCCTCGGCTTGTTCCATTTGTTCGCGCGAGCCGGCAGTTGCTTCCATCAGCTTGCGAAAGCGCACGGCCTGGCTTTGGGCGAAGGCGAGCTGCGCTTTGTCTCTCACGAGATTTGCTTGCGCTTGCGCCAGGGCCGCCTGCTCTTGGCGGTCATCGAGCGTGAACAAGAGATCGCCAGCCTTTACATCCTGCCCATCTTTGACGGCGACCTTGGTGATCTCGCCGTCGATCTGCGGCTTCACCGTGACGCTGGCAATCGGCTCGATGTGACCAATCGCTGTGATTTCGACAGGCATCGATTTGACGGCCACAGGCGCGGCAATTACGGGCACAGGCCTGTCCTTGCCGCTCTTCTCATCCTGCGCTTTGCCGCTGGTGAGGAAATGCGCCGCTGCGAGCGCAACCACGATGAGCCCGCCGACGATCAGAAACCGTGCCGTTCGGCGCCGCGTCGGCGGTGCTGATGGAGGGGTTGCCGTCATGATACGCGCACGCTACGGCAATTGATGGATTTGACGCGCTTTGCGTTTCCGCGCACCCGATCACCAGGCTGGCGCGGCATCATTGTTCCCTTGAACACAAGATCGAGCATCGCCGTTGTCAGTTCCGCCCGGCTCAATCCCTCAGACATTGCCAACCCGCCGCGAACCATGCCTAACAACAAACGCGGCGCGACATTCAAATCCAGCGCGCGGAACTCACCGGCTTCTATGCCGGCCGCGAGCACCTTTCTCAGCGCCTCGATAATCGCACGGCGCTCCCGATAATAGAGCGTGCGCCAACCCTCCGCCACCGGCGAGCGCTCACCACTCAGGAGCCGCAGCGAAGCGATCTGATCCGCAAGCACATCGACAAGCACAGTGATTACGCTGGCAAGCGCCTTGGCGGGCGGCAGCTTCGCAGCGGCCTGTAGACTCTCGTCGAGCTCAGCAAAAGCCTGAGAGCAAACTTCGAGGTAAAGCTGATCCTTGGACGGAAAATAGCGATAGAGCGTTGCCTTGCCGACACCGGCAGCTATGGCGACGTCGTCCATTTGCACGAACTCATAGGCGGTCCGGCAAAATAGGCGCGAAGCGCCGGCCAGGATCTTGTCACGGCGCTTGGCGCGCCAATGCGGCTCGGCGGTCTGTCCCATGCGCTACCCTAAACGAAACTTATGAGTTTCATTTTAGCCTAGCGCTTTTTAATGACGTGTTCACATGAGAATTACCGCGCTCGCTATTTATGCCGCGCCGCGTGGCTTTTGCCATTTCACGTAATGCAGCGGCCCCTCGCTGAGCGAGGCGCTTTAGCAGGGCCGCTTAGATATCTTGCATCGGGGGCCTAGCGGTGTCGGCAGTCTGGCGGGCACCTCGCGCCAAATCCGTGTTTTGGACCCGATAACAGGGAATTTCGAAATTGAAGACGGCTTCGGGCCGTTCGCTCGAAAAAAGGCGTGGTCACTCAGAGGCTTAGCAGCATTTTCCCGAGGCGAGAAAACAGGGAGTTTGCCTGGCCACTTCAGGGAATTGCCCAGGCAGGATCAGAGAATGAAGCGTCTTCAATCGCCGGAGCATTTCAGAGCTAGACTAAGCTCTCGATTTTGATCTCGGTCAGATGAGGCCAAGCAACCTTGCCTTAGAATATCTCCTCGACCCCCGAACGTTTGGCGACGAATGGCTGTGCTTGAATATCGAGTAACCGCAGAGCGTCTTGATAAGCATGGCAGCCTTGCTCACTCCAAGGACGCAGAGATCGTTCTCGACACTGATGTCGCTGGACGCGCCGATGCATTCAATCCTGCAGAGCTGTTTCTGGCGGCGATAGCCGCTTGCATGATCAAGGGCATTGAACGTGTCACGCCGATCCTGAAGTTCGAGCTTCGAGGCGTCGCGGTGAAGCTCCACGGCGTGCGACAAGACACGCCTCCCAAAATGGTGTCCATCGATTATGAGCTGATTGTCGATACCGACGAAGCCGATCATCGGCTTGAGCTGCTGCACCACAATGTTCGCAAATTCGGCACGATCTCTAATACGGTCGCCGAAGCGACAAAGCTGGAAGGTGTCATCCGGCGAAAGACTTAATGACCCGATCCAACCTGGAGACTAAAGATGCGCCTTGATGATATCGTCCTATGCGCTCCGGTACGCACCGCGATCGGCACCTATAACGGTTCTCTCAAGGGGATCACCGCGACAAGGCTCGGTGCGATCGTCGTCCGCGAGACGCTGCAACGCACCGGGCTGGACTCCTCCAAGGTCGAAACCGTCATCATGGGGAACGTGATACAGGCAGGAAACAAAATGAATCCGGCCAGGCAAGCGGCTGTTCATGGTGGTGTTCCAGTCAACGTCCCTGCAATGACAGTCAATCGCGTCTGCGGGTCAGGTGCGCAGGCCATCGTCTCCGCAGCGCAGGAGATTGCGCTTGGCAACGCCAAGGCTGCGATTGCCGGCGGCATGGAAAACATGGATCTGGCGCCGTATCTGATGGGAAGTGGCAGATGGGGATACCGGATGGGAGACGCACAGATTTATGACGCCATGCTGCGCGATGGCCTCAATGATGCGTTCTCCGATCAGCACTCCGGCTGGCACACAGAGGATCTGGCCATAAAGTACGGGATAACGCGTGAGGCACAGGACCAGTGGGCCGAACGCTCTCAGAGGCGGTTTTCCGCGGCGCAGGCGGCAGGCCAGTTCGATGGCGAGATCGCGGCGATCGAGATCAAGGGCCGCAAGGGACCGGAGATGTTCGTAAAGGACGAGCACAATCGTCCTGATACGACACTTGATACGCTGGCTAAGCTCAAACCGGCGTTCCGCAAAGACGGTACGATCACCGCCGGCAACGCGCCGGGGCTCAATAGTGGAGCAGCTGCTCTCGTTGTCGCGGAGCGTGACTTCGCCGAGAAGAATGATCTCAGGCCCCTGGCAAAGCTGGTGTCGTACGGCATAGCCGCTGTCGAACCAGGTATGTTCGGCATTGCGCCAGTACCCGCAGTACATCAAGCGCTCGATCGCGCCGGATGGTCCGTCACGGATGTGGAGCGGATAGAAATCAACGAGGCTTTCGCTGCGATTGCGATTGCCGTCTACCGGGAACTTGGCCTTGCCGAGGACGTGGTCAATGTGGAAGGCGGAGCCATCGCACACGGCCATCCCATCGGTGCGACCGGCGCAGTTCTAACCACGCGGCTCCTGCACTCGATGATGCGGGATGGGCTGACACGCGGGATCGTCACGCTATGCATTGGTGGAGGACAGGGGATTGCGCTTGCGCTCGAGATGCTGGGTTAATTTAGGTCCACGGCGCAGAAACAATTCGAAAATCCCAACGCAAGTATAATGCAAGCTATGCCAAAGCTGGCTCGCATCCGGATAGCGGTTCTCTTTGTTTTGGCGCTCAGCGGCGGGAGACACGAGCCACTTCTATGAGAAGACCTTATTCCGGAAAGCGGAAGCCGGCACCTCGATGGATGCCGGCTGATTTCACCAGATAGATGGCAGCTAACTAACGTCCTCCGCCACGACCTGAGCCGCTGCCCATGCCGCCCCCCATTCCAGAACCCATGCCGCCGCCCATTGGCGACATCTGCTGTTGTTGCATGCGCTGCTGCATCTGTTGCTGCTGCATCTGTTGCCGTTGCTGTTGTTGCATTTGCTGCTGAGCTCCAGGACCAGAGCCAAAGCCGAAATTAGGCGGCAAATCGATTCCCATCTGCTGCGCGCGCTCGCGGATCGTATTCTGATGCTCCGCGCGGATGCGATTGCGTTCCTCAGACGTCTTCGCATCACGCATTTGTTGATAGAACTTGGTCCGCTCCTGATCCGTCAAAAGGCCCATGAGCATTGCGCCATTGCCGCCGCCTTGACCGGCGCCGGGCCCAAACGGTGCGATAAGACCAAGCTCCTGCGCGCGCGTGCGGATGGTCTTCTGGTACTCGTCGCGGACGCGGCTGCGCTCCTCTGTTGTTTTTGCAGAACGAAGGCGCTCGATCATCTTATCGCGCTCGCTGCTGGTTAAGAGCGAAAACGAGCTGAGCTGATCCTGGGCGAGCCGATCCCGGTCGCGAGTTTGGTCGCGATCCTGGTCGGGGGTCTGCAGCTTGTCTTGATCGCGCAAGCGGTCTTGATCCTGCAGCTTGTCCGGATCTTGGATTTGATCCTGCGTCTGGTCACGATCGCGATCCTGGGTGGGCGCGGCGATGGCTGTGCCGGCGCACAGAGCTGCAAGGGCGGCTCCTACCAGCAATAGTTTCAGTGGCTTGTGTCGCATTAGTGCGTACTCCCGCTCTGATTGGCGGCAAATATTGATCGTGGGCCGCCCAAAGTGATCAAGAAGCTGCCGAATTCAGCAGCAACGTTCTTTGATATCGCTCAAGCTGGCGGCGGGGCCGCGCCAGGACGGCCCCGGATCTCCAGACGTGAGTGGAGCTCGCTCCTCAGTTGGTCTCAGTCTTCAGGCGGTCGAGCGCTGCCTTGTAGGCTTCGTAGTGATCGCCCTCATCTGCGGCGATCTGCTCGAACAATTTTGCCGCGGACTTGTCGCCGTCCGCGCGGGCTTGCTCAGCGAACTGCTTATACATCTTCGTATTCTCGTAGTGCTCGCCGGTCATCGCATCCAAGAGATTGGTCTCGTTCGTCTTGGCCAGTCCCAATGCATCAGCCTCGCGCGTGAAATGCTCATTAGCCTCCACATTTGCCGCTTCCTCAAACAACTTGGCCAGATCGACTTTGCCGCTATCACGCGCGACCTCGGCATAGGCGCGATATTTGAGATTGGCGTAGGCCTCGCCATGCATCGCGGCCTCTAGATTTTGCTTTGTCCGTGGGCTGATGTCCTTGGCCAGCGCGCCGCCAGCCGATCCGAGTACAAGGGCGATGGCTGTCGCTGCCATAACCGGTCTTAGAAACTGCTTCGTCATTTCACTCTCCGTTTCGTTGTGTTCACCGCAACATCCGGAAAGATTGGCCCGGCGCCTGACAAAGTCCTGACAGCTCCGATGGATTTCACCGGGCCGGTGGCGGGGACGATTTATCGGACTGGCCCGTCAGGACTTGGTCAGGGGCGGCTCCCAGATTTTGAGGTGTCGGCGGGCAAGGGCTCCGCCCTAAAATGGAGTGAGAAAATGAGACAGATCATATCCCTGGCGGCCGGATTGGCCCTAACCCTTGGAGCGGCTGGCTCGGCGATTGCGAGCCCCAAATGTACATCGGAGCCTCAGAGCAAATGGCTTAGCGAAGAGGTGATGAAAGAGAAGATCGCGAAAATGGGCTACACGAAGATCCGCGTGTTCAAGAAGACCCAAAG
Organism: uncultured Alphaproteobacteria bacterium; assembly: GCA_963789405.1. Taxonomy (GTDB): domain Bacteria; phylum Pseudomonadota; class Alphaproteobacteria; order CAWBKL01; family CAWBKL01; genus CAWBKL01. The sequence continues at coordinate 250,233 of CAWBKL010000003.1, forward strand.
CGGTTGTTACGAGATCTACGGCTACACGGCCGATGGAAAGAAGGCGGAAGTCTACTTCAACCCTGTCGATGGATCCGTCGTCGAGAAGAACATCGACGGCGAAGAAGAAGACGAAAGGGATTGATCATGTCCACCGAGTCCCGCGCCACCACAGCGCCATCCCATGCGAGCGAGCCTCAACGTCCGAAATACGTGGTGGTGTGGGACCCGTTTGTGCGCATCTTCCACTGGCTCGTGGTGACGGGGTACTTCGCAAACATGTTCATAACGGAGGAGGGCAAGGCGGTTCACCGATGGATTGGCTATGCGGTTGTCGGCGCCGTCCTCCTCCGGTTGATTTGGGGCTTTGTCGGAACCAAGCACGCACGGTTCTCCGACTTCATGCCTACGCCGTCCCGACTTCGGGCTTATGTGGCGGCGCTGCTCAAGGGCCGTGAGCCGCGCTATATCGGGCACAATCCCGCTGCCGCGCTCATGATCATTGCGCTTATGTTCATGCTCTTGCTCTGTGGAGTCACGGGTTGGATGCAGGGGCTGGACGCATTCTGGGGGGTGGAGTGGGTCCAGGAGCTTCATGAGATATCCGCCAATTTGATCCTGGTACTCGTCGGCCTCCACGTCACAGCGGCAATAGTCGAGAGTCTACGGCACCGCGAAAATCTCGTGCGCTCCATGATCACCGGACGGAAACGTGCAGCGCGAAAGCGATATTGATCATGCGTCTTCTTCTCGTTGAGGACAATGCGAGATTTGCCGATCTTGTCCGCCGCGCGTTGACGACCGAAGGATTTGCCGTCGATGTGGCACCGACATTGAAAAATGCGGAGCTTCTATTGGATATGGCCGCTTACGACTTGATAGTGCTCGATCTGGGGCTTCCCGACGGCGATGGGATGACGTTGATAAAGCGGTTGCGCGCGCGTGCGGAAGCGCTGCCAATACTTGTGATGACGGCGCGCAGCGGTTTGAACGATCGCGTTGCCGGCCTCGATCTGGGTGCCGACGATTACCTCATCAAGCCCGTCGCGACTGCGGAATTGGCGGCGCGATGCCGGGCGTTATTACGTCGCCCTGGCGCAGCTCTCGGCAGCGTATTAACTGCGGGGAATCTGTCTCTGAACTGTAACGCCCATGAGGCCCGCGTTCGCGGCGTGAGGATAGACTTGACGCCCCGGGAATTGTCGCTTCTGGAACTGTTGATGCGGCGATCGGAGCAAGTCGTTCCACGGACCAATCTTGAGAATGGTCTTTACTCGATGGGGCAAGAGGTCTCACCAAATGCGCTCGAAGCTGCGGTGTCACGGCTGCGTCGCAGTCTTGCCGCGGCGGGCGCCGACGTAATCCTGCATACAGCGCACGGGATTGGTTATGCCTTGATGCCGGTACGCGACAAGGACTGACTGATTATGCGAGTATGAACAGTATTCTTTCAAGAATTGCGACCAAGAACTGGCCGATCTTCGGCGGTGACGGCATCGGCGCGATTATCGCGCGGCGCTTGCTCGCCGTTGTCATACTATTCACGCTCCTCGACATCATATTTGTGTTTGCGACCTATGTGCGCGACCAGGAAGGGTTGGGACAACATCTTGTCAGCCTTGAAGCAGCGCAGATCGCCAAGGCAGTCGATATTGAAGGGGCTGCCCCGCATTTCGCTTCCGAACGCTATTATGGTGAACTGATCGGTTCTGCACGCATGGCCTTCGCGGTCTACGATCACCAAGGCCGAGAGATAACTGTCAAAGGGCCCTGGGAATTGGCGCATGCGATCACGCCGCCAATCACCTCCGTCAGCTCAGAGACGCGGCGCGACGATCACGCATCCGGTTTTCGCTTGCGCGGTATTCGACGCGTAATCGTGGCCGGCCAGCCGCTGTGGGTCTCTATGATTATCGAGGGCGAAGGGCTGCGTCCGTTTTGGCCGGTGATCGGAAATGAGATGATCGATCACGTCGGGCTGCCTTTGATGCCGCTCGCGCTGTTGCTGCTGGCGCTGAACTTCAGCGCCGTCCGCGACGCATTAAAGCCTCTCTCAAACGCTGTTCACGAGGTCGAAGCTCTGGAGCCGAGGCAGGTCGAGCGGCGTCTCACCGTACCGGCATCACCGCGAGAGGTACGTCAACTCGTCAGCGCCATGAATAAGGCGCTCGCGCGAATCGAAAGCGCAATTCACGCGCTCCAGGAATTTACGGCCGATGCCGCGCACGAGCTCAGAACACCGCTGGCGATTATGTCGATGGAAATCGATGGGCTTCCGGCCGGCGCAGCGAGAGAAAAGCTGCGTGGGGACGTCGACAACATGACGCGATCCGTGGCGCAGATGCTTGATATGGCATCAGCCGACGCACTTCAGATCCCGGAGAACGCAACGGCAAATCTGGCAGGGATCGCCACCGAAGTGGTGACTCAATTAACCCCGCTCGCAATTCAGAAGGGGCGCACCATAAGTTTCTGTGACGCGGGCGCGGCGACGGTCCACGGCCATGGCGAAGCGATCGGCCGTGCGGTTCGCAATCTCGTCGAGAATGCGCTGGCCCACACGCCGCAAGGAACAAGCGTCGATGTGATTGCCGGGCCGGGGCCGCTGATCAGTGTCCGCGACCACGGGCCGGGCGTTCCGTCGGAAAAGCGTGCAGCAGTGCTCAAGCGCTTCTGGCGTGGTGATCGGACGAGAACCTCGGGAAGCGGCCTAGGTCTCGCAATCGCCAACCGAATTGCCGAAGCCCACGGGGGGCACATTGAAATCGACGCAGCCCCCGGCGGCGGCGCGTTGGTCCGGCTATCTTTCGCGCCCAGGGCCGATGACGGCGTGCCGTTGGTTGGATCTGAGCGAGGGCGAAACGCCAATCGCGTTGGAGCCTCCGCCCAGCGAGTTTAAGACTCGGCGGCGATCGGCGAAACCGGACGAGCAGAAAGGCCGCCGGAGCCGCAGGCCCTAAGATCGCGCGGATGTCGGCCATTCGAGTCCGAACTTGGGGACCGAGAGACGCCGGCGGCGAATAAGGTCAACGGTCCGGAGACTTACAAGAGCGGAAATCGAACTCCGCGCGGGAGACGGGACGGTATGGCGGACAGCGAAGGACCCACCTCAAACGCAATTTTCGAGGCTTTTGAGGATTGGGAGTGGCAGCTCAGGCAGGTCCGGAAAGGTCCGGAGGAGCCCACGCCATGACGGGTCCAGCTCCGATTTCTCCGGAATTCCAGAACGCAGCCGCGCAACCCGTTGAGCGGTCCCGCCGCCGAAAGTCTTCCCCGCCCTTTTCCCTGCGCCTCACGGCGGAGGAACGGGCCAGGCTCAAGCGCGATGCCGGCGATAAGCCGATGGGGGCCTATATCCGCTCGCTGCTCTTTGACGTGGTGACCAACCCTCACCTCAGGCAAGGCCCCACGGCCTTCCACGAGACGCTTGCACTGGTTCTGGCGGCGCTGGGCAAGTCGGGCCTGGCCGCCAGCATGAACGAGCTGGCGCGCGCGGCCTCCGCCGGAGCGCTCGAGAGCACCCCGGAGCTAACCTCGCAGCTGGAGGGCGCCTGCCGGGATATTCGCGAAATCCGCCAGAGCCTGATCGTCGCGCTCGGGATCAAGCCGGAGGACTAAAGATGATCCTCGTCGGCAATCAGCGCGGCGGGGCCAAGAACCTCGCCCTTCATCTGATGAAGGAGGAGAACGAGCACATCCACGTGCAGGAACTGCGGGGCTTTTGCTCAAAGAAGCGCTCGCACCATTCGGAATTTCCCGGCGCAATCAGGCGCTTGAAATGGCAAGGCTCTATGCAGTCCTGTTCTGCTTCGAAAATGAAATTCGGGATTTCATCCGGGCGGTTTTAGAAGAAAAAGAGGGAAATGCCTGGGAAGGCAATTTGCCTCCAAAAATTACGCAACTCGCTGAGAGCCGACAGAGGACCGCTCTAAAGGACTCTTTGGCTTGAGGGAGAGAAATCTGATCTGCTTGGTTTTGCAGATTTTGGAAGCCTTGTTCAATTGATCGTCGACAAATGGGAACACTTCAAGGATATCGTCCCCACTCAACATTGGCTTAAACAGCGAATGGACGAACTCGAGAAGACTCGAAATTTCATAGCTCACAACCGTATGCTATTACCAAGCGAGTTCCAACGGATTTACATGTATATCAACGATTGGAACCGAGTTGTTGGGCTATAGCTTTTAGGGCTTCGGTGTAGAGCTGAATTCTTCCCAGACCGCAGTCCAACCGCGATGAGGTTGGCGCGCATCCAACCCGGCGTGAGGGTTGGTCAAGGGGTTTCGGGGAGCTTGAAGGCTCCTTGAATGGCGATGAAACGCCCACGCGTTTTCTGCATGGTTCGGTGCAGGTGGAGAGGCACGTCTCCAAGCCCTGCTCGATGGGGTCACGGGGAGAGCGAAGTCTCACCCGTGTGGTAGTGCGGCGGCCAGGCGCATGGGCCGATGATCGACACAGGTCCTGAGCACCTTCTTGAGGAGTGCAGGGCCGCCTTCGAACTCGGCAATGTCCTGGCTCTCATCGATGCAATCAAGATCTGCGCAATACATCGCGTGGCAATGCCGGAATGGATGGTCGGGCCACTGCTCGATCACTTTGTAGAGAACGCGACTAGCGGAAAGCGTGGGCGCAGGGGCCGCAATGCCAAGCCCATGGCAAACGCCATGACCATGCTCCTCGATTTCCTCCGATGGTCAACAATTCAGAACGTGTTATCGGACCTCGAGACCGAGCCTGGCACAAAGGTCAAACTCTACGCTGCCTTTGACGATGCGCGCGCTCGATTACACGGAACGATCGCTCGTGGGTCTGTCAAGACCATGGAAAGGTCGTATCAGCTGGTCGAGCGGGCAATCAAGAAGGCCGGTGGCCGAGGCCGCACTTACTTGCCGCGTCCCGACACGCTCGAAGATTTCGACATCGAGCTGCCCGAAGACTGACCGTCGATCGGCCCCTAACAAAGCTGCCCAATTTGTGGGGGGCGTTTCACCCTAGGCCTTGAGAGCGCGCGGGCTCATTTTGTTAGGCCCGAAACGTTCTCGAGATGTCCAAAATGCGTCCGCCCCGACCCGCGTCACGCGAAATCAATGCTGCACTTGGCAAGCGCTCGCGAATGCGCAAACGCGCGCTCAGTGCTGCCGTTGATCTCAATACCGTGTCGTCCTCAAGGCGACGCAACGACATCCTGCCGACACTCGTCATCGAGCAACGCGCCATAAACTCGCTCACTCCGGCGTCGAGGCGCCTGCGCAAGGTCGACCCAGAGCACATTGCCGAGATCGCCCGATCGATCGCACTTCTCGGATTTGCAGTTCCTGTCCTCATCACCCGCGACGGCGTGATCATCAATGGGCACTCGACCGTTGAGGCTGCCCGCCAGATCGGACTTGAAGCCGCGCCTTGCATCATCATTGACCATCTGACCAGCGACGAGATTCGACTCCTTCGCATTGCTGTGAACCGGTTAGGAGAGCGCGGCACATGGGACCTTGACGCCCTAAAGGCCGAGTTCGAAGCCCTCATTGAGCTTGAGATTCCGCTTGATGTTACCGGCTTTGAACTTCCAGAGATTGATCTCGTTCTGGCAGGCGACGAAGCATCTCTCGACGAACGTGCAAACATTCAGCCGGAGATCGAGCAGCATTGCCGGCCGGTTTCATGCCTCGGTGACATTTGGCTGCTTGGTAAGAACAAGGTGCATTGCGCTGACGCAACTTTGGCCACAAGTTACGCCGCACTCATGGCCGGATCTGAGGCGTCGGTCATTTTCACCGACCCGCCATACAACTTGCGCATCAAGGACATTGTCGGCCGCGGAGAGATTAAGCATCGAGAGTTTGTTGAGGCCTCTGGCGAGATGACGCCAGATCAGTTTGAGGTATTTCTTGCGAGGTTTCTCAAGGCTGCGGCAAGCTCGCTCGTCACCGGCGGACTTGCCTATGCCTGCATGGACTGGCGGTCGATCGTAACTTTGGCGAGGGCTGGCGATCGCGCCGCTCTTGATCTCGTCAATATTATCGTCTGGGCCAAGTCGTCAGGCGGGATGGGCGGCATCTATCGCAGCGCTCACGAGTTCATAGCGCTTTTCAAAAAGCCCGGGGCCGCCCATATCAACAACGTGCAGCTCGGCCGGCTCGGCCGCGACCGCACGAATGTTTGGGACTACCCGGGCGCCTCATCGATGGGATCGAGCGCGCGCCAACATCTCGCCGATCACCCCACACCTAAACCTGTTGAACTCGTGGCTGACGCGCTCCTTGACGTAACGCGGCGCGGGGACATCGTCCTTGATCCCTTCCTCGGATCCGGCACAACGATCATTGCCGCAGAAAGGACGCGGCGGATTGCATATCCGCCGTCTCTTTGTCGCTACCGCTTGAGGCGGCGATGAAGGGCCAATCGCCGGCCATCCTCCTACGTAGCTCATGCGATGCAAGTCGCGAATTGCGCGCGCGACGCTGGGCGAGAACTATGACGACGGCGGCTTCTCAGGCGGCAATATGGAACGGCCGGCCCTTGGACGCCTGCTTGAAGCCGTCGACCGCGGCGCAGTCGATGTGGTGGTCGTCTACAAGGTCGACCGGCTGACACGATCGCTCACGGACTTTGCCAAGATCGTCGAGCGGTTTGAGGCCAAGGGCGTCTCCTTTGTCTCCGTGACCCAGTCCTTCAATACGACGAGCTCGATGGGCCGCCTGACGCTCAACGTCCTCCTCTCCTTCGCCCAGTTCGAGCGCGAGGTCACCGGCGAGCGAATCAGGGACAAGATCGCCGCCTCCAAGGCCAAGGGCCTGTGGATGGGCGGCAATCTGCCTCTCGGCTACGATCCGAATGGCCGCACTCTCGTGATCAACAACAAGGAAGCCGGGACGGTCCGCTTCATTTTCAAGCGCTATCTCGAGCTTGGCACGGTTCACGCGCTCGTCGACGATCTTGATGCCAAGGGCATTCGTTCAAAGTCGTGGACCACTCGGAAGGGCCGCAGGATCGAAAGCGCGCGCTTTGTGCGCGGCGCCCTCTATTATCTCCTCCGTAATCGCCTCTATCGAGGCGAGATCAGGCACAAGGGACAGGTCTATGCCGGACAGCATCCAGCGATTATCGATGCAGAGCTCTTCGATGCCGTGCAGGCGAGCCTTGATGCGCATGTGAAAGCACGAACTAACCACTGGGCCCGCCCTGGCGGATCGCCTCTCACCGGTATCCTGTTCGACGCGAGCGGTGATCCAATGAGTTCGAGTCATTCTCGTGGCAAGTCCGGCGGCCGATATCGCTATTATGTCTCTAGCGGCGCGCTCAAGGGCCAAGCAGTACCGAGCGGGGTCATAACTCGAGTGCCGGCGCAGGCAATCGAGGATCTCGTGAGAGACCGATTGACGAGAATTCTGGACCAAACGGCCGAGCCAGCGTGGGAGATCATTCGCAAACACGTTGAACGCGTCTCGATGCGCGAGAACCAAGTTGTCATCATCGTTCGCGATGTGCAAAGCGACATCAGAGATCTAAGGGCGCACTCGGATCCAAGTGATGTGATCGATCTTGAAGACGACAAGATCAGGCTGACGATCCCAGTGAAGCTCAAACAACAAGCCGGAGCAGTTCGATTCTTGAGCTCATCGGGGCGAAGGATTGCTGATAGCAGGCCGCAGAATTCGGCTTTGCTGAAAACGCTCGCGCTGGCGCACCGGTGGCGCGCCGCGCTATCGAGCGGCTCATACAAAACAATCGCTGACCTCGCTACGGCTGAAGGTTTCACTGAGTCATATGCCCGCCAGCGGCTGCGCCTCGCCTTCCTCGCACCGGACATCGCGCGCGCGATCACCGAGGCGCGCGCGCCGCCGGAGCTGAACTCTTGATCAGATTCTGAAGGCAAGGTTCCCGCTTGAATGGGGCGATCAGCGACGGCTCTTAGGTTTCCAATCCTGACCATCATCGGAAACGGGTTATTCAGCGCCCGCTGCCGACCCATAGCAGACGTTCAGATTGTCAGGGCGTCGTATAGGTCTATAGCACTCTGGGCTCGACGCATTCGAGCGACATCTCCGGGTGAGCGGAGCTTTCGCGACACAAGTGCCAGGGCCGCAAGCGAATCCGCATTGTCAGCCTTCGGCAACAGAAGAAGAAAGACGAGGTCGACCGGCGCGTCATCTATCGCATCAAACGCAATCGGCCGCTGAAGCCGAGCCACCACGCCAAAGGGCATCGCCACGCCCTCGATCCTCGCATGGGTAATTGCGATTCCGCCTCCCATACCGGTCGATCCTAGCGTTTCGCGATTTAGAAGCGCGGAGATGATCTCATCTTTGGGCAATCTCAGCCGCGCAGCTGCACGGCCACCCAGCTCCGCAATAAGCTGCCGCTTTTGCTGAGCGCGCAGATCGACCAAGACATCCTCAGGCGCAAGGAACTCAGCAATCTTCATGATTGAATACGCGCTACAATGAGCACTTCCCCACCCAACTGTTAGACGGCCGTAATTCAGTCTGGCGAGCGAAGGCGATAGCCGACGCCGGTTTCGGTAAATAGATGTTGCGGTCGTTCGGGGTCGTCTTCGATCTTTTGCCTCAGCTGCCGGACGTAGACGCGCAGGTGTTGCGGATCGGTCGGTGGCCCCAAAGCTCGGTAATCAGGAAATGTGAGTAAGCACCTTGCCGGCGTGCTGAACGAGCAAGGCGCAGCAGATCATATTCCTTGGGCGTCAGTTTCAGTTCCTGATCGCGGAGCTTGACAATGCGCCGTACGAGATCGACCGACAGATCACCGAGTCTGAAACACCGGACGCTCACCTTGAACCTGCAATTGGTGCCGGAGCGCAGCGCGCATCCGCGCCAGCAGCTCCTCCATGCCGAAGGGTTTAGTGACATAGTCGTCGGCGCCGAGATCGAGCGCGGCCACCTTGCCGGACTCGTCGTCCCGGCTCGATAGCACGACGATGGGGAGTGCTTCATGGCCTCGCGCGGATCGTCTTGAAGGCCAGCCCGTCAATGTCGGGCAGTCCGAGATCGAGAATCACGAGGTCGGGCTTCTCGGCCAGCAGCTCCAAAGCCGTTTGCCGTCCTCCGCATCTAGGGTTTCGTAGCCTTGCGTGCGCAAGCCCGGTTCGGAGCAGCTTGCGGATCGGCGGCTCGTCGTCGATGACCAGCACTTTACAAGGGCGCCGCTCATGCCGCCGCTGCCAAGCTGCCGCATCGGCTCGGGATCGGCAAGCGGATCGTGAACACCGCGCCGGACCGGTCGGAGCCGATTGGCGGCACGAGCGTGCCATGCATCGCCTCGATAAATCCCCGCGAAATGGCCAAGCCCAATCCGGTGCCGGCGGGAATCTGATCGGACTTTCGTGGTGCGATAGAACTTGTCGAAGATGCGTCTCGATCTCCGCTGGCCGGAATGCCTTCGCCTTCATCCATGAATCTGCAAGCACAGGCCATCGTTCGTCGCCGCGCGCATGCCAAAGTGTGATCACTGTTCCGGCGGCGCATATTTGGCGGCATTGTCCAAGAGATTGAACAGCACTTGCTCGAAAAGCACGGCATCGACATCGATCATCGGCAAGGTCCGGTGAAAGCTCCAGCATCGACCCATGCGTGGCCAAAATCTTGTCGGCACGGCGCAGTGCGCTGCCTACAATCTCCCCAAATCGTGCGGGCCAGATTTGGCGCCATTGCGCCGGATTCGAGCTTGGTCATGTCGAGAAGATTGGCGATAAAGCGGTTGAGCCGCTCCGACTCGTCGATGATTGTCGCAAGAAGATCCGCCTTGCTCTGCGTCCGTAAGCTTGGGCGACAGGTCGCGCAAGGCAGCGGCGGAGCCGATCACCGATGCAAGAGGCGTCCTCAGGTCATGCGAGATCGATGTCAGAAGCGCGGACCGCAGCGCTCGGTTTCGACCCTCGCTGGCGCGATCCATCTCCTCCACAAGATGTGACGCGCTCGATCGCCAGCGCGACTCTGATCAATCAGCGCATCGAGCAGCCGTCGTCTCGTCGGGCGAAAACAGGGCCCGGCCTGATCGCTGTCGATGCCGACAACACCGATCGATGCCTCGCCCGGTGCGCATCGGCAAGAAAAAGCGTTTGGCGCCGGGCAAGCGAATCCGAACCCCGTCCGGCGGCTCGATCATTCTCCTAAGCCCATTTGGCGGCCGCGAGGTCGGCCTCGTCCAGAATGTCTTCGGGCGGATAGCCCGCCTTGACAGCAATCCCGTCTGACGCGGCAAGGAGGACACGACGCGCACCTTGAGCATCAAGGCCGTCTGATAGGCGGTCGCCCACAGGAGATCGTCAAGCGTACCGGCGCTGGCGAGCTTCCGGCTGAAGCCATAAAGCGACTCGGTCGTCCGCGCCCGCCGCATCGCGGACACGGCTTGAATGCCGCGCCTGCGCTGCAACGTTGGAGACAATGATTGCGACGATCGTAAAGAAAAGAATCGACAGAACACTTTTGGGATCGGGATCGCGTAACGTGTAATAGGGCTCCGTGAAGAAGAAGTTGTAGGCGAGCGCGGACATCGAGGCTCGCAAACAGCGATGGCCAAAGTCCGAAGCGCACCGCGATGCCGACGACACCGGTCAAGAAAGACGAGGCCGATATTCTCGGTGCCGATCAAGGCCAGAGCAGCTTTCCAACACCCAACGCGACAGTGCGCGCGCGACCGCAAAGGCATAGGCGCGCAGCATTCAAGGACCGTGCCCGGCCGCGCAGGCGCGACGCCCGTCTTCCAGTCACCGTCCGCCAACAACTCGTTACCCGCGATGACGTGCACACTGATATTGCCAGCACGCCGAACCAGGTCGTGCACGACCGAGCCGTTAAGAATCTCGAACCAGCGTGACCGTGTCGATTTGCCGATGACGATCTGGGTGATGTTGTTGGCGCGCGCATACGTGATGACATCGTGCGCGATAGTTCTGTCCGCCGCCCGGAATTGTCACAGGCTCGCCGCCAAGCGCTCTGGGCCAGGCGAAGAGTAGCCGCGATGCGATCCCGCTCATCTTCGCTCAGCTGCACGCTTCGTCTGCCTTCGACATAGAGCGCGGTCCACGGCGCATGCAAGTCGGTCGATAATCGTTTGGTGTAGCGCACCAAACCCGACGAGCGCGGATCTTCCTCACGCAGATCAAGGAGCCGCTCGCCGGCCGCCCAAGGCCCTGGAATGGCTCGTGCCTGCATCTCGTCGAGCAATTGTTCATCGACACGCTCGGCGGTGCGGCGCAAGGCAAGCTCGCGCAAGGCCGTCAGATTTGCCGGCGAGAAGAAGTGTTCGAGCGCTCGCTCTGCCTGCTCGGGAACATAGACCTTGCCATCTTTCAGGCGCTGAATGAGGTCATCAGGCGTGAGATCGACAAGCTCGACGGCATTGGCACGGTCGAAAATGGAATCAGGAACAGTCTCGCGCACGCGGACGCCGGTGATCTGCGCAACGACATCGTTGAGACTCTCGATGTGTTGGATGTTGATCGGTGGTGTAGACATCGATGCCGAGCCAAAGCAGACTCCTCGACATCGAGAATAGCGCTTCGGGTGACGGCTGCCGGGGGCATTGGTATGGGCGAGCTCGTCGACGAGCACGAGCTGCGGATCGGCGCAGGATGATTGCGTCAAGGTCCATTCTTCCAGCCAGCGCTCTTTGTAGAGTGTGCGCCGGCGCGGGACCATTTCAAGACCGTCAAGCAGTGCTTCGGTCTCCTGGCGCCCGTGTGTCTCGACGATACCGACAACGACGTCGACGCCTTCCTTGTTGCGCGGCGCGCGCCGCTTCAAGCATCGCGTAAGTCTTTCCGACGCCCGGGGCCGCGCCCACAAAGATCTTCAAATGACCGCGCGCTTCCTGCTCGGCGCGCTTTAAGCAGCGCATCGGGCGAGGGCCTCACGTCCTGGTCTGTCGGGTCAATCGTCATTCGGTCTGCGCAGGTGCGGCTCAGTTGGGTCACTTTACGGCGAAAACACTGTTGGGCCCAGGGCCTCAACGCCACGGAATTCCCGTTTCCGGCCTTAAGGCATCGAGCGCGAGATTGAGCTTCAAGCACATTCACATGGGGCTCGCCGATCATGCCAAACACACGGCCTTCCATATGCTGCTCGACCAAGGCTCGCACGCTCTGCTCCGGCAACTGCCGCGCCTTGGCCACACGAGGCGCCTGAAAGTAGGCTGCGGCGGGCGTGATGTCGGGGTCGAGGCCACTGGCGGAGGTCGTCACGAGGTCCACAGGAACAGCGGCGCCCGGATTTTCCGTTCGAGGTTCTCAGAGTCGTCCCTTTTCACGCGTTCAACCAGCTTGTTAGATGTCGGCCCGAAATTGGATCCCTGAAGAATTCGCGGCGTCATAGCCATCGCCGGCGGCCGAGGGCCGGCCGTGAAAATATTTCGCGTCTGCGAAGCTCTGTCCGATCAGCTCCGAGCCGATCACTTTGCGGTCTTGAATGATCAGGCTGCCATTGGCTTGATGCGGAAAGACGAGCTGAGCAAAGCCGGTCATACCGAGCGGATAAGCCAACCCGGTGATGACGGTCATCACGAGGATCATGCCGATCGCCGGCCAGAATTGTTTGAGCATGGAAGAATCCTCACGCAAGCCCGATAGCGGTCACCGCAAGATCGATCAGCTTGATGCCCACAAAGGGCACGATGATACCGCCGAGACCGTAGACGAGAAGATTGCGGCCCAGCACTTGCGCCGCGCCGGCCGGCCTGTAAGTCACGCCGCGCAAGGCCAAGCGGAATGAGCGCGATGATGATCGAGCGCATTGAAGATGATCGCGGAAAGGATCGCGCTTTCGGGCGAGTGCAGGCGCATGATGTTGAGCGCTCTGAAGCTGCGGATAGAAGCGCGACGAACATCGCCGGGATGATCGCGAAATACTTCGCAACATCATTGGCGATAGAAAATGTCGTGAGCGATCCGCGCGTCATCAGAAGCTGCTTGCCGATCTCGACGATCTCGATGAGCTTGGTCGGATCGCTGTCGAGATCGACCATGTTGCCGGCCTCGCGCGCGGCCATCGTGCCCGTGTTCATCGCAACGCCGACATCGGCCTGCGCGAGCGCGGGCGCATCGTTCGTGCCGTCGCCGCACATCGCCACAAGCTTGCCTTTCGCCTGCTCGTCCCTGATGAGCTTGAGCTTGGTCTCAGGAGTCGCTTGCGCGAGAAAATCATCAACGCCCGACTCGGCTGCAATGGCAGCCGCAGTGAGCGGATTGTCGCCCGTGATCATGACCGTCCTGATGCCCATTTTGCGCAAGGCGGCGAAGCGCTCCCGGATGCCGCCTTTGACGATGTCCTTCAGATGAATGACACCGAGCAACTTGCCGTCCTTTGCAACCGCCAGCGGCGTGCCGCCGGACTTGGCAATCTCTCGGCGATCGCGTTGAGTGCCTGGCCGCTCGCTGAACCCGTTGCGCGCAGGAAATTGAGAACCGCGTCGACTGCACCCTTGCGAATCGTCGAGCCTTCGACGTCGATCCCACTAATGCGGGTCTGCGCCGTGAACGGGATGAAGCTGCGCGTTGAGCGGCGCCATCTCGCGGCCTCTGAATGCCGTATTTCTCCTTGGCAAGTACGACAATCGAGCGGCCTTCCGGCGTCTCATCAGAAAGCGAAGCGAGCTGAGCGGCGTCGGCCAAGATCGCGCTCGCTGATCCCGGCAGCGGCAGAAACTCCGTCGCCTGGCGATTGCCAAGCGTGATCGTGCCGGTCTTGTCGAGAAGAAGGGTGTCGACGTCGCCCGCCGCTTCGACCGCGCGGCCCGACATAGCAAGACGTTGAACCGTACAAGCCGATCCATGCCGGCGATACCAATCGCAGAAAGAGCGCGCCAATGGTCGTTGGAATAAGCGTGACGAACAGGGCAACCAGCACGAGCACGGTAACATGCCCGCCGGCATAGGCGGCGAAGCTCGGGATCGTGGCGACAGCAAAGACGAAGATAAGCGACATGCCAGCGAGCAGGATGTTGAGCGCGATCTCGTTTGGTGTCTTCTGGCGTTCGGCGCCTTCAACAAGCGCGATCATGCGGTCAAGGAAGGTCGAGCCCGGCGCAGCCGTGATCTTTACCTTGATCCAATCGGAGATGACTTGCGTGCCGCCCGTCACCGCCGAACGGTCGCCGCCGCTTTCGCGGATAACCGGCGCGGATTCGCCTGTGATCGCCGCTTCGTTGACCGAAGCGACACCCTCGATCACCTCGCCATCGCTGGGGATGAGGTCGCCGGCTTCGACAAGCACAACATCGCCGGGCTTGAGACCCGTCGCGGCGACTGAGCGCCAGCTGGCCGTCCCTGTTTCGAGCAGCTTGGCAGTCGTTTCGGTCTTAGCCTTGCGCAAAGTCGCCGCTTGCGCCTTGCCACGTCCTTCGGCAACCGCCTCGGCGAAGTTCGCAAAAACGACCGTGAACCACAGCCAGAGATTGATCTGAAACGAGAAGCTGAGACCGCCTTCCCGGCGATAGAGTCGCGGATGAACAGGATCGTCGTGAGCACCGCAACGATCTCGACCACGAACATGATCGGGTTCTTCACCATCACGCGCGGATCGAGCTTGGCGAACGCAGCCGAAATCGCCGGCCCTAGGATCTTTGGGTCCGTCAGCGTTGCCACGGGCATCCGTTTACGAGTTCTTTCAATCGATTTGAGAGAGGCGGTGTCCATCGGTATATCTCAGAAGAGCTGCTTGGCGTTCATGGCGAGCTGCTCGACGATCGGGCCAAGCGCGAGTGCCGGAAAGAAGGTCAGCCCGCCGACAATCAGAATGACGCCGATGAGGAGGCCAACCCAGATCGCGCCGGTCGTCGGGAACGTGCCAGCCGAAGCAGGTACCAGCTTCTTTTCCGCGAGCGATCCGGCAATTGCCATGGCGGGGACGATCATCAGAAAACGGCCGATCAACATCGCAAGACCGAGGGTGACATTGTAGAACAGTGTGTTGGCGCTGAGGCCGGCAAATGCGCTGCCATTGTTTCCGGTCGCCGAGCTGAACGCGTAGAGGATTTCACTGAAGCCGTGTGGCCCAGCATTTTCCGGTCCCGTAAGGCCCGCTTTGGTGACCGTTGCCAAAGCGGTAAAGCCGAGGATCGACAAAGGCAGAACGAGAATGGCGAGCATCGCCATCTTCACTTCCTTGGCTTCGATTTTCTTGCCGAGATATTCCGGCGTGCGACCCACCATGAGCCCGGCAACGAACACGGCGACAATTGCAAACAGCAGCATGCCGTAAAGGCCCGAGCCGACGCCGCCAAAAACAATCTCGCCAAGCTGAATATTGAGAATGGGGATGAGGCCACCAAGCGGCATGTAGCTGTCATGCATTGAGTTGACAGAGCCATTCGAGGCGTCAGTTGTCGCGGTCGCCCAAATCGCCGAGTTCACGATGCCGAAGCGAACCTCTTTGCCTTCCATATTGCCGCCCGCCTGCTGTGCGCCCGGGGCGGTATCAATATGCAACGCGGCAAAAGCTGGGTTCGCTTGGCTTTCCGACCAATAGGTGACGATAAGGCCGGCAAAGAACAACACGCTCATAACCGCAAAGATCGCCCAGCCTTGGCGCGTGTTGCCGACCATCTTGCCGAACGTGTAGGTGAGCGCCGCGCTGATGACGAGGATCGCCCACATCTCGATCAGGTTTGTAATCGCGTTCGGATTCTCATAAGGATGCGTTGAGTTGACGTTGAAGAAACCGCCACCATTCGTGCCGATTTGCTTGATCGCGAGCTGCGAAGCCACCGGCCCTTGCGCGATGACTTGTTTGGCGCCCTCAAGCGTCGTGGCGTCTACATAGTGCGAGAGGTTCTGTGGGACGCCTTGCCAGACAAGCACGAGGGCAACAACAATCGAGAAAGGCAGCAGCACATAGAGCGTGCAGCGCGTGAGATCGACCCAGAAATTGCCGACTGTCTTCGCAGAGCGCCGCGCGAAACCGCGGACAAGTGCAATGGCGAGCGCGATCCCGGTTGCCGCCGAGACGAAATTGTGGACCGTCAAGCCCGCCATCTGGACGAGATAGCTCATGGTCGTCTCACCGCCATAGGCTTGCCAGTTCGTGTTCGTCACGAAACTGATCGATGTGTTGAACGCAAGGCTCGGTTCGATGCCGGAAAGGTGCTGCGGATTGAGCGGCAGGAGGTTCTGAACTCTCTGCAGCGCATAAAGCGAGAGGAAACCGGCAATGCTAAAGAGCAGCATCGCTGCGGTGTAGACGAGCCAGCTCTGCTCCTCCTTTTCGTTGACACCGCAGATCACATAGATCGCGCGCTCGACCGGACGCAGCATCGGCGTGAGCCAATTGCGCTCACCTTCGAAAACGCGCGCCATATAAGCGCCGAGGGGCTTCACGCAAACGAGGATGAGCCCGAAATAGAGCGCAATCTGGATCCAACCATTGAAGGTCATGACGCTGGCGCTCCTCAGAGCTTTTCCGGCCGGAGCAGAGCGAAGACGAGATAGGCCAAGATGATCAACGTCACGAACGCGCCAAGCGCGTAATCAAAAATCATCGCTTACTCCTAAAGGTGATCGCAGGCATAGGCATAGGCAATCGCCACGACAAAAAATAAGAGACCTACGGCGACGAGAATTGCGTCAAGCATGGTTGCCTCTCGGGCAATCTTTGGCGAAGCACAATAGAAGGTGGGGCTCACGTCACGTGACGCGGCTCAAGGGTGCGTTAAGCCGCTGCGCACGAGCGAAAGGAGCGCCGCAATAACGGGAAGAAGCGCCAGGAAGATGCCGCCAAACACAAAGCCTCGCGGCACTGAGCCAAAGTCAGATTTGCACCGGGTCGACGTCGGATCGATCCAAAATCCCGGACCGCCAAACCCGCTCTCATCGAAAAATAGTTGAAGCAGATCCATCACCCGCTCCTTGCGCGCAATTTGCGATACAGGGGCTATCGACAACCGCTAGTGAAGGCTCACTCGCTGCCGCCTCAGGCCTCTGACTGCGGGTCTCTATCTACGACCAACGGCATAGTGTTTCGAGAAGGCGTGCAGCGCTTGTGCATAGGAATCTCATAAGGAATTCGAGAATCGAACGCATATCGGCGCGGCGCCAATCCTACGCCTCCTACACGCCTGCTTGTCTATTGGCCGAATCGCCTGGATGTCTGCATTCGACCCACATGTATGGACCGGCTCGGAAAGAGACTTCCCGAATAGATGCCGCCGAGCGCATTGATCCAATCCAACACTGAAGAACGTGTTGGCTCAGTCAGTTCGAATTGCACAGGCCGCCCAGTCTTCTTCTGAGTGATTGTGACGCGATCGCGGACTCTTCCGCCAACTACAACGTCTTCAATCTTCAGCCGGACGAGATCGCAACCACGTAGCTTGCTATCGAGCGCGACATTAAACATCGCTAGACGCGCTTTCGCCCTTCAAGTTGAAGCCCCACGCGAATGGTCCAAACATCCTTGGGCTTAAGCGGTCTCTTCTGGCCTACCAAGCGGCCCTTGTTCCAGGTTTGGCGTGCCGCCTTTCTCTCACAGGAAGTTTCTGTTGGCATGGGTGACCCTCCATTGCCAACCGCTCCCTCCCGTTCCCGCACCTGCGGACGGGAAATGCTATCAGGTATTCCGCATCTCTTTAGTTGCCCAAAATGGGCAGCTGACGTTGGAAATCGACCCAGAGCGGACATGCGCGTTATGACTTCGATGCAATCTCTAGGTCCGATCGACCCTTAACAGTCATGAGTGCGGTTGGAAACCCTTGACGCCGGTCTGCCAAAGCACGAAGGCCAGCATGTCGGCGAATTCGTCGTCGGCCTGCTGGCGCGTTGCGCCATAATCGTAGTGGCCCGCCGCGAAATCCACGCGCAGCAGCACCGGCTTGCCTGATGCCGTCGCCTTCTGAAGACGCGCCGTCATCTTGGCCGGTTGCCAGGGATCGACGCGCGGGTCTTGGATGCCCGTGGTCAGATACACGGCAGGATATCTCACCCCATCCTTGACATGGACATATGAGTCCATCTCGTGGAGTTGCTTGAACCCGCCTTCCGTCTTCACCGAACCGTACTCGGGAACATTTCCCACGCCATTCTGGCTGAACTCGAAACGGAGCATATTGCACAACGGCACCTCATCGACCGCGGCCGCAAAAAGGTCGGGCCGCTCGGTGAGGCATCGACCGATCGGTATGCCGCCTGCCGACGCGCTGAAGATCGAGAGCCGCTCCTTGCTCGTCCAGCCATCGGCGATGACCTTTTCGCAGCACGCGATGAGATCGTTCCAAGTGTTCGGCTTGGTGGGGCCCTTGCCGGCTTCGTACCATTCGCGGCCATATTCGCCGCCGCCGCGCACGCCGGCCATGGCAAGCAGGCCGCCTTGCTCCAAAAACGCAGCAAAACGCGGATCGAACCCGGTATCGACAACCTTGCCATAAGCGCCATAGACCCCAACAAGCGCCGGCGCTTTTCCAGTCGGCTCCATGCCCTTGGCGTGGGCGATCGTCATCGGAATCATCACGCCGTCTTTCGCCTGGGCGAAAATGCGTGTCTGCTCGAAGCCGGACATGTCCACCGTCGGCTTGGCGATAAGGCCCGTGTCGGCAATCTTGCCTCCGGCACTGATCGCGATCAGCTCGGGCGGATGCGTAAGACCTTGGATCAATGCCCACATGCCGTCGCGATCCACATTGGCATAGCCTGCACTGACGGTGCCTTCGAATGGCAAGGGAATCTGCGTTACCTTGCCATCGGCACCCAGCTTTGAAAGCCGCCCCGCTCCGCCGTCGAGCGATTGCACGTAAACGCCGTCTTTCGCGATGAAAACACCCTGAAGAACCGTTTGGCCCTGCGGTAGGGCTTCCTTCGCGTTCGCAAAAGCGGGGCTCGCCGCCTTGGCATGCATGAGCTTGTAACGCGGCGCATCCGCGTAAGTGAGAAAATAGATGTCTTCGCCTGTCACCCACGCAGCAGTGACCTTATCGGCGGTGGTGGCGATGCTCTTCCATCCGCTCTTGCCTTTGCGCGCAGCATCGAGCGTGTTGATGAAGATTCGAAGCTCGGGCGCCACACCGGCAGGCAGGAACAGAAGCACATAGTTCGACTTGGAATAGGCAACGACGATCGGCAGCTCCAACTCGCCCACCGGCACATCATCAAACATGCCGCTCGCCATCACCTTGACGTCGTTCTTGGGGTTGGTGCCGACCTTATGAAGCCAGGCAACGCCGTTCTTGAAGTATTCGACGGTTCCTTGCTTTGCGCCTTCGGCGAGCAAATTGACGAAGAATGATTTGCTGTCCGGCAACCAGGAGATGACGGTGTAGTGCGCGCGTTCGATGCGTTCGGGCAATCTCTTGCCGGTCGCCGTTTCGATGATCTCGATCACCGCGTCCTCGGATCCCGCGGGCGATAGTCCGTAGGCAACATATTTGCCGTCAGGTGAGGCCTTCCAGAAACTCATGGCAAAGTGCACATCGCCCTTTGCGCGCGACTCCGGGTCGACCAGCACTTTGAGCGCGCCATTGCCCTCGCGCACATAAAGCCGGTCGCCATTCGCGCCCGGCGGACGCTTCTGGATGAAGGTGTAAGGTCCACCCACGGCGACGGCGCTGTACATGGGTCCACCGACCTCAATGCTGCCGAGCTTCTCAAAGGCGTTCGAAAGCTCGGCTATGCGCTTGCGCAAGGCATCGCGGCCCGGAAGCTTCGACAATACATTCTCGGCATATGCCGCCTGCCCTTTCATGAAGGGCAGCCAATCCGGATCGCTCGGATTTTCCATCCAGCGGTAAGGATCGGTGACGGTGACCCCATAAAGTGTCTCGGTGACCGGCTCGATGCGTGCAGCGGGCGGGCCATCGGCTGCCGCGGCGAAGCCAAGACGCGGGAGCGCAGCGGCAGCCGCCGTTGCTGCGGCGGAAGCGAGCAAAGTGCGGCGACTGATCTTCATGAATGGCTCCCCCGGAATTGAGCAAGGCGCGCTCGAACGCGGCGCGCGCCTCGCACAAGGGGCACCCGACGCAAGGATCAATGCTTGACGACGCCATTCTCGGGTAGGACGTTACGTCCGGTGCAAGCCCTATTTGCTAGCCCCCGGCGCACCGAATGGAGCTGAACCGGTGAGAACGGACGAGCGAAATCTTTCGGCCGCCGAAGCCGCCAGGGCGCTCGGGGTCTCGATTCGAGCGCTCAAGTTCTATGAGCAAAGGGGCCTAGTGCACCCGCTAAGAACCGAAGCCGGCTGGCGCGCCTATGGTGCCGATGCATTGAGCCGTCTTCATCAGATCATCGCCTTGAAGGATATGGGCCTGGAGCTGTCGACGATTGCACTTCTGCTTAAGGGCGCCCTCTCGAGCCTCGATGCCGTTTTGGCTTTGCAGGAAGAAAATCTCGCGGCGAGACAGGCTGAGACTGAACGCGCGCTCGATCTCGTTCGCCGCGCCCGTGCTCGGCTTTCCTCCGGCGAGGCTCTCTCGGTGGATGATCTCTCGACTCTGACGCGCGAGACGACTTTGAATGTTCAGACCATAGCCCAGACCGTGAAGATGACCGATCCCTTGCGGCGGAAATATCTGACGGCTGAGCAATATCGCAAGGCCATGACGCTGCTCGATCAAGAAAGCTATCTGGAGGCTTGGGTCAAAGCGGCGAGCGCTGTGCAGGCTGCCATGAAAAAGGGAGATGCGACGACGCCCGAAGCCTTGGATGCAGCCCGCCAGATGCGCGCGGTCGATTTGCGCATCAGCGGCGGCGATCCGGACTTTGAGGAGCGTCTAGGAAGGATGTGGCATGATGCCTATTCCGATCCGGCAATCGCTTCCCGGATTCCCGTCGGTGTCGACTGGATGTTCTTCATCAATCAGGCGATCCGGGCGCTTCAGGCGAAGGAAGGTTCACAAATGGAGCAAAGGAAGTTGCCCTCAAAGAAGGACCCTCTGAATCTGGCGTCAACGGAACGATAGCTTCTGTCCGTGAAGGTCGATTTTAACGCGATCAACTTTCGGCATGGATCGAAGGATCCGCCCCTTGCTAATTCCGCTCGCAACCCAAAGCAAACTCGGGAAAGCCGAACAATTCGCTCGATAAGAGGGAGCGAAGAGAACTCACACGACTAAGGATCACAGTGTCCGAAAAGACTGAAACCGCAAAGCAACGGAGGAGTTCGCGGCGCCCGCTGAGGCCGATACAAATCTCAGTCTCGAAAAGATCGATAATTTTGGGACGCGTCTCAGAATAGCTGGCCCGCCTTCAGTACCTTGGGCTCGCATCTCACGCATGGACGTGCCACGCACTATCCCAGCGCCGCGGCGAGCAACATGCGCGCCTTTTGCCAATAGCGTCGCACCGTCCGGTCGGCGACGCCGAGGGCCGCCGCGACCTCGGGTTCAGTGAGGCCGGCGAAATAGCGCATCTCGACGACCTTGACGAGCTGCTCATCCAGAGCCGCCAATTCCTTTAGCGCCTCGTGCACGCGCAGGATTTCAGACTCGCCTGCAGGAAGGTCTTCGGTAAGATTCGTATCCAGCGTTAGGCGCTCCACGCTGCCGCCTCGGCGCTCAGCAGCGCGCGCCCTGACGAAGTCAACAATGACGGAGCGCATCGCTTTGCTCGCATAGGCAAGGTAGTGATAACGATCTTCCGGTTTGAGCCCATGGACTTTTGCGAGCCGCAGATAGGCTTCGTTGACCAGCGAGGTTGTGTTGAGCATCGTATTGCGGTCGCCGCTTGTAAGGCGCGCGTGAGCGATTACCCGAAGATCATCATAAATGCGGGTGTACACAGCGTCACGTGCCTGTGCATCGCCGTCATGTGCCTTGGCGATCAGCAATGTGAGATCTGACATGCCACCCGCCGCCGCCCATGGCGGCCCAGAGCTACCCCACTGGCAGGCTAGCATGGACCGACGGCGATTCCATCAGGCTTGGCTTCAAGGGCCGTGACCACTCTGGGTGGCGGTTTTCTGGAGATGAGTCTCCACATCGGCGGTGGTCGTTTGAGCGCGTGCTCGCCGCGCGCGGTCATCACTGCTGAGGGCGCCGCGGTGTTCAAGCGCCCGCCAGATTTCTTCGGCCTGTCCATGCATGTCGCGAGCCGTCAGCCAACGCGCATGGCTTTGCATTCCGGCATCTTTTGCAAGAGCGGCGTAAATATCTGCCAGGTCGGCATAAGTTGTTGCGAAGAAGCTTTGGATTGCGGCGTTTTCAGGGTCGAGATCGGTGGAGCCCATCAGGTTCCGCGCTGCCCGAGCCTCGACAGCCGCTTGCGCCGGATTAGGCCTGACGAGGACACGGCTGATCTTTGTATGCGCTTCGATTAGAGAGCTACGCTTCCATAGATTTGATGGATCGTTTCGCACGCCTTCTTCAAGCATTGCCAGCGATCGATTGTAATCTCTAAGCGCCTCTGTTGGTCGGCCAAGCTTGTCCAGCATGTCGCCAATTCGAATGTGCGAATAGGAAACGTCTCCGCGATACTCGTCGTTCGCCGGGTCCGCGGTGAAAAGCTTTTCAGCAACGACTGCATCGCGCCGATAGCTCTCTAGCGCATCCCTCGTTCTTCCAAGCGCCGACAATACCTCGCCGATATTATACAGGCTGACCGCGATGGTTCGTTGATAGTCGGCGTTGAGCGGTGCGGCTGCTGAGAGTTGCTCGCGCAGCTTCAACGCTTCTTGATGAGAGGCTAAGGCGTCATTCAGATCGCCCGTAAGCATGAAGGCGGTTCCGACTTGTTCGCGCATAACCGATAGTGACCTCAAGAGTTGTTGATTCGTCGGGTCCGCGCGCAGCAATTCCTCGAATAGACCGATGCTTGTCGCGTAATGATCCTGAGCTTCTTTCGCATCTCCCTTGTCCGCCAGGATCCGTCCGATATAGTCATGCGTCTTCGCCAATTCGCCACGTAGTCCGTCGGGTGCGCTAGGCTTTCCTGCGATGGGATCCAGAATTTGCAGCGCTTTGTCGACCTGAGACAGCGCCGATTGCATATCGCCCGTCTCCCATTCGAGGATTCCGACAGTTCGATAGCTAAGAGCAAGATCCTTTTTGGCGTCATAATCCTCAGGGGCCGAGGTGACAATCTGACGGCGCAGTGCGAGTGCTCTTTCTTCACTTTCGAGAGCTCCGCGCGTGTCGCCGAGATTGGCAAACATGGTTCCGCCCTGAATATTCCCAACGCGCTCATACGCCGTCGCAAGCTCACTCTGCAGCGCCGGCTCGCCTGCACTCTCTTTGGCAAGGCTGTCGAGATATTTGAGCGCGTCTTGCACGAGCCGTGCGCGCACCGGAGTGGCGCCGGGCAGATCTTTGATCGCATCGTGGTAGTCGAAGAGAAGCGAGTGCGCCAGTTGGCGCACGTCGTTGAAGCGTTGCTCGGCGCGCGCCTGGGCAGCCTTTGCAGCTTGTTCTTCGAATCGTGCTCGTTGTGCTTGCCACAGTGTCGCCACCATGCCGAGGCAAAGGCTCGCCGCGATCAGCGCGCCTGAAATTGTGGCAATCCGGTTGCGGCGCGCGAATTTCGCTGCGCGATAGGCAAGAGAATCGGCTTGCGCATGAACCGGCTCGCCGCGTAGATGCCGCTCGATGTCATCGGCGAATTCGGCCATCGTGGCATAACGCTGCGACACGTCTTTCTTAAGCGATTTGAGGGCGATGACATCAAGATCGCCTTGCAGCTTTCGGCTTACCGAAGCATTTTCAGAGATCCGGCTTGGCGCCGGTGGCTCGGTCGTAAGAATAGTGTTGGCGGTGCCCAGAAAATCCCCGCGCTTGAGCTCGTAGGGCCACCTGCCCGTTAACAATTCGTACAACACGACGCCGAGAGAATAGACGTCTGTCGACGTGCTGACGGGTTCGCCGCGTACCTGCTCGGGTGATGCGTAATGCGCCGTCCAGGCGCCTCCGATCTGGCGCGTGAGCGAGGTGTCTGCCAGCTGCAGCTCGGCATCACTTTCATTCAGAAGAGCGGCGATGCCAAAGTCTAGCAGACGAACCTTTCCCTCTCTATCGACCACGATGTTTGACGGCTTCAAGTCCCGGTGCACGATGAGATGTGCGTGAGCGTAGGCGACGGCGCGCGCGACTTGTATGATCAACTCAAGGCGTGCGCGTAGATCCAGCCCGTGATTGCGGCAGTATGTATCGATGGGCTCGCCTTCAACATATTCAAGCGCGAGATACGAGAGGCTCTCGGAAGTGATTCCGGCGTCGTAGAGACGCGCGATATTCGGGTGTTCCAGCACCGCCAGGATGTTTCGCTCGCGCGCCATGCGCTCAACTAAGCCGCGAGTCGGCGCGCCCAGGTGGGGCAGCTTCAAAGCCACCTTACGTTGAAGCAGACCGTCGGCCCGCATGGCGAGCCAAACCGAACCCATGCCGCCCGAGCCAATGAGGCGCTCAAGCAGATAGGGGCCGACCATATCGCCCGGCGCCGCAGCGGCGTGGGGCATCGGTGTAACGCTTTCGATTTCCGGCAAGCGCGCCAGAAAATCGCCGGATTCCGAAAGATCCTGACGAGTCAACAGATCGCTCAGCAGCCCTTTGAGCGCGACATGCTCAAGGCCAAGTCCAGCGAGCCACTGTTCACGCGCTCTCGGCGTGAGCGACAAAGCCGTATCCAACAGCCAACTCAACTCAACCCAGTCGAACGAAGCAATAGTCATTTGCGCACCGCCCAGAGCTGGCCTGCCATACCACTTTCGATACAATCGAGTCGATTGATCCCTTAAATCAGTCGCCGGGCACAAAATCCGAGCGATCGAACTCGCGGCCCGGTCCAGTGCGCGCCGGACTAAACATCTAGCGCTTGACCAGCTCGACACGCCGATTTTTAGCGCGTCCCACGTCATCGTCATTTGAGGCTACCGGCGCGGCCATTCCGGCACCGAACGCGGTTAAGCGCGTGGCCGGAATGCCGTAGCTGCCGCTAAGCGCAGCGATCACCGCCTGCGCGCGCCGGCGCGACAGATCGATGTTGTAATCATAGCCGCCTTGGCTGTCCGTATGCCCAGCGACGACGATGTTGACATTCGGATGGCTTTTCAAGAACTTCGCGATCTCGTCAAGCGTCGGCTTGGATTCCGGCTTTATATCGGCCTTGTCGAAATCGAACAGAATGCCATAGAGCGCAACATGCCCGCCGCCTTGAATCGCCGTCGCCATCTGCGATGCACTGACGAAGGCGATCTTATCGCCTTCCATCGGCTTCGCTTCGACAACCGTCACATGCACAATCGCGCCAGTCTTCCCGGCAACCGCGATGGCGGCATAGACGTCGCCCTCGGGCCGCGCGAGCTCGGCAAGCGTGTAGCGCAATTCGCCCTGATAGCGGTAATTCACCGCGTTATCGCCGATTGCAATTCCGAATTTGTAATAGCCGTCATCACCTGACAAGCAGTCTTTGTTGGCGCAACTAAAAACCGTCTGGAAGCCATTGGCTTTGAGCGAGGCTTCGTAATTCGTCATGATTTCGAGATTGGAGCGCTCGGGCGGTGCATCATAGCGAATGCGAAACACCTTACCCTGAACGGATAATGCATTGCCTCCATCGAGCGCGCTGCTTGTGGTCGATAGCGGACGGTTCGGCAATTGTTGATCGTCAAATGCCGCTTGTTCATAGAATGTAATCGAGGATCCTTGATAGCGGCCGACCAGCGGATGATCCTTGGACCCTGCAATATCGGCAGCAATCACCGGCGTTGCCAGCACGGCAAGTGCAGTTGCTGCAACAAAGAGCTTCATCTTTCTTCCCCTTCTGTTGAGAAAACACATCGAATTTCACCAGCCGCCGCCGCCACCGCCGCCATGGCCGCCACCCGATAATCCGCCACCGGACGAACCTGCCGAGGTCAGCGCGCCCGATAAGCCGCTGCCAAGCGCCGCAACGAATGATAGTGCGCTGAGGCCGACCATATCGCGCGACACCGAGGGGTCGTACCAGCTGGGGTGATAGTTGCCGCGCTCCGGCCGTGCCACATCAGCAGCGTCGGCTTCGAATCTCTTGCTCCACGCCGTCTCGACATCGAGCGCGATGGCATAAGGCAGATATTTCTCGAACAAGGCCGGCGTCACCTGCGGCGCGTCCATGAGCTTGAGCCGCGGCGCTTCCGCCGTGCCGAGAAACATGCGGAAGCCCTCGATCTCATCGCGCACGCGCGCGCCTTCCAATGTCGGCCGCTTAAGGAGGCCGTGGAAAACCACGATGATGAGATAGGCGAGCCCAAATACGACGTTGGAGAGGAATACATCCGATCCGATCAGCTGCCAGATCGCGATAAGCATGAGAACAAAGATGGTGGCTGGAATCGCCGAAGCGTGCAGCGTGCTCTCAAGCTTGAAGAAGAAGCCGTTCGACTTGAAAGACGCTTTGCGCCACGCATCGAGCGGCTCCTTGAAGCAAACCACCAGGAACCCGATTGCAAAGGGCAGCAGAAACGAGCGGGCCCACTCATCATTTGTCAACCCCGCGCTGACGAGCGCGCCCGCGGCCATGATAGCAATGCCGATCCATGTCCAGATTCTGTTGACGACGAAATAGCGCGGCTCGAACGCGCTGGTGAGCGTTTTCGAAAGCGCCGTGCCCGCGCGTCGCAAGGCGCGCCGGTTCTTGGC
The DNA here is from genome assembly GCA_963789405.1 of uncultured Alphaproteobacteria bacterium. Taxonomy (GTDB): domain Bacteria; phylum Pseudomonadota; class Alphaproteobacteria; order CAWBKL01; family CAWBKL01; genus CAWBKL01. Next base: position 276,753 of record CAWBKL010000003.1, read on the forward strand.
GGAAAGCGCGAAATCGCCGTTCGAATCGAGGGTAAATGCCGCAACTGCGCGCTCGCCGGCATCAAGACCCGCGGCATCGAAGCTTTTGCCTGTCGCCTGCAGCGAAAACACACCGCCTTCTTCTGTGATCCTTGCATAGCCCTTTGCCGCAAGGCTGATCAAAGCGGCAATGAAAGTGCGATTGTCATAATCCATTTGCCGCAGCATTCGGATAGCGGCAGGTGACAGATCGTCCGGCGGTCTGTAGAGCGGGACGACCGTGCCCCTCGGAGGATCGCGGCCATATGCGATCCAGGCTGCGCTGTTGATTGCGATGATTGCTAGGAGCGAAAGAAGCGCGATGTCGCCGCGTTGGTCGTCACGCACCAATAAAGCAAAGCCGCGGAGAAAGGTGGCAAGGTGATTGGGCGGTGCAACTACGCCCTTGTTAAAGCCGACGGCGATTGTCAGACCTTCATGCGCCCACAAATGGTCCGTCGTTGCGAATTGCAAGGCGCCTTGCCCCGCTACCTTCACTTGCGCATTGCGTACCTTGGAGTTCTTAGGACCGGTATAGAAGTCGGACTGCTTAGCCTTGGCTCCCGCCGGCAAATGCACGACGGCCTCGGCGCGGTCGATATCCAGGCTCCAATCATTGCCGGTGACATTCCAATAGAGCTCGTCGAAGCCGGGGTGGAAATCGATCAGCGGTCCGGTCTCGTAAGTGATTACGTAAGTGTGCGGCCCTTGCGCGATGATTTGCTTGGGATCGCCGATCGTGACGCGCCGGCCACCGATCGCCGCGTCGATCGAGTAGGGCTCCTTCTGCCCGTCTCGCGACACACCTGTGATGTCGATGCCGGGCACGGGAATCTCGCGCCATATGCCGTGCGCGATTTGGTGGTTCTTGGATATGACATCGATTGTCTCGCGGACCAGTAACGTGCCATCGCGGTGGATCGTGATGTCGCTCGCAAAGCGCGTTATGCGCTCGTTATCGGCGAACGCTTTGGACGAGAGCCCGAAAGCGAGCGAGACACCCGCCAACAAAAGACCGAGCCAATGCGCTCTCATCGCACTCTTGCGGTCGGGCGCGTTAAGCTTCATGGCGTTTCACAGTCCGCAGCAAGGCTGCCCAAGCGTCAGCTAGTGCAATGGCACCAGCGGCTGGGTGAACTTGCCGCTACGCTCGTTGGGATCGATCTTTCGTGGCGGCCCCGCAATATCGCTCGCGTGTGATTTCTCGCTGATCACACCAGGGACTGTGAGCTTTGGCCGCGGTGGCGCTGGCGCTGGCGCGCAGACAAGGCCGATGGCATCGATTGCGTCGCCCGAGCGGCCATAGATGCCGGCTGCGAGCTGGCCCATCGGACAACTGCTCAAATGGGAATTTCTGGTTGCCGCCACCGCCCGCAATATCTTCACCGGTCGCGATGATCTTGACGTTGGGGTCAATTGCAAACGGCGCTTCCGGCGAGGCGCAGGTCACGCTCAGATCGTCGAGCAAATGATTATCCGAGCTCAATAGATACGGGCGAATGCCGAACACTGCCGTGGTCGCTCGGCAATAGGCCGCAGTACCGGCCGAGGAGTTGGCGACTTCGTGCGATCCGACGCGAACATTCTGCCCGGGCGGGGTCGATATGATGTCGAACCGCCTGGTTTCAACATTCCAACGGCCGCAGACAACCATAAGGCTATCGATGTAAGCGCCCGTGCTTGCCAAGATGCCGTTGATGTAAGCACCCGGCGGGCACATTACGCGATAGTCGGCGCCGCCCGGGCCACCTTGAAGTGGCAAGTCGATGGGAGTTGCGGAAGGATCCGCATGGGCAGAGCTCGGTCCGAACTCGGCGATGGCCACAACCATCACCAACAGAGTACGCATGGTCGCAATAGCGCTCATCTTCACAATGATAGCCCTTTCCCAGAATGCTGTTGACATTGGATTTAATGTTGGATCGCGCTCGATGGCGTCAGCACTCTTTGTGTCGCCGCCCTGACGTTGATGTGCCCGCCACTCCGCATAACGCCGAGATTGGTCAGCTTGAGCCCCACAATCACCTCGCCGAGACGCGAGCATGAATTTGCCTCGCCGCCGGCGCATGCGGGTGCAAGCTGAGCGGCGTTCGCAAGCCCGCCAAGCGGCACCCCAGGCTGCGATGCTTCTTTGCCGAGCGCCGCGCATGCCTGTGCGTTGCGAGCGAGACAGTCCTGCGCATTCGCAAGTGTCGGCGGACCAAGGCCCGGCGGCAGGCCGGCTGCATCCGCGGCGGTCTTGCCAAGCGATGCGCATGCGTTGAAGTCGCCATCGCGACAGCTTTGTCCAGTCGCTGCCATAGCATCGGGGTCAGCGCCGGGAATGTAATAGCCAGCAGCTGTGCCGAGGCCACGCACGCCGAGCCTAGCGCACGCAACAAAATCCAGGCTCGCGCAATCGCCTGCGTACTTCCCGGCCTCCAGCGCATCGGCTGCGATGCCTGCGACCTTAGCGCCGGCAAGGTCCGCAACATCGAGCGCAAACACGGCGCAGGCGTATATCACGCCGGTCGAACAAGCAGCGCCGGAGATTGTAGGACCAACAAACGGCGCCGCAGCGACAAAGGCGTCTGCTACGCCCTGCGAGATGCCTCTTGTGAGATGATCGAACTGATCGCCAACTGAATCAGGATGGTAATTCGAGTGACAATCCAAATACCGGTTGGTTGTTGCAGGCACGTAATAGATCGCAACATAGCCATCATGCGCGGCACAATAGCTGTTGAGCCCGTTGATATCCTGACAGGCTTCCAGCTTCAGCTCCTGATTATCATTGCCACGTCGCCAGGCTCTGAATAGCTGCGAGCAGGCACCAACCGCCGCCAAATCACCGCTAAATCCAAACTTGTCGCCCGGCGCCCACCAGATGGCGCCATGCTCGAAGTCCACACGGCGGCGATCGCCATCCTGTACCTCTTCATTCGTCGGATAGCCCAAAAGCCCCTTCTCGCCACCAAGATCGAGCCAGCGCTTTCTGATCGCGCCATAGAGCGCGTGAGCGCCGGTTTGCGGCGTCCAATAGACCGATGCCAGCGGCTTATCCGGCCGTTGCAGGGCAATGAAATCATTATAGCGACCGCGGTCATCGCGAGTCGGCTTTTCGTCCGTGTACGGATAACCGAAATTCACGCCGCCGAGCGCCATCCATTTCTTGGCGATATCGCCATAGACGGCATTGGCGCCGCTGTCTTTGTGCCAATAGATGTAACCATTGACAAACTGATTGAAGCGCCCGCCAAACGGAGCGTCAGCCTCGTCAGTCAAGGGCGCCCCAAGCGGGCCTTTCTCACCACCGAGCAGCGTGTATTTCTTGCCGATATCGCCGTAAACGGCATGCTTGGTCAGATCCGGCGATACGTGGCTGCCGGGATCGGCCCTAACCGCGCCGAGCTTGAATCCTGCCGCATCAGCATTCACGCCGTAGGAGGCGACAACAATCGCGGCAGCAACTCCCCAGATCCTCAGTCCACCGAACATCGGCATTCCTCCCTCCCTGGATAGGGCGCTTCATGGCAGCATCTCAATGCAGCACCGAGCCGCCCGGCTTGGTGAATTTCGGTATTGCCGACCGGCCACCATTTAGGCGCCCGCCTGATGACAAATCCGGCGGCGAATTCGGCGCGTCTAATTGCACCGTGACCGGGTCGCTCATTGGCCCTTCTCTCGGCTCGACGACCCAGGCTTTGACGGTCCATTCGCCGTTGCCCCCTTTGGTCAGATCCGCTGGAACCAGCGCCCCTGCCACGGCTTGATCCATGCTGGTCCGCCAGCGCTCAACTTGGGAGCCATGCGCAAGAATGAATTCGACGGTCGATCCGCCGCTTGCTGGCCTGTCGATGCGGACGCGTAATTGATCCATCCGAATATGAGCACCGCTCACCGGCTCAAGCAGATTAAGCGCTGGGTATTTTTCATTGGCGACGCGATCGACGACGCTTTGATTGCGAGCAAATTCGCTCCACGGCATGCTTGACGCTGAACGGCTGCACTTTCTGCCCGAAGCGGTTCGCAGACAAAGCCTAAACACGCGTGGCGGTGGCTGCATGCCTTCGACATAGGCTGGACCGTCTTCGACAAATTCTCCTTTGTCACCAGCTGGCCGGCCGATCGCATACCATTTTTGGTCGCCACCAGGTTCTTCGACTTCGAGCAAACCATCGCCGCTGCCCGCGGAATCCCATTCAATCAAATACTGCCAGGGCTTGCTGCCGCCGATCTCCCCCTTGCCCGTGCTGCCTTTGATAAGTGTAACCTTTGGAGTGGAAGGAGCGCTCAAAGGAATTGGCGGCGGCGGACGTGTCCTCGTGCAAGTCCACGCCGACCAAAGATCGGAAACTATTCCGTCCTGGGTAATCGCCTTGAACCGAAAACAATAACTGCTGTCCCACTCCGCGTTGTTGATCCTTATTCCCTCATCAGGGTCACCTGGGCGGCTCAAGCCGCGATCGCCCGGCGTTCCGAGAGCCGGCACCCTGAAAGCAGTCGAAGCATTGCAAGACGTATTGGTGTCCTTCCTGCCCCAGCATTCGGATTGAACGCTGGAGAGATTGCCAATCATGTTCTGGTTGTTGAGTTGCCACTCCATCCAAAACGAGACCGGTTCACTCGCCGTGTTATGGAACGAGATGCAGACCGATGGCTTGTCTACATACGCGTTGTACCCAATTCGGTCCGGCTCACAGGTACCGGATACAAGCACGTTGTTAGGCGTTCCTGGCCGATCGCGTGCTCCGGCGGGCGCGGTCGCAAGGGCCATCGCCACGGCCATGAGTGCCGTGCCAATCAATCGTTGACGCCGCATGCCTGCTTCCTTTCCGGCGGCGGAAAGAAAATCCCGACGAGCTGTGCCCTGGCCCCGATCCTGGGAGCCCCGGAATTGTCCCGCCGCTCAGTCCCTGCCTCACACAGGCAAACGTAATCAGCTCAGAAATCCGGACAGGGCACACAGAGTTTGGGCTGACATTTTCTGAGATCTAATTCTGGGATATGCGGGGGCGGCTTGCCGCGCATATTATCTGGGCGGGATAATCGCTCGATTGGGTGAGGGGCGGAACGCTTTGGCGGGCTTGAACGGGCTGCCAGATTGGCTCGTGGTTGCCATCGGATCGATGAGTTCGACGGCCACAGGTGAGCTTGGGGGGCCATCATAGGGCTCGACCACTTTTATGGTTAGGGACCATGTTCCGGACTGACCGCTCGTCAGCTCGGCCGGTAGAACGGTGCCTTCAACCAAGCGGTCCAAGGCAACGCGCCAATGGACGATGTTGCCAGCATGCGAAAGGTCGATCTGATAGAGCTTTCCGTTTGCTCCACTCCGGTCGATGCGAACGCGTAGCGCACCCATGGCCGCGTGCGCATTGGGCACGGGCTCGAGTAACAGTGGCGGCGTTGCCAGAAGTGCCGATGCCGTGCCAACGACTTTCGCTTTGGGATCGGGCGGACGGTTGTTTTCGGCGGTCACGAACCGATCGATCGTCCAAAGTGTCTTGGAGCAGGACTTACCGGCATAATTTTGCGCGCAGATGCGATAACGTGGCGCGTCACCTTGCGGATTGGGGGTCCAATTTGCCGGACTGGTTTCGACATATTCGGTGACGAAGTTGTCGCCCGGATCGTCCTTTGCAAACAGGCGTGCGATTTGTTCCCACTGCACGGTCGCGCCAGGCCGTGTGACCCAACGGTCCACGCGGAACCAACCGACATGATCACTGGGCGCCGGCTTGTTCCAGGTGATGTAGATGCGCGTTGGCGTTTCCGGGATACTTGCGCCCCGTGCGGGCGCCCCCGCAATGATCGACAGGTTCGCAACAACGGACATGGTCGGCGGAGGCGGAGGTGAAGGCGTGCGCGCGCACCACCAATTGGTCCAATCGTCAGACACCAGATTGTCTTCGTTGATTGTCTTGAACCGAAAGCAGTAGTCGGTGTCATAGGGCAAATTCGCGAGAGTAAAGCCCTGTTCCGCTGTATTGGCGCTGACGAAATCCGGGGGACTTGAGGCCGAGCCATGGAACCAGGGCAATGCCTCGCAGCGCGCATAATTGTAGTTGCACGACACTTCACGCCCCGCGAAATTGGAAGGCATTTTTTGGCCGTCTTGGGTCCATTCCATCCAGAACCCGACGCGTTGATCTCCGCTGTACTTGAAGTAAACGCAAATGGCCGGTCGTTCGGACAGCGGGCGGCTGCAGACACCGCCACGCGGATTGTCCGGCGGAGGCGGGCGGCCGGCAGCATATGAGAAGGGACAGCCCAGGCAGAGAGCCGCAATGACAAGAAGGAGGCCGTAACGGATCACGGCAATATCGGGCCGCGAATAGTCACGCCCTCCCCGTCGCGCGCTCCTGCTAGCGCCGCCGGCGATACCAGTGCGACGACCGCGAGCACTATGCTAAACAGTCCTTGACGCTCCATTTCCGCTTCCTTTCTGGCGGCGGAAGACCCTGCAAGGAGCGCCTGGCCGGATTCCCACGCTCAGTTCGCGCCTGATACCCTTGCAAACGCAATCAGCTCAGAAATCCGGACAAGGCACCGTTGGCGGTCGCCAGGTGGCCGACTTCCGACGAGCATTTCAATACGTTCTGACTGGTCGGCGTCGGCCGCCTTCCATCCAAACCGGGCTTGACGTCCCTTGCCGCTCTCGACCGATAGTGTTGAAAAAGTCCGTTCTCGTCAGTGGTCGCAAATTTCCAGGACCGTCAGCGCCTCAATTGAAGGACGACGCGGTGGGCCAGCCAATTTCCTGATTGGGGCGCCGGCGACTTCAACTGCACGTCTGGCGCAACTTCCGACAGCGAGTTACATCCGAGAATCTGTTTCGCCGAAAAATCAGCCCTTCTCAACTTCCGACTTTTTCAACACTATCCACCCAAAGCCGACGTACCCGTTTTCAGAACGGCCCTTTTGACGAAACCGGACGAGGCAAATGGGCCGCAGAGACGCGGACCTCAAAAAGGGCCGAATGTCGGCGAGCTGAGTCCGAATTTGGGGACCGAGAGACGCGACGGTCGACAAAAATTCGCGGCGTGTCGGCGACTTAAACGAAAGAAACCCGAACTCCGCGCCGGAGACGGGACTGGGTGGCGGAGCAAGGCGGATTCGAACTGTCGATATGTTGCTTTGTAGTAAGCCTCGGAAATGTCGGGAGAATTTCCTAAGCCATTGGACTCAGAGACTAATCCTTGGTTTTTTGAGCGGCTTCTGCGTCGTTTCTCGGTTTCTCGGTCTCTCACGAAGGGATATCCAAGCGGGCTTTCGCCGGTCGCGCTCAGTTGCCAAATGGCATTATATGGTCTATATAATGCCATATTGGAGAATGCCTCATGTCCACTCTTCTGCCGGTCAACACGGCTCCCCGAGAGTTCGAACCGGCCCCGATTACCGATCAAGAAGCCGCCGCGATGTTTCGCGCGGCGGTCAATCTCTTCAACCTGTGGGACATCACGGACGAACAAGCTGCAACATTGCTCGATATGCCGGTGCGCAGCTATCGGCGCTGGAAGGCTGGAGAGCCTGGCCGGATCAATCGCGATGGTAGGGCGCGGCTCTCTAACATCATGGGGATCCACAAGGCGCTGCGCATCATTTTCCGCGAACCTCGCAGCGCTTATGACTGGATCAAGAAGCCGAACTTTGCTTTTGCCGAGCGCAGCTCGCTCGACATTATGCTGGGTGGTGAGCTCACGGATTTGATGCGTGTGCGTCGGTACCTGGATGCCGAGCGGGGCGCTTGGTGATCGACATCGCTACCGTTCCCGTCTCGGGGATCGAATGGCGAGGCGCCGTGCGAATTATTCGAAGCCTATATCCGCCGATCGATCTGTTCGAAGATATCGCCGATCCAGCCGATTGGCCGCTGCTGATTTCCGCCGAGCAGAAAACAAATCCGCGGCTCATGGAGACAATCGGCAACATCGATCTTGTGCCCGCTGCCCGGCGCGTCGCAGGTCCCGGTGCGAGCTATCTGATGGCGCCATTTACACATGTCAGTTTGGATCGCCCAAGCCGGTTCACCGATGGCACATTTGGCGTGTTCTACGCGGGCAATCGATTCGAAGTCGCGCTTCTCGGGACCATGTATCACCACAGCCGCTTTATGGCTCGAACGAACGAACCTTCCGGGTGGACCTCGCAGTTCCGGGAAATCGTGCTTGACGTAGCCGGCCAACTGCATGATTTGCGCAGGCGCGATCCCGCCTACTCTGATGCCCTTGATCCCGACGACTACGCCGTGAGCCGGGCGCTAGGCGCGCAGATTCGCGGAGCAGGTGCAGACGGCGTTGCGTATCCAAGCATCCGTTGCGAGGGCGGTGAATGCGTCGGCTTGTTCTATCCCGACCTGGCCTCAAATCCGACGCAAGGCCGGCATCTCGACTATCACTGGGACGGCAGGCGTGTGGATCTTTATCGAGAAGCGGCAAGCGGACAGGTCTATCGGGTTGTTTGAGCTCAACTTGCAATTCGCTTACAGGCAGACCTTGGCCACGCTCAACCCGTCGCCTGAAACCAAGGCTCCAACTCCAAGGCATCGCGGAGAGGAGTCTTGATGAAGGAAGGTGCACGCTTGACGTACTGCGCCGCCAGAGCGAGGGCATCGGGCTTTAGGCTCTTGAGATGGGTGATTGCGTTTTGGATCGTAAAGTTGTCGAAGTTACTCGCAAGGTCAGTCCAAATGACGGCTTCAACATCGCGGCCGGCGGCCCATTGCCTGATTGCATCCCCAGCCAAGGGATCACGGCTGCTCTGCTTCCCATCCTTACCGACAAAGCCAATCCGCTGGCTCTCCTCGCGCGTTACCAGATCAGAGATCGCATCGTCCAGCGTGGTGCGTTTGCTGATGCAGTGAGCCGCGCGGCAGTCCGCGCCATGCTTGCGATCTATGACCAGGGTTAGAGCGAGCTTGCGTTTCTGCGACTTGCGCGAGAACTCCAACGGGAGAGTCGGCCCGTCGAGGCGGCACGCGTCGTGTTGCTGATCAAACTTCGGAACGCAGTCCCAAAGCAGCGATCCCCAGCCTAGTATTGCGATCTTCATCGGTGCTGAAAGTGAAAATAGATCAGCGCCGCGAAAACGCCGATGATCTCTGCGGCCGTAACAAATCCGCCCAGCACAGTTGGATTGAGACCGCTTGGTATGAAGAAGCCGGTTATGACGTAGGCGACCGAGAGGATCGCCAATACGGTGCCGATGACGGAGCAGACAATCAGCGTGTTTGCCCGGTCCAGGAAGGTGTGGGGGATGGCCAGAGCTGCGTAAGTTGCGAACCAGTATTGAAGGCCGTGCATAGTTATGTCTTCGAGATAAACCGCCGGCGGTCCGAGCGATTTGTCCCCTAGCGCTTCGAGATGCCACCACCTCAGGAATTGAGCAACGAGCCCGAACAAGAGCAGCGCCGGCACAAAGAGAACGGCCGTGCCCACGATTGACAATGCAGTGTGAGCCAAGAGCGGTTTTTGCTCTTGGAAGATGAATTGTTGCGGCGGGGCCTTCAGTTCAGCCAAGAGCAATCCTCCAAGCGAATGAGGGCAAGCTATCAGCCATGACTTAAAGACGACTTGCGAGCTGAGGGCCGCACGCAATCTCCCAGTCATTATCTCGGAGGCAGCGGCGAAATCGGGTTGGGTCCAGAGGGAAACCGGACGAGGCAAATGGCCCGCAGAGACGCCGGGCGTGGAATCGCTCGAATGTCGGCGATTGGAGTCCGAATTTGCGGTCTGAGAGACGCGGTTGTGGGCGAATAAGTCCGGTGTCTCGGGGACTTACAAGAGTACAAACCGAACGCCTCGCCGGAGACGAGACTTGGTGGCGGACAGGGTGGGATTCGAACCCACGAGACGGCTTTTAGACCGTCTACACACTTTCCAGGCGTGCGCCTTCAACCACTCGGCCACCTGTCCAACCCGCACGCGCAAAGGCGCACGCATTTCACTTTCTCAACCGGCTCGCGGAACTCGCCGGAGCCGCCTTCAACCACTCGGCCACCTTGTCCTGTCGCTCGGCCCCAAGCGGGCGGGCCAAGGGCGCATGATTTAAGCGGCCCGGGCCGTGTGCGCAACCGTGAGAGGCGCCTTGTGACCCCCACTCCCCCTCCGCTACCCTAGCCGGGCCCGGGGGCCCACCGAACCCTGGGGCCCCGGGGGATTTGTCGATGATTGTCGTGCGTCTCGTCAGCGTCTTCTTCATAGCACTTGCGCTTATGGTGCTGGGCTCGGATCTCTTGGCGTGGCTTGAGACAAAGAGCTTCGATCCGCACACTTTCATGGGCCTGTGGCGGCTGATCAACGCCGGCTCCGCCACCGCCGTTCAAGGCTCCATCAACTCTCTTCCAGATATTTTAAGCGGCATCGCCAATGCTGTGCTGAGCGCCTGGGCGTTCGTCGTGCTCGGCCTGCCGGGCATCATACTCGCGATCATCGGAACACGGAGATAGCAGCGGCCTCATGGGCATTCCGCGCCTCATCGCGATTTTCTTCCTGGCGCTGGGTCTCTATTTGCTTGGCCAAGATGCCGCCGCGCTCCTTTCCGGGACAGGCGGCGTGCCGCAGCCATTGGAAGCCGTGTGGCGACGGCTCGATGTGGAAGGCTTTTATGCCGCCCAGGGATTTGTTGACCAACACCTCTCGCCTGGCCTCTGGAACGGCGCAATTGCGCTCGTTCTCAAGCTGCCGGCGTGGGCGCTGCCTTTGGGCTTCGGGCTCGGGCTGCTGACGGTCGACGTGTTCGCGCAACGCCGCAAACGTGGCAACAGCGCGCGCTGATCAGCCGCCGGCGTTTCAAAGAAATGCAAAGCTCGAAAAGCGTGCGCGGGGGCGATAACCAAGCCTTTGGTAGATGCCATTCGATGTGGCATTGGAATCGTCGGCGAAGAGGCACACCCATTTTTGTCCGCCGGCGAGCAGTCTTTGCGTGAGCGCGCCGGTGATCGCCGTGCCGAAGCCGCGGTGTTGGAACTGGGGCGGCGTATAGACCATGCCGACGCGTGCACCACAATCCTCAAGGCCGTCGGAATAACGCGCGATCGATTTGATCTCACCGCGATCGCGCCAGACGAACTGACGCCCTTCGGCGATTGCGTGCTCAATTTGCGGCTCGATGATCGCACGTTCCCGTTCGCTTTCGGGAAGCGACATGGCAAGTGCCGCATCAACTGTGAGCTCTGTAAGCTTATGCGCTTCGCTCACGCGCGCCACATCGATCCGGCCCGGTGGAACGGTGAAATCAGCGACTGCCGCAGTCGAATAGAACGTCATCTCGCTGGCAAGCTCGGCGGCAATGCCGATTTCGTCTTTCCAGCCCCTCGCGAACGCGCCAGCGATTTCCGCAACGCCTGTCACGCCCGGCAGATCCTGCTTGACGGCAGCGGCAAGCGCCCGCACGGCGCGCATATCTCCGGCGCTCAAGAGCAAATAATGCGGCGGCGTCCGGAATGCCGCGAGAAGAAGCTTACCGTTTTCGCGCGCAGCCCAACCTTCGGCCGTGTCGCCATAGCGCGCCGCGCGTGTTGAAACCGTGAGCAGCACATTATTGCGCTCCGGCTCATGCGCAAGCTCGGCCCAATTCGCCTCCGCGAAGGAGCGTGCATCCGGAAAATGCGTGACTTGCATGAGGTGTTCCGCTTTTGCGCGCGGCCTCAATTATCTTCCATTTTCAAGGCTTCGATGAAGGCCTCTTGCGGAATATCGACCTTGCCGAATTGACGCATCTTCTTCTTGCCTTCTTTCTGGCGGTCGAGAAGCTTGCGCTTACGGGTGATGTCGCCGCCATAGCATTTGGCGGTCACGTCTTTCCTCAGGGCACGGACGGTCTCGCGCGCGATGATCTTGCCGCCGATCGCCGCTTGCACCGGAATGACGAAAAGGTGCTGCGGGATCAGCTCTTTGAGCTTCTCGACCATCGCCCGGCCGCGCATCTCGGCGCGGTTTCGGTGCACGATCACCGAAAGCGCATCCATCGGCTCGCCATTGACGAGGATTTGCATCTTGACGAGATCGCCCTCGCGATAATCCGTGAGGTGATAATCGAAACTGGCATAGCCGGATGAGACCGACTTCAGCCGGTCATAGAAATCGAACACCACCTCGTTGAGCGGCAGCTCATATTCCACCATCGCGCGAGTGCCGGCATAAGTCAGGTTGGTCTGAATGCCGCGCCTGTCCTGGCACAGCTTGATGACCGAGCCGAGATATTCATCCGGCACAAGGATCGTCGCTTTGATCCAAGGCTCTTCCATCTTCACGATGCGCGAGCCATCCGGCATATCGGCCGGATTGTGCAGCTCGATCATCTCGTTATTGGTCAAATAAATGCGATAGATGACCGATGGCGCGGTGGTGATGAGATCGATATTGAACTCGCGCTCAAGCCGCTCGCGCACAATCTCAAGATGTAAGAGCCCGAGAAAGCCGCAGCGGAAGCCAAAGCCAAGCGCGGCGGAAGATTCAGTTTCGAAGGTGAAGCTTGAATCGTTCAAGCGCAGCTTGGCCAACGCCTCGCGCATGTCCGGGAAGTCGGCTGCGTCGACCGGAAAGAAGCCGCAGAACACCACGGGCTGTGACGGCTTGAAACCGGGCAAGGCTTGCGCCGTCTCCTTGCGGTCCTCGGTGATCGTGTCGCCGACATTGGCATCCGCCACTTCCTTGATCGATGCGGTCAAGAAGCCGAGCTCACCGGGGCCGAGCTGATCGACCACAAGGCCTTTGGGCGTGAAGACACCGACTCTGTCCACCTGATGCACAGCGCCCGTCGACATCAGCTTGACGCGCATGCCCTTCTTCAACACGCCATCGAATATCCGGATGAGCACAACAACACCGAGATAGGCGTCATACCAGCTGTCGACCAAGAGCGCCTTGAGCGGCGCATCGCGATCGCCCTTGGGCGGCGGCAAGCGCTCAACGATCGCTTCCAGCACTTTATCGACGCCGAGGCCGGTCTTGGCAGAGATCTCAACCGCGTCGGACGCATCGATCCCGATCACATCCTCGATCTGCTGGCGCACGCGTTCCGGTTCGGCCGCGGGCAAGTCGATCTTGTTCAAGACCGGCACGATCTCATGGCCGGCATCGATCGCCTGATAGACATTGGCGAGTGTTTGCGCCTCGACGCCCTGGCTCGCATCGACGACCAGGAGCGAGCCCTCGACCGCACGCATCGAGCGCGACACCTCATAAGCGAAATCGACATGGCCGGGCGTGTCGATCAAGTTGAGCACATAGGTGACGCCGTCCTTCGCCGTGTAGCGCAGGCGGACGGTTTGCGCCTTGATGGTGATGCCGCGCTCGCGCTCCAGATCCATCGAATCGAGCACTTGGCTCTTCATCTCGCGCGCGGTCAGGCCGCCGCATTCGCTGGATCAGCCGGTCGGCGAGCGTCGATTTGCCGTGATCGATATGCGCGACAATCGAAAAGTTGCGGATGCGCTCCTGCGGCACGGTGCCGGGCGACGGCTTCCTTGTCTTGATCGGCCTCAATCGTCATGGGCGGGGATGTAACATCGGCGTCCGCACGCGCCAAGGCCCAGCGTTGCGCTTTATTCTGCCGCCGCGGACGCGGGGCGGCGGCGCGGCGCGCGCCGGGACCGGCAGCGGCGGCCAATAAAGGCGGCGCGCGCCAGGCCGCGTTCAGCTCTACCCTCAGATCATGAGGGTAGTGGATGCAATCCACCTCGATCGTATGCCGCGGGCTTTGAACGAAGTTCGCCTTGGCGGCGGCGTGCTCGGCCAAGCGCTGCGCCTCCATCTCGGCAAAGCCGGGCAGCGCATATTTGCCGCGCAGGTACGCAGCGATCAGCTTGGATTGCAGCTCGGCCAGCGGCATCAGCGCGCACAGAGGCTGCACAAGGCCGACAAAGAACAGATTGCGGATATTAGGATCGAGAATGCGGTTCCACAGCGCGATGTCGTTATCGGTGGCCGAGAAGAAGCTCGAATCAAAAAACGGAAAGCTGATCCGGTAGCCGGTGCAATAGATCACGATATCGGCTTCCACCGCGCTGCCATCCGCGAACACCACTTGGTTGCCTTCAAAATGATCGATCGCCGGCTTAGGGATCACATCGCCCGAGCCGATGCGGTTGTAGATGTCCTGGCTGATCGCGGGGTGTGATGCGCCGAACGGATGATCGGGCTTGGGCAGTCCATGATCCTGCGGGCGGCCGAGCGTGAATGAGATCAGCGCCTGCATGCCGCGCATAATCGCCCAGCGAGGCGTCAGCCGCTGCCATAGCGGCGCATCCTGCGATGGATGCGGCAGCGGAAAATCGAGCACTTTGCCGCCGAAATAGCGCGGCATGACCCAATAAGAGCGGCGCGTCGACAGATAAACCTCTTCGCACATATCCTTGCGGCCGAGCTCGCACGCGATATCGAGCGCGGAATTACCCATGCCGACAATCACCACGCGCTGCCCGCGCATGGCGAAGGGCTCCGTCGGGTCGATGTAATCGTGCGAATGCAGCTCATGGCCGTTGAACGTGCCGGGGATCAAAGGCTCGGGCCAGCGGGCATCCCAGTGATGGCCGCTCGCGACGATGAGCGCATCATATTCGCGGCTCTCGCCGTTCTCGAGTGTGATGTGCCAGAGGCGCTCTTCATCGAGCGCGGCATGCGCAACGCCGGTGTTGAAAGTGATGAGATCGCGCAAGCCGAAATGATCGGCATAGTCGGACGAAATATTCTGCGATCAGTGTGTGATGCGGATAATCCGGATAGTCGCGCGGCATCGGGAAATCCGAATAGGCCATCTTGGTCTTGGAGGTGTTGATGTGCAGCGACCGGTAGGCCGATGACATGCCGTTCTTGTTCTTGAACACCCAATTGCCGCCGATCTGATCCGACTTTTCGAAGCAATCGAACGGGATGCCGCGCTCGTGAAAAATCTTGGCGGCTGCAATGCCGCTGGCGCCGGCGCCTATGATGCAGACCCGCGGCAATGGTGCCGGTTCGTCCGTCATCCTGCCCTTTCCCCCGCGAATCACGCGGGATTGAGGCCCCTTTCCAAGCTGGAGCGGGCAAAGCGCCTTGTCAATTCGTTTTGCCCGTCATCGCGAGGCGGCGGAGCCGAAGCGGCAATCCAGCCTGGATTGCTTCACTTCGCTCGCAATGACAGGCCTACTGGACAGGTGGATCGCACGCGGCAGATCATGCGCAGATGGATGAAGCCGACATTCGAATCCCGCTGTCACCCGAGATGGCCAAGCGCGTGGCGACCACCTCGCCTCTGGGCGCCGATCTCGGCTTCAAGCTCGTGAAGCTCGAACGGGCGCACGCAATCATCAGCCTCGAATATCAAGAAAAGCTCATTGGCAACCCCATAACGGGCGTCGTTCATGGCGGTGTCATCACCGCGCTGCTCGACCATGCCTCCGGCGTTGCGGTTGTCGCAGCGCTCGACAAGCCGACCTCGATTGCAACGCTCGATATGCGCATCGACTATATGCGCGCAGCCGAGCCGGGACTGCGCATCTTCGGCGATTCCACTTGCTTCAAGGTGACAAGCTCAATCGCCTTTGTGCGCGGGGCCGCCTATCACGATGCAATCGACGATCCAATTGCGACGGTGACCGCTACTTTCATGCTCGCTTCCGATGGCGGGCGCAGACCGGGCACAAATCTCAAATGAGCGAGCACAGGTCATCTTCGGATATCGCTCTGGCGGGTGAATCGACCGACATCGAAGCGCTGCTCGCCGGTATTCCTTATGCGCGCCATCTCGGCATGGAAGTTGAGCGGCAAGGCCGCGAGCTGACATTCATCATGCGCTTTGCCCAGCACCTCATCGGCAATCCGAGGCTGCCGGCGCTGCATGGCGGCGCGATCGGCTCGTTTCTCGAAACCGCCGCAATTCTTGGATTGATTTGGGATACGCCGCTGCAGCAGTTGCCCAAGCCGGTCGATATCAATATCGACTTTCTGCGCTCTGGGCGGCCGGTCGACACTTACGCGCGCGCGATCATCACCAAGCGCGGGCGGCGCGTTGCCAATGTGCGCGCCGAAGCCTGGCAGGATGAGCGGGGCCGCCCCATCGCCGCGCTGCACGGGCACTTTTTGATCAAGCCCAACACACAAACTCGCTCTCCCCTTGTGGGAGAGGGTTAGAGCCTGCCCCGCACTTGTTGCGGGGGTGAGGGGTTGAATCAAAGACTCTTTGCTTGCTGCCTCACCCTCACCCGAAATTCGAAGCAGGCTTCGAATTTCGACCTCTCCCATCAAGGGAGAGGTGATTAACGCCACCCTGTGCGTGAAGCTCTTCGAGCTTGGCGCCGTGCGTCATCAGGATCGCCGGCTTGTCCTCCACGCGCTCGGGATCGATCAGCGCCGCGGTCAAATGGCCGGTCCATACCGCGCCAGTATCGATACCGATCCGGTTCTTCTTGATCTCCGGCTGGGGTGAGGGCGAATGGCCATGAACAACACGCGCGCCGAAATCGCGCTTTGATCGCGTGAATTCGCCCCTAATCCAGATAAGATCCTCGGGCGATTGCTCTTCGATCGGAACGCCCGGTTTGACACCGGCATGGGTGAAGAAATAGCCGCCTTCCCTGTAAGACAATTTCAGAGCACGCAGCCACGCGACGGTCTCATCGCCGATCTTCGCGCGCGTCTCAGCGAGATCGCGAAATGCCGTTAATGGATCCACACCGAAGCTTTGCAGTGCTTCCGCACCGCCCATGCCGTCACGCACCCACCATTCCGCATCCGGCTTGCCATCAAGGAAGTCGAGCATCAAGGCTTCATGATTGCCTTTGAGCGCGATGTTCTCGAAGCCGCGCAGGCCTTTGCGCACGCGTTCGATCACGCCCTTTGAATCCGGCCCTCTGTCGACATAATCGCCGAGATGCACGAGCACACGGCGCTCCGCTTCGTTGACAAGCGGATGCGCGGTGACTTTGCCGTAAAGATCTTCCAAGAGATCCAGCCGGCCATGCACATCGCCAATCGCACAAATAATCGTTTTCACTCAGCCGCTCCAGGGGCGATCTCAGTAGCAGGCGCCGTTCCTACGCGCACGCCCACAGCTTCAGAGATATTGCGCAGGCCATCGGATTTCAAAAGCTTCACAAGCCCCTGGGCAATTTTGCGCACGAGCCCTGGCCCCTCATACACCAACCCCGTATACAGCTCGATAAGGCTCGCGCCCGCCTGAATTTTCTCATAGGCGTCACGCGCCGATGCGATGCCGCCAACCCCGATCAGTGTTAATGCCGGGCCCGCCTGGCGGCGCACCTCAGCGAGCATATCTGTCGAGCGGCGGAACAGCGGCACACCCGAAAGCCCGCCCTTTTCCGCTGCATATGAGCCCTTCAATCCGGCGCGTCCGCCGATTGTCGTATTCGAGATGATAAGCCCATCGAGCTTGGCCTCGAGCGAAATTCTGATGACATCGTCAAGCTCGCGCGATTGAAGATCGGGCGCAATCTTGACAAGCAGCGGCAGCGCGCGGGCGCTCTCGGCGCGCGCTGTCTGCAGTCGTGCAATCAGATCGCGCAATTCGCTGCCACGCTGAAGATCGCGCAGCCCCTTGGTGTTGGGCGAAGAAATGTTCGCCGCGATGTAATCGGCGTAAGGCGAGACAATGTGAAAAGCCGCGATATAGTCAGCGAGCCGGTCGGCTGAATCCTTGTTCGCACCGATATTGATGCCGATCACACCGGGCGGACGATGGCGGGCAAGGCGCGAGGCGAGCGCAGGTGCGCCTTGATTGTTGAATCCCATGCGATTGATGACCGCGCGATCTTGTTCGAGCCGGAACAGGCGCGGCTTTTCGTTGCCGCTTTGGGCGCGCGGCGTCACCGTGCCCAGCTCGACAAAGCCGAAGCCAAGCTTGAGGAGCGGCGCGGCAGCAACGCCGTCTTTGTCAAAGCCCGCGGCGATGCCGATCGGACTCGGGAAGCTGAGACCCAGCGCGTTCGTACGCAGCATCGGCGAGGGCGCCATTGCCGGCCACAAGGCGCCGGCACCCATATTCAGTATATGGAGCGTTAAATGATGCGCAGTCTCGGCGTCAAGCGATCTGATGATAGGGCCAGAGCGCGCGATAGATCACGCTTCGCCTCCACACCATTCAGGCAATGTGAAGCCGCGATGGCCGCGCAGGAGCCGCGCCCAGGCGGTCAAGCCTTGTTTGGTGACCACGCCATAAATATGCGGGAACAATGCACCGCCGCGTGACGTTTCGACTTTGAGCGCATCACCAAACGCCGCTTCATCGAACGCTGCGAGCACGATTGTCTCGTCCTTGGCGAAATGGCGTTCCAGCGTGCCCGCCACTTGGTCTGCGTGCGAAAAATGGATGAAGCCGTCGCGCTGATCATCCGGTGAACCGGCAAATTCGCCGCTTTCAGCGAAGGCCTGCCATTCGCTCGGGCGGAAGATTTTAAAGATCAAGTCTTTGGCACCCGTTTGCCATGGTCCGACGGGCTCGGCCATGACGAATCCACTAGCGTCATCCTGAGCTCGTCGAAGGATGGCGCCGGGACAAAGGTCACGCGGCCGCGACAAGCTCGCCATTGAGGGCGCGCTCAATTAGAGCGCAAGTCTCCTCGACCCCATAAAGCGCGATGAATGTGCCGAAGCGCGGGCCTTGCTTCTCGCCCAGCAGCACCTCATAGATCGCGCCAAACCAGGCCCGTAAGGGCTCGAAGGCGTTCTCCTTGCCGACCGCGTAGACGATGTTTTGCAACTCCTCGGCATTCGCACCGGTTTGCGTCAGGAGCCGCGCGCGCAGATCCCCAGAGCCGCGCGCTCCTTATCCGTAGGCGGACGATAGGTCTTCGCAGGCTTGACGAAGTCGTGGTAATAGGCGATCGCGTGCCCGACGAGCCCATCAAGGATCGGGTGATCGGAGGCCTGCGCATCCGGCACATAATTGCGGATGAATCCCCACAAGACTTCGCGGTCTTCCGAGTTCGACGCCGACACCAAGTTCAGAAGCATCGAGAAGGAAATCGGCACGCTTTCCTGCGGCGGCCGGCCGCTATGAATGTGCCACACCGGATTGCCCAGGCGTCTCCTTGATGTCCTGGCTCTGATAGGCATCGAGGAAGGAAATATATTCGTCGACTGCCTTAGGGATGACATCGAAATAGAGCCGCTTGGCCGCCTGCGGCCTTTGGAACATGTAAAGCGCAAGGCTTTCGGGCGCGGCATATTTCAGCCACTGCTCGACGGCAATGCCGTTGCCCTTGGTTTTGGAGATCTTCTCGCCCTTGTCATCCAGGAACAGCTCGAACTTGAACTGCACCGGCGGCTCGGCGCCGAGAATGCGGCAAATCTGGGAATAGATCACGCGCATTGGCCAAGTGCTCCTTGCCGTACATCTCGAAATCGATACCGAGCGCCGCCCAGCGCATGCCGAAATCGGGCTTCCATTGCAGCTTGCAGCGCCCGCCGCACACATCGATGGTCGTCTCCTTGCCATCTTCATCGTCGAAGGTGATGGTGCCCGCTTTGGCGTCGATGCGCTTCATCGGCACGTAGAGCACGCGGCCGGACGTGGGGCTGATCGGCAGGAACGGCGAATAGGTCTTCTGGCGCTCTTCGCCCAGCGTCGGCAGCATCACCGCCATGATCTCATCATAGTTTTCCAGCGCGCGCAGCAGCATCGTGATCATACGCGCCGGAGCGGTAAAGCTCGGTTGCCGACTTGAAGGTGTATTCGAAGCCGAAGCCATCAAGGAAAGAGCGCAGCCGCGCATTGTTGTGCGCACCGAAGCTCTCATGCGTGCCGAAGGGGTCCGGCACCGAGGTCAGCGGCTCTTGGATGTGCTGCGCCAGCATCTCGTGATTGGGCACATTGTCCGGAATCTTGCGCATGCCATCCATATCGTCGGACACGCAATAGAGCGCGGTCGGCACCTTGTCGTCCGTGAGCACGCGGAAGGCATGGCGCACCATGGTGGTGCGCACCACTTCGCCGAAGGTGCCGATATGCGGCAGCCCGCTCGGGCCATAGCCCGTCTCGAAGATGATGGTTTTGCCCGGGGGCAAAGTCTTCAAGCGGGCGAGCAGCTTGCGTGCTTCTTCGAAGGGCCAGGCCTTGGCTTCCAAGGCCGCCGTGCGGGTTTCCGGATCGGTTGTCATGGGGGGAGAATGTTCATTTCGCGCGGGGCTTCGCAAGTGTTCCTTTGCGGCGGGCCCGGCCCCTGTATGATCGCGCGATGCCCAAATCTGCCGCGCCACAATCGCTCCCGACAACGCTTGGCCTTGCCAGCGCATGGGCGCTTGCGGTGCGCGCGGGCCGCGGCGTCCTTCTCTCGCGTGATGGCGAGATCGAGTCGGCAACGTCAGCTGCGATCACCAAGCATCTCGCCGCAGATGGGCTGATCGTCACGCATGCGCCCTTCGTTTGGCGGCGCTTGGGCGCGCGCCCACCCCAGCGCACGCAGCGGCTTTACGATCTCGCCGAGCTCTATGCCTTTGCTCATCCGGCCCGCTTTGCAACGCCCACGGCGCGTGGGCTCGCCATGAGCTTGGACTTCACGGCGGGACCGACGCTCGAAGACGAAGCCGCGCTCATGCACAAAGTCGGCGGACCGTTGCTTGGCGAGATCGCGGCGCTTCAAGGCGATGATCGCACCGGCGCCACCATGGCGGCGGCACATATGACGCGCGCCGGCTGGGCTTTTGCTCCCGAGGTCGCGGAACGTCTCGGACCCGTGCCAGCGGGACATGCGCCGCTTCGAGCCCTGGCGCGGCCTTAAGGAATGGGAAGAAGCGCCGCCCCGGCCCGAGCCGGGCGCACGTCCGCTGACGCAAGGCGAGGCGCGCACAACGCTCGACCGCCTGCTCGACCGTGCGCTCTCAGATGAAGCGCGTGAAGCGAGCGGCGCGCAGGCCGATTATGCCGAGAGCGCCGCCGGCATTTTTGCAATTCGGGAACAAGAGAGAGAGCCGCATCTCGTTCTTGCTGAAGCGGGCACAGGCATCGGCAAGACGCTGGGCTATCTCGCACCCTCGGCGCTGTGGGCGCGGCGCAATGACGGCACGGTGTGGATCTCGACCTATACGAAAAATCTTCAGCGCCAGATCGCGCAGACGCTCGGCCGCATCGCATCGCCGACCGACTCGGCGCCGCTTAAATCGGTCGTGCGCAAGGGCCGCGAGAATTACGCCTGCCTCTTGAACATCCAAGAAGCTGCGATGGGCCTCTTAGACGGCGTGCGGCATTGGCCTTGTCGGGCGCTGGCTGCAGGCAACGCGCGACGGCGACATGGTGGGCGGCGATTTCCCCGCCTGGCTTGCACCGCTGATCGCCGGGGCGCGGGCAGAGCGTGGGGCGGACGCGCAAAGCCTGGGCCTCACCGACCGGCGCGGCGAATGCATTTTCGGCGGCTGCGCGCATTACAAGCGCTGCTTTATCGAGCGTGTGCGCCGGCGCACCGAAAGCGCTGAGATCGTCGTTGCCAATCACGCGTTGGTGCTGACGCGCGCGGCCGAAGATGCGGCCTTGCCCGACGAGATGAAGCGCCGTCCGCTGACGCGGCTTGTGCTCGATGAGGGGCATCATCTATTCGATGCCGCCGACAGCGCCTTCTCCTCGCATCTGACCGCCGCCGAGATGGCCGAGATGCGGCGCTGGATCAGAGGCTATGAAGATCGCTCGCGTACGCGGCGAGGCCGCACCTTGGTCGACCGGGTGAGCGACTTGATGCCCGATGATCCGGATGCGGAGGAATTGTTGCAAGGCGTTTTGCGCGCGGCGCATGCACTGCCTTCGGACTTCCGCAGGGGCGATCTGAGCCTTGGGCCGGGATATCGCTTTCTCGCTGCCGTTGAACACCAAGTGCTCGCGCGCTCGACCAAGGACAGCGAGACCGAATTCGGCCTCGAATGCGAGGCGCACCCGGCATCGGACGAGATGCGCGCCGCGGGAGCCGAGTTCAGCGAAACACTGCGCGCGCTCGAAGTGCGGCTGCGCTCGCTCGCGCGGCGGCTCGACCAAAGGCTGAGCGACGAGGCCGACGATCTCGACAGCTCAATGCGCGGGCGGCTCCAATCGGTTGCGCGCAGCGTCATGCTCCACGCCGAGGTCATCCCGGCCTGGCGCGCAATGCTCGCGAGCCTGGAGACCGGCAAGCCGGAGGGCTTCGTCGACTGGCTAACCCTTGCGCGCGGGCTCCGTGGCGCCGATCTCGGCATGCACCGCCATCATCTCGACCCGACCGCGCCGCTGGCACATCACCTCTATCGCCCGGCTCACGGCGCGCTCGTGACATCGGCCACGCTGTTCGACACCGGCGCGGAGAGCGAAGAGGGGCAGCCCAAGCGCGACCGCACCGGCACAGTGCATCTCACCCGGCCGGCACCGGCGCTGCGCTTCCCATCGCCCTTCCCTTACGCCGAGTCAACCCGCTTCATCGTCGTGCGCGATGTCGAGCTACGGAATATCGATCAACTCGCCGCCGCGATGCGCGTCTTATTCGAGGCGGCGGGCGGTGGCTCGCTCGGCCTGTTCAATTCGATTGCGCGGCTACGCGCGGTCTATAAGCGCATTGCGGCGCCGCTCGAGGGCTTGGGGCTGCCGCTTTATGCCCAGCATATCGACGATATGGATACCGGCACGCTGGTCGATATTTTCCGCTTCGAGACCGACAGCTGCCTCCTCGGCACCGACGCGGTGCGCGACGGCATCGATGTTCCCGGCCGGTCACTCCGCCTGATCGTGCTCGAGCGCGTGCCGTGGGCGCGACCCGACATCCTCCATCGCGAGCGTCTGAGCGCATTCGGCGGGCGCAGCTACGAGGAGGAGATCGTCCGTAGGCGGATATCCCAGGCTTTCGGCCGGCTGATCCGGCGCGAAAGCGATAAAGGCGTTTTCGTGCTGCTTGGCGCGCAAACCCCGACCCGCCTGCTTGCGGGCCTGCCGACCGGCGTCGAAATTATCCGCACCGGCCTTGCGGATGCCGCGCGGCAAGTTCACGAATTCATCGGAAAACCTTCGGACACGGAGAGGCTGCCGGCGCCGTAAAGCGACTCCCGAAGATTTGTGATATCGTGAATCCAGAGAAGGGAGTGAGGAATAGCCCAGTGACGATGGAGACGTTTGATCACCTATTCAATCCCATCTGCTCGACGGCAATTGTGGTGGCGATTGTCTATAAGCTCTCAGAGGGCATGACGCTTGGGACATACGTCTTCAACCAAACGATAGACCGAAAAGCTCAACCTTTTATGTTCTGGTATGTAACGGCGTTCTTGGGGGTAACGTTGCTCATCGGAACGGTGCTGTCCATCAGATTCATTGGCCAAGCCCTTTCATATTTCTCGAACTGACCCAATACCGCCGACGCCAAGCACTTGAGCCGCAAGACCATTTCACCGTAAGTTCGCGACCGCCCGCCACCCTGGAAACCGAGCTTTGCATGGCCGCCATCGACCACTATTCAGCGCTCATCTACAGCATGGTTCTTGTCTCCGCGTCCGACGGCAATATGACCGACAAAGAGCTGCGCACAATCGGCGATATCGTGAGCAATTTTCCGATTTTTCGCGGCTTCGACCCCAACAACCTCATTCCGGTCGCGCAAGCCTGCACGCGCGTGCTCAACACCAACGGCAATGGCCTTCAGTCGGCTCTGACGCTCATTCACGAGGCCCTACCCGAGCGCTTACGCGAGACGGCTTATGCCTGCGCCGTCGAGGTGGCAGCCGCTGACGATAAGATCAATCGCGAGGAGGCGCGTGTCTTGGAGCTTCTCCGCAATGAGCTGAGAATCGACCGCCTAGCCTCCGCGGCCATCGAGCATTCGGCCCAAGTGCGCCACACGCAGGCGTGATGCGCCGGTCGATGAAAAGGCTCCTCTTGCTGCGCCATGCCAAATCCGACCGCCCGGCCGGACTTGAGGACTATGACCGTCCACTCAACGCGCGGGGACGCCGCGCGGCGCCCAGGATGGGTGAAGAGATGCTTGCGCGCGGGCTTGTGCCGGACGCCGTGCTCGTGTCTCCCGCGCGGCGCACATGTGAGACTTGGCAGCTGGTCGCGCCTAAGCTCGGCCTTAAGGGCGACGATGCCCAGTTCATCGACAAGCTCTATCTCGCATCCGCCAAGCAGATTTTCGATCTGCTGCGGCAACTGGCGCCCGAAACAGGAAGCGCCCTTCTCATCGGCCATAATCCCGGCATCGAAGACATTGCAGCTCGCCTCGCAAGCGAACGGCAATCAACCGAAGGTGAAGCCTCCCTTGAGCAACTCAAGCGTAAATATCCGACCTGTGCGCTGACGGTCATCGACTTTCAGATCGACGACTGGACCAAGCTCAGTCTTGGGAGCGGTGCAGTTGCCGCTTTCCTGATCCCCGCCTCGCTTGAAGATTAACTCATCGACTACATAACGTCTTGGCGCTAAGGTTTGGCGGGGGGACGAGTAATGGGTGCGCTTGAGGGCTCCGAACAGGGCGCCATCGACGATCTTGTCGGTGGCGCGAAATTGGCGGAGCCGGACCGGCGGAAGATCGAGCACTTAGCGCGCGCTTGGCAGGCGAGCCCAGTCGAGGTCGCGCTTTCGACCGGCCTTGTCAGCGCGGAAGAGATGGCGCGCGCGCTGTCGGCCGTTTCAGGGCTGCCGATCCTTGATCCCGTGAGCGAGCCGATCGATGCGCGCCTCGCGCAAGGCGAGACACTCTCCCTGCTCGTGAGCGAACGCGCGATGCCTTGGCGCACCGACGACGGCGTGCTGGTGATCGCTACCGTTAATCCGTACACGGCGGAGCGAACAATCAAAGAGCTGCGCGGGGATCGAAAGATCGCGCTCAAGATCGTCACAGAACGCATGCTGACCGACGGCCTTGTCGAAGCCCTGGGCGCCCAGGTCGTGGAGCAGGCCGTGTTCGGTCTTTCCGACCAGGCCCCCGAGCTCTCTGCGCGGGGTGGCCTCAGCTTCTTTCAAGGCGTTTGGATGGCAACGATCCTCATTCTGTTAGCGTTCGTGTTCTGGCGCGCCCCCGGGGAGAGCTTTGCAGTCGCAGGTATCGTGTCGGGCGTTTTCTTTCTCGGAACGATGCTGTTTCGCCTCGTCCTCATGATCGCCGGTTGGACGATGCCGCGGCGCCGCCTCGACTTCGACCTCGCCAGTGCCGCGGACGGTGACTTGCCGGTCTACTCGATTCTCGTCGCGCTTCATGACGAGGCATCGCTGTTGCCTCAGATCACCGGCGCACTTGGGGCGCTCGACTATCCGGCGAGCAAGCTCGACATTCTGCTGCTGCTCGAGGAGAGCGATGCCAAGACCCAAAGCGCTGTGCGCGCGCTCACGCTCGATTCACGCTTCCGCATCCTCACGGTGCCGGACCGTTTGCCGCGCACCAAGCCGAAAGCCTGCAATTTCGGCCTGGCGTTTGCGCGCGGTGATATCGTTGCACTCTATGACGCAGAAGACCGGCCGGATCCGGAGCAGCTCAAGCGTGCGCTCGGCGCTTTCGAGGCACATCCGAAGACGCAATGTGTCCAAGGGCGGCTGGGTTTCTACAATACGCGCGAGAATTGGCTCACCCGCGGTATTATGGCGTATCCGCCACAAACGGCGGATGCGAGCCAAATGGCAGGGCCTCGCAGCATTCCCACGACAGTTCAAATCCAAGCAGCCGGACTAGGTGAAATCCTATGTCGTGGTTCGCTCAGAAATTCCTATCGGTTGAAGCGTGGGCGGACGCTGTGGCGTCCCCGCGCGGAAATGATAGGAGTCTTAGATGGCACCTTGGGTCAAATCCATCGAAGCGTTGGCAAATCGGGTGGGAACGTGGTTCACGTTCTTTCTTGCAATGAGTGCCGCCCTTGGGTGGATTTCATCTCACTTAAAAGCTCTCCAGGGCGCTGGATGGGCTGAGTCGGCAATCGCTGGCATTCTTCTAGCGGTGCTAGTAACCGCAGTTTTGGCATTGGCACTGACGGCTTGGCGATATTTCAGATTGCCATCGGCATCGGCAAAACAAGGCAAGGCGACGGGCGAAGGCAGCAAGATAGCGCCAATTGAAGCAATTGAGAGCATCTCGCCCACACCACCGGCAGAGATTGACGAAGGCGCGCGCAAGAACGCCGCTAGGGACGCGATTTGTTCGGCATCTCTTGAATATGCCACAGACCTAGACACGGCACTTCGGGCCTTTTATGCGGTGGCCCGGGATGCCTTGGTTGACAAGATTGTTGGCTGCCGAATGCAAAGCGATGTGAAGCGCATAATCACCAGCGCCTGCGATCATTGGCCATTTGTGATGGAACGCCAAAATCAACGTCCTGGTCCGACAATCCATGACTTACAGAGCGCGGACAAAATTAGAAGGATGACTTTACAAGAGGCGCAAGCGGCCTATTACAACCATTTCGCGCAATATGCACGCAAAGTTAAATTGACTTTTGAGCTGATCGAATGCGCGGCGCCGATGCCTAAGGGGAAAGTTTCATCGCTAAAAAGCCTCTGTGAGGCTTGGCAGGCCATACACCGCACAGTTGTTGAAAGAAACATTGAGATGGCAAGAGCCCACTTAGATTTGACCACCATCGCGAGAATGCACAAGGATATTTCAGGCGAGGCGTTCGGATCGCACGATTGGGATTCGTTGATCGCGAACAACTCTTAAACCTCCTCCAATTGCACTCCATCGCGTTCTAAAGCAGCCAGAACCGCCAGAAAAAACGTGGCGGGGAAAGTACCCCTAGAAAGCTTATTGGTCACCGAGGCCTTTGTCTCGATTAGACCGTGCTTCTTAAGGCGCTTGGCTAGCTCCTCATAGGTCAGGTCGGCCTTGGCAATCTCGGCCTTAAGGAAGGCCGCCGTCCGCCGGGCCAATTCTTCCTCATTCTTAGCAAGTCCCATTGCGAACCTCTCTCACATTCGAGAGCTATCATATTTGATATTTTCCCTCTTGCGATCCCGTTCATGCTATCACATATGATAGCTATCAGATGTGAGAGCAAGACGATGGCCCAGCATTTCCTCCTTTCCAAAGCCGCCCGGTCCCTGAGTCTGGTTCAAGTGCTCAAGATGACCGAGGGCGAGTGCGAAGCCCTCTTTGCCAAGCTCCGCTGGCCGGAAACCCAAGGCGAGCCCGTCTGCCCGCATTGCGGCTCGCTGGACGCCTATTCGGCACGCCGCTCAACCGGCAATCCCCGCTGGCGCTGCAAGGGGTGCGCAAAGGACTTCACGATCACGTCCGGCACTCTCTTCGCCTCGCACAAGCTCCCGCTGCGGATGTATCTCGCAGCCATTGCGATCTTTGTGAACGAGGTGAAGGGCAAGTCTGCGCTCGCGCTCTCACGTGATCTTGGCGTGAGCTACAAGGCTTGCTTCGTGCTCTTGCATAAGTTGCGCGAGGCGATGGCCGAAGAATTGAAAGGCCGCACGGTCGGCGGCATGGGTAAGGTTGCCGAGGTCGATGGCGGTTATTTCGGCGGCTATGTGAAGCCCGCCAACTTCCGCGCTGATCGCAAGGACCGCCGCTTGCGTCACAATCAATCAGGCAAGCGCCGCGTTGTCGTCGTCGTGCGTGAGCGTGGCGGCAATTCGCTCCCGGCAGTGTTCAAGAGCGAGGCGCACGCAATGAACTTCCTGCGCTCGCGCGTTGTCCCTGGCACCGTCTTGAACGCCGACGAGGCCAAGCATGGAACGAGCTTCACACCAAATTCGAGGTGAAGCGCATCAATCACCAAGAGGCTTATTCGACGGCGAGGCTTGCACGAATTGGGCGGAGGAATTTTTCAGCCGCATGCGCCGCGCCGAGATCGGCCATCACCACCACATCTCGGGCGACTATTTGCTCCGCTACGCTCAGGAAGCCTCATTCCGCGAGGATAACCGCCGCGTGTCAAACGGCGAGCAGGTTTCAAGGTCGGCAAGCTGGCGCTCGCACGGAAGCCCTCGGTGGATTTCAGCGGCTATTGGCAGCGTCATTCGTCCGGCGGCAATGCGCCTTCGGAATAGCCGCGCTCTCGCATTTCGATCAATGCCTCGGTGAGGACTTGGAGGGCTACGTCATTCTCAGATGCGCCGCGCATTGTGTTGGCTTTTAACCAACCAAGATAGTCATAGAGCCGCTGCGAAACTCGCATGCGGATCAGGACCGTAGGTTCCTTTTTGGGGGCGCCTGCCCTACCCTTCGCCATGCAATTCTGCGCATTTTAATGCCCAAATGAGACATTAAAATGCTTGATTGGCAGAGTCGAATCCCCGCATGATTCGGTTGTTGATTCGCCCTAAATAGGATGGTTTTCTAGAAAAACCTCCCTGAGTTAGGGAAGAAAAAGGCGGTCAGCCGTAAGACTGACCGCCAGAGGAAGACGAGGGTCGGAATCGAACCGACATAGGACCGCTTTCCAGACGATCTACATAACCATTCTGCCACCTCGTCATAAGTGTTGGGCCAGCGAAAGCTGGCCCTTCGCTTTTGACAAGCAAATCAACGGCAAAATATTAATGCGGCTCGACAACTGGACGCAACACGCTGTCAACATATGAATCTATTACAGAATCTCACTCCCTTATCGTGCAGTGCTCTAGTTTCGTTGGTGCAGTCAATTGCCTTGGCTGGTCGCATCATGCATCGACTTAGCGTCTTCGCCTACTATCGTGCGCAAGACAAACTAGATTGCCTAAATTAGCTCCCGTTGATCGCCGGATAATTTCCATTTCGTCGTTCGCCTATCACCGAGCTTCACGACACTCCCATTCCGCCTCGCCATGTATTGCAAATTCGTCCGCACTCTGGGCGCCAGGGCGGGCCGTGCGGCTTCGTCATGGCCTTGAGCGGCCATGACAGCCGACACAACGTCCCGCGTGCTGAGCGGCTTCCCCTTGGCGTTTCTGAGGGCGTCTAGGATCAAGCGGTTTAGCTCGCCTTGACGGAATAGCTTCACGCGGCGCGGGCGCTTGATCTTGTTCGACGGCTGATAATCCGGCTCAAAGACTGTGATTGTGGCGTCAAGGTGTGAGAGCAGATCGGCGCGGTAGGCGAGTTGCTTCTTAAGCTCCGCCATCTCGCCAGCAATCGAGGCGCGGCGGTCTTTCAACGCGGCGAGCGCGTACTTGTTGCTCTTGTCATTCATGCCTTGAAGTTAGGCGTGAACCGGCTCAAATTCTTCTGGCGTTTGCGCCATAATACCGCTCACCCGCCAATTCGCCCTCGAATTCGCACAATGGTTCGCCTTCATGCTCCCGGGCCTGTCGCGCTTCGGCTTGCCCGTGCCGCTGGGCGGAACGTCGAACCATTTCCGCCGCTCCTCACTCAACGAGCTTGGCGGATGGGACGCCTTCAATGTCACCGAAGACGCCGATATCGGCATACGGCTCGCGCGCCAGCACGGAGAAATACGTATCATCGCCTCCGACACTGCCGAAGAAGCGAATTGTGAGCTGGGCAATTGGCTTCATCAGCGCTCGCGCTGGCTTAAAGGCTATCTGCAAACCTGGCTGGTTCACATGCGTACGCCGGCGCGGCTCATGCGCGAGCTTGGCCTTGCGGGCTTTGTGAGCTTTCAGCTGCTGATTGGTGGCGCGATGGTTTCGGCGCTGTTGCACTTGGCGTTCTGGACAGCGCTGATCATCGGTGCTTGCGGCGTGGGCCTTCCGAGTGTCGCCTGGGCGCCAAGCTTGTGGCCGTTCACGCTCACCGTGCTGATCGGTGGAAACGGAGCAGCGATTGCAAGCGGCGTGATTGCGGCGCTTCATCCGCAGTTCAAAGGCCATGGCCGGCTGACGCTTGCGCTCAATGCCGTCTCAATGCCGCTCTATTGGTTCCTGATCTCGTTCGCGGCACTCAAGGCGATCGGCAGCTTTATCAGCCGCCCGTTCTATTGGGCCAAGACGCGCCATGGCATCTCGCGCCTTGAGATTGCGCGCGTTGCGCAGAGCGGCATCAATGCAAACGCCCGCGAGAACGGATCGGGCGTAGGTCGTTCCAGGCATAAGCTTCAAGATGAATGACCGCTCCGAAACGGCGCTCCGCCTTTCGTGCCGCAAGCTTTGCGCCCATGCGTTCATAGAAAAACCGAGAAGGATTGCCGCGCAGCATCCAAGCAAATGCCGCGGGCGCGCCGCGATCGGCGAATTGCCTCAGCATACTACGTAGAAGTCCTGAGCCGGCGCCGCGTCCGGAAAAATCCGCCGACACGTAGAGCGCGAAGATCTCGCATGCCCCGAGCGTTCCGATCAGCACATTGCGATCGATTGCCGGGCCGCCGGTCGCAAGACCGACAATGCCCATCTTCTGATCTTCAGCGACAAGAACGATCTCGCGCCCGCGCGCGATCGTGCCCGAGAACTGATGCGTCCAGCGCTCGACGGACATTTGAGCGAGCGTCCGGGCCGGGAGCAGAATGGGATAAGCGTCGCGCCAAGCTTCGACATAGACCTTGGCCATGCGCGCCGCATCGCCGATCCGGGCCGATCTGATGATCGGCGCCAACTGCTCATGCTGGCGCGGCTCCATCGCAGCCTCTCGAATCACTGGCCACATTTGGGCGCGTCTTCGCGCCGACTACGCACATCCTACGGCCACAAGACAATCATGCGGCGAATTGTCAATGCAATAGTTTTCATTCTTCGAACGAGATGAAAAAGAATTCACTGGCGTTCTGAAGCCGCGATAAGCGCTTTATAGGCAATCATATTTTCGCGCGGCGCGGGTGTTCCAGCGGGGAAAATGTGTTGGGCAGCTGTATCACGCCGTATTCACTCAATGAAATATCACGTGGCCGCTTGAGAATTGGCTTTCTGGCACACAGATCCCCTTGTAGGATTGAGTCCGTGCTGTTGATTTGCAGCCCAGGAGTTGGTCAAGACGTGTCGTGCGACCAGGCTTCCGGATACGCACCGCAGATCCGCCGGCCATGGGGTGAAAGCCCAAGAGTCCGGATGGCTGCGCATACCAATAAAAATCATCAATCCCGGCACGTGCGAGGCATTGATCCCTCGGGGCAAATCCGGCGGACGCTATTCAGCAAGGCAAGCGAAGGGCCATTTTCGGCCGCGGCTAGTGCTTTTAGAGCCCTTAACCAATTTTCACTCTTTGGGTGGAAAGCTGGTTTCAACGGCTCTGCGGGGAAAGGGTTTGAAGGATGAGCATCGCTGACACCAAAGAGAATCTCGATATTTTCGAGGCTTTCTCATCGACATATGCGCGCGAGCGCCAGGAGAAGATGTCTCTGCGCGACTATCTTCTCGAAGCGCGCGACAATGCGATCATGTATGCATCCTCGGCGGAGCGCATGATTGCAGCGATCGGTGAGCCGCAATTCGTCGATACCTCGCGCGATCCGCGCCTTAGCCGAATCTTCTTCAACAGAACGATCAAGCGCTATCCGAATTTCGAAGGCTTCTTCGGAATGGAAGATACGATCGAGCGCATTGTCGGCTACTTCAAGCATGCGGCGCAGGGCCTCGAAGAGCGCCGGCAGATCCTCTATCTCCTCGGTCCTGTGGGCGGCGGCAAATCCTCGCTTGCCGAGCGTCTTAAAGAGCTCATGGAGAAGGAGCCGATCTATGTCTTGAAGGCGGGCGATCAGATTAGCCCGGTGTTCGAGACGCCTTTAGGGCTTTTCCGTACACCCGAGCTGCAAGGCATGCTCGAAGAGCGCTACGGCATCGAGCGCCATCGCCTCAAGAATCTCGTGATGAGCCCGTGGGCCGTAAAGCGCCTCGATGAGTTCGAGGGCGATATTTCGAAATTCGAGGTAGTGCGGCTGTTTCCCTCGAAGCTGCGCCAGATCGCGATCGCCAAAACCGAGCCGGGCGACGAGAACAATCAGGATATCTCATCGCTCGTCGGCAAGGTCGACATCCGCAAGCTCGAGCACTATTCAGCCAGAACGACGCCGGACGCCTATTCCTATCTCGGGCGGCCTTTGCCGCGCCAATCAAGGCCTTCTCGAATTCGTCGAGATGTTCAAGGCGCCGATCAAGGTGCTGCATCCGCTGCTGACGGCGACGCAGGAAGGCAACTATATCGGCACCGAAACGCTCGGGCCGATCCCGTTCCAGGGCATTATTCTCGCGCACTCGAACGAAGCCGAATGGCAGATGTTCAAGGCGAACAAGAACAACGAGGCGTTCCTCGACCGCATCCGCGTCGTGACGGTGCCCTACTGCCTGCGCGTCACCGAAGAAACCAAGATCTACGAAAAGCTCTTGCACGAACTCGGAGCTCGGCACCGTGCCGTGCGCGCCCGAGACGCTGACCATGCTTGCGCGCTTCTCCGTGATGACGCGCCTGAAGGAGCACGAGAACTCGAACATCTATTCCAAGATGCGCGTCTATGACGGCGAAAAGCTGAAGGACACCGATCCCAAGGCGAAGACCGTTCAGGAATATCGCGATGCCGCCGGCATCGACGAAGGCATGACCGGCATCTCGACACGCTTTGCGTTCAAGGTGCTGTCCGAGACATTCAACTACGACACGATGGAAGTCGGCGCAGACCCCGTCCATCTCATGTACATTCTCGAGATGGCGATCCGGCGCGAGCAAATGCCGGACGACACCGGAGAAGAAATATCTCGAGTTCATCAAGACGGAGCTCGCGCCGCGCTACGCCGAGTTCATCGGCAAGGAGATCCAGAAGGCCTATCTCGAAAGCTATGGCGAATACGGCCAGAACCTGTTCGATCGCTACATCGCCTATGCCGATGCGTGGATCGAGGATCAGGACTTCAAGGATCCCGACACCGGCCAACTGCTCGACCGCGCGACACTCGATTCGCGAGCTGTCGAAGATCGAGAAGCCGGCGGGCATCGCCAACCCCAAGGATTTCCGCAACGAGGTGGTGAAGTTCACGCTGCGCGCCCGCGCCGCAGAACAACGGCAAGAACCCGGCCTGGACGTGCTACGAGAAGCTGCGCACCGTGATCGAGAAGCGGATGTTCAGCCAAGTCGAGGATCTTCTTCCGGTTATCTCCTTCGAATCCAAGAAGGACACCGAGACCGAGAAGAAGCACCACGACTTCGTCAACCGCATGCTCGCCCGCGGCTATACCGAGCGGCAGGTGCGGCGGTTGGTCGAGTGGTATATGCGGGTCAACAAAGCCGGCTGATGACGGCAATCGGCAGTAGGGAGCAGGCAGCATGGGCTTGTGCCCTAGTCTCGTTGCGATCGTTGTCCGAGGGCCGATTCGCCGATTGGCCTGAGGAGAGCCATGAGTTACCACTTCATCGATCGGCGGCTGAATCCCAAGGGCAAGAGCCTCGGCAATCGCCAGCGCTTCCTTCGCCGCGCCCGCGCTCAGATCCGCGAGGCGGTCCAGAAATCGCTGAAAGACCGCTCGGTCTCGGATTTCGAGAAGGGCCAGAAGATCTCGATCCCGTCGAAGTCGACGGCGGAGCCCAGCTTCCGCCATGCCCGCTCGGGCGGCGAGCGCGAATGGGTGATGCCCGGCAATAAGGAGTTCATGCCGGGCGACGAGATCAAGAAGCCGCGCCAGGGCCAGGGCGGCTGCGGCAAGGATGCCGCGACCTCTGGCGACGGCGAGGACGAGTTCACCTTCACGCTCACCCAAGACGAGGTGCTTGGACATCTTCTTCGAGGATCTGGAGCTGCCCAATCTCGTCAAGACGGACCTTAAGGAGGTGACCGCCTTCAGCCTGGCGCCGCGCCGGCGTGACTACCGCCGGCACGCCCAACAACATCAATCTCATGCGCACCATGCGCAATGCCTATCGGCCGGCGCCTCGCGCTCAAGCGGCCGCGAGCGGCGGATTTCGACGCGCTCAAGGAGCGCCTGTTCGAGCTTGAAACGAAATCGCAGCCGACAAGCGAGGAGATCGAAGAGAAGAAGAGGATTCTCGCCGAGCTTGAGGCGCTCGATAAGCGCGCCGCAAATGGGTGCCCTATATCGATCCCATCGATGTGCGCTACAACTACCTTCGAGCCGCAGCCCGATCCCGACAAGCCAGGCCGTGATGTTCTGCCTGATGGATGTCTCGGGCTCGATGGGCGAGCGCGAGAAGGATCTCGCCAAGCGTTTCTATATTCTCCTGCACCTGTTCCTCAAGCGCCGCTACGAGCGCGTCGAGCTGGTGTTCATCCGCCACACGCATCTGGCGCAAGAAGTCGACGAAGAGACCTTCTTCTATTCGCGCCAATCGGGCGGCACGATCGTCTCGACCGCGCTTGAGGAGATGCTGCAGGATCTGGAAGGAGCGCTACTCCACCGCGGAATGGAATGTCTATGCGGCGCAGGCTTCCGACGGCTACACGCAAGCGGGCGATGCGCAGCGCTGCGTCGAGCTCTTGAACGACGAGATCATGCCGCGCTGCCAATA
The DNA here is from genome assembly GCA_963789405.1 of uncultured Alphaproteobacteria bacterium. Taxonomy (GTDB): domain Bacteria; phylum Pseudomonadota; class Alphaproteobacteria; order CAWBKL01; family CAWBKL01; genus CAWBKL01. The sequence continues at coordinate 311,015 of CAWBKL010000003.1, forward strand.
TTACGCCTATATCGAGATTCTCGACGAGCGCGAGATGGAAGTGTTCGCCGACGAGGAGGCCGGCGCCGAGCTTTGGCGCTCCTATCGCACGGTGCAGCAGAGCGTGGAGCAATTTCGCCACCAAGCGCATCGCCAAGCCCGGCGATATCTTCCCGGTGTTCCGCGAGCTGTTTGCGCGCAAGGACAGAAGCCGCCCAATGAACTGACGTTGTCACCCGCAAAGAACCTTGCTGTGCGCGCCAATAAGCCGCTTGTTCGAAGGCGCCGAGTGGGACTTCGACACGCTTCAGCAGACCTATGACGCGATCGAGGATATCGCGCTCAATGATCTCGGACTTTCCGTCTATCCCAACCAGATCGAGATCATCTCGACCGAGCAGATGCTGGACGCCTATTCCAGCCACGGCATGCCGCTCATGTACAATCACTGGTCTTTCGGCAAGATTTTCGCGCGCGAGGAGACGAGCTACAACAAAGGCTGGTCCGGCGCTGGCCTACGAGATCGTCATCAACTCCAACCCCTGCATCAACTTCCTCATGGAAGAAAACACCATGACGATGCAGACGCTAGTGATGGCGCATGCGGGCTTCGGTCACAATCACTTCTTCAAGAACAACTATCTCTTCAAGCAGTGGACCGATGCCGCGGCGATCCTCGATTATCTCAATTTCGCCAAGCGCTATATCGCCAAGTGCGAGGAGGAATACGGCTTCGAGGCCGTCGAATCCATCATCGATTCGGCGCATGCCCTGATGAATCAAGGCGTGTTTCGCTATGCGCGCCCGCCGAAGCTTTCAGACGAGGCGCAACGCGAGCGCTGCGCCGGCGGCTCGATTACGACCAGGAGACCTTCAACGATCTGTGGCGCACCTTGCCGCAAGTGGCGAACGAGCAGCCCGAGCCGGAAGGCGACGAAGACGAGATCGACCTCTTCAAGGACATCAAGCTGCCGGAAGAGAACCTGCTCTATTTCCTCGAGAAGAAGAGCCCGATCCTGCGGCCCTGGCAGCGCGAGATCCTGCGCATCGTGCGCAATGTCGCACAATATTTTTATCCGCAGCGGCAGACCAAGGTGATGAACGAGGGCTGCGCCACCTTCGTGCACCACTACATCATGACCGAGCTGCATGATCGCGGGCTGATCACCGACGGCTCGTATCCTGGAATTCATGCATAGTCATACGAGCGTGGTGTTTCAGCCCGGCTTCGACGATCCGCGCTTTTCGGGCATCAATCCTTATGCGCTCGGCTATGCGATGATGTAAGACATCAAGCGCATCGTGCAGCGATCCGACCGACGAAGATCGCGAGTGGTTTCCGCAGATCGCCGGAAGCGGCGATTGGCGCGGCGGTCCTGAAGGATGCGTGGGCGAATTTCCGCGACGAGATCTTCATCCTTCAATATCCTCAGCCCGCACGTCATGCGCGACTTCCGCCTGTTCGCGCTCGAGGATCCGGACGAGGAATCCAATTACGAGGTCATGGCGATCCACGACGAGACGGGGTTATCGGCGCGTGCGTCAGACGCTCGCCGACGATGTATGATATCGGCCAGATCGAGCCGAACATCCAAGTGCTGCGCGCGGATCTCAAAGGCGACCGCAAGCTCACGCTGCAGCATATCCGCCACAATGGGGTACCGCTCGACCCAAGACGGAAGAGCAGACACTCGCTCATGTGCGCCGGCTTTGGGGCTATGACGTGTCTCTTGAGAGCGTCGAGCGCGTCGAGACGGTCTAGTCGCCCCACTGCTCATCCGAGCTGTCGCCGTCTCGACATGCTCGGGGGCTACTAACTCTTTGAGATGTCATTTCGGCCAGAATGGCCCGGTTTCGCCGGGCCATGACATCAGGGAGCGCTAGTTCGTGGTGTGTTGCGCAACGCGCAAACGCTCGTAGACGCTGCTTGAGCTGATGCACGAGACGATCGCGATCGCTCGGCTCCAAATGATCGATCGCGTCCGATAGCGGCCGGATCGGATCACGCTTCAGCGCTTCCAGCCCGGCTGCGTGAGGCTCACCGATTTCGAGCGGTGATCATTGGGCGAAACATCGCGCTTCAAATAGCCCTTGCGAATAAGCGCAAGCACGGTTTGGTTTGCGGTGCCGCGCGTCGTTTGATGAAACTTCGCAAATTCGCTCGACGTCTTCTTGTCGATATGCGGATCGGCGAAGAATCGCAGCGCCGCCCATTGCGCCGGATTCAGCTGATAGCTGGCACAACCCCTATAGGTCGACCAGAAGATTCGCTCGATGAGCTCTGGAGTACGTTCCTCCACCATTGGCACCTCCCCGTTGCTGTTCTTGTTTGGCCAGAGGATGACCACGGGCATTTTGCACGCCCGATTGTGTTCTCTAAATACACGAGAGTCGTATGCACAGGCAATGTGCATGACGTATTTTGGCAAAAATCTGACGGATTATCAGTCAGTGTCCGGACAAATCGTCAGTACCAGCCAAATCAAAGCGGATCAGGCCGCCTTATCCGCGAGATCGTGCATGCGCAACTGCAAGAGCCAAGTCGATTTGAGCGCGGCCCCATCAAGACGAACCACGGGTTCGCGCGTGGCCCGCATTTGACCTTCGGCGACGAGGCTCAAAAGGCCGAACGAGCGTTCCAGGCTTTCGAGCCTCACGCGACGGTCTGCTTGCATCTGGCTTGAATAGGTGCGCTCCAGGCTGCGCTCATAGGCTACACGGATGGCACCGCGATCGGTCGTTGATTCAACGCCAAGCCGGCTGCGGGCGGCGTCCACCTCGTCCGCATCCGCGTTCGCTATTTCGAGGCGCCGAAAGCTCGAGGGCGCGCGGTAAGGACCGATCCGCAGCCATGCGCCCGCGCCGGCATCTTCAAGAATCGAAAGCATCGCGTTGCGGAAGTCGGCACGCGCCTCGCGTGCCACGAGAACTTTGCGCTTGATGAGCCCGCGCAAATCGTCGCCGCCTATCGTCAAGACGTCGATCGCACCATCGATCATGCGGCGCCTGACGCGCGCGACAAACGCGCCGCGGCGTCCAGCGACGTTTTGTTCGATCGAGCGCTCGATCAGTTGGCGCTCACCTTCATGCGTCTCGGTCAATGTCGAGAGTGGGCCGCTTGAGGCTATGTCGGCTTCAGCGACGTCCGACTTAAAGCCGGCAACAAGATCGCACTCAACATAATGCGCGTGATCATCCACAAGGCCCGCAATCTCACTTTCACGCGCAAGAAGCATCTCGCGCAATTGCTCTTCGCCATCGAATACCGTGCCTTCTGCGACGGGAAGCACCGCAAGCAGCGACGAAAGCGCGGCGCTGACGGGCGCGGTGCTTGGCGGCGCCGGACGTGGCAGCCAGGCGAGCCAGCGCGGCAGCGTGCGCGGCGCCGGCGCCATGCTGACAAGCGCAACAACGCGCCCCTCTTTGATTGCGCGCACAGGCACGCCAGCGCATTCAACGCCGCGCGGGCCGATCATCTTGAGCGCGCCAAGGTCTGCGATGCCGTGCAGCACCAGACGATCGGGCGCGACAATCTCGCTCGTGTCGGCCACGGCAATTCTCCCCAACCCGGCCAAGCAACCCAATTCGCGCCGAGGCGCGAACGCCCTAGAAAGACACAGGTCCCTTTAAGTTGATGTCAGCGCCGCCGCTTCAATTTAACTCAAAACCGCGCCCGGAGCGCGAAGAGGCCGGTATTGCCGAGACCGACACCGGCGAGATTGTCGCGCTCGTAGCCGATCTGCAGGCCGAGATGCTCGGACGTCGAAGCGGCCCGAGGAGCTGTGATAGGTGAGCGTCGTAATGAGTTGGGTGCGGCCGTGCGGCTCGAGCCGGACGCTGGCGTGGCCCCGCACAGGGATCAAAAAGAGACAAAAAAGCACAAAGACTTCCGCCGTGCAGAGGCGCCGCCTTCGCCGCTCTTTATTTACGATTGGCGCCATTTGCTCCCCTCACGCCCACTCTGTCCAAATCAGACAAAAGTGAACTTGAAATGCAGAATACACGTCGGCGGTTACTAGGGCTTAAGCGTCTTCTTCGTATTGTTTTTCGCAATTAGCAATTAAGGAGCACACCATGGCCGGGGGCGAGCGGCGAAAAGAGCCGCGCTTTGTGGTCGATGCCGTCAATCTGATCCTGGATGGCGCGAGCTATCCGGTGATCGATATCTCGATCAGCGGCGCGCGAATCTCCTGTCCTACAAGGGAATTCACCAAAGCCGGCGCGCCGCTGACGCTCGAGTTCAACCGGGACGCCTCACGCGAGACGTTCACGATTGTGCCGCGCGTGATCCGGCGGGCAGATCTCTATGTCGTTCTGGGCTTCGAACCGCCGCGCGCCGATTGGGAAAACTACATTCGCCAGTTCGACACCTTTCACGTGCATGAGCTTGACGAACAATTGTTTGATTGATCCTTCATATCCGCCATGGACCGAGCACAACTCAAATACCTTTTGAATTCCGGCCCGTCGCGCATCTTGGATGTGCGCAAGCTGCATTTCGAGCAGAAGCTCGAACCGTTGTTCAAGTGCGGCATCCTGAACTCGACAATTCTCATCAAGCAGGCGGCCGGCGGAAACGATCTGGCCGATTATGAGGATTTGCCGCCGATCCCGACAAAAGTCTACATGCCTTACGACCGCAAGCGGCCGGAAGATGGCGGGGCGAGTTTCTTCTTCACGCCGAGCACGCTACGCAGCGCGATCAACAATATTCTGGGCGAGAGTAATGTCGACGCCGACGCGCTCGCCGCCGACACCGAGCTTTTGAGCCTGTTCGGGCGCATTCCTTCATTCAGCCCCTATCTCATGAAGGATGTGCTCGAGCGTGCCAATCTGGTGATCGCGGATGGGTATTTCACGCTGCCGCCGCGCAAATCGGCAATGATCAAGCAGCGCATGCGCGCCCGTCTCCGTCCGCTTGTCGCCACAGCCTTTGCGGGCCAGACCGGCAAGATGAATGAGACATCGATCGAGCGGTTAGTTCAGAAGCTGTGGGAGCTCAAGGATATGGGCGAGCTGATCCCGCTCGTCCAAGCTTTCCGCATCACGCCTGACGATGCGCCCGAGATCTTCTATTGCTGGCTCGGCATCGCCTTTTTCGAGAACGAATATATCAAGCTTCAGCCGCGCCTGAAGAAGATGGCGGCTTGGATGAGCAACCGCTCATCGCCACGCGATGCGTTGCCGCGCGGCGTGCTCGATCACTACATGCACACAGTCGTGCGCGTGCGCAGATTGCTCCAGCAGCACTGGAAGAGGTCGCTGAGCATCTTGCACGATTACACATCGACTTATGATCTGCTCGTTGGATCGGGCGCCTCGGCGGCCGGATTCATCGAGTTTCTGCGTCAGTCCAAATCGCACTTTTGGAGCTTGGGCGGCAGCCTCGGCCGGCTTGAGCAGTCCGTCGAGATTTGGGATCAGGTATGCGGGCGCACCAACTATGAAGCTCTAAACTATGAGCGTGGCGTCCAGCTGTTCGGCATCCTCAACCTCGTCAACGCGGCCGGGGCCGACATGGCGGAAGCACCCGATCTCGATGCCGAGGTCGCCTAAAGACCTAAAGCATCCGTAGCTGCACTGCAGCGCCAAGCCCGAATAGTGACGCCTTTCACCTTTGCGACACGCTAGCGCGCGTGCGAATTTCGCTGGAGCGCCCAGCCGAAACATGTTCAAGCTCTCGGCGTCCACATAAAATAAGTCTCGAAAATGAGCCCCGCCGAAACCACCAGTGAAGACCAGAACAAGCTGAGCGCCGAAGCATCGAGGGCATCGCGCCGGGCAGGCCGGCGCTTCGATCCGCGCCTCGTTGAGGGGCCGATTGCGCGATCGCTGTTCCTGCTCGCCGTCCCGATCATGGCCGGCAATATTCTGCAGATCGCCTATCAGATGATCGACGCTTTCTGGGTCGGCCGCGTCGGTGCCGCGGCGGTGGCTTCGGTGTCGGTCTCCATGCCGATCATGTTCGTGCTGATCTCGCTGGGCATGGGTTTTGCCGTCGCCGGCTCGACCTTGATCGCGCAATATGTCGGCGCGCGCGACGAGGCGATGGTCAATCATGTTGCCGCGCAGACGCTGCTTTCGATGGTCGGCATATCGCTGACGCTGGGCATTATCGGCTTCATCCTAACGCCCTATCTCTTGGACCTCATGCAAGTGCAGCCGGACGTCTATCACAATGCCGTCGGCTTCTTGCGCGTTTCGTTCGCGGGCCTGCCCTTCGCGTTCGGCTATTTCATGTTTCAATCCCAGATGCGCGGCATTGGGCAAGTCACGGTGCCGCTCTACATTATCGCCGGAACCGTGACGCTCAATTTCGTTCTCGATCCGCTGCTCATCTTCAATGCGCATCTGGGCGTGATGGGCGCGGCGTTTGCGACATTGATCGCACAGAGCATCGCCGCGGCGGCGGGCCTTGCACTGCTGTTCAGCGGCCGCTTCGGAATCAAGCTTCGCTGGTCGGCGCTGAAGCCCGATTTCGCCTTTATCAAGCGCGCTTTCAATCTCGGCTATCCGGCCTCGATCGAGTCATCGACGCGTGGGCTGGGCGCCGCGATGATGACCTTTCTCATCACCGGCTTCGGCACGGTGACGATCGCGAGCTATGGCGTCGGCACCAATGTGCTCAACTTCGCCAATATTCCGGCGATGGGGCTTTCGATGGCGACCTCGACACTGGCCGGGCAGAATATCGGCGCGGGCAACATCCATCGCGCCGAGCGCGTGGCGCGCTTTGCGGCTTTGCTCTCCTTCAGCCTGCTTTCCGGCCTTGGCATCATCGCCTTTGTCTTCGCGCCGGAGATTGCCGGGTTCTTCGTGCCGGAAGATAAGCGCGTTATTCACGAAGCCGCGGTGTTTATCCGCACGGTGTCCTGGAGCTTCGGCTTTATCGGCCTACAATTCGCTTTCATGGGTGTTTTGCGCGCGAGCGGCAATCTCATGACGGCGATGATCATCAGCCTTGTCTCGCAATGGTGCTTGCAATTCCCAATCGCGTTCGTGCTGTCGCACCGCACGCCAATGGGCGCGCATGGGATTTGGTGGGCGTTTCCGATCTCCAATGTTGCGATCGCTGTCATAGCCGGCATCGTTTTCAGCCGCGGCGGTTGGAAGCGCCGGCAGCTCATCGAACCCAGGACCGAAGAAGAAGCGGAACAGCAGGAAATCGCCGATCAGGTGATGCTGTGAGCGCTGGCGCTGCCCCGAGTGGAGCGGCCGCGCAAAGCGCGCCGCGCGGCGCGCTTTCAACCCGCGTCTTGGCAATGCCCGCCGACACGAATGCCAATGGCGACATTTTCGGCGGTTGGCTGCTCGGCCAAATGGATATTGGCGGCAGCGTATTTGCGCACAAGATTGCCAAAGGGCGCACCGTCACGGTCGCCGTCGATGCCATGAGCTTCAAGAAGCCGGTCTATGTCGGCGATGTCGTGGGCATCTATACCGAGCTGACCCGGGTCGGCCACACCTCGCTCTGCGTGCATATCGAGGCGTGGGTGACGCGGGCCGACGAAGCCGGCATGCTTATGGTGGCGGAAGGCAACTTCACTTACGTCGCCATCAACGATGCCGGCCACCCGCGGCCCGTGCCCGCGCAACAATAGCTATTGCCGCTCCGGCACCGGCACGTTGTAGCCGTTGAGCGTGACCGAGACGAGGCTGTAAAGCCCGATCAGATAAATCAGCTCATTGGTGGCGTGCTGGCCGAATGTCTCGACGGACAGGCGATAAAGCGGCTCGGGCAGCGTGCCGCCGCGCACGAGCTTGTAGGCGACGTCATAGCCCAGGCTTTCCTCGGGCGTGAGATCGCCCGGCTTATTGTCTGCAACCAGCGTGGCGAGGCGCTTCTCATTCATGCCTTCATGCTCGGCCATGGCGATGTGCGCATAAATCTCATAGGCGGCGTCATAGCGCGCGCCGACGACGAGGATGACGATCTGGCGGACATTTTCCGGCAGCGAGGCGCTGGCCGTCATGGCGAGCGTCAAATCCCAAATCGCCTTGCCGATTTGCGGCTCGTGCAGCCACGGGTTCCACGGCCCCATGAGCGCGCCATCTTCGCGGATTGTTTTGAAGGTGCTGAAATTGCCCGCGATGCCTTTGCGCATATTGTCGTAAAGCGGCTTTTGTTCGGCTGTGAGCTGGGCAGGCGGAATGAGCGGCAGGCGCATGAGAGCCTCCTTTGAAATTGCGGGGCGGTCATATTGAGGCACAACACATGCGCGGCGCGCATCGTCACGCAAGCGTGCGATCAAACTCGCGTGTATCTGTTTGGAGGGCTTAGGTTGGAGCGGGTGTCGGGATCCAAGTGAGCGGCTCTAGGACTCGGGCTTTGGGATGAGCGAATTCCCGACACCCCCAAAGATACCCCGCGCTCAACAGTGAGTGGCCCTGATCCATAGGCTGAGGTTCGTAGCGGGTGATGATGCGTTATCGTCTTCGCCGTCCAGTTCGCGGTGGACACGCCCACTGGCGCGTGTGGCGTTGAAAACGTGATTCTCACGCAAACACTCCTAAGGAGTTCGAGTGGTCGCTGGCACATCTGAATTTTCGACCAGTGTGAGCTGCGTTCCAACATCGCCCGCGAATGTCAGTGAACAATCACCCCAGTCCGGCGGCAGCTCAAGATCGGTTGCTGGTTGAAACGCGATATCTTCGATGTGCCGATCACAGTCGGCCGTAATAGTGTTGAGATGTCCCACGACATCCTTGACCTGAAAGCTCCGGCGCGGCGCCCTTAAGCTCCAACTACCGTCTTCGAGCAGGAGTTTGATCGAGAATGACGCGTTCGATGTGAGCACGCCTTTAATGTTGTCATAATCCTTTGCAATGCTGGCATCTGGAAGAGGGCCCAACTTCTCCAACCGCTCGAACGTTTGCAGTGCTTCACGATATCTTCCAAGTTGAGCTTCGTCGACAAACCGATTCTGAAGCGCAGCTTGAAGCCGCTTTCCAGAGAGAAAATTGTCGGACGGAGTTCCTCGATCCATCGCCGACGTGAAACTATCACTACTATAGATGAAGGTTAATGTTCCACTTGTGCCGCTCGTCGGCGTCGCGCGGGTTATTGCTCTAAGCGCGGCTTGTGAGTGCCCGAGGCCCGTCTCTGCGAAGTAGAGGCTCTCTTCCGCGAGAGCATATTCATACAGCAACCTGACGTGATGCTCGACCAAATCATTTATTTCAGACTTTGCCGCGGCGTAATCTTTCCTATCGAGCGCCGCGTTTGCCGTCGTGTAGAGCGGAGAAAAATCGGGATAGTTCCCGACCTCATTTTTCCGAACAATGAGGTAAATGTAGAACGGCAGGCCGCTCCAATCTACACGCTGGCCATTTACCAGTGCTGGGTAGAACCGCATATGTTTGGCTATGGCAATGGCGGTTGTCTCAAAAGACGGCGAGGAAAAGCTGTCACCAAGATCAACTTTGGTGACCCTTCCATGCTTGTTAACTTCCAGATGAAAGTCGATCGACGCCTCCTGTCGACCATCGCTCGACCATTCGACTTTCGGTACGGGAATCTGAATAGCGACTGGCGGTCTGTCAGGTGGAGGCGGTTTGGCCTCAACAGTCGGTCCGAAGGTCAGACTTGCGCAACAAATGCTAAGCAATAACGCAGTCCTCATTGATTGTTCTCCCCCCAATGCCCAATCGCAGCTAAGCGAGCGATTATTGAAATCCTACACCGTCTTTTGCTGCATACAAACCCATGCACCGGATCGAGGTTGGGGCGCGGGACCAACGTCCCCGTCCACCAAGCGCGGCGATCAATCACGCGTGTCTGTTGGGAAGGCTTGGCTTGGAGCGGGTGGCGGGAATCGAACCCGCGCGATCAGCTTGGGAAGCTGACAGGCTACCATTACATCACACCCGCGGCGGTGCGCATTTAAGCATCAACGCAAACGCCGGGCCAGAGGCCGCTTTGTGTCCTTCGTGCTATCTTCGTGTCCTTTGTGTTTGGAGGGACGGCCAGCCTAAACACGAAGATCACAAAGAAGACACCAAGGGCACTAAGCCAATCAAGTGCGCTTGAAGTGTTTGGAGAGCTTGAGGCCTTGGGCCTGGTAATGCGCGCCGGTGGCGCCGCCATAAAGCTCTTCCGGCAATTCGATCAGCCGCTCATAGATCAGCCGCCCCACCTTTTGGCCGTGCTGCAAAAGAAACGGCACTTCATGGCTTCTGACTTCCAAAACGGCGCGCGCACCTTCGCCGCCGGCCGCGTGATGGCCGAAGCCGGGATCGAAGAAGCCGGCATAATGCACGCGGAATTCGCCCACCAGCGGATCGAACGGCACCATCTCGGCTGCAAGGGCCGGGGGCACACGCACGCTTTCGCGGCTGGCCAGAATGTAGAACTCGTTGGGATCCAAGATCAGGCTGCGCGAGGCGCGCGCATGCACCGGCTCCCAAAAATCGAGCGGATCGTAACCGCCGACATTATCGACATCGATCAGCCCGGCATGGCGCTTGGCTCTGTAGCCAACCAAGCCCGATGCATCACCCGTGAGATCAACACTGAGCGCAATACCCGAAGCGATATCAGGCGTATTGGACACGACAAGGCCTTCATCGGCTTGAATGCGCTTCAGCTCTTCATCGCCGATCGATGCATCGCCGCGCTTGAAGCGTGCCTGGCCGAGGCGCGTGCCTTTGCGCACCAGAACCGAAAACGTCCGTGGACAGATTTCCGCATAAAGCGGGCCGTCATAACCGGGCGGGATGCGATCGAACTCATCGGCGCCATCAGTCAGGACACGCGTGAACACATCGATGCGCCCGGTCGAGCTTTTGGGATTGGCAAGGCCCGAGATTTGCGCGGGCAGTCTCAGCCGCTCGAGCAAAGGCACGAGATAAACGCATCCCGTCTCCAGCACCGCGCCTTTGGACAAGTCGATCTCATGCATCGCGATGTCTTTGAGCCGGTTTTCAACCTTGGCCCCGCGCCCAGGCAGAAAGCTTGCGCGCAAGCGAAAGGCGGATGCACCAAGCCTGAGGTCGATGCTGGCGGGCTGAATCTGTTGCGGGGTCAGCGGCTCGGGCGCCGCGATCTCGCCTGCGGCGATCATCGCCTTCAAAAGGCGCGCCGGCAGAACGCCCGCTTCGCGCGGCATCTCACGGCTCGAGCTCATCAGATGATCCGCTTCCCATGCCAAACCACACTCGCCTCACATGTTTTCTCACAAAGGCGGGGCGCTCAAGCAACTGAACTTGCGGGCGTTCGGCGCTTTCGCACAGTTTCGTCACCCGCCGTGCCCGCCTTTCCACGGCCGCCGCAATTTGTCGCGATCGGCTTGACCGCGCGCCGCGGGCGGGTCTAGAGAAGCCTTGCGTGGGCGATTTGATCAGCCGACCGGCTTGCGGCCCCGCGGCGTGGGAAGGAAGGTCCTTCCGCGTGCGATCAGCTAAAAGGTCGGGCCCGAATGATCCCCGGCCCGCGCGCCGGGGTTTTTGTTTCGGGCCTGCCTGTTCGATGAGGACAAGGCAATGGCAAACCCACCAGCAAAGACCATTCGAATGGACGATGCCACGCGGCTGTTCAAGCCGGCACACGGCGCTCCGCCTTTCAGGAGACGAGCGAGGCGATCTATCTGACGTCCGGATTCGTCTATGACAATGCCGAGCAGGCCGAAGCGCGCTTCAAAGGCGAGGATGAAGGCTTTCAATACAGTCGGTTCGACAACCCGACCGTCGACATGTTCGAGCGGCGGCATGGTGGCGATCGAGGGCTGCGAAGCCGCGCGCGGCACCGCCTCAGGGATGGCGGGCGTGTTTGCTTCGCTCATGTGCATCCTTAGAGCCGGGCGACCATGTCGTCGCTTCGCGCGCATTGTTCGGCTCGTGTCTTTACATCATCGAGGAGCTGTTGCCGCGCTACGGCATGACGATGACCACAGTCGATGGCCGCGATATCGAGCGCTTGGCGAAAGCGGTGCCCCGCAAACAAAAGTGTTCTTCCTCGAGACCCCTCCAATCCGACATGGAGATCATCGATATTAAGGCGGTCAGCCGAGATCGCGCACAAGGCGCGGCGCGCGGCTCATCGTCGACAATGTGTTCGCGACACCGATTTTGCAGAACGCGTTTCAAGCTGGGCGCCGATATCGTCGTCTACTCGGCGACCAAGCACATCGATGGCCAAGGCCGCGCGCTCGGCGGCATCGTGCTCGGCACCAAGAAATACATCATGGAAGAGCTGCGCCCTTCATTCGCAATACCGGCCCCTCATGAGCCCATTCAACGCCTGGATGATGCTGAAGGGACTGGAGACACTCGCGCTTGCGCGTGAAAGCCCAGAGCGAAGACGCCGCCAGGTCGCGGACTATCTTGCCGGCCAAGGTCGAATCAGGCGCGTGATTTATCCGCACAGGGAGGATCATCCGGACTATGCGATCGCCAAACGCCAGATGAAGGCCGGCAGCACGCTTGTGTGTTTGAGCTCGATGCCGATAAAGCCGGCGTGTTCAGGTTTATGAACGCGCTGAAAATGACTGTGATCTCCAACAATCTGGGCGACACCAAGAGCTTGATCACCCATCCCGCAACGACAACTCACTATCGGATCGGGCTCATCAAGCGTGCGGAGCTGGGCATCGGCGAGGGGCTTGTTCGCCTCTCGGTGGGCCTTGAGGACGTCGAAGACCTGAAAGCGGACTTGGCCCACGCCCTTAAGGCGGCGGATAGAGGGTGGCGAGGTGCGTAATTGCGCAGCGGCACAAAACTCGCCAATAATCGAGCGCATGCGATTCTCCAACCGGCAATCGGTAGGCGGCGAAGCCGTCACAAGCGGCGACGCCACAGTTCGAGCAGATAGGCGATGGCTGATGTATCGCGCCACCACACGCGAAATCATCGTGGCTGTCGAGCCGGTCTATCTGCCGGCTGAATCCAGCCAGAGAACGACTACTACATGTGGGCCTACAAGGTTCACATCGAGAACAGGGCACGAGGTCGTGCAGCTATCTGCGCGCCATTGGAGTATCACCGATGCGCTTGGCTATGTGACGAGGTGAGGGCAAGGCGTCGTCGGCGAGCAGCCGGTGCTCCGGCCCGGCGAAAGCTATGAGTACACCAGCGGCACGCCGCTCGAGACACCGTTCGGCATCATGGGCGGCGAATATCAGATGACCACCGCCAAGGTGAGCAGTTCGACGATCGAGATCCCGACATTTTCGCTGCAAGAGCCCCTTTGCCCGTAGCGTGCTTAATATTAGCTGGCCTTTCCGGCCCCCGACCCATCTTCCCCCGGCGTGACGTTGCTCACGCCACCGGCATTTGAGCTTTCGGCCGACGCCGTTTGCAGCGCTAGGATCGCCGGACGAAAGAAATAGGATGGTGGCCATGGGTGGCAAGACGAGCAAACTCGCCGAAAGCCTCGAGTCCGTGCCGGGGCCGACCCGTACCGAGGCCGAGGCGGCAATCCCACGCTGATCCGGTGGGCGGGCGATGATCCATCGCGCGAAGGCTTGTCGATACGCCCATGCGCGTTGCCCGCGCCTTCGAAGATTGGTTCTCGGGCTATAGCGAGGATCCGGTCGAGTATTTCAAGCGCACCTTTGAAGAGGTCGAGGGCTATGACGAGATGATCCTCTTGAGCGATATCCGTTTCGAATCCCATTGCGAGCATCATCTCGCCCCGATCATCGGCCGCGCGCATGTGGCTTACCTGCCACGATACAAAGTCGTCGGCATCTCCAAGCTCGCGCGCGTGGTCGATGCCTATGCGCGCCGCTTGCAGGTGCAGGAGAAGATGACCGCGCAAATCGCCAATTGCATTCAGGGCGTGCTTGATCCGGAGGCGTTGCTGTCGTGGTCGAGGCAACGCATCAATGCATGACGACGCGCGGCGTGCATAAGCATGGCGTTACCATGGTGACATCGTCGCTCTTGGGCGCTTTCCGCAAGGATCCGATGACACGGCGCGAGTTCCTCACAATCATCGGCAATCCCGTCAACAAGATGGACGCTTGATCTCATCGATCGAGGGCAATTGCATTCGCCGGCCACATGGTTCGACAAGCTCACCATGAGGTCTCTAGTTTCCTTCTCATCCTGAGCCTGTCGAGGATGAGCCCGCGGGCATCCCTCCACCAAACGCGCCACGACCGAAGAATTGCTCGCAGCCCTGGTCGGCTTCGACACGACAAGCCGGTTCAGCAATCTGCAATTGATCGACTATGTCGCAAACTATCTCGCAAAGTTCGGCATCGCCTCGACACGCATCCATAACGACGACAAGACCAAGGCCAATCTGTTCGCCACGATCGGGACGGTACCGCCGGGATCGTTCTGTCCGGCCATACCGACGTGGTTCCGGTCGACGGGCAGAGCTGGACCGGCGACCGTTCGCTGACGCCGCGCGCCGGCAAGCTCTACGGCCGCGGCAGCTGCGACATGAAAGGCTTTCTCGCCTGCGTCCTTGCCGCGGTGCCCGATATGGCGGGGGCGAAGCTCGGGCGCCCGATCCATCTCGCCTTTTCCTATGACGAGGAGGTCGGCTGCATCGGCGTCGGCTCGATGATCGAGCATATCGTGCGCGCCGGCATCAGGCCATCGCTGTGCATTGTCGGCGAGCCAAGCTCGATGCGGCGTAATCAACGCGCACAAGGCGATCAGCTCGTTTCCGCACCACGGCAATGGGCATTCGGCCCATTCGAGCCGCACCAAGAGGGCGTCAACGCCATTCTCGGTTGCGGCCCGGCTGATGAGCTTTCTCGATGCACATCGCCGAGGAGATGCGGCGACGCGGCGATCCCAGCCATCGGTTCGATCCTCCGTATACGTCGCTTTCGGTCGGACAATCGAAGGCGGCAGCGCCGTCAACATCATCCCGAAGGATTGTACCTTTGCCTGGGAATATCGCTCCCTGCCTGGCGGCGATGTGGACGAGATTATCACGCGCTTCAGACATTATTTCGATTGCGAGGTGACCCCCGAGATGAAGAGGCGATCGAGCGAGGCCGGCGTCGCGACGGTTACCGCTCGCAAGCGCCCGGGCTATTCATGCCGCCGCACGTGCCGCAGGAAGCGATCGTTCTTGGTCTTGCCGAACGCAACGGCGTCGAAGCGGTGTCCTATGCGACCGAAGGCGGGCTGTTCCTACAAGCCGAGATTCCGACTTATGTTTGCGGCCCGGGCGACATCGCGCAGGCCCATAAGGCGGACGAATTCGTTGTCCCCAGCGATTTACGCCTATGCGAGCGCTTTATCGCCCGCCTTATCGCGCATCTCTCTTAGATCAATGTCCGGTCTTGTCGACGGCGTCCGATTGGGCCTTACGCAAATTTGCGAGTTGCTCTTCAACGCGCGCATCGAAATTTGTCGCCAGGCCATCGATGAGATCGGCATAGGCCTGGTCTTGATCATTGATGCTTGATTGCTCCAGCACCGAGGCGCTGGCTTCCGCCGTGCCGTTGCTCGTCCAGCTGGTCAGAATCGGGCCCTTATAGGTCACGCGCCATTTGAGCGTGCCGACCAGACTGTATTCCGGCTGGCGCGTGAGAAGGCGCGTTTGAAGCAGGTATCCATCGGCAGCTGCTGCTGGACGACCGAGGCATCGACCACGGTGACCGTAATCGTGCCATGCGACATCGAGGTGCCCTCAGGCGCTTGTCCACCCGAGCTGCGCGACACTGTCGGCGGCGGATCTCGTGCGCCTCTTCGATCTGCGGTGAGGCGCGGGGGTGTATCGATCTGAGAAACTCGACTGCGCGGCGGAGCGACGATTGCGGGCTTGGCCGTGAACGCAAGATGCGGCTGCTGGCTTGGGCGGCGGGGCGCGCTCGTGCAGGCAGTCGAGCGAGACGGGCAGCGAACGTAGAAGTTATTTGCAAAACCGACGCAACATAAGGAGCAGTCTCCAGAGTTCAATCGGACTTGAGCAGATCCGCAGGTAGAAATCGGTAGGTCCGGCTGCAGAATTCGCAGCGGACGCGGACCATACCGTCTTCCAGCATCGTCTTGTAGTCTTCCTCGCTATAAGGGTGAGGACTCGCCGCACGCGTGCTTCCGAGCAGGTACAGCCGAAGTGAATCGGTTGCGGAGGCGTCACACGAACGCCATCTTCGTGGAACAGACCATAAAGAAGCTGCGTCGGCGGAAATCTGCGGATCGACAAGCTCGTGATCTTCCGTCGTCTCCGCAAAGATCTGCGCGCGATGCCACGGATCGTCGCGGGCGTTGAAACGGCTCACTATCCTCATCCAAGAATGGCGCGCCGGTCATTCGGCAGATGTTGAATCATCAGCCCGCCCGCGCGCCATGTGCCACGCCCATTCCCATCGATCAGCTGCGCGACCGACAATTTGAGAAAGCTTTCGACCTGCTCGGAGCGATGCAAATATTCGCGCGCGCAATCTGCAAGCGAGGCGCCATCGAGCGCAACGATGCCTTGATAAAGGTCCTTCTTCGCGCCCTGATCGAGCGTAATAGCGAGCGTGCCTTTGCCGAACAAATCGCGAAGCGGGGCGTGCGGGGCAACCGGCCGAGCCGCTCCGCATCAAAGCTCGCATAGGCCCTGATCTCGCCTTTGGTGAGATAGTCCGCAACGACGATCGACACGGGCCCATCGCCGCGCGACTGCAAGCTCAGGCGGCCATCGAATTTCATACCGCCGCCGATCAACGCGACCAGCACCACCGCTTCACCGACCAGGCGCGAGACCAGCAGGCGGATAGCCGTGGGGCGTCAGCACTTCGTCGATCGACTGCCCCAAGCGCACGATACGCCCGCCGATAATCGTCTCAGCTTCAATGCGAAACGACTGAACGAAATTGTCGGCGTGCGGGCCAGGATTTCCCTGAGGACCTCCATCAGGGCTCATATTGTTCCCTCACCTCCAAAATCGGGCTCGGAAAGACCGAACGCTCGTCTCATATCGCCATGCGATATTGAATGAAGCCCGTGAGTTCCGCAATTTCATCATAGAGCGCTCTGGCCGTCGCATTAGCTTCATGTGTGAGCCAGTAGACGCGGCTTGCGCCTCGCTCCTTTGCCGCCCCGTAGACGGCCTTGATCAAAGCACGGCCAAGACCGCGTTTGCGTGCGGTCTTTGCCACGAAGAGATCCTGCAGATAACAGTAATCGCCGCTCGACCAGCAGGAAGGGTGAAAGATGTAGTGCGCAATGCCTAGCATCTCGCCCTCAACGTAAGCGCCGAGTGCAAACATCGGCTCGCCGGGTGTGTGTAGACGCGCCCATGTGAGGTCAAACACCTTGTCCGAAAGAGACGAACTCGTAAAAGTCGATATAGGCGCGCCAGAGCGGCTCCCATTGCGCGCGCTCATCCGGCGCAATCGGCCGGACGATGATTTGGCCTTCATTCATCGCAGGACTCACAAGCCCAGACACCAGCGCATGATGGCTTTTTGCGCGTGCATGCGGTTTTCGGCTTCATCCCACACCAGAGACTGCTTGCCATCGATGACGCTATCCGTCACTTCCTCGCCGCGATGAGCGGGCAAGCAATGCAGGAACACCGCGTCTCGGGCCGCATGCCTCATCAAATCTTCGTTGACTTGATAGCCTTTGAACGCCGCAAGACGTGCCTCCCGGTCGGTGTGATTCATTGAAGCCCAGGTGTCGGTGGTGACGCAATCAACGCCCTCGACTGCGGCCTTGGGATCTTCGAACACTTCAACCTTTGCGCCTCGCTTCGCCGCCGCATCGACAAGCTCACGCGGCGGCTGATAAGTCGCAGGCGCGGCGATACGCAAACGAAACGGCAGCTTCTCCGCCGCCTCGATCCACGACAGGCACATATTGTTGGCATCGCCGACCCACGCGACCGTCTTGCCGTCCAACGTGCCGAAATGCTCATCAAGCGTCATAAGGTCGGCCATGATTTGGCATGGATGGCCGCGATCCGTGAGTCCGTTGATCACGGGCACGCTGGCGAACTTCGCCATCTCCTAGAGCTTCGAATGAGCGTCGGTGCGCACCATGATCATGTCGACATAACGCGAGAGAACACGCGCCGTGTCGGCAATGGTCTCGCCACGACCGAGCTGAAGCTCGTTCTTGTTGAGCGTGAGAGCCGAGCCGCCGAGCTGGCGCACGCCGACATGAAACGAGGTGCGCGTGCGCGTCGAGGGCTGCTCGAACACCAGCGCAATGACCCGCCCGCTCAAGACCGGCTCAGGGTCGTGCGCGCCTTTCGGCAGCTTCGCTTTGATACGCGCCTGCTTCATGGCGTGGGCGTTGTCGAGCATGGCGCGCAAGTCAGCGGAAGAGAGATCGGAAAATCCCAGAAAATGCTTCATCTGTCATGGCGCGCGTTCACACCCGGCCGGCAGCGGAAAACGCGCCGCGACATGGCTAAGCGCCGTCATCGCCTCGTCGATCTCGGCTTCGCCAATGATCAAGGGCGGCAAAAGACGCACGACGTTTTCGCCGGCAACGATGGTCAACACGCCTTGGCCATACATGGCGCCCACGAACTCGCCGTTCGGCACTTTGAGCTTAAGACCGAGCATGAGGCCCTGGCCTCTGATCTCCTCGATCACGGTGGGGAAAAGAGTCCTTAAGCTCAGCCAACCGTTGCTTGAGCCTGAGGCCCAGGCGCTCGACATTGGCAAGAAAGCCAGGCTCGGTGACGATCGAAAAGGCTTCGTCAGCAACGGCCATCGCCAACGGATTGCCGCCATAGGTCGAGCCATGGGTGCCCGGTGTCATCGGCGCGCCCGCCTTCTCCGTGGCAAGACATGCGCCGACTGGAAAGCCGCCACCGAGCGCCTTGGCGGTCGCCATGATGTCGGGCGCAGCACCCGACCATTCGTAGGCGAACAATTTGCCGGTACGCCCGAAGCCGCATTGCACTTCGTCATAAGACGAGCAGGAGACCGTTGCTCGTCACAGAGCTGGCGCAAGCTCGCGCAAGAAGCTCGGCATGGCCGTGCGGATGCCGCCTTCTCCCTGGACCGGCTCGATCAGGATTCCCGCCGTCGCTGGTCCGATAGCTTTCTTGACCGCTTCAAGATCGTTGAGCGGCACTTGATCGAAGCCTTCCATCTTGGGCCCGAAGCCTTCGAGATATTCGGATTGCCGCCGGCCGCGATGGTGGCGAGCGTGCGGCCATGAAAAGCGCCGTCGAAAGTGATGATGCGATTGCGCTCCGGATGGCCGGAAATGAATTGATAGCTGCCGCGTCATCTTGATCGCGAGCTCACAGGCTTCCGCGCCGGAATTGCAGAAGAACATGGTATCGGCAAACGTCGCTTCGGTAAGCCGTCTTGCGAGCTTTTCTTGTCCGGGTATGCGGTAGAGATTCGAGGTGTGCCAAAGCTTTTTCGCTTGGGTGGTCAAAGCGTCGACAGGCGCGGGTGGGCATGACCAAACGCGTTGACGGCAATACCGCCGCCAAAATCGAGAAAATGTCCTGCCATCGGTCGAGGTGAGATAGGCACCTTCGCCGCCGCTCAAAAGCGAGATCGGCCCGGGCGTAGGTGGGTAAGACTGGCGAAATCACGGAAATGATCCTTGCAAAGAGTTGTTATCGGCTCGCCCTGCGGCCGGCGTCAATCATTTGGATTGCGCATGAAGGTGGGGCGAGCGCTGGCCGGCTCAGGGCTTCATGCGCCAGCTGCGTCGGCGCGCCCGCCAGGCCGAGGCACCGCGCAGAAGCGATCGCTGTCGGGG
Source organism: uncultured Alphaproteobacteria bacterium (assembly GCA_963789405.1). Classification (GTDB taxonomy): domain Bacteria; phylum Pseudomonadota; class Alphaproteobacteria; order CAWBKL01; family CAWBKL01; genus CAWBKL01. Next base: position 330,623 of record CAWBKL010000003.1, read on the forward strand.
CGCCGATGAGAAAATCAGCAATCCCGGGCCGCGCTGTTAACACACTTGGTAACCAAAGCGGCGCCATCAAAATTGCGAGTCGATATTTCACCCGGCGTGCCGGCTGAGGCCACAGACGCAGGGAGCCGCAGCATCGCCAAGACAAAGGATGGCAAGACGGTGCGCCACATTTTGGGGGGCGGCACCAGCCGCCCCGGCGCTAAGAGACCGAGCGATCACAGCGAGTCGCCCGCTATAGGCCGCGAATACCCGCCCGCGCTGGCGGGGCTCGACGGCTGCGCCGGACTTGCCGGAGCGTGGTTCCTGCCGCCACGTGGATCCTAGTCCCTGCTCGAGCATTCAAACGGGCGGCTTGTGGCATGCGCCGGGGCGGCTCGTGCAAGCGCGAGCCATTGAGCCAGCTGCTCAAATTATCCACAAGATCTATTGCCGAAATCCGTCCATAGTGATTCTATCCTCAAGACTACGAGATGTTGTTGGCATAAGCTCCCCCGATTGGGCGAGCTCAATTTGGAGGCGAAGCCGATGTCATGGACCGACGAACGCGTCGATAAACTGAAGAAGCTGTGGGCCGATGGGCTCTCCGCCAGCCAGATCGCGCGGTCGCTGGGTGAGGTCACGCGCAATGCGGTGATCGGCAAGGTTCATCGCCTGGGTCTTTCGGGCCGCGCGACGACGTCGCGCATCGATCGGCCGCGCTCGCTGGCGCTTGCGCCGCCCGCCCCGCCCGCGCCTCGTGGTTCCGGAGACCGAGGTCGTCGAGGAAGCGAAGCTGCCCAATGGCGACTTTGCGACCGTGATGACGGTCAGGGAAGGCATGTGTAAATGGCCGATCGGTGATCCGGCTTCGGACGAATTTCATTTCTGTGGAAATCCGGTTGGCGCGGCTACGCCATATTGTTCCGCGCATGCACGGATGGCATATCAACCAGCTCAGAGCCGACGGGATCGTAGACGCGTCGCCGGTTAGTTGCAGCGCTCTAACTCTTTAGTCTTAGGTTCAACAGCCCCCCACTCGTCGCTTTCAGGACCCTAGAAAGCGGCGAACCCCACCGCCCCGATCCGCGCGTAACTGGGATCGGGGCGACCCCTCTGCAAAGCTTTCCCCAGCTAAGCGCAGCTCACGACTGCTCGACGAGCGTCAACCGCGGCACGATTGTCTTGGACATAAGAATTGCTCCGGGTGCAATCACCGCATTGGCTCCGATCCGCACACCATCGCCAGCGAGCAAACCAAACTTCTCAACGCCAGTATCGATCAGAGACCCAGCGTGGCGAATGAGGATTCGCTTTGATTGCCGCTCGTTGCGATAATTGGCAACCATCGCTCCAGCCTCGACATTGACATCCGCGCCGAGCACGGAATCGCCAACAAAATTGAGATGGGCAAGCTTTGAGCCCGCAAACAAAAAGCTGGTCTTCAGCTCTGCGCTCGGACCGACGATGCAGTCCTGATCAAGCCAACATCCGCCGCGGATAAGTGCCGTCGACGCGACAAAACAATTGGGGCCGATAAATGCGGGCGCCTTGATCAAAGCACCAAATTCAACGCACGCGCTTGTGTGAACGGCAATCCCGTTTTCAACGCGGTAATGGGGCCCAGCCGACTGTACCAGCTCAGTGACAATCGCGGCCGCGTCCATCGTCCATTGCCACGGCACCGCCTCAGCCCATCGTGCCGGCCTGCTATCAGCTGCACGCGCGACAAAATCACAAACGCGCACCACCGCGGACGAGCCTTGAGCCATCAATTGGCTGTGAAAGTTTCATCCAGCGCATAGCCGGCCGAGCGCACAGTGCGGATCGGATCGTGCTCGCCCTCATCATTGAGCGCCTTGCGCAGACGGCCGATATGCACATCGACCGTGCGTGCCTCGACATAGACATCCGAGCCCCAGATCGCATCCAGAAGCTGCTCGCGGCTGAAGACGCGGCCCGGATGCTGTATGAGATGATCAAGCAGGCGGAACTCGGTTGGCCCCAAATGCACATCGCGCTCACCGCGGCGAACGCGGTGGGCCGCCCGATCGACATGGATGCTGCCGAATTGAACGCTATCGCCGGCAAGCGCCGGACGAATGCGGCGCAGCACGGCCCGGATGCGCGCCATCAGCTCGTTCATCGTAAAAGGCTTAGTGATGTAATCATCGGCGCCGATGTCGAGGCCGCGAATTCGATCCGCCTCTTCGCCGCGCGCGGTCAGCATGATGATCGGCATATTGCGCGTCTCGGCGCGGTTTCTGAGGCGACGGCAGACTTCGATGCCGGAAATCTGCGGCAACATCCAATCGAGCAGAATGAGATCGGGCTTTTCTTCCTCGACCATGAGGAGCGCTTCTTCGCCATCGACCGCTTCCACAATTCTGATAGCCTTCGCGCTCCAAATTGTAGGTCAAGAGCGTCGAAATCGCGGCGTCGTCTTCGACCACCAAAATCGTCGGCTTCATCATTCCCGTCCAACCCGGCTCATGCGTTCTTAATGTCGAATGTGCTCGTAACATCGCTCTTGGGCCGCTCATCGGTCATGTAGCGGCCTTCGATCGTATAGACCACCGTCTCGGCGATATTGGTCGCGTGATCGCCAATGCGCTCCAAGTTCTTGGCGACAAACAGACAGATGCGTGCAAAGGCCGATCGTGCGCGGATCCTCCATCATGTAGGTGAGGAGCTCGCGGAACAGGCTGTTATACATCTCGTCGATTGCCTCATCGCGCAGCCGCACCGAGCGCGCCTTCGCCGGATCCTGCGCGGAGTAGGCGTCGAGCACCTGAACGACTTGAGCGAGCGCCTGGCGGCCCATGCCGGATAGGCCCTGCGTGATCCGCATCGGCTCGGATCGGTTGAGCACGAGCGCGCGCTTGGCGATGTTCTTGGAGAGATCGCCGATACGCTCCAAATCGCTCGCAATCTTGATGGCGCCGATCACGCGCCTGAGGTCGTCGGCCATGGGCTGGCGAGCGCCAGGAGGCGCACCGCCTGGCCTTCGATATCGAGCTCGAGCTCATCGACCTTTTGATCCTGCGCGATAGTGCGCTCGGCCAGCGAGCTATCGCGCCTGGTGATCAATTCAACGGCAGCCGACAATTGCGCCTCGGCCAGACCGCCCATCTGGGCGATCCGGGTCGACAGCGCCTCAAGCAGCTCGTCGAAGGATTTGACTATGTGCTCGTTCATGGGCTCACACGGCTCCCGGGTAGAAGATTCACCTGCGCAATCTAGTTCAAAGCCGCCAACAAGTCCGGTATGCACCACGCTTTCGCCGCAACAAGTGCAGCGTTCGTGTGACACCTCCATGACAGTCAGGCCGCAGACGGGCAATTCCGCCAAACAGCGCGGTTTTTCGTGGGGTAAACCCAAATCTCCGCCGGCTTCAATGCACGCGCGCCAGAATTGAATCAGCGCTCGGGCTCCCCACGGGACGCGGAACTAGGCCGAGCGGGCGCAGGTAACCATGTTCACCCAGCGCCGCCGCGCCAAGCGCCTCGCCCAGGAACTCGCGCAGGCCAGGCGTGATGCCGAGATGCTCTTGCTTCAAATACAAATGGACCGGCTGTGCGTAAGGGTAGCTGCCATTAGCGAGCGTGGCGCTTGCCGGCGTCACGCCATTGATGGCGGCAAGCGAGACGCCGCTCTGTCCCATGCTGATCGTGGTGAGATCGGTGATCACCAAAGCACTGGGATTGGCCTTGAGCAGAACCTCCGGCGCCTCGCCATGCCGGCGCGGCTGATAGGCCCGATCGGACCTCACACCGTCGGCAAAGGTCTTGAACCCGCCGGGATCACGCGCTTCAAGCGCCTTCAGGCTCTTGAAGGTGCGCGCGCCTTGCGCCACCAGCAGCGGGCCGATTGATTGCGCGCCGATACTGCCGGCCGGCGGGCCGAAGATCGTGATCGGCAGCTTGGGCAGTTTGGGATCGACCTCGTTCCAGGCCGTCGCCGCATTGGCGACAAGCTCCTGTTGGGGGCCAGCGGGAATGTCTTTGGCGACCGCAAGAAACAGCATGCGCGAAGTGAGCGGTATCGACGGCGCGCCGGGCTTACGCAGCACGGCAAGGCCGAAATAGCCCAAGCTCACCTCGATCGGCGTAACGCCCGCGGCGCGGCAAGCTTTGCGCTCCTCGCCCGTGAGCGCACGCTGCGATATCGCAACATCCGGCGAGGCCGTGTCGACACCTAAACAAAATTCTCCGAGCGCATCGTCCGATGCTTCGGCGCGCGGCTCGGCAAACGGCTTGGCTTTGGCAAAGCCATGTGCAAGCGCGGCGCCCACGGCAAAGGCGGGCTCGCTGGTCACGATCTCTATACGGTCCGTCGTCCCGGCCGCTCTTGCCGTTCCGGCAAGAAGGAGCACGCTCATGAGCGCCCAGCGCCACATCCTTACCCCCATGCCCCACGCAACGCTTACCAACTATGCGCCGAAGCCATAGCTTTCGCAAAGCACCGCTCAGGCGCTCTGCGCGATGCGCGGCGGCAGCGCGCTTTCCGGTGCTTCTTCCGCCGCGCCTTCGGTGGCTTGCGGCAGGATCACCTTGAATGTGCTGCCCTCGCCGGGCGAGCTTTCAATCGACAGCGTACCTCTGTGGCGATTGACGATGTGCTTGACAATGGCAAGGCCAAGCCCGGTGCCGCCGGTTTGGCGCGAGCGCTGAACATCGACACGATAAAAACGTTCGGTCAGCCGCGGAATATGCTCACGCGCAATGCCTTCACCGAAATCGCGCACCGATACGAAAGAGGATTTGCGCGCTTCACTCTCGCCCGCGTTACCGGCCGTTATAACGATGCGCCCGCCATTCGCGCCATATTTGATCGCGTTATCGACAAGGTTTTGAACGACCTGAATGAGCTCATCGCGTGCGCCGACAACATCAGCGACATCCGGCTCGATCACCGTCTCCAGCTTGACCTTGCGGGCGGCTGCGAGCGGGGCGAGGCTGTCCGTAACATCGCGCAATAGGCTCGGCAGCGAAACGCGCCCCTCGGGGCGAATATGCTCGTTGAGCTCGATGCGGCTGAGCGACAGAAGATCCTCGATCAGACGGCGCATACGTCCGGCTTGATCATGCATCGTCTCAAGAAATTTTTCGCGCGCGACCGCATCGTCACGGGCATGGCCGCGCAAGGTTTCGATGAAACCCGAGAGCGATGTGAGCGGCGTCCTCAGCTCGTGGCTGGCATTGGCAACGAAATCGACGCGCATCTGCTCGAGGCGCTTTTGCGCCGTCAGCTCATGCAGCACGATGATTGCGCCATAGCCTTGCTCGCGCTCGTCGTTCGACTTGAGCGGTATGGGCGCGACATAAGCGTGGATGTAACGCTCGAGCGGAACGAGATGCGAGTATTCGACGCTTTGCGGCGGTTTGCCCTGGAGCACCAGCTCAACGGCCTCGAGCACACCCGGCGCGCGAAGCACCGCCGCCACATGACGGCGTGGTGCGACGCCGACCAGAAGCCCGTTCGCGGCAGCGTTGGAGAACATGATGCGCCCTTCATTGTCGAGGAGCAGCAAAGGATCGGGCAGGCGCTCGATCAGCGCTTCGGCCGTTGCGCGCGTGAGACCCTCATCCTGAGATGTGGCGAACGCACCTGCATCGTCCGAGAGATCCCGGCGCAGCAGCACATAGCGGGCATAGAGCGCCGCTGACATGAACAGGAAGATGGCCGTAGCCAACTGCGCGGAAACCCAGCCCAGGCTCGACGCTCCGATCAGAGCCAGCGCGAGAAAGCCGATCGACCACAACGCATCGACGACGCGCACACGGCGCGCGAGGCTCTCCAACTCAACAATCTGACGCTCAGTCAACCGAACCCCCCTTTAGGTTTCGGCCATTTATCTTAGTAAGACCCCACCGCCCCCCAAGATCAAGGCGCCAGCATCGGACAATTCCGTGACGGTTCTTTGAATCAAGCAGGCGCTCAGGCCTTCCGGATACGGAATATTTGCCCGTTAACGGCGTTTTCAATGCCGAGCAGGACATGCCCTTCGCTATTGCAAAACACCGGCAGGTCGATTTTCGCCAGCGGATCGTCAGCGTGCAGCGTAATTATCGTGCCAGGCGAAGCCTGGCTGAGCGCACGGCGGGCAAGTAGCACCGGCAAAGGGCATTTGAGGCCCAAGGCATCGATCACGGCTTCGTTTGCCCCGGCCAAGGCTAACCGATCGAAAGCTTGGGCTTGGGCCGATCGACCGCTTCAAGACCGCGCATCACGCCATCGGCAATCGCCGCGAAGGCCTTGGCATGCGGATCATCGCCCGCGCGGCCGGCGACCGGCTCGCCTTCATCGGATTTGGCGCGGATCTCGGCGTGGAGAGGCACTTCGCCCAGGAACGGAACACCGCGCCGGAGCGCTTCGTCGCGCGCGCCGCCATGGCCGAAAATGTCAGAGCGCTCGCCGCAGTGTGGGCAGATGAAATAGCTCATATTCTCGACAATGCCGAGGATCGGCACATGCACCTTCTCGAACATTGCCGCGGCCTTGCGCGCATCGATCAGCGCAATGTCCTGCGGCGTTGAGACGACGACCGCGCCCGAGACCGGGGTTTGCTGCGCGAGCGTCAGCGCGGCATCGCCCGTGCCCGGCGGCATATCGATGACCAGGACATCAAGCGCGCCCCATTCGACATCTCGCATCATCTGAATGAGCGCCGATTGCACCATCGGCCCGCGCCAGATCATCGGCGTATCTTCGGCGACGAGGAACCCGATCGACATGAGCTTGAGGCCGTGCGCTTCGAGCGGCATCAGCATTTTTGCCGAGCCGGCGCTGGTCTTGGGCTTGTCCTTGACGCCTGAAAGCTTGGGCACGGATGGACCATAGATATCGGCGTCAAGCAGGCCGACTTTGAGGCCTTTGGCTTTGAGCGCCACTGCGAGATTGATCGCGACCGTCGACTTGCCGACGCCGCCTTTACCTGAAGCCACCGCAACGATCTTCTTCACCTTCTCGATGCCGACGAGGCGATTATCGCCTTGTGCTGGGCCGTGATCGTGCTGATGCGTATGCTGCTGCCCGGCGCCGCGGCCGCGCGGCGGCATTGGTTGCGGGGCGCGGGGTTGCACCGAAGCCTGCTTGTGCGCGGTGAGAGTGGCGTGAACGCCTTTGACGCCCGCAATCGCTTTGACCGCTTTCTCGGCGGCAGCGCGCACGGGCTCGAAGGCTTTGGCGTCGCGCGGGTCGATCTCGATGGCGAAATAGACTTCGCCATCCATCACCGCGATGCCGGACACATGACCGCCGGAAATGAGATCAGCGCCAGCAGGCGTTGGAATCGCGCTCAGGGCGCGCTTGATTTCGTCTTCATTTGCTTCAGCCATTATTCGGCAGCCTTGGCTTTCCAGCGCGCGGCAGCGGCATCGTCGGTGGCTTTGGCTTCCACCCATTTATCACCGCCGGCGCGATGCTCTTTCTTCCAGAACGGCGCGCGCGTCTTCACTTGGTCCATCAGATAGCTCGCCGCCTCGAAAGCGGTTTGGCGGTGGCCCGCGGCGACGCCGACAAACACGATGCCTTCGCCCAATTCCATGCGGCCATAGCGATGCACGATGCGGATATCGATGAGCTGCCAGCGTGCCAGGGCTTCTTGCTCGATCTCGGCGATCACGCGTTCCGTCATGCCGGGATAATGCTCGAGCGTCATCGCAACAAGGCCATCATCGCCGCGCACGCGTCCGACAAAAGTCGCCACGGCGCCGACATCCGCACGGCCTGCGCCCAGCGCATCGGTCTCAGCGCCGGTATCGAAGGCTTCATTCTGTACACGGATGGTCATCATCCACCCGTCATCGGCGGAAAGAGGGCAATTTCCTTGGCTGTCCCAACATCTCTATCGAGGGGCGCGATCTCCTCATCGAGTGCCATGCGCACTTTGCCGTTAAGAAGGATATCCGCCATATCCGGCTTTGCTTCACTCAGCCATTTGAGCAAATGCCGGCCTGTCTTCACATGCGGCGGCAACACGATGTCTTCGCTCGAAACACCGGCGCACTCACGCAGATTGGCGAAATAAAGGAGGCGCGCCACCCTAGCCTCCCGTCACCGACATATGCCGCGGTACCGAAGGCGATGCCAAACGCGCGGCATCGAAATCATGGCCTTTGGGCTTGCGCGTGATCGCTTCATCGATCGCGGCTTCCAAGAGCTGATCCTCATCGCTCGCGCGCAGCGCGCGCACGCAGATCCGCCTGATCCTCTTGGCCGAGGCACATATACATTTGCGCCGGTGCAGGTGACGCGCACGCGGTTGCAGCTTTCGCAGAAATTATGGCTGAGCGGCGTGATGTAGCCGAGCCGGCCGCCGGTCTCTTCGATGCGCTTATAGCGCGCCGGGCCGCCGGTGCGATCGGGCAGGTCAGTCAAAGTCCAGCGCTGCTTCGAGCCGCTCATGCACGGTGCGCAGCGAGAGATAATTCTCGTTGCGATGCTCGACCTCGCCCATCGGCATGGTTTCGATCAGCGTGATGTCCATGTCGCGGCCATGCGCGAACAGGATCAGATCCTCGATCTCGTCCTCGTTGATGCCTTTGAGCGCGACGGTGTTGAGCTTGACCTTAAGGCCTGCTTCCTGCGCCGCATCGATGCCGTCGAGCACCTTGCGCGAAAGCGCCGCGCCGGGTGATTTCGCGGAAACGATCCTGCGATGCAGGCTATCGAGCGAGACATTGATGCGCTCGACACCGGCCGCTTTGAGCGCGCCCGCAAACCGCCTGAGCTGGGTACCATTGGTCGTGAGCGTCAGCTCCTCGAGGCCCCGACCGATATGGGCGCCGAGCGCCTCGATCAGGCTCATGAGGTTGCGCCTCACCAGCGGCTCGCCACCGGTGAGGCGGATCTTCTGCACGCCCTTGCGGATAAAAGCCTCGGCCAGGCGCCTAAGCTCCTCAAGGCTCAGAAGGTCCCGCTTGGGCAGGAACTCCATCTCCTCGGCCATGCAATAGGTGCAGCTGAGGTCGCAGCGATCCGTCACCGAAAGGCGCAGATAGCTCACCTGCCGCCCGAACGGATCGATCATGCCGGAGCTATCCATTTTCCCTTTCATCGCGGGCACTTTTCCATTCGCCCTGGTTTCCTGCAAGCCGTTCTCAGGGTGACGGCCACTACATATTGGGCCTGGCGAAGCGCACACCACATACATTCGTTTTTCAAAAATTGTGGCTGACCCACTCAAGCCCCTGCCCAATCCCGACCCTGGCCTTATTGCCGCAATGTCCGCGCCCAGAGATAGCGCGCAAAACGCCCCATGCAAGAAGCACTTGGGTCGCGCTCTGGCGCGGTGGCGCAGCTTGCCTATATGACTGCCTCCATGGCTAGCCGCTTTCCAGGTCAGACGCTTCACCAGTCCCTCGAGGTCGAGGAAGCCACACAGCGCGTTATCCGCCTTGCCGCCCAATGCGCCGCGCGCGGCTGGACACCGGCAACCGCCGGGAATTTCTCGGTACGCATCGACGAGGCGCGCATCGCGATCACCCGTTCGGGCGCCGACAAAGGCGCGCTGACGCCCGCCGATATCCTGATCCTGCCGCTCGGCCGAGCCGCCGCCGCGCGAAGCTTCCGCCGAAGCGCCGATCCATTGGACGCTTCTACCGCCGCGCAGCCGAACGTCGGCGCAGTAGCCCATGCACATCCGCCTTCGACCACCGTGCTTTCGATGATGCCGGATGCGCGCGGCGGGCTCAGCCTTGAAGGGATCGAGCTTTTAAAGGCGCTGCCCGGCCAGATGACGCACGAAACCGGATCACGAGTGCCGGTCTTGCCCAACACGCAGGACATGACCGGGCTCGCGGCAAGGCTCGATTGGAATCCGTCAGCGTGCCGGCACTTATCTTGGCGGGCCACGGCATATATAGTTGGGGGCACGGATGAGACGGCGGCCTTCAACCATATGGAAGCGCTGGAATATATGTTCGACCTCGAATTTAGGCGGAGGCAAATCACCCGATGACAACACTGACCATCTACCGCGCAGTCGACGGCAGCGACGGCGCGCCCCACCATCAGCGATATCGGCGAGATCATCCGACGAGCTCAGGCAGATCGATATTCTGATGGAGCGCTGGCCGGTGCGTGCGCTCGCCAAGGAGGCCGATTCCCAAACCGTGCTCGACGCCTATGCGCCCGAGATCGACAAGCTGAACAAGCAAATAACTTCGTCACCGTCGACGTGATCCGCCTCACGCCGGATGCGCCCAACGCCAAAGAGATGCGCGAGAAATTTCTCTCCGAACACACACATGACGACGACGAGATCCGCTTTTTCGTCGAGGGTTCAGGCGCGTTTTACATCCGCAAGAATGGCCTGGTTTATCAGGTCGATCTGCACGCAGGGCGATCTCATCTCGGTGCCGCGCGGCACCAAGCATTGGTTCGACACCGGCGCCCCGCCCCATTTCGCTGCCGTGCGCTTCTTCACCAACCCCAAGGGCTGGGAAGCCGTGTTTACCGGCGACGACATGGCTGCCCGCGTTCCGCTTTACGAACAAGCAGCGTGAGGGGCGTGTTCGTCCAAGGGTTACAGCATGCTCAATCGAACGTGCGAATCGGGACACTAGCGTGAGCGCGATCCTGCTCGACATCGAAGGCACTGTCAGCGACAAGCGCTTCGTTGCCGAGACGCTGTTTCCGTTTGCGCGCGCGCGCATCAAAGCGTTTGTGTGTGATCACACGCGCGATGGCGATGTTGCTGCGGCGCTCAGTCTGATGCGCGCCAAGATCGGCCGCAGCGATGCTAGCCTGGAAGAAATCGGCGACAGAGCTCGAGCGTTGGATCGACGAGGACAAGAAGGAAGAGCCGCTGAAATCGTTGCAAGGCCTGATCTGGAAGCAAGGCTACGACGCGGGCGAGCTGGTCTGCACACATCTACCCGGACGTGCTGCCAGCGCTTGAGCGTTGGAAGAAGGCGGGCAAGCGCATCGCCATCTTCTCCTCGGGCTCGGTTGCGGCGCAGAAGCTCTTGTTCGCCCATACCGACAACGGCGATCTTGACCCGTATTTCTCGAGGCTATTTCGATTTATCGACGGGGCCGAAATTCGAAGCCGCCTCTTATGCCAAGATCGCCAAGGCGCTCGATCTTCCGCCTGTCGAAGATTCACTTCTATTCCGATGCGCTGCGCGAGGTGGAAGCGGCGCGCGTGGCGCGGGGCTTGACGCAGTCGCTGGTCGAGCGTGACGGGCCGATCGAAGCGCAAGCGCTTCCTTCCGCCGCATTCAGACTTCACGGGGGAATAGAGTGAAGCGGCAACGCCGTCTATGCCGAGCTCGGCACGACGATATTCGACATCATGTCGCGGCTCGCCGAAGCCAACAGCGCAATCAATCTCGGCCAGGGCTTTCCCGACGAGACCGGCCCGCGCGAGATTCTCGAAAAGGCCGCGGACGCGATCTTCTCACCGGCAACAATCAATATCCGCCGATGGCGGGCACGCCCGCCTTGCGCAAAGCGATCGCCGCGCATGAGGAGCGCCATTGGAAATTGCCACGCAAATGGGATGAGGAAGTCGTCGTCACCTCCGGTGCGACCGAGGCGCTCGCCGCCTGCCATTCTCGCTTTCGTCTCGCCCGGCGATGAGGTGATCATCTTCGAGCCGTCTTACGATGCCTATGTGCCGCTGATCCGCCGCGCGGGCGGCGTCGCCGGTTGCCGGTTCGGCTCGAAGCGCCTGATTGGCATCTTGAGCGAGAAGGCGTTGCGCGCGGCGCTTCGCCCAGGACGAAAGCGCTGATCCTCTAATGATCCGCTCAATCCGGCGGCAAAAGTCTATCGACCGGCGCGAGCTCGATGCTCATCGCCGATGTCTGCAAGGAGGCCGATCTCATCGCGATCGTCGATGCGGTCTACGAGCATCTGACATTCGATAGCCGCCGCACATATTCCGCTTAGCTTCGCTGCCCGAAATGAATGAGCGCACGCTGAAGATCGGCTCGGCCGGCAAGATCTTTTGCGTCACCGGCTGGAAAGTCGGCTGGATCACCGGCCCCGCGCCGCTGATGAAGATCATCGGCAAGGCGCACCAATTCCTCACCTTCACCACACCGCCTAATCTGCAAGTCGCCGTGGCTTATGGCCTCGACGAATGGGACGGCTGGCTTTCGGGCCTCAAGAAAACATGGCAGGAAAAGCGCGATCATCTGAGCCAAGGCTTGCCGCAGGCGGGCATGAAAGTGCTACCCGGCGCAAGGCACCTATTTCCTCAATGTCTCGATTGCCGGCACCGAATGGGCGGGACGCGACGCCGACTATTGCCGCCACATCACCGAGACCAACCGCGTCGCGGCCATTCCGCTCAGCGCGTTCTATATGCGCGATGCCGAGGCTTCGATCATGCGCTTCTGCTTCGCCAAGAAATACGAAGTGCTGGACGAAGCGATCCGCCGCTTGAAGGCTGCCCCTAATCGTCCGTCCCTTGACGGGAGGGACAGGATGCCGGAGGCATCCAGGGAGGGTGGGCCGGTGGCGCAATCCCTCCCCTTAATCCCCTCCCGAAGGGAGAGGGAGAGACTGATAGGATCTTCTTGTGAGCAGCGCTGGGAGTTTTGGATCGATCGCGGCGGCACCTTCACCGATATCGTCGCGCGCGCGCCCGACGGCGCGCTGACCACGCGCAAGCTGCTTTCCGAAGATCCCGAGCACTACGAGGACGCCGCGATCGAAGGCATGCGGCAGAGCGCTCGGCGCGCCACGGCGCAGCCGCTGCCGGCCGAGCGCATCGGCGCGATCAAGATGGGCACGACGGTTGCGACCAACGCGCTTCTGGAGCGCAAGGGCGAGCCGACTTTGCTCGCCATCACCAAGGGCTTTGCCGATGCGCTGCGCATCGGCACGCAGAACCGGCCGAAGATCTTCGCGCGCAAGATCGTCTTGCCTGAGCCGCTTTATGCCGACGTCGTCGAGATCGACGAGCGGCTCGATGCGCGATGGCAATGTCGTGAAGCCGCTCGACGAGGCTCAGGTGCGCGCTGCGCTGGCGCCATTTGCGACGCGAGGGATCAAATCCATCGCCATCGTGCTGATGCACTAGCTATCGCTTTGCCGACGCATGAAGAGCGCGTGGCCGAGATCGCCCGCGAGCTCGGCTTCACGCAAGTCACGGCCAGCCACGACGCGAGCCGCTGATGAAGCTGATCCCGCGCGGCGACACTGCGGTGATCGATGCTTATCTCGCGCCGATCCTGCGCCGCTATGTCGCGCGGGGTCGCAAGCGCGCTCGGCGCCGAAGCCGAGCTGTTCCTTCATGCAGTCGACCGGCGGGCTTATCGCCGCCAACGCGTTCCGCGCCAAAGACGCGATCCTTTCCGGTCCGGCCGGCGGCATTGTCGGCGATGGCGGCAACCGCCGAAGGCCGCGGGTTTCGACAAGATCATCGGCTTCGACATGGGCGGCACATCGACCGATGTCTCGCACTTTGCCGGCGCGTTCGAGCGCACGCAGGAGACGATGGTCGCGGGCGCGCGATTGCGCGCGCCGATGATGCAGATCAACACCGTCGCGGCGGGCGGCGGCTCGATCTGCTCTTTCGACGGCATGCGCTTTCGCGTCGGGCCGGAATCGGCCGGCGCCGTGCCGGGGCCCGCCTGCTACCGCCGCGGCGGGCCGCTGACCGTCACCGATTGCAATCTCGTTCTCGGCAAGATTCGGCCCGAACACTTTCCCACGCGTCTTCGGCCCGAATCCGGCGATCAGCCGCTCGACACCGATGCCGCAACTCGGGCGATGCAACGCTATCGGCGAAGCGAAATCGCGCGCACGGCCGGCCAAGCGCTGGAGCGCGCAGAAGCATCGCCGAGGGCTTCATCAAGATCGCCGTCGAAAACATGGCGAACGCGATCAAGCAGATCTCGATTGCGCGCGGCTATGACGTCACCGGCTATACGCTGCAATGTTTCGGCGGCGCGGGCGGGCAGCATGCCTGCCTCGTCGCCGATGCGCTCGGCATGCGCCGCGTGATGATCCATCCGCTTGCCGGCGTGCTTTCCGCTTACGGCATGGGCCTTGCCGACCGACGCGGCTGATCGAGCAGGAGACGATCGAAGCGCTGCTCGATGCGGCGTTGACGCACCGAGCTCGATCCCGCGCTTTGACGCTGGCTCGCGACGAGCTGTTCAGCAGCGATTGCCGCGCAAGGCGGCGATGGCGCGACTCGAAGATCGAGCGGCGCGTGCGCCTCAAATATCGAGGGCACCGATACCGCGCTCGAAGTCGCTTACGGCGACGCTCGGCGACATGCGCGCGGCTTTCGAAGCGGCTTACCGGCAGCGCTTCAGCTTTCACGATGCCCGGCAGACGAGCTGATCGTCGAGGCGATTCGTCGTCGAGGCGATCGCGCGAAGCGGCGAGAGGGCCGATCGGCTCGTCGCGACGTTGCTCCGCACCTGCCCGCTCTACTCGAGCGACGGCGATCGATCGTGCAGATCGGCCCCGCGCCTTGGCGAGGGGATGGGGCCGATCTTCGACCGCGCCACAGCTCGCGCCGGGCATCGACATCGACGGGCCGGCGATCATCGTCGAGCCGAATCGACGACCGTGGTCGAGCCCGGAATGGCGCGCATCGCATTGACGCGTCCGGCAATCTCATTCTCGAACGCGCGCGACGCACCGGCACAACGCGTTTCGCTGCCGGCACGCAAAGCCGACCCGGTCATGCTCGAAGTGTTCAACAATCTCTTCATGGCGATCGCCGAGCAAATGGGCGTGGCGCTGCAATACACCGCGACCTCGGTCAACATCAACGAGCGGCTCGATTTCTCCTGCGCGGTGTTCACTGCAGACGGCGCACTCATCGCCAATGCGCCGCACATGCCGGTGCATCTCGGCTCGATGGGCGAGAGCATCAGAATCCGTCATCGCCGCGCGCGGCAATGGGCGCGATGGGCGCGGCATCCAGCCCGGCGATGTCTATATCCTCAACGCGCCTTATGCCGGCGGCACGCATCTGCCCGACATCACCGTGATCATGCCGGTGTTTGCGGGGCGACGACGCTCTGTTCTTCACCGCGGCGCGCGGCCACCACGCCGATATCGGCGGGATCACGCCCGGCTCGATGCCGCCGAGCAGCACGCAGCATTCTCGAGGAAGGCGTGTTGTTCGACAATTTCCTGCTCGTCGATCGGGGCGAATTTCGCGAAAATGCGCTGCTTGCGGCGCTGGTCGCCGGGCCTTATCCGGCGCGGCGGCCGGAGCAGAATGCCGCCGACCTCAAGGCGCAGCTCGCCGCCTGACGCGCGGCGCGCCACGAACTGCTTGAAGCTGTGCAATGGGTTCGGGCAGACGCCGTTGCTTGCCTATATGGATCACGTGCAGGCCAATGCCGCCGAGTGCGTGCGCCGCGCTGATCGACAAATTGCGCGACGGCAACATGCGCGTACCGATGGACAATGGCGCGGTGATCGAGGTCGCCGTTACGCATCGATCAGCGCGGCGCGCCGCGCGCGCGTCGATTTCACCGGCACAGCGCTGCAGCTGCCGGACAATTTCAACGCGCCCTCCTCGATTGCGCGCGCCGCGGTGCTCTATGTCTTTCGCACGCTGGTCGATGACGACATCCCGATGAACGAAGGCTGCCTTGCGCCGATCGACATCGTGCTCCCGCCGCACTCGATGCTGTCGCCGGATTATCCCGCCGCTGTGGTCGCCGGCAATGTCGAGACCAGCCAGGCGATCACCGATGCGTTGTTCGGCGCGCTCGGCACGATGGCGGCGGCGCAGGGCACGATGAACAATTTCACCTTCGGCGATCAAGAGCACCAGTATTACGAGACCATCTGCGGCGGCTCCGGCGCCGGGCCGGATTTCGACGGCGCGAGCGCGGTGCAGACGCATATGACCAACAGCCGGCTGACCGATCCTGAAGTCATCGAATGGCGCTTGCCCGTGCTGCATCGAGGAGTTCTCCATTCGGCGCGGCTCGGGCGGCCCCGGCGCGCACCGGGGCGGCGACGGCGCGACCCGGCGCATCAGGTTCCTCAAGCCGATGGCCGCGGGCATCCTGTCGAATCGCAGGCGCGTCCACCCGTTCGGACTCGAAGGCGGCGGCGATGGCGCAGCTGGGCATAATTTCATCGTGCGCGCAGGCGGTGCGACAGAAGAGCTCGGCCCAACCGCCGAAGTGCAAATGGACGCAGGCGATGTGTTCATCATAGAAACGCCGGGCGGCGGCGGCTTCGGCCGGAAATAGCCGGCGAAACTCATTTGCTCCGGCGCCCTTAACGCACTAGTCTGCGCGGCCATGAAAGTCGCCGTCATCATTGCCTGCCTTGCGGTCCTCGTCGTCCTCATCCTCGGCCTTTACAGCATGTGGAGAGGCGGCGATTTCAGCCGCAAATGGTCGAACAAACTGATGCGCTTGCGCGTCGCGCTGCAGGCCGTCGCCATTGTCATCATCATGATCGGCTTCTTCCTCTCCCGGCATCACTGATGGTGCAATCTCACCAAGATCTACACAAAGACTGGTGATGATGGCTCAACAGCCCTAGCAAGCGGCGAGCGGCGCAAGAAGGACGATCTTAGAATCGAAGCTTACGGCACGGTCGATGAGACCAACTGCGCGATTGGTATCGCGCGCCTTCACACGTCGGGTGCCATCGACGACATGCTCGCGGCCATCCAAAATGATCTCTTCGATCTCGGCGCCGATCTCGCAACGCCTGCGCCGCCGCCAGGCGAGACGCTGAGCTACGAGCCCTTGCGCATCACCGAGCCGCAGGTTGCACGCCTCGAGCGCGACATCGACACGCTGAACGCGGCGCTTTCCCCGCTCAACTCATTCGTTCTACCGGGCGGCACGCCGGCCGCGGCTTACTTGCATCTGGCACGCACCCTGGCGCGCCGCGCCGAGCGCATCGCCGTCTCGCTTGCCGGGCGCGAGCAGGTCAGCGCGAGCGCGCTCAAATTTCTCAATCGGCTCTCCGATTTTCTGTTCGTCGCCGCGCGCAGCCTTAACGACAAGGGCGCGGGCGATGTGCTTTGGGTGCCGGGCGCGGGCCGTCCTTCGACAAGCTCAGGATGACGCCTCGGGCAAGCTCGGGTGGCTCCCGAGTGGCGCACTTCACCAGTTAAGCTCCGAGATGGGGTGGAGCGTGACGCTCGTCAAGAGCCCGAATTCGCCTTCATCCGTAGGCGGATGACCCGTCCCCGGTGCAGAACGAAGCACACCGCCGAATTACCGCCGGCTCTCCCCATAAAGAAAAAAGGCCGGAACCTGGTTCCGGCCTCAAAGGTTGGATCGTGGGGGGAGAAAGCGAAGCAGACTTACTTGTTCGCAGCGGCGATCTTGTCGGAGATCGAGCCGAACGTATCGTTGAGGTTGTTGCCCAGAGTGCCGAGGACGCCGAGGATCACGACGGCGATGAGCGCGGCGATCATGCCGTATTCCATCGCGGTAACGCCGGACTCGTCGCGGACGAAATTCTTCAAAAAGGTCTTCATGACGCAAACTCCTTAAGTGGGCCAATGTCGAGCCCCGTCTCCAGTGACCGGGGATGCACCACACTCAGCAGGAGCCATGCCAACTGCCAGCTTCGCCGCTCACGCGAAGCGACGGCGCAGAATTCCGCCATTCGCGCAGCGACACGCGGCATTCACCAAGCGCGCGCAGTGCCAGCTCGGAACTCGCCGGGCGGGACACTCGCGCGTAACGTGTCCCGCGGCGATACATTTCGGCACAAACGTGCCGCTCCGTGTGCGGGGCTTCTTTGTGCCGGCCGCCGCGCTACGAGTTGAGCGGCTTGGCAAGACCGGCTTGAATGATGCCGAAGGTCCGATTGAGATCCTGACCCAGAGTCGACAGCACGCCGAGGATGGCTACTGCGATGAGCGCGGCGATCATGCCGTATTCCATGGCTGTGACGCCGGCTTCATCGCGTATGAAGGATTGAATGAAGTTATGCATGGGCGACACCCCGTTACCCGTAATCACGCTTAACTTTTCGTTAAAGCGTTCTTGACGAGGTAAGGAAGCAGAAACCATGCCGCGCCCACGCTATGCGGGTGAGCAAAAATGAAACGGGCGGGAGCATCAGCTCCCGCCCGTCAACCGTCAAAGCTCTAAAGCTCGGGTGGATTACTTACTTGTTCGCTGCGGCGATCTTATCGGAGATCGTGCCGAACGTGGTGTTGAGATTGTTGCCCAGAGTGCCGAGGACACCGAGGATCACGACAGCAATGAGCGCGGCGATCATGCCGTATTCCATCGCGGTCACACCCTCTTCATCACGGACGAATTTGCTGACAAAGCGGAACATGGAACTTCACTCCTGAATTTGGATACCTCGCCCCTTTCCAGGGCTTCGCGTAAGGAACAGCATCAAGCGTGCCAAACGCACCTGGGGCGCGTAACGCCTCGCCGGGCGCGGATTCCCTCGACTTGTCCACTCGCGCTTTCACCGAAATATAACGCCGCCGGGCGGCCCTCCGGCTCGCCCGAGCCGGCGCTGTGCCAGCTCTGCACAATCCTGCCACCCTCACGCGAAACTTGAGCGCACGAGCCGGGAGCGACACGCTTCGGCCTTGTGTGATCCCCCATCTCGGGGTCATAGTATGGTTAATGGGTTGGGTTGCTGGGGGCCGGTTATGGGGCTCAAAGTCTTGTTGGGCGCCGCTGCTGTTGCGGGCGCCGTGCTGTCGACACCGGTCTATGCCGACGGCACTATCTATAATGATCTTTCCGGAAGCGAGATTGTCGCGCTGCTCGATGCGCACGGCTATAGCGCGACCCTGACGACGGATCCGGGCGGCGATCCCCTGATCATGGGGGCGGCGGACGGGCTCAAGTTCCGGGTTCAGACCTATGACTGCAATTCGCAGGCGCCGCGCCGCTGCCGCAGCCTGCAATTCGTCGCCTCCTTCGCGCTTGAGCACAAAGCCACCTCCGACGACTTCATGGCGATGAACGACTACAACCAGAAGAAGGTCTATGGCCGCGCCTTCATCGATGAGAATGGCGATGCCGCGATCGATTTCGTGGTGAATCTGTCGGGCGGCGTGATGGCAGCGAATTTGATGGACGATGTCGGCACCTGGAAGACCTATGTGCTCGACACATTCGTTCAGCATCTCGGCTGGAAGGTGAGCTGACACCGAGGCGGCGCTGCCGGATCGATGTCATCCTCGGGCTTGACCCGAGGTTCCAGCGTTTTTCCAGCACTCAGGCGCTTATTCCTGGACCCTTGGAGCGAGTTCGAGGGTGACAGGCAATAGATGTTCGTTACGCTGCGGGTTTAACTCGTTTGTGCTAAGCAGCATGTGACAGCCCCGCGACTCAAAGGGTTTGCCGATGAAGATCCTCGTGCCCGTTAAACGCGTCGTCGACTACAACGTGAAGATCCGCGTGAAGAGCGATGGCTCGGGCGTTGATCTTGCCAATGTCAAAATGTCGATGAACCCGTTCGACGAGATCGCGGTGGAAGAGGCGCTGCGGCTCAAGGAGAAGGGGCTGGCGAGCGAAGTCGTCGCGGTTTCGATCGGCCCCACGCAAGCCCAGGAGACGATCCGCACCGCGCTTGCCATGGGCGCCGACCGCGGCATTTTGGTGGATATCGGGGCAGCCAGCGCCGAGCCGCTGGCAGTAGCCAAGATTTTGAAGGCGATTGTGGAGGTCGAAAAGCCCGAGCTGGTGATCCTCGGCAAGCAAGCGATCGACGATGACTGCAATCAGACCGGGCAGATGCTCGCTGCGCTCTTGGGCTGGCCGCAAGGCACCTTTGCTTCCAAGCTGGAGAAAGAAGATGGCGCGGCGCTGGTGACGCGCGAGATCGATGGCGGGCTCGAGACGGTCAAGCTCAAATTGCCGGCGATCGTCACGACCGATCTGCGATTGAATGAGCCGCGCTATGCCTCTTTGCCTAACATCATGAAAGCCAAGCGCAAGCCGATCGATATGAAGAAGCCGGAGGATTATGGCGTCGATATCGCGCCGCGCCTTGAAATTCTGAAGACCGAAGAGCCGCCCAAGCGGCAGGCCGGCAAGATCCTCGGCTCCGCCGCCGAGCTAGTTTCGGCCCTTAAAGCGCAGGGGGTGCTCTGATGGCTGTTCTGGTTATTGCCGAGCATGACAATCGCGCGCTCAAAGATGCGACCGACAAGACGGTGACGGCTGCTGCCGAGCTGGGCGGGCCGGTGCATGTGCTGGTCGCCGGAAGTGGCGCCTCAGCCGTGGCCGAAGCAGCGGGCAAGCTCGCGGGGGTCGAAAAAGTTCTGTATGCGGACGATCCTTCGCTCGCTCATATGCTCGCCGAGCCGATGGCCGCGCTGATCGTGCCGTTGATGGCGAATTATGATGCGGTGCTGGCGCCCGCGACGACGACCGGCAAGAACATTCTGCCGCGTGTGGCCGCGCTTCTTGATGTGATGCAGATCTCCGACATCGTCGCAGTCGTTGCGACTCGACACATTCGTGCGGCCGATCTATGCCGGCAACGCGCTGCAAACGGTCAAGACCAAAGACGCCAAGAAGGTGATCACGGTACGGACCACCGCGTTCAAAGCCGCAGAGCGCACAGGCTCCGCGCCGGTCGAAAGTATCGTGGCGCCGAAAGATGACGGCCTATCCGCTTTCGTTTCCGAAGAGCTGGCGAAATCGGAGCGGCCTGAGCTGACCTCGGCAAAGATTATTCTTTCTGGCGGGCGCGGCATGCAATCGGGCGACAATTTCAAACTGCTCGAAAGCCTTGCCGATAAATTGCACGCAGCTGTCGGCGCGAGCAGAGCCGCCGTCGATGCTGGCTTTGTGCCCAATGACTATCAAGTCGGCCAAACCGGCAAGGTAGTGGCACCTGATCTCTATATCGCTTTCGGCATTTCGGGCGCGATCCAGCATCTTGCCGGCATGAAGGACTCTAAGGTGATCGTTGCGGTGAACAAGGATGCTGATGCGCCGATCTTTCAGGTCGCCGATTACGGCCTTGTCGGCGATCTCTTCACCATCATCCCTGAACTCGAATCCGAACTCGCCAAAATCGGGTATTAATCGCCCCGTCTAAACACGAAGACACGAAGAGCACACAAAGATCACAATGAACGAACTTTGTGTCCTTGGTGAAAACTTTGTGGCTTTTCTGTTTAGGCTGAACAAAGCTACTTCGCCCAAACAGCGAGCCAATCGGCGATTGATTGCGGCGTCATCGAGCGCGCATCGGCGAGCGCGGCGATGCGTCCTGAATCCAAAAGCTTGCCGGTCTTGGGATCGACAATCAGAACCGCCGGCACGCCCCGCAAGTTCTCGATCACGCCGAAGCGCAGCGGGATCTGCAAATTCTTGTCGAAGCGGCCGACATCGACAAACGCAACCTCATAATGCGCATCGACAAATGACTTCACTTCCGGCAGGCGCATCAAATTTGCCAGCACGATGCAGTCGCCGCACCAATTGCCGCCGAGATCGATGAAGGCAAGCTTGCCGCTTTTCTTGGCGCGTGCGAGCACCGCATCGACGGCAGCGTCGGCACTCGCCTTCTCATCGTAAGGCGCCCGCTCGGCAATCGGCAGCTGCTTGAGCAATTCGATCGAGACACGCGGCGCGGGCCGGCCCCACGCCTGCCCGGCGAGGCCGAGCGCGGCCAAAAGCACGCAAGCGGCCAATTTTCGCCTCGCCGTCTTACGCATTCGCGACACTCCTTCAGGCGCAGTGCAAAATATTAATGTTCCAATCCCAGGGGATAATGGCAAGGCGCCGGATTCCGCCAATTCCCGCGCGACGGGTTGGCCGAGGCGCCCGCGCCACGTTGCGACGAATTAACCTGCCCTAAGGGTTCCCAACCTACGATGTTGCATTGCAAAACGGGACGTGTTGCGATAGCACAAAAGGTCATGCCCCAATTCTTTCGATCGATCCGGTGAGCGCGGCGGGGGTGAAAACCGCGCCTTCGGATGAGAGGCAAGCTTAGGTCTCAAGCGGAACCACGATCATGAATGTTCAGACGATTGGCGTTATCGGTGCCGGCCAGATGGGCAGCGGTATCGCTCATGTTTGCGCGCTCGGCGGCTACCAAGTGCTGCTTAACGACATCTCCGAAGACCGGCTGCAAAAGGCGGTCGAGACCATCAAGGGCAATATGAGCCGGCAGGTCGGCCGGAAACTCATCTCCGAGAAGGAGATGGCCGAAGGCATGAAGCACATCGAGACGATCAAATCGACCGATGCGTTTTCGAACGCCGATCTCGTCATTGAAGCGGCGACCGAGAAGGAAGAGATCAAGCGCCAGATTTTTATGGCGCTGTGTCCCAAGATCAAACCGGGCACAATGCTGGCGACGAACACCTCATCGATCTCGATCACGCGGCTTGCATCTGTGACCGACCGGCCGGAGCATTTCATCGGCCTGCATTTCATGAATCCGGTGCCGGTGATGAAGCTTGTCGAGCTCATCCGCGGCATCGCCACCGATGAAGACACGTTCAACACCGCGCAGGAAGTGGTGAAGCGGCTGGGCAAGACCGCCGCGAATGCCGAAGATTTTCCGGCCTTCATCGTCAACCGCATCTTGCTGCCGATGATCAACGAGGCCGTCTACACGCTTTACGAGGGCGTCGGCAATGTCGAAGCCATCGACACGGCGATGAAGCTCGGCGCCAATCATCCGATGGGCCCGTTGCAGCTCGCGGACTTCATCGGCCTCGACACCTGCCTTTCGATCATGCAGGTGCTCTATGAAGGCCTGGCCGACCCGAAATACCGCCCCTGCCCTCTCCTGGTGAAATATGTCGATGCCGGCTGGATCGGCCGCAAGGCAGGCCGCGGCTTTTACGATTATCGCGGCGAGCACCCCGTCCCGACGCGGTAATTGGCTGGAAGGCCGACGCAGTCTATCTAATGACCCTGGCACTTAGCACCGGGGCCTTCTTATGCGCATTGGCGTTCCCAAGGAAATCAAGACGCACGAATACAGAGTCGGGCTAACGCCCGCGAGCGTCCGCGAGATCAAGCGCTCGGGCGATCACGAAGTGCTGGTGCAAAAGGACGCCGCGACCGGGATCGGCTTCACCGACGAGGCCTACAGAGCAGCGGGCGCTATCATCGCCGATACGCCGGAAGAGATTTTTGCGCGCGCCGACATGATCGTGAAAGTGAAGGAGCCGCAGGCTGAGGAATTTCCACTCATCCGCGAAGGACAGATTCTTTTCACCTATCTTCATCTCGCGCCCGACCCCAAACAAACTCAAGCGCTGGTCAAATCAGGCTGCATTGCCGTCGCTTACGAAACCGTCACTGATGACCGCGGCGGGCTGCCGCTCTTGGCGCCGATGAGCGAAGTGGCCGGACGCATGTCGATCCAGGCCGGTGCGCATTGCCTTGAGCGCGAGCAAGGCGGGCGCGGCGTTCTACTCGGTGGCGTCTCCGGCGTGCCGGCGGCGCGCGTTGCGGTGATCGGCGGCGGCGTTGTCGGCTCGAATGCCGCGCGCATGGCGATCGGCCTCGGCGCCGATGTCACGGTGCTCGATAAATCGGCGCGGCGGCTGCAATTCCTCGAAGAAACGTATTGGCCGCAGCTCAAGACTTTGTTCGCGACCGCCGATGCGGTGGAAGAGAGCGTGGCTTCGGCCGATCTCGTGATCGGCGCCGTGCTGGTGCCGGGCGCCAAGGCGCCGCATGTGATCACGCGCGAGATGGTGCGCTCAATGCCCAATGGCGCGGTGCTTGTTGACGTCTCGATCGATCAAGGCGGCTGCTCGGAGACATCGCGGCCGACAACGCATGCCAACCCGACCTATATCGATGAAGGCGTTGTGCATTATTGCGTAACAAACATGCCGGGGGCGGTCGCGCGCACATCGACCTTCGCGCTCAACAATGTGACGCTGCCTTTCGCAATTTCGATCGCCAATAAGGGCCTCAAGCAGGCGGCGCTCGATGACCGCGATTTGCTCGCCGGTGTCAATGTCGTCCGTGGACGGATTACCTACAAAGCCGTCGCCGATGCGCAAAGCCTCGCCTTCACGGCGGCGGAACAAGCCCTCGGCGCGTAAGCGAGCTATTCGTCGTAAATCACGTAAACGCGCGCTTCAACGCTTTTACGCCCCACCGCATCCTCAGGGCAGCTCGGATCCGTAAAGGCCGCATGCGGCACAGGCGTCGGCCCGGCATCATCCGTCTCATAGGCGCGGAAGATGAGCGCATGGTTCGGCGTCATATCGCGAAAATAGATCCACTTATGCGCCGGGTTGTGCTTCACAAAATAGAGCTCCGAGCGGATCTCGTTTTCGCCTTTGCCATAGACGCCATCGGCCAACACGAAATCCTCGCGGCTGACCGTGCGCTGATCGGCAACGCTAAGCGGAATGTCGTGCGGCGGATCAGAGAGCACGCGCCAGACATTGTAACCGACCAGCCGCTGACCCGGCTTTAACACTTCGGGCTCACTTTTGAAGATCGGGTTGCCCCGTCCGATGCCGGGCGCGGAGTGCAGCGAGCAGTCGACATGCGCAAGCGGCGCGGGTCGCTGCAAGCTTCCCGCTTGATCCGTGCGGCGCGGCGAATAGCGCACATTCGCGCCAGAAAACGCGAAGGCATATTTCGCACCGGTCACGCGGCGCATCAGCTCGACCAGCTCGCCGGCGTAGATGTCTTTCAGCTGCGCGCGATCTCTGAAGTCGGTGACCTTGGTCGTGAACGGCGCGAGCATTAGCCCCTCGCGCTCGAGCGTCGGCGGATCGGCCCAGCTCGATGCATCGTGAAATGTCATCACGCGCTTTTCGGTCGTCCAGCTGCCCGGGGAGCCTGGAGGCGCGCCGAAATAGGGCTTACCGCCGAACGGCACGTCTTTGAGATAGTTCATGTCCGCCTGGACCGTGCGCTCGCCCGCGGGGCCGTCAGCCATGGCTTCCTCCCTTTTTGTTTGCGCCAGTTTTCACCCAAGCCCGGGTCCGGAGCAACGGTGCGGGTTGACGGGGCCTTGATATAGCGAGACGCTGCGCCGAGGCATTCGCCGAAACAAGCGCCCGGGGCCAACCGGGCCCGCAGACTGGGGATAAACGCCATGTCAGGGAAATTCGCGCGCGCCATCGCCGGCGCCTTCATTGCTGTTTGGGCCATTACCGCCGCACAAAGCGCGACGGCGAAAGCCTGCGACCGCGCTTGTCTTGATGGATTCATGGACAAGTTTCTCGCCTCGATGAAGGCACATGATCCATCGCTCTTGCCCATGACCAAGGACGTGAAGTTCACCGAGAACACGATGACGATAAAGCCCGGCGAAGGCTTGTGGGGGACGCTAAGCGACATCACGCCCTACACATTTCATCTCGCCGACCCTGAGACGAGCCAGGCGGGCTTTTTGGGCCGCGTTATGGAGTGGGGCAAGCCGCTCTACATCGCCGCGCGCCTTAAAGTGTCGGGCGACAAGGTGAGCGAGATCGAATTGATCGCGGAGCGCGATGCGCCATTCGGCAATATGACAATTACAACGCCGCGGCCAGAGTTCTCCACGCCGCTTAAGCCGCGCGAGCGCGTCTCGCGTGCGAAAATGATCGCGGCGGCGATGGCCTATTTCGATTCAATCGAGCAGCACAATGGCAAGGTCGCGCCGTTCGCCAAAGACTGCCAACGTTACGAGGATGGCGTGCAGACAACGGGCCCGCGCAAGGGACCCGCTCCGGCGATGCCTGGCCCCAAGCCGCCGCCGGGCGCGCTCGACATCGGCAATATGGGCTGCGCCGATCAAATGAACACGGGCATCTTCATCGCCACGCTCACGCCGCGGCGCATCTGGCTCGTCGATGAGGAGCGCGGTGTCGTCATGGGCGAGTTCTTCTTCAGCCATGACGGCAAGACGACCGAGATCAAGCTCAGCGACGGCAGCGTGCGCAAAGTGGGTGATCCCGCGCCCGCCTCCTATATCGCCGGCGAGATGTTTCGCATCAAAAGCGGCGAGATCAGCCGTGTCGAAGCGGTCTACGGGATGAAGCTGCCCTTCGGTATCAAAACCGGCTGGGAATAAGAGCCAATTACACGCAGCGCTTCGAGATCATCCGTCAGCAGATGATCTCGAAATCATCATTACCGACGGGCCGCGCAAACTCACCCCATTTGCCGCTCTGACGCCAATAGCTGTAAAGCCCGAGATCGCGCACGATATCCTTGAAGCGCGGGGCTTTGCGGACCTGGCTGAGCACGGGCAGCCACAAATAGCGCTGCGGCACGAAATTCATGTCGACGAAGGCGCGCCGTAATCCGGAAAGCGCGACATCGACTGCACCAAAAGCGCCGGCCAGCAATGACAGCTGCACAAGCCTGGTTGCGTTCTGGTTGCCCAGCTCATCGCTCGCCTGCGCGATAAGCGCACGCGCCGCCTCAAGATCGCCGAGCACAGGCGCCAGCTGATCAAAGATCGATGCGCGCATCTCGGGGCCACGGCTTGCCAGGAAGCGCCGATATTGCCGTTTGACTTCCGCAGGCTTAGCACTCGTCCAACACCGAAGGAAGGCGAGCAACTCAATCATGCCGCGATCGCCGGCCAGATCCTTACTGCGCTCGTACTCAGCCAATGCCTCCTCATGCCGGCCACCAGCGTCGAGGCGGCTTTGGAACATGAACGAAACAATCAGGGACAATGGATCGGAGCGAAGCATGGGCCGATAGGTCTCGATCGCTTCTTGGAAGCGGCAGACAACCTCTAAGTGCCACGCGCGCGCGCCGATCGGCTCGAAGTTTTTTTGGCGCCAGCCGCCAGGCTTCATCAAGCAGCTGCTCGGCGCCCCAATAGTCGCGGCGGATCTGCAGCTGCATTGCGCGCGTCGAAAGAGAGACCCACCGTCTCGTTTCGATGGCAACTTCACGCTCGTAGACCGTGTTCATCTCTTTCAAAGTTTCTGCGCGATATTCGGGCGCAGCGGCGGCGTAATTGCTCAGCGCTTGTACGAGCCCTCCCATCGCCCAGCGAAAGCTGGGATCAAGCGCGAGGGCTTGCCGGTAAAGCTCTATCGCACGTTTGAGATTCGCCGCGCCCATCTGATTCGTCAGGGCGCGCGCGCGCAGATATTTATCGTAAGCGTCGAGATTATCCGTGCCGTGATTTTCGATCGACTTCTTTTCTTCAGGCAGAAGCTTGAGCTTCAGGGCTGTGATGATCGCCTGCGAGATCTCGTCCTGGAGCGCAAAGATGTCGGAAACATCGCGATCATAACGGCCAGCCCAGACTTGGCCGTTTGTCGCGCTATCGATCAGCTGCGCCGTGATACGCACCCGGTTGCCCGATTTGCGCACGCTGCCCTCAAGAACATGCGTGACACCGAGCTTCTGGCCGATCGTGCGAAGATCATCCGTGCGTCCTTTGAGCGCGAAGCTCGATGTGCGTCCTACGACCCGCAACCTGTCGATTTGAGCGAGCTGATTGATGAGGTCTTCAGACAGCCCATCGGAAAAATATTCCTGATCCTTGTCGGGCGAGGTATTCGCGAAGGGGATAACGACAATCGAAAGCTCAGCTTGCAGCGCGGCTGAAGAATCTTCCGGCTTGATTGCTGTTTCTGCCGCGATCAGCCGGTAACCGACGCGCGCGACGGTCTCGATCGCGAAGGCCCGGCCCTCGGTCTGCTCGGACAAGCGCCTGAGCTGGCTGATGCAGCGGTTGATCGCGTCCTCGCTGACGCTGAGCCCCTCCCAGCACTCGCGCACCAGATCGTCGCGCGCAAGCACCGCGCTATCGCGGCGCGCCAAAGCCACGAGCACTTGCATCACACGATGTTGGAGCGTCTTTGGCCTGCCCTTGACGACAATCTCGAGCATGGCCGGGCGAACCAGCATATCGCCGAGCGCAAACTCGGCCTCTCGCGCCAGATCAATTGGCCCCTGCTCCAATGCCGCTGTCCTCGCTCATCCACAGTCACTCGACATGAGCCTTCACCATCAACCAGTTCAGCTCCGCCTTCCAGCCTCCACTATGATCGTTCGTGCACCGCTCACTTGATGATTTCGAAATCATCATCGCCCTTTGCCCTCGCGAAATCGCCCCATTTGCCGCTCGTGCGCCAGTAGCCGTAGATGCCGAGATCGCGAATGAGCATTTTGAAGCGCGGGTCGGTGCGAAACCCGATCTCGCTGGGATACCAGAGCATGCTGTAGGAGATCCCGTTCAGCTCAAGGAAAGTCCGGCGCAAGGCTGCGAGGGCCAAATCCTTGTCACCAAAATGATCTGCGCAACATACAATTTCAGCCATGCGCAAGGAATCTTGGTTTGCGGGATCCTCGAAAGCCTGGCGAATCGCGACGCGTGCCGAATTCATGTCGTCGAGCCTATCCAACAAAACACGATGGAGCGCCATCGGCCGACTCTGATTGCGCAGAAAAACGCCGTACTGGGCCTTGATTGCACTCGGATCGGCACCCTTTCGGCGCCAAAGGCGCGTCACGGCCGCCCAATCCCAAAGCCCGTGGTCGCCAGCCAGATCCTTGCTGCGCTCGTATTCCACCTGCGCGTCATCGGGGCGTCCGGCGTCATCGAGAGCAAGCTGCAGAAAGCCAGAAGCCACGAGCGAGAGCGGATCCGCCCGGCGCGCGCGTTCAAGATGCTCGATGGTCTCCTTGCAACATCCGACGGTCCACTGAAAGCTGGCACAGGCATGAGCCGCATCGACATCCGAAGCCGATGCCGCGGCTAACGCGGCTTTGGCGGCAGCGTCGGCCTCGGTCCATTTGCGCTCCATTATGAATTGCTGCGTGCGCAGGGCATGAGTCCACCACGCATCGGGCGCCAGCTCCAAGACATGCACGTTGGCCTCGGCCATCTCTTTGCGCGCAGCATCCTTTGGGATCCACATCAACGTGGTCATCGATGCCATGTACAAACCGTACCAGGCGAGGGCGAAATCGGGATCGAGCGCCAATGCCTCACGAAAGATCTCTATGGCGCGCAACAGCTCCGCCGACCCTGACTGATAATAAAGCGCCCGGGCACGCAGATACTTGTCGTAAGCTTCGGGATTATCCGTGCCGTGATTTTCGATCGACTTCTTTTCTTCTGGAAGAAGCTTGAGCTTCAGGGCTGTGATAATCGCCTGCGAGATCTCGTCCTGGAGCGCAAAGATGTCGGAAAGATCGCGATCATAACGCCCGGCCCAGACATGGTCGCCGGCCTTGCCGTCGATGAGCTGCGCCGTGATACGCACCCGGTTGCCCGATTTACGCACACTGCCTTCCAGAACATGCGTGACACCGAGCTTCTGGCCGATCGTGCGAAGATCATCCGTGCGCCCCTTGAGGGCGAAGCTCGATGTACGCCCTACGACCCGCAACCGGTCGATTTGAGCGAGCTGATTGATGAGATCTTCAGACAGCCCATCGGAGAAATATTCCTGATCCTTGTCGGGCGAGGTATTTGCAAAAGGTATAACGACAATCGAAAGCTCAGCTTCCGGCGCGGCTGACGGTTCCGGCGGTTCGGCCGCGAGCAGCCGGTAACCGACGCGCGCAACGGTCTCGATCGTGAAGGCCCGGCCCTCGGTCTGCTCCGACAAGCGCCTGAGCTGACTGATGCAGCGGTTGATCGCATCCTCGCTGACACTGAGCCCTTCCCAGCACTCGCGCACCAGATCATCGCGCGCAAGCACCGCGCCGCCGCGGCGCGCCAGCGCCACGAACACTTGCATCACGCGCGGCTGAAGCGATCGCGGCGCGCCCGAGATGACGATCTCACGCGTGGCCGGGCGAACCAGCATATCGCCGAGCGCAAACTCGGCTTCTCGCGCCAGATCAATTGGCCCCTGCTCCAATGCCGCCTTGTCCTCGCTCATCCGCGGTCACTCGACATGAGGGGGCAGGTCTGCGGTCTCAAAGTGCAAGGTCGCGAGAATGCCGCGATCCCCCGCTTCGCGCGCCATATCCGCTCTCGCATATGAGACGAAGATGTCTGCCATCCGCTTCGCCGGCCTCTCTGTGCCGGCAAATGGTAACTTGCAGGGGGGCTTTTGGGCCAGTCAGCTTAGGGATTATTTGGCCTTCAGCGCTCAGTCCTATGCTTCTCCTGGCTGTCAGGCTTGATCGCCGCCGCAATGAGCTTGCGCGCCTCGGGCGAATCCCAATTGGTGCCGCCGACATAGCGCCCGATCTCGTGGCCCTGCGCGTCATAGAGCACGCTCACCGGAATCCCCTCCTCTTGCAGGGCAATGCTCATCAAGAGGTTCTTGTCCGAGTAGAGCGGCAAGTGCGTGATGTGGTTTTTGCCCAGGAAGTAGAGCGCATCGTCCGTGTTCTGATCCATATTGATCGCTACGACTTTGAGCCCTTCCGCTTTCATCGCCAGAGCCAAGCGATCGAGCGAGGGCAATTCCTTAACGCAAGGCACGCACCAGCTCGCCCACAGATTGACGAGCAAGGGATGCCCGCGCAGGCGCGCGAGTGTCATCGGGCCCTCAGGTCCATCGAACGCAACGCCCGGCGCCGCCGCGCCCGCTTGCTTGAAGGCGAACTTTGCCATCGTGCCGATGGCGAGCGGCTTCAGCGGGTTTGACGAAACGAGCCCTTGCGTCCGCAGGATCACCGGCCCGGCAGCCAGGAGCAGAACCAGCACGACAGCGCCGGCGGACAAGGCAAGCTTGTGCTGCTTGGCGCGCGTGATCAGGTCTTTCGCTTGAAAACTCATACGCTTATGGTCCCGCCCGAAGGAGCAAGTCATGGCCAAAGGCGGCAAACGCGGCAAGGCGGAAAGTGCGAACCCGATGTGGGGCGGGCGCTTTGCCGATGCGCCCGATGCCTTGATGCAGGAAATAAACGCCTCGATCGATGTCGACAAGCGGCTGTGGCGCGAAGATATTGAAGGCTCTATGGCGCATGCCGCGATGCTATCGCATCAAGGCATTATCCCGCAGGCCGACGCTGCGGCAATCGAGCGCGCATTGCATGAGATCGCGCGGGAGATCGACGCCGGCACATTCACATTTTCGCGCGCGCTTGAGGACATCCACCTCAACATTGAAGCGCGCCTGACCGAGCTTGCCGGCGATGCCGGAAAGCGCGTGCACACAGCGCGCTCGCGCAACGATCAGGTGGCGACCGATTTTCGGCTTTGGGTGCGCTCGGCGCTTGACCGGCTGCATGCCGGGATTGTCGGGTTGCAGAGCGCTCTTGTCACGCAGGCCGAAGCACATGCCGGCTCCATCATGCCCGGCTTTACGCATATGCAGGTCGCGCAGCCGATCACCTTCGGTCATCATTTGCTGGCCTATGTCGAGATGCTTTCGCGCGATGCGGGCCGCGCAAAGGATGCACGGGAACGCATGAATGAATCACCGCTCGGCGCCGCCGCGCTGGCCGGAACGAGCTTTCCCATCGACCGCGATATGACAGCGAAAGCCTTGCGTTTCGACCGGCCGATGGCGAACTCGATCGATGCCGTATCGGCGCGCGATTTCGCGCTCGAAGCCTTGTCGTGCACGGCGATTCTCGCAACGCATCTCTCACGGCTCGCCGAAGAGATTGTGTTGTGGCTATCGCCCGGATTCGGCTTCGCGCGGCTTTCCGACAAGTTCACCACCGGCTCCTCGATCATGCCGCAAAAGCGCAACCCCGATGCCGCCGAGCTTGTGCGCGCGAAAGCGGGGCGCGTTTTCGGCAGCCTTATGGCGCTGCTCACGGTGATCAAGGGCTTGCCGCTCGCTTACGCCAAGGATTTGCAGGAAGACAAGGCGCTCACTTTCGAAGCCTTCGATGCCGCGGAGCTTGCGCTTGCCGCGATGACGGGAATGATCCGTGATCTGACGATCAATGAAGCTGCGATGAAAGCCGCCGCCGCAACCGGGCATTCGACGGCGACCGATCTTGCCGATTGGCTGGTCGCGCGCGCGGGCCTGCCGTTCCGTGAAGCGCATCATGTGACCGGGCGCATTGTCGCCGCCGCCGATGCCAAGGGCTGCAGGCTGGATGAGCTGGCGCTCGCTGAGATGCAAAGCATCGAGCCCAAGATCACCAAGGATGTGTTCTCGGTGCTTTCGCCCCAGGCTTCGGCCGAAAGCCGCAAGAGCTATGGCGGCACCGCGCCTGAACGGGTGCGCGAGCAAGCGGCGCAATGGAGAGCGAGGCTCAAATGAAGATCGGCCGGTTTATCCTGGGGCTCGCCCTGCTCGCTTTCGTTGCGGCCTGCGGGACCAAGGGCCCGCTCGAATGTCCCAAGGGAACGACCGAACGCCCCGACGGTACATGCCGCGCGCCGCCGCCAAATGCAGGATGACGACTATTAGGCGAGTCCTTCTTAATGTTGCAACCCTGCATCGGTTCCCTTCAAATCAATTTTTGCGCGATGAATTCTATTCATATATCCCATTGCGTGTATCTAGTCTCTGCCGCGGGGTAGAGGGGGATTTGGCGGCCAAGACGCCGGAGGCCCGTCCACCCTGTCGTGCAGGGGGTGGGAAATGTGGGGATCGCGCAAGACGCCCAGATCGGGCCTTCGTTCCAGCAGCTTTGGCGGCGGAGGCGGCGGGGGTGGTGGCGGCGGCGGAAGCGCCAAGGTCGTCATCGCTCACGGACACAAGAAGAAGAACGAAGGCGATGAGCCGAAGCCACCCGGCTTCTGGGCGCAGGTCTCGCTGACGATCCAGCTGATCTTCTTCATCACAATCGGCGTCGTCATTTGCGCCGGCGTGATCTTCCTCGCTTATTCGCGGGGCAAGAAAGATAGCATTCCCATCACGATTTCCTGCGCCAACTTCGGCGCGCCCGATGGTGCAGGCAAGGGCGCACCGGCACCGCCCGGCGTGATTGTCTGGCCGCCTGAAGGCCGCGGCCCGCCCGGAAAAGGATTTGCCGGTGCGGGGCCGGCGCCGGGCCCGCCGGGCGCGGACGGTGCCCCTCCCGTCATCGTCAATTGCTGGCCCGCCGCGGCACCGGGCTGGGGCAGGCCGCCGGTGGGCCAATTGCGCGGCGAGCGCCGCGACGGCTCGCAATATTACCGGCAAAGCCCGGGGGCCGGGGCGGAAGCGGCCCGCCCTAAATTGGCAGCGGGCCTTCGCGGGGGCCTTGCTGCCGAAGCACAAGACGGCTTGCCGGATGCCTGCAAGGGCACCGACCAAGGCGACTGCATCAACCGCTGGAACATGCTGAGCTGCGCCGACAAGGCGCAATACTGGCTCAAGCTCGGTGAGGCCGAAGCCGCCATCGGGCGCGTCGAGCAGGCGCGCAAATATTTCAACCAAGCTTTGCGCGCAGGCCGGGCTTGCGACACGGAATATGCGGCGATCGCGCAGAAGCGCTTGGCTGCGCTCAACCTCACCTGCGAATACACGCCGGCAAGCCTTGCGCGCATCTCGCGCGGGGTCGATCAAGCCGGTGCCGGGGGCCCGCGCGGCGGCGCGCCAATCGATCTCAGCGTGCGCCAGCAGGCGCTCAAGGCGCTCGGCCATTACGACGGCAAAGTCGACGGCACCTATGGGCCCGGAACACGCGCGGCGGTTGAGGCGTTTCAGCGCGATTACGGCTTCAGCGAGACCGGCGATCTCGATCCGATCGAAACGGTTTATCTCATTTGTGCCGCCGCGCAGAACGCAAGCGACCTCACTTCGATCAATGCGCTCGGCATCATGTATATCACCGGGCTCGGCGTTGTTCAGTCTACGGATATTGGCATGCGCTGGCTCAAGAGCGCGGCAGCGCGCGGCAATGCCGATGCGCTTTACAATCTCGCGCTGATCTACGGCACGGGCGTTGTGATGTCGAGCTATCGGCTGTGCGGCATCGCCGAAAGCACCGACATCGCCAATTCCTATCTCACTGAAGCGGACCATAAGGGCCACCGCATCGCCCATTACCTGATCGGCAAATATGGCGGGCTTTCCGGCGCGGAACGCTGGCGGCGCATCCGCAACGATCTTTTCGATCAGGCCAGTCTTTATCGTTTGCGTATGGAAAATGTCGGCCGCGGCTGCGAGCCGAACTGAGAAGTCACACAAACTGAGGGGAACGGAAATGAAACTCGCACTCGTTGCGCTTGCGTTAGTTGCGCTCTCGTCGCTGTCGGCGTGCGCGACGGCCACATCCAACTCCGGGCCGGTATCGGGTGCATCAATCACCGCGGCGACGCCCGGCACGTTCGGAACGCTCGACGATGATGGGAGCCGCAAATGAGGAGCCTGATTATCATGCTCGGTTTCGGCGCGCTGTCATCACTGCTGACTGCTTGCGCCAGCGCGACGTCCAACTCGGGGGCCATCTACGGAGACGCAACGTCCAATCTGGAAGCGGGGCGCCTGGTTTGCGATGTCAACAGCCTCGCCACGCAGAAGGATCAGATCATTCAGCAGCGCGAGGAATTGCGCTCGGTCGCCGGACAAGAGACGAACTCGACCGCCCTGGAAAAGATGCAAAGCTTCGATGCGTCGATCGACGGTGAATATCGCAATGTCGTGGCCTCTTGCCGCGCTTACATTCAGTGCATGGAGATGAACAGCTATAACGAGGTTGCGTGCCACAGCGCCGAGTCGCGCTGGCGCGACAGCGAGCAGACATTCTCGCAGCTCTCCATCGCTCTTAAGCCCCCCGCCTTCCCTCCGAACAAAGCACCTCCAGGTGGAGGCCCGCCGCGCGGACCGAAGCTCGGTAAGCCGACAGGCGGCTTCCCAACAGGTGGCTTCACCGGCGGGCCGTCAGGCGGCAAGCCGTCAAGCGCGCCACCGGGGGGAATGCCAGGGCTGGGCGGCGGGTTCAGCGCCGGCGCAGATGCGCCAGGAGCGATGGGTACCGGCGCACCTGGCAAGGGCGGGTGAGAGGCGGCCGCCAGGTTGCATCACGCCACCGCTGCGCGGATCACGCGCAGTATTGATTTGAGCCATAGTTGACCAGGCAAATTATTTGCAAATATTCGAGCGATTCACGACAATAAAGTGAAAGGGGACGTTGCAGCGGAGACGCAGAGCCCACCCATTCCTGCGCTTCAGGCCTTGTGCGAATACTTGAGTGTTGGATCGCCTCTCGCGTGTGCCTATTCTCCCCACCCTGGGGATGGGGGCCATGGCGCACGTTCAAACAAGCGCGCTTAGCAGGTGGATTGCGGTCTATCTGGCCGCCGGATTCCTTCTCCTTTGCGCGGTCGTAATTCCGGCAATATGGGCGCTGGTTGGGCGACTCGGCGGCGGCACACAGGTCGGCGACATAGCCACGGGCGTTTGCTTCGTTCTACCGTTTGGGCTCCTCATCGCTTATGGCTCTGCCAATTTACCCGATCATCCTCACGGGCCCTGGGAAAGGGCTCGGCCGTGGGTCCAGGCGGGCCTCTATGCCTTCTTGTTCTTCTGTGTCGAGCTTTATCTTTGGGACTCCTTGGCATTCCTGCAGCAGGATTGCGAAGTCGCACGGATAATATTCACACGCAAATTCTGTCTCCCGCCAAGCGGCGACATGGACACGCTGATTTTTGCGCTCACCGTGGGTGGCTTTATCACCTTCGGTCCCGAAGTCGTGACCATCACCTATAATATCACGCATATGGGTGGCGACATTACGCTCACCAGCGCCGAACGAAGACTCAATTCTCTCGGGCAGGACCTCGATCCAGGTGCGCCCTTTCAATAATCGATTTGAAAAGCGTTTCAGAGTCACTCTGACGAATGACGAATCACTCGAGACGTTCTTCAAGAGCCGGCCAGGACAAAAGGAAACCAAGGAGCCCCACTTCTTCACGTTCAGGGTTGGCCCGCTTCGTACACGGCTCTATCAACTCGACAAGCTCCTTGAGGGGCTCGAGAACTCTGTCGACCTCGACAAGTCAGAGTTCCTGTTCACCAGCCTTAAGAACGGCTTCATCGCCTTTGCTACAGGCGAGGAGATGAAAAAAGTCCTGCAGCATCCGGAGCGGGGGCCAGACCTTATCGACTTCCTGAACAAGGGCGAAGCCGACTCACCTGAGGTCATTCAGGAGATCTTTCCAACACGGGCGATCGCGCGCCGCAGCATTGCCCAGCGCGCCCAGTTCATCGATATGCTGCCGGATCCGGAGGCCAAACCGCCTAAGCCCGGCGACGAGCGTGTTGTGGTCCTTAACGAGCGCCGCGCGCCCCTGGGCGTGCTCACGCGCGATGCCCTGGCACGCCAAATTTTGACACCAGAAACCACATTCCCCCGACAGAGGCCTGGTGCTAAGCATCACGCCTGATGCATCACTTCGAATATCGAGAAGGTGAACTTTACGCCGAGGATGTGCCCGTGGCCGAGATCGCCGCGCGCGTGGGCACGCCGTTTTATTGCTATTCGACCGGGACGATCGAGCGGCATTACCGCGTGTTCCGCGAGGCATTCGCGGGCGATGATGTGCTCATCGCCTATTCGGTCAAGGCCAACAGCAATCTCGCCGTGCTGGGGACGCTGGCGCGCCAAGGCGCGGGCGCCGATGTCGTCTCGGGCGGCGAGCTTCAGCGCGCCCTCGCCGCCGGTATTCCCGGTGAGCGCATTGTCTTCTCCGGCGTCGGCAAGCAGCGCCACGAGATGAAGGCCGCGCTCGAGGCCGGCATCTATCAATTCAACGTCGAATCCGAGCCCGAGCTTTTGGCGCTCAGCGAAGTCGCAAGCGCGCTGGGCAAGACGGCCCCCGTCGCCTTCCGCATCAACCCCGATGTCGATGCCAAGACCCACGCCAAGATATCGACCGGCCGGGCCGAGGATAAGTTCGGCGTGCCGTGGAACCGCGCGCTGCAGGCCTATTCGCAGGCTGTGAATTTGCCCGGCATCGCCATCAAAGGCGTCGATGTTCATATCGGCAGCCAGATCAAACAGCTTGCGCCGTTCCGCGATGCGTTCGCGCGGGTCGTCGAGCTGGTCAAGCGCCTGCGTGCGCAGGGCCACCCGATTGAACGCGTCGATCTCGGCGGCGGGTTGGGCATTCCTTATTTCGACGAACCGGAAGCGCCGCCATTGCCCTCCGATTATGCGCGCATTGTGCGCGAGGCAATGGCGCCCTCGGGCGTCAAGCTGATCTTCGAGCCCGGGCGCATGATTGTCGGCAATGCCGGCATCCTGGTTGCGCGCGTCATCTATGTGAAGCAAGGCGAAGCCCGCCGCTTTCTCATTGTCGATGCGGCGATGAACGATCTCATCCGCCCGGCGCTCTATGATGCGCATCACGCGCTCCTGCCGGTGAAGGAACCCGCCGAAAGCGGGCGCACCCAACGCTATGATGTCGTCGGGCCGGTGTGCGAGACGGCGGATACATTCGGAAACGGGCGAGAGCTGCCCGAGCTCGCTGAGGGCGATCTCATCGCCATCCTCACCGCCGGCGCCTATGGGGCGGTGCAGGCCTCGACCTACAATACCCGGCCACTGGTTCCCGAAGTCTTGGTTAAGGGCAAGGAATGGGCCGTCATCCGGGCGCGGCCGTCGATCGATGAGATGCTTGCACTCGATCGGGCGCCGGCCTGGCTCGCGCGCAATTGAGCGTGCTCTTTTAGGCCTTCTGCCCTAAATTGGCGGAGGAGTCGCGGGGGCGGCTCACTTGAAGGTTCGGCGTCACTTGAAACAGCCCCTGAAGCGCAAAAGGCACAAGACCGGGATTAGGCGCGCAAGACCGAGCGGCGGCTTGTCATCGCGCGCGCGGCGCTGCTTTACGAGCGCGTGTGGCCGCGTGCCTGGCCGCTGATCGGCATCATCCTCGTCTTTCTCGGCCTGGCCTGGTTCGATGTGTTTCGCGCCATGCCGGCCTATGTGCAGGGCTGTTGCTGATCCCGTTCCTGTGCTGGCCGGATGGGGCATTTGGCATTTCGCGCGGGGGCTTCACTGGCCGACACGCGCCGAGGGCCTTGCGCGCATCGAGACGGATTCGGGTACTTCAGCATCGCCCCTTCAAACGCTATCGGATTCGCTCGCGCTGGGCCGCCGTGATCCAGAGAGTGAGGCGCTGTGGCGGGCGCATCTGAGGCGCGCCGCACGAGGCTATGCGGAACTTGCATGTGCGCCCGCCGCGCCCTGATCTGCCCGATGCCGATCCTTACGGCTTGCGCGTGGTCGCGGTGGCTTTCGCCGTGCTCGGCCTGATCTATGCCGGAGCGGATTGGCATGAAGCGGCTCAATTTCGCACTGACGCCGCATATCGGCTGGAAGAGCGGCAGATGATGAGCGTCGATGCGTGGATCGCGCCGCCGGCTTACACGCGCGCCGCGCCGGTCTTTCTGGCCCGCAGCGACCGAAAAGCCGGGCAAGACAAATTATGGTGCCGCAAGGCTCGGTGCTGACCGTGCGCGTCTCCGGCGCCGAGCACGCGCCGCACATAAGGCGTCACATCAAGTCCGCAAGGCCGCCGACAGGGTTGGCACGCCGCCTCTACATGACGCCAGACGGCGCGGGCGCTTACAAGATCGACGTGCCGCTGCAGTCGACGAAGCGGTCGACGTGATGGCAGGCGAGAGCGCATCGGCCACTGGGACATCGCTCTCGTGCCGGATAAGCCACCGGCGATCGCGTTCAAAGATCCGCCCACCGCAAATGCAAAAGATCTCGTCGGCGATGCTTATAAGGCGAGCGACGATTATGGCGTTGCGTCGGCCGAAGTGCGCATTCAACCCGCCAATCCGGCGGAGGCCGGCGAGCCATCGAAAAGACGTCGCGCTTGCGATCGCGGATCGCGAGCCGCTGATCGTGCCGCTGACCCTCCCGCCGGCCATCCCAAAACGATCGATGACAAGCAGATGTTCGACTTGACAGCGCATCCCTGGGCGGGCATGCCGATGACGGTCATGCTCGCTGCAACCGACGATGCCGGGCAGACCAGCCTGAGCGCGCCGCAGAATTTCGTGCTGCCTGAACGGCAGTTCCATGATCCGCTCGCTAGAGCAATCATCGAGCAGCGGCGGATCCTGGCGGCGGCGCCGCGGGCCAATCACTGAGCGCGTGCGCGAAGCGCTCGATGCGCTAACGCTCGCGCCGGAACGCTTCATGCCGGATCAAGTCGTTTATCTTGGATTGCGCGTTGCCTATTACCGGCTCGGATGCGCCGCTCACCCGCGAATCGGTCAAATCCGTCTATGATCTGTTCTGGAATCTGGCGCTTCGGATCGAGGACGGCGATTTGACGCTTGCTGAGCAGGATTTGCGCGATATCCAGAACAAGCTGATGGATGCGCTCTCCAACGGCGCCTCGGATGATCAGATCAAGAGCCTGATGAGCGACCTGAAGGCGGCGCTCCAGCGCTACATGCAGGCGCTTTCGCAACAAACCGAAAAAGCGATCGCACGGGGTGAAGTGGCGCCGCAGATGCCCGGACAGAATGTCGTCACCTCGAAGGACTTTCAGGATATGATGCAGGCCATCGAGGACATGGCGCGCACCGGGCGCGCAGCGAAGCGCGCCAAATGCTCGCGCAGCTTCAGAGCATTCTCAACAATCTGCGCGTCGGCGGGCCGAATGGCGGCATGACGCAAGGCGAGAAGGCGATGTCGAATGCACTCAACGGCCTTGAGGGCATACTGAACAAGCAGCAGAACATGCTGGATGAGACCTACCGCAAATCGGGCCGCGGCGGCGCACCGCGCAAGGAAGACCGCTCGATGGCGGGGCTGGCGCGCGATCAGGCGCAATTGCGC
Organism: uncultured Alphaproteobacteria bacterium; assembly: GCA_963789405.1. Classification (GTDB taxonomy): domain Bacteria; phylum Pseudomonadota; class Alphaproteobacteria; order CAWBKL01; family CAWBKL01; genus CAWBKL01. The sequence continues at coordinate 370,099 of CAWBKL010000003.1, forward strand.
GAAGAGCTGGAAAAGCTGATGGGCAAGCTGGGCGCCAATATGCCGCCGGGCGATCAATCGCTTGGTCAGGCCGGCAAGGCGATGGGCGATTCGCAAGACAAGCTGAGCGCGAGCAATCCTGGCGGCGCGCTCGATCCTGAAGGGCGCGCGATCGAAGATCTGCAAAAGGGAATGCAGAACCTTGCACAGGCGCTGGCGAAATCGATGAGCGGACATATGGGCGTTGCGAGCGGCCAAGGCGCGGGGCGCGATCCGCTCGGGCGCCGGCGCGGCGCGATGGGCGCGCTCTCAAGCGATGACGTCGAGGTGCCGACCGAGATGCAGCTGCAGCGCGCACGGAAGATTTTGGAAGAGATCGAGCGGCGCGCCAGCGACCCCAATCGCAGCCGCAAGGAGCTCGATTATCTCGACCGGCTGCTCCGCCGCTTCAATTAAACCAGCTCGGGCGCGGCAGCGCGGCGGGCGGCAACGGCCAGCAGAAACTCCACCTCGCTCACCACGCGGCCGGCTGTGAAAGGCTTGGCGATCACGCTGTCGACCCACAAGCTCAAATCATATTGCTTGGCGCGCTCGGTCTTGAAATCCATGAGCGCAACGATGCGCGTCTTGGGAGAGGTGCGTGCAATCGTCGTGAACAGCGCGACCGATTCGAGCACCGGCTGGAAAATGTCGGAAACGAATATATCGAAGCGCTCTTCGGAAAATGTGTCGAGCACCGCATCGATCGATTGCGCGCTCCAAACCTTGTGGCCGGCCGCGTTCAGGCCCTGCTCCAGGTAATCGCGCATCCGCGCGTCGCTCGCAGCAACAAGAATTTTCGCCATGACAGCCCCATTCGAGCCGCCATGCTCCGCGCGTACGCCCTAACGCACCGTCCCGATAAAAGGCAGCTCACGGAACCGGCCATCAAGATCCATGCCGTAGCCGACAACAAACACGTCGGGACATTCGAAGCCGACGAACTCCGCTTTCAGGCCGTTCAAGCGGCGAGTCGTTTTGTCCAGAAGCACGCAACAGGCGATGCGCGCGGGCATTGTCTGCTCGAAGCTGTCCGTCACTGCCGCAAGCGTCAATCCCGTATCGAGAATGTCATCGACAACCACAAGATCGCAGCCCTGAACCCGGATCGTCGGTGCGGCGCCGAGCGCGACCTGCCCGGTCGAAGCCGTGCCTTTGTAGCTTTCCGCCGAGACATAATCGATGCGCAAGGGAACGCCGCGCGCATGAAGCGCACGCGCAAGATCAGCGACAAATGGCACCGCGCCGCGCAAGACGCCGATCAGCACAACCTCTTTGGAAGTGCGCCACTTGGCGATCGCATCGGCCAGCGCATCGATGCGCGAAGCGATCTCGGCCGCCGAGAACAAGAGCTCGACCTGAGATGCTGCGGGCCCTTGCGGTTCAGGCGCCCGGAGCGAATTTGATTTCGACGTCATGGGCCTCCAGGGGCGGATTCTTGCGAGTGATCTGAATCGGTTGCGTTTCGCCGGGCTTCAGCTGCTTCACATCCAATACGACCTGCCAATGATAGAGGTCTTTTTGCTTATCGTCGCGCAATGTCAGCTCAAGAGGGGGGACCGCGATCCCGCGCCGCGTCGTATTAGTGATCGTTCCTTTGATCGTGAGCACCGGCAAGCCGTTCTGCTGCGCGATCTGCCAATCCTTCTCTCGAATTTCAATACCCAGCGCGTTCACTTGGATGCCGAGCGCGCCATAAAGCGAAGCGGTCATGGGCAGGCTGCGAACGATCGTCACACGCCATGTGATGAGCGCAAAAGCCAAGCCGCCAAGCAGAAGCAGCGACAAAACAATCGTGCCGACAATATCGGCGGCAGCGCGGCGCGCCTTGAGATCGCGCGGGCCTTGCCGGCGCAGATCCGAGCGGATACGCACCAGCGGTTCCTCGGCCGCCTCCGGCTCGTCAGCGGTAACTGCCTCTGTTGCGGCTGCCGCTACAGGCGCGGCCGGATTCTCTTCAGCGGGTTCGGATGCGCTGGCTTCGGCTTGCGCCACGGGCTCGGGCGCTGCTTCCTCGGTTTGCGGCCCGATCACCCATTCGTGCGCGCACTTCGCACAGCGCACCTTGCGGGCACGCGCCCCAACCGTATTGTCAGGGACGTTGTAACGGGTCTCGCAGGCCGGGCATTGAATAATCATCTGGCCTCCCCACGCGCGGCCGGAATGCGACTTGGCTTTAACCAGCGGCGCAGGCATTTTGTGCGCGAGCAACTCGTCTCAAGCAAGGGCTCGGGTATCACGACGGACCGGCCAAAGTGTTAAGCTTCCAAAATGTCGGGCTTCGCTATGAGGTGGGGCCCGAGGTTCTTCACGACATATCCTTTACGCTTGATCCGGGCTCGTTCCACTTCCTGACCGGCCGATCGGGCGCGGGCAAGACATCCGTGCTCAAGCTGATGTTCCTGGGCCTTAAGCCGACACGCGGAAATATAACGCTTTTCGGCTATGATCTAGCGCAGCTTCCGGCGCGCGAAATGCCCTCGCTGCGCCGCAGAATTGGCGTGGTTTTTCAAGATTTTAGACTGATCGACCATCTCACCGCCTACGAGAATGTGACGCTGCCCTTAAGGATCGCGGGACACCGCGAGCAAGATTACGCCGGAGACGTGAAGGAGCTTTTGAACTGGGTCGGGCTGGGCCAGCGGATGGACGCAACGCCCGATCTGCTCTCCGGCGGAGAGAAGCAGCGCGTGGCGATCGCCCGCGCCGTGGTCAACAAGCCGGACCTTCTGCTCGCTGACGAGCCCACAGGAAATGTCGATGCGGAGATCGGCCGGCGCCTGCTCTATCTTTTCGCCGAGCTCAACCGGCTGGGCACGAGCGTCGTGATTGCAACCCATGACCGCAGCCTTGTCGAGCTGATCGATGCGCCCGAGCTGCGTCTTGAGACCGGTCACCTGGAGCTGCTCGAACCGCCTTCGGCACGGCTCGGCACCTGGACCGCAACCGCTTCCAAAGGGGCTCCCTGATGTGGCAGGCGATCTTGCGGCCATTTTTCGGTGGAGGAAGCCAGGGCGCCGCCGTCTTGCCGAGGCGCGGCACCACCGGCACGGCACTCGGCATCGTGATGACGATCATGAGCTATCTCGCCTGCCTCGCCGTGTGGGCCGGCATCTCGATTGCCGCAGCAACGCATACCTGGACGAGCGGAATCGCGAACACGATTACGGTGCAGATCAAGCCGCCGGAAGAGGGGCCGGTGCCGCAATCGCAGATCGACGCCGCGCTCGGCATTCTCAAAAAGACGCGCGGCGTCGCTTCGGCGAATGCGCTGGGGGCAAGCGATACCTCAAAGCTGTTGCAACCCTGGCTCGGCAATGTCGAGCTCGGCCCCGAATTGCCGATATCGGCGCTCATCAACGTCAAGCTGACTCGCCGCCAAGATATCGATTTCGGCAAATTGCAAAGCGCGCTCAGCAAAGCCGTCCCCAATGCGACGGTGGATGATCACACGCGCTGGACCGCGCGCATTCTTGCCGTCTCGCGCTCGCTCACCGCGATCAGCCTTACCGTGCTAGCGCTGGTGCTGACGGCAGCGATGGCGATCATGGTGTTTGCGACGCGCGCGGGGCTCATGACTCATGCCGGCATTGTCGAGATTCTTCATCTGACCGGCGCGCAGGGCGAATTCATCGCCGCCGAATTCGAACGGCATTTTTCACGGCTCGGTCTGAGGGCCGGCATTGTGGGCCTCATGCTCGCCCTTGCCACTCTGCTCATCATCCACTTCACGACAAGCGGAGGGGGCGCGGCGCCCGCTATCTCCTTGGTCCCGCGCCTGTCGCTCTCACCGCCGGCGCTTTTTGGCCTCTTGCTGGTTCCCATTGCTGCCGCAATCGTTGCCACAATCACGGCACGCTTGACCGTGCTCCGGGCGCTCGAAACCATGCCTTAAGCCGGCGAAGCGATTCTGCGCTGGGCCGGCGCTACATTCGCGTTGGGCGGAAAGGTTCATGACCAATCAGCGAGGCAAGGATTGCGCGTAAGGGGGCCGGTTCATCGTTGGGTGCGCGTGGGCTCATTGATCGCGGTGAGCTGCGCCTTTCTTTGGCTTGGCGGCCTCTTCCACTTCGTTGGCCAAATCGCCGCGCTCAAGCCCTCAGGCAATGCCCCGGCCGACGGGATCGTCGTGCTGACGGGTGGCGCCGACCGGCTCAATGCCGCGATTGCGCTGTTGGAGCGCGGGCAAGCCAAGCGTCTGCTTATCACCGGCGTTCACCCGCGAATCGGGCCTGCCGATTTGAGCGGTGTCACGATCGGTAGCGAAAGCTTGTTTGATTGCTGCGTCGATCTCGACCGCGAGGCGCGCAACACGCGCGGCAATGCACGCGCAGGCGCCAAATGGGCGCGCGAACACAACTACCATCGCCTGATCATCGTTACCGCGAATTACCACATACCGCGAAGCTTGCTTGAATTTCGCAACGAGCTGCCGGATGCGGTGTTGATTGCCTATCCCGTCAGCCCGCGCGAAGTCATTCTCAAGCGCTGGTGGACGCATCCCGGGACAACGAGCCTGCTTGCCAGCGAATACACCAAATACCTCCTGGCGCTCATGCGCATCGGCCCAGCGATTGGATTCACATGATGCGGATCCTTCGTTCGCTCCTCTATGTGGTCTTTCTCTATTTGTCGATGACGCTGATCGGGCTTGTCTATTTGCCCGCTGTGCTGGCCGTCGGCCGCAAGCCTGCTGCGCACGCCTCGCATCTATGGGCACGCGTTGCGATTTGGGGCGCCCGCGCGATTTGCGGACTGCATCATCAGATCCGCGGGATCGAAAATCTGCCAAAGACCGGCCCCATTCTCATTGCCTGCAAGCATCAGGCGATGTGGGAAACCTTGTTCTTCATGACGATCTTCGATGAGCCCGCAATCGTTTTGAAGAAAGAGCTGCTCTCCATGCCGATCTATGGCTGGTATGCGCGCACTATGGAGATGATCCGCGTCGATCGCGAGGACGGACCGGGCGCGATCAGAGAGCTTGGACGGCAAGCGCAAGCTGCGCTCGCCAAGGGGCGGCCGATCGTCATCTTCCCCGAAGGCACGCGGCGCTTGCCGGGCGCCGAGCCGGATTATAAGCCGGGCATTGCTCTCTTGTATCGTCAGCTCGAGATTCCTTGCGTGCCGGCCGCGCTCAATTCCGGTCTTTATTGGCCCGCAAACGGCCTTATGCGCTCGCCTGGCCGCATTACGATTGAGTTTCTTCCGGCAATTCTGCCCGGGCTCGACCGGAAGGTCTTCATGGGGGAGCTTGAAAAGCGCATCGAAAGCGCGACGCACAAGCTCGAAGCCGAGGCGCAATCCGGCACGAAAGCTCCCCAAAACCGCCTTAATGCCGTGAATGCTTGAACCATCCACGCTGATTTCGCGAATTGGATGGGGAAACGACAGATGAAACGGCTGACACTTATCTGCGCGGCGCTCTTTGCGACGCTTGCGCTCGTTGCCTGCGGACAAAGCGATCAGAGCGCGTCGAGCCCAAGGAAGGCACGGGTGGGCCCGACAACCGCGATCATGGCAATGGATGGTGCCGCACCTGCGGCTCCGCCCAGCGAGATCTCCGTTACCGGATCGCGCGTTCAGAGCGACGAAGAGAAGCCCAAGCTCGCCTACACGCATTCGATGTCGCTTCAAATGGCGCCGGACAAGGTCAAGGCGCGCTTTGAGCGGGCACGCGATCTTTGCTTGAACGATCAGGCGCTACATTGCGCGCTCGTGCACGCCTCGATCCAGCTTGGCAATGCGCAAACCTCGTCGCCGCCTTACGCCAATCTCGGCGTGCGCCTACCGCACGATCAAATCGCGAAGTTCGAAGCGGCACTGCTCAAACCGCTCGACGGCGAAGAGAAGGGTCGGCCGATCCTCACCTCATCGACCACCGATGCGGAAGACTTGACCTATGCGATTGCCGATGGCGATCGCCGGCTTAAGCAGGCGATGGATTACAGAGACCGGCTGACAGCGCTCGCTCAACATGCCGGCGCCAAGGTGGAAGACCTGATTCAGATCGAAGAGAAGCTTTCCGAAGTCCAAAGCGAGATCGAGGAGCTGACGGCCTCGCAGAAACAGCTCAATCTGCGCGTCGACACCGAGGTCTTGAATGTTTCGCTTTCTGCAACACCGACAATTGCCAATGTGCGCTCGCCACTCGCGCGCGCCTGGGCGCAAGCCGGCGAAGCATTGGGCGAATCGACGGCCAACGCTTTCACCTTCGTGATTTCGGCGCTGCCTTGGATCCCGCTGATCGCGCTCGGGCTGTGGATCCTCACGCTGTTGTGGAAGCTGGTCCGCGGCAAGCTGTTCCGCCGCAAAGCCTCGTAGTGTCATCCCGGACGCGATGCAGCATGCAATGCTGCTTCGCTGATCCGGGATGCTGCGGAGATCCCGTGTCTGCGGCGCGTCGTTGCATGTCGCACCGCGCACGGGATGACGTCATTTCTTGGGTGTAGGATTCTTGCTGTGGCGGCCGAAATCCGGCTCGGCCGTCTCCTGCCCCGCTTCGATCACCTGACGCCGGATCGCACGTGTGCGCGTGAATACTTTTTCAAGCGTCTCACCATCGCCCCAGCGGATCGCGCGCTGAAGCGCCGTCAAATCCTCGGTGAAACGCTGCAGCATGTTGAGCACGGCATCCTTGTTGTTCAAGAACACATCGCGCCACATCACCGGATCGGACGCCGCGATACGCGTAAAATCGCGGAAGCCGCCGGCAGAATATTTGATGACCTCGGAAGAGGTGACGGCCTCGAGATCGGCGGCCGTGGCGACGATGTTGTAGGCGATCAGATGCGGCACATGGCTGGTGATCGCCAGCACGAGATCATGATGCTCCGGCGTCATCTTTTCGACCGATGAGCCGAGGGTGCGCCAAAACGCTTCAAGCTTTTCGAGCGCCGCCTCGTCGACGTCTTCAGGCGGTGTCAAAATGCACCACCGGCCTTTGAACAGCGTCGAGAAGCCGGCGGCAGGCCCAGAGTGTTCGGTGCCCGCAATCGGATGCCCCGGAATGAAATGCACGCTGGGCGGCAGATGCGGGCCAACGCTTTTCACCACGGAGGTCTTCACCGAGCCGACATCCGTCAATGTGGCGCCGGGCTTCAAATGACTACCGATCTCGATCGCAAGACCGGCGAAGGAACCGACGGGCGTTGCGAGCACAACAAGATCGGCACCCTCCACCGCCGTGGCGGCGCTCTCAGGATAGCTATCGGCAATATTCAGCGATTTCGCGATCGCGCGCGTCTCGGGCCGCCGCGTGTAGCCAGCAATCTCTTTCGCCAAGCCTTGCTCACGAGCCGCCAGCGCAATCGATGCGCCGATAAGGCCCAAGCCGATCAACGCGATCTTGTTGTAAATCGGCTCGCTCATTTCCGGCCCGCGAGAAACTTCTCCAGGGCTTGCACGACCGCTCTGTTGGCTTCCTCCAGCCCAACCGTGAGGCGTAAGCATTCCGGCAAGCCGTAATTGACGAGTGTGCGCAAGATCAGACCTTCATTCTTGAGTGCGGCATCGGCAGCCAGTGCGACACCTTTGCCGAACCCTGAAAAATCAAGCAGCATGAAATTGCCTTGGCTCGGCACGACGCGCACGCCGAGCTTGCCGATCTCGCTTTCAAGCCAGGGCAGCCATTTCGCATTGTGCTCATAAGCCGCTTTGAAATGCGCCTCATCAGTAAGCGCAGCGAGCGCTGCCATTTGCGCCGGGCGATTGGTGTTGAACGGCAAGCGAATGCGATTGACGACCTCGGCAATCGCGGGCGGCGCATAAGCCCAACCAATGCGGAGCGCCGCGAGGCCATAGATCTTCGAGAAGGTACGCGTCATGACGACATTTTCGGCACGGCGCGCGAGGAAATCGCCGGGCGAATAATCGGCAGCGCGCGCATATTCGGCGTAAGCGCCATCGACGACGAGCAGCACATTGCTCGGCAAACCGGCGTGGAGGCGCTCAAGCTCGGCCCTCGAAAGATAGGTGCCGCTTGGATTATCGGGATTACAGACAAAAACGACACGCGTGCGCGGTGTCACTGCTTGTAGAAGCGCATCGACATCGGCGCGATAGTCCGTGAGCGGCACCGCAATGGGGCGCGCATTCGCCGCCAGCGTCGCAATCCGGTAGATCGGAAAGGAATGCTCCGTCATCACGGCTTCATCGCCGGGCGCAAGGCTCGCCCGCGCCAACTCGTTTAAGACTTCCCCTGAGCTGTTGCCGAGCACGATGCGCTCCGGCTCTCCCGCCGGCGAGAGATAGGCCTGGGCGAGCACTGAGAGAATCTCGTCCGAGCCATTGCCAAGGACGATGCGTTCGGCCTCAAGGCCATATTTGCGCGCGAGCGCAGCCCGAAGATCGGCGCCTGAGCCCTCGGGGTAGCTGAAAAGATCGGCGGCGGCGGCGCGGAAAGCCTCGATTGCCCGCGGGCTCGGGCCCAGCGGCGTCTCATTGGAAGACAGCTTTATGACGCGGTTTCGTCCGGGAACGGAGGATTGACCCGCGACATAAGGCTCGATCTCCAGAATGCCGGCCCGGGGCCGCGGGGGATTGCTGCTCGCCATGGTCCTAGCTGCCTTGAAAGGGGCGCCACAATAATCACGCGCCGGGCCCGGATTCAACTTAAGCTATCTGCCCGGCCATCGCCGTCAGATTGACGTGGCGGCCCTTCGCTTCTACCTAGCAGCCGATGGAAGACTCACCAGCCATCGCGAGCGAGATCAAGAACCGCTATCCGGACGCCGGGCCGGCCGTGGCGCGCCGTTCGCTGGAAGCGAGCGAGGTTGTGGTCTTCCCCGCTTCCAAGCCGCTCGCGCTCGATGGCGGCGGCATATTGTCCCCGCTTACCATTGCCTACAAGACCTATGGCCGGCTTTCGCCCGCAAAAGACAATGCGGTGCTGGTTTGCCATGCCCTCACCGGCGACCAGCATGTCGCCTCCGACAACCCGGTAACAGGCAAAGCCGGCTGGTGGGTGCGCATGGTGGGCCCAGGCAAGCCGATCGATACAAACAAGTATTTCGTCATCTGCTCGAACGTTATCGGCAGCTGCATGGGCTCGACCGGGCCCGGCTTCATCAACCCCGAAACCGGCGCGGCTTACGGCATGCGCTTTCCGGTGATCACGATCGGCGATATGGTCCGTGCACAGATCATGCTGATCGATCATCTCGGCATCGACAAGCTCTTGTCGGTGATCGGCGGATCGATGGGCGCGATGCAGGTGTTGCGCTTCGCTTCGGCGCATTCGACCCGCGTCTTCTCCGCAGTCTCGATTGCAGGCGCCGCGCGGCACACCAGCCAGAACATCGCCTTTCATGAGGTCGGGCGCCAGGCGATTATGGCCGACCCCAATTGGCAGGACGGCGAATATTACGGCACGGGCAAGAGCCCGGAAAAAGGCCTTGCCGTCGCGCGCATGGCCGCGCACATCACCTATTTGTCCGACGCCGCGCTACACCGGAAATTCGGCCGCTCGCTACAAGACCGCCAGGCGCTGACCTTCGGCTTCGATGCGGATTTTCAGGTCGAGAGCTATTTGCGCCATCAAGGCATCAGCTTTGTCGACCGGTTCGATGCCAATTCCTATCTCTATATCACGCGCGCGATGGACTATTTCGATCTCGAGACCGAGTTCGGCGGCGTACTCGCCAATGCCTTCAGGAACACGCGCTCGCGGATTTGCCTCGTTTCGTTCACCTCCGACTGGCTATTTCCAACAACCGAGAGCCGCAAGATCGTTCATGCGCTCAATGCGGTTGCCGCCAATGTCAGCTTCGTCGAGATCGCCAGTGACAAGGGCCATGATGCGTTTCTGCTCGAAGAGCCGGAGCTTGATGCGACGATCAGAGGCTTTATCGATTCGGCCGGGCGCGCGCGAGGGATCAAATGAACGCGGAGCCGCCAATACACACGGCCGCGGCGGCGCCGGAGAGTGTCCGCCCGGACTTGGCGCTCATTGCGACATTGGTCTCGGACAATGCGCGCGTCTTGGATGTCGGCTGTGGAGACGGCGCGCTTTTGGAGCTTTTGGAGCGCGACCGCGGCGTTGATGGCCGCGGCATCGAGATCAGCCAAGCGGGCGTGAATGCCTGCGTGGCGCGAGGGCTCTCGGTGATTCAGGGCGATGCCGACGCCGATCTTGCCGGCTACCCCGACGGCGCTTTCGATTATGTGATCCTATCGCAGACGATTCAGCAGGCGCGCCAACCGGCGCAAGTGCTCAAGCAGATGCTGCGCATCGGGCGCCACGCGATCGTCTCGTTTCCGAATTTCGCGCATTGGCGCATGCGCCTCAATCTGCTGTTTCTCGGCCGCATGCCGCGCACCAGGGCTCTGCCCTATAGCTGGTATGAGACGCCGAACATTCATCAATGCACACTGGCGGATTTCGAGCTTCTGTGCCGCGATATGAATGTGCACATCGAGCGCAGCTTCTCGGTCTGGCATGGCGCGCGTGCCGGTACGCGCGAAGTGATCCCGCAAAGCGGCTGGTCGAACTTGACCGCGCAGGAAGTGCTGTTTCTGCTCAGCCCCGGCTAAGCGCGCGGGGTCGGCGCCGGCACACCGGCACCTGCAGGCACAAGCTCCGGAATCCTCTGCAACAAACGAAACGGCCGGCGCTTGGCCTTAAGCCCGTAAATCTGCTTGGTCGCGAGCATCACTACGAGCCCGGAAAAGCCCGTCCAGAAGATGCCGCCCATGCGCTCCCACGCGTCCGCAGTGCGCAGCAGCGACCGGCGCGAGAAGGGCGGCACAAACAAAGCGTGGCTCCAACTCTCGATGGTGAACTGGCTTTCCTTGAGAAGATGAGCGAGCTGGCGCCGCGTGAACGGGCGGCCGGTGCCGAACGGGGTTGTTTCGGTTGAAGCCCAGGCACCGCGCCGATTAGGCACGACCGCAAGGACTTGGCCCATCGGCCGGAGCACGCGAAATGCCTCATCCATGAGGCCCGGCAAATCCTCGGAAAGCTCAATCGAATGAACCAGCAGCAAGCGATCGAGCGATTGATCGCGAATCGGGAGTGCGCCCTCATCGATCAGGGCCGCCAAATTGGCCCGGCCCGGCGGCCACGGCCCTGCGCCTTGCGCCGCCGGCATGAGCACGATCGCGCGCGCCGCCTCATCGAGAAAGCCGCGCAAATAAGGTGCGCCATAGCCAATCGCCGCGACCTCAAGACCCGAAAGATCACCCCAAAATTCCCGAATCTCGGCGGCCACGCGCTGGCGCACGACTTGACCTTGCGCGGTGCGGTAGAAGCTGCGGAGATCGGCAATATCCGTATGCATCGGCGCCCGTGAGTTGCCCTCATCCTTCGACAGGCTCAGGATGAGGAAGATATAAGGACCTCATGGTGAGCTTGCCCGCCACGTCGCGCCGTACGTTGCCACAGTTGCGCAGTCAAGCAAGCGCGTGGCGCGGCGGGTCGAACCATGGGAACCGTGGAGAGAAAGATGCCGCTTGAGATTCATCAGTTCCCCTGTCTGGGAGATAATTACGGCTATCTCATTCACGACAGGGCTTCGGGGCAAACCGCCGCGATCGATACGCCCGATGCTGCGCGCATTCTCAGCGAGGCCGCCAACAAGGGCTGGCGCATCAGCCATATTCTCAACACGCATCATCATTTCGATCATGCGGGCGGAAATCTTGCGATCAAGGAAAAGACCGGCTGCACCATCATCGGCCCGCGCGCCGAGGCCGCCAAGATCCCTGGGCTTGATATCGCCGTTGGCGAGGGCGACCAGGTCGAGATCGGCACCTCAACGGCCCGCGTGTTCGATGTTCCGGGCCACACAGCGGGCCATATCGCCTATTGGTTCGAGGGCGACAAAGTCGCCTTTGTCGGCGATACGCTGTTTGCGCTTGGCTGCGGGCGCTTGTTCGAAGGCACGGCGGCGCAAATGTGGTCGAGCCTTTCCAAGCTCGCTGGGCTGCCGGGCGAGACGAAGGTCTATTGCGCGCATGAATACACGCAATCCAACGCCCGCTTCGCCGTGACCGTGGAGCCGCATAATGCGGCGCTGATCAAGCGCTCCAAACAGATCGATGAGGCCCGCGCCAAGGGCGAATGGACCGTGCCTTCGACGATTGCGCTCGAGCTTGAAACCAATCCATTCCTGCGCGCCGCAAGTGCCGATTTGCAAAAGACAATCGGCGTCTCGGGCGATCTCGTCCAGGTGTTCGCAAAGACGCGGGCTTTGAAGGACGAGTTCCGCGGCTGAGACTACCAGCGGAAATCGAAGGAATGCTGCTCGTTCTGGCTCTCCGCCGAGAGACCGGTTTTTGCGGCCTTATCCGCAGCGATAGCCTGGCGCAGCTTTGCGGCGATCTCATAAGAGGTCGGCCGCCCGGCAAGCTGCTGATGGGGCACGAGACGGATCGTCAGCGTCTTTGAAACCATGTCGACGCCGCGCTTGTCCGAGATCAGGAAACGAATGGCCGTGACGCTCGCGCCGATATCGGTGTTGCCCATATTCGAGGCGACCCTGTCGACCGCGATATAAGCGTTCTCAAGCGCATCACCCAAGGTGTTGAGCGCGGTTTGCGTCGTCAGCTGCTTGGATGCCGGGCTCTCGACATGAATGGCGAGATGATCATCGCTCGCCAGGTGCCGCTCGAACAGCGGGCCAAGCTGCGAGACTTCCTCCGCTGTCCGGTTGAGTGGCAACAGCGTATGGGCCGGGCCATCTCGCAACACGGGAATGCCGCCCGGGCTCTCGGGCACATAGAGCGTGAGCGCGCCATAGGGCGTGCTTCTGATGAGGACCTTGCCGTCGCTGCGCCGATAGATCGTATCGCCCCTTGGACCTGCCACAGGTTTCAACAGAAGAATCTCCGGTGAGTTGTCGAAGCGCTGACGCGGAACCTCACCGGAAAGGTCGAGCACGAAGCCAATCGTGCCATCGGCGGTGGTGTAATGGCTGGCGCGCTCGGAGTCGGCGCGGGCGGTTCCCACGCACAAAGCTGCGGCGAGCGCGACAATGGCGCTCAATAATGCGCGACGCGGGCCTTTGCCTATGATCATCACCAAAGCTCGGCCGCGGTACAGGCACCCTGGAGATCAATCTCCGCCACGACAACGAGGACCGGAATCTTCCTGCCCTAGTTGGGCAAGAATGTGGCCAGGGTTCGATCAGAGTGGCGCGCGGCAACATCTCATTAACTATTCAAATCGGCCCTCACGCGTTTCCAGCATAGCTCTGTTAAGGTTCGCGCCCTTGAGGGAGATCAAGCCATGCGATGGCAGGACGGACGGCGCAGCAGCAATGTCGAAGATATGCGCGGGTTCGGCGGCGGCGGCGCAGGGATGGGCGGCCTGCCGCTTCCCATGGGCGGCATGCGCGGCGCTGGGCTCGGCGGCTTCGGGCTGATCATCTTCGTGGTGATTGCGCTGATTACGGGCATCGACCCTTCGCAAATCCTCGTGCCAGGCGAAACCTATAGCCCCTCCACCACGCCCAGCGCGAATGAGGACCAGCTCAAAGACTTCGTCTCCGTGGTGCTCGCCGATACCGAGGATGTCTGGGGTCAACAATTTTCTGCGATGGGCCGCACCTATCGCGATCCCAAGCTCGTCTTGTTCTCCGGCTCGATCGATTCCGGCTGCGGGCTCGCGCAAACCGCGACCGGGCCGTTCTATTGCCCGGCGGATGAGAAGGTTTATGTCGATCTTTCCTTCATGAACGATCTTGCGAGCCAATTGGGCGCGCCGGGCGATTTTGCCCAGGCTTATGTGATCGCGCATGAGATCGGCCATCACGTGCAACAGCTGCTGGGCACTATGGACCGCGTGGGCAACTCGGGGGTGGCGGCGCGTGGCGCGACCGGGACATCGGTACGCACCGAGCTGCAAGCCGATTGCTTCGCCGGCATCTGGGCGCATTACGCCGACAAGACTCTGGGCGTGGTCGAGCCCGGCGATATCGATGAAGCTGTGAATGCGGCGGGCGCGGTGGGCGATGACCGGCTCGAGCGGGAGACGCAAGGCTATGTCGTGCCGGATTCATTCACGCATGGCACCTCGCAGCAACGCGCTTACTGGTTCATGCGCGGCTATAGCGACGGCAAGATCTCGTCTTGCGACACGTTTTCCGCCCGCTCGCTTTGATTAACCGAAATGCGGGGCACTTGGCAGCACGAGCTCGGAATGCGCGCCACCCTGCGCGTTCGTGCCTTTGAACTTGATGTAGGCCGGGCCCAGGATCACGACGAATAGGCATGGCAGGAAGAACACGATCATCGGCACGGTGAGCTTCGCCGGCAGGGCTGCCGCCTTTTTCTCCGCCGCTTGCATGCGCATCTCGCGGTTTTCATGCGCCATCACGCGCAGCGCAGTGCCCAAGGGCGTACCGTAGCGCTCCGCCTGCACGAGCGCGGTGCAAACCGCTTTCACGCCCGTCAGGCCGGTGCGCAGGCCGAGATTTTCGTAAGCCTGCCGCCGGTCCTGCAGATAGGACAGCTCCGCCGTGGTCAGGCCAAGCTCTTCGGCCAGCTCAACCGATGATGTGGCGACCTCTTTGCCGACGCGATTAAACGCAGCTTCGACCGACATGCCGGCTTCGACGCAGATCAAGAGAAGATCGAGGGCATCGGGAAATGCCTTCATGATCTTGTCCTGGCGCTTCTGAGTGATGTTGGCGACGACGAGTGAGCGGCAAATAGAAGCCGGCGACCGCAGCGCCGAATGCGGCGCACACCTTGATCATCGGCTTGTAGGGAAGATGCGAGAACACGAAGAGATAAAGGACCGCGGCACCGAGCAAGATGAAAGGCAAGCACCATGCGGAAGAACAGGAAGGTTACGAGCGGCGTTTGGCCGCGCAGGCCCGCTTTCGCCAGCTTGAGCTTCAAGTCCGGGCTTGCGAGCAAGGTTTGCAGGTTGAGCTGATCGACAATGCCTTTGAGGAAGCCCTTCGAGCTTTGGCGCAGCTGGGGCTTGGCTGTTTCCAGATCGCGCTTGTGCTGGGCGCGCAATTCTTCGCGCCGTGTCGCACCGACTTCAAGCGGATGGCAAGCTTGTCTTGCGCCAACACCGGCATGCCAAGCGTGACGATGGTCGCAAAGGCCGCAACCGATGCCATCACCATGACGATGAAGTGCGGATCAGTGAGCGTTGTAACGATAACGTCAAAACTCGGCATAGCAGGCCACTCAGAAATTGAAGTTGATCATCTTGCGCATGACAAGAATGCCCGTCGTCATCCATAACGCGCAGCCGATGATCATGAAATTGCCCAGATGGGTCGTCCAAAGCAGGCTTATGTAGGCCGGCGTCGAGAGATAGACCATCAGCATGACGCCGGGCGGCAATGCACCGATGATCATCGCCGACGCCTTGGCTTCGCCGGACAGCGCCTCGATCTTGCCGCGCATGCATTTGCGCCCGCGCAGCACGTTTGAGAGATTGCCCAGCGCCTCGGAGAGATTGCCGCCGGTCTTTTGCTGGATCGAAAGCACGATGCCGAAGAAGCTGACTTCGGCGGTCGGCATATTGTCGTACATACGCTGCAGAGATTGTTCGAGCGGAACGCCCATCTTTTGCGCATCGACAAGCCCTTGAAACTCCGACTTCACGGGCTCCTGCGATTCCTTGCGCGATGATCTGCAAACAATCATTGAGCGGCAGGCCCGACTTGACGCCGCGTACGATAACGTCGATCGCGTTGGCAAACTCCTCGCCGAACTTCTTCATGCGGTTGGCGCGCAGGAAGCCAAGCACCCAGCGCGGCAGACCAAGCCCGGTCGCAAACAGCAATGAGCGCGACAATCCATAGCTTCATTCCGAAGACGAGGGCCAGCAGGGCGGCGGTGAGGCCAAGCACGGCAGACGCGATATAGAAGATGAGCGGTGAGAAACCCAAGCCCGCCTGCTCGATACGGCGTGCGCAAAGTGAGCTTGGCGCGCTGCTCCTTCTGTTTTTGCTCGAGCTCTTTGAGCGATTCCTCGACAGCCTGGCGGCGGTCTCTTTCCCGGTCGCGCGCACGCGCTGCGGCCCCTTTGAGCGGCGCTTCGCCCGGCTTTGCGGTCGTCAGGTTGTCGAGGCGGCGCTGCATGCGCTCGCTGTCGGACAGGCCTTGGCCGAACACCGCGAAAGCTGCGACAAGCACGGCAACGCCGACAAGGCCGGCAACCAGGATCGTGAGAATCAGCGGATCGGAGAAAGAGAAGCTCATCTCGCCTCACATCGCCGCATCGAGCGCCGTTGCAAGCTGCGTGTGCATATTGAAATAGCGGGCACGGTCCCAGAACCGCGGGCGCGCAATACCGGTCGACTTGTGCCTGCCGATGATATTGCCGTCATCATCATCGCCCTCGATGTCGTAGACGAAGAGATCCTGGGTGATGATCACATCGCCTTCCGTGCCGATCACCTCGGTGATGTGCGTGATCTTGCGCGTGCCGTCGCTCAGCCGCGCGGCCTGAACGATCACGTCGATCGAGCCGACGATCATCTCGCGGATCGTCTTCGAGGGCAGGTTGAAGCCGCCCATGGTGATCATGCTTTCAAGGCGCTGCAGCGCTTCACGCGGCGAGTTGGCGTGAAGCGTGCCCATCGAGCCGTCATGGCCGGTGTTCATCGCCTGCAGAAGATCGAACGCCTCGGGTCCGCGCACCTCGCCGACGATGATGCGCTCAGGGCGCATGCGCAAACAGTTGCGTACAAGATCGCGCATGGTGATCTCGCCCTGGCCTTCGAGGTTGGGCGGGCGGGTTTCAAGGCGAACGGTATGCGGCTGCTGAAGCTGAAGCTCGGCGGCGTCCTCGCAGGTGATGATGCGCTCATGCGTATCGATGAAGCCGGTCAGGCAATTGAGCAGAGTCGTCTTGCCGGAGCCCGTGCCGCCCGAGATCAGCGTGTTGCATCGGCAGGCGCCGATCACCGAAAGAACCTCGGCACCCTCCGGCGTGATGGAGCCGAACTCCACCAGGTCTCTGCATCTTCAGCTTGTCTTTCTTGAACTTACGAATGGTGAGCGTCGGCCCGTCGATCGCCAGCGGCGGCGCAATCACGTTGACACGCGATCCATCGGGCAAGCGCGCATCGCATATCGGCGACGACTCATCGACGCGGCGGCCGACTTGGCTCACGATGCGCTGACAGATATTCATCAGCTGCGCATTGTCGCGGAAGCGCACATTGGTGAGCTGAACCCGGCCCTTCACCTCGATGAAGACGCGATCTGCACCATTGACCATGATGTCGGCGATGTCGTCGCGCGCCAAGCAGCGGCTCGAGCGGACCATAGCCGAGAACGTCGTTGCAGATGTCCTGAAGCAGGCTTTCCTGCTCCGAGATCGACATCACGACATTCTTGAGCTGGATGATCTCGCTGACGATGTCGCGGATTTCCGCGCGCGGCGCCTTCAATATCCATTTGCGCAAGCTGCGCAAGATCGATCGTGTCGATCAGCGTGTTGAAGATCGAAGTCTTCTGCTCGTAATAGGCTTGGCTGTGATCGCCGATTTGCACCGTCTCGACATGGTGCGCCTTCGGCTCGGTTGCCTTGGTCTTAAGCGGCGCGGCGCCACCGGCTGCTGCGGCAGGCTTTTTGGGCACATCCACTTTCGGTGCTGCGGCAGCCGGCGCGCTCGCGGGCGCGGCAGCCTGGGGCTTTGGCTGTTGCGAGGCGACAAGGCGCGGCTTTGCCGCTTCCGCCGGCTTGGAATCAGCGCGCGCCGGGGCGCCCGGCTCGGGACTTGTCGGGCCTTGGCGCTTACCGAACATCCGTTATTTCGCCTTCCTTGCGCCGAGGAACGAGAACAGCGAGCCCGACTGGCGCTTCTTGCGCTGAGGCACAGTGTGACGGCCGGTCAAAATCGCCGCCAAATGCGCAAGGCCCTGCGCCGGCTTGTTGTCGCCCTTCATCTCACCGAGCATCTGGCCGTTATTCGCAGCGGTGCCGAAGAGCTGCGGATCGAACGGCAAGACCAGCACAGGTTCAATGCCGATCGCCTCGGCGAAATCCTTCAAAGGGATTTCCGGGCGCTTGCCCATGCCGACCTGATTGATCACAAGGCGGGCCGGCGCATCATTGGGCCGCGCCGCTTTCAACAGATCAAACATGTTCTTGGCATTGCGTAAGCTTGAAAGCTCAGGCGTTGCGGTGATCACGATGTCGTCAGCCTGCTGCAAGATCTGGCGCGACCAGGTGTTCCAGACATGCGGCAGATCGGCGATGACGCACGGCACCGATCCACGCACGACATCGAGAACGGTCTCGCAAATCTCGCCATTGAGCTCCAGGTCACGGTCAAGCGTTGCCGGCGCGGTGAACAGGCTGAGCCGGTCCGAGCAGTGAATGAGGAGGCGCTCGAGCAGCATATGATCAAGCCGCTCGGGCGCCGTTATGGCCTCCAGTAAGCCTTGGCCATGCTCTTGATTGAAATTGAGCCCGGTCGTGCCGAAAGGAAGATCGAAATCGACAATCGTCGCTTCGTCCTCGAATTCCTCGGCAAGGGCCCAGGCGACATTGTGCGCGATCGTCGATGAGCCGACACCGCCTTTGGCACCGATAAAGGCCATCACGCGGCCGATCGGCGCCTGCTCCGGATCGCCGTAAAGCAGCGAGATCGTGTCTATGATGTTCACCGGCGTGAACGGCGCGACCATATATTCGCTGATGCCGCGGCGGATGAGCTCACGATAAAGCGGAATATCATTGACCGCGCCGAGCACGATCACCTTGGTGCCGGGATCGCAGAACTCGGCAAGGCGCGGCGAGCTCGTTCAGCACCGTCTGCCGGTCGCCGCGCGTCTCAACCAGAATAAGATTTGGCGTCGGCTTATCGGTGTAATGCGCAACACCAGCTTCCACGCCGCCCATCATCACGGTGACATGCGCCCGCGCAACACGGCGATCATCGGCCGCGCGCTGCAGGACGGCGCCGGTTTCAGGCGAAATGCAGAATGCATGAATCGAGATGCGCGGAATCTGGCGCGCCTCTTGATAAGAGGGCGGCGGCGCGACCGAAAGATCGGGCTCGGCGGCGGACGCCTTCTGCATAGGCTCGTGCGGCAGATCGGCTTCGGATTGCTTTACAGCAGCTTCTGTCATGGTCCACCCACCTCGCTAACCGTGCCAGTCGCCTGCGCATCCTTTTGCGAGGAGGTGACTAGCCCCTTGCGATATTGATCGAGGACATAGGCGCGGCGCGCCTGATCGGCCGGCTTCATGTCGCGCGCGATAATCAGATCGCGCGGATTCTCCACTTCCGCGGCCAGGTTGTTCTGCGTGGCGCAGCCCAAATCAGGCGTTTCATGGTTGAGCGGCGCGAAGGCGTAGTTCTTCGTCCAGTTGCCGCAAGCCGAAGGCGTTGCCTCATAGACCGAATAGGTCATCACGATCGGGGCATTGGGCTCGCTCGCGCGATATTTCGACACCTCGATGCTGTCGGGATCAACACCCTGATCCGTCGCGATATTGGTCATCTCGCCGGCAATCCGGAGCATCGACCTGTCGCCATCCGCGGTTTCGGGCGATGCGATCGACAGCTTGCCAGTGCCGCGTGCGCGATAATCCGCAGCGAGGCGCGCAACGCGCTCGCCATCATCATCGCCGAGCTGCACCGAGCCTTTCGCAACATGCACTTCAACGGAGACGAGGTGCGATGCGACCGTGATCGGGTGCGCGCTCTGCGCGGACCAGGTGTCCTTGGGACCGTTGAACATCGAGTGGCAACCGCCAAGCGGTGCGGCGATGAGCGCGGCGCCAAGCAGAAGCATGGTTTTGGTGATGCCGTTCATTGGGGCGCTCCTCACTTCATCACAAAGCCGACAGGGCCTTGAATGCCGCCTGACCGCCGAACATCGAAGGGCTCGTGTTCGGGTAGACGGAGTTTGTGCGCCCGCGCAGCAGGGCGTCGGCATCGCTTGCCGGCGCAATAGCCATCTGTCGGCAGGGCAATCTTTCGCTCTTCCGTCGGCTTGACGAGATAAGGCGTCACCATCACGACGAGCTCGGTCTCGTTGTTCTGATAATCGCTCGAGCGGAACAGAGCGCCCAGCACCGGCACATCCTTAAGGCCCGGAATGCCGTCGATGTTATGGCGCAGCGAATCCTGCAGAAGGCCCGCCATCACAAGGCTGCCGCCGGACGGAAGCTCGACCGTCGTTTCCGCGCGGCGCACCGTGAGGCCGGGAATGGTGATACCGCGGTTGGAGGCAGCCTGCGTGTTGAAGGCGTTCTCGGAGGTCGTCTCGCTGACCTCTGTCGAGATCTTGAGCGAGATGCGGCCACTCGAGAGAACCACGGGCGTGAAGCCGAGGCCGACACCGAACGGCTTGAATGCGACCGTGACGTTGCCGTTCTGATCGATCGCGACCGGGATCGGAAACTCACCGCCCGCGAGGAACTTGGCGCTTTCGCCCGAGATCGCCGTCAAGTTCGGCTCGGCCAATGTCTTGATCAGGCCGTCGCGCTCGAGCGCCTGAAGAGAGCCCGTGACCGATTTGCCGTTCTTCGCGTAGCCAAGGCCGACGCCTGTACCGCTCAGCGACTTGCCAAGCAAGCTGAACGGATTTTGGTTGATGATGGTCGTCGAGACGTCACCAAGATTGAAGTTACTCTGGTAGTTGATGCCGAGCTGCTTCATCAGCGAGCGCTGCATCTCGGCAATGCGGACCTTGAGCAGAACCTGCTGCGGAGTCTCTTCACCGAAAGCATGCTGACGACATGATGCCGGATCGCCAACGAAGCGCGCCGCGAGATCGCGCGCCTGATCGGCGGAAGCCTGGTCATCGACCAAGCCGCTCAAGACGATATTGTCGTTGAGCGCATGCACATCGATGCGCGAGTTCGGCAGCACACGCTTGTACATTTGCGACAGCATGCGGTAGTCGCGCTCGACCGTGATCTCGAGATTGAGCACTTGATGGCCGCCGCCATCGAAAAAGAAGGCATTGGTCTGGCCGACTTCAAGGCCCATCACATAGATGCGGCGCGGCGTTCTGATGACCGCATCGGCAATTTTCGGGTTCGACACCAAGGCGTCGCGCGCATCGACGGGCAGATCAATGATCGCCGCCTTGTTGAGCGACAAGTGCAGCGCCTTGGTCACGCTGGTATTGCCCGAGTCGATCCGGACATGCACCGCATCTGTCGTCGGCGCAAGTGTTTGGGCCGCCTGAGCCGCGCTGACGCCGCTAGCGCGAGCGCCAGAGCTGCACCGAACGCGGCGAAGCTAGTTCCGTCCCCTTGTCATTATTCATCTCCTGCAAGCTGCGTGGCGGCAGGCATCACGCGCGTTGCATGCGCGTAGCGCACAACTCTGATCGAGCCGTCGGCGCTGCCGTCCCCGCCGCCGAGTGAGCCGTATTTGGGCTCGATCGCCGCCGTGATATCGAGCCGTTAGCGGCCGAGCGCAGCGACAATGTGAGGTTGCCCATGGCGCCGGCGAGTGCGAGGAGCTCAGCCTCGGGCTGCGAAAGCTCAAGCGTCGCCGTCTTGCCGGTGGCAAACTTGTGGTTGTTCGAATCCTCGAAGGTTTGGCCGATTGCGAGCACTTTCACATCGGTCAAGATCGTCTGGCTCTCATAGCCGGCTGCGCCCGAGCGGCTTTGTGTACGATGGGTCATGACGACATCGACGCGGTCGCCCGGCAGGATGAAACCGCCGGCAGCGCTCTGCTCATCGATCTTGGTCAGATGGCGCGCATGCCCGGCGCCAACATCGCCGCCATGAACCCGGCCGCCTGCCGGCTGCACCAGCTTGGCACGCGTAATCGGCTCGCCGATGTCGACATGAGCGCGCACGGTCTCGCCGAGCGTATCGTTGAGCGCCGATGAATTGCCCCGGTCGGTGATGAAATTGGGCGACAGCGAATCTGGCCGGCCATTCCTGCCAGCGCAGATCGCCTGCCTTGATCTGCGCGCCCGGATCGATCGCACGCGCAGCGACCAGAACCTGCGCGGGCGGCGTCTTGATTTGCTGATGCGCGACCTGATGCGGCTTGTGCGTCAAGCTGCGCACCAGGAATGCTGCTGCTCCGGCTGCGCCGATGGCAACAACGAGCAGGCCCACTCGAGCGATGTTCATCTTTTCATTTCGGACGTCACGCTTGGCTTTCGCGCCAAGACGCCTCATCCGCTTCCCTTGCACCCGCCAGATGCCGCGCTATTTCGCGCTTTCATCCGGCTTACCACCCACGCTTGCCCGTCGTTGCGGGAAAGCCTCTCTCAACTTCCACTTCGCGGCGCATTCGAGATGCGCCTTTGTTGTTCATCCGTCAGCTGACGAGATGCGCATAGAGAGTCGTGCTCTGAAACACCCAAATGCCGGCGCCTGCGAGCGCAACGCCGTAAGGAATGCCTTCGCTTGCCGTATGCAGACGAATTACCCATGGCAGGCCGGCGAATGTCGCCGGCAGCGGCATGCGGCGGAAGCTCAACAACATGAGAGCAAAGACGCCGCCGATGATGCCCGCCGCAACGACATAGCTGAGAACGCCGAACATGGTGCCGCTCTTGTCGATCGCGACCCAGAGCGAGGCCGCTGCAAGCATCTTGGCATCGCCGCCACCAACCCATTTGAAGGCGAACATCACCATGCCGACCATCAGCATCATGATGCCGATAAGCACTGAAAGGCCGATCGTGCCCCAAGACATGTCGGAGAGAATTGCGACGGGAAGAAAAGCGCCGGCCATCGCCGCGCAGACCCAGTTGGGAATCCGGTAGGCCGCAAGATCATAGGCGGCGCCGAGCAGCAACAGCGCCGGAAAGAGAAACGTGATCAGATATTGCAGCAGCAGCATTGGGACCCCCGTCGTTTCTCGGTGACGAGCCGTTTCTTCTGTTTGAGAGACCGGAGTTTTTCGTCCTCTCCAGGCTCTTTTAGGATTTGCGCCGTCCTTCGCTTTTGCGTCGTCCCCGGGCCCGGCCCGTCGGCAACGCCAGTGATAACCAAAACTCCTTAACTCAAGACTGCATGGCGGGGCCCGGCAGCGGGTTTTCGCCGCGCCGGGCCCTTCATGCCCCGGCGTGCCCTGCTTACTGAAGACCGGTCGCCACGCCCTGGAAGGTGCTGTTCAGATTAGCGCCGACTGTGGTGACGATCGTGATGATCGCAACCGCAATGCCTGCGGCGATCAGGCCGTATTCAATGGCGGTGGCGCCTGAATCATCGGCGATAAGACGCGAGAGAAACTTACGCATACTGGAGACTCCTTACCTACTTGCACCCGCCCACATTCGGACCCTTGAAAGACACCCTTATTGTCGCACCGGGGCCTTGTGGACTTGTCGCCAACTTTATGCCACGGGTATTGAAGCGCCGTAAAACCATTTGTTAAAACTTAAGTCGAGAATTGGGCGCCAAGCTCTCGCGATCGCTATTCATCCGTCTACAGAGCAACGGCGAAACCGCCGGAAATACGGCGGTTGGCGCGCATATTTTCGTCAAATTGAGAGTTTCATTGTTCCTTAGCGCGTGAGGCGTTTGTTGGGCGGGAAATTTATTTTCCGTGGGAGTCCCACATGAAACCCAAGCTTAAGGCGGCGCTTGCCGTCTCGACCTTTTTAGGGGCAGCGCTATGCGCCGCTTCGGCGTTTGCCGGCGGCGTTTCGGTTGGCATCGATGCGAGCAAGCCAGTCCATCTGTCGCGCGCAGCCTCGAGCGTATTCATCGGCAACCCGGCGATCGCCGACGTCTATATTCAAAGCGACAAGCTTGTGTTTCTTTCCGGCCGCAGCTTCGGCACCACAAATCTGATTGCGCTTGATGCGCACGGAAAGACGATCTTGAATGTGCCGGTGACCGTTGTTGATGCGCGCGGCGAGACCGTGACACTACAGCGCGGGCCGGCCGGGCGTATCTCATACGCCTGCGCGGGCCGCTGCGAGCCGACGCCGATGCCTGGCGACGATCCGGGATATGCCAAGAACCTGCTCGAGCATTTCATCGACGAAATCCGGCGCGGCGGATCAGGTCGCAACGAGCGGGCAGTCGGGCAGCGGCGGCACGAACTGAACGCAATCGCATCTGTTGAGCGCAATGGAAAGGCCGGGCATCTCGCCCGGCCTTTTGCTATCGGCACAACATCCGCGTACGCCGTCCCCCCGCAAGGTGAGCCACAGCTTGCCTGAAAGAAAGTGGCCGGACTTCGCCCGGCCTTAGACGCGCCGCTGTGCGAGCACTTCGCTATTTGGATATTCGCAACGCCGTGACATCCTGACCGATCGCGACAAAGGCGGCGGCGAGATCCGAGCTCGAGTTCGGCAGGTAGACGTGGTCGGCATCCATTGCGCAATAGTTCATGATCGCCTGCGCGTTCGGATCGGTCGAAATGTCGAAGCCGACCGTATAGATGATGATGCCCTGCTGCTTCATGCCATCGCAGACGTGCTCAGCCTGCGTGTAGGAGTCGGCGTTGGGCGTGTTGCAGTTGATGTGATCGTTCGACGAGCCGCTGCCGGAAGTCGAGTCCTTGCTGATAACGCCATTGCAATAGGTGCTGTTGTAAAGGCCGTCGGTCATCAGGACGGCGACTTTGAGCACATCCTTGGTGCCGTAGGCGGCCGGTTGGCTGTCTGCGGGCCAGAGGCTCGCGAAATTAGGCGAGATCATGTACCAGGCCCAGGCTGTGCCGATATGCCCAGCAGTTGAACCTCCGGCGTCAAGATTGGTGACCGTGTTGTGCAGAACCGTCTTGTCCGAAGTCAGCGGAACAACGGTTTGCGCAATGCACGGATTATTGGGGCTCGCATAGTTGCGGCCGAGATAGGTCGTTGCCGGCGATGCGTCGGTGTAAGCGTTGGTCGCTCGCTCGCTCACGCAGGTCGAGATCTGAAAAAGATCATAGCCCGAGCCGGAAGCTCTCGGGAAATAGTAATATTCGCAGCCTTGCTGAACGCAGTAGGTGGTTCCGCCCCAACTGTAGGAATTGTTGAAGCTGGTGACGCCAGGCAGATCAAACTCGTTTGGTGTTAGATAGGCGATCGATTTCAGCGTAATGGGATTGCTGTAGCTCGGATCCCAAGGAGAGCTGTTGATCGCCGTCATACCATGCACGCCGGTGATGAAAACCTTGTCGCCATCGGCAAGGCCGTGATTGCTCGAAGTGGTCACGACGACGGAGCAATCGGACATGAGACACTTGGTGACCGTGCCGCCGTACGAATACGTGTTGTAATAGCTGCCGTTTGCGCCCTGCAGGGCAAAGCTGTTCGCCGTCGCGTTGGCAACCGTGAACTGCTTGTTGTTGATCTGCGTCATGCCGGAAACGCCAGTGATATAGACGCGATCACCATTTGCGAAGCCGTGGCCCGCAGACGTGATGACGACCGGGCTGGCCTTGCTGGCGCCGCTGATGTTCTTCGGCCCGCCGTCCGCCCACTCTGCACCGGAGATATCAACACCGCCGGTGATGGGGCCGCGCACCTGATCGGCAACACCGCCGACATTGACGGCGACCGCCCACGGTACGATCGCCATTTTCGAGTAAGTCGGCGTTTGCACGTCTTGCACGACAAGATCGATCAGCTGGTTTGCAGCATCCTTGAGCGCGGCAATTCTTGTGTCGGTGTAGGTGCTAGTCGGGCACGGAGTTGAATGTGGCGTGCACATTGAGCCCGTGGTGTCGAGCGCGACAGCGATTTCGAGATTCTTGCTCTCGCGCGTGATCTGGCTCGTAACGCCGACATTGAGATGATCGACGCCGAAGAGACCCATGATTGTCGTATTGAGCGCCGCGGTTGCCGCCAGGTTGACGACATTACCTTGAACGTCGACAGAGAGCGGCCCGGGCGTGCCAAGATCCTGAGTGGGATAGTTGGCATCGAAATATTTGGTCGCCAAATCGGTCGTCTGGGCCGGATCGAGATTGGGCGTTGCGCCGACGGCAAGGCCGGCCGCATCGAGCGCCTGCGACAGACGCGCGCGCACCCAGAGCGCACGCGAGAGATCAACAGCCGCGCCCGTCGCCGCCATCATCGGCATCAGCGCGAGCGCAAAGATCATCGCAACATTTGCGGCCTCGGCCGCGAGCAAAGCAAAAGCGCTGCTCCGGCGCAGAAGGCGCCAAAGCTTCAAAGCCACCCAGCCCATTTCCAACTCCATTGCACCCGAAGATCCCGCGCCGAAATCGCTTTCGGACCGGTCGGGGCCCCATCGCGCGCCGATGTTCGGGCCGGCGCGCTCAACAAATAGTAAAGCTTTCAATCAAGCGCTAATTGAATGGATCGTTCTTCAAATACACAATTTGAATTAAACGCGACGCTTAATAGACTATACTTGAAAATATTGACGTCTTTGCTTGCTGTTACTATTCTCTTCCCCGGGTGGACTGAGGTAATGACGGGGCTGGGTATCATGCTGGCTGGGCTTTTTGGCTCTCGCTCTTTCGTGCGCCGGTTTTGGCGCGCCACTGAGGGCGCAACCGCGGTCGAGTTTTCGCTCGTCGCGATGCCGTTCTTCATGCTGATGCTCGCGATCTTCGAGACAACGGCGGTCTATTTCGCCTCGTCGACGCTCGAGAATGCGGTCGACAGCGCCGCACGGCAGATCCGCACAGGCCAAGTTCAGTTCGCAAACATGACGGCGACGCAGTTCCGCCAGCTGGTGTGCGATCAAATCAACGTGTTCCTGAAATGCGATTCCAAGCTTGCCGTTGATGTGCGCTCGTTTAACGACTTTCAACAAGTCACGTTTCCGCCGCCACTCAACCCCGACGGCACGCTCAAGAACGATCAACAATTTCAGCCCGGGGGGGCCGGCGATGTCGTTCTCGTGCGCGTCTTTTACACTTGGCCGATTGTAACGCCGCTCATCGGCGCAACGCTCGCCAATATGGCCGGCGACAAGCGGCTTATCGAAGCGACAACGGCATTTCGCAACGAGCCTTTCGGCAGCGTTCTCGCCAACTGAAATTCCGGTGAGCTCAAATGGCAAAGACACATAAACGCACGCTCTCTTCTTTCTTTCACAACACGGCGGGCATAGCGGCCGTCGAGTTCGCGCTCATCGCGCCGGTCATGATCACGACTTACTTCGGCTCGAGCGAGCTCTGCAATCTTCTGCTTGCAGATCGCAAAGTGACGAACGTCACCGCGGCAACGACCGATCTCGTTGCGCAGGAAATGTCGATCTCGAATTCGGAGATGACAGACATCTTCACCGCTTCGACTGCGATCATGGAACCTTACAGCCTTGCGACGCTCAAGATCGTGGTGACGAGCGTTGTCGATGATGCCTCGGGCAACACGACGGTTGCGTGGAGCGATGGCTACAACACGGCGGCTTATCCGGTCGGCAGCGATTATGTGCTGCCCGACGGCATCATCTCGCCCGGCGGCAGCGTGATCGTGACCGAGGTCCAATACCAGTTCGTCTCACCGATCGGCGAGTTCTGGACCAGCGGCTTCAACATGAAGGACAAATTCTATCAGAAGCCCCGGCGCACTGCGCAGATCTCACGAGTTTCCTGACCGCCCGCAATGTCGGGTCCCCCTCCAGGGCGATCGGGAAGCATCGGCCCCCGCGCGACCGTCCCGCGCGGGGGCTTCTTGCTCTTGATCGGCGCGGGTAACGCGCCAAGATCAGACGCATGGCGCGTTTGCTCATCATCATCGGCGCGATCTTTCTAATCGCGGGTTTGCTTTGGCCGTTCCTGTCCAAGCTCGGCCTTGGGCGGTTGCCCGGTGACATCGTGATCGAGCGGCCGAACTTCCGGTTCTATTTTCCGATCGTCACATCGATCCTTCTCAGCATCGTGCTCTCGCTGGTGCTTTGGCTGTTCCGGCGCGGCTAGGCGTGCTGCGGAAGGGGACGACTGGACACGCAGCCCCACCCCGCGCGATGCTAGGCGCAAGAAAACCGAGGGACGCCATGAACGCTTACGACTATTCCTTCACCTCGATCGACGGCAAGCCAATGCCGCTCTCCGCGTTCAAGGGCAAGCCGATTCTCATCGTCAACACAGCTTCGAAATGCGGGCTCACGCCGCAATATGCCGGGCTTGAGGCGCTCGAGAAAACCTACGGGCCCAAAGGCCTCATCTTGATCGGCGTTCCTTCGAATGATTTCGGCGGCCAAGAGCCGGGCTCCGAAGCTGAGATCAAGACTTTCTGCGACACGAGATACGGCGTGACATTCGCGATGACGCGCAAAGAAAAAGTCGTCGGCGGTGATGCGCATCCGTTCTACAAATGGGCAGCCGACACGCTCGGCAAGGACAATGTTCCCAAGTGGAACTTCCATAAATATCTGATCGGTCCCGACGGCGGCCTTGCTGCCGCTTTCGGCTCACGCACGGAGCCTTCGGCGCCCCAGATCAAATCCGCAATTGAAGAGCGCCTGCCCAAAGCATCATAGTTCTTCGGGCACGCTTCGAAAGAGCGAGGAGACAAACATGGCCGAGCTTGCGCGATTGACACCTGAAGAAGTTCGCGAGGGGATCGCAAACGGCACAATGGTGCTCATTGACGTGCGTGAGCCGCCGGAGTTCGTGCAGGGGCGTATTCCAGGCTCGCTTCTGTTCCCGCTTTCGACTTTCGATGCGCAGGCGCTACCCGATGTCTCGCCCAAGAAGCTCATCTTCAGCTGCCGCTCGGGGAAGCGCTCGGTGGCCGCATTCGACTTGGCCGGCAAAGCGGGGCTGAATGCCTTCGGGCATCTGGAAGGCGGCATTCTTGCGTGGGCATCAGCCGGGCTGCCGGTCATCGAAACGGATCCAACGACCGGTCAACCACGCAAATAGCGCGGCGCCCTCTCAGCCCAGCTCCCAGCTAGCGGCTGTTGGCTGCCTGCGCCCGCGCGCGCTCGCGACGCATATTCAGCCATCCCCAATTCTGGAGCGATGCCTGCTGCATATAAATGAGCGGCAATAGCCCGCGCTTGCGAAAATCCAAGAAGACCGAATCCGAAAGCGCATCCACCGAAGCGGGGTCGATTGTCGTGAACGTACCCACGCTTTGTTGTGAGCCATCCGACATGGTGAGCCGCAGCTCATGAAGCTTCAAGAGCCCGTGGTTCTTCAGCTCAGCGCAAAACGCCTGCGTGAGGATGACATCCTCCTGGAACTGGCGGCAGAATTCGAGCGCTTGCTGCACAACTTCCGTGCCTTTGCCCTCGGCGTCGAAGAATGGACGATCCGGATTGTCGTTGGTAATCGCCTCAGAGCCAAAGTCGGCGCACAAGAATTTGCGATCATCGCCGGGAAGCTCGGCAAGGATGAACGGGTAGCGCCGTACATAGGCCGGCACATAGATGTCGTCGGCCCATTTATCGTCGGGCGTGAGAAACAGGTTTTGATTGGCGTCAAAACCCAGCACACAGACAGGCATCGGTTCCTCGCCCACGAAGATGATGGGGAAGAACATGTGGGCGACTTGGAACTCGCCGGCCACCAGGGGCACGGTATTGGAGCGCGCGAACGAGGCCGAAAAGGCATTCTTGATCCCATATCCGCCGAAGTTTTGGACGTCGAGCGGGCGCGGCTCCTTGTAGAGCACAGGCATCACTGCGGTGTTGCCGGCATCGCCGGTGGGCTGAATGGGATCCGCCATGAGACCTTCCTTTTAACCGATTTTAACCTTCCATGGCGGGCTCAGGCGGCTGTTGTCAAGCGCGCGGGGCCGTTCTCCGGCAACATGGCTAACGGGCGTTGAGGAAAACGAAGGGTTTAAGCACAACAATGCTGCCAAGAGCGCCTTAGGGATAATGTCATGAGCTACCGCCACTCCGTCGCCTGGCCCATCATCGAGCTGTTCGATGAGGAGCTTGGCCTTGCCCAGCAGAGCGAACACGAGATCGCCGCCGAGCCGGCACCCGTTTCCGCGGAGACGGTCTTTATGGCCGGATGCGACGTCTTTCTCACCCGCGATGGCGCGGACGCCTTCACCCTGACACTCAAGCATCGCGGCAAGGTCAGCGAGATCCGGCTGATGGCCGGTGTGGATGACCTCGGCCTGCCATCGCTGGTGGCGGTGGTCGACTGATCGGCCCGCCGAGCGCCGGCTAGCGCTCTTTGTCTTCCGGCGGACGCTGGTTGCGCCGCGCCGCGAGATTCAAGAACTCGACGAACAACGAGAACGCGATCGCCGCGTAGAGATATTCGCGCGGTATGTGAAAGCCGAAACTGTCGGCGATCAGCGCAACGCCGATCAGCAAGAGAAAAGCCAGCGCCAGCATCTTGACCGTCGGATGCCGGTGGATGAAATCGCCCACCGGGCCGGCTGCCAGCAACATGACGAGGATTGCGACGAAGATCGCGGCGATCATCACCGGAAGCTGCTGCGATAAGCCGACGGCCGTCAGAATCGAATCGATCGAAAAGATCAGATCGAGCGCGACGATTTGAATGACGACAACGGTAAATATCGCGGATGCAGCGGATTCGCTCGCCTGCTCCTTGTTCCTGACCTCCGCGTCGATCTCCAAGGTTGCTTTGACGATCAGAAACGCACCGCCGCCGAAGAGAATAATGTCGCGCCAAGAAAAGCCGTAGCCCGAGAAATAGAAGATCGGGCGCGTCAGGGTCGTCGTGATCCATACGATCGTCGCAAGAAATGCGATACGCATGATGAGGGCCAGCATGAGCCCCACAAATCTCGCCTTCGCGCGCTTGTCCTTTTCCAGACGGTTCGCGACGATTGAAACGAAGATGACGTTGTCTATGCCGAGAACGATTTCGAGCAGGCTGAGCGTGAGGAAGCTGAACCAGACGCCAGGGTCATTCAGATAATGGATGACTCCCTGCATCAGTCCGTCTCGCCCATTGCTCGCACCCCACCCTTGCTTGTTTTGGGCGTTCTCCCGAGCGCCTCTGTGCGCTAATGCGCTACGCTTTGGTGTCGACAGCCGCGCCGGCAGCGCTTGGCGCGGCTTTGGCGACAACGACCATGGCCGGCCGGATGAGCCTGTCCTCGAGCACGTAACCCGGCTCGATAACCTCGATCACGCTGCCCGCCGCCGTACCCTCCATCGGGACCTCCGCGACCGCCTGATGGAAATTGGGATCGAAAGGCTCGCCCTTGGGCACGATGCGCTTGACGCCATTGCGCTCGAGCGCCGAGAGAAGCTCGCGCTCGGTCAGTTCAACGCCCTCAAGCAGCCCGCGCACAAGCGGATCATCGCGCTGCTCGTCAGTTACGGCCTTCAACGCGCGCGCGAGATTGTCCGCAATCGGCGTCAGATCGCGCACAAAGCGCGAGATTGCATATCTGCGCTCGTCATTGCGCTCACGCTCGAAACGCTTGCGCAAATTCTCCATCTCGGCGACGACGCGAACATGGCGGTCCTTGGCTTCAGCAAGCTCGGCCTCAAGACGCTTGACGGGATCCGCCGGCGAGGCGTTCGCCTCATCGTTCGCGCTTGGCTGAGCCTCGTTCTCGGGCTCGGTCTCAGACTCTGAATTGGTATCGCTCATGCTCACTCTCGCTCACGAACTCTCAGTTTTGACTGCGCGACAACAGCTCACCAATCACCTTGGCGGTGTAATCGACCATGGGAATGATGCGCGCATAATTGAGCCGGGTCGGCCCGATAACGCCGATGGCGCCGATGATCTTGCGCGCGGGATCGAAATAGGGCGCGGCAATTACCGAGGAGCCCGAAAGGCTCGAAAGATTGCTTTCGGACCCGATGAAGATGCGCACGCCATCCGCCGCCTTGGTCAGCTCCAACAGATGGAGCATGTCTTCCTTGTTTTCGAGGTCATTGAAAAGGAGCCGGACACGCTCGAGATCCTGCAGCGCTTCGATGCTGTCCAAGAGATTGGATTGGCCGCGCACGATCAATGTGCGCTGTGCCCAGCTCTCGCTCTCTTCGCTCGACCAGGTCGCAAGACCGGACTCGATCAGCTGACGCGAGCGCGCTGAAAGCTCGGCGCGTGCCCGGTCGAGTTCGCGCGCGATCTCCTCGCGCACTTGCTCGATGGTCCGGCCGCGCACCCCGCGTTGAGAAAATTGCCGGCTTCGGCCAGCGCAGAGGGCGTCATGCCTTCGGGCGTCCTGATCATCCGGTTTTCGACCGAGCCGTCCTCGAAAACGAGGACGGTGAGCGCCTGGTCGTGGCCGAGAGAAGCAAACTCGATATGCTTGAGCGGCGCATTGCGCTTAGGCGCAACGACGAGGCCGGCGCATTGCGAAAGCCCTGAAAGGGCTGCCGTCGCCTGACTGAGCAAATCCTCAATGGTCTGATCGGCAGCGCGGATCTGCGCCTGGAAAGCGGTACGCTCCTCCTCGGAGATATCTCCGACCTCCAAGAGCCCATCGACAAAAAGGCGCAGGCCCTTTTGGGTCGGCATCCGGCCGGCGCTGGTATGGGGCGCGGTCAAAGGCCCCATTTGCTCGAGATCCGACATGACATTACGGATCGAGGCGGGCGAGAGCTGCATCGGCAGCTGCTGGCTCAAAGAGCGCGAGCCCACCGGCTCGCCGGTCACGAGATAGGTTTCGACAATGCGCCGAAAAATCTCGCGCGAGCGCTCATTGAACTCCTTCACGCCCAGAAGCTGGGCCGGGATCAGCGGCCGTGTCACGCCGGAAGCCCTCTCAAATCACCCTCTTCAGCCTTAAGCCGTTGATTTTAAAACAATACAGACGAGTAGGCGGCCAACCCTAAGAGGCTGGCCGCGCCCTCGTCAATCGACGTGTTACGTTCGTCTGGAGATGGGAAGGCGGGGATGGAAATGCAAGCCGCGCCGGTACTTACCTGGGAAGCGCCTTAGTGGGCCTTGCGATGCCTTTCAATGCCTGGACAGGCCGACTTTGAGGGCGGTATGCAGGCGCGCCCGTCGGCGTGGGCACCCTTTCACACAGAGGAATTGAAATATGAGCCTTGCGGGCAACCTCGGATCGCAGCGCCCCTCCGGACGGGCGAGCGATCAGCTGCGTGCCGTCACCCTCGAGCCGGGCTATGCCAAGCATGCCGAGGGTTCCTGCCTTGTGAGGTTCGGCGATACGCATGTGCTATGCACAGCGAGCGTCGAGGAGAGCGTGCCACCCTTCTTGCGCAACGCGGCAAGGGCTGGGTGACCGCCGAATACGGCATGCTGCCGCGCTCGACCACGAGCGGATGCGGCGCGAAGCGTCGGCCGGCAAGCAGACCGGCCGGACCTCGAGATCCAGCGCCTGATCGGGCGGAGCTGCGCGCGGCGGTAGCCAGGAGGCGCTCGGCGAGCGTCAGATCACGATCGACTGCGACGTATTCAAGCCGATGGCGGCACGCGCACGGCCGCGATCACCGGCGCATGGGTTGCGCTTTATCGAGGCGTGCGCCGGCTTGTTTCGCGCCAAGGCGGTCACAAGATGCCGGTAATGGATCATGTCGCAGCGATCTCATGCGGCATTCCGCGGCGGCGTGCCGATCCTCGATCTCGATTATGCCGAGGACACTCGGCCGAGACGGACGCCAATTTCGTCATGACGGGCAAAGGCGGCATCGTCGAGGTGCAAGGCACAGCGGAAGGCGCCCCATTCTCCGATGCCGACTTTCAGAAGCTTATGGCGCTGGCGCGTTCGGGGATCGTCAACTGATCGCGATGCAAAAGAGCGTTTTAGGGCTGGGCTGATGGGTACGCATCGCAAATTTGGCGGCGGGCAGCTCATGGTCGCGACCCACAATCCCGGCAAGCTGCGCGAAATCGCGACGCTGCTGAAAGCCCTTCGAGGTCGAGGTCATCGCGCCGCCGCACCTCGGCCTTGCCCGAGCCGGAGGAGACAGGCTCCACATTCGCCGAAAACGCCGAGCTGAAGGCACTCGCCGCCGCCAAAGCCTCCGGTTTCCCTGCGCTTGCCGATGATTTGGGGATTTGCATCGATGCGTTGGACGGTGCGCCCGGGCATCTATTCCGCGCGCTGGGCCGGCGAGAACAAGGATTTTGCCGGCGCCATGGCGCGGGTGAAGGCCGAGCTCGATGCGCGCGAGTGTGCCGGAGACTGGACCGCACACTTCATCAGTGTACTGACGCTCGCCTGGCCGGACGGGCATCTTGAAAGCTTCGAGGGCCGCGTCGACGGGCATTCGACGTTTCCGCCGCGCGGCGATAAGGGCTTCGGCTATGATCCGATTTTCGTGCCCGACGGCCACGACAAGACCTATGGCGAACTGGAGCCGGATTACAAACACACGATGAGCCACCGTGCGCTCGCCTTCGCCAAGCTGATTGCCGCTTGTTTCAAATGATCCTTCGACAAGCTCAGGATGAGGGGTTAAACACTTTGTCCTCATGGTGAGCCTGTCGAATCATGAGGAAGCGATTGAGGGCGGGTTCGGGCTTTACGTCCACTGGCCGTTTTGCCTGTCGAAATGCCCTTATTGCGATTTCAACAGCCATGTTCGCGAACATATCGACGACGCCGCGTTGGCGCGAGGCACTGCTCACCGAGCTTGAAACATTGGCTGCACGCATTGACGGCAGGCCGCGGCTCGACACGATCTTCTTTGGCGGCGGCACGCCCTCGCTGATGGCACCCGAGACCGTTGCCGCCATCATCGAAAAAGCGCGCACACTCTTTCCGTCTACGGCTGATATCGAGATTACGCTCGAAGCCAATCCGACATCGAGCGAGGCGGCGCGCTTTGCCGGCTTCGCCGCGGCAGGCGTTAATCGGTTGTCGCTTGGTGTTCAATCGCTCGAGGATTCCGCGCTCGGCTTTCTTGGCCGCAAGCATTCGGCGGCTGAGGCGAGAGGCGCGATCGAGCTGGCGCGCGCCAATTTTCCGCGCCTCTCCTTCGATCTCATCTATGCGCGGCCTGGACAAACGAGCGAAGCCTGGCGCGCGGAACTCGAAGAGGCCATTGCGCTCGCGGCCGATCATCTTTCGCTCTATCAGCTCACCATCGAGCCTCAGACGGGATTCGGCGCGCTTGCTGCGCTCGGCAAGCTGCCAACGCTCCCCGATGACGACGCTGCCGAGCTCTATTTCCTCACGCAGGAATTGATGCAAAGCGCCGGACTTCCGGCGTACGAGATCTCAAACCACGCGTGCCCCGGCGCTGAATCGCGGCACAATCTCATCTATTGGCGCGGCGGCGCATGGATCGGCATCGGTCCCGGGGCGCACGGGCGGCTGCCAACGCAGGACGGCACGCGCATGGCAACGGAATCCGAGAAGCTGCCTGAGAAATGGCTCGCGCGCGCAAACGCGAGTGGAACTGGCGTCACAAGCGAGGCGCCCATCACGCCATCGGAACAAGCCAAAGAGATTTTGCTGATGGGTCTCAGGCTTTCCGAAGGCGCGCGCCTCAGTCGCATTGAGCGCCTTGATCCCGCGCTTCTCGATCACGCGCGCATTGATGAGTTGTCCGCGCAAGGCTTTCTCATGCGCAAAGGCGATCGTTTGATCGCCAGCGCAACTGGCCGCCCGGTGCTCAATAGGCTGATCGCGGAGATCGTCCGCGACTAGTTCATCGGCGCGCGTTTCGAACGTCGTTGGCGCCGGATCGATCACCTTGAAGCCCTGATCCGTGATCTCAAGCACGGCAAGCCCGCGCTGGGTATCGCCATTGGGCGTGAAGCGGAAAATACCGTCTATGCCGGTAAAGCCGTTGGGGTTGGTCAGCGCCTGATCGGTAAATCGGTGGCCCTTGGGGGCCCGCGCCATAGAGCCGGCAAGTGCAACCGCATCAAAGGAGAGGCTCGCAATACGCGGCGGCGATTTGGCGTAAGCGTCCTTGTAGCGGGTGAGAAAGGCCTGTTGCGCATCGGGTGAGGGCGCCGCAAACCAGCCGCCATCAAGCGCGGGCTCACGGCCCAGGCTCGGATCATCCCACAGGCCGGTACCGAGGAACTGCACCTTGTGAGGATCGACATCATAGTAAGGCAAGAGCGGCGCGAGTGTGTGCAAGAGCGCGCCACCTTCCGGCAGAAGCACGGCATCGAAGGGCTCGCTGCCATAGGATTGGTATTGCATGAGCCGTGTAAGATCACCGCCATTTGCCGGATCAGGCATCGAGAGCGACGAGTTGTTGTAGCCATATTTTGCGAAGCGCTTCTCATAGCTGGCGAGCGACTTCACCGGATCGGCCATCGCCGCCGCATTGCGATCGTAATTCTGAAGCGCAATCACATTGCCGCCACTTGAGCGCGCGGCATTCACAAAAGCATCACGCACGCGCGCGCCATAATCGGAATTGGGAATCATGGCGGCAAACACGCGATGGCCGTGAGTCGCCGCATATTGCGTGACGCGCGCAACTTCCTGCTCGGGCTGGAAGCTCAGAAGATAAACGCCGTTGCCGGCAACGCTGCGATCGGTCGAAAACGCAATCACGGGCACATGATATTGATGCGCGATCGGCGCGACCGCGGCGACCTCATCACGCAGGAGCGGCCCCAAGATCAGCTCCGCCCCCTGGCCGATCGCTTCACGCGCCGCGGCCGCTGCGCCATCGGCTGTCGCATGCGTATCCTTGGGCAGTAGCAGAACATCCGGGTTGTTGACCTCGAACAGCGCCAGCTCGCCGGAATTCAAGAGCGCCTGGGCGACCTGCTGCACCTCACGGTCCGAAGAGCTGAAGGGCAACAGGAGCGCGACGCGCACGGGCTGGCGGCCGGCCATTTGCGGCGGATTGGCAATCTCGGGCGGCGGCGCCGCAACTTTCGGCAGTGGCGGGGTGGGCCGCCGCTGTGGGCCACCGCTTGGGCCCGTCCCACAAGAGGCGATGGCGAAGGCCGCGAGCGCGATCGCCAGCCAAAGCCAAAGCCGGTGGACCCATGCACTTTCGAGCGGACGCGCCACAGGCTAATCCTCAATTTGTGATCGCGGAGCCAGAGCCCCACGCGAAGGCCCCATCCCTCACGCCGCTTGCTCCGAATGAGCCGAAAGCTACCCCTAGTGACCGATTCAAGTAAACCAGCTCCTAAGATCGACATTGGCGGGATTTCCCCGCCGGTGCCGGGCCTTCACATTGTCGCGACGCCGATCGGCAATCTCTCCGACATCACGCTCAGGGCACTCGCGACCTTGGCACATGCCGACATCGTCTTTTGCGAGGATACGCGGCATTCACGAAGACTCTTTGAGCATTTCGGGCTTAAGCCACGGCTTGCCGCCTATCACGACCACACTCCAGCAGAGACGCGCGGCAAAATTTTGGCCGCCTTAGCAGAAGGCAAGATCGTTGCGCTGATCTCGGATGCGGGAACGCCGCTGATCTCCGATCCTGGCTTCAAGCTGGTGCGCGATGCGATCGGCGCGGGGCACACGGTGACTGCCGAGCCGGGCCCATCGGCGGCAATCGCCGCATTAACACTTTCCGGGCTTCCAACCGACAAGTTTCTGTTTCTCGGCTTTCTTCCCACGAAATCCCATGCACGGCGCGAAGAGCTCCTTCGCATCAAGGACGTGCGCGCGAGCCTCGTGATCTATGAATCGCCGCAGCGGCTGGCGGCAATGCTTGGCGATCTCGCAGTCGTTTTCGGCGCCCGGCCGGCGGCTGTGGCGCGCGAGCTCACCAAGCTTCACGAGGAGATCGTGCGCGGCTCGCTTGCCGAACTCGCAGCGCATTTCGCCAAAGCCCAGACACCCAAAGGCGAAATCGTCATTATCGTGGGCCCGCCCGGCGATGAGCCGCGCGAAGAGATTGATCTCGATGCGGCGTTAACGAATGCGCTCGAGCACGTCAGCCTCAAGGAGGCCGTGGCGCAAGTGACCGCTGAGCTTGGGCTTTCACGCCGCGTGGTCTATGCGCGGGCGCTGGCGCTGACGAAGAAAGCGCCATGAGCCGGAGGCGCACCGGCGATGCCAAGGGGCGGCGCGCCGAACGGCTTGCCGAAATCCTCTTGCGCCTCAAGGGCTATCGTATTCTGGCGCGGCGCTTCCGCTCCGGCCAAGGCGAGATCGATCTCATCGCCAAACGCGGGCGCGTCGTCGCGTTCATAGAGGTTAAATATCGCGCGAGCGAGGACGCCGCGATCGAATCAGTCTCCGGGCGGCAGCAGCAGCGCATTCTCCGCGCGGCACGGAGCTTCATTGCTCAGCATCCGAAATATGCCGCGATGACGTCGCGTTTTGATATCATCGTCATCACAAATGCGCTTGTACCGCGCCATCTCTTGAACGCGTGGGCCGCCTCCGCGCAAAATAGCTGGTGATTCGCGGCTGGCCCGCCATCCAGAGTTCCGGAGTATACTGATGATCCGTTCACGCCTCTTTGCGTTGCTCGTCCTAGGCTCCGCGGTTTGGACGCTTGCGGGATGCGCACCGACGGTGGCGTTTCTCGGCATCAAGGCGGGCACCCTGGTGGCGCAAGACCGCTCGATGGGGCAGGCGTTCGATGATGCGACGATCAACACGCAATACAATGCCCGGCTGGCCGCGCAGAATATCGGCCTTGCCCGCCGCGTGAATGTGAAAGTGATGGATGGACGCATCCTGCTCACGGGCCACGTGCCAACCTATGAGGACCGCGAGCTGGCAAGCCGCATCGCCGCCGACATCCCGGGTGTGCGCGAAGTTGCCAATGAGATCGAGATCAGCAATGGCTCGACAATGCGCAGCTATCTCGCCGATCTCAGAATCTCAAATGAGCTGCGCGGCAAACTGATGACCGATGGCAACATCGCCTGGGTCAACTACAACATCCAGACGGTCGACGGCACGATCTATCTCGTCGGCACGGCCAAGAACCAGGCGGAGCTCGAACGCGTGACGCAACACGCGCGCACGATCGCCGGCGTTAAGAAGGTCGTGAGCTATGTCGAGATCAAAGGCGCCCGGCAGCAGCAGCAGGCCAGCCTTTACTGACGCCTATTGTTATTGTTGAGCTGCAGGCGGCTGAGGCCCAGCGCCTGATGCCGCACGCGCCGCGAGCACCTTATCGACTTCGGCCATCCGGTCCGACGCCGCTTTGAATCCCGGCGTTATGGCGAGCGCCGCCTTCAGATCAGCCTTCGCGTCCTCGAACTTGCCGGTATTCATCTCGGCGAGCGCTTTGTTGTAATGCGCGTAATCGCGGCTGCCGATCTTGAGATCGATCGCCTTGCCGTAGTCAGCGGTCGCTTCGGGATATTTGTGCTGCCAGAAATAGGCATTGCCGCGGTTGAGATAGGCCTCACCGAGATTGGGGTTGATCTTGAGCGCCGCATCGAAATCGGCAACTGCAAGATCAAGCTGACGTGCGGTGTTGTAGATGATGCCGCGGTTGACCAAGGTGGCGGCCCGGTCTCGATCGGTCAGCTGATCATTGGTGAGCGCCCGCTCGCATAGTGCGGCGCCGGTGCCGCTGGCCGACATCGCGGCCTCATAGCATTGGCGCGCCAGCGTCGAGCCGAAAACATTGAGCGCGGCATGGGCGGGCAGCGCCGCAAGGGTCAGCCCCACGCAACCGAGCAGAAAAGCCCGCATCCCCGGCCTCCGAGTCATCGTCGAATCTCACGCTACGCCCAATGGGCTAAGCCTAATTGGCAAGCGGGCAATTCGCAATTGGCGGTTTTGCCGGTGCCGGTGGACATATCCCCGCGCTAGTGCGTCACGCGGAACCAGTCGATATCGACGAAGCCGCCGGGGATGGCCGCAGCGGGAGGGGCTTTCACATAGGTGAAGAGCGCGGGGCGGGCGCCCTTCCACCACGAGAACCACAGTCGGGCAGGCTCACCAAGGGGCTGAAAATTGGCGCCGCCATCGTCGCTGAAGGAAAAATGCGCCATCTGGTCCGGCGTGACCTCGACACGAAGATCGATCGTTTTCGCTGTCGTTGCGGGGCCTTTGGTTTCGGCCCCGGCGGAGGAGAAGGTAATGACCGTTTGCGCGCCGTTGCGCACGACGCCAGTCCAGCTCGGCCGGATTCCGAACATGGCAGGGCCGGCGCGCTGGCCATCTGCCAAATGCGATATGACAAAGGCGAAGCAACGCCCCCTCCCCTCTCTTGTTTTGACCAGCTAGTGCCGCAGCTGATCCTTATAAGGCGGCGGGCGGCTATTGCGCGGGCGCGGGCGCTTCAGGCGGCGCGGGCGGAGCAGCTTGGCGCTCGCGCGCAAGGATCCGGTTGATTGCGGCGAGCTGGTCTTTCGCCTGCTTGAGACTCGGATCGGCCGCGAGCGCCAATTCCAGATCCGCCTGCGCTTCTTCGAAGCGGCCCTCGGCCGCATAAGCGAGCGCCCTGTTGTAATAGGCTGCCGCGATACGGTCGATCTTGAGATCAATCGCGCGCGTGAAGTCGGCAATCGCCGCGTCCAGCTTGCCTTGAAAGAATTTGCTGTTGCCGCGATTGAGATAAGCCTCGGCAATGTTGGGATCGATTGCGAGCGCAGCGGCAAAGTCGGCCAGTGCGCTTTCCACCTTGTGGGCGTTGTTATAGATGATGCCGCGATTGACCAAGGTCGACGCCCGGTCGCGATCGAGCAAATCAGGGTCTTTGAGCGCCTCATCACACGCACGTGTATCGGTTGAGCCGATCTCAGCCTTCTGGAAACATTCGACCGCTTGAGGTGTGCCGATAACGCTCACCGCCGCATGCGCGCGCGGTGAGAATGAGAACAAGATCGCGAGTAGTATGAAGTAAGCAGAACGAGCGCGCATTTGCCGGGCCCCCGGCGATTGTCAACCGCTCCGATTTTGAGCATGCTCAGCATAAGTGCGATGCCGCCTATCGGCAAATGTCTTGGTAATCTTCAGGAGCCGTGCGCGGAATGCCAAATCTTGGCGCGATCGAGGCCATGCTTTCAGAGTTCGGCAGCGCAAGCGACGATGCTTTCGATGCCGCACGGGCCGGCCTTTATCTTGCCGCGCTCGATCACCCGGGGATCGAGCTTGCTCGCTACGAGGCGCATTTGCATGAGCTTGCTGCGGCGAGCGCAGAGCGGGTGGGCATGCCGCCAAGCGATGTGCTCGCCGATGTCGTAGCGACTTTTTTCGGCTATCGCGGTGACCGCGAAACCTATGACGACATGAAGAACGCCGATCTCATCAAGGTGATCGATCGGCGGCGCGGCCTGCCCGTCGCGCTCGGCCTGCTGTATCAGGCTGCGGCATCGGGCCTGAACGCCAAGCTGGTGGGCCTTGCCTTTCCCGGGCATTTTTTGATGCGCCTTGAAAGTGAGGGCGAGCACATCATCATCGATCCGTTCAACGGTGGGCGCGCTTGCACGCGCGTCGGCTTGCGCGCCTTGGCGAAGCGGGTAATGGGGGCGGATGCGGAGCTCGAGCCTGGGTATCTGACGCCCGTTCCGGCGCGCGCGATCGTGATCCGTCTACTGATGAATTTGCGTATCCGGGCGCTCAAGGCAGGGCGGCGCGGGCGTGCCATCGAGATCGTCCGGCGCATGACCTTGATCGATCCCACGAATGCGCAGCTCTGGGCCGACCTTGCGGAGCTTCACGTGGCAGAAGGCAATCTGACCGCCGCCAAGCAAGCCTTCGCGCAGTCCATCACAAACGCGCCGACCGCAAATTTTCGCAAAGCGGCGCAAGCCGCGCTCCACTCCGTAAATCTAAGGCTCAACTAGCGCGATGTCGTCCGCCGCCGAAGACCACGAAGTGCCGCGAGAGCCTGTCAATCCGCGCCGGGCGCCCGATGTCGTGCGCGCGCTCAAGAACGCCGCCAAGCGCGATCCGCACCGCGATGTGCTCAAACCGATCGGGCGCATCTGCTTTCTGATCTCGCTTGTCGTGCTGATCTGGCTCGGGCGCCCGCTGATCGGGCTGCCGAACACCAACCCGCATATGCGCATGAACGAGCCGCTCGTGGTTTTTTCCCGCGCCGTGGCGATCCTTCAGCATACGAAGGATACCATTCTGGCGATCGACCGCGACAAGCTCCTTCATCTTGATCTTGAGCCCAAACAGGCGAGCGTGCTTATGCTGGCAGGCGTGTTCGGCTTCGGCTTCTATTATTTCGCGGTCTATCTTGTTGCCATGAATGCATTGCGCTTCACCACCGGCGTCGGCGCGGTTGCAGACCGGACGATGCGCCGCGCAAGGCGGATCGCGGGGCGCCTGCGAAAGCCGAAGGACGCGGGAAGACTCTGCCCAACCGGTGGAAGCGACACCGCGCCCGGTGCCGCAAATCGACGAGGCCTCGTCTTGAGCGTGCTCAAAGTCGTCATCCAGATGGACCCGATCGAGCGGATCGACATCCGTGGCGACTCGACCTTCGCGCTGGCGCTGGAAGCACAAAAGCGCGGCCATGAGATTTCCTACTATTTGCCGCGTGAGCTGGCCTTGCGCGATGGACGCGTGCTCGCGCCAGCGCGGCGACTGACCGTCAAGGACGAGATCGGCGCGCATTTCAAGGCCGAAGCGCCTGTGCTCACCGATCTCAAATCGGT
Source organism: uncultured Alphaproteobacteria bacterium (assembly GCA_963789405.1). Lineage (GTDB taxonomy): Bacteria > Pseudomonadota > Alphaproteobacteria > CAWBKL01 > CAWBKL01 > CAWBKL01. The sequence continues at coordinate 412,320 of CAWBKL010000003.1, forward strand.
CGATGTCGTCTTGCTGCGCCAAGACCCGCCTTTCGACATGGCCTATATCACCACAACGCATCTGCTCGAGCATTTGAGGGGGCATGCCCTTGTCGTCAACGACCCGGCGAGCGTGCGCAATGCCCCAGAAAAGCTGTTCGTCACCCATTTTGAAGGGCTGTTGCCGCCGACCCTGATCACAGCAGACGGCGACGCAATCAGAGATTTCCGCGGCGCGCACAAGGACATCATCTTAAAGCCGCTCTATGGCAATGGCGGCGCGGGCGTATTCCGCGTGAAAGAAGGCGACACTAATTTCAATTCGCTGCTGGAAATGTTCACCCAGCTCTACCGCGAGCCGATCATCGCGCAGGCTTATGTGCCGGCGGTACGCAAGGGCGATAAGCGCATTATCCTTGTCGACGGCGTGCCGGCGGGAGCGATCAATCGCATTCCCGCCGAGAACGAGACGCGCTCCAATATGCATGTGGGCGGCAAGGCGGTGGCGAGCGAAATCACGGCGCATGAGCGTGAGATATGCGCCAAGATCGGCCCCTCGCTCAAGGAGCGCGGGCTCATCTTCGTCGGCATCGATGTGATCGGCGATTATCTCACCGAGATCAATGTTACCAGCCCCACCGGAATCAGAGAGATCAAGCGCCTCTCCGGCACCGACATCGCTGTTCTTGTCTGGGATGCAATCGAATCGCGGCTGAAGCCATAGCGCCAGCGCTTGCCCCCTTTTCGTAGCCGTCGCATGATCCCCCAGGAGGGAGGGTCATCACATGCGAATTCTAGCGGCTTTATCGTGTGCCTGCGCTTTGGTGGCGTCTCAAGCATTCGCCGACAGCGCGCCTGCGCAATCACCGCCGTCAAAATGGATGCTTGGGCCGGATGAAAGCTCGGCGATTCTGCTCGCCAATCTTTCGGACAGCGATCTCACCTATATCTACCGCATCTGCCAGGGCGACGGCCCGGCAACACGCATCAGTATGCAGGTCGTCTCCGGACAACCGGTTGTTCTTGCCGCCGGTGCCTGCATCGACGTCGCAACGCGCGGCTCGGTGCGTTTAACGCGCGCAGACCCAAGCATCACGAATCCATCCTCCGGCACGTTTCAATTCATTGCCGCTGTCGAGACCTCGGGCGCTGCCGGGCGCAATAGCTGAGACATGGAAGTCTCGCGCGTCTTCACCGTCGCCTTTGTCGGCATCGAGGCGAAGAGCGTCGAAGTCGAGGTGCAGCTTTCGTCGGGCACAGTTGTTTTCAACATTGTCGGGCTGCCCGACAAAGCTGTGAGCGAAGCGCGTGAACGCGTACGCGCGGCGATCAATTCGCTCGGCCTTGCGCTACCGGCCAAGCGCATCACCGTCAATCTCGTGCCTGCCGATTTGCCCAAGGAAGGTAGCCATTACGATCTGCCGATCGCGCTTGGCGTGCTCGCCGCCATGGATGTTCTGCCCAAGGAGGATTTAGCGCATTACACCTCGCTGGGCGAGCTCTCGCTCGATGGCCGCATCAATTTCGTCAATGGCGTTCTGCCCGCCGCAATCGAAGCCGCAAGCCATGGACGTGGCGTCATCTGTCCGGCGGCATGCGGCGCGGAGGCCGCCTGGGCGGGAGACGTGAATGTGCTTGCGGCGCCTTCGCTTTTGGCGCTCATCAACCACTTCAAAGGGCACCAGGTTCTGGCGCCGCCGGTTGCCGCCACCTACAAAGAGGAACGCAGTGGGCCGGATCTGCGCGATGTCAAAGGCCAGGAAAGCGCCAAGCGTGCGGTCGAGATCGCCGCAGCAGGCGGGCACAACCTTCTTATGATCGGCCCGCCGGGCGCGGGCAAATCGATGCTGGCGCAGCGCCTGCCCGGGCTTTTGCCACCGCTCACCGCCGCCGAGGCGCTCGAAGTGAGCCTGGTTCATTCCGTAGCCGGACAATTGCCTGAGGGCGTGGTCTCGCGGCGGCGGCCGTTTCGCAATCCGCATCATTCGGCCTCGATGGCGGCGATGGTCGGCGGCGGGCGGCAAGCCAAGCCCGGCGAAGTGAGCCTTGCGCATCATGGCGTGTTGTTTCTCGACGAGCTGCCGGAGTTCGACGGCATTAGGTAGCAAACGCACCACTTGGTGACGCGCTATCCGATGCCCTCGAACGAGGGAGTTCGGAGTGAACGGAGTTTGGAAGTTAGGTTTGGTTTTGCTCGTCTGTTTCGGAGAGCCATCGTCTTGGGCGCGTGCCAGTCATCGCGATTTCATGACCTTGGCTGACAAAACCGAAGGGTGGTCCGACGATGCTGAATTCCTGCGTCTGCTTGCTCCCAAATTCATTGACCCAATACATGAGTCCGCTAACGCTCACCGAGGCGCTGCATTTTATCTGGCGAAGCTCGGTCCATTGACGATCCGTGAGCGGCGGCAATTCGTCTATTATGAACGTCTCCATATCAGACGGCGCGACATCAGCGCAGGAAGTCCTGCCTTTGTGCTGAATCCAGGCGATAGCGGCCCCGCCGCGAGGTCCGCCAAAGACAATCGTTTCATATTCAATTTCGATTTTGTGCGCGGGGCTTTGCCCCTTGTTGGCTACGCAGCCATTGATCCTAATGCGGTGCTGCTCTGGATCGGCGGGTGTGATTCTGAAGCTATCCAACTTCGACTTCCCGCTGTTGCAAACCAGATAGGCTTGAACCTGCTTTTCGCTCGCTTCTCTGGTAGCAAGAAGCGCATCTTGAGCAACCTTTACGGCTTCCCAGTTGGCGGAGAGCGTTTTAGCGACGTAATAAACGCCGACTACCGTAACAACCAATTCGAGGATGGCTATCAGCCCGACATATTTAGCCCATTTCGCCATCTTGAGTTGGGCATCAAGGTCTTGTTCTTCGCGCCACTCATCCCGATAGGCCTTTGGATCGGTGTATGGGCCCTTCGTAATGCTTCCAAGCGGAACGATTTTTTGGGAATCCTCATATTGTTGGGCGGTGTTCTGCTGAGCACGTTCGCTGTCGCGGTTCTGCTTGATTAGAGCAGGCACGACCAAAAGCAGAATTATGCAGAGTCCGACTCCAAGCGGAGGGCTTGGCAGCCAATTGCGATGAGACATTGGACGAAAAAGACAGCGGTGAACTTCCCTCGTGCGAGCTTATTGCGAATATTCGGCTCTGTCTCTTCGACGCCGATTTCTTTGAGCTTCTGGACAAGCTGAGCATAAGTGACGTTCCGCCGCTTTAGCTCGGCCTTGAGAATGCCCTTCACCCGGGACTCCCAGTCTGGGTATGTGGTCATGGCAATGCCTCAAATCAAGTGGCGAATGCAATCATATAAGATGCTTTTGCCCTTGTAAACGACACATGACGCCATTATATCCGATGCATAGGTATCGGAAACGATGGCAATGCAACACTTTCTCCTCTCAACTAAGGCAAGAACCCTCTCGCTGGCCAAGGTCATGCGGCTCAGCGATGACGAGGCCTTCGCGACCCTGAAAGCCATCCGGTGGGCCGAGAATGGCGGGGAGCCGGTTTGCCCCAAGTGCGGCGGCCTTGATCCCTATGCGATCACGACGCGCAAGATTTGGAAGTGCCGGGCCTGCCTGTCGCAGTTCTCGGTCACGAGCGGGACGATTTTTGCCAGCCGCAAGCTGCCGATCCGCGACATTCTCGCGGCCATCGCCATCTTCGTGAATGGCGCCAAGGGCCATTCTGCACTCCAACTGAGCCGGGACTTGGACGTGCAATACAAGACGGCCTTCGTGCTCTCGCACAAAATCCGCGAAGCCATGGCCAGCGAAATGAAGGGCCAGAAGCTTGAGGGCGAAGTTGAGATCGACGGCGCCTATTTCGGCGGCTACGTGAAGCCCGCGAACGTCAAAGAGGATCGCAAAGACTTGCGCCTCAAACGTCACCGCTCAGGCAAGCGGAAGGTTGTTGTTGTCGCTCGCGAGCGTGACGGCGAGGCTTTGACCTTCGTGCGCAAGTCAGAAGACGCGGCAGTGCCGGACGTGCTCGATAACGTGAAGCCCGCCAGCGTTCTGTACGCGGACGAGGCGAGCACCTGGGACAGCTTGCACGCTTACTATACGACCAAGCGCATCAATCACTCGGTCGCCTATTCGCTGGACGGCGCCAGCACCAACTGGGCGGAGAGCTTCTTCTCACGCTTGCGCCGCGCGGAGATCGGCACGCATCACCATATCAGCGGCAAATATCTCGCTCAGTATGCGGATGAGATGGCATGGCGCGAGAATAACCGCCGCGAGTCAAATGGCGCGCAGTTTGCCGAGGTCGCAGCGCTGGCGCTTAAGCACCCAGTATCTAGACAATGGAAAGGATATTGGCAAAGATGCAAGTGAGAATGAAATAAACGATAAATTGGCATCAGGAAAGCCAGTGAGACTGCCTTGGAATCCTAAAACGACCAACATTCAAAAGGCCAAAGCGTGGGCCTCTGAAGATGGCCCCAACTTTTTTGTCTTCTTGGCTATTTGGCCGATTGTGCTGCTGCTGCGCCTCTATAGAGGCCTCGTCGGCGGCACCCTGACTTGGAGCAATTTCCTTTGGTATCTTATCCTTTGGGGGGCGGTCTCATTCTTGGCCGTTTGGCATCAAATTATATCTCAGGGATTCCCTAAATCGATTGCTGGCTGGCTCGATCTCGCCGTATCGACCTGGCCATCTATTGGCGCATTAATAGCGCTGCACGTTGCTCAATTCTTTATAAAGCGAAGCACAAAGGACAAGAGCAGATCGAGGCTTGAGCAAGAACGGTCATTGGCCCTGGCTCGGGTCAACGCCTCGCTCATTGAACTTTGCCAAGTGAGTGATCGCGTAAGAGATCAGGCGCGTAGAAATCTGACGCTCCGAGATATTCTGGAAACGATCGATCACGAGGTTAGGCTGAGCATCGATCTCGAAAAACCAAAGGGCTTCTTCGGAGTAACGCTAATTGTTTATGGAGAACGTCGCGACATATTATCGGTCCGCGCCCGCTCTTCTGGAGGAGCGACTGCAGACGGCCTTGATGCGGCTCAGTCCGTTGGCCATTACGCGACACAGGCAGGAAAACCCAAAGCTATACATTGGCTAGGTGGAAGCGACATATTTCCCGACCGCAGCCTGTCAAATAGGTCGCGGCGCGCAAGATATGACAGCATCTTGGCCATTCCCCTACCAGGATTGGAGCCGATAGGTTTCATAACCATTGATAGTGCCCGCCCCTTTGAATTTTGGGGTAATCGGCCTAACTCACTGGAAACGATTTTGCAGCCACATAGCGCGATGATTAGCTTTGTGCTATCGGGCGAAGCAGTCTAGAATCGATTTGGGTGAAGCCTTGGGAATCCCAATCATGCCGAATACTCGACGCGACTTTTCGGAGAGCGAAGACACGCGCGCGCTGAGAGAAAAGATCATAGACCAAGTAATGCGGCGCGAGATCACTCCTGAGGAAGCTGTGAAGCGGCTTAATGCTCTTGAGCGAGAGAAGCATGGCCCAATCCGCAACTACCTCACTGAGCTAGTTGGATAAACGTCCAATCATAAAGCATGTTGTTCTCGCCATTCTTGGCCAAGCCCTTCTCTGGGCGCCGCTATGGCTGCCCTGGATGTTACATTCTGCACTTTAGCATCAGTCCCATAGAGGATCATCTCAAATGGCAAAGAAAGTGCGCAGCGCGGTAACTGGTAGGTACGTGAAGAAGAGCAAGGCTAGCACCGATCCAACCCATACGGTTACTGAGACGGACAAATCGAAAGGGTCGAAGAAGTCTTCAAAGCCAAAGGGCAAAAAGTAGCGATATGGCTGCTTAGACCCCGCGCACTAGCTCCCACAGCTTGAGCCGGTCCGGCCCCCATTCGGCCTTCACGGTCTTTCGCTTCTCCCAGTGCCGTAGGCAGGCGCCGACGCGCTTTGAAACCAGCTTCAACAGTCTGGCGTTCGCCGTATCCAATCCCCGCTCGGCCATCACGCGCTTGGCAACGTCAGCGGTCGTAAGCGGCATCTTGGCGTTCTTGAGGGTCTGGAACACGATCCGGGTTACCTCGCCCCGGAACGCCCCGTGAGGCGCTGGCACGGGCCGCGTGCGAATGTCCTCAAGTTCAATGGTGGCGTCGAATATGTGGATGCTCGCGTCGATGGCGTCCAAGTCGATCACAGCGGCGCGTAGCTCGTCCTGAAGGTGCTCAATCCGTCCGGCGATCTCTCCACGCTTGCGAATTAAGGCGTGAATGACGTTGGGATGCGCAACGGCATCGTCTGGCTTCGGCGCTGTCATGCGCTGGACTTTGCCAGCGAGCGGATTCAAAATCCTGGTGTGCTTCCTACATAATACCGGAGTTCGACCGTACGGTGCTCGATTCCTTGCGCCAACCGCTGGAGACCGGCGAGACCGTGGTTGCGCGGGCCAATGCGCATGTGCGCTATCCATCGCGCGTTCAGCTCGTCGCCGCGATGAACCCGTGCCGCTGCGGCCATCTCGCAGATCCATCGCGGGCTTGCTCGCGCGCGCCACGCTGCGCACAGGATTACCAATCGAAGATCTCCGGCCCGCTTTATGACCGCATCGATCTTGTGATCGAGGTGCCGCCGGTTTCCGCTGCCGATCTCGATTTGCCGCCGGCGCGCGAAGATAGCGCTACCGTCGCAGCTCGCGTCGCTGCAGCGCGCGCGATCCAACGCGAGCGCTTTGAAAAGCTGGAGGGCACGGCGATCTCAACGAATGCGGAAGCGGATGGCGAAGCGATCGAGCGCTTCATGGTGCTCGATGAGACGGGCCGCGCGCTCCTGATGAAAGCGATGGAGAGCCTGAAACTTTCAGCGCGCGGGCGAACGCGCATCTTGCGTGTCGCGCGCACGCTCGCTGATCTGGAAGGCGTGGGTGACATCAAACGCAATCATCTGGCCGAAGCTCTGGCTTATCGCCGCCCCGAGCTTGCGCGCTAGCATCGATTCCGGATCAGCTATTCGTCTTCATCTGGGATCAGAAAGAACAGCTGCTCGACCGTGGTGCGCAGCGTTCTTGCCAGCGCCAGGGCCAAAATCGTGGAGGGCACGAAGACTGAATTCTCCACGGTGTTTATGGTCTTGCGTGAAACACCGACAAGCGCTGCCAGGTCTGTCTGGGTCAGACCTTGCTTCGTTCGAAACTGTCTTATCCGGTTACCGAGACGGCGTTCAGCCATCGTATTCTTTGTCTGCGCTTGAGGCGCGCCAATCGGCGATGACGTAATAGAGGGCGGGTACGGCGAAGCCCACATAGAGCGCCCAGATCAAGGCAGTCGCCGTCAGGGTAGGGCGCCAAACAGCGACCAAAAGCGCGGTGCCAAGCAGCAGCATCGTCAGGATGTAGGCAAATCGCATCACACGTGCGCGCAAAGCCGTGGCGAATTCGTCGTTGATGAGCTCGCTCGCGCGCGGCAGTAAAAGGCCGGGGCCCGCCGACAACATGTAACCCGAAAAGATCATGAGGAAAGCAATGGTCCCAAAAAACATGATTCCTATGAACTGAAGAGCGCCAAGAGCCCAGAACACTTTGGGCAGGAGCGCGAAGACGGGAAACATCATGAAGACCTGGAACAAGATCGCCCACCGCCAGCGGCGCTGATATTCATCGATTCGCCGGCGCAGGAAGCGCGGATCATCCATCCCGATCGGCGGGACATAGGCCCTGCTCATCATCGCGATGAAATAGATGAGCAACGCGACTGCGTAGACTGCGGTGACCGTCTTACCCCACACACTAAGCACCAGCGCCGCATGGCCCGTGAGGCTGAGCGCCGTGACCACGGCAAGCAAGAGCGCGAGCCCGATGATGAAGACCCACAAAGCGCGCCATTTCATGCGAAGGCTTAGCTCGTGCCTTGCAAGAGCGGCACGCTCTTCTTCATCCGATAGTGGTCGTTTGGACATTCGAGCTCGCCCAGTCATGTAACCTTGAGGTGACTGTAACCTATAGGTTACTCCGCCGTCAACCCATGATTTCGGCGCGAGCAGCCGCGCCCGCGCGCACGCTCACCGCCCCGAGCCAGCGCGCTCCAGAAGCGATTTACCTTAATCAGCTGTTACCGCGCGCATGTGAACCAAGCGCATTAGCGATAAGTCTTTCTCAAAACGCCTCTTCTATTCTCCTGACGGCCCGCCGAAGCGAGCCTGTTTCAAGTTGCTTAGAAGAAGTCGGCCATGAGCGCAGAGACGAAATCCGTGATAAGCCCCACTTGGGTGCGCGCCGGCGACTTCAATCACCTTGCCTCTTTTGGCTCCTTCCTCATTATACTGACGATTACGGTCACGATCCTGTCGGGCGGCGGCCTCGATGCCGGCGTGATCGCACTCACATTTGCCGAGGCCGGCCTCATCGTGATCGTGGTCGCCCTGTCGCCCAGCAAACAGTGCTCGGGCGGCTCAAACAGCGCTCCGATCATCATGCCGAGGAGGCCTCAAGCCTGGCGCGCACCGTCACCCTGCTCGGCACGCGCACCGCCGAGCTCGAGATCCGACATCCGCCTGCAGAACGATATCGTCGAGGCGCAGACCGACATCCTGATCCGCCGCAAGCCCGAATGGCACGATCTCGTTCGTGAACAGCGCCTATTGCCGCACTTTCGGCCGCAACCCGCGACGAGCTGGTCGGCACCAAGTTCGAGCCGACGACGCGCGGCGCGCATGCCAAGCTTGCGGCTGAACTGTGCCCGCCATCGCGATCGAGGGCCGATTCTACGATCTCGAAGTCGAGACACGCTCGGCTGGCGCTGGTTCGCCATGCAGGAAGTGCCGATCCGCGATTCGGTCGGGCACGCTGATCGAGATCCAAAGCGTCGGGCGCGACGTCACCGAGCGCAAGCAGGTCGAGGAAGAGCTGCGCCAGGCGCGCGACGAGGCCGAGGCCGCGAGCCGCGCCAAGACGATGTTTCTGGCGACCATGAGCCATGAGATCCGCACGCCGATGAACGGCATTCTCGGCATGACCGGACTGTTGCTCGATTCCGATCTGTCGCCCGAGCAGCGCAACTACGCGCAGACCGTGCGCGATTCCGGCGAGGCGCTGCTGGCGCTGATCAACGACATTCTCGACTTCTCCAAGATCGAGGCCGGGCGCATCCATCTCGAGCCCGAGCCGTTCGACGTGCATGGCCTCTTGGAAAGCGTCGCCGAGCTGCTCGCGCCGCGCGCCCACGAGAAGGGCCTTGCCATCGAGACGATCGTCGATGCGACCATTCCCGAGAACTACACGGGTGATGCCGCGCGGCTGCGCCAGGTACTCGTCAATCTTGCCGGCAACGGCATCAAGTTCACTGAGGACGGGCGGCGTGACGATCCGCGCATCCTTCGCCCCGGGACTCCAGCCGGGCGAAGACGGCAACACGCGCATCCTGATCGAGGTGATCGACACCGGCATCGGCGTGCCCAAGGATTCGCGCGATGCGATCTTCGAGCAATTCGTGCAGGCCGATTCGAGTCACGCGCGCCGCTTCGGCGGAACCGGCCTTGGGCTTGCGATTTCCAAGCGCATCATCGAGGCGATGGGCGGCCGGCTCGGGCTCGACACCGAGGAAGGCAGCGGCTCGACTTTCTGGTTCATGGTGCCGCTCAAGGCCGACGAGGAAAAGCCGGCGCAAGCCGATCGCGAGTTCTTCGAGACGCTCAGCCTCGTGATCGCGGCCAAGAGCGCAATCGTCTCGGGAAGCCTCAAGGCCAAGCTCGAAGCCCTTGGCACGCAGGTGCATTTCGCGCAAACGACCGAACAGGCGATCGAGCTGATCAAGGCGCATAAGCCGACCACGCTCATCGGCGATACCGAATTCGGCGAGGAGGCGGCGCGCAAGCTGCTCATCGACGCCAAGGCGATCGATCCGGACATCGCCAGCATCGTGCTGCTCACACCGGAGAATCGCGGCGATCTCGAAGGCCTCAAGCGCCACGGCTACGGCGCCTATCTGATCAAGCCCGTGCGCGAGATTTCGCTGGTGCGCGCGCTCAAGGCGGTGCACGGCCGGGAGGCCTTCCCCGCTGCCGCGCCGGTCGGCGGCGCGTCCAAGTCCGAGACCGCGCTGCGCCTGTTGCGTCCGATGCGCGTTCTCTTGGCCGAAGACAATCAGGTGAACGCGCTTTTGGCGACGGCGCTTCTGACGCGCAACGGCCACCGCGTCGATCCGGTCGCCAATGGCGAGGAAGCGATCGAAGCGCTCCGCCGCGCCGATTACGACATCATTCTCATGGACGTCCACATGCCCGACATAGATGGGCTCGAGGCGACGCGGCGCATCCGCGCGCTCGGCGGCGAGCGCGCCAAGACGCCGATCGTCGCGGTGACGGCAAACGCGATGGATGACGATCGCCGCCGCTGCGTCGATGCCGGCATGGATGATTTCATCACCAAGCCGATCGCGCCGGATGCGTTGTTCGATGTGATGTCGCGCGCCGCCGCAAAGGCAATGCAGTCCTCGAAGCGCTTCGGCTAGCCGGATTGCGACTAGCCCGGCTGGAGCGCCGCGGCCGCCTCGCCGGCAGCGCTCTTGCGCGCCGAGACCAGCATCGCGAGAACGATGCCGAGCACGCCGATCAGCCCTGAGTAGAAGAAGAACACGATATAGCCGCTGCCGAGCGCGGCCGCGCCGACGCCGAGTTTGGCGGCGCTGGCCGAATAGGATTTCGGCCGGCAACGCGCCGAACAGGCCGCGCAATACGCCCAGCACGCCGCCGGCATCGGCATTGCGCGCCGATGCCTCGACAAGCCGGCCCGATTGCGAGGCGACAATCTTGCCCGGCAGCGAATAGAGCGAGGAGAACAGCGCGTATTGCGTGGCCGTGAAGCCCACCGTCGTCAGGCTCGACATATAGGCGATCAGGCAAGTGCCGGCGAAACCGGAGGCGACATTGTCGAGCCCGATGGCGGCGAACAGAGCGCCCATGTGATGGCCTTCGGTCGCCAGCCAGATATAGCCCGCATGGCTGAGCGGCTGCGCGAAAGCGCCGATTACCAACGCGCGCATCAGCCCGAGCCGCGCGACGGCAACGCCGCCGGCCGTCACGCCGGCCATCGTCGCGACGACGCCGAACACTTTGCGCACCTCGGCGATCTCGGTCAGCGAAAAACCGAGATCGATGTAGAATGGGTTCATGATGTTGAGCACGGACTCGCTGAGGCGGTAGACGCAAATCAGCGCAAGAATAAGGCCGGCGCTACCTTTGTAGCGCGTAAAGAAGTCGCGCAACGGATCGCCCAGCGCGTGAAACAGGAAAGCACCGGGGCGCGTTTTCACGCGCGGCAAAGGGAGCGCCGCGATCGTGACAATGGCGAATCCGACAGCGACGAAGACGAGCTGAAGCAGGATGCCGCCGGGATTGCTGGCCAGCACTTTCGCAAGGCCATCCATCGCGCCAACGCCCAAGAGCGGCTTGGCGACGATGCCGATGACGTCGGCCTTGCCGGAAAGTCCAGTGCCGAGACACAGAGCGCCGATCGCGACCACGCCAAGGCGGATCAGCCACTCGGCGCGCTCCAGCCATGGCCGGTGCGCGATGCCTTCTGTCGGGACGTGGCGTATCGTATGCTCGGCCTCGCGCGGCGCGAACAGCACCGAGACCATGCCGATGGCCATCAGCGCGGCCATCACCGTGTAGGAAATCGCCCAGCCATAATATTGCGCGAGCAGCAGCGCGACCGCGCCGGCGACGATCTGTGCGATGCGATAGCCCCACTGATAGGCGGCGGCCATTGCGCCTTGACGCTCCTCTTCGGCGACCTCGATGCGCCACGCATCGATGACGATGTCCTGGGTCGCCGAGGCAAATCCGGTGAGCACCGCGAACAGCGCGACGAGCCCCAAATTCTTCGCCGGATTGGAGCCGGCGACCAGCCACAGGCCGAGCACGATCGCCGCCTGCGCGATGAGCATCCACGAGCGCCGATGTCCGAAGCGCGCGGTCAGGATTGGAACCTTCGCGCGATCGACCAGCGGCGCCCAAAGAAACTTGAACGAAGACGCGATCGTCGCGAGGCTGAAAAATCCGATCACCTCGAGCGACAGATTGGCCTCGCGCAGCCAGGCCGACAGCGTGTCGAAGATGAGCAGATAAGGCAGCCCTGCGGAGAAGCCGAGCCCGAGCATCACCAGGACGCGCCGGTCGAGAAAATAACTGAACGCCACCGCTATGCTGCGATGCTCGCCGGATGCTGGCTTTGGCCCCAGAGCCATGGCCACCCTTTCAATCACTCACGCGCGCCGCGAATCGAAAAGCGAGCTTGGGCCGGGCGGCCCCCACGCGTCCAGCAATCTTGCCGGTGCGCGCTTATCCGATTGCGATCAACGGGTTGTCTCGCAGATCGCCGCCGCGTTGACGGTCAATGGACGGGCGAGCCGTCCGCGATTAGAGTTCGCAGCCCGGGAGAAAGAGTACCCTCAGAGTAGGAAATCGCCGCGCGTGTCCAACACCGATACAAGTGCCCTTGATTTACCCCCCGCCAGGCCGCCTCTCAGCGCGCCGCCGCGCCTGGACGTGGCAGGCATGACCAACTCGCTCGGCGTCAACGGAGCGCTCGAAGTGCGCCTCTGCAGCGTGCCGAAGAGCTCAAGGCGTGCCAGCGCCTGCGCTATGCGATCTTCTTCGAAGAGATGCTGGCACGTCCGACGCCCGAGGAAGCAAGCCGAGCGGACGCGATTTCGACGCATATGACGACATCTGCGACCATTTGATGGTGATCGATTACGCGGCTGGAGGGCGGGGCGCGCCTTGTCGGCACCTATCGTCTGCTCTTGAAAGCGCGCGCCGGCGCGCGGCGGCTTTTACACCGCGGGCGAATACGATCTTTCGCCGCTGATCGCGGGCGAGCATGCCGGTCTCAATTTTCTCGAGCTCGGCCGCTCTTGCGTGCATGCCAATTACCGCACCAAGCCGGTCATCGATCTGTTGTGGCGCGGCATCGGCGCCTATGTCACCAAACACGATGTCGATGTCATGTTCGGCTGCGGCAGCTTTTTGGGCCGCGATCCCGATGCGCATGCCGAAGCGCTGACCTATCTTTACCGCGATCACCTGGCGCCGCTCGATTGGCGCGCCCGCGCATTGCCTGAGCATTACATGCCGATGGACCGCTTACCCGGACAAGTGAGTCGATCCCAAGCGCGGCTTCCGCGGCCTGCCGCCGATCATCCGCGGTTACATTCGTGCCGGCGCTTATGTCGGCGATGGCGCGTTCATCGATCAGGAGTTCGGCACCGTCGACGTCTTGATCATCTTTCCGGTCGATCAGGTCAAGGAGCGCTATTTCGAGCGCTTCGGCCTCTACCCCGACGGCCGCCCCGGCGAGAAAGCTGAAGACTAAGACCGCCTGCTCAACGGGAAAGGGGCGGTCGAAACTAGCTGACGAAGGCGTTTCCTGCACTGGGAAAATGCAGTGGCCGAAGAACTGCAGTGGCGCGGCCAACACGTTATCCACGGATGACCTGGAGCTTCGCCTATCAGCGCGATCCAAAAACCGGTGATCCCTTCGACGGCTTCCGCCACGAGCATCAATATCTGGGATGTCGATAAGGTCCGAGCTTTGGCGGCCGACCAAAGTCATCCGGCCTCGTTCTTTTGCGGGGGTTCGAGGAATTTCGATCGCTTCATCGATCTATCGACCGCGCTTTCGTTCTTGAGGTCGACCTGGACACACTGAACCGGCGCCTTGCCCTCCGACCTGAAGACGACTGGGGCGGACAAGAAAGTGAACGGGAATTAGTTAGGCGACTACACGCGACAAAAGAAGACATTCCAAAGAATGCAATCATCATCGACGCCACGGCACCGCTCGCACGCGTCGTTGACGCAATTCTGGGCACTCCAACAAGATCAAGGAGTCCCAGCTCACGACGAGCCTGGTGGTGCACACTTGCTGATGGTTCGACGTCCTGGCCGGACGGATTGAACGCGGCGATCGCGGCCATCATCTGGATGTCGGAGGCCGATGCGCCGAGCGAAGCGATCTGCACCGGCTTCTCCAAACCGATTAGAATTGGGCCGATCACCGTCGCGCCGCCCAACTCCTGGACGAGCCGCGTCGAGATCGACGCCGAGTGGATCGCCGGCATGATCAGCACATTCGCCGGGCCTTTGAGGCGCATGAACGGATAAGCGCTTTTGCGCGCCGGATTGAGCGCGACATTGACCGCCATCTCGCCGTCATATTCGAAATCCGTGCCGCGCGCGTCCAACAACTTCACCGCCTCGCGCATATGGCGCGAGCGCTCGCCCATCGGATAGCCGAAGGTCGAATAGGCAACAAAGGCAACGCGCGGCTCGTGCGCCGAGGCGGCGCACAGCGTGCGCCGTCTCGGCTGGCGATATCCGCAAGATCCTGGCCGTCGGCATCTCTGTGACATTGGTGTCGGCGACGAACACCGTGCGGCCGCGCGAGAGAATGATCGACATGCCGACGACGCGGCCGCCCTGCTTGTCGTCGATCACATGGCGCGACATCTTCGAGCGCGACACCGAAATTGCGCGTGACGCCGGTCACCATCGCGTCGGCATGGCCGAACGCGACCATGCACGCGCCGAACACATTGCGATCCTGGTTTGCCAGCCGCTGACAATCGCGGAACAGATGCGCCCTGGCGCTGCAGCGCGCTTATAGAGAAACTCCGTATATTCTGTATTGTGTTCTGAGAGCCGCGCGTTGATGATCTGCGGCAGCACTTCCGCAATGAAAACCCGCGGCGGCGGCGCCATCGTTTCACCTGATCGCTCCTCGCGGCCGATCAGGATCGGCACGCCAAGCGCTGCGTTTTTGAAGCGACATGGCAGCGCGGATGACCGCTTCTTCCTCGCCTTCCGCAAAGACGACGCGCTTGGGCTCGGCGCGCGCTTTGTCGGTCATCAGCTGGATGAAGTTCGCGGTCGGATCGAGCCGCGCCGACAGCGCCTGGCGATAGTGCTGCCATGTCGAGGATCGGCTTGCGCGCAACGCCGGAATCCATCGCGGCTTGGCGAACAGCCGGCGGAATATGTGCTGATCAGCCGCGGATCGAACGGCACGGGGATGATGTAGCCCGGCCCGTAGGTCAGCTGGCGTGCCGGCATAGGCGGCGGCAACCTCGTCGGGCACTTCCTCGCGCGCCAGCTCGGCGAGCGCATAGACCGCCGCGATCTTCATCTCGTCGTTGATGGTCGGTGCCCGCACATCGAGCGCGCCGCGGAAAATATAAGGGAAAGCCGAGAAGATTGTTGACCTGGTTGGGATAGTCGGAGCGGCCGGTCGCGATGATCGCGTCGGTGCGCACCGCCTCGATCTCTTCGGGCGAGATCTCAGGATCGGGGTTGGCGCAAGCGAAGATGATCGGCTTGATCGGCCATCGTGCGCACCATCTCCTTGTGATCGCGCCTTTGACCGAAACGCCGAGCAAGATGTCGGCGCCCTCCATCGCATCGGCGAGGGTGCGCGCCTTGGTGGCGACGGCATGCGCGGCCTTCCATTGGTTCATGCCGTCGCTGCGGCCCTCGATAGATGACGCCCTTGGAATCGCAGAGAATCGCGTTGTCCGTGCGGCAAGCCCAGGCTCTTCATCAGCTCAAGGCAGGCGATGCCCGCCGAGCCCGCGCCATTAACGACAACCTTGGCGTCCTTGATCGAGCGGCCGGTCAGATCGAGCGCATTGATGAGGCCGGCCGCGGTAATGATCGCCGTGCCATGCTGATCATCATGGAATACCGGGATATCCATCAGCTCGCGCAAGCGCGCTTTCGATGATGAAGCAATCCGGTGCGGCGATATCTTCCAGATTGATGCCGCCGAAAGTGGCGCCGAGATAGCGCACGCAATTGATGAAGGCTTCGGCGTCTTTGGTGTCGACTTCGATATCGATGGCATCGACATCAGCGAAGCGCTTGAACAGCACCGCCTTGCCTTCCATCACCGGCTTGGAGGCAAGCGCGCCGAGATCGCCAAGGCCGAGGATCGCGGTTCCGTTGGAGATGACGGCAACGAGATTGCCCTTGCTCGTGTAGTCGTAGGCGAGATCGGGATCCTTGGCGATTGCGCGCACGGGCACGGCAACGCCGGGCGAATAGGCAAGCGACAGATCGCGCTGCGTCGCCATCGGCTTGGTTGCGACGACGCCGAGCTTGCCCGGGCTGGCCTTCCGAGTGAAAGCGCAGCGCTTCTTCATCGGTGAAAGGAATCGCGTTCGCTCATGGCGTTTCTTTTCGCGAGTTGGCGTTTCATCGCCAATCTCGCCAGCTTTCATGACAAAGGCAACGGCTCCTCGGGCTCTGCCGTCAGGGCGATGGCAATCAAAACAGCCAGAACACCAAGAAGCGTTAACACATTCGCCTGCTCGTGCAGAAAGACGATCGCTATGGCGCCGGCCGTGAGTGGCAGGAACACCGAAAATACGCCGGCGCGCGCGGCATGAACGCGGGCGATGCCCCAAAACCACAGGATGAGCGCGATCACGCTCGATGTGAGACCGAACCAGGCTGAGCCCCACCATGCCAATGCCGGTGCATCGGGCGGCACAAAACTGTCATTTGCGATTGCGAGCATGGCAAAAGCGATGGCCCCCGCGACATTTGCGCCGAGCGCCATGCCGACCGGTGTTGCGCCACCGGCTGCAAGGCGCCTTGCCATGATGACATAGCCGGCTTCACCAATGACGGCGAGAAGCACATAAAGATTGCCGAGAATATCGCTGCCAGTTGATCCGTTTACGGAGGAAATATTGAGCAGAAGGAGCGCGGCGACGGCAATGGCAATGCCGGCGATCAACCGCGCCCCGGCGCGCTCGTGCAGGATGACAATCGAGAACACGGCGACGATTGCGGGCAATGTCGCGGTGATTGCCCCGGCGGCGAGTGCACCCGTTGTCTTAAGGCCCGTGAGCAGGAACACCGGATAGCAAAAGACGCCGAAGATCCCGAGCCCCGCGAGCCCGAGGACGCGCCGCCAGGACGGCCAGGCAAAGGCGTTCGGCCGGGCGAGACGGAGCGGCATTAGCGCAATGATCGAGGCGCCGCAGCGCATGATCCCGACCCAGGCGGGCGGCAAATGCGCCGTTAGATATTTCGCCAGCGACATTGAGACCACCTGCATCATCGACAAAGCAAGCGGGTATAAGCTAAGAGCGGGGTTTTCGCGCGCGTCATGCTTCTTGCCAAGCTTCTCCCCAGCGGAATATCGCAAGGGCGGCGCCGGAGCCTATACTGAGCGCAAGCCTCGCGCCATCAAGCGGGGGAAATGGACGGGGTCCTGATGGCGAGCCATTCAGCCGAGCGGGAGGAAGCGCCGAAGGGCAGCGCGAAGCGACGCCCGCGATGGCGCGCTATTTGGAGCTCAAGGCCGAGAACCCGGGCTATTTTTTGTTCTACCGGATGGGCGATTTCTACGAGCTGTTCTTCGAGGATGCCGAAAAGGCCGCGGCGGCACTCGACATCGCGCTCACCAAGCGCGGCAAGCGCCATCTGGGCGAGGACATCAAGATGTGCGGCGTGCCGGTGCATGCCGCCGACAGCTATTTGCAGCGGCTGATCGCCAAAGGCTTCAAGGTCGCGGTGTGCGAGCAGATGGAGGACCCCGCCGAGGCCAAGAAGCCGCGGCTCCAAGGCGCCGATTGCGCGCGCCGTCGTGCGGCTCGTCACGCCGGGCACATTGACCGAAGAAGCGCTGCTCGAAGCGCGGGCCTACAATTTTCTGGTTGCGATTGCGGGCGCCGGGCGGCCGAGCGATGCCGCACTGCCGCAGCTCGCGCTCGGCTGGCTCGACATCTCGACCGGCGATTTTGCCGCCGCGCCGACCTCGCCCAAGACGCTCGCCGCCGATCTTGCGCGGCTTTCGCCGGCCGAGATTCTCGATCGGCGAGCGCTTGATCGAGATTGCCCGAGCTCGGCGGCATCATCGCGCTGCAGAGCGCAACGATCAGCGTTCTGCCGCAGCCGCGCTTTGACTCCTTAGCCGGCGAAGAGCGACTGCGCGCGCTGTTCGGCGTCTCCTCGCTCGATGGCTTCGGCAATTTTTCGCGCGCGAAGATCGCGTGCGCTCGGCGCGCTCGTCGACTTACGTCGATGAGACGCAGAAAGGACGGCTTACCCGCGATCAAGCCGCCGCATGCGGAAGGCACGAGCGCTGTTGCTCGCGCTCGATCCGTCAACGCGCGCCAATCTCGAATTGCTTTCATCGCTCTGCCGGCGGGCGCCAAGGCAGCTTGCTCGCTGCGGTCGATCGCACGGTGACGAATGGCGGCGCGCGCTTGCTGGCGAGCCGCCTGGCCTCGCCTTCCGCCGACGTCGCGGCGATCGATGCGCGGCTCGATGCCGTCGAGCGTGCTTGGTCGAAAACGAGGCCGCGCGCGCAGGCGCTGCGCGCGCGCCTGCGCGCAACGCCGGATCTGTCGCGCGCGCTTGCGCGGCTCGCGCTCGGCCGCGGGCGGGCCGCGCGATCTGGCGCATGTGCGCGACGCGCTGAGCGCGGCGGCCGAGATCGGCGATTCTGCTTGCGCGCTCCGATGGCCCGGCCATTCTCGATGGCGCCGCCGAGTTTTCCCGGCGAGCTGGGCCCGGCCGCGAGGACGCTGTCTGCCGCCGCCGAAACGGTCGCGCTGCGCAGCGAGCTTGCCGCCGCGCTCGGCGACGAGCTGCCGCTGTTTGCGCGCGACGGCGGATTTGTGCGCAGCGGATATCGACGCGGCGCTCGACGAGACTCTGGCGCTGCGCGATCAGTCGCGCACCGTGCTGGCGCGGCTCGAAGCGAAATATCGCGAGCATTCCGGCGTCGGCTCGCTCAAGGTCAAGCACAACAATGTGCTCGGCTATTTCCTCGAAGTCTCGGCCAATCACGGCACGCGGCTGCTGGCCGCCGCCGCTCACCGAGACATTCATCCATCGCCAGACGCTCGCCGGCGCCTACCGGTTCACCACCACTGAGCTCAACGAGCTGGCGAGCCGCATCCTCGATGCCGGCGCCCGGGCGCTCTGTCTCGAGCTTGAGATCTTCGAGCGCCTGGTTTCGCGTAGCGTTGCCGCTCGGCGGCCCTTCACCGCATCGCCGAGGCGCTTGCCGTCGATCGATGTCGCGCAAGGCTCTGCGAGCCTTGCCGTCGAATCCGATTATGTCCGCCCACGGATCGATGGATACGCGGCGTTCGAGATCGAAGCGGGGCGCCATCCGGTTGTCGAGGCGGCCATGCGCGCGCGCGGCGAGGCCGCCGGCTTTATCGCCAATGCGTGCGATCTCTCCGGCGATGCCTGCGGCGGGCGCATCCTTCTCGTCACCGGCCCCAACATGGCGGGCAAATCGACCTATCTGCGCCAGAATGCGCTGATCGCGATCCTTGCGCAAGCCGGCTCGTTCGTGCCCGCCAGATCGGCCCATATCGGCATCATCGACCGCATCTTCGCTCGGGTCGGCGCCTCCGATGACCTGGCGCGCGGGCGCTCTACCTTCATGGTCGAGATGATCGAGACGGCCACGATCCTCAACCAGGCAAGCCCCGCTCGCTGGTCATTCTTGACGAGATCGGGCGCGGCACGGCCACTTATGACGGACTTGCCATCGCCTGGGCGGCGCTCGAGCATCTGCATGAGGAAAACCGCTCGCGCGTCGCTCTTTGCCACGCATTATCATGAGCTGACGGTGCTGTCCGAGCGCTTATCGCGCTTGACGCCGTGACGATGCGGGTTCGCGAATGGAAGGGCGATATCGTGTTTCTGCATGAGGTGGTGCCGGGCGCCGCGGACCGCTCTTACGGCATTCAGGTGGCCAAGCTGGCGGGCGTGCCGATCAGCGTGATCGAGCGCGCGAGATTCCATCCTGGCGAGCTCGAAAAGGCAGGGCGAGGCCAAATCGCTCCGCTCTACGGATCGATGACCTGCCGCTTGTTCGCGCCGCGGCGCGCGCGCCCGCGCCAAGGCTCGCCGGCGACTCGATCGTCTGACCGCGCTCGATGTCGATGCGCTTCGCCCGCGCGAGGCGCTGGACATGCTCTATCGCCTCAAGGCCGAGACGCAAAAGGAAGCCGCATGAACAGGCCGCCGCCAGATCCAAAAGCCGCAGTCTCACCGATGCCGAAGAGCTCTAAGCGGCGAAGTCCTGGCGATCGGGCAACGATCAAGCCCTGGACGAGCACGAAGCGCCGCGCCGCGCTCGTTGCCGAGCTGAAGTCGACGCTGCAAAAGGGCCACGCCAAGGCGCGCGCATTTCATCGAAGCCGGCCCGCATCTGTCGGATGCGCATCTCGGCATCAAGACGGCCTACGCGCGCTCTCGGAACTCATGGATGCGGTCGTCACCGCGCTCTACACCTACACGGTCGAGATCACCTATCCGCGCCAAAACCCCACCGCATCGGAAGCGCTGACGGTTGTCGCCACCGGCGGCTATGGCCGCGGCACGCTCGCGCCCGGCTCGGACGTCGATCTGCTGTTCCTGCTCCCCTACAAGCAGACGGCCTGGGGCGAGAGCGTCGTCGAGGCGATGCTCTACGTGCTGTGGGATCTGGGGCTGAAGGTCGGCCACGCCACGCGCTCGGTGAACGAGTGCATATCGAGGCGCGGCGCGACATGACAATCCGCACGAGCCTGCTCGAAGCGCGCTTTCTCATCGGCGAAGAGCGGCTCTACAAGGAGCTGCGCCAGCGCTATTGGCAACGATTTCGCGCGCTCCACGACGACCGAATTCATCGATGCCAAACTCACAGAGCGCGAAGACCGCCACGAGCGCACCGGCGACTCGCGCTATTCGGTCGAGCCCAATATCAAGGACGGCAAAGGCGGCCTGCGCGATCTGCAGACGTTGTTCTGGATCGGCAAATATGTCTATCGCGTCGAGACCGCGCGCGATCTCGTCACCGCGGGCCTTCTTGACCAGCGAGGAATGCGATCTCTTCGAGGCGGCCGAGTCCTTCCTTTGGGAAGTGCGCTGCCAGCTGCATTTCGTTGCCGGCCGCGCCGGAGGAAAAGCTTTCCTTCGATCGCCAGCTCGATCTCGCCAATATCTTCGGCTTCAAAGGCGAGACCGGCATGCGGGCGTCGAGCATTTCATGAAGCGCTATTTCCGAGTCGCCAAGGATGTCGGCGATCTGACGCGCATCATCATCGCCGTGCTCGAGCACGAGCACAAGAAGTCGCTGCCGATTCTCGGCAGCTTCTGTCAATCTCGACTGCTCGGCGCGGAACGATCAGCGGCGCGTTTCGCATCCAGGACGGGCGGCTCGACATCGTCGATGACGATGTGTTCGAGCGCGATCCCGTCAATTTGCTTCGCCTGTTCCATATTGCCGATGCCGAGGAGAAGCTGCTTGCATCCGCATGCCGTCAAGATCGCCGCCAAGAACGTCGCATCTGATCGATGATCGCGGTGCGCGCCGACAAGGAGGCCAACAGCCTGTTCTGGACATATCTGACCTCGCGCCACGACCCGGAGCGCGCGTTTCGCGACATGAACGAGACCGGCGTGCTCGGCGCCTTCATTCCCGACTTCGGCAAAGTCGTCGCGATGATGCAATTCAACATGTATCATCACTACACGGTGGATGAGCATTTGATCCGCGCGATCGGCAATCTCGCACGCATCGACCGCGGCGAGCTGGGCGATGATCACCCGCTTTCCAATCAGCTGATCAAGAAGATTCAAAACCGCCGCGCGCTTTATGTCGCTGTGATGCTGCACGACATCGCCAAGGGCCGCGAAGAGGATCACTCCCTCGAAGGCGAGCACATCGCGCGCAAGCTTGGGCCGCGCTTGGGCTTGACGCCCGCCGAGGTCGAGACTGTCGCCTGGCTGGTGCGCGAGCATTTGACCTTCTCGAGCTTCGCGCAAAGCCGCGACCCTGCCGATCCCAAGACGATCGCGGACTTCACCAAGATCGTCCGCTCGCCCGAGCGATTGAAGCTTTTGCTCATCCTCACAGTCGCCGACATCCGGGCCGTCGGCCCGGGCGTGTGGAATGGCTGGAAAGGCGAGCTTTTGCGCACGCTTTATTACGGCGCCGAAGCCGAGCTTTCGGGCGGCTTCACGACCGAGCAGGCAGGACGCATCGAAGAACGCAAGCGCGAGCTGGCCGAAAAGCTTTCCGACTGGCCGGCGGACGCCATCCAGCTTTGGCTTAACCGCCACTCGCCGGCCTATTGGGTGGGGCTAGACATCAACGCGCAAGAGGCGCATGCGCGGCTCACGCGCCAAGCCGACCTCGCCGGACGCAAGACGGCGATGTCGTTCGAGTCGAATCAGTTCCGCTCAGTCACTGCCGTTACGGTCTACACACCGGACGCGCCGGGCCTCTTCGCCAAGCTTGCCGGCGCCATTTCGTCCGTCGGTTCATCGATTCAAGATGCCAAGGCGTTCACGACAAACGACCACATGGCGCTCGACGTCTTCTACATTCAGGACGTACAGGGCTCGCCGCTCAATGAAGCCTTGGACGTCGAACGCTTGAAGCAGCGACTCGAAGCGGTGATCAACGGCAGTTTCGATCCGGCTGCCAATGTGCGCCCGGTGCATCTTGCGCGCCGCCAGCGCGCCTTCGATGTCGAGCCCGATGTGATCATCGACAATCAGGCTTCGGATGCAACGACCCTTATCGAAGTGAATGCCCGCGACCGGGCGGGCCTCCTATACGATCTTGCGCGCACGCTCGCGGCGGAGAAGCTTTCAATCACCTCGGCGCATATTGCGACCTTCGGTGAGAAGGTCGTCGACGTCTTCTATGTGCTGGACGGTGAGGGGCACAAGATCACAGCACCGGCCACTCTCGATCAGGTGCGCGCGCACCTCACCGAGGCGACGCAGGCTCCGGAAATCGCCGCCTGATCGCCCCCGGGCCACATCTCCGCCACGTGGCCGCCACTTCGCTCATAGAGTATCAAGGCTTGGTGGGTGATTCTATCGCCTTGCCTTTCTGTAACGCTTAGCTGGGCCGGCCGGTCAGCATGAACCTCCTTCGCAACATGATGACCGTCTCGGGGCTCACTATGCTCTCGCGGCTGATGGGCTTTGTGCGCGACGTGTTGATTGCGCAGCGGCTTGGCGCGGGGCCGATTGCCGATGCGTTCTGGGTCGCCTTCCGCTTTCCCAATCTGTTTCGCCGGTTCTTCGCCGAAGGCGCATTCAACTCCGCCTTCGTGCCGCTCTACGCCAAGAAGCTCGAAGGCGAAGGCGCAGAAGCCGCGCGCGCAGTTTTCGTCCGAGGCGTTCAGCGGGCTTACCTTCGTCCTGACGGTGTTTTCCGTCGTCGTCATGGTGTTCATGCCGTGGTTCATCATCCTGACCGCGGCCGGCTTCATGATTCCGCCAGGCCAGCACGCGAAATTCGCGGTGCTCGAAGCGTTCCGCCTCTTCTTTTCCGGCCACACGACCGAGAAATATCAGCTCGCCGTCGACTTCACGCAGATCTGCTTTCCGTTCCTGTTGTTCATGTCGCTGGTTGCGCTGTTCTCGGGCATCTTGAACTCGGTGCATAGATTCGCGGCGGCCTCGGCGGCGCCGATCCTGCTCAACCTCTCGCTCGTCGTCTTTCCGATGCTGACTTGGCATCTTTATCCCAATCCGGGCTATGCGCTGGCCTGGTCGGTGACGGTCGGCGGCATTGCGCAACTTCTGTTGCTGCTGTGGGGCGTTTGGCGGCAAAAGCTCCTGCCGCGCTTTGTCTGGCCGCGCTGGACGCCGGAGATGAGGCGCCTGGTGATGCTCGGTATTCCCGGCATTATCGCCGGCGGCATCACCCAGATCAACATCCTGATCGGCACGATGATCGCGACCTTCGCGCCCGGCGCCAACTCGATGCTGGCCTATGCCGACCGGCTCTATCAGTTGCCGCTCGGCTTGATCGGCGTTGCGATCGGCGTCGTGCTGCTGCCGGACATCTCACGCCGCTTGCGCGCAAACGATATTGCCGGCGCGAAATGGACGCAGAACCGCGCGCTCGAGCTTGCGATGCTCTTGACGATGCCGGCGGCGGTGGCGCTCTTGGTCATACCGGGCGTCTTGGTGCGCGTGCTCTATATGCGCGGCGCCTTTACTGAAGCCGATGCGATTGGCACGGCGCAGTGTCTGTTCTGGTATGGCGCCGGGCTTCCGGCTTTCGTTTTGATCAAAGTGTTTCAAGCGCCGTTCTTTGCGCGCGAGGACACGGCGACGCCAATGCGCTATGCCGCCATCAACACCGCGATAAACATTGCCGGCAGCCTGATCTTTTTCAACATTGTCGGCTTTCAGGCGATCGCTGCGGCAACGTCGGCCGGCAGCACGGTCAACGCGTTCTTGCTTATTCGCCGGCTTGCGCAAATGGACGGCATCAAGCTCGACGAGCGCACCAGGACCCGCCTGCCGCGCATTCTACTTGCCAGCGTGCTGATGGGCGTTGTGCTTTTCGTGCTCGCCAAGCTCGCGGCGCCCTTGTTCGCGGGCAAGTTCATCATCAAAGCCGCAACGCTTATCGGGCTCGTCGGGGCCGGCGCGCTTGCCTATGCCCTGTTCGTCCTCCTCGTCAAAGCGGCCAGCATCAAGGATGTCGGGGCGGCGCTGCCGGCGCCCTGCGAGCAATTGACTTTAAAGACTTCGCGCCTATTATGCGCGGCCATGAACAAGGGCCTTATCAGCTTTGATCGTCGCTGGCGCTAGCGCGCCCGGGCCTCGTTTTGTCTTCTTTACAATCGATTTGCGATGTCATCTCTGGGCAGGCTCAGGATGACGATAGGATATGAGCCGTCATGCTGAGCCCGTCGAAGCATGACCAACATGCAAATGGGAAGCATCATGAGTGACGATCAACCAGAGCCGCATTATCTCGGCCCGCCGCGCGTCTTTTCCGGCATGCAGCCGACCGGCAATCTGCATCTGGGCAATTATCTCGGCGCGCTCAAACGCTTTATCGAGCTTTCCGAGACCTATGAGTGTCTTTATTGCATTGTCGATATGCACGCGATCACGGATGCGGCTTACGCCAAGCCCGCCGAGCTTTCGCGCGCAACGCGCGAGGTGACGGCCGCTTACATTGCCGCGGGGCTCGACCCGGAAAAGAACATCATCTTCAACCAATCCAAAGTGCCGGGCCACGCCGAGCTCGCTTGGATCTTCAATTGCGTTGCGCGCATTGGCTGGATGAACCGCATGACGCAATTCAAGGACAAGGCCGGCAAGGACCGCGAGAAGAGCTCGCTCGGCCTCTTGGCTTATCCTTCGCTGATGGCGGCGGACATCCTGCTTTACAAGGGCACGCATGTGCCGGTCGGTGATGACCAGAAGCAGCATGTCGAGCTGGCGCGCGACATTGCGCAAAAATTCAACAACGACTTCGGGATCCCTGCCGGTGAACCGGCTTTCTTTCCACTGCCTGAGCCGCTGATCGGCGGGCCGGCTGCGCGCATCATGTCGCTCAGGGACGGCACGAAAAAAATGTCGAAATCCGACCCTTCCGATATGAGCCGGATCAATCTGACGGACGATAAAGACACGATCGCGGGCAAGATCAGACGCGCGCGGACCGACCCCGAGCCCTTGCCCGACAATGAAGCCGCGCTCGAGAAGCGGCCCGAAGCCGACAATCTCGTTTCGATCTACGCCGCGCTTTCGGGTGAGGAAAAGATGGGCGTGATCGAGAAGTTTGCCGGCGCGCAATTCTCGCGCTTCAAGGAGGAGCTGACGGAGCTGGCCGTCACGGCCCTAACACCGATTACAAGCGAGATGCGCAAGCTCAACGCCGACCCTGGCTACATAGACCGTGTGCTGACGAATGGCGCGGCGCGCGCCGAAGCGATCGCAAAGCCGATCCTTGGCGAGGTCTACCGGCTCATCGGATTCGTCTAAGCGCGAATGAGTTGTATTCTACTCCCTGTGGGGAAGTTGCGCGCGCGCTCTTTACGTTTGCCGCGCGCGCTGTCACGCTTCGCCCGTTATGGCTGATCGTGGTCCCCGCAAATTTTTGTGCGTCATCGACGACACGCCTGAAGGCCGCGTTGCGATCCGCTTTGCCGCGCGGCGCGCAGAGCACACGCTCGGCAAGGTTGCTCTGCTTTATGTGATCGAGCCGCCGGATTTCCGCGAATGGAAAGCTGTCGAGGCGCGCATGCGCGAGGAAGCCTATAAGGAGGCCGAGCGCGCGCTCTATGAAGCCGCGGCCATCGTCAATCAGGTTTCGGGCGGGCGGCCGGAGCTCATCATCCGTGAAGGCGATGCGGCGCGACGAGCTTGCCGCATTGCTGAAAGAGGATCCCTCGATTTCTATTCTTGTCCTTGGCGCCGGCACCAGGCAAAGGCGGACCGGGGCCGCTGGTCATTCGCATTGTGAGCACGCGAGTTCGGCCATGCCTTTCCGATCCCGATCACGCTGGTGCCGGGCGGGCTCTCGGATGAGGAGATCGACGCGATCGCCTGAGCGATTGTCAGGCACGGCCCCGCATCGCTACAGTGCGCTCCTCTCCCTTCAGGGAGAGGTAAAACCAATAACGGGTGGGGAATGGCAACGAACAACACGATCAGGCTCTATGATCTGGTGCTCGCAAGCGGCGTGACGCTTTCGCCCTTCGTGTGGCGCACCAAGCTCGCGCTCTTGCACAAGGGCTTCGACGATCGACGATGTGCCGACAACCTATATGGGCATCAAGAAGCATACTCGACGGCAGCTACAACCGCCTGCCCGTCATTGAGGACGACGGCAAGATCGTCAAAGACAGCCTTCTCATTGCCGACTATCTGGACGAAACCTATCCCGATCGTCCGCCGTTGTTCCGTACCAAGAGCGAGCGCAATTTCATGCGCTGCCTCGACGCCTGGATGTTCTCAACCGTCATCCGCGAATGGTTCAGCTGCTACACGCTATGACCAGGCCAAGCTGTTGCACAGGAGGATGACGACTATGTGCGCACGGCGCATACGCGCATTTCGCGGGGCCGCGCGCTCGAAGAGCGTGGTCGCCGACCGCGAGGAGCGCCTGCCGAAGGTCCGCCCGCTGCTCGATCCGATCCGCAATCTCTTGAAGGAGACGAAATGGTTCGGCGGCGATGAGCCCAACCAGGTCGACTTCATGATGCTCGGCCATTTCCTGTGGTGCCTCGTCTCTCGCTCGGCGCGCCGCCGCTCGCCAAGGACGATCCGATCTGTCGGGATTGGCTCAATCGCGGCTTTGACCGTTTTGCGGCGTCGCGCGTGATCCGCGGCTCTATCCGCTGGCTGCTAAAGGCCCTGACGGCGAAGACTTCGCTTGGGCTCGCGGAAGCCGCGCAAGACCTGAAAGCCGAGCGATTCGAGATCGAGCTGCACGGCAGATTGGCGAACGCCGGCTGGCGATCAGCGGGCGTGCCGAGCTGGCGCGTCAGGTCCTGCACGCGCGAACCTCGTTGACCGCCGGGCCGATGACGTGAAATCGAGCCGGCTCTTCGAGCCGACATTGCCGAACGTGACCTCGCCGACATGAAGGGCGAAACCGGCGCGCAAGATTTGATACCCGGCGGCAGCAAACCTTCGGGAATCGCGGTCAGACGATCGAGCGCTTCATGCACGCCTTGCACCGCGCCGCATGCTGTCGCGTTGGTGTAGAGCGGATCTTCGTCGGGCCGCAGCGGGAACAGCGCCAGCATGCCGTCGCCGATCAACTTGTTGATGTCGCCGCCGCGCGCTTCCAAGCGGCTCGGCTACCGCCTCGTAATAGTGGCCCGAGCACATCGATCAGCTGCGTCGATCGCAGCGTGTCGGTCATGCGCGTGAAGGCGCGCAAATCGGCATAGACCAGGATGGCGCTGATCACCTCGCCCTCGGAGCGGCGGATCGTGCCGGCCTCGACGCGCTGCGCGGCATTGTGCCGAGATAGGTGCGGAGCAGCGTCCGCGTGAGCGCGCCGCGCGTGCACCAGCTCGATCCTGAGCGCGATCAGCGGCATCAGCCGATCAAGCATCGCCAAGGCTCTCGACCGAGAAGCCGCCGGGCGCGCGGGTGGCAAACGAGACGAAGTGGCGCGAGCCGTCGGTGAACGGCAAGCGCCATGGCGACATATTCGGTGACGCCATCGGCCTTGAGGTCGGTCAGGATCGGGATAGTCGATCGGCGGGTTGTCGCCGATCAGCCGGCGCCGGATCGCCTGAGCCCCCTGATGGATGACGCTGATCGGGCTTTCGCGGTAGCCGCGCTCCAGGCGCGTCTCGTAAGGGTGGTCGGTGACCCGCGGCGGCCGGTCGGGGAACCACATGACGGTGCGGCCGAACACCTGGGGGTGGGAATCCCCCAGCGTCAGGTTGGCCCGGGCAATCTGCAGGCCGGCAGCCTCGAGGCGCCGGCACAGCCCGTCGAATAGGCCTGTCGTCCGAGGTCCGGAGCGCCGCCATGGTCCAGGAGCCAGCGGGTGATGCCGGCCTCGGTTTCTCTGGCGAACTCTGCGGGTGTGTCCATGTGCTCATCTTGCGGCCTCGCTTGATCTGACGCCCGCTCCGGCCCATGTTCAAGCTCAGGGGCCTGCCCGAATTGGCAAGCCTTAGCATACCCGCAATGTTGTGAGGTCAAGGGTGTTCATTCAGACCGAAGATACGCCAAACCCGGACACGTTGAAGTTTCTGCCCGGCCAAGACGTTCTGCCTGGCGGAGCCCGGCCGATTCCGGTCCGAGGACGAGGCCCAAGGCTCGCCCCTCGCCGAGCGCCTGTTCCGGGTCAAGGGCGTGACCGGGGTGTTCTTCGGCAGCGACTTCATCGCCGTCAGCAAAGAGGGCGCCGAGTGGCAGCATATCAAGCCGGCCGTCCTCGGCGCGATCATGGAGCATTTCACCTCCGGCGCCCCCTTGCTCGGCGAGGGCGCGAAGCCTCAGAGCCGGGCATGGCGACTATGAAGGCGAGGATGCCGAGGTCGTCGAGCAGATCATCGAGCTTTTGAACACGCGCGTGCGCCCGGCCGTCGCCAATGACGGCGGCGATATCACATTCAAAGGCTGGGACGGCAGAAGCGGTACGGTGTTTCTGCATATGCGCGGCAGCTGCGCCGGCTGCCCCTCCTCGGCCCTGACCTTGAAGGCCGGCATCGAGCGCCTCTTGAAGCACTATGTTCCAGAGGTCGTGGCGGTCGAGCCGGCCTAGGCCGGCGTCTTTGCGGCCATACCAGCGTTGCGGTCTTTCGGTCCGATTTCTGGAGATTGCCGTGGCAGCAACGGTCAACGACGCCGCACTCGACCTCATCTTTCGCAAGGCCCGCTCCTACAATAGCTGGCTGAACGAGCCGGTGAGCCCGGCACTGCTGCAGGCGGTCTACGAGCTGATGGCGGCCGGCCCGACCAGCATGAACTCATGCCCGGCGCGCCTT
This sequence comes from uncultured Alphaproteobacteria bacterium, assembly GCA_963789405.1. Classification (GTDB taxonomy): domain Bacteria; phylum Pseudomonadota; class Alphaproteobacteria; order CAWBKL01; family CAWBKL01; genus CAWBKL01. The sequence continues at coordinate 441,529 of CAWBKL010000003.1, forward strand.
CTGTGGCTGGTGAGCGCCGAGGCCAAAGCGCGCCTCAAGCCCCATCTCGCGCCCGACAATGTCGAGAAGTCGCTGACCGCGCCGGCAGTCGCCGTGATCGGCATATGACTTGCGTTTTACGAGGACATGCCGCGTCTGTTTCCGGACCGCCCGCAAGCCAAGGACATGTTCAAAGCCTCGCCGATGCTGGACACATTCGCGTTTCGCAACGCGACCTTGCAGGGCGGCTACTTCATTCTCGCGGCGCGCGCGCTCGGGCCTCGATTGCGGACCGATGTCCGGCTTCAACAATGATGGCGTCGACAAGGAATTCTTTGCCGGCACGAAGATCAAATCGAACTTCTTGTGCGCGGTCGGCCATGGCGATCCGGCAACTCTGCACTCGAAGAATATTCGCCTCGCCTTCGACGACGCCTGCCGGGTGCTCTAGCCCTTCGTGCGCATGAAGATCCTTGGCCTCGACACCTCGACCGACGCATGCTCCGTGGCGCTGTTTGATGCAGAGGCCGGGCGCGTGCTCGCGAGCAGCACACATTGATCGAGCGAGGCCACGCGGAGATCCTGTTCGCGCAAATCACGCGCGTCGATGGAAATCGGCGAGCCCTGAACGCGATCGATCGCTTCGCCGTGACGACCGGGCCAGGGACATTTACCGGGGTGCGCATCGGCCTGTCCGCGGCGCGCGGCTTTGCGCTCGCCGCCGCGCGGCCGCTCATCGGCATCAATTCTTTGGAAGTGATCGCGCGCCGCGGTGACGGTGCGACCGGGCACAATAGTCGTTGCGGCGTTCGATGCAAGGCGCGGCGAGCTTTACGTTCAGGCTTTCAAAGCGGCCAATCCCTCTCGGCGAGCCGATTGCTGCCTCGGCCGCGCGCGCGGCGGCGTTACTCATGCAGGTGGCACCGGGCGCGGCGGCTTCGAAGTCATCGGTTCGGGGCAGCCGAGCTTGCTCAGCGCCGCTTGCCGGCGGCCGGCGCAGTGCGCCAGAGATCGCGAGCGGCGATGCGTTGCCACGCGCCAGCGTGCCTCGTGCGCTTGCAGCGGCGCGCGCGGATTCCCGCCAGCGACCGGTCGATGCCGCTCTATTTGCGCGCACCCGATGCCAAACTGCCGGCGCCTCGCTTTCGACGAGGCGACGATGAGCGCGGTGATACCTCGTCTTCTACGCCGGCGCACGGCGAGCTTCGCGGCTGCGCTGCACGCGACCGGGATTTGATAAGCCCTGGCCGCCGAGGCTTTCGTCGGCCTCCTGAAAGATACTTGGCGCTGGCGCCCTGGCGTTGCATCGAAGCGGAGCCATGCGGGCTTATCCTGATCCAACGGACGCCGGATGAGGCGGAAGTGCTGACACTTGTCGTGGCCGCGGAACATCGCCGCACGTGGCGTCGGCCAGAGCTCATGGAGTGGGCGATCGAAGGCGTCGGGCGGGCGGGCTGCGCGCGCATCTTGCTCGAGGTCAGCGAGAGAAACGAACCGGCGCGCGCAGCTTTACGATACGCTCGGCTTTAACGAGATCGGCCGCGCGCAGCGGCTATTACCCGAGGGCACAGGGTGTTGAGCAAACTGCGCTTCTGCTCGCACGCTTGGTTGTTCGGGCCCTAACGGAACCGATAGATTGAGCCTGCTCAGGGGTGGGCGGAAATCGTCGGCGGCATGGAGAGTGGACGATGGACCGCATTGAGAAAGCTCTGCATCGATAGAGGCTTGCGCATGACGGAACAGCGCCGCGTCATCGCCCGCGTGCTGTCGGCGGCGAGCGACCATCCCGATGTCGAGGAGATTCATCGCCGCGCCCATGCGCTCGATCCGCATATTTCGATCGCCACCGTCTATCGCACGGTGCGCCTGTTCGAGGAGGCCGGCATATTGGAGCGCCACGATTTCCGCGACGGCCGTTCGCGCTATGAAGAGGTGCCAAACGAGCATCACGATCATCTCATCGATATCGAGACGGGCGAGGTGCACGAGTTTCGCAATGACGAAATCGAGAAGCTGCAGCAGCGCATCGCGCAGGAGCTTGGCTTCAAGCTCGTCGACCATCGCCTCGAGCTTTATGGCACGCCGCTTGACCGCGATAAGACCGCAAAGAATAGCCGCCGCTCGGCCGCTTTCCGGTTATCGTAATGGGTCACTCCGCGCTGCGTTCCTCCTCAGCGCCTTCTTTCTCGAGACGCTGCTCATTGCCGTGCCATTTCAAACCGTGCTGCAGCTCTCGCGTTCCAGGCTGCCGATTCGCTCACCTTCCCGCAGCTACTATTACAAGTGGCTGTGCCGCCTGCTCGGGATTCGGATCGAGATCCATGGCACGATGGTAAGCGAAGGGCCGCTCCTCATCGCCGCCAATCACACGTCTTATTTCGATATCCTGGTTCTCGGAGCGACCGGGCCGGTGGCTTTCATCGCAAAGACCGAGGTCGGGCGTGGCCGTTTTTCGGCCTGTGCGCGGATTTGAGCCGGACGATTTTCGTCAACCGCAACAACAGAGCCGCGCGACTCGCGACCGCAACCAAATTCAAGCACGGCTGCGCCAAGGCGATCGCCTCGTTCTGTTCCCCGAAGGAACGTCGAGCGACGGCAACGGCATTCTGCCATTCAAGAGCGCGCTGCTTTCGGTAGCGGAGCTCGATTCTCGACGGCGACGAGACGCGCGCGGGACGTCCGCTGCGCTGCCGCGTTCAGCCGGTATCGATCACTTATACGCGGCTCAACGGATTGCCGATGGGGCGCACCAAACGGCCGCTCTTTGCCTGGTATGGCGATATGGATCTGATGCCGCATTTGTGGATGCGCTCGCCGCCGGGCCGCTCGACGTCACGATCGAGTTTCATCCCGCGGTGACGGCCGAGCAGCTCGGTGACCGCAAGGCGCTCGCCCGTTATTGCGAGCATGTCGTGCGCAAGGGCGTCGTCAAGGCGCTTTCCGGGCGGCAAAGCGCGCCGTGGATCGCTTTTGGCGGCGCGCGCGAGGCCTCGCGTGAGCCCGCTGCCACGCCGCAAAACGCTTGAATAGTGAAGGTAACTAGATTTTGATCCGATCTGTCCTGTGGAGCGGAACAGTTGGACAAGCGCGAACGCAGAATCGTCAGAGGCTTTCTGGTCGGATCCATCCTCATTGAGGGCGCTGCGCTGATCGTCATTTTTCGAAACGACCTGACCGCGCCGGATCGCGTCGAGCACTACCTATTCTCGCCGCCAGGAAATTTGACCGCTTGGGCCATGGCGACAGTGATCAGTGCTGCTTACCTCGCTTATGCGGCGGTCGGGAGCCCTCTGATCCGGGCACATATGCTCGCGCCCTGGAAATGGGGCGCCTATGCCGGAATGCGGCTATTGGCTGTTCCATTGGCATTTGTTGTGGGTGTGTTTGAGGAAGTTTTCTTCCGCAAGATTCTGATGGACTTCGTTGCGCATCGCGGCCTGGCAGCGCCGGCACAAGTGGCGCTCTCCGGCATCGCTTTCGGTCTCGCGCATGGCATGTGGGGATTATTCAGCGGCCGGCTTCAGGCGTCGCTCGCGCCGATGATCGCGACCGGCGTACTGGGGGCGCTGCTGGCCTTGGTTTATCTCGTCGGCGAAAGGAGCGTCGCGCCGTGCATCGCGGCGCATGTCGTTATGAATTTGCTCCTTGAGCCCTGGCTCGTTATCGCCGCTATAACAAATTCATGGGGACCCCAACCCGGGTCCATTTCTGCGTCCGACAAGCAAAAATCTTGAGTTTCGCGGGCGAGGGCTTCATAACGGGGCCGAAATTTCCGCGAGCGCCCGAGGGCCTTTGAGCAAGTCCGTTTTCATCAAGTCCTATGGCTGCCAGATGAATGTCTACGATTCTGGCCGCATGGCGGATGTCTTGGAGCCCTTGGGATTTGAGCGCACGGAAGACGGCCAAAGCGCCGATCTCGTCATTCTCAACACCTGCCATATCCGTGAGAAAGCAAGCGAGAAGCTGTTCTCCGAGCTGGGGCGGCTGAAAGAGCTGAAGCTTCGGCGTGCGGCCGAGGGCAAGGCCCTCGTGATCGCGGTCGCGGGCTGCGTTGCACAGGCCGAGGGCGAGGAGATCATCCGGCGTATGCCGCATGTCGATCTCTTGTTCGGTCCGCAGACTTATCACCGCTTGCCTGAAATGCTAGCGCGGATCGAGAGCGATCGCTCATATGCTCTTGATACGGAATTTCCGTCTGAGGACAAATTCGCCTCGTTGCCGCTCTCGCACGATGCTTCAGCGGTTTCGGCATTTCTGACCGTTCAGGAAGGCTGTGATAAGTTCTGCACTTTTTGCGTCGTGCCCTATACGCGCGGCGCCGAGATCTCGCGCACGGCTCAAAATATCGAGGCAGAGGCGCGTGCACTCGCCGCCAGGCGGCGCACGCGAGGTCATGCTGCTCGGACAGAATGTCAATGCCTATCACGGCGCCGGACCCGATGGCTCGGTCTGGAGCTTTGCGCGGTCTGATTGCGCATCTGTCTACGGTCGATGGCCTTGAGCGCATCCGCTACACCACGAGTCACCCGCGCGATATGCAGGAGGATTTGATTGAAGCGCATGCGAGCAACCCCAAGCTCATGCCTTATCTGCATCTGCCGCTGCAATCGGGCTCGGACCGCATCCTTGCAGCGATGAACCGCCAGCATCGGGTGGAAGATTATGTGCGCCTGATCGAGCGTGCGCGCGCGGCGCGGCCCGATATGGCAATTTCCAGCGATTTCATCGTCGGCTTTCCGGGCGAGACGGAAGACGACTTCGAAGCAACGCTCGAGGCTGTGCGACAAGTGAATTACGCGGCAGCATTTTCATTCAAATATTCCGCGCGGCCCGGAACGCCCGCCGCCGCGATGCCCGATCAAGTGAGCGAGCCTGTGAAAGATGAGCGCTTGACGCGGCTTCAGGCCCTGCTCACGGCGCAACAACAGGCTTTCAACCACGCGCTTGTCGGCAAAGCGATCGACGTTCTATTCGATAAGCCAGGCAGGCATCCTGGGCAAATGGGCGGAAGATCGCCCTATCTGCAGGCGGTTCATGTCGATGATGCCGCGGGCCGCATTAAGGCGGGCGAGATTCACCGCGTTGAAATCATCGCCAGCCAGACTATGAGTTTCACCGGCCGCCTTATCCAAACCTCCCGGGTCGCGGCCGAATGAAAGGTGAAATGAGCGAGCCTCGCGAAACAGTCCGCGTTTTCGACGACAACAAGCTCTTGCCCGTGCTGTTCGGCGAGCATCATCGGCATTTGAGCGAACTTGAAAATGCTTTGGGCGTTTCCATTCTCGCGCATGGTAATGAAGTCACGATTCGCGGATCGGAAGATGGCCGCTTGCGCGCGGCAAAGGCACTGGATTCGACTTTATGACCGCGTGCGGCAGGGCCATATGATCGAATGCCGGCGATGTGACAGGTGCCGCGCGCTTGGCGCGGACCGCCGCCAAAGCGGATGCCGTCTCCGCCGTCGGTCGACCCGGCGTTTCAAATCCGCACTTGGCGCAAGACGGTGGTGCCCCGCACGCCCAATCAGGCGCGCTACATCGAATCGATGCGCGCGCATGAGCTGGTGTTCGCGCTCGGTCCCGCCGGCACCGGCAAGACCTATCTCGCTGTCGCGCTCGCCGTCTCCCTGCTCTACCAAAATCAGATCGAGCGCATCATTCTCTCGCGCCCCGCCGTCGAAGCCGGTGAGCGGCTCGGCTTTCTGCCGGGTGATTTGAAGGAGAAGATCGATCCCTATCTGCAGCCCCTCTATGATGCGTTGCATGACATGATGCCGGCCGAACAGGTGCGCCGGCGGCTCGACATCGGCGAGATCGAGGTGGCGCCGCTCGCCTTCATGCGCGGACGCACGCTATCGAATGCCTTCGTCATTCTGGACGAAGCGCAGAATTCCAGCCCGATGCAGATGAAGATGTTCCTGACGCGCTTGGGGCTGGGCTCACGCATGGTCGTTACTGGTGATCCAAGCCAAGTCGATTTGCCGGGGCACATGACCTCGGGCTTGAGCGAAGCCGGCTCGATTCTCAAAGGCGTCCCGGGCATCGGCTTTGTGCATTTCGATGAGATCGGACGTCGTGCGCCATTCGCTCGTCGCCAAGATCGTCAACGCCTATAATCAGCGCGACAAGCGCAAAGGCGGCTGACCGGCGCCATGGGCAGCCCCAAGCAAGATCGAGCCGGTGCGGGGATCACCGTCCTTGTTGAGGCGGCGCCGTGGCGCAATGTGCCCGAGATCGAGCAAAAAATCTTTGAGGCCGCTTGCGCCGCGCTTTCGGCTGAAGGCCAATCTGGGCCGAAATCAATGTCTTGCTCTCGGACGACGAAAGCGTGAAGGCGCTTAATTCACAATTTCGAGGAGTGGACAAGCCGACAAATGTATTATCCTTCCCGGTGGCCGAAGGCCCGGGCAATGACGGTGCGCTCGGCGACATCATTCTTGGGTATGAGACGATCTCGCGCGAAAGTCAGGAACAAGGAAAACCCCTTCTGCATCATGCGCAGCATTTGACCATGCACGGCGTTCTGCATTTGCTAGGCTTCGATCACGAGCGCGATGAAGAGGCCCAAGAAATGGAAGCGCTCGAAACCAAGCTTTGCCGCAAGCTGGGCATAGCCGACCCTTACGCCGCGACGGACGCCGGAATTTGAGATGACCGAGCAAAGCCGCAATGGCGGCGAGAGCCGATCACCGGAACGCGGATCGCTTTTGCGCCAATTCATCGATCGCTTTCATCATTTGATCCGTAACAAGGGCGATTCCTCGTTGCGCGAGAGCCTCGAAGACGTGCTCGAAGAACATGAGAGCACCGAAGAGCTCGATGACGAGCCAAGAGCGGCTGATGCTGCTCAATATTCTCGACTTCAACGAGCTCCGCGTCGAGGACGTCATGGTCCCACGCGCGGACGTCATCGCCATCGACGAGACGCTGGATCTACAGCAGGTCTTGGCGATGTTCGCCAAGGCGGCACATTCGCGCCTGCCGGTCTATCGCGACACGCTGGATGATCCGGTGGGCATGTATCACATCAAGGATGTCATCCAGCTTCTGATGCCCTGCGAGCCTCCGGCCGCGAACGAGACGGAGGCACAAAAGCTCGCGCGGCTGAGACGGCCGGTTCTTTTCGTGCCGCCGTCGATGCCGGCGATCGATCTTCTGATCAAGATGCAGACGACCCACAATCATCTGGCGCTTGTCATTGACGAGTATGGCGGCACTGATGGCCTCGTCTCAATCGAGGATCTGGTCGAAAAGATCGTCGGCGATCTCGAGGACAAGCCCGAAGATGCCGATAAGCCGATGCTGATGCCGCTGGCGCAGGGCGGCTTCGACGCCGATGCACGCCTTGACATTGAAGACTTCGAAAAGGCGGTCGGGCGCGATGTTGTGCCCAAGGAGCGCGAAGAAGACCTCGATACACTGGGCGGGCTGGTCGTTTCGCTGGTCGGGCGCGTGCCGCAACGTGGTGAAATCATCTCGCACCCACAAGGGCTTGAGTTTGAGGTGCTTGACGCCGACCCCCGGCGCTTGAAACGTTTGCGCGTGCGCATTCTCGATCGCGCGGGGGAGCCGGGCGCTGCTCATGAACAACAGACCGAGCCGCGGCCCTAGCTTGCTCTCTTGGCTGGTGCCGGTAGCGGACTTCATCGCCGAGAGGCGCGGCTTTTCCCGCTTTGCCATTGCTCTGATTGCCGGCGCACTGGCCGCGATCGCGATGGCGCCCTATCACCTTGTTCCGCTGCTCGTGCTCGCCTTCACCGTGCTGGCGTGGCAAATCGATGGCCTGGGCGAGAAGCGCCGGCTCGGCTTTGCGGCCCTGCTCGGCTGGTCATTCGGTACCGGATTCTTTGCGGTCGGCACTTACTGGGTCGGCTACGCGTTTCTGGTCGACGCCAAGACTTTCGGCGCGCTCATGCCTGCGGCAGTCACTTCGATGGCAGTCGGCCTGGGCTTATTTCCTCTCGTTGCAGTCGCACTAGCGCGACTGTTTTGGGCCAAGGGTCCGGCGCGCGTGGCGATCCTTGCGATTTCCTGGTCGCTGATCGAATGGGTGCGCGGGCACATACTCACCGGCTTTCCGTGGAATCTGTTCAGCGCCACCTGGGGCGATACGCTTTCGATTCTGCAAGTCACTTCGCTCATCGGAAGCTATGGCTTGAGTTTCTTCACCGCGCTGGCCGCGGCATCGCCGGCCGCGCTCGTTCAGTTTCGTGACGGCCGCGCGCAATTGGCGCCATGGCGCGGAGCTGCTTGGCCGGCAGGATGTGCCGCGCTCTTCGGGCTGATTTTCAGCTTTGGCGTGGGCCGGCTCTCGGTGCCAGAAGCACCGAATGTACCTGGCATTAGGCTGCGGCTTGTCCAACCGAGCGTGCCGCAGCGCGACAAGCTGAGCGGGCGCGACGCACCCGAAATCTTCGCCAAGCATTTGTTGCTGATGATGCGGCCCGGCGCCGATACCATCACGCATTTCATCTGGTCGGAAGCAGCGGTTCCCGACACGCTCGCCGATGATCCGGCCGCGCTCAAGGCAATCGGCGATGTCCTTGGGCCCAAGCAATGGCTGATCGCGGGCTCTGTGCGCTATGTGCCGCCGAGCGGTGGCAAGCCCGAGAAGTTTTTCAACTCACTCTTTGTGATCGACACGAACGGACGGATCGTCGCGACTTACGACAAGCACCATCTCGTGCCGTTCGGCGAATATCTGCCGCTCAAATGGTTCTTCTCGGCAATCGGCATGAAGCAGCTTGTCGAGAACGAAAGCGGCTTTGCACATGGGGATGCGCTTCACACCATCTCGGTTCCCGGCACGCCGCCTTTTGGCCCGCTCATTTGCTATGAGGCGATCTTTCCCGGCGAGGTCGTCGATCCCAAGCACCGGCCGACTTGGCTCCTCAACATTACCGACGATACTTGGTTCGGTCATGGCGCGGGGCCACGCCAACATTTCGAAAGCGCCCGCGTGCGCGCAGTCGAGGAGGGCCTGCCACTCGTGCGCGATGCCAATAATGGCATCTCGGCGGTGATCGATGCCAAGGGCCGAATCCGCAAGTTTCTGCGGCTTGATGCGGTCGGGGTGCTTGATTCCGCCTTGCCCGTCGCAGGGGCGCCGACGATTTATTCGCGAATTGGCGATTACGGATGGCTCAGCTGCGTAGTATTACTTGGTCTGTTCGCGTTCGCCGTGCGGGGGGCTAGACCTAATGCCTAGGGTTGCATACACCCTTCATAGGTCCGTAGAGTTGCGATAACATTTTGTCAGATTGAGCCGACTAGGCGGGAGCAGGGCTATTCAGGGGAGGCCGCCGCTCCTCAAGCTTCCCCCTGGGCTTGGGACTGGGTGGACGTGATGGCGAAGAAGACCCCTAATCCGATCGACGTGCATGTCGGCAGCCGTGTCAGGTTGCGCCGCATGCTGATCGGAATGAGTCAGGAAAGACTCGGCGAGTTGCTCGGCCTCACTTTTCAACAAGTGCAAAAATACGAAAAAGGCACCAACCGCATTGGCGCGAGTCGCTTGTATCAGATTTCTCAGTTCCTGGGTGCGCCGGTTCAATTCTTCTTCGAGGACATTTCCGGTGAAGCAGCCCATGCAGGACACGCCGAGCCGCAAGCAGGCTTCGCCGAGCGCGATTCCGCACCGTTCGTCATGGAGTTTGTCTCAAGCGCAGAAGGGCTGGAGCTCAATCGCTCCTACGCACGCATTGCCGACATGCGCGTGCGCAAACGGATTTTGGAGCTTGTGCGTTGCCTCGCCGAGGATTTACCTCCCAATGATGGGCTTGCCCGTCATGCCATCACCGAAGACGGTGATGGTAGTGACGCGGATGAGGACGAGCTCGATGATGAGGACGAGGACGACGCGCCGATAAGCCGTGCGTCGGCAGATTAAGCTCTAGACAATTTTTGAATTCGTATTCCGACGCTGAGGAGAAGAGCGATGGCTCGATCATCTTATGTGTTCACGAGCGAGAGCGTGAGCGAGGGGCATCCGGACAAGGTGTGTGACCGGATCTCGGATGAGGTGGTTGACGCCTATTTCCGTGAAGGTCTGAAGGCGGGCTACGACCCGTGGAAGATCCGTGTGGCGTGCGAGAGCCTGGCGACGACCAACCGGGTGGTGATTGCCGGCGAGACGCGCGGGCCGAGCGAGGTCAGCTTCGAGATGATCGAAGATTTGACCCGCAAGGCGATCAAAGACATCGGCTACGAGCAGGAAGGCTTTCACTGGCAGAAAGCGCGAATCGAGATTCTGCTCCACGCCCAATCCTCGGACATCGCCCAAGGCGTCGATGAGGCCGGCAACAAGGACGAAGGCGCGGGCGACCAGGGCATCATGTTCGGCTATGCCTGCAAGGAGACGCCGGAGCTGATGCCGGCGCCGATCTATTACGCCCACAAGATCCTCAAGGACCTCGCCGACGCCCGCCATGCCGGCACCGAGAAGGAGCTGGCACCTGACGCCAAGAGCCAAGTCTCGGTGCGCTATGAGAACGGCAAGCCGGTGGAAGTGACCCAGATCGTTCTCTCGACCCAGCATAATTCGGAGCATTCGACCTCGGCGGACATTAGAGCCGTCGTCGAGCCCTATATCCGCAAGGCGCTGCCTGAGAGCTGGATCACAGCCAATACGGCGTGGCATGTGAACCCGACCGGGCGGTTCCTGATTGGCGGGCCGGATGGCGATTGCGGCCTCACGGGGCGCAAGATCATCGTCGACACCTATGGCGGGGCTGCGCCGCATGGCGGCGGTGCCTTCTCGGGCAAGGACCCCACCAAGGTCGATCGCTCCGCCGCTTATGCCGCCAGATATCTCGCCAAGAATGTCGTTGCTGCGGACTTTGCCGACCGCTGCACCATCCAGCTCGCTTACGCCATCGGCGTTGCCGAGCCTTTGTCGATCTATGTCGACACCCATGGCACGGGCCGCGTCGATGAGGCGAGGCTCGAGACGGTGTTGCGCGAGGTGATGCGCTTAACGCCGCGCGGCATTAGGGAGCACCTACAATTGAACCGCCCAATTTACGCGCGCACCTCGGCTTATGGCCATTTCGGGCGCACCCCGGATCAACAGGGCGGCTTCTCATGGGAGAAGACGGATCTCGCTCCGGCCTTGAAGCGTGCCCTCAGCTGAGGCGTGAGCGATCGCGAAAACGCCAAGCCTGACGGCCTCAATCGGCTTTGGGGCCGCAGGCAGTCTTTCAAGCTCAGCGCGCGGCAAGAGCAGCTTTTTCAAAGCTTGCTGCCGGGCATTCAAATCGCACTTGCCGATTCAGCCGTACCGGGATCAATCGATCCCACGGGCTTCTTTGAGTCAAAACCTGCAGCTGTCTCGCTCGAAATCGGCTTCGGTGGCGGCGAGCATTTATGCGCTTGGGCAAAGCGTGCACCCGAGGAAGGCTTTATCGGCGCCGAGCATTTCATCAATGGCCTCGCCAAGATGCTCACGCATATCGAAGAGGAAAAGCTTTCCAATGTGCGCTTGTTCGCAGGCGATGCGCGCAAGCTTGTCGAAGCGCTGAAGGACGCATCGCTCGATCGCATCTTCATCCTGTTTCCCGATCCGTGGCCGAAGAAGCGCCATCATAAACGGCGTTATGTGCAAGATGAGACGCTCAAAGAAATTGCGCGTGTTCTGAAAGGTGGCGGCACGCTGCGCATCGCCAGCGACATCGCCGATTATATCGAGTGGACGCTCGAACACATGGCGAAGCGGCCGGAATTCGTGCGCACGGCAGAGAGCCTCGAGGCACCGCACAAACGCCCGGCCGATTGGCCGGAAACGCGCTATGAGCGCAAAGCGATCCGCGAGGGCCGCACCGCCACTTACCTCGATTATCGGCGGGCTCCTGGATAGCCGACGAAGCCGATTTGCGGCTAATCTCTTGGCAAAAGAGATGGAGGGAGAAATGAAAGTCGCAGTCGTTGGCGCTACGGGAAATGTCGGCAACAAGATCATGGTGGAGGCCTTGTTGCGCGGCCACGACGTGACGGCGATCGCACGCAATGCAAGAGCGAAGCTTGCGCCGCTACCGCGCCTTACACTCGAAGATATCAATGTTGCCGACGCGAAGAGCCTCGGCGCGGCCATGGCCGGGCATGATGCGATCATCCATGCGGTGAGCCCGGGGCCAAACGCGCCCGATGTCTATAACCGGTTTGTTGAGCTGCACAAGGCTGTGATCGCAGGGGCAAAGATTTCGGGCGTCAGACGCTTTCTCGGTGTCGGCGGCGCCGCCAGCCTGAAGCTTCCCGACGGGACGGTGTTTCTCGATAGCGATCAGTGGCCTGAACAATTTTCACAGGAAGCGGTTAAGGGCACGCGCGAGCTCTTGTATCTCCTTGAAGAGCAGCCCGATCTCGATTGGGTGTTCCTCTCGCCTTCGGTGTTCTTGGAACCGGGCAAGCGCACCGGCAAATATCGCGTCGGCAAAGATCATGTGCTGTTCGATGCGAGCGGGCGCAGCAATATCAGCCGCGAGGATTATGCGGTCGCGATGATCGATGAACTCGAACGGCCAGCTCATCATCAGGAGCGCTTTACCGTCGGCTATTGAGGTCGCTGAAATATTAAACCATATGGTTGACTGTTTCTGCACGCGCCGATATTAAACTATATGGTTCAACAAAGCGCTGCCGCCCTCGACAAAGTGTTTCACGCCCTCGCCCACCCGGCGCGGCGGGCAATACTGAGCAATCTTGCGCGCGGCGAATATAGCCTCACCGATCTCGCGCAGCGCTCGGGCATGCGCCGCATGTCGTTTGCGGCCGCTTCCAAGCATGTGCGCGTGCTGGAGCGCGCGGGGCTGGTGAAACGCCGCATCGAGGGGCGCACACATATCTGCCGCATCGCGCCCAAGCCGCTTAAAGGCGCCGAAGAATGGTTGAGCTTTTTTGAGGCGTTCTGGAACAAGAGGCTCGATGCGCTTGAAGCGCTGTTTGCCGGGGAAGCAGAAGCGCCCAAGCCCAAGACGAAGAGGAGGAAACCCAAATGAAATATGTGCCGAGCTTTGTGCGCGTTTCGCGCCACATCAAGGCGGCGCCCGACCGCCTGCTCGATGCCTTCTTAAAGCCAGAGCTTGCGAGCAAATGGCTGTTCACTTCGCCGAAGAGCGAGAACAACAAGACCGAGATGGATCCGCGCGTGGGCGGCAAATGGAAGGTCGTCGATCGCCGCGGCGGTGCGGATTACACCGGCATTGGCGAGTATCTCGAAATCGTCAGACGCAAACGCAAACGCGTTGTGTTCACCTTCGGCATGCCGCAATTTTCCGACGAGTTCGACCTCGTCGTCGTCGAGATCGTGCCGGAGGATGAAGGCTCGCTTCTCACTCTCACACAGCTCGGCTTGCCGGAAGGCAGTGAGGCGCCGCTCAAGCAGGGCTGGGAGGAGATGCTCGATCTGCTCGCCGCCGCGGCTTAGCCGGCGCGCCTTCTATGTACCCGTAGCCTCGCGACCACTTTGGCCCGCCTGGGCCCTTGAATTTTGGCGCCGGCCGGCTCATATTCCGGCCCACAGTGATTGAGTGATCGATCACAAACAAGCTTCTGAAAAGAAGCGGGCTCGCGGGCCCGCTTTTTTCTTTATCCGGAGGCCCATTTGGGCGTCGCCGAGCGCGTTACAGAGCTGATCGAGCCCATCGCCGAGAGCCTCGGTTATGAGTTGGTGCGTGTGCGCTTCAAGGGCCATGTGCTCCAAATCATGGCCGAGCGGCCCGACGGCACGATGAATATCGATGATTGCGCTACGCTCAGCCGCGCTGTCTCGCCCGTGCTCGATGAGGCCGACCCCATTCCGGAGGGCTATAGCCTGGAAGTTTCATCGCCCGGCATCGACCGGCCGCTGACGCGCGCCAAAGACTTCGCCAATTGGGCCGGGCACGAGGCCAGGATCGAGCTGGCGCGCGCGCTTGACGGCCGCAAGCGGTTTCGCGGGCTCCTGCGCGGGCTTCAAGGCGATGCGGCACTCGTTGAAATTCAGGGTACGGACGGAACTGAAACCGTGCCATTGCCACTTTCGTCGATCGGCGAGGCTAAGCTCGTTCTGACCGACGAATTGCTTAAGCAAGCGGCGGCAAACCAAATCGATGAATCGGCATTCGACGAAGTCGAGCTGGATGAGGGAGTTGGGAATAGGGAATAGAGAGCGGATCCTCGCGTAACTCACTACTCCCCATTCCCTACTCCCTGCTGAGACACAACAGGACACAGGTGGAGCAACCAAATGGCAGTCAGCGCTAACAAGCTCGAGCTTCTGCAAATCGCGGATGCGGTCGCGCGCGAAAAGTCGATCGAGCGCGAGATCGTGATCGGCGCGATGGAGGAAGCGATTCAACGCGCGGCGCGATCGCGCTACGGCATGGAGAACGAGATCCGCGCCGAGATCGACCCCAAGACCGGCGAGACCAACCTCGTGCGGCTTCTGCAAGTGGTCGAGAAGATCGAGAACGACTCAACGGAGATCGGCGTCAATGAAGCGCGCCGCCGCAACCCCGAAGCGCAAATCGGCGATTTCATTGCCGAGCCCTTGCCGCCTTTCGAGTTCGGCCGCATCGCCGCGCAATCGGCCAAGCAGGTGATCGTGCAAAAAGTGCGCGATGCCGAGCGCCAGCGCCAGTTCGAGGAGTTCAAAGACCGCGTCGGCGAGATCGTCCATGGTGTCGTCAAGCGCGTCGAATACGGCAATGTGGTGATCGATCTCGGCCGCGGCGAAGCCATCATCCGGCGCGATCAGCTGCTCCCGCGCGAGACGTTCCGCACCGGCGACCGCGTGCGCGCTTATATTTACGATGTGCGCCGCGAAACACGGGGCCCGCAGATCTTTCTTTCGCGCACCTCACCCGATTTCATGTCGCGCTTGTTCGCGCAGGAAGTGCCGGAAGTTTATGACGGCGTTGTCGAGATCCGCGCCGTGGCGCGCGATCCTGGCAGCCGCGCGAAAATTGCCGTTATCTCGAATGATTCATCGATCGACCCAGTTGGCGCCTGCGTCGGCATGCGCGGCAGCCGCGTGCAAGCCGTCGTCAATGAATTGCAAGGCGAGAAGATCGATATCATTCCATGGTCGCCCGATCCGGCGGCGTTCATCGTCAACGCGCTTGCGCCTGCCGAGGTCACCAAGGTCGTGCTCGATGAAGAGGATCAACGCATCGAGGTGGTGGTGCCGGACGAACAGCTTTCGCTCGCCATCGGCCGGCGCGGGCAGAATGTGCGCCTCGCTTCGCAGCTTACCGGCTGGGACATCGACATCCTGACCGAGAAAGAAGAGAGCGAGCGGCGTCAGGAAGAGTTCCGCCAGAAGAGCCAGATGTTCATCGAGGCGCTCGATGTCGATGAAGTCATCGCGCAATTGCTTGTGTCGGAGGGCTTCACAGAGATCGAAGAAGTGGCTTTTGTCGATCTCCATGAGCTTTCGCAAATCGAGGGCTTCGATGAAGAGACGGCCGAGGAGCTGCAGGCGCGCGCGCGTGAATATCTCGACAAGAAGCGCGAAGAGCAGGACCAGGAGCGCCGCGCGCTGGGAGTTGCCGACGATCTTGTCGGCCACGAAGGCCTGACCCTGCCGATGGTGATCGCGCTCGGCAAAGGCGAGGTCAAAACGCTCGAGGATTTCGCAGGCCTGACGCCGGACGAGCTTGTCGGCTATACCGAGCCTTCGAAGGAGGGCCGCACCAAGCATGAGGGCCTTTTCGAGTCCTTCGGCATGAATACCGAGACGGCGACAACCCTGATCATGAACGCGCGCGTGGCGCTGGGCTGGATCGAGCCGCCGCAGCCGGAAGAGGCGGAAGCAGAGGCAGAGAATGAGCCGGGTGAAGCCGAGCAGCCAGCAGCGCCGTGAGGCGCCGCCTCACTCTGCGGAGGGCGAGAACGCGCGCGAGCCGTTGCGTCAATGCATCGTCACGCGCGAGCGCTATCCTAAGGAAGTGATGGTCCGGTTCGTGGCGGCGCCCGACGGCACGCTCACGCCGGATCTTCAGGCCAAACTGCCGGGCCGCGGCGCATGGGTGATCGCCGATGCGCCGGCAATTGAAAAGGCCATCCAAAAACATATGTTCGGCCGTGCGCTCGATGTACAAATCAGCGTTCCCAAGGAGCTTTGCGGGCGGATCGAGGCTTTATTGGCCAGGCGCTGCCTTGAGCTCATCGGGCCAGGCGCTCGGTGCGGGGCAATGCTCCTCGGCTCCGGCTCGGCGGGCGCGCGGCCGGCGCGGGCGGGCGAAGAGTGGCGATATCGAAGCCGCAGACGGCGGCGGCGGACGGGCAGGCGCAAGGTCTTGGCGTGCGCTCAAGGCGGGCGGCCTTACAAGCGGGCAGGGGCTTAAATCATGGTAAGGCAAGGTTATCGGTTGTTTCACAGCGAGGAATTGAGTTTGGCATTGGGCCGGGAAAATGTGATACATGCAGCCCTGCCGGCGGCGGTTTTGCCAGCCGGTTCATGGCTGAGGCCCGCCGGCTCGAAGGCTTTCGGCCGTTAATCCCGAAGGCTTGGTCCCGCGATGGCGGGCCCGCGAACGCGAGGGGCAGATCCATCGAGTAAGGTTTGGGATGCGCCGAGGCCCGGATATGGGCATGGCAATTCGTGCACACCAGGAAGCAATTGTTTTGGCGGCCGGCCCGGCCGGCGCGGATGCAAGGTAAGGAATGACGGACACGAGCGAAAGACTGGCGAGAAGCACGAAGCGCCGTAAACCGATGAGCCTCAAGGGCAAGGTCAGCTCGGGCACGGTGCGTCAGAGCTTCAGCCATGGCCGCTCGAAAACGGTCGTTGTCGAGACGAAGCGCAAGCGCGTCGTCGCGCCCGAAAAGCCCGAGCCCGGCCATGGGCCAAGGCGGCCGAGCCGGAGAAGACGGTCGCCAAGGCGCAAGCCCAGGCACAGCCGACAGTCGTCGAAAAGCCCAAAGCCGACGCCGCAGCGCGGCCAAGTGCTCCGTGAGCTGACGGAAGAAGAGAAGGTCGCGCGGTCCAAGGCGCTCGGAGAAGCGCGGTTGCCGAGGCCGAAGCGAAGAAGCGCGCCGAGGCCGAGGAAGCCGCACGGCGCGCCGAGGAAGAAGCAAGGCTCGCCGCCGAGCGTGAGGCCCAGGCCAAGCGCGAAGCCGAGGAAGCCGCCGAGCGCAAGCTCGAAGAGCCGCGCGCCGAGCGCAGACCAGGCGCCGACGCCGGTGGCCGGCCCGCTGCCAAGAAGCGCCGCCGAGCCGGAAAAGCCCGATATTGCCGGGCGCCGAGGCACGCGCCGAGCAAGAGCTGATGCGCGGCCGCCTGAAGGCCGAGCTCGAAGAAGAAGAAGAGGAAGAAGACTAGCAAGGCCAAGAAAGCGCGGCCGGGCGCGCCCGCGCCTAAGAAGACGGCGGCCAACCGCAACGAGCCCAAGCGCCGCGAAGGCAAGCTGACGATCTCGCGCGCGCTCTCCGACGAGGATGAAGAGCGCGTTCGCTCGCTCGCTTCGGTGCGGCGCGCCGAGAGCGCGAAAGCGCGCCGCGCAAGCCCGCACCGAGCCGCAAAAGATCGTGCGCGACGTGATGATCCCCGAAGCGATCACGGTGCAGGAGCTTGCCAGCCGTATGGCGATCCGCGGCGCCGACGTCATCAAGTCGCTGATGGCGCAGGGCCTGATGCTCACCATCAACGACGTGCTCGATGCCGATACCGCGCAGCTTGTCGCCGAGGAATACGGCCACGCGGTGCGAGCGCATCGCCGAAGCCGATGTCGAAGAGGGCCTCGTTGCCGCGCCGGATACCGACGACCGATATCGAGCCGCGCCCGCCGGTCGTCACCGTGATGGGCCATGTCGATCACGGCAAGACATCGCTCTTGGATGCGATCCGCTCCGCCAACGTGGTCTCCGGCGAGGCGGGCGGCATCACGCAGCATATCGGCGCCTATCAGGTGACACCGCCAGACGGGCACAAGATCACCTTTCATCGACACGCCCGGCCACGCCGCCTTCACCGCGATGCGCGCACGCGGCGCCAAGGTCACCGACATCGTGATTCTGGTGGTTGCCGCCGATGACGGCGTGATGCCGCAGACCGTCGAAGCCATCAATCACGCCAAGGCCGCCGGGGTGCCGATCATCATTGCGATCAACAAGATCGATAAGCCGGACGCCAATCCCGATCGAGTGCGCCAGGAGCTGCTGCAGCACGTCGATCGTCGTCGAGGCGCTGGGCGGCGATGTGCAGGATGTTCGCGGTCTCCGCGCTCGAGAAGACCGGGCTCGACAAGCTCGAAGAGGCGATTCTGCTGCAGGCCGAAATCCTCGAGCTCGGCGCCAATCCCAACCGCCGGCCGAAGGCGCGGTAATCGAGGCCAAGCTCGACAGCGGCCGCGGCCCGGTTGCCACCGTTCTGGTTGAGCGCGGCACCTTGCAACCGGGCGACATTTTCGTCGCCGGCGCGGAATGGGGCCGCGTGCGGGCGCTCATCTCCGATCGCGGCGAGCAGGTAAGGAGCGCCGGGCCATCGACCCCGGTCGAAGTCTCGGGCCTTTCGGGCATGCCGGCGGCGGGCGACAATTTCATCGTCGTCGAGAACGAAGCGCGGGCGCGTGAAGTCTCCGATTATCGCCAGCGCACGCATGCGCGATGCACGCAACCGCGTCGCCGGATCACGCGGCACGCTCGAGCAGATGATGACGCCAGCTAAAGCCGGCACGGCGCAAGGAAGTGCCTGTCGTCATTAAAGCCGATGTGCAGGGCTCGCTTGAAGCGATCGTCAGCGCGCTCGATCAATTGGCGACCGATGAAGTGCGCGTGCGCGTCTTGCATGCGGCGGTCGGCGGCATCTCGGAATCCGATGTCGTGCTCGCCGCGGCTTCCGGCGCCGTGATCATTGCATTCAATGTGCGCGCCGAGAAGCAGGCGCGCGACATGCCGCCGAGCGCAACAAGATCGAGATCCGCTATTACTCGGTCATCTACAATCTGATGGACGATGTGAAAGCTGTGATGTCGGGCCTGTTGTCGCCGACGCGCAAGGAAACCTTCCTCGGCTATGCCGAGATTTTGGAAGTGTTCAACATCTCCAAGGTCGGCAAGGTGGCGGGCTGCCGCGTGACCGAGGGCGTTGTCCGCCGCGGCAATGCGGTGCGCCTGCTCAGGGACAATGTCGTCATCCACGAAGGCAAGCTCTCGACTTTGAAGCGTTTCAAGGACGAAGTGCGCGAGGTCGTCACCGGCCAGGAATGCGGCATGGCATTCGAGAATTATCAAGACATCCAAAAGGGCGATCAGATCGAATGCTTCGAGGTCGAGGAGATCAAGCGCACGCTTTGATCCATCATCGATCGGGGGGTCGATGCAGACCGACGATCAAGAGGTCATCTATTCGTCAACGCTCACTGCTAGCGATGTTCGCGACTATGTCGCGCGCGCCGGCACAAACATATATCAGTCACATAGAACGTCGTCATGGGCGATATTCATCATCTCCCTCGTCGCGCCTATCCCTATAATCATTGCGCTACACGGCGGCTCGGGAGAGGCGCAGCAGGTCTACTTCATCACCGTTGGCGTAATGCTTCTGTCGTCCAACCTGCTCAGAGGCTTGCTGATCCAACGCGTTGGCCGGGCGAGAAGCCGAGACGCGCGTGCGTTAATGGCACCACGCCTTTTCGCCGTCAGCAAGAAAGGACTCCGCATTGAGTCGCCATTCGGAACGAACTTTGTGCCCTGGGCAAGCATGCGAGGAATTGAGCAGAAAGGTCACCTCGTCATCTTCTGGCTTGACACGCTAAGTGCATATAGCGCGCGCACCGACGCGGCACCCGATCGCGCCACCGAGCCGCTCTATCAGCTCGCCACGCGTCGATGGCGCGCAGCGCAAAGTTTCGCTTCCGCCCCGATGTGATCGGCCCTCATCTCTCCACGCTTGCCCGCCCGACAGGCTCCCCAACATCGATGCGGTTGCCGTCGAGATCCTCGAAGACGAAGGCCTTGAGCCCATAATCCTTGTCCTTGAGGCTTTTGATGATACGCACGCCGTTGGCTAAACATCTCTCATAGAGAGCGGCGACGTCGCTCACGATCAAATGCGCGACGTTGAAGCCCGGCGTTTTGTTGGCCTTGAAACCCTTTTGCTGCGAGAGATGAAGCTCTGCCTCATCCTTCTTCAGAATCATGAAGCCAACCGGGTTGCCGTTCTCGAACACCTTCTTGAAGCCGAAGATGCGCGTGTAAAAGTCCTGCGCTTTGTGAATATCCCTCACAGCAATTCCCGGCGCCATCCGCCCGAACCGCATAGCCGAATTATCGCCCATTGATGCTCCTCCGCGCGGGCCCGCACCAATCTCTTGGCGGCCGCTCTGAGCCTTTGCCGGGCGGTGCCGGCCATGAGGCAGCGAACGAGGCGATGCTCGAGTGAGAACCCAAGCTTAGCACCGGCGCAAAACCCGCTCAATTGGCTCGTATCCGCCTTTCGCGCTTAAGCTTCCCGAAGCCTCCTCCCGCGCATACTTGCCGCCATGTCAGAAGCCTCAAGCTTTTCAACCGATGAGATGCCGGCCCCGCAACGGCCAGCGCGTATCGATTGGAATTATTCAGGCGCGCCCGACCCGATGGCCGGCACAGGCGCCACGCTCATCGAGCATCTTGTGTTCTGGGTTGTCGGGCTTCTTGGCGCTGCTCTGATGGTGCTGCTGGCGCGCGGTGGCTGGGTGGCGTGGACTTGGTGGGCAACGGGGCTCGCCGCGCTCATCGCGTTCGACCTTATGGGCGGCGCGGCCGCGGCGGCGCTCAACTCCTCCAAGCGCTTCTATTTCTCGCCAACAAAGCCCGACGAGCGCGGGCCAATAAGATACCTCAAGTCCGGCTATTACCTGCCGATCATCTCGGTGCATCCGATGCTGGTCTACCTCGTCTACAGGTCATCGGAGATGTGGACCGGCGTTGCGATCTATTTCATCGTCGGCGCGGTTGCGATTCTTGTGCGCAAGGCGCCGCTTTATCTTGCGCGCACGCTCGCCATCACCGCCGTTATTGCAGCAATCGTCGCCAACATTTATTTCATCCCGATGCCGGCAGGCTTTGAGTGGATGCTGCCGGTCTTGGTCTTGAAGCTCGTGCTTGGCCATGCCGTGCGCGAGGAGCCTTATCGGCCATAAGCCTCCACGATCAACCGGAGACTTTTGACCCGTCGCAAGCCGCCATTTCATCGTCCGACGGCGGCTCCCAGAGTGTTTCGACAAAATCGAACATCTCGCGAGTCACCTCGAAATTGAGCTGCGCCGTCTCACCCTTTTTGGCATTGCGCTTCTGAACGCGGCGCCACCGCTCTTCCAAAGGCACTTCGATAAAGTGAAGCTGCGGCGGGAAACCGGCGGCGCGCGCCAAATCGGCAAACCGCTCGCGGCTCGACTTGAGCGAAAAGCCGAAATCCAAGATGGAAGGCACGCCGCGTGAAGCGACCTGTCTGGCCATCACCCACATTTGTGCGTAGCAGCGCTCAACGCGCTCGATCCACCATGCTGGATCGGGATTGAGCGGCTGCGGCGAGTCTATTAGGAACAGCGCCGTCATCCATTCGTCGATGGAAAAGCGCACGGCGCCAATGCGTTCCGCAAGATCGAGCGCGTAAGTGGTCTTGCCGGCCCCGGTTGAGCCGCAGATAAGATGGATGAGGTGCTGAGCCATTTGCAGTTTCCGAGCGCAACGCCGAGGTTGTCCCCCAGCTCAATGACGGAGAAGGAATATAACGACTTTTGCGAGAAGCTGCCCGCCACGACGCATGTCGTGCAATGGGGCGGCTCCCACGTTTGGAAAGTTGGCGGCAAGGTTTTCGCCATTGGCGGCTGGAGCGACGCCGGCACTTTCAGCATCACGTTCAAGGTCACGCCGCTCGCCTTCGAGATATTGAAGGACCAGCCGGGCTTGAGGCCCGCGCCCTATCTCGCCTCGCGCGGCATGAGCTGGATCCAGCATTACGACAAGCCGGGCCTTAAGAACAAAGAGCTCAAAGCCTATTTGACCAAGAGCCATCGCCTTGTCGCCGCCGGGCTTTCCAAGAAGAAGCAGCGCGCGCTCGGTTTATCTGTAGACTGATCATTAGCATTCCCGCCAAACGCGGAACGTTGCCCTGTCGCCGTCACTTCTCGGTCCTTGACAAGGAGGGCGCCTTCAACGCAAATGCGCGCCGTTGTCCGCCCCGGCGGGGTTCCATCCCCCGCGAGAGCCGAAAGAAGCCCGCGCCATGCCGCGCCACCGCAACCCTCATCACACCGAGCCGCGTGCCCATGCGCCATCGCAACGCCAATTGCGCGTGGGTGAAGTCATCCGCCATGCGCTCGCCGAGATCTTCGCGCGCGGCGATTTGCAGGACCCGGTCTTGCGCGAGGCGCACATCACAGTCTCGGAGGTGAAAGTCTCGCCCGATATGCGCCACGCCACGGTGTTCGTCACCAAGCTCGGCGGCGGCGATATGAAGGAGATCATGGAGGGGTTCGTGCGCGCACGCGGCTATTTGCGCGCGCAAGTCGGCCATGCGCTGACGACGCGCAACACGCCGGATCTTGCATTTCGTCGAAGACAAGAGCTTCGATGACGGCGCAGCACATTTCGGACATCCTGCGCTCGGCCGAAGTGAAGCGCGATCTCGAAGCACGCCCCGATCAAGACGATGAGAGCGAAGATGGCGCGCCGTAAGAAGGGCAATGCCGTTCACGGCTGGGTGCCGCTCGACAAGCCGAAGGGAATGACCTCAACCCAGGCGGTGGCGCGCGTGCGGCGCATTTTCGATGCGCAAAAGGCGGGCCATGCCGGCACGCTCGATCCGCTCGCCACCGGCATCCTGCCGATCGCGCTGGGCGAGGCGACTAAGACCGTGCCGTTCGTGATGGATCGCGACAAAGTCTACCGCTTCAGCATCCGCTGGGGCGAGGCGCGCACAACCGACGATGCCGAAGGCGATGTGATCGAGACCAGCGATGTCGCGCCCCTCGGAGGACGCCGTTAAGGAGGCGCTCAACAGCTTTGTCGGCGAGATCTGGCAGACGCCGCCGCAATTCTCCGCCATCAAGATTGACGGCGAGCGCGCCTACGACATCGCCCGCGAGGGCGGCGAGGTCAAGATCGAGCCGCGCCTCGTCGAGATCTATGAAGCGCGCTATCTCGGGTCGCCCGGACGGCGACCATAGCCGAGCTGGAGATTGTCTGCGGCAAGGGCACCTATGTGCGCTCGCTGGCCACGCGATTTGGCAAGATAGCTGGGCACTTGCGGCCATGTCGCGGAGCTGCGGCGGACCAGCGTGGGGCCATTCGACGAAGAGTGCGCAATTTCCCTGGAAGAGCTGGAGGCTTTGGGAGCAGAGTGCGCGCCACTTGGAAGGCCTATTTCCGGTTGAGACCGTGCTGGACGACATCCCGGCACTGGCCGTGACCGGCGATCAGGCGGCGCGGTTGCGCCAAGGGCGGAGCGTCATCGTGCGGCCGCAAGCGTTTCTGGGCGAGGCCTGACGAGCAGAGCGCGATTGCTCTCGGCGCCATCGGCGGACCCGGAGGACGACGAGCCCGACACATCGCCTATGCGATGGAAAAGGGGCGCCTTGTGGCGCTGGGCAGATCGTCCGGGGCGAGTTTCACCCAACGCGCGTGTTTCAGGATTTGAAAGGAGAAACCGATGTCGATTGCTGCCGAGCGCAAGCAGGCGCTCATCAAGGAATATGCGCAGGCCGACAAAGACACCGGCTCGCCAGAAGTGCAGGTCGCCATCCTGCCGAGCGGATCACCAACCTCACCGAGCACTTCAAGACGCACAAGAAGGACAACCATTCGCGGCGCGGGCTTTTGAAGCTCGTCTCGCAACGGCGCAGCCTGTTCGACTATCTGAGCAAGAAAGATCCCACGCGCTATGAAGGGCTGATCAAGCGCCTGGGCCTCCGCCGCTGATGGAAGCTTTGCCAAGCGCAAAACTACCTAGAGCCGGTGTGCGCCTACGCCACCGGCGATTCACCTATTCTGTTTTCGCGAGAACCGAAGGGCGCCGGCCAATGGGGGCCGGTGCGATGAAAGGAATACATCATGTTTGAGATTGCAAAGAAAAGCATTCAATGGGGCCGCCAGACCCTCACTCTGGAAACCGGGCACATTGCGCGCCAAGCCGCGGGCTCGGTGCTCGCAACTTATGGCGAGACCACCGTGCTCGCTGCCGTTACCGCCGCGCGCGAGCCCAGGGCCGGCATCGATTTCTTCCCGCTAACCGTCAACTATCAGGAAAAGACTTTTGCCGCCGGCAAGATTCCCGGCGGTTATTTCAAACGCGAAGGCCGCCCTTCCGAAAAGGAGACGCTGGTTTCGCGTTTGATCGATCGCCCGATCCGCCCGCTCTTCCTGCCGGCATTCAAGAACGAGACGCAAGTCGTCGTGACTGTGCTCAGTCACATGATCTCGAAAACGATCCCGATATCGTCGCAATGGTGGCGGCATCGGCTGCGCTGACGATTTCGGGCTTGCCGTTCCTGGGGCCGATTGGCGCGGCGCGCGTCGGCTATATCGATGGCGAATATGTGCTCAACCCGTATGTCGATGAGATCAAGGAGTCGATCGCTCGATCTCGTCGTTGCCGGCACCGGCGATGCAGTGATGATGGTCGAATCCGAGGCCAAGGAGCTCTCCGAAGAGGTGATGCTCGGCGCCGTGATGTTCGGCCACAAAGGCTCGTTCCAGCCGGTGATCGATGCGATCATCTCGCTGGCCGAGAAAGCCGCGAAAGATCCTTGGGAGATCGTGGAGAACGCGACCATTCGCACTTCGAGAGCAAGATGAAGGCGCTGATCGAAGCCGATCTGCGCGAGGCCTATGCGGAAGTCGCAGAAGATCGGCGCGCCAGGACAAGATCGCCGCGGCCAAGACCAAGCTCGCCGAGGCAATCGACCGCCGCGGCCGATGCTTGGCAGGACAACGGCGAAGCGCCGACGCCGCTTCTTATCAGCGGCGCTTTCAAGCATCTCGAGCAGGACATCGTGCGTAACGCGATCCTCGATACGGGGCGGCGCATCGATGGCCGCGACACTGAAGACAGTTCGCCAGATTCAGAGCGAGGTCGGCGATTTTGCCGCGCACGCATGGCTCGGCGCTGTTCACCCGCGGCGAGACGCAAGCCATGGTGGTGACCACGCTCGGCACCGGCGAGGATGAGCAATATATCGACGCGCTTGAAGGCACGTACAAGGAGCGCTTCCTGCTGCATTATAATTTCCCGCCCTACTCGGTCGGCGAGACCGGCCGCATGGGTTCACCGGGCCGGCGCGAGATCGGCCACGGCAAGCTCGCCTGGCGCGCGGTTCGCCCGGTTCTGCCGGCGGCGGAAGAATTTCCCTACACCATCCGCGTCGTCTCCGAGATCACCGAATCCAACGGCTCATCATCGATGGCGACGGTGTGCGGCTCATCCTTATCGCTGATGGATGCGGGCGTGCCCTTAAGCGGCCGGTCGCCGGCATCGCCATGGGCCTCATCCTGGAAGGCGAGCGCTTTGCCGTGCTCTCCGACATTCTGGGCGATGAGGATCATCTCGGCGATATGGACTTCAAGGTGGCGGGCACGTCGCAAGGCGTCACCTCGCTGCAGATGGACATCAAGATCACCGGCATCAACGAAGCCATCATGAAGCAGGCGCTTGCGCAGGCGAAGGATGGCCGCATGCACATCCTGGGCGAGATGTCGAAAGCGCTCACCGGTGCGCGGCAAGAGCTCGGCGCGCATGCGCCGCGCATCGAGGTGATGCATATCCCGACCGATAAGATCCGCGAAGTGATCGGCACCGGCGGCAAGGTGATCCGCGAGATCGTCGAGAAGACCGGCGCCAAGATCGACATCTCCGATGACGGCACGATCAAGGTCGCCATCGTCGAACGCGGAATTCGATCGACGACCGCGATCAAGTGGATCAAGTCGATCACGTCCGAACCCGAAGTCGGCCAAATCTATGAGGGTAAGATCGTCAAGGTCGTCGACTTCGGTGCGTTCATGAATTTCTTCGGCGCAAAGGATGGCCTTGTGCACATCTCGCAGCTCGCGCCGCGCAAAGTGGCGCCAAGGTCAACGACGTGGTGAAGGAAGGCGACAAGGTTTGGGTGAAGCTTCTCGGCTTCGATGACCGCGGCAAAGTGCGGCTGTCGATGAAGGTCGTCGATCAGGAAACCGGCAAGGAGATCCCGCCGGAGCCTAAGTCCGAAGCCTCGGCGTAAGCCACCTCGCAGCTATTGCAGAATGCATCATGGCCGGGGCCCGCCCCGGCCATCTTTGTTATGCATCCGTCTACGGATGACGTAAAGAACTCTTGATATACCGGATGTGCGATTTGATAGTTGCACCCTTGGGAGGCTTGTCATGACAGAGGATTTTCGCAATCGTTTCAAGCCATGGGCCTATGCGTGGCAGCTGACGCTGGGCTGGGTCGCTTACGCCGTGCTTTTGGTTCTCTCAATAACTCTGCTCCAAAAGCACCTCGTACAACAGCCATGGTTGCTGCCCGTTGCGCTGCTGCCGATGCTTCCTGGGCCCTTTATCGCCTACACGATTTTGCGCTTCTATGCGCGGCTCGATGAGTTGGAGCGGCGCATACAGGGCGAGGCCTTCATTGCGGCTTCTATCCTCACGGGCTTCGGCACCGCTACACTCGGCTTTGCTTCCAATGCCGGTGTTGCAGAGCCATCGCTCATCTGGGTGTTTCCGGCCATGATCGGGCTTTGGGGCATTCTGGGCTGGGTGCTGCGGTTGCGCTACCGGTGAAGAACCGCATCCGCGAGCTGCGTGAAGCGCGCGGCTGGTCTCAAGTCGAGCTCGCCAAGAAGCTTGGCGTATCGCGCCAAACCATCATCGCTATCGAAAAAGACAAATACGATCCGAGCCTGCCGCTCGCCTTCGCGTTTGCTCGCGCCTTCAAGCTGCAAATCGAGGATGTTTTTGAGTGCTGACGTAAAGAACTCTTGACATGTGACACTGGACGGATAATGTATATAACTCTTTACATCATCAGTAGGGGGATATTATGTGGCGGGTTCTGGCTCTGAGTTTCATTCTTTTCGCAAGCGGCGCAGCTACCAGCTTCGCCGCCGATCCAAACTATAAGGTCACGGTTTCGGGCAAGGGCGCTGACGTCCTGATGATTCCTGGCCTTGCCTCATCAGGCGATGTGTGGAACGCGACGGCTGAGCATTTGGCGCCGCACTTCAAAGTGCATGTGTTCACGCTGGCGGGATTCGGCGGTGTTCCGCCCGTTGAAGGGCCGTTCATCGCCCAACGCCTGGCCGCGCTCGATGCTTATCTCAAGTCGGGCAACATCAATCACGCAACGATCATCGGCCACAGCCTGGGCGGTTTGATCGCGATGAAGCTTGCGCTTCTGGAGCCGGGGCGCATTGACCGATTGGTGATTGTTGACTCGCTGCCGTTCCTTGCAGGCGGGATGCTGGGAGCACCCAATCTCAACGCTGTCTCCGCTCAACTTTCTCAACTGCGCGATGGGCTCAAATCGGCGCCACGCGCGAGTTTTCTTGCCCAGGAGAAGCAATCGATCGCGCGGCTTGTGACGAGCCCGGAAAACCAAGCACTGGTCTATTCCTGGGCCGAAATATCGGATCAGGCGACGATTGCCGAGGCAACCTATGAGGACCTTTCAACCGACATTCGCAGCGAGATCGGCGCGATTAAAGCGAAAGTGCTGATGCTTTATCCGTGGCGCGCGGGCGGCATCTACAGCAGTGGGCAGACCGACAAGCTCTATGCTGATCAGTTCGCGTCGATTCCGAGCCTCACGCTCAAGCGTATCGATAACAGCCTGCATTTCATCATGCTCGATCAACCCAAGGCTTTCGACAGCGCAATTGATGACTTTCTGAAGTGAGCGCCTCGCCGGGAACGGCGGCAATCTGCTAGGCTGCCTGGCCTCACTGCTGGGAACATCCATGGCGAAGCTGTCGACTGCAAAGGCGATCAAGCGCATTCGCGCGGCCGCGGCGCATTTGCCCGGCATCGTGGATGGGTTTCACGATGATGCGCCGATCCTCGACCAAGCGGGCACACTCAAGATCAAGGGCAAGCCTATCTGCTGGTTCAAGAAGGGGCTTGGCGGCGCGTTGGTCATGCGCTGCGAGCTTGAGGAAAAGACGCTGCTGATGGAGGCCGCGCCAGAGATCTTCTTCGAGACTGACCATTACAAGGGCTGGCCCGCAATCTTGATCCGTCTCGATGCGATCAGCGACAAGGAGCTGAGGCACCGCATCGAAATCGCTTGGCGCATCCAAGCGCCGAAGCACTTGCTCAACGCATATGAAAGCGAGCGTGCCCAGACAAAGGTCGCGAGCGCGCCGAAGCGCATCGAGCGTGCTGCTAAGAAAGCACGGGGCCGAGCATCGGCCCCAGCACGGCCGGAACCCAGCGCGCGATCGTGACCAGATACCAGCCGCCATAAGCGACAATCGGCGATGCGATCAGAAGCACCAGCATGACGGCCGGCCGGCGCTTGCGCACTTTGCAGGCGTAAACGAGACCGCCGACATAGATACCCAGAAACAAGAGAATGAGCAGCCAGGCTTTGAACACCGCAAAGCCGCCGACCCGCATCATGAATGGCGTGATCAGCGCGATACCGGCGAGGTATTGCATGACGCAAAGATCGATGACGAAGAGAAGCCAGAAGGAAATCTCCCAGGCGTTGCTCGCGCCGGGTCCTTCAGAGCTGGCTTCCCACGGTGTCACCCGTTGTCGCCTTCGGTGGAGGTCGTCTTCACATCCTCGGCACGCGGCAGGCCGACAATCGAATAGCCGGCATCGACATGATGCACTTCGCCGGTGACGCCGCCTGACAGATCCGAAAGCAGATAAAGCGCCGAGCCGCCGATTTCTTCGAGCGTCACGGTGCGCTTGAGCGCCGAATGGCCCTTGTTCCAGTTGTACATGAAGCGCGCATTCGAGATCGCCGAGCCCGCGATGGTGCGCATCGGACCGGCCGAAAGCGCGTTGACGCGGATGCCATTGCGGCCGAGATCGACCGCGAGATAGCGCACGCTCGCCTCGAGCGCGGCTTTGGCAACGCCCATGACATTGTAGGAGGGAACGACCCGCTCGGCGCCCATATAGGTCAGCGTGATCAGCGAGCCGCCGGGCGCCATCAGCTTCTCGGCCTTGCGGCACGACCTCGGTGAACGAATAGCAGGAGATATCGAGCGAATTGAGAAAGTTGGCGCGCGTCGTCTCGATATAGCGGCCGCGCAGCTCGTTCTTGTCGGAATAGGCGATGGCATGAACGACGAAAATCGAGCCTGCCCCATTGCCGCTCGACCTCGGCGAAGGTCGCATTCAAGCTTTGCTCGTCCTGCACATCGCAAGGCACGAGAAATTTCGAGCCGACGGCCGCCGCGAGCGGCTTGACCCGCGGCCAAGGCTTCGCCCTGATAGGTGAAGGCAAGCTCGGCGCCGTGTGCCGCGCAGGCGCGCGCAATTCCCCAGGCAATCGAGTGATCGTTGGCAACGCCCATGATGAGGCCGCGCCGGCCTTTCATCAGTCGTCGATGTGGTTGGAAAGCTTGCGTCGATCTGGCGTTTACCGTCACCCCCATTTGGCGCGCCTACCTTACGCATCATAACGCTCCAGGACGAGGCAGCCATTGGTGCCCGCCGAAGCCGAAGCTGTTGGAGAGAACGCATTCGATTTTGGCGTCATCGATCCGTTCACGGACGATCGGATCATTCGCGAAGGCGGGATCGATCTCGTCGATATTGGCCGACGCGCAGATAAAGCCGGAGCGCATCATCAAAAGCGAGTAGATCGCCTCCTGCGCGCCGACCGCGCCGAGCGAATGGCCGGTCAGCGATTTGGTGGCGCTGATCGGCGGGATCTTCTTGCCGAACACTTCGCGGATCGCCTCGATCTCCTTCAGATCGCCGATCGGCGTCGAGGTGGCGTGCGGGTTGATGTAGTCGACCGGACGCTTGGCCGTTTCCAGCGCCAGGCGCATGCAGCGCACCGCGCCCTCGCCCGAGGGCTGAACCATGTCGTAGCCATCCGAGGTCGCGGCATAGCCGGTGATCTCGCCGTAGATCTTGGCGCCGCGCGCTTTGGCGCGCTCGAGCTCTTCGAGCACGACAACGCCGGCGCCGCCCGCGATCACGAAGCCGTCGCGGTTCTTGTCGTAGGCGCGGCTCGCGCGCTTGCGGCGTCGTCGTTGAAGCCGGACGACATCGCGCCCATCGCGTCGAACAGCACCGACAGAGTCCAATCGAGCTCCTCGCCGCCGCCGGCGAACATCACATCCTGCTTGCCGAATTGGATCATTTCGGCCGCATTGCCGATGCAGTGCGTCGAGGTCGCGCAGGCCGAGCTGATCGAATAGTTGATGCCCTTGATCTTGAACGGCGTGGCGAGCGTTGCCGAATTGGTCGAGGACATCGCTTGCGGCACGACAAACGGCCCGACTCGCTTGGGGCCTTTTTCGCGCGCGGTGTCGGCCGCCTGCACGATCGCCTTGGTCGATGGCCCGCCCGAGCCCATGATCAGGCCGGTGCGCTCATTCGAGACCTCGTTTTCCTCAAGCCCGGCATCGGTGATCGCCTGTTGCATGGCGACGTAATTATAGGCCGCGCCATTGCCCATGAAGCGGCGCACGCGCCGGTCGACCTGCGGAATCAAGATCGATCTGCGGCGCGCCATGCACCTGGCATTTGAAGCCGAGCTTTTCGTAATCGTCGGCGTGCACGAGCCCGAGCGGCCCTCGCGCAGCGACGCTAGGACCTCTTGGGCGTTGTTGCCGATCGAGGACACGATGCCGAGTCCGGTGACCACAACCCGTCTCATCGCGGGCCTCCCATAGTCCGGGGATTAGTTCAAGCAGGTAGGGCTTCGTTCTGGCGGAACAGACCGACCTTCGAGATTGAACGCTTGGTAGATCGGTTTGCCGTCGGCTTCAACAACGCCGTCAGCAATGCCCATGATCAATTTCGACATGAACACGCGCTTCAAGATTCAGCCGGAAGGTCACGCGCTTGACGCTCGGCAGGACCATGTCGGTGAATTTGACCTCGCCGACGCCGAGCGCGCGCCCGCGCCCCTCGCCGCCGAGCCAGCCGAGGAAAAACCCCAACAGCTGCCACAGCGCATCGAGCCCAAGGCAGCCGGGCATGACCGGATCGCCCTCGAAATGACATTGAAGAACCAGGCGTCCTTCTTGATGTCGAGCTCGGCGATCACCTCGCCTTTGCCGTGCTCACCGCCGTCGTGGTGATCTTCGTGATCCGGTCGAACATCAGCATCGGCGGCAGCGGCAGCTGCGGATTGCCCGGCCCGAACAAGCAGGCCCTTGGCGCATCGGATCAGATCTTCATAGGCAAAGGCTGTCCGTTCGGTCATGAACCACTTCGATCGCGCTTGATTGACTTTGGCTTCCATCGCTCTGGCACTCTCCCGAACTCCGGGCCGCTCGGACCTCCAGGCGGCCTGCCCCCTTTGGCTTGCTCCTCAATAGCATAGCGGTCGCCTAATGTGGCGCTCAAATCGGACGGTTTCGGAGAGGTTTCCCGCCGAAGCATGGGGAGCGCCCCGGGGCGACTTGACAAAATGGCCCGGGCCGCCCAGTTCCCTGACGGCCGGCCAGCAGTTCAAAGATGAGGCTTGCGGCCCGGATATGGTAGCCTGGCGCTTAGTGCGTCATTAGAGGGTGTAGTTGTACGGATGCGGAATAGTCCTTACCATCCAGCGGCCCTTCGCTTCGGCCGTCGAGCGCCTGCGCTCGGCCGGCCTGCGCCCGACCCGTCAGCGGCTGGCCATTTGCCGCCGGCTGTTCGAGGCCGGCGACCGCCACGTCACGGCCGAGACGCTGCACGACGAGACTTGACCTCTCTGGGCGTCAAGGTGTCCCTGGCGACCGTCTACAACACCTTGCACCAGTTCACGAAAGCCGGCCTTTTGCGCGAGGTCGTGGTCGACGGCGCCAAGACCTATTTCGACACCAACATCTCCTCGCACCACCATTTCTATCGATGTCGACACGGGGCAATTTGACCGATATTCCCGGCGAAGGCATCGCCGTGGCCGGGCTTGCCCGATGCGCCGCACGGCATGGCGGTCGACAGGGTCGACATCATCGTGCGCGTGCGCCGGCCCCGGCACCGCTTGAGAATGGTTATCAATTTCCCCTTATAAATCACAGTCGTTGTTTGTAGTTTTGGAATGATTCCAAACTATTGACAGCGCCGGCCGTGTGCTATCTGTCAGCCCATCGGTGCGCCCGGCCGCGCCAAGGCAATCTGCCGCGGGCCGCCCGCCCCATCATCCGTTTTGCGCGACAGGGAGACCCCTCAATGGCAGATCTAGCCAAGTCAAAGACCCTTGATAATTTAAAGGAGGCGTTTGCCGGCGAAAGCCAGGCCAACCGCCGCTATCTCTATTTCGCACAGAAGGCCGACGTCGAAGGCTACAACGACGTCGCCGCCGTGTTCCGTTCGACCGCCGAAGGCGAGACGGGCCATGCCCATGGCCATCTCGAATTCATGGAAGCCGTCGGCGATCCGGCGACCGGCGAGCCGATCGGCCCGACCGACAAGAACCTCAAATCGGCCATCGCCGGCGAGACCCACGAATACACCGACATGTATCCGGGCATGGCGCGCATCGCGCGCGATGAAGGCTTCGACGAGATCGCCGACTGGTTCGAGACCTGGCCAAGGCCGAGAAGAGCCATGCCGGCCGCTTCCAGAAGGCCTTCGATACGCTCGGCAGGTAACTGACCTCGTCACCGGACGCGACGCAGCACTCACGTGCTGCTTCGCAGTCGGTCCAAGCCGCCTGGATCCCGTGTCGAGCGGCGCGTCATTCATGCCGCGCGGCGCAGCGGGATGACGTGTACGGACAATCTGCAATGACCGACGTGAAGCCAATGCCCAAGGAAGGCTCGACCGGCGCGCCGACGCGCCATCCGCTCGATTGGCAGGACTCCGTCGTTCTACGACATCGAAGCCGTCGAGGACGGAGATGCAGCGCATCTTCGACATCTGTCATGGCTGCCGGCGCTGCTTCAATCTGTGCGATTCCTTCCCGCGCCTGTTCGACATGATCGATGCAGGGCGAAACCGGCGAGCTCGACAGCGTGCCGAAGTCGGCGCTATGCCGAGGTCGAGGAAGCCTGCACGCTTTGCGACATGTGCTTCATGACGAAGTGCCCATACGTGCCGCCGCACGCGTTCAATCTCGATTTTCCACATGTGATGCTGCGCTACCGCGCGGCCCGCGCCAAAGCCGGGCACACTAATTTCACTGCGCGCCAGCTCGCCGAAATGGATCGCAACGGCAGGCTCGCCAGGCTCGTTGCGCCCTTCGCCAATTGGGCGAGCGCAAAGACAACCCGCTGACGCGCGGCGATACGTGAATGATGCCGGCATCGATCCGAATGCGGATCTGCCCAAATTTCACGGCCGCACATTTGTCGTCGCCAAGGCGAAGCGAACCCGCCGAAAGTCGCTGCCGAGAGCGCCGGCCCATGCGCGCAAGGCCGTGCTCTTCCCGACCTGCTTCGTCAATTACAACAACCCGAAAGTCGGCAAGGCCGCGATTGCGGTGCTGGCAAAGAACGGCGTCGATCGCCAAAGTGATTTATCCCGGCTGCTGCGGCATGCCGTTTCTCGAGCAGGCGGAGCTCACGCGCGTCGCCAAGCCAGGCGGAGAAGATTGCGCGCGCGTTTCGCCCGCTGTCGATGACGGCTACACCGTGATCACACTGACGGCTTCATGCGGGCTGATGCTGAAATTCGAATGGCCGCTGCTTCTGCCCGACAATGAGGACGTCAAAGCCCTCGCCGCGGCCGTGATGGATATCGATCAATTCATCGTCGATATCGCAAAGAATGAGGGCCTCGCGCCGGGCCTCAAGCCGGTCGAAGGCGGCGTGACGCGTGCATCTGGCGTGTCACGCGCGCGCGCAAAATGTCGGGCCGAAAGCGGCCGAGATGCTGAGGCTCGATTCCGGACACCAAAGTCGAGGTGGTCGAGCGCTGCGCGGGCCATGGCGGCACGTTCGGCGTACTCAAGCGGACGCATGAGATCGCGATGAAAGTCGGCAAGAATGCGATGCGCGCGGCGCTCCGTTCGGGCAATCAACATCTCGTTTCGGATTGTCCGCTGGCGGCGCGCCATTTGGTTGCGGGCATGCGCAAGCTCGCAGAAGAAGGGCAGAGCCCGCCCGCCGTCGCCGAGCACCCGATCGAGATTTTGGCGAAAGCCTACGGGCTTATCTAAGTTTGGAGAACGCCCGCGCAAAGCAGCGAAAGACGCGCCCGATCGCGATAACGAGCGCGCTGCCGAGTGCGGCGATCGATAATGTGGATGCCAGATCATACGGCGCGATGAGCCATATGAGTGAATACAAAAGCCCACCGATCACCAGCGTGATCGAGATGAAACGACGCAAGGATTGCTCGCCGGCCAGATCGCGCGACATTGCCGCGAGCGGTGGGAGCGTCTTGGGCGCCAAGTTCGTCATCCAAACAAGCAATAGCCCGAGGATGATATTGAAGCTTCGCTGCGAGATTTCCTCGGCCGAGCCGGCAATGACACCTTGCGCGTGGAGATATTTGAGGCCGAGCGCCGCTACGATCATCGCGGTCCCGATCAAGAGCCCCGTCAAAACCTGCCTCATGCCGAAACCTCCCCCGTTTCTGTTAAAGACTTTGCCCGCGACGCACTCAATCCGCGTGTCCAATCTCAAGCGCAATCCATCAATGCCGCGCACCGGCGAGGAGCGCGCGCGCCATCCCGAGAACAATTCCGGCGAACACAATTACGACAGCGGCGAGCATCCCATAGACAGTAAATGGCCGCGCAAGCTCTGTGGGCGCGACAAGCCATGTCAGGCTGAATGCAAGACCGGCAATCACAAGAACAAGAGAGGCGAAACGCATCGTCGATTGCGCCACTGCCTGCTTGCTGCTAGGCGCATGCGGATTGGGCCGCAGCATTTTGGGAAACTGGTTCGCCACCAAGACCAGAAGAAGCCCCATGACGACGAGAAAGCCGCGATTCACGATCACCTTTGCGCTGACCGGAATGAAGCCATGCGCATAGAGATATTTCATGCCGTCGGGCGCCGCGATCATCACCCCAAACACCAACATGGTGAAGCCAAACCTGATAGCGAATTCTCGTCTCATGCTTATGCCCCCCTTCCAGCTTTTCTTCCGAGCGGCATGCGCTTTGCCGCCGGCATGAGCTCGAACCCGAACGCTTGCGCAAAGCTCAAAAGCGCCTCTTCCAGCACCGACATTTTGAGGCGGTAGATGATCTCGCGGCCGACCTTCTCCTGTTCGATCAAGTTCGCTTCACGCAGCACGGCGAAATGCGCCGACATTGTCGGCTTGGAGACGACGAACTCGCCTGCCAGCTCGCCAGCTGTCATCGGGCGCTTGCGCAAAAGCTCGAGCACTTTGCGGCGCGTGGGATCGGACAGAGCTTTGAAGACCAGATTCATGAGACGATGTTTAGCTAATTATCGAAGTATTGTCAACCGGCATCGCGTAAGGAGGCTCAGATGAGTGCTGAGGCACGCAAGATCGAGCGTGGAGATATTTTGACGCCGCAGGTCTATGCGGCCGAGCGTAAAGAGCGGCGCGCAGCGATGATGCTGCTCAAGCGCGCACGGCGCATCGATGTTGGACCCTACTGCACCTTCTATTTCGAGAATTACGACACGATGTGGCTGCAGGTGCATGAAATGCTGCACATCGAGAAAGGCGGCGATGAGCAAATCGAAGATGAGCTTCGCGCCTACAACCCCCTGATTCCGCAAGGCCGCGATCTTGTCGCCACCGTGATGTTCGAGATCGACGATCCGGTCAGGCGCAATGCGATTTTGCTCAAGCTCACCGGCGTTGAGGAGAAGATGTATTTCGAGGTCGGCGGCGAGCGCACCCTATCCGATCCCGAGCATGATATCGATCGCACCGCCGCCGACGGCAAAACTTCATCGGTGCATTTCTTGCATTTTCGCTTCTCGCCCGCGCAAATCGCGAAATTCAAGGATCCGTCCGTGCCCGTCATATTGGCTGTGGACCATCCGGGCTATTCGCACATGACACAACTTTCGCCCGAGACCCGCGCCAGCCTTGCTAAGGATTTCGCTTAAAGCCTGATTGTCTGAGACGGAATCAAGACACAAACTCCCTTTCCCGCTTCCACCCGGTTTATCCGGGTGGTCCATAGCCAGAGGCGCTGGAGAGTATGGATCGCCCGGACAAGCCGGGCGAAGGCATAGGAAGCGGATGTGTTTCCACTTAAAGCGATCACGCTCTAAGCCTATTCGACCCGCTCATCGGCAAGCACGCCCCAGAGCGCGCCGCGCGGGATCCAGCCGGTGCGGCCCGCGGCAGAGATCTCGACACCAATTGTCCGGGCAATGTTTGAGCTCGGCAATTACGCCCGGGTCGGCAAGCGCCACGACCTTGGATTTGGCGTCGGGCTGGTTGCGGATCGGCTCGCGATGCGCCTTCTGAGCCCTGGGCGCGTCACCACACATAGCGCTGGCCGGAAAGCATGTTGGCCGAGATCCAGCCTTCCGCCCCGTCGGGATCGCGCACCTCGCGCCAAAAGTCGTATTCGTTGATGATCTCGAGCGGCAAATGCTGGCGCACATATGACCCACATGATCACATGATCCGATCCCGGCCCGCGGCGCATATAGACCACATCTTTCTTAAGCGACAGAAGCGCGGCAGTGGCAGGCTGGTTGACGGGCCAAGCGCGCCCGTCGTGCACCTCCGGCTTCGATGCTTGCGCCAGCGCCGGGCTCGCGCCCAGGAAGCAGAGAAAAGCCAAGACCAGCAGCCTTCGCATCATTCCGAAGGGCGAATCATCATGCGACTTTATTTCCAGTGATCTGCGCGATGTCAAGGCGGCTCTCAGCGTTCGGCTCCTCAAGATTAGCGCGGCATCACCGTCGCCTTGATTACCGCCCGAAGTGCTAGACGGCGAGAGCCCCGGATTCAGAAGACTAGGCAACCGAACTAAGCGCCCACGCGTGATCGTTACACGGAAGCTGCCCGAGCGTGTCGAGCGGCGGCTGTGCGAGCTGTTCGAGTCAAGCTCAACACACCGATACGCCGCTGAAACGCGATGAGCTCGCCGCGCTCATCGCCGAAGCCGATGTGCTGGTGCCCGACCATCACCGATCGCATCGACGGCGGCGCTGCTGGCCCACGCCACGAGCATCTGCGGCTGATCGCCAATTTCGGCGCCGGCGTCGACCACATCGATCTTGCGAGCTGTCTGCAGCGCGGCATCACCGTAACCAACACGCCCGGCGTTCTGACCGAGGACACCGCCGACATGACCATGGCGCTGATCCTCGCGGTGCCGCGCCGGCTCGCCGAGGGCACGCGCATCATGCGCGAGGGGCGCTTCGAGGGCTGGAGCCCGACCTGGATGCTCGGCCACCGCATCACCGGCAAGAAGCTCGGCATCATCGGCATGGGGCGCATCGGCCAGGCCGTCGCCAAGCGGGCACGCGCCTTCGGGCTCGACATCAACTATCACAACCGCCGGCGCGTTCACGCGCGGTCGAGAAGGATCTGGGCGCGACCTATTGGGAGAGCCTGGATCAGATGCTGGCGCGCATGGATATCGTCTCGATCAATTGCCCGCACACGCCGGCGACATTCCATCTGCTTTCGGCGCGGCGGCTCAAGCTGATGCGGCCGCACGCCTATATCGTCAACACGGCGCGCGGCGAGGTGATCGACGAGAATGCGCTGACGCGCATGCTGGCAGGCGGCGAGCTTGGCGGCGCCGGGCTCGATGTGTTCGAGCATGAGCCGGCGGTGAACCCCAAGCTGCAGGCGATGGAGAATGTGGTTCTTCTGCCCCACATGAGCTCGGCGACGCTCGAAGGCCGCGCCGAGATGGGCGAGAAGGTCATCATCAACATCAGGACTTTCATCGACGGGCACAAGCCGCCCGACCGCGTCATCGCGGCGATGCTTTAAGCGTCTAGGCGGGCGAAATGCGCCCCACATTCCTCGCGCGATTCGCTCGACTTGACCGGCCCTGCCGTATCAATCGAGAGAAACGATGAAACGTTCAGCGGACGGTCGTAATTCTGCGAGATGCTCCTCCATTAGCTCAGCAGAGATTTTCGAAGGTCGCCAAATGGGCGCGGTGACGATCCGGGCGTCTCGCACGCTCGGCGTAGCGTCTGCGCGCAAGCTTGAGATCCAAGCGCAGTGCACCTCAGCGATATCAGCATCAAGCGTGGCAATTCGATTGCGCTCACATTGGCTGCGCGAGCGGCAAATTGGCCGGCCTCAAGCACAGCATTTTCAATGACGACGCCGCAGGCTTCCCAGATCACTTCCATCGCGGACGGAACCGGTTCCGGCGAAACAGGGCAAGGTCGCCTGCCACACCCGCAATTACATCGTAAATTGTTGGGCCTTGATGTCGTGCATATGGGCGATGTTCGCAACACCGGATCCGCGCCAGCGGCCGCGCGAGTGTAGTCTTTCCTGCACGGGGCAACCTGACGAGAACAATCCTCGCCGCATTGCAAGCTCCTCGGTTGCCGCAGCCGGGGCACTGGGATCTTTCCGTAGGCGGATGGTCCGGAAACTGGTCTCCAGCGCATCGTAGAGAAGGAGCTTGCCGGCGAGGCTTTGCCCTGCGCCGGTGATCTCCTTGATGACTTCGAGCGCCTGCAGCGCGCCGACGACGCCGGTGAGCGCGCCGATCACGCCGGCTTCGGAGCACGGCGGCATGGTCCCTTCGGCGGCGCCTCCGGCACAAGGCATCGATAGCAGGGATAGGCCTCGCCATCCGGCATCTTCTCATGCGGCTTGAAGGTCGAGAGCTGCGCCTCGAAGCGCCCGACCGCCGCGGAGACAAGCGTCTTCTTCATCTCCAGGCAGGCGTCCGCCACGGCAAAGCGCGTCTCGAAATTATCGCAGCCATCGGCAACGAAGTCGTATTCCGCGATCAGCGTGTCCGCGTTCGCCTCGGTGAGGCGCGTGTGATGCGCGTTCACATGGACATCGGGGTTCAGATGGCCGAGCGCGGCGCGCGCGACTTCCACCTTGGGCTGCGCCAGATCCTCGGTGCGGTAGAGGATCTGGCGCTGCAAATTCGACAGCGAGACAGATCGTTATCGACGATGCCGATCGTGCCGACGCCCGCCGCCGCGAGATACATCGCGCACGGGCTGCCAAGCCCGCCGCCGCCGATGATCAGCACGCGCGCGCCAAGAGCTTCTGCTGCCCCGGCCCGCCGATCTCGCGCAAGCACGATGTGGCGGGCATAGCGGTCGAGCTGGTCGTCGGTGAGCGGCCATCCATTCAGCCTTCGTGCATCCGGAACGCGACGCCGCCACTCGCATGCCGCTTCGCAGAAGGGAGATCCGATGCGAGGGGCCTCGACCTCACAGCCCATCGAACAACGCGGTCGACAGATAGCGCTCGGCGAAGCTCGGGATGATCGCGACGATCGTCTTGCCGGCCATGTCGGCGCGCGCGGCGACTTCCATCGCGGCGGCAACCGCGGCGCCCGATGAGATGCCGCCGGGAATGCCTTCTTTGCGCGCCATTTCGCGCGCCGTCTTGAACGCCGTCTCGTTGCCGATGGTGATCACCTCATCGATGATCGCGCGATCGAGGATCGCCGGAATGAAGCCCGCGCCGATGCCCTGAATCTTGTGCGGGCCCGGCTGGCCGCCCGACAGAACCGGCGAATCCTCCGGCTCGACCGCGACCATGCGCACGCTCGGCTTCTTCTTCTTGAGCACTTCGCCGACGCCCGTGATCGTGCCGCCGGTTCCGACGCCCGAGACCACGACATCGACCTTGCCGCCGGTATCGTTCCAGATTTCTTCGGCGGTCGTCTTCCGATGAATCTCCGGGATTGGCGGGATTCTCGAATTGCTGCGGCATCACCGCATTCGGGATGCTTCTCCAGGATCTCCTTGGCCCTCGCGAGCGCGCCCGACATGCCGCGCGCCGCCGGCGTCAGCTCGAGCTGGGCGCCCAGCAGAAGCAGCATCTTGCGCCGCTCGATCGACATGCTCTCCGGCATGCACAGAATCAGCTTGTAGCCGCGCGCCGCCGCAACGAAGGCAAGCGCAATGCCGGTGTTGCCGCTGGTCGGCTCGACGATCAGCGAGCCCGGCTTGAGCTTGCCGGCCTTTTCAAGCGCATCGATCATCGGAGACGCCGATGCGGTCTTTGACGCTGGCCAGCGGATTGAAGAACTCGAGCTTCAGAAGCACCTCGCCCTTAAGGCCGGCTTCCTTCGCCATCTGATTGAGCCGCACGAGCGGCGTGTCGCCGATCGTCTCGGTGATGCTCCCATAGACTTTGTCCGCGGCCGGGTTTCTCAGTGCTCATTGTCGTCTCCTCATTGCAATTGCTCGCCGCGCTCTGGCTCATTCCTGCGGGTTATTTTAGACCCTTGTCCAAAACCTGTCGAACCGCGCGAGCGTTCAAAACGCACGCTAGATCGTGAAATCCTGACGCACGCCATTGGCGCGCGGCACATCTTCCTGGCGGCGCGATCGCACAAATCCTCGATCGTAATCGATTCGAGCTCGGCCAGAAGATCGTTCATCGCCGTTCGAGAACGGGGCGGATCACGCTTCTCGGCCAGGCGGCGATGCGCTTTCCTGATCCGGATCCTCCGAAGCCTCGAGCTCGGCAACCACCTCGACGATCTCGCGCACGGTGATGCGCCGGCGCTCGCGCGCGAGCCTGTAGCCGCCTCGCGGCCCGCGCACGCCGCGCAAGATGCCCTTGTGCACGAGCTGCTGCATCACCTGCTCCAAGATAGCGCTGCGGCACGCCCTGGCGCTTGGTGATCTCCTTGGATTGAACCGGATCGGGCCGCGCATTGTAGGCGATGTCGACCACCGCTTCGAGCGCGAGCTGCATTTTGCGCGAAAGCCGGATCATCGTGCCGCCTTCACGATGGAAAGGCCGGTCGAGCCGTGGCCGCCTTCGCCGCGCTCGGTTTCGTCGAGCTCTGTCCGCTCGCTCCAGGCGATGCGCGTCACCGGCGCGACAAGAAGCTGAGCGATGCGCATGCCGCGCTCGATGGTGAACGGCTCATCGCCGAGATTGATCAGCATGCATTTGATTTCGCCGCGGTAGTCGGCATCGATCGTGCCGGGCGCGTTAAGAGTGTGATGCCGTTGCGTGCCGCAAGGCCCGAGCGCGGACGCACCTGTGCCTCATAGCCTTCGCGGCAGCGCAATCGCGAGCCCCGTCGGTAGCATCGCGCGTTTCAACGGCTCGATGCACAACCCGCGTCGCCATCGGGGATCGCCGCCATCAAATCCACGCCGGCCGCATCTTCGGTGGCATAGTCCGGCAGCGGAAGATCCGCGCCATGCGGCAGTCGTTTGCAGGGAACGCGCAGCGGCTCAGACATCGTTTGCGCCGAGCTCTTTTGCGATGCGATGCGCGAGGCGCTCTCCGATCGCGGCCTTGGGCATGCGCTCCCAATCCTCCACGCCCGACCGGCGTGACAAGATGAACCAGATTTTCGTCGCCGCCCATGACGCCGGCTTGGCCGACATCGTTGGCGACAATCCAATCGCAGCCCTTCTTCTTCAGCTTCTCCTTGGCGTGCTTGATCAGGTCTTCGGTCTCGGCGGCGAAGCCGATCACCAGGCGTGGCCGCTGCGCGTGGTGCGACAGCGTCGCCAGTATGTCAGGGTTTTCGACCAGCGAGAGCGAAGGGGTCTTGCCGTTCCCCCCGCCTTCGCGGAGGGCATGCTTCTTCAGCTTGGCGTTTGCGGGCGCGGCGACGCGCCAGTCTGCGACGGCGGCGGTGAGCACGGCGATATCGACCGGTAGCAGGCGCTCGCAGGCGGCCAGCATTTGCTGTGCGGTCTCGACTTCGTGGCGCTCAACGCCGCGCGGCGGATCGAGCGCGGTCGGCCCGGAGACCAGTGATGTTTGGCGCCCAGCGCCGCGAGCGCGCCTGCAATCGCATAGCCTTGCTTGCCGCTCGAACGATTGGCGATGAAGCGCACCGGATCGATCGGCTCTTGCGTCGGCCCCGCCGTGACTAAGCGCGCTCTTTCCCGCGAGCGGCCGCGGAGCAGTCGCTGCCTGAGAGGCATGCCTCGATCGCGTCGATGATCTGCGGCACTTCTGCGAGCCGGCCGGGCCCCGTCTCGCCATCGGCAAGCGCGCCATCATTCGGGCCCGACGACGAGCGACGCCATCATCCATCAGTGTACGGAGCGATCGCTGCGTCGCCGGATGGCGCCACATGAAGACATTCATCGCCGGCGCGATCAGCACCGGCTTGTCGGATCGCGAGAAGTGTCGCGGTGGCCAGATCGTCGGCGAGGCCGGCCGCCATCTTGGCCATCAGGTCCGCCGTCGCCGGCGCGACAACAACAAGATCGGCCTCGCGCGACAGGCGGATATGGCCCATCTCGATCTCGTCCTTTAGGCTGAAGAGATCCTCATACGCCTTTTCGCCGGCAAGGCTCGCAACCGACAAGGGCGTAACAAATTCCTTGGCGGCACGCGTGAGCACGGCGCGCACGGAGGCGCCGCGGTCGCGCAAACGCCGGATCAACTCCAGCGTCTTATAGGCCGCGATGCCGCCGCCAATGATCAGAAAAATGCGCTTGCCTTTGAGCATGGCTTGACCCGTGCCTGAGCCACTTCCTGGATAATAAGCAATTCACGCGGGGAAAGTGTAAATTTTGCAGGAGCGGCTCAAAGAAGCGTGGAGAGGGCCAGCACCGTGAGCGCACCGGCGGCAATCCAGAGCGCGATACGGCCGTGGCGCGTGGTACGCGCCTCTTGCTGGGCGATGGCCCGCACGGTCTCCGGGTGAGGCTGAATGCCGCCGCCTCGGATGAGGCGGACAGCTGGTTCGCCAGCGCCTCCATTTTTTCGAGACTGCGGCGCCTTGGCGGCGATGCGCACCAGCGAGAATGCCGCACCGGCCGCCTCCTGAATCCGCGCCTCGGGGCCGAGCTCGCGCGTCATCCAGGCCTCGACCACCGGGCTGGCGGTTGCCCAAATATCGAGCGCGGGATCGAGCGAACGCGCGACGCCCTCGACCACCACCATCGTCTTTTGCAGCAGCACAAGCTGCGGCTGCAGGCGCATATCGAACAGCCGCGTCACTTCGAAAAGCTGCGAAAGAGCCGGGCCATCGAGATATCCGAAGCCGCGAGGCCAAACACCGGCTCGCCAATCGAGCGCAACGCTTGCGCAAATTCATCCACGCCATGCGAGTCTCCGGCACGAAGCCGACTTCGAAATGCGCGGCGCGATGCGCCGATAATCGCGCGTGATGAAGCCATAAAGCGTTTCGGCCATGAAGCGCTGCATACGCTTATCGAGCCGGCCGACAATGCCGTAATCAACAGCGACAATTGCCGGATGCTGATCCTCGCCGTCGCGGATGACGAAGAGATTGCCCGGATGCATGTCGGCATGAAACACGCCATCACGCAGCGCCTGCTTCAGAAACACCGAGAGCAGCAAGACGGCGAGCTGTGCCGGTCGAAACCAGCGGTTTCGAGCGCCGCGTGATCATCAAGCCGTATGCCGTCGATCCATGGCGCGGTGAGCATGCGGCGCGAGGTGAGGCGCCAATCAATCTTGGGCACGATGAAGGCATCGGCCGGCTGCATCAGCTCGGCGATTTCCGCAGACGCCGCTGCCTCAAGGCGCAGGTCGAGCTCCATGCGCACGCTCGCGGCAAGCGTCTCGACCAGCTTGACGGGCTCAAGGCGGCGCGAGGAAGGCGAGAAGCGCTCGATCTCCGCGCGGCAAAGGCAAAGGCCGCGAGATCTTGGCAAAGGCCTTTTCAACACCGGGCCGAAGCACTTTGACCGCGACCCATTCGCTTCGCCTTCGGCGGGCTCCAAAAGCCGACCTTATGAACTTGCGCGATCGAGGCGGCAGCAACCGGCGGCGAAAATTCGGCAAATACGGCACCGAGCGGCCTACCTAGCTCGAGCTTCAATTGCGGCGCTTGCCGCCGCCATCGGGAAGGGCGGCAGCTTATCCTGCAAGACGCGCAAGTCTGCCGCAAGCTCCGGGCCCATAATGTCGGGCCGCGTCGCCAGAAATTGGCCGAGCTTGATGTAAGCGGGGCCCAGCGTCGTCAACGCATGGGCGAGCTTGTGCGCATTATCCGCCTTCTGATTATCCGTTGCGGAGGT
Organism: uncultured Alphaproteobacteria bacterium; assembly: GCA_963789405.1. Taxonomy (GTDB): domain Bacteria; phylum Pseudomonadota; class Alphaproteobacteria; order CAWBKL01; family CAWBKL01; genus CAWBKL01. Next base: position 485,653 of record CAWBKL010000003.1, read on the forward strand.
CTAGGTGAAAATCTTCGCGCCAGGCGGCCAAGCCAACGACCGGGCGGCGGAATGCCGGCCGCCAGAGCCGGCGGCGCTCGACATCGTAGCGCACAAGCGTGAAGCCGGCATGGGCAAGGCGCGAAATATGAGAGAAAGGCGTCACATCACGGCTAAATCACCCAGGCGGAATGAATGGCGGCGATGCCGCCGGCCAGATTGCGCACCGAGATGCGCGAAAAACCCGGCCGCGCCGATCTCGGCCGCGAAGGCCTCCTGGCTTGGAAAGCGCCTGATGCTCTCGACAAGATAGCGGTAGGACGCCTCGTCCTTGGCGACCAGGGCGCCGATTTTCGGGATAAGGCCAAAGGAGAAACGCTCGTAGAGTGTATCGAGCCCGGGCACCACGGGTGCCGAGAACTCAAGGCACAAAAACCGCCCGCCCGGCTTCAAGACGCGCCATGCCTCTGCGAGAGCACGGTCGCGATGAGTCACATTCCGAATGCCGAACGCAATCGTGTAGGCATCGGCGAATTTATCGGGCAGCGGCAGCGCCTCGGCATCGCCCGTGATCCAATCGAGATGGGAACCAAGCTTCTGCGCCTCGGGCCGATCGTGCGCCCGGCGCGCAGCATCTCCTCATTCACATCGACAATGGTGACATGCGCGGCATCGGCTCCCCGGCGCGAGCGCTCGACGATCCGGAAGGCGATATCGCCCGTGCCGCCCGCGCAATCGACAATCTGCATGCGCGGGGTCGCGCCAAGCCAAGCCACGAAAGCGTCCTTCCATAGCCGATGGACACCCTCGACATGAGATCGTTCATCAGGTCATAGCGGCCCGGCGACCGAGGAGAAGACGCCGCGCACGCGCGCGGCCTTCTCGGCCTCGGTCACCCGTCTCATAGCCGAAACTCGGTGAACCTTTGCTCTTCGCTTTCGTCCATGGCCTTTGATCTCGGACCCGCAACCCTAAAGATAGCGCCAACCAAGACCCTCGACATCCGCGACAGTAGTGCCATGCCCGAGCTGCCAGAAGTCGAGACCGTCAAGCCGGGGGCTTGAGCCTGCGCTGATCGGCCGGCGGATCGCCCATGTGGATTTGAGCCGAGGCGATCTCAGGATTCCCTTCCCCGACCATTTCGCCGAGCGTCTCGCCGGCAAGCGCATCACCGGCCATGGGTCGGCGCGCCAAATATCTCCTGGCCGATCTCGACGACGGCGAGACACTGATCATCCATCTCGGCATGTCAGGCCGGCTGACGCTCTCGGGCAAGAACGGCAAGAATGGCGGGGGACGCACTATCACAGGTGCGGCCGCTCACGCAGCACGATCACGTCGTGTTCGATTTGGACGATGGCGAGCGGCTCGATCTTCAACGATCCGCGCCGCTTCGGCCTTATGAGCCTGGCGCCGACCACGCAGCTTGCGGAGACGCCGTTCTTTCACCATCTCGGTATCGAGCCGCTCGGCGACGAGCTGACGGGCCGGAACTCCTGCTCGGCGGGCTCAGGGCGCGCAAGACCTCGCTGAAAGCCGCGCTGCTCGATCAGACATTCGTCGTCGGCATCGGCAATATCTATGCCTGCGAGGCGTTGCATCGCGCGCGGCTTTCACCCAAGCGGCTTTGCCTCACCATCGGATCGCGCGCGTGCTGCGCGGCTCGCGACAGCGATCAGAGAAGTTCTTTTGGAGGCGATCGAGGCCGGCGGCTCATCGCTTAAAGATTACGTGCATGCCGATGGCAGCCTCGGCTATTTCCAGCACCGCTTCGCCGTCTATGATCGCGAAGGAGAGCCTTGCCCGCGCAAGACCTGCAACGGCGCCCAAAAATCCGCCGCATCGTTCAGAGCAATCGCTCGACCTTCTATTGTCCCAACTGCCAGCGTTGAATTTGGAGCTTCGATGAGCGTCCCCCGCGTTCCCTTATATGGATCGGCCTTATTCTTTTTGTGGGCGTGGCGCTCAGCTCGTGCAGCAAGCGCGAGACCGGCCCGGCGATGTGGCACATCACCGACGCCGACAGCGACATCTATCTCTTCGGCACATTCCATCTTCTGCCTGCGAAGCTCGATTGGCAGAAGCCCGCGATGGTCTCGGCTTTCGACAAGTCCTCGATTCTTATCATGGAAGCCGACGTGAACGGCGCGGCGCCGGGCGATGTGGTCAAGCTGATCCAGCAATACGGATTGGCGCCCGCAGATAAGCCGCTTAGGAGCCGCCTGACACCCGAAGAGAACAAGCAATATGAGGCGGTCGCGGAAATCGGTTGGGCTCGATCCTGCGGTCGCTCGACCCCTACCAGCCCTGGTATGCCGCAACATTCTTATCGCTGAAATACGCGCAAGCGCACGGCATGGAGGCCTCCGAAGGCGCCGAAGAGAAGCTGATCAAGGCCGCGGAGGTCGAGAACAAGCCGCGCGCTTATCTCGAGACGATCGAGCAGCAAATCAAATTCCTGGCCGATCTCCCCGAACAAACGCAAAACGAGATGTTCGTCGCGACGGTCAAGGAGGTTTCCGGCTCCGACAAGCTCCTCGCCAACATGCAGAACGCATGGGAGACGGGCAATACCAAGACGATGGCAAAGCTCTTCGATAAATCGATCAAGGAAGTGCCGGACCTCTATCAAACCCTGGTCGTTGAGCGGAACAAGCGCTGGGCCGATGAGATTCAAAAGCTGCTTGCCGGCAGCGGCAAAGTGTTTATTGCAGTTGGCGCCGGTCATCTTGTCGGCAAGGACAGCGTGGTTGCGATGTTGCGTGAACGCGGCGTCAAGGTTGAAGGACCTTAAGCACGCGAAAAGCGCGCGCCCGCGTTAATAGGTCCTCCCTCTTTAGAGGGAGCACTCATTCGTTGAAATTAAGCAAGCGCGGGCCGATGCTGCGACAGACACGCGGACGTCAGCTTCGCCTCACTCCGATAAGGAGCATTTCATGGCCTATGAGACTTTGATCGTCGAAACCGACGGGCCGGTGGGCATTATCACGCTCAATCGTCCCGATGCGCTCAATGCGCTTTCGGGCCAGCTCATGAATGAGATGACAGAGGCGGTCGACAAGTTCGAGGCTGATCCAAACATCCATGTGATGGTTTTGCTCGGTTCCGAGAAAGCGTTCGCCGCCGGTGCCGACATCAAGGAGATGGCGTCGAAATCCTATATGGAGGTTTATAAAGAGGACTTCATCACCGCGAATTGGGAGCGCATTACGCGCACCAGAAAGCCTGTGATCGCAGGTGTCGCCGGCTATGCGCTCGGTGGCGGATGTGAGCTTGCCATGATGTGCGATTTCATCATTGCGGCCGACAACGCCAAATTCGGCCAACCGGAAATTACCCTGGGCATCATGCCTGGTGCCGGCGGCTCGCAGCGCATGACGCGCTTTATCGGCAAATCCAAGGCCATGGACATGATCCTGACCGGCCGCATGATGGACGCAGCCGAGGCCGAGCGCTGCGGATTGGTCAGCCGCATCGTGCCGGCAGAGGCCCTTCGCGAAGAAGTGCTTAAGACCGCGAACAAAATCGCCAATTTCTCAGTGCCGATCGTGATGATGGCCAAGGAGAGCGTGAACCGCGCCTATGAGACCACGATGGCAGAAGGCATCCGGTTCGAGCGCCGGCTCTTCCACTCGATGTTCGCAACCGAGGACCAGAAGATCGGCATGGCGGCCTTCGTCGAGAAGAAGAAGCCGAAATTCGAAGACAAATGAGCCTGGGACGGCCCTTGCGTCCGCTGCCCACAATTGACGCGCCGCGGGGCCACCGCTATAGAAGCCGACCTTGAACCTGAGGCCCCTGATGGCAAACACGAAGTCAGCGAAGAAAGCATTGCGCAGAACCGAGCGCCGCACGGTGATAAATACCAATCGCCACAGCCGCTTGAAGACTTTCGTGCGCGCTGTCGAGCTGGCTTTGGCCGCTGGCGACGGTGCCAAGGCGCGCGAGGCCTTCAAAGCCGCTGAGCCCGTTATCATGAGCTCGGCCGGCAAGGGCGTTATCCATAAGCGCGCTGCAGCTCGCAAGATTTCCCGTCTCGCCCAACGCGTGAAAACTCTTTCGGCTTGAGGCGTACCTCTTTATTGGGGCGGCTCTCTCAAGTGTTCCTACAATATTCGACTTGACGCATAGGCCGTTATTCAGGCGCAATAGGTGCGCTTTGTGATGGTGATTGTCATGTTCGAAGGACACGCACCGCGTGCGCCGGGACGAAACTAGCACAAAGCGGAGACGTGGAAGAACACAAATAAGTTCAATTACTTACACGCCTCCCCGATATGAAGCTTTTGTGGTTTGGTTAACGATTTTCTCTTGTAACTCACCGGTAAGGCGATTATAACTGAGGTTAATGAAACGGGCGGGTTGAAACGGTATTGAATAAGAGTTCGTAAGAATTCAGCGTAATCAAGGCGGCATAGTTTTCAGGGCCTTGAGTATTCAAAAGAAGATCCCTCCCAAAGGTCGAGTGTTACATTTCCCGGGGCGATTTCGGCGACGCGGCAAGCGATGCGGGACCGCTCCCAGTCCAACCCAATTTCGAGAATAGAGGTGGGGAAGATGTTCGCAGGCAAGACGAACCGGCAGGGCAGGGCCTTCAGCAAGGGCAACCCAAACACTCCGGATAAGCGCTTGCCTGCTTCCTTCTTGGCGGTCCGCCTGATCTAAGGCGGCGCCCGCCGGCATATTCACCCGCCGCGAGCAACCCCCGCGACCGGCGTGAACTAAATCCAAGCAGCTGTAACAAAATCGAGCGGTGCCTCACGGCGTCGAAGGCACTCCTGTCTTTGCTTGACCCCGCTCACCAAACGTCAGAACAGCCCGTTCTGGCGTGTACGGATCAATTTGCTCGAATGAGGCCGTAGAAGGGCCAAACCAATATGGACGATGACGATAACAAAGAAAGGGGTGTCGATATGTCTGAGCAGGAGAAAGGCAGGCGGAGTGCAGACATCAAGGCCGACGAGCCGCATGCGCCGACGGCGCAGCGTGTTCCGGTGGAAATGGAAGGCATGTGGCGCGAGATTCAATCGCGGCTCAGAGAGTCGATCGGCGCGCATGTGTTCAGAAGCTGGCTGAGCGGCATGCGCATCGTCAACTTCACCAATGGCAGGTTGACGCTGAGCTGCTCATCGCAATTCCGAAAGGAATATATTCTGGCCAACTTCATGGATCATCTGAAGTTGCATTGGCGCCAGCATATGCAAGCCGTGCGTTCGATCGAGCTTGTCGTTGAAGCCGAGCGGACGCTGGTTCGCCCGCAAACGCGGCCCGGCACCGCATCGCCACAGCTGCCCGCGCAGAACACGGCTTATGCTCGTGCGAACGGAACGCGCTCGGCGGCCTTGCTCAATGCCGGGATGTCAACCCATACATCGCGCCCGCCGATCAAGCCGGCGTCGAACCTGCTCGGCAGCTCGCCACCCAGCCCGCAATTTACTTTCGACAATTTCGTTGTCGGTGCGCCGAATGAGCTTGCGTTTGCATCGGCGCGGCATGTCGCGCAAGAGCCGGGAAAGCGTTATTCCGCGCTTTATCTCCACTCGGCGTCGGGCTTCGGCAAGACGCATCTGCTCAATGCCATCGGTAACGAGGCGCTGCGTAACAACCCGGAGCTCAAAGTCGCTTACATAACCGCGGGCACATTCATGAACTGCTTCGGCCAAGCGACGCGCGACAATGATGCCATGGGCTTCAGAGACATTGTGCGCTCGGTCGATATGCTGATGCTCGACGACCTGCAGTTCATCGTCGGGCGCGATGGGACCTTCCGCGAGTTCATCGCAACCTTCAAGGCGCTTCAAGAGGCCGGCAAGCAGGTGATCATTGCAGCCGACCGCCCGGCAAGCGAGCTTGAGGGCATTGACGAGCATTCCCGCTCGCGGCTTTCAGGCGGGCTAACCGTCGCGATCGGCTCACCGGACTTTGAGCTCCGATTGGCAATTCTCAAGCGCAAGCTTGCGGATCTCAGAGCGACGGGGCGCATGGTCGAGGTGTCGGACAATGTGCTCGAATACATCGCGCACAAGATCGACAGCAATCCGCGCGAGCTTGAGGGCGCACTCAAATGCGTTGCGAACAACTCGGAGATCGAGCGCTCGGAGACGAGCCTTGAGAAGGTTCAGGAGCTGGTGCGCCACCTGATCAAGTCGCAGGACCGGCGCATCACCATCGAGGACATCCAGAAGAAGGTGGCGCTGTTCTATCACGTGTCGATGCGCGATCTGCTCTCGCACCGGCGTGATCGGATCATCGTCCGTCCACGTCAGGTCGCCATGTTCCTGTGCAAGGAGATGACGACGAGGTCCCTGCCCGAGATAGGCAGACGGTTCGGCGGCCGCGATCACACCACCGTGCTTTATGGCGTGCGCCGCATCGCCGACATGAAAAAGGACAATGTGGCCCTGTCCGACGAGATCGACCTTTTGAAAAGGATGATCGAGAACTAGCCCCGAGGGGACGGGGAGGCCGGGGGCGAAAGCGTTGCAAAACCCGGCGTTTGAGGGGTCTGGAGCAGGCTGAATTGCTTGCTCCGGGCCCCCCTTTTTTTGCTATACTTCTCCCCCGGATTCGCCTCCGCAAAAGGGCCCATTTCAGGCCCCTTCGTTGCGGCCACGCGCGAGCGCGATTTTCGGGCCGATTTTGTGTTTTCAGCCGGCCGGTCCGCCGGCTCCCCCAGGTGGTGTTGAGCCCCATGAAATTAAGCATCGAACGCGGCGCACTTCTGAAGTCGCTGGCCCATGTCCAAAGTGTCGTCGAGCGCCGCAACACCATCCCCATTCTTTCCAACGTGCTCTTGGATGCCGGCAAGGGTGAGCTCAGGCTGACTGCGACCGACCTCGATATCGAGATCGTCGACCTGGTGCCTGCCAAGGTTACAAATGGCGGCGCCGTCACCGCTCCTGCGCATATGCTTTATGAGATCGTGCGCAAGCTGCCCGAGGGCGCGCAGGTGCCGATCGAGCATAATGGCGAGGACCCGCGTGTGCTGATCTCCGCCGGACGCTCCGAATTCAAGCTGGCGAGCCTGCCGCGCGACGATTTTCCCGCCATGCCGCCCGCCGAGCTGCCGCATCAAGTTCGTGCTGTCGGTCGATGAGCTGAAGCGCCTGATCGACCGCACGCGCTTTGCGATCTCGACCGAGGAGACGCGCTATTACCTCATGGGCATCTTCCTGCACGCGATCAAGGAGAAGAAGCTTCTGCGCGCGGTGGCAACGGACGGCCATCGCCTGGCGCGCGCCGAAGTGCCGCTGCCCAAGGGCGCGGAGAATATGCCCGGCGTCATCATCCCGCGCAAGACGGTCCAAGAGGTCCGTAAGCTTCTTGACGATGCCGAAGGCGAGGTGACGATGGCCTTCTCCGACAACAAGGTGCGCTTCGAGATCGGCGGCATCGTTCTAACCTCGAAGCTGGTCGACGGCACATTCCCCGATTACGAGCGCGTGATCCCGGCGACCAACGGCCATATGCTTTCCTTCGAGGGCTCGGTGTTCAAGTCCGCGGTCGATCGCGTGTCGGCAGTTTCGACCGAGCGCTCGCGCGCGGTCAAGCTGTCGCTCGAGGGCGAGCGGCTGACGCTTACCGTCAACAATCCCGATTCAGGCAGCGCGACTGAAGAGCTGGTCGTCAGCTACGACGCCGAGCCCATTGGAGATCGGCTTTAACGCGAAATATCTCCTCGACATCATGGACCAGCTCGCGGGGCCCGAGGCGCGGCTGCATGTCACGGATGCGCAATCGCCGACCGTGGTCAAGGATTCGGAGGACGAGGGCGTCCTCTATGTCCTCATGCCAATGCGCGTTTAGAGCTTAGCGTGACTTTTACAATGGACCGGTGAGGAGCGTTGCGTCCGAAGCGGCAGGCGAGGGGCCCGGTCATCCGTCGCGGGCATGCGGCATCTGCGCGTCTCGAGCGGCTGACGCTGAGCGAGTTTCGTTCTTTCGCCTCTGCCGATCTGCGCTTTGGGAGTGGGCCGGTGATCCTGCTGGGACCGAACGGCAGCGGCAAGACCAATATCCTGGAAGCCATCTCGCTGCTGGCGCCGGGCCGCGGCCTGCGGGGCGCCAAGATCGGCGATATGACACGCGCCGCGGCAACAACCGCGCGCGGCGGGTTGGGCCGTCTCGGCCGAGATTTCAGCGGCGTTACCGGGCCGGTCAGGCTGGGCACCGGGCTCGCGCCATGATGCGGCGGGGCGCGATCGGCGCACTTTCAAGCCTCGAAGGCGAAAACGCCGAGCCCCCGCGACATAGGGTGCTCATGCGCCTGGTTTGGCTCACCCCTGCGATGGACCGCCTGTTCGATGAGAGCGCAGCGACGCGGCGGCGTTTCTTCGACCGGCTGGTCGCGCCCTTGATGCTCGGCACGCTACGCGGCTCGGCCGTTATGAGCGCGCGCTCAGCGAGCGCCAGCAGCTTTGAATGACGGCACGTGCGAGCCGCCTGGCTTGCGGGCCTCGAGCGGATCATCGCCGAGGAGGGCGTTGCGATCTCCGCCGCCCGCCGCGAGACGCTGCGGCAGCCTGAACGGCCGGATCGCGCGCCGGTGGTCCGTGGACGGATGAAGACCTGTTTCCGCGCGCCGAAGTCTGAGCCTCGAAGGCGGGCTCGAAGCGGCATGCTCAATCAAAGCCGGCAGTGCTCGTCGAGACCGAGTTCGAGCGCTCGCTGGAAGCCGGCCAGGGCGCGTGATGCCGGAGCTGGTCGGGCGCTTGAGGGCGCCCACCGAAGCGACCTCAGAGCGCGCTACGCCGCTAAGGCGATGCCGGCCGAAGAGTGCTCGACAGGCGAGCAAAAAGCGCTACTGTCTCAACATAGTGCTGGCGCACATGCACCTGATCGGCGGAGGCCACCGGCTGCCGCCGCTCGTGCTGCTCGATGAAGTGGCGGCCCATCTCGACGAGATGCGGCGCGATGCCTTGTTCTTAGCCCTTGCACGGCCGGCGCGCAGGTGTTTCTGACCGGCACGGAGATGCCGCTTTCGGCGCGCTTCAAAGCCGGCGCCCAAATTTTCGGATCACTCGGATAGCCAGGCGCAGCTGCGCACGCGCCGCGAGCATAATGGGCAATTCGATCAAACACGGATAGAGATCATGACGAACGACAACCAACGGCAGCAGCGACTACGGCGCGCAATCCATCAAGGTCCTCAAGGGCCTCGATGCCGTGCGCAAGCGGCCCGGCATGTATATCGGCGACACCGACGACGGCTCGGGCCTGCATCACATGGTCTATGAGGTCGTCGATAACTCGATCGACGAGGCGCTCGGCGGCTATGCCACGCGCGTTGACGTCGTCGCTCAATGCCGACGGCTCGGTGACGGTGAGCGACGATGGCCGCGGCATCCCGACCGACATTCACCCGAACGAGGGCGTTTCGGCCGCCGAGGTCATCATGACCCAGCTGCATGCGGGCGGGAAATTCGATCAGAATTCCTACAAGGTGTCCGGCGGCCTGCACGGCGTCGGCGTCTCTGTCGTCAATGCGCTGTCGGAGCGGCTGGACCTGACGATCTGGCGCAGCGGCAACGAGCATTTCATGCGCTTTGAACACGGCGATCCTAAGGAGCCGCTCCACGTTGTCGGCACCTACCGACAAGACCGGCACGCGCGTCACATTCTGGCCGTCCCCCAAGACCTTCACCAAGCTCGACTATGATTTCGCGACGCTCGAGCATCGCTTGCGCGAGCTGGCCTTCCTCAATTCCGGCGTCACCATCACCTTGCGTGACGCGCGCCACGCTGGAGTCAATGAAGTCGTCATGAAATATGATGGCGGCGTCGAGGAGCTTTCGTGCGCTATCTCGATCGCAGCAAGACAGGCGCTCATCGCCCGCCCATCTACGATCAAGGCGCGAGCGCGACAACATCGCTCTGGAAGCCGCGCTGTGGTGGAACGACGCCTATCACGAGAACATGCTGCAATTCACCAACAACATTCCGCAGCGCGACGGCGGCACGCATCTCGCCGGCTTCCGTGCGGCGCTGACGCGCGTCGTCAACGGCTATGCGGCAAGCTCCGGCCTTGCGAAGAAAGAGAAGATGACGCTGACCGGCGATGACGCGCGCGAAGGGCTCACTTGCGTGCTGTCCGTCAAAGTGCCGGATCCGAAATTCTCATCGCAGACCAAGGACAAGCTTGTCTCCTCCGAGGTACGCCCCGTTGTCGAGGGCGTCATCGGCGAGGCGCTTAATCAATGGTTCGAGGAGCATCCGAGCCGACGCACGCGCGATCGTCGCCAAGGTGGTTGAGGCCGCGGCCGCGCGCGAGGCCGCCCGCAAGGCGCGCGAACTGACGCGGCGCAAAGGCGCGCTCGATCTTCGCCGGCCTGCCCGGCAAGCTCGCCGATTGCCAGGAGCGCGATCCCAGCGAAATCCGAAATGTTCCTGGTCGAAGGCGATTCCGCCGGCGGCTCGGCGAAGCAGGCGCGCGACCGCAACAACCAGGCCGTACTGCCCTTGCGCGGCAAGATCCTCAATGTCGAGCGCGCGCGCTTCGATAAGATGCTGTCGAGTCGCAGGAGATCGCATCGCTCATCACGGCGCTCGGCACCGGCATCGGGCGCGACGACTTCGACATCGAGAAGCTGCGCTATCACAAGATCATCATCATGACCGACGCCGATGTCGACGGCGCGCATATCCGCACGCTGCTTGCTGACCTTCTTCTATCGGCAGATGCCGCAGGTCATCGAGCGCGGCCATCTCTATATCGCCCAGCCGCCGCTTTACAAGGTGAAGCGCGGCAGCTCTGAGCAGTACCTAAAGAACGACCAGGCACGCGAGGAATATCTCATGCGCGAGGGTTTGAAGGACGCGATCCTCACGCTCGCCAATGGCGAGCAGCGCTCGGGCGAGGATCTGCGCGAGCTTGTCGATCTGGCGCGCCAGGTGCGCTCTGCGCTCGATTGACTGCCTTACAAATATCCGCGCTTCATCGTCGAACAAGCCGCGATTGCCGGTGCGCTTTCGCCCGAGGCGCTGGAAAATCGTCAGCAGGCGGAAGAAGCCGTGCGCTATATCGCGCGCCGGCTCGACCTTCTTGCGATCGAGATGGAGCGCGGCTGGAGCGGTGAGAACATGGATGACGGCAGCATGCGGTTTTCGCGCGAGCTCAGGGGTGTCATGGAGGTCTATGATCTCGACAATGCGCTGATCACCAGCCAAGAGGCGCGCCGGCTCAATCGGTGGGCCAGCGCGCTGCAAGAGGTCTATGGCAAAGCCGCGAAGTGGAAGCGCGGCGATGTCGAGCGCGAGATCCGTTCGCCGACACAGTCTGATCGATGCGGTGTTCGAGGCGGGAACCAAGGGCCTCACCTTCCAGCGCTACAAGGGCCTCGGCGAGATGAATGCCGATCAGCTCTGGGAAACAACCATGGAGCCCGAAAGCCGCACGCTTCTGCAAGTAAGGGTGAGCGAGCTCGATACGGCCGATGAGATGTTCACCAAGCTGATGGGCGATCTTGTCGAGCCGCGGCGCGAATTCATCCAGGAAAACGCGCTCCAAGTTGCCAATCTCGACGTTTAGCGTCTGAGCATCTGGCGTCAGCTGCCGCGTCTTTTGCGGCGACTGGCCGGGCGCATTGCCAGTGCTTCCTGTTTCATGCCCAGCGAGCGCGCGATGAGCTTTCGCATGGCTGTCATTCGCGCAGCGCGCTCAGCGCTCGTCCAATTGAACACGCCTTCTCCAAACAGAAACAGCGACCCCGCCATGAGGAATTGAACTGTTGAGGTCGAATCCTCGACGTCGAAGATTCCCTTCTTTTTTCCTTGTTCCACGACATCGGCAATGATCGGACCCAGCACGCGAACCGTTTCGATATTGTTGCGCTCGTGAAGCTCGCGGTTTTCAGGACGATGCAAGTCACCCACCACCGCCAAATCATCGGCCGCCAGCTGCTGGAGCACGCCAAACATCGCTTGCAGCTTTTCGATCGGCCCGCGCTTGGCATCCTGCGCTATCTCCTGCAAACGCATCGCCATCCTTTCCACGAGGCGGGTTGCAAGTGCGGCTAGAATCTCCTCTTTCGTGCGGAAGTAATGATAGAAGGTGCCCTTCGCGACTCCCATCGCGCGCACGATCTCATCCACCGTTGTCTGCCCATAACCTTGCCGGCCAAACAGGCTGTTCGCCGTGTCGAGAATTTCGGCACGGCGAACCTCCGGCGGCTTGACTGTTCTGCTCACGGCGATCTCAGCGCGGGACGGCGCATTCTCGCGCCTATGTTGCGATCTCTCTTGCGAAGAAGAGGCGGCGATTGGTTAGCACTACCGCCGCGGTCACCAGCAGCAGGATCGCGGTTTGAAACAGCTTGGTATCGGGGTGCGGCGAAAACAGCTCGTTGAAGAAGCCCGCCGTCACGTGAAACAAGGCTGCGATCCATATGTTTCTCCCGGCGCGGTAATAGAGCCAGTTTATCAGGAAGGCCAGCGGGAAGACGCTGACGAAAAAATTCAGCGACACCCAAATTCCGGTGTGAACCAGATTGGCCTGATAGTAGCCCTTGATCAGAGCGAGCGGCAGGTGCCAAGAACCCCAATAGACGGAGAACATCATCGACGTTGCAAAGAGCGTGAATTTGTTGCGCAGCGCGTCGGTGCCATAGTTGTGCCATCCCAATTCCTCGATAATCGCCACCCAAATCAGGATCGCCCAAGGCGAGAGCGCGCCGGCTGTAAAGCTCGGCTTTGAGGCGATTTGAAATTGCGCGATGTCGTAGCCGAAGAGGAGCGAGATGGCGATCGCCAAGAGAATGCTTGCCGGCATGAGCAACAGCGCAATGAGCCAATAGATCGGCTTTGCCGAGCCAAAGTTGAACAGCCGCCGCCAACAATCCGCGCGCAAGTTTCGGTTCGGCAGGATGAGCGCAAAGGCGGTCAGCATCGGGGCGCATATCCCCGCAACGGCAAGGAGACTCCCGATCTCCGTCTCCCGGGGCAGGATGCCCGGGTGATGGCTCATCCAGGCCACCGGAAGCCAAAGCGCCCAAGGAATCGCGATCGACAACCCAAAGAACAGCCAAGGCCGACTGTAATCCCTCAAATCGTGCATTTGGCACCGCCTTCCCTATCTGCAAGCCCTGAGATGAAAGGGAGCGTACGTTATTGACCGACGGTCAGTCAATAACGGCTCGGACGCCGGGCACCGGGATTTCTCTGATGGCTAAAGCGGATTGCGGAGATGGGCCGCGGCGCGCTTCAGCAACAGAGCGCAGCGCGGAATCGTCTCATAATGCTTGGCGACGCGTGTTCTCAAAAACCTCACCCTAGTGCAAGTCGGCGAAGTCGATCCTGGCGCTCAATGCTTGCCAGCGCAAAAGCGTCACGAAATAGCCCTTGTCATGCCGCGGGGATAAAATAGCGTTCGAATAACCGCAACCAAGCGGAGGGGGAACGCCGCTATGGACGAAGACAATTCGTATTCGGGCGCACTCAATACAGGCTCGCCCGCACGGCTCGTCTTTCGATTAGTCATTGGGCTCCTTCAAGGTATTGCCCTTGCTTACCTCATCAATGCGATGCGCAGGCATTATTGGCCAGCTGAGAACGCGCAAATCTTCGTGCCGGCGATTCTGCTCACTGCGTTCTGGCCGCTGCTTCTACTCGTCAGCATCAATCTCAGGCCGCTCACTCTGCTTGTCTGGGCGCTCGGCGCCGCCGGACTTATCATCGGTCTGGGCGAATACGATGTTTGGCGCGCGGCCGCCGATGCGCGCGCCGAGCCAAGCGGACAGCTCGTTGCAGCACTGTTTCCGTTGCTGTTCATTGCGCAGTCGCTGATCGCTGCTGGCGACCACGACCGCAAACCAGTTGCTCAGTACACGACCTATTTCGACGCAGCTTGGAAGCTCGCGTTGCAGCTCGCGCTGGCTTCAGCCTTTGTCGGCCTGTTCTGGCTGGTCCTCTTAATCGGCGCGCAGATGTTTCATCTGATCGGCTTGAACTTCTTGCGCCACCTTATCGACAATCGCTGGTTCAATATCCCTGCGAGCGCTATCGCTTATGCCTATGCCATCGAGCTGACCGATGTGCGCGTGGGGCTCGTGCGCGGCCTCAGAACGCTCGCTTTGATGCTGCAATCCTGGATCCTGCCGGTGATGGTGATCCTGGCGATTGCCTTTCTGGCCGCTCTTCCCTTCACCGGCGTCGAGCCGCTATGGGCGACAAAGAGCGCGACATCGCTGCTGCTTGCCGCCGCTGCACTTATTGTTTTTCTGATCAACGCCGCCTATCGGGACGGCAGCGATGAAGAGACGCGCCCTGTCGTCATCCGGATCGCCGCCGCGGCCGGCGCGCTCGCCCTTGTGCCGATCGTCGCCATTGCCTGCTATTCACTCATGCTGCGCATCGGCCAATATGGCCTCACGCCCGATCGCGTGCTCGCCTTTTTCGCTTGCGGGATCGCGGCATGCTTGGCCATCGGCTACGCCGTCGCCGTTACCAATTTCGGCGGCTGGCTGAAGATCGTCGAAGCCGCCAATGTCTTCGTCGCCTTCGTCGTGATCGCGGTGATCCTTTCGCTTTTCACCCCGCTCGCCGACCCCGCCCGGCTTTCCGTGAATGACCAAGTCGCGCGCCTCAAGACCGGAAAGATCAAAGCCGAAGACTTCGATTACGCATTCCTGCGCTTCAAGGCCGGACGTTTTGGCGAACGGACGCTCGCTGCGCTCGCCAAGACCGGCGTCGGCAAGGACGCGGCGCTGGTTGCCCAGCGCGCTGGCCAGGCGCTCAAGGGCCGAACTCCGCAGGAGCTAATCGCCCAGCAAAACAAGGCGACACCGGAAGAGATCGCCGCGAAAATTACGATGCATCCGAAAGGCTCGGTGCTGCCTCAATCATTCCTCAGCGAGGACTGGTCGGGGCGACGCTTTGGCGTGCCCACATGCCTGCAGGGCACGAATAGTTGTGACGGCTTCATGTTCGATCTCGACGGCGATGGAATAGCGGAGATCATGCTCGTCAATTATTCGGGAGTCGTCTTCAAAGAGCTTGATGGCAACTGGAGGCGTATCGGCGATATTCAGCTGTGCAACAAAGCAGATCTGCTGAAGGCCGATCAATTCACGCTTGAGCCGGCAATCTACAAGGACATCGTTGCGGGCGGCGCGCATCTTCGCCTGATGACCGACTGCCCGGATTGATGCAGCCCCTTCACCTTTTCGTGCAGTCATAATAACACCGCTTTTGTTCTTCATAGCTCATTAACCATCGCGCTTTCACAACGCTGGGTGGACAAGAAGCGGAGACGAATGGCGAACCGGCGATCACCCCTGAAACGCCGCCGCGCAGTGGCGCGTGCGCGGCGCAGGCGTGCCGCCACGAGCCGGCCCGCCTATCAATTCCATGACCAGCAGCCAAAGCCGGCGCCCAAAAAGAAGCCGGCTAAGAAGACCGCGCGCACGAAGCTCAAACGCTGGAGCGAGGCGGCGAGCCTTGCCGCGCGCATCGCGGCGGTTGCCGCTGCCGTCGTGATCTTCCTCGTGCTTGTGTTCTTTGCGCAGCTGACCCAAGGCTTGCCCAGCACCAAAGAGCTGCTCGCCGTCAATCATCAGCCGGCGCTGACAATCGTCGATGCCCATGGCGAAAAGATCGGCACGCGTGGTCTGACGCAGGGCCGCTATATCCATCTCAATCAAATGGCGCCGACATTGCCGCTGGCGGTGATGGCGGTCGAAGACCGGCATTTCTATCATCATTGGGGCATCGATTTTACCGGGCTGATCCGCGCGGCTTTCACCAATCTGCAAGAAGGCCATGTTGTCCAGGGCGGCTCGACGATCACGCAACAGCTTGCGAAGATTTTGTTTCTCTCGCCCCAGCGTACCTTCAAGCGAAAGATACAGGAGGCGATGCTGGCGCTCTGGCTCGAGCATCAGCTCAGCAAGGATCAGATCCTCGAGCTCTATCTCAACAAGGTTTATCTCGGCGCCGGCACCTATGGCGTTGAAGCGGCCTCCGAGCGCTATTTCGGCAAATCGGCGCATGATCTGACGCTGGTCGAATTGGCAATGATTGCGGGGCTGCTCAAAGCGCCCTCACGCTATTCGCCGACCAACTCGCTTGAAGAAGCCAGCGAGCGCACGGGCCTCGTGCTCGACCTCATGGTCGAGGCGCGTTTCATCACCCCGCGCGAGCGCGTCGAGGCCGAGCAGCATCCCGCACGCATCGTGGCCGAATCGGCCAGCCCCGGTGCGGATTATTTTCTCGATTGGGTGGCGACACGCCTTGCCGACTACACCGGCAAGCCGACCCAGGATGTGATCATCCAGACCAGCATCGATATGCGCCTGCAACGCGCGGCCGAGGCGGCGCTGACCTCCGTGCTGGGCAAAGAGGGCGCCAAGCACCATGCCGGCGAAGGCGCGCTTGTCGCCATGACGCCCGATGGCGCCATCACTGCAATGGTCGGCGGGCGCTCCTACAGTCATTCATCCTTCAACCGCGCGACCGATGCGCGGCGGCCGCCGGGCTCGGCCTTCAAGCCGTTCGTTTATCTTGCCGCCATCCAAGATGGCTATCGGCCCGACAATATCGTTGTCGATGAGCCTTATCGCATCGGCAATTGGCAGCCGCATAACTATACCGGGCGCTATCTTGGGCCGATCGAGCTGCAAGATGCATTCTCCGAATCGATCAACACCGTGGCGGCAAGGCTTGGCGAAACGGTTGGCCGGCCGCGCATCATCCAAATCGCGCGCAGCTTCGGCATCTCGAGCCCGCTTCAGCCGGTACCTTCGCTTGCGCTCGGCTCCGAAGGCGTCGGTGTGATGGAGCTGACCGGCGCTTATGCGCCGTTTGCCAATGGCGGGGATGCCGTGATCCCGCATGCGATCATCCGTGTGCTGACCAAGAAGGGCGACAATCTCTATGATCGCCAAGGCGCCGGCCCGGGCGAAGTCGCCGATCTGCAATCCATCGGGTTGATGAACGAGATGCTGGAGCGTGTGGTCGAGGCCGGCACGGGGCGCGCGGCACAAATTCCTGGCCAGATCACCGGCGGCAAGACCGGCACGGGGCAAGACCACCGCGATGCGTGGTTTGTCGGCTTCACCACGCACATGATCTGCGGGGTGTGGATCGGCAATGACGATTTTTCGCCGATGAAGGGCGTCAGCGGCGGCAATCTACCGGCGCAGGTGTTTCGCAAATTCATGACCGTCGCCAATCAGGGCCAGCCGATGGAGCAACTCCCCGGCGTGCTCGATGTTCAAGAACAAGTGCCGCCGATGCCGCCGGAAGGGCTGAGCGCCTCGGCGGCGCCAACCAGGCCGCCCTCGCAATCGCCCTATTATTCCGATCCGGACGATAATGGGCCGATCGGCGCGCTGTTCCGCAGCTTGGGCCGCATCTTCGGTAATTGAGGTTTTGGTTTGTTCTGGATCCTCGGGTCAGGCCCGAGGATGACCGGCAACGGGCCGGTCAATTAAGCGCCAAGGCCGGGCGGGCGCCGTAGCGATGGAGCGTGCGTCCTTCATTCGCCAGCCAATTGATGGCCGTGCGCATATCCGGGACCATTGCCGACAAGAGGCGCCAAAACGAGCGCGAATGATCCATGTGCACAAGATGGGCAACCTCGTGCGCGGCCACATAGTCGGCGACTGTGGGCGGCGCCATCACAAGGCGCCACGAATAGGAGATGCCGCTCGCCTCGGAGCATGAGCCCCAGCGCGTCGCCGGGTCGCGCACGACGATGCGTGGCACTTTCAGTCCCAGTGCTTTGCAATGCTCCACGGTGCGCGCGGTCATTAGGCCGCGCGCCTCGCGCCTCAGAAAGTCCTCGATACGGCGCGGCAGATGCGCAAGCTCGCCGGAGACGCAAATCAGCTGGCCATCGATGAGGTCGTTGTCGAGAAAGACGCCGGCACGTGCCCTGGGCCGGTGCGAGACTCTATGCACCGCGCCGGCAAACGGAACAATACCGCCCGGCTGAAACGGCACCGGCGGCGGCACCTCGCGCAGGCGCGCAGCGATCCAGCCGCGTTGGGACTCCGCAAAGCCGAGCGCTTCCTTGAGTGAGGCCTTGGAGGGCGCCACGACGACCACCTCACCGGACTGGTGCATAACGCGGACGATCAAGCGGCGGGCGCGCCGGTTTACGCGTAACGTCAACGGAATAAGCGCGCCATCAATTTCGAGAACCGGGGCGCCGAAATCCAGATTCGCCTCTGCCATGAGGTCTTTCTCGTGAAGCCAACTGATTCGCGGGATCGCGTTTGATCACGAATCGGAGCGGCACTTTGGTGTGATTCGCGCCGATGCGAAATCGTTCATTGCGCATCAAGGCGTTGGAAAACCAAATTCATCCGTTAACAGATGAATCCACAGGCGGTGGATACTCTCCACTGCCGTCGCCCATCGAGGCCGCAAAACGGCCATAGCGCCGCTGGCAATGACGGTGTCTAACTGGCGAGGCGGCCCGGGCGCTCAAAGGGCAGGATCTTCGCTTCCACAGTCGGCGGTGAATAGATGCGCACCGAGAACTGCTCACGCATCTTGGCGAGCTCGATAATGCCCGCCTCGGGATTATAGCTGCCGATCGCCTCATCCATCGCTTCACACGCCAAGCTGCATGAGTGACCGAGCGGCGTGTAGGCCGCGGGATTAAATGGATGCTTCAGAAGACGCGCGCTCGCTCTAATCGCAAAGCGCAGCGTTTCAACCGAAGCGCGGTGAAATTCAACGAGTGAGTACCACACGGGGCCAATACTCCGGCCAGCCGGACGAAGCCGGTGAAGAACACATTGTCAAAAGCCTAGGCCCGATTTCCTAAGGCGAATTGAACATGAATCGCGTCCCTGCATTCGCGCAAGATTTGTTTCAAATTTTCGACAGATGAATGTGCTGCACCCGCTCACAATACCTCTGCGGGGTCTTGCCTCGCCTATTCGCCCACGCTGAGCAAGATGCCTTTATCGCGCGCTTGGCCGAGAAATAGCAGAAAGACGGATGCCGCCAGCGCGATGTAGAGCGCATCGAGAGCAAACGATGCGATCAGAAGATGCATATCGAAGCGCTGATCCCTCAGGATCGAGCGCATGGCATCGAAGATATACTTAGGCGGCAGCGCATAGCTGAGCCAGCGGATCGCCGGCGGCAGAATGCTTGTGGGGTAGTAGACGCCGCACAGCGGCAGGATCGTGAACACGATGCCCCAGGCGATCTCCTCGGCGCTCTGGCCAAAGCGCATCACAAGGCCGGAGACGAAGAGCCCGAGCGCCCAGCCGAACATGATGAGCGCCAGGAAGAAGAGCCCCAGCGCAGGGCCCATGCCATAGACCGAGAAATTGAACATCCAGATGGCGAGCAGCGATGCCGGGATGAGACTTCAAAATCGCGCGCGCCACCGAGGCCGTCATCAGTGCAAAGACGAATTCCCAAAGCCTGAGCGGGCTGACCAGGAGATGGCCGAGATTGCGCGACCAGATCTCTTCGAAGAACGACATCGAAAAGCCGATCTGGCCGCGGAACAGAATGTCCCACAGGATCACCGCGCCGATGAGGAAGCTCATCGCCGTGCTCATCGCGCTAGTGCCCGAGCTCTGAATGAATTTTTGGACGAAGCCCCACATCACCATCGAGACGACCGGCCAATAGAGCACCGAAAGGATGCGCGGCCATGAGCCGACAAGCAGCCACCAATAGCGCAGCATCATCGCGCCGATGCGGCCAAGGCTGCGGCTCAGCGCCGATGTGCCGGGCGTCGCCGCGCCGTCCGATGTCTTGATCGCGATCTCGCTCATTCGGCGGCTTCCGGCTCAAGCTTCAGCTCACGCCCGCGCGCGACATCGAGGAACACCTCCTCCATATTCGCACGTCCGAAACGCTCGACCAGCGCTTGCGGCGTGCCGCGCGCAACGATCTTGCCGCGGCTCATCATGAACACCTCATCCACCAGCCGCTCGACCTCATCCATATTGTGCGAAGCAAGCAGCGTGGTGATGCGATGCTCCTTCTTGTAGCGCTCCAAGAGGCCGCGCACCCAATCGCCGGTATCGGGATCGAGCGAGGCCGTCGGCTCGTCCAAAAACAAGACCTCCGGTGAGTTAAGCAAAGCCTTGGCAAGGCCAACGCGCGTTTTCTGGCCGGCGGAAAGCTGGCCCGACGCGCGCTTTAGGAACTCGCCCAGCTGCAATTCCTCGGCGAGCGCGGCGATCCGCGCCTTGAAGTTCGGCACGCTGTAGAGCCGGGCGTAGATCTCAAGGTTCTGCTGAACGCTAAGACGCTTGGGCAGATCGACGAACGGGCTCTCGAAATTCATCCGCGCCAGTACTTTGTGGCGCTCATTCGCGTTAGCAATGTCGTGGCCCAGCACGCGGATGCGGCCCGAGGTCGGCTTCACAAGGCCCAAAATCATGCCGATGGTCGTGGTCTTGCCGGCGCCATTGCCGCCCAAAAGGGCTGCCGTCGTGCCCGCCGGCACGGTAAAGCTGATCCCATCCACCGCGGCGACATCGCCGAAGCGCTTGACCAGACTCTCAACCTCGATTGCCGGGCTTGCCGTCATCGACCTTCATCCAACAAAGCTGGGCACTAGACAAGGGAAGGCCCCTTGGCTAACGCGAAGGACGGCCATGACCACAGACCCTACCAGAATGGAGCCTTTGGGGCGCGATTTCAAACGCCAGAGCGCGGCTCTGCTCAGACGCGCTTTAGCGATTCTGCGCGCCTCGCCGGGCGCGATGGCCACCGCCTTCTTTACCTTTATCGGCCGCAAAGCCTCGACCTCGAATATGCGCCACCAGACGCTGCTGCTGCTGCGTTGGCTGGCGATCGGCGGGCAAACCGCGGCGATCCTGATCGTCCACTTCCTGCTCCATCACAAGCTGCCGCTCTTGTGGTGCTCCTTGCCGATCCTTGCCAGCGCCTGGCTCAACATCTTTCTTATGGTCCGCTATCCGATGAATCATCGGCTAAGCGACCGGGAAGCCGCGATTTTCATGGGCTGGGACATTATCCAGCTGGCGACACTGCTCTATTTCACCGGCGGCCTGCTCAACCCGTTTTCGCTTCTGTTCCTGGCGCCGGTAACCATCGCCGCAAGCTCGCTGTCACGGCGCAGCGTGACCATCCTCGTCATGCTCGGCCTCGCTTGCGTGACCTTCCTTGCCCTGTTCGGCTGGCATTGGCCGCTGCCCTGGCAAGAAGGCAGCGACTTCGAGATCCCGCGCCGCTACGAGATCGGCATGTGGGTGGCGATGGTAATCGGTATTCTGTTTTCGTCGATCTTCGCCTGGCGCGTCGCCGCCGAAGCGGGGCGCATGTCGGATGCGCTGGTCGCAACCGAGATGGTGCTGGCGCGCGAGCAGCGGCTCTCCGCCGTGGGTGGCCTCGCCGCCGCCGCTGCGCATGAGCTCGGTACGCCGCTTGCCACGATCTCGGTCGTCGCCAAGGAGCTGGAGCGGGAGGTCAAATCCGGGCCGCTGGCCGATGATATCGCGCTCTTGACCAGCCAGGCGGAGCGCTGCCGCGATATTCTGAACCGGCTGACGGGCGAGGCGGAGGCCAGCTCTTCGGCACATCAGAGCGCCGCCGATCTGCGCGATGTTTTGGAGGAAATCGCCCAGCCACACCGCGCCTTCGGTGTGACCGTGCGGGTCGATATGAAAATCGATCCGCGCCACCCGCCGCCGAATTATGACGGCACCGGACGCGGGCCCCGCGTGCGGCGCCGGCCGGAATTCCTCTATGGCCTGGGCAATTTCATCGAAAACGCGGTGGATTTCGCCGAAAGCCTCGTCGTTGTTGAAGCCCTGTGCGCCGCCTCAACCATCAGGGTGCGCATCACCGATGACGGGCCGGGCTTCTCGCGCGATGTGCTGGAGCGGCTGGGCGAGCCCTTCACCTCGACGCGTTCGCGGCTGGCAGACCCCGAGGAAAGCGATATGTCGATTGAAGAAACTCATGGCATGGGCCTTGGCTTCTTCATTGCCAAAACCTTGCTTGAGCGCACCGGCGCCCGCGTTGTCGCCGGAAATCGCAGCGCGGAGCCGGGCGCAACGGAAGGGACCGCACGGCGCTGTGGTCAGCATCACTTGGCCGCGCGATGAGCTGGAGGCTAAAGGCTCGGGGCCGGCCGAGGTCGCGCAGATTTGAACCCGGCGGGGCTCTGACCTATGTTCCCCCTCCGTCACCAGGAGGCTCGCCAATGAGCAACCATGAAGGCGAAGTTGAAATTCACCCGGAGCTCGCCAAACGAGCCGACCGGAGCCTTCTTATCGTCGATGATGACGCGCCGCTCAGGACGCGCCTGGCGCGCGCCATGGAAAAGCGCGGCTTTATCGTCAGGACCGCCGAATTGATCACCGAGGGGCGCGCGGCGATCAAGGCGGCCCCGCCGGCCTTTGCGGTGTTCGACCTCCGGCTCGACGATGGCAACGGCTTGAACCTGGTCGAGACGCTGCACGAAGCGCGGCCGGATGCGCGCGTGGTGATGTTCACCGGCTACGGCAATATCGCGACCGCGGTCGCTGCGGTGAAAGCCGGCGCCATCGATTATCTCTCCAAGCCGGCCGAGGCCGAAGACGTGCTCAAGGCGCTTTTGGCGCTGGGCGGCGACAAGCCCGAGCCGCCCGACAACCCGATGTCGGCGGACCGCGTGCGCTGGGAGCATATTCAGCGTGTTTATGAATTGTGCGGACGCAATGTCTCGGAGACGGCGCGCCGGCTCAATATGCATCGGCGCACGCTTCAGCGCATTTTGGCCAAGCGCTCCCCGCGCTAGCTCCGCAATTTGACGCTCGCCGGAGATGCCATTCCGCGCGGGCTAAGCCGAGGGCCTTATGGGTAACGACACCGCGCCGCGCGCGAATGCCAGCGAGACTCTGAAGCTTCAGATCCTGGATGCGGCGCCATCATTTCCACCCGCAGACCAACAATCAGCGGCTGAGCGAACGGGCGCGCGCATCATCACCCATGGCAAGGGCATTTACGTCTGGGATTCCGAAGGCCGGCGGATGATCGACGGCATGGCGGGCCTGTGGTGCCTGCAGCTCGGCTATGGCCGCGAGGAGCTGGCCGAAGCGGCGCGCGCGGCGATGCTCGAATTGCCATTCTACAACACCTTCTTCCAGACCACGCACCCCTATGTCGCCAAGCTCGCGGCGCGCATCGCCGAGCTGACCCCGCCTGGCCTGGACAAGATGCTGTTCCACACCTCGGGCTCCGAGGCGACCGATGCGGCCGCGAAATTCGCGCGCGCCTATTGGCGCATGCAAAAGCAATCGCGGCGGCAGATCATTCTCTCGCGCGAACTTGGCTATCACGGCTCGACGATGGCCGCCGCCTCGATGACCGGCATTCCCTATCTGCACAAGCAGTTCGGCTGCCGCTGCCCGGCTTCGAACTATGCGCCTACCGCCTATTACTTCCGCGACGGCACGCGGCATGGATCCGGAGGCGTTCGGCGCGCTGGCGGCCAAGCGTCTGGAAGACAAGATCCTGGAGATCGGCCCCGACAAGATCGCGGCCTTCATTGCTGAGCCGGTGCAAGGCGCCGGCGGGCTGATCGTGCCGCCGCCGGCCTATTGGCCGGCGGTCATGGAGATCCTCAAGCGCTACGACATCCTCTTCATCGCCGACGAGGTGATCTGCGGGTTTGGACGCACCGGGCGCTGGTTCGGCTCCAAACCTACGATCTCAAGCCGGACATGATGACGCTGGCCAAGGGGCTGACCTCAGGCTATGTGCCGCTTTCGGCGCTGGTCATGGGTCCGCGCATCGCCGATGCCCTCGCCGAACAGGATGTCGGCCACGGCATGACCTATGAGGGACACCCGGTCGCCTCGCGGTGGCACTCGCCTCAATCGATTTGATCGAGCGCGAGGGGCTGGTGGACCTTGTACGGGAGCGCACGGGCCCCTATCTGCCAACGAAGGTCGCCGAGCTGTCGGACCATCCTTTGGTGGGCGAGACGCGCGGCGTAGGTCTGCTCGCGGCAGTTGAGCTTGTGGCCGACAAGACGACGCGGCAAGCGGTTTCCCGATGAGGGCAAGACCGGCTTGTTGTGCGCGATTTTTGCTTTGACAACGGGCTGATTATGCGATCCATCCGTGACACGATGGTGCTCTCGCCGCCACTCATCATCACCGAAAGCCAGATCGATGAGCTTGTCGGCCAGGCCAGATTTTGTCTCGACCTGACGGCGCGCGCACTCGGAATGATCCCTGAAGCAGGGGTTAGACATAACCGGAAGTTAGTGACGCGCTCACGATAAAGTCACTGTCAAGCATAGAAAACCATTGAATTTCGGCCCGGAAATGCATAGCTTGATCGTCACAACGGATAAGATCTAAGGCCGGGTCGGCGTTGCCCCCCCGCTTGCGGATCTGGCCCTTGTCCGTGAGCGTCGGACCATCCCCTACCGACGCAAGCGCGATAACGCGCAACGGCGCCCGATCGGTATTACTGGTCGGGCGCTTGTTTTTTCCGGCGCGCGATCATCTGTCGAATCGACAGCTCTTCAGGCACAGGCTCAGTGCGGATATGCCACAGTCAATGCCGGCATGGACTGTACAAGTCCACCGCAAAATATACGCCTGACAGGAGAATCTGCGCTCGCACGGGAGAACCGGCCGGAGCGACATTGAGTGTGCTGCACGGGCACCATAAGGTCGCAGTCCGCATTACCTCCATCGCCCCGACACGGCCGAGGCGCATCTGATGAACTTCGAAGAACAGCAAGAGGGCGAGCCTCAAGAGCTTGATGTCTGGAGGAAGCCGCGAACAACGGCTTGCGATGCTCGTGCGCTTTGCCAAGGGCGCAGCCTCAGCGCGCTTCATGACGCGGCTCGGCCGGCGGCTTTCCAATTCGGAGCGCGCCTTGGCCGAGCGCTATCTGGCGCGCTCGGCTTTCCGCAAGCGACGGATCGCGCCCGTCGGCGATTTCGCCGAGGCGGCCGAGGCAGCGGAGTCGCTCGATCTCGATCCGGAAGCCTGGGAGGCAGGGGAGCAATTGCGCGTCGGGCTGACGGCGCGCGCCGTCGAGATGATGGGCGAGGCGCTTTTGGAAGGCGCGTTCGCGATGTCATGGGCTATATCGCACCGGCGGTTCAAGATGCCGCGCGCGATGCTGTCGATGGCTTCGACCTCGAAGACGAAGGGCTCATCAATGTCGCGGCAGGCGCCGCTTTGCGCGCTTGCCACAATGCCGCGCTCGTTCTGCTTGCCGGCGAGGAGGAGGACCACGCGCTTGCCCTTGAATATCGCACTGTTCGAGAGCGGCCGCTGGCCGGTTGCGCTCACCGGCCAGACGCTTGCATCTCTTCTGACTTTCCCGATGCCGATGACGCTTAAGATCGCCAGCTGGAACATCAATTCCGTCCGTCTACGGATCGCGCTTGTCGAGGCCTTCCTGAAGGCCCACAAGCCCGATGTTCTGTGCCTGCAGGAGACCAAGACGCCAAACGACCTGTTTCCCGCAAAACCGTTGAACAAGCTGGGCTACAAGCACATCGCCCTGCACGGCAAGAAAGGCTATCACGGCGTTGCCATCGTCTCCAAATTGCCGTTCGAGGAAACCAGCACGCACGTGTTTTGCGACAAGGACGACTGCCGCCATGTCTCGGTTTCCTTCCGTACACGGAAGGGTGAGCCTGTCGAGCTGCATAATTTCTACGTGCCGGCCGGCGGTGATGTTCCGAACCCGGATGAAAATGCGAAGTTTGCCCACAAGCTCGCTTTTCTCAAGGAGATGAAGGCGTTTAGCGCCCGGCTCGGCGACAAGGGGGCGGATAAAAGACGCGTTCTCGTCGGCGATCTCAATGTCGCCCCGCTTGAGAACGATGTCTGGTCGCACAAGCAGATGCTCGATGTGATCAGCCATACGCCCATCGAGGTCGAGAGCCTCGCGCGCGTGGTGAGGGCGCATGGCTGGGCCGATCTCACACGCACCCAGGTGCCCGAATCCGAAAAGGTCTACACTTGGTGGAGCTACAGAGCGCGCGACTGGCAGGCCTCCAACAGAGGCCGGCGGCTTGATCATATCTGGGCATCACCAGCCATGGCGCCGAGCTTCGATGAGATCGAGATTGTGCGCGAGGCGCGGGGCTGGAAGCAGCCCTCCGATCACGTGCCGATCCTTGCGAGCTTCAATTCGTGAATGGCGCGCCAAGCACGCTGCGCTATCAAAAGCCGGCGCTGAGGCGCGATTATTGGCGTGCCGGCGCCGGGCTGGCCATGACCGTCGCGCTCATTCTGCTCGTCAATCCGGGTAGCGTTGGCTTCTATGTCGTGGCGGTCTTCGGCGCGATCTTCCTCATCTATGCGGTGCACACCTATCTCAAGCAATCGACGCTTATCGAGCTCGACGAGCGGGGCGCAACGCGCCGCTTCTCGGGCCCGGTCGGCAATATCCTCCGTACACGGCATATTGCTTTCGATGAGATCGACAGGTTCGCGCTGCGCTACTATGGCCGCCGACACCGCGACCGCGGCAAGGGCATTGTCGAGCTGACCATCGGTGCCGGGCCGGCGCGCCTCACCGCGGACCAGGCGCTTGAACAGTTCGATCTCTTGGTGAAGACGGCCCGCCAAGCGGCGCAGGCACGCGGGCTCGAGCTCGATTCGGCGACCGAGGCCAATCTAAGCGCCCTTGGATATCGCTAGCAGGCCCCCCATATCGCGTCGTTAAGAGGGGACGGAACAGGAGGCCGCTCGCGTTTTAGGAAAGCTAGCTCTCAGCGCGCTGACGAATTATCATAGGAAAGAAAAATACAAGAATTTGCGGGATTCTTGTGGGGTGTGCGCCAATCCACGCGGAGGCGGTTAAATGAATGATCTAGCGGAGTCGCGCTCGGTCGATCCTGAGGTCGCGGCAGCGCTCAAGCTGGATGGGAAGCCGCGTAAGAAGCGCCGGCGGTGGCTTGTTTACGGCGCCATTGCGCTTGGCGTGATCGTCGTTGGTTTGGTGCTTCTGCCCAAAAAGCCGCAGCAAGGCTATGAGCTTGGCAAGGTCGAGCGGGGCACGCTGGAAGTCAAAGTGACCGCGACGGGGACGTTGGCGCCGTTGAGCGAAGTCGATGTGGGTGCCGAAGTCTCCGGCCGCATCGACAGCGTCAATGTCGATTATAACGACAAAGTCGACCAAGGGCGAGGTGCTGGCGCAGATCAACACGGACCAGCTGAAGGCCAAGCTGGCGCAATCGCAGGCCGGGCTCGCCCAGGCCGTTGCGCGGCTAGCCGACGCCAAGGCGGCCCTCGAAGACACGCAGATCACCTCAAACGCACGCGGGCGCTGGAGAAGAGCGGCGCGGCCAGTGTGGCGAGCCTGGATACCAGCCGGATCGCGGCCGATCGGGCCGACGCCAATGTCAAAAGCGCCGAGGCACAAGTTCAGCTCAGCCAGGCGGCGCTCGATGCCGATCAGTCAGCGCTCGACAAAGCAACGATCAAAGCGCCAACCAACGGCATTGTGCTCGACAGATTGATCGAGCCGGGCCAAACGGTGGCGGCGACTTTTCAGACACCGGTGCTGTTCAAGATCGCCGAGGACCTGACACGCATGGAGCTCGATGTCGATATCGACGAAGCGGATATCGGCTCGGTCGAAGCCCGGGCAGAAGGCGATCTTCACGGTCGATGCCTATCCCGGACGGCCCTTCAGTGCGCAAGATCGTTTCGGTCCATAACGCGCCCAAGACCGAGCAGGGCGTCGTCTCCTACCAAGGCGGTGCTTTCGGTCGACAACCCCGATCTGGCGCTCAAGCCCGGGATGACGGCGACGGCGGAGATCCTGGTTGCGAGCCTCAAGAATGCGATTACGGTGCCCTCGGGCGCTTTGCGCTTCGTGCCTGAGGGCGAGGATGCAACGCCGCCTAAGCCGCTAGCCGACGGCTCCGGCAATTTCGCCGCCCGGCTCTGGACACCGGCCAGCCCCAAGCCGAAGCCGATCGAAGTGATCGCGGGCGCAAGCGATGGCGAGCGCACCGTGATCGTCAAGGGTGATGTGCATGCCGGCGAGTCGGTGATTATCGATACGACGCGCAGGAAGAAGCCCTCAGGCGGATTTGGGCCGGGTGGCTAATGGGCCAGACGCTACTTGAGTTCGAGCATGTCGAGCCGCTTCTACGGATCGGGCGATACGCTCGTCAAAGCGCTCGACAATATCGACCTCAAGATCGCCACCGGCGATTTCGTTGCCGTGATGGGCCCCTCGGGTTCAGGCAAATCGACCTGCATGAACATCATCGGCTGCCTCGATACGCCGACTTCGGGCAGCTATTGGTTCAAGGGCGTGGATATCGCCAGCCTCTCGCGCGAGCAGCGCGCGCTGTTCCGGCGCCATTTCATCGGCTTTGTGTTTCAGGGTTTCAATCTGCTCAAGCGCACCACCGCGCTTGAAAATCTCGAGCTGCCGATGATCTACCGGCACATGCCGGCGCATGAGCGGCACAAGCTTGCGCTCGAGGCGCTGGCAGCCGTCGGGCTGGCCGATCGCGCACATCACACCTCCTCGGAGCTTTCGGGCGGGCAGCAACAGCGCGTGGCGATCGCGCGCGCGATCGTGACAGAGCCTTCACTGCTGTTGGCGGACGAGCCCACCGGCAATCTCGACACCGAGCGCTCGATCGAGATCATGGAGCTTTTGGCGCGGCTCAATCGCGAGCGCGGCATCACCGTCGTCATGGTCACGCATGAGGCTGAGATGGCGGATTATGCTCACCGCGTCATCCATTTCAGGGATGGGCATATCCTCGATGATATACGCCGGGAGGCGGCCGAATGATCGAGAGCTTTTGCCCGCTCTCAGGCGCCGGCGCCGATATCGAGATAGCGCTGCCCGGTGAATGCGCTGATCTGCATCGCGGAATTGCCGCGCAGCATGAGCTCGCGCCGGTCGGTCTCGACCGCAATACCCAGGATGAAGCGTGCATCGCCGGCATCATCAGCCAGCGGATAATTGACGATCTCGGTGAAGGTCGGTCATGGCGCCGAATTCCTCGCGCGAAAGGAAGGTGCTGCCGCAAGGCGTCTTCAGCATGTGGAAGTGATGCCGCCAGCGCGCTCTCGCGCTCAGCGTCGGGATAGAAATCGAGCACGTTCTTGCCGGTCATATCGACACGGCCGCGATTGATCACCGCAGTGCCGACAAGGCGCGCCAGGATGGTGTCTTCGTTGTGTGTCTCGAGCAGAGCGATATAGGGCAGGAGCGCTCGCATCGCGCCGGGATTGAAGGCACGCCGCGGCGGTACGATGCAGCCCGTCTTGGCTTGCAAGGACAGGAAGGCTTCGGCGAAACGCTCGGCTTCGCCGGTGCAGAAGCCGGGTTCGGGCTGGGCGGCTGCCACTGCGGACATACGTCAAAGCTAAGCCCGAAACCTAAAGCGGGCCTTAAACGCGAAAATCGTCCTCAATTAATGGTTAAGCAGAGGGGCGAGCGCTGATGTTCTTCTCGGCTCTATCGCTCGCCTGGCGGGAAATTCGCCACAACCCGATGCGCTCGGGGCTTACGACGCTCGGCATCATCATCGGCGTGGCCGCGGTGATCATTCTGGTCACGCTCGGCAACGGCGCATCGGCCAGCATCACCAATCAGATCAAGGGCCTGGGGACCAATCTCCTCGTCATCTTTCCCGGCACGCAGCAGCGCGGCCCGCCGATGCCCTCGACGCCGTTCAAGATGGAGGATGTCGAAGCGATCCAGCGCGGCGTGCGCGGGGTTGCAGCGGTATCGGCGATAACGAGCCGCAATATGAGCGTCGTCTATGAGAACAAGAACCACATCACCCAGGTGCAAGGCTCGGATGACGCCTTCTTCACGACGCGCAATTTCAGCCTGGCGGCGGGCCGCGATTTCACGCCAGCCGAGGAACGCTCGGGCGTCGCGGTGTGCGTGATCGGTAAGACAGTGCGCGATGAGCTGTTCGGCAGCCAGACGCCTCTCGGCGCCACGATCCGGCTGGACAAGGTCGCCTGCAAGGTGATCGGGCTCTTGGAATCGAAAGGCGGCTCCGCCTTCGGCGGCGATCAGGATGACGTGGTGGTTGCGCCGATCCGCATGGTTCAGCGCCGCATCACCGGCAACCGCGATGTCGTCGATGATCTATGTCTCGGCGGCAGACGGCGAAAGACACCGACCATATACGCGACAAACTCGACCCGCCTGATGCGCGACCGCCGCGGCATCCAGCGCAGGCCAGGACGATGATTTCGTCGATCCGCGACCTCAAAGAGATCACCAATGTCATCGGCAATGTGATCGGCCTTCTGACCGCTTTCCTCAGCATGATCGCGGCGGTGAGCCTTGTGGTCGGCGGCATCGGCATCATGAACATCATGCTGGTCTCGGTGACCGAGCGAACCCGCGAGATCGGCATCCGGCTGGCGATCGGCGCGCTGGAACTCGATGTGCTGTTTCAGTTTCTGATCGAAGCGGTGGCGCTTTCGCTTTTGGGGGGGCTCGTCGGCGTCTCGCTCGGGCTCTGCATATCGGGCCTGATATGCCTCGTCCTCAAACTGCCCGTTCGTTCTCGATTGGGGGATCGTCGCGCTCGCGCTCGGCATCTCGGCGACCATCGGCATGATTTTCGGCTTTTTCCCGCGCGCGCCGCGCCGCCCGCCTCGACCCGATCGAAGCGCTGAGATACGAGTAATCAGCTTGCGAGATCGAGCACGAGATCAATCTCATCGCTAAGCGGGATGCCGTTTTCGCCGACGAGCGGAATCGATGGCTTGAGCTTACGAGCCTCGGCGACCGCATTCAGCCGGACGCCAACCAAGCTGAAATCCGCGCCGCTGATAGAAGCCGAGGGCGTTCAGATTGTCGTTCGTGGTCGTCACGCGCAGGCGGGCGATGCCCCGTCCTGCCAACAATTCGCTGAGCGACGTGATCAACGCGCTGCCGACGCCTTGTCCGCGGGTGACGGCATTAAGCGTGATAAGCTCTGCGTCGCGCCGGTTCGTATCGATCACATAGGTCGCGAGCCCCGCGCGCTCTCCTGCGATGAGCGCAGGCAAGGCGCCGACATCGAAAGCTTCGCCGTGAATATAGACCGCGCCTTCGCCCCATTGCTCACGCAAGAAGGCCTGGACCCAATCTTGATCGGCGGGCGTCTTCGGTCGAACCGGAACCGGCCGCCGCGCCATCAAGGGACGAGCTTATAGCCGCCGGTCTCGGTGATCAGGATCTCGGCATTGGCCGGGTCCGCTCGATCTTCTGGCGCAAGCGATAAATATGCGTCTCCAGCGTGTGCGTGGTGACGCCGGCATTATAGCCCCACACCTCATGCAACAGGACATCGCGCGTGACGACCTTCTGCCCGGCGCGGAACAGAAACTTCAGGATCGAGGTCTCCTTCTCGGTGAGGCGGATCTTCTTGTCCTTCTCGTCGATCAGCATCTTGGCCGAGGGCTTGAACGTGTACGGGCCGATCTTGAAGACGGCATCCTCGCTCTGCTCGTGGCTGCGCAGATGGCTGCTGATGCGCGCCAGCAAAACGCCGAACTTGAACGGCTTGGTGACGTAATCATTGGCGCCCGACTCGAGCCCCAGGATCGTATCGGCCTCGAGTATCGGCGCCCGTCAGCATGATGATCGGCGCTTTGATGCCGGCCTTGCGCATCATGCCGGCAGACCTCGCGGCCATCGGCATCGGGCAGGCCGACATCGAGCAGAATGAGATCGGCGTGGTCTTCCTTGGCGGCCTCCAGGCCCTTGGCGCCGGTCGGCGCCTCCGCGGTCTCGAACTCCTCGTAGACCGAAAGCTGCTCGGCCAGCGCCTCCCGCAGGCTTTGGTCATCGTCGACGAGAAGAATGCGCTTGGCGGTGCTCATGGTGCGGGTTCCTGCCGGCCGGACGCGAGTTTGAACATCCACGGGAGACCTCTAAATTGCAGAGTGACCACCAAGTGGATAGGGTGTTCCGTGCCGGACTTGTCCTATCAATGGTCCGTGATCTTGTCGTGAGCTTGACATAGGCATTGCGGCGAAATTCGGCAACCTGGGCCGGAGCGCCTTGAGGAGTGTTGAAAGTGAGTGAGCGGCGCACCCGGGCCTGTCAAGTGAAGCGCGCACCCTGGCGCGCGCGCCGAGTCGAGCTCGCCGCGCGCGCCCGGTCGTGGTGAATGGCGCAGGCGGCGGCCTTCTTGCGCTGGCAGCCGAGCATTTGAACCCGGCGCGCCTGGCTGCTTTGCGCGCTGCCGGGCGCGCTGCACTCTTGCTTGAGCCGCCAGCGTGCGGCGCATTTGCGCCTGCGCCTCTACACGCCCGAGGCGAGCGGGCCGTTGCGTCGAGCCGCGTTGGGAGGCGAGATTCGTCATCAGTCTCTCGCCGACCCCTCGCGCGATCTCGATCAGCCCTTGCACGGACCGCTCGAGGCAATCCGCGAGCCGTTACCGCCGCGATTTGCTGGCTGCGCTGCGCCTCGCGCGCATTGCCGGCACACTGCCTTCGGTGGTTGGTCGCCGCGCTTTCCGGCGCGGCGGAAGCGTTTGCCGCGCGCGAGGGCTTTCTTGCGATCGATGCGGCGCGAAATCCCAGCGCTTTCCGCCTTCGATGATCCTGGCGCGCTCGAGGCGCAGCTCGTTACCGAAGCGCGCCTGCCGGTTGAGGGCGCAGCCAACGCGCAGCTCATCGCGTTTCGGGCGCAGCCCGAAGGGGCTTTGGGGCGAAGCTGACGAGACCGAGCCGCATTATGCGCTCGATGATCGGCGCACCCGACCCGGACAGAGCGCCGCTGGTGCGCCTCCATTCCGAGTGCTTCACGGGCGATCTCTTGGGCTCGCTCAAATGTGATTGCGGCGATCAATTGCGCGGGAGCATTGCACGCATTGCCGAGGAGGGCGCCGGCGTATCTGCTCTATCTCCGCCAGGAAGGGCGCGGCATTGGCCTGTCTCAACAAGCTCAGGGCCTATCACCTGCAGGATCGGGGCGTCGATACGGTCGAAGCCAATGAGCGCCTTGGGTTTGCCGAGGATGAACGTTCATTCCGGCCGGCGATCCGCATGCTGGAAGCACTCGATTTCAAGCGCATTCGATTGCTCACCAACAACCCGCGCAAAGTCGAAGCACTCAAGGCCGGCGGCATCGACATCGTGGAGCGCGTCGGCCATAAGTTTCCCGCCAATCCGCACAATGCGCATTACCTCGCGACCAAGCGCATCAAGAGCGGCCATTTCTTATGATCTCTGGCATTGGGGGGATCGGGCGATGAGCGAGCACCGCGTGACGAGCCTGGAACAACTCGAGGCCCTCTACGGCGTGCCATCGCAACTCGCAATTGCCAAGGAAATCCATCGCATCAATTCGGGCTACCGAAAGCTAATCGAGGCCTCACCGTTCATTGCGCTCGCGACCAGCGGACCGGAAGGGCTCGACTGCTCGCCTAAAGGCGATGCGCCTGGCTTCGTCGCTATTCTGGATGAGCGAACACTGGCCATTCCCGATCGGCCCGGCAACCACCGCATCGATGGCTTACGCAACGTGCTGCGCGATCCGCGGGTTGCGATCCTATTTCTGATTCCGGGCGCTGGGGAGACGCTGCGGGTCAATGGCCGCGCCGAGATATCGATCGATCCGAACCTTTTGGAGCGCTTCGCGGTCAACGGCAAGCTGCCGCCCAGCGTTCTCATCGTGCATGTCGAGAGCATCTATTTTCACTGTGCCAAGGCAATCCTGCGCTCCAAGCTTTGGGACGAGGCCTCAAAGATCGATCCCAAAAGCCTGCCTTCAGCGGGCACGTTACGCGCGGAGCTTCTGGCCGACGGTACCAATATCGAGGCCTATGACCGCGCACAGCCGGCGCGGCTCAAGGCCACGCTCTATTAGATCATTGGGGGCCGCCATGGGCGAGACGCCGTCCGGATTTCACGCGCCGGAGATCAAAGGGCCCAAGATCTTTGCCGGCAGCGCGAGCCCAAGATTTGCCGCTGCGATCGCCAAGGAGCTGGGGGTTCCACTTGCCGCCTCCGAGGTTCATATTTTCAGCGAAGGCAACACCTTTGTGCGCGTCTTGGAAAATGTGCGCGGACACGATGTGTTCGTCATCCAAGGCATCTCGAATCCGGTGAACGACAATTTCGTCGAGCTTCTGTTCTGGATTGATGCGCTGAAGCGTGCATCGGCGGCCGAGGTCACCGCCGTCATCCCGTTTTTCAGCTATGCCAAGGGCGACAAGAAGGATGAGCCGCGCGTCTCGATCAGAGCGCGGGTATGCGCCGATGCGCTCGAGGCGGCAGGCGTTGACCGCGTGCTGACGATGGATTTGCACAGCGCGCAAATTCAAGGCTTTTTCCGCCGCCCGGTCGATCACCTCTATGCCATGCCGGTGATTTGCGAATATTTCCGCGGACGGAAGATTCCCAATCTCTCGGTTGCTTCGGCCGATGTCGGCTTTGCCAAGCCGGCGACGCGTTATGCCGCCGCGCTCGGCGCGCCTGTGGTGATCGGCAATAAGGAGCGGGTAGATCACAGCGAGAATGCGCGGGTGTGGAGCGTGATCGGCGAGGCCAGGGGCCGCAACATCCTGATTGTCGACGACATCGTCTTTACCGGCGGCAGCCTCATTTCGCTGGCGAATGCGCTGAAAGAGGCGGGGGCCGGGGACATATATGCCGCCGTCACCCACGGCGTTTTGACCAAGGGCTCGGCGGTAAAGCTCGCGAAAAGCCCGATCAAAGAGCTGATCATTACCGACACGGTCGAGCGGCCGTTCGAGGCGCCGCCAGCCAATCTCAAAGTGATCTCAGTAGCGCCGCTGTTTGCGAAAGCGATCCGCTCGATCTATGAGCGCTCTTCGATCAGCCGCTTGTTTCCCTCGTGAGGGCGCCTCATGTCGGCCCAGAACATCTACGACAATCCCGATTTCTTTGCCGGGTATGAGCGCCTCAGGCGCATGCAGCTGGGTCTTAATGAGGCGATGGAGTGGCCTGCCTTCAAGCGCCTGCTGCCTGCAAGCCTCAAAGGTCTGCGCATTCTGGATCTTGGCTGCGGCATGGGCCATTTCGCCCGAGCGGCGCGCTCGATGGGCGCCGGGGAGGTCGTCGGCGTCGACGTCTCCGAACGTATGCTGGCCGAAGCCTGCGAGCGCACAAAGGACGATGCGATCAGCTACACCCGCGCGGATATTGAAAGCTTTGAGCCCGCGCGCGACACGTTCGACCTGGTCGCCTCGTCGCTTGCCATCCATTACGTCGCCGACTACCCCAGGCTGGCGGGCCGGGTGGCGCAGGCGCTCAAGCCGGGCGGGCGCTTCGTCTTCTCCGTCGAGCATCCAGTCATGACCTGCATTGCGCTGAAAGATTGGTGCCGGGCGCCGGATGGCGCGAAGCTGCATTGGCCGATCGATCGCTATTGCGAGGAGGGACCGCGAGAGACGCGCTGGTATGTCGACGGCGTCATCAAACACCACCGCACCGTCGAGACCTATGTCCAAGGGCTGCTCGACGCCGGGCTCGTCCTGATTGGTCTTCTGGAGCCACTGCCTGAGCCTGAGTTTCTGAAGCGGCGGCCAGATCTGATCGAGGAGTGCCGCCGCCCGCCCTTTATGCTTCTTGCGGCCGACAAGAAATGAGCGCCGCACCGGATTTCGTGGTCACGCCCGATGGCTGGGTCACCTGGCCGGAGGGACGCGCACGGTGTATGCTTGGGCGCTCCGGTATAATTCCGCAGGCGGACAAATGCGAAGGCGATGGCGCAACGCCGGCCGGGTTTTTTCCTTTAACATCCGTGCTTTATCGGTCGGATCGTGGCGACTCGCCCCAAACTTTGCTCCCCGTGATCCCTCTGACGCCTGCGGACGGCTGGAGCGAAGATCCGGCCGATCCCGACTACAATAAGCTGGTGCGTCTTCCACACGGCGGTACCGTGGACCGGCTGTGGCGCGAGGATCATCTCTACGACGTCATCGTGGTAATTGGCCACAATGACGACCCCATCCGGCCCGGTATGGGCAGCGCAATCTTTCTTCATCTGGCGCGCGATGATTACTCACCGACTGCGGGATGTGTTGCCGTCAGGCGCGAAGATATGGGCCGCATCCTCAAAGCTGCCGGGCCGGGCAGCCGCCTGATCATTCAGACCTAAGGTCTTCCGCCTACGGAGAAACGGGCGACTTGAAAGCCAGCGCTTGGGCCTTATGTGCTCTGGGGCACGCCGGGGCAGAGTTCGCCTTGCATGCGAGTCGGCAAAAGGAGATTCGCCCGCAGGTTAGAAAAAATTTGGATTCGCGAGTCGATGGCATAAGGATTCGCCTGGGGGTTGTTGGAGCCAGGCCCGTCAGTGGCGCGCGCCGAAGATCGCCGAGCCGACGCGCACATGGGTAGCGCCTGCGGCGATCGCGGCGGGAAAGTCAGCGGACATGCCCATGCTCAAGATCGAGAGCCCGCAATTCGTAGCGAGTCGCTCTAATCTGGCAAAATAGGGCGCCGGATCTTCGTCATGCGGCGGGATGCACATCAGGCCTTCGACATCGAGATTGAGTTCGCGCGCCAGTGCCAACAGTGGCCTGACCTCATCCGGTGCAACACCGGACTTCTGAGCCTCGCCACCCAGATTGACCTCTATGAGCAATTTTGGGCTTCGGCCCTCTTTTTCGATCGCGGCGGCAAGCGCGTGTGCGAGCTTGGGCCTATCCAGCGTCTCGATGACGTCGAAAAGGCGCACGGCATCCTTCGCCTTGTTGGTCTGCAAGGGCCCGATCAGATGAAGCTCCGCGTCGGGGAATTCGGCCTTGAGGCCCGGCCATTTGCCCATCGCTTCCTGGACGCGGTTCTCGCCGAAGACGCGCTGGCCCGCAGCCAGCACCGGGCGGATGGCCTCTGCGCCAAAGGTTTTGGAGACAGCGACAAGCGTCACCGAGCCGGCCTCGCGGCCGGCGGCGGCTTCCGCTGAACGGATTTCGCCCAGCACTCTTTGATATCGTGTTGTGATGTCGCCAAGGTCGGACGGTTCGGTCATGAGATCGGTGCGAAGCGAAGCTGGAGTTTCGGTCGAGGCGGCGAAGC
Source organism: uncultured Alphaproteobacteria bacterium (assembly GCA_963789405.1). Taxonomy (GTDB): domain Bacteria; phylum Pseudomonadota; class Alphaproteobacteria; order CAWBKL01; family CAWBKL01; genus CAWBKL01. Next base: position 522,568 of record CAWBKL010000003.1, read on the forward strand.
TAGCAAAGCTGGCGCGGCGCCTCAAAGCCGCGAGCCGGTTCGCGGCCTCGCCGCTTCCCTCGCTGTGGTTCTTGACCGACGACGATCGCGAGCCCGACCCGCTCGCGGCAGCCCGCCTGCTGCCGCCCGGCACGGGGATCATCCTTCGGCATTACCGGGCGCAAAATCGCGAGGGCCTGGCCTTTACCCTCGCCGAGATTGCACACGCGCGGAACCTTGTGCTTTTGATCGGCGCCGATGGGACTCTTGCAACGCGGACAGGGGCGCACGGCGTGCACATCCCGCGTTGGGCGGCGGCGCGGCGGGCGGGCCCGAAAGCCCGTGGGATCATAACAGCTTCGGCGCATGGGCCGGACGAGCTCAGGCGAGCCCAAGCTATTGGCGCCGATGGGGTTTTTCTCGGCCCCGTGTTCCCAACAGAAAGCCATAAAAGCGCACAAGGTCTCGGCCCTGTGCGCATCTCAGCGATCGCCCATAAGTCCCGTCTGCCCGTCCTTGCCCTGGGAGGTGTGACTGCCGCTAATGCCGGCCTCCTCCAGGGCTCGGGCGCGGCGGGCATAGGCGCAATCGGTGCGCTTCTTCCGCCTACGGACAATAAAGAGGAATAGATTGGGCTCGCCTCAGAATTTGAGGCCAGTCTCCATGAAAACGGCGTCACCGCTGGTGCTCGTGACGGCCTTGGGGCTGGCATCATCGTGCTGATAGCCAAGGCCGAGCTTGACATGCTCGTTGAGCTCATAGGAGAGCGCGCCGACCACCGATTTGAAGTCGCCGCCCGCGCCAGGCACCTTGTCATTGCCGTCGGCGTAGTTCAGGCCGACCAGCCAGGGCCCGCTGCCATAGGTCATGCCGGCCGACCAGATATTTGTCTGGCTTTGGTCGAGATAGGTTGTGCGGTGATCGATATTGTCGCCGCGCGTATAATTGCCGCCGAAAGTGAAGCCGCGATAACCGACCTGGACGCCGAGATTGTAGCCCGATGGGTCGGGCGCGCCGCCAATCCGGTTATCGCTATAATAGGCCAGGGCGCCGCGCAGGACGACATCGCTAAGATCACGCTCGAAATTGACCGCCGCTGCAAAGGCGGTGCGGCCCACCCCATTGGGATGCAGGGGATCGGGCGCCAAGGTCACCAACGGCCCGTTATGCGACGGATCCCAAAGATAGGAGACGCCGGCCTGAACGCCGAACAGGCGCGGCGTCAGATAGGCGACCCGGGGGCCGCGGCCGGCATCAGTGAGAACCGTCGAAACGTTGGAAATCGCGAGCGGATCAAGCAGCGCGTAATCCGCTGAAACGCCGCCTATCACCGAGGGCGTGGCGAGCCCGAGCTGATTGGACACCCCCAGATTCTGGCCAAGCTGCAGCCTGCCGAGACCGGTCGCGAGATCGACATAGGCGCGGTTGACGCCGCCCGCCACGCAGGCGGCCGAATTCGGGGGCAGTGAGCCGGCAAAGCTGCAGTCGTTGAGCGCAACGAACTGGGCCGTGAAACCAACCTCGATCCCATTATCGAGGGTCGTTCCCCCGGTCAGGCTGACGCCACCATTTCCGGCAAGCCCGCTATCGGCGTGATTGGGCGCGCTCTCGAAGCCGCCGACGCCAGTAAAAAAGCCGCCAAGGCTAAGCTTGATGCGATCCATGGCAGCAGCCGGCGAAGCAATCGCCACTGCCGCAGCCAAAGCCGCCGCGCCCAGCCCCACGAATCTCATAACGTCCCTCATGATGCGCGCTCACCGATGCCGGTCGATGGCGCGCGTCTTGACCGAATAGATCAGGGTTGGAGTGGGGGTGGTCAAGCCAATATGGTGTGATGAAAAGAGCTACCTCAAGCTTGTTGCGCGCATGGCACAGAACCGGCCGGATTGGCAGGCTTTGGCGAATTCGGAGAGGTGGCTCTAGCCCTCCAGGCCGGCTCGAAAGGGGTATAGCCTCAAGCTTCCGTACAAGCCAGAAGACCCCTAGCAGGAGGGGAGTTGCACGTCGTGCGCATTGATCACAAGGGCGTTGGCCTGCCGCAAGGTGCCTCAAACCCCTTTCCTGTCCAGCGGGCGTGCATTACACCAAGCACCCGCCCACTCTCCTCCTGAAGATTCGCCCGGAGAAGGATTGATGCTGATCAGACGTGCCGAGCGCGGTTCGCCGCTGCAATGGACCCGCCCAGCTGCGCTGCTTGTGCTCGCGCTAAGCCTTTCGGCTTGTGGACACCTCTTTGGTGGCAAGAAGGCTGACCCCGATGCTTCACAAGGCATCACCATGTTCGGTGGCGGGGTCAATTCAAAGCCGGCGCGCGTGGCCGGCAGCGGCATCGGTGTTGGCGTCAACAGCTTCCTGTGGCACGCCTCGCTCGACACTTTGAGTTTCATGCCGCTTGCCTCGGCCGATCCTTTTGGCGGCGTCATCATCACCGACTGGTATTCGCCGCCGCAAACCGCGAGTGAACGTTTCAAGGTGACGGTTTATATTCTCGACAAGCGGCTGCGTGCCGATGCACTTAAGGTGTCGGTGTTTCGTCAGCAACAGGATAGCAGGGGCTCATGGGTCGATGCAGCATTGGACCCCGATACGCCGGGCAAGCTGGAGAACGCGATCCTTACCCGGGCGCGCCAGCTGCGCATCTCAACGCCCGGCGGCTAAGCCCTTCTTTGCTTCAGTTCAACGCGCATGACACCGACCGAGCGCTATAACGCCCGCGCGGCCGAGGCCAAGTGGCAGGCGGAATGGGAAAGGCGCGGCACTTTCCGCGCCGAGATGCGCGTGGAAAAGACCAAGTTCTACGCGCTCGAGATGTTTCCCTATCCGTCCGGGCGCATCCATATCGGCCACACGCGCAACTACACGATGGGCGATGTGATCGCGCGGTTCAAACGCGCCCAAGGCTTCAATGTATTGCATCCCTTCGGATGGGACGCCTTCGGACTCGCGGCCGAAAACGCCGCTTTCGAGCGGGGCATTCATCCTATGGATTGGACGCTCTCCAACATCGCGGAGATGAAGGAGCAGCTCAAGCTGATGGGCTATTCGATCGACTGGAGCCGCGAGTTCGCGACTTGCGATCCATCCTACTATGTCCATCAGCAACGCATGTTTCTCGCGTTCTTGAAGCGGGATTTCTTCTATCGGCGCGAAGCCAAGGTGAATTGGGACCCGGTCGACAACACCGTGCTCGCCAATGAGCAAGTGATCGATGGGCGGGGCTGGCGCTCGGGCGCGATCGTCGAACAGCGCACGCTGACGCAATGGTTCGCGCGAATCACCCATTTTGCCGAGGATCTGCTCGACTCGATCGCGACGCTGGAACATTGGCCGGAAAAAGTGCGGGTGATGCAGACCAAGTGGATCGGCCGCTCCGAAGGCCTCACCATGCGCTTTGCGCTGAATGGCGGCGCAGCCAAGGAGCTGGAAGTCTATACGACCCGGCCCGATACGCTGTTCGGCGCAGCATTCTGTGCGATCTCGCCAAATCATCCGCTTGCGGACGAATTGGCGAAGACAAGCCCGGCGCTGCAGGCCTTTGTCGATGATTGCCGCAGGGTCGGCACCAGCGAAGAGGCGATCGAGAAGGCGGAAAAGAAGGGCTTCGACACCGGCCTCAAAGCCGTGCATCCCTTCCTGCCGGGGCGCGAATTGCCGGTCTATGTGGCTAATTTCGTGCTGATGGAATATGGCACCGGCGCGATTTTCGGCTGCCCTGCACATGATCAGCGCGACCTGGATTTCGCCCGCAAATATGCTTTGCCCGTCGTTCCGGTGGTTCTGCCTCCGAGCGGCGATGCGGCGACTTTCAAGATCGCGGGCGAGGCCTATACCGGCGATGGAACGCTCATCAATTCGGACTTTCTCAATGGCAAGCCGGTTGAAGCTGCGAAGGCGGAAGCGATTACGCGCATCGAAAAGATGGGGCGTGGCACGCGCTCGGTGCGCTATCGCTTGCGCGATTGGGGCATCTCGCGACAGCGCTATTGGGGCTGTCCGATCCCGATCATCCATTGCGAGGCTTGCGGCATTGTCCCGGTGCCGGATAAGGACTTACCGGTCAAGCTGCCGGCGGATGTCAGCTTCGATAAACCGGGCAATCCGCTCGACCATCACCCGACTTGGAAGCATGTGCCCTGCCCGAGCTGTGGCAAGCCGGCGCGGCGCGAGACCGATACGATGGACACGTTTGTCGACTCGTCCTGGTACTTCGCGCGGTTTTGTGACCCCAAAGCGGCGGCGCCGGTCAATCGCGAGGCTGTCGACTACTGGCTGCCGGTCGATCAATATATCGGCGGCGTCGAGCATGCCGTCCTGCATCTGCTCTATGCGCGCTTTTTCACACGGATGATGCAGGCTGAGGGCCTTGCAGGATTGAAGGAGCCTTTTGCCGGCCTCTTCACCCAAGGCATGGTGACCCACGAAACGTATCGCGATGCAGCCGGCAAATGGCTATTGCCGGAGGAGATCGATCGCACGGAGACCGGCGGCAACGCGCCCGCCTTCGTCAAAGGCACGCGGGAGCCGGTGACGATCGGGCCGCCGGAAAAGATGTCAAAATCGAAGAAGAATGTCGTCGCGCCGGAGCCGATCATCGAGGAATACGGTGCCGACATTGCGCGCTGGTTCCTGCTCTCCGACACGCCGCCCGAGCGCGATATCGAGTGGACGGACGCCGGGGCACAAGGCGCATGGCGTTTTGCGCAGCGCGTATGGCGGCTCGTCACCGAGGCCGTTGGGCATGCCGGCGGACTGCCGAAGACCGCGCCCGGCACATCGAGTGATGCAACAGCGAAGCTGCGCGCGCTCACCCATCGCACGATCGGCGAGGTGACCTCGGATCTTGACGGCTTACGCTTCAACCGCGCCGTCGCTCGCCTTTATGAGCTGACCAACGGCATCCAGGCCTTCATCGCCGGAGAGCCTGCGTCTGCCGAGCGTTGGGCACTGCGGGAAGCGCTTGAGACCCTCGTGCTGCTGATGGCGCCGATGATGCCGCATCTCGCCGAAGAAGCATGGGCGCAACTTGGACATGAAGAGCTGGTGATCGATACGGCCTGGCCGGTGGCAGACCCCGAGCTGACACGAAGAGCATCGGTAACGGTTGCGGTTCAGATCAACGGCAAGCGCCGAGCCGAAATGGAGGTGCCGGCCGGTTCGAGCACGGCAGAGCTGGGGACGTGGGCGCTCGATCTAGAGCCGGTGAAGCGCGCGCTCGACGGCAAGTCGCCGCGCAGAGTAATTGCGGTGCCGGACCGAATAGTCAATGTAGTGATCTGATGCGCGCCGCCGCCTTTCTCATCGTTCTCTTCGGCTTAACCGCTTGCGGCTTTCGTCCACTTTATGGTGGCGGGCCGAACTCGCCACGCCGGCTGGAGCTCAGCCAAATCGAGATCACACCGATCAATTCAAAGCTTGGCGTTGATCTCAGAAACGAGCTGATCGACCGGCTGACACCGGACGGCGAGCCGACCTATCCGCAATACCGGCTGGATCTCGTGCTCCACGAATATCGCGAGGGCCTCGGCATCCAGAAAGACACTTCGGTTACGCGCTGGAATTATCAGCTCAGCGCCGACTACCGCCTGCTCGATCTTGGGACCGGCAAGGTGATCACCCGAGGCACCGCGAGCACCATGGCCTCCTATAGCGTGGTCGATTCGCAATTCGCGACATTGACCGCGGAGAATGATGCCAAACAGCGTGCCTCGGTTGATCTTGGCGACCAGCTCGAGCTCCGGCTCGCGCTTTTCTTTCAGCAACACGCGCCTTAGCCTCGCCCAGGATTTGCTATGCAAATCAAACGCTTGGTGGATATCGAAAGTTTCCTCAAGGCCCCCGGAAAGGACATTGAGGGCGCTCTCATTCACGGCCGCGACCAAGGATTAGTCCGTGAACGGAGCAAAGCGCTCGAAGCCGCGGTCCTAGGCCCCAAGCCTGATCCGCTTCAAATTGTCGAGCTTTCGGAAGCCGAGGTGAAAGATGCAGCCGGTGCGCTCTATGGCGAGGCCGCTTCGATCTCGATGATGGGCGGGCGCAAATTCATCCGTCTACGGATGAGTTTGGATGCGGCGGCGAATGCGCTCGATGCCTATCTCGCCGAGAGAGACGGCGGCGCGGCGCGCCCCGACGCTTTTTTCGTCATCGAGGCCGGCGAGCTGCGCCCAACCAGCGCGCTGCGCAAGAAGGCGGAAGGCGCAAAGATTATCGCCACGATCGCTTGCTACCCCGACGACGAAGCGAGCCTTGAAGCTTTCGTTGAGAGAGCGCTCCGCGAGGCAGGCGCCGAGATCAGCGCGGAGGCTAAGATCGCGCTTGTCGAGCGGCTCGGCAGTGATCGCGGCGTCAGCCGTCAGGAGATCGATAAGCTGCTGACTTATTGCGGTGTTGGAACGGGCGAACGTATCAAGGTCGAGCTCTCGGATGTGCTTGCGCTTGTCGGCGATACCGGCGCGGCCGAGGTTGATAGTCTGATCGATGCGGTGCTCACCGGCCAAGTCGAAGCGGCGCTCAGGCAGAATGGCCGGCTCTCCGCTGCGGGCGTTCACCCGGTGCGCATTCTGCGCGCGTTGGGGCTGCATCTGGACCGGCTCGCTGGGCTTGAGTCGGGGAAGGCCGGTTTTGGCTATTACCAGGCAGAGGCGTTGCGCCGCCACTCGCTCCGCTGGCCGGCGCGCAATGTGGCGCGGGCACAAAGCCTCGTTCTGGATGCCGAGATGCAATGCAAGACGACCGGGCTGCCGGCGCAGGAAATCTCGGAGCGGACTCTCCTTGCGCTCGCGCGCGGTGCACGGGATGCACCGCCAACCTAAACGTGCTCAATGCACGTGCTGAAGGCGGCGGCAAACATCTTCAAGCTGCTCAAGCGTCTTATAGGCGATTCGCAGCTCACCGCCCTTCCCGGCCTTGTCATTGATGACGACCTTGAGGCCGAGGCTATCGGAGACCGATTTCTCAAGCCCCAGTGTATCGGCATCCTTCTCCGGCTTGAGGCCAGCCAAATGCCGCTTGGGCGGCGCATCGGGCGCACGCACCAGCGCTTCCGCGCTGCGAACCGAAAGCGAGCCCTTGACCATTTGCTCCGCGAGCGCCTCCGCATCCGGCCGGCCGACGAGCGGACGCACATGTCCTGCGGATAATGCCCCCGATTGCACGTGGGCCTGGACAGAGGCGGGCAGACCCAGCAAGCGCAGCGTATTGGCGATATGCGGACGGCTCTTGCCGATGACCTTCGAGAGCTGATCCTGGGTGTAGCGAAACTGCTCGATCAGCCGCTTGTAGCCTTCGGCTTCATCGATCGCATTGAGATCAGCGCGCTGGACATTCTCGATCAGCGCGATCTCGAGCACTTGGCCGTCGGTCAGATCACGAATGACAACCGGCACTTCATGAACACCAGCGCGCTGGGCCGCGCGCCAACGCCGCTCGCCCGCGACAATCTCATAACTGCCGTCGCCCTTGGCGCTCAGGCGAACCAAAATCGGCTGCAGAACACCCTTTTCCTTCACCGAGCTTGTCAGCTCGGTCATGGCTTCCTCATCGAAGAAACGGCGCGGTTGAAGCGGGCTTGGCGTCAGCTGCAGCGATCGGCAGGCTGCGCTGCGCACCCTTGGCTTCCGCGCGTACCGGAGCGTTCTCCTCCATACCGCCAAGCAGGGCGGAGAGACCACGGCCGAGCCGGTTCGCGCGGGTTTGTTCGGGATTGCTCATCGAGGTCGTGCCCTCGTCTTTCATCGCTCGGCCTGGCTGCGGCGCAGGCGCTCACGCTGAATAAGCTCGCTCGCAAGCTTCATATAGGCCTGGCTACCGGCGCACCGGTAATCATAAAGCAAGGCCGGCTTGCCATGCGACGGCGCTTCGGAGATGCGCACATTGCGCGGGATCACCGTACGATAGACGCGATCACCAAAGTGGGCGCGCACGTCGCTCTCGACCTGCACCGAGAGATTGTTGCGCTTGTCGAACATGGTCAGCACGACACCCTGGATCTCGAGATCCGGGTTGAGATTGGAGCGTACGGTATCGATCGTCTTGACGAGCTGGCTGAGACCTTCAAGGGCAAAAAATTCGCATTGCAGGGGCACGAGCACACCATCGGCCGCTGTCAGCGCATTGACCGTAAGCAGGTTGAGCGATGGTGGGCAGTCGATCAGGATGTAGGTGAAGTGCTCGCCGCTTGCGGCATGGCTTTCGTAAGCCAGAATGGCATCGCGCAAGCGGGCAGAGCGGCGAGCAACGCCGACAAGCTCCAGCTCCGCGCCGGCAAGGTCAATGGTCGACGGAACGACATAAAGGTTCGGCACATTGCTCGGGGTGATCGCGTCTTCAAGTTGCGCATCCCCCATCAGCACTTTGTAGGTGTCAAACTCGCGCGCATTGCGGTCGAGACCGAGGCCGGTCGAGGCATTGCCCTGCGGATCAAGATCGATGATGAGCACCGGCTCGCCAACAGCAGCGAGCGCCGTACCCAGGTTGATCGCTGTTGTCGTCTTTCCTACCCCGCCCTTTTGATTGACGATGGCGAGCACGCGCGCCGGCGCCGGCTGGGCGGCTGGGCTCTCGAAGGCAGAACCGGCTGTTTCAGCAAGACTACCCATTTTGGTGCCGTTGAGCCGAGCGGATGAGAAGAAGCTGGCCCCCGCCGCCGGTTCGACTCGGGTGCCTGTCAAAATCGAGTGTCCAGTCCGCCTCGGCGCGCGTCAATTCCTCAGTGAGGTTTCTCCCCTTAGCGAAAATGCCGATCCCGCCGGGCGCCTTATGTCTTTGAAAATATTCGAGAAGCTGAGGCAGCGGTGCGCAGGCACGGGCGGTGACCACCTCACCTTTGAGCGGTTCAATTGCTTCGAGCCTGCCGAAATGCACCTGGGCAGTCGTTTCGGTTGCGCAAATCACCTCGCGCAGGAAGTCGCACTTGCGGGCAATTCGTTCGACTAAATGCATCTGAAAGCCTGGCGCGCCGCGCTTGAGGATTGCGACCACAAGCCCGGGAAAGCCGGCACCCGAACCCAGGTCCACCCAGCGAAGGGCATCTTGGGGCGCCAAATCAATGAACTGGGCGGAATCCAAAAAATGTCTGTGCCAGAGCTCTAGGGCTGATGATGTAGAGACGAGATTTAATCTTGCCTGCCAGCGCAGCAAGAGGTCGGCATAGATTTTCAGCCGGTCCAATGTTTCACGTGAAACATTGGTGGCGGCCTGAAACTGCTCGGGTCCGAACGTTGCGGCGCTCATCTCGCTGAAGCTGACGCGGTGGCGACGCGAAGAAGAATCATCAGCGCCGCCGGGGTCATGCCTTCAATTCGCCCGGCCTGGCCGAGCGTCATCGGGCGGGTCTCGGTGAGCTTGTCGACGATCTCGCGCGAGAGTCCCGGCACCGCGCGATAGTCAGTCTCCAGCGGCAAGGCCAAGCTCTCATCGCGCCGAAAAGCCTCGATGTCGGCGCGCTGGCGATCGAGATATCCGGCATAGGCGGCTTCAATCTCAAGCTGGGCGCGGACCTCCCGAGACAGGGCGCCAAGCTCAGGCCAAACCGCTGTAAGCCGGTCAAAGCCAATGCCGGGATAGCTCATAAGCTCCAGGGCCGAGCGCCGGACACCATCCTGATTGACCTTGAGGCCGTGTTTCGCCGCTGCTGAAGGGGTGAGCGACAATTTAAGAGCCATGGCCAAGCCAGCCTCGATCTCCGTCTGCTGCGCTTCAAAGCGCCCACCGCGTTCCGCACCCACGCAGCCGACAGCGATCCCGTGCGGTGTCAGGCGCCGGTCGGCGTTATCGGCGCGAAGCGAGAGGCGAAATTCCGAGCGCGAGGTGAACATACGGTACGGCTCGGTGACGCCCTTGGTCACAAGGTCATCCACCAGCACCCCGATATAGGCCTCGGACCGGTCGATCAGAAAAGCTTCGCCGCCGCCGACCGCCAACGCGGCATTCAACCCGGCGATCAGACCCTGAGCGGCCGCCTCTTCATAGCCTGTCGTGCCGTTGATCTGGCCTGCCAGATAAAGGCGCTGGAGCCTCTTCACCGCCAGGGTGGGAAGCAGCTCGCGTGGATCGACATAGTCATATTCAATGGCATAGCCCGGCCGGACCAATTCGGCGCGCTCAAGCCCGGGAATGGTTGCGAGAAGGGCCCGCTGAACCACCTCGGGCAGTGAAGTTGAGATGCCGTTGGGATAGATGGTATCGTCATCCAGGCCCTCAGGCTCGAGGAAGATCTGATGGCGCACCTTGTCTGCAAAGCGCACCACCTTGTCCTCGATCGACGGGCAATAGCGCGGGCCGCGGCCGGCGATCTGACCGGTATAGATCGGCGCGACATCAAAATTCTCGCGGATCAAGGCGTGCGTGGCTTCGTTGGTATAGGTCACGTGACACGGCACCTGGGGCGTCGTGATCCGCTCGGTCATAAAGGAAAACGGCGTTGGCGGGTCGTCGCCGGGTTGGACCTCGAGCCCGGACCAATCAATCGAGGGCCCGAAAAGGCGCGGCGGCGTCCCCGTCTTGAGCCGGCCCATCCGCAGGCCAAGCCCGTACAGCGTCTTCGAGAGACCAATGGCCGGTGCCTCCCCTGCCCGGCCGGCCGGCACCCGCTGGTGACCGACATGAATGAGCCCGTTGAGGAACGTGCCTGTGGTCAGGATCACGGCACCGGCCCGGACCACCGCGCCGTCACCAAGAACTACACCTTCGACCCGGCCTTCACGGATCAGGAGATCTTCGGCCGCACCGGCCTGGATTTCGAGATTGGGCTGGGCAGCGAGCGCGGCCTGCATATGGCGCCGATAGAGCTGGCGGTCCGCCTGCGCACGCGGGCCGCGCACCGCCGGGCCCTTGCTGCGGTTGAGCATGCGAAACTGAATACCCGCGGCGTCGGCCACGCGACCCATGACGCCGTCAAGCGCATCGATCTCGCGAACGAGATGCCCCTTGCCAAGTCCGCCAATTGCCGGGTTGCACGACATCTCGCCGATGGTCTCGATCTTGTGGGTGAGCAGAAGCGTGCGCGCGCCGAGGCGGGCAGACGCCGTGGCAGCTTCGCAGCCGGCATGGCCGCCACCGATCACAATGACATCAAAGCCAGTCATGGCGCGCCGTCTAAGCTAGCTGCCCGGCATCTGTAAAGCCGTTAGATGTTTCACGTGAAACATTCAGCACTCGGACGATTCAACTCGCGCGTATTGTTTCACGTGAAACACCCCTATTTCCCGAGGCAGAACTCGGCGAACACGGCATCGAGAATATCTTCGACATCGATGCGCCCGGTCACGCGGCCGAGCGCAACGGCAGCTGAACGCACCTCTTCCGCCATCAGCTCGACGTAGCCCGGATCGACGCCGAGCGCCTCTTTCAGCGCCACCGCTGCGCGGCTCAGCTCATGGCGATGCCGCGCGCGCGTAACGAGCGGATCTGCGCCAGCGCCAATGCGCGCCGCCGCAGCGTCTCGAATGGCCGCGACTAACCGGTCAAGCCCCGCGCCTGACTTGGCAGAGACCGCTATCATTTCCGCGCTCTGCCCCGCGGCGCTCGCGAGGTCCGCCTTCGACAGAACCGAAATATCAGCAGCCTGGGGCTTGACGCCGAGCGACGCCCAGTCGGCCGGCGGCCGCGTGCCGTCCCAGAGGAGAAGGCGCAAGTCCGCATCCATGGCGCGCGCCCGTGCGCGACGCACCCCTTCCTGCTCCACCGGATCAGCGACATCGCGAAGCCCTGCGGTGTCCAAGAGCACGACCGGCAGGCCGCTGAGGTTCAGCCCCACCTCGATCACATCGCGCGTCGTGCCGGCATGTTCGGATACAATGGCGACATCGCGCTGGGCGAGCGCGTTGAGCAGGGTCGACTTGCCGGCATTGGGCGGGCCGACAATTGCAACGGTGATCCCCTCACGCATGCGCTCGCCGGCCCGGTTGTCGCTGAGGGCCGCATCGATCTCTTCGGCGACCTTGCTCAGGATCGGTGCCGCGCGCGCAAAGATATCGCTGGGCAAGTCCTCGTCCGGAAAGTCGATTGCCGCTTCGAGAAAGGCGCTCGCTTTGATCAACTGATCGCGCCAAGCCTCGGCTTTGCGCCCCAGCGCGCCGCCGAGCTGACGCAAGGCTTGGCGGCGCTGGCCGTCGGTCTCGGCATCGATGAGGTCGGCAAGGCCCTCGGCCTGGGCAAGATCGAGCTTGCCGTTGTCGAAGGCACGGCGGGTGAACTCGCCTGGCTCTGCCAGCGCGACATTACAGCTCTCCGTCAGCACCTTCAGGATCGCGGCGATCACGGCGCGGCTGCCGTGGAGGTGAAGCTCGGCCACATCCTCGCCGGTAAAGCTCTCGGGCGCCGGAAACCAAAGCACCAAGCCCTCATCGATCACCGCACCATCGCGGGGATCGCGAAGCTTGCGCGGCGCGGCGCGGCGCGGCGGCGGCAGGCGGGCGCCGATCAGCCGGCCGAGCGCCTCGCCGGCCCTTGGCCCAGAAATTCGCATAACCGCTATACCCGCGCGGCCGGGCGCCGTTGCCACGGCAGCGATGGTGCGTCGAGCCTTGCCCAAGTTGCGCTCAGCCATCGCCCTTGGGCTGTTGCGAATTGCGCTTGGGATCGAGCGCTTGCGCCGCCGTGTCCCACATCAGCTTCGAGAGCGCCTCCATGCCTTGCATGCTCGCCGGCACCCATTTGTTCATCACGGTCTCGGGATCCATCATCGACATGGATTGGGCGAGCTTGGCTTGCATCTCTGTCATCATGGCTTCGTTCAAAGCTCGCACGTCCGGCAGGCCGAGAAAGCTTCTTGCCTCCTCGGGCGTGCAATCGACTTCAATTCTTATCTTCATGGCAGCCTCCGCCTATGTTCATCTAGCACCGCCGCGATCCCATCGCCATTTAATTCGTATACGGAGCATTTCCCTGTCCAATCACCTCGCCAAGGAAACCAGCCCCTATCTGCTCCAGCACAAGGACAATCCGGTGGATTGGCACGCTTGGGGGCCGGATGCCCTTAGCTTAGCTAAGGCGGAGAACAAGCCGATCCTGCTTTCGGTTGGCTATGCCGCTTGTCATTGGTGCCATGTGATGGCGCATGAAAGCTTCGAGAACCCTGAGGTCGCGGCGCTGATGAACGAGCTCTTCGTCTGCATCAAGGTCGACCGCGAGGAGCGGCCTGACCTCGATTCGATCTATCAGATGGCGCTCGCAGTCACCGGCCAGCAGGGCGGCTGGCCGCTCACCATGTTCCTCTCGCCCGATGGCAAGCCGTTTGCCGGCGGCACCTATTTTCCGCCCGAGCGGCGCTATGGCCGGCCTGGCTTTCCGGACGTGCTCAAACACATGGCCCGTATCTGGCGCGATGAGCCGGAGCGGGTAGCCCGCGCTGAGGGCGAGATCATGAAGCATCTCGGCCCCGCGCTGAACCCGTCTGCGCCGCCGGCCGAGCTTTCAATCGAGTTCCTCGATCAAGCCGCCGCGCAGATTGTGCGGATGGTCGATCCCCATTCGGGCGGGCTCGGCGAGGCCCCCAAGTTTCCCCAAACTCCACTGCTTGAGCTGCTATGGAGAGCCTATTTGCGCACAGGCGAAGCTGTCTACCGCACGGCAGTCGAAAACACGCTCACGCATATGTGCCAGGGCGGCATTTACGACCATCTGGGCGGCGGCTTTGCACGCTATTCAGTCGATGCGGAATGGCTCGTGCCGCATTTCGAGAAGATGCTCTACGACAACGCTCAGCTCATCTCGCTGCTGACGCTTGTCTGGCAATCCACAAAATTCCCGCTGTTCAAGCAGCGTGTGGAGGAAACTGTGGAGTGGGTCTTACGCGAGATGCGCTCGCCTGAGGGCGGGCTCTATTCCTCGCTCGATGCCGACAGCGAGGGCCATGAAGGCAAATTCTATGTCTGGTCGAAGGCCGAGATCGAGGAGATTTTAGGCATCGAAGATGCGCGCCTGTTTTGCTCCGTCTACGGAGTAAGTGAGGACGGTAATTTCGAGGGTGCCAATATTTTGAACCGGCTCGGATCGCTCGAGCTTTTGGATGAAGCGCACGAGATGCGCCTAGCTGCCTATCGTGGCAAGCTGCTCGCGCGCCGGACGCACAGGGTGCGCCCTGGCCTTGACGACAAGATTCTTGCCGATTGGAATGGCCTTATGACCTCGGCTCTGGCCAGGGCTGGCGCTGCCTTCGCCCGCCCCGACTGGCTGGGAGCGGCCGTTGAGTCTGCGAGCTTCCTGATCGGCTATCTCATCAAGAAAGACGATCTTTATCACTCCTGGCGCGGCCGCCCGGGAAACAGCGCCATGGCCGAGGATTTTGCCAATCAGGCCGCCGCAATGATCACGCTCTACGAGACGACCGGCGAATGGCGCTTTCTCAATCTGGCGCTCAATCTCAGCAGCGCGGTGCAGAAGCGTTTCAGCACGGAGCGCGGCGGCTATACCCAGGCCGAGCGTGAGGCCGCCGACATTATCGCCCCCAGCCGCACCATCTGGGACAATGCAACGCCGCCGGCCAATGCGACTATGCTGGCCAATCACGCGCGGCTTTATGCGATGACGGGCGAGGAGACGCATAATGCCGGCGCACTGGGTATCCTGTCGGCGTTCTCGGGCGCGGCGCTCAAGAGCCCGGCTGGCGCCGCAAGCTTTCTCAACTCGCTTGAGCTCCTTATCGCGCCTGTGACGGTCGGGCTCGCCGGCGTGAGCATGGATGATGCCTTGGCCGAGGCGGCCGGCCAGGCCGGCAATCCGAACCTCATTGTCGGCTGGGCCGAGACGCTTGACGGCGTGCCTGAGGGTCATCCCCTCCATGGCAAGACGGCGGTGGATGGCGAGCCGACGGCCTATGTGTGCCGCGGCCAAGTGTGCTCGCTGCCGGTAACGACACCAGACGAGCTTGCTGCGCTTCTTCAGCCCGAAGGGTTGCGCAGCGAATCGTGACCGGCATCAAGCTGCGGTGACTCGCGTGAGACACGATGCGCGGCTAAGGTCCGTCCTCTCACAAGCAAAAGAAGCGCGGCGCAACGGAGGCGAGCCATGGCCGGTCAGATGATTTCCATTAAGACCAAGGACGGCGAGATGGGCGCGTATTTCGCGCAAGGCCCAAGCAAGGCGCCCGGCGTCGTCGTCATACAGGAGATTTTCGGCGTCAATCCGGGCATTCGCGCGATCTGCGACCGGTTGGCGGGCCAGGGCTTCAACGCCATCGCCCCAGACCTATTCTGGCGCATCGAGAAGGACGTCGAGCTCAATGCCGACAAGCCGGAGGAGTTTCAAAAAGCGCTCGCGCTGATGGGCAAGTTCGACCGGGAAAAAGGCATTGATGACATTCAGGCGGCGATCACCACGCTGCGCAAAGACAGCTCAGGCAAGGTTGGCGCGGTCGGTTACTGCCTTGGGGGCCTCTTGGCCTATCTCACTGCCTGCCGAACCGATAGTGACGCCTCGGTCGGCTATTACGGCGTCAAT
Source organism: uncultured Alphaproteobacteria bacterium (assembly GCA_963789405.1). Classification (GTDB taxonomy): domain Bacteria; phylum Pseudomonadota; class Alphaproteobacteria; order CAWBKL01; family CAWBKL01; genus CAWBKL01. The sequence goes on from CAWBKL010000003.1 coordinate 537,982, forward strand.
ATCGATCAGCTGCTGGGCGAAGCGGCGAGCATCAAGAAGCCCCTGATGCTGCACATCGCGGAAGAAGATGGCTTCGTCAATAAGGAGGCGCAGAAGAAAATCAAAGATGGGCTCGCCGGCAACAAGCTGGTGACCATCCATTCCTATCCCGGCGCGGACCATGGGTTTGCCCGCGTTGGTGGCGCTCACCGCGACAACAAGAATGCTGATCTCGCCGACGGGCGCACGCTCGACTTCTTCAAGCAACATCTGGCGTAAGCCATGAAAATACGCGCAATCCGAATTGCCGAGACGGGCGGGCCCGAGGTCCTCAAGCTTGAAGATTACGATCTGCCTGAGCCGGGACCGGGTGAGGTCCGCGTGCGCGTCAAAGCCTCGGGTGTCAATTACATCGACACCTATCAGCGCACAGGTCTTTACAAGATTCCGCTGCCCTCAGGGCTCGGGCTGGAGGCGGCCGGCGTTGTCGAAGCGGTGGGGCCAAGCGTTGATCGCGTCTCTATCGGTGATCGCGTGGCCTATGCCAATGGCCCGCCCGGTACTTATGCCGAGGCGCACAATGTGCGCGCCGACCGTGTGGTGAAAATCCCCGAAGGCGTCAGCGACGAGCAAGCCGCGGCGCTCATGCTCAAAGGCCTCACGGTCCGCTACCTCATCAAGCAGACCTACCCGGTCAAAGCCGGCGAGACGGTGCTGTGGCATGCCGCGGCCGGCGGGGTCGGCCTCATCGCCTGCCAATGGCTCAAGGCGCTGGGCGTCTCTGTCATCGGCACGGTCGGCTCCGAGGCCAAGGCGCAGCTTGCCCGCGCCCATGGCGCCGAACACATTATTTTCTACCGCAAGGAGGATGTGGCCAAACGGGTTCGCATGCTGACCCAAGGCAAGGGTGTGCCCGTGGTCTATGACTCGGTCGGCAAGGACACATTCCTCCCCTCGCTCGATTCCTTGCAGGTGCGCGGGCTGATGGTGAGCTTCGGCAACGCCTCCGGTCCTGTGACGGGCGTCGATCTCGGCATTCTCTCGACCAAGGGCTCGCTCTATCTCACGCGCCCGACCGCCATCCACTACACGCAGACCACCGAAGAGCTGGACGAGGCAGCGGCCGACCTCTTCGATGCGGTGGCGCGGGGCTGGGTGAACATCGAGATCCACCAGCGCTACAAGCTGGAAGATGCGGCACAGTGCCACCGCGATCTCGAGGGCCGCAGGACCAGCGGCGCCAGCGTGATCTTGCCGTAAGCCGCGTGGCCTTTTATCAAGCCTTCGGGCAAAGGAGGCACGCGCATGCAGAAGGTCTACCCGAACGCCAAGGCGGCCCTTGAAGGGGTCATCCGCGACGACATGCTGATCATGGCCGGGGGCTTTGGCCTGTGCGGCATCCCTGAGAACCTGATCGCGGCGATCCGCGATTCCGGCGCCAAGGGGCTGACCGCCGTCTCGAACAATTGCGGCGTCGATGATTTCGGGCTCGGGCTTCTGCTACAGACGCGCCAGATCAAGAAGATGATCTCGTCCTATGTCGGCGAGAACAAAACCTTCGAGCGCCAATATCTCGCGGGCGAGCTGGAGCTTGAGTTCAATCCGCAGGGCACGCTGGCCGAGCGCATCCGCGCGGGCGGCGCCGGCATCCCGGGCTTTTACACCAAGACCGGCGTCGGCACGGTGATCGCCGAGGGCAAGGAGCACAAGGAGTTTGGCGGCCAGACCTATATCCTGGAGACGGGTCTTGTGGCCGATCTTTCCATCGTCAAGGCGTGGAAGGGCGATAAAGAAGGCAACCTCATCTACCGCAAGACGGCGCGGAACTTTAATCCGATGATGGCGACGGCCGGCAAAGTGACGATCGCCGAGGTCGAGGAGCTGGTTGAAGTCGGCGAGCTTGACGGCGATGCGATCCACACACCGGGCATTTTCGTCAACCGCATCTTCCAGGCGGTGGGCGAAGAGAAGCGCATCGAGAAGCGCACCATCCGCGAGCGCGCGTGAGCCTTCATGAGGGAGAGGCGGCACCAGCAATCGGGATGGCTCGCACGTGCGGCGCTTGCCGGCGTTTTGGCGCTGATGATTGCGGGGCCGGCAGCGGCGATGCAATTGACCAGCCCAGATTTTGCCGAAGGCGCAACGATCGCCAAGGCGCAGGTCTATCCGATGTGCGGCGGTGAGAATATCTCGCCCGCCCTGACCTGGAGCGGCGCGCCGCAAGGCGTGAAGAGCTTCGCGCTCACCGTGATCGATCCGGACGCGCGGGCCGCCGGATGGGTGCATTGGGTCGCCGTCGACATCCCTTCGGATGTGAGCAGCCTCGCCAAAGGCGCCAAGCTCCCGGCCGGTGCATTCGCTGTCCCGAATGATTTCGGCAATGCCCACTATGATGGCCCCTGCCCGCCCACGGGCTCGGGCGTGCATCATTATCAATTCACACTCTGGGCGCTGGGCGGGCCGACGCCCGCGCTCGAAGGCAAGATGCAGGCTGATGCAATCACAACGGCCCTGAGCCAAGTGGCCATCGCAAAAGCAACGCTGACCGGTATTTACGAGCGCTGAGGCGCGCTCGATCAAGGAGGACGAGATGGCTTGGACACGCGATCAAATGGCCGAGCGCGCCGCGAAAGAGTTGAAGGACGGCTACTACGTCAATCTCGGCATCGGCATCCCGACGCTGGTCTCGAATTACGTCCCCAAGGGCGTGAATGTGACGCTGCAAAGCGAGAACGGCATGCTCGGCATCGGCCCCTTCCCCTACGATAATGAGGTCGACGCCGATCTCATCAATGCCGGCAAGCAAACAGTCACGGCGCTGCCGCAAACGAGCTTCTTCTCCTCGGCCGATAGCTTCGCGATGATACGCGGCGGCCACATCAATCTCGCAATCCTCGGCGCCATGCAGGTTAGCGAGCTTGGCGACATCGCCAATTGGATGATCCCCGGCAAGATGGTCAAAGGCATGGGCGGAGCGATGGATCTCGTCGCCGGTGTCGAGCGCGTTATCGCGGTGATGGAGCATGCCGCAAAGGACGGAAGCCCCAAGATCCTGATCACCTGCGATCTGCCGCTCACCGGCGTCAAAGTCGTCGATCAGATCATCAGTGATCTCTGCGTCATGGATATCGACAAAAAGCATGGTCTCAAGCTCGTTGAGCTTGCGCCCGGCGTCACGCTCGACGAAGTTAAGGCCAAGACAGAGGCACCGTTTAAAGTTTCCGACAAGCTCATCACGCATTAGGCCCCATGCCGGATAGGCCATCCAGCCCCTTCGAACGCGGACTCGAGCGCACGCTCTTCACGGCGCGCTGGCTGATGGCTCCGTTCTATGCCGGGCTCGTGGTCGTGCTGTTGGGTCTTATGATCAAATTCATCCAGCTGCTCATCGAGCCGATCCCGCATTTCATCGACATGAGCGAGCAGGAGCTCATCCTTTGGGTGCTGACGCTTATTGACCTCTCGCTCGCGGGCAATTTGCTCGTGATGGTGATCTTTGCCGGCTATGAAAATTTCGTCTCGCGCATGCTGCAGACCGCCAATCACCCCGACCGGCCACATTGGATGGGCACCATCGACTTCTCAGGCATGAAGCTCAAACTGATCTCCTCGATCGTCGCGATCTCGGCGATTCAGCTGCTCAAGGTCTTCATGTCGCTAAGCGAGACGCCGCGCGGCGATCTACCGTGGCTGGTCGGCATCCACGTCACCTTCCTCGTTTCGGGCGTCATGCTCGCGACCATGGACTTCATCCACGCGCGCACGCCCAAGCATTAGCTGGCGCTCTTACTCCCAGAACGCGAAGAAGCGTGACTCGATCGAACAGCGCGGCGCCGTATCCGTGGGCAGGCCGGGAATATCCGCCGAGTTGTGCAAAGGCTGCGACCATTGCGAATGGTCGGTGTCGTAAGCCTTGAACACGAGGACTTCGTCCTCAGTCATGTTCGGGAAATAATACCAGCGCAGGCGCTCATCATATTTGCAGAGCTGCGATTCGAACTCCATGTTCGGTGCCACCACAGCATCGAAGACGATGAGATTTTCGCTCGGAATGGTCGAGCCGTCGCACATCACAAGCGTGTTGTCCTGCGGCGGCGGCGAGATGCAGCGCCAAGTCTGCAGCACGGCAAAGCGCGAATATTTCTTGAGGTCGAGCCCTTGGCGCTCCTGCATCATCCTGACGAAATTGTGCGCCGAATACTCGGTGTAATCCATGTGGCACCAGCGCGAGGGACCGGCGCCTTTGCCCGCACGCTCGGCGTAGCGCTTAAGAAGGCCGGCCGATTGCGTCATGACAAAATCCGCGCCGGACAATTGTTTCAGGAACTCGCCGACCTCATTGACATAGGTCTGCGCAATTTCCTTTGTGTCCTCGACCGAATAATCGACGCTCGAATGATGGTCGGCGAGGATGAAGCCCTCGCGCGCGAGTGAGAGCTCGTCCCGGATCGGGCGCGCATCGTAGATGCGCACATCGCGCTTATCCAAGACGAGATTGGTGCGGCTCCAGTCCGGCACATCGACGCGCGCGCGGCCCTTGATGTCGCCGGCATAATTCATCCAGGTGTCGACGTAAGGCAGCGCATCGCGCTTTGTCAGTGGCGCTGAATCGGGCATCGGACCCTCTCACTCATCAAAAATGGCATAGACATGCGCTTCCACGCTCACGCGCCCTTTAGCGCTTGGCGGACAGCTCGGGTCTTTGAAGGCAACATGCGGAATGCCGATGGCGCCGTCGCTTGAAGCAAAAGTGCGAAAGATCAGCGCCTCATCGGGGCGCATGTCGCTGAAATAGATCCAGCGGTGGTGCGGATTGTGCTTCACGAGGAACGCCTCGGACGTCATCCAAGGCTTATCGCCATAATCATAAACGCCATCGGCATAGACCAGATCCTCGGGCGCAACGGTTTGACCGTCGCAAACCGCAAGCGGCTGGTCGTGCGGCGGTTCGGAAACCACGCGCCATATATTGTAGCCGACCAAGCGCTGGCCCGGCTGCAAGATCTCTTTCTGCGACCCGAACCACGGGCGCTCGACCAGGCCAGCGGAGGTGTTCTCCGTGCAATCGACATGCGGAAAATGTGCCGGCTGGGAGTTCTGGCCGGATTTGTAACTCGCATGGCGCGCCGAAAAGCGCATGTGGCCGCTCGAATACGCTACAACGCGCGATGCGCCGGTGACGCTTCGCACAAGCTCCTCGATCTCGCGGCGATAGATCGGGCCCGAGATTTTCGGATCGCTGAAGTCGCGGACTTTCGTCTTGTGCTCGGCAAGGGCCAGCCCTTCGCGCTCGAGCGATGGCTCCTGTGCCGCCCCACGCGCATCGTGGAATGTCATCACATGGGTGTCGGGCGTCCAATTGTCGTTGCGATGATCTTGCGCGTGGAAAGTCGGCTTCTCCGGTGCGGAGCCGAAATACTGAATCTCTGCTTCAACAGTGCCGCTCATCGTCAATTCCAAAACGCGAAGAAGCGCGCTTCGATCGAGCAACGCGGGTCGGTTTCGCCAAGACCCGGAATATCGGCGGAATTGTGCAGCGCCTGATGGGTGCAGCCCGACGTGCTGTCGAAAGCTCGCCATACGATCAGCTCATTCGGCTTCAGATTGGAGAAGTAATACCAACGATGGTTTGGATCATATTTGCAGAGCTGCGATTCGAATTGATTGCCCGGCGCGTCATAGGGCTTGCGCATACAGGCGTCGAACACGATCAGATCCTCCTCGCGGATGGTCGAGGCATCGCACAGAACAAAGGTGTTTTCTTGCGGCGGCTTTGAGATGCAACGCCATGTCTGGAACACGGCAAACCGCGGATACTGTTTGAGCTTCAGGTTCTGCCAGCCCTCGATCCAATCGACCCAGACATGGGCCCACTTCTCGGTGTAGTCGGCATGAACCCAGCGCGAAGGGCCGATGGACCCTTTGATGTTTGCGCTCTCGGCATAGCGCTTTAAGAGGCCGGTGCCTTGAGCCACCACTAAATCCGCGCCCGACATGCCTTGAAGCAGGCCGGCGACGCTGGAGAGATAGGCATCGGCAACCGGCGCCAGCTCGCCGGAAAGATCAACGCCGGGCGAATGATCGACGAGCCTGAAGCCCTCGCGGTCGAAGGAAAGCTCACCTTTGATCGGGCGCCCGTCATAAATGCGCACATCATGCTTATCGAGCACGAGATTGGTTTGCGACCAATCTCCGACATCGACGCGCGCACGGCCTTTGATATCACCGGCATAATTCATCCAGGTATCGATGTAAGGAAGCGCGTCGCGCTTAGCCAAGGTCGCTGAGTCGGGCATTTTGGGTCTCTTATTCGTTCCAGAAGGCGAAGAAGCGCGCCTCGATTGAAGCGCGCGGTGCCGCATCAGGCGGCAAGCCCTGAATATCGGCTGAGTTGTGCAGCGGCTGAGCGTTCCACGACTTTCGGGTGTCATGGGCTTTGAAGACGATCAGCTCGTCCGGCGTCATGTCGGGGAAATAGTACCAGCGCATCGCCGAATTGTATTTGCACAGCTGCGACTCCCACGCATTGCCAGGCTCACCGATCGGCTCGCGCATGACCGCGTCGAAGACGATGAGATCCCTTTCATCGATCGTCGAAGCATCGCACAGAGCGAACACATTGTCCTGCGGCGGCGGGGAGACACAGCGCCATGTCTGCAGAACCACAAACCGCGGATGTTGCTTGAGCTTGAGGTTCTGCCAGCCTTCGATCCAGTCGACCCATTTGTGGGCCGAGTAATCGGTGTAGTCCATGTGCGCCCAGCGCGATGGGCCGGCAACGCCTTTCACGCGTGCGCGCTCGGCATAGCGCTTCAAGAGCCCGGTATTTTGCGGAACGATGAGATCGGCGCCTGTGAGCGCTTTCAGTTGCGCGCCAACCTCGGCGAGATAGGTGTCGGCGATCTGGCGCATGTCGTTGGTGGAATAATCAGCGCTCGTCTTGCTATCGATAAGAACGAAGCCCTCGTGATCGAGCGAAAGCTCGTTCTTGATGGGGCGTGCGTCATAGATGCGTACGTCTCGCTTATCCAAAACAAGATTGGTGCGGCTCCAGTCCTCGCCGTCGACGCGCGCGCTGCCCTTGATGTCGCCAGCATAATTCATCCAGCTATCGACATAGGGCAGTGTCAGGTTCGATGCGTCAGGCATGAGCTTTACTCGTCAAAGATGGCGTAAACGCGCGCTTCAACGCTGATGCGGATCGCGTCCGGCGGCGCGCTGGGATCCTCAAAGGCGGTATGCGCCGCGCCGGGATAGCCCCGGTCATGATCCTCATACATACGAAAGACCATCGCCTCGTCCGGGCGCATATCGCTGAAGTAGATCCATTTGTGCGCCGGGTTGTATTTGACGAGATAGGCTTCGCCGCGCGCCCAGGGCTCCGGGCCGCTGTCATAAACGCCGTCGGCGAGCACAAGATCGTCCCACGCCAGCGTGCGCACGTCGCAGGTGGCGAGCGGGCGGTCTTGCGGCGGCTCTGAGACGACGCGCCAGACATTGTAGCCGACCAGGCGCTGGCCCGGTCTCAGCTCCTCCTTCTTTATGCCCCAACGCGGATGGTCAACGAGGCCGGTCGCCGTGCGCATGGTGCAATCGACATGCGGAAAATGCGCAGGCTGGCTGTTCATGCCGGTCTTGTAGCGGCTGGTGTTTTGCGAAAAGCGCATATTGCCGCCCGAGCCGACAATCTTCACGACCTTTGCGCCGCCGATCTGACTGCGCAGAATCTCTGCAAGCTCGCCTTTGTACTTGGCGCCGACTTCCTCGCGATCCTCGAAATTCTTGATCGCGGTCGGCGCCGGCGCGATGCAAACGCCTTCGCGGTCCAATGTAGGGGGCGTCTTCCAGGCTACGCGCATCGTGAAAAGTCACGGTGCGAATGTCGGGCACCCAATTGTCGCGCGAATGCTCTTGTGCATGGAAAGTCGGCTTTTCGGTCGAGGATTTGTAATAGCTGACAGTGCCCTGGACCGTGCGCCCCTCGGCATCCCACGCCTCTTTCGGGGATCCATCCTGCGGCATCCCGCGCCTCCCTGACTTTTCCTCATTTATTGCCTCTGAGAGTTGGCCGCCGCAACGCTGGCGTCAAGGCGCGGCGTAAAAAGATGCCCCTCGTCAGATCAGCAACAAACGGGCGCTATAGGTGCGGAAATGCGCATCGGCCGTCGCCAGCGTCAGGCCAGCCCCAGTGTGGCGTGACGATCTAGGCAATCAGATCCTTGGGCGCGAAAGGCAGATCGCGGCCCGCAGAGATTCCAGCCGCCTGCAGACGGCGCAGCACATCGCGCTGATGGGCCGCCGAAAGCACATTGTTGTCCGGGCCGGCCATTTCCTCGAACTCCCAGCCGAAGATGGCATGACGGCCGATCTCGACGGCACCGGCAAGCTCACCCTCGGCGCAGTAGAGATAAATGGCGCTGTTGCCGGCGAGAATATGAGCCAGGCGGTCGCGCAGGCAGTTACGCAACCTTACGGCTGCGGCGGCAAGCTCTTGGTAGGAGCGCACAGGGCGCAGCGCCTCATCACCCGCCCAAGGCGGCGTTGGAAAGTCGACGCGCTCGAGCAGGCCCTCGATGAACTTCCAATATTGGGTCTTCACACCCTTTTGCTCGATCACGCGCGCCAGCACGCGGTCGCTCTGGCCGGGCAGCAGGCGGCGCGCGATGGCGATCCGGTAGCGCAATTCGCTGAGCTGACGCCGATGGCGCGCGGCGCCAACGATTTTGGGCGTGCGGAAGGCCGGCGGCAGGCGCGAAAGGACGATAAGGTCAGCCGGCGCAATGATCACGGCGTGGGCCAGCCATTTGCGCGCATTGTGCTCGCGCGCAAGCGTGCCGAGCCGCCGGTAGGTCGCCGGACGCCAGAGCGTACCCTTGAGTTTGCCGGTGACGTTCAGGAGTGCGGGCGGCAGCTGCGCAAACCGGGCAATCAAAGTGCGGCCGCTCTCGGTGCGGAAGGCGCAGCCGAACGCCTGCCATTCCGCGGCGCTCCAGCCATGTGTGTCGGCGTGGCTCAACAGCAGGCCGAGCAGATGCAGCTGCCCGCCATCGAGCGCGATGGCGAACTGCAAAAATTCCGGATCATGTATCGTGATAGCCGCGATGGCAGGCGAAAGCCAACCGAACGGCCCGCTCTGGGTGCTCATTGCTTCTCGCTTCGGGTCATGGGTCCCGAAGCAAGAGGTCACCTGCCGCGGGCACAGCTCGTTGGGTTCGTCATGCGCTCACTCGTCCTTGGCGCGCCGATCCGGCACGCGGGGCCGCGGAAACTGATGGAAATTGTGCGCTGCGTCAAGAGCCAATGGGCTTCTGGAAGTTGCCCAGGCTCACCGGTTCACCACAGGATATGACAGTTCAGCATCTTCGAAGTGGGTCCTACCATGCCGATCATGTTCAATTCGATCTTAGCGGAAGAGGGCCTGGATTTGCGTGATGTAATCCTGATCCGTCACCAGGACCAGAAATCAAACAGAAGTCCTTTCGAACTCTGGCGTGATAATAGATCTGGGTTTGAGCTTTATCAGTCGCACCAGGGATTTAAGCGCCGCCGATCTTTTCAGAGGGCCAAACAATGGGCCTCATTCGTGGCTGCTCCTGGCGCTAAAACGATGTTCGTTGGGCTCTACCAAGCAAAATATCATGGAATTCTCGATCACGATTCTCCCTTGCCCCACCGAAACGAAGTAGAGCGAGCCGGAAACTGCGACGTTTATGATCTCGCTCTCGACCCCAGGTTTTCCGATTTCGATGGCAAACTCTTTGTTGATTGGGGTGAGGGCGCACGCGCATGGGTTCAGCGGGCGGATCGCCAAGACAAACGAGTGACGGAACTTCGTCTCAAGTTCGAGGAAGATCCATTTCCAGGATTTATGAATTTCATTCAGCCGCTCTCAACGATTGAAGCGCTTCCGCAAAACTGGTCCGCCGTTCTGAAGTCCTCTGCCGGCGTGTATCTGCTCACGTGTCCTAAAACAAAGGAACAATATGTTGGATCAGTGACAGGACGAGAGGGGTTCTGGCAGCGCTGGCAGGACTATTGCCGCAACGGCCATGGCGGAAACGTGGCGCTAAAGTCTCGTGATCCGAGCGATTATCAAATTACGATTTTGGAAGTTGCCGGAAGTTTTGCAACCGATCACGAAATTCTTGAAATGGAATCCCGCTGGAAGCAGAAGTTGCAAAGCAAGGAAATGGGTCTGAACCGCAACTAATTCCGAATGAGATTTCCTTTCGGGCTCAGGTGTTCATCGAGTTCGAAGAACTCGGAATTGGTCTTGGTCTGGCGCAGCTTATCCAAGAGGAACTCGATCGCATCGACCGTGCCCATCGGATTGAGGATGCGGCGGAGCACATAGACCTTCTGCAGGTCCTTGCGTCGGCACCAGCAGCTCTTCCTTGCGCGTGCCCGACTTGATGATGTCGATCGCCGGGAAGACGCGCTTATCGGCCACTTTGCGGTCGAGGATGATTTCCGAGTTACCGGTGCCTTTGAACTCTTCGAAGATCACTTCGTCCATACGGCTGCCGGTGTCGATCAGTGCGGTGGCCAGAATGGTCAGCGAGCCGCCTTGCTCGATATTGCGCGCGGCGCCGAAGAAGCGCTTGGGGCGCTGAAGCGCGTTGGCGTCGACGCCGCCGGTCAGCACCTTGCCGGATGACGGCACCACGGTGTTGTAGGCGCGGCCCAAACGCGTGATCGAATCGAGAAGGATCACGACATCGCGGCCATGCTCGACAAGGCGCTTGGCCTTCTCGATCACCATCTCGGCCACCGCGACATGGCGCGTCGCCGGCTCGTCGAAGGTCGAGGAGACGACCTCGCCGTTCACCGTGCGCTGCATGTCGGTGACTTCTTCCGGGCGCTCATCGATCAAGAGCACAATGAGGTAGCACTCGGGGTGGTTGGTGGTGATCGACTTGGCGATGTTCTGCAGAATCACCGTCTTGCCGGTGCGGGGCTGGGCGGTGATCAGCGCACGCTGGCCTTTGCCGATCGGCGCCACCAGGTCGATCACGCGGCAGGTGAAGTCTTTGATGGTCGGATCTTCGATCTCGAGCTTGAAGCGCTTATCGGGATAGAGCGGCGTCAGATTGTCGAAGTGGACCTTGTGCTTGGTCTTTTCCGGGTCCTCGAAATTGATCGCATTGACCTTGAGAAGGGCGAAGTAGCGCTCGCCATCCTTGGGGCTTCTGATCTGGCCTTCGACGGTATCGCCGGTGCGCAGTGAAAAGCGGCGGATCTGCAGGGCGAGACATAGATGTCGTCAGGCCCGGGCAGATAATTCGCTTCGGGCGCGCGCAAAAAGCCGAAGCCGTCTTGCAGCACTTCCAAAACGCCGCCACCCATAATGTCGACATTGCGGTCGGCCAGCTGCTTGAGGATCGCAAACATCATGTCTTGTTTGCGCATCGCCAGGCGTTCTCGACCTGCAGCTCTTCGGCAAAGGCAAGGAGATCGATCGGCGTCTTCGCCTTGAGCTCCTGCAGAGTCATCTCTTGTACAGTCATAGAAGCTCGCTTGATTACATCGGAGGGATCAGCCGCTGGCGCGGCCGGGGGATGCAAGAGGGGGATTGAGTATCATTCTCGCGCCGCGGATTCTGTAGCTGGCCGCAGCACCCTGCGCCCTCCCCGGAAGGGGGCGCCGACTTATCGCGAGAGACTACCCGGACACAGGTAAAGTAACTCAAAACGGCGGACAAGCAAGCCCCCTATCCATAGCGACTCCGCTGTTCCACAGGTCTTGTGGCCTCGGCGCCTCGGTTCCGCCGGCCCTTCCTCCTTTCTCGGCGGCCAGTCTAAGGTCGGATCATGACAGCCGTTCCATCGCCCCGGTTCAATCCGCTCAAGTCGCTGTGGCTGCAAGTGTTTCTAGCCATGGTCGTGGGCGTGGTTGTGGGCTGGCTGCGCCCCAAGCTGGGCGTGGATATGAAGCCGTTAGGCGATGGCTTCATTGCTCTGGTCAAAATGATGATCGCGCCGATCATCTTTTGCACAGTCGTGCATGGCATCGCCGGCATGAACGATATGCGCCGGGTCGGCCGGGTGGCCTTCAAGACGCTGATCTATTTCGAGGTGATGACCACCATCGCCCTGTTTGTCGGGCTGATCGCGGTAAACCTTTGGCGCCCCGGGGCCGGCATGAACATCGACCCCGCCGCGCTCGACCCAGCGGCCGTCGCCAACCTCACCGCCCAGGCCAAGGCGCAGAGCGTCGCCGAGTTCCTTCTCCACATCATTCCCACAAGCTTTTTCTCGGCTTTCACACAGAGCAATTTGCTTCAAGTTTTGTTGGTGGCGCTTCTCTTCGCGTTCGGCCTCACGCTGGCGGGTGAGCGCGGCCGCCCGGTACTCGATCTGATCGGCCGCATCACCGACATCCTGTTCCGCATCATCGGGCTGATCATGTGGACGGCGCCTTTGGGCGCGTTCGGCGCGATCGCCTTCACGGTCGGCAGGTTCGGCGCGGGCTCCCTGGTGCAGCTCGGCGAGCTGATCCTCGAATTCTATCTCGTCTGCATTTTCTTCGTTGTGGTGGTGATGGGCGCGGTCGCCGCCTGGGCGCGCATCAATATTTTCCGGCTGATCAGTTTCCTGCGCGAGGAGCTGCTTATCATCCTCGCCACCAGCTCCTCGGAATCGGTGCTGCCGCGCGTAATCCAAAAGCTGGAGGGGCTCGGCTGCGAGGAATCGATTGTCGGCCTCGTCATCCCCACCGGCTATTCGTTCAATCTCGATGGCACCTGCCTTTATCTCGCGACCATGGCGATCTTCCTCGCCCAGGCCACCAACACGCATCTCACGCTCGGCCAGGAGCTTGGCCTGCTCTCGGTGATGCTGCTGACTTCCAAGGGCGCGGCGGGCGTTGCCGGTGCGGCGCTCGTCATCCTCGCCGGCACGCTTGCAACCTTCGGAACGGTGCCGGTTGCAAGCGTTGCACTGGTGGTCGGCATTCACCGCTTGCTCGGCCAGGTGCTCGCCATGGTCAACATGACCGGCAATGTCCTCGCGACCATTCTCGTCGCCAAATGGGAGAAGGGCGCCGATCATGTCAAAATCGACGAGAAGCTTGGCTTCCGTCATACTGCCCGGCTAAAAGCCAGCGCCCAACCTACGAAGAGCTGATCCACTAGAACGGGCGGACGACGATCATGATCACGATGATGATCAAGAAAATCGTCGGGATATCGTTGATGATCCGGTAGAAGCGCGCCGAGTGCTTGCGCTCATCACGCGCGAAGGCCTTCACCTGCATCGCGTAATAGCCGTGAAAGCCGCTGATCACCAGCACGAAGAAGAGCTTTACCCACATATAGCCGCGCGACCAATCAATGTGGCCGGGCACGCTGAGCATCGCGCCGCCCAGAAGCCACACCGCAATCATCGATGGGTTGACGATGATGCGCAGAAGCTTGCGCTCCATCACCTTGAAGGTCTCGGACCCGGGCGAGCCCACTGGCGTATCCGCGTGATAGACGAAAAGCCGCGGCAGATAGAGCATCCCGGCCATCCAGGCGATCACGGCGACGATGTGGAACGCCTTGATCCACGGGTAGATGGGGATCAGAAAATCCATCAGGCGGCCCCCCGGATCTGATCGAGCGCGGGCCTATTCGGGCAGGCTTTGTGCTGGCGCGGACAGATGCGCGGGTTGCAATAGGCCCGCGCCTTGGCGTGGCCGGACGCCTCACGCACCAAGCTCGCCAATTCGGCGATGAAATGCCGGTTCACGCCCACCGCAGGCACGCGGAAATAACCGGGCGCATCCAGCTCTTCGGCGATCTTGCGATATTTGATGTCGAGCTCGACCAGCGTCTCGGAATGCTCCGAAACAAAAGCGATGGGCGCGATGACGATCACGCGCTGGTCGGCCGCGGCGCGCGCAATTTCCTCATCGATCGAAGGACCGGTCCATTTGAGCGGGCCCACCCGGCTCTGATAACAGATGCTCCACTCCTGAAGCGGCACCTGAAGCGCATCGATGACCGCCTTCGCGGTCTCTTGAACTTGCCAGACATAAGGATCGCCCGCTTTCACCACGCTTTGCGGCAGGCCATGCGCGGAGAACAACAGGCGCGGCAGGCCCCTCGTGTGCGCCTCGGTGAGCATCGGCGCAATCATTTCCACCATTGCCGCGGCGAGCCCCGGTGCGGAAGGGTAGCAGCAGATGCGCTCGATCTTATGCCGATAGCCTGCCTTCGCAAGCTCGACCTCGAACTCCTTGAGCGAGGATGCCGTGGTGGTGGTCGAGAATTGCGGATAAAGCGGCAACAGGATCACGCGATCTGGCGCAAAATCCACGACCTCCTGCGCCACCGTATCCGCGCGGGGCTGCCAATACCGCATGACGATGAAGACACGCGTATCAGCTTCAAGCTCACTTTGAAGAGCGCGGGCCTGCGCTTGCGTCTCAGGCACAAGCGGCGAGCGGCCACCCATCTTAGCGAAGATCTCCTCGCGCGCATAAGGCGCCCGGCGGTCGGCGATGAATCTCGCAAGCGGCAAACGTAACAGCCACGGCAGGCGGATGATCGCCGGATCGCTGAAGAGATTCCGCAAATAAGGCTGGACCGCCTCAAGGCTGTCCGGCCCGCCAAGGTTGAACAGAACAACGGCGACACGCTCGCTCAATTCTGTTCCCCCCACTCGCGCACGATTTCGACCAGCCGCGCAACATTGCCGGGTGGTGTTTGCGGCACAATGCCATGGCCGAGATTGAAGATATAAGGCCGCCCCCGCGCCGCGCTCAGCAATTGCCGCGTCTTTGTCTCAAGCGCTTGGCCACCCGCAACCAGCGCCGCAGGGTCTAAGCCACCTTGCACAACGACATTTGGGGCAAGCTGTTGAAGCGCCTGAGGCGCATCATTGGTCGATAGGCTCAGCGCGGAGACTTTGGTCTTCTGGACAAACTCATGGGCATGCGCGCCGATATTGCGTGGAAATCCAATGACCGGAACGCTTGGGTGCTGCGCGCGCAAAGACGCTACGATCTTGGCGGTTGGCTCCGTAACGAGCGTATCGAAGAGATCAGGCTCGACACTGCCGGCCCAGCTATCGAAAAGCTGGATGACTTCCACGCCGGCTTCAATCTGCGCGTCGAGATAGCGAATCGTCGCTTCAATCAAGACATCATTGAGCGCGGCAAAGAATGACGGATCACGGCGGGCTGCTTCACGCGCCGGCACCTGGTCCGGTGTCCCGCGCCCAGCAATCATGTAGGTGGCAACCGTCCAAGGCGCTCCAGCAAAGCCGATCAACGCCACATCTTCCGGTAGCGCGGTCTTGACCCGCCTGACCGTCTCAAATACCGGTGCGACCCGCTCGAGCAGCTTATCCGGCTGTAAGCTTTTGAGCGCCACAATATCCGAAACTGGCTCAAGCCGTGGCCCCTCGCCCTCTGCAAACCATAGCTTCTGTCCAAGGCCATGCGGCACAAGTAGGATGTCAGCGAACAAGATTGCCGCATCGAAGCCAAACCGGCGGACCGGCTGCAACGTCACCTCAGCCGCGAATGCCGGGTTAAAACACAGATCGAGAAACGAGCCGGCTTCTGCTCTCAGCGCTCTATATTCCGGCAGATAGCGGCCGGCTTGGCGCATCAGCCAGATCGGCGGCGGCCAAAGTGCTTCGCCCGCCAGCACGCGGAGTAACGGCTTGGCATCTTCGTTCATGAAGAACGTGGCGAGCCTTTCGTCCCTAAATTAGAAAAGAAGAATCTTATGGAGTCTTATTAAGCTTGTGGGGAACCCATACAAGCCGCTTTTGCACGTGTTTGAAAGTCTGTGGCTTGGCTGTTTGGATGGGCAAGAGGACGCGTTGAGAGCATTGCGGATAGTAGAGTAACATATTTGGATCATTCAGAAATTCAGATCGGCCCAAGGCGTTGTATCCTGTGGGCGGGATGTGCGTGAAGGTCGCTTTTCAGAATCGTTCAAGGTGCTAATCCCTGGGAGGATGGCTGTGTGAGTCCGGGCGCAGAAATTTCGTGCTTCGGGGATGAATTGGCCGGGTGCGTCGCTGCCTGTTGAAAGGGCTCAAATGTTCAACAATTGGTGCTTGGCCTGCGATGACGATTTCTGAGTTCGATCAGCAAAAGACGTTTCATCTGCATTTGGTTTCCGATTCAACCGGGGAGACATTGAACTCGATCGCCAAGGCGGCGAGTGCCCAGTTCAATGGTATAAGGACGGTTGAGCATATTCATGCGCTTGTCCGCTCCGATCGCCATCTGCAGCGCGTGTTCAAAACGATGGAGATGCATCCGGGCGTTGTGCTCTACACGATGATGAATCGTGAGCTGCGTCATAAGCTTGAAGAACATTGCCGTGACAAGCAGCTGCCACATACGGCCGTGCTTGATGCAGTGCTGAATATGTTCCGTGCGCATTTCGGCAGTGAGGAGACGCATCGGCCCGGCGGTCAGCATGATATGGATGCGGCCTATTTTCGGCGCATCGATGCCATGAATTTCTTTATGGCGCATGATGATGGCGCTAACACCGATGAGCTTGATCAGGCGGATGTCGTGCTGATTGGTGTTAGCCGTACATCCAAGACGCCGACATCGATCTATCTCGCCAATCGGGGTATTCGCACCGCAAATGTGCCGATCGTCGCCGGGCAGGATCTCCATATCGATTTCGATAGGGTCAAGCAGCCATTGATTGTTGGTTTGACCGGCAAGCCCGGAGCGCCTGGTGCAGATCCGGCGCAATCGTCTGTTGTCGCTCAAGGAGACGCAGGAGACGGACTATATCAATGTGGATCATGTTCGCGAGGAGACGCTGAATGCCCGTAAGCTGTTCGCACGTCACGGTTGGCAAGTCATTGATGTGACCCGCCGCTCGATTGAGGAGACGGCTGCGGCAATTCTCAATCTCTATCAGGAGTACAAGGGCGGCGAGGGGATCGAGCTGTGAGCCGGCTCATTCTAGCGTCGGCAAGCCCGAGCCGGCGGCGCATGCTTGAAGCGGCCGGTGTGCCGTTTGAGGTTGTGCCGGCGCATATCGATGAAGCAACAATCAAGGAATCGCTCAAGGTCGAGGGTGCGAGCGCTGCACATATCGCCGAGGTCTTGGCGGAGATGAAGGCGATCCGGATTTCGGAGCGTTTCCCTGACGCCTTGGTGCTTGGCGCGGATCAGACTCTCGCGCTCGGTAAGGAAACGCTGGATAAGCCGGATTCGATGGAAGAAGCGGCGCGGCAGCTTTCACGGCTCTCGGGTGGGCGCCATATGCTGCCGACAGCTGCTGTGATGGCCGAGCGCGGCAGTGCTGTTTGGCGCGAGATTGGCCGGCCGGTTGTGACCTTTCGGCCGCTCAGCGACGCTTTTATTGCTTCATATCTAACGCGCATGGGTGATGCGGCCCTCGCCGCGGTTGGTGCCTGTGAAGTCGAGGGTCTCGGCGCGCAGCTGATTAGCCGGATCGATGGGGATTTCTACTCGGTGCTTGGCTTGCCGCTTCTGGCGGTCTTGGAATTTCCTGCGCACGCGCGAGATTCTGCCGCGATGACGGATTCGTTTCGCCTTGCTGGTGTCATTGGCTGGCCGGTCAGTCACTCGCTGTCGCCGCAGCTTCACCGCCGTTGGCTCACCGAGCTTGGCATTGATGGTGCTTATGTGCCGCTTCCGGTAGAGCCGCATGCGCTGCCGGCCGCAATTGCCGGACTCAAGGCGCTAGGCTTTGCCGGCGCGAATGTCACGGTACCACACAAAGAGGCTGTGGCTCGCTGGTTGATCGGCTTGATCCGACGGCCCGCGCGATCGGTGCGATCAATACATTGGTCATCGCGGATGGAAAGATTGAGGGCCGTAATACCGATGCGTTCGGCTTTATCGAGCATTTAAGAACGTTGCGCCGCATTGGCGCGATGCGCTGGGGGATCGTCCGGTCTTGATCCTCGGCGCAGGCGGTGCGGCACGCGCTGTGGTTTATGCGCTGGCGCATGCCGGTGTTGCTCATATTCAGATTGCCAATCGTGGCGCTGATCGAGCGGTTGCGCTGGCGCTTGATCTCGGCGGCATGTCGGCGCGGGCAATTCCCTGGGAGGAGCGCGGCGAAGCTGTCGGCGAGGCTGGTCTTATCGTCAATACAACTTCGCTGGGGATGCGTGGCCAGCTGCCGCTAGCCCTTGATCTTGCCGCGGCGGCGCCGGCGACGATTGTCTACGACCTTGTCTATAACCCGCTTGAGACGGCGCTGCTGCAGCGCGGCCAAGGCGCGCGGCCTCCCTACTATCGATGGGCTTGGGATGCTTATCCATCAAGCGCGTGCCGGGTTTAAGGCCTGGTTCGGCGCCGATCCGTCGGTGACGAGCGAGACTCATCGCCGGCTCGCCGCGGCGCTTAAGAGCTGAGGCGATGTTTCTTCTCGGCCTGACCGGCTCGATCGGCATGGGTAAATCGGAGACAGCGCGGATCTTTCGAAGGCTGGGCGTGCCGGTCTTCGATGCCGATGCCGCTGTTCATCAGCTCTACGCCAGGGGCGGCGCTGCGGTCCCGCTGATCGAGGCCGCGTTTCCAGGCTCAACGGCTGATGGCGCGGTGGACCGCGCGCGGCTGTCTCAAATGGTTGTGAAGGACGCTGCCGCGATGAAGGGGCTCGAAGCGATCGTGCATCCACTCGTCGGCGGGATGGAACATGAATTCTTGAAGCGTCAATTCGAGCGCGGCGCGCCTGTTGTTGTTCTGGATATTCCGCTCCTTTTCGAGGGGGGCCGCGAGAAATCGCTCGATGCTGTGGCTGTGGTCTCGGCGCCGGAAGCGGTACAGCGTGCGCGTGTCCTGGCGCGGCCGGGCATGACGCCTGAAAAGCTTGCCGCCGTGCAGGCGCGGCAAATGCCGGATGTGGAAAAGCGCGCGCGCGCCGACTTCGTGATTGAGACCGGCCAGGGGATCGATTACGCCACAAAGCAGGTGAAGAAGATTCTCGCGCGCATTGCGCACCTTGAGCCCAAGGCTTGGCGCGCACGGACCACGAACAATATCAGCCAGCGATGATTAGACAGATTGTTCTCGATACCGAAACCACCGGGCTCGATCCTGAGTCGCGGCGATCGCGTCGTTGAGATCGGTGCGCTCGAGCTTGTCAATCACATGCCGACGGAGCGCAGCTTTCATGCCTTCATCAACCCGGAGCGGCGCATGTCGCCGGGCGCGAGCGAGATCTCCGGCATTACCGATGAGATGCTTGCCGATAAGCCGCGTTTTGTTGATGTCGCGGACGAATTTCTTGAATTCATCGCCGATTCCGAGCTCATCATCCACAACGCGGCCTTCGATGTGCGTTTTCTCAATGCCGAGCTGGCGCGGATCAGCGAGCATCGCATTCCCGAAGAGCGCGCGTTCTGCACATTGGTTTGTGCACGGACGAAATTTCCGGGTGCGCCGGCGTCGCTCGATGCCTTGTGCCGGCGCTTTAATATCGACCTGTCGGCGCGCACAAAGCACGGCGCGCTCATCGATGCGCGGCTCTTGGCCGATGTCTATCTTGAGCTGATTGGCGGGCGGCAGCCCGCTTTGCTCCTCGCCAGCGCGCAAGAGCAAACCGGCCTTGATGCGGATGGGGCGCCGGCTCATCGCCAGCGCATGCGTCCGGAGCCGCTCGCGCCGCTTATCAGCCCGGCCGAGCTCGAGGTGCATCGTGCCTTTGTCGAGGCCGAGCTGGGCGAAAAAGCACTTTGGCTCCAAGTCGCCTAATTGGTCAGATTGCCGGAGGCTTGCTCTTCCGCGCGCCGCTGCAATTGTTGGCGGTAGATCGCCGCAAAGTCGATTGGCTCGATGTTGAGAAGCGGAAAGCCGCCATCGCGCACGACATCGGAGAGGATCCGGCGTGCGAACGGAAAGATGATGCGCGGGCACTCGATCAGGAGCAGCGGCTCGAGATTTTCCGCCGCCATGCCCTGAATCAGAAAGAGGCCGGCATAGACCAGCTCGACAATGAACTGGACCTGGCCCTCCTGCTTCGCATTCGACAGCAGAGCTTAAGCTCGGTCTCGAACTGCTCGCCCGAGAGCCGGCGCGCATTGAGGTCGACATGAACGCCGATCTCAGGCTTGCCCGGCCGCTGGACGAGCGATGACGGCGCGTTGGGGTTCTCGAAGGAGAGATCCTTCACATATTGGACCAGCACGCGGAACTGGGGCTCTTGACCAGCAGAATTACCACCACCAGCTGGCGTGTTGGAGCCCGTGTCAGAAACACTCATCTCGCACCGAATGGATTGGATTTGCCGGTCAAGCTGGGGCTGCTAACACGGCAGGCTTTTCGTGACAAGTTGGCGCCTTGCCGAAGGCCCAAGACCGGCCTACCTAACCCTTAATGATTCCGGGGATAAGTTAAGGCCGCGGGACCAGCCCCCGCCCGGCCGGATCTTGGCCCGGTCCCTGGACCTTAAAGCTAAGCCTTGATTAGAGTGGGGCTCGGGGCAGGCAGTCGAGTAACGATCTCTGGGCAGAGTTGGGAGCTTGGGATTCATGGGCGAGGATTATCACCTGATCGAGATCGTGTTCATGGCGGCGGTCGCGGTGTTCCTCGGTCTGTGGCTACGCCAAGTGCTGGGCCGGCGCACAGGTAATGAGCGCCGCCGCGATCCGTTTGCGGCGCGCGAGCAGGTGGCATCGCCAAGCGCCAAGGAGAAGAAGGGCGCCGAGGCCTTGGTCGGCCCGCGGGAGCGCACGGCAACCAAGGACGAGAAGGGCTCGCGTATTGGTCAGGTCGCGCCCGAAGGCTCGGCTCTCAACAAAGCCCTTACTGATATTCAGAGCGCCGACCGGCAATTCGATGTCGATCGGTTCGTGGCCGGTGCCAAATCCGCCTATCAAATGATCGTTGAGGCCTTCTCGAGCGGCGATAAGGACACGTTGAAGCCGCTCCTGACCGATGAGGTCTATGCGCATTTTGTGACCGCGATTGATGGGCGGGCCCGTCGCGGCGAGACCATTGAGTTCAAATTTGTCGGCGTTAAGGATGCGCGTATCACGGGCGCTAAGCTCGAAGGGCGGCAGGCCGAGATCACGGTGACGTTCGAGACCGAGATCATGACCTCGACCAAGAATGAGAGCGGCGAGGTTGTTTCCGGCGATCCTTCGACCGTCGTGAATGTCATCGATATCTGGACCTTCTCGCGCGACATCAAGGCCAAGGGCCCGGACTGGATCCTCTCCTCCACCGATACCGCCGAATAGCGCTGGTGATTTTGAAAGCCGTCGCGGCTTTAGATTTGTTGAGGCCTCTAAAGCAACCTTGGACTTTGATTTCGCTCCATGCCCGCAGCAATCTCAGGCGAATTTAAAGTCCGTTGCTTTAGGCTGAGACGCACCTGAGTCGTCTCGGAGCGGAGCGTTGCGCGGGCTTTTCATTCTTGTTCTCGGCGTGGTTGTGCTCGGCCTCGGGCTCGTGGGCGTGACGCTGATGGCGCGCCTGGCGCCCCGCGCGCCCAAGGCAGCAGAGCTCGCTTTGGCCCCTGTTCAGTGGGGTGATATCGACGGCTGGCGGCGCGACGATGTCCGCCCGGCCTTGGTCGCTTTTCGGCGCTCCTGTGCGGAGATCCTCAAAAAGCCGCCGGCGACGCCAATGGGCGGCGGCGATATCAAAGGCGCTTCGGTCTATCGCACGGTTGGTGATTGGCAGGATGTCTGCGGCGCTGCCGAAGCGATCACCTTCATGAATGCAAACGGTGCGCGCGACTGGTTCGAACGCTATTTCACGCCTTTCGCCGCGAGCAATGCAGGTGCAGCCGAGGGGCTGTTCACGGGCTATTACGAGCCCGAGATCAAAGGCAGCCCCAAGCGCACGGCGGAGTACACCGTGCCGCTGCTTAGGCGGCCGGACGATCTTGTGAGCGTCGATCTCGGCGAGTTTCGCGATAGCTTGAAGGGCCAGCGCATTGCCGGGCGGGTTACCGATGGGCGGCTGCATCGCTATTCGACGCGCGAGCAGATCCGCAAAGGCGCACTTGATGACGAGAAGCTCGCGCTCGCCTGGGTGAAAGATCCGGTCGATGCCTACTTCCTCGAAATCCAGGGCTCGGGGCGCATCAAAATGCCGGATGGCACGGTCGTCCGTCTCGGCTATGACGGCCAGAATGGCTGGCCCAGTGTCCTTGCCGGCCGCGTGCTGCGCGACATGGGCGCTCTTCCGCGCAATAATATCAGTATGCGGACGATCAGGGACTGGCTTGAAAGCCATCCCGATGAGGCCGATCAGGTGATGGATCAGAACACCTCCTATATCTTCTTCAAGGTGCTCGATCCCGCCGATGCCGCGCTGGGACCGAACGGTGCGGAAGGGGTTCCGCTCACGCCCGGTCGCAGCCTCGCCGTCGATCGCAAGTTCCATGCTCTGGGCGTGCCGGTCTTCCTGGATACGACGCTGCCGATGGATGAGGCGGGAACGCCCGGACAGCTTTTCGAACGCCTGATGATCACTCAGGACACAGGCGGGGCGATCAACGGGCCGGTGCGCGGCGATGTGTTCTTTGGCGCGGGCGACGAGGCGGCGAAATTCGCCGGCCGCATGAAGCAGATGGGCCGCATGTATGTGTTCCTGCCGCGCAGCTGGGCAGCGAGCCAGTGACACGGCGGCGGCGGGTGAGCGAGGAGGAAGCGCAGCTTCTCGCTCATGCCATGAAGGATGTCCGCGCGCGGCCCGGACGAGCGAAAATGGCAGCGGCCGCACAGCCGAAGCCGGCCAAATCGGCCGCATCCAAGACGCGCGCCGCCGCCAAGCCGCACCCAGCCGCTATAAAGCCAAAGCCTAAACCGCCGGCATCATCTCCCCCGCCGATGACGATTGATCGGCGCACGGAGCAAAAGCTCAAGCGCGGACGCATGGAGATCGATGCAACGCTCGATCTGCACGGGCTCAAGCAGCATGCTGCACATTCCCGGTTGATACACTTCATCATGCGCGCTGCCGAGGACGGCGATAAGGCGGTGCTGATCATTACCGGCAAAGGCTCGCGCGGCGAAGTGGGAAGCATCATGCCGAGCGAGCGGCGCGGCGTGTTGCGCGCACAAGTGCCGCTGTGGCTCGAACAGGCGCCGCTTTCGCATTATGTGCGCGGGGTCAAATCCGCCGGCCCACGCCATGGCGGCGCCGGTGCGCTTTATGTGCTCCTCAAAAAGCCGAAGCGCTGAAGCCAGGCGAAGGGCGTCTAAAGGATAAAGCGCGAGAGGTCGTGATCGCGCGCGAGATCGCCGATATGCTTCTCGACGTAATCGGCATCAATGGCGATGGTCCTGCCGCTCTGATCGGCCGCATCGAAGCTGATGTCATCGAGCACGCGCTCCAGAATAGTGTGGAGCCGCCGCGCGCCGATATTCTCGACACGTGAGTTCACTTCGGCGGCGATGTCGGCGAGCTTGTCGATGCCATCGTCCGTGAACTGAAGATCGACGCCTTCGGTCTTCATCAGCGCCACATATTGCTTGATGAGGCTCGCCTCCGGCTCGGTCAAAATGCGGCGGAAATCATCGCGCCCCAGCGCTTTTAGCTCGACGCGGATCGGCAGGCGGCCCTGTAGCTCGGGCAAAAGGTCCGAGGGCTTGGCGAGATGAAACGCACCCGAAGCGATGAACAGGATATGGTCGGTGCGCACGGCGCCGTATTTGGTGGCAACCGTCGTGCCTTCGATCAGCGGCAACAGATCGCGCTGCACACCCTCGCGGGAGACATCAGCGCCCGTGCGCTCCGAGCGCGCCGTGATCTTGTCGATCTCATCGAGAAAGACGATGCCGTCATTCTCAACCGAGCCGATCGCCTCCTGAATGATGGCGTCCTGATCCAAGAGCTTGTCGGACTCCTCGGCGAGCAGGACGTCATGCGTCTCATGCACTTTCATGCGCCGTGTCTTGGTGCGCCCACCGAAAGCTTTGCCCATCAAATCATTGAGATTGATCATGCCCATCGAGGCGCCGGGCATGCCAGGGATGTCGATCTGGCCGAGCGGGCTTGATGTGTCGGTGACCTGGATCTCGACATCCTTGTCGTCCAGCTCGCCAGCGCGCAGCTTCTTGCGAAACTGATCGCGGGTTCCGGGCGAGGCGTGGCTGCCGACCAGCGCATCGAGCACCCGCTCCTCGGCCAGCACTTCGGCCTTGGCGGCGACGTCGTGGCGATTCTTTTCGCGGATCAGCCCGATCGCAATCTCCAAAAGGTCGCGCACGATCTGCTCGACATCGCGCCCGACATAGCCGACCTCGGTGAACTTGGTCGCTTCGACCTTGAGGAAGGGTGCCTGCGCCAGCTTGGCGAGGCGGCGCGAAATCTCGGTCTTGCCGACACCGGTCGGGCCGATCATCAAAATGTTCTTGGGCAGCACCTCTTCGCGCAGGCCCTCGGGCAATTGCTGGCGGCGCCAGCGGTTCCTGAGCGCGATCGCAACGGCGCGCTTGGCTTCCGCCTGGCCGACAATATGGCGATCAAGCTCGGAGACGATTTCACGGGGCGAAAAGCTAGTCATTCTTCACTCTAAAACACGTCGGGTCGAAATCATTTGGGGCGGATGTTGGCTCTGATCCAGTCGGCGAGCTCTTCCTCGCCGATTTCGCCAGCGGCGAGCCGCAGCATCATCGTGACGGATTCCACATCGCCTGAGGCGAGCTCCCAACCATTCAAAGCTAGAAACAGCTCCATCACGACATATGCCGTGCGTTTGTTGCCATCGACAAAAGGATGATTTTTGGCAATGCCAAACGCATAAGCAGCCGCAAGCGCGGGGACGTCAGCAGCCTCATAGGTAGCCTTGTTCAGTAGCCGTCCGAGGGCAGACTCGAGACTACCCATCTCGCGAACGCCTGAGGCGCCACCGTGCTCAGCCAACTGCTCATCATGGATAGCAAGAGCGACATCTTGAGAGACCCAAACCCAGGCCGTCACTTCGCCAGCTCGCGCAGAACCGCCCGGCGCTTTTTCATGATCTTCCGCGCCTCAGTCATCTGCGAATCAAACTCGGGGCTGGTCAGCGTGAGGCGGAGCCCGTCCGGCGCTTTGGTGAGATAAAGAGCGTCGCCTTTATCGAGGTTCAAAGCCGAAAGAACGTCCCTGGGTAAGACAACCCCGACGGAATTGCCAATCTGGATAAGTTTGAGCTCGGTCATCGCGGAGACCCCTGATTATAACGTATGTTATAACTAAAGCCTGGAAGGGCGCCACGTCAAGTCCGGGTTGCCATAACCCTAGGTCTCCGACGGTAGCTGTTCGATAATGACCTGGTCGTTGGTGTAGACGCAGATCTCGGCCGCGATCTTCATCGCCTTTTTGGCGATCTCCTCGGCAGACAGGCCGCTGTCGAGCAATGCCAGGGCCGCTGCCTTGGCGTAATTGCCGCCCGAGCCGATGCCGATCACGCCCTCCTCCGGCTCCAGCACATCTCCGGTGCCGGTGAGGATCAGGCTCACTTTGCTGTCCGCCACGGCCATTAAGGCCTCGAGGCGCCTAAGATAGCGGTCGGTGCGCCAATCCTTGGCCAGCTCGACGCAGGCGCGCGGCAGCTGCCCCGGGAACTGCTCGAGCTTGGCTTCGAGCCGCTCGAACAAAGTGAGTGCGTCGGCCGTGGCACCGGCAAAGCCAGCGATCACGTCGCCCTTGGCAAGGCGGCGGACCTTGCGCGCGGTCGATTTGAAAACCGTGTCACCCATGGAAACTTGGCCATCACCGGCGATGACGACGGAAGGGCCTTTGCGTACCGAGAGAATTGTTGTCATGGGGATGGAAGATGGGGCGACCGGCCGAATTCCTCAAGCCGGGCATGGCACTTTGCCCTCAATGAACCTGCGCCGGGTAGCGCTTCTGCAGCTCCTTGTAACGCGCGCACAGCTTGGGGTCG
The DNA here is from genome assembly GCA_963789405.1 of uncultured Alphaproteobacteria bacterium. Classification (GTDB taxonomy): domain Bacteria; phylum Pseudomonadota; class Alphaproteobacteria; order CAWBKL01; family CAWBKL01; genus CAWBKL01. The sequence continues at coordinate 563,789 of CAWBKL010000003.1, forward strand.
GGCGCGCCTGGAATGCCAGCTGATCTCACAGCTGCGCACCACCTCCCCCACAATCATCCAGCACGGGTTGGCATCATTGCAGGGCGGATGGGTCGCGGGCGAGTTGAGCATGCAATCACGGACATAGACCGCGGCGGTTTCGTGCCCGGCCTCATCGCGGCAGGCCATGGGCTTTGCATGGCAGGCTCCCGCCACCAAAACGGCCGCCGCAAGAGCCACAGACAGAATCTTCATGGGTGCCCCTCCTGAGCGCATGCCAAGCCGCAACACAGAGCCGTATTGGCCCTCTGGCCGCAAGGTGCACGTTAAGCATGGCGATCATATGCTAGACATTGAGCTTGATATCGGTCCGGCTTTGGCGCATGGCAAAGCCAGGCCAAACAGGGAACAGGCTTGAGGCCGAGATTGGAATGGTTGAACCTGCGCAGCCTCCCACCGGCGTCAGGTTCTGGGATAGGAACTGATCACGTTCAATGCGCACAGCCCTTGTCGAGCGTAAAACCAAAGAGACCGAGATCAGCGTTTCGCTCGATCTCGATGGCGATGGCGCGGCCGATATCGATACCGGCATCGGCTTTCTCGACCACATGCTCGACAGCTTCGCGCGCCATTCGGCGATTGATCTCAAGATCAAGGCGGAGGGCGACCTCCATATCGATTTCCACCACACCACTGAAGATACCGGCATCGTTATCGGTCAGGCGGTGAAGAAGGCGCTGGGCAACTTCAAAGGCATCTGCCGGTTCGGTTCGGTGCTCATCCCGATGGACGAAACGCTGACGCGCGCGGCCGTCGATGTCTCTGGGCGGCCTTATTTCATCTGGAAGGTGGGTTTTTCGAAGCCCAAGCTCGGCGACATGGATACCGAGCTGTTCAAGGAGTGGTTCCAGGCCTTCGCTCAGAATGCCGGGGTCACGCTCCATATCGAAAATCTCTACGGCGAGAACAATCACCATATCGCCGAGAGCTGCTTTAAAGCCTGCGCGCGGGCTTTGCGCCAGGCGATCGAGATCGATCAGCGGCTCGGGGATTTGATCCCTTCGACCAAGGGCGCATTGGGCGAGAAAGCCTGAGGGCCCAAGTTACCCTTGGCGGAAGCGGCGTGCCGCGGGCTGGAGGCGGTCCCGCCAGAGCGCATAGTGCTCGCAGACCGTCGCCGGCGCGGCAAAGCGCGGCTGTCGACTCGCGCGCGGGTATGCGCGCTAAGAAACGAATATGGAAACCGTGTCTGATCGATTACGGCGCGGGCAATTTGCGCTCGGCCGCCAAGGGCTTCGAGCGCATGGCCGCCGAGACCGGCTATTCGGGCCGCATCGTCGTCACCGACGATGCCAAGGCGGTCGCGGGCGCCGAGCGCATCGTGTTGCCCGGGCGATGGCGCGTTCGGCGATTGTATGGCGCGGCGTCATGGCCGTGCCGGGCATGCACAAGATGCGCTGCAAGAAGCGGTGATCGTCAAAGGCCGGCCCGTTTCTCGGCATCTGCATCGGTATGCAGCTGATGGCGGAGCGCGGCCTCGAGTATGGCACCCATCAGGGCCTTGGCTGGATCACGGGCGAGATCGCGCGCATCGTGCCGCGACGATCCGCGCTTCAAAATCCCGCATATGGGCTGGAACCAGCTTGATATTCAGCGCACGGATCATCCCGCGCTGGAGGGTCTTGGCGATGGCGAAAAGCCCTATGCCTATTTCCTCCATTCCTATCAGTTCACCAAGACGACCCGGCCGAGGTTCTGGCGACCACCGATCATGGCGGGCCGGTTGTCGCCATTGTCGGGCGTGACAATATGATCGGCACGCAGTTTCATCCGGAGAAAAGCCAGCACGCGGGGCTCAAGCTCCTCGCCAATTTTCTGAGGTGGCGGCCATGAAGACACTTCAATTTCGTCGTGCCAAAGGCGCGGATCTGCAAGCCATCGTCGCCCTCATGGCCGATGATGAGCTGGGCCGGACGCGTGAATCGACCGATTGGTCGGCCATGCCCGCATATGAAGAGGCCCTCAAGCGCATCGATGCCGGGCCCGGCGGCGTCTTTGTCGGCGAACTCGATGGCCGCATCGTTGCCGTCTACCAGCTGGCCGTCGTTCCGGTGCTTTCCTATGGCGGCTCGCTCGGCGCGGCTCTTCACGATGTGCGCATCGCGAGCGATTTGCGCAGCCAGGGCCTGGGGGCCGAGCTTTTAGAGGATGCCGAGGAGCGGGCGCGGACATTGGGCTGCCGGCATCTTTCGCTCACCTCCAACCGGGCGCGGGGCCGTGCGCACAAATTCTACGAGCGCAATGGCTATGCCCACACGCATGCCGGCTTCGGCAAATTGCTGACATGATCCTCTATCCCGCCATTGATCTGAAGGACGGGGAATGCGTGCGCCTGAAACAGGGCGAGATGGCGCAGCGACTGTCTTCAACAAAGACCCGGGCGATCAGGCGCGGCAATTCAAGGCTGCGGGCTTTGAATGGATCCATGTCGTCGATCTCAATGGCGCCTTTCAAGGCGACAGCGTCAACTCGGATTCGGTGCGTGCGATCCTTACCGCTGGCCTGCCCGTCGAGCTTGGCGGCGGCATCCGGGATCGTCAGTCTACAGAATATTGGCTCGGCGCGGGTGTCGCCCGGGTGATCCTGGGCACGATTGCGCTCAAAGATCCGGCTTTGGTGCGCGAGCTGGCCAAGGCTTTCCCGGGCAAGATCGCGGTCGGCATCGATGCGCGTGGCGGCAAAGTTGCGGTCGAAGGCTGGGCCGAGCAGACCGATATGGCGGCGGTCGATCTTGCGCGAGCTTTCGAGGATGCCGGGGTTGCGGCCATCATCTACACCGATATCGAGCGCGATGGCCTGCTTAAGGGCCTCAATATTGAAGCGACGGCGGCGCTCGCGCGCGCCGTGCGCATTCCAGTGATCGCTTCGGGCGGGTTCGCCAGCCTCGATGATCTACGCGCCATCAAAGCGCATGAAAAGGACGGCATTTCCGGTGCAATTCTCGGCCGCGCGCTTTATGATGGCCGCATCGAACCTGCGGCCGCACTTAGGATCGCGCGAGGCACATAATGCTCACGATACGGATCATCCCCTGTCTCGACGTGAAAGACGGGCGCGTCGTCAAAGGCGTTCAGTTCGAGGAGCTCATTGATGCCGGCGATCCGGTCGAAGCCGCTAAAGCCTATGACGCGGCAGGCGCCGATGAGCTTTGTTTTCTCGACATCACCGCAAGCCATGAAGAGCGCGAGACGATTTATGACGTGGTCGCGCGCACCGCCGAGCAATGCTTCATGCCGGTGACGGTGGGCGGCGGCGTGCGCTCGGTCGAAGACGTGCGCAAGCTCTTGCTCGCCGGTGCAGATAAAGTCTCGATCAACACTGCGGCAGTGGCGCGTCGCGAGCTTGTGCGTGAAGCCGCCGAGAAGTTCGGCAGTCAGGCGATTGTGGTCGCGATCGATGCCAAGCGCGCGCGCAGCCAGGGCGTTGGGCGTGATAATCGCAGCGAATGGGAAGTCTTTACGCATGGCGGGCGGCGCCCAACCGGCATTGATGCCGTGGCTTATGCGCGCGACGTCGCAGAGCTTGGCGCGGGCGAAATTCTGCTCACCTCGATGGACCGCGACGGCATGAAAATTGGCTTTGATATCGAGTTGACGCGCACAATTGCCGATGCCGTCCCCGTCCCCGTGATCGCTTCAGGCGGTGTCGGGACGCTCGATCATTTGGTTGAGGGGGTCACGCAGGGCCATGCCTCGGCGGTGCTCGCCGCCTCGATTTTCCACTTCGGCACTTTCTCGATTGCCGAGGCCAAAAAACGGCTGGCCGCTGCGGGTTTGCCGGTCCGGCCATCGGCTTGACAGAAGCGTCATAAAGCGCACAGAGTGCGTTCCCGTAAGGTTCCTAAAGCGCACCAGGTGCGTACCACTCCTGTTCCCTGGAGCCTGCTCTTGGTCAATGCCAGACTAGGCGCGAGGGGGCCCGGCTGGTCTGCACAAAACTGGGTCATGGTAGGGCAAGAGTTTGAATTGAAGTTTGTCGCGGATGCGGAGAGCGTCGCGCGTTTGCGCAAGAGCGAAGAGCTCAAGGCGCAGACGGTGGGGCCCGTGCGCACGCGCCGCCTGGTTTCGACCTATCACGACACACCGGATGACCGTTTGTTCTCCGCCGGCATCGCTTGGCAGATCAAGCGTAACGGCCGCGCCTGGACCCAAACCGTCGCGCCGTTTAACGGACATGGCGCAATTCATTCTTCGGTGGAAGCGCGCATCAAGACACCGGATGCCGATACGCATGCCCTGCCCGACCCTAAGATCGCTGAGGCCGTCAAGGACATCTTGAAGAATGAGAGCGTCTTGACTCCGCGCGTGGCAACGGAGATCACGCGCACGGAACGCCGGCTCGTCACGCCCAAGGGCGATATTGTCGATCTTGCGCTTGATACATCCGATGTCGTTGCCGGCGAAGCGCATGATCGCACATTCGAGGTCGAGCTGGCGCTCAGGGCGGGAACGCCGGAAAGCCTGATCGGCATTGCGCGCGCGCTTGCTGCCGATATGCCGCTGGAGCTTTCGCTGGTGAGCGCCGCCGAACGCGGCTTTCGGGCGCTGAAAGGCAAACCGCCGGGCAAAGCGCCGTGGATCGTGCTGCCGCGCGATGCCTCTGCCGCGGAAGCCCTATCAACGATCCTTTCTTCCTGCCTGAGGCACATTGCGCTGCATGCCGCAGAGGCGCGAAAGAGGGAAAGCTCTGAGGCGATCCATCAGATTCGTGTCTCGCTGCGGCGGCTCAGGGCCGTGCTCGGGGATTATGCGCGCAGCTTTGCCTGCGAGGAGCTGAAAACGCTTGCCAAGCGCGCCCGCGATTTGGCGCTGCTGCTCTCGCCGGCGCGTGATCTTGACGTGTTCCTGAGCGATATCCTGTTGCCGGCGCGCGAGTTCGTGACCCACCCCTTGTCTCTCGACAAGCTCGCCGAGAATGCGCAAGCGCGCCGAAAGGCCGCCTGGGCAACAGCGCGCTCGGCGCTCGATCATGCGGACTGCCGGCTGTTTCTTATCGATGTCGCCGAAGTTGCGCTGTGCGGCGTGCCGCGTTTTACCGCAAATATTGCGCCGCCTGCTTCCCTCCCCGCACGCGATCTGGCGGGTGAGGTGCTCGACCGTGCGCTTCACAAGGTGAAGAATGTCGGGGAACGCCTGGATGCGTTGACGACCGAAGAGCGCCACGATTTCCGCAAGCGCCTCAAGAAGCTGCGCTATCCAGCGGAATTCTTCGCCAGTCTGTTCGATGCCAAGGGCACCAAGAAATTCTTCGCATGTCTTACTGATCTGCAGGATGATCTCGGGAGCCTGAACGATGTTGCGACCGCCCGCGCGCTGTTGCAGGACATGGTGCACTTTCTCGCCGGTGAAGATGCCGGATGCGAGCCGCGCTTGGCGATGACGGCGGGCGAGATCATCGGCTGGCATTCATGTATGGCGGAGCGGGGGCTAAAGCGCGTCGCCAGACATTGGGCCAAGTTTGAGGATGCGCCGAAGTTCTGGCGCAAGGGCTGATCCAAAAGATTGTGTTACGGGCTCCCGATTGTCATCCTTCGACAAGCTCAGGATGACGGGATCGGTTCACCCGTCGTGGTGAGCCTGTCGAACCATGACGGAGCGCTGCTATGGCTGGTAATTCTGACCTTGGCGAGACAATCGAGCGGCTCGCCAAGACCATCGCCGCGCGTAAGACCGCCTCGCCCGAAAGCTCCTATACGGCGAGCCTGCTCACAGAGGGTCCGCTCAAATGCGCCAAGAAGTTCAGCGAGGAGGCCGCCGAGCTTGCGCTTGCTGCGGTTTCTGAATCGCCTGAGCGGGTCGCGAGCGAGGCCGGCGATGTCATCTATCATTTGCTCGTGTTGCTCGCCGCGCGCGATGTCGACGTTTCGGCGGTTGCTGCCGCGCTCCGCGCCCGTGAAGGCCAGTCCGGCCATGCCGAAAAAGCTGCGCGGAAGCAATAGCGGCGGAATTCTAGGCCCAGTTAAGGCCGCAGCCAGGCCAAGGCATCAGTTTCCGTGCGGAATGTGCGCGTGCGCTCTGCAATGCGCGGATAGGCGTCCGTTGTTGCGCGCCACAGCTCGCCAACAAGTTCTTCAGGCGGAGCCGAAACGATCGCGCATTTGATGGGCGCGCGCGGATATTTGGTCAGCCAATGCTCAATGCGGCCCTTGATTTGCCTGATAGCGTGAACATCGATCTCGCTGATTGACGCATGCGGATCGAGCAAGAACAGCACGTCCTTGTACATCGCCGCGCCATTTGTCTCCGCCACGACCCGATCGATCAAATTGATCGCGTCCTTTTCGGTCACAGCGCCCGCGGCGCGGTACACCATCAGGTCGTGGGTGGCGTCAATCTCGTAGCTGATTGGCATGGGTTCACTCTATCAAGGAACCTCATACATCGTCTCGCTCTGCATGACTTGCTGTAGATCAACCGTCGCGAGCAGTTACATCGAAGCCGCTATATCAAACCCTTTTGAGTCGCGAGGGCTTTGAGTGAGGTCATCGGCCGTGCGCCGAAATGGCTGATGACTTCGCTAGCCGCCAAGCTGCCCAAGCGTCCGGCGACGATGAGATCGAGCCCTTTGGTGTAGCCGTACAGAAATCCGCCGGCATAAAGATCGCCTGCACCCGTCGTATCGACGACTTTGACCTTATCGGGGTCGATGATGTGGAAGTCTTTGCCCTTCAGAACCACCGAGCCCTTTTCCGAGCGCGTGACGGCGGCGATCTCGCATTTGCCGCGCAGGATGTGCACCGCCTCATCGAAGCCGGGCGTCTCATAAAGCGAGATGATCTCGCTCTCATTGGCGAACAGGATATCGACCTCGGTCTCGATCAAATGCTGGAAATCCTTGCGGTGGCGATCGACGCAGAATTTGTCCGACAGTGTCAGAGCAACTTTGCGCCCGGCCTGATGCGCAATGCCGGCGGCTTCATAGAAAGCCTTCTTGGCATCCGGCGGATCGAACAAATAGCCTTCAAGGAAGGTCACCTGTGAAGCCTTGATCAGCGCGGCATCGACATCCTTGACCGACAGCATCGATGAGGCGCCCAGAAAGGTGTTCATGCTGCGCTGAGCGTCGGGCGTCACCATGATCAGGCAACGGGCGGTCGGCTCGCCGCCCTGGAGGGGCAGCGTGGCGTAGTGCACGCCGATCGCCTTGATGTCGTGCCCAAAGGTCTTGCCGAGCTGATCGTCGGCGACCTTGCCGATATAAGCCGCCTTGCCGCCGAATGAGGCGATGCCGGCAATCGTATTAGCCGCCGATCCGCCCGAGCTTTCGGTGCCCGCGCCCATTTTGGCATAGAGGTCTTCGGCGCGCGCCGCATCGATCAGCGTCATGGCGGCCTTTTCGATCTTGTTCTCGATCAGGAATTTGTCGGTCGATTGGCTGATCACATCGACGATCGCGTTGCCGATGCCGGTGACGTCATAATTTGCGGCGGTCATTTCTTCCCCATGTCTTGAAAGCGCGGGCAGTATAGGAACTCAGGCTGCCCTGTCCATGTCGGCTGTGCTATGGCGAGAGGTCAAGAGCGCGAGGAGAAAGCGCCATGCTGGAAGATATCCGCCGCATCGTTACGGGCCATGACGCGAAAGGGCGATCGGTCGTTCTGATCAATGAGCAGCCGGCTAAGATGCGTGAGTTTCCCGGCATGGGCCTGGGCGATGCCTGGATCACGCAAAGCGTGCCCGCCGACAACTCCAAATTCGAGGACATCGCGCCCGCCTACCCGCGCCTGCAGCCGCCTCAAGGCGGCATCAGGGCCGCGTGGTTCTGGCAAGCCAAGGACGATCCTGGCCGCAGGTCGCTGCGCTCCGGCGATCCGGCGATCATCATGGACGACACTAAGCGTCACCCCGCCATGCATCGCACCAATACGCTTGATTATGTCGTGCTCATCAAGGGCCGCATGCGCATGCTGCTCGACCAAAGCGAGATCGACATGAATCCGGGCGATGTCATCGTCCAGCGCGGCACCAATCACGCCTGGACCAATCTTCACGACGAGCCGGCGCTCTTGTTCTCGATCATGATGGATGCGGCGCCCGGCGTTGGGCGGGGCGAAACATTCGACCCAGCGCCAATCCAGGTGCCGCAGACGCCGTTTAAGCATTTGAAGCGGACGATCACCGGCCACAATGAGGCGGGTGAGGCCGTTGCGCTGTTTCATGGGCCGGCGGCGAACACGATGGCTAGCCCGGCCGCGGGGCTTGCTGAGATCTGGCAGACAATGAGTTTGCCGGCGGACTTCACCGATGCGCAGGATCGCTTGCGCGGTCCCGTCAAGCTCGCGCCCGATCCTGGCTGCATCAAAGTGCGCTGGTTTTGGGTCATGCCGGAAAGCGGTGCGGCTTCCGAAGAGGCCTATGCCGCAAGCTTTGCGGCCGTCGGCGCGGCGCATGCGCGCACCGACAAATCACGTCATCCTGGCATGCACAGAACCAACAGCGTTGATTACATTGTCTGCCTTAAAGGCAATTCGACCTTGCTGCTCGATGCCGATGAGGTCGATCTGAAGCCCGGCGATGTGGTCGTGCAGCGCGGCACCAATCACGCCTGGATTAACAAGGGCGCGGAACCTGCGCTCTATCTCGCCGTATTGGTGGATGCAAAGCCGCGATGATCGGCGCGGCGCTCAAAGCGGCGGAGCAGTGTCTGTCCAAGCCGTTCCTTGGGACACTCCTCAAAGCGTTTCTTGTCACCGTGGTGCTGCTCGCCGGGCTTTCGTGGCTCCTGATCTGGCTGGCGCATTTCCTCCCTTCAATGCCGTGGCTGTGGCTCAACGAGGTGCTGTCGATCCTCGTGACGGCGGGCGCCATGCTCGCCGCGATCTTGCTCATGGGGCCGGTTGCGATGATCGTGATCGGCCTTTTTCTCGATGAGATCGCGAGTGAGGTCGACAAGCGCCATTACCCGGATGCCGGGCCGCCACGTCATGTGCCGCTGGGCGAAAACCTCAAGGCAGTGCTCGGCCTAGCCACGTTTGCGGTGCTCCTGAACCTCATCGCGCTGCCGCTCTATATCTTTCTACCGGGGCTCAATCTGGCGCTCTACTTCGTACTTAATGGCAGCTTAATCGGGCGGGAGTATTATCTTTTGGTCGCCGCGCGGCGGCTCGCGCCAGAAGGGCGGCGAAGCTTGCGCCGGCAGCACGGGGTCTCGATATTTCTTGCAGGATGTCTGATCGCGGTCCTGCTGCTGGTTCCGGGAGTGAATTTTGTCTCACCGCTATTCGGCACCGCCTTATTCGTCCATCTCGTCGAATCCTGGCGGCGTGCGATGCCGCAAGGCGCGGATGTTCCGGCCGGTGCTCGCGCTGCTCTCGATGCTGGCTCTGGCGGCGTGCGCCGGCGATAATATTCCGGTTTTAATGGCCTCGCCGGATGCGGGGCCAAGCTCCGCCGGCTCCTCCAACTCTGCGAGCGCTGATGCTCCCGTCACCGCGAAACAGCTCTCCGCTGTTAATGCGCCGACACCGGAGAGCCTGATCGGCAAGGCCGGCAGCGATCTTATTGCGCTCCTAGGCGAGCCCGGGCTCATTCACAAAGAGAAGGATGGTGAGGTTTGGCAATATGCCGCCAGCGCCTGTGTTATGCTGTTCTATCTTTACGACAATTCGCAAGGTGTGCGCCGCGTCACCTACCTTGAGGCTTTACCGCAGGACGGGTCGAACGTGCCTTCGACCGTCGGCGATACGCCGCAGACTTGTCTCGCGTACCAGATGCTTGAGGCTTCCGGGAGGCCTTTGAGCTAGCTGCCTCGCCGGGCAGCTTGGTCTTGTCCTTGAACTTGCAAATGTCGGCGATCAAGCAGCTTGGGCACAGCGGTTTGCGCGCGAGGCATATATAACGCCCATGCAGGATCAGCCAGTGATGCGCATGGGCGAGATATTTGTCCGGCACGCGCTTCATGAGCTGGCGCTCGATTTCGAGCGGGGTTTTGCCGGCGGCGAGGCCGGTGCGGTTGGCGACGCGAAAGACATGCGTATCGACCGCAATCGTGTGCTCGCCGAAAGCGATGTTGAGGACGACATTGGCGGTTTTGCGTCCGACGCCGGGCAGGGTTTCAAGCGTCTCGCGGTCACGCGGCACCTTGCCATCGAACTCGTCGACAAGGCGCTCCGATAGGGCTGCGACGTTCTTGGCCTTGCTGCGGTAAAGCCCTATCGTCTTGATGAGCGAGGTGATCTTGGCTTCGCCGAGCGCTGCCATCTTCTGGGGCGTATCGGCGAGGTCGAACAAGGCAGGCGTCGCCTTATTGACGCCTTTGTCGGTTGCCTGGGCCGAAAGCACGACGGCAACCAGCAAAGTGAAGGGATTGCGGTATTGGAGCTCGCCCTTAGGATGGGGCGATGCCGCCGAAAAACGGGTGAATATCTGCTCGATCTCGGCACGTGTTAAGAGTTTGGGCATGAGTGACGAAAGCTCGGTTGGGCCGTCCATGACTAGGGTAGAGCTGCAAGGCACACAAGCGTCACCCTGGGTCATTGAGGGCGCGGTGCCCCAAGCGCACAGTGATGTGCTCTACGAGACGATGATCGTGCCGCACCGCTCGCTCAAACCCGGCGCCTTCCGTACACTGATGATCTTGATCCTCGCGCAGGGCGTGATCCGCAGCATCATGTTCTGTCTGGTCGGCGCCTGGCCGCTCACCGCCTTCATGGCGCTCGATGTCGGCATTGTGTGGTTCGCTTTCAAAGCCAGTTATCGCCATGCCCGCCTGTTCGAACGCATCCGCCTTACCCGCGATACCTTGACGGTCGAGCGCGTGTGGCCGGACGGCAAGCGGCAGAGCTGGGCGCTCGAGCCAGCCTGGGCGCGGGTCGTCGTTGAGAACCCGGGTGAGCATGAGGTCAAGGTGACGCTTGCCAGCCGGGGCGTTGGCGTTGTTCTTGGGGCGTTCCTCGGCCCGGTCCAGCGGGAGACGATGGCGCAGGCGCTCAAGAGCGCTTTGGCCAAGCGTTTGGCCCCGAGAAATGGTTAACGCGCTCTTGGCTGCGGCCTAAAGGACCGCCATACTGCCCCTTGTGCCCGTGGGGAATGGGGTGGTCCATGCGCGCCGTTATCTTGCTTACGACAGTTGTAGCCGCGTTTGGCATTTTGTGGTGGCAGGCGCCGGAGATGGTGCCGGCCCGGTTGCGTCATGCGCTCGTTAATGCCGAGCACAGGGCCGAGACGCTGATTTCTTCAGGCGTCCGCGCCAAGCCGGCGGCCCATTCATCGGTGAGCGCGGCAACGGCTCAGCCTTCTTCTGCCGCGGCGGCGCACGGCGCGGCGTTTGAGGGTCCGCTGTGGCCCGATCCGCAAGAAAAGCCAATCGGCAAGCCGCTGCCACTGGTGCCGGTCATTGCAGCGGCCGTTATCGCGTTTGTCGGGCTCTTGGGTGGGCTCTGGCTGGTGCGCCGCAGGGGCAGCTTCGCGCCGCGCCGCGTTATGCCGGAATGGCTCGTGGCCGCGCGCCGGCTCGCTCATGCGACCAATGACAAAAGCCTGCGCCTTAAGCATTGCGATCTGATCGAGAAAAACCTCGTCGCCGATATGAAGGATCGCGGCACGTCGGCGCTCGCGCGGGCGCATCAGCTCGATCTTTATTGGCGCTATGTCGGGCGGGCCAATCTGATGACCAAGTCCTTCGTCAAAGGTCTTGAGTATGATCGTTGGCGCAGCATCTCCAAGCAGACACTCGAGGCGGTGGCGATCCCGCCGGCAAGCCGCTCGCTTTCGGCGTTCCGCCAATCCAGAGACTATTTCTGGGCGCTCGAGCAGGGCGATGCGCGCGAGCTGCGGCGCTATTACGACATGCTGGCCGGGCAGATTACCGAATATGAGGAGGCGTGGAGCCGCGCCAGCGCGGCCGCCGGCAAACGCGCGATCGACCAGCAGGGACTGCTCGATGCGATGGAGACATTACGCCAGCTCAACCGCACCATGGCGAAGCAAACGGCGGCTCTGGTCGGCGACATCGAGATCAAGGTGCGCGCCGCTAGCTGAGGGCCTGCCCGTATTACCGTCATCCTCGGGCTTGATCCGAGATCTCTTCAGCGCATGAGCAAGAATTGGGTCGCGGCGATTGCCCATGCCGCCTATCTGTTGGCGCATAGGCCAATGAAGGGCTCGAAAGATGCTCAGCCAAGTCAGCCAGACATCGCCGCAAGGCGGCGTGCGCACGCCGGATAGCATGGCGCGGGTCGCAGCGGCGATCAGGTTCTTAACCGTCAATCGCGCGCGCCTGCCCAGCTTGGAGGAGGCCGCCGCGGAGGCCTCATAGCCCGGCGCATTTCCAGCGCGTTTTCACCGGCCATGTCGGCATCAGCCCCAAGCGCTTTTTTGGCCTATCTCAACGCTCGAGGTCGGCGAAAGTCTGCGCTGGATGAGGATGAGCCGGTGCTTGACGCCGCTTATGCGGCAGGGCTATCGGGGCCGGGGCGGCTGCATGACTTTTCGTCAGCTTTGAAGCCATGACGCCGGGCGAGTTCAAGGCGCAAGGCATGGGGCTTGCGCTCACTTATGGATTTGCGTCCACGCCGTTCGGCCTTCTGCTTTGTGTTGTCCTCGCCGCGCGGGATTGTCGGGCTTGCCTTTGCCGATGCGGATGCGCCGGAGGACGCCGCTGCCAGGCCGACAATGCGGTGAAAGCGAAGATCTGTGGGGCCGCGATGCGGCGCTCAGCCGATATGAAGGCGCGGTTTCCCGCGGCGCGTTTTCATGAAGACGATACCACAGCGCAATCCATGGCTCATGCGCTATTCGGCCCGCGCGAAACAACGCCAACGCCGATCAAGCTTATGCGTTACCGGAACGAATTTTCAGGTGCGCGTGTGGGAGGCGCTGTTGAAGCTGCCCGTTGGCCACACGACGAGCTACACAGCGATTGCCGAACAGGTTTGCACCGCGCGCGCGACACGCGCCGTGGCGTCCGCGGTCGGGCGCAATCCGGTTTCGCTGATCATTCCTTGCCACCGCGTGTTGCGTTCGGACGGCGCGCTTGGCGGCTATCATTGGGGCCTTTCGCGCAAGCGCGCTTTGCTTGCATGGGAACGCGCGCATGAGCGCCGGGCGACTGGTGCCGGAGTCGCAGTTCCGCCAACTTCCGCCGCATGCGAGCCTGTCGAAGGATGAGAGCGGATGGCGGAATGAAGTTCAGTCTTTCGTCGATCCTTGCCTGCGCGCTCATCGCGCTGGCTGCCTCACCGGCGCCAGCGCCGAATGGAAAGCTGCGAGCCGGTTTCAGCGAGCGCTTGGCGAAATCGCAATCGAGCAGACAAGCGAGCATGTCGTCTATGACGGCTCCTATCGCAATATCGCTTATCCCGGCGGAGACGTGCCGCGTGATCGCGGCGTCTGCTCTGATGTCATCGTCAGAGCTTATCGCGCGCTTGGCGTCGATCTTCAGGTGCTGGTGCATGAAGACATGACGGCGCATTTCTCGGCCTATCCGAAGGATTGGGGGCTTTCGCACCCCGACACCAATATCGACCATAGGCGTGTGCCCAATCTTGTGGCCTTCTTCACCCGCCATGGCGAGACGCTACGTATTTGTCCGGAACGCCTTCGATTACCGGCCGGGGGATCTCGTGACCTGGGTGGTCGGCGGATCGCTGCCGCATATCGGCATTGTTTCCGATGAGCTCAATGACGAGGGAACAAGGCCCCTGATGGTGCACAATATCGGCGCCGGTCCGCAGCTCGAGGACATGTTGTTCGATTTTCCGGTCACGGGCCATTACCGCTATCCCGCCGCCGGTTAACCCCTTGGCCCGCAACATAGCCCGCGGCTATTGCTTTTTCATTCATGGAACCCAGCTAGGGTCAAAGCTGCGTGAGGGTGCGTTTACTTGCCCGGGCAGCCAAGTCCATGACAAGAGCCGAGCATCCGCCCGAGCCCGAGCCGAAGCCCGCCAAAGAGGCACTGGAGGACCCATCCATGGATCAGCGCATTGCGCGCGTTGCGCCCAAAATTCCGGCAGACGAGGACTATGCCCGCTTTCGCGCCTCATTCCTCGAGCATGAGCAGGAAGCTGATCAGGTCGAGCTCTCGCCGGACGCACTCGAGGGCTTGAGCGAGGCGTTCTGGGATTATGGCGCCGAACGCAAGAGCGGCCAAACCAAGCTGCGCGTTAGGATCGAATTCCAATGGGCCGCGCGCCTTCAGCGTGCTTGAGATCATCACGGACGACCGCCCCTTCCTCGTCGCCTCCATACTTGCCGAGCTGAGCGCCTTCGATCTGGCGCTGGGCTGGGTCGGCCATCCGATCGTGGCGGTCGAGCGCGATGGCGCGGGCCGCCGCACGCGGCTGGTCGCAACGCGCCAGGAGATGAGCGAGCTGGCGGAGAAAGTTCCCGGGGTCGTGCGCGAATCCATGATCCAGGTTGCTTTCGAGCGCGAGATCGACCCTTCGGATGCCGAGTTCGTTGAAGCCGCTTGCGCAAGGTGTTCAGCGATGTCGCGGTGGTGGTCGCCGATTGGAGGCCGATGCTCGCCGCGCTTGATGAATCGACCGGCGAGCTCGAGGCGGCGGCAAACTCTGCCAAGGACAACGAAGAGACCCAGGAAGCCGTCGCTTTCCTCAATGGCTCAAAGACAATCATTTCATCTTTATGGGTGTGCGCGACTACACGGCGCATCGATGGCCCGCGGCGAATCGATGTTGGAGCCCAGGACAAGTCCGGGCCTTGGCGTGTTGCGCGATGCTTCAGTGCGCATTCTGCGCCGCGATGGGCGCAAGTGAGGCTATCACGCCTGCGGTTGCAGCGTTTCTTGCTGGCCCCGCGCCCTCATCATCACCAAAGCCAATTTCCGCTCGAGCGTGCAGCGCCGCGTCTACATGGATTATATCGGCGTCAAGCGCTATGGCCCCGGCGGGCAAGGTGATCGGCGAGCGGCGGTTTCTCGGGCTCTTCACCTCGGCTGCCTATAACAGCCTGCCGCACGATATCCCGATCCTGAGGCGCAAAGTGCGCCTGGCGCTGGCGCGTGCCAATTTCTCGCCGACGAGCTACAACACAATCGACGCTCAGTCAACATTCTGGAGACTTATCCGCGCGACGAGCTGTTTCAGACCGAGGCGGACAATCTGTTCGAGATCGCCACCGGCATCATGCGCCTCAGTCCGAGCGGCCGCGCACGCGCCTGTTCGTGCGCTGGGACAAGTTCGATCGCTTCGTCTCGGCGCTCGTTTCGTACCACGCGACCATTACAGTTCCGAGTTGCGCGAACGCATCGGCGACATCTTGAAAGAGCCGTTCATGGCCGCGTCTCGGCGTTCTATCCGCAGCTCGGCGATAGTGTCCTGGTGCGCGTCCATTTCATCATCGGCCGCAATATGGGGCCGCGCCCCGGCATAATGGTCGAGGACGTCGAGGCGCGCATCGCGGCTGCCGCGCGCTCGTGGCGCGACGGGTTGCATGAGGCGCTGGTGGAAACGCGCGGCGAGGACGCTGCCCATGTCGCGCTGCGCCGTGTTTCGGCGATGCGTTTAACGCTGCCTATCGTGAGCAGTTCAATCCGCGAGGAAGCCTCGCCGACATCGCCCAGATCGAGCAGCTTGGCGCTTTCCCGACATTGGCATCATGGCCTATCGCCGCCACGGCGATGCCGAGAATGCCTGCGCGATCAAGCTCTATCGCCAGACCGAGCCGATCACGCTGTCCAAATCGCTGCCGATTCTCGAGCATCTGGGCCTCTCGGTCATCAAGCGAGTTCTCTTACCCGGTGAACCCGCCGATGCTGCCGGGCGATGCCGGCGACCGTGCATCTGCACGATCTCTGCGCTCAGCCATCCGCAAGCGGCGAGCTGCGATCGATCTCGAAGCGATCGGGCCGCGATCGAATAGGCGTTTCCGGCGATCTGGCATGGCGATGCCGAGCGATGACGGCTTCAACCGGCTGATCATCGAAGCCGACATGACCTGGCGCGAAGTAGCGATCCTGCGCTGCGCTCGCGCGCTATCTGATCCAGACCGGCACGAGCCTCAGCCAGGCCTATATGGAAGGCACGCTGGCGGCGAACGCCAGCATCGCGCGGCTTCTTCTCGGAATCTTTTCGAGGCGCGGCTGGAGCCCGGCCGGGCCGGCGGCGACTGAGCAGCGCGCCGAGGATGCAAAGCGCATTCAGCGCGAACTTCTGAACGCGCTCGAAGCCGTGCAAAGCCTCGATCAGGACCGCATTCTGCGGCGCTTCCTCAATCTCGTCACTGCGATCCTGCGCACGAATTATTATCAGCAGACGGAAGATGGGGAGCCTTGCGCGCCACGATCGCGTTCAAGCTCGATTCGAAGCGCGTCGTAGGCCTGCCCGAGCCGATGCCGCTTGTCGAGATCTTTGTCTATTCGCCGCGCTTTGAGGGCGTGCATTTGCGGTTTGCCGCGTTGCGCGCGGCGGCATCCGATGGTCGGACCGGCGCGAGGATTTCCGCACCGAAGTCTCGGGTCTGGTGAAGGCGCAATTCGTCAAGAACGCGGTGATCGTGCCGGTCGGCGCCAAAGGCGGCTTCGTGCCCAAGCGTCTCACGCGGCGATATGACGCGCGAGCAGATCGCCGGCCGAGGGCGTCGGGTGCTACACGCTCTTCATCGAAGCGCTCTTGAGCTCACCGATAATCTTTCGACCGGGGATCATACCGCGCCGCCGATCCGTCCGGCGGAAACGGTCTGCCTTGACGATGTTGATCCTTATCTTGTCGTCGCCGCCGACAAAGGCACGGCGACCTTCTCCGATATGGCCAACGGCATCGCCAAGCGTCACGGCTTCTGGCTTGGCGATGCGTTCGCGTCCGGCGGCTCGAATGGCTATGACCACAAGGCGATGGGCATCACCGCGCGCGGCGCCTGGGAAGCGGTCAAGCGGCATTTCCGCGAGCTTGGCACCGATATTCAGACATGAGCCTTTCAAGGTTATCGGTGTAGGCGACATGTCGGGCGATGTGTTCGGCAACGGCATGTTGCTGTCGCGGCACATCAGGCTCATCGCCGCGTTCGACCACCGCGATATCTTCATCGATCCAACGCCCGATCCGAAGGCGAGCTATGAAGAGCGCAAGCGTATGTTCGCTCTGCCGCGGTCGAGCTGGCAGGATTACGACAAGACGCTCATCTCCAAAGGCGGCGGCGTCTTCAGCCGCAAGCTCAAGTCGATCCCGCTGACAGACGAGATGCGCACCGCGCTCGATGTCAGCGCTGCGGCGATGGCGCCCGCAGATCTGATTCGCGCGATTCTTTGCGCCAAGATCGATCTCTTGTGGTTCGGCGGGATCGGCACTTATGTGAAAGCAAGCGCCGAGCGCAACTCCGATGTCGGCGATTCGGCCAATGATACTGTGCGCGTCGATGGCGAGGCTGTGCGCGCCAAAGTGATTGGTGAAGGCGCCAATCTTGGCTGCACGCAACTCGGGCGCGTTGCCTATGCGCTCCAGGGCGGCCGGATCAACACCGATGCCATCGACAACTCCGCTGGTGTCGATTGCTCGGATCACGAGGTCAATATCAAGATCCTGTTGGATTCGGCGGTTGCGCAGGGTGCGCTGAAAGAGGATGCGCGCAATCATCTGCTCAAGGCGATGACGGATGATGTCGCTGCGCATGTGCTCCAGGACAACTACAGCCAGACGCTTGCGCTCACGCTCGCCGAGGCCACCTCGAAGCTGGATGTCGATGCGCATGCGCGGTTCATTCGTGTGCTGGAGCGCGAAGGGCGGCTCAAGCGCGATGTCGAGCGCCTGCCGGCCGAAGATGAGATTGCCGAGCGCAAAGTTGCCGGTATTGGGCTCACGCGGCCCGAGATCGCAGTCTTGCTCGCCTATTGCAAGATCAAAACCTATGAGGAGGTGCTTGAATCCGGTGTGCCGGACGAGGCGGCGCTACAAGGTGATCTCATCGGTTATTTTCCGCCGGTGCTTGCGAAGGAATATCCGACACAGCTGCGCGCCCATCGCTTGAAGCGCGAAATCATCGCAACGGCTCTGTCTAATGAGATGACCAATATCGGCGGGCTCACTTACGTGAACCGGATGCGTGAGCTTGGTGGCGCCGACACGGTGGCGGTTGCACGCGTGTACGCGGCCATGTGCGCCATATACGATATTGCTTCACGGCATGGCGATATCAACGCGCTCGATAACCGTATTGCGGTTCATGTGCAGACCGAGATGCATGTCGCGCTGCGCGGATTCCTGCGCCGCCAGACAATCTGGTTCCTGGCGCGCCGTGAGCTCAAGGACGAGAGCATCGCCTCGATGATCACGCGTTATCGCGAGCCGGTGTCCATGCTCGCGCAAAAGCTCACCGAGCTGTCCTCGCCTTATGTCAAAGCGTCGATCGAGCGGGCCGAGCAGCATTATCTGGACGAGCAGGTGCCCGAGAAGACGGCCCGCGCGATGAGCCTTCTGGAGCCGCTGCTCGCGGCGGGTGACATCACGGACCTCTCGATCGAGCATGGCGTGCCGATTGAAGCGGCGGCGCGCGCGCATGCACAGATCGGCGAGAGCATCGGTTTTGAGCGCCTGCTTGCCGCGGCGGTGCGCCTGACCTCGCAGGATCATTGGGAGCGCCTGGCGATCCGGCGCATCACCGAGGACCTGAGCGATCAGCAGCGCGTGCTTGCTGGCGCGGCGCTCTCAGGCGGCGCCCATGATGCGAGCGCGTGGCTCAAGGCCAATGACGCTGCGGTGAAACACGTGAACCTCGCATTCGACGAGCTTGAAGCGGCCGGCGGCCTAACGGCGGCGCGGCTTGCGCTCGCAGTAGGTCATATGCGCGATCTCGCGGCCGCCACCGCGCGCCGCTGACGAGAAAAGGCTGCTCGGTCTTTTTAATGGCGGAAGTGGCGCTCGCCAGTGAATACCATGGCGATGCCGGCTTCATCGGCGGCTTTGATCACTTTATCGTCGCCTATCGAGCCGCCGGGCTGGATCACAGCGACAGCGCCCGCCTCCGTCGCTGCCAGCAATCCATCCGCAAACGGATAATAGGCATCGGACGCAACCACCGAGTCTTTGATCAGCGGCACCGAAAGCCCGGCGGCTTTGGTGGCCTCGGCGGATTTCATCGCACCGAGGCGAGTTGAATCGACCCGGCTCATTTGCCCGGCGCCGATGCCGACAGTCGCGCCGTCTTTAGCGAAGACCATCGCATTGGACTTGGTGTGCTTGGCGACGCGCCAGGCGAACAGCAAATCGCGCACTTGCGCTTCGGTCGGCGCGCGCTTGGTGACCACCTTCAAGTCCTTTGCGGTGACGAGCTGGGAATCGCGGTCCATCACCAGATAACCGCCGGCGACGGTGCGTACATCGAGCCCGCGCGCTCGCGGGTCAGGCACGGCGCCTGCCAGTAGCAGGCGTAGATTTTTCCGCTTCGAGAAGATCTCGATCGCTTCGGCGCTCGCATCGGGCGCGATGATGACATCGGTCAAGATCTCGGTGATGGCGCGTGCAGCAGCCTCATCGATCACCTTATTGAGCGCGATGATACCGCCGAAGGCACTCACCGGGATCGCAGCGCAAGGCAAGCCGATAAGCCTCCTCAACGCTCGGGCCCAGCGCCATGCCGCAGGGGTTGGCGTGCTTGATAATGGCAACGGCCGCGCCCTCTTCCGGTGCGAACTCGGCGACCAGCTCATAGGCGGCATTGGCATCATAGAGATTGAGATAGGACAGCTCTTTGCCCTGTACTTGGCGCGCCGTCGCGATGCCGGGGCGCGCTTCGCCGCCGAGATAGAACCCGCCTTTTTGGTGCGGGTTTTCGCCATAGCGCAGCTTCTGTTTCAGCTTGCCGGAAAAAATGCGCCGCTCCGGCATGTCATCGCCAAGCGATGAGGCGAACCATGTCGCGATGGCGGCATCGTAGGCGGCGGTGAAGGCATAGGCTTTTGCGGCCCAGGCTTTGCGTTCGATGAGCGTCGTCGAGCCGCCATTCTTGTCGAGGGATTCAATCAACGCCGGATAATCCGCCGGGTCGGTGATTACGGCGACGAAGCCGTGATTCTTGGCCGCGCCTCGGATCATCGCCGGCCCGCCGATGTCGATGTTTTCGATCGTCTCGATCCACCCAGCGCCGCGCGCCACCGTTGCTTCGAACGGATAGAGATTGGACACGAGCAAATCGATCGGCGGAATGCCGTGATCCTTCATCGACAAGAGATGCTCGGGATTGTCGCGCAGCGCCAGAAAGCCGCCATGCACTTTGGGGTGCAGCGTCTTCACGCGGCCATCCATCATCTCGGGAAAGCCGGTCAGCTCGCTCACATCGCGCACAGTGAGGCCGGCCGCGCGCAGTGCCTTGGCCGTGCCGCCCGTCGAGACGAGCTCGACGCCATGCCGCGTGAGCACGCCGCCAAGCTCCTCAATGCCGGTCTTATCGAAGACCGAAACAAAGGCGCGCGTGATCTTCACATGCGTCATGGCTCACCCCTGAGGGCGCGGATGTTCGCGGCATAGGCCGAAGGCCCGCCCGTGAATGTCGCCGTGCCGGCAACGAGCACATCGGCGCCCGCGGCGGCGACCAGCCGGGCCGTCTCCGTATTGATCCCGCCATCGACTTCGAGCTCAGCCTTCAGCCCGCGTGAATCGAGCAGCTTGCGCAGCGTTTCGATCTTCTTGAGCTGCGATGAGATGAATTCCTGCCCGCCGAAGCCGGGATTAACGCTCATCACCAGGATGAGATCGACATCCGCGATCACTTCCTCGATGTGCGCGATGGGGCTTGCCGGGTTGAGCGCAACGCCCGCGCGCTTGCCGGCCCTCTTGATGAGCTGAAGCGTGCGGTGAAGGTGCGGGCCGGCCTCGGGGTGCACCGTGATGATATCGGCGCCCGCCTTCACGAAACGCTCGATGAAGGGATCGACCGGCGAGATCATCAGATGCACATCGAAGGGCAATTTCGAGTGCTGGCGGATGGCGGCGACGACCGCCGGGCCGATGGTCAGATTGGGCACGAAATGCCCGTCCATCACGTCGATATGGATGTAGTCGGCGCCGGCTTCGGTGACGGCGCGCACGTCTTCGCCGAGCGCGGCAAAGTCTGCCGACAATATCGAAGGGGCGATCTTGATCTTACGCGTCATGCGCCGCGGGCCATCCTTTTCATCGGTTACTCATGCCGCGCGCGTGGCCCGGCGCCAAGCAGATTATTGGTCCGGCGCGCCGTTTCTCACAATGCGCGCTGCATAGAAGCCATCGAGCCCGCCATAGTCGCTCCATTGGCACGGCAGGGTGCGAATGTCGCCCTTGTTGGTGATGAAGGGCTCGGTGCTGGGAATCTCCGCGGGATCGATGGGCACACGCCGTGCGCCTGGCTCGGACCCTAAAAAGCGCAGGGTCACCTCCTCGCCTTCTTCGGGCTCCAGTGAGCAGACCGAATAGACCAGAGTGCCGCCCGGCTTGAGCATGGCAAAGCCCGCGATAATGAGCTCCGACTGCAGCATCGTCAGCGCACGGATGTCGTCGGCCTCCTTGATCCAGGGCAGATCCGGGTGGCGGCGGATCGTCCCGGTCGAGGAACAGGGAGCATCGAGGAGGACGCCATCCGCCGGCGCTTCAGGCGTGTAATCGCGGGCATCGGCGATGACGATCTCGGCTTCGAGCTTGAGCCGCTGAAGATTGGCGGCGAGCCGTTCCGCCCGTGTGCGGTTGCTCTCAACGGCGATCACGCGCGCGCCGCAAGCCGCGAGCCACGCGGTCTTGCCGCCCGGTGCGGCGCAAAGATCGATGATCGTCCGTCCACTGACATTGCCGAAAAGCCGCGCTGGCAACGCCGCCGCAGCGTCCTGCACCCACCAGGCACCTTCCGCGAAGCCGCTGAGCTCCGTCACCTGCCCGGCCCGGGCACGGCGCAGGCTGCCGGTCGGAAGAATCTGCGCTTCGAGCTTTCCCGCCCATTCGGCGGCCTCAAGGCCGGGCCTGAGCGTGATATCGAGCGGCGGCTCGGCCAAGTGCGCCTTGATGATTGCCGCTGCCGTCTCGTCGCCGTAAGCGCGGCGCCAGCCGCCCGTGAGCCATTCGGGAAACAGCACATTCTCGACGTTTTGGTTTGCGAGCAGTGCGTCGCCCTCACGGCCGGCGCGTCTGAGCACAGCGTTCACAAGCCCGCGAAAGTGCCGCGCCTTGGCATCGCGCGCCGCCAGCTCGACTGCCGAGTTCACCGCTGCATAGCTCTCGGTCTTGAGGAATAGAAGATCGGCAATGGCCAAACGCAAAATGTGCGCGGTTGCCCCCGCGCGTTCCGGCAGCGGTTTGGCGATCAGGTGGGCCAAGACATCGTCGATCTGGCCGAGATGCCTGAGCGTGGTGCGCACCAGACCCATCGCATAGCGGCGATCACGCTCATCCACCAAATCGAGCGCGGCGGTGACCTGACGCTCGGCGAGCACATCTTCCAGGGGCCGGCGCCGGTCCAGAACGCGTGCAAGAATGGCGAGCGCCACCCCGCGCGCATCTTGAGAGAGGATCGGTTGTTCGGTTCTTGCCATTGGCTCTTGCTAGCGCACCCGAGGCTTCGCATATAGGCGGCATGACTGCTCAGGAAAGCGAGGAAGAGGCACGCAAGCGGCGAATCGCCGAAGCTGCCAAGCGCGCCCTCGCGGAAGCTGAGGCCCGGCGCCGCGCGGAGAAGCCTCAGCAGCTGCCGCCCGAGATTGGTGGCCCGAGAGGGCCAGAACCCACCCGCCACGGCGAATGGGAAAAAGACGGCATCGCCAGCGATTTCTAAGCCGTCCCGGCTCCCCGCAAACCTGCCGCTAACTGAAGACTGCGATGCTCACCGCTGGTTGCGGTGCTTGCCCTTGCGCTCTCTTTGCGCGTATTATTCGAAGAGATACACGGAATGGTTGTCTCTGGGCCGGCGGTGGGATCGCTCCTCAAACATATTGCTTTAGCGGCGCTCGGCCTGGCGATTCTGCTGGCGCCGTTTTTCTTGAGTGCGGCCCACGGCGCCGAGCTTGAGGGGCCGGTGCGTGCCCATGTCGTCAGGGTGATCGATGGCGATACCGCCCGGGTCGAGGCGCGTATCTGGGTCGGCCAGACCATTACGACCTCTGTGCGCCTTGCCGGCATTGATGCCCCGGAGATCGGCAGCCACGCGCATTGCGATTTCGAGCGCGGCAAGGCCGATGACGCCAAGGCTTATCTAGAGTCGTTGATCGGCGATCGCGATGTTCAGCTCACGGACATCCGCAACGATAAATATGGTGGCCGGGTCGACGCCCGCATCCTGCTTGCCGATGGGCGCGATGTGAGTGAGCTTATGCTCAAGCAGAATCTCGCCATGGCCTATGGCGGCGGGCGCAAAACGCCCTGGTGCTCGCTCGCTCACGAGTGAGGATCGGCTTAGAGCCAGGCGCATCAACCGAGTTGTCTCGGCCGGGAGGATGGACAAAGGCGACGATTTCCCTCCCCAATGGCCCCAACCGAGGGGCCAATGAACAAATTCCGCCTGTTCACCTATGAGAACGCCTTGCTGCTGATGCTGGGCACGACGTTCGGCATCGTGTTCTTCGACCGCGGCGCAGTGAACATATTGATGCCGTTCATCGTGAAGGATCTGCACCTTTCCAACACCCAGGTCGGGCTGGTCGGCTCGGCGCTCGCGGCCAGCTGGTCGCTCTCCAATATCGTTTCGGGGCGCCTCTCCGACACGATGGGGCGGCGCAAGCCGCTGCTCATTGCGGCGGTCATCATCTTCTCGTTGTGCTCTTTCGTTTCCGGCCTTGCGACCTCGTTCATGATGCTCATCGGCGCGCGCCTGTTCATGGGCCTCGCGGAGGGCCCGGTGCCGCCGCTCACGGTTGCGCTGCTCGCCGAGTCGTCTTCGCCAAAGCGGCGCGGGCTCAATGGCGGCATCATGCTCGCCTTCAACCCGTTGATCGCGGGCATGCTCGCACCGATCGCTCTCATCGCGCTGGCACAAGCCTTTAGCTGGCGTGATGCCTTCTATATCGCCGGTATCCCCGGGCTGATCGCGGCTTTCATCTTATGGAAATTCGTGCGCGAGAAGCCGGCGCATGCCGCCCCGGTTCCTGTGCAAACAGCACCAGGCGCCTCCCCCAACGGTCAGGCCGATCAGCCGCTCCTGTCGATCGGGCAAATCATCCGGACACGGAATGTTTGGCTGAGCGCGCTCATCTGCTGTTGCGTGATGGCCGCCTTTGCGCTCGATGGCATCTTCTTGCCGCTCTATTACGTCAATGTGCGCCACATCACGCCGACCCAGCTGAGCTGGGTTTTGAGCGCGGTCGGCTTCATGATGCTGCCGGTTCTGTGTCTTGTCCCGGCGCTCTCCGATCGTATCGGCCGCAAGCCGGTTATTGTCGCCTGCTTCCTGTTCGGGCTGATCGGGCCGCTGGCGACTTTGTTCTTTCACGGGCCGCTGATCGGCTTGATCCTGCTGCTGATGACAGCGGCCATCATGGCCGGCGCGGCGCCGCTCGTGATCATGGCGATCCCGAGCGAATCCCTGCCGATCCGCAGCGTCGGCACGGCGGTCGGCTTCATCCCGGGGGTCGGCGAGCTGGTCGGCAGCTTCGGTGCGCCGGCGATTGGCGGCTTTGTCGCCGACAAGACGAGCCTTGCAGCGCCCTTCATGATCGAGATCGCCTGCCTCCTCACGGCTTGCTTTGCCGCGCTTTTCCTTAAGGAAACCATCGGCGCCAAAGCGCAGGTGAAGATGGCCGCTACGCCCGTCGCGGCGAGCGCGGCTGACTGAGTTCGCGTTTCACAACTCACCCGAAATTCGTCCGCCCAAGTCAACAGACGCTAAGCCTGCGATCTTGCAATTCCGGATCGAGGTGGCTTGCCAGCCGCTTCCGTCCCCAAACTTGTGCGCCAATGAGCCCATCGACCTATACGAACATACTTAGTCTGAACGGACTCAACCACGACGATATAACATAATTATATATATAAAACAGTATGTTATCACAGATTCTTGAAGTCTATTCGCAATTACAAAAGATGATATATCTCATCTCAGATATCTAAACTCAGGCAGTTTGATGAGCAACAGCCCGAGACCAGATTACTGCTAGTCGCAGGAAGGCACACAAATTGCGCCTAGATCCACACTAACTCCAATTTTCTGCGTTTGTTCCTTGTCGGGTGCCATTGCCGGGCGTAGACTTATGACGATTCAAAATAGCCATCCCTACACACGGAGCATGCCAAGACATGTCAGAACACGCCAAATTTCATATGAAATATAATGAGTTAGAAGTAGAGTTCGAAGGCGATGTTACCTTCATTCGAGATGGTCTACTTAGTCTAATATCAGATTCTCTCTCCGTCCTTCCCCAAAGCCTGGGGCCCGTAAATGCCGCCAAAGGCGGGGGGGCGGCGGCGCAGTTTGACGTTGATTCGCAGCTGACGACGAACACGATCGCCACTCAGCTTGGCGTTAAGAGCGGGCCAGAACTGGCACTTGCCGCAGCGGCTCACCTGACGTTTGTGCTGAAGAAGGAGAAGTTCTTGAGGAAAGAAGTTCTGGCGGAAATGCAAGCTGCGCCGACTTATTACAAAGCGAATATGAGCGGCAATCTGACCAAGATCTTAGATACCCTAACTAAGAACAATCAGTTGAATCTCGTCGGTGACAGCACCTACGCGCTTTCGGCGACAGAACGCCACTCGCTTGGAGTCAAACTTGCTCAGTAAGGACGACTTGAAAAAATGGCTGCATTTGCGTGAATTGACACAGGCCGACAAACTCTTGCTTATTCTTGCGACACTTACTGAACCAGCTAGTGTTGCCGAGATAGGCGCGCGAGGAGAAGAAGCTGGTTTCAGACTTCCAAAAAACTGGAACCCGTCAAGCGTCCTTGAGCGTACGCGCGGCAAGGCGATCCGTACCCTAAGAGGTTGGGAGCTTACGGACGCTGGACGTCAGCACTTACGCAACTTGGGCGTGAGCAAAATAAGCCCAGCTGCTATCCAGGTCGCAATAGATCTCCGCGATCAGTTGTCAGAGATCCGGGATGACGACACTCGTGGATTTGTTGAAGAAGCGATCAAGTGTTACGAGCTTGAATTCTATCGTTCGGCGGTTGTTATGTCGTGGCTCGCCGCGATGCATGTCTTACACAAGTACGTTCATGAGAATCACCTCGCGGACTTCAACTCCGAAGCAAGGCGAGTTGACGCGAATTGGGTTCCTGCAAAGTCGACCGACGACCTTGGGCGAATGAGGGAAAGGGGATTCTTAGATCGGATTGCAGCCATATCGGTTATTGGACCAAACGTGAAAAAGGAACTTATATCCTGCCTCGATCGACGAAATGCATGCGGTCATCCTAACTCTCTAAAGATTGGCGCAAACATGGTCGCCAATCATCTAGAGTCACTTCTGCTAAACGTCTTCAGGGTGTTTGCCTGACGTTCACGCTTTCGCGCGGTTCTTGACGAGGTCGTCGACGACCGCGGGGTCGGCCAAGGTCGAGGTGTCGCCTAGGTTCGATAAATCGTTCTCGGCGATCTTACGCAGGATGCGGCGCATGATCTTGCCGGAGCGCGTCTTAGGCAGGCCCGGCGCCCATTGAATGACATCGGGGCGCGCAATCGCGCTGATCTCTTTGGACACCCATGCCATCAGCTCTTTGCGCAAATCCTCTGAGGGCTGAACACCCAGCTTCAAGGTGACATAGGCATAAACGCCGTGGCCCTTGATGTCGTGCGGATAGCCGACAACCGCGGCTTCGGCGACAGCCCCGTGCGCCACGAGGGCGCTTTCGATCTCGGCGGTGCCCAAGCGGTGGCCCGAGACATTCAAGACGTCATCGACGCGGCCGGTGATCCAGTAATAGCCATCGGCATCGCGGCGGCAGCCATCGCCGGTGAAATATTTGCCGGGATAGGTTTTGAAATAGGTGTCGATAAAGCGCTGGTGATCGCCGAACACGGTGCGCATTTGCCCCGGCCAGCTATCGAGCAGCACAAGATTGCCGCTGCCCTCGCCTTTGATCTCAGCGCCGTCATTGTCGACAAGGCCAGGCTTCACGCCAAAGAAAGGCCGCGTCGCGGAGCCGGGCTTCAAATCCGTCGCGCCGGGCAGCGGCGTGATCAGGATGCCGCCGGTTTCTGTTTGCCACCAGGTATCGACAATCGGGCAGCGCTCTTCACCAACCACGCGCCAATACCACAGCCAGGCTTCCGGATTGATCGGCTCGCCGACGCTGCCGAGGATGCGCAAGCTGGCGCGCGATGTCTTCTTCACCGGCGCATCGCCTTCACGCATCAGCGCGCGCAAACCAGTCGGCGCGGTGTAGAAGATATTCACCTTGTGCTTGTCGATGACCTGCCACCAGCGCGAGCTATCGGGATAGTTCGGCATGCCCTCGAACATCAAAGTGGTCGCGCCATTCGCTAATGGTCCGTACACGATGTATGTGTGGCCGGTGACCCAGCCGACATCGGCCGCGCACCAATAAATCTCGCCCGGCCGATAATCGAAGACATATTCATGCGTCATCGCGGCATAGGTGATGTAGCCGCCCGAGGTGTGCAGCACGCCCTTGGGCTTGCCGGTCGAGCCCGAGGTGTAGAGGATGAACAGCGGGTCTTCCGCGTTCATCTCCACGGGCGGGCAATCCTCCGCCACGGTCTCGGCAATATCGGCATACCACTGATCGCGCCCGGGCTTCATATCGACCGGATGGCCGGTGCGCATGACGACGATTACCGATGAAACATCGGGGCACTTCTTCAGCGCCTCGTCGGTATTGACCTTGAGCGGGATCTTCTTGCCGCCGCGCACACCTTCATCGGACGTGATGACAACCTTCGAGCCGCAATCCAGGATGCGCCCGGCAAGGCTTTCCGGCGAGAAGCCGGCAAAGACGACCGAATGAATCGCGCCGATGCGCGCGCAAGCCAGCATCGCAAAGGCGCATTCCGGGATCATCGGCAAATAGATGGTGATGCGGTCGCCTTTCTTGACGCCCTTGGCCCTCAAGACATTGGCGAAGCGGCAGACCTCGTTGTGCAGCTCCTTATAGCTGATCTCGCGGTGATCGGCCGGGTCGTCGCCCTCCCACAGGATCGCGATCTGATTCCCGCGCTCGTTGAGATGCCGGTCGATGCAGTTGGCAGCGACGTTGAGCGTGCCGTCGTAGAACCAGCGTATATGCAGATCGTCGGCGTTGAACGAGCAATCCTTGATGCGGGTGGGCGTGTGCATCCACGTGATCCGCTTTCCCTCGCGCGCCCAGAACTGATCGGGGCTCGAGACCAATTCCTCATACATCTGCAAATAGCGCGCATTGTCCGCCTTGGCGGTCTTCTTGAGATCGGCGGGAACCGGGATCAGCTCGCTCATAATTTCCTCCCCCGCGGCTTTCGCGCGGTGCTGGCTGGGAGTTTAGGGAGCAAACGAGGCCGCTATCAACTGTGCGGTGCAGCTACGCGCACCGTGTCGCCGTCGATCGTAATTGGCACCGGCTTGAGACGCGCCCCGAGGCATGGACCGTGAATGCAAAGCCCGGTTTCAGGCTCGAATTGGGCGCCGTGGGTGGCGCATTGAAGGCGCGTGCGATCGGCCGACAGGAAGCGGTGCTCAAGGAAGTTGAGAGGCGTGCCGAGATGCGGGCACGCATTGACGTAAGCGGCAACGCCGCCGTTGCTCGCGCGCACGAGGAACATCATGAACAGCTTTGACTCATCGCGGAAGGTGAAGCCACGGGTTCCGGTCTCATCGAGCTCAGCAAGCGTGCAGAGCATCGTTCCCGCCGCCGGCGGCGCCGGACGCACGTCGCTCGATTCCATGGGCGATTAGCTGTGCTGGTGGCCGCGGCCGATCAAAATGCCGATGCCGACGAACAGCGCGACCACGACGATCACCGGCAAAAGGATTGCGCCGAGCACGAAGACGACGGCGCCCGCCGCGAACAGGCTTGCGAACACGGCGGCGACAATGCCGATCGCGGCGCCGATCAAGCCGATGAACAGCCCGAAAACAGCGCCGATGAGCCCGCCCACAAGATGGAGAAGCCCCCAGAGGAGCGCTGCAAAGGCCGGGATGATGGCCGCCGCGCCGATGATTGCAAGCACCGCAACCAGGAAGGTGAACCACGCCCGGCCGCCATGCCCGTGCGGAACCGGGGTCATCTCGTTGTTAGACATTTCTTGGCCTCTCACCCAGCCGGCGGGGACAGACCCTAGACATAAGCGATCGCAGGCGGTTTTTCACCCCCGCCTGCGACCGATTTTATGCGCCGGCCAGCCGCCCCACCTCCGCAGGCCGATGCTGTGTGTCGTGGAGGCTGCGATAGATGCCGCCGGCCCGGTGCATCAGCATCTCGTGGCTGCCCTGCTCGACAATCTTGCCCTTGCTGAATACGAGGATCCGGTCGGCATCGCGCACGGTCGACAGCCGGTGGGCGATCAGGATGGTTGTACGGCCCTTCATCAGCTCGTGGAGCAATTCCTGGATCAGCGCCTCGGTCACCGAATCGAGGCTCGAGGTCGCCTCGTCCATGATGACGATCGGGGCATTGGCCAGAAACGCCCGGGCAATGGCGATGCGCTGGCGCTCGCCGCCCGAGAGCTTGACGCCGCGCTCGCCGACCAGCGTGTCGTAACCTTGCGCGAGCTGCGAGATGAACTCATGCGCATGGGCGCGGCGTGCCGCGGTCTCGATCTCCTCCTGCGTGGCGCCGGGCTTGGCGTAGCCGATATTTTCCGCGAGCGAACGGTGAAACAGCAGCGGGTCCTGCGGCACCAGGGCGATCGCGCGCCTGAGGCTATCGAGCGTGACCTGCGAGATGTCCTGCCCGTCGATCGTGAGATGTCCGCCGCTCACATCGTAAAGCCGCTGAATCAGCCGCACGAATGTCGATTTGCCCGAGCCGGACTTGCCCACCAGCGCCACCTTCTCGCCCGGCTTGATCGTGACGTTCAAATCGACGAACAAGGGATCAGGCCGGTTGCCGTAATGGAATTTCACGGCGTCGAAGCGGATTTCGCCTTTGGTCACTTCAAGGCCGGGTGCACCGGGCTTTACGGTGATGCCGGGCGGCATATCGCAATAGAGCACCATGTCGGCGATGTCGTTGACCGCGGTCTGTGCCTGGCGCACCTGATGGCCGACCTGGCGCAGATAGCCCTGCACGGTGAAATAGGTGGTGATGATGAGCGTCATCTCGCCGACCGAAAGATCGCCGCGCCGCCACAGCCAGATGCCGAGCCCGATCAGCGTGATCAGCATGGCTACATTGATCACGGAGAGCAGGGCGCCAAGCGCGGTGCCTCTGTGCCATGCGCCGCGCGCCTTCTGCTGCCAGATCCGCGTCATCCCGCCGAGACGATTGCTTTCGCGTTCTTCGCTGGCAAAGGACTGAACGACGCTGTTGCAAGTGACCGAGTCGGCGACAAAACCGCCGAGATCGGAGTCATACTGGGCGAAGGCATCGTTGTGCGGCGCGACCCAGCGCGTCACGAAAATGACGCTCACAGTTACATAGGCCGTAACGGCGGCGGCAAAGGCGAGGCCGATCGAGAGCCAGTGCCAGAGCAGCATGATCGAGAGCCCGACAAGCATGATGGCCGATGGCACGAGCCCCATGACCAGGATGTCGGCGAGCTGATCATAGGCCCACATGCCGCGCGTGATGCGCCGCACCGTCGCGCCGGCAAAGCTCGATGCATGCCAATCAGTCGAGAATCGCTGCACACGATCAAAGGCATCACTGAGCATGCGCGGCATCACCAAGGTCGCGACGCGAATCCATAACAAGTTGATGATCGTGCGATTGGCTTCGATGACGAGCATCAGGACACATAGCGAGATGACCGCCGCGACGGCTTTGTGAAATCCGTCCGCCGTCGCATGCGAAGCGACCGCGCCCACCAGCCGTCCGCTTGCCGCCGGCAGGAAGATTTCGCAGCCGAGCGAAACCGCAAGCGCGGTGCAGACGCCGGTCATCAGCACGGGATAGCGCGCCCAATAGCGGCAAATGAACAAGAACGCACGCTTGAAGCCGACAATGTCGCGGGCGCGCTCCTTAGTGATGCTCATATCTTAATCCGCGTGGGCTGTTCGCCGCCGGCGGCCTTCTCTTGGGCCGCATGCTCTACGCGATCCGCGCGCAAGAAAGGGCGCGCCCCGCGAGGGCATGAAGCCGAGCCAAATTTCAGAAAAACCCCGATCCGCCAACGCGCTTTCGCGCTGGGCGATCCGCAGTCCTCAGTGACCTTGAGCGGTGCGCCTTGGGCGCCGCCGCCAGGTCAATTCGGGACGGCTGTTATCAATCGAACAAGTCGAGACATCATCACGACTGCCCTCCATGGGCGATTTCGGGGAGGCGGAAAATCTCACGAGGCGCTTTGGTTTGCAACCGTGAAAATGAAAGCAGAGCCAAATTGCAAACTTTGTGTGCCTGGTGGTGCAGACGAAACACGAAGCTCACAAAGATTGCGCGAAGGGCACGAAGAGCGCTTGCTTCGTGTCCTTTGTGATTTCTTTGTGCCTTCGTGTTTGGAACTCGATCAAACGGCTTGTCTAAAGCCCGCCCATCTTTCGAATCGCTTTCCACTCTTCCGGCTCTCACCGGCTGAACCGACAGGCGCGAATTCTTGCACCAGCACCATCTCGGCAAAGCGCGGATCGGCTTTGACCTCGGCGAGCGTCACGGGCTTCTTCATCGGCTCGACGGCCTCGACCGTCACGAGGCCGAACTGCCTGTCTCGTCGGTCGGGTCTTTCTCGTGCTCCTTGATCACGCGCACAACGCCGACGATCTGCCGCTCATCGCCCGAATGATAAAAGAAGCCGAGATCGCCCTTCTTCATCTTTTCATATTGCGTTGGCCTGGAAGTTGCTGCACGCCGTTCCACGGCTCGCCCTTGGCGCCTTTCTTGACCTGCTGATCCCAGCTCCACGTCTCAGGCTCGGTCTTGAACAGCCAATAGTTCATCTGTCTCGATCACCTAGCTCAAATGCTCCGCGGTGCCCGATGACTTTGCGCCAGGGGCGGATCTTGACGCGCTCGAACAGGCCCGCTTTCACATAAGGATCGCCGGCGGCGAACTTCTTTGCGGCTTCCAGATCCGGCGCGTCGATCACAAGCAGGCTGCCTTGCATCATCTGTCCATCGTCGCTCAGCAGCGGGCCGCCGAGGCACGATCATGGCGCCAGTGGTGGGGCCATAGGCCAGATGCGCCTCGCGCTTCTTCATGCGCAGATCGAGCGCATTCGGCTTGTCGTGGCAAATCACTGCAAAGAGAGCCATGGCAAATTCTTCCCTCTCGTTTTTAACGCTTATTGGGCGGCTGATAAGATGCACGATAGAAGCGATTGTGAACGACGCGCTGACAGGCCTGATAAATTATCCGGCAATCGTGAAGGCGGAAATCAGTGGCTGCTTTTGCGGGCGATTTGCTCAAAAATCCAATGTGTTACAAGGGTGTGGATGGCGCTTCGAAAAAACAGATGGTCTAAGCGGGGCGCCTTCGGAATTCGGGAAGGGCGTGTGTCATCGAGTCGATGCAGAAAGGCCGGGGCGTTATCTGTTAGGGTCAGTCCATGACAAGTGTGCCATCAGATGTCCCCGACGTAACGCTCGATGCGCCGCGTGCGCCGGCGCCAAAGGGCAAGATCGTTCATCCGCTTTGGGTGCGGCTCTGCCATTGGATCAATGCGTTCGCGATTTTGCTCATGGTGATGTCGGGCTGGCGCATCTACGACGCCTCGCCGATCTGGCATTTCAAATTCCGCAATGCAGATCTCGCTTGGCAAATGGCTGGGCGGCGCGATCATGTGGCACTCTCGCGGCGATGTGGCTTTTGGTGATTAACGGGCTCGTCTATTTCACGCTCGGCTTCGTCACCGGCCGCTTCAAGAACAAGCTCTTGCCGATCCGCGTCAAGGACATGATCCACGATGTCGGCGCGGCGCTCACCTTCAAGCTCAGTCACGCGGATTTGTCCGTGTACAATGCGATCCAGAAGATCCTCTATGCCGGCGTGCTTTTTCTCGGCGTCCTGCTCGTGCTTTCGGGGCTTTCGATCTGGAAGTCGGTGCAGTTCCAGTGAGCTCACGGCGTTGTTCGGCGGCTACGATTTCGCGCGCATCGTCCATTTCGCTCGCGATGGCCGGCATCGTTTTGTTTGTCGTCGTTCACATTTCCGTCGCGCTTCTGGTGCCGAAAAGCATCCGCGCGATGATCCTGGGTCGCTAGAGATGCGAAGGCCGATGCAAGCAGCTTTGACAGTCTCCCCTCCCTCTGGGAGGGGATTAAGGGGAGGGATGGCAACAAACCTCGTCGCCTTTGGCCGATCCCCCTCCCTAGCCCTCCCCCAGAGGGGGAGGGGAACGTGGCGGAGAGACAAGTCATGAAACGCAAGCTCATCGTTCCCGGTGTCGATGCGGGCCTTCTCGTCAAGGACGCGATGAAGGAGATGCCCGATCCGCTGCGCCGCAAGTTCATCATGGGCGGCGCCAGCGTGGGCGCTCTCGTCATGCTGTCCGGCTGCGATCTCGTCAACGAGCAGTCGGCAGAGAAGATCCTCTGGAAGGTCTCGCGCTTCAATGACCGCGTGCAGTGGCTGCTGTTCAATCCGAAGAAGCTGGCGCCGGAATATCCCGAATCGCGCATCAATGTGCCGTTCCGCTTCAACGCGTTCTATTCCAAGAGCAAGGCGCCGATCGTCGATCCCGCGACCTACAGCCTCAAACTGGACGGCATGATCGGCAACAAGACGCCATGGACGCTTGATCAGCTCTACGCGCTGCCGCAATTCAGCCAGGTGACGCGCCACGTCTGCGTCGAGGGCTGGAGCGAGATCGGCAAATGGACCGGCGCGCGGCTCTCCGATTTCCTCAAGCGCATCGATGCGGATACGACGGCGAAATACGTCTATTTCGAATGTGCGGAAGGCTATTACGGCTCGATCGACATGCCGACAGCCTTGCATCCGCAGACCCAGATGACCTTCCGCTTCGGCAAGGGCAACATCATCCTGCCGCGCGAATACGGCTTCCCGATGAAAGTCCGCATACCAACGAAATTGGGCTTCAAGAACCCCAAGCACGTCGTCAAGATGTCGGTGACCAACGATTATCCCGGCGGCTATTGGGCCGACCAGGGCTACAATTGGTTCAGCGGGAGTTAAGACGCGCGCATGATCCGAAATCGCTGCGCGTAGCACCGTCTCGCATGTTGGCCGCATGCTGAGAGCCGAGATAAGTTGGCTTGAGGGTGGGAGCGCGCAGCAGCGGGGCGTCGAAGCGGGACGTCGAGCAATGGGGCGCTGATCATTGGCGGGTTGACATGCTTCCGGCTGAGCCGGATAACGGCATCGATAAGTCTTGAAGCCATGAGCTCGCTGCAGGCTTTCGACGACGCGAGCCGCTGAGTGCACAAGACGCTCGGCGTCAAGAAAGGCGGCGCGATCATCGAGGGCGGCTGCGGCAAACTGGTGCTTCGCTCAAGGATATCCTCGATGTTGTCGGCAAGAACGGCTGATCGTCGGCATCGACCCGACAGCTCGAAGGCTTTCATCGAAGCCGCAAAGAAGCGTGCCGAGACGCTGGGCGTGAAGCGCGCGCATTCGAGATTGGCGACATCAGAAAGACTGACGGTTTCACGATGCGATTCGATGGCGCCTTCTGCGAGCAAGATCCTGCTCCATGCCGGGCCGGCGCGGACCGCGGTTGGCGAGATGATGCGCGTAGTCCGAAGGGCTGCCGGTCGGCGCCATCGAGTGGCTGCCCTTCTTTATCACCAGCATCCTCAACGCCGGATCTCGTCACCGCGCTCAACGCGATTTTCCCGAACGCCAGCTATGACTGGATGGTGAGCGCCAACCTGGCGCGGCATTTTCATTCCCTGGGGCTGCAAAATGTCCAGACGCGCGCTTATCTCGCGCATACCGATAATCTCGATAGGCATCCATTCTGGCGCGCGTTTCTTGTTCGCCAGATGCCGCTGTTCGTAGGCGCCGGCCTGATCGATGAGAAAGTGGCAGGGGCGTTGATCGACGATATGGAAGCGCTCAACAGCAAAGGCGAATTCAGCGCAAGCTTCGTCGTGCAAGCGGCGGTCGGCCAGAAGCCCTAGATCCTTCGCTGCGGGTGGGGCGCGAGAGCAGCGCTTCGATCGCTTCGTCGGCATTGATCCGTCCACTGAGGATTGCATCGACCGCGCGGGTGATCGGCATTTCGACGCCGCGCTTTTGGCTGAGCGCCACCAACGCTGGCGCGGTGAAGGCGCCTTCCGTCACGGTGATGCGATTGCTGAGCACATCGGCGGCATGCTTGCCCTCGCCGATTGCGTGCCCGAGCGAGAAATTGCGCGACTGAACCGATGAGCAAGTGAGGATCAAATCGCCAAGGCCGGAAAGGCCGGTCAAGGTTTCCAGCTTGGCGCCCATCGCGAGGCCAAAGCGCGCCATTTCGGCAAATCCGCGGGTGATCAGCGCCGCTTTGCGCGCTCTGGCCGAGCCCCTTGCCGTCGACAATGCCGCAGGCGATCGCGAGCACATTCTTCACCGCGCCGCCGAGCTCGGCGCCCACGGGATCGTCCGAGAGATAGAGCCGGAAGCCGGGCAGGCCGATCCGCTCGATGAGGCGCGCGCCGAGCGCTTCGGTCTCTGCAGGCAAGGGTGATCGCAGTCGGCAGGCCGCGCGCCACATCGATGGCAAAGCTCGGCCCTGACAGCACGGCAAGCGGATGGCCGGACGCCCGGCCTCGACGATCTCGGTCGGGAATTTCAGGCTCTTTTGCTCGATGCCCTTGGCGCAGATGATGATCGGCGTTGCAGTCTTCAGTGTAGCTGACGAGCGCGCGCGCCACCTCGCCGACATGCTGGGTCGGCACGACCAGCAGCACCGCTTCGGGCGTCCCGAGATCGGCGAAGTCGTCGGTTGCCGTTATCGCGGCATCGAGCGGCACGCCGGGCAGGAATTTCGGGTTCTCATGGCGCGCATTGATCGCGTCGACGACCTCGTCCTCGCGCGCCCAGAGGCGCACTTCATTGCCGGCGCGTGCGGCGGTGAGTGCCAACGCCGTGCCCCACGCCCCTGCCCCTACAACTGCGATCTGATTCTCCGTCATGCTCCTGACCCTACCCTCTGCCCGCGGCGCGGGGCGAGGGCGGAGTGGTTAGGCCTTGGGCCCTTTGGCGCCCTTTGTGTGGGGCAGGCCCTGGCCCGCGCGCAGCTCATCGAGCGGCCAGCGCGGACGCGGCGGCCACGAGAGATCGTCGATCAGGCCGAGGCGCAAGCGCTCGATGCCGGCCCAGGCGATCATCGCCGCATTGTCGGTGCAGATTTTGCAGCGGCGGCACGGCAAAGCGCAAAGCCACGTTGCGCAGCGCCAGCGCCTCCAGCCGCGCACGCAAGGCCGCGTTGGCGGCGACGCCGCCAGCGACCACCAGCGTCGGCGCCTCGCTCGCGCCATCATCCGCGAAACATCTGCAGCGCGGCTCGGTGCGGCTCGGCCAAAACGTCGATGACCGCCGCCTGGAACGAAGCGGCGATGTTGGCGCGCTCCTCATCACTCGGCGCTCGTCCCAAAGCTTCCACGCGCTTGCGCGACTGCGGTCTTGAGGCCCGGCGAAGGAGAAGTCGGCGCCGGCCCGGCCGCTGAGTGGCCGCGGGAAATCGTAAGCGCTTGGCGTTGCCCGTCGCCGCCGCCTGCTCGATCGCCGGGCCGCCGGGAAAGCCGAGGCCCAGAAGCTTTGCGGTCTTGTCGAAGGCTTCGCCCGCAGCATCGTCGATGGTCGTGCCGTAGCGGCGATAGCGGCCCGGCCCTTCGACCCGCAAGAGCTGGCAATGCCCGCCCGACACCAGAAGCAGCAGATAGGGAAACGCCACGGGCTCGGTCAGGCGTGCGCGAAAGCGCATGGCCTTCAAGGTGGTTGATGGCGAGCAGGGGCAGCTCGTGGACCGCCGCGATCGCCTTGGCGGTGGTGAGCCGACCAGCACGCCGCCGATCAGGCCCGGGCCGGCCGTGGCTGCAACGCCCGAAAGCTGAGGGAAGTCGAGGCCCGCCTCTTTCATTGCCGCGCTCGATCAGCCGGTCCAAGACCGCGACATGGGCGCGCGCCGCGATCTCGGGCACAACGCCGCCATAGGGCGCATGATCCTCGATCTGGCTGCGCACGATATTGGCGAGGATCTCAGGCCGGGCGCCGGGCTGGGCGCAAGGCGCACCACCGCGGCTGCGGTCTCGTCGCAGCTGGTCTCGATGCCTAAGACTGTTAAGCCTGCCATGGCCACCTCGGGCAAAGCGCGCTAACCATGCGCCCGATAGAGAAAGGAGATATATGCCCCACGCCTTACGCATTGGAACCCGGGGCAGCCCACTCGCCCTCGCTCAAGCCGAGCTTGTGCGTGAAGCGCTGGAGCGCGCCTCCGTGAGATTGGAGTTCGACATTTCCGCGAGCGTTGCCACCGTTCACCACCATTGGCGACAAGGTGACGGACCGGCCGCTCTATGATCTCGGTGGCAAGGGCCTCTTCACCAAGGAGATCGACCGGGCGCTCTTGGACGGCACGGTCGATTGCGCCGTGCATTCGCTCAAGGACATGGAATCGGTGCTGCCGGAGGGGCTGGTCATCGCGGCCGTTCTGGAGCGGGCCGATCCGCGCGACTGCCTCATTGGCGCCGCGAGCCTGGCGCCGCAGGATCTGCCGCGTGGCGCCAAGCTCGGCACCTCGGCCGTGCGGCGGCGTGCCCAGGCCCTGGCGCTGCGCCCGGATCTTGAAATCGTACCGATGCGCGGCAATGTCGGCACCCGGCTCGCGAAGCTTGCGCGCGGCGAGGCTGATGCGATCATTCTGGCCAAAGCCGGGCTCGACCGGCTCGGCCAGTCCGGGCTGATTGACCATGTCTTCGAGCCTGAAGAAATGCTGCCCGATGCCTGCCAAGGCATCATCGCGATCGTCGCTAGAGCGGATGACGCGCGCGCCTGCGCCGGCCTTGGTTTGCTTGATCATCCGCAAACGCGGTCGGTCGCGATGGCCGAACGCGCGCTTTCAGGGGAGCTGGATGGCAATTGCCGCTCGCCCATCGGGGCTTACGCGGTGATCGAACGCGGCCTGCTTCTGCTTGAAGGCGCGGTATTCACGCCCGATGGCAGGGAGGTCATCCGTAGGCGGATCGAAGGCCCGCCCGAGGAGGCGGAGGCGCTTGGTGCTCTGTTGGCCGAGCGATTGCGCGCCGAGGCGAGCCCTTCGATTCTCAAGGTCCTGAACAACGCCTAGAGGCCGCCCATGCGCGTTCTCGTCACCCGGCCGGAGCCCGATGCCACAAGGCTCAGTGAGGCTTTGCGTGCCCGGGGGCACGAGCCGCTCGTGGCGCCGCTGATGAAGATCGTGTTTTCGCAACAGCCGCCGCCTGCGGACGATAAAGATGCGGTTCTTTTGTTCACCAGCGCCAATGGCGCGCGCGCGGCAAAGGCGCACCAGGTGCATGCGGCGCGCGGCGTCTTCGTGGTTGGCGAGGCGACGGCCACGGCCGCGCGCGCGGCAGGCTTCGAGATCGCAGGGACTGCTGGCGGCGATGTCTCCTCACTCGCCGAGCTTGTCGCAAATCGTCTGTCTAAGGATCAATTGCTCGTTCACGTCGCAGGCAGTGACCTGGCCGGCGATCTTCAGGGCGCACTGGGTGCGCGTGGCTATCGCGTCCTGCGCTGGACAGCCTATGAGGCCCGCGCCACTTCGGCCCTCCCCGCCCCCGGCATCTCGTTTTTTGAGGGGCCTGCCGGCGCGGTCCTCATCTATTCGCCGCGCTCGGCGCGCCTTCTCGTGCATTTGATTGAAGAGGCTGGGATTGCCGAAGCCGCGCGGCGCCATCGCGCGCTATGCCTGAGCCGGGCGGTCGCTGATTCGGCCAAAGGGGTCGGTTGGTCCAGCCTTGAGGTCGCCGCAAAGCCCTATCAAGAAGCGCTGCTTGATCTTCTCGGTTGAGACTTGGAAGACCCCTGCCTAAGTTCGAATCAAAGGCGGAGAGGCTGAATGAGCGTGAGCGAGCAAGTCGGCGACGGCACGGAAAAGCCGGCTGAGACGGCCGAACCAGCGGCGAGCGAATCATCGCCGGCCGGGGCCGCGCTTTCGCCGCCCGAAGCAAAATGGTCGGAGGCTACCAAGAGCACTGCGCCGCCCCTGCATGAGCAAAAGCCCGCGCGCCGCCGCTTTGTCCCGATCCTGGTGACTGCGCTCATCGCCGTGATTCTCGGCCTTGGCGTTGCGCTTTTCGTCATCCTCAAATTTGGCGGCGGCACGGACAGGGCCGACATCGCGAAGATGCAGCAAGAGATCGGCGATCTGCAGAGCAACAGCTCCGATGTTTCTGCGCTGAATGCGCGGCTTCAGGCACTCGAAAAGCAGGGCGCCGCGGCGCCTGGCGATTCGGCGCTTGCGTCGCGCTTGGCTTCGGTCGAGCAATCGCTCGGCACGCTCAGCACCGATGTTTCGACGCTTCAGCAGAGCGGTGCGTCGACGGGCGAGGCGGGCACTGCCACCGGCGCGGCTCAAAGCGGCGTTTCGCAAGCCGCGCTCGATGAGGTTAAGAATCAGCTTGCCCAGCTCACCGCGCGCATCGATGCGCTGGAGAAATCGCTCAAGGATGCAAATACCGCGCTCAGCGACCGCGTGAGCGCGCTCGAGCAAAAGATCCCCGCCAATCTTGCCGATCAGCTTGCGGGCGTTGCCAGCAAGGGCCAAGTCGACGGGCTGGCGGCGCGCATTGCAACACTCGAAGCAAGCACCACGGCGCTCGATGCCAAGCGTGCAGCCGCCGCAATTGCGCTTGCCAATCTTGCCCGTGCCGCAGGGTCGGGCAGTAAGTTCACCGACGAGCTTGCGGCGGTCAGGCTGCTCGATGTCGATCAGGAGACGCTGAAGCCGATCACGCCCTATGCGGAAAAAGGCGTTGCGCCGATGAGCGAGATTGTTGCGCGCTTTGATGGCGTGGCGCGCGCGGCATTGAGCGCTTCACGGGCTGCCGCCAAGGACGGCTGGAGCCGGTTCTGGGCCAGCCTTTCAGATCTGTTTGCTATCCGCCGTATCGGACCGATGGCTGGCAATTCCGACGAAGCGATTCTCGCGCGCGCCGGAGATGATGTGCACGCCGGCAACCTTCAGGCGGCGCTCGGTGAGATCGCGCATCTTTCCGCGCCGGCCGCGAAAGTGATGGCGCCCTGGCAGGCCGACGCTAAAGCGCGTGCCCAACTCGACCGGCTGGTGAACAACGCCACCGCCGTGCTGATCGCCAATCTTGCAAGCGTGCCGGCGCAGCGATGATCCGTCTGTTCATCTACTTCTTCTGCGTTGCGCTTTTGGCTGGGCTGGCAGCGTGGTTTGCCAATCATCCGGGTGATGTCGTCATCCATTGGATGGGCTATGAGGCACAGACCTCGGTGGGCGTGCTCGTCACGGGCACCGCGCTTATTGCGCTCATCGCCTATATCGGCATCGGCATTATCCGCGCGATCTGGCACAGCCCGGCGGCGCTCGGGCGCATGCGTAAGGCGCGCCGGCGGCAACGGCGGCTCTCCTATGTCATGCGCGGCTTCTCCGCGGTCGCCATAGGCGACGCCGAAGGCGCGAAGAAAGCGCTGCGCGCCATAGACGGCGATGATCTCTCCGGCCTGCGCCCGCTCTTGACGGCTCAAATCGCCGAGCTTGCGCATGACGACCAGGCAGCCGAGGCGGCCTATCGCGATCTCATCAAACGGCCGGATACGGAGTTTTTGGGCCTGCGCGGGCTCTATGAAACGGCGATGCGCCAGGGTGACAGGGCCGCTGCCCTCGCCTTCGTCACCCGCGCGTTCGGCGCCCGGCCGCGCTCGCCGTGGATCGCCGAGCAATTGTTCCGTGTACAGACACAATCGGGTGCGTGGGATCTTGCGCGAAAGACGATTGCAAATCTCAAAAGGACCGGGGGGCTCAGCGGGCAAGCGGCGCGCCGCCGCGAGGGTGTGATCCTGGCGGCCGAGGCGCTTTCGGCCGATGCCGCGGGCGATAAGGAGCAGGCGATGACGCTGGCGCAAAAGGCGCTGGCTTATGCGCCGGGCATTACGCCGCTTGTGGTCATGCTTGCGCGTGCCAACGCCGCCGAAGGCCAAGTGTGGAAGGCGGCCGGGCTGATCGAGGCGGCTTGGCGCGCAGGCCCGCACCCCGCGCTCGCCCTCGTCTATCGCACGCTCAAGACCGGCGAGACGGATCAGCAGCGCGCGCGGCGCATGATGAGCCTGGCCGAGTTCAACCCCAATCATGTCGAGAGCCGCTTGCTTGTGGCGCAGGAGGCGCTTTCGATCGGTGAGTTCCGGCGCGCACGCCGTGCGCTGCGCCCGGCGCTCGATTCGGGCGCCGCCAGTGCGCGCGTGTTCATGCTGATGGCCGAGATCGCGCTCAAATCCGGCGGCAGCGAGGCCGAGGCGCAAGCTTTTCGCGTGCGTGCAGTGGGCGCGCCGCGCGATGCCTGCTGGGTGTGCTCTTCCTGCGCGCAGGAGCGCGATGATTGGGCTCCCGTGTGTGACAAGTGCGGCGGCTTCGACACCTATCACTGGGGCGCACAAGATGCGCTTGCCGGTTCTGGGCTTGCGGTGGCGAGCAGCCTGCCGGCGATCAATTGGAAGGATGAGGCCGGGCCCGCGCCGGACGAGAAGCCGGGCGCCGTGATCGATCTGCCGCCCGCTTCGGCGCACGCAAATGGTGAGCCCGAGACGTTCGAGCCGCCGCGCCAGCCCGACGATCCTGGCCCTGAGGAGCCGGCACGCCCCGTCCTGCCGACCTATTGATTGGCATCACCTTGCTCCGGCGCGGCGTTACGCATTATGGTCCCTCGCCCTTACGGAAATGGCCGTTTGGGCCCGATTTCAGGCCGCAGTAGCTCAGCCGGTAGAGCATCGCATTCGTAATGCGGGGGTCGGGGGTTCGAGTCCCTCCTGCGGCACCAGCCGCGCAAAGAGAAATATGCAAAACGTTCCGACTACGCCCGTCCGTATCTTGATGGGCCCTGGCCCCTCCGATGTTCATCCGCGTGTGCTCGCCGCCATGGCGCGCCCCACGGTCGGCCATCTCGACCCCTATTTCAGCCTTCTTATGGATGAGACCAAGGAGCTTTTGCGCTACGCGTTCCGCACCAAGAACGACGTCGTGATGCCGGTCTCGGCGCCGGGCTCGGCGGGCATGGAGATGTGCTTCGTCAATCTCGTCGAGCCGGGCGATAAGGTGATCATCGCCGTCAATGGCGTCTTCGGCGGGCGCATGAAGGAGAATGTCGAGCGCTGCGGCGGCGAGGCGATCATTGTCGATCATGAATGGGGCAAGCCGATCGATCCGGAGCGGGTTGAAAAGGCCTTCCGCGACAATGGCCAGGTCAAGGCGCTGGCCTTCGTTCATGCCGAGACTTCGACCGGCGTGCATTCGAACGCCGAGCCATTGTGCTGGATGGCGCGTGAGTTCGGCGCGCTGTCGATTGTCGATACTGTCACCTCGCTCGGCGGCATTCCGGTCGAGGTCGATCTGTGGGGTGCGGATGCGGTCTATTCCGGCACGCAGAAATGCATCTCCGCCCCGCCCGGGCTTTCGCCCGTCACCTTCAGCCCGCGCGCGGTCGAGGCCGTCAAGGCGCGCAAGACCAAGGTGCA
This sequence comes from uncultured Alphaproteobacteria bacterium, assembly GCA_963789405.1. Taxonomy (GTDB): domain Bacteria; phylum Pseudomonadota; class Alphaproteobacteria; order CAWBKL01; family CAWBKL01; genus CAWBKL01. Next base: position 606,383 of record CAWBKL010000003.1, read on the forward strand.
GAGCTGGTTTCTCGATCTTACGCTCGTCCTATCTTATTGGGACGGCAAAGGCGGGCGCAGCTATCATCACACCGCGCCTGTGAATGCCGTCTATGGCCTCAACGAGGCGCTCAGGATGCTTCAGGAGGAAGGCCTCGAGCAGTCCTTCCGCCGCCATGCGCATTATCATCAAGGCTTGCGCGCGGGCCTGGAAGCGCTCGGCTTCCGTTTCCTCGTCGAGGAGCAATTCCGGCTGCCGCAGCTCAATACGGTGTTCCTGCCGGAGGGCCTGGAAGACGCCAAAGCCCGGCGCTTCCTGCTCGATGAGTTCGGCATCGAGGTCGGCGGCGGTCTTGGGGCCTTTGCCGGCAAGCTCTGGCGCGTTGGCCTCATGGGCCAAAGTGCCTCGCGCCGCAATGTGATGACATTGCTCTCTGCCATCGAGGCAGCGCTGACTCCGGCTAAAGGCGCCGGCATCGCCGGGAGAGGCACGGGCGCCGCCAATGAGGCTTTGAGCCGCGCGCCCTAAGCGTTTCGTTCATAAGCTCCAAGTGAATTTTCGTGGGCCGCCTGACAGGCGGCCTCGCATTTCATGGCGACTCCGCACCTCTAAAAGCGCACCCCGTGCGTTACGCACAAAGTGCGCTACCGCACCGGGTGCGCCCGCTCAGTAGGCGGAACGTCCGCGTCCGGAGTCGATTCGGACAATTTGAGGCGTTAACGGGGCCGAAACCGGCTTTGCGCCGCCGCCGGCAAGGCGCTCTGTGTGCGCCTGCCTACACCAAAGGTTAATACTTCGGCTTTACTTTAGGGCCCTGGCAGCGCTCGATTGGCAAGATTTTTCAAGCACTTAAGCGCACTGAGTGCGTCGGTGTGGCCCTAAGTCATTGATGCGAAAATATTTTACCGAAGGCCTTGACGGCTCTTGCAAGCGCACCGAGTGCGCATATATTAGGTGCCGGTCAGGAACAACGCCGGTTTGTCGGTGGCTCCTCGCAAGTATAGGAGGGTGGATAAGATGAATCCTCACTTCGCATTGTTTCGTGAGGCCATGGCGCGGCCCGGAACAAGCCGCCAAGGCAATGGTGGAGCGGTCGTGTTTGCGGCGCTCGTCATCGGCTTGTTGATGGCCGCGGCGATCGTCTACCCGATGATCTCGGGCTGATAGCCGGCAAGGCATGAGTACAAAAAAAGCGGGAGCGGCTCTGCCCTCCCGCTTTTTCATTGGCGGCAAGCACGCCCCGGCTAACATCAGCGAATCACCCCTCTTTGCTCGTTGTTAGAGGCCGGCCATGAAACTGATTGCGTATTTGCAAGGCGAGGAAGCTCCTGAGATCCGCCCCGCGCCGGCGGAGCGGCCCTGGATGGACGCAACCCATCAGCGCTATGCCTATAGGTGCCTGCCGCTCAATATCGCCAACGCCCATGGCTGGGAGGTGCTTGCGCCAGCGCGCATCCGGGTTGCCTATTTCGGCGGCGACGACCTCAAGGCGATCTCGATCGATACCGAAGCGCCAGAGCATCTAAGGCCGGTCAGCCATTTCGGCTCGGGCATCCTCACTTTTCACGTTCCGTGCCTCATGCAGACAGAACCCGGCTATGAGCTTTGGGTCTCGGGTTCGCCCAACCGGCCCAAGCACGGTATCTACCCGCTTACGGGTGTCGTCGAAACCGACTGGTCGCCCTTCACTTTCACGATGAATTGGCGCTTCACCCAGCCGGGCGAGGTCGTGTTCGAAGCGGGCGAGCCCTATTGCTTCTTCTTCCCGCTGGAGCGGCGCGTGCTACCGGCTGTCGAGCCGGAGTTTCGCCGGCTCAGCGAAGCCCCTGAGCTCGCGGCGGAGTTCAACACTTGGCAAGAAGCGCGCAGGACCTTTAACCAGGACCTCACCGTCGAGGGCTCGAAAGCGCGTGAAGAAGGCTGGCAGCGCACTTATTTCCAGGGCGCCAAGCCTTCGGGCGAAAAGGCGCCCAAGGATCACCGCACGCGAATTCGGCTAAGGCCGTTCAAGCCGCTCGCCAAGCGCTGAATGGGTCCCCGAAAGGGGTTGGTTAACGCCTTATCTCTATTGTTCTCACCGGTGGTATCTCCGGGAGATTGGGCGTTTTGCGCGTTAGGTTGCTCCGCGATCAAAGAGGCGTTGCAGCGCTGGAGTTCGCCCTTTTGGGGCCGATCTTCTTTCTTATGCTGCTTGCGCTGATTGATCTTTCAATCTTCTTTGCGACGCATTCAATTGTCGACGATGCGGTTGCGGGTGCGGCGCGCGCCGTGCGACTGGGCCTTCTGCAAACCGATTCCGACGGCTCACAATTTCGTGGGGTGCTGTGCAAACGTCTGTTCTTCGTCGATTGCAATAACTTCACCTTTTCGGTGAAGCCGGTCACCGATCTTTCGACGGTCAGCCCCAATCCGGCCTTCGATTCTTCAGGTCACCTGGTCGATCAGACCTATGATCCGGGACACTCGGAAGACATTGTGGTCATCACGATCGCCTATGTGCACACCTTCATCGTCCCTTATATCGGCCTGATTTTCGGTGACAGCGGTCTTTCGGATCCGCATCTCAGAACGATCACCTCGTTTCTCGTCATCAAAAACGAACCCTATCCGAATTGAGGGCGAATCTGATGGACGAGACCAACAGGAACGCGTTCAAAGTCGAGATTGTCGAGCGGCCGACGCTTAGGGCGAATGAGGACGGCTCGGTCGCGATCGAGTTCGCCTTTGTTGCGCCGCTGCTCGTCGTCCTGACACTGGGTGTGGTCGAAGGGACCAACATGCTCGCGCAAGACCGCAAGGTCGCGCTTGCAAACCAAACCATGGTCGATCTTGTCGCCCGGCTCGACAATGTAAGCCCGCAGGACAAGACCACGGCATCTGAAGCCGTCAACCTGATGCTGTCGCCCTACAACACGGACTACACGGCGACGGTTGCCATTGTTCAGTTCGATGCTGCTGGGCAGCCGGATTTCAGCGACCCAAACACCTCGCAGTTTGCCGTGCACGGCAGTGATCCGTTCTCACAAGCCCAGATGACCAGTGACACAACGGGCCTGAGCGCCGGCTCGGATGCGGTGGTGATCGGCAAAATCACCAGCACCTATGAACCGATCCTGTTTCCGGATTTCATGAACACCAGCTTCTCGCTGCACAGCGTCAACACGCAACGGCCGCGCCAAGGGAAGATCGCGTCTTCGGTTACGCCCCTGCCGCCCGCTCCGCCGCCTCCGCCACCAGCACCCCCTCCACCACCTCCACCGCCGCCCGCTCCGCCCCCGCCCCCGGTGTCACCTCCACCTCCGCCGCCACCGGTCTCGCCGCCGCCGTCGCCACCTCCACCGCCGGTGTCACCGCCGCCATCGCCTCCGCCTTGGCCGCCGTGGTCGCCTCCGCCTCCGCCGCCAGTGTCGCCGCCGCCATCGCCGCCGCCTTGGCCGCCCTGGTCACCGCCGCCACCACCACCGGTGTCGCCGCCAGTGTCGCCGCCGCCATCGCCTCCGCCTTGGCCGCCCTGGTCACCGCCGCCACCGCCGCCATCGCCACCGCCGTGGCCACCTTGGTCGCCTCCTTCGCCGCCACCATGGCCGCCTTGGTCGTGACGCGAGCAGCTGTCGAGGGCCGGCCTCGGCGGCCTGGCGCTGACGCTCCGGTACCGGAATGAATGGTGGGTTACGGACGAATTGTACGGACGCTAGAGCTTGGCAGCCGTTCAACTCGCAAGCTCGTTTGCGCGCTACTTAGTCAGGCGGGCAAGGCAGCATCGCTGCCGGGCAAGCAGCGGCGATGCTAGGCAATAATGGTCATCGCGCTGTGCGCTACTTTGTGAGGTAGGGCATCCGGACGGCATCTTTGAAGAGCTTGGCCAGAGCTGCAGAGATGTCATCGCCAGTGTTGATCTGCGAGAACAGTCCGGGTGAGGCGCAGCTTTCCAGGGCTGGAGCGATCTGGCTCTGAATCGGCGCAACATGCGCATTGTAATAGGCGTTCGTCGGCAGCGGCAGGTATGAGGTGTAAAGCACCGCAATGCGTACGCCGCGATTCTTGATCGGCGTGCACCAATTGGTGTTCATGACGTCAATCGTACGATTGGCGCCTATGGCCTCGTCCTGCACGCCGTCGGTGACCAAGAAGAGCACCTCTTGGGGTGTATCACCCGCCGCATGTGTCCCGTTGCCGGGGTTAGGTATGATGTTCTTTATGCCCTGCATCGCGGCTTTGAGGGCGGTGTCTGTGTCATTGTTGTTGTTGGTTTTCGTCAGCCAGTTGTTTGCATACACCGACAACTGATCAATGTTGCCAGCCGACAGTTTCGCAAGACTCAAATCGGATGTGAGCGGTTGTATCGTGTTGAGCGCGGTGTCAAAGGTGTAAATCGCCATTCGATATGAGGCGTGATTGTCCGTAGCAGTCTGACTCGCCGTCGTCATCAGGTCTTGTGCGGCTTGGCGTAGCAGGTCGATACGCAGCGTGACGTTGAGGCTTCTTGCAAGAGCAAAATTATCGATGCCGCCGGGGTTGCCGAGATTGTCCTGCGCCGGATTTGTCTCGTGGCAGGCGAAGGCGCAGCCGTCCTGTGTCGGCGTGTTGGCAACCATGAGGTTAATCCCGCTTTGCGTGGCTGCGATACCCATGGATGGCGATGAGTCGAGCAGCAGGTAGAAGTCCATATCGATGCCCGTGCCGAGGGCACTTGCAGTCGCCGCTACCGAAAAAGTGTCATAGCCGAACAACCTAAGAAAGTAGTTGGTTTGCGTCGCAGTCGCCGAGATCGTTACAGTTTGGTTGGCAATATCAATGACAGGCGTGCCCGGTGGCGCCCAGAAGTCGGCGTGATAATTGTTGTAGAAGTAGTTCGTCGTGATGGCTTTGATTTTCGCCTCCGTCTGCCCGTTCAACCCGGCCGCGGCGAGCGCGGCGCTGTCGACGGCGCCTTGGAGGCGTGCTTCAGCGATATAGGCGCGGGACAAATCGATGCCGAGCCCGACAATGCCCAACAGCGGGATAGCGACGAGCCCCATGATCATCGCGAAATTGCCGCGCTCATTGCGCGCAAGTCGAGAGAGAAACTGGCGGGTGGTCCGCTTCCGGCGCATGAGCTTTCTCGCATGATTGCCGGAACGGGAGGTAGGCCGCTCCAGCGAACTGATCCGAGGATAGGGCGCGATGGTAAATGAGCGATGGACGCGGCTTTGCCGGACCCCCGGGGATGTCGCGTGCTACTTGGTCAGGCGGATCTTGCTGAGGCTGTTGCCGATCGCCGTGAAGACATTCTGAAGCTCGGCAGTGGTCGGCGCGTAGAAATAGTCGCTCGGCACGGTTGCGCAACCCTGTAACAGAGCCTTGTTTTCCGCCTGATTTGCTTCGCTGCCGAAGCCGATCGTGTAGATCTTGATGGCTGGGCTGCCGTCCGGGCGCGTAACCGCCTTGATGTTGGCGCAGACGCGCGACATCGAGTCGTTGATCGCGTTCAACATCTTTTGTGTGTTGTTGATGCCGTTGCCTAAGCGCTGCTGATAGCCGAAGCCATAGGCCGAATAGTCGGTTCCGAGAGAGGCGCTGCCATTTGCATTGACTGTTTCGCAGTTGCCCGGCTCGCCGGTGGACGGCGGCATGGTGTTGCAGCCGTCGGTTTCGATGATGAGCACCTTGTCCCAGAGCGTATCGCTATAGGGATGGCCCTCTGTGTAAGGTGCACCAGGCGAAAGCACGCGCCAGCCCCAGCCGATGCCAAGCGGAATATGCGTATAGCCATCGGCCTTGAGGCCGGAGATCATATTGGTGAGCGTCAGCTTGTCGTTGGTCAGCGGCTGAATTTCCGACGGCGCGCAGTTCTTGTTGGGGCCGGAGGCTGTCGCTCCGGTGTTCAAGCTCGGGCTCTTGCCCTGATATTTCGCGGAATAGGTCATGCGCGCGACGTCACCACCATTCGTACCGTCGCTGAGATAGCTGTTGGGATAGCCGCGGCCGTTATTGGTGTTGGTATCGGGATCATCGGGATAGAAGAACGGCACCCATTGCGTGTCCGGATTGGATGGATCGGGTGCGATGTCGGTCTCTTCCAGATGAACGCCCGCGTAGGTGCCGCTTGTGGGCGTCGGTCGCGCTTCGACGCAGCCCGTCCAAGAGGTGCCGTTCATGTATTGCGTGAGCATCGCATAGGCATAGTTGTTGCCGAGCGAGTTGTCGAAATCGAGCCGTGACGAGCTCGAAGAACCGGTCGTGTCGATCCAGCCATTGTTGAGCGCGGTCGTGGGGTCGACCTTCACGCTCGAGGTAAAGGGCACAATGCCGATCTTGAGATACTGAGATGTGTTCTGGCCGCCGAACAGAATATTGACGAGCTCGGCCGAGGCGTTCTTGAGCGCGGTCAGCTTGGTGCCGCTTGAACACGGTGCCATGCCGTCGCACATCGACGAAGTGACATCGAGCACGAGAACGACTTCAAGGCCATGCGCCTGGCCAACGGCATCGGCTGCCGAGGCGACTGTGAACTGGTTGTAGCCGAAGATCGTCAGAAAGAAATTTGGCGAGGTCGCCGTGGCCGAGACATGTACGGTGCCGCTGGCGTTGACGGTTACCTCCGGCGCCGCCGGCGGCGCCCAGAAGTCCGCGTGATAGTTGCTGTAGAAGTAGTTCGTTGTGATCTGTTTGATCGTAGCCGTGGGCTGGCCCGCGAGGCCTGCCGCCGCGAGCGCGGCATTGTCCACGGCGCCTTGCAGCCGCGTTTGCGCGATATAGGCGCGGGTCAAGTCGATGCCTAGCCCGACAATGCCCATGAGCGGGATGGCGACGAGCGCCATGATCATCGCGAAGTTGCCGCGCTCATTCCGCAAGAGGCGGCGCAGAAACGGATGAGCCGAGTGCTTTGAGCGCATGAGCCTTGTTCCTTGAGGGGCCCGGGGGAGAGGCGCACCGCGCGAGCCGCTCAGAGGATAGAAGGCGATAGTAAACAAAAGTGCGACGCGGGGTGCTTTGCCCTTGTCCGTAGGCGGATGATTATGGTTAACGCGAGGTTGATCAGCCGCTTAGCGGCGGACGAGCAGGCTCGCGAAAAATGCCGCCGCGCTGACAAGCGCGATGGCGGGGCCGGCGGGCCAATCGAGCCAAGCGGAGAGCGCGATGCCGATGGCGACCGCGGCGCTGGCAATCAATGTTGCGTGAAAGGCCATTTGACGAGGGGAGGCGGCGAAGGCGCGCGCGGCTGCTGCGGGCATCGCCAGAAGGGAGACGATCAAGAGCGCACCGACCAGCTTCAAACCGAGTGCAACCACGAGCCCAAGCAATAGCGCATAGCCGAGTGAAATAACGCGCACTTGGGCGCCCTCCGCCTCCGCGATGTCGGGCTCGATGGTTGCAAGCACCAGCGGGCGCCAGAATTTGAAGATCGCGCCGAGTGCGGCGAGCGCAAGCACGAATGTGATGAATACTGCGCGCCAGCCGACGCTGAGAATATCGCCGAAGAGATAACCCATGAGGTCGATTCTTACGCGCGAGAGATAGACGATGAGGACAAGGGCGAGGGCGAGGGCACCATGCCCGACAACGCCGATCACGGTGTCGCTGGAGAGCCGCTTGCTGCGCGTCAGTTCGTTGAGAACAGCAGCAAGCCCAAGCGATGTGATTGCCGCGCCGAGAATCGGGTTGATGCCGATGAGAAGACCCAGGGTAACGCCGAGCACCGCAGACTCAGCGATTGCTGCGCCGAAGAAAGTCATTTTCCGCCACAGCATGAGCGAGCCGACGGGTCCGGCGATGAGCGCAATGGCAAGGCCGCCCGCAAGCGCGCGCACGATAAACTCATCCATGCGCGGCCTTAGGGCGGCTATGCGGTGCGTCTTTCGTGACGTGCATTGCGGCTTCGGCCATCGCAGCACCAAAAAGCCGCTCGAACTCGGCGTGACGCGCCACCTCGCGCGGTGTGCCTTGCGCGACCGCGCGTGTATCAAGGCACAAGACGCGGTCGGCGAGGGGGAGAACGCTCAGCACGTCATGCGCGATCAAGAGCGTCGCGGCTTTGCTCGCGCGCGTATGCGCGGCGATGAGTCGATAAAGCGGCTCCTGGCTTGCAGCATCGACACCGGCGAGCGGCTCGTCGAGCACGAGTAGATTGGCGTTGCGGCCGAGCGCACGTGCCAGCAGCACACGGCGAAGCTCGCCCCCCGAGAGGCCCGCCAGCGGACGCTTCTGGAGGGACGCAATGCCGAGCGCCTCGAATGTCGTGCCGGCTGAAGGCGATGCATATTCGGCGAGCTTCAGGAAATCGCCAGCGGTCAAGGGCAGGCTTGGATCGCGCCGCGAAGCCTGCGGTACATAGCCGACGCAGATCTCGCTGCTGCGAATGACTTCGCCGTCATCCGGCTCTTCAAGGCCGATCAGCACCCGGGCGAGGGTCGATTTGCCGGCGCCGTTGGGACCGGTTGCGAGCACGAGCTCGCCGGGCTCGAGCGCGAGGCTCGCGGCCTCGAGCACGCGCTGATCGCCGTATCGCACGGTGACGGACCTCGCCTCGATCAAGGACATGGGCTCTCATTCGGATCGCTGTGGGCGCGCGACTATGCCCGAGCCCAGTAATTTTGTAAGGGTTATAATATCACATACCGATCTTCGGCTCGCGCTTGGCTGCGAAATCCGCTGGGCGAGCCAAAACGTGTTTGAAATCATGAGCTTAATGAGAATTTTCGGCGTGGCTTTGGCTGTGCTGCTGGGCCTCGCGCCAGCACGGGGAAGGGCGATTGAGGTTGCCGCCTCGATCGCGCCGCTTCAGTCGCTGGTCATGGGGGTCATGGGCAGCACTGGCTCGCCGGCCCTCCTCATCCCGGGTGGGCAATCGCCCCACACATTCGCGCTCAGGCCCTCGACCCTCAGGGCAATCTCGCATGCGCGCATTGTGTTCCGGATCGGGCCGAACTTCGAAGCCTCGCTCAATGAGGCGCTGGCATCGGCGCAGCAGACCCAAGTGATCGATCTCATGGATGCGCCGGGCGTCGTGCTCTATCCCTCGCGCGATCTTGATCAGCTAAGTGTTCAGCCTACGGAGGGTCTTAAAGGGCATCTCACGGATGACCCGCATATCTGGCTCGATCCAGATAATGCCCGGGCGATGGTGCGCATGATCGCCAAGACGTTGAGCGAGGACGACCCGGCGCAGGCCGGCACATATCGCGCTAATAAAGCTGTTGTTGAAGAATGGATCAGCGCGCTTGACGAGGCGATTCGCGCCGAGATCAAGCCGGCGCAGGGCCGGCACTTCATCGTGTTTCACGATGCCTACCAATATTTCGAGCGCCATTATGGCCTCGATTTCGCCGATGCCGTCAGCGAAATGCCCGGCCGCGCGCCGGGCGCTAGGCATATCCATCAGGTGCGCGCGGAAATCAGAGCGGCGCATGTGGCCTGCGTCTTTTCGGAGCCGCAATTCGAGCCGGAGCTGGTCGCAACCATCACCGAGGGGCTGGGCGTACGCGTGGGCGTGCTCGATGCGCTCGGCGCTGAGATGAAACCGAGCCCGGATCTTTACTTCAACGTGATGCGCGGGCTTTCGCGCTCGATGGCCGAGTGCCTTTCGCCGCGATAGAGCGGCTTGCCACGCCTGCCCAAATCGTCCTTCCGTTTACGGACGGAATCTTCATTCGGCGAGGCGAAGGATGAACGCTCCCATCGACAAGCGCGGCCTGATTCTCGGCGCGGCGCTTAAGCTCTTCAGCGAGCGTGGCTTCCACGGCACGGCGGTGCCCGACATCGCGCGGGCGGCAGGTGTCGGCACCGGCACGATTTATCGCTATTTCCCCGACAAAGAGGGGCTCGTCAACGCGCTCTTCCAGCATTGGCGCTCGCGCTTCAATCAGGCAGTGCTGGCGCCGATGCCGGCGGGCCTGAGCCCGCAGGGGCAATTCGATCTTTATTGGCAGCGCCTGGTCGGCTTTGCGCGCGCCGAGCCCATCGCCGCGCGGTTTTTGGAGCTGCATCATCACGGCGATTATCTCGATGAGGCGAGCAAGAGCATTCAGCGCGTCTATCCCGCCGCCATGCGCAATTTCGTGCGCGCGGGGATTGGTGCCGGCATCTTGCGCGCGGCGCCGCCAGAGGCGCTGATCGCGCTGATGCAAGGCGCAATGCTGGGCCTTTTAAAGCAGGATGAGGCAGGGGCGGGGGTGATCACCGAGCGCCTGAGCGAAGAAACCGGTGCCTGCATCTGGCGCGCCATCGCAGCCTAGCGCCTAGAATCTACTGTTTGGCCCATAGCGGACGTTGCGTGCGGCGCCGGAACTACGCATCCTTGGCCCATGCGGACAAATCTGGTTCAGGGGCAAAGTGCCGGCGGCCTATTGCGCCAAGCCTGCCGGCAATTCGGCGTGCCGGGTTCCGTCTATGTCATCGACGATGATCTTGCGGTCGGTCCGCTTTGCGATGACACAACTCGCAACAAATGGTGGGACATTATTTGGACCGCTGAATATGAGGAGTCATACGACCGCAACTTGTACAGCCAATGGAAAGCGCTGGGAGATCACTTGCGGGCTCAAGAGATCGAGCAACTTGTGATCTGGTCTTCAAATTCCGCGCACGACTACGTCCTCGACTGCATGGCGGCGGCGATGTTGAAAGACTATAGCGGCGCGATTTTTCGCCTTGAGGTGCCACCGTCGGGCAACCTGAACGGAGTCAGTTTTTTCAAGCCTGAAAAGCTAGCTGCATTCGAGACGCTGAAGCGTGCCTTGGATCGCGACACTCTGGCGAGACTGGCGAACGACTTCGATCAGAGATGGCGAAACAGCGCTGGCATTCGACATCTTGGCGATGACGGACTCGAATTGCTGCCGGATGATGTGCTCGATCGATCCCTGTTGGATCAATGCCCTTCTGAGTGGACCAAGTGGCATCGCGTCATCGGCGCTGTAATGGGGGAATGCGATGGTCGAAACCTCATGGGAGATGCCTTTCTTGGCTGGCGCCTGCACTGCCTCGTAAAGGCCGGCAAGATCGAAATGCAAGGCGCCGCGCGCTTCGCTGGGGATCGGTCGAAAGTGCTGGTTCGGCGCTCCGAGGGCACCTGAGCAACCCGCTTCCGGTAAACGGCGGACAGTGCCTGCGGAATGCAGAACTAGCCGTTACGCCGTATCATCAGCTGGCGAAGCAGCAGCGTGCATTTTTTTGCGCCAAGAATCTGGTCCGTTGCTTCTTGAAGCCGTTTGCGAATCACTTCGGCATCCGGCGAGTGATGCATGGCCAAGTCGCGCGATGCGTAAAGATTGAGAACCTGGATATAGAGATCGGTCAGGCGGGGCATTTGCTCTTCGGCCTGTTTGCGCTCATCGAGTGTGCCGGCATCAAGCCCGACTTCCACCACCAGCATGCCGCGGCTCGCCCCATCCCGGATAATCGAGACGGGGATGGGATCAACGGCGAAATAGGGGCTTTGTGAGCTCTCGGCGCTCTCCTTGGCTTCGCTGGCATGCGAGGCCGTTACGGCGCAGAGCGCCGCCAATCCCAGCACAAGCGGAAGCCAAGAACGCATACACTTAGGCCTTACCCAACCCTGCTAACAAAGCACCATCGCCTTAAGGAACTTTGCCGCTTCGTCATCTCGTTCCGACCACGAGTCATGGTAAATGAGCGGCAACCAAGATCGAGCGGGAGGAAAGCCATGTGGGGCCGAGTCTTCATGCGCATTGGCGCGCTTGTGCTTCTGGGCTGTCTTGCAAGCCTTATGGCCATGGCCGGTCCGATGGAGCCGCCTGGCACGCGCATCGAGATCAAGCCCAGCGATCTTCCGCCCGTCCTGCAGAGCCAGAATGCCTTCAACGGCCCGGCGCGGATTGCGCGCGGGCCCAAAGACATGCCGCTGGTGCCGAAGGGATTTCACGTCAATTTGTTTGCCGAAGGTCTCGATTATCCGCGCTGGCTCGCGGTGGCGCAGAACGGCGATGTGTTTCTCGCCGAGCCAATGCCGGCGATGTGCGTGTGCTGCGGGATCTCGATGGCGACGGCGAGGCCGATCTGAACCGCAAATTCGCCGAAGGCTTTCGACCGCCCGCATGGGCTCGCCTTTCACGGCGGCTTTCTTTACATCGCCGATCTCAAAGCCGTCTGGAAAGTGCCGCTACAAGACGGGCGACACGCAGGGCGGTGCGCGCGTGCCCGTCACACGGCCCGGCATGATCGGCAGTGTCGGCAACCACTGGACGCGTAATATCGCGTTTGCGCCCGACGGCAAGAGTTTCTTCGTTGCAATCGGGTCGAACAGCAATCTCGACGAGGAGCCTTCACCGCAAGCGAGCGGTGCAGCAGTTTTCGGCTAATGGCGCGCCCATGGGTACCTGGGCTTCGGGCCTCAGAAACCCCGTCGGCATCGCATTTAAGCCTGGCACGAACGATCTTTATGTCGTCGTCAATGAGCGCGACACCTATGGCAACAATCTGGTGCCGGATTATCTGACCAAGATCGAAAAGGGCGACTTCTTTGGCTGGCCCTATGCCTATATCGGCCCGCATCCCGATCCGCAGTATGGCTCGAAATCGCCTGGGCTGGTGCAGCGGACGAAAGTGCCTGATCTGTTGTTCCGATCGCATTCGGCGCCGATCGGGCTTGTGTTCTATGACCGGACGGCGTTTCCAGCCGAATATCGCGGCGGCGCTTTCGTTTCGCTCCACGGCTCGTGGAACCGCCAGGAACCGAGCGGCTACAAAGTCGTTTATGTGCCCTTCGCTAACGGCAAGCCGGAAGGCGATTACATCACCTTTGCGTCGGGCTTCTGGAAGAGCGGCGATAAACGCGCGCAGGTCTGGGGGCGGCCTGCCGGGCTCGCCATTGCCGCGGACGGCAGCCTTCTCATTGCCGATGACACGGCGAATGTGATCTGGCGCGTGAGTTATACCGGGCAGTGAGGTTCACGCAGCATTAAGCCTAACCGATTGCATTCGATTCAAAATCGAAAAATTGATCCGTGTACGCCCTTTGTGCTAAGGCTCATGCGATGGTGGACGCACTCTCGATAGGGCTTTCGGGCCTGCGCGCGGCAGAAACGCAAGTGAACGCCAGCGCGATCAATATCGCCAATATGAACACCAAGGGCTATGTCCCGGTTCAGGCGGTGCAGCAATCGACGTCCGGCGGCGTCAAAGCCTCGATCGAGAAGCAGGCGCTTTCGCCTGAGACCCAAGCGGCACTCGCCGATATTCCAGGCGGTGCTGAAGATCTTGCATCCGATGTCGTGCAGATGAAGATGGCGCAAAATGCCTATAAGGCTTCGGCCAAGGTCATCGAGACGGCGAATGAGATGCAGGATGTCCTGCTTCAAACGATCGGCGGGAAATAGCCTGAACCTCGCGCCTCAGTGCGCAGCCGGCTGTTGAAGGGCGGTGAGCACGCGTTCCGCGCTGCCCAGCGCCCATGTCCATCCAAATGCGCCGTGACCGACATTGAGAAGCAGATTTCTTATGCGCGTTCGACCGATAAGCGGCAGGCCGTTCGGCGTCATTGGCCGAAGCCCCGTCCAGGCTTGAACGGGCGATTTATAATCTGCTGCGCCTGGAAACAGACGCTGCGCGACAGCTAAGAGCGCGTCCGTTTGCCGCTCGTCGAGCTGCGAATCGAGCCCGGCGAATTCGGCAAATCCGGCAATTCGCAATTTCTCTCCCAACCGGCAGCAAACGAAACGATGTGCCGTGTCGGTGATGCTGATCGCCGGCGCATTCTCGCCGGGCGCCAATGTCACGCTGTAGCCCTTGACCGGATAGATCGGAAGCTTGATGCCCAGTGGTCTTGCGAGCGCGCCCGCCCAAGGTCCGGCGCAAAGGACGAAGACATCGCCCTCAATGCGGCCGCGATTCGTCTCCGCCCATTGGATCAAATCCCCTTTTCAGCTCCAATCGCGTGACCTCACAGCTCAAAAGCGTCTGCGCGCCATAGCGGCTTTGGCATTCGCGAATTAGCGCGGCAGCAAATTGATTGGCATCGCCCGCCTCATCGGTTTTGGAAAGGACGGCGCCCGCTATCTTGCCGCGATAATCCGACAGTGCCGGCTCGCGCTCCTGGCATTGAGCGGCGCTTAAGAGCTCGACATCAAAACCGGCTTGCCGTTTCAACGTGGTAAGGGCTCGTGCGCCATCGAGAGCTTGCTCGTCACTGTAAAGGACGAGCTTTCCGGCGCGGGCATGATCAAATGCAAATGATTGTTCGCTGGCGATGCGCCGCATGGCTTTTGCGGACTGCAGGGAAAGGTCAAACGCGCCGCGCGCGTTTCGCTCGAAATTGGCGCGCGTGCATTGCCGGAGGAATTGAATGCCCCAGGAAAGCAGCGCGAGATCGAACCGGTCTTTTCTCACGCGGAGCGCAAAGTCGTTTCCAAATAGCGCGGAGAAGGTCTGCCGAAGCATTCCGGGGCGGGCGAGGGGCTCAACATAGGAATAGCTAAGCTGTGCGCCATTGGCGAAGCTTGTTTGCGTCGCCGCGGCGGCTTCGCGTTCCAGAATGGTCACGTGATAGCCGGCTTCGGCCAGCACATAGGCGGTGGCCGCGCCCACAATGCCGGCACCGATCACGACTGCGCGCTCTGCCATGTGCTCTATCCACTTGGGTGGCCCGCGATAATTCGCCAAGGCAATAGAAACAGGTGCGTCTCGGGAAGGGTAGGGCGCGCACGCAATAGAGGGCGAATGCCCTTTACGTTAAGCGGCGTGCGAGCGCATCGGTTGCCGTGCGAATCGCCGCGATATTTCCCGCTTCTCGCCAGGTGTGTCCGGCGTCCGGAACAATCGTCAGGCGGCTGCGCCCAAGCGCCTTGTGGAGCTGATATGCGGTGATCAGCGGACAAACAAGGTCATATCGGCCGGCAATGATCTGCACGTCGATCTCGGCCAGCTTGGCAGGCAGCTCGCGCAGCAACGCATCGCCGTCAATGAAACCATGATGGAGGAAATAGTGGTTCTCGATCAGCGAATGCGACAGCACATAATCAGGATCTGACATTTCCTTTGAGAGCGCTGCCTCGTCCACTTGCAGCGCGGAGACGCGCTTTTCCAACAGAGTCCACATTTCGATTGCCTGGCGGCGCGCGTCGGCGTCCGTGCTGTGAAACAGCTTGTCGTAGCCTTTGATTGGGTTGCTTCGCTCTTCGGCCGGAAGGAGCTCGATATATCTTTCGAAGATCTCGGGGAAGAAATGATGCGCGAGGCCCTGCGGGTAGTATAGCCCTTCAAGCTCGCTTTGGCGGCACAAGAATATGCCGTAGAGGATCATGGCGTTCACGCTGCTTGCGTGCGCGTTCGCATAAGCAAGCGCGAGCGTGCTGCCCCATGAGCCGCCGAACAGGCTCCATGTGGATATGTCGAGCGATTGTCGCAGCGCCTCCATGTCGGCGATTAGATGCGCGGTTGTGTTGGCTTTGAGGCTGCCATGCGGGCGGCTTCTGCCGCTGCCACGTTGATCGTGAAGAATGATGCGGAACTTTTCCGGATTGAAGAATCTGCGCTGTGTTGGATTGGTCCCGCTTCCCGGCCCGCCATGAAGAAAGGCGATTGCTCGGCCCTTGGGGTTGCCGGACTCCTCGAAATAGATCGAGTGGCCATCGGAAACAGCGAGTGAGCTGGCGTTGTAGGGCTCGATCGGTGGGTAGAGGTAATCCATTGGCGGTCCGGTCGAGCCAGGCTCTGCAGTATGTAGACAAAGATTCAGCTTGCCAATGATGACTGGTGAGGGGTCATCACCTATAACTCGGCGTTGGCCGTCGCCGTGGACCGGTCTTGCTGGCGGCAATGGGGGATTTTAATGATCCGGCGTGCTTTGTTGAATGCTGTTCTTTCCGATTCCTATCGTTTCGAGAAGGTGCTGCCGGCAAGCGAATACATCAGCGGCATCGACTATTGATCCCGCCGGCCGACGCTCAACGCCTTTCCACTTGGTTGGGCTTTGCCATGATGTGCGTCGGCATGTTCATGGCGATACTCGACGTTCAAGTCGTTGCGACCTCGCTCCCGACAATCCAGCATGCGCTCAATATCGATCGCGAGCGGATCAGTTGGCTGCAAACCTGCTATTTGATCGCTGAAGTCATCTCAATTCCACTGACAGGCTTTCTGACGCGCATGTTGACGATGCGCTGGATGTTTGTTGTGACTGTCACAGCCTTCAGCATCGCATCGATCGGCTGCGCTCTAAGTGGCGACTTCACGAGTCTCGTCATTTGGCGCGTCTTGCAGGGCTTTGCTGCGGGCACGTTGATACCCGCCGTCTTTTCCGCGGTATTTCTGCTCTTTCCGTTCAGCGCACAGGCGCTCGCAACCAGCGTTGCGGGCGTGCTTGCGCTGCTCGCGCCGACCGCCGGGCCGATCATCGGCGGCTGGATCACACAAACCTATTCCTGGCATTGGTTGTTTCTGATCAATGTCGGGCCGGGACTTCTGTCGGCGGCACTCGCCGCACTGTTTCTGCCAAGGGAACGGCTGAACCTTGAAGAGGTTTGGCGGCTTAATCCGATTTCACTTGTTCTGCTCTCGCTCGCTCTCACCACGCTCGAAATCGGCCTCAAGGAAGCGCCGGACAAGGGCTGGCTCTCGCTCCTGGTGATAGCGCTCTTTTCCAGCTCAGTGGCAGCCGGCGCCGCCTTTGTCGGTCTGTCGCTTCGTTCACGGACCCCATTTGTCAACCTTCACACATTCGGCGACATCACGTTCTCCGTCGGCTGCATTTTAAACTTCGTGCTCGGGATCGGCTTGTTCGGCTCGATCTATATGATGCCGGTCTTCCTCGGTTATGTGCGCAATCACGGTGCGCTCGAAATCGGCAAAATCGTCCTCGTGACCGGGCTCGCACAGTTGGTGATGTCGCCAATTGCAACGGTGGCGGAGCGGCGAACCGATCCAAGGCTGCTATCAGCAATCGGGTTTCTGGTCTTTGCAATCGGTCTTGGCCTCAGCGCTTGGCAAACCACAACCACCGACTCGGCCGAGATGTTTTGGCCTCAGATTATCCGTGGCGTTTCCATGATGCTTTGCCTGTTACCGGCCACGCGTCTGGCGCTTGGCCATTTGCCGGCAGAGAAAGTCCCTGATGCAAGCGGGCTCTTCAATTTGATGCGCAATCTTGGCGGCGCCGTCGGGATCGCGATGATCGACAGCATCATTTATGGTCTCGCCCCAGGGCGGGCGAGCGCAATCACCCAGCGTCTGATCGCCGGCGATTATGCGACTGCGAAGGCCGTCGGCATCCCGCTCGAAATGTTCGCAATGCGCCCCCCGGGCCCTTGGATTCGTCTACCAAGGCACTTCTCGAACCGATGATTTCGCGCCTGGCGTTCACCGAAGCCATGAATACGGCCTGGGCCGTTGTTGCGGCCTTGACCTTGGCTTCAATCTTTAGCGTCATGCTCGCGAAGAGGTTCGGACCCTCTGGACGGTAGCTGGATGCGAATGACAGTGTTTCGTCCAAGCAAAACGAAAGCAAGTTATGGTAACTATGCCAACCGACTCGGAGCTGATCGATCTGATTGCTGCCGAAACACTCAAAGACCGGTCGGTCCTCAAACTCGATTCAACGCTTGAGCAAATCGACATCGATTCAGTTGACCTCGTCAGCATGTTCTTCGCGCTCGAAGACAAGTATGGCGTCCATGTTCAATATGAAGAGGTATCGAGAGATCAAACGCTCGGCACCGTGCTTGGGCTTGTGCGGGACAAGATCAAACAACAAGCTGACCAGGCGTGATCACATCATCGCAGCTGCCGGTCGTTACGGGCCTTGGAGCGATCTCGCCGCTCGGCCTTGATGCCGCAAACTGTTGGGAAAATGCCCGGCAGGGCCATTGCGCGATAAAGCGCGAGCTTATCGACCCCGGCGAACATGGCCCTTCACCCTTCGAGATCTTGGTTGCGCGCGTTCCCGGAGACGCTCTTGCACATCTGGAAGGCTTGCTTGAGCGCAAAGTCGGCGACTTGCTCGATCCTTTCGCGTTGTTCGCTTTGGCCGCCGCAGCGGAGGCTATCAAGCACGCCGGGCTCGGCGAGAATACGTTAAGCCAAGCCGCAATCATTTTCGGTCACGGAATGGGCGGCCTGCAGACGCTGGAGCGTGGCTTCGAACGGTTTTACGGGCGCAAGACATCGCGTGTTCACCCGCTCACGGTGCCGCGCTGCATGGTCAGTGCCCCGGTTAGCGCGATTGCAATGGAATTCGGCATTCGCGGCCCCGCCTTCGCTATCTCAAGCGCGTGCTCTTCGTCCGGTCATGCGATCGCGCAAGCGGCTCTGCTTATCGCCTCTGGGCTCGCCGAGGTCGCAATCGTCGGTGGCTCCGAGGCAATCGCAACGCCGGCCTGTCTTGCGGCTTGGGACAATTTGCGGGCGATCAGCCCGACGGCGTGCCGGCCCTTCTCGGTCGGCCGGGACGGCATGGCAATCGGCGAAGGCGCCGCAGCCATTGTTCTTGAGTCGCCCGAACATGCGCGCTCGCGCGGTGCGAACATTATTGCCAGACTTGTCGGGGTTGGCATGTCGTCGGACGCAGCTCACATCACGCAGCCGGCAAAGGCAGGCGCTATCGCGGCAATGCGCGGCGCATGCGAGATGGCGGGCATCCTCGATCGAGAGAATTTGCTCATCTCGGCGCACGGCACGGGAACACCGCTCAATGATGCCAATGAGAGCCAGGCTATCTTGGAGCTGTTTGGCGCGCACGCGGCGACGCATCCGGTCATTGCGACCAAGAGCGCGCACGGACATCTGATTGGGGCGTCGGCTGCGCTTCAAACCGTGATTGGTCTATTTGCTCTCAAACAAAAGACGGCACCACCCATTCTGAATTTTCGTGGCCCTGATTCAGAATGTCCGCTCAACCTTGTCACTGGAAGCGCCCAGCAAATCGCATGCGATACGCTGCTCGTTAATTCATTCGCTTTTGGTGGGCTTAATGCGTCACTGGCCTTGACGCTCGGCTGAGCGCTGTGTCGGATGGGCGGGTCGAGGGTGAACGGGCTGGGCTTGCGATAAAGGACAGATGGATTGCTGGAGGGGCCAGGGCGGGCTTGGTGGAGCCGAGGGGGATCGAACCCCTGACCTCCGCATTGCGAACGCGGCGCTCTCCCAGCTGAGCTACGGCCCCAGGCCGCGCCTTTCTTCTACGGCAGCAAAACCCTGTCAAGCGCCCACCCTGCCCACGGCTTTGGTCCGCCCACGGGTTGCCCCGCCGGGCGCCCTCGCGTAAAGCTCGGCCCGCGACCGGAGGCCCCGCATGCAAGCACTGCTTTGGCTGATCCTGCAGATCATCAATATCTATCTATTCGTCATCTTCGTGAGCGTGGTTCTGTCGTGGCTGGTTGCCTTCGACGTGATCAATCTGCGCAACCGGATCGTCTATATGATCTACGATGTCACGAACCGGCTGACGCAGCCGCTCTACCGGCCGATCCAGCGGATTCTGCCCAATCTCGGCGGGCTCGATCTCTCGCCCATGGTCGTCATCCTGCTGCTGTTGTTCCTGCAGCGCTTCATCCCCGAGATGTTCATCAGATTCGGCTTGCTGTGAGCCCTGCCGCCCGCGGCTGGTTCGAGCCGAGGGAAGGGGGTGTGCGCCTATTCGTCAGGGTTTCGCCCCGCGCCAGCCGGGATAGAATAGAAGCCGTTGAGCGCGATGCCGCCGGCCAAGAACGCCTGCGCATCCGCGTGACGGCTCCGCCCGACAAGGGCGAGGCCAACAACCGTGTGATCGAGCTTCTCGCGAAAGCCTTGGGCATCGCGAAGTCTTCGGTGGCCGTGCGCCAGGGCGCGCATGATCGAAACAAATGCCTCGAGATTGCAGGCGATAGACAAGAGCTGATGGCGTCCCTTCGAACGCTCACAGGAGAGGAAATATGACGGAAACCAAGCGCATCGACGGCAAGGCATTCGCCGCCAAGGTTTACGAAGACATTCGCAAGACGGTCGAGGTGCTGAAAACCAAGCACAATCTGCAGCCCGGGCTTGCGGTGGTGCTGGTGGGCGAGGACCCAGCCAGCGAGGTTTATGTAGCGAGCAAGGGCAAGAACACGCGCGAAGTCGGCATGAAGTCGATCGAGCTCAAGCTGCCGGCGTCGATCAGCGAGGCCGATCTTCTCAAAGAGGTCGCCAAGCTCAATGCCGATAAATCCGTACACGGAATTATCGTGCAAATGCCGCTCCCGAAGCACATCAATTCCAACAATGTGATTTTGGCGATCGACCCCGACAAGGATGTCGATGGGCTGTCGCCGATCAATGGCGGGCGCATTATGGCGCAGCTGCCGGGTCTCGTGCCGTGCACGCCGCAAGGCTCGCTGATGCTGATCAAATCGGTTCAGCCGAAATTGGCGGGCCTCGATGCCATGGTGATCGGCCGCTCGATTTTGTTCGGCAAGCCAATGGGCCAGCTACTTCTTAATGAGAGTTGCACGGTGACGATGGCGCACTCCAAAACCAAGGATATCGCGGCCAAAGCGCGCCAAATGGATATTCTTGTGGCTGCGGTCGGCGTGCAGCACATGGTCAAGGGCGATTGGATCAAGCCGGGTGCGATCGTCATCGATGTCGGCATCACGCGTTTGCCCAAAGAGGGCGGTGGTACGCGCCTTGTCGGCGATGTCGATACGCAGGCGGCGATGGGGATTGCCGCTGCGATCACGCCGGTGCCGGGCGGCGTTGGGCCGATGACGGTGGCTTGTCTCATCCGCAATGCCGCTATTGCCGCGTGCTTGCAGAACGGCATCGACCGCGCTTCCGTCGGGCTCTGATGACGCAATATGCGTGCTTTCTGCGCAGCATCAATGTCGGCGGGAAGAACAAGATCAAGATGGCCGAGCTCAATGCGCTGCTCACTGGGCTCGGCTTTTCAAAGCCTCAAACACTGCTTCAAAGCGGCAATGCCTTGTTCGAAGCCAAGGGAAGCGCGAGCGCGTTTGAGAAGAAGATCAGCGCCGCAATCGAAAAGAGCCACGGCTTCGCGCCCGCCATCATGCTGCGTACGGTCGATGAGCTGAAGGCGAGCTTAGCTGCCAATCCATTCAAGAAGGAAGCGAAGGCTGACCCTGCACATCTGTTGATTATGTTTCTCGCGGGAAATCCCAAAGCTGATGCGAAGAAAGCACTGACTGCGCTCGATATCGCGCCGGAAGCCGTTTCGCTTGGTACGCGCGAAGTCTATCTGTGGTATCCGCACGGCATCGGCACATCGAAAAAGCTCGCGCGTGTACCGCTTGAGAAAATTCTCGGCACAAGCGGCACAGCGCGCAACATCCGCACGCTCCAAGCGCTTCTCGAATTGGCTGAAGCTTAGGGTGTGGTCTCGGAAGCGAGCGCGGCGCGGCGGGCGGAGGCGCGCTCTTTGATGCTTTCAGAGCGCAGCTGGCCGCACGCCGCCATGATGTCGCGTCCGCGCGGCGTGCGCACCGGCGAGGCATAGCCGGCATGGTTGACGATCTCGGCGAAGGTTTCGATCGTCTCCCAATCCGAGCATTCATACGGCGCGCCCGGCCACGGATTGAACGGGATCAGATTGATTTTCGCCGGAATGCCCGAAAGCAGCTTCACCAGCGCGCGCGCATCCGCGGGCAAATCATTCACGCCCTTCAGCATGACATATTCGAAGGTGATGCGCCGCGCATTGGTGGCGCCGGGAAAGTCGCGGCACGCTTTCAAAAGCTCCGCAAGCGGATATTTCTTGTTGAGCGGCACAAGCCGATCGCGGATGTCATCTTTCACTGCGTGCAGTGAAACAGCGAGCATCACGCCAATCTCAGTTGGCGATGCGCGGCATTTCCGGCACGACACCTGATGTCGAGATGCGTGATGCGGCGCTTGGAGAAGCGCGATGCCTTCGCCATCGGCAGCAATCGAGCAGCGCGGCTTTGCACATTGTCGAAATTGTACAAGGGCTCGCCCATGCCCATCATGACGATGTTGGTGATGCGCCGCTCATCGCGCTTCTCGCCGGGCTTGGGCCAATCCTCAAGATCGTCGCGCGCGATCAGGATCTGCTGAAGGATCTCCTCCGCGGTCAGATTGCGCACGAGCTTCTGTGTGCCGGTATGGCAGAAGCTGCAATTGAGCGTGCAGCCGATCTGGCTGGAGATGCACAGCGTGCCGCGATCCGCTTCGGGAATGAACACCGTCTCGGCCTCCACGGGCGCGGAGCGCCCAACTAAATTGTCGGCGGCTCCGCCGCCGTTAGGCCCGAAACGGATCAGCCATTTACGCGTGCCGTCGGCGGAAATCTGGCGGCCGGTCACCTCGGGGCGGGCGATGGTGAAGCGCTCGGCCATGTCGCGGCGAAAATCCTTGGCCAGGTTCGACATCTCGGCGAAGTCGCTTGCGCCGCGTGCGTAGATCCAGTTCCACAGCTGGGCGACGCGCATCTTGACGGCCTTTTCGGCAACGCCGGCCTGGGCGAGCGCGGCACCAAGCTCCTCGCGCGAAAGGCCGATCAGGCTCGATGGAATGGGGTTTGCCATGCGCGAGAGATACGAGACGGCGCCTGCGCGTCAAGTGCCGGCCAATGCTCAGCGCCGGGCGCGGCGCAGAAAGAGGAATGAGCCTGCCGACAGCATAGCAAGAGCGCCTGCGGCGCCGGCTATGGCTACAATTGGGTTGTGCGCGCCGGCCGCGCCTGCGAAGGCCGCGGCAGTGACGGCGAAGAGCGCCGGCAGAAACCGACGCGGCTCAGCGGTGCGATACGCTGCCAAGGCGAGCCCGCTGCAAGCAATCAGAGCGCCAAAGATGGCTATGAGGCGCGCGATGTCGTCCGGCGGCAAGGGCCGGCCCGCGAGGCTCAGTTTGGGAATTTGCGCGCCGAAGCGGAGCGCCAGGAATCCGGCGAGAACGGCCGCCAAGAGGCCCACAATCACGATCAGAAGCTTTCGCCCGTTATGTGACATGCCGACAGCCTAGGGGCCGCCAGGCTCAATCGCAAATATTGCCGCCGGCTGCGGATCCCCGCCTGCGCGGGGGACGCCCCTGCTCATGCGTGTTTGACTGGATCCCCGCCTGCGCGGGGATGACCCCCGCTCACGCAAGGGTCATTTGCAGTCGGCGATCTTGTCGAGCGCGGCGCTGATGCCGGCGAGCGAATAGCGATCGGTCGATTTCGTTCCATGCGTGGATTCGCCCGAGATCGTCATGATCGCGCCCTTGCGCATGGCATCGGTGAGCTTCTTGTCGCCGTCCTCAGTGTCCATCCAGGCGCCGTCACCCTGCACGAACATCTCGAAACTGTCGTTGCCGACCTTGATCTTGACGCGATGGTCGGTCGCCAGCGGATAGCCCATGATGAGCGATGGCTGCAGAGCCTTGTTGGGCCAGTTGGTCACCAGGAAGAAGGGATCGCCGCGCGCGGCGGTCTTATCCGAAAGCGATGCGGATCTCGGCTCCGAGACGACGAAGCAGACCGTGCGATTCTGGTCCTGCATCGAATAGGCCGCCCAGTCCTTGTATTTGCCGATCAGCTTCGGCGACGGCGTGGTCGCTCCGAATGCCGAAGCGATCGAAAGAGCGCCCACCACAAAAGTCAGCGCCAATGAGTGAAATATGCGGGTTGTGGAAAACATTGTGGTGCCCCGTTCTAAACGCAACCGCCCCCCGGTCCCCAACGCTAACGCGCTGACAAACTATGGTAAAACAAATGTTAAGAGAGGGTTGCCGCCCTTTAAGTTTTGTTCCCCTGATTATTCTGCGGGCCTGCGCCGCTGGCGCACCGCCCCACGCACATGTGGCTCTAACACCTCGCCTGAGGCGCCGTCATGCAGCGGCCGCGTCGCAAAACGGCCGAGCGCCAAGAGCCTGTCATACATCACGATAGCGCCCGCAACACCGACATTCACACAGAATCTTGGTCGGTATCTTGACGATGTGATCGCAGCGGTCGGTGAGTTCTGGGGAAAGACTGCCGCGCTCGGGCCCCAGCACATAGGCGGCCTGCAGCGGATGCTTGAAGCTCGGTAATTCGGTTGCCTCGTCCAACAGCTCGAGGCCGACAAGCTTGCAGCCTTGCGGCAGCTTGATCTCAGCGCTCGATTGCCAAGTGTAGGACGGCAGGTGCGATTGCCCATGCGAGGTGTCAGAAGGCGCGGTTTTAAAGGCGGTGTGGTGCGGGCGCACCCAGAAGACGAAGCTTGCGCCGAAAGCATGTGCCGAGCGGAACAGATTGCCGACATTCATCGGCTTTGAGATACCTTCAACGCCGATGCCGAAATAGCCGCGCATTTTGGGGTTCGAGCCGGTCATGGAGCATGAAACGCCGCAAGATGGTGCCGCTCGTCAAGGGGCGGGCGCAAATCCCGTGCTGGTGCGCGAATCCCGCGGCGGCTGGATCGAGTCGTTCCATCGCGGTGCCTTCGCCGTGGCCGATGCACAAGGGTGCATCCTCGCTTCGCTCGGCGATATCGAGCGCAAGGTATTTCCCAGGTCCGCAATCAAGCTCATCCAAGCACTGCCCTTGGTCGAGAGCGGCGCGGCGGCGGCTTATGGGCTTTCCGAGATCGAGCTGGCGCTTGCCTGCGCGTCGCATGGCGGCGAGCCGCCCCATGTCTCGGCTGTCGAAGCCTGGCTTAAGCGAATTGGCTGCACCGAGAGGGATCTGGATTGCGGGCCGCACATGCCTTCATACCAGCCCGCAGCGCAGGCGCTGGTGCGCGCCGGGCAAGCGGCAAGGCGCGTGCACAATAATTGCTCCGGCAAGCACACTGGCTTTCTGACGCTTGCCAAGCATTTGAATGCGCCGATCGCCGGTTATGACGCGCCATCGCATCCGGTGCAGCAGCGCGTTATCGCGGCGTTATCGGAGCTGAGCAGTGTTGCGTCATCGGACTTTGAGATCGGTATCGATGGTTGCGGCGCGCCCAATTTCGCAATGCCGCTCGGCGCGCTTGCGACCGCGTTCGCGCGCGTTGCCGACCCTGCTTCCCTAGCCCGCGCGCGGCGGGCGGCGATCTTGCGTTTGCGCGCTGCCGTAAAAGCGAAGCCTTTCTATCTCGCCGGCACCGCAAGGCTCTGTACACGGATCATCGAATCCGGAGCCGATGTGATCCCGAAGACCGGGGCCGAAGGCGTTTATGTCGCTTCGCTGCCGTCATTGAAACTCGGCCTTGCGCTCAAGATCGATGATGGTGCGCGCGCATCCGCGCAGTGTCTCGTCATTGCCTTGCTCGTCGGACTGGGTGCAATCGCTGCCGATGCGCCGCTGGCGCGCGAACTTCTCGATCAGCCGATCATGAACACGCAAAACAAGATTGTCGGCGCGCGCCGGCCCGACATGGAAAGTATCGCTGCGGCGCTAAGCGCTGTCGGCTGAAGGATTGGATTTGAGCAGCGCCGCGCGCGCTTGCTCGCGATGGCGCTCTTTGATGTGGCTGCCGACAATACCGATCGCGGTTGCTAAAACCGTGGCATCGTCGGTAAAGCCGAACCCCGCAATGAAGTCGGGAATCAAATCGGTCGGCAAAATGAAATAGGCGAGCGCGGCCAACAGCACGGCGCGCACGCGCACAGGCGTCTGCCGGTCCATCGCGCAGTAATAGCAGGCGACAAGCTCCTCGCTGAACGGGATCCTGCCGATGAAGCGTCTGAGCTTTACCCAGAAGCGCTCGCGGACATAGCTTTCGTTGCGCGCGATGACGACGGGCAAATGCATTTCCTCAGCGAGCCACTCGCGTTCGGGAATGCCGGTCTCGTCGGTTCCGGCGGTCAATGAAATGTCAGCCAAGTCAAAAGAGCTGCGGCGATCAGCAGGGCAAGAACGATATCAAGCCGCGCCCCGACCAAGAGCGTCTTGCGAATCCGGCGCGTCCAAATGGCTCCACTCATGCTCGACCTCATAAGGCGCATGGCCCATGAATATTGGGCTTCCCAAGAGCGGCTGCAAGGCTCAGCGGGCGAAGGCGTCCATGGCCTCTGCCAGCTTGATGTCCTTTTTGGTCACCCCGCCGGCGTCATGGGTGGCGAGCGTCACCTCTACGGTCTTGTAAACATTCGACCATTCCGGGTGGTGGTCCATTTTCTCGGCCAACAGCGCAATGCGGCTCATCCAGCCGAAGGCTTCATTGAAATCCTTGAAGCTGAAGGTCTTGGTGATGGCATCGCGCCCCTGGACCTCATGCCACCCCGCAAGTTTCTTAAGCGCGCTCTGACGATCGGCGCCGGTCAGCGGCTTGGCCATCTTGTCCTCCCATGGCTTGCCGCGCCGAGGCTATGCCGCCTCAGGCGGCAAATCCAATCACCACGGCAAAGGCGAGAAGCACGATCCCGCCGGTCACCAGCTCTGACAGGGAAAGAAGCGCGTTTTTCAGCATGATTACCTCCACCACCTCTGTTAAGTGCGCGCGCGGCAGAAGGTTGCAATGTGTGCATCATCACGCTGGGTGAAACTTGTAACCGTTACAACATCCGCCCTTCGGGAGAGGCACTCGGCGCTGCTATAAGCGGGGGCATGATTTGGGCGGATGAAGAGGCGCCGAGCCTTGATCAGTTCGAGGCGCTGGCGCGCGAGTGCTTTGCCAGGTTGCCGGGGGAGTTTCGCCAGCTTGTGGCCGATGTCCTCATGCGCATCGAAGATTTCCCCAGCGAGGCGGTCTGCGCCGATATGGGTATCGAAAGCCCGTTCGAGCTCACCGGGCTCTATCAAGGCATAGACCTCACGCACAAAAGCTTCGGCAATATCGCCAAAGAGCCCGACATGATCTTCCTCTATCGCCGGCCGATCCTCGATGAATGGGCCGATGGCGGCGTCACTCTTCGTGAACTGATCACGCACATACTGGTCCACGAGATCGGCCACCATTTTGGCCTCACCGACGAGGCGATGCAGGAAACACTGGAGAGCGAGCGCGAATGAGCGGCATCCACGCGCGCGAGGATCATGACCACCACGGCCACGAACAAGGCCTTGACCACGGTCATTCGCATATTGGTCCGAATACGGATGAAGGCCGCCTGCGCCTGGCGCTGATCTTGACCGGCACATTCATGATCGCTGAGGCCGGCGGCGGCTTGTTCTCCGGCTCTCTTGCGCTCCTCGCCGATGCAGGCCACATGCTCTCCGACACATTCTCGCTGGGTCTTGCTTATGTGGCGCTACGCATTGCCTCGCGCCCGGCCGATTCCAAGCGCTCCTACGGCTATAAGCGTGCGCAGGTGCTGGCGGCGTTCACCAATGGCGTGCTGCTCGCCGGCATCGCGCTGATGATCGTTATTGAAGCGGCCCATCGCTTGTTTTCGCCCGTTGAGGTGCTGGCCGGGCCGATGCTGGCGATCGCAGCGATGGGGCTCATCGTCAATATCTTCGTGTTTCGTCTGCTCGGCCATGCGAATGAGTCGAACCTCAACATCAAGGGCGCTCTGTGGCATGTGATCGGCGATCTCTTAGGCTCGGTTGCTGCAATTGCCGCGGCAATCATCATTCTCGCATCCGGCTGGATGCCGGCGGATCCGATCCTATCGATCTTAGTCGCAGGGCTGATCATTGCCGGTGCGGTGCCGATCATGCGCGAATCGGGGCATATCCTGCTCGAAGGCACGCCGCGCGGGCTTTCAGCAGCCGAAGTCACAACGGCTTTGATTCAGGAGCTGCCAGAGCTTGCCGATGTGCATCATGTGCATATCTGGTCGCTCGATCATGATCAGCCGCTCATCACCTTGCATGTCGTGTTGCGCGATGGCGTTGATGCGCATAAAGGGCTTGAGCTTGTGCAGGCCAAGCTCAGGGAGCGGTTTGGCCTCAGCCATGCGACGATACAGGTCGAGGCGCAGTGTGCCGATAAGCACAAGGGCGACGCGCACCGAATTGCTGCGCGCTAATTGGCCTACGTAGAATCCCCGAGGGGATTTGATCCAGATCAAAACAATCATTACACGGATGAAATGCCGCGCGTCAGCCTGCCGTCTTTCTAATTATGCGTTCACGCCTCATTTGGAGATTGATCCAAATCGAAGAGGGTGCAGATGAAACAGAATCGCAAATGGCTTATGCGCAGTGTGGCTCTGGCTGCCCTCGCCGCCGGACTTATCGCGCCGACATTCGCATCGGCGGCGGCGGGTGATTTTCTTGTCCGCGTGCGCGGGCTTGGCGTGTTTCCCGATGAAAGCGCGAAGGTCACGCCGATCGGCGGCACGGTGAAAGTCGACGACAATTACGTGCCGGAAGTCGATTTCAGCTACTTCTTCACCGACAATGTCTCGGCCGAGCTGATCGCCGCCACGACCAAGCACAGTGCGACATCGACTGTTGCCGGTTCGTTGGGCTCGGTTTGGCTGCTGCCGCCAACGCTGACGCTGCAATATCATTTCACGCCGGAGAAATTCATCTCGCCTTATGTCGGCGCGGGCATCAACTACACGTTGTTCTACGGCATCAAGAATGCACCCGGTCTTCACCTCCATTTGCCCGATGCAGTCGGGCCGGCGATCCAGTTCGGCTTTGATGCCAAGCTCCGCGAGCACTGGGTCTTCAATGTCGATGTGAAGAAGATCTGGATGCAGACCGATGCCAGCATCAATGCCGGCGCGATCAAGGCCAAGCTGAATATCGATCCCTGGATCGTCGGCACCGGCATCGGTTACCGGTTCTAGGCGCGCTCGGCCCACGATTTGGGTTTGGGCCCTCGCGAGTGATAATCTCGCGGGGGATCAAGCGCCAATGAGGAAGCGCCATGGGAAAGTTCGTCATCGAGCCGCATTTCCGGCTGCAGGAATGGGTTGCCGAGGAGAAGGGCTATTTCGCGGCCGAAGGGCTCGATTACGAGTTTCACGAAACGGTCCAAGCCTCCGATGGCCAGGTGCACAATCAAGGCGACAAGCAAGGTGCCTATCAAAGCTTGGAGAAGGGCCGCGCCTCGGACATAAGTTGCGCGTGCCATTGGACGGTGAATGTCGCGGCAGCGACTGGCCACGGCAAGCTTTACGCCGATGCATATTCGGTCTCGCCGGCCGGCGTGTTCGTGCCGCCGGATTCGCCGATCAAGGGCCCGAAGGATCTCGCCGGCGTGCCGATTTCGGTCGGCTATCAGTCGGGCAGCCACTACGCGACCATCCAAGCGCTTGAGCGTTATCTCGCGCCGGACGAGATCAAGCTCTCGTTCAAGGAAGGCATGCTGTTCAGCCGCATGGAGCTTTTGCTCCAAGGCAAGATCCCTGCGGCGACGTTATTTTCTGGCCCGCTCTATTTCGCCGAGCAGCTCGGCTTCAGGAAGATCATCGATACCACCTTCATGATCGCGACCATGATCACCGGCAATCCCGATCCGGAGGATCTGCGCGGCTATTTCCGCGCGCTGAAAAAGGCGCAGCGCGATATCGATTTGAGACCCGAGCTCTATACGCATTACTACAAGAACGAGTTTCCCAAGCGCTTTCTCGCGCAAATGGATACTGGCCGCTGGGGGCCGGGCGAGCGCATCGTGTTCGAGCCTTACACAAGGGAAGTGTTCGAAGCGGCGCGCAGCTGGATTGGCACGCACGAGATCTTCGAGGGTGGCCTGGGCAGCGCCGGCTATGACGAGGCGATCATCTCGCTCACATAAATCGCCTTGCGGCCGGATCGAATCGTCATCCCGGACGCGATGCGGCGTGAAATGCCGCTTCGCAGATCCGGGATCTCTGGGCGGATCCCGTGTCAGCACTGCACCGCTCCGCGCTGCAGAGCGCACGGGATGACGGCGGAAGGGTCAACTTGATCGCTCTCGCTTAAGTCCGGGGCGTGAGCGCGAAGGACGACAGCACATCATAGACCGAGTGCTCGCGGCCCAAGGTCGATGAGAAGAGCGAGAACTCCTTCACCTCAAAATTTGGTGATGAGAACATTGCGTGCTCGGCGAGATAATTGCCGAGCCTTCCGATCGGTGTGTCCCGGAGGCGTGCGAGCGTGACATGCGGGTGAAACTTTCGCCGCACCGGTTCAAGCTCCAATCCTTGCAGCGCTTGCTCGATCTTGGCTTGAAGGCGCGGCAGGCGCTCATCATGCTCGACTTCGGCAAAGACCAGCCGGGCCGGGGATCGGGCGCCCTCGCCGCCGAACTTGCCCACACCCTTAAGCTGGAGCGAGAAGCCCTCCGCCTGGATGTGCCACAGCGCCTCCTCGATCTCCTCGACCATCGGTTCGGGCACCTCGCCGATGAAGCGCAGGGTCAAATGCAGATTGTCGAACGGGCTCCAGGTGGCGCCCGGCAGTCCGGATTGAAGATCGAGCAGGAGGTCGCGCACATCCTCGGGGATCTCGATCGCGGCGAAAAGGCGGATCATGGCTCGCTCATCAGGCTGCTGGAGGCGTGGGGCAAGTGGTGCCCCAAATGTCCTCAGGCAAATCAAGGTACCGAAAGCCCGTCTTTAGGTCTCTCTTGACGAGAATTTGTAAGGCCTTAGGCGGCTCTGCCCCGGCCGGTAAGGCTTGAACCGGGGGGCCTCAAGGGCAATATTTAGGCAAGTGCGCTGCCATACCCGGCGGTGCCTCGCAACATTTGAGGAGTCCCATGGCTGAGAACCCTAATTGGGCCGCCCGTTCAAGCACAACTGCCGCCGAGGTCGATCAAGGCCTGCGGACGTTCATGCTGGGCGTCTACAACTACATGGCGCTTGGCCTCGGTATCACCGGTGTCGTTGCCTTTTTCGCTGCCCACTCGCCAGCCCTAATGCGGGCCATCTTCGGCACGCCTCTGCAATGGGTCGTGTTCTTGGCGCCGCTCGGACTCGTGTTCTGGCTGTCGGCGCGGATTAATCGCATGCCGGTCGGCCAGGCGCGCACGCTGTTCTTCGTTTACGCCGGCCTCTTGGGCTTGATGCTGTCGTCGATCTTCCTGATCTACACTGGCGCTTCGATCTCAATGACCTTCTTTGCGACCGCTGCCGCCTTCGCCGGGCTGAGCCTGTGGGGCTATACGACGCGGCGCGATCTCTCCGGAATGGGCGCGTTCCTGTTCATCGGCCTGATCGGCCTGATCATCGTTTCCATCGTGAATATGTTCCTGCACTCGACGGGTCTTCAGTTTGCGATCTCGGCGATCGGCGTGCTGATCTTCGCAGGCCTGACTGCGTATGATACGCAGCGGATCAAGGAGATGTATTTCGCTGGCGATGGCGGCGATGTCGTGGCGCGCAAGTCGATCTTGGGTGCGCTCAGGCTCTATCTCGACTTCATCAACCTGTTCCTGTTCTTGCTGCAATTCATGGGCAACCGCCGCTAATTGCAGCTTGAACGCAACTGAAATCGAAAGCCCCGGATTAATCCGGGGCTTTTACTTTAGCGCGGGGCGTGTCGGAGCTAGGCTTCGACCACTTGAAAGCGCTTGCGGTCGAACACGCGCAGAACCTGCTGAAGGTCATGGCCGCGCTTCAATATGTGACCGGTCGCCGAGACCACCGAATAGGCGCCCTGGCGCCGGGCAAGCTTGGGGGTCTTTTCGATACGGTAGAGCGGCATTTCGCTCGCGCGCCGGAACACGCTGAATACGGCCATCTCCCTCAAGCCATCGATGGCGTAGTCGCGCCATTCGCCGATGGCGACCATGCGGCCATAGACATTGAGAATGGCATTGAGCTCGCGGCGATTGAAGAAAACCGGGGCGGCGAGCCTTCCCGGGGATTTGGGCCCGCCTGCCCATTCGCCGAGGGCAGGCGGGCCGAACTCACTTGGGTCGAGTGTCGTCATAGCTTCATGTTGGTCCTGTGGAGAGGCGTTGGCAAGCAGGCTTAACGCCCAGCGTTTCCCTGTTTTCCGCCGATTTGGGGATAATCGAGACGCCACATTATTGCCCTCATTCGGTCCTTGGGGCGCCCTAATGGGCCACCATCTTAGCATCGTTGGTGGTCCCGGTCGCATGCAGGCCCCGGTAACTCAGCCCCCCAGCCCCCCAGGGTCTGCGGTGGTCCGGGCCCCCACCAAACAAGCCCACGAAGTGGTTTTGGCCCCGGACGGCCGCGTCTTTGCACCCAGGACGCCGCCAACAAGTCCGGGGCCATTTTCTTTGGCCGGCTCAAGGCGTTGTGAAGCTTTGGGAGCCCGCGCCCCTTGACCCCTCCAAAGCCCAGCGCCTATCACAACGCCCTTGTTCCGTTCCCCGCACCCGCATTGCGTCTCGCGATTCTCTCTCACGCACACACTGGCTGATGATCGAGATCCAAAATCTGGTGAAGCGCTTCGGCACGATCACGGCTGTCGACGGTATCTCGTTTTCTGTCGGCAAAGGTGAGGTGCTGGGTTTTCTCGGGCCGAACGGCGCGGGTAAATCGACCACCATGAAAATGATCACCGGGTATCTCACGCCGACATCGGGCACGATCAAGGTGATGGATAAAGACGCGCTGGCTGCGCCGATCGAGGCGCAAAAGCTGATCGGCTATCTACCGGAGGGCGCGCCGGCTTACGGCGATATGACACCGCATCAATTCCTTGAGTTCATCGCCGATGCGCGTGGGCTTTCCGAAGATAAGCGCGCCGCCGCGATCTCGCGCGTCATCGAACTCGCCGAGCTCAAAAGCGTGATCGAACAGCCGATCGAGACTCTGTCGAAAGGCTTCAAGCGGCGCGTCGGGCTCGCCCAGGCGATCATTCACGATCCGCCGATCCTCATCATGGACGAGCCGACCGACGGGCTCGACCCGAATCAGAAACATCATGTGCGCGCGCTGATCGAGCAGATGGCCAAGGACAAGGCGATCATCATCTCGACTCACATTCTCGAAGAGGTCGATGCGGTGTGCACGCGCGCGCTGATCATCGACCGTGGCCGGATCGTTGCCGACGGCACGCCCGCCGAGCTGATGGCGCGCTCGCGCTATCACAATGCGGTGACTGTGATCATCCCAGAGGCTCAGGCGGAGCAGGCGCGCCAAGTTTTCCGCTTGCAAACCAACGCGCTCGGCCATGAGGAGCGGCCGGCAGGCGAGGGGCGCGTCGCTTTCACACTGCTGGCGCGGCCCGGACGCTCGATCATCGAAGACTCTGATGGGCGCGCTGCATGAGAAAAATGTCGATGCGCTCGAATACACGGTCGAGCCCGGCCGGCTCGATGAGGTCTTCCGGACGCTTACGAGTCAGGCGCCGGCTGAGGGGAAAGCGGCATGAAGGCGACGCTTTCGGTTTTCCGGCGCGAGCTCTCCAGCTATTTCGCAACGCCGCTGGCTTACGTCTTTATCTGCATCTTCTTGTTCGCAACGGCGCTCGTCACTTTCTATTGGGGCAATTGGTTCGAGCAGGGCCGGGCCGATCTCAGCCAGTTCTTCGTCTTCCATCCGTGGCTTTATCTTTTCCTCGTTCCCGCAGTGGCGATGCGGCTGTGGGCCGAGGAATATAAGACCGGCACGGTCGAGCTGATTATGACGCTGCCGCTGCCGCTGTCTTCGCTCGTGCTCGGCAAGTTTCTTGCCGCTTGGGCGTTCACGGGCCTTGCGCTCGTTCTTACCTTCCCGATGTGGGTGACGGTCAATGTGCTCGGCCACCCCGATAATGGCGTAATCTTTGCCGGCTATGTCGGCAGCTTCCTGATGGCTGGCGGTTATCTTGCCATTGGATCCTGCTTGTCCGCCGTCACGAACAATCAAGTCATCGCCTTCGTGCTCGCTGCGGCGGTCTCGTTCCTCTTGACGATCTCGGGCGTGCCGCTGGTTGTTGGGGCGCTTTCGGACTTTCTACCCGGCGCACTGGTGTCGACCTTCTCATCGCTCAGCTTTCTTGCGCATTTCGCTGCGATCAGAACCGGCGTGATCGAGCTCAAGGATGTCATCTTCTTTCTCTCGGTGATCGGCGTGTTTCTCTGGGTCAATCTGATCCTTGTCGATCTCAGGCGCGCGGCATGAGGATCAGATGACCCGGCGCGCCGCAGCTCTTCTCAGCATCGTTCTTCTCGTCGTGAGCTTCATTGCGCTCAACGTTGCCTCGAGCGCTCTGTTCGCGGAACACGCATCTGGATCTCACCGAGAATCATCTCTACACGCTTTCACCCGGCACAAAGCGCATTCTCGCCAAGCTCAAGGAGCCGATCACGCTGCGGCTCTATTTTTCCGAGAAGGTCTCGGCGGATTATCAGCAGATCAACGCCTATGGCCAGCGCGTGCGCGATCTGTTGCAGCAATTCGCGTCTTACGCGCACGGCAATCTCAAGCTCGATGTCGTCGATCCCGAGCCTTACAGCCCGGAAGAGGAGATGGCGGAGGCCTATGGCCTCACCGGTGCGCAGACCGAATCCGGTGATCGGGTTTTTCTTGGGCTTGTCGGGACCAATCTGGTCGATGGCCAGGAAACGATTCCGTTCTTCTCGCCCGACCGCGAAATCTATCTCGAATATGATTTGGCTTCGCTGATCTCGCGGCTTGCGACGCCTGAAAAGCCCAAGCTCGGCATCATCACCAGCTTGCCGCTCGAGATGGGCCCCGGCGGCTATATGGCGGTCTTGCAGGGCGGCAAGCCACAGCCTTATGTCATCTACACGCAGCTCAAGCAGAACTTCGATATCAAGATGCTGGATAAGGATGTGCGCCTTATCCCGAGCGACATTCAGACTCTCCTGATCGCGCATCCTGTCGGGCTCACACCGCAAACGCTCTATGCGATCGATCAATTCGCTCTCAGGGGCGGGCGTCTCATCGTGATGGTTGATCCCTATTCGGAAGCTTCAGCCGCGATGAGCATGGGCGGCCAGCAACCGCCGGGCAGCGCGACGGTTTCGGACCTCAAGCCGCTCTTGAAGGCATGGGGTGTCGATTACGATCCAAAAGATATCGTGCTCGATCGCGATGATGCGGTTCAGGTGCAGTATGGCCAGGGCGGTCAGGCCGCGGTGCTGCCTTATTACGCGTGGCTCCGGCTCGCCGGCAACGACATCAACCGCAAAGATCTCATCACCGGTGATATCGATACGATTCAGCTTGCCTCAGCCGGCTCGATCTCACCGGTCAAAGGCGCGACGACCAAGTTCGAGCCGCTGCTCACTTCGAGCAAGGATGCGCAAAAGACCGAATCGATGGTTCTGCAATTCGGCGGCGACCCGCAGTCGCTGATGAACTCCTTCAAGAGCGACAATAAGAGCTACACGATTGCCGCGCGTGTGTCGGGGCCGATCAAGACGGCTTATCCCGGCGGTGAGCCACCTGAATCCGTCAAGGCTGATGACGATTCGAAGAAGTCGGATGCGCCGCCCGAGCCGCTGCCGCCGCAGCTCATGGCGAGCAAATCGCCGCTCAATCTGATCGTGATTGCCGATTCCGATCTTCTGGAAGACCGGTTCTGGGTCAATGTGCAGGATTTTCTCGGCCAGCGCGTGGCACAGCCGACAGCCGGCAATGGCTTCTTCATCGTCAATGCCGTCGACCATCTGATGGGATCCGATGATCTCATCTCGCTCCGGAGCCGCTCAAAATCCGACCGGCCATTCACGGTGGTGCAGGCCATCGAGCGGCAGGCGCAAGAGCGTTACCGTGCTGAGGAGCAGGAGCTGCAGGCCAAGGTCGACGACACTGAGCAGCGCTTGAAAGAGCTGCAGGGCGCAGCGCCGAAGCAGGCCAGCTCGCTTGTCGAGGACAAATCAAACTCCGGCCCGGCTCTTACTGCGGCGCAAGAGAAAGAATTCACAGATTTGAGGAGCAGCTGGTGAAGACGCGGCGCGCCTTGCGCGAGGTGCAGCGCGAGCTCGAGCCGATGTGATTACGCTCGGCGGCTGGATCAAGTTCCTCAATATCGCGTTCATGCCGCTCTTGGTTGCGATTGGTGCTGTGGTGCTTGCGATCATCCGGCGCCGCCGCAGGATTGCTGCGCGTCTTGCCGCCTCCAAAGCAGGGGAGGTGATGATGTTCGCCTCTCAACCTCCGTATATGCGCCAAGTCTACCGGCTCGCTCTTGCGGCGGTGGCTCTGACCTTGATTGCGATCGTTTCGGTGATCATCACGCGCGCACCGACCCGGACGGCGTTCAAGCCCGAGCCGTATTTCCCTTCGCTGGGCGCCGAGGCGCAACAAATCAAGCGCATCCACATCCAGGATAAGACAGGCAAGACCGATCTCTCCTACGCCAAAGAAACCGGCTGGGTGGTGACCGATAAGGATGGCTACAAGGCGCGCACCGACAAGATCCAGGCGCTCATTCAAAATCTGCGTGAGCTTCAACGGTTCGAGAAGCGCACGTCCGACCCTAAATGGCAGAAGCATTTGCTGCTGACCGATCCGCGCAAAAAGGACGGTGAGGCGACGCTGGTGCAATTGTTCGACGCTCAGGGCAAGGCGCTGGCCGAGCTTCTGATCGGCGTCAATGCCGATGTCGATCAGGCCGGCGGTAAAGCGCAAATGTTCGTGCGTAAGCCGGGCGACAATCAGGTTTGGCTGGCGCGCGGGAGCGGGCTTTCCCCGCTTTCGGCCGATGGCGGCAATTGGCTCGATACCTCGATCATCAATGTGCCGAAATCGCGCATCGCACGCGCTGAGATGGCGCCCGAAGGCGCGCCGGCCTATGCACTCATCCACGCCAAGCCGGATGATGAGAATTTTGCGATTGAGAACATGCCCGCCGGCATGAAGATCAAGACCGATTACACGGTTAATAATGTCGGCACTTTCCTGAGCACGCTCAATCTGCGTGATGTGGCGAGCGCCGATCGCATCACCTTCACGGCGGATACGACGTCGGCAAACTTCTTCACCTTCAATGGCCTTAAGATCCGGGTCGAGACCACAAAGCTCGGCAAAGACACTTGGATAAGGCTGATCTCTTCCACCACGGACAAGGCGGATGATCAGGCCAAGAAGGAAGCCGCCGATCTCTCGCGCCGGCGCTTTCGCCCTGGGTGTTCCAGATCGAAAGCTGGAAGGCGGATCAGCTCGACACCAAGCTCAATTCGCTGATCGAATCCGTGAACGCACCCAAATCGACGCCTGATGCCGAGATCATGACGCCGCCTGCCAAGTCAAAGAGCTCATCGGCGCACAGCAACAATAAGGCCGATGTGAAGAGCGAGACCGCCGATAGCAAGATGACGCCGCCAAAGGCTTCGGAGACCAAGCAGCCGGGCAAGCACTCCGACAACAAAGCGCCTGCAAAAGCGGCGCAGTAACTAGAGCGGTTTCAGTGAAAGCCGAGTCGGCTGGGATTCCCTGATCTGGCGAATGCTGATTCCTTTTCCTTTGCGATTCGCGGGAGGAGAGGATGATGGCGCGAGCTTACAGCTTGGATTTGCGGCGGCGGGTTGTGAAAGCAATCGATGGCGGCTTGTCGAGCCGCGAGGCGGCACGTCGGTTTGCCATCGGGATTGCGACCGCTGGAGCCTGGCACCGGTTGTGGCGCAAGACGGGGGACGTGCGGCCAGGCCACCAAGGTCAACCGAAACGCTCTAAGCTCGACGCTCACGAAGACTTCATCCTCGGCCTCGTCGCAGCGACCAAGGACATCGCGCTTGCCGAGATCGCCGAACTCCTGTCAGAGAAACGCGGCGTCTCGGCGTGCCCGGCGACGATCTGGTACTTCTTCGACAAGCGCGGCTACACGTTCAAAAAAAGACAGCGCACGCGAGCGAGCAACAGCGCGCGGACGTAAAAGCTGCGCGGACCGCGTGGTTCGAGGGCCAACTCGATCTTGATCCAGAGAAGCTCGTCTTCATTGACGAGACCGGTGCCTCGACCAAGATGGCGCGCTTGAGAGGCCGCGCACCAAAAGGCGAGCGCTGTCGCGCCTCGATCCCGCACGGTCATTGGAAGACGACGACCTTCACCGGTGCTCTGCGCCTCAATGTCCTGGCCGCGCCCATGATCCTCGACGGGCCGATGTATGGAGCAGCTTTCCTCGCCTACGTTGAGCAGGTTCTCGTTCCGGAACTCAAGCTTGGCGATATCGTCGTGATGGACAATCTGCCCGCACACAAAGTGAGGGGCGTGCGAGAGGCGATCGAAGCGGCGGGCGCTGAGCTTCTCTATCTTCCGCCCTACTCACCTGACTTCAACCCAATCGAAATGGCCTTCTCGAAACTCAAGGCGACCTTACGCAAAGCCGCCGCGCGCACGGTGCCAGATCTCTGGCAGGCTATCGCCGTCGCAATCGACGCCTTCACGCCAACCGATTGCCAAAACTACTTTGCCGCCGCCGGATATGACCGTGATTAAATTGAATCGGCTCTAGCTCCTGGCGCGTGCTCGAAGCCTAAAATAAAGAAACGCGCGATCTTCCTTATTTAGATCCAGCGCTAATTAAGATTGCCTAATTAGGGACAACTCCGGACGAGCGCCCTTGCCTGCCTTTAGCGGGGCATGTTGACGATCATGGGATCGGCAAGCGCACCCGGCGGCGGCGCCAGTGGCGCGTTTTGGATCTGATCGACATCACCGGCCCAGGCAACGCCGATCACCGGGCCGACCGGTCTTCCTGAGGACCGCGGCATAGCCGAAATGATGGCGGTCGGCGCATCGAGCGTGTGCTCGTACTGTCGCCGTTCGCCCGACCATTGGCCGAGCCGGACGAAATTCCGACAACATGGGCGTAGCGGCCGAATCGCCCGGCATTTTCGCCGCCGCCGATATGCACGACATCGGCTTGGCGAACGGGAACAGCCACAGCGTCGCCTTGCCGCGTCCGAGCCGTTGAGCGCGCCGGGCGCTGCGGGCACCTCGACCGAGACTCATCGTCCGTCACGCCGATCGGTGAGCGGCACCAGCGATGCGACCATCTCGCGCTCGCCGAGCTTGGCGAAAACATCCGGCGCATCGCCGCCAACCGCGCTGGACAGGCCGTCGATGACCATCTGCGGGGTGAAAACGCGGCCCGAACTGTGAGCGCTTGGAGTAGTCCATCTGGCGATGCGATTCGGCGGGATGCGCCAGCGTGTCGTGCCAGCCGAGATAATCCCAATAGTCGACCGGGAAGGTGAGGGCGAGCACGTCCGGGCGCTCGGCCAGTTCGGCCTGCAGATGATCGGCCGGCGGGCAGGAGGAGCAGCCTTGGCTGGTGTAGAGCTCGACCAGCACCATGCGCTCGGTCTTTGCCCTGCTGGACATAGGTCTTCTCGGCGACGAGGGCCGTGGGGCCGATGGCGAGCGGCCGCGAGCCAGATCAGGCCCAGCGCCGCAGATACGCCATGCCTCAACGCTGATCTTTCGACCGTTCTGCGAACTTGCCATGCGGATAAGCTAGGCTCGGCTCACGGCGGGCAGCAAATCAAAACAGCTTGATTCAGCGCGCCGCCGTTCACGCTGCCTTGAGCAGATTGCGAAGGACATAGTGAAGAATGCCGCCATTCTTCAAATAATCCAGCTCATCCAGGGTATCGATCCGGCATAAAAGCTCGATGTTGCGGCTCTTGCCCATTCTTGCCGGTGACGGTTCGCACTGACTTTTTGTCGGGTTTTGAGGTCTGCCAGACCCTTGATCGTGACGGTCTCCTCGCCGGTCAGGTCCAGGCTCTTGCGGGTCTGCGCCGCCGGTGAACTCGAACGGCACCACGCCCATGCCGATCAGATTCGAGCGGTGGATGCGCTCGAAGCTTTCGGCGATCACGGCACGCACGCCGAGAAGAACCGTGCCTTTGGCCGCCCAATCGCGCGACGAGCCGGTGCCGTATTCCTTGCCGGCGAAGATCGACCAGCGGGACGCCCTCGCGCTGATACTGCATGGCCGCGTCGTAGATCGGCATCTCTGTCGCCGTCCGGGCTAGATGGATGGTGTTGCCGCCTTCCTTGCCGCCGAGCATCTCGTTCTTGATGCGGATATTGGCGAAGGTGCCGCGCATCATCACTTCGTGATTGCCGCGCCGCGAGCCGTAGGAGTTGAAGTCGTCCGGGCGCACCTGATGCTCCAGCAGATATTGGCCGGCCGGGCCGTCCTTCTTGATCGAGCCGGCGGGCGAGATGTGGTCGGTGGTGATCGAATCGCCGAACAGGCCCAGGATGCGCGCGCCGATGATGTCGGCGACCGGCTTGGGCTCCGGCGTCATGTCGTCGAAATAGGGCGGGTTCTGCACATAGGTCGAGCCGGGATCCCAGGCATAGGTCATGCCGCCGCCGACCTTGATCTTCTGCCAATTGGCGTCGCCCTTGAACACGTCGCCATAGCGCTTCTCGAACATCTCGGGCGTCACCGAGGTGCGCACCGTGTCGGCGACTTCCTGATTGGTCGGCCAGATGTCCTTGAGATAGACCGGCTGGTTGTCGCTAGTCGAAGCCGAGCGGCTGGCTGGTGAGATCGAGCTTGACCGTGCCGGCGAGCGCATAGGCGACGACGAGCGGCGGCGAGGCGAGGTAGTTGGCGCGCGTCAGCGGATTGACGCGGCCCTCGAAATTGCGATTGCCCGAAAGCACCGAGGCAACGGCCAGATCGCCTTGGAGTGATCGCTTCGGAGATGTTGTCGGGCAGCGGCCCCGAATTGCCGATGCAGGTCGTGCAGCCATAGCCGACCAGATTGAAGCCGAGCTTGTCGAGGTCGGCTTGCAGGCCCGGCTTCGGCGAGATATTCGGTCACCACCTGGCTGCCCGGCGCCAGCGAGGTCTTGACCCACGGCTTCACCTTGAGCCCGCGTGCAGCGGCTTTGCGCGCGACGAGGCCGGCCGCGATCATCACCGACGGATTGGAAGTGTTGGTGCAGGAGGTGATCGCGGCGATCACGACGTCGCCATGGCCGAGCTTTTGATCCGTACCCGGAATTTTGACGCGCTGATGGAGGCGGTCGCCCATCTTGTAGTCTTTGAGCGAGCGCATCGGCGAAGTTTTCGGGCACGTCGCTTGAGCGCCACGCGGTCCTGCGGCCGCTTGGGGCCGGCCAGCGAGGGCTCGACCGTGGAAAGATCGAGCTCGAGCGTATCGGTGAAGATCGGATCGGGCGTCGTCGTCGTGCGGAACATGCCCTGCTCCTTGGCATAGGCTTCGACCAGCGCGACACGCTCGGCCGTGCGCCCGGTCGCCTTCAGATAGCGCAGCGTCTCGGCATCGATGGGGAAGAAGCCGCAGGTCGCGCCATATTCCGGCGCCATGTTGGCGATCGTCGCCTGATCCTCGATCGGCAGGCTAGTCGAGGCCCGGCCCGAAGAACTCGACGAATTTGCCGACCACGCCCTTCTTGCGCAGCATCTGCGTGACGGTGAGCACGAGGTCGGTGGCGGTCGACGCCTTCGCGGCATCTTGCCGGTCAGCTTGAAGCCGATCACCTCGGGAATGATCATCGAGATCGGCTGGCCGAGCATCGCCGCTTCCGCCTCGATGCCGCCGACGCCCCAGCCGAGCACGGAGAGGCCATTGACCATGGTGGTGTGGCTGTCGGTGCCGACGAGGGTGTCCGGATAGGCGACGATCGGCGCGCCGTCTGGGCCCTTCGAGGTCCAGACGGTCTGCGCGAGATATTCCAGATTGACCTGATGGCAGATGCCGGTGCCCGGCGGCACGACGCGGAAATTGTCGAAGGCCTGGTCGAGCCCCAGCGCAGGAACTGGTAGCGCTCCTGGTTGCGCTCATATTCGCATGTCCACGTTGCTGCTTGAACGACATCCGGCGTGGCCGAAATAAGTCGACCATCACGGAATGGTCGATGACGAGATCGACCGGCGACAGCGGATTGATCTTCTTGGGATCGCCGCCGAGATTTTTCATCGCATCGCGCATGGCGGCGAGATCGACCACCGCGGGCACGCCGGTGAAGTCCTGCATCAAGACGCGCGCCGGGCGGAACGCGATCTCGCGGTCGCGACTTCTTGTCCTTGAGCCATGCGCCCATCGCCTTGATGTCGTCGACGGAGACCGTGCGCCCGTCCTCGTGGCGCAGCAGATTTTCGAGCAGCACCTTGAGCGAGAAGGGCAGGCGGCGAAATCGACGCCGATCGCCTGGCCGGCCACCTTCAGGCTGAAAAAGGTATAGCGGTTGCTGCCGACATTCATCGAGCGCTTGGTCTGCAGAGTGTCGTGTCCGAGAGTGGTCAAGGGGAGCCCCTCAGCGGAGCGGAACGCCGGTTAGCAATGCGGGAATGGGGAACCGCGCGAAAGCTTGGCGGGCGATGATTAATGGGTAACTAAAGCTATTAGCGTTCAAGGCGAGCGGGCGAAAGCCGACCTAGCCCAAAGTTTTCGTTGATCGTCCGTTTGCGTGGGGCGGCCCCTTGTCGCGCTCGCAAACGCTTGTGCCGCGTTATGCCCGCCGGAAGCGGCAGCAAGGGCGGCGTGCGCCCACGTTTTCAACGCTCGTGCGGGAAGGCGCATAATCGATGAACGAATGACGGCTTGCGGCGGCAAGAGCATTGCGATGCGCGAGATAATGGAGCAAAGGGGTCTGCCACAATTTTTGAAAAACAAGTAGATGTGGTCGACCTCTTGCGGCCCCCAAGCAGTAGTGGAAGCCATGGCTGTCACGCTTGAAGCCTTAGACCTCGCCTGCATGCGGGGCGGCGCGCCGGTCTTTGCGGGGGTGAGTTTCCAGCTCGAGGGCGGCAGCGCCATGGCCGTGCGCGGACCTAATGGCAGCGGCAAGTCGAGCCTGTTGCGCCTCATGGGCGGTTTGATCCGGCCGGAGCGCGGTACAATCGCGCTCGATCTTGGCGAGGGGCCGATGCCGATCGATGAGCTGGCGAAGCATTCCCATCTCATCGGTCACAAAGCCGGCATCACCGATGCCATGAGCGCTATCGCCAATTTGCGCTTTCAAACCGGTCTTCTTGGTGGGGATTTAGCGCTCGTTGGGCCCGCGCTCGAGCGTCTCGGGCTTGGAGCCCTGGCGCATCAGCGCGCAGCGACGCTCTCCGCCGGGCAGCGCCGGCGTCTGTCACTTGCGCGGCTGATCACAACGCCGCGGCGGTTGTGGCTGCTCGATGAGCCGATGGAATCGCTTGATGCTGCAGGTGAGGCGCTGGTGCAGACAATGCTCGTGGAGCACTGCGCTTCGGGCGGTATTGCGCTGATCGCAACTCATGGCGCGGCACCGCGTGCGGCGCGCCTCGAGCTTTCCTTGGAGCCACCTGAACGGGTTGCCGCATGAGCGGCCATCCGCTTCCGGCATTGCTCAGCCGCGACCTGATGCTCGCGTTCCGTACGGGTGGTGCCGGGCTCTCGATCGCGTTCTTCATACTCGTGATTGTGCTGTTGCCGTTTGCTGCCGGTACCGATCCGGCATTGATGAAACGCATCGGGCCAGGCGTCATCTGGATCGCGGCATTGCTGGCGGTGCTTTTGTCGCTCGAGCGTGTGTTCCAGGCCGACCTCGAGGCCGGGGTTCTCGACCTTCTTGCAGCATCGCCCGCCGCGTTCGAGCTTCTCACCCTTGCCAAGGCGATTGCGCATTGGCTGGCGATCGGCTTGCCGCTCACGCTGCTTGCGATGGTTGCGGGCTCAATGCTTGGGCTGTCGAGCGACGCCAATCTGATGCTCGCTCTCACACTTTTGATCGGCACGCCGGGGCTAAGCTTTACCGGCGCGATCGCCGGCGCACTGACGGCGGGCGTCCGCCGCGGCTCTCTCCTCCTGACGCTCTTGGTTCTGCCGCTCTACGCGCCCTTCGTAATCTTTGGTGCTGGCGCGGCCACGC
Source organism: uncultured Alphaproteobacteria bacterium (assembly GCA_963789405.1). GTDB lineage: Bacteria > Pseudomonadota > Alphaproteobacteria > CAWBKL01 > CAWBKL01 > CAWBKL01. Next base: position 649,812 of record CAWBKL010000003.1, read on the forward strand.
TCGCGGCCAATCCCGTGCCGCCGCAGACGCCCTTTCCGGCGCTGTTGCTGCTGGGCGCGTGCAGCCTGATTTCTGCCGTCTCTGCGCTGGTGCTAATGCCCAGCGCCGTCAAGTCGCAGCTCGATTGAGACCCTTGCCCCCATCGCCCTCAAGGACCACCATCCCGCCCCATGTTGACGCTCGCGAACCCGGCAAAGTTCATGGCCCTTACGGCGCGGCTATTGCCGTGGCTGCTTGGCGCAACAGTGCTGCTGTTCGCCGTGGGGCTTCCGCTTAGTCTGGTGTTCTCGCCGCCCGACTATCAGCAAGGCGAGGCCGTGCGCATCATGTATATCCATGTGCCGGCGGCTTTCCTCGCGATGGGGGCCTATGCGGTGATGGCTGTCGCCGCGTTCTTTCATCTGGTCTGGCGTGCGCCGCTTGCCGATATCTGCGCCGATGCAGCCGCGCCGATGGGATTGGTGTTCACGGGCATCGCGCTTGCCACCGGTATGCTGTGGGGCAAGCCGATGTGGGGCGCCTATTGGGTGTGGGATGCACGCCTCACCTCGGTGCTCGTCCTGTTCTTCATCTATCTCGGTGTGATCGCGCTCAGGCAGTCGATCGAGGATGAAGCCAAAGCGGCGCGGGCGACCGCGATCTTGACGCTCGTCGGCACGGTCAATATGCCGATCATCCATTTCTCGGTCTATTGGTGGCACACGCTGCATCAGCCTTCGAGCCTGTTCCATAAAGGCGGCCCGACGATTGCCGGCTCGATGCTTCTGCCGCTCCTTGTCATGATCTGCGCATATGGAATGCTGTTCGCGGCGTCTTTGATTCTCAGAATGCGCACAATGATCATCCGTAGGCGCATCAAGTCCGGAGCGCAGCGTGAAGGCTCGCGCGGCGTTGTCCGGGAGGCGGGTGCGCATGCTTGAGTGGCTTCAGATGGGCGGCTATGCGGTGTTTGTCTGGCCGGCTTACGCGATCGCGCTGTTGGGGCTCGCCGGCGTCTTGGTTTCCGCGCTAAGGGCGCACGCCCGCGCCTTGCGCGCACTCAAGGCACAAGGCGGCGACGGCGAGGCATGAGCGCAGTTTCATCGCGGCTCCTCGCTTTTGCGCCGCTGATTGTTCTCGTGGCGGCGGGAGCCATTTTCAGCTTCGCCGTCTTCAGCGGGGCGCCCACGCGGCCATCCGCGCTGGTCGGGCGGATGTCGCCGCCATTGACGTTGAGCGCGCTCGACGGTGTAGGCGTGCCTGAGCTAACAGCGAATGATCTTCGCCGGCCACACGACACTCGTCAATTTCTTCGCAAGCTGGTGCGCGCCCTGCCGCGTCGAGCATGAGGAGCTGATGAAGCTATCCTTGCGCAAAGATCTCACGCTTGTGGGGATTGCTTACAAGGACAACGCGGCCGAAGCGCGCTCGTTTCTCGAGCATATGGGCAATCCCTATTCACCGCGTCGGCCTCGATCCCAAAGGCCGGACGGCTTTCGATTGGGGCATATCGGGCGTTCCTGAGACATTTCGTCGTCGGACCCGGCGGGCGCATTCTTGCGCACAAGAAGGTCCGCTCACGGAGGAGTAGGAACAATGCAAGCTCGGCCTATTGAGCCGTGGGTAGGCTGGCGGCGCGTTATTGCGCTTGCCGCGCTTGGCTTTGCTGCCTTCTTGGCGCTTTGCCGGTTTCGCCGGCTCATCCGGGCCGCTGGCTTCGGCGATCAGCGTAAGCGATTTGAGAAGTCGGCACGTTTGCCCGAGGGAAGCGGGGAGAGGACCTTGTCTTCAGCCTTCTTGACGCGGCCAAGACCGTTGCAAGGCGCGTTTGCCGGAGCCCGTGATCGAGACGGAATTGGCGCGGCATCGCATCCGTACGGCGGCGGCGGAGCAGATCTTTCTTCAACATCCGGCCGATCATGTCCGCCAGTGTCGAACGATCAATGCCCGTCATGTTGACGAGATCGGTTTGGCTGAGACCTTCATCCTCCTCGACTGTCAGGAGCACCGCAAATTGCCGTGCGGTCAACACATCTCGCCGACCTCGTTCGCATATACATCGTTGGCGTATTGCGTTGCGCGGCGCAACAGATGCGCAGGCGAGTTGTCGAGATTGAAGCCTTTGGCCATTGGTTCCTCTAAGGTTCTTTGAGCCGTGCTCCGCGGCCGCATTCGAGGCGAGCAGAGAGAAATCCCCAACAACTCGCGCGGACACCGCCGGAAATAGATAGTGGTTCTCCGCATACACCATATTTTCGGGTCGGGAGTCGAGTTTCTTAAGATCCTTTCGGTGATGAGCCGCGCTCGGAGTTGGCGCATGTTGACGCATCCCAAATCGCAACCGTCAAGCGGTGAATAGGGCGCGTGCGGACGAATGCCGTCCGTAGGCGAATCTTATCCTGCGGCGATTGCTAGGCCGGGTGCTCTGCTGGTTTTGTGGGCTCTGCCGAATTATTGGGCGTGGGCGGCGCGATGTGGTAGCGGGTCACGAACATCATTTGCCATGACCGTGAAGACGAAAGTGAGAGCGGTCATGCCCGACACTTTGTAAGTCATCCAGAAATCGAGTCGGAAGCTTGCGCCAGATCAATTTCATTGAGGATGGCGGCGACAATGAAAAACAGCCCAAAGCGCAGCGTCAACATGCGCCAGCCTTGATCCGTGAGGTGCAATTGGCCGACGGAAAATATGCTTGATAAATGGTCTGCGCAGGGCCCAACCGGCCAGCAGCGATCACCGCGAAAATGACATAGATGATCGTGGGCTTGATCTTGATGAAACGGGGATCATGCAGGGCGAGCGTGAGCCCGCCGAACACCAAGCACATGCCGTGCCGTTATCAGCGGGACTAAATGGATCTTCTTCGCTCGATCAGATAGTGCGATGGAGCGAGCAAGCGTTGTTGCAATAAATGATGCCGGTCGCCCACATGATTGCGGGCTGTGGCGGCTGGCCATGCGGCGCGCGGATAGATTTTTCCAACCACGAAATAGGTGACGAGAAGATGATGACCGGACCGAGATCGAGATAGGTCTTTAAGGACAGGCGATTCGGCTGTTTGGGTGGCTCGGCCATTTATTGGTCTCCTTACGCACTTCATCCAGCCCGGCGAGCGCGCGCGCAAACAGTTTCGCATCGAAGGGCTGTAAATCCTCTACCGCCTCGCCCACACCGATCGCATAGAATCGGCAGGCCGAATTTTTCGGTGAGCGGCACAAGGATGCCTCCGCGCGCCGTGCCATCGAGCTTGGTCATGATGAGGCCGGTCACGCCGGCCACCTTCTGGAACGCTTCGACTTGGGTGATCGCGTTCTGCCCGGTCGTGGCATCAAGCACTTGGATCACGGAGTGGGGCGCGGTCGGATCGAGCTTCTTGATCACGCGATTGATCTTCTCAAGCTCCGCCATCAGCCCGGCTTTGTTTTGCAGCCGTCCGGCCGTGTCGATGAGAAGAACATCGATGTTTTCGGTCTTGGCCTTTTCCAGTGCCTCGAAGGCAAGGCCGGCCGCATCGGCGCCGACATCCTTGGCGATCACGGGCGCGCCCGTGCGTTCGCCCCAAATCTTGAGCTGATCGATGGCGGCGGCACGAAACGTATCGCCGGCCGCGATCATCACGCTCTTGCCTTGAGCCTTCAGCTGGTGCGTTAGTTTGCCGATCGTCGTTGTCTTGCCGGTGCCATTGACCCCGACGACGAGCACGACATGTGGCTTGTGTCCATCATCGGTTTCGAATGCAGCTTGCGCCGGCATCAGCACCTTCTCCACCTCGCTTGCGAGCAATGTCTTGAACTGATCGAGCGTGGCGCCACCATCCAGCTTGGTGTCGCGCAGCGAGTTGACGATGCGCTCCGCTGTCGGCACACCGAGATCGGCAGTGATAAGCAGATCTTCGATCTCCTGGATTTGATCTTCGTCGAGCTTACGAGCCTGAAAGAGCGACGCGATGTTGCCGGTGAGCGAATTCGGCTGAGCGCGTCAGGCCGCGCTTGAGCCGCGTGAAGAAGCTCTCCTTTGGCGCTGCGGGTGCAATTTCGGCCGGTGGAGCAGGGCGCTCTTCAACCGCGATTGGCTGTGGTGCCGGTTCTGGCTGTGGCTCTGCAACCGGCTCCTTGGCCCCGTTTGGCTCCGGCTCGACGGGCGAGATGGGTGTCTCAGGTTGTGGCGCTGCTGTCGGCTCGGCCGGCGGCGGAAGAGTTTCGCGGGCCGTTACCGGCTGCGTTTCCGCTGGCGGAGCTATAGGCGGCGCGCTTATCGCCGGTTTGGGAGCGGGCGTACTGGGCGTCGGCGCTTCGGGCGCCTTGGCGATGCTGGGTTCTGCTTCCGGCTTTCGCAGCGCGGGCGCGGGTGCTGAGATCGGTTTGGTGGCGGGAGCAGGAGTGGGCTTGAGAGGCGCCCGCCAAGCGTCGAGCCAGCCGATCAGGCTTTCATGCTTCGCCGCTTTGTTGCGCGCGAAAAGCGGCCACCAGGCGCGTTTCTTGTCTCCGCTAAAGTTTCTTGCGTCCACGCGTGCACTCTCTCTCAGATGGCTTCGGCGAGGAGACAGTCTTCTCTATGCCCGGTTATACGCGCGCGGACCAGTGCTCCGGATTGCATCGAGGCGGCGAGCCGTGTGGGCGTGAAATTGGGCGTGCGCCCAAAATTATCGCGCTCCATGAGCAGCACCGTCTCTTGGCCAAGCTGCCGGCGCGCAAGATGTGCCTCAAACCGCGCTGCGGCCCGCGCGCGCAATGTTTGCGCACGGGCCTTGACGATATCGCGCGGCGTTTGGGGCATGCGCGCAGCCGGCGTGCCGGCCTTGGCCGAAAATGGGAATACATGTGCGAAGGCGATGTCGCATTCGTCGATCAGCCGCGCGGTGTTCTCGAACATTTCATCGGTTTCGGTCGGGAAGCCCGCAATGAGATCGGCGCCGAATGCGATCTCGGCGCGGTGCGCGCGCAGGCGCTCACACAGGGCGATGACATCGGCGCGCAAATGGCGGCGCTTCATGCGCTTCAAAATCATGTCGTCGCCCGCCTGGATCGAAAGATGCAGATGCGGCATCAGGCGCTCTTCGGTTTCGATCAGCGCCATCAGCTCATCATCGATCTCGACCGGGTCGATGGAGGAAAGTCTCAGCCGTGCAAGATTTGGGACGCCCTTGAGGATTTGCTTCACCAGCCGGCCGAGCCTTGGCGTGCCGGGTAGATCGGCGCCCCATGAGGTCATGTCGACGCCGGTGAGCACGATCTCGCTATAGCCCGCCTCTTGGAGCTGCCGGATTTGCATGACGACTTCGCCGGCCGGAACGCTGCGCGATGGGCCGCGGCCATAAGGGATGATGCAAAAGGTACAGCGATGATCGCAGCCGTTCTGCACTTGCACATAGGCGCGCGCGCGGTCGGAAAAGCCATCAATCAGATGCGCGGCGGTTTCCCTCACCGACATGATGTCGTTGACGGCGATTTGTTCCGTAAGCGGATTAAGCGCATCGCGCCAGGTCGCCGCTTGCAGCTTCTCTTGGTTGCCGATCACGCGCGCAACGCCGGGAAGCGCGGCAAAGCGCTCGGGCTCGATCTGCGCAGCGCAGCCGGTGACGATGATCTTTGTTTCCGGCTGCTCGCGCGCAATCTTGCGGATTGTCTGGCGAGCTTGACGCGTTGCTTCATTCGTCACCGCACAGGTGTTGACGATGACGGCGCCTTCAAGGCCCGCTTCACCGCTAAGGCGACGCATCACCTCCGACTCATAGCTATTGAGCCGGCAACCGAATGTGACGATATCGGGTGCAGCACGCTCCGGAGTGCTCATGCGGCGCCCCCCGAATAAAGCTCGGGGTCGAACTCGCCGATAAAACTCAACGCCGCTGGGCCGGTCATGACGATGTGGTCGTCTTCATCGCGCCATTCGATGTCAAGCACACCGCCATCAAGCTCGATCTCGGCGTGACGATCGGCCAGGTTACGCCGTGCAGCGGCTGCAAGCACGGCGCAAGCGGCCGTGCCGCAAGCGCCGGTGATGCCGGCGCCGCGCTCCCAAACGCGCACGCGGATTTTGTTCCGTGAACGGATCTCGGCAAGGCTTACATTGCAGCGCTCGGGGAACAGTGGATGATTCTCGACCAGCGGGCCGATTTGATCGAGATCGAAGGCATCGGCTCTGTCGACCCAGAAGATGCAATGCGGATTGCCCATGCTTACGGCCGATGGCTGCTTGAGGATCGGATCGTCGATCGGGCCGATTTGCACTTCGAGCGTACGCGTGTCCATGCGCTCAGCGAGCGGAATATCCTTCCAGTCGAAGCGCGGCGGGCCCATATCGACCGAGACATCCGCGCCACCGGCAAATCTGCCGATCAAGACCCCGGCGTTCGAGCGCATCTTCACCAGCGGCTTGCCAGTCTCCTCGACGATGAGGCGCGCAACGCAGCGCGTGCCATTGCCGCAGGCCGAGATCTCGCCGCCATCGGCGTTGTAGAAGCGCACGAAGGCGTCATCTCCGCCACGCGGCGGATCGATAATAATGAGCTGATCGAAGCCGATGCCGCGCCGCCGATCGGCAAGCGCTCTAATCGCCTCCGGACCGATGGAAAACAGCTCATTTCGGGCATCGATCACGACGAAATCATTGCCGAGACCATGCATCTTCTTGAAAGCTCTGCCCATGATGGGGCGGTATATAAGGCGCAGCCCCTCGATTTGGCCAGGGGCAGGGCATCGGAGGGGAGAAATCGATGCGCAAGCTCGCATTCACCTTGGTTTTGGGGCTCTTCATGGCATCACACGCGGCTCTAGCGGCCGATCCCAATCTCTGGCTCGAGGATGTCGATGGCAAGAAGGCGCTCGATTGGGTGAAGGCCCAGAACGCCCTGACGATGGGGAGTATCGGCAAGGATCCGAATTTCGCGGTCAACAAGGCCGAAGCGCTCAAGATCCTGACCGCCAAGGATCGCATCCCGATGCCGAGCTTCCGCGGCGGCTATATCTATAATTTCTGGCAGGATGACGAGCACGTCAAAGGTATCTGGCGGCGCACGACCCTGAAAAGCTACGAGACGGCCGATCCCCAATGGGACACGCTGCTCGATATCGATGCGCTGGCCAAGAAGGACGGCAAAAGCTGGGTCTATAAGGGCGTGAACTGCCTGCCGCCCGATTTCAATCGCTGCCTCGTCTATCTCTCGGATGGCGGTAAGGATGCGAAATACGTGCGCGAGTTCGATATTCCGTCGCGCTCCTTCGTTGAAGGCGGTTTCTCGCTCGACGAGGCTAAGCAGGATACCGATTGGATCGACAAAGACACGCTGGTCGTTGCGCGCGCGCTCAAACCGGATGAAGAAACGACATCGGGCTATGCACGTGTCGTGCGTCTCCTTCATCGCGGCAAGAAGCTCGCGGACGAGAAGGTCATCTACCAAGCACCCAAGACTTATGTTGCCGCAGGCGGCTCGGTTCTTTGGCACAATGGCGAGAAAGTCGTTTTGCTCAGCCGCGCGCCGGACTTCTTTCACAGCGAATATGCGGTGCTGAATTCAAGCGGCAAGGTCGTCAATCTGCCGTTGCCGAAAGATTGCGATGTGCAGGGATTCTATTCCGGTGAGCTGATCATCTCGCTACGGAGCGATTGGAAAGTCGGCGACACGACATATCCGGCGGGCGCCTATGTATCGTTTGCGCTTGCGCCGGTGGTTGCCGGAAAGGCGCCCGAGCCGAAGCTTCTGTTCACGCCGACTGCGACGCGCGCGGCGCAAGGCCTGGCGGTGGCCAAGGATGCCGTCTATCTCAGCGTGCTCGACAATGTCATCGGCAAGGTCGAAGCCTATCGCCTGAAAAGCGGGGCCTGGTCGGGCAAGCAGATGGAGATTGGCGATAAAGGAAGTGTCGATCTTGCAGCGGCATCGCCCTTCGAGTCGCGCGTCTTTGTGACCTACGAAGATTTTCTCACACCGGCTCAACTGCTCAGCTGGGGCGCGCATGGCGATAAGCCTGAGACGCTCAAATCTCTGCCTGCGCGTTTCGATGCGAGCGGACTTGAAGTCTTTCAGATTCACGCAAAGAGCAAAGACGGCACGCTGGTTCCGTATTTCCTTGTGCGCAAGAAAGGCGCGGCAGGTCCGCTGCCGACATTGCTATACGGCTATGGCGGATTCGAGGATTCGCTGACGCCCTATTATCCGACGATCACCGGCAAGCTGTGGCTCGAGCATGGCTATCAATACGCGCTCGCCAATATTCGTGGCGGCGGCGAGTTTGGGCCGAAATGGCATCAAGCTGCACTCAAAGAGCATCGTCAGCGCGCTTATGATGATTTCGAAGCGATTGCCGAAGATCTGATTGCGCGCGGTTACACCAAACCCAAAGAGCTGGGCATCATGGGCGGCAGCAATGGCGGCTTGCTCGTCGGCGTTGCAATGACGCAGCGGCCCGATCTTTTCAATGCCGTCGTGTGCGAGGTGCCGCTTCTGGATATGCTGCGCTACACCAAGCTGCAGGCCGGCGCGAGCTGGATCGGCGAATATGGCGATCCTGCAATTCCCAAGGACCGCGCGTATCTTGAGAAGTATTCGCCATATCAGAATCTAAAGCCCGGCGTTCAATATCCGGTGCCGCTGATCTGGACCTCGACCCGCGATGATCGCGTTGGGCCCGCTCAGGCCCGCAAATTCGCGGCGAAGATGATCGAGCAGAAGCACAAGCTTTATTATTTCGAGGAAATCGAAGGCGGGCATTCGGCGGGCGCCGATCTCAACCAGGCCGCCGAGCACTATGCGCTCGAGTTCACCTATCTCCGGGAGAGGCTCGCAGGGGCGGGCAGCAATTAACGCTTTGCCGCTCGTCAGTTGGATTGCGGCTTGCGCTCATTGTGGTGGCCGATATAGCCGCCGGCCGCAGCGCCGACGAGACCGCCGACCACGGCGCCGGTTGCAACGGTTCCGCCGGCAACCGCAACTGCTGCAGCGCCAACACCTGCGCCGACTAAGCCACCGCTCAACACGCCTTCCGCCGTCGAGTGAAGGCTTGCGCAGCCCGATGACATTAAGGTTGCAGCCAGAGCCAGAACCGCGAAGCGACGCATGACCTCTTCTCCTCACAAGAATGCGCCCGCGTGCCGCTTGACGAACGCTCATCAAAGCGACAGGCGGCCCCGTATTCTTGGTGAATTGATTCGCTGCGCTAATCAATTCAATTGCGTGTGCGCCGCATCGCGGCTTTTGCCTTGTCAGGTGCAACGCTCTTTGTACGAATTGATTGGTTGCGCTTCCGCAAAAAGGTAAACGGGCGCCGCGAGCGCAAGGGCCGCCCCACGATTACCCGTGTCCCTAGCGCATCAAGCGACGCCCGTGTCCCGCAAAGGCGGACTTAATTCCGCCCCAGCCTGCCCTTACGGGAACCTCGGCCCATCCCACAACATTGCTCCTGGTAGCAGAGAACGGGCCACGGCTAACCGTTTCGAATTGAGAGGTTTTTGGGCGCCGCGCGCCGGCACTCCCGCTGCGCGTGTGCGTACCCTACGGCAAATCGCCCTTGGAGCGCTGATGGCGCGCTCTTAGGATTGGGTAATGAGCCAGATTGAACATATCGAAGGCGAGCCCGCCGTCATCATTCGTCCAGAGCGCACGCTCGACATCTTAAGAGGCACCTGCCGCCTGCTCGTCGATCTCGGCGCATCGCCAATCCTGGAATGGACGCTCGCCAATGGCCGCCGCGCCGATATCGCTGCGCTCGATCTTAACGGTGATATCGTTATCGTCGAGGTCAAATCTTGCCGCGAGGATTTCGAGTCGGACAACAAGTGGCAGGACTATCTCGAGTTCGCCGACAGATTCTATTTCGCGGTTGATCGCGATTTTCCGCAGGAGCTGCTGCCTGAGGAATGCGGCCTGATCGTTAGCGACAGGTATGGCGGCGCCATTTTGCGCGAGAGCCCGCGAATCCCGCTTGCGTCGGCGCGGCGTAAAGCTGCGATGCTCCGCTTCGCACGTCATGCGGCTGACCGGTTAATTCTCGCAACCGTGCTGCGCTCTGAGGGCTAGAGCGTTTCGTCGATGATGGGGCCTGAAAGCAGGCGCACGCCGGCACGGCGGGCAATGACCAGCGTCTTTTGAGTCTGAAGCTCCGAAAGGATAACGCCCAGTGGCCCGAAGCGCGCCAAGAGGCGCTTTATCGCCTCCGCATCGCGCACCTCGATCTCGCGTGGATGGCTGATTTCGACCAAGCGCAGATTCGAAAGTCCGCGCTCGAGCTCTGCCATTTCCGCAAGCTGCAGCCCGGCAACCCCGAGCTCATAACCGCGCGCGGCCAGGAAGGATTTGAGATAGGTGATGGTGTCCGGCCGCTCGCGCATTTCGTGGGCGTGGAAGACGACGCGCGGCTTGCCTTCTTTCAGCCCGGTCATATGGCGATCGAAGAGAAGAAATTCCGGGCTCATCAGCGCTTCAGCGTGCAGCGCGATGATCTGATTTGGGCGGCTTTCGATCTTGATATGCTCGCCGATCGCGGAAAGCAGCACGCGTTCGACATCGCCAAGAGCCGCTTCCGGCTCGATCTGATGCCGGGCAATTGCCATCGACAGTGAGTCAAAGGCATCGACTGCTTCCACGCGGACCGCCATGCGCGTGCCCCATTCGCGCGCACGTCCGTCTTCGAATATGGCGATGCGGCGCGTTTCAAGCAGGCGCTCGGTCGCGATCTGTCCCTGCGAGGTTTGAATGTGCCCGGCTAGAGAATCGGATTTTGCGCGATCCTGCATTTCCTCGCGTGACAGCATCAGGCGCTCGCCCAGCCCTGCGGGCTGCTTCGAGGCCGGAATGCCCGCCTCGGCCAGTTCGCCATTTACCGCTGCATTCACGCGCGACATGAAGGTGTCGTACTGATCCGTCATGTCGAACGTGGTCAGGAAGACGTGCGTGCCCTCGGTGTCGGCGCGCTTCATCAAAGGATCTCTGGCAAAGGAGAAGTGAAGCCCAAAGACCGCCGTCTCGACCTCGCGAAGATTTGGATCTTTGAGGCACACTACGATATCGCCGCTCGACAGCGCGAACACCTCGCCATGATATTTGTGCGCCAAGGGGGTCAGGTGGCTGGCGGCAAGCTGAATGTCGGAAGCGTCGCGGTTCTGGCGCTCGAGCCGCGACAAATGGAACCAAAGCGCGCGCCGCCCTGGACGGTGGCGCCCAAGCCGCCGAGCATAGTCAAGCAAAAGACCTTCCGCGCTGGGGAGGCTGGCCCGTTCTGCTTGCACGCCGCGTAACTCCGTTACTTTGCGTAGAGATTAGCCAGCTGGGATTTAGGCCTCGTTAACGCAACCTCCGGCGGTCGCAAGGGCATTAAAAGTCGTGGTAGAAAGCCGAGTCTGGTAAAGGGCGTCTTATGGCCAATCTTGGTTATCTTGCTCCGTTCGTGCCGCGCTTCGCCGATGCGCGCCTCTTGTGTATCGGCGACCTCATGCTGGACCGCTATGTGATCGGCCAGGTGGAGCGTGTGTCGCCCGAGGCGCCTATCCCGGTCGTGGCGATTTCGAGCATGCGCTCGATGGCTGGTGCTACGGGCAACGTCGCGCGCAACATCGCCGCGCTCGGGGGCGAGGTCTCGCTTATTGGCGTTGTCGGCGATGATGAGGAGGGCCGCGAGCTGATCCGCCTGTTCAGCGACGATACCCAGATCATCCCGAACCTCATCACCGTGCCGGCCCGAGCGACCACGCTTAAGATGCGCTTTGTTGCCTCGGGCCAGCAGCTTCTGCGCGCGGATCGCGAGGTTATCCAGTCGATCCCCGAGGCCGCAGAAGACCAGGTGCTCGCGGCCTATGAAGACGAGCTTGAGGATGCGACGCTTGTCGTCGTTTCGGATTACGCCAAGGGCATGCTGACCGACCGCGTGCTTCGCGAGGTGATTGCGCTCGCCAAAGCTGCCGGCAAGCCTGTGATCGTCGATCCCAAGTCTATGCGGCTCAGGCGCTATTCCGGCGCCTCGATCATCAAACCCAATGCGCGCGAGCTGGCGCGGGCGACCGGGGAGCCGTGTTCGACCGAGGCCGAGATTGCGGCGGCGGCGGCGCACGTGTTTGCGGATGCCGATATCGAGGCGCTTTTGATCACGCGCGATGAGAGCGGCATGATGCTGATCGAGCGCGACGGCGAGGCGATGAGCTTGGGTTCGCGCGCCGGCGAAGTGTTCGATACGTCAGGCGCTGGGGACACGACGATCGCGACGCTCGCATTGGGGCTTGCCATTGGCCTTGGGCGGCGCGATGCGGTTGCGCTTGCCAATGAGGCCGCTGGAATCGCGGTCGGCAAACGCGGCACCGCCGTCGTCTTTCCTCAGGAGCTGACGGCTGCTTTGCACGCAACCGATCTCAGGGATGCGGGCCTCAAGATCAAGGATACCGCGCCCGCGGTCGATCAGGTTGAGCAATGGCGCGCGGCAGGCTTGCGTGTCGGCTTCACCAACGGCGTGTTCGACCTCATTCACACCGGCCATGTTGCGCTTTTGGGTGAGGCGCGCGCGCAATGTGACCGGCTGATTGTCGGGCTCAATACCGATGCCTCGACCAAGCGGCTCAAGGGCGACGGCAGGCCGAAGAATCCGGAGATGGCGCGAGCCGTGGTGCTCGCCTCGATGCAGACCGTGGACATGGTTGTCTTGTTCGATGAAGACACGCCGATTCGCCTGATCGAAGCGTTCCGGCCGGACGTGTTGATCAAAGGCTCGGACTACACGGCCGAGACGGTTGTCGGTGCCGATTTCGTGCAGAGTTATGGCGGTCGCTTGCATCTTGCCAAGCTCGTGCCCGACACATCGACAACACGCATGATCGCCAAGATTAAACGCGAAGACCCGGTCGATTGATCGCGCTTAAATAGCGCTGCGCGTTTGCATTTGCAGACGCGTCCATACGGCCCACGAGCCGAGCCGGGCGAGCCAGCCTTGCGGCTTCGCGCCGACCGCGAGCGCGATCATCTGCGCGGCTTTCTTGACGTGGTGCTTGCGGTACATGCGTGCCACACGATCCGTATACGCACCGGCCGAGGTCTTGCGATCGTAAGGTGATTTGCCGATCTCACTGGCCGGCGTGTTGCCGCAATAAAAGGCGTAGGCGAGCTCGTCATCCTCGGCTTCGGAGACGCGCGAAGCGGCAACGGCCAGGCGCTTCAAGAACGGCACATGCTCGTGGCTTTGCTTGAGCAGTGTTTCATAGAACAGCTTGTAATGGCGAAACTCGTCGGCCGCGATATTGGCGGCAATCTCTTTGAGCACCGGCTCCTCAGTGCAATCGCGCATCGCCGAGTAATAGGAGGAGGTGCCGGATTCGACGACACAACGCGAGATCATCTCGCCGGAGCGGCTGCCGCGCACCGAGCCGCCATCCTTCGGCGGCGGAACCTTGTAGCCGGCGCGAAACGCTTCCATCGCCTTGGCGAAGCTGAAGCTTGGGTCGGCCAGCTCCGCCCAGCGCCCGAGCGCATCGCCATGTTGGATTTCCTCGATGCCCCATTGCTCGATATCGGCGATGGTTTCCGCATCGCCTTTGAAAACCTCGCGTAGGTAGTCGACATAGTCGGAGGCATTGCCTTCGACCAGCGAGGCGGCTTTGACCGCGCGCAGCAGCTCGAGGTCGACCTTCGAAGCGTCGAACCGGTCCCAATGAATGCTTTCAAGCGTCCAATGCGGCTTCATGTTGCTAGGTTAGCTCTTCCCCAGCGTGCGGGGGAAGTGGCCCGCGAGCGCCGATGGGGGCAACTGAATCAGCGCCCCCTCCGTCGCTAATGCCTCCCCCGTAAACAGGGGAGGACGGCCGTCTCAAACGTGGAGTTGCGCGCGCATGGACTGAAGGTCGGCGACGCGCTGGCGGGCATTGGCGGACTCGACGTCGCCCGAGGCCCGCTCGACATCCTTTTCGGCCGCAGCAATGAGCGCATCGAATACGGCGCCGCTCACTTCCTCCGGCTTCATCGCCTCGCTCCGCAAGCACAGTGAGCCCCGAAGGGTTGACATCGGCAAAGCCACCGGCGACGAAGACACGCTCGACGGAATTGCCCTTGTGAATCTCGACAAAGCCCGGCCGCACGGTCGACATGACAGGCGCATGGCCGGCGAGCACGCCGAAATCGCCTTCACCGCCGGGAACCACCACCATGTCGGCGGGGCCGGAGAAGATCAGCGCCTCAGGCGTCACAAGCTCAAAATTCACGTCTGCCATCTCACACTCTCACATTGATCACCTCTCCCTCGATGGGAGAGGTCGGATCGCGAAAGCGATCCGGGTGAGGGTGGGGCCGCAAGCGAGAGTCTTCGATTCGACCCCTCACCCTAGCCCTCTCCCACAAGGGGAGAGGGGACTTGCTTGCATCAAGCCGCCGCAGCGATCTTCTCGGCCTTTTTGCGTGCATCGTCGAGCGTGCCGACCATCAGAAGGCCTGCTCGGGCAGATGATCGACGTCGCCCTTCACCAGCGCATCGAAGCCGGCGATCGTGTCCTTGAGTCGACGAGCACGCCAGGCGTATCTGGTGAACACCTCGGCGACATGGAATGGGCTGCGACAGGAAGCGCTCGATCTTGCGCGCGCGCGCAACGATCAGCTTGTCGTCTTCGGAGAGCTCGTCCATGCCGAGGATGGCGATGATGTCTTGCAGCGACTTGTAGCGCTGCAGAATCTGCTGGACTTCGCGCGCGACGCGGTAATGGTCTTCGCCGACAACGCGCGGATCCAAGATGCGCGAGGTCGAGTTCGAGCGGATCGACCGCCGGATAAATGCCCTTCGCCGCAATCGCGCGGTTGAGCACTGTCGTTGGCATCCAAATGCGCGAACGAGGCCGCAGGCGCCGGGTCGGTCAAATCGTCGGCAGGCACATAGATCGCCTGCACCGAAGTGATCGAGCCCTTGCGCGTCGAGGTGATGCGCTCTTGCAGCGCGCCCATGTCGGTCGGCGAGTGTCGGCTGATAACCGACCGCCGAAGGGATACGGCCCGAGCAGCGCCGACACTTCCGAGCCGGCTTGCGTGAAGCGGAAAATGTTGTCGACGAAGAACAAGCACGTCCTGGCCCTGGTCGCGGAAATATTCGGCGACTGTGAGGCCGGCAAGGCCGACGCGCGCGCGGGCGCCCGGCGGCTCGTTCATCTGGCCGAAGACGAAAGCGCATTTGCGAACCTTCGCCGCCGCCTTCCTTGTTCACGCCGGACTCGATCATCTCGTGATAGAGATCGTTGCCTTCGCGCGTGCGCTCGCCGACGCCGGCGAACACCGAGTAGCCGCCATGCGCCTTGGCGATGTTGTTGATCAGCTCCTGGATCAGCACGGTCTTGCCGACGCCGGCGCCGCCGAACAGGCCCACCTTGCCGCCCTTGGAATAAGGCGCGAGCAGATCGACGACCTTGATGCCGGTGACGAGAATTTCAGTCTCGGTCGACTGATCGACGAACAGCGGCGCGTCCTGGCATGGATGCCGCGCGCGGCCTTCGCGACTTGATCGGGCCGGCTTCGTCGACCGGCTCGCCGATGACGTTCATGATGCGGCCGAGCGTGCCGGTGCCGACCGGCACCGAGATCGGCTGCGCCGGTATCGCGCGCTTCCTGGCCGCGGACCAGGCCTTCGGTCGAATCCATTGCGATCGTGCGCACGGTGGTTTCGCCCAGATGCTGCGCAACCTCGAGCACCAGACGGTTGCCCTGGTTATCGAATTCGAGCGAATTCAAGATCGCCGGCAAATGGTCCTGGAACTGCACGTCGACGACGGCGCCCGTAACCTGCGTGATGCGTCCTACGACATTCGATGCTGTCGCCATGTTCAATCTCCCAACTCCTAAGCGCCTCGGCGCCCGAGATGATCTCAATGAGCTCGCGGGTGATCTGCGCCTGGCGCGTGCGGTTGCGCTCGAGCGTCAGCCGGTCGATCATGTCGCCTGCATTGCGCGTAGCGTTGTCCATCGCGGTCATTTTCGCGCCCTGCTCGCCGGCCGCGTTTTCCAGAAGCGCGCGGAAGATCTGCACACTGACATTGCGCGGCAGGATATCTTTCAGAATGTCTTCCTCGTCAGGCTCGTAATTATAGTTCGCGCCGGCAAGATCAGTGGGCTCGAGCCTCGCCGGCATGTCGGCGGGGATGAGGCGCTGGCGCGTGCGGGCGCTGCGTGATGCACGTTGACGAATTTGGAATAGAACAGCCAGCAGACATCGAATTCGCCGGCGTTGAACATCGTCGATCACGCGGTTGCCGATGGCCTCGGCGTGCTCAAAGCGGATCTGCTTGACTTCGCGCATGTCGAGCGATGTCGACAATCATGTCGCGAAACAGCCGCTTCAAGATATCGAAGCCCTTGCGGCCGATATGGAGGATCTTGACTGTCTTGCCCTGGCGCAGAAGCTCTTCGACGTGCAGGCGCGCCGCGCGCGCAATCGATGAGTTGAAGCCGCCGCAAAGCCCGCGATCGGCGGTCGCGACGATAACCAGATGCACATTGTCCTTGCCGGTGCCGACCAGAAGCGGTGGCGCGCGAGGGGCTGTCTTTCATGAATGCGTCAGATTGGCGATCACGCGCTCCATGCGCTCGGCATAAGGCCGTGCCGCTTCGAGCAGCCTCTTGCGCGCGGCGCAATTTCGCCGCGGCCACCATCTGCATGGCCTTGGTGATCTTGCGCGTCGCGGTGACGCTGGTGATGCGCGTTCTGATTTCCTTAAGGCTGGCCATTTCCGTTGCCTCACGCGAAGCTGCGCGGCAAAGCCGCGAGATCACTTCTTTCAGCTTTTCGGTCGTCTCCTTCGTGAGCTCATGCTTGGTGCGGATGTATTCAAGAAGCGCAGCGTGGCTCGTGCGCAGGAGGCGCAACAACTCATCCTCGAAACGGCCGATCTGACCGGTCAGCGAGCTTGTCGAGAAAGCCGTTAACGCCGGCGAAGATGGAGACGACTTGCTCTTCGACCGGAAGCGGCGAGAATTGCGGTTGCTTCAAGAGCTCGGTCAGGCGCTCGCCGCGCGCAAGCAGGCGCTGGGTCGAGGCATCGAGATCGGAGCCGAATTGCGCGAAGGCCGCGATCTCGCGGTATTGCGCAAGGTCGAGCTTGATCGTGCCGGCAACCTGCTTCATCGCCTTGATCTGTGCCGCCGAGCCGACGCGGGAGACCGAAAGGCCGACATTCAACGCCGGCCGGATGCCTTGATAGAACAGATCGGACTTCGAGAAAGATCTGGCCGTCGGTGATCGAAATGACGTTGGTCGGGATATAGGCCGAAACGTCGTTGGCTTGCGTTTCGACGACCGGCAGCGCGGTGAGCGAGCCCGCGCCATGCGCTTCGTTCAGCTTTGCCGCGCGCTCCAAGAAGACGGGAGTGCAGATAGAACACATCGCCCGGATAGGCTTCGCGGCCCGGCGGACGGCGTAGCAGCAGCGACATTTGGCGATAGGCAACGGCCTGCTTGGAGAGGTCGTCATAGACGATCAGCGCATGCATGCCATTGTCGCGGAAATACTCGCCCATGGCGCAGCCGGAGAAGGGCGCGAGGAACTGTAGCGGCGCAGGGTCCGAAGCCGTTGCGGCGACGATGATCGAATATTCGAGGGCGCCAAACTCTTCGAGCGTCTTGACGAGATTGGCGACCGACGAGCGCTTTTGGCCGACCGCGACATAGATGCAATAGAGCTTTGTTGGATTCGTCGCCGCCTGCGTTGATCGCCTTTTGATTGAGGATCGTATCGATGATGATTGCGGTCTTGCCGGTCTGACGGTCGCCAATAATCAGCTCGCGCTGGCCGCGCCCGATCGGGATCAGTGCATCGATGGCTTTTAGGCCGGTCTGCATCGGCTCGTGCACGGATTTGCGCGGCAGAATGCCCGGCGCTTTCACATCGACGCGGCGGCGCTCGGAAGATTGGATCGGGCCTTTGCCGTCGAGCGGATTGCCAAGCGGATCGACGACGCGGCCGAGCAGCCCTTGCCGACGGGCACATCGACGATGGTGCCGGTGCGCTTGACCGTGTCGCCTTCTTTGATGTCGCGGTCGTAGCCGAAAATCACGACGCCGACATTGTCGGTTTCGAGGTTGAGCGCCATGCCGCTGATGCCGCCGGGAAACTCGACCATTTCGCCGGCCATGACGCTATCGAGGCCGTAAACGCGCGCAATGCCGTCGCCGACCGAAAGCACTTGGCCGATCTCGATGACCTCGGTCTCAGTGCCGAACTCGGCGATCTGGCTCTTGAGAATTGATGAGATTTCCGCCGCCTGGATGTCCATTAACCGACCTCGCGCATTGCGATCTGAAGCTTCGAGAGCTGCGTCCTGATTGAGGAATCGACCATCACGCTGCCGACACTGACGACGAGACCGCCAAGAAGGCTATCGTCGACTGATTGCGACAGAGTGACGGTTTGGCCGAGCGCCGATTTCATCGTCGCTTTGACCGAATTGGTTTGCGCGCTGGTGAGCGCCCGTGCGCTTGTGACCCGCGCTGCGATCTCGCCACGGAAATGCGCCGCGAGCTTGAAGTAGTCCTCAATGATGTCGGGCAGCACGAACAAGCGGCGGTTGTGCATGATGACGCCGAGAAAGCGGCGCGTCAGTATCGGAAAGCCGCATCGCTTGCGTGATGGCATTGAGCGCCCTCCATTGCTCGTCCCGGCTGAACACCGGGCTTTTGATGAGGCGCCTAAAATCCACGCTCGCTTCGATCGCGCGCTTCAAATCATGCAGATCGCTTTCGACCGCAGGCACCGCGCCGGTGTCGGCGGCAAGCTCATAGAGCGCCGTCGCGTAGCGGCCATGCAGGCCCGTGACGATGGAGGTGGCTTCCAGCACTTGAGGCACGTCTCCTAAGGCGCGTCTCAACAACCTTCTCAACCCCGCGTTTCGCGCGCTCCCGGTCCCGCGGGCGGCGAAGCCGACATGAACACGCCGCTTCAACCTGGGGACTTGAGACAAGCCCTTGATTTTATTATGAAACTGGCCGGGAGAGGACAGCCCCCGGCCAAACGCGCGCTCCTCCTAACATATGCCGTTTCGGGGTGCAACAAATCGCGACCCACACGCGACCTTCAGTCCTGTGCGATTTTGCGGTTGCGGCCGGATTTGGTGCCGGTCTTCAGCTTGGTGTTGGTCTCGCGGATCGCGATCTTGGGTAGCGTCTCGGCATTGTTTCTGAGAAAGCGCTTCACAGCTGCAGCATGATGGGTCGTCATCGAACGCAACAGCCAGGAGACGGCTTTGGTGATGAGTATGTCGCGCTCGACCTGCAGCCGGCTGATGATCTCGAAAGACTCGTCGCGAAAGCGCACATCCTTGAAGGCGTGAACCGGCCGGGTAAGCAGCACCAGCGAAGCGCGGCGCTTATTGACGTCTTTCGATTTCGAAAGCCGCTGGATCAGTTTCTGCCAGTTCGGCCAATCGTTCGAGAGCTCGTCGGTGAAGACGTTCTGGCAAAGCGAATCCACCTCGGCCCAGCCATTGAGCTCACCGAGCCAGCGTTCGATGTCTTTGGGCTTCACGCTTGTGCGCGCCGGTTCGCTCGTTGCGATCAAGATGCAGGCGAGCGTCTTCTCTTCATGCGATTCGCCGTGGAACAGGCTCTCAATGGTGTCACGAACTTCTTTGACGGGTGCGGCCTTGTGCGCGGCGAGCCAGCGCTTGGCGATTGCGCGGCGATCGGGAACGGAGACGAAATAGAACGGGCGTCCGCTGCCATGATAGGAATCATTGCCCGGGTTGTCGCGGTTGCCGGGCCGTGCGTGTTTCCTGATCTCGGCCAGCAGCTTGGCGTGTTCCGGCGTCATAGGAAGCTGTAGGGGTCGATGTCGATCTGAAAGCGCAGGCCTGCGGGCTGCTTGATGTCCTCAAGCCAAGCCGACATGTAAGCCGATAAGTTGAAATTGCGCGGTGCTTTGATCAGAAGCCGCGCGCGATGGCGACCACGCACCAGTGCGATCGGTGCGACGGCGGGACCGAAAATCCGCACCTCTTCGCTCGCCGGTGCGGCTTCGATCAATTTGCGGCCGAAAGCCAACGTGTCGGCCTCGGTGCGCCCGCTCAAGATGACCGCAGCCAACCGGCCAAATGGCGGCAGCATTGCCACTTCGCGCTCTTCGGCCTGTTCTGTGAGGAAGGCATCTCTGTCGCCGGACGCCAGAGCGCGCATCACCGGGCGCTTCCGGCATATAGGTTTGCAGGAGCACGCGGCCGGGCAGTTCGGCGCGCCCCGCTCGCCCGCCCACCTGATGCAGCAGCTGAAAAGTGCGTTCCGCCGCGCGCAAATCGCCGCCCGTTAAGCCGAGATCTGCGTCGACGACGCCAACCAGCGTGAGGCCCGGGAAATGATGGCCTTTGGCGACGATTTGTGTGCCGATCAAGATGTCGATCTCGCCTTGACGCATCGCCTCGAAGAAGGCTTGCGCGGCGGTCGGGCCATAGAGGAGATCGCTCGAAACGACTGCAGATTCTCGCTTCGGGAAACAGCGCGCGCACCTCTTCTTCGACGCGCTCGACGCCTGGCCCGCAGGCAACAAGGCCGTCAGGCGTACCGCAAGCCGGACATTTGTCGGGCTTGGGCATTGAGAAGCCGGTCTGATGGCAAACCAAGCGATTCGAAACCGGTGCTCGACAAGCCAGGTCGATGCATGCGGGCTCACAAGCTGATGTCCGCAGGCGCGGCAAATGGTGAGCGGGGCATAGCCGCGGCGATTGAGGAAGAGGAGCGATTGCTCTTTGCGCTCCAGCGTCTCGCGCAAGCGCGGTGATCAGTGATGGCGAAAGCAAGTGCCCACGCTCGGGCGGGGCTTTGCGTAAGTCGATCGTTGCGACCGATGGCTCGATCGCGCCGCCATGGCGTTGCGGCAAGCTCAGACGCTCGATAACGGCCCGCGCGGGCATTGACATCGCTTTCGAGCGAAGGTGTCGCCGAGGCGAGCACGATCGGCACAGCGCAGCCATGCGTGCGCGGACAATTGCCATGTCACGCGCATTGTAGAGCAGCACATCCTCCTGCTTGTAGCTCTGGTCATGCTCCTCATCGACGACAATGAGGCCGAGCTTGGCGAATGGCAGAAACAGTGCCGAGCGCGCGCCGACAATCACGGAGGCCGTGCCTTCGGCAATCGCGCGCCAGAGCCCTGCGGCGATCGAGGCTTGTGAGGTCCGAGTGCCATTCGACTGGCCGGCAGCCGAAACGCGCCTCGAACCGACCCAAAAACTGCTTTGTCAGCGCGATCTCGGGCACAAGCACAAGTGCTTGGCGGCCCGCTTCAAGTGTTGCGGCGATCGCTTCAAGATAGACTTCAGTTTTGCCCGAGCCTGTCACGCCGTCCAAGAGGAATGGCTTGAAAGCCCGCGCTTCGACGGCGGTCCTAAGCGCCACCGCAGCTTGCGCTTGCGCCGGCGAAAGCGTGGGCGGCGCAAGCGAAAGGTCGGGCTTGGGCGGCGGCGGATCGGCTCGCCTGAGCTCGCCCGCAAGTGCGTCCGCGTTGATCAGCCCTTTGATCACCGCGCTTGAGACGCCCGCTTCTTCTGCGAGTGCCTGCGGATGGCGTGCAAGCCCATCGCTGGCAACTGCGAGCACACGCTCGCGCGCCGGCGTCATCCGCATTTGCGGCAAGCTTTGCGCGCGGCGATACCATGTTTCCATAGGCGGCGGCTCGATGGCGCCACGTGAGCGCAACACCAAGCGCAACACGCCGCCTGGCGGCGAGCACGTGTAGCGCGCGACCCAATCAATGAAGTCCACAAGCTCGGATTTAAGCGGCGGCGTTTCGAAGCGATGCTCAACGCTGCGGATCTTTTCGGCGGCAATCTCTGCGGGCGTCTCGGGCGTCGGCGCGCTCATGACGAGGCCAAGCTCCAGGCGTTAGCCGAACGGAACGGCGACGACGGCGCCACGCTGCAAACGCGCTTCTCCGCACCGATAGGTGAAGCGTCCGGCCACGGGCGTTGCGACAACCACCTCAACAAACGCCTCCTCGCTCGCCGCGCGAAGAGCGGTGTGCGCATTTGCTTGCAAGGCATCTGTCAAGGGTCTGGGGCGGTTGCATTGAAATTCTGTTTGTTGGCGTTCACCGAAGCTGGAAGAAGAGCCCCGTCTATTCTAAAGTGAAGTGTGCCAAGGGCGAGACGGTGTTTCATGCAATTTTTCGTGGACACGGCTGATACCAACGAGATTCGCGAGCTTGCCGCAAGCGGGCTCTTCGATGGCGTGACGACAAATCCGTCGCTGGTGGCGAAGTCCGGCCGCGATTTCTTCGAGGTTTTGCGCGAGATCGCCAAGCTGATCTCCGGGCCGATCAGCGCAGAGGTCACGGCGCCTGGAGCTTCCGGCATGATCGAGGAAGGTCAGCGGCTCGCGCGTATCGCCTCCAATATCGTGGTCAAGGTTCCGCTCACCTGGGAAGGCCTCAAGGCCTGTCGCGCTCTGGTGAATGAAGGCATTGGCGTCAATGTCACATTATGCTTTTCGGCCAATCAGGCGCTGCTGGCGGCCAAAGCGGGCGCGACTTATGTCTCGCCCTTTGTCGGCAGACTCGACGATGTCGGCGAGAACGGCATGAAGCTCATCGCCGATATCAAGCAAATCTATGATCACTATGAGGCATTGCGCACCAAGATTTTGGTGGCATCGATCCGCTCCGCCGATCACGTCAAGCAGGCTGCGCTGATCGGGGCGCATGTTGCGACCATTCCGCCGGCCATATTGCGCGAGCTGGTCAAGCATGCGCTTACCGACAAAGGCCTTGCCGCATTCACCGCCGATTGGGCCAAGACCGGCCAATCGATTTTGAAGCGCTGAGGGGCCGAATGGATAAGCCGCCAAGCCAGCCGCCGGAGCTTCTAGAGCCTGCGCCCGACTCGGTCGGTATCGATGATGTCAAAGCCTATTTGCGTGCGCATCCTTATGCGCTTGAAGAGGATCGCGAGCTGCTCCGCCTGCTCACGCCACCGGAGCATCGGCGCGGTCATAATGTTGTCGATCTGCAGAGCTTCATGATCGAGCGCCTGCGTACGCAAGCTGTGGAGCGTGAGGCACGCGAAGATAGGATCCGCCAAGCGATCGCGGCCGATGCGCTCGATGAGCGGCGGGTGCAGAAGGCGGCGCTCGCGCTTTGCGCGGCCCGCAGCTTCGAAGCGCTGATCTCGGTCATTACCAATGATCTCGCGCCGGCTCTGGGCGCGAGCGTGGTCGTGCTCAATATCGAGCGGCCGGCGGGCGCATCAAGCGGTATTGAGCTTGCGGCGGTGCGCGCCGGTGGGCCGATCCAAATGATAGCGCAAGGCGCGGTCGAGCGGCTGCTTGGGCCCGGCGGTGATGTCAAAGCCGGTATTCCGGGCAGTGATGCGCCGATGTTTCCGCGCACCAAGGGTCCCGTTCGCTCGTTCGTTGCCATGCGCCTGGCATTCGCCCCTGCGGCGCCCCATGGATTACTCGCGATTGGCTCAAAAACGACAGGACGGTTTGCCAAGAGTACCGGTCTTCATCGCTATGTGTTTCTTGCGCGCCTTGTCGAATCCGGCATCAAGCTTTGGCTCGACCTGCCGCCGGGTTGATTGCGCTCTTTTCGCTGCGCGCAACTCCGTCCACACTCGTGGGTATGGCTGGCCCTAAGTCGAAATCGGCATTGAGTGAGGCGCTTGGCGCATTCGAAGCGCATCTGACGGCTGAGCGCCGCGCGTCCCCGCTTACTGTGCGCGCCTATCTTGCGGATGTCGGTGAGCTCATCGCATTTCTGCGCGAGCATGAGGATGCCGCGCCGACGCTGCGAATGCTTCTGGGCCTTTCAATTGCCGAGTTTCGCGCTTGGCTCAGCAGCCTCGCGGCTTCCGAAATCAGCCCACGAAGCCGCGCGCGAAAACTTTCGAGCGTCAAATCCTTCTACCGTTTCTTGGATCGCACGGGGCTCGGCCGAAACACCGCGATCGCCGAGATCAAAGCGCCGAGATTTGCGCGCCCGCCGCCGCGCCCGGTGCCGACAGCATCGGCGCAGAGCATGATTGAGGATGCGGCAGAGGAGGGCGGCGCGCCATGGATTGCCGCGCGCGATACCGCAATCTTTCTCCTGCTTTATGGCGCCGGCTTGCGCATCTCCGAAGCACTTGGCTTGCCCGCAGAGATCGCCGATGGACGCGAAGC
Source organism: uncultured Alphaproteobacteria bacterium (assembly GCA_963789405.1). Lineage (GTDB taxonomy): Bacteria > Pseudomonadota > Alphaproteobacteria > CAWBKL01 > CAWBKL01 > CAWBKL01. Next base: position 673,877 of record CAWBKL010000003.1, read on the forward strand.
GCTCGAGATCGCGGGCAAGGGGCGCAAACTGCGCCGCGTTCCGCTTATCGCCGTCATCCGAGATGCGCTCAAAGACTGTCGCGCAAAATTGCCGTTCGAAGTGAAGTCGGATGAGCCGCTGTTTCGTGGTGAAAAAGGCGGCGCACTTAATCCGCGCATCGTTCAGCGACGCATGGCGCAAATGCGCGGAAGATTTGGTTTGCCCGAGACGGCAACGCCGCATGCTCTGCGCCATGCCTTTGCGACCGATCTCCTGCGTGCCGGTGCCGATTTGCGCACGATCCAGGAATTGCTCGGTCACGCATCGCTTTCGACGACGCAAAACTACACCGAGGTCGATCCCACGCACCTGCTGGCGCAATACACCAAGGCGCATCCGCGCGCTTGATCGAGCGCGTTTCAGGTCTGCATGACCCAGCCATCGGCATCCATTGCCGCCTGACGGAACGCTTCGGCGAGCGTCGGGTGCGCATGGCAGGTGCGCGCGATATCTTCGGCGGACGCGCCGAATTCCATGGCAATCGCGGCCTCGCCGATCATATTGCCGACATCGGGACCGATGGCGTGAACACCGAGCACGCGGTCGGTCTTTCCGTCGGCAATGATCTTGACGAAACCGTCCGTGGTGTGGTTGACGCGTGCACGTGCATTTGCCGTGAACGGAAATTTGCCGACCTTGTAGGTGATGCCCGCGGCTTTCACTTCCTCTTCGGTTTGACCAACCGAAGCCACTTCGGGCGTCGTATAGACAACCGAAGGGATGACGCCGTAATTCACATGGCCGGCATGGCCTGCGGCGATCTCGGCACAGGCAACGCCCTCGTCTTCAGCCTTATGTGCGAGCATCGGCCCTTCCCGCACATCACCGATGGCGTAAATGCCGAGCGACATTGGTGCGGTAATTCTCGTCGGTGATGATGCGGCCGCGGTTGTCGAGCTTGACGCCGACGGCATCGAGGCCGAGATTTTCCGTATACGGACGGCGGCCGATCGAGACGAGCACTGATATCGCAGGCGATGGTTTCGCTGTCGCCGCCGGCGCCGGCTCGATGGTCGCTTCAGATGCCTTTGCTGTTCTTCTTGATGCCCGTCACCTTCATGCCGAGCTTGAACTCTATGCCCTGCTTTTGCAGCACGCGCTGAAACGTCTTGGCGATTCATCATCAACGCCCGGCGCGATGCGCGGCAGAAACTCGACGACAGTGACCTTCGCGCCGAGCCGCCGCCACACCGAGCCCAGCTCTAGCCCGATGATGCCGCCGCCGACCACAAATAGATGCCCGGCACCTTGGCAAGCGAAAGCGCGCCAGTCGAGGAAACAACGGACTTTTCGTCGATCGGGACGCCCGGCAGGCCCATCAGACTCCGAGCCGGTGGCGATGACGATCGATTTTGGCCTGCAGCTCTTCGCGCCGCCATCGTTGAGCGCAACAGTCGACGCGGCCCGGCGCCGTGAGTTTGGCTTCGCCGATGATCTCGTCGATCTTGTGCTTGCTTGAACAGATAGCGAATGCCTTTGGTGAGCTGGTCGACGGCGGCATCCTTGCTCGCCATCATTGCTTTCAAATCGAACGAGACGTTCTTGGCGATCACGCCGAGCTTCGGCGATGCCGTTGGCGACTTCCTCATAGAGCTCGGAAGCATGCAGCAGGGCCTTGGAGGGAATGCAGCCGATATTGAGGCAGGTGCCGCCGAGCGCGCCGCGTTTTTCGACGCAAGCGACATGAAGCCCAAGCTGCGCCGCGCGGATCGCGCAATTATAGCCGCCGGGCCCGCCGCCGATGATGATCACGTCGTAGGATTTCGCCATTGTCGTTTCCTTTCCGCCTCATCCCTTCAGGGAGAGGGAGGGGTGAGGGTACTGAGCTGGCATCACACCCTCACCCGAACAGCATTGCTGTTCGGCCTCTCCCTGAGGGGAGAGGTGAAGCTAAAGTCAGATGTCGAGCAGCATGCGCTCAGGGGCTTCGAGACATTCTTTGACGCGGACGAGGAAGGTCACTGCCTCTTTGCCGTCGACGAGGCGGTGATCATAGGACAGCGCAATATACATCATCGGCCGGATGACCACCTGGCCCTTGAGGGCAATCGGCCGCTCCTCGATCTTATGCATGCCCAAAATGCCGGATTGCGGCGCATTGAGGATCGGCGTCGACATCAGCGAGCCGAACACGCCGCCATTAGTGATGGTGAACGTACCGCCCTGCAGCTCTTCGAGCTTCAGCGTGCCATCGCGGGCTCTGAGGCCAAAGTCATGGATCTCACGCTCGATCTCGGCGAGCGATTTCAAATCCGCGTCGCGCACCACCGGCACGACAAGGCCGCGCTCGGTCGAGACGGCAACGCCGATGTCGTAGTGGTTCTTGTAGACGATGTCGGTGCCGTCGATTTCGGCATTGACGGCCGGAATGTCCTTGAGCGCAACAATGCAGGCTTTGACGAAGAAGCCCATGAAGCCGAGCTTCACCTGATGCTTCTTTTCGAAAATATCCTTGTAATGGCCGCGCGTCTCGATCACCGCCGACATGTCGACCTCGTTGAAGGTCGTCAGCATGGCTGCGGTGTCTTGTGCTTCTTTGAGGCGCGTTGCGATGGTCTGGCTGAGGCGCGTCATGCGCACGCGCTCTTCGCGCGCGGCCCTCGTCAATCGCGGGCTCGGGCGCGCGCACTTGGGTTGCCGGGCGCGGCGCTTCGGCCATTTTCTCGAGCGCGGCGAGCGCATCGGCTTTGGTGATGCGGCCATCTTTGCCGGTGCCGGCGATCTTCGATGTGTCGAGACCGGTCTCGGCGGCGATGCGGCGCACTGACGGCGGGATCGACTTGTTCGGGTGCTGCCTTGGGTGCGATTGGCGCTGGTGCTGCGGCCGGTTTGGCCTCGGCTTTTGGCATCGGCGCCGGCTTTGCGGCGGCAGGCTTTGCTGCCTTGGACGCATCGGCACCATTGCCGTTCGACTTCGCTGTGGCAGCTCCGGCGCCTTCGGCGATCGAAGCCGAGAGAGCGCCGACCTCGACGGTGTCGCCTGTCTTCACCTTGATCGCGGAAAGCACGCCATTGGAGGGCGCGGGAACTTCAATCGTCACCTTGTCGGTTTCGAGCTCGACCAGCGGCTCGTCGGCTTTCACCGCTTCGCCTTCTTTCTTGAACCATTGGCCGATGGTGGCTTCGGTGACGGATTCACCCAAGGTCGGCACGCGGATCTCAGTTGCCATATTTCCCTCTTAGGGACGTCTCAGTCAGAGAACGCCTCTTCCATGAATGCCTTCATCTCGGTGAGATGCTTGCTCATGAGGCCTGTTGCCGTTGCGGCGCTGGCCGGCCGGCCGGCATAGCGAGCTCTAAGCCCCGCACGGCCGATCTGCGCCATCACCCATTCGATGTTCGGCTCCATGAACGACCAGGCACCCATGTTTTTCGGTTCTTCCTGGCACCAAACGATTTCCGCATGCGGGAAGCGCTGCAATTCTTTCACCAGCGACTTCACCGGGAACGGATAGAACTGCTCGACACGCAGGATTTGAATGTCGTTGATCCCGCGCGCTTCGCGCTCTTCGTAGAGATCGAAATAGACCTTGCCGGAACACAGGATCACACGGCGGATCTTGTCGTCCTCCACGAGCTTGATCTTGCTGGCGTCGCGGTAGAGCTCGGCATCATCCCAGAGCACACGATGGAAGCTCGAGCCCGGTCCCAGCTCCTTTAGCGAGGAGACGGCACGCTTGTGACGCAAGAGTGATTTCGGCGTCATTAGAATCAGCGGCTTGCGGAAGTCGCGGTGAATCTGACGCCTGAGAATGTGGAAGTAGTTGGCGGGCGTCGAGCAATTGGCGACCTGGCAATTATCCTGCGCGCACATCTGCAGAATAGCGCTCGAGCCGCGCGGAGGAGTGCTCCGGGCCCTGCCCTTCATAGCCGTGCGGCAGCAGCATAACGAGGCCCGACATGCGCAGCCACTTAAGCTCACCCGAGGTGATGAACTGATCGATCATGATCTGCGCGCCATTGGCGAAATCGCCGAACTGCGCTTCCCACAGCACGAGCGCATTGGGCTCGGCCAGGCTGTAGCCATATTCGTAGCCGAGCACGGCATATTCCGAGAGCATCGAATCGACGACCTCGTATTCGGCCTGGCCCTCGACAATGTGATTGAGCGGCGTGTAGCGCGCTTCGGTCTCCTGATCGACGAATTGCGAATGGCGCTGAGAGAAGGTGCCGCGCGATGCGTCCTGGCCGGAGAGGCGCACACGGTGGCCCTCGAGCAGAAGCGTGCCGAAAGCCAGCGCCTCGGCGGTTGCCCAATCGAGCCCCTCGCCGGAATTGATCATCTCTTCCTTGGCCTTCAGCACCCGCTGAAGCGTGCGATGGATCTTGAAATCCTCGGGATAGGATGTAAGCGCCTTGCCGACGCTTTTCAGCGTCGCGATCTCGACAGCGGTGGTGCCACGCCGATCCTCGTCATGCGGGCGGCTTAGGTTCGACCAGCGGCCGTCAAGCCAATCGGCTTTGTTGGCGCGATAATTGTCGGCGGCTTCGAAATCGCCTTCCAGCTGGGCATGGAAGTCGGCTTGTGCCTGCGCGATGCCGTCTTCGCCGATCAGGCCTTCTTCGGCGAGGCGCTTGCCATAGATCTCCAGTGTCGTCGGGTGAGTCTTGATCGCTTTGTACATCAGCGGCTGGGTGAAGCTCGGCTCATCGCCCTCGTTGTGACCGTGGCGGCGATAGCAGAACATGTCGATAACGACGTCTTTGGAGAATTTCTGCCGGAACTCGGTTGCCACCTTTGCGGCGTGTACGACAGCCTCCGGATCATCGCCGTTCACATGGAAGATCGGCGCCTGCACCATCAGCGCAATGTCCGACGGATAGGGCGATGAGCGCGAGAAGCGCGGCGCGGTGGTGAAGCCGATCTGATTGTTGACGATGAAGTGAATCGTGCCGCCGCTGCGGTGACCTTTGAGGCCCGAAAGACCGAAGCACTCGGCGACAATGCCTTGGCCGGCGAAAGCCGCATCGCCATGCAGCAGCACCGGCAAGACTGTGGTCCGGTCATAGCCCGAGCCATCGGGCTTCATCAGTCCGATCTGATGCTGTTTGGCGCGCACCTTGCCGAGCACAACGGGATTGACGGCCTCGAGGTGAGAAGGATTTGCGGTCAGCGAAAGATGCACGCGGTTGCCGTCGAACTCGCGGTCGGACGAAGCGCCCAGATGATATTTGACGTCGCCCGAGCCTTCGACCTCGCCGGGCGTTGCTGAGCCGCCTTTGAATTCGTGGAAGATCGCGCGATAGGGCTTGGCCATCACATTGGCGAGAACGTTCAAGCGGCCGCGATGCGGCATGCCGAGCACGATCTCGCGCGCACCCAAATGGCCACCGCGCTTGATGATCTGCTCCATGGCCGGGATAAGGGACTCACCGCCATCAAGCCCGAAACGCTTCGTGCCGGTATATTTGATCTGCAGGAATTTCTCGAAGCCCTCGGCCTCGACGAGCTTCTGGAAGATCGCCTTCTTGCCTTCGGGAGTGAACGTGATCTCCTTGTCCGGACCTTCGATACGTTCTTGCAGCCAAGCCTTTTGCTCGGGGTCGGTGATGTGCATGAACTCGACGCCCATCGTGCCGCAATAGGTGCGGCGCAGGATCGCGAGCATCTCGTTCATGGTCGCCGTCTCGAGACCGAGCACGTAATCGATGAAAATCGGCCGGTCCATGTCGGCTTCGGTGAAGCCATATGTCGTTGGGTCTAACTCTGAGTGCAGATTCTGCGGCTCAAGATGCAACGGATCGAGATCCGCCATCAGATGGCCTCTAATGCGATAGGCCCTGATAAGCATCAGCGCACGGATCGAATCGAGCGTTGCCGCGCGCACCATCTCTTCGGTGAGCTGGGCGCCGCCTTCGACCGCCTTGGCCTCGATTTTATCCTTGACGGCAATGGCGGCCTCACCCCAATCGGAGGTCAGCGCGCTTGTCCATTCGCCATTGTCGGCGATCGGCCAGCCCTTTTTCTGCCAGCTTGGGCCGTGCGCATTCTTGGCGACGTCTTGCGCGCGCTCGCCAAGCGTCTGGAAGAAAGCCCGCCACTCGGCGCCGACCGAGCCGGGGTTCTCGGCAAACTTGGCGTGTTGGCGCTCTATGAATGGGGCGTTGGTGCCATAAAGAAAGGAGGTTGCCTCAAGCAGCTCATTGAGGCTTTGGCCGCCGCGTGAATCGTCGGGCATATTTCGGACGGCGCGGAAATGCGACCTTTGTCGCCCACGCCCCTCTCACTCGTCAGTCTGGATAGGCGCTGTATACGCCGACAACTTTACAATGCAATCCTAAAGGTTGGGTGATACTTGCGGTTTTTCCACCCTGTGGCCTTCGGCGAGCCACTTAAATGCGCTCACAATAATGATTGTCAGAGCATGAACGCCAGCGGAATGGTGATGCGGCTCTCACCTTCCGCAGCCGGGAAATCAACTTTTCGCAAAGCCATCAGCACCTCCTCTGTATCGAAGGCCGGCGCGTCCAGCCTTGCCGGCAGCACGCGGTCGAGGAGTGGCCGGACATCACGAACGCTGCCGTCGCGGTTGATCCAAAGCCGCGCGGTCAACAGCCCGTGATAGCTATCTGCGGCGCGGGCGCGGAGGTGGGTTTGGATATCGGAAAGGATTGCCGTGGTTGCGGCTTGGTTAAGCGGCCCGTCAATGGCGATGCCGCCTTCCTCGAAATGGCCATGAAGCACGAGCCGTCCGGCCATGGGGTCCATCAAACCCTCGATCCGCGGCACCGCATGCGGCAGGCGGTCGTCGAAGACAAGGAGCTGATTGAAGCGCGCGGGAATGAGGTCATAGAAATTCTGCGTCGCGCCGGGCCGGGTCATCGCGGGCGTACTGAAATAGCCATCCTCCCGGAAGATCAGGGTCTCGCCACCTTGGAAGCTCCGCTCGGCCCAACGAGTGAGCGAATAGACATAACCGAGCCGCCCCCCGACCGCATCATTGTGGAGCGCCTGATGACAGCCGGCGACATAGAGCGAAAGGTAGGGCCGGTAGGCCTTGGATAGCCCCCAACGCTCGAATGCCTCGGCGCTGAGGCGGCTGTAGAAACGGTTGATCAGCGTCTCGCCGATCACCTTGTCAGGGTTGGTCCGTAGATAGGTATAGGTCTCCGGGACGTGCCAATAGTTCCAAACCTGATGCTTATCCGGCGTGTGGCTTTCGGGTCGTTCGCAATGCTCGGCAAAGGCCACGCGCATCGCCTCGGCCTCGGGGCAGAAATTCTCGATCACTTGATAGCCGGCGCGCATGGCGGCCTCATTCGGAAATCGCGCTCAATCTCACCGGTTATGGTTAATGGGCGATTGCCGCGCGGATGTGCTCGAGACGGCGAAGCTGGCGGCCATCGGCATCGAAGTTCGCCGGGTGGAGCCAGGATTCGAGCGCGGCTTTCACCAGGGGCCATTCTGCCGCCGTGATCGAGAGCCAAGCGGTATCGCGGTTGCGGCCCTTCATGACCATCGCGTTGCGAAAGATTCCTTCGAACTTGAAACCCAAGCGCTTTGCTGCAGCAAGCGATGCAGCATTGAGCGCATCGCATTTCCACTCGTAACGGCGATAGCCAAGCTCGTCGAAGGCTCGGCGCATCATCAGATACATGGCTTCGCTCGCAGCGGCCGTGCGTTGGAGCGCGGGCGAAAACAAGACATGGCCGACCTCAATCGAGCCATTGGGCGGATCGATACGCATGAGCGCGCAGTATCCGGCCGGTGTTCTGCGTTGAAGGATCACATGCATGACAAGATCGTCGCGGGCTTCGTAGGTTTCGGCCCAGCGGATCATGTCTTCGTTCGACAAGGGTGGCCTGGTCGGCACATAGGTCCATAGCCGGCTATCCGGTGCCTGCGCGAAAGATTCGAAAAGCTTTGCAGCATGGGCTTCCGCGTTCAATGGCTCGAGGCGCACGAGCCGGCCTTCTATCGGCGTGCGAGGTGGGCGCGGCCTCTTCGTCCAATCGGGCACAGCTTCGCCGATCGGCTGGCCATACTCGTTCAAACGAGGCAATCGCGGCTCCACAGGCTCGGCATGGTGAGCGAGATCATCATGCGCGAATCGCGATCAGCGATTTGGTCAGACCAAGCAGTCTTTCGCTCTTGAATTCTGCGTCGGGAAACAGCGCCTGCATTTGGCGCCGGTCAAGGAGATAGACAGTTTGCACGGCTCGCATGGCTTCATCCATATCGGCGGCCTTGGAATAGAACCCTCTGGCTCTGCTCATGAGCATGCGCGCACGGACGTTTTCCGGCAGCCACTGAAAGCCCAGGACGCGAAAATGCGGCTCTAACGGGAACCAGAAATAGGGCACTTGGACGTAATAGCTGGGCGCGAGCCGGCGGATCTCGCCGGCGGCCGCAACCATGTTCGACCAGCTGCCGACATGTTCGATCATCGAGTTGGAATGAACGAGATCGAACGAGAGATCAGAATAGCTTGTGACGCAGGCATCGCCCTCGACAAACTCGATATTGCGGGCATCGCCTTTGACCGCCCCGGAGATGACTAGATTCATAACTGTCACGCTGCAGGACAGGCGCTCGATATCCGGCATGATCGGCATCCAATAATTGCCGGCGCCGCCGAGATCGAGAATGCGCACGGAACCGTTGCGCGCATGAACTTGCTCGATAAGCGGCAGAAGAAACTTGCGCAGCCGTGCGATGCGCATGCGGCTGCCGATCGTTTGCGGGTTGGTGTAATAGTCGGGTCCGCTGATCGCTGGTTGCGCTGTCATTTTCTGTCTGGACCGCCGGTTCATCGCCGCGGCGCGCCGGCGAGAACATCGGCAATCGCGGCGCGCAGCGGCTTTGGCTGGATGTCGGCATCATATAGCATGGCCTCACGCGGAGGCGGCACAGTCGGCCGGTTTCCCCAGCGCTTGTCAGGTTGATCGTATTGCGGCAGCTCGACCAGATAGCTGTCGAAACGGTTGTCGGTCAGGCCAAAGACCTGAAACGAGCGCACGGCCTTATGCGCAAGGAGTGGGGGCAGGAGCTTACGGGCATAGGCGGCACAGATCTCGCGGCGCTTTGGACGCGATCTGCCCGCGAGATATAGATCGGTGCAGTCGAACTCGGTCAGGTGGATCTCGAGCCCCAGAGCCGCAACCTGATCAAGGAATTTGAGCTGAGCCTCGGGGTCCATGAAGTCGTCATGGCCGGGCAAGAGGCGGGCCCCGATCGGCTGGAACTCAGGCGCGACGTGCAGCTGTAGGCCAAGCCCGCGAATCGGCACGCCCTTATCGAGCCAACGCTGTAGTGTGGCGAGAATATTGGCGCGGTTCCGGTCATAGGCGCCCCAATTGCCGCTCGTTAGCCCCCATGTCGTCTCGTTGAGGATCAGCTTGGTTGTGGGCGCGGCCACCTCGGCGGCAAACCGGAACGCCAGCTCCGGTGCATCATCGCCGATCGCCGCGAGCCACGGGTGCGGCCCGCCCATGCTGCTCTCGGTTTGATATCCCCATTTGTGATTGCTCCAGGGGTAGTGCAACTCGTTGACCACCTGAATGGATTGGATGGGGTAGTCACCCCAATAGGTGAGGAAGGTTTGGATCCAGCCTTTGAGTGTCGCGATGCCTTTGGCCCGGTTGTGAATTTTGGAGATGTAGGGTGAGGCGATATCCCAAAACGGCGTGCACCAAATCAGCGGCCGGCCGGTCGGCTTCACGAACTCGAAGATGCGTTTGGGGCGAATCATATTGAGCGAGCCGTCGCTCTGCATGATCTCGTTATTCTTGGCGTCGGCGACATAGGCCGCGCATTCATGCAAGTAGGCCTTGGCGATCCCGTCAGGCGCTTTGGGCCAATCCGGCGGTTGATCCGGCAGGTTGAACGCGGAGAATGGCAGCCAGGAAGCAAACAGCAAGTTCCTGGGCATGGCGATGTCGGCGAGCGGCGGAGATGGCAATGTGGTTGCCGCGCGCGCTGGTGCGCCGTGCATCGACGCGATCGCAGCGATAGGTGCCGCAGCGGCCGCGGCAAGCAGCCGCCGCCGGTCGATTCCATTTCGGTGGGTGTGTGGCTTCGTCATACAGGCCCAGTCTTGAGCGCCGCAGGGCATGCGGCGGGACCTAGAAGCCCCGCCGCCTGGCATTCGTCAATCTTGGGAGCGCTGCTTCGGGCGTTTTTGCGCCGCTCTCTTCAACTCGGTGACATCGCGCTCGCCGATGTAATAACGGCCAAATGCCGAGCGCGTTATCGCGCGCGCGAACGCTCGGCGTGCAGCCTCACGGCTGCCCTTGTCATCTTCCATTGGGGGATTTGCTCCAGCTTCAAGACCGCTTCCGGCGGGCCCGGCCAGGCACAATTCGGGCGTGCCTAGGAACGCGTGCGGTCAAATGGCTGGATTAAGTGATCACGCCCATCAGATAGGTGTGATCGCGGCGTGTTGCAAGGCGCGGCTCACGCGGCAAGCAGCTCTTTGAGTGTCGTGCCCAGCGCCGCAGGCGAAGGCGAGACTTTGACGCCGGCAGATTGCATGGCTTCGATCTTGTCGGAAGCCTTGCCCTTGCCACCCGAGATGATCGCGCCGGCATGGCCCATGCGCCGGCCGGGCGGTGCGGTGACGCCAGCGATGAAGCCGACCATTGGCTTCTTGCGGCCCTTCTTGGCCTCGCTGCGCAAGAACTCGGCGGCATCTTCTTCGGCTGCCCCGCCGATCTCGCCGATCATGATGATCGATTTGGTGGCAGGGTCAGCGAGGAACATCTCAAGGACGTCGATGAATTCCGTGCCCTTCACCGGGTCACCGCCAATGCCGACGCAAGTCGATTGGCCAAGGCCCGCCATCGTTGTCTGATGCACGGCTTCGTAAGTCAGCGTGCCGGAACGCGAGACAATGCCAACCGAGCCAGGGCGATGGATATGCCCGGGCATGATGCCGATCTTGCATTCGTTGGGCGTGATGACGCCGGGGCAATTAGGTCCGATGAGGCGCGTCTTCGATCCGCCTAGCGCACGCTTCACCTTGACCATATCCATGACCGGAATGCCTTCGGTGATCGTGACCACAAGCGGGATCTCGGCATCGATGGCTTCAAGGATTGCATCGGCCGCAAACGGTGGCGGCACATAGATCACCGAGGCTGTCGCGCCGGTCTTGGCCTTGGCTTCCGCCACTGTCTCGAACACCGGCAGATTGAGGTGCGTGGTGCCGCCTTTGCCGGGCGAGACGCCGCCAACCATTTTGGTGCCGTAGGCAATCGCCTGCTCTGAGTGGAATGTGCCCTGCTGGCCGGTGAAGCCCTGGCAGATCACCTTGGTATTCTTGTCGACAAGAACGGACATGCGATCCCTCGCGAGTTGGCGGAACGCGCATCGTAAAGCGCCACACCTTGACCCGCAATTAAGCAAGTGCCGCAAATGGGCGCACCATGAAGGGAGTGTAAATCCTTGGCCACTGGCGCGAGACCGGTCTCAAAGACAGCGGCAATCTTGGCGGTGCTGATTGCGCTCGGCGCGGACGGCGCTCAGCTATTCTTGAACACGCCGGTTGCGCTTCTGTTCGGCGTCGGCGTGGAAGTGGCCGATGCGGCGATCGATGTCGTGGCGGGCGTGCTGATCATCAGCTTGCTCGGATTTCACTGGATCTTGCTGCCTGCCTTCGTGATCGAGCTTGTGCCGCTCGCCGATGACATTCCGACATGGACGGGTTGCGTCCTCTACCTCGTTTGGAAGTCGCCCGCGGAAATCCTCACGTCATCTCAGACATGAAGCTCGCGATCATGTGCGACCACAGGCCGAGATAGTGATCGACGCCGTCATCAGCGAGGCCGATCACCGAGACATCCATCTGCAGGTTTGCGTGGCCGCTTTCATCTCTGTAGGCGAAAGCGTAACGGCGCATCGAGTTCCAGCGGTTGGCGGCATCCGTTGTCAGGTCGTCCTTCCAGGCGACCCAGAACTGAATCGAGTTGAAGCGCCCGCCGCCTCCAGGCACGAGAAGCATCGCAATCGTGCGGCAGCCATGCACCTGCATCTCGACGATCGCCGTCTCGGATTCGTCGTGCCTGAGGTCCGGCTTGAAGCCCGCCTTGCTGGCGTGGCTCATGAATTCCTTGGGCGATATGCCGTGATACACAGTCACTTGCTTCCCCCCTTGAGGGAACGTGCGCGGGCGGCACGCTCGTCTCGCATAGCTTTGCGGGCTGATTTGAGGGTTTGGCTTTCGGCAATCTCGGCGCCGAAAGCGGGCGCCGCGCGCTCGGCAACCGTCCGCTCGAACCCCTCAAGGGGCTGCATCTTCGGGTTGAGAGCCTTCATCTCACGGCGCAGGCGGCGGCGCGTGAATTGCGCCGCAAACTCCCGCAAGTCGGGCTTGCGCTGGAACCAGCCGAACATGACCCCGCTCCCCTATTCCCCACGGGCCGCACTATAGCACCGCGGAGCCTGCGTGCCACCCGGGGAGGGGAATTAGGCGGCGTTGCTTGAGCGCGGCTTGGCGGCGGCTTTTACCGCGGCGACGACCTTTTGCGCGGCATCGGCCAGATCATCCGCGGGAATCACGGCAAGGCCGGATTCAGACAGGATCTTCTTGCCGAGCTCGACATTGGTGCCTTCGAGGCGCACGACCAGCGGCACACCCAGCTTGAGCTCCTTGGCCGCGGCGACGACGCCTTCAGCGATGATGTCGCAACGCATGATGCCGCCGAAAATATTGACCAGGATGCCTTTCACATTCGGGATCGGAGAGAATGATCTTGAACGCCGCCTGCACGCGCTCCTTGGTGGCGCCGCCGCCGACATCGAGAAAGTTCGCAGGCTCTTCGCCATAGAGCTTGATGATGTCCATGGTTGCCATGGCGAGGCCGGCGCCGTTGACCATGCAGCCGATCGTGCCATCGAGCTTCACGTAATTGAGATCATAACGCGAGGCTTCGATCTCCGTGGGATCTTCTTCGGAGAGATCACGTAAATCGACAACGTCCTTGTGGCGGAACAGCGCATTGTCGTCGAAATTCACTTTGGCGTCGACGCAGTGGAGCTTGCCGTCAGCGAGTGACGACGAGCGGGTTGATCTCAAGAAGGCTCATATCCTTCTCGGTGAAAGCTCGATACAGACTGCCGATGAGGGCAATGCATTGCTTCACCTGGTCGCCCTTAAGCCCGAGCGCGAAGGCGATCTTGCGGCCGTGATAGGGCATTACGCCTTCAGCCGGATCGATGCCGATCGTGAGGATCTTCTCCGGCGTCAGTCGCGCGACCTCTTCAATGTCGGTGCCGCCTTCGGTCGAGGCGATGAAGGCGATGCGCCCGGTGCCGCGATCGACGAGACAAGAGAGATAGAGCTCGCGCTTGATGTCGGAAGCCGCCTCGATAAAGACGCGCTGAACTTTGCGTCCATCGGGTCCGGTCTGATGGGTGACGAGTGTCTTGCCGAGCATCTGGCTTGCGGCCTCACGCACCTCATCGAGCGAGCGCGCGACTTCGCACGCCGCCTTTGCCGCCGGCTTCGGCCTCTTTGAACTTGCCCTTGCCGCGCCCGCCGGCATGAATCTGCGATTTGACGACCCATAGCGTGCCGCCGACTTCGCGCGCGACCTCGACCGCCTCATTCGCCGTGATCGCCATGCCGCCGGGCGAGATCGGGACGCCGAAGGCGCGCAAAATCTCTTTGGCTTGGTATTCGTGAATATTCATAAAGATCCCCCGTGGGCTCGCGGGCAGGACGCCGAGGCAGAGAGAATCGCCCCGCGCTCGTTAATTCGGCCCTTATAACACCGGCCCTGGCCGGAGGCACGGGCGCTCTATGTCGCCCGGCTGAGGATCTCACTGGCCGCTTGTGTCCGCCGCATCGTCAACGAAGGGTACCGAAACGCCGTGAATCAATTGGCCAGTCTTATCGCGCAGCTCGAGATTGATCGCGTGCGCCTGCCAATCAATATCGACCATGCCGAAATTTGCATCCTTGTAAAACGGATCCTGGCGCTGAGGATCAGTCTCGTCCGGCTCCTCTGCGGCGGCGCCTGTGAGCGGCTTATTGAGCGATGAGGACGTTACTTCATAGAGCGAGTAGGGCAGCGCATTGTCGTCCTTATAGATCGCGGCCTTGTGGCGGTCGCCCGACAGGATCACGACATTCTTGGCGCCCGTGTCATTGAGCACTTGCATAAGCCGATCACGCTCGTAAGGCAGCTCACCCCAGCGCTCCCAGCCATTGTTTTCAGACAGAACCTGGATCGATGACACCAAAAGCCGCACATCGGCGGGCTCGATCAATTGCTGCTCGAGCCATTTCCACTGCGCATCGCCAAGCATGGTCTTGCTCGTGTCACGATCCGGCATGTAGCGCTCTTTGCCCGGCGTGCTCGGCGCATCGCTGGGTTTGAGCGGCGAGCGGTCCCAGCGCGTATCGAGCAAAATGATCTGTACGCGCTCACCTTGCGGCCCGAAGGCATACGCGGTGTAGATGCCGTCCGGCTGCTTGTAGCGATCCGAGTCTTTGCTGAGCGCGAAGAAATCAAAAAAGGCCTCTTTCGAGGCCTTTTTGAACGCAAAATCGCCGCCGGCGTCGTTAAGGCCGTAATCGTGATCATCCCAGGTCGCGACAATGGGCACGCTGGCCTTGAAGCTCTTGAACAGCGGCCTCGCGCCAAGCGTCGCGTAAGCCGTCGCAATCATCAGCGGGCTCGTCACCATATGGGTGCCGGTATCGTTCGCGTCCTTTTCGCTCGCATCGGCATAGATATTGTCGCCCTCGAAAATGAACAGCTGGGGCTTTTGCGCGGCGATCGCCTTCAAGATGTCCATTGGCCCGTTCTCATCGAGGCAAGAGCCGAAGGCGATGCGCGAGATCACAGCATCCGGGCCAGGCAGCGCCGCATAGCCGCTGTCTGTCGGCGCCGTCACTGTTGGGGCAGGCAATGTGCTCTGATTGGCCGACGCCTCTGTCGCGGGCGCGCTGGCGGGGCTCGCATTCTCGCCTGTTTCGGCCGGCGCTTGCCGATGCTCGTCGAGCGGGCCGACGCCGGCATAGACCAGGAGCGCGATAAACGCGAAGATCACAAAGAGAACGCTGAAGAGGCCCAGATAGGACTTGCCCGAAAGGTGCATGTCGACCTCGGGGTCCTCTAGATAGACGTGGCTCGAAGGGTGGCCCGGCGCGCTCGGCGCATCGGCGGGAATCAGCTCTTCTTTTTCGGCCATTTAGGGAACCTCTGGGCGCTCTTTTGCGGCGCCTCTTTTGCGGGATCGGCGCGTGACAATCAAGCCGTGGCGCACCGCCGCGCAGGGCATGACGGCAGGGCTAGCCGAGGCTCGGATCGATCTTTTTGCACGCCTCGATGAGCCCGCGAACGGCATCGGCAGATTTCTGGAATGCCGTGCGCTCCTCGGCATCGAGCGAGATCTCGACAATCTTCTCAACACCGCCTTTGCCGATAATCACCGGAACGCCGACATAAAGGTCCTTCTGGCCGTATTGGCCATTGAGATACGCGGCGCAGGGCAGAACCTTACGCTTGTCCTTGAGGTAGCTCTCCGCCATCTCGATTGCCGAGGAGGCGGGGGCATAGAAGGCCGAGCCGGTCTTCAGGAGGCCGACGATCTCGGCGCCGCCGTCGCGCGTACGCTGAACAATCTTGTCGAGCTTGTCCTGGGTGGTCCAACCCATCTTCACGAGATCGGGAATAGGAATGCCGGCAACGGTCGAATAGCGCGGCAGCGGCACCATCGAGTCGCCATGCCCACCCATGACGAAGGCCGTGACATTTTCGATCGAGACGTCGAACTCGCGCGCCAGGAAGAGGCGGAAGCGAGCCGAGTCGAGCACACCCGCCATGCCGACAATCTTGTTGTGCGGCAGGCCGGAAAATTCGCGCAACGCCCACACCATCGCATCAAGCGGGTTGGTCACGCACACGACGAATGCATTCGGCGCATGTTGCTTGATGCCTTCGCCAACCGCCTTCATCACTTTGAGATTGATGCCAAGAAGATCATCGCGGCTCATGCCCGGCTTGCGCGGCACGCCGGCTGTCACGATGCAAACATCAGCACCGCTGATCGCTTCATAGCTATTCGCACCCGAGAGCGCGGCATCAAAGCCTTCGATCGCGCTCGACTGTTCGAGATCGAGCGCTTTGCCTTGCGGCAAGCCCTCAGCGACGTCGAACAGCACAACGTCGCCCAGTTCCTTCAAGCCGATCAAATGCGCGAGTGTTCCGCCGATCATGCCTGAGCCGATAAGAGCGATCTTGTTACGCGCCATGGAAGACCTCTTGATGAAGTAGGGGAGCCGCGAACTGTGCTTTCGCCGATACGCGAACCGCCGGGGCGATGAATTTCACCTAGCGCGAAAAATAGGGCACGACAAGCTAAGCGGTTGTGAATGCCGCGGGGGCGCTGCCCGATCAGCCTTCGCCCGCTTCTGCGGAGCCGGCTTGGGATTGCAGGTAGTTTTGCAGGCCGACGCTCCGCAACACGTTGAGCTGGGTCTCGAGGAAATCGATATGTTCCTCGGTATCCACCTGGATCTCGGTGAGCATGTCGCGCGAGACAAAGTCATTTGCCGGTCTCGCACGCGGCGATCGCCGGATGAGGGTGGTGTGCCCGGCACGCAATCTCGGTGGCGAGATCGCTTTGGAGCGCCTCGGGCACGGTCTCGCCGATGCCGAGCTTGTGAAGATCCTGAAGGTTGGGCAGGCCCTCAAGAAAGAGGATGCGCTTGATCAGCTTATCGGCGTGCTTCATCTCACCGACCGATTCCTCATAGGTATTTGCGGCCGAGGAATTTGAAGCCCCAATTCTCATACATGCGCGCGTGCAGGAAATATTGATTGATCGAGGTCAGCTCGTTGGTGAGCACATCGTTCAAGAGCCCGATAATGTTGGGATCGCCTTTCATGTCCCACCTCCGAATAGGCGGTTTGCGCTATTCCGCCGCGAGAGAAGCCGTTTCCATTTCCTGGTCACGCATCCGCAGGATGTCTTTGAGGCACCTGCCGCAACGCGGCTCGCAGCCCAACGCGCGATGCACCTCGGCCGGGTCCTCAATGACGTTTTTGAGGATCAGGCGAACGTCGCGCTCGCGCAAGGCATTGCAGTTGCAGACATACATGACGGCGTTTCCTTGTCCCCAAGCATATATGATGATGATAATCATTCGCAAGAGGATTCGTGATGATCAGGTGCTTGTGAGCGAAATCGCTTGGCGGCTTGCGGCAGGGGTGGCGCCAGGGCTAATCAGGCGCCCTCTAGCGGCAACTGAGCGAGGGCAGGATGGATGGGTGGCGGGGCCTTATCGTGCTTTCGATCGGGCTCGTGATCGGCGCCGGTCTGTGGCTTGGTGTTGTCGGCCTCGTAGAGCCACCGGGCGGTCAGCCACTCTTTGCGCGCGCCGCGCCGCCCTCGCGCTTGGCGCTGGCCCTGTCCAATCCGCGCAAGCTCGCACAGATCAAAGGCGAAGGCGTTACGGGTGCGACCGGGGCGGCGAGCGCGCCGGTTGCGGCCAACACGAATGAGGAAGAAGCGCCGCCCGAGCCTTTCAAGATCACGATCGGCGCCAGCGAATTGCAGACGCTCCTGGAGAGCTCACCCTTCGTGCATCGCATGAGCGGCGGGCCGGTGCTCTATGTCATCACATTCCGCAGCTGCCCGGCTTGTGAGGCGTTCAAGGAGAATGAATGGGCCCCGCTGGATGCCGCGGGCGTCGATCTCAGATGGATCGTTTATGCGCGGCGCGATCATGACGGCCAAGCGCGCTCGAGCGATCCCGAGCGTGCGATGGTCGCAGAGCTCGCTTTAAGCCGCAGCTACACGCTGCTCGACGCGTGGTTCAAGGCACCGACGGCCGCCGCTTATTATCAATCGGCGCAACTGCCGGCTTCTGCCGAAGCTTCTCCCACGCGCGTTGCTGCGGTGGAGCGCATGCGCCAGCTGATCGACAATCTCAATGCGGTGACGACGGCGAATGGCGAAGAGCTTGAAATCCCCGCGTTCTTTTGGCGAGCGACCGATGGCTGGTACGGTCTTGTCGGCTACGACCCGGCGACATTCGCACCGATCAAGTCGGCTCTGCTGCAGGTGACAGCGGGCACCACCGGCGCAACCCTGCCGCGCGCCAACTAAGAGTTCACGCGATCCTAACGCGAAGTTGTGATACTTGCCCCCGCGCTTCCGATTCAGTGCGAGTGGCTACCTTGAGATCGTCCTATTCAAATGTTAGCGCTCGCTGTTCTCCTCACGGCGAAGCTCAAGGACTAATGGGACCGGTTGAAGCCTATAGAGCGCTGGTATCGAGCGGCGGTGCCGCTTTCGATGAAGCGCAGGCGCATGCCGCCGAAGCGCTTGAAGTGTTGTTTCGGCGCTTGCAGGGCTATGACCCATCCAGCAATCGGGGCCTTCTTGCCGGCATTTTGCGCTCGCGCTCGCGCACACCTTTGCCCAAGGGGCTTTATCTTTTCGGCGGAGTCGGGCGCGGCAAATCCATGCTGATGGATTTGTTCTTCGCCGAGGCGCCCATCGAGCTGAAGCGCCGCGTGCATTTTCATGCCTTCATGCTCGAGGTGCATGAGGATCTCGCGCGCTGGCGGAATATGGGTGAGGCGGAGCGCCGGCGCGATCCCGATTACATCAAGGATGCGGGCGATGATCCGGTGCCGCCCGTTGCCGAAAAGATCGCGCGCGCTGCAACGCTACTTTGCTTCGATGAGTTTCAAGTCGAGGACATTGCCGATGCAATGATTCTCGGCCGCCTATTCAAAGAGCTGTTCGACCGTGGCGTGATCATCGTCGCAACATCCAACCGCGCACCCGATGAGCTCTATAAGGACGGGATCAATCGCCAGCTGTTTCTGCCCTTCATCGCGCTGCTCAAGGAAAAGCTCGACATTCTCGAGCTTGATGCGGGCATGGATTATCGACTGCAGCGATTGACGGGCGAGCCGGTTTATCATGTCGCGAGCGGCATGACGGGCAAAGCACTGCTCGATCGCGCGTGGGATCAACTCACCGATGAAGCGCCGCCTGGGTGTGTCACCCTCGATGTCCAGGGACGCGCTTTCGTTATTTCGCGTGCGGCAAGAGGCGTTGCGCGCTTTTCTTTCGACGAGCTTTGCCGCGAGGCGCGCGGGCCGGCGGACTATCTCGCGCTCGCGCAGGCGTTCAGCGCGGTTGTTGTCGATGATATTCCCAAGCTCTCACCGGCGGATCGCAATGAGGCCAAGCGCTTCGTCACGCTCATCGACGAGCTTTATGAGCACAAGGTAAAGCTCGTGTGCACGGCGGCTGCAGCGGCGGGCGAGCTCTTTACCGAAGGCGATGGCGCATTCGCGTTCCAGCGCACCGCCTCGCGATTGATCGAAATGCAGTCAGCAGGCTACCTATCTGCTCATCACACCAGTGATTAGCGGCGCAGGCTAAAGACCGGCTCGGCTTTTGGCGCAACGACCTTTTCAGGATCCGCCGGCTTCTCTTCGATAGATGCGACAACGCCTTCGGGCCGTGGCCGCGGCCTGATTGAGGCAAGCTCGGTCTTGGGAGCTTCTTGATCACCGGCGCTGACAACGTCGCCGACATAGAGCTCAACCCGTGCAGTGAAATCCAGAGTCACAGTCGGTTTCATGGTTGGCTTGATGTCTGGAAGGGCGAGCGTAGCCAATTGGGTGACCGGCTCTTCGGTGGGCACATTCAGGTTCGGCAGTGGCATGTAACCCGACTGATAGCCGATTGGAGTGTCCTGCGAGATGTCCTTCAGCTCGACGTCGGGCAAGAAGGTGGCGAGGTCGTCTTTCTTGACGACGTCTCCGACCGGAGTGCCGGCCGATGCTTCGCTGGGTTCTTGAGCGTTTGTAAGTTGCGCAGCCTTGCCGGTTGCGACATTGGCAGGCGCCTCGTTGAGCGCGATACGCACCGGCATCGACGGCGAAAGCTCGATCGGATGCATGAAGCTCGCAAGCGCGATGTTTGAATCGCCCTCGGTTCGCGCCTCGCGCTTGAGTGCAGCGGTCGCGATCGGAGTGCTTGCGACCGGCATGTTGGGCAAGCTTGCGGCGTTGGGCGCGCGTGGCGAACTCGGATCGGCTAGCGGCGATTGCGAAACCGATATCGGTTGTGCAGTTGTTGATGGTGCGGTCAGTGACTGGGCCGTCGGCAAGGGCGGCACCGCGGGCCGGCGGTGCGCCGGCGCCTCGTCGGCCAAGCTCGGCGCGGCACTGGCGAGCAGACTGAGCGCGCCAAGCGCGAAAATAGCGGGTAGACGCTGGGGCATAGCGTGTTCCTCTTCCTGTCCGGCCTGACTTGCGCCCGCGGCTGTCCTGAAAAGGAACAAGAAGCGGCTGAAAGACGGGTCGT
The DNA here is from genome assembly GCA_963789405.1 of uncultured Alphaproteobacteria bacterium. Taxonomy (GTDB): domain Bacteria; phylum Pseudomonadota; class Alphaproteobacteria; order CAWBKL01; family CAWBKL01; genus CAWBKL01. The sequence continues at coordinate 694,201 of CAWBKL010000003.1, forward strand.
CGGGAGGGATGGTGCAAGAGCCGTGCAGCTATCGCGCATTGTCTCCGCGGGGCATCATGCCGGGGAGGCGAGTGCGAGCGAAGGAGCGAGGGAGCGGGCCGTGATCGATCATGTCGGCATCAAGGTAAAGAATGTTGAGCGCTCCAAAGCGTTCTACGAAGCGGCGCTCGCCCCGCTTGGCATCAGAGTTCAATATGATTTCGGCGCGCCGGGGCGACCGCAGAGGCATTATGTCGGTTTCGGCGAGACGATCGACAAAGTGTTCTTGTGGATCGGCACGGGCATTGGCGTGCCGGCGGCGCAATCTGGGCCGGTTCACATTTGCCTTGCCGCAAGAAGCCGCAAGAAGGTGCACGAATTCTATGAGGCCGCGCTTGCTGCCGGCGGTAAGGATAACGGCGCGCCGGGCCTGAGGCTGGATTACACGCCGACCTATTACGCCGCCTTCATTGTCGATCCGGACGGCAACAATCTCGAAGCCGTCTGCCAGCGGGTGAAGTAAGTTCAGGCTGTGGAGTTGCCGCTCGCATCCACCGCGGGCGGTCCATCATCCTTGCCCACTTGACGCATCTCCCAGAGGGGCTTGCCGAATTGGTCTTCGGTGTAGGCCATCACCGAGAGCAGACGAGCATCAGGATATTCGACCGCATCAGGCGATGCATTGTTGCTGACGAAGAGATAGCGCACGGGCTTGTCAGTGGTGTTGCTGCATTTGTGTGCGCCCTTGGCGCCGCGCGCGAAGACGACAACTTCGCCTTCATCGAGCATGCGCTCGCCTTCCGGCGTACGTAAAGTCGGCGTGCCGCTCAAGACGATCAGCATTTCCTCATTGCCGTGATGGAAGTGATAGGCGCCGCCGGTGTTGTGCGGCGGCATCTCGTGCAAGGTCGCGGCGAGGATTTCACCGCGCCCAACGCGGCGCGTGCAGATGCCGTTTTGCCAGGGCTGCTCGCCCTTGGATGTCCACTCGTCTTGCCAGATATTGCTGCTTGGGGCGTCGGCCACGTTTCCCTCCCGCGTTGGGCTCAGGAGCTTAGCATGCGCTCTTGGCGCGCGCGGCTTTAGAGGGCAAGCTCACGCGCAGCAAATGCCCGCGCTCTTGGAGAGCGAAAACGAAGAGGAAGGCCAATGATCAAGATCTATCACGTTCCAGGCACACGTTCGCTTCGCGTGGTTTGGCTGATGGAGGAGCTGGAGGAGCCCTACGCGATCGAGAAGATCGCATTTCCGCCGCCGGCTGAATTTCTCGCAAAGAACCCGGAGGGCACGCTGCCCTTTATTGAAGACGATGGCGTCTCGATGGCGGAGTCGCTCGCGATCCTGCAATACATCACCGGCATGCGCCTTGCCTCGCGTCCGCCGGGCGCACCCTCCTTCACCGTGGGTCCGCGACCGAGCCCGGCGGCTTATGCCGAACATCTACAGATGTTGCATTTGGGCGAGGCTTCGCTGGCAACCCCCTTGGCCTCGATCTTCGTCACGCGTCTGCGGGCGCCGGAGGCCGAGAAGGAAAACGCCACGACAAAGATCTGCTTGGACATGTTCCTGCGGCGGCTCGACGTCGTCGAGAAGCGGCTTGCCGATGGGCGCAGCTACGTCACCGGCGACGACTTTACGATTGCGGATATCTCGATCGGCTATGCGATCGGTTTCGCCGATTATCTTGGGCTTGCCGAGCACATCCCGGACGGCACGCGCGCTTATTATGCTCGGCTTACCGCGCGCCCCGCTTATCAGCGCGCAATAGCTAAGTAGGGACCAATCAAACCGTACGCTCGATGAGCTTCTTTTTAAGCTCGGCAATTGCCTTGGAGGGGTTGAGCCCCTTGGGGCAAGTGTTGGCGCAATTCATGATGGTGTGGCAGCGATAAAGCCGGAACGGATCTTCGAGATCGTCGAGCCGTTCGCCTTGCGCCTCATCGCGCGTGTCGACGATCCAGCGATAGGCATGCAACAGCGCAGCCGGGCCGAGAAAGCGATCGGAGTTCCACCAATAGCTCGGGCATGAGGTCGAGCAGCAAGCGCACAGAATGCACTCATAAAGCCCGTCGAGCTTGCGGCGGTCTTCCTCGGTCTGGCGCCATTCCTTTTGGGGCTCGGGCGAGACGGTGTGCAGCCAGGGCTCGATCTGCGCGTATTGCGCATAGAAATTGGTGAGATCACCGACCAGGTCTTTGACCACCGGCAAGTGCGGCAAGGGGTAAATCTTCACGACATCATGCTTGATCTCGTCCATGCCGCGCGTGCAGGCGAGCGTGTTGCCGCCATCGATATTCATCGCGCATGAGCCGCAAACACCTTCGCGGCAGGAACGGCGGAAAGTGAGCGTGGGGTCGATCTCGTTCTTGATCTTGATGAGCGCGTCCAAGACCATTGGGCCGCAGCTATCGAGATCGATCGTGTAGCTGTCGATGCTCGGATTGGCTTTGTCGTCAGGGTTCCAGCGATAGATCTCGAACTTGCGCGTGCGCTTCGCGCCCTGCGGTGCCGGCCACGCCTTGCCTTTTGTCGGTCTCGAATTTTTCGGGAGCGCCAGCTCAACCATCGCTTAAACCTTCAATAAACGCGTTTTTTGGGCGGGATGTAGGCGACATCATTCGACAGCGTGTAGCTGTGCACCGGGCGATAATCGAGGTGCGCGCGGCCGTCTTTCTCGTTGAACCAAGCGAGCGTGTGCTTCATCCAATTGTTGTCGTCGCGGTCCGGAAAATCTTCGCGGGCATGCGCGCCGCGGCTTTCAGTGCGCGCTGCCGCGCTTGCCGAGATGCAGGCCGATTGGGCGAGGAGGTTATCGAACTCAAGCGTCTCGACGAGATCGGAGTTCCAAATCATCGAGCGATCGGTAACAGCGATATCATCAATGCTGCCGCAAATCTCGGCGATCAGCTTGACGCCTTCTTCAAGCGTCGGGCCCTCGCGGAACACGGCGCAATGGGTCTGCATCGTGCGCTGCATCTTGTCGCGCAATTTCGCGGTCGGCGTGCCGCCCTTGGCGTTGCGGAACTTGTCAAAACGCGCGAGCGCTTGATCGCCGGCGTACTTCTTCAGCTCGCTCTGCTTCTCGCCAGGCTTGACGAGCTCAGCAGCCCTGATGCCAGCAGCGCGGCCGAACACGACAAGATCGACGAGCGAGTTACTCCCCAAGCGATTTGCCCCGTGCACGGAAACGCAGGCGGCTTCGCCGACGGCCATGAGCCCGGGCACGATGGTGTCGGGGTTGCCGTCCTTCAGCGTGACAACTTCGCCATGATAACTGGTGGGGATGCCGCCCATTGTGTAGTGCAGCGTCGGCAGGACGGGGATGGGCTGCTTGGTTACATCGACCCCGGCGAAGATGCGGGCCGATTTTGCGATGCCAGGTAGCCGCTCGTGAATGATCTTGGGATCAAGATGATCAAGATGCAGGTTGATATGGTCCTTGTGCGGGCCGACGCCGCGCCCCTCACGGATCTCGATCGTCATCGCGCGTGAAACCACATCGCGGGAGGCGAGATCCTTGGCCGAAGGCGCATAGCGCTCCATAAAGCGCTCACCTTCGGAATTGGTGAGATAGCCGCCTTCGCCGCGCACCCCCTCAGTGATCAAAACGCCGGCGCCCAAAACACCGGTCGGGTGGAATTGCATAAACTCCATATCCTGCAGCGGCAGGCCGGCGCGCAGCGCCATCGCGCCACCATCTCCGGTGCAAGTGTGGGCGTTTGTTGTCGAAAGGAAAGCGCGCCCGCAACCACCTGTCGCCAGAACCGTCAGATGCGAAGCGAACCGGTGGATCGAGCCATCATCCAGGCACCAAGCCATCACGCCCCGGCAGCGCCCATCTTCCATGATGAGATCGAGCACGATGTATTCAATAAAGAACTCGGCGGCGTGACGGACGCTCTGGCCGTAGAGTGTGTGAAGGATTGCATGACCGGTTCGGTCTGCCGCCGCACATGTGCGCTGGATCGGCTTCTCACCGTAATTCGAAGTCATGCCGCCAAAGGCGCGCTGATAGATCTTGCCTTCCTCCGTGCGGCTGAACGGCACGCCCCAATGCTCGAGCTCGTAAACTGCGGCAGGCGCCTCGCGGCACATATATTCGATGGCGTCTTGATCGCCGAGCCAATCCGAGCCCTTCACGGTGTCGTACATATGCCAGCGCCAGTCGTCCGGGCTCATATTGCCGAGCGATGCGGCAAAGCCGCCTTGCGCGGCAACGGTGTGGCTGCGCGTGGGGAACACTTTTGTGATGCAGGCTGTCTTCAGACCGCGCTGTGCCGCGCCGAGCGCCGCTCTAAGGCCGGCACCACCCGCGCCGACAACGACGACATCAAAAGTGTGATCGGTAATCGGATAAGCGGCCATGACAGTTATACTGGGGTCCAGGCGATCTGTAGAACCGAATAGATGGCAAGCGCCGCCGTCGCATAGGTGAAGAAATCGATCAACACGAGAAGCGCGATCTTGCTGCTTTCTCGGGTGATGTAGTCCTCGACGACGACGCGCAATCCAAGCTTCATATGGGTGAAGGAGGCGCCCAGGAAAAGGATAAAGAGCACCGCGACAACCGGATTGTGGATATAGGCCGTAACGGCATCGTAACTGGCACCGGTAAAAGCGATAACCGAGCCCAAGAACCAGATCGTAAGCGGCACGAGGGCGATGGCGGTCAGCCTTTGGACCCAGAAATGACCGACACCCGTCTTTGCAGCGCCAAGGCCGCGCACGCGCGCAAGCGGCGTTCTTATGCTCATCGGAAAGCTCCCGCGAGCCAATAGGCCGCAATCCAGATGATCAATGTCAGGATGAATGTGCCGATCAGCACGAAGAGGCCGGAATTGCGCGCTGTCTTGAGGCCAAAGCCGGCGCCGGTGTCCCAGATGAGGTGGCGGATGCCGTTGAGCAGGTGATAGCTCAGCGTCAGGGTGAAACCGAAAAGAATCAATCGGCCGTACCAAGCAGCGAGCATGGTATGCGCGACGGTGAAGACATCGCGACCCATCGCGGTCGCCACCAGAAACAGCGTCACCAGCACAAGGCCCGCGGCATTCACAATGCCGGTCACACGATGCGTGATCGAGGTCAGCATCGTCACCGGCCAGCGATAAATCCAAATATGCGGTGAAAGCGGGCGATTGCCACCCGTTGCACTCGATTGTTCGGCCATCGGCCCCGGCTCTTTGTGAAGTTTCCTTCGAATCGCTGAGAACAGAATCTCAGCGAACGGGAGTGTCGGTTCCCGTCCGCGTGAAGTCAATCAATGCGCCAACAAGCCCCCTGGCTTTTCCTGTGCCGGCAAGGCCGGCAACCGGGAATCTGGTTGTCATAAGGAGTCTCGCTTCGTGAGCTCGTCCCTGGGGGAGGTGCACTTGGAGCACGGCTAAGTCTTGGCGCTGCTAGCGGGGGAGTAGGGCCCAATAGTCGAGATCGAGCACCACCGAAGGGTGGTAGGCCCCGGCTGCGTCGCGATATGGGAATGCAGCCGCGCTCTCGTTCTTGGTGGCGATGGTCCGCAGGCGCAGGAGCCCGGCATCGCTCCGGCCCGGCATCTCGGCCAGCTCCAGCACTTCGCTCCAGGCATAGATCGTATCACCGGCGAACACCGGATTGACGTGCTGCCCGCCATTGATCGCGGCGATGCGGAACGCGTTGGCGAGACCGTTGAACGAAAGCGCACGCGCCAAGCTGATGATGTGGCCGCCATAGACCAGGCGCTTGCCGAACCGGCCCTGGGCCTCGGCATGCTGGTTGAAATGGACCCGGGCCGTGTTCTGATAAAGCCGCGTCGCGAGCTGGTGCTCGGCCTCCTCGATCGTCATGCCATCGACGTGATCAATGCGCTCCCCGGACTCGTAATCTTCCCAGAGATGGCGCGAGCCGGCGGCGACGCGGTCGTAGCTCATCATCTTGAGCCCGTTCGGCACGCGCAGCTCGGTTGCGGCGACGGCGCCGGGGAGATTGGGAGCGATTCGCCGTTCACGCGCCCGCTCTCGTCGCGCTTCTTCACCATCACCCAGCGGGTGTAGCGCAGCACCTGCTCGCCTTGTTGGTTGGTGCCGACCGTCTCGACAAAGACTACGCCGGTCTTGCCGCTGGAATTCTGCTTCAAACCGACCACGGTCGAGCGTGCCGAGAGCGTGTCGCCCGGGAACACCGGCACGCCCATCACCCCGCCGGCATAGCCAAGATTGGCAACGGCATTGAGCGAGATGTCGGGCACGGTCTTGCCGAACACGATATGGAACACGAGCAGATCGTCGACCGGCGCCTGCGGAAACCCAATGGCACCGGCAAAGGCATCGGAGGATTGCAGCGCGAAGCGCGAGCCGTAGAGGGCTGTATAGAGCGCCGTATCGCCGTCGGTGACGGTGCGCGGTGTGGCGTGGGTGATCTCCTGGCCGAGCCGGAAATCCTCG
>CAWBKL010000004.1:0-186018 GCA_963789405.1 uncultured Alphaproteobacteria bacterium
TTTCAGTCCGCTGCTCTACCAACTGAGCTACCTGGGCTTGAGGGCCGGGTTTATAGGAGATCACCCAGCGCAAGTCCAGCCAATGAGGCTGACGCGTGGCACCGCGCAGGTGGTTCGCGCCAGGGCGCCAGCTGCTCGCGGGTGCCCGCCAGCGCCCGCGTAACCTCTTCCAGCCTCGTGTCAATGCGCCTGACCGTTGTCCGCTTCACCGCCGGCACCACTGTCTTCCTCATCCTCGTCGGGCCGCGCCGGGATGCGGTAGCTCTCATTGAGCCAGCGCGAGAGATCGACATTGGCGCAGCGTGCCGAGCAGAACGGCTTGTAATGCGCATCGCCGGGCCGTCCGCAGATCGGGCACGGGCGTTGGGCTTCGGTCATTGCGCGCTCCTTCCTCTCCTTTCAACCGAGATGGCATCATCTAGCCCTCCGGCCAGGAGATGCAACGGCACGGGGCTGGCGCCAAGGATCGCCTGCCAACTGGCCCGCCCCTCACCTTGCGTCAGCCAATCGGCGAGCGCTGCGCCAACGCGAAGATCAAGCGCGCCCGGCATGTGCGCTGAAGCGGCACGGATGGCGTGGGCAAGGCGTGCTGCTTGCGCCTCAAGATTCAGGCGCATAGGCACTGCGCCGTGTGTGAGGCCCGCTACAGTGAGAAGAGATGCGAGCGGCGCTTCCGTGCGCTTGCGCTGTAATTCAAGAAGGCCAGTACGGCCGGCCACGCCAATTTTGACTTCGATGCCGATCTCGGTTGCCCCCGAGGCGATGCGCTCTTTGAGAGGTGCCAGCACACTCGCGCTGCCGATTTGTGCAAAGTCGATGATAATATTGCCGGCGAGCCCGCGCACAGCAATCTGATAGGGAATTTCCGCGGCCGCCTCCGTGTTCACCTCACTCACCCGCGTAGATGATCCGGCATCGACATCAATGGCCGTGAGCGCCTCGGTTTGTTCGATGATAAGCCGCCCGCCGCTTGGCAACGAAACAACAAATTCAAGCGCTGCTTCGATTTGCGCCTCGATTCCTTCGCGCTCAAAAAGCCCAGGCTTTGCGCTTTGCACGGCAGGCCCACGCCACGCGCGGTCGCTGTCAACGACAACCGGTCCGTCCCGGCGCCAATGCGTAGCAAGGTATCGTTCAGCGCTCATCGGTTCCGATATTCGGCGTACTCGCCCACCGGCTTGACCGGCTGACACTTCATCCGTTGTCTCTTCCGGCTTGAGCACTGGGCGCTTTGATCCGTAGGCAGATTGAATAACCCGCGCCGCAACGAGCTCGCCCTCTGACAGAGTTCCGCGCGTGCGCAACAGGCCCTCACCCCCTTCGCCGAGATCAACAAAGATGGCGTTCATGCCACGCGCGGACTTGGTAATTCGCGCGAGATAGAGATCGCCGACTTGGGGACGTGCCAGGGCCGGCATGACATACGGGATGATCTTCAGCGCAATAAGCCGATCGCCGAGCAGCTTCGCAGCACGCGCTTCTACCGCGCACTCATCGACATACCAGTGCGCGGCGGCTTCAGCCATTGCGCGCAAACGCGCTGAAGCCGGCACCCTCCAAGAGCGCGGCTGTCTCATAGAGCGGCAAGCCGACAACATTGGAGTAAGAGCCTTCAATCCAGCGCACCAGCGCGCCTGCGCGGCCCTGAATCGCATAACCGCCCGCTTTGCCGCACCACTCACCACCTGCAATATAGCGTGCGATCTCTTCGGACGACAAAACCTTGAAGGCGACCCGCGTCTCGACGAGACGAGAAGAGAGCGTCCTAGAGCCACGCACAAGCGCCAGCCCAGACATCACGCGGTGCCGCCGACCGGACAGCAATCTCAGGCAGGCCTCAGCTTCTGCCTCGGTTTCGGCTTTGGGCAAGATGCGGCGCCCGCACGCAACCACAGTGTCCGCGGCAAGAACAAGATCATCCTCAGACTGAGGATTTGACACGGCGTGCGCTTTTTCCTCGGCCAGCCGAACGGCAAGCACGCGCGGCAGCTCACCCTTGCGCGGCGTCTCGTCAATCTCAGCGGCTATGATGGCGTCAGGCGCAATGCCGATCTGTTTCAGAAGCTCGAGGCGGCGTGGCGATGCACTTGCGAGCACAAGGCGTGGCGCGCCGTGCGGCGGTATCGAGGTCGCTTGCGGCGTTCCCTTCACCTGAAACGATAGGTGATCCGGCCCTTTGTGAGGTCATAGGGAGTCATCTCCACAAGGACCTTATCGCCGGCGAGCACCCGGATGCGATTCTTGCGCAGCTTGCCGGCCGTGTGGGCGATGATCTCATGCTCGTTTTCGAGCTTTACGCGGAAGGTCGCGTTGGGCAGGAGCTCGATAACCGTGCCCGGAAACTCAAGTAAGTCCTCTTTCGTCATTCCTTATCCTTGGCTGGTGACGGGCGTGAACATGGAACCCTCGCCCGGCAAAATCAAGCTGTTCTCCCCCGGTTCCGCCATTCATCACCTTGCGCCCACGTGGCGCCTCTTCCACAAAGTCAGAGATTGCCGACTGGCCCTTCGGTGAGCCGAGACAGTATGTGTTCGCTTAAGGCGTCGCGCACGTGGCGATAAGCATCCAGAATCCCATCGCGCGAAAGCCCCAGCTCGAGAGCGAGAGTCGGGTCCTGCGTCGGCCAATACTCGACCTCGACCGGTTTGCCGCGCGCAAATTCGAGCGCGCGGTGATGCGCCTCGGGCGAAAGGGTGATGATGAGATCGAACTCGGCCTCGTCTTCAGCGAGCTCTTCAAAAGTTTTGGGGCGGTATTTTCCGATATCAATGCCCAGCTCGCGCATCACTGCGATTGCGAATCCATCAAGCTCTCCGGCTTCAACGCCCGCGGAATCGACCAACAAGCGATGGCCGAAATAATGTTGCGCAATTGCCGCCGCCATTGGCGAGCGCACGCAATTCAAATTGCAGGCAAAGAGGACGCTTTTCATGCTTCGGGCGCCCCACCCCGCGCCGCTCTTGTCAGCCCCTGATATGCAAAACGCAAATCAACGTGAACAAGCGCCGCGCGGTCAAAAGGTCGACATCGATCTTGCCGGCAAGGCGCTCGCGCAGGAGCTCCGAGCCTTCATTGTGAAGGCTGCGCCGGCCCATATCGATCGCCTCGATCTGCTGTGTAGAGGCGTTTCTGATCGCGTCATAGTAACTTTCGCAGACAAGAAAATAGTCTTTGATGATGCGGCGGAACGGTGTGAGCGAGAGCATGACTTTGCCATGATAGCTGCCGTCCTCGAGCTTGATGTCGAAGACCAATCTGTTCTCTTCGACACCGAGCAGAAGGTGATAGGGCCCGCCGCCCGAGCCGACGGGATGAAAGTAATTGTCCTCCAAAAGGTCGAAGATGGCGACGCGGCGCTCGTGCTCGACATCGGCGGAATGGCGCAGAACGATCTTTTCATCGAGATCGATGGCAGTGATTTTGTATTTGGCTTTGAGGCGCGGATCGATTGCCGGCTCTGCCATCGCTCAAATCCGATTGGTTCTTATAGTGACGGAGCGCGCATGTGCGCCGAGCCCTTCAGCTTCGGCAAGCGTTGCCGCCGCGCCGCCGATCGCCGCGAGCGACGCCGCATCGCATTTGACGATCGAGGTACGCTTCATGAAGTCATAGACCGAGAGACCCGAGGAAAAGCGTGCGCTGCGCGCGGTCGGCAAAACGTGATTGGTGCCGGCGACGTAATCGCCGATTGCTTCAGGCGTCATGCGGCCCAGAAAGATTGCGCCGGCGTTACGGACTTGCGCCGCGAGCGCTTCCGGCTCGTCGATGGCAAGCTCCAAATGCTCAGGCGCGAGTGCATCGACAAGCGCGGGCACTTGGCCCCAATCATCGACAATGATCATCGCGCCATGGGCTTCGAGGCTCATGCGCGCAGTTGCAGCACGGCCGAGCGTGGCCAGCTCGGTATCAATGGCTTGGCCGACGCGCGTCGCGAAGGCTGAATCATTGGTGATGAGGATCGATTGCGCGGCGGTATCGTGTTCGGCTTGCGAGAGCAAGTCGGCGGCGATCCATGCCGGATCATTCTTACCGTCGGCGACAACGAGAATCTCAGACGGGCCAGCGATCATATCGATGCCGACAATACCGAACACCTGGCGCTTGGCCTCTGCGACATAAGCGTTGCCAGGGCCCATGATCTTATCGACCGGCGCAATCGATACGGTTCCATAAGCCAGCGCGCCGATCGCCTGCGCGCCGCCGATCTTGTAGATCTCGTGAACGCCTGCTTCGCGCGCCGCTGCAAGCACGAGCGGATTGAGCTGTCCCTTCGGCGAGGGCACCGTCATCACAACACGCGCCACGCCGGCGACTTGTGCCGGGATTGCGTTCATCAACACGGAGCTCGGATAAGCCGCAGTGCCGCCGGGCACATAGACACCGACTGTGGCGAGCGGTGTCCAGCGGCTGCCCAGCTCAACGCCTGCCGCGTCGACGAACCGATCATCCTGCGGGCGCTGGCGCTCATGGAAGGCTCTGATCCGCGTGGCCGCTAGCCTAAGCGCATCGAGCGTTGCAGGATCGCAGGCGGCCACCGCATCATCGATCTCGCGCGGCGTGACGCGCATGGTCTCGCGCGTTAAAGCCAGCCCATCAAACTTGCGGGTGTAATCGACAAGCGCGCCGTCACCGCGCCGTCTCACATCGGCGAGAATCTTGGCAACCACACCAGAAACATCCTCGGCGGCGGCCCGCTTGGCAGCGACAAAGGCAGCGAACATGTCGGCAAAGCGCTGATCACGCGTCGTCAGCCGACGAATATTGATGCTCATCGAACGCCCGCATCCGAAGTGTCGGCATGCTCTGGCTTGGCTTCGGTGAGCCAAGGCTCGCCCCTGTCCGTCAGCGATGCATCGATGCATTCGACCCGGGCTTGGAGCGCCGCGCCACCAGCAAAGACGAAATCAATGACGCCCGCGCCGGTCTCATCGAGTTTGGGCTCGATCGACAAGAGATACAGGAGGGCCTCGAGATTGTTCTGGTCCATTCCGCGCGCCTTCACGCCAAGCACACCATCGAGATGCAGCCCGGCCGTCACACGCGCATAAGCATCCTTGCCGCCGACCTTGGTTGGCCGCGCCTCCCAGCAGAAACGGTTGAGCGAGATGGCGAGCCGGTGATGGCGCGGCAAATAGGCGATATCGCCCACGCGGATGAGCGCGTCCTGCAAGTGAGCCGCGATCACCTTGAGATCCTCCGCATCTTCGGCAATGAGCTTCAATCCCAAGGCTGGCCTCTTTCCGCGCTTTTGCCGGCTTGGGCCTATGCCTTAAGCCGGCGAATATCCGCCCCGCACAAACTAAGCTTTTCTTCCAGCCGCTCAAAGCCGCGGTCAAGATGATAAACGCGGTTAATGATGGTCTGCCCCTCAGCGGCGAGCCCCGCGATGACGAGGCTCACCGAGGCCCTGAGATCGGTCGCCATGACGGGCGCGCCATGCAATGCGCTCACACCGGTGATGATCGCCGTATCGCCCTCGACGGCGATCTTGGCGCCCATGCGGCCCAGCTCCGGCACATGCATGAAGCGGTTCTCGAAGATCCGCTCACGGATGTGAGATCGACCCTCGGCCAGCGTCATGAGCGCCATGAGTTGCGCTTGAAGATCGGTGGGAAAGCCCGGAAACGGCTCTGTACTGACATCAACCGCGCGCAGCCGGCGTGCGCTTCGGCGGATTTTGATCTCACTTCTTCCCGTTTCGATCTCGGCACCGGCCTCGCGGATGGCGGCAATTGCGGCGCCGAGGTGAGCAGGCTCGGTTCCCTCAAGCACGACCTCGCCGCCGGCCATGGCCGCTGCCATCAAATAGGTGCCCGCCTCGATACGATCGGGGACGACACTGTGACTTGCGCCGTTGAGTGCGGGCGTGCCTTCGATCGTCAGCGTCGAAGTGCCCAGCCCTGTGATCTTAGCGCCCATCTTGATCAGGCACTGCGCCAAATCGGTGATCTCGGGCTCAAGCGCGGCATTGATAAGACGCGTTGTTCCCTTCGCCAGGCTCGCCGCCATCATAAGGTTTTCGGTCGCGCCGACCGAAACCATCGGAAATTCGATATCCGCACCTTTGAGCCCCCCGGGTGCCTGGGCATGCACATAGCCATCTTCGAGCGCGATCTTCGCCCCCAGCTTTTCGAGCGCCATAAGATGAAGGTCGACAGGGCGCGTGCCGATTGCACAGCCGCCCGGAAGCGAGACGGTCGCTTCGCCGCAGCGCGCCAGCAAGGGGCCAATCACCAGGAAGCTTGCGCGCATCTTACGCACGAGATCATAAGGCGCGAGCGTCGAGGTGATGTGCGCCGCATGCAGGCGAAGAGCCCCGCCGATTTCGGTTGCCATCACGCCGTGCTGCTCAAGGATCGTTCTAAGCGTACGGATATCCGCAAGGTTGGGAATGTTGGCGAGCTCGAGCGGGTCTTCCGAGAGCAGGCTCGCCACCATCAAAGGCAAGGCCGCATTCTTGGCGCCGCCAATCGGAATCCGGCCATTCAGCCGCCTGCCGCCCACAATCGCTATTCTGTCCATGATGTCTCCGCCCTCGGTTCGGCGCGCCCGCGCCCGCTATTCCTTAGGCTTAGCGGAAGAGCGTGGCTGAGCATTGGCGGAATTACCGCTGAATCGAGATGCATTTGGGTCAAAATCGGAGCGGGCACGCGCCTGGGCTTTGCGCCGCCGGAGATTGGCCCGCAAAGCCTCGGCGAGGCGCTTTTCCCGTTCGGTCTGGCTTTCGCTCATCCCCGCTCCATTCATCGGCCCAGTTTGGGGCCGGCGGCGCTTCCCAAAGCAGGTCCCCCGCGTTATACGACGGCCTCTCGCCGCGGCCAATTGCCGGCTCAGGCGCGCCCATGTAGCTCAGTGGTAGAGCACTCCCTTGGTAAGGGAGAGGCCAGTAGTTCAATCCTACTCATGGGCACCAGCTTCATCCCGCCTCGTGGCGGCTCCGGGGCTTCAATGAAGTGGCTAACATTCCTTATGGGAGCGGTGGTGATGGCGATCAGCTTCGGGTCGGCGACGGCGTTTGGACAAATCAGCCGGGGCGACCGCTATTCCGGCGCTGAGTGGGCCACGCGCTCGCCAGTGATTGCGCAGCATGGCATGGCGGCGACGGAGCAGCCCCTCGCCACGGAAATCGCCGTGAGCGTCTTGAAGAAAGGCGGTAGCGCTGTGGATGCGGCGATCGCTGCGAATGCCGCAATCGGGCTCATGCAGCCGGTGCTCAACGGCATCGGCGGCGATCTTTTCGCCATCGTGTGGGACCCGAAGACGAAGCAGCTTTATGGCTATAACGGCTCGGGCCGGGCGCCCATGGGGCGCGATCTCGCCAAAATGAAGCAAGAGGTCGCTGCCGCCTACAAGAGGGCCGGGAAGCCTTACCAAGCGCATATCCCATCGGTCGGCTCATTGCCCGTCACTGTGCCGGGCGCGGTCGATGGCTGGTTCGCGCTGCACGACAAATTCGGCAAGCTGCCAATGAAGGATGATCTTCAGCCGGCGATCGATTACGCGACGGGCGGCTTTCCAGTCACGCAGCTCGTTGCACAATATTGGAAAGGCAATATGGCGGCCTTCGAGCGGCTGAAAGGCTTCATCGAAGAAAGCGACAATGCGCGCGCGACCTATCTTATTCCCGACGCCAATGGTGGGCACACGCCGGCAGAAGGCGAGATCTTCAAGAATCCCGATCTTGCGCACACTTATTCGCTGCTCGCCAAAGATGGACGCGACGTCTTCTATAAGGGCGAGATCGCGCACGCGATGGACGCCTATTTCAAGCGTATCGGAGGCGATCTGCGCTATGAAGATTTCGCTGCACATCACGGCGAATGGGTCACGCCCTTAAGCGTGAACTACCGCGGATATGACGTTTACGAATTACCGCCTAATGGCCAAGGCGGCGCTGTCTTGGAGATGCTGCAAGTCCTCAAAGGATATGATCTCAAAAAGATGGGTGCGGGCTCCGCCGATGCGCTCACGGCGATGATCGAGGCCAAGCGGCTTGCGTTCGAGGATCTCGCCAAATGGTATGCAGACCCGGCCTTCGTTGATGTGCCGATGAAAGGGCTTTTGTCGGACGCCTATGCCGATGAGCGGCGCAAGCTGATCAACCTCAAACACGCAAACCCCGATATCGGGCCGGGCGATCCGCGCCTGCATGATGGCGACACCATCTATCTTACCACCGCCGACAAAGACGGCATGATGGTCTCGCTCATCCAATCGAATTATCGCGGCATGGGCTCGGGGCTCGTTGCCGACGGGCTCGGCTTCATGTTTCAGGACCGCGGCGAGCTATTCTCGCTCGACCCGCAAGCGGCCAATTCCTACGCGCCGGGCAAGCGGCCATTTCACACCATCATCCCCGCCTTCGTGACGAAGGACGGCCAGCCCTTCCTCTCCTTCGGGCTGATGGGCGGGGACATGCAGCCGCAGGGCCATATGCAGGTTCTCATCGACATCATCGACTTCGGCATGAATGTGCAGGAAGCGGGCGACGCCGCGCGCTGGCGCCATGTCGGCAATGCTGAAGTCACCGGCGAGCCATCGCAAGGCATCGGCACGGTCGAGATGGAATCGGGATTCGATCCCAAGGTGAAAGAGGACCTTGAGAAGCGCGGCTATAAGATCGCGCCCGGCTCAGGCGGATTCGGCGGCTATCAGGCGATCATGTGGGACGCGAAAAATCACGTCTATTGGGGCGCGTCCGAGATGCGCAAAGATGGACACGCTGCCGGTTATTGAACCCGCAACATCAAGGCTGCACAGCTCAGCGCTGCCGCGCAGCTACATGCGCTTGCGCGCATTCTCCATGACCGTCGAAAAGCCCTGCTGAAGCGGCTCGAAAGCCGATCTGAACAGGTTCGACGTAAGCTCCGTCAGCGCCTTGGTCTGCGCGAGCTGCGTTTCCATGGTCTCACGCAGAAAGTCAGTCTGCAGCTGCATGAGATCACCGACACCCTTCACTTCGGAAGCGGCGCGCAGGAAATCATAGCCGCGATCGATCTCGCTCTGCATGTGCTCAAAGACATGCTCATTGATGTCCTTAAGGCCGGAGATGGTCGCGACATGGGCTTCCTGACAGACATTGCCGGCATCGCGCGCGGCGCCGCGCAGACTGTCGAACCGGCCATTGGCCTGCTCAAAGGCTTCCTGGAGGCGCTCACGCGACTCTTCGAAGAACTTCGTGACATCAAGCTGGGGCCAAACGGAGCTGGCATCCTTTGAAGACGAGCCCTTGGCCTCGGCAGAAGTCATGGGAGCAGCCGGCTCAATGCGCTTTGCCTGTGGCGGCTTCTTCGGCGTTGCAGCAGCAGAGCTTGTTGCAGCGCCAGGGATTTCCGGGATTGGGGAAGTTTCGGCGGACATAGTTCAGACCTCGATGAGTGAGAGGCGACACTATAAACTGGGGCCAAAATTGCTTGGGCACCCAGTACTTGTGCGTACGACCGCACGCCCCGCCTGGTCAAGGATCAATGCGTATTTTGCACTGCGATAAAGTATAGGCCATGCCTCCTGTGGAGAAACCTCCGGCTGGCCAAGGCTCAGGACGAGCTAATTGGCCTCGTCGGCGGTCAGGGCAACATTGACCTTCACGCCGCCGCCGACCCAGTCGGTGCTGCTCCACTGCCCCTGGCCAACGCCGTAGTCGGTCCGCAACAGCGAAAGCGACCCTGTCATCTTGGCGACGTTGCCCTTGATCGCGAGCGAAAACGGCAGCACGACCTCCTTGGTCACGTCCCTGATCGTCAGATCCGCAACCGCCTGATATTTGCCGCCACCCAGATCCTTGAAAGACTTTGTCTGGAACTTCGCCACCGGGAACTTGGCGATGTCGAACCAGTCGCTCGATTTGACCTCGGGGTCGCGATCGCTCGACTGAGAGTCAAAGCTGCCGGTATCGATCGTTGCCGTGACCGAGGAATGCGCAAGATCCTTGGGATCGAATTTGATCTCGGTGTCAAATTTCTTGAATTGCGCGGTGAAGCTCGCGCCTTGCTGGGTCGCCGTGATGGTGATCGTGCTTTCAGCCGGGCGCATATGCCAGACTGCTGCACCTGCGCTCGCCGGCAAAACAATCACCAAGATGAAAGCAAGGCCACTCAAGCGAAACATGATGATCCCTCCCAACGCCTAATTACCTGGAAGCATGCGCTTCAAAATATCGTCTTTCAAAATGAAATGATGCCGGAGCGCAGCACCAATGTGCACAACAAGAAGCACGGCCAGCACGTAAAAGCTCAGCACATGCACGGTCTCGCCGAGGTCCTCCAGGCCCTTGTCGTGAGGCACGATCAGCGGCACCTGGAACCAGCCGAACACAGTGATCGGAAAATTGGCCGCCGAGGTGACCACATAGCCGGAGATCGGCATCAGCAGCAAAAGCACATAAAGCAGCCACTGATCGATGCGGGCGGCCGCGCGCTCCCAGCCCGGCAATGTGGGCGGCAAGATTGGCGTAGGATTCATCAGGCGCCAGCCGAGTCGCAGCAGCATCAACACAAAGATAGAGAGCCCCGTGAGCTTGTGAATCGCGAAAAGCTCCAATTTCAAAGGCCCGAGCGGCGCATTGACGGCCCAAAGCCCGAGCACGATCATGCCCAGAACCAGGACTGCGATGAGCCAATGAAATAGCTGCGCGATGACTCCCCATCTCGTGCTCGTGTTTACGAGAGTCATCGCGCGTCAAGCCGATCTGCCCAATCAGTTCTTGGGGGCTGCCGGCGGCGGCGGCATCGGAGCTGCGTTGTTCACTTCCGACTCGATCGTAAACGCGATGTCGTCGCCAAGTGCCGGCGTGTACTTCGTCATGCCCCAGTCGCTGCGCTTAAGCGTGCCGCTCATGGAAAAGCCGTAGATCATTCCGCCCATCATTCCGGGCCCCTTGCCGACGAGCTTGGCATCGAAGGTGACAGGCTTGGTAACGCCGAGCATCGTGAGGTTTCCGGTGACCTTGGCGGTATCGTCGCCGGTCACATCAACCTTGGTCGACTTGAAGGTGAGGTCGGGATATTTCGCGACGTTGAAGAAGTCCGGGCTCTTCAAATGCTCATCACGCGGCCCAAAGTTCGTATCGACGCTGCTTGCATCGATCACCGCGCTGACCGATGTCTTTGCCGGTTTCGCCGGATCGAATTTGAGATCGACAGTGAACTTCTTGAATGTGCCGTGCATGGTTGAATGGCCCATGTGATTGACGGCAAACAAGATCTGCGTGTGCGCAAGATCTGCGTGATAGGGCTGATCGGCCGCGAGCGCGGCGCCCGAAGCAAGCGCGGCGCCGAACAAGCCGGCAACCACAACTGAGCGAAGCATGGATTTTATCATTCTGCTTTCCCCTAACTGGACGATAAATGAGGTTGGTATTTGTCCGAACATTCGTAGGCGGCGGTTTCCTTCACCTGAATGTCACGGCCTGCATTGATCGCATCGGCCGCGGCAAGCACATAATTGATCGCGCCACTCAGCGAAGCCGGATTGGCCGGGAGGCGATTGTCGATTGCGTCCATATAGCGCAGCGTCTGCGTTGCGTCGATGACGAACATATGCGGCGTTGCGGAAGCGCCATAGAGATGGCCGATCTTTCCGGATGGCTCACTGCCGCGCAGACGCGCCGGTATGAGCGATTCATGAGATCCTCCCCGCTAGCTTTTCAAAGCCGCCAACACCTCATCTTCAGTCAGAATCTGGGGCAAAATCTTGGCAGCGCCGCCGCTCGTCTTTGAATAAAAGAGATAGAGCGGAACGCCAAGGCGGCCATTTTTGGTGAGAAGCTCGGTGATGGCCGCATCCCTGTTGGTCCAATCCGCTCTGAGCAGCAGCACATTCTGCGCATCGAACGCGTGTTTCACACGCCGGCTCGACAGCGCTCCAAGCTCGTTGACTTTGCAGGTCAGGCACCACGCGGCGGTTGCGTCGATAAAGACCGGACGTCCGTCGGCAACGGCCTGTGACAAGCGGTCCGGTGTGTAGGCACTCCATCCAGAGCTTGCTTCACCCGCAACGGCAAGCATCTTGCGATTGGCCGGCGGGCTCGCCTGGCTGGCCAACGCCGCCAGACCGATGGCGGCAAGCACAGCGGCAAGCGCGCCGCCGCGCGCAAGCGACCGCGCAGGCTTCGCTGCGAGCTTGAGCGCAAAAGCCGCGACAATAATCAACGCCGCGCCACCAAGAGCAAGAAGCAAGCCCCTTGCGCCCACCTCCCGCGAAAGCACCCAGAGCAGCCAGACAGCGGCAGCGTACATGGGAATGGCGAAGACATGCTTCAGCCGCTCCATCCACACGCCGGGCTTGGGCAACCAGCCCAGCGCTTTCGGGGCGTGAGAGAGAACAAGAAACGGCAATGCAAGGCCGGCGCCGAGCGCGATGAACACGAGCAATCCTTGCGCAAGCGGCGCCAGAAGCGCATAGCCGAGCGCAACGCTCATGAAGGGTGCTGTGCAAGGCGCAGCGACAACAGTTGCGAGAACGCCGGTAAACAACGCACCGAGCGCGCCCGGCTTGCGCGCAAGAGAATCGCCGACGCCGCTCCAGCTGGCGCCAATGATCAGAACGCCGGACATGCTGAGCGCAACCAGCAACATGACATAGGCCAGTAGCACGACGACGGCCGGCGATTGCAGTTGAAAGCCCCAGCCGATCGCGGCGCCGCCACGCCGGAGCGCGAGCAAGACAAGATCGAGCACGAGGAAGCTTGCCAGAACGCCGGCCGTGAACAGCCAGCCATGCGCGCGCAGGGCCTTGTGGTCTTCTGCGTCGCGTTTGACGAAGGTGATCGCCTTCATCGACAGGACCGGAAAAACGCAAGGCATCAAATTGAGAATAAGGCCGCCCAAGAACGCAAACGCAACGGCGCCAAGCATGCCAATGCCCGTGCCCGGCGCCGCGCTATCGGTGCGTGCGGCAACCGGCACGAGGCCCGCAAGCGCGCTGCCCGGCGTTGCCGAGATTTCAAAGCCCTGGCGCGTTTTGTCCTTGTGCGTCACAACGACGAGGCCATGGAGCGGATCCGGCAAGCGCCCGGATGTCGTGAGATAGCTTGCCTGCATCCTCAGCGCGACGCCGCCCTTCGATGCCGACAGCAACTGCGGCGCCGCATGCAGAATGATGCCGTCTTCGTACGGATAAAAAGTGATACCGCGAACGGTATTGGCCTTGAGACCGGCCGCGAGCTTCGGATCACGCAGCGAGAGCAAGAGCTCTTTACCTTCGATTGTCGAAACCACATCGAATGGCGCCGCCACCGGAAGCGCCGCCACGCTGTCTGCAATCCGCTTGCCCCAAGCCGGATCGCTGTTGATGTGCGCGCCCGGCTTGACGACCGGCAAGGCGAGCGAAAGATCGCGCCAGCGCGGGATGCACATTTGATCGGAGCAGACCAGCCATTCTGTACGCGCTGTCAGTGTTGCGGTTTCACCAGGCTTGATATCCGCCGGCGCGGTAATCGAGACGAGATGCATCGCCTCGTGCTCATAGCCGTAATCCATGAGCGGGCCGAGCGGCACTTCGGTCGGGATCGGCCAGATGATGTCGCTTGCCTTAAATCCTGCCGGCAAGGTCCATTTGATCGTCGTCGCCGCGCCGGAATCGCCGGCAAAGCGCCAATAGGTGTGCCAGCCATTTTTGATGGCGAAATGAAGCGCGACGACGAATGTCTCTCCGGGCGTGATCGCACTCGTCTCAGCGACGAGCTTGGCGTCGACCTTCTGGTCCTGCGGCTCGAGCGACTCAAGCGGCGCCGCCCCTATCACAACGACTGCCGCCGCAAGCGCGAGAAGAAGCGTGAAGAGGCGCTTCACTAAAGAACCCTGGCCCATGGGCGACATATAGCGGCAAAAGCCGGCTTTGGCCCCGCCTCCTGACAAAATTTTGATGGGGCCGCCTTCCATGCTTCTGGCCGGCAGCGATGTCCGCTGCGCTCCGTCCACTGACGAGGAGGACTAAGCCTGCTTAGGGGCGTTTTAAGGACCATTGCCTAAGCTTTGACACATACCTTGGTTCGAAGACAGGGGTTGGGAAATGCATGGGTTGTTCTGGATGAGCTACGGCATTTTGGCCGGGCTTGCGCTCGGCCTTTCAGGTCTCGCGATCGGAATCTTGGTCGCCCGCCACCGCGCGCGGCCCTGCGCGATCCCATCCAAGGCGGCTGGGACCCGCCATTAGGCCTTGAGCGGCTACGGTTCACGATCCGTAAACCAAAGCAGTCGCTTTCTCTTGCCATGACCTTCGCGCGCCTCCTCATCGGATTGGCTTGCCTCGTGCCGGGCTTTGCATTGGCGGCGAGCGTTCAGGACATTCGCATCGCCTCCCATCCGGATTATGTTCGCGTCGTGCTCGATCTCGACGGTGCCGTGACTTTCTCATCTGCGGGCACGAACACATTCGAGCTACACGGGCTTTCCGGCGGCGGCGCAGTCATGAACGCGCAAGCCAAAGATTCACCGCTCAAACGCGTTGTGCTCACGCCCGAGGGCAATGACACGAAGCTGAGCTTTGAGACCAGCGCTACGGTGAGAGCCGAAGCATTTCCGATCGGGGCAAGCGAAAATGGCGGGCATCGCTTTGTGGTCGACTTGTATAAGATGCAAAGGCAACCAGTCGCCGAAGCTGACACGCCTGCGCCATCAGGCGTGACTGCAAGCAGCAACCCGGCGCCCGCTTACCTGGCGCGCGGGCCAGCCGTTCCCGCCGTGCCTCCGGTGGCGCCGCGCCAAATCCAAGCGCCCGAGCAAGCTGCCGCTTCCGTGCAGCCCACCCCACAGGCGCCCGTGCCTAGCGCCTATGCCGCAGTCGCCCCTTCGAATCCGCCGGAGCTTGGCCCCGCGCCCTTTGACATCGCCAATGCCCAGCCTTCAGAGACCGCCGGCCTGCCACCAACCGCAAGCGCAGCGCCGGCGAATACGATTGCCTTGGGCTCGGCTGCAGCCAATGCGCCGCCGCCCGCCATAGAGCAGCCCGTCGCCCTTTCTCAACCCGACACCGGCACTTCAGCGATGGATGCTGCTCTGCGCGCCGAACGCGCACTCGATCGCGGCGATGCCAAAGCCGCCTGCGCCGATGCACACGCAGCCTTGAGCACTTCGCCGCAAGACTTGCGCGCCATGGCAGTGCTCGGCAGCTGTCAGCTCGCCTTGGGTGACGCCGTCTCCGCACGGCTCGCGTTTACAAATGCGCTTGCGATCGATCCCAGCTTCCACCGCGCACGCATCGGTCTTGCCGAGACGGATGTACGCCAAGGCGATGTCGCCGCCGCGCGCCAAGAATATCGTCGCGTGCTCGCCGACAATCCGCCTACGGATGAGACCTACAAAATTCTCGATGCGCTTCAGGCCCTCGCACCACCGCCGTCGCTCAGCAAGACCGCGCAAGGCACTTAAGAGGCGCGCCGCTTAGTTCCATTCTTCCGATGTGCTTGCCTCCGCAATCGGGCGCTGAGATTCAAGCAGCTTCTCCAATGCACCCAGCGTATCGGCCTCGCGCGGCGGCTTATCCCAGCGCAGGCGATTGATGCGCGGGAAGCGCATCGCGATGCCCGATTTGTGGCGCGTCGAGCGCTGCAAGCCTTCGAAGGCAACTTCAAGCACAAGTCCGCGCTCATCCTCGTGCGATCACTTCACGCACCGGACCGAAACGGTTGACCGTATTGGCGCGCACAAAACGATCGATCTCCTTCAGCTCTTCGTCGGTGAAGCCGAAATAGGCTTTGCCCACCGGCACCAGCTCGCGCTCATGCCCGGCCCCGCGCCAAACGCCGAACGTGTAATCGGAATAGAAGGAGGAGCGCTTGCCGTGGCCGCGCTGCGCATACATCAAGACAGCATCGACCAGATGCGGATCGCGCTTCCATTTATACCACAGGCCGGTGATGCGGCCAGCTTCATAACGTGAATCGCGGCGCTTGAGCATCAGGCCTTCGACCGGCTGCGTCGCCCGCTGCACTTGCGGCACGCTTAGCCGCAAGCTCTTGCCACGAGAGAATTCGACAAGCGGCGAGACGCTCAGGCGCGGTGAGCGCGCTCTGCACGACGAAGACCTTCGAGCAAACGCGCGCCGCTCTTCGAACGGGAGCGCACGCAGATCCTCTTCGCCATCGAGCAAAAGATCATAGGCCATGATCCCGGCGGGCGCTCTTCCATCTTGCTTGGCGCGTCACCTGCTTGCGATTGAGACGCTTTGCAGCTCGGCGAAGGCAGGACGTGGCCGTCGCGCAAGATCAACAGCTCGCCATCAATGACAGTGTTATCGGGCGCGGATCAGCAGCACATCGGGAAAGGCGTCCGAAATATCATCGCCGGTGCGGCTGAAGAGGCGCCGCTCGCCGCCTCTCGGCAACGAGCTGAACCCGGATGCCGTCCCATTTCCATTCGGCCATGAAGTCTTCGGCATCGAGCAGCGCGAGATCGGCTTCGTCCAACGGATGCGCGAGCATGACGGGCCGAAAGCGCGTCCGTCCTTGCCTTTCGGCGGGCCGGCGCGGCCTTCAAGCCAAGCGAAGAGATCGAGATAGGGCGGCGATAATCCGTGCCAGACCTCTTCGATCTCGGCGAGCGGCTTGCCGCTCCATTCGGCGAGCGCGGTCTTGGCCAGGCGCGCCGAGACGCCGACGCGCAGGCCGCCGGTAATCAGCTTCAGAAACGCAAAGCGCTCCGGCACCGACATCTCGATCGAGCTGCCCTGCGATGAAAGCCGGCAGCGAAGCTTTGGATGTGTGCTGGAGCGCGGCGACAATATCGCCCAGTGCGCGCGGTGCAGCCGCCGCATCGCCGTTCGGCCAGATCAGCGAGATCGTTTCGGCGAGATCACCGACATAATCATAGGACAGAGCGAACAGCTCCGGATCGACGCGCTGCCGCCGACAAGACCACGCAACAATGCCGGCTTGGCATGGGCGAAATCGAGCGTGCCGGTGAGCGCGGCAAGCCCGTAGCCGCGATCGGGATCAGGCACGCGCGCAAAATAGTCGGCGAGCAAGCGGATCTTCAGATTGCGTTGCGGCTGAAAGACAGCGAATCGAGCAAATGCGAGAAGGCTTTCATGATGCCCCCTCATCGCCAGCTACTGCTTCAGCCTCGCTGATCTCGCCGTCTTCGTCTTCATAGCCGATGAGCGAAAGAGCGCGCGCTTTGATGCCGTTCAAATCGCACCAGCGCATGAGCGCATCTTCGCGGCCATGCGTGATCCAAACCTCGCCGGGCTGCAGTCTCGAGAGCGTGCCGGTCAGCTCGTCCCAATCGGCGTGATCGGAGATGACGAGCGGCAACTCGACACCGCGCTGTCGGGCGCGGGCGCGCACGCCCATCCAGCCCGAAGCAAAACTCGATACCGGGATCGGCAAGACGCCGCGTCCAGCGATCCTGCGACACCGACGGCGGCGCAAGACGATCGCACCTTGCAGCTCCGCCTTGTCTGCATCGATGGCAGGCGCGCAAATCGCCAAGCTCAACGCCGAATTCGAATACATCGTGCACAGACGATCAAGCGCGCCATGGATGTAGATCGGCGCGTCATAGCCGGCCGCGCGCTGAGCCCTGCGATCACGCGCTGCGCTTTGCCGAGCGCATAGGCGCCGACCAGATGTGTACGCTCGGGATAAAGCGCGTGCGATTGCAAGAGCTTGCCGATCTCATCCTCGAATAGGCGGATGACGAAACACCGGCAATGCGAATGTCGCCTCGGTGACGAAAATATCGCAAGGCACGGGCTCGAAAGGCGGACATGTCGGGTCATCGCGTGCGCTTGTAATCACCGGAGATCACGACGCGCGCGCCGCCCGCTTCGATCACGACTTGCGCGCTGCCGAGCACATGGCCCGCGGGCACCAGACACACATCGGCATCGCCGATGCGCCGCCGCTCGCCATAGCTTGCTGCCTCGGACGTTGCCAGCGAAGCTCGTCACCATAACGGATCTTCATGATAGCGAGCGTCTCGGCCGTCGCCAGCACGCGCCATGGCCGGCGCGGGCGTGGTCGCTGTGGCCATGCGTAACCACAGCGCGATCCACTGCGCGCGTCGGATCGACGTAAAAGTCGCCGAGCGGACAATAGAGCCCCCCGCTCCTCACCTCGATCAGATTGCGTGCCTTGATGCCTGCCATTCGTGCCGCTCGCTTAGCCGGCGATCAAGCTAACCGAATTTCGGCAAGCGCGTGTGGTCCACAAGCTGTAGTGGTTCGGATGCCGGACGAGCCACTAGGAAACCAAACTTTTTTTATCCTGGGGTTGTTTTCGCCTCCAAGCAATTCGCGCGACAATTGATCGAGCGGCGAGTCTCTGCCAAGCCGGTAGCGGGGATATGGATTGGCATACGAAGAAGGCAAGCCTGCTTCTGAGGCAAACCCTGTGGCGAACGCAACGGACACGACACTGGCAAACAAGCGCGGCGCGGAAGCTGCGTCCTTCGCGCTGCCGCCGAAATTCGCCGGCTGGTTCGCGGCGCGCGGTTGGTCGCCCCGGCCGCATCAGCTGAAGCTCGCCGCGCTCGGCCTTGCGCAGAGGTCCGCACTCTTGATCGCGCCGACCGGCGGCGGCAAGACGCTGGCCGGGTTTCTTGCCAGCCTCATTTCGCTCGATGCACGGGGCGCACCCAAGCCCGGCCGGTCACGCGCCCTTGCACACGCTCTACATCTCGCCGCTCAAAGCGCTCGCGGTCGATATTGCGCGTAATCTCGAAGCACCGATTGCCGAGATGGCCTTGCCATCACGCTCGAGACGCGTACCGGCGACACGCCGCAAGGCAAGCGCATGCGCCAGAAACATTCGCCGCCCGACATCATGCTGACAACGCCTGAGCAGATCGCGCTGCTGATCTCGTCGAAAGACGCTGCGCATTTCTTCCGTGGGCTGAGATTCGTCATCATTGATGAGCTGCATGCGATGTCGCGGCAACAAGCGCGGGCATTTGCTTTCGCCTTGGTCTGGCACGTTTGCGCACGCTTGCGCCCGACCTCACCGCCATCGGGCTGTCTGCGACAGTGAAATATCCCTGACGAGCTGCGCGCGCTTTCTCGTCGCTCAACCCGCTCGCGTTTCTCCGCCCGTTGACGGGGGGAGTGCCGCCGACTTGTTCGGCGGCGAGGGGGGCGCCAAGCTTGTCGCCCCGTCCGTCGCTTTCAGCGACACCTCCCCCGTAAACGGGGGAGGAAAGGCCACCGCGCACGCTCAGCGCGCGCTAGCCGAACTGGTTGAAGGCAGCAAGGGCGCGGTGCCGAGCGTCGAGGTGCTCGCCTCCGAGGCCGATATCCCCTGGGCCGGACATTCGGGCCGCCACGCCGCCCTTGAAGTCTATGAGCGCATCAAGCGCGCAAAGACGGCGCTCGTTTTTGTCAATACGCGCAGCCAAGCCGAGCTTTGTTTCAAGAATTGTGGCGCATCAATGAAGACGGGCTGCCCATCGCGCTGCATCACGGCAGCCTCTCGGTCGAGCAGCGGCGCAAGGTCGAGGCGGCGATGACGCGCGGCGGATTGCGGGCGGTGGTTTGCACCTCAACGCTCGATCTCGGCATCGACTGGGGCGATGTCGATCTCGTCATTCAGATGGGCGCGCCCAAAGGCGCCTCGCGCCTCCTGCAACGCATCGGCCGCTCCAACCATCGCCTCGACGATCCCTCGCACGCGTTACTTGTTCCGAGCAATCGCTTTGAAGTGCTGGAGTGCACAGCGGCGCGCGAGGCGGTGCTGCAATCACGTGCTCGACGGCGATCCGCCGCGCCAGGCGCGCTCGATGTGCTGGCGCAACATGTGCTCGGTATGGCATGCGCCGCGCCTTTTCGACCCCGCCGCGCTTTACCGGGAGGTCATGCGCCGCGCCTTATGCGCATCTCACTCGTGAGACGTTCGACCGCGTTGTCGCTTTCGTCATCGATGGCGGTTACGCACTCAGGACCTATGATCGCTTTCGCAGGCTGACGCCGACGCCGGAGGGAAGCTTCGCATCTCACATCCGCAGATCGCCCAGCGCTACCGGCTCAATGTCGGCACGATTGTCGAAGCGCCGATGATCCGTGTGCGCATGGGCCGCCCCGTCAAGGCCGGCGCGCCAGCCACCGCACGGGGCGGCCGCATCCTTGGCGAGATGGAGGAATATTTCATCGAGCAGCTCGTGCCTGGCGATGCTTTCGTGTTTGCCGGACAAATTCTCGAGTTCCTGACCATGCGCGACAACGAGGCCTGGGTCACGCGCTCCAACGCCACCGAAGCCACCGTGCCGAGCTATGACGGCGGCAAGTTTCCGCTCTCGACATATTTGGCAGAGCGCGTGCGCCACATTATTGCGACGCCCGGTGTGTGGAAGGAGCTGCCGGACCAGGTGCGCGAGTGGCTGGAGATTCAGCGCCTGCGCTCTATTCTGCCCAAGCAGAACGAGATGCTGGTCGAAACCTTCCCGCGCGGCGCACGCTATTTCCTCACTTGCTATCCGTTCGAGGGGCGGCTTGCGCATCAGACACTCGGCATGCTGTTGACGCGGCGCCTCGAGCGCCTGCGCATGCGGCCCATGGGCTTTGTCGCCAACGAATATGCGCTGCAGATTTGGGGCTTGCGCGATATGAGCGCCCTCAACATGGCGAAGCTGTTCGATGTCGAGATGCTGGGCGATGATCTCGATGCGTGGCTTGCCGAATCCGCGCTGCTCAAGCGCTCGTTCCGGCAATGCGCGGTGATCGGCGGCCTGATCGAGAAGCGCACGCCCGGCGAGGAGAAATCGGGCCGCCAGGTCACTTTCTCGTCCGATCTCATCTATGACGTCTTGCGTGAGCACGAGCCGGACCACATCCTGTTGCAGGCGACGCGCGAGGATGCCGCGGCGGGCCTTCTCGACGTGCGCCGTCTCGGCCTGATGCTTAAACGTATTCAGGGGCAAATCGTGCTTAAACCGCTCTCGCGCGTTTCGCCGCTCGCCGTACCGGTTATGCTGGAGATCGACCGCGTGCCGGTGGCCGGCGAAGCCAATGAAGCGCTCCTCGACCTTTCGGCTGAGGATCTGATCAACGAGGCAATGCGTGTCGATGAGTGAGGCTGCGAGTTTGGTCTTGTCATCCTTCGACAAGCTCAGGATGACGGTCCTGAAGAACAAGAGGGCGCCATGGTGAGCTTGTCGAACCATGGCGCACGCGATGCCACATTCGAGCTTGCCGGCACGGAGCTGATCGCCGACCCATCCGGCGCGCTCTATTGGCCGGAACAAGAAACGCTCGTCGTCTCCGATCTGCATTTCGAAAAAGGCTCGGCCTATGCGCGGCGCGGGATCTTTCTGCCGCCCTACGACACGCGCGCAACGCTGAAATCACTCGGCGCGGCCGCCGCACGCTACAAGCCGGCCCGTGTGATCTCGCTTGGCGATAGCTTTCATGATGCTTGGGGCTCGGAGCGCATCGACCGCCATGACCGCGACATGCTTGGCGAGCTTATGAGCGGGCGCGAATGGATCTGGGTGCTCGGCAATCACGACCCTGCACCGCCGAAGGATCTCGGCGGCGAGCCCTGCGATGAATTCAAGCTCGGGCCGCTTACTTTTCGCCATGAGCCGATGCCCGGCGCTGCCATCGGCGAGATCGCCGGGCATCTGCATCCTTGCGCAATCGTCGGCACGGGCCTGCGCCGGTTGCGGCGGCGCTGCTTTGCCTTCGATGGCGCGCGATTGGTGATGCCGGCTTTCGGTGCCTACACCGGGGGCCTCTGCGTGCTCGACCAAGCTTTCGCGCTGATATTGCGCGCGCCGTTCGTTGCCATGGTGCTGGGAAAATCGCGCATCTATCCGATCAGCCACACGAAACTGTTGCCGGACGCGGCCTAACCCTCTCTCTTCGTCACGGCGGAATGGATTAGCGTCTGCGGAAGGCGAGCTCGGACAGCCAGCCGGCGCTGACGGCGATCAACACACCTAGAAGGCCATAAAGAAACGGCCGCTTCCGCGCGAGGCCGAACACCTTGCCTTCAAGCCCCTTCTTATCAATGAAGAACACCGTGTATTCGGCATCGACGAGCTGCTTGTCGCGCACGACATAAACCTCGGTGCCGTAATCGCCTTCCGGCACGGTCGAGGGGATCGACACTTCCGCTCTGAAGAGATGCGGACGCACGAAAGTGACTGTGCCCTTCTGCGAAAACGCACCGCGTTCTTTGAGGAGGCGCACGAGCGCCGTTTCGAATTGCTTGCGTTCATCGGTGCCCGGCGCGGCAGGCGCGCTGAGCGGCGCGGCGGATATGCGCAATTCACTCGTCGGCAGATCGAAGGGCAGCACTTCATCTGTTGTCGCCGACATCTCGGGATTGCCCGCGGGCTTGGCCGCCGATTGCGTATTGAAATCGATACCTAGATGATCGAGCCCGATGTGATAGCGATTGAGGAGCGCTGGATCGACAATCTCATCCACCGGCCGCGTCGAGGCGACGAAATAGAAGCTCGGCACATTGCTCGCGACAACTGTCGTGCCATTTACCCAGATCGGCCCGGTCTCTTCCTTGCGGCGGATGGCGAGCGTCTCAGCGGGGCCCTTTACGACGACGATCACATCGGGCTTGGATGCGCCGGGGCGCTCTTCTTCGGCGGTTTGCCCTGAGAGCGAGCCGAAAACGGTTAGTGCCGCGCCACGGAAGGTCGTTCTGATCTCGATATAGTGGGTGGAAAGATCGGTCTCGAGATCGAGTGCCTGCGCGGGTGCCGCACACAAGCATGCGATGAACGCGAGCTTGCGTGTCACCATGCCACCGCTTGCGAGCATCCCTCTTGTCATCTGACCGGACGCTTCAAAAGATCGATGGAGAACAGCTCGTGCGGCTTGATCGTGAGATCCAGGGCCAGCCGGACGCCCACGGACAGCACGATCAAAGCAAGGATCGCGCGCAGATAATCGCCGCGCAGCCTCTGACCGACCGAGGCGCCAACCTGCGCGCCGATGACGCCGCCGACCATCAGGAACAGCGCGAGCACGATGTCGACGGTGCCGTTAGCGACCGCTTGCAAGATGGTCGTAACGCTCATCAAGAAGATGCCTTGATACAAAGATGTGCCGACCACGACATTGGTCGGCATGCGCAAGATGTAGATCATTGCAGGGACAAGGAAGAAGCCGCCGCTCACGCCCATGATCGCGGCGAGCAGGCCGGCGCTTACGCCGAGTACGACAGGCGGAATCGCACTGATATAAAGGCGCGATTTGGGGAAGCGCAGCTTGAACGGCAGACCGTGGATCCAGCTGTGATGGCTGGCGCGGCGCCCACTTGCTCCGCCACGCGCGCGCAAGATCGCGCGCACGCTTTCATAAAGCATGAGCGTGCCAATCGCACCGAGAAAGAACACATAACTCAGCGCGATAACGACATCGATGAGACCGATCTTACGCAGATACTGAACGGTGAAGACGCCGAGGAATGAGCCCAACGTGCCGCCGCTGAGCAAGAGCGTCCCCATCTTCACGTCGACGGCACGACGGCGCCAGTGGGCCAGCGCGCCCGAAACATTGGATGCAGCGATTTGATTGGCCCCGGTCGCAACCGCAACGGCTGGGGGTATGCCGTTGAAAATCAAGAGCGGCGTCATCAGAAAGCCGCCGCCGACACCGAACATGCCTGACAGAAAGCCGACAGCCGCGCCAATGCCGAGGAGCAGAAATACGTTGAAGGAGATTTCCGCGATCGGCAGATAGACAAGCATATGACTTCATTCCGTGAGACGGCGCGGAATGCAAGCCGTGCCGCGGGCGGAAGGCCGCGCGGGGCCTTGATGGCCTCGTATTGCCCTCAGCGTTCAAACCTTTGCGTGCCGACATCCGAGCTGCCGTCACGCGCGGGTTCGCGCGAAGGCGGCGCCTCAGTGTGGAATCGATTCGAGCTCTGCCAAGAGGTCCTTGGTCGGATCGCCCGTCTGCTGAAGATTATATTTCGCCTGGAACGCCTTGATCGCCGCAACGGTCTGCGCACCCGGCTGTCCATCGGGAGCACCGGCCTTGAAGCCTTGCTCATTGAGCAGCTCTTGAATGCTCTTCAGCTCTTCTTTCGAAGGCTGGGCCGCAGGCGCGCCCTGAACGAACGCTTCCGGGCTGGTATCAAAGCCGCCATTGGCAACAAGATCGATCGGTGCCGGTTGCCACTTCTTTGCCGCCTCGTCCATCTTCGCTTTGACGTCAGAGGCCAGCATGGGGCCGAACGTGTCGCGCATGCGCGGCGCATCCTTGTCCGAAGGATCGCGGTCGGCCGCGATCTTGCTATAGAAATAGGCTTGGTCGTTCTTGCCCATTTGGCTGTAAACGATCGCGAGATTGACTTGGCTGGCAACAAGCCCGCGATCCGCCGCCTGCTTGAACCATTTGGCCGCCATCTTGCTGTCGGGCGTCAGGCCGCCAAGGCCTTGCGCGTAGAAATAGCCAAGATTGTGCATGGCCTGGTAATCGCCATCATTTGCGGCTTTCTCGTACCACTCGCGCGCCTTGGCAATATCCTTGGTAACGCCGTCGCCTTGCTCGTACCAAACGCCGAGCGTGCGCTCAGCAACCGCGAGCTTCTTGCCGGCGGCCTGCTTCATCAGATTGACCGATTGCACCGAATTGGAATCAACGCCGTCGCGGCCGTTCTTGTAATCGAGCGCGAGCGCATAAAGCGCGCGCGGATTGCCGGATTGCGCGGCGCTCTTAAGGGCGTCGAGCGGCGATTGCTGTGCAGGCGCGGGTGCCGGCGTCTCGGTGCTGCTGCTCGCCGCAGCGGTATCGCTGGCAGGCGCCGTATTGTCGTCAGGCAGTTGCGGGCCGATTGAGCTCTCGGTCGGCGTGCCCGGCTCGGCAGGTTGCGCAGATGTGCTCTCAGTGCTCGCGCCTGCGTTTGACGCTGCGGCACCGGCTGGCACGGCCGTGCCCGGCGTGGCGGCGGCAGACGACGTCTGATGCGCAGCGGGCGCGCCCGGCTTCATCAAGAGCGGCCGCAGAAACACCATGACCGCAATAACGAGCGCGAGGGCCGCAACCACGGCGCCGATGATCATATACATGCGGCCGCGGTTCGGCTGGTCCTCTTCAATATCGAAGTCGCCCAGGCGCTCGCCGGGGCCGGCGGCTTTCGCTGCACGGCGCGCCTGCTCGAGATAGGTGCCGCTCGATGTCGAAGCAGAGGCGGGCTCCGGCTCGACTTCAGTATCAATTGTCGGCTCGGTGCGCGCCGGGAGATTTTGCCAACGATCGGGCGACCAATTGCTCTCGCCCGCAGGCTCCTCGCGCCCGCCCTCAAGATTGAACTGCAAGCTCGAGAGATCGATCTCGCGCTCACCTTCCGGCACATCCGCTTCGCTCGCCACATAGCCGGCAAACTCTTCGGCGGCCTCTTCAGCGCTCTCTTCTTGCGGCTCGTCTTCTGCTGTTTCCTCGGGCTGAGCGGCCTCTACGCGTTCAGCACCGGTCTCCTCGAGCGAGTCTTCCTCATCGTCCTCATCTGCAATGACTTCGACGATGTCGCGGTCGCGACCGCCCAGACGAAAGCGTGATCGCAGATCCTCTTCGGCGGCGCTGCGTTGCGGCGGTGATGATGGCTCGGGCTGCGCCTGCTCAACTTCCGCTTCCGCTTCCACTTCCGGCTCGAGGTGTTCCTCGATCTGCGGCTCTTCTCGGGCTTGGCGCGAAACGCCCCAACTCCAAGTCGGCTTAGGCAGGTCGCTTGCCGGTAACGGCGGCGCAGCGTTCTCTTCAGGCTCGACCGCCGGCTCCGGCAACGGCGATGCAACCGTGCGCGCAGGGCGGCCTTCCAAGACATCGAGGCGGCGCGTCAGCGAGCGCAACACGCCTTCGAGCGCGGACATCGTCTCAGTCGCAGTGTGATTGCTGCGATTGAACTTTTCGCCGACCTCGTCGAGGCTCTGCTTGAGCGTATCGATCGCGGCGCTGGTCTCCGGATCCGGCCCAGTGTTTGTCTTGGTCTGCGCTTGGCGCAAAGCCTCATCGCTCTTGCGGTCGATTTCGCGCAGCTGATTGTCAGTGTCGACGCGCAAGCGGTCCAACCGATCGAGCAGGGTCGACAGCCGCGCTTCAATCGCTGAAACGCTGCGCTTGAGGCCCGCGGACTCGGCGTTGAGATCGCTGGCATGGCGGCGGCCCGCTTCTTCCAGCTCCATGCGCGTGACCGCATCGGGCGGAATATTGGAGCGTGCAGCCTGCGCTGCAGCCGTTTCGAGGCGCGCTTGAACCGTTTGCAGCTTGGCATCGAACCCGGCGAGCCTACGCTCGACCGTCGAGAGCGTCGATTCCCGCTCGATCGACGCATGCGACATGCGCTCATCGATCTGTCCGAGCCGCTCGGAGAGCCGGGCGGCGCTGCGGCGCGCTTCCGATTCCGCGTTGTCGATGCGGTTCGCCAACCTGTCGAGCTGAGCATCAACCCGGCCGACGGAATTGATCGCAACCAACTCCGCGCTATCAACGCGCGTGCCGATCTGGGCGAGCGCCGTCTCCACACTCTGCACAAGCTCGGTGTTGCGCCGATCCGACTTCTCGATGTGGGTGGCGACACCCGCGATCGCGCGCTCGAGCGCCATCAAGGTCTTGGGCTCGATACCGCCTCGTGATTGGCTTGCGACCTCTTCAACGCGAGCATTGATGCGCTCTAAGCGATGCGTGAGATCCGTGATTATCTTTTGCGCGTTTTCAGCTGGGGGGACCATGCGGCGGGAACTCTCAATGGTGCTGGCGAGACGCTCGATCGAATTCATCGATGCCGCTTACGGCAGCTTGGCGATCGGACTGGTCGAGCTTTCTGGTCAAATTATTGATCCGCGCTTCGAGCTCTTCATCCGGGTCTTTGCCTTCATTCCCCGAGTCATCATCATCGTCGGTTCCTTCCTCATCAAGGAGGCCTTCGAGATGTTCAAACCCCTCCGGCAATTCACCGCTCTGAAGGATGAGGCTATTGAGCCATTCGCCCAGCGTCATTCCGGCTTTTCGCGCGGCGACCTTGGCAGCTTCACGCGCTTCGGGATCGATACCTTTTACGCTCCAAGGTATGTTCGACTTCATCGGCCGTTCCTCGGACTCGACTACGACCGGAAATTAACCATTTGCAGACATCCCTGTAAAGAAACTAACACCCTGATATGACTAAGTTTTCATTAGGGATTCTGGCACATGCCGGCACTGTGCTTATAGCTCTACCATCATTACCAGAGTGTTAACCTTTGATGACTGCTGGTAGTCTTAAGGCATGCCAGGCATTCCCGGTCAGACCATAAAAACTCCGTGCGCGGACGGCCCCGCGGGGACTAAGCGCTGCCCGCTCACAGGCAGACCTAAGCAAAAGCCATGCCTTTAAGGAGCGCTTAACCTTGTCCTACCGCGCGCCACTCAGCGAATTCGACTTTGTGCTCAACGACTATCTAGGGCTTGCGGGCCTGCGCAATCTGCCCGGCTTTGGCGAGGTCACGCCGGATTTGCTGGCGGCCATACTTGGTGAAGCCGGCAGGTTTGCCGAGGCCGAGCTCATCCGCTCAACAGCTCCGGCGATCGAGAGGGGTGCAGCTACGATCCCGCGACTAAGGAGGTGAAAACCCCGGCGGGTTTCAAAGCGGCACACCGCGCCTTCTTGGAGGCGGGATGGCCGCTCTGACGGCGGACCCCGAGCATGGCGGCCAGGGCCTGCCGACTGTGGTTGCCACCTCCGTCGCCGAGATCTTCAATGCGGCCAACTGGTCGTTCGGGATGTATGCCGGCGTTGCCAACGGCGCCTATAGCGCGATCAAGGCGCATGGCTCAGAGGCGCAAAGGCAGCTCTATCTGCCCAAGCTCGTCGTCCGGCGAATGGGCGGGCACGATGGATCTGACCGAGCCGCACGCCGGCACCGATCTCGGCCTGCTGCGCACGCAGCGCCGAGCCGAATGCGACGGCAGCTACCGGATCACCGGCAGCAAGATCTTCATCTCGGGCGGCGAGCAGGACCTCATCGCCAACATCGTCCATCTCGTGCTCGCCAAGATCCCCGGCGGCCCGGCCGGCTCGCGCGGCATCTCGCTGTTTCTGGTTCCGAAGTTTCTGCCCAGCCCGGACGGCGCGTCCGGGCGCGCGCAACCGCATGTCGTGCGGCGGCATCGAGCACAAGATGGGCATCAATGGCAGCGCCACCTGCCTGATGAATTACGACGGCGCGACCGGCTGGCTGATCGGCGAGCCGCATCGCGGGCCTTCGCGCGATGTTCACCATGATGAACGAGGCGCGGCTTGATGTCGGGCTGCAGGGCCTGGCGATCGCCGAGATCGCCTATCAGAACGCCGCCGCCTAGGCCAAGGAGCGCTTGCAAGGCCGCGCGCTAACGGGCGCGAAGAACCCGGCTGGCCCTGCGGACCCGATCATCGTGCATCCCGATGTGCGGCGCATGCTGATGGATGTGCGCAGCTTCAACGAAGGCGCGCGCGGCCTTGCCCTGTGGACGGCGCTCAAGGGCGATCTCGAAAAGCGCGCGGAGGACGCGGCAGCAGCGCGAGGCGGCGGGCGATCTGATGGCGCTGCTCACCCCGGTCATCAAGGCCTATTGCAGCGATCAGGGCTTTCAAAGCGCGGTCAAATGCCAGCAGGTGTTCGGCGGCGCGCGGCTACACCAAGGAATATCCCGCCGAGCAATTCGTGCGCGATGCGCGCATCGCGATGATCTACGAAGGCGCCAATGGCGTGCAGGCGATGGACCTCGTCGGGCGCAAGCTGCCGGCCAGATGGCGGGCGGCGCGCTCAGAGTGTTCCTCGCCGAGATCGACCGCGCGCTGGACGAGGCCAAGGACGAGCGTTTCCTGAAGCCATGGGCGGACGGCCTTGCGCAAGCCAAAGCCGATCTGCATGGCCGGCACGCAATGGCTGATGCAGAACGCGACTTTGCCAACGCCGACAACGCCGGCGCCGGCGCCAATGACTATCTTTATCTGACCGCGCTGACCGCGCTGGCTTACATCTGGCTGGGGCTTGTTCGAGACCGCCAAGGCGAAGCTCGATGAGGGCGCCGGCGATGCAAGTCCTTCTATGAGACGAAGATCGCCACCGGGCGCTACTTCCTCGCGCGCGTCCTGCCCGACACCGGCGCGCATCTCGCCAAGCTCACGTCCGGCGCCGCGACCGTGATGGCGCTCGCAAGCGAACAGTTTTAGTCAATCTTGCAGTCCCTCCCCCTTGTGGGGAGGGTTAGGGTGGGCTGACGCGACTTGGAAGAACTCATCGGATCCCGAACGCCCGCTAGCAACTGCTGGTTGCATCCATTCCGTCATGGCCGGGCTTGACCCGGCATCCGAAATGACATCTGCTAAGGTACCAGCCAGTCGGCCGGCCAAGAGTTGGATTTGTAACGATTAGCGAAAGCCTGCCCGCGGAGAACGCCATGCCCGACGCCTATATCTACGATCATGTGAGAACCCCGCGCGGGCGCGGGCGGCCCGAATGGCGCGCTGCATGAGGTCACCTCGCTCGAAGCCGCCACGCAGGTGCTCAAAAACATCCGTGAACGGAGCGATCTCGACACATCGAAAGTCGAGGACGTGATCCTTGGCTGCGTGATGCCGGTCGGCGAGCAAGGCGCCGACATCGCGCGCATCGCCGCGCTCAACGCCGATTACGCCGAGACGACAGCCGGCGTGCAGATCAACCGCTTCTGCTCGTCGGGCCTGGAAGCCGCCAACATGGCGGCGGCGAAAGTGATCGTCGGGCGAGACGGATCTGGCGATCGGCGGCGGCGTCGAGATGATGAGCCGCGTGCCGATGAGCTCCGACGGCGGCGCCTGGCCGACCGATCCGAGCGCCGCGTTCAAGACCTATTTCGTGCCGCAAGGCATCTCGGCCGATCTCATCGCCACCAAGTTCGGCTTTTCCCGCGCCGATGTCGACGCATTCGCCGTCGAGAGCCAGAAGCGCACGGCGAACTGCCTGGGCCAACGGTTACTTCGACAAATCCGTTATCCCGGTGAAGGATCAGCTCGGCCAGATTCTGCTCGCCAAGGACGAGCATCCGCGCCCCGAAACGACGATGCAGACGCTCGGCGGGCCTCGATCCCGCGTTCGCGGCGATGGGCGCGATGGCCGGCTTCGATGCCGTCGCGATTCAAACGTTATCCCGAGGTCGAAGCGATCAACCACGTGCACACCGCCGGCAATTCCTCCGGCATTGTCGATGGCGCGGCGGGCGTGCTCGTCGGCTCCAAGCGCATGGCGCGCGGCATCGGCAAATCGCCGCGGGCGAAGATTCGTGGCGACCGCCTCAATCGGCTCCGAGCCGACAATCATGCTGACCGGGCCGGAATGGGTTGCCGCGAAAGTCTTGAAGAAGGCCGGCATGGAGCCAAGAACGACATCGACCTTTGGGAACTGAACGAAGCCTTCGCTTCGGTCGTCTTGCGCTTCATGCAGGCGTTCGACATGAGCGCACGACAGATCAACGTGAATGGCGGCGCGATCGCCATGGGCCATCCGCTCGGCGCGACCGGCGCGATGATTTTGGGCACGGTGCTCGATGAGCTCGAGCGGCGCAATCTCAATACTGCGCTCGTCAATCTGTGCGTCGGCGCGGGCATGGGCACGGCAACCATCATCGAGCGGGTGTAAGCCATGGCGATCCAAATGAAGCATTTCAAATGGGAACAGGACGCCGACGGCTTCGTCTCGATCATTTGGGACATGCCCGGCAAATCGATGAACGTCATTTCCGATGAGGCGCTCGAAGAGATGCGCCTGTGGGTCGAAGCGATCACCAATGATGCAAGCGTCAAAGGCGTTGTGCTCACTTCCGGCAAATCGACCTTCTCCGGCGGCGCCGACCTCAATGAGATGGAAGAGGCCTTGCGCGCCGCGGAAGGCAGCAAGGATCCGCTCGCGGCGGTCGGGCCCGCCATCGAACGTGTGAAGAAATTGCACGCAGGTGTTGCGCGCGCTTGAAACATCGAAAAAGCCGGTGATCGCGGCGGTGACGGGCACCTGCCTGGGTGGCGCGTTCGAGATGGCGCTGGCTTGTCATGCGCGCATTTGCGCGGACGTGCCGCGCGCGCAGATCGGCCTGCCTGAAGCGCGCATCGGCTTGTTACCCGGCGGCGGCGGCACGCAGCGCCTGCCGCGCATTATCGGCGCGCGCAACGCGCTGCCGCTGATGCTGCAAGGCCAGCGCCAAGGACCCGCAAGCCTGGAAAGACGCCGGCGTCGTTCATGGCGTTCGTGCCGGCGGAGCAATTGATCGGCGACGGCGAAGAAATGGCTGAAGGAGTCGCCGCGCTCGGTGCAGCCGTGGGACGAGAAGGGCTTTCGCATTCCCGATGGCGGACCCTACACGCCAAAAGGCTTCGAGACTTTCACCGCAGGCAATGCGCTTTTGCGCCGCGAGACCTATGGCAATTATCCCGCGCAAATCAACATCATGAAATGCGTCTATGAGGGCTTGCAGGTGCCGATCGACACCGGGCTGCGCATCGAGCTGCGCTATTTCATCGATTTGCTGCGCCGCCCGGAATCGCGCGCGATGATCCGTACGCTGTTTCTTTCGATGCAAGCGCTCGGAAAAGGCGCGCGACGTCCACAATCCGTTGCGCCGACACAAGTCAAAAAGCTTGGCGTGCTCGGCGCCGGCACGATGGGCGCAGGCATCGCCAATGTGTCGGCACAAGCCGGCATGGAGGTGGTGCTCGATCGACCGCGACCAGGCCTCGGCCGACAAAGGCAAGGCGCACGCCGCTTCAACGCTCGACCGCGACATCAGCCGCGGCCGCGCGACCGAAGAGAAAAAGACCGAGATGCTCGCGCATATTCACCCAACACCCAATTACGACGAGCTCAAAGGCTGCGACTTCGTCATCGAAGCAGTGTTCGAAGACCGCAAAGTGAAAGGCGACGCCACGAAGAAAGCCGATTCCGAATTATCGGATAGCGCCTTCTTCGGCACCAACACATCGACTTTGCCGATCACCAGCCTCGCCCAAGCTTCGACGCGGCCGGACAATTTCATCGGCATTCATTTCTTCTCGCCGGTCGAGCGCATGGGGCTTGTCGAGATCATCCGCGGCAAGAAAACTTCGGATGAGGCGCTCGCGCATGCGATGGATTATGTCCGGCAAATCCGCAAAACGCCGATCGTGGTGAACGACATCGCGCGGCTTCTACACCTCGCGCTGCTTCTCGACCTACACCAATGAAGGCGCGCTGATGATCGCGGAGAACATCTATCCCGCGCTGATCGAAAATGCCGGGCGGATGAGCGGTATGCCGATGGGGCCGCTCGAAGTGATCGATTCGGTCGGGCTCGGAACGCCGCTGCATATCATCCGCCAGGCCAAGGAGGATCTCGGCGATAAAGCGGATGTGAACGATGAAGCCGAGAAGCTTTATTCGTTTGTGGCCGAAGCCAATGGCCGCGGCGGCAGAGGCCCCGGCAAAGGCTTTTACGATTATGACGCGCCGGGCGGGCGTCGCACGCGCCTCTGGCCCGAGCTTTACAATTACGAGCACAAAAAATGGAACAAGGACATCGACTGGAAGGAATTGCGGCAGCGCTTTTTGTTCATCCAAGCGCGTGAGGCGGCGCTCTGCTTCGAGGAAGGCGTCATCACCGATCCGCGCGATGGCGATGTCGGCGCGATACTTGGCTGGGGCTTTGCGCCGTTCACCGGCGGGCCGCTGTCGATGATCGATTCAATGGGCGCCGATGCATTCGTCAGTGGACTGAAGGCTTTGCAGAAGAAATATGGCGAGCGCTTCAAGCCGACGAAACTGCTCAACGCGATGGCGAAGTCCGGCGAGACATTCTATGGCCGCCTCGCCAAAGCCGCCGCCTAAGTGAAGTCCGATGGATTTCGTCCAGCAACGGTGCTAGGGGGCGCTGATAAACGGCGGCTTACCTACGCCCCTCATAAACCAGGAAAGATCGGCAAATGGCCGCAAGAATGATGCAAGCATTGCAACACAGCGAGCGCGATCTTCCGATAGAAGCTCCAATGTCGAATCCCCTCTCCAGCTGATTGCGACGAAGCTCGACTCTTTCGTGAAGTTCCATCTCAAACCTCCTGAGCCGCTGGCCCATGGTTGCTTCAAGGGAATATGCTCCGGTGGTGCGTCAGGAGGCAAGCGGCTATCGTGGCCCCGTCGCTTAACCCGTTTTCAGCCTTGAATCACGCCTCAAACTTCAGCGGTGTAAGGCGCGCGGGGTCGTATTCCATCGCGCGTTGGACTTTGCGCGCGAAGGCCGGGCTCGTCATTTGCCCGAGAACCCAAAGCGCCATGTCGATGCCGGCAGAGACACCAGCGGAGTGAGATATTGCCGTCGCGCACAAAGCGCGCATTCTCCAGGACCTCGGCCGCTTCTTTCCGTTCACGGAGCTTTCGATATAGCCCCAATGCGTCGTCACGCGGCGACCGTGACCTCGAATGGCTTGAGCGAGAGCCAAGCATCGCGTGGGTATTCCTCTTTCACTACGACGGGCATTTACGCGAAGCATCGCTCCTGCCATTCAGAGTCCGCCTGCTTCTCCATTCTTCCTTGCTGCAATTGCATGGCGCCTTAATGATTGGGTGGCGCCCGTGCGACTTGCGGCTGCGCTTTGCGCCCGGCGAGTGTTTGAAAAAGTTGATGCACATGTCGCTGCCGACACAAGTATGTACTTGCTTGGACGACACCTCGTATGGGGAAGGTGTGGAATGGCCCGGGCCGGACCGCAATCAGCTCGACCTCATATCCCGCACCTCCGGAAGGCCGGCCAGCCGACGTGAGAAACGCGATCGGCCCGACGACATCAAGGATGTTGGCATCGTCGTAAGCGAGCACCATGACCTTGCGTGCTTGTGCTGGCTGGCCTGGCATCTTTCGCTCCTCCATTGGCCGGAGCAAGCTAGCCGAGCGGAGCTCTGTCGGAAATGACAAGTAAGACGCAAATTCTGCCAAACATCGGCAATGAAAAGGCCCCTTGGCGGCGCCAAGCGGCCTTGGAGATCAACGTCTTAGGCTCGGCTCAGTGCGAGATATGTCCAGTGCCGTGGCACTTGTCGCAAGGATGACCCTGAATCTTCCCGGTGCCGTGGCAATCCGGGCAGGCCTCGTCGCTCTTGTTGAGCAAGCGGGCGGGCTTCACCTGCATGCGCTTTGGGCGGGCCGCAGCTTGGCCCTTAAATCTGAGTACCATTACCTTCCCCCTCCGGCGGAATTGAACCCCGGCGAGCTTATCGCCTCGCGAAGGAATTGCCATCCTCCTTCTTTCACCGCGGGCGGCAATTGACGAGTTTGTGCGAAGCCGGCGCATTGGGGCCGCCATCAAATCGCCGCGACAATCTTGGATGAGAGCGAAATAAGCCTGTATCAATCATCTGCCACGCTGCGTTAGAACGCGCGGCAATAACTGAGGGGAAACGGAAAATGCTGAAGCAAATCCTTCTAGCCGCCGCCGCGAGCCTTGCTTTCACGGGCGCGGCGCTTGCTGCCGACACGGCCTCATCGAGCGCAAAAGTACCTGACTATATTGCAGCAGCTGTTGCCGACTCGGCCCGGCCCGCTGCCGACAAAGCGCGCGATGCCGATCGCAAGCCGGCGGATATGATGGTGTTCGCAGGCGTCAAGCCGGGCGAGAAAGTCTTGGAAATCATGCCGGGCGGCGGCTATTTCCTGCGCGTCTTCGCCAAGTCGATCGGCCCGAGCGGAAAGCTTTACGAGCTTGTTCCGGCGCCGCCGCCGGGCGCGAAGCCGCCGCCGGATGCCATGGGGCGCGCCGATCCGATCAAGGCGATGGCCGCGACTTACGGCAATGTCACCGTGATCAGCGCGCCGTTCGACAACTTCAAAGTGCCGGAGCAAGTCGATCTTGCGTGGACATCGCAGAACTATCACGACTTCCACAATCCGCGCTTTGGCGTCGACATCGCCAAATTCAACAAGGATGT
The DNA here is from genome assembly GCA_963789405.1 of uncultured Alphaproteobacteria bacterium. Classification (GTDB taxonomy): domain Bacteria; phylum Pseudomonadota; class Alphaproteobacteria; order CAWBKL01; family CAWBKL01; genus CAWBKL01. Next base: position 34,839 of record CAWBKL010000004.1, read on the forward strand.
GTTCGATGCCTTGAAGCCGGGCGGCATCTATATCGTGCTCGATCACGCGGCAGCGAAGGGCGCAGGAACGAGCGTTGTTTCGACGCTGCACAGGATCGAAGAATTGAGCGTGAAGAGCGAAGTGGAAGCCGCAGGCTTCAAGCTGATCGGCGAAGACAATGTCTTGCGCAACCCGAATGACCCACACGACAAGATCGTGTTTGATCCATCGATCAGAGGTAAGACCGATCAGTTCATCTTAAAGTTCCAGAAACCGGCGCAATAAGCGTCACGGGCGGAAAGGACAAGAACGTGGTTCCCTTCAAGCTGACGATTTGCGGCATATCAGAGCTTGATCGGTTTTCGCGCGCCGGCGTAAGCCACGTTCTGTCCATCCTCGATCCCAAAGAGCCGGAACCCGAGGCGTTCTTCGCCTTCGATCCGCATCACAGATTGGAAATGCATTTTGATGATATCATCGAGGAGCTGCCGGGCTATCAGGCGCCGCAGCCGCACGATGTTGAGCAGCTTCTGAGGTTCGGGCGATCGCTGGATGACGATCCTCAGCCCACGCATTTGCTGGTGCATTGCCATATGGGTGTCTCACGCTCGACCGCATCGATGATGCTTCTGCTTGCGCAGGCCAAGCCCGAGGTTTCCGCCGAAGATATCGCGCACCAAGTGCAACGCGTGCGGCCAATCGCGTGGCCGAATTTGCGCATGATCACTTTCGGCGACGAGCTTTTGGGCCGGGGCGGCACGCTGATCTCGGCGGCGCGCGGCATCTATCAGCGCAGAGCCAAGGAAGATCCTGAATCGGTGGGCTTCATCCGCGCTGCCGGCCGGCTTGCCGAGATCGAAGGGATTGCTTGAGCGGCGTTTCGAATCTCGATGGTTCGACAAGCTCACCATGACGGGACCCTGTGTTTCGTCATCCTGAGCCTGTTGAAGGATGAGCGGCGCTAAAGCAGCGCCGAACCTTCAAGCGCGATGAGGCCGGCTGTCGCGAGCATATGCGCAGCAATGGCAGCTTCAAGCCCGTGCTTCCAATAGAGCCAGCCATAAGCGATGCCGGCCGCTGCCGAGACAATGGTGGTGCGCAAGATGATCACGCTCGCCGGATCGATGGTGAGCATGTTGATGAGCGCAGGTGCCTCGCCAAGCGCCGACAAGATGCTCACAATGATGATCGCCGTCCAGACAAGTGCCACACGCGGCTTCGATTTTTGATGAAATAGAAGCGCAAGCACCCATAGCACGCCCGACATCAAGCCCCAGCGCAGCATAAGCTCGTCGGTCAAGGCCTGAAACAGCAGGCGCGAGAGCGGGCTGGCCGCCGAGAGCTGCGCGGCATGGCGCAGCGCCAACAGCTGATTGTGCGGCACGATACGCCAGAACCCGAGATCGAAGGCGAACTGTGCAAGCGTGATCACGATGCCGGCAATGATGGCTGCCTGGGCCCAGTGCACCGCGTTGCGCCGCGAGCGCATGGCTGTCGGCAATTGAGGCGCGAAGACTGAGTAAAGCCCGACTTCGCGCGCCGCCACCGTGCCGAGCGCGATCATCGCCGCAAGCATCAATCCGGTGTTGAGAAACGTGAACGAGCGAAAGGCAAGCTCGGAGACATGCGAGCCAGCGATGAGATTTGCCGGCAATGGCTCGGCCGCGGTGATCGCAGCGCCGACCAATCCAAGCGTCCACAACCGTAAGAACGCGGACCGGCGCGTAATGCCAGACAGAATGGTTGGCTCGAGAACCGCCACTCGACAAACCCACAACAATTACCCTGAAGGCCCAGCTCTACGAGGGTGATGTGCGGCCCGTTGCAGGCCGGTAGAGATGGTTCACTTTCTTCTTCTGTTGGGCGGAGTTTGCAAAACCACTGGGCATGCTTGCAAGGCCCCGCCGTTCACAAACTAGCGCGGCAACTCGAAACAGAGGATTAAGGCTAATGCTTCTTAATTTGTTCTCGTCCGCAAAGCGGTAAATACCCTAAAACGGCCAATAGCTTGAGGGCTAGGCAGGTGCGTTGGATGCACGCGGTGGTTGATCCACTTGGGGTTATCGCGCGCCGGCGTGACAGCGATAACAAGTTCGTCAGCTTCTCAGCATGCCACCCGATACTTTCTCCACGGCGCCAACAATCTTGCGGCTCACCGCATCGATCTCCTCTTCGGTGAGCGTCCTATCCTTTGGTTGAAGCGTGACTTCGATCGCGATTGATTTCTTGCCGGCTTCGATGCGCTCGCCTTCATAGACGTCGAACACCGAAACATCGGTGATAAGCGCCTTGTCGACATTTTTCGCCGCGCGCACCATCTCGCCCGCTTTTGCGCTTGCATCGACAAGAAATGCAAAGTCGCGCTTGACCGCCATCAAATCGGATGCGTTGAGGGGGCCGCGTGCCTTGGTCGGCTTTGCTTTGACCTCCGGCAAATTCTCGACAAAAATCTCCGCCGCCGCGACCGGCCCATCAATATTGAAGGCTTTGAGCACGCGCGGATGAAGCTCGCCGAAATGCGCGAGCACGACTTTCGGACCCAAGCGCAAAGTGCCCGAGCGACCAGGATGATACCAGGGCGGCGCATCATCCGTGGTCTGAAGATCGCGCGGGGCGCCGAGGCTTGCGAGCAGCGCCAGCGCATCGGCTTTGGCATCGAACGCGCTATCGATGCGCGCCGGCTTCTGCCAATGGCGCGGCGCAGGGCCTTTGCGGACAAGCGCGGCCGACGAAGCTTTCATCGGCCGCCTCATCGCCGCGGAATTGCTGGCCGACCTCGATAAAGCAAGACGGGCGCAAGACCCCGATCTGCATTGCGCTGTGCAGATGCAAGCAAGCCCGCAAGCAGGCTCGGGCGCATCGTATCCATCTCGCTCGAGATCGGGTTGGCGAGCACGAGCGATGCGTTGGCGCCGCCGAAAAGCTCCGCATGGGCACGCGATATGAACGACCAGGTGACGGCTTCGGCAAGCCCGCGCGCCGCCAACGCCCGGCGTGTGATGCGCAAGCGCTGTCTGCAGTGGCGTGAGGATCGCACCAGCAGACGCCGGCGGGCGCGACATCGGCGTTGATGGCACTTTGTCGAGGCCGTGAATGCGCACAACTTCCTCGACGATATCGGCATTGCCATCGATATCGGGCCGCCAGGTCGGCGCTTTGAGCGCGAGCTTTGCGCCACTCGCTTTGGGCTCGAAGCCGAGCGCCGTGAGGATGCGCGTCGTTTCGCCGAGCGGCAGCTCAACGCCGGTGAGGCGCTTGATCTCGGCCGGATTGAAATCGAGCGCGCAAACGGTCGAGCGGTGGCGCGACCAGCAACGCATCGATTGGCTCGGCTCGCCGCCGCACAGATCCAAGATCATCTTGGTCGCGAGATCGAGCCCGGGGTCGACAAAGGCCGGATCAACCCCGCGCTCGAAACGGTAACGCGCGTCAGATTCAATACCGAGCGCTCTGCCGGTTTGCGCCGTTCGGAGCGGATCGAAATAGGCGCTTTCGATCAAAACCTCGGTCGTTTCTTCAGTGCAGCCGGTGCCCTCGCCGCCCATGACGCCGCCAAGGCCGATCGCGCCGCCGTCATCGGCAATCACGCACATTTCGCCCGTGATCTTGTAGGTCTTACCATCGAGCGCTACGAGCTCTTCGCCGGCACGCCCAAGCCGCGCGAAAATCCGTGAACGGAGCTTCTTCGGCGTCATAGACGTGAAGCGGGCGGCCGCGGTCGAACGAAATGTAATTGGTGATGTCGACCAACACGGAGATGGGCCTGAGGCCGATCGCTTTCAGCCGCTGCTGCAGCCATGCGGAGCTTGGCCCGTTCTTCACCTTGCGCACGAGGCGCCCGGCGAACACGGGGCACGCGCTTTCCGTACCGGGCGCGAATTCAAGCCCAATTGGGATTGGGCACGGATCATCGCCTTTGATGGCAGGCACGCCTTGCGCGTGCGTCCGTGTGCTTGAGCGTCCCGACTCCGGCGGCGGCAAGATCGCGGGCAATACCGTAAACGCCAAGACAATCCGGCCGGTTGGGCGTGATCGAAACATCGAACACCGGATCGATTTCGAGCACCGAAAGCGCAGGCGCCCCGACCTTGGCATCGGCGGGCAGATCGATGATGCCGTCATGGTCATCGCCGAGCATCAGCTCGCGCGCCGAGCACATCATGCCGTTGGAACTCAACGCCTCTGATCTTTGTCGGTTTGAGGAGAAGATCCGTGCCCGGAACATAGGTGCCGGCCGGCGCAAAGACGCCCTTCATGCCGGCCCGCGCATTGGGCGCGCCGCAGACGACCTGTACAATGCCAGCGCCGGTATCGACCTTCAAGACGCGCAGCTTATCGGCGTTCGGGTGCTGCACCGCTTCGATGACATAAGCGATCTTGAACGGCGTGAGAGCCTTGGAAGGATCTTTGACGTCTTCGACCTCAAGCCCGATCGCCGTCAGCTTTTCGGCGATCTCGGCTGCTGAAGCGCTCGTCTCCAAATGATCCTTCAGCCAGGAAAGCGTGAACTTCATCTCACGCTCCTCACGACGAAAGGCCAGCGGAGAGCGTCGGCACATCGAGCACCGAAAAGCCGTAATGCCTGAGCCAGCGCAGATCGGCCTCGAAGAACGCGCGCAAATCCGGGATGCCGTATTTGAGCATCGCGAGCCGGTCGAGCCCATGCCGAACGCAAAGCCCTGATATTTTTCAGGGTCGATGCCGCAATTGCGCAGGACATTCGGATGCACGACGCCGGAGCCAAGAATCTCGAGCCAGTCCTCGCCCTGGCCGAACTTGATCTCGCCGCCCGAGCGGTCGCATTGAATGTCGACCTCGGCCGAAGGCTCGGTGAAGGGAAAGTGCGATGGGCGGAAGCGCATCTTCACATCCTTCACCTCGAAGAAGGCGCGGCAGAATTCTTCAACGCACCATTTGAGATGGCCCATATGGGTCTCTTCGTCGATGACCAGCGCCTCGATCTGATGGAATTGCGGCGTGTGGGTTTGATCGCTGTCGCAGCGATAGACACGGCCGGGCGCGATGATGCGGATCGGCGGCTTTTGCGACAGCATCGTGCGCACTTGCACGGGGCTCGTATGCGTGCGCAGCAACAGGCGCGAGCCATCGGCCCTTTCCGGGAAATAGAATGTGTCGTGCATTTGCCGCGCCGGATGCTCGGGCGGGATATTGAGCGCCGTGAAGTTGCGCTCGTCGGTCTCGATGTCTGGCCCTTCGGCAACCTTGAAGCCCATCGCGCCGAAAATTTCGACAATCTCATCCATCACCTGGCTCAAGGGATGAATGCGCCCCTCGGGCTCGGGCATTGGCGGCAAAGTCACGTCGATGCGCTCGGCCCCGAGCCGCGCTTCGAGCGCCGCTTGCTCAAGTGCGGCTTTGCGCGCCGCGATCGCTTCGGTCGACGCGATCTTTCAGCTGCATTGATTTGCGGCACCGCGCCCTTTGCGCTCCTCCGGCGCCATCTGGCCGAGCGTCTTCAGAAGCTCGCTGACCCTGCCCTTCTTGCCGAGCGCGGCGATGCGCACCTCTTCGAGCGCTGCCTCGCTCTTGCGGCAGCGGCGAGCGGCCATCGAGAAACTCGCATTCCAGTTTTTCAAGATCCGACATGCCTTCACCAACTCAATTGAGATCGTCATGCCGCGCGCGACGCAGGCATCCAGCGAGCAGCAGGGCATCGCTCTGTGACGGCTCTGGATGGCCCGGTCAAGCGTCGGGCCATGACAATGAGTGGAGTGAGATCCGATGCCTCAGGCGAGCGCGGCGGCTGCCTTGTCGACCAGGGCCTTGAAGGCCTCGGGCTCGCGGATCGCGATGTCGGACAGAACCTTCCGATCAACCTCGATGCCGGCGAGATCGAGGCCGTTGATAAATCGGCCATAGGTCAGCCCGTGCATCCGAACGGCCGCATTGATGCGCTGAATCCAAAGCGAGCGAAAATTCCGCTTGCGTGCGCGGCGGTCCCGAAAGGCGTATTGCCCGGCTTTTTCGAGGGATTGACGCGCAGTCTTGATGAGCCGCGAACGGGCGCCGTAATGACCCTTCGTGCCCTTGAGAACTTTCTTGTGGCGGGCGCGAGACGTAACGCCCCGTTTCACACGTGACATGGGTTTCTACCTTCGTGTCCTAGCCCAGCCCGTAGGGCGCCCATTTCTTGACCGTCTTGGCGTCCATGTCGGCCATCACCTTGGTGCCGCGCAAGTGGCGCGTTTTCTTGCCCGAATTGCTGATGAGGCGGTGCCGCTTGCCGGCCTGGGTCACTTTCACCTTGCCTGTGCCGGTGACCTTGAAGCGCTTCTTGACCCCGCTCTTCGTTTTCAGTTTAGGCACTTCAAACTCTCCTTGCGCGGGAGCTGCCGCTCGCTCTTGCTCGCGTCACGCCGACCCGACGACAGGCCTCTGGATAATGGCTGGCCTTGAAGGCCGCGAGTTATAGCCAAAGCCCCACTGAACGCAAGCCAGTCTTGCGGAAATAGGGGACGAAGGTTAACAATTGGCCGCTGGGGATGGCTTTGGGGAGCCTAAGAATGACAACGAGCCATATTGGGCGTCGGGCCAAAGCCTGTGTGCTTACGGTCGGCGCGATGCTAGGCCTTGGCGCGTGCACGGCCCACATCCTGCCCCAGAAGCACGAGCTCGCGATCACCTCCTTCAAGACCTTCGATCAGACCCGTTCCGGCTACGACAAGGTGGTGGTCAACCAGACGACCATTGCCGACCTCAAGGCCCTCGGGTTCGACCCCGACAGGTCCGCCAATATCCAGCAGGTCACCTATCTCGATATCGTTCAGGCGTTCCTGCCGCGCCAGGACATGCCTTTCTCGACTGTGCCGACCAGCGTGCAAACCTGCGTTGCCGCGCAGAACCGCTGCATCGGCTACCTCGTGGCCCCCAAAGTGAGCGACACCGCGCGCACTGGCAGCATCTTTCTCGATTTCTTCAATTTCCGCCGCCGCTCCGAGACCAAAGGCTGGCAGGCCAGCACGATCTTCGTGCTGCTCGATGGCGTCGTCGTCTACAAGCTGTGGTCAGGCGAGCCCAATATCCACACCATCACGACGACGGTTAACCCGCTCGGCCCGGCCCAGGATCTCGGCTCGGCCGTCGGCAAAGTGGTTCCCAGCCCGAGCTATTGATTCGTCAAGCCGCTGATCTTGAAGGCAAAATCCCAATATTCGTATTGGGATTTTGCGCCTACCCCTGGCATTGGCCCCGCGTGAGGCCCCTATCTGGGCGCCATCACCATGACCATCTGCCGGCCTTCCATTTTCGGCCATTGCTCGACCTTGGCGACGCCTTCGAAATCGCTCTGAACCCGGTTCAGAAGCTCAACGCCGATTTCGGTATGCGCCAGCTCGCGGCCGCGGAAGCGCAAAGTCACCTTGACCTTGTCGCCCTCCTCAAAGAAGCCCCGCATCGCCCTCGCCTTGACCTCATAGTCATGCGTGTCGATGTTCGGGCGGAGCTTGATCTCTTTGATCTCCACCACCTTCTGGCGTTTCTTGGCCTCGGCGGCCTTCTTCTGCGCTTGATATTTGTATTTGCCGTAATCGAGAATCTTGACGACCGGCGGATTGCCGTTGGGATTGATCTCAACGAGATCAAGGCCGACTTGCTCGGCCTGCGCCAGCGCTTCTGCAATTGCGGTCGTGCCGTGGCTGTGGCCATCGGCGTCGATCAAAAACACTTCAGGAGTGTTTATGTCTTCGTTGATGCGCGGTCCCTCTTTGGTTTCCCGCTGCATCGGCATCGGTCTACGAGCTATGTGTCATCCTCCTCTTCCGGCCTCATTGGAGGGAGCAAGACGGGCCGGAGAAGATCACCATGACTTCATAGCTCGGAACCTTGCGCCTCCTTCATGAGGACTTTTGTGATCGCCAGAGCTTAAGGCCCCTATGTCTTAAGGTCCGGTTGCACCCAGCGACACCATTAACATGTGAGAGGGGCGGGGGTTTCGCAAGCCCAATCGGCGACGGAACGGGCCGAATCCGGCCGAAATTCGCCCCTTCACACCCACTTTTTGATCTCAAGAAGACACGGGGCGGCATCGCTGCGCTCCGCCCGGCGCAAAATTTTCGGGGGCCTCTTGCGCATCTCCAATTTCATGTTAGTTATACTCAAATGAAATTGAGAGCCGCCAAACAGAAGCCTCGCGCCTACAATCTCGGCGCCCGTGCCGAAGCTGCCGAAGCGCTGGGCCAGCGCATCGTCGATGCGTTCTTGGCACGGCTGATGGACGGCTGGTTCGACGAGATCACGCTCGACCAGGTCGCGGCGGACGCAGGCACGACGGTGCAAACCATCGCGCGCCGGTTCGGCGGCAAGGACGGGTTGCTGGCGGATTCGATCGAGACATTGTGCAACCGGATTGTCATGCAGCGCGAGACGCCCCAAGGCGATCTCGAGCGCATGATCGACAATCTCATCGCCGACTACGAGGTGACGGGCGATGCGGTCATTCGCTTGCTCGCGCTCGAGCAACGCCAGCCCTCCGTCAAGGTGTTCACCGATCTTGGCCGTCGAGAGCATCGCGGATGGATCGAGAGCGTTCTAAGCGAGGCGCTTGCCAAGCTCGACACCCAAGCGCGCAAAGCCGCGCTCGATGCGCTCGTGATCTCAACCGACGTCTACACCTGGAAGCTTCTGCGCCGCGACATGGGCCGCAGCATTGCCCAGACCAAAACAATCATGAAACGGCTCATCAAATCGGCGCTCTTGGAAGCGTCCGGAACCAAACGGAAAGGGGATGCGGCATGAGCAAGCAACTGAGCTTTCTTTTCACCAACCTTGAAGGCGGCGGCAACATCACGCCCATGCTCCAGGTCGTCCGTAAGCTGACGGCGCGCGGTCATCATGTGCGCGTGATGAGCGATGAATGCAATCGCAGATCGGCCGAAGCCGCCGGCGCGCGCTTCATTTCCTGGGCCCGAGCACCAAACCGCAAAGACCGCACCCCCGTAAGCGAGATCTTGCGCGATTGGGCGCGCGCAACACCCGAAGAGGGGATGAAGAGCGTCGTTAGCGACGTGATGTGCGGCCCCGCGCTCGCTTATGCGCAAGACACGATCGACGAATTGAAGCGCGAGCGCGCCGACCTCGTCGTCACGTTCGAGCTTGTGATCGGCGTGCTGACGGGCTGCGAAGCCGTTGGACAACGCGCCGCAATTCTATCGCCCGGGTTTCCCATCTTGCCGGTGGAGGGGATCCCACCGATAGGCCCGGGCCTTACGCCCGCGCGTAATGACGAAGAGCGCGCAATGCATGCCGAGATTGCCAAGGCGGTCGAAGGACTGTTCGATAGCGATCTTGCGACATTCAATGATGCACGTGCAGCGCTCGGTCTTCCTCCGCTTGCGCACCTGTTCGAGCAGCGAAATGCCGCCTGCGTTGAGCTCGCGGCGACCGCGCGCGCCTTCGATTTTGCGCCCGAAACGCTGCCGGGCCGCTTCCGTTATGTCGGCCCGCAAATCGGCGATCCCGCTTGGGCAAAAGAATGGCAGTCGCCCTGGCCGGACACAGATGAGCGCCCGCTCGTGCTCGTCGGCTTTTCGACCACGTTTCAAAATCATGCCCGCGTGCTGCAGAACGTCATCGACGCTTTGGCGTCGCTCGATGCCCGCGTGCTCGTCACGCTCGGCGGATCGATTGAACGTGAGGCGCTCAAGCCAGCAGCGAACACGGTGGTTGTCGAGAGCGCGCCGCATGCCGCGGTGATGCGCGAGGCTTCGCTGGTGGTAAACCATGGCGGGCACGGCACCGTGATCCGCTCACTTGCCAATCGCGTGCCGCAGCTCGTCATCCCGCACGGCCGCGATCAGAATGATAGCGCCGCACGCGTTGCCTATCGCGGCGCAGGGCTTTCGCTGATGCCAGGCGCATCGATCGAAGACATTCGCGCGGCATGCGCCCGTATTCTCACCGGGCCCTCGTTCCGCGAGGCGGCCAAGCGACTTGGCGAAGCGGTGGCCGAGGAAGCCGAAAACTCGAGCGTCGTTCAAGAACTCGAAGCCGCGGCTGCGGATTCGCTTCCCTCAAGCGCCGCGGCTTGATTGAAGATCTACAGATACTCTTCATCGTCATGGCCGCCCCACCCGGGTCCGCGCGAAGCGCGGCCCGAGTGCGGGCTCAGTGGCGGCCATCCATTGATCAGCAAGCACCGGCGTTTGTCTAAAGATGGATGGCCGGGACAATTGCCCGGCCATGACAACTGAAGGGATCAGTCGTTGGCGCCGGCCGGTTTTATGTGGAAAACCCGCTCGGCATTGCCGTGATAGATCTTCTCGCGCACGGATTCCGGAATCGGCGCGGCATCCATCCACTTCACCGCGGGCGCCGACGGCTGATAGGGATAATCGATTGCCCACAGCACATTATCTTCACCGATCGCCTTGATCGAATAATCAAGCGCCAGATCATCCTCAACACCGCTCGTCGTGATCACGATATTGCGCTTGATATAGGCGCTCGGCTTCTCCAGCTTGAGCTTGGGCAACTCGCCAATGCGCTGGCGGAGCGCGTTCATATAGTCGATGCGCCACTGCCAGAAATAAATCGCCTCGCCCATATGGCCCAAGCAAATCTTGAGCTTGGGGAATCTGTCGAACACACCGGCACAAAGCATGCGCACCGCATGCGTGCCGACCTCGACACCATAGCCCCAGAGCGCTGAATCCATGCCGTAATATCGCATCGCGCGGTCGGCCGCCTCGGGCAGCGCGCGCGGATGAATATAGATGCAGGCATCGAGCGCTTCGGCCGCCTCGAGGATCGGCCAGAATTTGGGATCGTCGAGATATTCGCCATTGGTATGCGAGTTGATGACAAAGCCGTTGAGCTTGAGCTTGTTGATGGCGCGTTCCATCTCTTTGGCTGCGCGCTTTGGCGATTGCGGAGCAACGGCGCCGAGCCCGGCAAAGCGCGTCGGGTCGCGCGCGATGACTTCAGCGAGCCGGTCATTCGTTAGCGCCGCCAGCTCGATTGCCGTATCGGCATCGAACATTTGCACGCCCGGCGCGGTGAGCGAAAGCAAATGCACCGAGACGCCGTTATCGTCCATGTCTTTAAGGCGCTGCTCCCAATCAAGCAGCATCGCACGCCGGCTCGCTATTGGACTGTCCTCATCCTTGGCGTCGTAGATTGCGCGCACAAGCTTCAAATCGAGCGAGGTTCCGGGCGCACGCGCCACTTTGCGCAGCTCCTCGGCAACCTCGGGAATCGAAAACGCTTCTTCGGTGGCAATACGGCGGATCTGCTTTTGCGGCGGCATGTTTCACTCCCCGAATTGAAGATTTTGGCGTGCAGCATAGCGGAACCGGGCGAGCGCCTTAAGGGTTTTCCTTAAAAGGATGTGTTCGTAACGGAGATTGATATGGCCGAGCGCAAGGATCAGAGCGGCCAAAGCGGCGCACCGCGCGAGCATGCGATCCACCGCACGCGGCCGGATGCGCCCCTCGAGCCCAAGACCGGCGAAATTCTGACCGAGGACGAAAAGCTCGACGAGGCGGCGCGCGAAAGCATGGGAACATCGGACCCGCCGAGCCACACGCCCACCCACGCCGGCAAGCCGAAGCGCAAGAGGACCAACGACGCCAAGAGCAGGACTGCGAAATAACAGGAGAAAGCTCATATCTCCGGTGCGTTGGCCGAAGCGCAGAGCGCTTGCGAAAGCACCGTGCATGCCGCAGCCTTTGATCCGACCGCCATCTTACATAGGAAGGCGGCGCGGCGGGGCGCTGTTATGAAGAGCCATAATGGGGTTTGCAGCTTCTGCGGCGGCGCTGTACCGCCCGGCGCGATCGTCTGCACGCATTGCGGCGCGATCTGGAAGAAGGTTCAGACCGGCGCCGGCGGGTTTCTCTTCGACGTCCTCAAGATACCTGTCGCGATTGCGCTTGTCGGCGGGCTCGCCTGGTTTCTGCTTTCGCGCAATCCGGCCGGGCTTGCGCTGGCGATTGCCGCGCTCGTGATCGGCTTCATCGCCATGCAGAACTCGCAACGCTGGCGCTGGGTGCGTCCCGACCCGACCGCTTAAGCTTCTACGGTATCAGCGCGGGATTCGGATTCGCGCTTGATACGCTCGATAAATTGCTCGAGCGGCATGGCGCCTAGATCCTTGCCCGAGCGCAGACGCACCGCGACCGTGCCGGCCTCGACTTCCTTGTCACCGCAAACCAGCATGTACGGGATCTTCTGAAGCTGCGCTTCTCTGATCTTTTTCTGCATGCGCTCGGCGGAGAAATCGACATCGACGCGCAAGCCGCCTGTGCCGTTGGTCACCGGCTCGGCGAACAAACGGTCCTTGATTTTCTGCGCATAGTCATAAGCGCGGTCGGTGATCGGGATCAGGCGCGCTTGCACGGGCGCCAGCCACACCGGGAACGCGCCGGCATAATGCTCGATCAGGAACGCAACGAAGCGCTCGTGGCTGCCGAGCGGCGCGCGGTGGATGACATAAACGGGGTGATCCTTGCCGTCCTCGCCTGTGTATTTGAGATCGAATGTCTCGGTTGCGAGAAAATCGAGCTGATTGGTCGAGATCGCATATTCGGTACCGATCACCGACTTGATCATGAAATCGACCTTCGGTCCATAAAATGCCGCCTCACCCGGAACCTCCTTATACGGATAACCGGATTCGTCCATCGCCTCTTTGATGATCGCCATGGCGGCGAGCCACTTCTCCGGCGCATCGACATATTTGGCGATGTTTTCCATATCGGGCAGCGAATAGCGCATATAGAAATCGGTGATGCCGAAGAGCTTGTAGTAGCGCGCATGCATATGCATCACGCGCAGAAACTCCTCCTTCGCCTGATCGTAGCGGCAATAAATGTGCGCATCGTTTTGATCGAAGCCGCGCACACGCATCAGGCCCGAGAGCCCGCCCGAGGCTTCATAGCGATAGACCTGGCCATATTCCGCGATACGCAGCGGCAGCTCGCGATAGGAATGCTTGCCCGCATTATAGATCTCGTGGTGATGCGGGCAGTTCATCGGCTTCAGATAGTAATTCTCGCCGTCGATATCCATCGGCGCATACATATCTTCCTTGTAGTAAGGCAGATGCCGTGAGCGATAATAGAGCGCTTCCTTGGTGATGTGCGGCGTCGCCACGCGGTTGTAGCCTTCGCGCCGCTCCTCTTGTTGCGCAAGAAACTCAAGCTCCTCGCGCAGCACCGTGCCTTTGGGCAGCCACAACGGCAGGCCGGGCCCGACATCAGCTGAGAAATGGAACAGCTCCAATTCCTTGCCGATGCGGCGATGATCACGCTTTTCCGCTTCTTCCAGGCGATGCAGATAAGCTTTCAGCTCGTCCTCGGTGCGCCAGGCCGTGCCGTAAATGCGCTGCAGTTGCGGATTGTTCGAATCGCCGCGCCAATAGGCGCCTGCCACTTTGAGCAATTTGAACGCTTTGCCGATTTGCTTCGTGGACGGAAGATGCGGGCCGCGGCAGAGATCGTGCCATGGGCCATGGAAATAGATCTTGATCGGCTCGTTCTCAGGCAGATCCTTGATGATCTCGGCTTTGTATTGCTCGCCCAGACCCTCGAAATGCTTGATCGCTTTATCGCGCGGCCAGACTTCCATATGCGTTGGGCGCGCTTCGTCGACGATCTCCTTCATGCGCTTTTCGATCTTCGCGAGATCCTCTTCCTTGAAGGGCTCACTGCGCGCGAAGTCATAGAAAAAGCCGTCTTCGATCACCGGGCCGATGGTCACCTGCGTGCCGGGATAAAGCTCTTGCACCGCCTGCGCCATCAAATGCGCGGCGTCATGGCGGATGAGATCGAGCGCATCCGCCTCGTCCTTGTTGGTGATGAACTGAAGCTTCACGTCGCGGTCGACAGCCTGGAAGACGTCGGTCAGCGCGCCGTCGAGCTTCATGGCGATGGCGGCCTTGGCGAGCCCTGGGCCGATCGATTTGGCGATGTCGGTGCCGGTCGTGCCCTTCGGATAAGTCTTTACGCTGCCGTCGGGCAGCGTGACTTTCACTTGGGGTTCATGGCCGGACTCTGGCATCGCTCGTCTTTCGCCTTTCGTTCTCACGATTTGCTTGGGCCGTCAGACATGGCGGCGGGGACCCGCGAAGTCAAGCTTGGCGCGCCTTTACGGGCGCTTAAGGGCCGACGTGTGGCCGCACATGCTGGTTCAAGAGCGTCAAAATGCGCTCGCGGAGGAACAAGCAGGAATGGCCGCCGGCTTCGACAATCACGACGCGGCTTACGGGAGCGGTGATCTCCTTCGCATAGGCCGCGACCTCGGAGGTAACGCTGAAAGCATCGTGCTCGCCTTGAAAGAAGAACATCGGCACCTCGAACTTCGTGGCCACGCGGCGTGCATCGAAATGGACGATCTCCTCGCGCATCTCGTCATAAGCGGCGGTGGCTGCAGCGCGCGGATCGAGTGGCGGCAGGTCTGGCGGCAGATAGTCTGCGTCTGCCGGTGGTGATTGCAGCACTTGCGCAACCTGCGGCGACAATGCGGCGAACTCCGCTCGCTCGGCTGACGTCAACGCGCCGGCATATTTGGATTTGATCGCATCGCTTGATGTATCTTTGTAAGGCGGCGGACCAAGCGCTTCGAGCTCTTTGATTGCCGCTGTATCCGCGCTCTCGCGTGCAGCGCGCAAGATCATCTCGTAGCTCAGCGCATCCTGCCGCCGCCAATCTACGAATTGTCCGCTGCCGACATAAGCCGCGACAAGATCGGGGCGTGCCTTCGCGATCTTGAGCCCGACCATCGTGCCCGCCGACATGCAAAGCAGGATCAATTTGCGCGCGCCCGTTCGTGCCAACACGTGTTCGATCACCGCGACGCCATCACGCGCCAAGCCATCAAGCGACAGCGGCCCGCATGCGCCGCCGTTCTTGAACATCGCCGTGGCAGAGCCCGGCTGGTCCCATTGCACCAGTGTGTAATCACGCTCCCACGGCGCAAAGAACGGCGTGAATGCCGTGAGCCCCGCGCCCGGCCCGCCGATCAAAAAGAGGATTGGGTTGCGCTCATCCTGGCCGCGGACGCTCACCCATTGGAGGGCGTCATTGACGGCAACGAACTCGGCAATAGCCAAGGCTTCGGGCGCGCGCGAACGCGGCCCCTTTGTGGGGTTTTCCATCATCATCTCCTGAGGCTAAGTGCGGCTATCCAAAGCACATCGCAGCGGGCCAACGCTCGACGTCATCCCGTGCGCGCCGCGGCACGAAGTGACGCCACGCAGACACGGGATCTCGAAGATCCCGGATCTGCGAAGCAGCACTGCATGCTGCATCGCATCCGGGATGACGAGCTCGATGCATCGAGTGCTTTAGCGCCGCCAAACAAAAACCCCGCCGCGGGGGCGGCAGGGCTTACACACATTCAAATCGCCCGCGCCGGCGCCGTCAAGCCCTGTTAGCGAAGCATCAGCTCCACGGGGAAAGGGTTTTGAGAGTCTCGAAGGCAGCCATGTCCTGCGGCTTCTTCGTGACGAGCGTCAGATCGTGATGGATCGCGATCGCGGCGATGTATAAATCCATCACCGAAAGCGCGGCATCCTTGGGGATCATAGAAGTGATCTCGCCCCAGGTGCGCGCGACATTGACATCGAACGGCAGAATGCGCGTTGCGAATGTCGGTAGCACTTCGGCATGCAGCCATTCGAGTACGATACGGCGCTTGTGCGAGACGAAATTGCGCGCGCCGCGCTCGATCTCCGCAATCACCGGCGCGCAGAGGAACAATTCGCCTTGGGCGTTCTTGGTCTGGTCCCACCAAGCCTGAAAGCCGGGATTGCGCTTGGGCTGCGCCAGCTCGGAAACCGCGCTTGTATCCAAGAGCCAACTCATAGCGCGAGAATCCCAAGCGCTTCCTTATCGCGATATTCGGGCACGCCATCCTTGCCGAATACCGCGCTCAAGGGCGAATTCAAAAACAGCTCATCGACCGATTGCGTGGCTTTGAGCAGCATTTTGTAATCCTTGGCCGAAAGCACGAACACGGCCTCTTTGCCGGCGCGCGTGATCGATTGCGGGCGGCCGGCCATCGCGGCCTCGATCACCGCGCTCAAATTGGCGCGCGCTTCCTGCATCTGCCAGCTCGAACGGCGCGTGCGTGCGGGCCCGGCTTTCTTGCGCTTGGGCGGCTTTGCCGGCGCTTTCCGGGCGCGGGGCTTCGGCTTCTCGACGCGCTTGGTGCGCTTGGCGGGCCGGGTCTTTGCCACTTCTCCTCCGCTTTGCAGGCCTTTACGGGAGTAAGTGATTTAGGCCACGCCCACAAGACAGCCAGCGGCGAGAGAGCATGTGCCCCCACCGGGAGTTATCCACACGCGCACGCTCGGGTGTCAGATCTTGGGCACGATCTCCTTGGCGAGCGTCAGCTCCATCGCTTCCTTCTTATCCATCGGAAGCTCGGCATAAACCGCGACCTTAAATGAGACATTGCCCTTCTTGACGACGAGGCCGACTTGACCGCCGGTCGCTAGGTAATAGCTGCCGTCGCCGCCGGCATTGGCGGGCGTGAGCTTAATTGCGCTCGACAGCTTGGCGACCTGCTCCCCGCCATTGTAGGCGGCGATATCCTGCAGCTGCAGCGTGATCTGTTTGACAGATTGATTTTCCGCGTTCTGCGTCAGCCAAGCACAAACCTTGTCGGTCGATGGTGTGCCGTTGGCGACCGGTGTGCCGACCGCGGCCGCGATTTGAAGTCGTAGATAGCAGCGAGCACGCGGCGGGAGATGCATTGGCTGTAGAGACTGCGGCGCACAGCACGAAGGCTGCGCCGAAAGGCGCACTCATTTTCATATGGGAAGCTCCCGTGACGGGTTCCAGCAAGAAATAGCTTTTAGAGAAAGGCTTTTACGCATACTCCGCGCCGGCCTTAGACCTGGCCGTCGACGACTCTAAGATACACCTGAAGCGTTGCGCGGCACATAGCCTCGCGTGAGTAGCGGCGGCGCACATAGGCGCGCGCGCGTTCCCCCATCTCGGAGCGCTCCTGCGGCGTGAGCGCAAGGGCTTTGCCGATCGCATCAGCCAGCGCCGCGGCATCGCCGGGCGGGGTGAGCCAACCGGTGATCTGCTCGGGCGGTGAGGCGATAATCGTCTCGCGCGCGCCGCCATGATCGGTCGCGATCACCGGAACGCCCATGGCTGAAGCCTCGACCATCACGCGGCCGAAGGCTTCGGGATCGGTCGAAGCCGAGACGACAAGCGATGAAGCCGCATAAGCCGCGGGCATATCCGCTTCATGGCCGACGATCTTTACCCGGTTGCCAAGCTCCGCGCCCTGGATCGCAAGCTTCACCTCTGCGACATAGGCTTCGCGGCCCTGCGCATCACCCGCGAGCACGGCCATCGCATCGCCGAGCTTGCCTTCACGCTTCAATTGCCCGAGCGCCTCGATGAAAACGAGCTGACCCTTCCAACGCGTCATGCGTCCGGGCAAGAGAATGATTTGTCCGCGATAGCCGGCAAGGCCCCATCTCGCTTTCATCTCGAGCACGCGCTCGAGCGTGATTTTCGATTTATCGAAGGCGGAGAAATCCGTCCCGCGTGGGATGATAGCGATGCGCTTCGTGTTCGAGCCCGTAGGCTTTGGCGATCTCATCGCCGGTAAACTCCGAATTGGCGATCACCATCGCGCCCGCGGCCATCACGCCATTATATTGCTTCTTGAGCCAGCCGCCCGCCTTGTAGGCGCCGTGATAGGTCGTGACGAAGGGAATCTTCGTGGCGCGTGCGGCAAAGAAGGCGCTCCACGCCGGCGCGCGCGAGCGCGCATGAATCACCGAGACATTCCGTTCGCGGATGATCTTTTCCAGCTTGGCGGCGTTCGATAGGATCGTCAGCGGATTCTTCGAGCCGACGGGCAAGCGAATGAGCTCGCCGCCCATCTCAGCAAGCTCGCCTTCAAGCCGCCCGCCCTCGCTGACCACCAGCGCTTTGCCGCCGGCCGCGGTGATCGCGCCGGCAATATCGACTGTGGTGCGTTCGGCGCCGCCGGCATCGAGCTCGGGGATCACTTGAAGAATGGTCAATGTCATGAAGGGCCGCAAGAATCGGGTCGCCCACGCTCTCTAGCGCACGCATGCTTCGGCGGGAATAGCGAATGGAGAGCCCAATGACATTTCAAATCGAAGCGCTGCCGGAAAACACGTTGCAGGACCTCTTCACGCTGAGCGACGAGGAGCGTGCTATGCGCAACGCGCGGCTCATCCGAGTCGAAGAAATACATACCGCGCCATGCCGCATCAGTCTCGATGACGCACTGCCGGGCGAGGAGATCATTTTGGCGCCTTACGAGCATCTGCCATTCAACTCGCCATTTCGCGCTGCGGGCCCGATCTTCGTGCGAAAAGACGTTGCGCGTGCCGCGCCCGTCCCCGGTGAGGTTCCTTCGGCCCTGCGCCGGCGGCTCATCTCGCTCAGGGCCTACGACCGCAATCATGAAATGATCCTTGCCGAGGTGGTGGAGGGAAGAACCATTGAAGCCGTGATTGAGCGCTTTTTCGCCGAGTCCGAAACGAGCTATCTTCACGCTCATTATGCACGTCGAGGCTGCTATGCCGCGCGTATCGAGCGCGCCTGACCTGGGGATTTACGATTTGGATTTGCGTGAACGGCCAGGCGGCGAGCGCCTCGCCTATCGCAAGCTCGAAGGCCGGGGCCCGGGCTTTTTCTGGCTCTCCGGCTTCGGCTCGGACATGAGCGGCACCAAAGCCAGCTATCTCGCCGATTGGGCGGCGGCCGGGGCCCGCGCCTTCCTCGCCTTCGACTATTTTGGCCACGGCGCCTCATCCGGCGACTTCACGGCGGGCACCATCGGCAGGTGGCGCGGCGATGCCCTGGCAGTCTTGGATCACCTGACAACCGGGCCGCAGATCCTCATCGGCTCCTCAATGGGCGGCTGGATCGCGCTGCTTCTGGCCCTCGCAAGGCCTGAGCGGGTTCACGGGCTCGTCCTTATCGCCCCGGCCCCCGACTTTACCGAGGACCTCATCTACGCGCCGGCAACTCCCCAGATGCAGGCGGCCTGGGCTGCAACCGGCGTTTGGCACCGTCCTTCCGCCTATGGCTCCCCGCAACCGATCACGTGGCGGCTGATCGAGGAGGCACGCGCCCATTTGCTGCTGAGAGGACCAATCAGGGTTAATTGTCCGGTCCACATACTTCACGGCATGCGCGATCCCGATATCCCTTTCGAGCGATCGCTTTTGCTTGCCAGGCAGCTTGAATCAAGCCGCGTCTTGGTTGAGTTTATCAAGCAGGGCGACCACCGCTTATCGTCCACGGAAGACCTTGAGCGTCTGACGTGCGCGACCCAGGCGATGGCCGAGGGATAGGGCGAAGACAAAAAGGGCACCAAGATGTGGAAACGCCAATTGGCCGGCGGCTTTCTCGCTTTCGCACTCCTCACCAGCGCGGCGAGCGCTGCCGACAAAGATGCAAAGAAGAAAGAAGAGCCTGCGCTGCCGGATCCGACAATGACGGAATGCGTCGTGCCGTTCCGCCCGGCGATCGTGCTCGATGGGCGGACGGCGACGGAAGATCAGATGGTGGCGCTGGCCAAGCGTGTGAAGCGCTATCAGGCACAGCTTGCGGCCTATCGTGCGTGTCTCGATCCGCAGATGAACGCCGCAAAGGACAGCGGCGATAACGCGCGCGATTCTGACATCGTGAAGAAATATAACGATAGCGTGAGCGCCGAGACCGAAGTGGTGAACGCCTATAACACGATTCTCGCTGCGCACCGCGCGGCGCAAGGTCTGCCGCCCGAGGGCAAAGCAACGAAGTCGGCCAAGAACGGCTAGAAGCGAGACTTGCAAGCCCGTGCTCCGTGCGCTCATGCTCTCGCGCATGATTTTACGCGCCCTCTTTGTTCTCCCGCTTATCGCATTAGGTACCGCTCCGGCGCTTGGCGCCGAGATGAGCCGCGATGCCGCGCATTATCAACGCTGCATTCTGCAAGTTGCGCAAAACCCATCGGCCGCGCTTGAAGCCGCGCAAAGCTGGGAAGCGCAAGACGGCGGCGGCCCCGCCGGGCATTGCGAGGCGCTCGCGCTTTTGGCGCTCCAACGCCCCGGCGATGCCGCAACGCGCCTTGAGGCGCTGGCAATCGCACCGGGCGATTACGATGGTGCCTTGCGCGCGGATCTTTATGCGCAGGCCGGCAATGCATGGCTTATCGCCCAGAAGCCGGACAAAGCGATCGACGATCTGACGAGCGCGATTGGGCGCGCTTCGGATGCGCAGATCACCGCCGCCAAATTGGCGCTCTACTACTGCGACCGGGCGCGCGCGCATCTATTGCGCAATGAACGTGTCGAGGCGCGGTCCGACCTTGATCACTCGATCGCGCTTTCTCCAACGGCGCTCGCTCTGACTTTGCATGCGCGGGTATTGCGTGAAGCGAGGGACGGCCGGGGCGCCACTGCCGATCTCAGCCGCGCACTCAGCCTCGAGCCCAATTTCGCCGAGGCGATCCTGGAGCGTGGCCGGCTCGCCGCGATGAATGGCGATGCCAAAGCCGCGCGCGCCGACTTCCTCAAGGTCGTGATGATGAAAAAAGACAGCGATATCGCCGATGCCGCGCGCCAGGAGATCCAGGCGCTGGATGTCAAAGGCGCACGCTAACTCCAGCTAAACACAAAGGACACAAAGAATGCACGAAGAGCGCAATGTCTCTCTCTTCGTGGCCTTAGTGTTTCGAGCATGATCGTTATTAATGGAAACACCACAATGTCATGCCCGCGTAGGCGGCCATCCAGGACAATCGCGCGAGGCCCTCTGAATTCCCGCCTTCGCGGGAATGACAAGTTGGTGTACCGATTCCAAGAAGACCAAATCGCGCTAGCCAACCCACTCGGCGCGGACGGCAGTGTCGGGCTCGTGCGGGGCTTCACGCGCAGCCAGCGCGACAAAATCAGCGCGCGGCAGTAAGCGCGAAAGCGCCCAGATCGCGGCGGCGCGCACCAGATGTGAGGCATCATGCGCTCCCGTGCGCGCGATGTCGATCAGGCCAGCATCGCCTGAATTGCCGATCGCGATCATGACATTGCGCACGAAACGATCGCGGCCAATACGCTTGATGGCCGAACCAGAAAACAATTTGCGAAACGCTGCATCATCAAGCTGAGCAAGCTCAGCCAGCAGCGGCGCTTGCAGCGCCTCGCGCGGATGAAATGCAATCTCGCTGCTTGCGCTGGCAAATTTGTTCCATGGGCAGACGGCAAGACAATCATCGCAGCCATAGATCCGGTTGCCGATGCTCTCGCGAAATTCGTGCGGGATGTGATCATCATGCTCGATGGTGAGGTAGCTGATACAGCGGCGCGCATCGAGCTGATAGGGCGCAGGGAATGCGCGCGTCGGGCAAATGTCGAGGCAGGCCCGGCATGAGCCGCAATGATCTTCATCGGGTGTGTCGGTGGGCAATTCCAGCGCGCTCAGGATGACGCCGAGAAACAACCAGGAGCCCTGCGTTCGGCTGACGAGATTGGTGTGCTTGCCTTGCCAGCCGATTCCGGCGGCTTGCGCCAGCGGCTTTTCCATCACCGGCGCGGTATCGACAAACACTTTGACCCCCTTGCCGCTCCGCTCCGCAAGCCAGCCGGCAACACGCTTCAAGCGCTTCTTGAGCACATCGTGATAGTCGGACCCTTGCGCATAGACCGAGATCGCGGCGCGGGTCTTGTCTTTCAGTTGCTCAAGCGGATCGTGCTGAGGCGCGTAGCTCAGCCCGACAACGATAGCGCATTTAGCTTCGCCCCACATCGCGCGCGGATCAGCGCGCCACGCCACTTTGCGCGCCAACCAATCCATCCTTCCGTGCCAACCGGCTTCGAGAAAAGCATTGAGGCGAACCCCGCGATCATCCGCGCGCTCGAGCGCGGCAATGCCGGCAGCCTCAAAGCCCTCGGCGGCAAGATGGTCGATCAGCTCGGCTTTGATGGCAGCGGGCGAGCTATCGCGGCGGGCCGAATCGCGCGCGGGCGCGCTCAGCTTGCCAGCTCCGCATAAAGCCCCATGGTGTCGAGCCATAGCCCGACGACATGAACAAGGCTCGGCACAAGATAGGTCATGAACACGAAGGCAATCGGCACGGCGGCGATGGCGACAATCGCCAGCTGCGCGATGTTGATGATCGAGTGGCGGTCCGGGTTGCCCGCCTCGTAACGCAGAAAACCGATCGTGCCGCTGACCAAGCCGATCAGGAAGATCGCCGCCGCGAACGCCGCCCACGAAAGCAGCGAGAGAAATGTGATGTTGGAGAAGGGCCGCGCGGAACCGGCAAAGAACGCAACCGTCAAAGGCGCAAGGCCCGCCGCAACCAAGAGCCCATAAAACAGCCCGCGCCCGGCCTCATGCCACGCAAAGGTGATGAAGGAGCTTGCCACCCATTTTTCGCTCCAATTGGCAGGGCTCATGGCGACCAATGCGGTTCGGATCACCCATAGGGCGACCGCACCACAGACAAGCAAGCCTCCAAACGCGAAGAGTGACGGTACAAGCACGGGGTCCAGCCCTTCAGGAGCCACGCCAGAGCTGGCAACCGGTCATGCTTGACTTCTTGCCTGCCTGCCCCGAGGCGCGCCTGAAAATTCTACACGCGGCTGGGCTCAGAAATCCAGATCGGCGTAATGGCGCGGCGGCGGCATACCGGCAATGTGATCGGCCAAAAGCGGGCGAAAGCTGGGGCGCGATTTCACCCGGGCATACCAAAGCTTGGCCGGCTCGAAATCATACCAAGGCAGATCGCCCATATAGTCGAGCACCGAAAGATGGGCCGCCGCCGAGACATCGGCAAAGCTGAAGCTGTCGCCCGCAATCCAGCGCCGCTCATCGACCAGGAAATTCAAATAAGTCAGATGCGGGCGCATGGTCTGAAGCGCCTGGCGTACGACATCCATATCCGGCGCACCCGCACCCATGAACCGCCGGTCAATCTTTTCGTAGACCATGGGCGCGGTGACTTCGTCAGCGAACTTGCCCTCGAACCAATGCGCAAGCCGGCGCATCTCCACACGCTCGGCTGCATCGCCGGGAAACAGCGAGGGGCGCAACGCCTCGCCCTCCTCGACCTCGCCTGCGGGATACATCTCTTCGAGATATTCGGCGATCACCAGAGCCCCGGGCACGGCCAGCCCGTTCTCCTCAACCAGCACCGGCAATTTGCCCTCGGCATTGAGCTCAAAGAACTCATCGGGCAAATCCCAGCCGCGCTCAGGCATGAGCGAGAAATCCAGCCGCTTCTCGGCCAAAGCGACCCTGATGGTGCGGCATGCGGGCGAGAGCGGCATATAGTGCAAGCGGCGCATGGGATGAAATTAATCGGGTGTGGGCGCGTGCGGAAGGGTGATCGGCATTTAGCGCACAACACATGCGGCCATGCCATCCGCGCGCATGGCATAGCCTCTTCCGATCAGCTCATCGGCACGTGACTGTACGTAGGCCGAGGGGCGGTCAGGGTGCATACGGTGCGGGTTGGGGAGAACTGCAATAAGCAGCGCAGCCTGATAAGGCGTGAGATTTCGCGCCGGCGTGTGGAAGAACCGCTCGGAGGCGGCCTCGGCGCCGAACACCCCACGGCCGAACTCGATCACGTTAAGATAGACCTCCATGATCCGCCGCTTGGACCAGAGCGTCTCGATCAAGACCGTAAAATAGGCTTCGAAGCCTTTGCGTACATAGTTCCGGCCGGGCCAAAGAAAGACGTTTTTCGCGGTTTGCTGCGAGATGGTGGAAGCGCCGCGCATGTGCCTTGAGCGCTTGTTGTGTTCGATTGCCTTATCGATCGCTTCGGTGTCGAAACCGAAATGAGTACAGAAATTCTGGTCCTCGGAGGCAATCGCGGTGTCCCACAGCACTGGCGCAATCGCTTCGATAGGAATCGGCGTGCGATAGATCCGCGTTCCAGCCGCTTTGGTGGAAGCGATAAGCCATGTCGTCGGCGGATCAATGAAACGGTAGGTGCCGACCCACAGAACGCTGAGCACGATAAAGCCAAGAATCGAGACCGCGATCCATTTGAGCGTGGCGAGCAGGACGTCCAAGACATCAGGCGACGCGCTGGCTTTCTTTTTCGTCTTCCGCTTGGCCATCTTCCCCTGCGATCCCCCGCTTTTGAAAAACGGGGTTTCGCGGGGTTCCGTCAAGCCCTGATTAGGACGCTTTACGGAGCAAGCTAAGATCCGGGAGCACCTTTCCGGTCTCCAAGAGGCTCTTGAGATTGGAGAGAATGCGCGGCCAGCCGCCCGAAACTGCCTCGATGAGCTTGGAATTATCAACACCGATCTCGTGGGTGACCGTCAGCTTGACGACACCTTCGCCGCTTTCAATTTCGTAAGTGCAGCGCGCATTTCCTTCGCTCGCGAGCTCGGGACGCAATTCGTGGCGCCATTTCATGACAAGCCGGCGCGGCGGATCGCTCTCCAAAATCTCGCCGGCATCGCTGACGCGGCCATCCTCACGGAGCATCTTCCAAGGCGAGCCTTGTTTCCAATCACTCTCCAGATGCACACCGAACCAATATTGCCGCTGGAAACTCTCATCCGTCAGCGCCTGCCAGACTTGCTCTGGCGTTGACTTGATGTAGGTGACGTAGACAAATTTGCTGCTCATTTCTTGTCCCTTTCCACTCGCCGCTTAAGATCCGCGAGCGCAGCCAAGCGGTGATGCTCGAACTTGCCGATCCAGCGCTCGGCGATTTCGCTTATCGGCACCGGATTGATGAAGTGCAGCTTTTCCCGGCCTTCCTTCTTCGTCGCGACAAGGTTCGCCTCTTCCAAGATCAGAAGATGCTTGGTGACCGCTTGGCGCGACATATCCAGCCCTTCGCATAGCTCGCTCAGAGTTTGCCCGTTACGCGCATGAAGGCGGTCTAGAAGCTCTCGCCGGCTCTTGTCTGCCAACGCCCGAAACACGTCATCCATGCTCATGCGCTATAATATGCAACCTTTTGGTTGCCTGTCAAGCAGCTTTTTTTCTAACCCTCTCCCCCTTGTGGGAGAGGGTTAGGGTGAGGGGTTGAATTCGAAGACTTTTCGTTTGCTGCCCCACCCTCACCCGGATCTCTAAGGCGCTCCGCGCCAAGCGATCCGGCCTCTCCCATCAAGGGAGAGGCGATACGTGCGTAAGGTTGAACTACCTGAATGGCGGCTCGTCGAAGGCGCGGAGTTTGCGCGAGTGCAGGCGCTCGCCATAGCTCTTGAGATTTCGACGCGGTTTCGATGCCGATGCTGATGTGCTCGGAGATCGCGCGCTCATAGAACCGGTTGGCCTGGCCCGGCAATCTTGATCTCGCCATGCAGCGGCTTATCGGAAACGCACAGCAGCGTGCCGTAAGGCACACGGAACCGATAACCTTGCGCGGCGATCGTGCCGGATTCCATATCGATCGCGACCGCGCGCGAACGGTTGAACTGCAAGCGCCGATGCGTATAGAGCAACTCCCAATTGCGATCGTCCGTGGTGACGACCGTGCCGGTGCGCAGACGGCGCTTCAAGCCGCCGCCGGCTTCGCCGGTGACTGCAGCCGCCGCTTCCGCCAGCGCCTGCTGCACCTCGGCAATCGCGGGCAGCGGAATTTGCCGGCGGCAGCACATCGTCGAGCACTTTGTCGTCGCGCAAATAAGCGTGCGCGAGCACATAATCGCCGATGGTCTGCGAGGGCCGCAGGCCGCCGCAATGGCCGATCATCAGCCAGGCCTCGGGCCGCAAGACGGCGAGATGATCGGTGATCGTCTTCGCGTTGGATGGGCCAACGCCGATATTGACGAGGCTGATGCCGTCGCGCCCCTCGGCCATCAAGTGATAGGCGGGCATTTGATGGCGCCGCCACGCCGAATCCGCAATCGCCGCGCCGATGTCCGGCGTGTCGCGCGTGATCAGCACGCCGCCCGCGCAGGAGAGCGCAGTGAACGGCCGTCCTTCTCTTTCAGCTGCTCCGCGGCAAAGCGCACGAACTCATCGACATAGCGATGATAGTTCGTGAACAGAATATAGGATTGGATGTGCTCGGGCGGCGTGCCGGTGTAATGGCGAAGACGCGCAAGCGAGAAATCGGTGCGCGGCGCATCGAACAGCGCGAGCGGCAGTATTTTCCGACCAGTTCCTGTCCCAAAGCCCATCGGCCAGCTCATCGCCAATATGCGCCAGATGGGTCGTCGGGAAATGGCGCGCGAGGTCTTCGGGCGTCGTGCCCGTCAGCGCGAGATCAGCGCCATCAAGCACATAAGGATAGGGAATTTCGCGGCTTGAGGTGCCGACCTGAACCTTGGCGCCATAATCGCGCATCAAGGGCCCCAGCTGCTCCAGGAGATAGGGCCGGAACATGTCGGGCCGCGTGATCGTCACAGCATAGGTGCCGGGGGTATTGAAGCGTGCAAAGGCGCGTTCGAAACGTGGCGCGGGCCCGTGCGCGGCGTAGATCAGCCGGAGCTCCGGATAGGCAAAGGCGCCGGTTGCGCGGATCGCAGGGGGCGGCGGCGTTCCATCCTTCACAAAACGCTCAAGCGCGGCTCTAAGCGCCGTAATCGAGCGATTGTAGCGCTCGCTTAGCGCATCGATGGCGGCGGCGGCCGTCGGGTAGGACTGCAAATGCTCTCATGCCTCCACTCTACAGCAGAGGCTGCGAAAGAAAATTAACGCCGCTGCCCGCTCCTACTTACTTCGCCGCGGCCGAACAGGACACGCACAAGCCCTTCCGAGAGCCACAGCGCCAGCGAGATGACGACGACGCGCATGAACAGAATCACCAGCGTCATGAAAGTCGCAAAATCCGTGACGGTCGAGAAGAAGAGAACGCGGCCGCGCGAGGTGAAGCGGCCGATGAAATCGGCGAGCCAATCATGAAACCCGTGCGATTCGGTCATGAACGCTATCAAGCAGTCCGGCGCCCATAGAAACAGAATGCGCACCAGCACATAGGCCAAGAGGACGGCCACGATGCTGCGCCATGTACGCCCCAGATGCTTGCCAAGACTTCCGAACATGTCTTCCCCCAATGGCCGAAAAGGCCGCGCCCCATTTACCCCGCGCCATTCTCCGGCGAAGGGGCCAGTTTGGCAACCGGCATGGCACGGCGTGACTCCGGCGTCCTTCGGGCATGATCGTGACATCGTACGTCGCGAGCACACAACTTATTCAAGGGGATG
Organism: uncultured Alphaproteobacteria bacterium; assembly: GCA_963789405.1. Taxonomy (GTDB): domain Bacteria; phylum Pseudomonadota; class Alphaproteobacteria; order CAWBKL01; family CAWBKL01; genus CAWBKL01. Next base: position 61,946 of record CAWBKL010000004.1, read on the forward strand.
CCGATCCGATGACAGCCAACGCGAACGGCTTTCAGGTCTTGCATGCAGGCACGCTTCTCGCCGACGCAAATCACGGCCCGAAGCAGCAACAAAGCGTCTTGATCGAGGGCAAGCGCATCAAGGCCGTCGCCGATGGCTTCATCGATCCGCCCGAGGGCGCGCAGCTCATCGATCTCAGCGATGCGTTCGTGCTGCCAGGCCTGATCGATTGCCATGTCCATTTCACCGCCCAGTTCGGCCCGAAATATCATATCGAAATCGTCGAAGACTCGGCGCCGAAGGTCGGCTTGAAGGCAGCGCACCGCGCAGCACTCACTCTGGCGGCGGGCTTCACGACCGTGCGCGATGTCGGCGCGATCGGTGATCCCGAAGTCATCTTCGCTTTGCGCGATGCGATTGCCGAAGGCAAGGTTCCGGGCCCGCGTGTCTTATGCGTCGGCGCGATCATTTCGCCGACCGGCGGCCATGCGCAGCTCTACGGCTATCGCAACGATGTCTGCGCCTGCGTTCAATCGCCCTCCGGTGTTTGCGACGGCGTCGATGAATGCCGCAAGGCGGTGCGCCGGCAAGTGGCGCACGGCGCCGACGCGATCAAGCTCGTTGCAACGGGCGGCGTGCTCTCCAACATCAAAGCCGGGCTCGATCAGCAATTCGTCAATGAGGAACTGAAAACGATTGTCGAGACGGCGCATATGCTTGGCCGCCGCGTCGCCGCGCATGCGCATGGCACGGGCGGCATCAATGCCGCGCTCGAGGCGGGTGTTGATTTAATCGAGCATGGCAGCTTTCTGGACGATCGCTCGATCGAGCTGTTTCTCACCAAAGGCGCTTATCATGTACCGACGATTATCGCGGGCGTCAGCGCACTGGAAATGGCGGGCGATGTGCTCGCCCCGGCGCAGGCCGAAAAAGCACGAACCGTCGGCCTCCGGATCAAAGAGGCGCTGGCGCGCACGCATCAGGCCGGCGTGAAGATTGCCTTCGGCACGGACATGGGCGTGGGGCCGCACGGGCAGAATGCGCGCGAGTTCGGCTATATGGTCGAGGCGGGCATGTCGCCGCTCGAAGCGATCAAGGCCGCGACGGCGAGCGCCGCCGATCTTCTCGACATTACCCAGGACACTGGAACGATTGCGCCAGGCAAGCGCGCCGACATCATCGCCGTGGGCGCAAGCCCGCTCGAGGATGTTACGCGGCTCGAAAAGGTCGATTTCGTGATGACGCACGGCCAAGTCTACAAGGGCACCTGAAGGTTTCGTTAGGCGCGCTGGGCTTGCGGCGGCTCACCCTCAAGCGGGAATGGGAAGCAGGCCGCGACCATTTCCTTCGGGCACCACCTGCCAGAAGCGCGCGGGCCTCGATGTCCCAATGCGCGAGAATATCGCGCGCGTGAAGCGAGCCGGTCGCGCGCGGCGTGCTCCTCGACCAGGTGCGCGCAACGTTCTCCCAATGCGGCGAGGCGATGCGCTGCCAGACCACGTTGTCGCGGATTGACGCGCGCTCGAAGCGCCCTTCCGGGTCGTAGACGAAGGCCATGCCGCCGGTCATGCCCGCGCCGAAATTGTCGCCGACCGCACCCAAGGATCACCGCGACGCCGCCGGTCATGTATTCGCAGCCATTGGCGCCGCAGCCCTCGATCACCGTCTCGGCGCCCGAGTTGCGCACCGCGAAGCGCTCGCCCGCCCGGCCGGCGGCGAACAGCTTGCCCGCCGGTCGCGCCGTAGAGCACGGTGTTGCCGATGATCGTGTTCTCCTGGGTCTTGAGAGGCGAGGCCGTCATGCGGCCGGACGACGATGATCGCCGCCGGAAAGGCCCTTGCCGACATAATCGTTGGCGTCGCCGAACACTTCGAGCTTCAAGCCCTTGCACAGCGAACGCGCCGAGCGATTGGCCCGCCGAGCCGCGCAGGCGCACGGTCAGGTGATCCGGCGGCAGCCCGGTCATGCCGAATTTGCGCACGATGTGCGCTGACGTGCGCGTGCCGATCGCGCGGTGGGTGTTGCGCACCGTGTAGGTCAGCTGCATCTTCTCGCCGTCTCGAGAAGACGGCGCGGCATCGCTTACGATCTGGGCGTCGAGCGCGTCGGGCACCTCGTTGCGCCCTCGGATCGTGCAGGTGCGCGGCTCGTCGCCGGCATCGGTGGACCAGCAGCGGGTTGAGATCGAGATCGTCGAGATGCTCGGCGCCGCGGCTGACCTGCGCCAGCAAGTCGGTGCGGCCGATCATCTCGTCGAAGCGAGCGCGCGCCGAGGCGGGCGAGGATCTCGCGCACTTCCTCGGCGATGAAGGTGATCAGGTTGACGACCTTCTCGGGTCGCCGGTGAACTTGGCGCGCAGCGCGCTCGTCCTGCGTGCAGACGCCGACCGGGCAGGTGTTGGAATGGCACTGGCGCACCATGATGCAGCCCATCGCAATCAGCGAAGCGGTGCCGATGCCGTATTCCTCGGCGCCCAAGCATCGCGGCGATGACGATATCGCGCCCGGTCCTGAGGCCGCCATCGGTGCGCAGCTTCACCCGGTCGCGCAGCTTGTTGAGCGTCAGCACCTGGTTGGCCTCGGTCAGCCCCATCTCCCACGGCGTGCCGGCATATTTGATCGAGGTCTGGGGCGAGGCGCCGGTGCCGCCATTGTGGCCGGCGATCAGGATCACGTCGGCCTTCGCCTTGGCGACGCCCGCCGCGATCGTGCCGATGCCGGCCGAGCGAGACCAGCTTGACGCACACCCGCGCGCGCGGGTTGATCTGCTTCAGGTCGTAGATGAGCTGCGCCAGATCCTCGATCGAATAGATGTCGTGGTGCGGCGGCGGCGAGATCAGCATCACGCCCGGCGTCGCGTGGCGGAACTTCGCGATCAACTCGGTCACCTTGAAGCCGGGCAACTGGCCGCCCTCGCCGGGCTTGGCGCCTTGCGCGACCTTGATCTCGATCTCGTCGCAAGCGTTGAGATATTCCGCCGTCACGCCGAAGCGGCCCGAGGCGACCTGCTTGATCGCCGAGTTGGCGTTGTCGCCATTGGCATAGGGCTTGAAGCGCGCCGGGTCCTCGCCGCCCTCGCCGGAATCGGACTTGGCGCCGATGCGGTTCATCGCGATGTTCAGCGTCTCGTGCGCCTCGGGCGAGAGCGCGCCGAGCGACATGCCGGGCGTGACGAAGCGCTTGCGGATCTCGTTGATCGAGCTCGACCTCGTCGATCGGCACCGCCTGCGTCCGCCCATTTGAACTCCAGCAGGTCGCGCAGATAGATCGGCGGCAGATACGACAGCCTTGCGCGTAGTGCTTGTAGTTCGAGATAGCTGTCGGTCGCCACCGCGGCCTGCAGCAGGTGCATCAGCTGCGCCTTGCCTGGGCATGGCGCTCGCCGCCGGCGCGGTGGCGGTAGAAGCCGCCGATCGGCAGCGCGACGACGTCCTCGTCATAGGCGCTGCGCATGCAGCGCGAGCATCTTGTGCTGGATGCCAGGCAAGGCCGATGCCGGAGATGCGGCTCGGCATGCCGGGAAATAATCGGCGACCAGCGCGCGCGAGAGCCCGACCGCCTCGAAATTATAGCCGCCGCGATAGGAGGAGATCACCGAGATCCCCATCTTCGACATGATCTTGAGAAGGCCCTGCGTCGATCGCCGTCGCGGTAATTGTCGAGGCACGTCTCGACAGCGTCAGATCGCCGAACAGGCCGCGCGCATGGCGGTCCATCAGGCACTCCTGCGCGAGATAGGCGTTCACCGTCGTCGCGCCGCACGCCGATCAGCACCGCGAAATAATGCGTGTCGAGGCATTCGGCGCGAGCGCACATTGATCGAGCAGAAGGTGCGCAAGGCCCTGGCGCACGAGATGGGTGTGCACGCCGGCGCCGCCAGGATCATCGGGATCGGCACGCGGCCCGGCGCCGACATCTCTCGTCGCGTCAAGACCAGATGGTGGCTGCCGGAGCGCACGGCATCTTCGGCCTCGTGGCGCAAGCGCTTCGATCGCGGCGCGCAAGGCGCGCGCCTGCGGCGGCTCCTCGCCTCGGCACGCTCGAATGTGCAATCGAGATCGGACGACATTGCCCTCCGAAATGACTCTTGAGCATCCGCTCGAACATGCCGTTGGTGAGCACCGGGCTTTCGAGCGAGAGACCTCGGTCTGGCTTTCGTCTTCGTGCCAGCACATTGGCGAGATTGCCGAAGCGCGTCTTGAGGCTCATCACGCGATGTTCGCGCAACGGATCGATCGGCGGATTGGTGACCTGGCTGAAATTCTGCCGGAAGAAGTGCGACAGCGGGCGGTAGCGCTCCGAGAGAACCGCGAGCGGCGTGTCGTCGCCCATCGAGCCGACGGCTTCCTTGCGCGTCCTCGGCCATCGGATGAAGGATCAGCTCCATGATCCTCGACCGAAAGCCCGGCCATCAACTGGCGGCGGCGCAAATCGTCCTTGTCGTAAGCGGCGCGGCTCCGGCCCCTTTGAGATCAGCGCATCGGCAGTCCGTGATGTTCGTCGATCCACTCCTCATACGGCTGCGAGGCGGCGAGCGATCCTTGATCTCGTGGTCGTGGTAGAAGCGCCCTTCGCTCAGATCGACGGCGAGCATCTGACCCGGGGCCGACGCGGCCCTTCTCGACGCACACGCGCTTCGTCGACGCGCACCATGCCGGTCTCGGAGCCGACGATCAGCAAGATCGTCTGTCGAGGATCGTGTAGCGCAGCGGGCGCAAGCCGTTGCGGTCCATGCCGGCGATCACCCAGCGCCCGTCGGTCACGCGCAGACGCGGCCGGGCCATCCCACGGCTCCATCACCGCATTGGCATAGGCATACATCGCGCGGTGCGATCTCGGGCATGGTCGTTGCCCATCTTCGACCACGCCTCGGGGATGAGCATGGTCTTGGCCATCGGCGCATTGCGGCCGGCGCGCACCAGCACTTCGAATGCCGCATCGAGCGCGGCGGTATCGCTCGCAGCCGGCGGGATCACCGGCTTGATCTCGTCGCCATGCTCGCCGAACAGGTCGAGCCGCCATGCGGATCTCGTGGCTCTTCATCCAGTTCATGTTGCCCTTGATCGTATTGATCTCGCCATTGTGCGCGAGCATGCGGAACGGCTGCGCCAGCCACCATTTCGGGAACGTGTTGGTCGAATAGCGCTGGTGATAGATCGCCATCGACGAGACGAAGCGCTCGTCCTTGAGATCGGGATAGAAGTTGTCGAGCTGCTCGGCGAGGAACATGCCCTTGTAGATGATCGAGCGCGCCGACAGCGAGCAGACATAGAAATCGCTGATCGAATTGGCGCGCACCTGCTTCTCGATGCGGCGGCGCACGAGATAGAGCCGCCGCTCGAGCTCGTTCATCGTCGATGCCCGGCGCGAATGCCGAACATGATCTGCTCGATCTCGGGGCGCGTCGCGTTCGCCTTTTCGCCGATCACGCTGGATGTCGACCGGCACCTGGCGCCAGCCGAAGATGTAGAAGCCGAAGCGCAGGATCTCGGTCTCGACGATGGTGCGGCAGCGCTCCTGCGCGCCGAAATCGGTGCGCGGCAGGAAGATCATGCCGATGCCGACGCGCCGGCCCGTCCGGCTCGTGGCCGGTGCGCTCGGATCGCTCGTCGAAGAATTCCTGCGGCACCTCGACATGAATGCCGGCGCCGTCGCCGGTCTTGCCGTCGGCATCGACCGCGCCGCGGTGCCACAGCGCTTTCAGCGCGTCGATCGCCTTGGCGACGACCTCGCGGCGCGGCTTGCCGTCGATGGCGACGATCATGCCGACGCCGCACGCATCGTGCTCATCGCGCAGGGTCATAGGCATGCGCGGCGCTCAGCTGCTCGCGGTTGGCGATGTAGTCGCGGATGTCCTGCTCGCCGTATGACCCATCCGCCTTTCCTCCCCCGTTTACGGGGGAGGTGTCGCGAAGCGACGGTGGGGAAATGCGTTCTCCCCATCGGCCCTACGGGCCACTTCCCCCGCGAGCGGGGAAGATCATCACGGCCATTCTTCATTGACTTCACTCCGCGGCGGCGACGGAACGCAGACCCGCCTGCGTACCCTCGGCTGCCCGTGCTTCGATATATTTGTGGATGCTCGCCGCAGCGTCGCGTCCATCGCGGATCGCCCAGACCACGAGCGATGCGCCGCGCACGATGTCGCCGGCGGCGAATACACCGTCCAGATTGGTCATCAGCGTCCGGAAATCCGTCTTCAGCGTGCCCCAGCGCGTCAGCGCCAGATCGGTCACGCCGAACGCGCCGGGCAAATCCTCGGGATCGAAGCCGAGCGCCTCGATCACCATGTCGGCGGGCAGATTGAACTCGGAGCCCGGCACTTCTTCCGGCGCCTGGCGGCCCGATGAATCGGGCAGGCCCAGGCGCATCTTGATCGCGCGCACAGACTTGACCTTGCCCGGCGCCGCTCCGGTCGTCAGAAGCGCCTTGGGCGAGGATAGCCAGATGAACTCGACGCCCTCCTCGATGGCGTTCTTCACCTCGCGCATCGAGCCCGGCATGTTGGCATGATCGCGCCGGTACAGGCACTTGACCGATTTGGCGCCTTGGCGCACGGCCGTGCGCACGCAATCCATCGCGGTATCGCCGCCGCCGATGACGACAACGTTCTTGCCGCTTAGCATCGAGATCGCCGCCATTCGAAATCGGCAACCGCATCGCCAAGACCTTTGCGGTTGGAGGCGGTCAAGATAGGTCATCGCCGGCATAGACGCGCTCGGCGCCGTGCGCCCGGCACTTCGAGCACGCGCGCCTTGTAGACGCCGGTCGCGATCAGGATGCGCGTCGTGGCGCGCGCGCAAGCACATCGAAGCTCGCGCTCTTGCCGACCTCGAAATTGAGATGGAACTTGATGCCGCCTTCGACGAGCCGCTTGGTGCGCCGCTCGACGATCTCCTTCTCGAGCTTGAAATTCGGGATGCCGTAGATCAGCAGGCCGCCCGCGCGGTCATAGCGGTCATAGATCATCGAATCTGATAGCCGAGCCGGCGCAGTTCTTCGGCCGCGGCCAAGCCCGGCGGGGCCGGCGCCGACGATGCCGATCGATTGCGCCCGCTCATGGCGCGGACTTCAGCAGGCTTGACCCAGCCATTCGCCCAAGCGGTGTCGGTCAGAATATTTCTCGACCGCGCCGATCGTGACCGTGCCATGGCCGGATTGCTCGATGACGCAATTGCCTTCGCACAGCCGGTCCTGCGGGCAGATGCGCCCGCACACTTCAGGCATGTTGTTGGTGGCGGCGGAAAGCTCATAGGCCTCCTCAAGCCGGCCCTCGGCGGTCGCCTTCAGCCAATCGGGAATGTTGTTCTGCAGCGGGCAATGAACCTGGCAGAAAGGCACGCCGCATTGCGAGCAGCGCGAGGCCTGCTCCGCGGCCTTGGCGGCTGCGAATTCCCGGTAGATTTCGCCAAAATCATTGATGCGCTCGCCGGCCCCCGCTCCTGCGGCGGCTCGCGGCCCGACCTTCACAAAGCGCAGCATGCGTTCGCCCATCGCCGTCTAGCCCTCCTCATCGGCGGCCGCCCCGGGATCGGGCGTTGGCGGCTCTTGTTTCTGCTGGCGGGTCATGGGCGCAAACGTCTGCTGCCGGAAACGCTTCCCCGACATTCTCAGCAAAAGTTAAAGCTTCCGTTGCAATAGGTCAATCCACCTGTCCCAAATTCCGCCGGATAGTTGATAAATCCTTATCAGGCCCGCTTCGGACCTAATTAATTGGGTCCGATACGGCCTAATTATCCTGCATTCGGCCGACATACGGCCGCTATGCTAGAAGCCGCGCGCCGCGAGGGGTGCGCCCGATTCGCTTCTAGAAACCGTTCCAAGCCCATGAGTTGCCCATGCCCGGCCTGAACGAACTGCTTCAGGCCGTTCTTCTCGGTTTCGTCGAAGGGCTCACCGAGTTCCTGCCGGTGTCCTCGACCGGGCATCTGCTGGTTCAGAGCATTTCATGGGCCTCGCCAAGGGCGAGTGGGAGGTTTTCACCATCGTCATTCAGTTCGGCGCGATCCTGTCGGTGGTCGCGGCCTATTGGCATAAATTCTGGAACGTGCTGATCGGCCTGCCGACCCAGCCCGCCGCGCGCCATTTCACACTCGGCGTGCTGATCGCCTTTCTGCCAGCGGCCGTTATCGGCCTCTTTCTCATCAAGATCATCAACACCTATCTCTGGACCCGGCCGCGCGATGCCGGTGATCGGCACATCATGGCTGATCGGCGGGATCATCATTTTGTTCTTCGAGCACATTGCGCCCAAACCCCGCTACACCGACGGCGATAATCTGCCTTATTGAAATGCTTTCAGATCGGTCTGTGCCAATGTCTTGCCATGCTGCCGGGCGTCTCGCGCTCGGGCGCAACGATCCTCGGCGGCGAGTTTTGGGCGTCGAGCGCAAGGCCGCGACCGCCTTCACCTTTTATCTCGCGGTACCGACGATGTTCGGCGCCAGCGTTTACGACCTCTATAAGAATTGGGAAGGCATGACCGAGAAGGGGCTGATCATCATTGCGGTCGGCTTCGTCGTCTCGTTCCTCATTGCCTATGTCGTGGTGAAGACGCTCATCGAGTTTGTCGGCAAATACGGGCTCAAGCCGTTCGGCTGGTACCGCATCGTGACCGGCGTTGCGCTGCTCACCTACGTCTTTTTGTTCGCCGGCTAAACCTTGGGCTTATCACGCGCCTGAAAATTGTATTCGGCGTTGGGCACCATATCGAGCGCATTCGCCATGCGGTTCGACATGCTGAAGAAGCCGACAACGGCGGTGATGTCCCAGATCGCGCGCTCGTCGAAGCCGGCTTTGCGCAACGCCTCGCGGTCGGCTTCGGTGATGCGGTAGGACTCTTCGGCCATCTTGGCGGCGAAATCGAGCATGGCGCGGTGACGCGGGCTTAAGCTCGCCGCGCGGTAGTTCTGCACCAAAAGCTCACCGAGGATCGGATCACCCGAAAGCACGCGCACGGCGGCACCATGCGTCGTCAAGCAATAGACGCAGCGATTGATCGATGAGACGACGACGCCGATCATCTCACGCTCGAGCGTTGAGAGCGGCGAGTCCATCAGCATCACATTGTTGTACATCTTAAGGAACGGGCGAAACTTCTCCGCATCGAAGGAATAGGCTTTGAGCACATTGGGCACAAAGCCGTCTTCGCGCAGCAAATGATTGAATGCGCCCTTGATGTCGGGCTCGAGCGCATCCAGCTCCGGCACCGGCAAATCGAGCGCGTGAATATATTCTTTTTGTGACGACATGATCTTCTCCCTGTTCCGCCTTGCCCAAGATACCGCCCAAAGGGACGCGTGATCAAAGTCACGCGGGCGCGCAATCGGCTTTGAACTTGAGGCCCGGCGCACCAAGATAAGCCGCTTGCTCGGAGCCAGCCCCCTTGGGAGACCTTCAGATGACCAGGATCGCAATCATTATCGCTCAACGCGCCCGCAGCGCAAAGGCGAGGCGGTCGCCAAATGGGTTTTCGAGATCGCCAGGAAGCGAAGCGATGCCAGCTTCGAGCTGATCGATCTCAAAGAGGTGAATTTGCCGCTGCTGGATGAGCCGCTGCCGGCCGGCTCAGGCAAGTACTCCCAGCCGCACACCAAGGCCTGGGCGGCGCGCATCGCCCCGTTCGATGGCTTTGTGTTCGTGACGCCGGAGTACAATCACGCGACTTCGGCTGCGCTCAAGAACGCGCTCGATTTCCTGTTTGCCGAATGGCGCAATAAAGCGTGCGGCTTTGTCGGCTATGGCGGCGTTTCCGGTGCGCGGGCGATCGAGCAATTGCGCCAGATCGTCTCCAGCCTCGAGATGGCGGATGTGCGCAGCGCAGTTGGGATTGCCGAGTTCACCGAATTCAAAGACGGCGTCTTCACGCCGCTGCCGCATCAAGAGAAAGCGGTGAACGGCATGCTGGACCAAGTGATCGCCTGGTCGGGCGCCCTCGCGCCTCTGCGAGCTAAATAGCGCACTCGCGCCTTCAAATCCCTCGTGTCATCGCCCGACTTGTTCGGACGATCCAGAATCATCAAAGGCGCATGGAGTCTGCATGGCCCGGATAAACCGGGCCATGACAATGCGAGAGATTATTCAGCGGCGGCTTTGGTGCCGACTTTGACTGGTGCATCACTGCCGCCCATCATCTTGGTCAGCTCATCCTCCGGCATCTTAAGATATCGGCGGTGCGGGGGCCAAACATGGTGGCGTATTTCTGGTTTTCCGACCGCAGGCTGCGCAACCTTGCCGCCCTTACCTGATAAGCCTTGGGGTTCTTGTAGCGCTCGAGCTCTTCGGCGTGATGCCATGAACAGCAACGCACTCGGGATCGATCCAGGCTTGCTCATCGATCTCTTTGCGCGTGTTCACGCCACCTCGAGCGCAAGACCTTCCGGCCCGCCGAAATACATCGAATGGCAGAAGCCGTGATCGATCGGGGCCGAGCACGATGTGGCCGCTTCTCGCGAATGCGATCTCTGAGCGCGATCATCTCATCCATGTCGGCAACGCTGAAGGCGACATGGCCCATCGCGCCGGGCTTTGCCTTCACCTTGCCGTCGGCGACGTCTTGGCCTTCGGTCCTGCGAGGGGCCCTGCACGAAGGAGACATAGCTGCGTGATCGAGCTGGAGGAAGCAGTGGCGCACGCCGTTGGTGCCGTGCATCCAATAGAGCGCCTTGAGCTCGGCGCCGAGCACATCGGAGAAGAACTCGATCTGCTCCTTCATGTTCTTGGTGTTGAGCGCGAGATGGTGAACGCCCGACTATTGCATGGCAATTCCTCCTGTCCGTGCGGCTTCGCGTCGGGCTGGCCCCCGCGCGGCGCATTATCTGAATATCATAAGATCTAGTCCCGGGCCCGCCCCTCACAAGGCGGCGGCAATCAAGCTTCTCTCAGCTCCGCCAGCAGCGTCGCATCAAAGCTTTCCGGCGGCGGCAGCGCATTCAGCGCCTTCACGCGCTCGGTGAAATCGGCCTCCTTCACCACCCGGCATAGCGCGGCCCAGGGATCATGCCGCGGCTGGTAGAGCTGATAGGCCGCAAGGCCGGTGAGCAGGATAGGAATAGTGCCAGCCGAGCCCCGCGCGCTTGGCCAGCTCGTTGGTGCAATTGGAAAACAGCGAGTTGTAGAAGCGCGGATGCGTCTCCAGCTCCGCGTTGTCTTCAGGATGTTGCGCAGGAGATTTTGACATGCTGCGCGCTCGGTCAGCAGTCAGCGGATAGATATAGACGCTGGTGATGCAGATAGACACCGCGCGGGCGGTGAGCACATCGCGCGCGCTCGCCCATTGATACAAGAGCTCGAAGCTGGTTCCACAGACCGAGAAACGGTGTCCAGCTTCTCGCCTTTGACGACGCGCGCCTCAATGGTAGCGCGATCAAGCGATCATCCGGTGAATTCGAAGATGCAGCAACGTGTGCGCGACCAGATCGGTCCTGCCGGCGGGCTCGACCATCAGCCAGACGCGCGAGGTCGGCGAAACGCAGCGGAAAAAGCTGCGCGTGGTGCGCTCGTCGGCGCGGATCGCGGCAAAGGTCCAATCGCGCTACCGGGCTGACGGAGAAGCGCTCCGCCGTCATCTCGACATGCGGCAGTATCGCCAGATGATCGCGCCAATTGCGCCAATTGCGCGGGCCGGCGCGTGAAGATGAGCAACGAGATAGGCGAGCCCGAAGCGAGCGCCGCGATCAGCGCCACCAGGGCCCAATGGGCGCCCAGCCAGCTCATGCGTAGCCGGAAACCTCGAACTGGCCGATTTGCGGAAACGCCAGAGATAGGCGGGAAGCTCCGCTTCCAGCGAGCGGGGGGACGTGATGCCGAGATCGGCCAGCGTGCCAGCAGCGCTCCCCGGCGCAACGATGCTATCTTCCTTGAGCATCTTGACCTGATCGAGCGTGATCAGCGGCTTCATCAAGAAGCCCGGCACGAACGCACTTGCGATTGCGGCCAGCTGTGCGGCCTGCCAGGGCAGCGATAGCATTGCGCGCTTGCGCTCGGTCACCTTCAAGATCTCTTCCATCAGCTCACGGAAGGTGTAGACCTCGGGCCCGCCCAGCTCGAATGTCTTGCCGTAGAATTTCGGATTGCTGATCGCCGCCAGTGCTGCCTCGCCGACATCGCCCGCGAACACCGGCTGAAACTTGGTCTTGCCGCCACCGAACAGCGGCACCGGCATAAATAGCGATAGACGAATGATCTCCGCGAACTTGTTGAAGAAATCGTCTTCCGGACCGAAGACAAGCGCCGGCCGCAAGATCACCGCATCGGGAAACGCCGCGCGCACCGCCGCCTCACCCATCGCCTTGCTGCGCAAATAGAGCGAAGGCGAATCCTCACGCGCACCAAGCGCCGAGACATGCAGCATGGCCTTGACGCCATGGCGCGCCGCCAGCTGAGCAATCACGCTGGGCGCATGCGCGTGCAGCGCCATGAAGTTTTGCGCGCCGGTTTGATTGATGACGCCGACAAGATCGATGACGCCCCAGGCGTCTTCAAGCGCGCGCTCGATGGTTTGCGGCACACGCACATTGGCCTGCACGATCTGCACCTGGCCGACAACGCCCATGGGCCTGAGGAAATTCGCCGGGCCCGGGCGGCGCACGGCGGCGCGCACTCTGTAGCCCGCGCGGGCCAAGGACCTGACGACATAGCGCCCGATAAAGCCGGAGGCGCCAAAGACGGTGATGAGCTCTGAGGTCATGGGGGAAGCTTGATTCGCGGCGGGATGTGACGAGGGTTTCTAGCGCACCTCGCCAGCCCCGTCACCCCTGCCCCGCCCTTGCCGCACACTTGCCTTCAGGCCGGGATCGGCACCTCGCCCTCGACGGTGGTTCTGAACATCTCGCGGCGGAAGCCGTCATGGTCGTTGAAAGCCTGGTGCAGGCAGAGCCGGTTGTCCCACATCGTAAAAGTGTTCTTCTGCCAGCGCAGCCGGCAGGTGAAGGCGTGCTGGGTGATGTGCTCGGCGAGGAAGCGGAGCAAGGGCGCGGCCTCGCGATCGGTCATCCCCCCGATGCCGACGCCATAGCTTTCATCGACATAAAGCGCCGCGGCGCCGGTCACCGGATGCTTGCGCACAAGCGGATGATAGCTGCCCTTTGCCATGGACTCTTCATCCATCTTCATATCCATGGAGCCGAACTTTTCCTTATTCTTGGAGGCGCGGCCCGTGGCTTCAAGCACATCGCGTGCCGACATATGAACCCTCAGTAGACGGATCATCTTCTGCATCGTCTCGCTCAAGGTTTCGAATGCGAGCCGCGTATTCGCCCAGATGGTATCGCCGCCATAAGGCGGGATGTCGGCGCCGAACAACAGGCTGACCGAGGGCGGGCGCGCGAGAAACGGCGAATCGGTATGCCAGCCGCCGCCGAATATGTGGGTCATGCGATCATCGGCCTCTTTAATGACGCGCTGCACATTGGGGTGGCCGGGAACGCCCTTGGTGTAAGCATCAGTGCCGAAATTGCCGAAGCGCAAGGTGAAGCGCTCCTGATCGTCAAGGCTCATATCCTGATCGCGCAGATAGACCATGCCGTGGCGGTAAAGCGCATCGGCGATCTCGTCGAAGATCGGCCCATCAACATCCTTAATCTGAACGCCTTTGATCTCGGCGCCCATGGCGGCCGCCAACGGCTCGACGCGGATGTGGTCGTATTTCCTGGCGCTGTTGTCGAAATGACCAATGGGATGAATTTTCATGGCGTCTCTTCCCGATATGTTTTGCGCCAGCCTATCACGCCCCGCTGCCGCCGTCCCACTGAGCGGGGGCCTAATCGAGCGGCTCTTCGAGATAGCGCGCCTTTATATGACGCTTGAAGGCTTCGGGCGAAAGCGGCGCGCCGGTCGCCTCGCGAATGATGTCATCCAGGGGCTTGAGGCTCGCCTGCTCGTGAATGCGCGGGCGCACCCAAGCGAAATAGGGCCCGAAATCGCCACGGCCCAGCCCTTCAAGGATTGACGGGTCGTCCTGCGTTGCGCGCTCATAAAGCTGCGCCGCCAAAATCTCACCCAGCGCGTAATTCGGGAAATAGCCGAAATAGCCCGCCGACCAGTGAACATCCTGCAAGACGCCGCGCGCATGATCGGGCGGCGTGCGGCCCAGGAGCTGCGTGAACAGCTCATTCCACGCACCGGGCAAATCCTTGACGGCAAGATCGCCCGACATCAGCGCGCGCTCGAGCCGGTAACGCAGGATGACATGCAGCGGATAGGAGATCTCGTCTGCCTCGACCCGGATGTAATCATCGTCGAGCCGCCTGAGATGATTGAGCACATTGGCAGGTGCGAAAGATTGCTCATCGCCCGCCAAATGCTCACGCAAGACCGGCGCGATGAAGGTGATGAATTCGCGGCTGCGCGACGCCATCATCTCAAGGCCCAGCGATTGACTTTCATGCGCGGTCATGCCGCGCGCATTGCCGACAGGCGAGAAAGCCAGCGAGCGCGGCAGATTGAACTCATACATCGAGTGGCCCGCCTCATGAATTGTCGCCATCATTGCGAAGCGGAAATTGTCCTCATCGTAGCGCGTCGTGAAGCGCACATCGCCCGGCGAATGCGGCATGGAGAAGGGATGCGCCGCCTCGTCGATGCGCGCATTCTCCGGCTTATGTCCGATGATCGCCGCAAGACTTGCGGACAGCGCCTTTTGCCGCTCGACGGAGAAATCGCCTTTGTAGGGGATCGGCGACGGCCAGCGCGCATGGCGCTCGCGCACCGCTTCGATGATCGGCGGCAGCGCGGCGGCCAGATCATCGAAGATGGGATCGATAATTGCGACCCCGAGGCCGGGATCATATCCATCGATCAGCGCATCATAAGGTGAAAGGCCGAGCGCATCGCCAATTGCCCCGGCGATCTCCTTCTGCACGGCGAGCAAGGGCTCAAAGCCGCGCGCGAACGAATCGAAATCATTGTTCTTGCGCGCTTCAACCCAGACCGGGCGCAATGACTGGCTCATGCGCTCGGCTGTGACCAGCAATTCCTTCGGCACCGCAGCCTGACGCGCATTGAGCCGGCGCATCTCGCGCAAATTCGCCTGCTCCTGTGGTGTGAGCGCATGTGCATAGGTTTCTGCTTCCGCGATCAGCGCGCCGATTTCAGGCGTGCCGACGAGATCGGAGGACACTTCGGCAAGCGCGCCCGCCTGCTCGCCGCGCGCCCACGCACCGCCGGCCGGCATGTTGGTTTGCGCATCCCAATTGAGCAGCATGCGAATGCTGTCGAGCTTTGCAGCGGTGGCGAACTTTGCCGCCGCGCGGGCATAAGGATCGTTTTCAGGCGGCTTGGACATCGGCTCCTCGGGGCGGTGCGGAAGATCTCAGCCTACACTTGCAGAAGTGCCGAAAGCGAGCATGAATTAAAACGGCCGCGCGCGGCATGAGTGAGTTCCGCAGAAGGTCTTGGACAGGCACACTTACCACATCTGAGGGGGATCATGCGTCACCGTCCATTCTTCGTTACCACTCTTGCTGCAACTCTCGCCCTTGTCGGATGCGGTAAGCCCAATATCGCCGGAAAGCAGATCGAGCTCATCGCCGAGCTGAATGCCGATGCGACCGGCGCCACCTATGCGGACTTGAGTGCATACAAGAACGGCCACTTCACTTTGGAAAATGGTCAGCTGACGTTCAGCTATTCGAGTTGCTTTTCACCGGTTGCTCTGCAAGACGCCGGAAAGGATCTTTGTGACGCAGCGGCAGCATGGAGCGAGAACAGTGACACGCTTACGCTAGGATCGCTCGATCGGAGCTCGATCCGGATCGCTTCGCCCAAGAAGAAATCAACGCGTGGTTATGCCGTCACCTTCAACACGTCTTGTGCGCCCGGCAAATGCAAACCGGGCGAGATGCTCGTGCAGGTTCTGCCCTGCCGCGATCCGAGAACCTGCAAGCGAATGGCCCGGAGTCTCATCGCACTCGATAAGCTGATGGCCAGCGCGGCGAAGCAAAACGACAGAGCCATCGCTTCCAGCACAGCGTCCGCGAGTCAGCCGACCGACCCTTTGGATCGCGTACGTGCCGACATTGCCGATGGTGCTGCAATGGACGGCCCCACGCTCACTTGGAACAGCATTAGGGTCGAGACGCCCGGCCGGTTCGCAATAACGTTGAACCGATGCGACATCAATGGTTCGCCCAGCCGAGCGAACATTGCGAAATGCCGCGCGGCGCCCCCTTCCGCTCTGAGGTCCAATTCCTTTTTCGATGCGATTGCCGTCGATCCCAAATCCATTAGGGTCTCAGACACTGAGCATGTCAGCTTCTCCTGCCGCCATGGCTTCATCTGCGGCATCGAAGTGCTGCCGTCCGTTGCGAGCAACTCAGGAGTTGCAGTCGAGCGAGGCGAGTTCATCTGCGCTGGCCGGGCAGCCTGCCAGCGCCTTGCCGCCGATTTCGGCGCGCTCGTTGCGGCGCAATCCAAAGAAGACGCATTCTTGGCACGCGCGTCCGACAACCAGCAGCAAATCCTGTCTGCCATAAACGCGATCAATGACCGCTTGCGATCCGCAATCTGGCAAGAGAACGATGAGGTCTATTGGGAGCCGAGCTTCGGCCTCTCACAAGGGCTGGGGCTCAGCTTCATCGAAGCGGACTGTAGCAACGACGATGTCGATTTCGATTCGGATGCGCCAGCCGGCAATGAGCTGGTCAGCATGTGCCGCCGCGCCGAAGGCAATATCACTCTGCAGAACAAGACCGGCATCCTCATTGATCACTATCCGACGCGGCTTGATCTCACGGCCCTGGACGGAGCTGCACTTTCAATCGTCAAGGCTAATGCCTCCAAGGGTGAGAGCGGCACGGCGCTCAAAATCACCTGCAAAACCGGTAGTGGCTGCGCCCGGAACGCGCTCAACGGCCAAACCAAAGACAGTTTCGAGCTCTTCTGCACTGATGAGGCAAGCTGCACCGATCTCTACAAGGATCTTGGTAAGCTATTCTCCGTCCTGTCGGCAGCCCAGACGCCGGCAGAGCTGGCCGCACAATTCCACGGTACGCACAGCGCGCTCGATGCGCCGCTGGAGCGGGTGAATGCCGACATTGACCGCGCGGTTTGGTTTGAAGGCAGCGGCGCGCTCGTCACCACGCGCGTCACGCGCGACGGCAATGGCGCTTTGCGCATCAGCGGGCATCGATGCCCGCTGACGCAGCAATCAAGCCAGCAAGAGATCGATGCCTGCCGCACCGAAGAGCCGGAGGGTACGGACACTGCGCTGCTCTTCAAGGGCAGCGATGTCGACGCCTCCTCGATCAGCATTGACAGCGGCGCGGGAGGCAAGCGCCTCATCTTTTATTGCAAGGGCAAGGGGGCCTGCGTTATGCGGCCCGATCGCAGCCGTTACCTCCCCGGCGCCTATCTTGCTTGCCCCGATGACGCAACCTGCGACCGGCTCGTCCTCGATTTCACCTCGCTTCTGGACCGCGCAGCGCAGCAGGATCAATAGCGCTTCTACACTTGCAGCAGCGCCGAAAGCGAGCGGTTCACACCGCCCGCGTCTTCATGTGTCGTCAAATGGCCGCAATTTTTCAGCGTGACAAGGCGCGCTTCGGCAATCATCTCCGACATCTCGATCGCACGCTCTGGCGGCGTGATCTCGTCCGCCGCGCCGACAATGATGAGCGTCGGGCAATTGATCGCAGCAAGGCTTGGGCGCGAATCCGGGCGCGCGATGATCGCTCTCTGTTGACGCACAAAAGCTTCCGCACCCACATCATCCGCCATCGCACGCACGATCGTTTTGAGCTTCTCGTCATCCTGATGCGAGGGATGAACCATGCGCGGGAATTGCAGCTCCACGATTTGCGAAAACTTTCCGCCTTGCGCGAGCCTGATTTGCACCTCGCGCTGCTCGCTCGCTTCCGGCGTATCGGCGCGCGCGGATGTGTCAATGAGCCCGAGCTTGGAGACGCGGGTCTTCGCCTGGCGCAAGATCTCGAATGCGATATAGCCGCCCATCGACATGCCGATGAGCACAAAACGCGGCGGCGCGTTTACAAGGATTTGCCCCGCGATCTCGGCCATCGTCTCGCCGCGTGTGTGATCGGCAATCATCACGGGGCCGTGCCGCCACAGCACCGGAATCTGTTCGGCAAAAAGCCGCGGCGAGCAGGCAAGCCCCGGCACCAGCACAATCGGCATCGTCATTCGATGAGTTCCGTCAGGCTATTGATGATCCGGTCAGGCTTGATCGGCGAACCTTCCGGCAGGCCTTGGCTGTAGCCGTCATACCAGATGGCATAGATACCCAGCCGTTGTGGCGCGACCACCTCCCATTCCAGATTGTCGCCGATCATCCAGCAATCTTGCGGCGTCACGCCGAGCACGCTCATCGCGTGGATATAGGCGCGCTCATCCGGCTTGCCGAAGCCATGCTCCTCTTCGATCTGAATGTGATCGAAACGGTGCGCCAGATCGAAGCGCTTGATCTTTGCGCGTTGGATGGGCGAGCGGCCATTGGTGACGAGCGCGAGCTTGAGCCCGTGCGCCTTGAGCGCATCGATCGTCTCGATCGCACCCGGAAAGAGATCGATCCGGCCTTCGCGGTAGAGGTGAAACCGGTCGGCAAAACGCAGCGCGGCCTCCTCCGTCAGGCCCGGTGCGCGCAGGCGCAAACGCTCAAACAAGCCGAGGACGATCTCGCGCCGCACGTCATCGAGCGGGCGAAAGCGTGAGAGGCGGTGGCGCTCGGCATCGGCCCAAAAGTCCTTGAACGCCTGCTCGAGCGCATCGGCGAGCTCGCCGGGTTTCATCGGCAAGGCTTCAGCTGCAAATTCGAGCGCGACTTCGGCTGAGAGATCCGCGCGCCGGCCAAAACGCAAGATCGTGTCATCGAGATCGATGAGCATTGCCGGCGGCAGCTTTGGGGTCATGCGTGGGAATATAGCCAATTCACGCACAAAGGGAGCGCGAAGATCACTCGCTCGCGCAAATGAGATCGGACAGCTTGCCGCCCGCGTTGGTTATATCGATCGAGCAAACGCGCTTGGCGCCTGAAAAATTGACGTCATAGATCTCGGTCGAAACCTTCTGGTTGCCGTGCAATGTGTCGACATAGCTGACCGAGGTGACCGCGCCGAGCTTTTCATAGGCCTGTTGGAGCGCAGGCATCTGCTTGCGCAAGCCATCGGCAAAATCCGTAGTGCAGTTCTCGGTTGGCAGCTCACCCCGCGCCAGATCGCCCAGGATAACTTTAAGGGCGGCCTTGCCTTGCGGCGGCTCGCGCGCTTCCTCCGCCTCCGGCCGGACCGCGTGGAAATGGCCGACGACCGGAATGCCGGCGAATGCAACCGTCGAGATTCTGCCTTTCAGCATGCTGCCCTCGCCAAGCATGCCGTCGAATGTCAGAAGATGGCCGGCGACCTTCCAGCGCCAAACCGCCCTGCCTTTGGCGAAATTCCCCGTTGCACGTGTGCCGTCGCCGAAGCAGAGGCCGGTGAAGTCCGGCTTGGACTGATCGAAGTGGCACACGAGCCGGATGGCGTTGCCGGCAAGCCGGCCATCAATGTGCCAATAGCCGGCGATCTCGGACGTGGTAGCGGCAGGTGCCGACGCGCCAGCCGATGCGGCGAAAGCCGGCAGCGCAAAAGCAAGCGCGGCGCCTGCGACGAGCCCTAAAAGCCGCGCACGACGCGAATTGAAACGACGCATAATGCCGGACAAGATTACCGACCCCGCCAGTTCGCCACACAACCCATCCCCAATGAATTTCCTATGCATGTGCTGCGCCGCAGTCAAGAAATGTGCGCATCAACTGATGTCACAATCGAGTCTGTCGCTCCGGCGCATACGTGGTTTCGCCAAGCTGGATGCGCGTGGGGGCTAATCCTCGCCCCTTGCGCCAAGGTGGCTGAAAGCCCGCGGGCTGTAGCGTCCCGCGATTGACAAAGAGCGAGGCGCGGCTTACCTCCCGGCGGCTTGGCCCGTGCTCTTTCGGGCTGTCTCGCCTCAATGCCCAGATGGCGGAATTGGTAGACGCGCTAGCTTCAGGTGCTAGTTCTCGCAAGGGAGTGTAGGTTCGAGTCCTATTCTGGGCACCAACACAGAGTTTCAAGACGTCTCACTCAGTCTCGAAAATGACGCCAAAACCCCGCTTTTCGCGGGGTTTTTTGTCTCTGAACGTCTCAGGTTGTATCATGCAAGCGCGGCGTTCGTGGGGGTACATTTGGGGTTACATCACCTGACGCCGAAGTTGTACCCGCTTTTGGGCGTATCTACTTTTTCTTCCCCGATACCAACTCTTTTCGATCCGGCATTCGTTCTCTACGGTCGGCAACGATGGCGATTGAAAGTCCAGACGCCCGGCACCATCCGCTAAGGTTCCTTAATGAGTCGCCTCGGGATTCTGACGATTAGCCTGCTTGCCCTGGCCGGATGCGTTCGCAGCGCGGGCACGCAATTCGGCATAGAGAGAGCAGTCGACGGGATATTCCGCAAATACATCGAACCGCACTCCCCAGGCTGCGCGGTGGGCGTGGCCCGCAACAACGCCACGCTTCTAAGTAAAGGCTATGGACTGGCCGACGTCGCGGCGGCCATCCCCAACACTCCTGGCACAGTGTTCAAGGTCGCCTCGGTATCGAAAATGTTCACCGCCGCCTCTGCTTTGCTCTTGGCGGCGGACGGGAAGATCTCGCTGGATGACGACATACGCACATATCTGCCCGAACTCCCCGATTACGGCGCGCATGTTTCGATCCGCAATCTGCTGAGTCATACGGGCGGCATGCCTGAGTATGAGCAACTCTATGATGACGACGAACCGGGCTACGATCGCGCGGCTCGCGCCGATCAACTCGAGGCGATCGCCAGCCTGCCCACGCTCGTCAGCCAGCCAGGCGAGAGATATGCGTACACCAATACGGACTATGTCGTGCTTGCGGCGATCGTCGAACGTGTATCTGGCAGGTCTCTGCAAGACTTCGCCGAAGCACATATTTTCAGTCCATTGAAGATGGGCGATACGGCGTTTCGGGCGAGCCCGGCAATTGTGCCGAATGGCGCGATTCCCTACGCGGAAGCGGACGGTCGCTTCACGCCCATGTATTTCGGCGCCCATATCGGGCCCACCGGATTGCAGACGACAGTCGCCGACCTACTGAAATGGGGTGACGATTTCTCGCATCCGGTCGTTGGCGGTGCCGCACTGATCGAGGCCATGCAGACCCGGACCGATTTGAACAACGGTGCGGTCGTCCCATATGGCTACGGACTAATGCTCGACCGGATCGGGGATCATCCGACGCTGTACCATTCGGGCGCAACGGCGGGCGTGCGCACAATGTTCGCCTACGTGCCCGACCAGGACCTTACCGTTACGTTTCTGTGCAATCGTGACGATGTGAAGACCAAAAATGTGCTGAGCAGCCTGATCGCACTTTTCGATCGGTAGAGGAGCAGGTCGCGCTGGGATGATGGCCTGTTGGTCGCAGGCATCCGCGAGCGAGCCGGCGTTCTCCAAGTTCCCCTGACCAGTATCAACTGAATTGATTGGTCGGGCGGAAGTGCTTTCACACGCCCTTTCGGATCTGGCTCAGCCCGTGCGCCTCCAGCGTAATGCCGCAGACCCCCAGCGTTAAGTTTCGATCCATGCGCTTGCGACATGATCGGTTCGTGCGCGCATGTATCGTCCCAGATGGAGCAAGGGCGCGGAGTTGCCGCGGGCCCCACCATTGACACCGGATACCCAGAGGTGCTTGTCCAATCCCGCCCGCGCGGGGCCTGCCACCTCAATCTCAAGAAGAAACGATGAGTGAAGCCAAGACCATAAACGAAGCCCCTCCGGATCGCTCGCTCAGTCTTGAGGCCCAGCCCGATCGCTCACTTAATCTCTTTGCCTTTTCACTCCTGGCCGTCGCGCTGGGAACTTTCACCGGTTTCGGCGCGGTGGTCTTCAGGGTTCTGATCTCGCTGATCCACAACCTCATGTTCTTCGGCAAACTTTCGCCGATCTACAACGCCAGCCTGTACACCCCTGCTTCGCCTTGGGGCGCGCTTGTCATCCTGGTCCCGGTGATCGGCGGCTTGGGCGTTGTCTTTCTTGTCCAGAAGTTCGCGCCCGAGGCGCGCGGGCACGGCGTGCCGGAGGTGATGGACGCCATCTTCTACAATGAGGGCCGTATCCGCCCGCGAGTCGCCGTCATCAAATCGCTCGCCTCAGCTTTGGCCATCGGCAGCGGCGCGGCGGTCGGCCGCGAGGGCCCGATCATCCAGATCGGCTCCTCGCTGGGCTCGAGCACCGGCCAATTGCTCCGCCTCGAGCCATGGCAGCGTATCACGCTTGTCGCCGCCGGTGCCGGCGCGGGCATTGCCGCAACCTTCAACACGCCGATCGGCGGCGTCATCTTTGCGATCGAGCTGATGATGCCGGAGTTCTCGACGCGCACATTCCTGCCGGTGGCGCTCGCGACCGGTATGGCGACCTTTATCGGGCGTCTCTTCTTCGGCCCGAACCCGGCTTTCCATGTGCCCGAGGTCGGCGCGGTCCCTAACGATCCGTCATCAGTCTTTGTGCTTTTGCTCTATGCCGTTCTCGGTGTGATCATCGGCCTTGGCGCAACCGGCTTCATCCGCGGCTTGCACTACGCCGAAGACAAGTTCGAGCACATCAAGAACGGCTATCTGCGGCACGTCATCGGCATGGGCATTGTCGGCGCGATGATGTACGCGTTCCTTGTGTTCTCCGGCCATTATCAGGTCGACGGCGTCGGTTATTCGACAATTCAGGACGTGCTTTTGGGCGGGCTTGCCATGGCGCCGTTCCTCGTCCTGCTGTTCGCTTCAAAGCTTGCCGCAACCTCGCTCAGCTTGGGCTCCGGCTCATCGGGCGGCATTTTTTCGCCCTCGCTCTATATGGGCGCAACGCTGGGCGGCGCGTTCGGCGCGCTCATGCACATGCTGCTTCCGATACCGGGCATCAGCGTTCCGGCCTTCGCGATTGTCGGCATGGCCGCGATGGTCGGCGGCGCCACCGGCGCAGCGATGACAGCCGTCACGATGATCTTCGAGATGACGCTCGATTACTCGATCGTCATGCCACTGATTATCGCGGTTGCCGTAGCGGTCGGCGTGCGGCGCTATTTTTCGCGCGAGAACATCTACACGATCAAGCTCATGGCGCGGCGCCATTTCATCCCCAAGGCGCTCCACGCCAATATGTTCCTCGTCCGGCGCGCACAAGAAGTCATGGACAAGGACGTTCTCAAGCTGCCGGCATCCATGGGGTTTGATGAATTTCTCAAGCTGCCGGTGCACGAAGGGCAGCGCGGGAAACTGCGCCATATCGTGGTGACCGAGGACGACCGCATTGTCGGCGTGTTGCGCGTCAATACCGGGCTACGCAGAGGGCTTGAAGGCACTTATACCGGCGTCACGCTCGGCGATGTCGCCAATAGAGAGTTCACGATCGCGCGCGCCGATGACGTGATGTTCAACGTTATCGGGCGCATGTGGCGGCGCAAGTCGACAATGGCTGTTGTTGTCAGCGGCACGCAGCGTGTCCCGCGCGCGGAAGATGTGATTGGCCTCATCACCAAGGAGCATGTCGCCGATTCCGTCGCCGAGAGCATCAAGCCCTATGCGGCCAAGTCGTCCTCGGTCTGATCGATCCGAAGCGCTTAGCGAAAGACCGACAGATCAATCGAATCGGCGATCTTCTTGTAGCCGGCATCGCTGCCGTGCAGATGATCGCCCGCGTGAAGCCCGTCGGCAATTTGCTGCGGGTCCTTGGGATCGCGAATGACGGCATCGAAATCGAACACCGCATCGAAAGCGCCGCCTTTGCGAATCCAATCATTGACCTTCTCGCGCACCTTCTCGCCTTCGGGCGCGTAATAGCTCGCGCCTTTGTAAGGCGTGATCGTTGCGCCGATCACCTTAAGGCCATGAGCATGCGCACGCGCGATAATCTGCTTATCCGCGGCGATCAGCTGCTCGGCGGTTACGTGCGGACGCGGCGGCGCGTGGGCTCCGGTTGGGGCGCCCGGCATCCGGAAGTTGCCGTAAGAGATGCCAATATCGTTGATGCCTTCAAACAAGATGACATAGGCAGCGCCAGGCACCGAAAGCACATCGCGATCAAAACGCGCGAGCGCGCTTTGTCCGGCGCCATCGGAGAGAATCTGGTTGCCGCTGATCCCCTCATTCACAACGCCCCATTCGACACCATCATTGCGCGCGGCCAAACGGTCTGCGAGCAGATCGGGCCAGCGGCGGTTTGCACCTGCGGTCGAGCCAATGCCATCGGTGATCGAATCGCCAAACGCCACGATCGTCTTAGCCGGCTTGTCGCTCTCAACCGAAACGCCGGAAAGAAACGCCCGCTGACCCAGCTTCTCGTTCGATTTGAAATGCTTCTTGGTGAAGTCACCCTTCGCCGAGACAAAGCCTTCCTGCATCGCTGTCTGATGGCAGGTGCAAGGGCCGGTGTTGTCCGGCAGATAGATGCTAACCGAAAGCGTATCAAGATCCTTGGTGGCCAGATTGATGGGATCGCTCACCAAGGGCGAGCCGGGCGGGATGATCGCCGACTTCGCGCCGCTGAAAGTCACCTGAACCGATTTTTTCGCAGGCGTTCCGTCGGCCGAGGCAAGGGCGACGCTTGCCGCGCCGATCTTGAGCGGCTGGGTGCCGTATTCGTTCGAGAGCCGCAAGCGAAGCCGCTCACCGCCGGCGCTGATGCGCACGACTTGCCGAACGGTTTGATCATCAAAGCTGGGGCTGGCCGGGAACGGCCCCATGGCGGGGGTGGGCTTGAGCGGAGATGCACCCCAGGTTGCAATCCAGCGGCCCTCTTGTGCTCCAGCCGGAACAAATGAAACCACAAGGAGAAGAACTATAGAGAGCAGCAGGCGCATGGCGGCTCCTTTCAGCGACAAACCACAGTGAAATGGGCGCAATGTTGCGCAGTGGGCGGGCGGTCATGTTAGCGTCTCGACCAAAGCAAGCGCAAATCTCGATGCGAGGGATGAAGGAAATGCCGGAGGAAAAGAAGAGCAAAGACCAAGGGGCCATTCACTTCGATGCACGCTCGATCCCGCTGCCGGCGACGATCAGCGATCAGGCGCGCGCCTATATCACCACGATGCTGAGCGCGCAGCTGCCGCCGGCGGTCTATCCGCCAGCGAGCGACAAAGAAGCTTGGCGCAAGCGCCTGGTTCAACAGGCCGAAATGATGAAGCAGATGATGGCCTCGCGCGCCAGCGTGCCCTCGGACGAAACCCAAACGATCAATTTGGGTGCGTTCAACGTCTATGCGGCGAAGCCCGCAAAGCTCGCGCCCAACAGAGAGGGCCACGCTTATCTCGACATTCACGGCGGCGCTTTGGTATTCGGCGGCGGCGAGGCGTGCAAGATGATGGCGGCCACATCCGCCGAGCGTTGGGGCGTCAATCTCTATTCGGTCGATTATCGCATGCCGCCCGATCATCCTTATCCGGCGGCGGTTGATGATTGCGTTGCGGCCTACCAGTATCTGCTCAAAACCTATCCGGCGCAGAATATCGTCGTCGGTGGCGGCTCGGCGGGTGGCAATCTCGCCGCTTCATGCGTTCTTAAGATCCGCGATTTGGGTCTGCCACTACCGGCGGGCGTCTTGCTGTTTACGCCGATGACGGACCTGACCGAAGCCGGCGACAGCTTCCGCACCTTGGAAGATCTCGACATCGTTTTGAGGCGCAGCCTGTTCGAATGCGGTGCGCTTTATGCCGACGGCGCCGATTTGAAAGACCCCTATCTCTCCGCCAATTTCGGCGACTTTTCGAAGGGATTCCCGCCGAGCTTCCTGCAATCGGGCACGCGCGATCTGTTTCTTTCTAACACCGTGCTCTTGCACCGGGCGATGCGGCGTGCGGGCGTTGAAGCGGAGCTTCATATCTGGGAGGCGATGCCGCATGGCGGCTTTGGCGGCGCGAGCCCCGAAGATCAAGACATGACGCAGGAAGCGCGCAGATTCTTGGATAAGTGCTGGCAGGCCTAGCCGAAAGGCAAAGCATCCATTCGCTGCGCATCTGCAAAATGGGGAGGCTTCATAACACCATGCAGAGATCTACTCGTGCGGCTCACACTTCGCAGGCCCGCATATTGGGCGCCGTTGCACTCGGCGCGATTGCCGCAATCGGGTTGACCGGAGCAACAAAAATGGAAAAGCCGGTGATCATGACCGCCGATCAAGACCATCAAAACATGATGGATCAGCTCGGCATCAAGAAGCTCAGGCCCGGTGTCAACAGCGATGTCAACGCTAAGGAGAACCCGGTCAATTACGACGAGAAGAAAGCCAATCCGTGGCCCAACTATCCGGATCCGCTGGTCATGGAGGACGGCACAAAAGTCACCACCGCCGATCAATGGTGGAACAAGCGGCGGCCCGAGCTCGTGAATCTTTTCGAAGAAGACATTTACGGCCGCATGCCAAAGACGGCACCCAAAGTGACCTGGAAGGTCGAGACCGTCGATCATGAATATCTCGGCTTCACGCCGATCACTGCCACCAAGCTCATGGCGCATGCGGACAATTCAGCCTATCCGCTGATCAATCTCGATTTCCCGATGATGCTGATCAAGCCGGCGCAAGCCAAAGGCCCAATGCCGGTCTTGATCATGTTCACATTCGGCGGGCTCAATTTTCCCGCGCCCGCACCACCATCGCGCGAGGAGTTCGAGAAGATCAACAAGACGTGGAAATCTATTCTGGTTGCGAAGGATCCTTCGCTGAAGAAAGTCTTCGAGGACCATCCGGCGTGGAACCCGATCAATCCGCCGCCGTTTTCGTTTCCGGCGCTCGACAAATATGGCGATCCGCCAGCGCTCAATCAGCTGATTGCCGATGGCTGGGCGGTGGTGATGATCGAGCCCAACAGCATTCAAGCCAACTCGGGCGCCGGCCTCACGCAAGGCGTCATCGGGCTCTCCAACAAAGGCCAGCCGCGCAAGCCTGACGATTGGGGCGTGCTCAGGGCATGGGCCTGGGGCGCTTCACGCGCGCTCGATTATCTCGAGACCGATCCCGACATCGACGCCAAGCATGTCGGCATCGAGGGCGTCTCGCGTTACGGCAAAGCCGCGCTTGTTGCGATGGCATTCGATCAACGCTTCGGCATGGCGTTGGTTGCTTCCTCGGGCGAAAGCGGCACCAAGCCGCACCGGCGCAACTTCGGCGAGACCGTCGAAAACCAGGCGGCGACCGGCGCCTATCATTGGATGGCCGGCAATTTCTTGAAGTATGCGGCCGAGGACTCGGTGTTCGGCGCGAAGAATGCGGGCGACATCCCGGTCGATGCCGGCGAGCTGATTGCGCTCACAGCGCCGCGCCTGACCTTCGTCAGCTATGGCTCACCGGAAGGCGGCGATCCCGGCTGGGTCGATCAGCATGGCGGCTTTATGGCGACAGTGCAGGCGAGCAAGGTGTATCGCCTGCTTGGGGCAAAGGGCCTGGGTGTCGGCGATGATTATCAGCATGTGAAGATGCCGAAAGTAAATCACGGGCTCTTGGACGGCCAGCTTGCTTGGCGCCAGCATGATGGCGGGCACACCGATGCGCCCAACATCAAATATTTCATTCAGTGGGCGGACAAGATGATGGGCCGTGCGCCGCACGCCAATTGAGGCACAACTTGCATTGCTCCCAAGGCTGCAATCAGGCAGCTTTTTTCTTGCGCGCGGCGCGCGGCGGCTTATCGGCAAGCCCAAGCAGCACGTTGTAGATGTGCGAAAGCGCCTCATCCGTCACGAGCTCGGGCGCGATTAAGCGATGAAACAAGAGGCCACTGTGAAGCGCGCTCAAGGCAACCGTCAGCTCAACCGCAGAGAGCTCTCGATCCTTGGGCGGAACGGTTTCTTCAATTCGCTCAGCGCTTGCGAGCAGCTGATTGTGAGCGAGCTTGGTGAAGCGCGCTGCGAGATCAGGATTGCTCGCTATGTAGTGATTGAACTCGTAATTGCTCGTCACATAGGTCGGCTTTTGCGGTATCGACCCTATAAAGAAGTCCCGCAATGCACACAGCTGTTCCGGCCCGCTTAGGCCCTCCTTGAACGCCCGCAGCATCGGCGCTTCGCGGCCGCTGAACAATTCGAACACAAGATCATTCTTGCTCGTGAAATGATCATAGATCGCGCCTTTGGTCACGCCCGCTTCGGTGGCGATCTCATCGAGCGAAGTGGCGCCGATGCCTTTGACATTAAAGAGCTTCGTCGCGGCTTCGATGAGCGTTCGTCGCGTTTCGGCACCCTTGGCCCCAACTTTTCGCGCACGGATCTTCCTGCGTTTCACGCTTAATCCCAAAATCCTACTTCCGGTATCATACCTATAGTATGATTTTATCGACCGTTGCGGCTGACTTTCTTTAGAACCAGCCAAGCCGAGGTCAAAGGCGCTGTCCAATGTCGAGATTTCGTGCCGTTTTTGCCCTGCTTGCGACGCTCACGCTCTGCTTCTCATCGGCGAGCGCCGATTCGGGATCGGGCGGCCCCCCGCTCTATCTCGCCCAGAGGGGCAGCGCCAAGGTCTACATTTTTGGTGTTGGGGGCAGCTCCGACCGCGCGTGGCTTACGCCGAGCATCGAGCGCGCAGTTGATGAGAGCCAAGAGTTCTGGCGCGAGATACCGACCGGCGAACAAGTGAGCCAGGATTTCGTGACAAAACTCGGCACGCGCGCAAACGGCAGCCTATTCGATGATTTGTCACCCACGGATCAAACGCGTCTATTGAACATCGGGGCAAGAGCGGGCTTCACCGGCGAGCAACTCGCGACCATGAAACCCTGGTATGCCGCGCGAATTCTCGTATTCGCGGTCTATGCAAAAATCGGCAAGCCGATCGGCCAGACCGATACGCCGGAGACCGTCATGAGCGAGCTCGCACGAAAAGCAGGCAAGCCAGTGAAAGCGGAATATGCCAGCTGGGAGGAGTTTGTCCGCTTCTTTGACCGGATGAGCACAAAAGTGCAGGAAGAGTATCTCTCCTACACGCTCGATCATATTGACGACGATACGGCGGCTGAGCAGGCAGGTAACGCGGCGTGGGAAAAGGGTGATGTGAGCTATTTCGAGAAGAGCCTCCAGGACTTTGAGAAGAAATATCCGGAACTCTATGGCGCTCTCAACGGCGAGCGGGATGCCGAATGGGCCAAACGCATCGACCAGTTTCTCTCTAACGGCGGCACGACCTTCATTCTTGTTGGCGTCAATCACACGCTAGGCACGCGGAGCATTCAAAACGAGCTGAAGAAGCGCGGCATAAGGGTGCAGCTTGTGCCCTAATGCAGCATGGCGATAAGTTGCACCGCTCGTCGCGCGTGCCCTGTGCGCATCGCGGCTTTGCGCTGTGCAAACAGCCTCGGATGTTTCCGCCCGAAGAGGCTTAAACTCGTTACAGGGATTTGACTTTCGTCTCGCCATCACCATATCGCCAAAGGGCCGCGGCAGGCGGCTCGCGGCGAAGGAGAATCGGCGGAAGAAAAATCACTCGCAGGTTAGAAAAAGTTTGAATCATGGTTAACGGCTGAAGCGCGAGAGCACTTCGCCTGACCAGCCCATAATGTCTTTGGAGCGGATCTTCCATGCGCCATCCACTTTCGCGATCACATCTTTGATGTGCCCGCACCAGTGAAGATAAGGCTTAGCGGGCGGCCGGTTGATCGTCGCCCAAGCGTATGAGCGCACGAGCCAATGATCGGGCCGCCCTTTGGGATCAGGCTCGAAGACGAATTGCGCCATTTGATGTTGATGGCCGGGAAAGTCTTCGCGCTCGTGAAATTTGAGGACGAGCTTTCTGATCTCCTCGCGGCCTTTGCGCACTTCGAGCTCGCCGCTCGCGGTTTCCTCGCTCGCCTCGGCATCTTCGGTGAAAAGATCGAGATAGCCTTCCGTGTCGCCGGTATCGAGCGCCCAGCTATAGCGTGCATAAAGCTCGAGGATCTCAAGCCGATCCTGAGTGCTTGGCCCTTTCATGGTTTCTCCTCTCAGTCGTAGAACGCGAAAAAGCGCGCTTCGAGGCTGGCGCGCGGCGCCGCATTCTCGCAGCCCGGCACGTTAAAGCCGGTATGGGGCGGCTGCACGGCGTCGGGCTCGGCCGAGTTGTAACCGACGAAGACGAGCAGGTCTTTTGCGCCCATATTGGAGCAATACCACCAGCGATTTTCGGGATTGTAGCGGCAACTGCGCGCCTCGATGTTTTCGATCGCCGTGCCCTCACCGCCGATCACTGCGTCGTAGATAAAGACGTCCGACTTCGGCACCGATCGCCGATCACACACCGCGAGCAGATTGTCTTGCGGCGGGTCATTCACAGTGCGCCAAGTCTGAAGCAGAACGAAGCGCTTCCACGGCGCAATCGGGCGTTCGACGGCCTTGAGGCTAAAATCGAGAAAGCGCTGCGCCGACTTCTCGGTGACGTCGAAATGGATGAAACCGGCCGCGCCAGCCCAGCTCTGTTTCTTTGAGCGCTGGCTGAACCGAACGGTAAGGCCTGTCGATTGCGGGATCACCTCGCGCGCGCCGCTTAGCTTTTTCATCAGCGGCAAAATTTCATCATAATAGGCCTGATTGACAGGCGGCAGGCCCTCTTGTGGCTTGAGATTGGTATCCGCCATCTCGGGCAGCCTCGCAACCTTGCTTTCATGTGAAGCGAGCGTGAAGCCTTCGCGATCAAGCGAGGGGTTTGTGCCGCGCATGTCGCTGATCTCGACGTCATGCGCCTCGAAAGCCATCTGGTTCAGCTCCGGCTTGATGATGTCCATACGGCCACGCTTGAGCGCCGGATCCCAATAATTGACGCTCACATGCACTGTCCGGGCGATGGTCTCGGCTTCTTGCATTGTCGGATTTCCTATTCGTCTTAGGACGCTAGACGCGGCTCTTCGCCATACTCGCTGATTGTCGTACGCCGGACATCGCGCTTGTATTTGTCGCCGGTGAGCGGCGTTGCGCGATGCATTGTGCAGCGGTTATCCCAGATCACGAGATCGGCCGGCTGCCATTTGTGGCGATAGATATATTTCTCTTGCGTGGCGTGCGCGTATAGCTCACCCAGCAGCGCAAGCGCCTCGTCCTCAGGCATACCCACGATGCCCGCTGCATGACCGCCGATATAAAGCGCTCTGCGCCCATAAGGCATCACGCGAACGATTCTGTGCTCGACCGGCGGCATGCGCGCGCGCATCTCGTCGGTCACTTCGCCCTTATACCCGACGAGCTGGCGGCCTTTGTAGAAATCGTGGATGCCGATGAGATCCTCGATGCGGTCTTTCATGCTTTGCGGCAGATCATCATAAGCCGCGCGCGCGTCGACGAAATGCGTGTCGCCACCCTCCGGCGGGATGATATGGCCGCGCAGAAGCGACCACTTCGTCAGCAGCGAATTGAACGAGCTGTCGCTGTGAAAGCGCTCCGCACCGTGCGCAAGCCCGCGCTTCTCGTAAGGGATGATGTTGCCATCCACATCCAGATTGCCGGCATCGTAAAGCTCGGGCCGTAGACGAAACTTGATGTTGCTTGGACGCGCGCGCCCGCCGCCCGGCAATTCAAGCGGACCGAAGGCGCGGCTGAAGCGAATATGATCCTCATCCTCCGTGCTGGCGTTGCGCACGATCGTGACGCCGTATTGCGCCATGGCGTCTTCCACCGTGCGCACCAGCTCCTCATCCGGCGGCCGGGTAAGATCAGCGCCGATGATCTCGGCAGCAAAAACGGGATGCAGCTGGTTGACCGTAAGTGGCAATTTTCGCTCCTGGGGCACCTTGTTGTGTTTGTTCCATTATCAGGCATCGCCGGGCGGACATCAATTTGCGCCGCGGCATCAAGAGATCTTCAGTCCGTCTTGCGGATAACGCCCAAGCTTGCATGCGCGAGAATATTGGGGATTTCGCGCACCATCTTGCGATTTACCTCCTTGGCGCTCTCCGGCAGCGCCTCCCAGTCGACAAGCAGAGGGTGCCGGCGCGCCGTGTTATCGCGGGTTTCGGCATAGCGCCAGCCATGCGCCCGGAGCGTGAGGCTCCAGCGCCAATGCTCCATGCGCGCGAGCGCATTGACCTCATCCTCGTGGAAGACCACCTTTGTCTCATTGGGGGAACCGATTGCGTAACCGATCGCGGCGAGCTTGGTGCTGATGTGATCGGCGAAGGCGCGATTTTGCTGCTTGAAATGCTCGGGCAATCTTGGCCATGGCTCATCAGCGGTAAGATCGGTGCCGTGCGCTGCAAGAAAGACTTCATGGACCGCGCGGGCAAGCACGTCGCCGCGCTCATCGAGCAATGCCTCGGGCGTGGTAATCCCGGCAAGATCGCCAAATGGGACGAGGCGCGGCCGCTTCGTCTCTCCGCCCTCTACCGATGCGAGAAATGCGCCGAGCTTGTCGCTCTCTTTGAGGCGAACGAAGACCGGAATATCGGCCTTGCCATTCGCGTCGAGCGAATAGCGCATATCGAGCGCGGTATGAAGCGCGACATCGTCATCGCCCAGCGCGACAATCACCGCGTGCGGCACGGTGCCTTCGCGAAGCAGCGTATCGATCGAAGCGCG
Organism: uncultured Alphaproteobacteria bacterium; assembly: GCA_963789405.1. Classification (GTDB taxonomy): domain Bacteria; phylum Pseudomonadota; class Alphaproteobacteria; order CAWBKL01; family CAWBKL01; genus CAWBKL01. Next base: position 94,434 of record CAWBKL010000004.1, read on the forward strand.
CGCCTTGTTCGCCTCAAGCGAAAACGTCGCCGGCATAAATCTGAGATCGGCAATCTCAGCAAGATGCGAGCATTTCATCACAGCGGTCTCGGCGGCGGCTTCGCCGTGCTGGTCAAGAATTGTCGCGCTCACGCGACGGCCGGGCAAAGCGAATGCGCCGAGCACGGCCTGCACCAGAACCTCCGCACCCATGACGCCGAACCCTGCGACAACGAGATGAGGGTTCGATACGGAAAGCCCGACTGCGCTCCGGAAGGCGGAAGAGCTCAGCATTTCGCGGGCCGAGCTTGCGTGCAGGTTGAAGATACGAAACTCGACCTGCTCGGTTCCCAGAACGGCACCTTGATGCTCAGTGATCGCATCGTAGAGCCATTCGGCGCGGACCTGCGCAAGAACGCGCAGCGGCGCTGAACGCTTCCGATCCGATAGGGTGTCGCGCGCGCGCATGCCGACTTCGACATTCTTGGCATCCGAGCCGCTTGTCACAATGACGGCATGCGCATGATTGAGACCGGCGAGCTTCAGAAGGCTGGGCAGTGCCGCGTCACCCGCCAACACCGGCACACCGCGTTTTTCACTCGCGAGCGCCGCCGGAGAGTTTGGATCAAGCGTTATCACGACAACCTCGAAATGGGCGTCGAGAAAGCCTTGCACCACCTGCATGCCGGTTTGTCCCAGCCCGCAAACGATGACATGATTGCGCTTGCGCTGTGCCCAGACCACACGCATATCACGCCGCAAGCTGTCGACCGTCACTCGAAAGGCGGCGCCAAAGGCGAGCGCATAATAGATCAATGAGGAAATGACGATCTGCCACGGCATCTGGTCGGACAGATGTCTGAGATCCGGCTTGATCAGATTGATCGAGCCGATGATCGCAGAGCCGATGTGACTCGGCACAAGGCAGCTCGCGGGCAAGAAGAAACCGCCTTGGCCACACCCAAGGCGCAGCGAGCCCCAAACGCCCAAGAAAAAGGCCAAGAGCGCAAACGGTAGCATGCGATACCAGTTCTGCAGTCTGAAAAGGCCACTTGGCACGAGCGCACCGCCTTCTTAAGCTGATTGTTCGCCCGCGTCCGAGATCCCAATCTGCTCCGTTCACGGATGAGTTTGGACGCGAGGGCTCGGAGATTATCGGTGGGAAGGCGCCGCGCCAAGTGCTGCGGGCGCCATTGCAGCGCGCGGATGCGGGAGAGAGCGGCGAGCGATGGGCGATGCAGCCGAACAGAGCCTTGAGGAGCTGCTGGGCGACTATCTCCCTCGCTGGTCGCTTAGCCTTGACGGCGATCCGATCACGACGCCGAGCTCGCATGTCGTCTTCGTGAACTCGCAGTTCGGGTCTGCTGTTCTCAAACTGTTTCGCCCGCCTTATGACGAGGCTCTGTCTTCGGGCGCGCTGAATCACTTCCGCGATATCGCCCCTCGGGTCTTTCAGTTCACAGGCCGCGCATTGCTGATGGAGCGCATTCTGCCCGGCACGCCGCTGGCAGAGCTTTCGCGCGAGGGGCGCGATGACGAAGCGACGGAGATCATCTGCGATATTGCGGCGCGTCTGCGCTCAATGCCCCCTACCCGCGAAAGCTTCCCCACGGTCGAACAATGGGGCGAGGCGTTTCAGCGCCACCGGAACAGGGGCGGACATCCCCTGGTTTCGCCGGCGCTGGTCGATGAAGCGGAGCATGTCTATTTCGATCTTTGCCGCACACAAGAGCAGCGCATGCTGCTCCATGGCGACCTCCACCACTACAACATCCTCCACGACGAGATGCGCGGCTGGCTTCTTATCGATCCCAAAGGCGTGATCGGCGAGCCGGCTTTCGAGCTGGGCACGGCGCTGCGCAATCCCTTCGACTGCACGGACCTCAGAGACGATCCACGCCAGCTTATGCGCCGGATCGGCATTATGAGCCGGCGGCTCGGTTATGCGCCGGAGCGCATCTTGCGCTGGTATTTTGCGCAAGGCCTGCTTTCGGTTGTATGGCTGGTGGAGGACGGATTTGGCGATTCGGATGTTCAATCAGGTCTCAGACTTGCCCGGCTCGGCCAGCAATTGCTCATTTGAAGTACGCGTGGCGCACACATAGGTTCCCGGCAATGAATATCGAGCTGCATCAGGGTGATCTGCCCGCCAATGTCTCCTTCGGTCCGATCCTCGCGATGGATACAGAAGCGATGGGGCTCCATCCCAAGCGTGACCGGCTATGCCTTGCACAGATGACTGACGGCTCGGGCACGGTTCATCTGGTGAAGTTCATGCCGCCGCCGATCAGTGCGCCCAATCTCGCCGCCGTGCTCACAGACGCAAAGATCCTCAAGCTCTATCATTACGCGCGCTTCGACATCGCCATGTTCAGGGCCTATCTCGGGATCGATGTTGCGCCGGTCTATTGCACCAAGATCGCTTCGAAGCTCACCCGCACCTTCACCGACCGGCATGGCCTTAAAGAGCTCGTCCGGGAGTTCACTGGTGTCGACCTCTCCAAGCAACAGCAGACATCGGATTGGGGCGCCGCAACCCTCACTCAGGCGCAGATGGAATATGCCGCCTCGGACGTCATTCATCTGCATAGGCTGAAAGAGGCGCTGGACCAGCTTCTGGAGCGTGAGGGGCGCAAAGAGCTTGCCCAGGCCTGTTTCGATTTTCTGCCGACACGGGCCGAGCTCGATTTGCTCGACTGGGCCGAAGACGACGTTTTCGCGCACTGAGCGTCGTTGACCCGAGGGCTGCTCTCTGGCAATACTGGCTGGGGGCAGCAAGCAAGCATCGTGCCAAATTCGGACAGTCCTATGGGCAGGCTGCCTCTTTGAGGGGCTGAGTAGAGGTTTTGAACACAAGAACGATCGGCGCAATGGACAGCTCGGCTCCCCACACCAGTCCCGACATCAAGGTTGGCCGAGAGGTTCTGAGGACTAAATCGGATATCTCCAGCCCGGCTGCGAAGCAGCCTGGACCAAGCTCGCCCAGGCCTGTGGAGGGACGGTGATGGACACAAAGGTCCAAGCGCAGCAAGACAGTGCAGCAAAAGTCGCGCAGGCAGCAACCGAGGCGCGCCGCGCCGCACGCCTGCGTACCGCTTCCGATTTCAGCATCCCTCCGGCGCAACGCGCGAGCGGATCGGAGCGCTATCGCAACATCGTCCATGCGCTCAAGATCGCGCTGCCGCTGCTAGCGCTCGCGCTCGTGATCACGATGGTGGTCTACTCGGTTCTGTTTCATCCCGACGGCACAATCGCGATCTTTTCCGGCGACGGCAGCGAGGATGGTCAGATCGTGATGAAGTCGCCGCGCTTTGTCGGCACGGACAAGGACAACCAACCGTTCGAGATCTTGGCGAGCCAGGCGCGCCAGCACACCGATGACCGCGCCATCTACGAGCTCGATGACGTCAATGCCAAGCTGCAACTCAACAAGGGGCCTGAGCTGCGCCTGATCGCGCGCAAGGGTGTGGTTGACACCAACAATCAACTGCTCAAGCTCTCCGGGCCGATCGCACTTTCCTCGTCCGATGGGTATCTCATCCACACGGACGAGGCGCGCGCGGACCTCAAGAACGGGCTTCTTACTGGCCAGCATCCGATTGAAGCCTCCGGCTCCTTCGGCACAATCCGCGCTGATGGATTTTCGGCGAACCGAGACGATCACACGATCCATTTCGTCGGTAATGTAAGCGTTCATTTCGAGCCGCAGACGGTGAAGAAATGAGCGCACGGCTTCGCCTCCTCCCCGCCTTATGTCTCGCGCTGGCACTAACGACGGGCGCAGGCGCCGCCCCGGCGGCGACAACGGCGACATCATTGCCGCAAGCGAATTCTACCGATCTTGCGGGCCTCGCCCGGCCCAAGGGCGAAGAGCCCATCGATCTCAGTGCCGATGAATTGCATGTCGATGAAGCCAATCGCACGGTCACCTTCACCGGGCACGTGGTGGCGCGGCAAGGCAATGTGCAACTCATGGCTGACAACGTCATCGCGCACTATCTGGCGGCTAGACAATCGGGCAGCTCTTCGACGGGCAGGATTGAGTTGCTTGAAGCTACGGGCAATGTTGTCGTGACCCGGCCCGGCGAAGTGGTGAAGGGCGCTACCGCCACTTACAAGATGATCGACAAGCGCATCCTTATGCATGGAAATGTCGTCGCAACACGCGGCCAAAACGTGGTGAGCGGCGAGAGCCTAATTGTCGATCTCGTTAAGGAAACAGTCAGCCTCTCGGCAGGCTCTTCGGATGGCCGCGTGCACGCGATTTTCGCGCCGCCCACGAGCAAAGACACACAATGAAATCTGGGAATTTCGCTCGCGTTTCACGCAATCTTAAAGCCGTTTCTGCAAATATCGGACCTAATGATGGATCAAAGCGATGGACACGGTAAATCAATCAGCCAAAGAAACGCTGCGCCGGCCCGAGATGGTTGTCGCATCGCGCGGTCTTGAGGCACGCTCAATCGGCAAAAGCTTCAATCGCCGTCCTGTTGTGCGCGGCGTGTCGCTGCAATTGAGCGTGGCGAAGTTGTTGGTTTCTTGGCCCCAACGGCGCGGGAAAAACCACTTGCTTCTACATGATCACTGGGCTCATCCCGGCGGATTATGGCACGATCGAGCTTGAAGGCGACCGACATCACCAAATTGCCGATGTATCGCCGCGCAAGGCTCGGGGTCGGATATCTGCCGCAGGAGGCCTCGATCTTCCGTGGGCTGACGGTCGAGGAAAATATTCGTGCGGTCGTCGAGCTTGTCGAGAAGCGAGCCGGAGCGCCGCGAGATGATTATCGGCGATCTTCTGGCCGAGTTCTCGATCACGCATTTGCGCGCACGCCCGCGATCGCGCTTTCAGGCGGCGAGCGCCGGCGCGTAGAAATTGCGCGTGCGCTCGCAACGCGGCCCTATTTCATGCTGCTGGACGAGCCGTTTGCAGGTGTCGATCCGATCGCCATCAGCGAAATTCAGCGAGCTCGTCAAGCATCTGAAGGATCGCGGCATCGGCGTTTTGATCACGGATCACAATGTCCGCGAGACGCTCGACATCATCGATCGCGCCTACATCATCCATGATGGTCAGGTGCTCACAGAAGGCACAGCCGACGAGATTGTCGGCGACGAAGATGTCCGCAGGGTCTATCTCGGCGAGGGATTTCAGGCTTTGAAGGCTCAGTTGTTGGTTCAAGGCGTAATAGATCATGGCACTCACACCGCGATTAGAGCTGCGTCAAGGGCAGCATCTGGTGATGACGCCTCAGCTTCAGCAGGCGATCAAACTGCTGCAGCTGTCGAACCTTGATCTTGCCGCCTATGTCGAGCAGGAGCTCGAGAAGAACCCGCTTTTGGAGCGGCCGATGCGCCGGTGAGGCCGAGCACGGCTCAAGGCCAGGAAGCGGCGTCCGCGCCGGACGAGGGCGCCGTGGTCGCGACCGATCAGAAGATCGCAGCGCAGGACACTCGGATGCCAGCCGCGATCTCGACACCGATTACGAAATCTTTATGCCGACGACAGCAAGGCGGACAAGCAGCAGGCGGCGGCCCCCGGCGGCGATCTCGGCAGCTGGGCTTCGGTGCAGCACCTCAAATGGCAACTTCGAGGATAATGAGAACTCGCTGGAAGCGACGCTGACGCATGAGATCTCGCTGCGCGATCATCTGACCGAGCAGCTGGCCGTCGCGATCAAGGATCCGATGCGCCGAATGATCGGCGCCTATCTGGTCGACATGGTCAACGAGGCAGGTTATCTGATCGCGCGAAATCGCCGATGTCGCGGACCGCCTCGGCACCTCGACTGAAGAGGTCGAGAGCGTGCTTGGCGAGCTTCAAGATTTCGATCCGCCCGGCGTCATGGCGCGCTCGCTCGCCGAATGTCTTACGCTTCAGCTCAAGGAGATGGGCCGCTTCGATCCCTTATGGAACGGCTGCTGGCAAATCTCGATCTCGTCGCGCGCAAGGATATTCCCGCGCTGCTACAAGGTCTGCGAGCGTCGATGAGGAGGATCTTGCCGAGATGATCCGCGAGATCCGCGTGCTCAACCCCAAGCCCGGCCTTGCCTTCGGCCACGAGGTGATCCAGCCGGTCGTTCCGGACGTGTTCGTGCGCGAAACGCGAGGGCTCGTGGAACGGTCGAACTCAATCCGAGACGCTGCCGCGCGTCCTCGTCAATTCCCGCTACTACTCTTCGGTATCGCGCAATTCGCAGTCCAAGGACGACAAAGCCTATCTGACCGATTGCCTCAACAATGCCAATTGGCTGGTGAAGAGCCTCGATCAGCGCGCCAAGACGATCCTGAAGGTCGCCACCGAGATCGTGCGCCAGCAGGATGCGTTTCTTGTGCATGGCGTGCAGCACTTGCGCCCGCTCAATCTGCGGACGATCGCGGACGCAATTTCCATGCACGAATCGACGTTTCGCCGCGTCACGGCGAACAAATATATGGCGACGCCGCGCGGCGTCTTCGAGTTCAAATATTTCTTCACCTCGGCAATCTCGTCGGCGAATGGCGGCGAGGCGCATTCCGCCGAGGCGGTGCGCCATCGCATCCGGCAAATGATCGACGGCGAAGATTGCGAAACGGTCTTGAGCGATGACCGGATCGTCGAGCTGTTGACGCGAAGCGGGAATCGATATTGCGCGCCGCACGGTCGCCAAATATCGCGAAGCGATGGGCATTCCCTCATCCGTTCAGCGCCGGCGCTTGAAGCGCGTCAGCGCCTGACTAGCTCTAATCGTGCCTGCCTTCGTTGTGAGGATGCGTCAGATGTCCCCATGTAACCTTCTTGATACGATCTCGCTTGCGCTGGTTCGCGCCGTTAGAACCGCCCGCGCTCACTCGCGGACTCGGCCTTCGCGGCCGCAGCAAGCTAAGCCCTGTTTTCCGAGCGACCACGAGACACCGCTTCCACCATGCAAGTTCAAGTTCACGGTAAGCAGATCGATGTCGGCAGCGCATTGCGCAGCGCAACGGAAGAGGGAATCGCCGCTTCGGTCACCAAATATTTCGATCGCGATGCCAGCGCGATCGTCACCTACGCCAAGGAAAATCACGAGTTCTCCTGCGATTGCTTCGTGCATCTTGCTTCGGGCCTCACGCTGCATACCAGCGGCGCCGCCGGAGATGCGCGTATCGCGCTAGATCTTGCGTCGGCGCGCCTTGAGAAGCGGCTGCGCCGCTATAAGAGCCGGCTCAAGGATCATCACGGCAAAGCCGAAGCGCAGATAGAAACTGTCATGGCACAGGACTATGTGATTGAGGATTCGAGAACGGAATTGCGGGTGAGGAACCGGCCTATCTTGACCCTGTGATCATCGCCGAGCTGAAGAGCGAGGTGCACTCACTCACCGTCGGCGAGGCTGTGATGCACATGAATTTGTCCGATCTGCCGGCGTTGATGTTTCTCAACAGGGGAACCGGCAATCTCAACATGGTTTATCGTCGCCACGACTGGACATATCGGCTGGGTCGATCCGGCGCCCCGCTCCAAGCGGCATACCTCGTGAATAGAAGGACCATAACGGGCCGAAGTCGAAAGCGATGGGGCGCAATGGAGTTGACCGATCTGATTCTCAGGAAGGCGTCGTTGCGTCCTTGCACGCAGCGAGCAAGAAGCAGGCGCTCGCCGAGCTTGCCGGGCGCGCCGAAGCCTTAACGGATGTGCCGCAGCGCAAATCTACGATGCGCTCATGGAGCGGGAGCGCCTTGGCTCGACGGGCATCGGCAACGGGATCGCGATCCCGCACGCCAAGCTGCCGGCCCTTAGGCACCTCATCGGCATGTTCGCGCGGCTGCCGGCGGCGATCGATTTCGATTCGATCGATGAGCAGCCCGTCGATCTCGATTTTCCTGTTGCTCGCACCGATCGGCGCCGGCGCCGATCACCTGAAGGCCCTCGCGCGCGTCTCGCGCCTTCTTCGCAATCACACGATCTGCGAGAAGCTCCGTGGCTCGCACGATGCCTCGGCGATGTATGTGCTGCTGACCGAGCCGATGTCCGCACGCGGCCTGAGCCCAAAAGACAAATCCCCCGGGCGCCGCCCGAGGGATCGCTTCAATTCTTCCCGTAGCAGAATTCTTCAGTGCACGCTCACCGGCACCATATCGTGCTGGCGCGCGGTGACAAAGGCGGCTTCGCGGTCATCAAGCACCGCAACGCGCGTTCCATCGGCCGCATGCAAGGCATAGAGGCGCTCGGAGCCGAAGCAAGCACCTCGGCGGGGACGGTCCCCTCAAGCTCGGCGGCTTCGACGCGGCGGATATAGACGAGGTTCGGCCCACCAAGTGCCGCGAACATCTCGGCGCTGATGCTGGGCCTCTCGTATTGGTATTCGTGTTCATTTCAACCTCCTCGGCAACTCCCGCCAGGGCCCATATCGACAAGCACACCGGCAATTGAGTTCCGTCAACTGACTAAATATAGGGCTGCCAATCCCTTATTTCAGCTTTCCTTCGGCGACGTTTTTGTGATCTCGATATCAGCCTTCTTCACGGCGCTTGGTAACACGTTCAGAACCGGTGCTTCCTTGCGCGCTTCGCGGCGCGGATCCGATTCACCTTCAATCTCGATGGTGCGCACGACGGTTTCCGGGCTGCGGCCGCTTGAGCGTATCGACAAGAGCCCGTTCTGCAGACTTGCCGCTCTCGACCTCGATACCGTCGGCGAGAACGAAGGAGCGCTGAAACTGGCGCGTCGCAATGCCGCGATGCAGATAGGTGCGCCCTTCCTCATCTTCGGCTTGCCTGCCTCTGATGACGAGTTGATTGTCCTCGATGGTTACGATAGCAACTCGCGATCAAAGCCGGCAACAGCCAAAGTGATGCGAATGCGGTCCGCGCCGATCTGCTCGATATTGTAGGGCGGATAACCGTCATGGGCCGTCTTATTGACCCGGTCGAGAACCCGCTCGATCTCTTCAAAGCCGAGCAGAAGAGGGCTCGAAAAATAGGATCCACGTGCCATTTTCAAAGCCCTTTCGCCATCCAAGCGACTTTGCGGACCGGCCGCGACTTGCGCACCGGCGGGGAATATCCCAAGGCTTCGGCCGGCGAACGCCCCAGGATGTACTAAATGTGGGTACTGGTTCTCAATCATCAAGCCCCCTCGCGCGGCCGGATCTCCGGCCCGGGCCGCGCGCTTGGCCAGTGATGGCCGCCCCGCTGCCCGATCCTTTCGTTCTGCTCGAAGGCTCTTTTCCAAGCGCCGGCGCAGGGCCGGCCTTCTATAGCGAGCCGATACATAAAATCCGGGCCGATCTCCCGGGTGAGGTTCCCGGGGCGCTGGCCGCCATCGACGCCGCCCAAGCCGCCGGGCGCCATGTGGCGGGCTTTATGGCCTATGAGCTGGGTTACGCCTTGGAGCCGCGCTTGGCGCCCCTGATGCCGGAGAGGCGCGGTGCGCCGCTGATCTGGATGGGTGTTTTTGAGACAGCGGGGGCTCCACCCGCGCCCCACGCCGGGGTTATCCAGCCGCCGCTCGAATTCGAACCCAATATCAGCGCTGAGGACTATACGTGCGGCATCGAGCGCATTCTCGAATACATCCGCGCCGGCGACATCTATCAGGTGAATTACACGCTGGCGCTTGGCTTTGACCGCCACGGCGATCCGCTCGCGCTTTATGCCGCGCTCAAGCGCAACCAGCCCGTGGCTTATCCCGCTGCGATCGGCTTCGGCGGCGAGATGATTCTCTCGCTGTCGCCCGAGCTGTTCTTCCGAATCGAGAACGGCGTCATTACCAGCCGGCCGATGAAAGGCACTGCGCCCCGCGCTCCGACTCTTGAGTGAAGACCGCATCGCAGGCCTCGCGCTTCAACACGATCTCAAAAATCGCGCCGAGAATTTGATGATCGTGGATCTCATGCGCAACGACATCTCGCGCGTCGCGAAGGTGGGCACGGTGCGCGTGCCGCATCTCTTCACGCTCGAGACCTACCGCACACTTCACACTTTGACTTCGACAATCGAGGCGGAGCTGAAGCCGGACATCCGTCCTTCCGATATCGTGCGTGCGCTGTTCCCCTGCGGCTCGGTGACCGGGGCGCCGAAGATCCGCGCGATGGAGATCATTCGTGAGCTGGAGCCCAGCCCCCGCGGGGTCTACACCGGCGCGATTGGCGTGTTTCGTCCCGACGGCAGCGCCTGCTTCAATGTCGCGATCCGCACGCTGAGCATTCCCGCAAAGGGGCAAGCTTGCATCGGCGTTGGCGGCGGCATCGTCATCGATTCGAATGCCGTGTCGGAAGCCGCCGAGACGCGGCTCAAAGCGCGTTTTCTTTCCGGTCTGCCAAGGCTCACCGCTGATCAAGCGCCGCTCAAGCTGATCGAGACTCTGCGGTGGGAGCCCGGCGCAGGTTACGCGCATCTTGAGCGTCATTTGAGCCGGCTTGCCGATTCCGCCGGCTATTTCGACATCTCACTCGATATCGCCATCGCGGAACATGCACTGCGCGAACACGCAGCCGATTACGCGACCGCAATGCGCGTGCGCCTGACGCTCGACGAGCAAGGCAAGATCGAGATCACCGACGCACCGCTCGGCGCCGATGCGGCGCCTTGGCGCTACGCGATCTCTCAGTACCGGATCAATAGCGACGATCCTTATCGCGCGCACAAGACGACGCGCCGTGCGCTCTATGACGAGGAGCATGCGCGCTACACGAAGGAAGGCGCCGACGAAGTGCTGTTCTTGAACGAGCGCGGCGAGATCGCCGAGGGCAGCCGCAGCAATGTCTTTATCGAGCGGCAAGGCAAAGTTGTGACACCGCCAATCTCATCGGGCGCCCTGCCCGGCACTTTGCGCGCCGAGCTCATCGCGGAGGGCCGCGCCGAAGAAGCTGTGCTGACCCTGCGCGATCTTGAGCTTGCAAACGGGGTATATTTGGGCAATTCAGTGCGTGGCCTCAGACCTTCCCGGGCTCTAAACAGCCCCGAGCACATCAAGGCGCTGCCCTAATGGCAAAGGATCAAACTGCGTCGGTTGGAGTTGTCGGAGGCGGGCCGGTCGGGCTGAGCCTCGCGCTCGATCTGGCGGCGCGAGGCATCAATGTCATTGTCGCAGAACGGCGAGCTGCCCGCGAGCCACCAAGCGTCAAATGCAATCATGTCTCTTCGCGTACGATGGAAATCTTCCGCCGGCTGGGCATTGCCGACGAGGTCCGCAATGCCGGGCTGCCGGACGACTATCCCAACGACGTGGTATTTCGCACGCGGGCCACAGGCTATGAGCTCGCACGCATTCCTATCCCATGCCGGCTCAACCGGCGTAGCGAAAAGAATGTGCCCGACGGATGGTGGCCAACTCCCGAGCCGCCACATCGAATCAACCAGCTCTTTCTGGAGCCCGTGCTATTCGACCAGGCGCTCGCACGATCCCGCATCACGATTCTCAATCGCTGTGAGATTACCTCGATTGCGCAAACCAATGACAATGTAACCGCAAATGCGCGCGACCTCGATTGCGGTGAGAGCTTCAGGATCGAGTGCAGCTATCTCATCGGCTGCGATGGCGGGCGTTCAACGATTCGCCGTCAGATCGGCGCGAAGCTCGAAGGCGACGAGGTCATTCAGCGCGTGCAATCCAGCTACATCCGCGCGCCGCAACTGATGGGCCGCATCAAAGGCGAACGCGCCTGGATGAGCTACATCTACAATCCCCAGCGTGCGGGAAATCTTCTTGCCATCGACGGGCGAGAAACGTGGCTGATTCATAACTATCTCAGGCCCGGCGAGGAATTTGACACTCTTGACCGCGATGCTTGCCTCCGCCTCCTTCTGGGCGTTGGCCCCGAATTCGAATACGAGATGCTCGGCAATGAGGATTGGATCGGGCGCCGGTTGGTGGCTGACAAGTTCCGTGACCGGCGCGTGTTCATTTGCGGAGATGCAGCGCACATATGGGTGCCTTATGCAGGCTACGGCATGAACACCGGGATTGCCGATGCGATGAATCTTTCATGGCTGCTCGCCGCGCACCTGAACGGTTGGGCACCGGCGTCCATCCTCGATGCGCATGAGCGCGAGCGCTGGCCAATCACTGAGCAGGTGTCACGCTTCGCGATGCGTCATGCCGAAGGTGCTATTCGCGAGCGCACAACTCTGCCACCCGAGCTTGAAGACGCATCGGAAGCCGGCGCGGCAGCCCGGCGCGTTGTCGGCGAGGCAGCCTATCACCTGCACGTGCAGCAATTCGCTTGTGCAGGGCTGAACTACGGCTATTTCTACGATGACTCTCCCATCATCGCGCATGATGGCGAGAGAGCGCCCTCTTACACAATGTATGACTACACGCCTTCGACCGTACCTGGCTGCCGGACGCCCCACTATTGGCTCTCGGACGGACAATCGCTCTATGACGCCATGGGTGGCGACTATGCCCTTATCCGCTTGGATCGAAATATGGACGTTGCGCCGATACTGTCGGCGGCACAGCAGCGGGGCGTACCACTTGGCTTGATTGAGGCAAGCGGCGAAATCCCTTCTGCATTCCGAAACAAGCTGGTGCTCAGCCGCCCCGACAATCATGTCGCATGGCGCGGCGATCAGGTGCCAAAGGATCCTCTGGCACTGATCGATCTCATTCGCGGCGCATAATTCTATTTGTGAACAATGCGGTAGACGCGCCCGCCCTGATCATCACTCACATAAAGCGCGCCATCGGGGCCCATTGCGAGGCCGGTCGGGCGGTGCTGCGCACCAAAGGGTGATTTGTTCGGCCCGGCAAAATCGTCGGCAAAGATTTCGTATTTGCCGGTGGCTTTCGCATCTTTCATCGGCTGGAACACGACATCATAGCCTTCTTGATCGTTTGGCTGGCGATTCCATGAGCCATGGAAGGCGATGAACGCACCGCCCTCGTAATGAGGGCCGAACGCTTTGCTCGTGTAGAACAAGAGCGCATCGGGCGCCCAGTGGCCGCCATAGGCCGCGATCACCGGCGGCAAGTTTTCGCAGCGCTTGGTCATCTTGCCGTCGCCGCCATATTCGGGCGCCAAGATGTATTTGTTCTGGTTCTGATCGTAATAACAGTAGGGCCAGCCGTAATCCGCGCCCTCAGTCACCTTCACCATCATCTCGGACGGCAAATCGGAACCCTGCTTCGGCGTAAATTTTTCAGGCCAATTGTCGGCGAGATTATCGCGGCCATGCGGCACATCGATCAGATTGCCATCGGGATCAAACGCAATCGCGACCGAATTCCTCAGGCCCGTGGCATAGCGCTCTTTCGGTCCGAAAGCCTGGTTCGGCGTCGTCGATGAATATTTCCAGATGCCCGCGCGCGTCTCCAATTCCGTGCACGGATCGATGCCGGGCGAATGGAGATTGCGATCCTTCACCTGGCAGGCATTGGTCGCCGAGCCGGAGCTCACAAACAGCGCGCCATCCTTATCGATCGCGAGCGAGTGCATGGTGTGATTGCCGGTTAAGGGCAGGCCCGTGAGGATCACTTCGCCCTTCCCCTTCGGCACACCGCCGCCGGCCGGCAATTTGTAGCGCACAACATTGCCCGTTGCGGTCACGTAGAGATAGCCATTGTGAAGTGCAATGCCGGAGCCGCCGGTATTCGCTTTGTCGGCGCTATCGGCACCGAAACGCCGGATGCTGTCAGCCGTGCCATCGCCGGTGGTGTCTTTCATCGCGAAGATGAAACCGCCGGGCTCGCGCGCCGAAGTCGATTTGAACGGCGATACCCAGCTGTTGAGATAAACCGTGCCGTCGCCCGTCACCACCATGTGGCGCACTGCGCCCAGCTTGTCGGCAAAAACTGTTGCACAAAAGCCGTCAGGCAGTTTGAGGCCCGCATTGTCCGGCGCGCAGGCAGGCGCGCCCGCCGCCGCAGCGGGCGCTGCAATCGCTGTTACGCTGGCGATCGCGAGCGCAGCCGTCATTAAATGCCATGTTTTGAGCATGATGCTCCCCTCCGTTTTCATTGTTCTAAGTTGTCCCTGCGTCAACTCATGCGTACCGGCTTGAGCCCGAGCGTTTCGCGCGCTTCGCCGGCCGACATTGGCTCGCAATTCAGCTCGCGCAAGATGCGCACTTGGCGTTCGACCAGCGCAAGATTATTGGTCTTCTGGCCGCGCGCATAATAGTGATTGTCCTCAAGCCCCACGCGCACATGGCCGCCGAGCAGGATCGCTTGCGTGGTCGCCGCAAGCTGCGCAGGCCCGATGCCGGAGATGCACCAGATCGAATTCGGTGGCAGCATCTTCACCATCGCAAGCAATGTCTCTTGGGTGTAAGGCGCCGCGCCTTGAAAGCCGGCTTCGCCGCCGAGCACCATGTTGATGTAATAGGGCGGCTTGTCATAACCCTTCTTGATGAGGCGCGTGACATCCTGCGCGATGTGCTCGGGCGAGAACACTTCCCATTCCGGCTTGGCGCCTTTTTCCAAGATGCGCTTGATGAGAAGTCTCGCAGCGCGAAGGCGGCGTGATCACCACCACCTCGCGCTCCGGGTTCACCGTGTCGACGACCGTCACGCCATCGAAAGTGCACATCTCGGCGCCGCCGTCGCAGCCCTTGAGCCGCTCCTCGAAGTCGGACTCCCAAAGCCCATCATTGCGGCGGACGAGCATGTCACCCGAATTACCGCCGCCCGTCGAATTGTTGAGAATGATGTCGCTGCCGCGCGCGCGGATCTTGTCGTTGATCGCGCGATAGATCTCAGGGTTGCAGGTCGCCTCGTCGTCCGGCCGGCGCGCATGGATCGCGACGATCGAGGCACCAGCCTTCCAGCACTTGTAAGTGTCGTCGGCGATCTCATCCGGCTGGGTCGGCAGCGCGGGGTTTGCCGATTTCATCGACATGCCGCCCGTGGGGGCGATTGTCACCATTACTTTGCGGTCGGCCATGGCGCTCTACTCCCGGATTGATTGGCGTTTGCCGCGACACTAGCCGAAGCGCGGGCAGGCGCAAATGCGCCGCCGTCACACACGGGTTCTGCCGAGCGGCGGATTTGGGTTATAGTTGCATCGGGGCTGGTCTTGTCGTGAGCCAAGACCGAATGGGGGGCTGAAATGGCGATTGGCCAAGTCAAAATCGATCCGTCATTGGGCGAGCTTGTGCTCAGGCTTCAAGCCGAGCGCGCGCAGCCTATCAAAGGCGTGATCACATCGCACGACATTGCCGAAGTCGGCATGAACGACACCGACGATCAGTCCGTGGTCGAGTGGGTCTTGCCCGGGGCGCCCGGGCTTTATGTCGTTTATGGCGTGATCACACCACTGAGCAATCTCTGGTTTGCGCCTGGCTATTTGCGCACGCTCATGCAAGGCGGCAAGCGCTGCAGCGGCATCGAAAACCCGCGGCGGTTCTCGACCAAAAAGCATGGCGATGCCGAATGGGTGGGCCCGCCCGAAGTCATCCGCATCGTGGTTTAGGGGGCGCGAGATGCCTTGCTTCAAAGCGTGCAAGCGCGCCATCGCGGCGGCCATATTCATCATCGCCATCGCGGCGCCGGCGGTTGCCACCGCGCAATCCGATGCGCCTGATGCCAAGTTCGAGAATGCGCGCGACTTCAAGCTCCGGCTGTTCAAGCCGACCGTGCCGGGTTTCGTGACGCTGGGGCTCTCACCGCGGCGCACCGCCGACCCCGGCGCTTTCAGCGATCTCAGTGTTGATGCAGCAAATCTGAGCTCGAGCGGGCGCTCGAAATTCGGCCTCGCGTTCAGCGGCCAACCTTATTGGTGGGGCCACGCCAAGACCACGCTTGGCTCGTATCAGCAACACACCAGCGCCTTCGAGCGCGTGCTGGCGCGCAGTCAAGTCAGCCTCGCCGCGGCTTATGTCGATTTCTCTCATGGCTATTATGAGATCGGTCTCGGCTGGCAGACGCAGCTTCTCGATGCGCAGGATCAGCGCTTTGATCCGCATAACTATGATTGTCTTTCCAAGGCGTGGGAGGATTTGCGCCGGCCCGCTCATCAGGCGGCGGATGAAGCCGTCCTCGATGCGATCATGAAGAATTCCGAGCTTGACGAGGATCAGCTCGAAGCAATTAGAGACAAGACGCTCAAACAATATCCGACGACCGGCTTCGACGCGGCACGCAGGGAATGCCGCAACCTTGCTTCTGAAGCCTCACTTGCCAGGCATTCGCTGATTATCGGTGCGGGCGTGAACTCGCGCACGAGCGATGCGAGCTTCAACGGCTATCAGTATGACGGCAGCTCCGTCTGGGCGACCTATCGCCAGCCACTTACATCGAACGGCTTTTGGGCGCTGCAAGTGTTCGCGCGCGGCAAGTTCGACGGCACGCTGGATGCGCCGAAAACCGCCGCTCTTTCGCCCTTCGCCGAAGGTAATGAATATATCGGCGGCGCGGGGCTGGCGCTCGAGCAGGTCTGGTGGAAGGCGGATGTCTCGCTTGCGGGCGTCGAGCAGGATTTCCGGCAGGCCGGCATCGCGACCGACAATTACGCCGAGGCGACTTTGCATGGCGCCATCAGAGTAAGCGACGGGTTATGGGTGCAGGGCTCGGTGGGCGACAGCTTCGGGCGTGATCTCGGCGACAAGATCAGCTTCGGCTTCAATGTCAGCGTCGATTGGGACGATCTGAAGCTCTGGTGACGGCGCGCTGGCGCGGCTAAGCCGCCTGCGGCTCTTCGGCGAGCGTGCGCGCAGCGCTTAACACTTCGCGGCCCAAGAGGCGCATCTCGGCCGCGGCGATCGAAGCGCCTGCCTCTTCGGTCACGCCCCGGCCCGCAACAAGGCTGGCGGCAAAGGCAATGCGATTGCCCAGGCATGTATGTGCGACCGGCCAGCCGGCATTCTTGGCCTGCGCGATAACGAAATCACCCAGCCTTGCATGCGGCGGCGCCCTGTTGACGACGACGAGGGGCTTGGTCTCGGCTTCCTTGATCGCCTTGAGCGTCGGTCCGGTGGCCCACAAATCGAGCGGCGAAAGCTGGAGCGGCACGAGCACGATATTAGCTGCTTTGTAGCCGATGAAGGACGCGGTGCGTATGCCGGGCGGAAGATCGATCATCACGATCTCGGCCTGGCTTTGCGCGGCCTCAAGTGCCGCCGCCAAGCCCTCCTCCTCGACGGTACGCACTTCCAGATTGGCTGTGTCGTGCCCGGCTTGTTTGCGGGCTTCAAACCAGGTGGCGAGGCTTTGCTGGGGGTCGAGATCGAGACAGACGACCCTGACACCGGGCCGCATTCGGCTGACTTCGACCCGTTGGGGGCTCGCCCACACAACGGAGAGGTGTGCAACGAGCGATGTCTTACCTGAGCCGCCCTTTTGCTGGGCGACGGTGACTACCAGCGACATGGCGAACTCCTTGACTCGGAATTCGCTTTAGAGAAGAAACTGATTCGCGGAACTTTGCAAAGCCAAATTATCCGTACACCGTCTATCCGTATACCAACGAAAGAGGCGCACTAAGTGCATCTCCCGGCGACGCGCTACGTAGTTTCCCAAACGTAGCGCGAACGAGATCTCTCATCCGTAGGCTGACAAATGACTGGTGAACGTATCCGCGCTTCGGGGCAAGTGGCGGTGGGCTGGTTGAGGATTTGGTGGAGCCAAGCGGGATTGAACCGTCGCCGGCCCCTGGCCGGCAGATTCATATTCTGTCGGTTCGTTCTTCAACGTTGGGGTTTGGTGGAGCCAATCGGGATCGAACCGACGACCTCCTGAATGCCATTCAGGCGCTCTCCCAGCTGAGCTATGGCCCCATCTTTCAAGCTCGGGAACCGGGCACCCCCGAGCGGAGGCAGGAAGCTACGGCCCGCCCCCTCGCACTTCAAGGCCTTTGTGCTGGCCCCGCAGGACCAGACCGGCTCTTGCTGCGCTTTTAGGTGTCGTCCTTTTCGAGATCGGCATCGAGAATGTCGCTCACATCCTCGTCCTCGTCTTCGAGCTCCTCGATGTCGACATCGTCATCGTCCTCGAGCTCTTCATCCTCCTCGACCTCGACAAGGCCGTCCTGCTCATGCGGCTTGTCGGCTTTGCGGGCCGCCGGCACGTCCTCGTCTTCTTCGTCCTCCTCGACCTCGGGCGTCTCGATTTCGACCTCGATCTCTTCTTCCTCCTCCTCGTCGCGTCTTCGAGTTCCTCCTCGCTCTCCTCCGCATCCTCGACGACTTCCTTAACCTTAGGCGACCTTG
Organism: uncultured Alphaproteobacteria bacterium; assembly: GCA_963789405.1. GTDB lineage: Bacteria > Pseudomonadota > Alphaproteobacteria > CAWBKL01 > CAWBKL01 > CAWBKL01. The sequence continues at coordinate 112,522 of CAWBKL010000004.1, forward strand.
CGCTCTTCAGGGCGCGTGCGGCGGGGCTTCAGGAGAACCTCGGGATCGAATGTGTGCTCGCATTTGGGGCACTCGGCCGGGCTTTTCAAAAGATCGTAAAAGCGCGCGCCGCAACTGGGGCAGGTGCGCTTAACACCGAGTTCGGGCTTGACCACGGGGCAAGTTCCTCAAGTTTTCTGGGGCGGTGGCAGATGTTCCCGCGCCCCCTCTGCCATAGGCTTCAGAACCGTCAAAGGCAAAAGCCGGGGACGGGTTGCGAACCCCGCAGTTCCTTGACGGGCCCCGTGCGCATGCGCATTGAGGACGCGAAATTTCGGGCTCAGGACATAGTGATGGTGACGGGTAAAGCAAGGGGGGAGGAAGCCGCCGCTCATCGCCTCAGCCTCGCGCGGGCTTTCCGGCGATGTCCGCGTGCCCGGCGACAAATCCATCTCGCACCGCGCCTTGATGTTCGCGGCCTTGGCGGCGGGCGAAACGCACATCACCGGCCTTTTGGAGGGCGCCGATGTCTTGGCGACGGCGCGGGTGATGGGCCAGCTCGGCGCAGCGGTCTCGCAGGAAGGGCCGGGTGCGTGGCGCGTGCATGGGCGGGGCATCGGCGCACTCAAAGAGCCCGAGGACATTCTCGATTTCGAAAACTCGGGAACCGCGTGCCGGCTCACGCTTGGCATGCTGGCGACCCACCCGATCACGCGCATCTGACAGGTGACGCTTCCTTGCGCGGCCGGCCGATGGAACGCGTGCTCGGCCGCTTGGCGAGATCGGCGCGGTGGCGCACGCGCGCGGCGGCAAATTGCCGATCTTCATCGAAGGCACCGGGGAAGGCCTGCCGAGCACCTATGACATGCCGGTGGCCTCGGCACAGGTGAAATCCTGCATCTTGCTTGCCGCACTCAATGTCGCGGGCGAAACCACGGTGATCGAGAAGGTGCCGACGCGCGATCACACCGAGCGCATGCTGAAGCATTTCGGCGCCGATGTGCACACGGAAGTGTTGGGCGGCCGGCCGCATATCCGGTTGGTGGGTCAGCCCGAGCTTAAAGCGCAACGCGTGGATGTGCCCGGCGATCCGTCTTCCGCGGCGTTTCTTCTGGTTGCTGCGTTGATTGCGCCCGACTCCAAAGTCACCGTGCGCAACGTCTTGATGAATGAAGGCCGCACCGGCCTCTTCACCACTTTGCGCGAGATGGGCGCAAATTTCCGTATACTGAGCAAGCGCGATGTCGGCGGCGAGCCGGTTGCGGATATCGAAGCTTCGACCAGCACGCTCAAAGGCGTTCATGTGCCGGCGGAGCGCTCGGCCTCGATGATCGATGAATATCCGATCCTCGCCGTTGCCGCAGCCTTCGCCGACGGCAAGACGCACATGGAAGGGCTTGAGGAGTTGCGCGTGAAAGAGAGCGACCGCCTCTCGGCCATCGCAAAGGGCTTACATGCCTGCGGCGTTGCTGCAGCCGAGGGCGAAACACACTCACCGTCGATGGCCGCGGGCCGAAAAGCGTTCAAGGCGGCGGCATGGTGCACACGCATATGGATCACCGGATCGCCATGTCGTTCCTCACGCTGGGCCTCGGCGCCAAATCGCCCGTGCGGATCGACGATGCGCGCATGATCGCCACCAGCTTCCCGACTTATGTCGATCTCATGACATCGCTCGGCGCCGGGCTCAGGCTCGCCAACCGCTGATCCTCTCTCGCCTACATTACCGCCCAATGTTTCACGCGCAGCTGTGGAGTTCGCGGTGAGATTTGTATTTGTGCACGCGAAGACACGAAGCTTGCGCCGAGGCGCTGCGTTTAGCCAAGGTCGAATGAAAATCGCGGCCTTGCCGCGAGCGCGGACCGCTTCGCGCCTTCGCGTGCCTAATTCAGCATTTCTCCGTGCACTCCGCGGCTCCGCGCGTGAATTCGGAGATGAAAGTAGGCTCCGCCATTTCACACTCATTATTCGTTTTTAAAAAATTGTGGCGAAGCGCTCTCCCTTCCCTGCGTGTGTTTGGCGCGTAATCACTCGCGCGTGAAGCGTAACCCTCACATTGAACGGTGCGCCCCCACCTGACATAATTCGGGCAGCACTTAACTCAAGCTATTTGGAAGCGGGGGGCTTTCGGGTGGCGCGCTTCGAACTTCATGGGCATTTCGTTTCCGGGCCGAGCTACCGCGTCGGCCTGATGCTGCATCTGTGCGGCCAGAAATTCGATTACATGCATGTCGACCTGCCGAGCGGCGTGCAAAAGTCCAAAGAGTTTCTGGCGCGCAATCAATTCGGCCAAGTGCCCATGCTGGTCGATAAGCAGAACAAGCAAATCGTCGTGCAATCGGGCGCGATCCTCGAATATCTCGCCGACACGCTCGGCCAATTCAAAGGCGACCACGACAAGGAGAAGCTGCTTGCGCGTATGTGGTGCTATTGGGAAACCGATGTGATGGAGCGCGGCATCTTGCGCTTGCGCGGCTACAAGATGGGCTATGTCAGCGCGCCCGAGGATGTGATGGTGCATTACCAAGCCGAGGGCACGCAGGCGCTTGCCGATCTCGAACAGTTTCTCGAAAAGCGCAAATGGCTGTGCGGCGGCAAGAAACCAACCTTCGCCGATATTTATGTCTTCGGCAGCATCGTCTTTGCCAAAGACGCCGGTTACGATCTTTCCGGTTACAAGAATATCCAGCGTTGGGGCCATCACGTTGCGCACCTGAAGCATTTCGGCACGCCGGACCATGTGTTGCCACAAGAGGCCAAGCGCGAGCACGCCAAGAAAGAGCCGCCCAAACGGGGCAAGCGCGGCCGGCAAGAGCCGCAAGTGCCGCAATAAGGTCAAACACAAAGAGCACAAAGGATTCACCAAGGACACAAAGCCGCCTCTTGATGACCTTCGTGCTCTTCTTCGTGCCCTTCGTGTTTAGTCTGGGTCGCGGCTCGGTGTGAGAATTAGGCGCTGGACGAGCACGGCGTGCTCGCGCAAATCTTGCGGCATGTCAGATGCGTCAGAGACAAGCCGTGCGGCGAATTGCGGTGCGTGTGGCACGCTTAAGAATAAGGCTTGAGAGATGACGGTCGATATCGTCTATATCCGCAAGGAATTGATTCCTCAGTGGCGCACTACTGTCGAGGTCGTCGCGGCCGAGCGGAAATATCTCGGCCGCGTTGTGTTCCCGCCATTCGATCCGGCGAATGCTTTCCCGCTCAAGTTAATCGAAAACAACTGGCCTATGTATTGCGCCCTTGCGGGGAGCGAGGTCGTGGGTTGGGCGGATATAACGCCTTCGGATATTCCAGAATGTGCGCACAGAGGCGAACTGGGAATGGGCGTGATCGCGCCATATCGGGGCCGCGGCATCGGCAGCAAACTGCTTGAGGCATGTCTTGCGCACGCACGCAAAATCAACCTCGCAAAAGTCGAGCTTTCGGTATACACGAACAATGCTGCGGCCATTGCGCTTTATCGCAAATACGGATTTACCGAAGTCGGCCTCAGACGCGACTATAGGCGGCTCGACGGCATGACCTACGATGTCCTGCTCATGGACCTGTTCCTCAACTGAGCGGGAGAGCAAATCCGGAGCCATGTCCGAAACGACCCAACCCGAACGCCCTGAGCCCCGCCCGTGCGGCGAATGCGCCCTGTGCTGCAAGCTTCAGGAAATCGAAGAGCTTAAGAAGCCGGCCGGCCGCTGGTGCCAGCATTTCGCCACGCACAAGGGCTGCCGGATTTACGATCAGCGCCCGCAGGCCTGCCGCAGCTATCAGTGCGTGTGGACCATGATGCGCGGCTTTGGCGATGAGTGGCGGCCCGACCGCGCGAAATTCCTGATGGATGCCGGCGAGAACCAGATCATCGTCTACCCCGATCCGGGCATGGCAGACGCGTGGCGGCGCGAGCCTTACTACGCGCAGCTGAAGGCGCTGTCTTCGCGCGCGCGGCGGCCCTTCACCATGGTGCTGGTGCGCCAGCGCGGCCGCATCCTGGTGGTGTTTCCCGAGGTCGAGATCGATATCGGGCCTGAGCGCCCCGATCTTCTGATCCAATCCGGCTATGAGCTGCGTGACGGACGGCCCATGCCATTTGCGCGCTATGCAGCCAAGCCTGAAGAGCCCGCGTGAGACCCTGCTGGACGATCCGGTTTCAAGCTGCGATTCTCCCGCGTCGAGCAAGCACAAGGGAGCCGCCATGCCAGAATACAAGAAGATCGGCCTCGACAATCCGCGCGCGTGCGATGGCTGCACGCTGTGCTGCAAGCTCTATGAGATAACGGCTCTTGATAAGCCGAGAGGCGAGTGGTGCCCCCACTGCACGCAAGGCAAGGGTTGCGGCATCTACAGCGCGCGGCCCGGCCCGTGCCGCACATTCCAATGCATGTGGACTGTTGCCAGCGGTCTGACTAAAGAGTGGCGGCCCGATATTGCGGGCTTCGTGATCGCCGCAAACGGTATGCAGCTTTTCATCGATGTCGATCCCGAGACGCCTGATGCTTGGCGCGAACAGCCTTATTATGCGCAGCTCAAGCGCTGGTCTCAGCGCAACCGGCAGAACTTCCTGACGGTCGTTGTACGCACGCCGACACAATCGATCGTCGTGTTTCCCGAAACCGATATCGTGCTCGACCCGCCGCGCAAAGGCTTTGAGATCCGCTCCGGCTATCGCAACGAGAACGGCAAGGCGGTGCCTTACGCGCATCTCGAGGAGCAGGCGAGTTGACGGGCAGCGCACCGATGGTCATTGCGCTTGACGGCCCGGCCGCATCGGGCAAAGGCACGCTCGCCAAGCGCATCGCCGCGAAATACGGCTTTGCGCATCTCGACACCGGCAAGCTCTACAGAGCGGTGGCTTATCTCGTCTTGGAGTTGGGCCGCGATCCCAATGACAAAGCGGCGGCCACCCTTGCCGCCGAGCGGATCACGCCGGAGCTCTTATCGCTGCCCGCGCTTTCGAGCGCCGAGATCGGCAGGGCCTCCTCGATCGTTGCGGCAATCGGCGAGGTCCGCACGGCGCTCTTGGCCTACCAGCGGAACTTCGCCAGCCATCCGCCAGGCGGCGCCAAGGGCGCGGTGCTCGATGGGCGCGATATCGGCTCAGTCATTTGCCCAAATGCAAGGGTTAAGCTGTTCGTAACCGCCGCGCCCGAGGTGCGCGCGCAGCGCCGATTCCTGGAACTCCGGGCGGCCGGTAGCGGCCTGAGCGAAAAGGAAATTCTGGCCGATATCCAAGAGCGCGATGCGCGGGACTGCCGCGCGCAAGGATGCCCCGCTGGTTCGCCCGCCGGGCGCGCACTTGCTCGATACCAGCGATTTGAGTATAGAAGCCGCGTTCGCGGCGGCCTGCGCGATCATCGAGGATCAGCTGGAGTCTGGTGCGGCCTGAGGGGCCTTTGAAGCCCTGGCCATTGACACCTCATTTTAGTCATCTGTACACACCATTCCAGCCTGACCCCATGCCAAGCCAAGTTTTGCCGCGGAACCGGATCAATTTGCCTGGCGCGCCGTTCGCCAGGAAGACCGGCGGAGACAACCGGCGGCCCGAAAAACATGATGACATATTAGGAGCATGAATGCCCCAGATGCAACGGACAGTACAGCCTCAATCCCACCCGCGCGGATTTCGAGGCGCTCTTGGAGGAAAGTTTCAACGAACGCCCAGCACCGAAGGCAAGGTGGTCAAGGGCCAGGTGATCGGGATCGAGAAGGATAGGCGATCATCGATGTCGGGTTGAAGACCGAAGGGCGCGATCGCGCTCAAGGAATTTGCGAGTCCGGGCAGTGAAGCCAGCTGAAGGTCGGCGACGAGGTCGAGGTTTATCTCGAGCGCGTCGAGACCGTGATGGACGAGGCGATCCTTTCGCGCGATAAGGCTCGCCGCGAGGAAAGCTGGAACCGGCTCGAGAAGGGCATTCGAGAAAACGAGCGCGTGACCGGCGCGATTGTCGGCCGCGTCAAGGGCGGCTTCACCGTCGATCTCGATGGCGCGCTGCGTTTCTGCCGGGCAGCCAGGTCGATATCCGCCCGGTGCGCGATATTTATCCGCTGATGAATATCGAGCAGCCGTTCCAGATCCTTAAAATGGATCGCCGCCGCGGCAATATCGTCGTCTCGCGCCGCGCCGTTCTTGAAGAAGACCGCGCCGAGAGCCGCCAGGAGCTGGTGAAGAATCTGCACGAGGGCCAGGTAATCGACGGCGTCGTCAAGAACATCACCGACTATGGCGCGTTCGTCGATTTCGGCGGCGTCGATGGGCTTCTCCACGTCACCGATATGGCGTGGCACCGTGTCAACCATCCGAGCGAGGTCCTCACGATCGGCCAGACCGTCAAAGTCCAGGTTATCAAGGTCAATCAGGAGACGCAGCGCATCTCGCTCGGCATGAAGCAATTGCTCGCCGATCCGTGGGAGGGTGTTGCCGCGAAATATCCGGTCGGCGCCGAAGCTTACGTCGGCCGCGTCACCAACATTACCGAATATGGCGCGTTTGTTGAGCTCGAGCCCGGCGTCGAAGGCCTCGTGCATGTCTCCGAGATGAGCTGGACCAAGAAGAATGTCCATCCAGGCAAGATCGTGTCGACTCGCCAAGAAGTCGAAGTGATGGTCCTGGAAGTCGATCCGGTAAAGCGGCGCATCAGCCTCGGCCTCAAGCAGATCGCGGACAATCCGTGGGAGAGCTTCAAGACGAAGTTCCCGTGGGCACCGAGATCGAGGGCGAGATCAAGAACATCACGGAGTTCGGCCTGTTCATCGGCCTCGACGGCGATGTCGACGGCATGGTGCATCTCTCCGACATCTCCTGGGACAACCCGGCGAAGAAGCGATCAAGGAGTATCAAAGGGCCAGATGGTCAAGGCCAAGGTCCTCGACGTCGATACCGAGAAGGAGCGCATCTCGCTCGGCATCAAGCAGCTCACAGCCGATCCAATGGAAGCCGCCGGCGGTACGATCGTGCGCGGCGGCGTCGTCACCGCGACGGTCACGGCATCCAGGACGACGGCATCGAAGTGACTGTTGGCGATGGGCTCAAGGCCTTTATCCGCCGCAACGAGCTCTCGCGTGATCGCTCCGAACAGCGGCCCGAGCGTTCCAGGTCGGCCAAAAGGTCGATGCTCGCGTCATTCAGTTCGACAAGGCCGCGCGCAAGATCTCGCTCTCGATCAAGGCGCAGGAGATCGCCGACGAGAAAGAGGCCGTGGCGCAATACGGCTCCTCGGACTCGGGCGCGACGCTGGGCGACATCCTGGGCTCGGCCCTCAAGCCCGCGCGATCAAGAAGGACGACGAGTAATCCCCCGCCCCCGCTGAGTAACGCTTGCAGGGCGCTCCGGATCAATCCGGAGCGCCCTTAGCATGGTCGGGCCGTCACAAGCCCAGCTGGGCGAAGCGGCCCCTCGGGTTAGTCCGGCTCATCGCGCGGCGTTTGGTGCCCCGTGCCGCCTCATAAAAATCCTTGCAGCCTGAAGGGGTTACTTGACGTGCCGCGTAAGCGGTTGGCAGGCTCCGTCCGCAATATCGGAAGCGCCAGGGCTCCAGAAGGACAGTCGGCCAGGGAGGCCGAGCCGATGATCAAGTCCGAGCTGATCGCGAAAATTGCGGAGGCCAATCCGCATCTCTTCCAGCGTGACGTCGAGCGCATCGTCGCAACGATTTTCGAGGAGATCTCGGCCGCATTGGAGCGAGGCGACCGTGTTGAGCTCGAGGCTTCGGCGCCTTCTCGGTCAAGTCGCGGCCCGCCCGCACCGGGCGCAATCCACGCACCGGCGCGCCGGTGAGGTGGAAGAGAAATACGTGCCGTTCTTCAAGACCGGCAAAGAGCTGCGCGAGCGCCTGAATGGCGGCGCCGGGCCTATCCGCTCGCCAACGATGATGATGATGACGAGGATGAAGACGACGAAGGATGAAGCGTCTTTTTTGGTTGATCACCGGACCCTTAGCGCCTAGCGGTCATTGCGTTTGCCATCGCCAACCGGCGCAGCGTCGTCTTGAGCTTTGATCCGTTTTCGTTGTCGACGCCGGCGTTGGCATTTCAAGTGCCGCTGTGGGCCGTCGCTTTCGTCTCATTGATCCTGGGACTGATCATCGGCGGCGCATCGGCGTGGTGGGCACGCACGCACAGCGAGCTGCGCCGGGCCGCACGTACGCGGCAGGAAACCAAGACGGTGAAAGCCGGCGATCCACTGGAAGGCGTACCAGCGATCTCGGCCAATCCGGACGCGGCCGCGCCAATGCTGCATCCACCGTCGGCACTGTTGCCGCGGCGCGGCTAATGTCTTTCGCTGTCATCCCCAGCTTGTTCGGGGGATCCAGAACCAACTGACGGCTTGCGATTTTGGATGGCCCGACAAATCGGGCCATGACATCTGGCGGTTGCGTTTCAGCCCAAGATAGTCGCTACCTAGATCAACACCAGTCGTTGCCCCGAGCCATGCGCATTAACGTCAAAATTTGCGGGATCAAGACCACCGAGGCGCTGAACGCCGCGGTCAAAGGCGGTGCGGCGTTCGTCGGTTTCGTGTTTCACCCCGCCAGCCCACGCAATCTGTCGCTCGATGCAGCAGCGAGCTTGCGCCGCGTGGTGCCGCCGGGCGTCAAAGCCGTCGCGCTTGTCGTCGATGCGGACGATGGGCTCTTGCGACGGATCAACGCGGCCGTGCGGCCCGACATATTTCAGCTGCAAGGCGCCGAGACGGTCAGGCGCGCGGCCGACATCCGCGGCCTGACCGGTGCCGCCATCATCAAAGCGATCCCGGTCGCGCGGGCCGACGACATCGGCACGGCGCTGCCTTACCAGGCGGTTGCCGATTGGCTGATGTTCGACACCAAGCCGCGCGCCCGGCGCCGCCTCGCCTGGCGGCGGCGGCCAAAGCTTCGACTGGAAGCTCCTGGCCGGCCACCGCTTCGCCAAGCCGTGGCTTCTTGCGGGCGGGCTCAAGCGAAGCCAAAGTCGCGGAGGCGGTTCCACCTCCGGGGCCAAGCTGGTGGACGTCTCGTCAGGCGTCGAGCGCGCCCGGGGCGACAAGGACGAGGCCTTGATCCGGCGCTTTCCTGGACAGGGCAGAGGCCCTCTGATATTGCCTCGCGACATGACTGCGGCACGACCCAAGCCGCGCCCAATTCGCTCCGCTCGCAGCCCGATGAGCGCGGCCGCTTCGGCACTTATGGCGGGCGCTTCGTCGCCGAAACGCTGATGCCCTCTGGTGCTCGAGCTGAAGACGGCCTACGAGGCGCCAAGCGCGAGCCAAATTCCAGGCAGAGCTCGATCTCCTCTTGCGCGACTATGTCGGCCGGCCGAGCCCGCTCTATTACGCGCAGCGTTTGACCGAGCATTTCCGCGCCGTCGGCGGCACCGGCAAGGGACCCAAAATCTACTTCAAGCGCGACGAGCTCAATCATACCGGCGCGCACAAGATCAACAATTGCCTCGGCCAAATTCTCGTCGCGCGGCGCATGGGCAAGACGCGCATCATCGCGGAGACCGGCGCCGGCCAACACGGCGTCGCAACGGCAACGGTTGCCGCGCTGTTCGGTTGCCATGCATCGTCTACATGGGCGCGCTCGACATGGAGCGCCAAAAGCCCAACGTGTTTCGCATGAGGCTGCTCGGCGCGGAGGTTCGCCCCGTCACCTCCGGCACCGCGACGCTCAAGGACGCGATGAACGATGCCTTGCGCGATTGGGTCGCCAATGTGCGCGACACGTTCTACATCATCGGCTCGGTCGCCGGCCCGCATCCCTATCCCGAGATGGTGCGCGATTTCCAATCCGTGATCGGCAACGAAGCGCGCGCGCAAATTCTGGAGCGCGAGGGGCGTCTGCCTGATGCGCTCGTCGCCTGCGTCGGCGGCGGCTCCAACGCGATGGGCCTGTTTCATCCGTTTCTCGACGATCCCGGCATCGACATCATCGGCGTCGAAGCGGGCGGGCTTGGCGTGGAAACCGGAAAACATGCCGCGGCGCTGACCGGCGGGCGCCCTGGCGTTCTGCACGGCAACCGCAGCTATTTTTTCAGGATGCGGACGGTCAGATCATCGATGCGCATTCGATCTCGGCCGGGCTCGATTATCCAGGCGTCGGGCCCGAGCACGCCTGGCTGAAGGATATGGGCCGCGTCACCTACACCTCGGCAACCGACACCGAAGCGCTGGCGGCGTTTCAGCTGCTCGCGCGGCTCGAGGGCATTCTGCCCGCGCTTGAGCCGGCGCATGCGCTCGCGCATGTCGCCAAGATCGCGCCGCAGCGCAGCCGCGACGACATCATGATCGTCAATCTGTGCGGCCGCGGCGACAAGGACATCTTCACCGTCGCCGACGCCATCGGAGCCAAGATCTGATGGGATTGACTGAAACAAACTTCGTCATGGCCGGGCCGTTGTCCCGGCCATCCATCCGTCACCAAGCCGTGGCCGCGCTACAGCAGCGAGTCGAACAGATCGATCCAGTGCGGATTGGTTCGTTCGATCAAGTTGATCTTCCACTGCCGTGGCCATCGCTTGATCGACGTTTCTCGTTGAATTGCGCCTTCGATGGTTCCATGTGGCTCGTACCAAACCAGAGTCCTTATACCGTACCGCTTCGTGAAACCTTCAATCCAGCCCTCTCGGTGTTGGGAGACGCGCTGAATGAGCCCGCTCGTCACGCCGGTGTAGATTGTCCCGCGCGGCTTGCTTGCCATGATGTACACGAAGCCCATCAGACTCACCGCTTGCCGATCCATGGATGGCCGGGACGACGGCCCGGCCATGACATGCATTATAATGCGGGGGCGGCGTAATGGGCGTTGAGCGCATCGATGACAAATTCGCGGCGCTGAAGGCCGAAGGGCGCGCGGCGTTCGTTCCGTTCATCACCGCGGGCGATCCGAATCGCGACGTATCGCAAGCGATTCTGATGGAATTGCCGGCGGCGGGCGCCGATGTCATCGAGCTCGGCATGCCGTTCTCCGATCCGATGGCGGATGGCCCGGCGGTGCAGGCATCCTCGCTGCGCGCGCTCAAAGCACATACCAAGCTGAGGGGCGTCCTGGATATGGTCGCCGCGTTTCGCAAGACCGACACGACAACGCCCGTCGTGCTGATGGGCTATTGCAATCCGATCTTCAGCTATGGTGCCGAGCGTTTCGCCAAAGCGGCTTCGGCGGCCGGTGTCGACGGGCTTATCGTCGTCGATCTGCCGCCGGAAGAGGAAGACGAGCTCAAGCCCTATTCCGACGCGGCGGGCCTTGCGCTGATCCGCCTGGTTGCTCCGACGACGGACGATCGGCGGCTCGCGCGCGTCATTAAGGGAACCTCCGGGTTCGTCTATTTCATCTCCATCACTGGCGTCACGGGAACCCGCTCCTTCACCGTTGACGAGATCTTACCCCATCTTGAAAGACTGGCGCGCGCGACCCATCTCCCTAAGGCGGTCGGCTTTGGCATCAGAACGCCGGAGCATGCGGCAGCGGTGGCGCGCATTGCCGACGCCGTGGTCGTCGGCTCGGCGATTGTCGGGGAAATCGAGCGCGGACTTGACGCCGATGGGCGCCCCCGCGAAGGTCTGAAAGACACTGTTATCGCGTTCGTGCGCAAGCTTGGCGAATCGGTGCGCTCGGCACGCCAAAAATTAGGCGCGTTATGAATTGGATTCAGAACATCGCCCGGCCGAAAATCAAGGCGTTGTTCGGCCGGCGCGAGAAGACGCCGGACAATCTCTGGGCCAAATGCCCAAACTGCGGTGAAATGGTATTTCATCGCGACATGAAGGCGGCGTCCTTCGTCTGCCCCAAATGCGATCACCATCTGCGCATCACGCCGGCGAGCGCATGCGCGTTTTATTCGGTGAGGCCGAAGTCGAGCGCATTGCGGTTCCCGAAGTGCCGGCCGATCCGCTCAAGTTCCGCGACGCCAAGAAATATACCGACCAATTGAAGGAGGCCCGCGCAAAGACCGGCGATCCCGACGCCTTCACGATCGTCGTCGGCAAGATCGACGATCAGCAGGCGGTCGTTGCGATCCAGAATTTCGAGTTCATCGGCGGCTCGCTCGGCACGGCCGCGGGCGAGGCCTTCATCACCGCCGCCGAGACGGCGATCAAGCGCAAGCGTCCGCTCGTGCTGTTTGCGGCTTCCGGCGGCGCGCGCATGCAGGAAGGCATTCTGTCGCTGATGCAAATGCCGCGCACGATCGTTGCCGTGCAATGGCTGCGCGACGCTCATCTGCCTTATATCGTCGTGTTCACCGATCCGACCTCGGGCGGCGTGACCGCGTCTTATGCGATGCTCGGTGACATTCAGATCGCCGAGCCCGGCGCAATGATCGCATTTTCGGGCGCACGGGTGATCGAGAACACGATCAAGGAGAAAGCTGCCCGAAGGTTTTCAGCGTGCGGAGTATCTCCTGGAACACGGCATGATCGACATGGTCGTGCATCGCCATCACCTCCATGAGACGCTGGGCCGCATCCTGCGCCTGCTCGCCGAGCGGCCGGCAATGCGCGCGCCGGCCGCGAAAAAGAAGGCCAATGGCGCCGATACGGATTCGCCACTCGCTCTGCCATCGCCGGGCGCCGAGCCGGTGCCCAGCGATAACGGCGGAGCGCATCCGTGAGCGAAAGACGCGGGGCCAACGGCGCTCCGGTCACGAGCGATGCGCTGCTGGCGCGCCTGCAACAGCTTCATCCCAAGACGATCACGCCGCCCGCCGGGCCCGCAGGGCGACCGGCCCGTGCTGGGGCTTGAGCGCATCCTTCGCCTGCTCGGCGAGCTTGGCGATCCGCACCTGCACATCCCGCCGGTGATTCATGTGGCCGGCACCAAGGGCAAAGGCTCTACCATCGCCTTCCTGAAGGCGATGCTGGAGGCTGCGGGAAAATCGGTGCACGCCTACATCTCGCCGCATCTGGTGCGCTTTCACGAGCGCATCGTGGTGCAGCGGAAAGGAGATCTCCGGAAGCGGCGCTGGTGGATCCTGCTGGCCAAGAGTGCGAGCGCGTAAATAACGGCGCACCGATCACGTTTTTCGAGATCGCCAATGCCGCGGCCTTTCTTGCGTTCGCGCGCACGCCGGCGGACTTCACGCTCTTGTGAAGTCGGGCTCGGCGGGCGGCTCGATTCGACCAATGTCGTGCCGCACCCCATCGCCACGATCATCACCGCGCTCGGCATCGACCACACCGAGTTTCTGGGCGCACACGATCGGCCATATCGCCTTCGAGAAGGCCGGGATCTGAAACCCGGCGCGCTGGCGATCGTCGCCCGCCAAGAACCGGTCGAGGCTGAGATGTCTTCTCGCCGAAGCGGCCAAGCGCGGCGTCTCGGTCATGGATTGCCGGCCAAGAGTTCGATGCGCATGAGGAGCAAGGGCGCCTCGTCTATCAGGACACGGATGGATTGTTGGATCTGCCGATGCCGCGCCTTATGGGCCGCCATCAGATCGCCAATGCGGCGCTCGCCATCGCGACCTTGCGGCAGTCTGAAGATCCGGCGCGTGGGCGAGAGCGGCGATCGCCGATGGCTTGCGAAATGTCTCATGGCCGGCGCGCATGCAGCGCTTGACGGAGGGCCCGCTGGTCGACCTCGCGCCCGAGGGCGCCGACGTTTGGCTCGACGGCGCTCACAATGTGATGAGCGGCGAGGTGCTTGCCCATGCGATCTCCGAGATCGAAGAAAGAGCGCGCGCCCGCTTTATCTCATCATCGGCATGCTGAAGACCAAAGATGCGGAAGGTTGCTCTGGCGCGTTCAAGGGCTTGGCGCGCCACGTTTTCACGGTGCCGGTCGGCCAACTCGGCGGCGAGCCTTTCGGCCGGCGCGCTTTACGACATCGCAACCGCGGTCGGATTCGATGCGAGGCCGGCACGCGATACCGAGGAAGCGATGAGTTTGCGCGGGCGAGACGGCGGAGATCGAGCTCGATGCCAGCGAAGCACCGCGCATCCTCATTTGCGGCTCGCTCTATCGTCGCCGGCGAAGTGCTGCGCGAGAACAGCTAACCTTGCAATCGTCATGGCCGGGTCATTATCCCGGCCATCCTTCGTGAAGCGCGCCGTGATGTTTCAATTCCAGCACCGTGCTTGTCGAAACATGGATGGCCGCCACAACGGGGCGGCCATGACGAGCATGGATTACTTGTAAAGGCTTACCGGGAGAGCGCCGACGACGGCAGATGTCATGCATGTCGCGAGGAAGCCGGGAAAAGCGACTTCCACGACAGCTCCAAAACTTCGTTGCGGCGCTGCGGCATCAGAGACGAAAGCCCCGAAATCATGATGCCGACCGAGCCGATATTGGCAAAGCCGCACAGCGCATAAGTCATCATGATGCGCGTGCGCTCGCTGATCGCGTCATGCGGCAAGCCGCCGAGCTGTACGAAGCCGACAAACTCGGTCAGCACCGATTTGACGCCCAAGCAGCCGCCCGGCCTCCTGGCGTCCGGCCACGAGATGCCCATCGCCCAGGCGAGCGGCTCAAGACAAGTGCCAAGCATGCGCTCCAGCGTGATCGGCTCGCCGCCGATATGCGGCAGGCCGGCGAGCATGATATTGACGAGCGCGACGAGCGCGACGAAGACGAGCAACGTTGCGGCCGACATTCAAGACGATGTTGAGCCCGTCCATTATGCCGCGCGTCAGCGCATCCATCGTGCTGTCGTAGCGCAGCGTCGCGCCTGGATCGACATCGGCACCGCCACGCCCGGCAGTTCCGGAATCATGATGCGCGAAAGCAGAATGCCGGCAGGCACGGAAATGATCGATGCTGCAAGCACATGCGCCGCGGCATCTTTCAGCACCGGCGCGAGCAGCGTTGCATAGGCGACCATGGTCGAGCCGGCGATCGTGGCAAGGCCCACGGTCATCATCAGAAACATCTCCGAGCGCGTGAGCCTACCGAGATAGCCGCGAATGAGGATCGGGCTTTCGACCATGCCAAGAAAGACATTGGAGGCGGCGGCAAGCGCGGCAGCGCCGCCAAGGCCCATCGGCTTCTCAAACACGAAGCCGAAGCCTTGCGTCGAGCCACTTCAAGATCCGCCAATGCCACAGCAACGCCGACAGCGCGGAGATCACGAGGATGAGCGGCAAGACCTGGAACGCGATGGTGAAACAGCGCGCTCTGGTCCTGCACCGCGATAGGGCTGCGCGCCGCCGGCCAGATAGCCGAACACGAACTGCGTGCCCGGCATGCGATCGCCGCCGAGAGCGCCATTGACCGCATTGCAGATTGCCGTGAGCGGCCCGCGCGCGCCCGGCAATCCGAACATCAGGAAAACCAGGCCCGCCTGCAGCGCGAGCGCGCCGATCGCGAGCCTAAACGGAAAGCGCGAGCGGTTTTCGGAGAACAGCCAGCAAATGCCTGCGATGATCGCGATGCCCGCAAGGGACCGAAGATTGTCGGCCCCGTAGGCCATGCGCCCCCCTCTCGCCGGACGAGATCAGCCGGCGCTGGTGGACCGCGCGATATTGATGGTGGACTGCACCCACTCCTTGATCGCGCTCTTGGGGCGCGCGCCAACCAGCACCGCGGCCACTTGTCCGCCGCTGAACAGCATCAAGGTCGGGATGCCGCGCACGCCATAGCGATCGGGCGCCGCCGGGTTCTCGTCGATATTGAGCTTGGCGAAGGTCACTTGCGCCGACAGCTCGCCCGGCATCTCCTCGAGCGCGGGACCGATTTGCTTGCACGGCCCGCACCACTCGGCCCAGAAGTCCACGACGACAGGCTTTCCGGACTTGATAACATCCTGCTCGAAGGAGGCTGATCGGTTACTTTGTTCGTTGCCATTGTCGGGTTTCCCTTGTGTGGCGAAGCCATTCGAATCCGGCCCGTACGGTGAAATCTAGAAACGGCCCCCCGAGGGTCAAGGAAACCGGCCGGACGGCTCACCGCTTGAGCCAGGCGCTGTGATTTGGGTCACATCGACCCCGGTCAAATCAAGCGCAATGAGGCGCGGCACCGCGGTATATAGCAGCGCGGCACTTGATCGAATGCTCTGGCAGCGCCTCGCTTTCAACAGCCGCGCATAAGCCGCCATCTGATTGACATAGGCGCGCGGAACATCCCTTGCCGAATTCGGCGGCGGACGATTGGTCTTGAAATCGACGATAAGAATTTCGTTGCCGGTGACAAGCAGACGATCGATCTGCCCACTGATGAACAGCGGCGCGGCCCGCCGCGCCATGCAGGGCGCCCGCAATGGCGACTTCGGCGCGGCTGCCCGCGCCGAACACGCGCGCGAACTCGCTGTCGTCAAAAGGCGCAGGACTTCGGCGATGATTGCCCGCGTGCGACGGCGAGCGCGCATAGGCTGCCGTTGAAGAAGGCGCCGTGCCGCCCGTTCGCGCTCGCGGGCGGCGAAGCTCAGGCAAGAGCTGAAGCAGTTTGTGAATCGCGCGCCCGCGCAGGAACGGATCGGTGCCGCTGGCGAGCGGCGGTGTGCACATCGAGCCCGGCCCTCCTCTTCCGGCAAAAGGCCGACGGCGTGCGCCGCTGCGGCGCGCGCTCGCTTGGCGCCGGACGCGGGACAATCCGGCAGTGCAGGCTCGCTCATGGGCGCGGCGCTGACAGCGGCTTCTCCCTGCGGCTCTTCGCCCAAGCGCAAAGTTTCTCCCTCTTCGCCGCGCTCGATCTTTTGAATGCCGGCATTGCACCGAGCGATTCCGTCAAGGTCTCATGCCATGAGCCTTTGTAGGCTTTGGGCGGTTGAACGCCGGCGATATAGAGCCGGTCGCGCGCGCGCGTCATTGCGACATAAAGCTGACGCTGATACTCCGCGTCTTGACGGTCCTTCTCGGCTTGCGAGAGCCGATCCGTCACCGGATCGCGCTCCTGTTGGCGCAGGCGCAAGACAGGAACCGGCGCATCGAAACCCTCCACCCCGCCGAACAGCCATTTACCCTTGGGCGGCGCGGGCACGCTGCACGTGTCGATCAAAAAGACGATCGGCGCTTCAAGGCCTTTCGCGCCATGCACCGTCATCACGCGGATGCGGCCTTCGGGCTTTTCCATATCGCGCTTGATCGTGTCGGCGCGCGTCCGTCAGCAAAGCGAGAAAGCCTTGTAAGCTCGCCGGGCTCACTGCGCTCATAGTCGAGCGCGAGACTCAGCAATTCGCCGATCGCGTCGTCGGCATCGCGGCCGAGTCGTTGCCACGAAGTTCTTGCGCGAATTCGTGTCGTTGATCGACACGGCCCGATAAGACCGCGCCGAAGAATTCGTATGGCCGCAGCTTGCGGCTGAGATCAAGTGCGTGTTCGAGCCAGCTCCGCGCCTTTACGAATTGCGGCTCCTGCGCAGCGCCAAGCGCGCGCCATAGCGAGGCTTTGCCGCACGGGCGCGATCTTAAGAAGATCATCATCGTTGAGGCCGATGAACGGGCCTTTCAGCACTTCGGCGAGCGCCAGATCATCCGCCGGCAACAAGCAGAAGCGGCCAAGCGCATCGAGATCCTGATAAGCCGTCTCATCATGCAGCATCATGCGGTCGCTGCCGGCAACCGGCAGATGCTCGCGGTTCAGCGCGCGCTGCATCTCGTAAAACATTGCACCGCGTTGACGCACGAGGATGAGCACATCGCCCGCATCGATCGCGCGCGAGCGATTTTCCATCCTCGGCGTGCACGAGCGCGCCCGACATCGAGCCAAGCGCGGATCTGCTTCGGCGACGCGATCTGCGAGCTGCGTCTCGGGCGCCGCTTCGCGGCCGCGCGTCGACGGGCAGCCGTCCAATCCTCGTGATTCGATTCGTCCTTTTTGCGGTTTCTCGGGCGCCGGCCAAAGCTCGACAAGGCCGCGATCGCCGACGCGCTCGGCCATGGTGGCGCACAAGGCTCGGCTTCCGCCGTCAACGCCGCGCGCATCGCATCGCTATCGAAGGCACTTGTCGACCGCCTTCAGAACGTCTTCCACGGAGCGGAAGGAAATCTCGAGCTCGCTCGGCGACCCAGGCGCGGCCCGACGCTTAACCTCGATCCGAAATGCTCACGCATCTCGCTGAAGCCGCGTGGGTCTGCGCCCTGAAAGCTGTAGATGGATTGCTTCTGATCGCCGACCGCAAACATGGTGCGCGCGCGGGTCTCGCTTGCAGACTCCAGCGTAAAGAACTCAGCTGTCAGGCGGCGCACGATCTGCCATTGATCGGGGCTGGTATCTTGCGCCTCATCGATCAGCACATGATCGATACCGCCATCGAGCTTGAAATGCACCCAGGCATAGGCGCTGTCTTCAAGCAGCCCCAGCGTCTTGGCGATGAGGTCATCATAATCGAGCGCGCCGTGCGCAGCCTTCAAGCGTTCATAGCCGTCGAAGATATGCTTGAGGATGCTAAGCGCGGCAATTGTGAGATCGGCGAGGCGCGCCGCCCGCAGCTTGTTGCTCCAGCGCTCGACGCGCTCACTTTCCTTGAGCAGAATCGCGTCAAGGCCGGGATTGCCTTTCAGTGTGGCTTTGTTGATCAGCGTCTTGCGAAGCTCGCCGCCCTGCGTGAAGAAGAAGGAGCAATAAGCCTCGAAGTGTTGCGCGCGGGAGGCCGCGGCGAGATAGTTGCTGATCAAAGCGCCGCGCTTGGCTTCTGACGCCGTTGATTGCGACATCACCTCGGCCACGCGTTTGAGCGCCTCGGCATTGCAGTTCTCGTCGTCATAGCAGGCGGCCTCGACGGAATCGGCATCTTCATCCGTCGCAAGCCCAAGCAGGGCGCGAATGCGCGCGGCAATCTCCTCGTCGTTACCGGCCTCGGCGAAAAATCGCTCAATCGCGGTGCGTTTGACGATGCCGTCCTTCAGCATCTCGCCGAAATTGTGCTCGCCCGCGGAATCGAGCGCGATCGCGATCGCATCACCAAGCGCCGCGTCGCCTGAGAGATTGTGAAACACCGCCGCACGCGCGTTCGCAAGCAGGCCTTCCGCTTCGCGCTCGTCGATCACGTCGAATTCCGGCGGAACCTTCGCCTCGGCAGGAAAGCGCTGCATCAAGCGCTGGCAGAACGCGTGAATCGTCTCGATCTTCAGCCCGCCCGGCGTTTCAAGCGCACTGGCGAAGAGGCGCCGCGCCTTATCGAGCGATTCCCGCGGCGGGGCTTGTGCGCCAAGCTGCTCGAGCTCCTTGATCAGCTCTTCATCGCTCGCCATCGACCAATGGCCAAGGCGCTGAAACAGGCGCGTCGACATCTCGGCGGCCGCCGCCTTGGTGTAGGTGACGCACAAGATGCGCGACGGGTCTGCGCCTGCAAGCAAGAGCCGGGCAACGCGATCGATCAAGACGCGCGTCTTGCCCGAGCCGGCATTGGCTGACACCCAAGCCGAGACGGCGGGGTCCGCCGCGCTGCGCTGGCGCTCGGCCGCCCTGGCTCTGATTTGGCTTCGCGCGCTCACCACTCGTCCTCATCGGCATGCACGCGCCATTCGCCGGTGCGCGCAAGCAAATCGTAATCGCCCGTGTCGGTCGTCTTCTCGGCGATCGCCCAGGAGAGATAGGGCGCGGCGGGATCATCATATTTGGCGATCAGCTTGATCAGCCCGTCACGGGTGCGCTCAATCAAGCCAGGCACGTCATCCTGCGGGCCAAGATTGAGTTGCTCGATCTTGCCCGAGCCGCCGCCGATATTGAGATAGATCAGCCGCTCGACCGGCGCGGGAGCAACCTCCGCAACCGCGCCCTCGCACACAAGCAGCGCCGAAAGCGGCAATTGCGGATCGAGCATGATCTCGACGACTTTTTTGGTCGGCGTGCGGCCGGTCTTATAATCGATGATGGAAAGCGCGCCTGAGCCGCGGTCTTGGTCGATACGGTCGATGCGCCCGGTGAGATGGAATGACGCCGCGCGCGGAATCGGCAGCTTGACTTCACCTCTGGTCTCGACTGCGGCGACTTTGGCGGCCGCGCGCTCACCCTCTTCCCATTCAATCAATTTCTCGCCAGCGCGCGCCAGCCGCGAACGCCAGATGGCGCGAATTTCCGGATCGAACGCTTCTGCGACCAGCATCTCATCGCTCAGCATCATGAGACGGCGCACGGCGGCGCGCGGCAACTGATCCGGATGCTGGCGGCCGAATTCTTCCATGATCTTGTGAAACAGCGTGCCGCGCAGTTTCGCGGTCGCGTCCTCGTCGATCGGATCGAGCCGTTTTAGCTTCAAAACGTGCTTGGCGTAGATGGCATAAGGATCGCGGCGCAGCGTTTTGATCTCGGTGATCGAGAGGCGCCTCGGGCGCAGGCGCGGCTCAGGCGTTGGTTCGGGCCGCTGCATCGGCGATGCGTCCTTGGGCAAGTCGAGCGCAGTGCTCCAAGCGGCGTAAGGCGGCGCTTTGATGTGCGCTTCCGCTTTGCGGCCCTCGAGAAAATTCTTCAGGCGCATGAGCCAGCGCGACGGCAAAGCCGGCGAGCCATCGACCTTTTGCGCCGATGTCAAAAGCACGCGCGGGCCCGAGGCCAGCTCTTGAAAGTCATGCGCCGAAAGCCCGATGCGGCGCTCCGCGGTCGAAAGTCCCATCGCTTTGCGCATGATGCGGTTGGCCCAAGGCCCGTCATCGGTATGCGCGGGCCAGGTGCCCTCATTGAGCCCGCCCAGGATCATCAAGTCCGCACTTTGCAGGCGCGCTTCAAGCGGCCCCCAAATGAAGAGGCGCGGATGCTTGCGCGTACGCGGGCGGATTACGCGGGCTTCGAGCGCGGAGTCAAACAGCTCGGCAAACTCATCGAAGCTTTGCGCCGGCAGCGCTGCAAGCTCGCCCAGCTCTTCGAGCAGCGCCGCCGCTGCCTCACCGGCATCGCCGCGCCAGATCTCGCTGCCCTCGCCGACATTTTCGGCCGCGCGCGCGAGCGCCCCCGCCCAATCGCGGCAAGTGGCAGCACCGCTCGCGAGCAATTCAACGAGCGGCGCCATTGCCGCTTCGAGCCGTGCGATCAGCGCTTTGGAGGCATCAATAGAGCGATCGATCTGCGCACGCTTTTCCTTATTCTCCGCGAGTTCGCGGCGATCGAAGCGCAACTTCTCCAGCCGCTCATTTACACCTTCGAGGCCCGGTGCCGGGCGCGGCCCGCGCAGCGCTGCACGTTCCAGCCGAGCAATGCGCATTCCAAGAGCTTCTTTCTCGCAACCGAGATGCGCAATCCCGTGTTTGAGCAATGCGAGCAGCGACACCGGCGCGAAATCCTCACGCAGCGCGCCGATGATGAGACGCAGAAAGACGACGATCTCGGCTTGGGCGAGCGGCGTGCCGGCGGAATCATCAACCTCGACACCCCAGCGCTTGAGCTCGCTCGCAACACGGCGCGCAAGATTGCGATCGGGTGTGACGAGCGCCGCCGTCTCTCCCGCGCGCTCCAACGCCTCGCGCATGGCAAGCGCGATGACGCGGGCCTCCTCCGCACGGTCGCGCGCCTCGACGTAGATGAGGCCGGAAAGCGTCTGATCGAGCGGTACATCGCTAAGCGCTCGCGCCCAGCTTTCGGTTGTCGGCGCCGGGCGCAATGTCTCGGCCAAGAGCCGGGTGCGCGCCTCGCCCGCCTGGGGCGAACCATCCGTATACGGCCAATCCGCAACGTCGTGGCGCGCGATGCCAAGCTGCGCCAGCAAATGCTTGAGGCCGTATTGCGGGTGGCTTTCATCAGCCTCTGCCCACGCCGCCTCATCGAGCGCGCGGTCGAGCCCGGGCAGGATGATCACCCCGCCCGGCACTTTGAGCGCCGCTTCCATGAGGTGCGCCGTCGCCGGAATGCTGCCTGTCGAGCCCGCGATATAGAGCGCGCGCGGCGGCGCAGCCTGCCAATGCGCGGCTTCAGCCGCCATCAATTGCCGCCGCCGCTCGGCCGCCTCGATATAGCCGTCCTCTTTGAGGATCACCGGCCACACTTCCGTCAGTATACGAATGAATTCCAGAGACTCCTGGAAATGCTGGCTCAAATCCGCCGGCACTATCCCGGCGAGCTTTTCAAGATCGACCTCCTCGATCAGCGCCTCATCGAGAAAGCGCGAGAGGCTCTTGCTCCAGCCGATCGCTTCGGAGAAGGAAATCTTGCGCGCATGCATCAAAAGCTGCGCCAGCCTGACGTGCCGGTGCAGCGCCGGAACGGCCGGCATGCTTTCAAGCTCCGCCGATGCCGGCCCGGGATCTACAAGTATCTCTTCTTCGTCGACGTCGCCGAGCGCGCGCATCTGCGGCAAGAGCAGCGCGGCGGGCGGCTTTGCAGCACCGAGATCAAGAAACGCTTCCTCAAGCGCACGCACCGCACGGCGCGTCGGCAGGAAGACCATCACCTCGGCAAGCGCAAACGGATTTTCCGCCACCGGATGGCGCTCAAGCAGGCCTTGCGCCAGCGCTTTGAGGAAGGAGACGCCCGAAGGAATCGTATAAACGCTGCGGCTCACTCTTCGTCCAAGACAGCTTCTGCCGCCTTGAGCCCCGCCGGCGAGCCGACATGCATCCAGAGGCCGTTGAGCCTGATGCCGAAGAGGCGGCCGGCATCAATGGCGCGCTTCCACACCCACCAAGTCGAGAACGGGCCATTGGGGCAGCCCTCAAAAGCGCTCGGATGAATGATTTGAACGCCCGCCCAGACGAAGGGCGCAATGCGCTTTTCCGGCCGCGGGCTGAGACGCCCGGCACAATCCATCATGAAATCGCCCGATCCGTCATAGCCCGTCGAACGCACACTCGAAGCAAGCAGCATCAATGCATCCATTTGCGAGGGATCCCAGCGCACTAGCATATCCTTAAGTGCATCGCGCGTGCCTTCGCGCCAGATCGAATCGCTATTGAGATAGAAGAATGGCTCGCCTTTGAAATAGGGCAAAGCCTTCGCCGCGCCACCGCCGGTGTCCATCAATTGATCGCGCTCGTCCGAGATGATGACGCGCGGGGTTTTGCGCGTCTTCAAATGCGCTTCCATCTGATCGGCGCGGTAATGCACATTGACGACGACTTCCTCAACGCCCGCCGCTTCAAGCCGGTCGAGGGAATAATCGATCAATGTGCGCCCGCGCACACGCACCAGCGGCTTGGGGATTTGATCCGTGAGCGGGCGCATGCGTGTACCGAGCCCCGCCGCGAGGATCATCGCGCGCGTGATCTTCACGGACGGGGCGGGCTTCAGCTCCGGTGCGGGAGCGGTGATCGTGGTCATAAGGGTTCCGGAGCAACGCGCAATTCGGCAGGCAGATTCTTGTCGAACCAGGCTTTGAGATCTTGGAGCGCGGGCGCCTCAAGATCGCGGCCGATATAGCCCCAGACGCGCGGAATGAGCTTCAAATAACCCGGCTTGCGATCGCGCCGCCATAGCCGTGCGAAAATGCCGAGTATCTTGGCGTTGCGCTGCGCACCCAAGAGCGCGTAATCGGCGCTAAAGCCTTCATGGTCGAACTGGAGGTCGCGATTGACGGCGCCGGTGATGTAGCGCTGAAGCATCGCATCGCCAAGATCGGGCGAGACATCGCGCCGCGCATCTTCCAAGAGCGAGACAAGATCATAGGCGGGCGATCCCGAAAGCCCATCCTGGAAGTCGATCAATCCCACGCGATGCAGCCCCAGCCTCGACGGCAGCCAAAACAAGTTCTCGGCGTGATAATCGCGCAAGACGATGACATGCGTATCCACGCGAATTGAGGCGAGTGCCTTTTGCCACAACGCATCCCATTCGGCGCGCAGATCTTCAGGCAAGGGCCCGCCCTTCAAGAGCGGATAGAGCCATTCGATCAGAAGATCGACCTCCGCTTTGTAGGCGAGCGCATCATAGGTGAGGAGCGGCAAGCGCGGATCCATGACGCCGAGCCCCGAGGGCGCTTGGGTCGCATGGAGCGCGAGCAAGACATCGACGGCGGCTTCATAGAGCGGCTGCTCAGGCTCACCCTGCTCGATCGCGCGGGCGAAGAGATCATCGCCCAGATCCTCGATCACCATGAGGCCTTGCTCATAGTCGGCATCGAGAATGTCCGGCGGCGCGAGGCCACGCGCCTGAAGCGTTTGCGCGAACGCGCCAAAGCGCCGGCTGTCGGGTCCTGCCAGACGCGCCGTCGCATTATAGCCGAGCTTCAATCTCGTTGCTTCATCTGCGTCAGGCGGGCATGGCGCGCTTTCGGCCTTTGGTGGCGCATCCATAAGAAGCGCCGTGCCGCCACTGTCCTTGCGCAAGCGCACATAGCGGCGCGACGAAGCATCACCAGCGAGTGGCTCCATCGCCGCGCCGTCCCACCCCGAATGCAAAAGAAAGCCGCGGATGATCGTCTCCCGCGGAATTTCGATCGTCATGAAATCTCCTCGATCCCCAAAACATGGCTCGCGCGCAGTTGCCCGGCAAGCAATGCGCGCCTTCCCTCCCCAACCCATTCCAACCGGATGTCCAGCCGCTCCTGCGGCAGCGTGGCCCAAGCGCGCTCCGGCCACTCGATGAGCGTTATGCCGCGCGCGAGAGCCTCATCGAGCCCAAGCTCCTCCAGCTCCGCCTCGCGCTCGATCCGATAGAAATCGAAATGCCACAGCGTCAGCGGGCCGAGCTCATAGGTCTGCGCGATCGGAAAGCTCGGGCTTGGCACCTCTTCGCCCTCGATCCCCGCACGGGCGGCAAGACCCTCTATCAGCCCACGGGCAAGGGTCGTCTTGCCGGCCCCCAGCTCGCCCGAGAGCGTCACGACATCGCCCGGCTCAAGCCCGGCAGCCAGCCGGCGCCCGAGCGCAATTGTCGCCGCCGCATCAGGCAAATCCACACTGGCCTCCTTGCGCCTCATCTGATTGATTGGCCCACCTTTGATCCGACCAGTTTTGCCTCTGGCACCTTTCGCTTAACCTAACTATGGCACAAGAATCTCTCGTGATTTTGGGCGCGGGGCAGGCTGCCGGACAGGCTATAGCGAGCCTGCGCGCGGGCGGCTTTCAGGGCCCCATCACCCTCATCGGCGAGGAAGCCGCGCCGCCCTATCAGCGCCCGCCGCTCAGCAAGAAATATCTCGCCGGCGAGTGGGGGCTGGACCGCGTGGTGCTCAGGCCCGCCGCCTTCTATGCCGAAGCCAAAGTGGATATGCGCCTTGGCACGCGCGCTGAAGCGATCGAGCGCAAAGCAGGCCGGGTGCGCCTCTCGAATGGCGAGAGCTTGGCTTATGACCGGCTGATCATAGCAACCGGCTCGCGCGTGCGGCGGCTCGACCTGCCGGGCGTTGAGCTTGAGGGCGTGTTCTATCTGCGCGCGGTCGCCGATGTCGATGCGATCCGGCCCTTTCTTCAGGCCGGCAAGCCGTGGCGGTGATCGGCGGCGGCTATATCGGTCTCGAAGTCGCAGCCGTGGCGCGCCAAGCACGGGCTCGATGTCAGCGTGATCGAGATGACCGAGCGCTGCCTCAACCGCGTTGTCGCGCCGGAGGTCTCGGCCTTCTTTGAGGGGGTACATCGTGCGGCGGGCGTTAAGATTCTGACCGGCGAGACGCTGAGCGGGTTCGAAGGAAGCGGGCGTATCGAGCGGGTCAGATGCGCATCGGGCCTCTCGCTTGGCGTCGATTTCGCGGTGATCGGTGTCGGCATCCTGCCCAATCAGGAGATCGCGGCCGAGGCTGGCCTTAGATGCGACAACGGCATCTGGGTGGATGAATTCGCCAGTACGGAGGACAAAGCGATCTTTGCCGCCGGCGACTGCGCCAATCTGCCGAGCGGGCTTTATGGCCGCCGCATCCGCCTTGAATCCGTGCACAACGCGATCGAGCAGGCCAAGACCGCGGCAGCGGCGATGTGCGGTAAGCCGGCGCCTTACGACCAGGTGCCGTGGTTCTGGTCGGACCAATATGATCTCAAGCTGCAGATCGCCGGGCTCAACCAGGGCTATGACCAAGTCGTCCTGCGCGGCGATCCTGAAGGGCGCAAGTTCGCCGCCTTCTATCTGCAGGGACAGGCGGCTGATCGCCGTCGATGCCATCAACGCCGCGCCGGAATATATGATGGGCCGCAAGCTGATCGGCGAGCGGGCCCAAGTGGCGCCCGAGCGGCTTGCAGACCTTAACGTTCCCATGAAAGAAATGATTGCGTAAGTATTGGAAGGACTATGGCGAAGATCACCTATATCGAATTCGACGGAACCGAGCACACCGCAGATGTGGCGACCGGCCTTTCAGTGATGGAAGGCGCAATCAAGAATATGATTCCTGGAATCGACGCCGATTGCGGCGGCGCGTGCGCCTGCGCCACCTGCCATGTCTATGTCGATCCGGCGTGGACCGAGACGGTGGGCGGCCCCTCCGAGATGGAGCAGACCATGCTCGATTTCGCCGAGGATGTGGAAGACAACAGCCGGCTGTCCTGCCAGATCACCGTGACCGATACGCTGGACGGGCTCGTCGTGCGGATGCCCAAGAGCCAGCACTAGCCCGGGCGCGGCGCGGTTAGTGAGAAATTAGCCAAGCCAATCATAAGCTTGACATTCGCCTGTTCGAGACCGAGGGCGCATGCGCAGGAATCGGAGCAAATCTGTCGCGATCCTGATCGCCGACGAGAACCGCAACTTCCGCAAGCTTTGTACGGAAGTGCTGCGTGATGCCGGCTTCAGCGCGTTTCGCTACGCCAGCGATGGGCAAAGCCTCTTGCGCACGGCGCAGGAGATGCGTCCGCGCGTCATCATCACCGCCTCGCGCCTGCCGGCCCTTTCCGGGCTCGAGTTCACGCGGCTGGTTCGCACAGGCTACGAAAATATCGACCCGGCAACCTCGATCATCGTGATGACCAGCACGCCGACGACCGCGTTTCTTGAAGCTGCACGCGAAAGTGGGGCCGATGAAATGCTGGTCTGCCCATTTGCGCCTGCGGCCTTGCTCGCGCGCGTCGAAGCCGTGCTGGTACGTCCGCGCCGCTTTATCAGGAGCCCCAGCTATGTCGGCCCGTGCCGCCGCCGGCGCATGCTGCAAGATTACAGCGGAGCACTCCGCCGCGAATCCGACGCGATCAAAGTTCCGGCGGCACCGTGGGAAGCCGAAGCCAATCGCGCGCTTGTGCGCGAGTCCGTCGCCGAGATCATCGAGTGCGCCGAAAATCTCGCGCCGGACGATGAGATTCAGCTCAAAGTGCTTGGCATCGTGACCGAAAAGACCGGCCGGCTCGCGGAAGAGATCGAAGACCGCATGCTGTCTGGCGCAGCTAAATCGCTCAAGCGCTACATTGCGGGCATGCGCGCCTCGCACAAGGTCGACCCGGAGCTAATCACAGCGCATGCCGATGCAATGCATCTGCTCTCGACGCTTTCGAGCGCACAACGCGGCAAGCGCAAGCGCCTGGTCGAGGGCTTGGTTGCCGCCGTCGACAAACGCCTGGGCGGCAGCGTCTAGGCAGCGCGAGCCGCTTCACTCACCGTCATCCCGCGCGCACTGCAGCGCACCGCGATGACGATGAAGATAAGGGCCGCTAATTCCAGCTGGAATTATCGAGATTGAGCGCGCGCATCTCGGCGGCATCGAGCAGGCGCACCGGCGCCCCGTTGGCGGTGTCCGACGCCATCGTCACAAGATGCGGATCAATGCCCATCTCGGTCACGTAACTATCGAGCCATTTGGTGATCGCCAGAGTGGCTGCGGCGCCGGCGGGATCACGGGCATTCGACGGCGACGCGCCGGCAACCGCGAATTGGTGAATACCGAGCGATTTGTCATCGGCATGACGGTGCACGCCGCCGGCAAAGGCATAGACGCACGCACTGTAGCAGGCTGAGCGCTGCACCGAGCGCACCATGCCGATAGAGCCGGGATGGATGTAATCGGCATCGGTGACATAGGTATCGAAGCCGCGCTCGCGTATGTAGACGCCAAGCTCGAGCGCGGCATGCAGCTCTCCGCCCGGCGAGAAGAACCGGATGCTCGTCTCGCGCGTGGCGGTCGCGGTGATGAAATCATCGAGCTTGCGCGCATCGCCCGGCTCGATCGGGCCCGAAGCCTCGATCCAGTTGCACGCGGCGCAATCCGCGCCATTGCCTTCAAGCGCAAAATCGAGCGCCTGCGCTGGGGCAAGCGACAAACCTAGGGCGGCGAGCAAGACGCAAAGCGCAACACGGAACGGCATGCACCAAGCTTATGGCGCAGCGCTTACCAGTCGCTTTCCGCTTATGGTTAACGAATCGCAAACGCGCATTCGCGTTGCAACCAATTGCAATCGAGTTGATGCACTCGTCATCCCGGACGCGATACGGCGAGGGAGCGCTGCCTCGCAGGATCTGACGCCCCGCTTCTGATCCCGTGTCTGCAGCGCGTCATTGCATGCCGCGCCGCGCACGGGATGACAATTCCACGGGATTGCTATGTGCTAGAGCGAGCCTTCGACGATGCCCGAATAGCCCCCGACCGGCATGGCTTTGGTGAGCTTGAAGCCCGCCGCGGAGAGCACATTTTCCCACTCTGCGCGTGTGCGCTCCTTGCCGGTTGTCATCGCCAGCATCTCGATGTCGATATCGATTGCGAGGCTGCCTATGGCGCCTTCTTCGATAATCGCCTCAACGAGGATCAGCTTGGCGCCAGCGGGCGCGCCGGCACGCAAGTTCTTCAGGATCGCGATCAACTCTTCATCGGACCAATCATGCAGCACCATCATCATGAGATAGGCATCGCAGGGCGAGATCTTGTCCTTGAAGAAATCGCCGCCGACATAACTCATGCGCGGATGCGGCTTCACCTTGGCTTGCGCGATCACTTCCGGCAGATCGAACAGCATGCCTTTGGCCGAGGGCACCGTATCGAGCACGGCGCCAAGCAAATGGCCCATGCCGCCGCCGACATCGCCGATGGTCTTGAAGCCTTTGAAGTCATAAGCCGCGAGAACGGGCCCGATCTGGCCGTAGGATTTGCCGACCATCGCCTCGTTGAAGATGCGGCTCTGCTCCGGCTTGTCGCGCATGAAGTCAAAGAGGCCGCCCTTGACGATATTCTGATAAGCCGGCTTGCCATCTTTAAGAGACTGCTTCAGCTCGCGATAGATGTCCCAGTGAAAGTCGAAGCCCATCATGCGTGCGAGCGAGCGCATCGATTGCGGGTTGTCGCTGCGCAAGAGGCGCGAGGCATCATTGTGCGAGAACTTGCCGTCTTTGAGCGTGAACACGCCGTGGGTTGCCAGCGCGCGCAGTAGACGATGGAGCACGGCAGCGTTTGTGTTTGTCTTGGCTGCAAGCGCGGCAGCGGTTTGCGGTGCATCGCCCAACGCATCGGCAATGCCGAACTCGGCGACCACATGAATGCAGCGCGACGCCCAATAGGCCGTCGACAACAACATCACCGTTTGTGCTGGATCTTCCGCCATCTGCCCCTCTCCCATGCCGCGCGGGAGCGCCCCGCGTTTGTGGGGCTTTATGTCATGTCGCGAATTCGCAATCCAGCGATCTTGAAGAGTTATTCCGCGGCGGTGCGGTTCATCGCGGCGCTATCGGGAAAGTGGCAGATCACCATCGTGCCCTGGCCCTCTTCGGACTGCAGCGAGACCCAGCCGCCATGCAGCTCGACAATTGATTTGACGAGCGGCAGGCCCAGCCCTGCACCACGGCGGGCGCCAGTGCCGTGGCTTTCGAAGCGCTCGAACACCACAGCCTGGCGCGCGGGCGCGATGCCGGCGCCGGTATCGGACACCCAAAGCCGCACATGGCCGCCGGCCCTGTCGGCGCCGACGCTGATCGATGCCGCCTTCGGGCGTGAAGGTGAGCGAGTTTGACAAGAGATTGAAGACGACCTGCTTGAGGCGCCGCTCATCGGCCCGGATCATGCCCGATGCGCGGATCGACATCGAGCCGGATCGTGACGCCGGCATCCAGCGCCTTCTTCGAGGCGAGATTGATCGCTGCTTGCAGCACTTGATAAAGATCGATCTCGTCGATATCGAGCGCCATGGCGCCGGCCTCGATCGTCGCCAGATCCAAGATATCGTTGATCAGCGTCATCAGCTGATCGGAGGCTGCGAGAATGGCGCGCGGTATATTCGTGCTGCTTATCGTTGAGCGAGCCGAACATCTCCTGATCCAGCATTTCGGTGAAGCCCTGGATCGTGTTGAGCGGCGTGCGCAATTGATAGGAGACGTGGCCGACAAACTCGGATTTGAGCCGGTCGCGATTCTTCCAGCGCCTCGTTGCGCTCCTGCAGCGCCTTCTGAATGCGCCACGTGTCGGAGACATCGATGAAGGAAAGCAGCGTTGCGCCATCGGGCAGCGGTATCACGGCGTATTGCACGACCGAGCCGTCGGCGCGCGTCTGCTTGCCGTCGACGGTGCGCCGCTCGCCACTGATCTCCGTGATCATCGCGCGGATCGAGCGCCAATCATCGAGATCGCCGAACAAGACGCTGCACCAACTCGACACCTGATCGAAATGCGGCTCGGAGTCGAGATTGCGATTGGCGAGATGCCAGATCGAAACGAAGTTCGGGTTGTAAAGCTTGAGCCGCCCATCAGAGCCGAACAGCGCAACGCCTTCATAGAGATTGTCGAGCGTGCCTTTCTGCACGCCGATCAAGCGGTTGAGCGAGCTTTCCAGCGTGACGAGGCCGGAGACATCTTCGAACAGATAAAGCAGGCCGCCGAAAGGATGCGGCTGCGCGACCATGCGCAGAGTGCGCCCATCGGGCAGATGCCAGACCTCGTCCGGCTGCTCGCTGATCTCGGTGTAGAGCTTGCAGACGCTCACGCTTCCACGCTTGGATAATCGGCTTGCTCCGGCAAGCGGCGATTATCGCGCAACCGATCGAGAATTTCGCCGTCGGCTGGGCCAAGCTGCAGCCAATCCTCATCCAGGCGCCACAGATTGCGCATAGGCCTGGTTGAAATATTTGAGCTTCTGATCGGGCCCGAAGATCGCCACCGCGGTTGCGAGCTTGTTGAGCGTATCGCCATGCGCCGCGATGTGGCGCATCAATTCCTGAAGCGCGTTGTCCTCGCCGTCGCATCGATCGCAAAGCCGGCAAGGCCGTTGGCAAGCGGCGTTTCCGAAATATCGTAGCGAGCGGCGCGTGCCGCCGATGACGACATATTTGCGCTCCTGTGCAGCCTCGCCGGTGCGCGCTGCCTCGTGCGCCAGCTCGGCCTCGGCGCGGTCGAGCTCGATGCCCTGCATCGATCACCGCTTCAGGCGTATGCCGCCTCGACGGCCTTGGCGTAGGCTTCGTTCGACCCATTCGAGCTTGAGATCGGCGTTGCGCCGCCACACCGGCAGCGGCAGACGCGCGAGCAGCTCCTGCGTCAAGCCGAGCTCGCGCTCGGCTGCGCGCAGCTCCGTCTTGAGGCGGTTGATCTCCTGGCGCTCCGGCGCGATCTCCTTGAGCCACAAGTCCGACATCATCGCCGAGCACCCGGCCCTCAGCGATGAGCCCGCTGGTATCGCCGAGCGCCAAGCGCATGGTGAAGGGCTCACCCTGCTCTCTCAGCGAGGTGAGCGCGCTCAAAAAGGCCGAGCGTTCGTCATCACCAAAATGCTTGACCAGATGCTCGAGCAGCTTACCGCCCGAGCGGTAGCGGCGCTGACCCAAGACGTCGAGGAACTGGCGGCCCTGGCCGAGAATTTCCGGATCGCCCAAGCCGAGCGGCCCCTGCTTCTCCAACGCCTCGTCGCTTGTCATGGCCGCCCAGCGCAAGACCACCTGCGGCTGCGTCGCCAGCACAAGCTCGAGCCGGTTGATCTCGGCTGCCGCATCCTCGCAATGCCGCCGCCAC
Organism: uncultured Alphaproteobacteria bacterium; assembly: GCA_963789405.1. Lineage (GTDB taxonomy): Bacteria > Pseudomonadota > Alphaproteobacteria > CAWBKL01 > CAWBKL01 > CAWBKL01. The sequence continues at coordinate 144,107 of CAWBKL010000004.1, forward strand.
ACGGCGACAAGCGAAGTCTCATGCGCGCGGCGCCAGAACACCCACACGATCACGCCCAGAGCTAGCGCGACGCCGCCAAGCGCAACGAGCGTGTTGAGCCAATAGGCGAAGGGCACGCCGCCGCTGACAGCGCTCGCCTTGGACGTAATGATGTGGGCCGACGAGGCGGCAAGAATTACTGCAAACAACGGCCTCTCCGAAGATCAGGGCCAACGCGGGGCGCAGACTTGCCGTTACGCATGTTGATGAGGAAACGGCGACAGCGATTCGTTACCAATTAGTTTATCAACTTCCCTCAGGAGTGTATCAGCTTCCCGCAGGGCGCCCATCCGCAGCGATTTGCGTTCCACAGATTAGGTAGATCGCGCGCTGCAATAGGGAACCGGCCAATCCACAGGGTTCCTACTCCCTGATCCTGTCCATCTTTCGGAGGGGCCAAATGCGGAGCGCCCAGGCGCTGGCGAGATCCTGCACGATGCGGCCGAACAACTCGTGGGCCGCGATCTCTTCATCGCTGCGGCGCCGGCAACCTGACCTGCGCGCACCTCGCCGATCTCAGCAACAATGTGATCCTCGCTCAATCCCGCGCGCTTTGCGTTCGGAGATTTTCACACCCGTCTAGCTCGCGGATATCACCACGCAAATGATATCGGCCCGGGCGCCAAATTCTTGGCAGACGGAAATGCGCTGGCGGTATCGCAAGCTGGGCACCCATCTTTGTTGAGATCGCGCCGGCCTGCTCAGTCGAACGGTCTGGTAGCGACCCGACCATTATTTCGGACATTTTGTCGGAAATAGATCGTGTCGTCATCAGGTAAATATAATTCAATCGATTGACTTGATTTATCGCCGATCTCCCATGAGAGCGGCGAGCTATACTTGATAGCCGCTTCGTGGGGGGTGCGCCTTGCCGGCGTCCGGAACGAACGCAAATGAGCGGATGACGGCCGTGGCGATGCAGCGCCTCAACCAGGCGCTGGGAAGCATGGTGCTTGTCGGCTGCGCCCTCGCCGCCGCCAATCTCAACGTCGCAGAGGCGCTTGGCGACACGCCTGAATCTGCCGGCTCGCTCGCCAAGAAGCTCGGCGTCAATGCCGATGTGCTTGCGCGTCCTGCGGCTGCTCGCGCAGAACGGAATCTTCGAAGAGGCGTACGGCAATTTTCAGCATAATGCGTTGTCGCGGATGCTGCGGGCGGATCATCCGACATCCATACGCGGGACGATTCGGCTGTGCCAAACCGCATTTCCGCTGATGGCTTTGCTCGATCATTCGGTGCGCACAGGCCAGCCGGCCGCCGACAAGGCGATGCCCGGCGGTTTTTGGAAATATCTCGCCGATCATCCCGAAGAGGGTGAAATCTTCGATGAAGCGATGCAGTCAAAGACCGGCCAGCAAGTAGCCGGCTTGATGCGCATCTACAATTTCTCCAAATTCTCCTCGATCGCCGATATCGGCGGTGGCCGGGGTCAATTCATCCGCACCGTTTTGAATACTTATCCGAAGATGCGCGGCGTGCTGTTCGATCTGCCGCAAGTGATCAGCAGAGTGGTCGATCAATCGCTCGCCCGACTTTCGTTGCAGGCCGGCGATTTCTTCAAGGACGATCTGCCGGCATGTGATGCCTACCTTATGATGAACATCATTCACGACTGGCCGGACGAAGCCGCGATCACGATACTCAAGAATGTGCGTCGCGCAGCTGTCGCTGAAAGATCAAAGCTGCTGATTGCCGAATTGCTTGTGCCGGAGGGCAATGATCCGCGCAATGCAGTAGGCGGCGACATCACAATGCTGCTCTACTCCGCTGGGCGGGAGCGCAAGCGCAGTGAGTATGAGGTTCTGCTAGGTGCGTCCGGCTGGCGCCTCGAGCGGGTATACGGGACACCCGGATTTCTCGCCGTTCTTGAAGCTGGCGCCACGTAAGCAAGCCGACTTGGCAGAACAGAGAGGCCAGGCAGACACCCGGCCCCTCCGCCGGCTGCGTCACTAATAGCGGTAAGCGTCGCTCTTGAACGGCCCCGAGACATTGAGGCCGAGATATTCAGCTTGATCGGACGAAAGCTTGGAAAGCTTGGCGCCGAGGCGCGCGAGATGCAGGCTGGCAACCTTTTCGTCCAGATGCTTGGGCAGCACATAGACCTGCTTCTGATATTTGCTGTGATTGTTCCACAGCTCGATCTGCGCCAGCGTCTGGTTGGTGAACTCGCGCTCATCACGAAGCTGGGATGGCCCATCGCATTGCCGAGATTCACCAGCCGCCCTTCCGAGAGCAGGATGAGGCGCTTGCCGTCGGGGAACTCGATCTCGTCCACCTGCGGCTTGATGTTGTCCCACTTGTAGTTCTTGAGCGCGGCGACCTGAATCTCGCTATCGAAGTGGCCGATATTGCAGACGATCGCGCGGTCACGCATTTTGCGCATGTGGTCGAGCGTGATGACGTCCTTGTTGCCGGTGGCGGTGACGAACATGTCGCCCTTGTCGGCAACATCGTCCATCGTCAGCGACTTCATAGCCTTCCATTGCGGCCTGCAGGGCGCAGATCGGATCGATCTCCGTCACGCAGACGCGCGCGCCGGCTGAGCGCAAGCTTTCTGCCGAGCCCTTGCCGACGTCGCCGAAGCCGCACACCACCGCGAGCTTGCCCGCGAGCATCACATCGGTGCCGCGGCGGATGCCGTCGACCAGCGATTCACGGCAGCCATATTTATTGTCGAACTTCGATTTGGTGACGCTGTCATTCACGTTGATGGCGGGGCCATAAGCGTGCCCTTCTTCGCCATCTCATAAAGCCGCATCACGCCCGTGGTGGTCTCCTCGGAGATGCCTTTCACCTCCTTCATGAGCTCGGGATATTTCTGATGCATCACGACGGTGAGATCGCCGCCATCATCGAAGATCATGTTCGGCGTCCAGCCATCGGGGCCTTTGATCGTCTGATCGACGCACCACCAATATTCCTCCTCGCTCTCGCCTTTCCAGGCGAACACCGGAACGCCCGAAGCGGCGACCGCGGCCGCCGCATGGTCTTGGGTCGAGAAGATATTGCAGGACGACCAGCGCACATCAGCGCCGAGCTGCTTGAGCGTCTCGATCAAGACCGCCGTCTGAATTGTCATGTGCAGGCAGCCGGCGATGCGCGCACCCTTCAGCGGCTGCTTCTTGCCATACTCCTCGCGCGTCGCCATGAGGCCGGGCATCTCGGTCTCGGCGATGGCGATCTCTTTGAAGCCCCATTCCGCATCTTTGATGTTCTTGACCTTGTAATCGGAAAAGCCGGCGGGGGCTTTGCTGAGGACGGGCACGGGCGGCTCCTATGGTGTGGAAAATGGCAGACGGGCCGGCCCGAGCGGCCAGCCAAATATCGGCGCTGCTATAGCAGTCCGGCCGCCTCTCCGCAAGCAGACATAAAGACTTCTTTATGTCGTGATGCGCGTGGTTGATCTAGTGGCGCCAGCCGGCTTTGCGGGCCCAAGCCTCGAATTCGGCTCTGCGCCTCGAGGGATCATTGGACGGTCTTTCGCCGGCGCGCCGGACGGATTCGCGATGACGCGCAACCGCCTCTTCAAGCGGGGCCAGACCGACCGCTGCGCGGCGCGCATCCACTCCCGCCGGCGCCTCGATCGGCAACGGCGACATCTCGCCGTTCTCGTCCCAATCGAATTGCGTGCCGTAGATCTGCGGGCGGCCCTCGAACATGCGAATGCGATCCGCAAGAAACGCGGCGTGCCGCGCAGGCACCTCCCCGCGCTCAACCGCCTTTTCAATGAGCTTGAGGCAACGGCGCTGAAACGCCGGCAGCGAGATCGCATGTTGGCCAATGCGCCAGGCCGCTTCCGCGCCATCTTCACCGACGCGTTCAATGCTTGGCCAACCATCATTCAACGCGGCTTCAAGCGCGCACGCGTTCGCCTCGTGAACCGCCGCCATGCGTGGATGATAGCCGTCAAAGAGCGCGCCGTCCGAAGCAAGCTCGGCACGCACACGATCATCCTCGGCGACCAGTTCAAGCAATCTGTAGCGTAGCTCTTCGTCCATGGCCGAAGGAACCCAGCTGTCTTCATTCCTCATCGAAGCCGCGCTCGATCAGGCGACAGGATGGCTGCGAGCGCTTCATCGGCCTGGGTGCCGCGCGCGGCGATTTCGACTTCCGATCCCTGCCCGGCGCCAAGCGCCATGAGCCCCATGATGGACGTGCCATCGACGGTGGTGCCATCTTGCGTGACTTCGATATCGGCATCGAAACCTTCGGCAAGCTTGACGAATTTTGCCGATGCTCGCGCATGAAGCCCGCGCTCGTTGCAGATGACTGCAGTTGCGCGCAGCGTCACGCTGGCGGCGTCGTCACTGGTCATTGCCGGCGAGGACATTTGAGGCGATGCTGATATATTTGCGTCCCGCGGCTTGGCCTTTTTCAACCGCGGTTTCCAGATCTTCGCTCTCGCGCACGGTCGCCAGTTTGATAAGCATCGGCAAATTGACGCCGGCCAGCACTTCGATCTTCACTTTGTCGATAATCGAGATTGCAAGATTGGAGGGCGTTCCGCCGAACATATCGGTGAGCACGATAACGCCCGAACCGTCATCGACGCGTCTCACCGCATCGAGAATATCTTGCCGCCGCTGTTCCATATTGTCTTCAGGGCCGATGCAGATGGCTTCCATCTTGGTTTGCCGTCCGACGACATGCTCACAAGCGGAGATGAACTCGCGCGCAAGCCTGCCGTGTGTCACCAGCACGATGCCGATCATGGCGTCTCTCACTCCATCTCAACCAACGCCATCGCGCGAGAGGGGGGCCGGGGCCCGAGCGCGAAGGGGCCGCATTATCGTCATGCCTGAGGGAATGTCACGCCTAGTGGTTAACTTCCCTTAAGTGATTGAAGTGCAACGCGTATCTTGGCCGGAGCCGAGCTTTCGAATGGCGCGAGCGCAAGTTTGGGGCGCGTCACGGCGCCGATCTGCGCGAACGCCGGCTCGGGCAGGCGCACAACATTTTCAGGCGCAACGAGATCAACAATCAGCGCAAGCGGCACAGCTTCCACCCAAGGCACATTCACCACACCGACACCGCGCGCTTCCATCCGTCCACGAATGGGTTTGGGCGCCGATGCAATGAGCGCGCCATCTTGCGCCCGCAATCAACGAGATCATCGGCGACGAGCGCGCGCCGCAGTCGATAAGCCGCAACCCAAGATCGGATTTGCCGGATCCCGAAGGCCCGCGCAATGAGCACACCGGCAAAAGCGCGCCGCCGAGCTTAAGCGCAACACAGGTTCCTTGGATGCGCATGCGACGACTCATTCGCACTCGACAAGCGGCAGCGAGACGAAAAGCGCGCGCCGAGGAGTCTTGCCCGTGACCGCATCTTTGCGGTTCTCCGCCCAGATCTGACCGCCATGCGCTTCGACGATCTGCCGGCAGATCGAAAGCCCAAGCCCGGAGTTCTTGCCGAACTCTGAACCGGCGCGCGAGGTATAAAAGCGCTCGAAAATACGCTCGAGATTGTCTTCCGGGATGCCCGGCCCGTCATCATCGACCACTAAACATCGCGCGCGGCTTCTTCCGTCTTCGATGTCGAACATGCAGGTGGATGCTGCCGCCGGGCGGGCTGAACGAGCGCGCATTGCCGACCAGATTGTAGAGCACCTGAGCGAGGCGGGTCTCGGTGCCCTGGACGAGAGCTCGTCGCGCGAATGACCGCCGAGATCGAAATCGAAGGTCACTTTCGGCCGGCCTTCATGCCATGCCGGGCCGATCGGAGCTCGACAAAGGTTCGACAAGATTGGCGAGATTGAGGAGTCTCGCGCTCGCCCCGCGCAAGCTCGGCATCAAGGCGCGATGCCGCCGAAATATCGGTGATCAGACGATCGAGCCGCCGCAACATCGTCGCGCACGATCTCGATCAGCCGCTACTGGTCCTCGGGCCGCCTGGCGCACTGCAGCGTCTCGACCGCGCTTCTGAATCGAGGTCAAGGGGTTCTTGATCTCATGGCTGACATCGGCGGCGAAGCGCTCGATCGCCTCGATGCGGTCATAAGAGCGCCTTGGTCATCCGGTTGAGCGACACCGAAAGCTCGCCGATCTCGTCGTGGCGCTTGCTGAAATCGGGGATGTCCACCCGCTTGCCGGTTTGACCGGACGCGACCTCGTCGGCCGAGCGCGCCGAGAGCCGGATCGGATTGGCGATCGAGCGGGCGAGCAGGGTCGAAAGGATCAAGCTGACGAGGAAGGAGACACCACGACGCGCAAGGTCGCTTCATTGTCCGGCGCACGATCTCGTCGATGTCTTCGCCTTCGGTGGTGAGCAGCAAGCGCCCGGCCGTCACTTTCAGCAATTTGATCGGCATGCCGACACTGACGATCAGCTCGCCCTGATCATTATAGCGATCGGCGCTGGACGCCGGCACGTCGAGCGCGCGCTGCCAGCTCACCAAAGACACTTCGGCGCACGATCGGGCGGAACTTCCTCGTAGGGCAATCGTTCGGGCGCGGGAAAAGGATGGTGAATCCAAAGATAGGTCTTGTGGATCCACAGCTTGAATGGATCGGGCTTGCCGGGCGGCGGCAGATCCTGGCGGTCGATCTCGCCGCCGCTGGCGATCAACTTGGAATCGATCAGCATATGCCTGCGATAATCGTAGAGCCGCGCGCGCGTCTTGGTCGGCAGAACGAGATTGCGGATGACCTCGTCAGCCTTCTTCTGATTGATCAGCGGGATCGGCGTCTCGACGCCGCCAATAACCTTCATGCCGTAGGCATTCGCGAACTGCCGAGATGGCGATCGCCTCGGAGAAGATCTGGCCTTGCGTGGCGAGCTGCTGCTTGCGCGCATCGATCAGGCGAAGCCGGCCGCGGTCGGCGGCGAAGATCAGGATGACCAGCGCCAGCAGCGCAAAGGTGTTGAGAGCGAAGATGAACCAGGAGAGCCGCGGCAGGCCGCGGAAGGCAGCCGCGGGCGCCGTGATGTGCGGCGCTTTGTTCTGGTCCCGGCTGGCTCGCGATCGCTGGCGCTGTGGCTTTCGGCCGCCTGGGGGTCAGGCGGCAGGCTTTGCCGAGCGCGGCATCGTCGTGAGGACATTCCTGCGCTCGCCGGTTCGGCGGTCAACTCCGCCCCGTCTTATGGTTCGCGATAGCGATAGCCGACACCGTAAAGCGTCTCGATCGCCGAAAAGTCGTCGTCGACTTCCTTGAACTTCTTGCTGCAGCCGCTTGATATGGCTGTCGATTGTGCGGTCATCGACATAGACCTGATCGTTATAGGCCGCATCCATCAGCGCATCGCGGCTTTTGACATAGCCGGGACGCTGGGCGAGCGCCTGCAGGATCAGGAATTCGGTAACCGTCAGCGTCACGGGCCGGCCATTCCAGGTACAGGCGTGGCGCAACGGGTCGAGATGTGAGGGCGCCCGCGCTCCATCACCTTCATCTCTTCGCTGATCGGCTCGGTGGGCTGCTCGCCCCGCCGCAGCACCGCCTTGATGCGCTCGAGCAGCAGGCGCTGGCTGAACGGCTTCTTGATGAAATCGTCGGCGCCGAGCGAAAGCCCGAGGATCTCGTCGATCTCCTCGTCCTTCGAGGTGAGGAAGATGACCGGGAAGCGGTGCTTCTCGCGCAGCGCGCGCAACAGCTGCAGCCCATCCATGCGCGGCATCTTGATGTCGAGGATGGCAAGATCCGGCTGGGACTGGCTAAAGCGGCAAGCGCCTGCGCGCCGTCGGTGTAGGTGCTTGAACCTGATAGCCTTCCGACTCGAGCAGGATGGAGACCGAGGCCAGGATGTTGCGATCGTCATCGACCAGGGCAATCGTTGTCATGAAAGCCTTCCGAAACAGAATTCGAGGCATTTTTCCGGCGTTGTTTGTTGAATCTATGGCCACATTCCGGCGGGGTAAAGGAGCCTTTCCGCCTGCAGCGCACATAGCATGTGGGCAAGTGAACCAGCCGCGCGAATACTCCGTGGGCGGATCAAGAGGCAGGGAATGGCGTTCAGACTAAATCGTAGCTGCATGACCCGGTTTCTAGTCGCAGTCGCGCTCTTGATGCTGGCAGCATGCACGCACGCGCCACGGCAGCCGCCCAAGGATGGTGGATTGCGGCAGCGTGCCGTCGATATGATCGTTATTCACGCGGTCAGCGGGCCCAAATGCGATCCCGACGGCCAAGTGCGCTACACGCTCGCGCCGCCGGTCGAGGGCAACGACGCGCAATATTACGCCGCAAAGATCAAGGCCGATCACCGCCAAGTAAGCATCCATTATGTGATCGGGCGTTTGGGTGACATCGCCACGGGCGTGCCGGAGAACATCATCGCCTATCATGCCGGCAACCCGGACGTGAACGGGCGCTCAATCGGCATCGAGCTGGTTAACAATGGCGATGGGCAGGATCCGTTCCCGCGCGCGCAGATCATTGCGCTCATCACGCTGATCAAGGAGCTGCGTGGGCGTTATTCAATTCCGCTTGCGGGGATTGTGAGGCATGCCGATGTCGATCAGCGCTTATGCACCTGCCCGTGGACCGCGGCGGACAGGCTGGCAGGCGAAGGCGAAGGCGTGATCACCTATCCCCGGCGTCCCGACCCAGGCGCGGCCTTTCCTTTCGCTCAAATACGCGCAGCCGTCGCCCGGCCCGGCGAAGCGCCTGGTGAGCTGGATTTTGTCCAGTTAAAGGGACTAGGGTCCAAAGGCGGCCATGGCAGCTAGATGCGGCGGAAGTATCACCGTCAACCATTCACGGGACGGACCGATGGGGCTCCAGGCAGTCGATGGCACTTGGAAAGTGGTGGTTCAATCGCCCATGGGTGCACAGGAAGGAACCCTCACCTGAAGCACCGAGGGTGCGGGACTTCGGGCGGCTCAAAGATGCAATGCCTCGATGCAGTTGAGAACGGCAAGGTCGACGGTGACAAGCTGAGTGGACCGGGGAGATGACACAGCCCATGCCGATGAAACTCGAATTCTCGGTCACTGTCGCCGGGCGATGAGATGACGGGCGAAGTCAAGGCGGGCAGCTTCGGCTCCTCTCCACTGACGGGAAAACGGGTCGCGTAAGGTAAGCCTGAGCATCGCGAGATCGACAAAACAGCCGCCGTGCCGTGCGCGCTGGATTAACTCGCATTGCGGCGCAGCACGATAGTGGCTCGCATGCTGACACGCGCTTTCCAGTTGTTCAAGGCCGAGGCGCGCCTTATTCTTTGGTGCCTATGAGTGTTGAGGGACGATGAGGTTACCAAGCGCGCGGTGCGCAATGCCGCCTTGGAATTGCGGAACAGGCACCTGATTTGCACGGTAAGCGATACTTTCGGGCGGCGGGCAGGATGAGCGCAGTGTTTCGCGCTAGGTACCAGCATCATCAGGACGGAATGCAGGAGGACCTGGTGGACTCAGTCGTGCGACAGAGATGGGCAGAGCTCGGAAAGATCGGGACGACCGGATTGTGGTTTCGTGGGCTCGCGGGCGTTCATCTCAACAACGAGGCTGCCGAACTTTACCAGATGGCTGTCGAGCGCCGCGAAGGCTATGATCGCGCAGCGACGGTCCTCTTGTCGTCAAGACGGGCGTGCACACCGGCCGCTCCGCCAAGGACAAGTTCATCGTCCGCGATGCGCGGACCGAGAACACCGTCTGGTGGGACAATACCAGGCCGCTCTCGCCGCAGCATTTCGATGTCTTGCTTAAGGACATGGTGGACTATGCGACCGGCAAAGAGATCTTTGTTCAGGATCTTTACGGCGGCGCCGACCACAAGCATCGCCTGCCGGTGCGCATCGTCTCCGAATATGCCTGGCATGCTCTGTTCTGCCGTCATCTGCTGATCGAGCCGCGCAAGGGCGAGCTGGACGAATTTCAATCCCGGCTTCACCATCATCGATCTTGCCGACTTCAAGGCCGATCCGGCGCGCCACGGCATGCGCACCGAAACGGTCATCGCGCTCGATTTCACGCGCAACATCGTCTTGATCGGCGGCACCTCCTATGCCGGCGAGATGAAGAAGAGCGTCTTCTCGATCCTCAATTATCTCTTGCCCGCCAAGGGCGTGATGCCGATGCATTGCTCGGTCAATGTCGGCGATAGCGGCGATGCGGCGATCTTTTTCGGCCTTTCGGGCACCGGCAAGACGACACTCTCGGCCGATCCGCACCGCGTGCTTATCGGCGACGACGAGCATGGCTGGAGCGATGCCGGCCTGTTCAATTTCGAGGGGGGCTGCTACGCCAAGATGATCAAGCTCTCGGCCGAGGCTGAGCCGGAGATTTATTCGACCACGAAGCGCTTCGGCACCGTCTTGGAGAATGTCGTGATCGACCCGGTAACGCGCGAGCTCGATCTTGACGATGCGACGCTGGCCGAGAATTCCCGCGGCGCCTATCCGCTCGCCTTCATCAACAATGCGAGCGCGACAGGCGTGTGCGATCAGCCCAGCCAACATCATCATGTTGACCTATGACGCGTTCGGCGTGATGCCGCCGATCGCGCAGCCTGACGCCAGCGCAGGCGATGTATCACTTCCTCTCCGGCTATACCGCCAAGGTGGCGGGAACCGAAAAGGGCGTGACCGAGCCGCAAGCCACTTTCTCGACCTGCTTCGGCGCGCCCTTCATGCCGCGCCACCCGAGCGAGTACGGCAATCTCTTGCGCGACTACATCAATAAGAACCAGGTCGATTGCTGGCTGGTCTCGACCGGCTATACCGGCGGGCCTTACGGCGAGGGGCACCGCATGCCGATCAAGGTCACGCGCGCACTGCTCAGGGCCGCGCTCGACGGTTCGCTCAAGAAAGTCGAGACTTCGCATGGATCCGAGATTTCGGCTTCGAGGTGCCGGTCGAAGTGCCGGGCATTGATTCCGAAGATCCTGCGGCCGCGCGACACCTGGGCCAACGGCGCGCCTATGACCGCCAAGCGGCAAAACTGGTCTCGATGTTCAACGACAACTTCAAGACCTACATGGCACATGTCGATGAAGACGTGCAGCATGCGGCGCCTGTGCTCGCCCAAGCGGCAGAATAGCCGTCACGGAATAGCAAAAGACGTCAAGACACCGTAGTCTCGCCCGGCCGATCGGCCGGGCGCTTGCTTTGGCGCGGCCGGAGGGAGCCAAGAGGGAGATGGACATGAGAGGAGTGTTGCGGCCCGCTTTGTGGGCCGTTGCGGGGACAGCAGTTCTCAGCCTTGCTGCATGCAACAAAGGCGCTCAGACGATCAGCCCGGATGAGCAGGCGATCCGTGATCTCGATGCAAAAGCGGCAACGCTGATCAACAATAAGGACGCCGTCGGCGCGGCTGCGCTGTACGCCGAAAATGGCGGTGTCTACGCGCCCAATGCGCCGCCGGCCATCGGCAACGAGGCCGTGGTCGCCACCCTTACCACGCTCACCCAGACGCCCGGCTTCCAGCTCGAGATCCATCCCAGCAAGATCACGATATCGACGGCCAAGGATATGGCTATCGATGTCGGCACCTACACGCTGAAGACTGGCGATGTGAATGCGCCCGATGTCGAGCGCGGCAAATACGTGACGACATGGCTCAAGCTGAACAATGAGTGGAAGATGTACACGGACATGTTCAGCTCCGACACAGCACCCGCGCCGGCAGCAGCAGGAGCGCAGGCAACAATGGCCGTGCCGGAGGCGCCATCGGCCGCCCCCGCGCCTGCCGCGGCTGACACCGCGGACACATCCGCTTCAGCGCCTGCTGCCGCGGCAACGAGCGAGCCCGGTGCACCGTCGGGCGCCTCGGCGCCAACTTCCCCTGCTGACGAGGCGCCGGCTCCTGCGGCACCGTCCGGTGATGAACAGTCAGCGCCGCCGGTGCCGGTGCAGCAGTTCGGCCCAGCCTCCCCGGTTGAAAATGCGGCACCCTTGATGCCGACCGGCCCGCACTCACCCGCGCAATCGGGCACATCAACAGCACCGCCAGCCGATTCCTCAATGACACCACCGGCGCCACAGTAACAGTCTTCGCGTAGCCAATCCCGCCTCAAGCGTTCATCCAGCAAGCTGGGTGAGCGCTCACCGATTCAAGAAGAGGTTCCTCATGCTGAACGAATTCAAACAATTCATCTCGCGCGGCAATGCGCTCGACATGGCGGTCGGTATCATCATGGGTGCCGCGTTCACGGCGATCGTCGGTTCGCTCGTCAAAGATGTGATCATGCCCCCGATCGGATTGATAACCGGCGGCGTCGATTTCGCCAATCTCTTCGTTGCACTCAACGGCGCACACTATGCCTCGCTCAAGGATGCGCAGGCCGCCGGCGCGCCGACCCTCAATTACGGCTTGTTCATCAACAGCATCATCAACTTCATCATCGTGTCCTTCGCGATCTTTATCTTGATCAAGAACGTCAATCGCTTTTTCAAGAAGAAGGAGGAGGAGGCGCCGCCGGCGCCGCCGGCGCCGCCACAGGATGTCGTGCTGCTTACCGAGATTCGGGATTTGTTAAAGAAGAGCTGAAGGGGGCGTCGCCTCCCCGCGGCCGATTCTGCGGGATTCTCAATGAATTTCCGCAGGGTCTTTCCTGCTTCGGTCAACATGCGATTAAGGCCAATTGAACTAAGATTTTCGCAGATTGCGACTTTGGCCCATGCCCGCACGTGTTTGACCGATGAACGAAATCCACTACGAAGTCTTCGTGCGCCGTGGCAAGAAAGGCGGCTGGGAGCTTCTTGAGGCGATCATCGATCGCGCCGCTGCGATTAAGCGGGCGCAAGAGGTGCTCGGAGAAGGCGGCGTCGTCGGTGTCAAGGTCTGCAAGGAGACTTTCAAACCCGAAGATGGCACCTTTCAATCCGTCACTATCTTCCAAGAGGGCGCGCCCGATAAATCCAGCAAGGAAGAGACCAAGCCTTACATCCCCTGCTTCAAGCCGCAGGATCTTTTCACGCGGCATGCGCGCGGCATGATCGGTCGCGTGCTCGCTTCGACGCTCGACGAATGGCAGCTCGTTCCCATGGAGCTGATCCATCGCGGCGACATGCTGGAGCAGCTCGAGGCGCGTTCAACGGTTTTGCAGCACGCCATTCAGCAGGTTGCCGTCACACAAGCCGCCAACGCACCCGGTGCGCTTCACGATATCTTCCGCCAGCTGATGGATCTCTCGCTGCGCGCAATGGACATGGTCGTCAAAGACGATCGGCGTGGCCATTTCAAGCCGCTTGAGGGCGCATCGCTCGCAGCGTTTTGGCGCGAATCCGGCGCAGAGGGCAATGTGAGCTATCTGCTTGCCGCGGCGATCGCGCTTTATCTCAAGAACGCCAATGGCTGGGCGGCCAAGCTGCGCTTTCTCTTGGAGCTTCTTTCCGACCTGCCCGAGGAGGAAGAGGCAGAACGCGCATGCCTTGCTACCATCGATTCCTTCGTCGCCGAGATGATCCGAAGCCCCGCATCACTGAACGATCTTATCGGTGAGTGCAAGGACCTCGGCGAGGCGCTCAAGGTCATGATCGCCGTGTTCCTCGGCAGGGATGTGCCAGAGGCAGAAAGCCGCCCGCCAAGCCTTGAGCGGCTCAGCTATGCGTTCAAACATAATCTCTTGGATGAGGCGCGCAGCGCTCTCATCGACCGCATCATGGGTGAGATCCAAAGCTTTGCGCGGCTTCATCCCGATTCATTCGAGCAAGAGCTGCATTCGATGCGCTTTCTTGCGCAGCAGCTGGTTTCCGGCATCGGGCCGCATCTCTCGCATGAGACAATTACCGAGGTGTTCGCCACACGCTCGAAGCGCCTCGTGACGCCGGAATCGATTGAAGCTTATCTCGCGACGGCAATAAGCGTTGACGATCGCATTCACAAGCTGATCGACCTTGAAGAGAATGTCGTCGGCGCGCACAGCAAGAAGGCAGTCGCCGGGTTTCTCTCGCCGATTCTTAGCGCGCCCAAGGCGGAGATGCAGATCGGCGGCGAGCGGGCGCCTGTGACGGCGAGGCTGCGCACGGTCGCCGAGCTTCAACGCACAATCACATCGTCGCATTTCGACGAGCTGGACCAGGCGGACATCCTGAAGGGGCTCGATCTTCTCGCAATGCGCATCGCCGAGCGCTATCAGTTCTTCCGCTCGATCGAGCAGCGCCCCGTTTCGCTTGCCGACAAGACGCTGGCCGTGCTTCGGCTGATGGCGCGGCAGATGATCCCCGAGGGCGATTGCATGACAAAGGCGAGGTCGCTGGCGCAGACCATGGCGCGCAAGAGCGATTTCATGGCCTCGCTCATGCCGCCCGAAATGCCTGAGGAATCACGCCAAGAGCGCTTGGCCGAGTTTCGCTCGCTGTGGGAGCTTGCCGGCCTCGCCAAAGAACGCACCGACAGAGCTTCAGCTCCTGCCGAATCCGCAGCCTAGTGCGAGATCGTCTTAGTTGGAATCGATGCGTCATCCTTCCATGACGGTCGCGAGCGTCTCCATCAGAGATGATCATGCTTTAGTGCACATCAGCCCAGGACGGGCCCGCATTGGCTTCAACGACCAGCGCGACATCCATCTTCACGGCCGGCTCGGTCGCCTTCTCCATCACGGCTTTCACGAGCGCGCAGGTCTCTTCGGCTTCTTCTTCAGGACATTCGAAGATCAGCTCGTCGTGGATTTGCAGGAGCATCTTCGCCTTAAGCCGCTTGGCTGCGAGCGCAGGCGGGATGCGTACCATCGCGCGCCGGATGACATCCGCGGCCGTGCCCTGGATCGGCGCATTGATCGCCTGGCGCTCGGCGTTGGAGCGCAAAGCCCGGTACCTTCGAGGCGATCTCCTTGATATGCATCTTGCGGCCGAACAGCGATAAGACATAGCCGTTGTCGCGCGCGAACTTCTTGGTGCTGTCCATGTAATCGCGAATGCCGGGAAAGCGCTCGAAATAGGTCTTGATATAGGCGCCGGCTTCTTCGCGCGGAATACGCAATTGATTGGCAAGGCCAAAGGCCGAGATGCCATAGATGATGCCGAAATTGATCGCCTTGGCGCGGCTGCGTGTTTCATCATCGAGCTGATCGGCAGGAATGCCGAACATCTCGGAGGCCGTCATGCGGTGAATGTCCTGGCCCTTCTTGAACGCGGCCTTGAGCTCAGGAATATCCGCCATGTGCGCGAAAATGCGCAGCTCAACCTGGCTGTAATCCGCGGAGATCAGCACCATGCCCTTTTCGGCAATGAAAGCCTTGCGCAGTTCCTTGCCTTCGCGCGTGCGGATCGGGATGTTCTGCAGGTTCGGCTCGTTCGATGAAAGCCGGCCCGTCGTCGTCGCCGCCAGCGAATAGCTGGTATGCACGCGCCCGGTTTGCTTGTTCACATAGCCAGGCAGCGCATCCGTATAGGTGCTTTTGAGCTTTGAGAGCTGACGCCAATCCAGGATCACCTGCGGCAGCTCATAGCCTTGCGCGGCAAGCTCTTCGAGCACATCCGCCGATGTCGTGTAAGCGCCGGTCTTGGTCTTCTTGCCGCCACCAATATTCATTTTCTCGAACAAAATCTCAGAGATCTGCTTAGGGCTGCCGAGATTGAACTCGAAGCCGGCGATCTTGTGCGCTTCCGCCTCGAGCGCGCCCATGCGCTGCGCAAAATCGCCGGAACGCTGGCGCAGCATTTGGGAATCGATCTTAACACCCGCCTTCTCCATCGCGGCGAGCACCGCAACCATCGGCCGCTCGAGCGTCTCGTAGACCGTGAGCGCGCCCTGCTTGACGAGCTCGGGCTTCAGAAGATGCGTGAGCCTCAGCGAGATATCGGCGGCTTCGGACGCATAGGCCGTGGCTTGATCAATCGGCACCACATCAAATGTCGTGCGCGCCTTGCCCTTACCCACAACCTCTTCCTGCGCGATCGCCTTGTGCGAAAGATGCAACTCGGCAAGCTCATCGACACCGTGCCCATGCAGCGCCGAATCGAGCGAATAGGACATGAGCATCACATCGTCGACCGGTGCGACGGCGATATCATGACGGCTCAGCACCAGCAGATCGCGCTTGAGATTCTGGCCGATCTTCATGATCGCTGGATCGACAAACGGCTCATTTAGCCGCGCAAGAACATCCTTAAGCGCGAGCTGCGGCGTGTGCGATCCGCCATCGAGATCAAGCTCTTCGCCGCCTTTGCCATGCAGAATAGGGATATAGCAGGCGTGCCCCGGGCCGGTGGCCAACGCGATGCCGCAAATGCTGGCGCTCATCGGATCGGACGAATTGGTTTCGACATTGATCGACAGTGTTCCCGATTCCTTGGCACGCGCGATCCATTGATCAAGCTCATCCAGACTGAGCACCGGCTTGTAGGATTTCGCATCGATCGCCCGCATGACGGCTTCGCGCTCGAACACAGCGCCGGGCGCCGAATCCCCCGTTGGTTTCAAGACAGGTGCGGGGATATGCGGGCCGTTGGCGCGCAGGATCGGCTTGGCATCGATATCGGCAACATCTTCAACGCCATGCGCCTGGGCAACGCGCTTGGTGAGCGCGGCGAACTCCATGCCCTTCAAGAAGCTGATCAGCGTTTCGGCGTTGAACTCTTCGACCGCGAAATCCTCGAGCGGCACCTCGACTGGCACATTGCATTCGAGCGTGACGAGCTTTTTCGAGATGCGCGCATTCTCGGCATGCGTGATCAGATTCTCGCGCCGCTTGGGCTGCTTGATCTTGTCGGCATTCGCCAGCAGCGTCTCGAGATCGCCGTACTCATTGATCAGCTCCGCCGCCGTCTTCACACCGATGCCCGGCACACCCGGCACATTATCGATCGAATCGCCGGCCAACGCTTGTACTTCGATCACCTTTTCCGGCGGCACGCCGAAGCGCTCGATCACCTCGTCGCGCCGATGCGCTTGTCCTTCATCGTGTCGTAAAGCTGGATCTTGTCATTCACCATCTGCATCAAATCCTTGTCGGATGAGATGATGGTGACGTTCGCGCCCGCCGCCGCAGCCTCATGCGCGTAAGTGCAAATGAGATCATCGGCCTCATAGCCCGACATCTCGATCGACGGCACGCCGAATGCGCGCGTCGCCTCGCGGATCAGCGGAAATTGCGGGATCAAATCTTCCGGCGCAGGCGGGCGATGCGCCTTGTATTCGCTATAGAGCTCGTTGCGAAATGTGTGCTCGCTCTTGTCGAAAATGACGGCGAGATGTGTCGGCTTCTCGCCCTTCTTGCCGTCTTCCAACAGCTTGTAGAGCATGTTGCAAAAGCCGGCGACGGCACCGACCGGCAGGCCATCGCTCTTGCGCGTCAGCGGCGGCAGCGCGTGGTAGGCGCGAAAGATGTAGCCGGAGCCATCGATCAAAGTGACCCTGTCGCCGGGGCCAACTTTCTTCGGTTTGGGTGCCGACTTCGCTAGCGCCTGCGCCATCGCCTCATCTCATGGTTCACAAGCTCACAGGTGAGAGCACGGTGGCTTGAGCGTTGTTATCTCAACCCGCGCGCGCGGGCCGATAGACATAGAGCCGGTCGCAATAGGGGCACTCAACGCGATCTTCCTCGCCCATCTCCAAGAATACGCGCGGATGTCCGAGCGCACCTTGCCCGCCATCGCAAGCCACGCGCTTGGATGCAACATAGATAATCTCGGGCGGCTCGGTGGCAACCGCAGGGTTCGAGATCAAATCGCTCATGAAGAGGAACGCCTAGATTGGTCAGGAAAAGCTTGGGCCCGCGATGATACGGAACAGCGCGCGCGGCGCAAGGCCGCTAGGGCCGGCTCGGCTCAATCCTTCACGACCTGCACAAGCGTGATTACAAAGACCAGCGGCGAATTGGGCGGAACGGCGGGCGGCGCCCCGGCCTCGCCATAAGCCAGGGCCGAAGGTATGACGACCTCCCACTTATCGCCCTCCTTCATCAAGGGCAGCGCCTCGCGCCAGCCTTGGATGGTCTGTGCCAGGGGCAAGGTAAGCGTCTCGCCCGGCTTGGTCTGATCGAACACGGTGCCGTCCATCAGCGTGCCCTTGTAACTCACCTTTACGCTGTCGCTGAGCGTGGGCGACTGGCCCTTCCCCGAGGCGATGACGCGATACATGAGCCCATCATTGAGGGCGATCACGCCTTCGACCTCGCGATAGGCCGAGAGGAAGGCATCCTCGCTCATCATCGCCGGCTTTCCATCGATCGTGCCGGGGATCTCGGGTCCTTCACCCGCCTCGTCGGAATCCTCGGACTCGGGCGTTGCGCTCGGCTGCTGTGCCGCGCCGGGGCTGGCGGCACTCTCAGGCGCCGGCGGTTTAGCGGCCTCTCCGCCTTGCTTGCCGCAGCCGGCAAGGGCCAGCGCAGTGCATGCAAAGGCCACGCAAATCATCGCCGCCAAAGACCGGTGAAGACGCTGCTTGGTCATGGCTTCCTCGGTATTCTTGTCAACGCGGGCTGGGCCAGCGAATGGCCCAGGATTCGGCCCCTTAGGCACTGGCGCGTCAAGCGCAGAGCCGCAACATAAGGTTGGAATTAGAGCCTATCGCCTCGCTCCAATCGATCTCAGTGAAAATGCCGCCAAGCCCTGCTTCGGGAGGCCGAAACGTCCCGCACCCGAATCCTCGCGTCCAGTGCGTCAGCATTTGCGAATTCCCGGTCACCCCGCTAGGTTCGCCACCGCGCGCTTATCCATTCCGGTTCGAGTCCCCCGTTTGGCGACCCCATGGGTCTCAGGTTTCGGACGGCACGCAGACAGTCGGCAAGCACCCGTAGCTCAGCTGGATAGAGCGCTGCCCTCCGAAGGCAGAGGTCACAGGTTCGAATCCTGTCGGGTGCGCCATTCTTGTTCAAAACTAAGTACCGGGGGCATGCCGGGCGAATAGGCTGCGGCGCTGCTCACGAGTGCGCTCTTACCTCCTGCACCGTGTCGAGTCCAATGCTGACGACAAAATGCACTTTGCTTGGCGGGGCGCTGGCATCCGTCGCCATCCGTCAGATCCTTTCGCTTTGTGTGGTTAACCATTTCCGGGTTGTTTGCAGAACCAAAAAGATCGAGGCCGTCGAAAGCAATCCGTAAATCCCGACTGTAGTCGCCAACGCATAGTTGATGGCGCGCGGCGAATGCGCGAAGAGCGTTGCGGAAACTGCCGGTACGACCGAGGGCGCAACAACGGCAGCCATCACGCCCGAAACCAAGCCCTGCAAGGCTACAACCTTTCCCATCGCGCGTGACGGCGTGAACATAGCCATCAATGTGCTGCCGACTGGAAAAGCTGTTCCGCTGAAAAGCATCAGCAAAGCGAGGAGACACCAGAACAAAGCAGGCGATGTGGCAAGCGGCATAAGCGTTCCGGCGAGCCAGATCAGCAGCGTGGCGACCACGCCCACGAGCGCCGCGCCGTCTTTTCGCCGCTTGCAAACTCGGTCGATCATTACACCCGAAATCCAAAGGCCCAGCGGCGACAGAACCAGCATCAACACGCCGAATGTCAGGCCGATCTGCATGGCGCTCAAATGCCAGGTGCGGCCGAGCATAGCGGGAAGCCACGCGGCGAAGGAGAGGCTCAACATGCCAAGCAGGGTCGAATAGACGACTAGGGGCACATAGACGCGCCAATGCTGCAGCACATATTGCAGGCCTTCTTTGACACTCGAATCTGCGCGTTGATCGACCCCGCTGGTGCCGCGGCGCGGCTCGCTGATCGTCAGCATCAGCGCGGCGGCCGGAATGCCAATCAGCCCGAAAACGAGGAACACGACCTGCCAGGGGTGAACGAGTCCAATGATCGGCAGGCGGTCTATTCCCCGCGCGGCGATTGCGCCCGCGAGTGCTCCGCCCAGCAACATCGAGAGGCCCGTGCCGACCATCGGCGCCATTCCGGCTACGCTGAAACCGCGGCCCCGCTTTTCAATCGGTAGCCCATCGCGCAACATCGAGGCAGTTGCGGGCATGGAGACGCCTTCGAACAGCCCAAGGGCCGCGCGCGCCGTCAGCAATTGTGCAAAGCTCGATGCCAATCCGCACCAGGCAGTCATCACGCTCCACAGCAGCGCCGAAACGCCGAACATGCAGCGCCGGCAAATGCGATCGGCGAGGTACCCGGCGATTGGGCCGACCAGAATGCCCGTAACGGCGAATGCGGCGCCCATCAGCAGACCCACCTGAACATCGCTCAGGCCCAAATCCTTCCTGATCGGATCGACGAACAAGGCGAGCACTTGCCGGTCGATGGCCGACAAAGTCGAGACCAGCGCGACGACAATCACCAGCCACCAATGGCGGCCGACCACGCCCGCGCTACTGACTTCTGGTCCAGCTATTTCCGCCACCGAAGCAGCGGTTGCGGCCAGCCTAGCACCAGCTGCTGGCTCCATATCTGCCGGCAAGATCGTCTCCCGCAAAGCGTTTCTTGTTCCGCGTTTTGTTCGCGGCGTGAAGTTCACAATAAGGTTGGCGAGAGCGATAATGACATCTGCTCATGCATGCCATCGGCGTGCCGGATGCTCTGCGGCGAGATAGCTGGCATCTGGAGATGCGATGCAATTGGGATTTTCAGGCCTAGCGCATTTCGCGCAAACTTGAGAGGCCGCTCAACGGACCTAGAGAAGGACTCGCCAAGAAGATGGTTCAGAAGTACCAATTGGGCACATTTTCGATGGCGGGCGCGCCGCTAGTTTCCCGGTCTGGTGCGGGACGGAAAAGTGCTGGCGCTTTCGGCGCTGCAGGATTTGGCTTCGCAGCTCGGACAATGCGCTCACCGGCACATCGTCTTTGCTTGAAACGCTTGAGTCGTGGGACCAGAACGAGGCGGCGCTCAACGTGATTTCAGAGACCCTCGATGAGGCGCGTGAGCCTGAGGTCAAACGGCCCGTTGGACTCTCGCGGTCGATGTCAAACAGTTCGTACACACGCACCCCTTATTCCTCGACAGATCTTTTGCTCTGGCGCCAATTATCGCAAGCATGTCATCGATCTGATCGTGGACGGTGCGAAGGCGCGCAGATCCCGATCAGCCGTTGGAGCAAGTCCGCGCACAGGCCGAGAAAGTGATGGATCAGCGCGCGGCGAGCGGCCGAGCCGTTTGTGTTCACGGCACTGCCTTCGGCCGTGATCGGTCCTTACGATCCGCTTGTCATTCCATTCGACGTCAAGCAGCCGGATTGGGAGCTCGAGCTCGCGGCTGTTATCGGCAAGCCGGCGCGCCGCGTGAGCCGCATGGACGCGCTGGGTTACGTCGCCGGATATACAATCGCCAACGACATAACCGCACGCGAACTGATCCCCAGGAGCGATGCCGGCGGCCTCGGCATGGATTGGCTCGCCGCGAAATCCTCCCCCGGCTTCCTTGCCGATCGGCCCTTATCTCACGCCCAAGCGCTTCATCGAGGATCCGCAGAAGCTTCAGGTCACGCTCAAGCTCAACGGCGACACGATGCAGGACGAATCGACCGCCGACATGATCTATCCGCTTACGGCCATCATCGAGCACATTTCGCGGCATGTTCAGCTGTGGCCGGGCGATCTCGTGCTCACCGGCTCGCCGTCGGGCAACGGCACGCACTACAACCGCTTTATTCGCGACAAGGACGTGCTCGAGGGCGAGATCACGCGGCCTCGGCGTCCAACGCAATCCTTGCGTCGCCGAAGCCGTCGACAGTGACCTTTCTATCTCGGCGGCGCCTTGAACAGGCCCGGATCAACGACGGCGCGTCCCATCTTTTCCGGTCCGCCGCCGAGCACAGCCCGTTCCCCATTGATCCATAATGTCAGGGCCCGGCGTGTAGACGTGTCGGTTTCCAAGTCGCGTCGTCGACCCGTTCGACCTCGGCCGTGTACTCAAGAACGTTGCCCGAAGGCACAACGAAGTAAGCGAAGGCATTATCTCCAGCTGTATGCCGCCCGGGCCCCCAGCCGAGTGTCGATTTGGATTTGAGTAGCCGGCCGACACCGCGCATCATCTCGTTGAGGTCCTTCATCTCGAAAGCGACATGATTGATCGCAGGCGGCCCGGGAAGGAATGCAAGACTGTGATGCCACTCATTGCATCTGATAAAGCACATGAAATCGCCAAGCCAATCGCTGACGCGAAAGCCGAGCTGCTGCTCGTAGAAGGCGACCGTCTTTTTGATGTCGCCGGTGTGCATAACCACGTGCGAAAGGCGTGCAGGGATCGACTCACCCCGATTTAGTTCTCGCCCTTCGCGCTTGACGACATCGCTTGCGATTTCGACCGTGCGACCATCAGGATCGAAAAACCTGAAGCCATAGCCACCGCCCGGAGCGTCCAACCTCTGCGGTTCCGAGATCAACTTCGTTCCAGCGCTCGCTAGTCGCTTGGCGAGCGCATCGACGGCTTGCCTGTCTTCGACCCCAAGCGAAATGAGATCCATGCGCTTCTCATCCGCCTTGCGAAGGCGAAAAACATACGGCTCGCTTGAGGACTCGGCGGAGAAATACGAAATGTCGCCGTCCTTTTCGACCTCCTTGAGACCCCACGTTTCCGAAACAAATTGACGCTCTGTAGCGAAATCCGGCACCGCCAGGCCGACATATCTCAGCTTATTGACCCGTGGCTCCGACATGATCTCCCTCCCGTTCTTTGAACGTACAGATTTCCTTGTTTGGACCATATATCGCCACAGGGACAGTCCAAATCGGATGTCCCGATAGCTGCCATCAGGTCTTTATATCCCCGATCGCCTCATCGATATTAGTATCGGAACAATCAGCGGGCCGCGCGCCGGGATCAGGCAAAAGCGGTAGGCCGGGCAGGAAGCATGAATCTCGCAAAATACGATCTCAATCTCCTGGTCGCGCTCGATGCGCTGCTGACTGAAAAGAATGTCACGCATGCGGGAGATCGAATTGGTCTCAGCCAGTCTGCAATGAGCGGTGTGCTCTCGCGGCTGCGGCACATGTTCAAAGATGATCTGCTTGTCCGCGTCGGTCGGCGTATGGAGCTGACCCCTCGCGCGCAAGAGTTGATCGACCCATTGCGCGAATGCATCCGCGACGTCGAGGATCTTATCAGCACGCGCGTCACGTTTGAACCAGACTCAGCGAGCAGCGGGTGTTCACGATAGCGGCAAGCGACTATTCGAGCTTTATGCTTCTAAGCCCACTCATCTTGAAATTGGCCGAACTTGCGCCTGGTATCGCCATTCGTGTTGTTCAGCTCGATCCCTCCAAACTCGATCAACTGAGCGAGGATGCCATCGACTTTCTGATCATGCCGTCCGAGGTACCGGCCAACTTTCCATCGCAGGTCCTGTTCGAAGACCGCTGGGTCTGCGCGGTTTGCGCGCACAATCCGGACGTGGGGCCACATTTGACGGAGAAGGAATACCTCGCACTCCCTCATCTGATTTACAGTGCGTCGGGCCAGGAGAGCGTCGGCGTTGGCGATGGCTATCTGAGCAGCATCGGAGCGCGCCGGCATGTCGGCGCATCGGTGCAAAGCTTTCTCCTTGCACCTTTTGTGATCGCCGGCACACGAATGGTCACATTGCTTCACAGAAAGCTCGCCGAGCGTCTAAGCTCTTGCATCGACATTCGCTTGATTGAACCGCCATTCGATTTGCCGGCCATTCATGAAAGCATCTTTTGGAATCCCCGCCACACCAGCGACCCCGCGCATGTCTGGATGCGCGCGCTGATGGTCGAGGTGGCATCAAAGCTCTAGCTTCGAAAGGATCGCGGATCGAG
The DNA here is from genome assembly GCA_963789405.1 of uncultured Alphaproteobacteria bacterium. Classification (GTDB taxonomy): domain Bacteria; phylum Pseudomonadota; class Alphaproteobacteria; order CAWBKL01; family CAWBKL01; genus CAWBKL01. The sequence goes on from CAWBKL010000004.1 coordinate 167,693, forward strand.
TCCGAGCAAAGACATGGCAGTTCCGCCAATGATCTTATTGCGATCTTCTTCGGGAAGATGAGCATGAAAGCCGACCGGATCGGGTTCCGACATGTCGAACGGATAATCGGTGCCCAACATAAGGTGATCGGCACCATAGGTTTTCACGAGAAAGTCGAGATGCGCGGGGTCGAACACAAGCGTATCGAAATAGAGCTGCTTCAAATAGCTGCTCGGCTCACGCGAAATATGTTGCCGGCAGTCGGCGCGCGCTCGGAAAGCGTGATCCATGCGACCCCAATAAGTTGGCAAATAGCCGCCGCCATGGGCGACGCAAATTTTGAGTCCCGGATATCGATCGAGCACGCCACCGAAGATGAGGTGTCCGACCGCAATGGTCGACTCAAGCGGATTGCCGATCAGGTTGTTGAAATAATGTTCGCTCAGCCTTTGGCCGTGCGTGAAGCCAAGGGGATGAATAAAGATTAAAACACCAAGCTCTTCAGCCGCAGCGAAGAACGGCAGGAACTCCGGATCGGCTAGCTCGCGGCCATTGATGTTGGTTGAGAGCTCAACGCCTTTAAGGTCGAGCTCCTTGACGCAGCGCTTGAGCTCGCGCACCGCAAGCTCGGCTGATTGCAATGGAACATTGCCGAGCCCGGCAAAGCGCTTTGGATATTTTGCGACGGCCTCGGCGATCCCGTCATTCGTGAGCTTGCAGCCCTCGAGCGCGATTTCCGGATCGGCCCAGTAATAGTATTGACCCGGTGAAGGCGAGAGGACCTGAACATCGATGCCGAGCGCATCCATGTCCTTGAGCCGTACCTCTAGATTGCTCATCTTCGGCCCGATCGAGGCGAATTGCGCGCGGTTAACCTCGTCCGATGCGGGTGACGAGAACGAGTTGATCGTCAGCGTGTCTGGCCTGATGTGCGGGCGCATCAAAGCATCCGCGGCCGGAACGCCTAGGTGGCAATGGATATCGACGACCAGGTGCTTGCCGTCACGCTTGACAGCTTCTTTGGTGAGAATGGCCGCTGCTCGGCTTCTGCGGAACTCGCACACTGAATCACGGTATTCATGAGCTTCGGCGCCTTCGCCGGCAGGACGCGGCCATCGCACGGCCCAAACCCGATTGATACAAAACCTGGGACGAGACGCGCGGGCGCGGAACGAAATTTCATCGCCGTCATCGAGCCACAATCGGGTCTCGCCATTCTGCAAGCGCAGAGGGCGTTTGTCCGCGCCCGTTGATTTCCATCAAGCAGCCCTTCGCGTCTTCGGGCGTGCCGGAAACCGTGCCGCTTGCCAGCAGATCACCGGACTCCAGATTGCAGCCATTGCTGGCGTGGTGCGCCAGCATTTGAGCGAAGGTCCAATACATCTCGGCGAAATTGGTATGCACGATGCGCTCTGGCGCCTGGCCCTCGCGCCGCATCTGTTCGCGTTTGAAGATAGGTGGTCAGCTCCAAGTCGATGCCGCCTTCGCGTTGGTCTTTATCGTCCTCAAGATGCTGCTGGTGCCGCCACCTCGGAGGCTGGTCGCTTGACGGCAGGAACGCGAAACGGCGCGAGCGCTTCTTGCGTCACAATCCACGGCGAGACCGTGGTCAAAAAGCTCTTGCCAAGGAACGGGCCCAGAGCGCTTTCAAAGATCTGAATTCCGCGCGCCGACCAATCATTCACGAGCGCGTATCCGAAAATATGATCCGATGCTCCGGCGATCGGAATGGGCTCGCCGAGTGCATTGGGCGTGCCAACATAGGCGCCCAGCTCAAGCTCGAAATCCATGCTCGGCTCCGGCCCATAAGCTACGTTGCCCTCCGGGCCAGAGAACTGCCCAAAGGGCCGAACCACAGGCATGCCGCTGACGCAGAGTGAGCTCGCGCGGCCATGATAGCCGACCGGGAGTTGCATGAAGACGGGGCGAACATTGCCGCCGCCCATCCGCCTCATGTGGTTCATCGAGCATGAGAAGTCGGTGAAAGACCGGATGAAGGCAGGTAACTCCAGACGCACTTGGGTCATAGGCACGAGAATTGTCTCGGCAATATCCTTCGCCTGAGCGGCCTCGGGGCCGGTGGCGAGAACCTCGGACACACGTGAGCGTAGCGCCGAGCTGTAGCCAGACCCAATCGACATCAGCTCATTCAATGTCTTTCGCTGAGCCGGCCTTCGCCGCTTCTGCGGCTGCGCCTGAGAAGAGCCCGGCGTCGAGCGCCGCGCCGAGATCGAGGATTTGGTCGCCAATGCCTACGCCACCACGCGGCCCACGTTCAGCTGTGCGAAATATACAAAGCGGCAAATTCTGAATTGGAAATTCGGCGTCCGGCAGGTTAGCCGACTGTAACCCAGCTTCGCCGGTTTGGATCGTGCGTTTCGTTTATGATCGGCATGATGCTCTTCCTGTTGTCGCCCTGCTTCGGTCTCACCCGCGGCTTTTAGTGACGGTGTTCATGCCGGTGCCGGCGATAGCGTTCCATTGCAGCAAAGAGCCCCGGACCCGAGACTGCGGGAAGCTCAGCGCCAAATTCACGATAGAGCGCGAAGACGTTAGCTACGATTCGCTCTTCGTCGGCCCAGCCGCGAAATGCATCAAGGGCCATATCTCGTCCCGCCTCCTCCCAGCCCATTCCGGCCTCGAAGCGTTTTTTTGCCTCGTCGCGAATATATTCGAAATAGCGTTTGAGGTTGCGAACGCCTGATTTTTCCGAAATCGGTCCATGGCCGGAAACAATGGTTTCGACATCCAATCCAAGAATGTAATCGCACGCCTTGATCCAGTTGGCGACCGGTCCGGCCCACATGATCGGGTGACTTTCATTGAACAGAATGTCGCCGGTATAGACAGTGCGGTCCGCCGGCACATAGACGATGGTGTCCGCTCTGGTATGTGCCGGGCCGAGATCGACAAGATGAATCGGTTTTGTCGCCGACATGAATCGTCTTTGCGCCATCGAAGACAGAGTTCGGCGGCGTGATCTTCACGCCGCTAAAATCGAACTTGGAGCCCATCGTCTCGTGGAAGAATTTGCCGCCTTCGCCCATGGCCTCCCAATTGTCGGCCATGTTCACGAAGCCCTGCGGGTTCATTGCCGCCATTTCTTCCGCCGTAGCCCGCGCGGCGATAATCTCGGCATCGGCGACGAGCTGATTACCCAACACATGATCGGGATTGGAATGGGTGTTGACCAGCTTGCCGATCTTCGTTGCCGCAGGAACCTTGAGGCGCATCTCATCCAGCATATCGCGGGTAAGGCCCACGCCCATTAGCGTATCGACGAGCAGCGTTTCGCCTTGACTCTCGATAAGGCCCGCATTGCTCCAACCCCACGTCCCGTCTGGTTGAAGATAGGCAAAGCAACCATTGCCGAGATCATGAAGGCCTTTTGTGTATTGCCATTTTGCCATGGCGTCCTCCCATCGGGGCCGGCCTTTAAGGGCGCCTGACGTCAGCTCTTTGCGTTCTCGAACAGATGGCGGCCAAAACTCTGGAACATGCTGTCCATATTGAGCGCAACATGATGCGTTATCGCGTGCGCATCTCGCCAATGACGGCCAATCGCGTTCGATTCCGCAAGGCCTCGTGCGCCGGAAGCTTCAAATAGACGGCTGACCGATTGCAACAGCAACCGCGCTGTCATCGCGAAATCCCGCGTGACTTCGGCGGCGTTGGCTTGGGTCTGGTATTTACCGGTGACCATGCCACGATTGATGCGCTCCAGAATCGCATAGGCTGCTTCGATCTCGGCGGAAGATTCGCCCGGCCCGCGCTTGGATAAATGGGTCGTCAGCCGCTTTGCCGCCCATGAGTCCGGTCACACGATTGCGATTGAACTCAATAAAGCTCGCATGAGCGCCGCGCGCGATCGCCATCATCGGCGCAAGTAGACCGAATTGGAATTGCGCGAGTGCGCTCGTGCGGTAAAGCGGTCCCTCGATAAACTTCGAGCCCGGAGAGCGGCCGGAATAAAACGCGCCCATTTCGAGCGTGCATTCTTCAGGCAACGAAAGCGTCTTTGACGACGATATTGTTGCTTCCCGTGCCCTTTGAGACCGACGCTGTTCCAAGTATCGCGCATCGTAAACTGGCCGGGCTTCAGCAATGCAAGCGAGGCGATTTCCCCCACGACCGCGGCGCCGACAATCGCCCAATCGCAATGGTCGCCGCCTGAACCAAAACTCCAATCGCCGTTCACACGATATCCGCCGCTGGTCCGATCGGCACTCCCCTGAACGGCAAACGCCGTCACGATTTTCGGATCTTTGTGCGTGCTATAGACAAGCGCTTGTCCTTTCGCGGGAAATGGCTGAGCACCCATTGATGGTGCATCAGAAAGCCCGAGCACCAGCCGATCGAGCCGCTCGTGCGGCCGATTTCGCCGATGCAATCCACAAACGCCATCCAATCCAAGCCATAGCCACCCCAGTATTTCGGGCGAACCAGCGGCATCAGTCCCGACTTCATGACGGCCTCAACGACGGCGGCGGGATTCGCCTCAGCTTCTCTGTCTCTTCGGCAAAGGGGGCGACTGCGGTACCAACCGCGCGGGCTCTTCTCGACTGCCTGCTCACGCGTCAAAAAGGCAGTTACCTTTGGCGCTTCTGCAATATTGGCCATTCGATCCGCCATCAGATCCCGCTCGCCTTTCTTCAGGGTTCTCAATCTACGCCACTTCACAGCAATATCAGAACCGCCGGGAGCATTTTGGAAATCAGTTGTTTCAATTCGTTGCATCAGCACAGCAAATCTTCGCGCCGGCCTTCCGCAAAAAGGGAGAGGGCCGAAGACGGCCCTCCTAAGCGATCCCACCGGGGAGTCCAGGGCATCAGAAATGCACGGCGATTCGCCCACCATAAGTGCGTGGTGGCCGCAGGGAGGCTGTGTAAAGACCGGGGATGAAGTTCGCCGATTGCCCGATACCGTCGGGACTGACGTCGTCCTCCAGATTGTTCACATAGCCCTCAACGCTCCAATGCTTGTCGGCCGGGTTAAATGTAACGCTCAGGTCGGTTCGCGTGTTATCCATCAATCCGCTGATACGCTTGTGGCCCGAAAGGCGCGGCGACTCGAACCTAGTATTTACGCTCGGCAACGATCTCTGCGCCATCAGCCAACGGGAAAGTGTGCTGCAACCCGCCCCCAATCACCCAGTCAGGGGAGTTGAAGAGATGGTTACCGCTGCAGTCGAGGGGCCAGAGGCGGACCGGGTGCGAATAACTTGAACAGCCTGCTGCCGGGGAACGAGACGATATAGCGTGTAGTTGTCATATCTGCCATAGGAATATTGCACATCCGCGTTGAAGCTGGGTCGTTGGCGTTAGCAGGATATTCGATCTCCGCCTCGCCGCCCTCGATTGTCGACTTTCTTGGCATTTTGATACGGAAAAATGATAAACGGTGGAATTAGAACGAGCGTTGCCACCTGCTGGTCGTGATAGACCCAATAGAACCCCTCGAGATTGAGTTGCAGCCGATTGTCGAAGAATCGATTTTTCGATCCGACTGTATATGCCTTCGAGCTTCTCCGGCCTGTACGTGTCGCTGCCGGCCATTGCGGTGGAGAAATAAAAATCCACCCGATTTGAAACCCGTACTGTAGTTCGCATACAGCAGCGACTGAGGCGCGACATCCCATTCGACGCCGGCCTTCCAATTCGGGAGTCCCAGCTCTTGTCACCAACTCGTCGTGAATAGAATGGGATTGCCGCCGACCGGCGGAGAAATGAGATAGCCGTTCGCGGAGACAGCCGCGGGGCCGCAGCGGGCGGAACGGCGCCGCCAAGCGGAATATAGTAAGGGAACGGCGCCATCATCTGAAATTGTCTTCTTTTCCTCGTAGGTATAGCGGGCGCCTGCGACGAAGCCGAAAAGTCGACGTCAACGAATAAGTCGCTTGACCAAAGACGGCAGTCGTCCAACCATTATTATCAGTGTGTTGAAGCTGCTGTTCGGCGCGGGAGGCGAAAGCCGAGAGGTGGCGGAGCAAGCCGTGTCCTGGGCGTCGTAAGCCGCTAAGCCTCTATGCGAATCGTTCAAGTAATAGGCGCCAACAACATAGCGGAAGGGCTGGTCCACATTGGACGCGAATCGCGCTTCAATAGTCTCTTGTTGAGTCCTATTTGCCTCGGCTAGTTCAAAGCCCGCACTCGACAAAAAATTAATGTCCTCGCTTCTGTAGGCGGGGATAAGTGTCAGCGTGCCACTGGGGACGCGCCAGTCCAACTGAGCCGATACAGTCCACATGTTGAAGTCTTGAAACTGCTTGTTGGAAAGCGGCTGCGCCGGAATGAAGGCGTCAGGAATGGCATCGTTATTGGTCCATACCGGCAACACAGGAGGATAAATTCCCGGCGCCTGTTGGATGACGCCGATGTACGGATCACTACTGTAGAATGCACCCGTGGGCGGACATGCCTTTCCTGGCGTGTTGGGGTTGCCCGAGGGAGTTACCGGCAAGCCATCAAGGCAAAACGCGGTTGCACCAGAACCCTTGCCTCCCACATGGGTATAGTCGCCGCGCACCACAATCGAGAGCGTATCGTTCGGCTCCAATTTGAGTGAAAGTCGGCCCGATTGCCGCTTTTCATCACTGGTCCCATCAGAGAAATAGCCGCCGCGGTCGACGACCTGAAATGCGCCGCGAGCGGCTGCATGTTCCGACAAAGGCACGTTTAGGTCGCCGGTCGCATTTACGAGGTTATAGTTGCCGCCCTCGACGCTCAGATCGCCGCCGAGCTCTCCAAGTATCGGGAGCCTTGCTGATTACGTTGATCGCACCCCCGGTCGCATTTCGTCCGTAAAGAGTGCCTTGAGGACCTTTTAATACTTCGACACGGTCGATGTCATAAAAGAGGCCCTGCATCGATGTCGGACGCGGCAAGTAAATGCCGTCCATGTTCACCGCAATTGCGGGATCGGCGAATGCGTTGAGCGATGTGGTCGCGATGCCCCTCAGGCTCACGCCGGTATAAGATCCGGCGCCCGATTCGATCTGTACTGCCGGCACGAGCCGGCCAAGATCGGAAATGGTCGTGACGCTACGATTTGTGATTTCACTGCCGCTGACAGCGGTCACAGGAACCGCAACCTTCTGTAGGCTCTCCGATCGGCGCTCCGCCGTCACCACAATTTCCTGAAGACCTGAAGACGTTGAAGCGCTTGCGCCCGCCGAGGCCCCTTGAGCAAATGAAATTGCAGGCAAGAGACAGCCGGATGCGCCAAGCAGCAATCCTGCACGCGCAAGGCGCGCACGTAACGAGCTCATTGAGATGCTCCCCTGTGACGTTTCCCGCCAGGCTTTCTTGCGCCTGTGCTTCCCCACTGAATTGTGCTCGTTGGCTTGTCAGGAAGGAAAATGGAAAGTGCGCATACCAGGGATGGCCGCAGCCAATTCGGTAGGCAGATTCATCTTCACTCTGAGTGGCGAGGATCCGTTTGCTGTTTGGTCGCAGCCCTAAGAAACCGCGGCGCCTTCAATATCACCAGGGCAACCAAGGATATCCGTTTTGCACCACCCAACGCGCACGCTTTAGGTGTGAACGGACGATCTCATGTAATCGAGTCTTGGGAAGGCAGCCAAAGAATGCTCGCGCCATCTGGATTTCGTTGGCCCCATCGGACTCTGCGTCGAGAAGCAAAGAATAGAGCGCGATGTTCTCCCTGTCGTATTGAGTGACTTCATCTGCCCAAGGACAGTTCGTCCACAATCGAATGACTCTCGATGAGGAATGAACGACCATTTCGCTTTCTAACGTGCGGCCATTCAAAGCTGAAATTGAGCCTACGGATTGCTGCTATCACCAGGTGCGATTGTGATGCTTCCAAAACACAACGAGGAACGCTGCTAAGAGCGCGAAACGTCAAGGACAAATACCGAGATCTGTCCTCGCTCTTCCTCGCTCAGAAGGATATTAAAGGCTTGCCGCATCTCTGCTGCCGAAGAAGGTGTTGCGCGCTCAAGCGCGCGAATCGATGTCGCCAGCTTGGTCGAGGCAGATACTTCGGATGCCTGAGAGCAATAGAGAGGTACACGCTGTGCCTGCGGCATCGAGCAATACATCGTCCTGAACCGGTGAAAGAATTCTTTCGCGATCTGGATCTTGCTCATGTGCCATCTGGGCGGATGACCTGCCTCACCGTCACGAGCACTGAGGGCGCTGCAGCACAACTGATGGTTGTGTATCGCACGCCCCGGGGATCGGCGAGACACCCAAACCAACCAGTACTCATTTCATCGCTGCGGGTGCGCCAATTGCAAAGCTAGCCGCCCATCTAGACCGTGCGCACTCTACTAAAGAGCAGGCGCGCAGAAACTGCGACGAGAGTCTGCAGACGATCATTGTCCAAGGTGACCGCGCCGCTCTCTTAACCAACAAGAGCGTCATGAGCTGCCTTCCTGCGCTCAATCCTATTCGAAGTGGCGTGGCCTTTCCGGCCCTGAGATGCTGTCTTTTCGATCGCAGAATGGTTCTCGACCAAGCGAGATGGCTAGAGAGACGGAATGTCCAAGAGTGAGAACACCAGGGCCAAGCCGATCACTTCAAGCGGGCGTCGAATCTCGGCGGGCGCAAATTCTTCATCGGACCCAAAAATCGCCGTACCGCGCGGTGTGTGGTCGCTCGGATTCGTCAGCCTTTTCATGGATGTCTCATCGGAGATGATCCACGGGCTGTTGCCGGTGTTTCTTGTCTCCGTATTGGGCGCAAGCACCACAATGGTTGGCCTCATCGAGGGCGTCGGAGAAGCGACAGCTTCCTTCGTCAAGCTGCCCTCCGGCTGGCTCAGTGATCGTGTCGGCACACGCAAATGGCTTGCAGTGCTTGGCTACGGCCTGGGGGCTCTCTCAAAGCCGCTGTTCGCGCTCGCGCCAACGACCGCATGGGTTCTGGCCGCCCGAATTTCGGATCGCTTGGGCAAGGGCATGAGAGGCGCGCCTCGGGATGCGCTCGTCGCAGACCTAACGCCGCCAAGCGTTCGCGGTGCTGCCTATGGCTTGCGCCAATCGCTGGATTCGGTCGGGGCGTTTGCAGGTCCCCTGCTTGCGGTCGGGCTGATGTATCTCTTTCACGACCGGTTTCGTCTCGTGTTTTGGCTGGCTTTGATTCCTGGCTTCATCTCAGTGGCAATCCTCGCCATCGCCGTGAAAGAGCCACACCGTGTAAAGCCGCACGTGGCAGATTCTATCAAGACACCGAGAGTTCCCCTGGGGCGTCTGTTTTGGCGTCTTATCATAATTGCGAGCTTCCTCATGCTGGCGCGTTTCAGCGAGGCCTTTCTAATCTTGCGTGCCCGTGGATTGGGACTTCCGCTTGCGCTGGCGCCAATCGTCCTTGCACTGATGAGCCTTGTATATGCTCTCGCCTCCTACCCGGCCGGCCGACTGTCCGATCGCGTGGGGCGCCGACGTCTCCTGATCGGCGGCTTTGTCGTGCTCATTGCTGCCAACCTTGTCCTCGCGACGGCAACCGGCCTTTGGCAGGTCGCGGCCGGCGTAGTCCTCTGGGGGCTCCACATGGGGCTGACGCAAGGTCTGCTTGCGGCCTTCGTGGCTGACACCGCGCCACAGCCCATGCGCGGCACCGCCTTCGGGATCTTCAATTTCGCGATTGGTATCTCCGCGCTTCTTGCGAGTCTGATCGCTGGAGCTCTTTGGCAGTTCCAAGGCGCATCGTTCACGTTCTACGCCGGCGCGGCGTCAAGTGCTATCGGCCTACTCCTGTTGAATGGCATCGGCCGCGCTGCTTCACGGCCGTCATAGCCTTGAGGCGTTTCGCGCGCTCAAACAATATCGCATTGCTGGCCGGTATCGCCGGCCGCATGGAGGATAGAAACATCCGCGGCCACAATGCGCCAGGCGGCACCGGCCGCTTTGGCTCGAGCGCAGTCGCGACTTCTGCTTCTCTGAGTGTCTGGGAAGCCGCGGTCGCCGAGCTCAAGCCCCTGACCGTTGGCGGCGGTCACTGACTGGAGCCGGCTCTCTTAGGACGCGGGATCCAAGAACAGAAGCTTTGTTGAGCCGGGTGTGACCTTGAAGCGGTTCCGGTAGTCGGTCGGAGCCGCGGCTTCATTGATCTTGATTTCGGCAGCAACAAGATAGAGGCGGCCCGACTTGGGATCGATCGTCATCGTTCGCGCACCGAAGCTTGTTTGCACATTCCCCAGCACTTCATAGGAGTCCGGCGTCTTCTCACTGATAACGGTGAGCGTCCCATCACCATTCGAGCTAAAGACGCGCTTTCTGACGGGATCGAAAGCCGCGCCGTCTGTTCGCGAACCGATAGGCAATGAAGCGACGACTTTGCCATTGTCGGCATTGAGCGCTAGCATCACATTGTTCTCGCAGGTCACAAACAACCTGCGCGATTGCGCATCGATTGCCATGCCATGTGGGCTCGTGCAATTGGCAATGGGCCAATGTGCAAGAACTTGATTGGTCTTCGTGTCGATCCGCACGACCTCCTTGTTCGCCTCACCATTGACGTAAAGGTTGCCTGCGCCATCTGCCATGCCGATTTCGAGCTTGCCGCCGCCATTGACGGTTGCAACAACGGTTTGGGTCCTCGGATCGATCACAGTGACCTTGCCGGGATCGCCGTCGATGACGAACACATGACCGCTCGCGGGATCGAATGCCATCGCATCGGCATCTTGGTCAGCCTTGACGGTCTTGCCGATCTTCAGTGTCGTAAGACCGAAGGAAGAGGCTGTGCCCGCGCTGCCGTCGTCGCTGAAACCAACATTGAGCGGGGGGACGATTGCGACACCGTGCGTACCGCCGGCGAAGCCGTCGACGTTGCCGATGAGCGCGCCGGTTTGCCCGTCGACCACGGTCACGCGATCACCATGTGCGATATAGACCCTGTGTGAGGTCGTATCAAAATCTAATAAGTCCCAACGGTCAGGCGAGCCGATCGCGATACTCTTGGTCAAAGTGTAAAGAGACGCATCGCCAGCTGGTGCAGAATGCGCATTCAAGCAGACAAAGACGAACAAGAGGGCCGAAGCCGCGACTACAGACTTCCTGAACATCAGTATCCTCCCCAATGAGTTATGATTACGAGGTTTCGGCTGCCTTGCCAGGGTGGCTGCCGGCTCGCTGCGGAATCAGGAGAATGAGCAAGATCATAGCTCCGGCTATGACGGCCGTTGCAATCGGGCGGCTCAGATAGAGCCCACCCTCACTGAATGGCTTGTCGAGAAAGTCCCCGACCGTGGCTCCAAGCGGCCGCGTGAGAATGAACGCTGCCCAGAATAGCAAGACCGGAGAGATTTTGGTCCAAAAGTAGAGCGCCGCAACCACGGCCAAGGCTGCGCCAAACACCAGCGCCCCGCCCGCAAAACCCACACCGGCATCGTCGGCGAGCCAGTCGCCAAGTGCCGTACCGAGGGTCTGCGAGAACGTGATCGTCGCCCAGTAGAACGCCTCGACAGCTGGCGTGTTGACGGTATTTACGGACACCGAGCCGTGTATCAGCTGCCACAGAGCGAGAACTCCTAAGACGCAAGCGAGCAGAAGCGCCGAGCCACCGGCATAGCCGATCCCCAACGACCGATCGGCAAAATCTGCCATCGTCGTGCCAGCCGTTGTGGAGGCGACGATTGTGAGCCAGTACAGGGACGGATGGAACTTTTTGGCAATCGTTTGAAGCGAAACGAGAACCACGAGCGCACTCAAGAAGATCGCCGTGCCGATCAGATAGCCATTGGGAATCGCATGAGACGTCGTTTCCCCGAGCCAGGTCATTGTGACTGTGTCGCCACCGGTTTCGCCAAGGGTCGTGGCTAAGATCTTGATGATCCAAAAACCCAGCGTGACAGCTGGCACCTTGGTCGCCACGGTATTGTTGTTATTCACGTGGGCACCTCGCGAGCTTACTTAAAAAGGTGAGCAGGAAGGACGCGTCTCACGCACTCTACAGACGTGGTCGCCATTGAGCTATGGTAACGCAAGGCATTTATGCAGGACGTCGGTGCCTATCTGCAGCACGCAAAGCGGAACCTCGTTCACTTCTTCGAGACCGCGAACAGGGGCGTCATGATCATGACGCCCTTGTTGGAATCTGCCGCATGGCCGAGATAGCGCTTCAGACCGAAGGCCGCTTCTGTTGCGCAGAAGCGAATAGCGATCAGGGGATTATGCCGCGCATTGTGCAAAGCCATCGCTCGTGACAGAGGACTCTGCGCCGGTTAACCCTTCGCGACGACCTTATCCTGCGTCTTTGTTGCGAAGTCGGAGGCGTCATGGCGCTCGTGCAATTGACCTGCCGGATCGCCAAAGGTGCTATTCACCATGCGTCCGCGCTTCACGGCCGGGCGGGCGAACAGCATGTCTGCCCAGCGCTGAACGTTCTTGTACTCCTGTACGCTCAAGAATTCGCCTGCGCCATAGATCAAGCCTTTGGCGAGCCCGCCATACCACGGCAAGATGGCAATGTCGGCGATTGAGTAAGCGCCACCGGCGATGTATTCGTTTTGGGCCAGTTGCCGGTCGAGCACATCGAGCTGGCGCTTCACCTCCATGGCAAAGCGGTCGATTGCATATTCGATCTTCATCGGCGCGTAAGCATAGAAATGACCGAAGCCGCCGCCGAGATAGGGTGCGCTGCCCATTTGCCAGAACAGCCAGGAGAGGCATTCCGCGCGTGGCCCCATCTCCTTGGGAAGGAGCGCGCCGAACTTCTCGGCAAGATAGAGAAGGATCGCGCCCAACTCGAACACGCGGACCGGTTGCGGACCGCTGCGATCCATCAGCGCCGGTATCTTCGAATTGGGGTTCACGGCCACAAAACCGCTGCCGAACTGATCACCATTGCCGATATTGATCAGCCAGGCATCGTATTCGGCGCCGCTATGGCCAAGCGCCAGCAGCTCTTCAAGCATGATGGTCGCCTTCTGACCATTCGGTGTGGCCAGCGAATAGAGCTGCAACGGATGCCGGCCGACCGGCAGTTCCTTATCGTGCGTCGGGCCTGCAATCGGGCGGTTGATATTCGCGAACCGTCCGCCACTGGGCTTGTTCCAGGTCCAGACCTTCGGCGGTGTGTAGTCGGAAGTATCGCTCATCTTCATCCTCCGGGCTTCTCGGTCGAGGCGGACAATCAAGCCGCCGGCGGACAGACCGCGGGCCGCGCATCGACAGCCTCAAACCATCTCTTGAGATGAGGATCGGCGGCAAGCGGCGTATCAACCCCTTTGAAGACCGCCGCGACGCGCTCAATCCAGCCCAGGCCGACATGTCGGCGATCGTATAAGTCCAGGGCCCGGAAGCTGCGCTCGGGTGCGCTTGTACAATTGTTGCCCGGCTTTGCGCTCGAGCCGGTGGAGGTTCATGCTGTGTTTCCTGGCGGACCGCGTCCCCCTGCAAAGTCGGCCGTTGCCGGCTATCTCGTTACGGTGCTGAGTGCGAAGCAAACTCAGGACACGAACTAATTGCCGCTCTGGGAGTTGCGGTAGCACCAATTCGCCTCGCGCAACAAAGCCGCAGGCTCGGCGTGATCAATGTGAATTTTAGGATTTCTGTCCTGCTCCAGCTTTGAAAGCGCAGCTCAAGATCGGTGAGGGTCGCAAGTTCAGTTGCGACGTAAGCGTTCATACCTTACCGCCGGCTCGGCGCCGTCATGAGCGCCAAGAGCGCGGCCAACAGATCACGCGGGCTCGGCGGGCAACCGCGAATGTGAAGATCGACCGGGATCACACTATCGATCTTGCCGACAACGCCGTAGCTGCCCTCGAACACACCGCAACCCGCTGCGCAATCGCCGGCCGCCACCACCCATTTGGGCTCGGGCGTCGCGGCGTAGGTTCGCTCGAGCGCCTCTTTCATATTGGCGGTTACCGGGCCGGTTACGAGGAGCACATCCGCATGACGGGGCGATGCGACAAAATGAAAACCGAAGCGCTCGAGGTCATAGAACGCATTGTCGAGCGCATGAATCTCAAGCTCGCAGCCATTGCATGAGCCGGCATCAACTTGACGAATGGACAGGCTGCGCCCCAGCCGACGACGCGCGGCGCGATCGACTTTCGCCGCAAGCTCGGCAAGCGCCGCCTCATCGGCGGCCGGGCGACGCTCGGTGAGCGGAAAATCGAACAGACTATCGAAGATCAGATTGAACATCTCATGCGCCTAAAGATCGTGACCCGCATAACTGCAATTGAACGATTTATTGCAGAGGGGAAAGTCCGCGACGATGTTGCCCTCGATCGCGGCTTCGAGAAGCGGCCATTGAAACTGCGAAGGATCGCGCAAGTGACAGCGCTCGACCCGGCCCGAACCACTCATGCGCACCCACGCAAAGATGTCACCGCGAAAGCCTTCGACCAGCGCCGCTCCTTCTCCGAAACCACTGGCAATTTGTGCGCGAAGATCGCCCTCGGGCATTTGCTCCAGGATCTGTTCGATAAGCGACAAGCTCTGTTCGACTTCCCTGATGCGGATCATCACGCGCGCATCGACGTCGCCCTTCTCCATGACCGGAATGTCGAAAGTGAGCCTGTCGTAAGGCGCGAACGCAAAGGCACGGCGCGCATCGAAATTGCGGCCGGAAGCACGCCCAATATATCCGCCCGCGCTGAAGCGGATCACCAGCTCGCTTTGAACGATTCCGGTTCCGACCGTTCGATCCTGGAGCGAGGTCGTCTCTTCATAGAGCTCGACGAGACGCGGGAAGCGCTTACGGATGTCTTTCAGAAGCTTCAAGAGCAGCTTTATGTCTTTCTTGGCGAGATCGCACGCAACACCGCCGGGCACGACGCGGTCCATCATCAAACGGTGGCCAAAAGCCGCGAATGCGGCGCGCAGAACGCGCTCGCGCAAAACGCCGGTGTGCGCATGCATCAGGCTGAACGCTGCATCGTTGCAGATCGCGCCGATATCACCGAAATGATTGGCGATACGCTCCAGCTCAAGCATCAGCGCCCGTAGCCATAGTGCGCGGGGCGGCGGCTCCGTACCGGTTGCGACTTCTACGGCGCGCGCGAAAGCGATGGAATAGGCAACGGTTGTGTCGCCGGATGCGCGTGCCGCAAGCTGTGCTGCGCGCTCAATCGGCGCGCCAACCATGAGCCCCTCAATGCCCTTGTGCACATAGCCGAGCCTTGCTTCCAAACGCGCGACCGTCTCGCCATTCGCCGTGAAACGAAAATGGCCGGGTTCAATGATGCCAGCGTGAACGGGGCCAACCGGAATTTGGTGAAGACCTTCGCCTTCGGTCGGCAGAAACGGATAAGGCGCTTGCGTCCTCGGCTCGATGCGAGATCCAAGCGGCGCCTCGACATTCCAACATCCATGATCGAGCCAAGGGCGCGTATCGGCCGAATCTGTTGCAACGAGGCCATAAAGATCCCGGATTGCGCGCTCGATCCGCCGTGCCGGGGGATGAATGCGCCCGATCGAGGGGAAATGCCCCGTTGGTGCACGCAAGGTCATCAAACCGACTGCCGAGCTGACCGGCTCGGTGACGGCAAGATGCAGGGCTGAGGGCTCCGCCCACATCGCGACCAATGTCCATTCGCCTTTGGCGAGCTGCTCCGCTGCGAAGGCCCAGGTCTGCTCGCTCACCATCGCGCACGGCCATGGGTGCTGCGATCCCGCGTGCGCACCATCAGCAATGATGTCTGAGAGAACGGACATCTTTATCCCAACAAGCGCGCGATGTGTTCAAACCACGCCGCCATCGGCCCAGGCAGGAAAATGCCGGCCACCAAAACGAGCGCGAGATGAAGCGCTATCGGCGCGTGCGACATGCGCACCGGCGCCTGACTGCCAACCGGCTCGCCAAATGCAAGCCCGCCAAGGCGCAGGAACAGCGCGCCCACGGAGAGCAAGATGCCGATCGCGAGCGGCAACGCCAACAGCGGCTGGCGCGCAAAGGCGGAACTGACAACCAGAAACTCGCTTGTGAACACACCGAAGGGCGGGAGCCCCGCAATTGCGACAACGCCGCCGACGAGCAGCCAACCGAGGCCGGGATGTGTCGACGTCAATCCTGCAATGTCCGCGATCTTCTGCGTGCCTTTGATACGGGTAATGTGGCCGACGGCAAAGAAGATGCCGGATTTGGTCAGGCTGTGCATCATCATGTGCAGAAGCCCGGCAAAATTCGCAAGTGGCCCGCCAAGCCCGAAGGCGAAGGCGATGATGCCCATATGCTCAATCGAGGAATAGGCGAAGAAACGCTTCACATCGCGTCGCCGATAGAGCATCACGGCGGCAAAGATGAGTGATGCAAGGCCCATCGCCATCATCAGCGGTCCCGGAGCGAATGGCACCCGTATTCGCCGCGAGGATCAGCTTGAACCGCAAGATTGCATAGATAGCGACATTCAACAGAAGGCCGGATAGCACGGCCGAAATAGGCGTTGGGCCCTCGGCATGTGCATCCGGCAGCCAGGCATGCACCGGCACAAGGCCAGCCTTCGTGCCATAGCCCAAGAGCAGGAAAACAAACGCCACATCGAGAATGACCGGATCGAACTTGGCGGCATGGGCCGTAAGATCGGACCATGTCATCGCCGCAAGCCCCTCGCCGATCACCGGCTGGGCTGCGACATAGATGAGGATCGTGCCAAAGAGCGCCAGCGCGATCCCGACGCTGCCCAGGATGAAATACTTCCAGGCCGCTTCGAGCGCTTCATGCGTGCGGTAGATGCCGACCATCATCACCGTCGTCAGCGTCGCGATCTCGATCGCAACCCACATCAGCCCGGTGATCTTGGTGAGCAGTGCCAGGTTCATGGCAAACATCAGCACCTGATAGGTCGCGTGATAAAAGCGCAAGCGCGCCGGCGTCAGGCGGCCGATCTCCAATTCGTGCGCGATATAGCCGCTGCTAAAAACGCTCGTCGTAAAGCCGATCAGTGTCGTGAGCACGATGAAGACGACATTGAGATCGTCGACAGTGAGGAGATTGCCGGGCGGCGGGCGAACGAAGAGTAGCGCAAGCGATGCTGCAAAAGTCGTGAGCGATGCCAGTACGTTAAGCCACGCGCCGATCCGGTAGCTGGGCACGAGCGACAGAAGTGCCGCCGCCCCGAGCGGGACCAGAATGACGAGATTTGCAGGATTGATGTCGTGGATCACGACTGATCACCGCGGAAACGGTCGAGGGCCGACATATCGACAGTGTCGAAACGCTCGCGAATACGAAAGAGAAAGACACCGATGACGATAAAGGCGATGAGGACCGAGAAGGCGACGCTCGTTTCGACAACCAGGGGCATACCTTTGGCGCCTGTCGCCGCGAGCACGAGGCCGTTCTCCATCGACATGAAGCCGATGACCTGACTCACGGCGTTGCGCCGCGAGACCATAACGAGAAGGCCGAGCATGATAACCGACAGCGCGAAGGCGAGATCCTCGCGCGCGATGACGCTGGCATAGGCGGTCGCGCGCAACATGATCGCCATGGCGAGCGCAACCAGCACCATACCTACGAGCATTGTAAGACCCGTTCCGACCACTGTTTCGATGTTGCGGTGAATGCCGAGCGCACGGATCATTCGCTGCAAGACGACCGGAATGATTATGGCCTTGAATCCCAGTGCAATCGCGGAGGTCACAAGAAGCTGCGGCGCATTCTGCAAGAAGGCTTGCCAGGCGACGGAGAGCGCAAGAACGAAAGATTGCAGCGCGAATGTGTTGATGAGCGGCGGCAAGCGGTCCTGATAGAGTAGGATAAAGCTCAACAGAACGAGAGTGCCTGCCAGGACATGGGAGATATCAAGCGAGAGCGCGGCCATGCTAGAGGCTCCGTGTGACGAGGCCGAGAACGATCGCGAGCATTGCGAGCATCAAAGCGGCGGTGAGGAATTCGGGCGCCCGAAAGACACGCATCTTGGCGACACTGACCTCGAAGATACCGAGGAAGACGCCGCCGCACAGAAGCTTGCCCAGATACGATTCCTGCGGCACTAGCAAGGCTCCCGGCGCCCGATGTAGCGACGGCGAGGTTCCACGGCAAGAACACGCTCACGATAAGCGAAACATAGGCGAGCAGCTTGAGCGAGGCCGCCGCCTCGATGAGCGCGAGATGACGGCCCGAATACTCGAGCACCATGGCTTCATGAACCATGGTGAGCTCCAAGTGCGTTGCCGGGTTGTCGATAGGAACGCGTCCGTTCTCCGCGATCGCAACCATAATCAGCGCGAACAGCGCAAGTGCGAGCGAGATGCGAAGACCCACCGCCGGCGACATGGCGAAGCCTGCAATCGCAGGGATCTGCGTCGATCCTGCGAACAGCGCGAGCGCGAAGATGATTGCAAGCATCACCGGCTCGGCGACTGACGCGATAATGACCTCCCGGCTGGACAGCGATACGTACGCGTCAGGCGACCACATAACAC